>CAWGZQ010000001.1:0-211396 GCA_963827185.1 uncultured Actinomycetota bacterium
AGGCCCCCAGCCTTGCGGCTGGGGGCCTTCTCGTGAATCAGTCGATCACTTGGTGATCTTGGTGACCCGGCCGGCGCCGACGGTGCGGCCACCCTCGCGGATCGCGAAGCGGAGACCTTCCTCCATGGCGATCGGCTGGATCAGCTCGACGGCCATCTCGGTGTTGTCGCCGGGCATGACCATCTCGGTGCCCTCGGGGAGGGTCACCACGCCGGTCACGTCCGTGGTCCGGAAGTAGAACTGCGGACGGTAGTTGTTGAAGAACGGCGTGTGGCGGCCGCCCTCCTCCTTCGACAGGATGTAGACCGAGGCGTCGAAGTTGGTGTGCGGGGTGGTGGTGCCCGGCTTGATGACGACCATGCCGCGCTCCACGTCCTCGCGCTTGGTGCCACGAAGCAGCAGCCCGACGTTCTCGCCGGCCTGGCCCTCGTCGAGGAGCTTGCGGAACATCTCGACGCCGGTGACCGTGGACTTCTGCGAGCCCTCGCGGATGCCGATGATCTCGACCTCCTCGTTGACCTTCACGATGCCCCGCTCGATCCGGCCGGTGATGACCGTGCCGCGACCGGTGATCGTGAAGACGTCCTCGACAGGCATGAGGAACGGCTTCTCGGTGTCGCGCTCCGGCTGCGGGATGTGCTCGTCAACGGCGTCCATCAGCTCGCCGATCGACGCGGCCCACTTCTCGTCACCCTGCAGAGCGGGGAACGCGGCCACGCGGATGACGGGAATGTCGTCGCCCGGGAACTCGTACTCCGAGAGGAGCTCGCGCACCTCCATCTCGACGAGCTCGATGAGCTCCTCGTCGTCGACCATGTCGCACTTGTTGAGCGCGACCACCAGGGCGGGCACGCCCACCTGGCGGGCCAGCAGCACGTGCTCACGGGTCTGGGGCATCGGACCATCGGTGGCGGCCACGACCAGGATCGCGCCATCCATCTGCGCCGCACCCGTGATCATGTTCTTGATGTAGTCGGCGTGACCGGGGCAGTCGACGTGCGCGTAGTGCCGCGCCTCGGTCTGATACTCGATGTGTGCGATCGAGATCGTGATGCCGCGCTGACGCTCCTCGGGGGCCTTGTCGATGGAGTCGAAGGGCGACTCCTCGTTGAGGTCCGGGTGCTTGTCGTGCAGCACCTTCGAGATCGCTGCGGTCAGCGTCGTCTTGCCGTGGTCGATGTGACCGATGGTGCCGATGTTCACGTGCGGCTTGGTCCGCTCGAACTTCGCCTTAGCCACTGTGGGCTCCTCCTGGTGTTGTGTACTTCTTGACTCGTACTGGTGGTGGGTGTTGCCGAGGGTCCGGGGCGTTACTCGCCACGCACCTTCTTGATGATCTCGTCGGCGATGCTCTGAGGAACCTCGGCGTACGAGTCAAACTCCATCGAGTACGAAGCCTGGCCTGAGGTCTTGGACCTCAGGTCGCCAACGTACCCGAACATTTCAGACAGCGGCACGAGGGCCTCGATGACCATGTCACCGTGGCGCTCCTCCTGTGCCTGGATCTGTCCGCGCCTGCTGTTGATGTCGCCGATGACCGTACCGAGGAAGCTCTCGGGGGTGATCACCTCGACCGCGAACATCGGCTCCAACAGGACCGGCTTCGCCTGGCGTGCGGCCTCCTTGAAGGCCTGGTTGCCGGCGATCTTGAACGCGAGCTCGGACGAGTCGACGTCGTGGTAGGCGCCGTCCTCGAGCGTGAACTTCACGTCCACCATGGGGTAGCCGGCGAGCACGCCGAACTCCATGGCGTCCTGGCCACCCTGGTCGACCGAAGGGATGTACTCCTTCGGCACCCGACCACCGGTGACGTTGTTGATGAACTCGTAGCCCGCGCCGGTGTTGGTCTCGGGGTCGATGTTGGGGCCGAGCGTGACGACCACCTTCGCGAACTGACCCGAGCCACCCGTCTGCTTCTTGTGGGTGTAGGAGTGCTTGGCGACCTCGCGACGAACCGTCTCGCGGTAGGCCACCTGCGGCTTGCCGACGGTGGCCTCGACGCGGAACTCGCGCTTCATCCGGTCGACCAGGATCTCCAGGTGCAGCTCGCCCATGCCGGCGATGATCGTCTGGCCGGTCTCTTCGTCGGCCTTGACCGTGAACGTCGGGTCCTCGTCGGAGAGCCGCTGGATGGCGGTACCGAGCTTCTCCTGGTCGCTCTTGGTCTTGGGCTCGATCGCGACCTCGATCACCGGGGCCGGGAACGTCATCGACTCGAGCACGACCTGGTGCTGGGGGTCGCTGAGCGTGTGCCCGGTCTTGGTGTCCTTCAGGCCCATCACCGCCACGATCTGGCCGGCGCCGACCGACGCGATCTCCTCACGCTTGTTGGCGTGCATCTGGTAGACCTTGCCGATTCGCTCCTTGCGGCCGTTGACCGAGTTGACCACGGTCGAGCCGGCCTCGAGCTTGCCGGAGTAGACGCGCACGTAGATCAGCTTGCCGAGGTGCGGGTCGGAGGCGATCTTGTAGGCCAGACCCGAGAACGGCTCGTCGTCGGACGGCTGGCGGGTGATCTTCTCGTCCTCGTCCTTGACCGAGTGACCGACGATGCCGTCGATGTCGAGCGGCGACGGCAGGAACCGCACGACCGCGTCGAGCAGGGGCTGAACGCCCTTGTTCTTGAACGCGGTTCCGCACAGAACCGGGTTGAGCTTGTCGGCCAGGGTGGCGCGACGAATCGCGGACTCGAGCTCCTCGACCGTGAAGTCCTCACCCTCGAGGTACTTCTCCATGGTCGGGTCGTCGGCCTCGGCGAGGGTCTCGATCAGCTTCTCGCGGTACTCCGCGGCCTGGTCCTGGAGCTCCGCGGGGATCTCCTCGACCTCGTAGTCCTCACCCATCGTGGTCTCGCCGCGCCAGGTGAGGGCACGCATGCCAACCAGGTCGACGACGCCGATGAAGTCGGCCTCCGCGCCGATGGGCAGCTGCAGCACGAGCGGCGTGGAGTTCAAGCGGTCGACCATCATGTCGACGCAGTTGAAGAAGTCCGCACCGGTCCGGTCGAGCTTGTTGACGAAGCACATCCGGGGAACGGAGTACTTGTTGGCCTGCCGCCAGACCGTCATCGTCTGCGGCTCCACGCCGGCCACGCCGTCGAACACGGCGACCGCGCCGTCGAGGACGCGCAGCGAGCGCTCGACCTCGGCGGTGAAGTCAACGTGACCGGGGGTGTCGATGATGTTGATCTGGTGGTCCTTCCACCAGCAGGTCGTCGCGGCGGACGTGATCGTGATGCCGCGCTCCTGCTCCTGCTCCATCCAGTCCATCGTCGCCGCGCCCTCGTGCACCTCACCGATCTTGTAGGTGATGCCGGTGTAGAAGAGGATGCGCTCGGTCGTGGTGGTCTTGCCGGCATCGATGTGCGCCATGATGCCGATGTTGCGGACCTTGTTCAGGTCCGTGGTGATGTCGACAGCCACTGAAAGTCCAGTTCGTTAGTTGGTGGGGCCGGTGGGCGGGGTCCGACGCGGGTCGGACCCCGTCGTGGTCACCAGCGGTAGTGGGCGAAGGCCTTGTTGGACTCGGCCATCTTGTGGGTGTCCTCGCGCTTCTTCACAGCGGCACCGAGGCCGTTGGAGGCGTCGAGGATCTCGTTCATGAGGCGCTCGTGCATGGTCTTCTCGCGGCGCTCGGCGGCGTAGCCAACGAGCCAGCGCAGCGCGAGCGTGGTGCCACGCGTGCCCTTGACCTCGATCGGGACCTGGTAGGTCGCACCGCCGACGCGGCGGGACTTGACCTCGATGGCGGGCTTGACGTTGTCGAGCGCGCGCTTGAGCGTCACCACGGGGTCGGTGCCGTTCTTCTCACGGCAGCCTTCGAGAGCGCTGTAGACGATGCGCTGCGCGACCTGCTTCTTGCCGTCCTGCAGCACTTTGGAGACGAGCTGCGAGACCAGCTGCGACCCGTAGACCGGGTCCATGTCGATCGGCCGCTTCGGTGCGGGGCCCTTGCGCGGCATATCAGCTCTTCTCCTTCTTGGCGCCGTACCGGCTGCGCGACTGCTTGCGGTTCTTGACCGCCTGCGTGTCCAGCGCGCCGCGAATGACCTTGTAGCGGACACCGGGGAGGTCCTTCACCCGGCCGCCGCGGACGAGCACGATCGAGTGCTCCTGCAGGTTGTGCCCCTCACCCGGGATGTAAGCCGTGACCTCGACGCCGCTGGACAGGCGCACGCGGCAGACCTTGCGCAGGGCGGAGTTCGGCTTCTTCGGAGTGGTGGTGTAGACGCGGGTGCAGACACCGCGTCGCTGGGGCGAACCCTTGAGGGCAGGCGTCTTGTTCTTCGACACCTTGTCCTGCCGGCCCTTGCGGACCAGTTGCTGAATGGTGGGCACCTGGTGGTTCCCTTTCCTCGTTGTCACACGGCCCGGCGACCTGCCGGGCACGGGGGTCTTGCCTGTGGAGCTCGTGCCTGTGATGTGAGTGCCAAGCGCCGAACGGCATGGAGGGCACACGCAACGGTCTGGATGGCCCAGACACACAAGGAACGAGGCTACCGGCCCCGCAGGGGGCGAGCAAATCTCGGTGACACCCTCACGCAGCCGGTCGGACCGCACGTTCGGGCGGCGGAAGCACGGGCACAAGATCTGCGCCGGTTCGCCGCTGGGCCCGGAGGTACAGCAGCGCCGAACCCGCGACCCCGGCGACGGTGAGCAGGCCGCCCGCGATCAGCGTCCAGCGGGCCCCGAAGACCTCCCCCACCCAGCCGATGGCGGGCGCTCCGATCGGCGTACCGCCGATGAAGATCATCATGTACAACGCCATCACCCGACCGCGCATCCGCGGCTCGGTGTGCAGCTGCATGAAGGCGTTGGCGCTGGTGATCATGGTCAGTGCGCACAGGCCCATGACCGGGCACAGCACCGCGAAGAGCACGTACGACGGCATCAGCCCGGCCACGACCTCGACCGCGCCGAAGGTGAGCGCCGCCCCGACCACCATCCGGTGCCGGACCGTGGTCCGACGGGCTGCGATCAGCGAGCCGGTGAGCGCGCCCACGGCGAGGAACGTGCCGAGCAGGCCGAACTCCGTGGGGCCCTTGCCGTAGACCTGCGTGGCCATCAGCGCGGAGGTCATCTGGAAGTTGAGGCCGAAGGTACCGGTGAAGAAGACGATGCCAAGGATCAGCATCAGGTCGGGACGGCTCCGCACGTAGGCGACACCCTCCCGGATCGCACCCGGAGCCCGGCTGACCGGCTCCGGCGAGGTGAGCGCCCGCCGGTCGAGCAGGTGCAGGGTCAGGATCGGGGCGGCGTAGGTCAGACCGTTGGCCAGGATCACCCAACCGGTCGCCACCACGCCGGAGCCCAGGGCGGCGATCGAGAGGCCAGCAATGGCCGGCCCCACGATCCGGGCGGCGTTGAAGCTGGCGGAGTTGAGGCCCACCGCGTTGGTGAGGTCGTCGGGCGCGACGATCTCGGACACGAAGGACTGGCGTGCCGGGGCGTCGAAGGCCGAGGCCACACCGAGCGCGAACGCGAGCACGTAGACGTGCCACAGCTCGACCACCCCGGTGATCGCGAGCGCGCCGAGCAGGATCGCCGGGACGGCCATCCCGATGTTGGTGATCTGGAGGAGCAGCCGCTTCGACATCCGGTCGGCCACCAGTCCCGCGACCGGCGAGAGCAGCAGGAAGGGGAGGAACTGCAGCCCGGTGGTGATACCGATCGCCGCGGCGCTGTTGGCGGTCAGCAGCAGAACCAGCCAGTCCTGCGCGACGCGCTGCATCCAGGTGCCGATGTTCGACACGACGGAGCCCGCGGCGTACAGCCGGTAGTTGGGGTTGTGCAGCGAGCGGAACGTGGGAGACAAGTAGGTGGTTCAGTCCTTCGGGTCAGGCAGGGTCAGGCGGGGTCAGTCGGAGCGAGCAAGTCGTTCGAGAATGGGGGCGGCCTGCCGGAGCACGGCGCGCTCATCGGCGCTCAGGTCGCGCAGCCGGGTGGCCAACCAGGCGTCCCGACGATCACGGTCGGCGAGCAGGGTCGTCCGGCCGAGGTCGGTCAGGGCCACCACGACCTGACGGCCGTCGGTGTCGTGGGGCCGACGGGCGACGAACCCGCCCTCCTCCAGGCAGTTCACCGTGCGGGTCATGCTGGGCGGCTGGACGCGTTCCTCGGCAGCGAGCTCGCCGATCGTCAGGTCTCCGGTGCGATGGAGCGCCCCCAGCACCGCCATCGCGTTGAGGCCCAGCGGGTTGTCGGGGTGCTGCTGCGTGGCCAGCCGGCGGCGCAGCCGCATCACCGAGAGCCGAAGCTCCGAAGCAAGCCCCGCTCGCGAGCGGGCGACCTTCTCGACGGTGGGCATGTCCTTAGCCTAACTCATTACCCTCGCTAAAGAAAACGCGGGGGCAGGCCGCTGACCCGTCGCAAAGTTTGCGACGGGTCAGCGGATGCAGACGCTCAGGTGAGCAGTTCGGTGACCGGGTCGATCCCGAAGTAGACGACGAACGCCGCGCCGACGATCCACATCAGGGTGTGGACCTCGCTGGTCTTCCCTCGCACCACCTTGATCAGGATGTAGGCGAGGAACCCCGCACCGATGCCCACCGTGATCGAGTAGGTGAACGGCATCAGCACGATCGTGAGGAACGCCGGGATGGCGATCTCCAGGTCATCCCAGTCGATGCCCTTGACCTGCTGCATCATCAGGAAGCCGACCAGGACCAGCGCCGGCACCGCAGCCTCCGAGGGGATCGCCTGCACCACCCCGGTGAAGAACGAGGCCACGAGGAACAGCACGCCGGTGACGATGGAGGCCAGGCCGGTGCGGGCGCCCTCGCCCACGCCGGACGCCGACTCGATGTACGACGTGTTCGAGGAGACGCCGCCGGCGCCACCGGCGATGGCGGCGACCGAGTCGACGACCAGGATCCGCTGGGTGTGGGGCGGGACGCCGTCCTCGTCGTTCAGGCCGGCCTCGGCGCCGATCGCGGTCATCGTCCCCATCGTGTCGAAGAAGTCCGCGAGCATCAGGGTGAACACCAGCAGCAGAGCAGCGACGACACCGATCGAGTCGAACGCGCCGAACAGCGAGAACTCCCCGAACGTGTCCAGGTCGGGTACGCCGACGAGGTCGTCGGGGAAGCTCGGGATGGTGAGCGACCACCCCAGCGGGTTGTCGTCCCCGCCGACGGCGGCCTCGACGATGAAGGCCAGGACCGCCGTGACGACGATCCCGATCAGGATGGCGCCTTTCACGCTGCGCACCCACAGGCCGATCAGCAGCACGAGCCCGACGGCGAAGACCAGCACCGGCCAGCCGGAGAGCTCGCCACCGGCACCGAGCTGCACCGGCACCGTGGTCTGCGCGGCGTCGGGGATGCGCGAGACGAACCCCGCGTCGACGAAACCGATCAGCGCGATGAAGAGACCGATGCCGACCGAGATCGCGACCTTGAGCTGCGTTGGCACGGCATGGAAGACCGCCTCCCGGAACCCGGTCAGCACGAGCACCAGGATGACGATGCCCTCAAGCACCACGAGGCCCATGGCGTCGTTCCAGGTCGACTGGGTGGCGATCGCGATCGCCACGAAGGCGTTGAGCCCCAGCCCGGTCGCAAGCGCGAGCGGGAAGTTGGCCACGGCCCCCATCAAGATGGTCATCACACCGGCGACGATCGCGGTGGCCGCCGCGATCGTGGGCAGATTGGACCCGTCACCCGCTCCCCCGCCCAGGAAGTTGCCTTCCGCATCAGGAACGAAGCCGAGGATCAGGGGATTGAGCACGATGATGTACGACATCGTGAGGAAGGTGACGATGCCGCCGCGGAACTCGCGGCCGACCGTCGATCCTCGTTCGGTTATCCGGAAGAAGCCGTTGATACCGCCGGCTCGGGAGGGGGAGGTTGTAGTCATGCTCCGGGAGCATGGCAGAGCGGGGGCGGCTCGCCTACCCTTCAGACGTGGAGCTCCGCGACAACCAGCCGATGAAGCACGAGATCGGTGACCGCACCTACTTCGTGGCCGACGTAGAGCCGCTCGACGTCGACGGGGTGCGCACGGTGCAGGTCGGGACCATGGTGTTCTTCGTCGGCTTCGTCGCGCTGCTGCCCTTCTATGGTCGGCTCGAGGACGACGGCCGCACCTGGTGGCTGTGGATGTGCCTGGCCGGCGTGGGGCTGGGCCTGTTCGGGCTCGAGTACTGCCGGCGGCGGCGCGCCTTCCGCACCGAGGTCGCGGCCGCCCAGGAGCCGTCGGATCCCTAGGCAGCCCGGCAGCTCACTGCGTCTCACGGCGTCTCGACCCGTCGGTCGCGACCGACTCGACGTCCATCGAAGGACACCGTGCGCGTTCGTCGGACGGCCCCGATCAGAAGGTTTCGTACTCGTCGAGCGTCAAGGTGTCGAAGGCATGCTCGGGCAGCGGCTGCGGCGCGTGCCGCTTGGCCAGCCGTACCTCCGAGTGGGCGCCGCACCCGTGACCGAACGCGACCGCTCGGCCGTCGTCGTTGGCGTCGCCGTTGGCGCACACCCCGAACGTCTCGGACAGGGGCCCGGCGATCCGGATCAGGAACCCGCAGGTGCTGCAGGGTTCCGGCGCGGACTTGGCCAGCGGCGCGTCGGAACCGCCCGGGCCCTCCGACCATCGTTGAGCGGCCAGGTCGCGGCCCTCGGCCGACAGCGTGCGAACCCGGCCCAGGCCGAGGTCCTTGGCGACGGTGCGAATCTGCGCCTTGTCGTCGGGGTCGAGCGGGTCGTCGCCGAAGGAGTACGTCGGCACCAGTCGGGCATCGTCGTCGGCCACCGGCAGCAGATCACCGGGCGACAGGTCGCCGGGCTGGAGCCGCTCGCGGTAGGGCACCCACTCCGGAGCGACGATCGCCTCGTCGCCCGGCAGCAGCACGACCTCGTCGATCGTGACCTTCTTCTGCCGGGAGGCGCGGGCCAGGGTGACCGCCCAGCGCCAGCCGACGTAGGCGGGGCGCCGGCACTCGAACAGGTGGGTGATCACCCGCTCGCCGTCCACCTCGCTGCCGAGGTGATCGCCGACGTCGGTGGCGTCCACTTCCTCCAGGAGGGCGGCGCGCGCGTCCTCGACGGCGGCCGCGGCGACCGCGTCGGTCTTGCTGCGCGTCAGGGTGCTCACGGGCGAAAGCATGACTCATCGACGGCCCTCATGTCAGGTCGGGGGTTGCTCGTGTCCTGGTCGGCGCGAGCGGGCAGGATGGGCGCATGAGCACCCCAGGCGAATGCTCGCTTCGCGCCGCTTCGTCCGGGGACCCTGGAAAATGACGTCGGATCGCCCCGAGTTTCCCTCGGCGCCCGACGGTCCCGGGGACCAGAACCCGACGTCCGGCGACCGGGCCAGGGCCGTCGGCCGGGGCCTCGGCACCAGCGCGAAGGTCACCGCCCGCGGCGTACGCGGGGTCGCGAGGGTGACCGGAAGGGCCAGCCGGTTCACGGTCCGCCAGGCACAACGGGCCGCCAGCGCGCAGGGGGCGGAGCAGTCCGGGTTGTCCCGGCTCATCTACCTGCACGCCGCCAACGCAGCCGGCGACGCCGCGGTCGCGATCTCGCTGGCCACCACCGTGTTCTTCGCCGGCGCGACCAGCGACGCGCGCAGTCAGGTGGCGTTGTTCCTCGGCCTGACGATGCTGCCGTTCGCCATCGTCGCGCCGCTCATCGGCCCGTTCCTCGACCGGTTCAGCCACGGCCGACGCTGGGCGATCGGCGCCACATTCGCGATCCGCGCCTTCCTCTGCTGGGTGCTGGCCAGCGCCGTCGCCGACGACTCCGCGTTGCTCTACCCCGCCGCGCTCGGCGTACTCGTCTCCTCCAAGGCGTACGGCGTGACCCGCGCCGCCGCGGTCCCCCGCCTGCTGCCCGACGGGTTCACGCTGGTGAAGGCCAACGGCCGGGTCTCGCTCGCGGGCATGGTGGGCGCCGCGGTCTCCGCGCCGCTGGCCGGGATCGCCGCGACCGTCGGTTCGGAGTGGGCCCTGCGCTACGCGTTCGTGGTCTTCGTCGTCGGCACGATCACCGCGATCCGGTTGCCGGAGAAGATCGACGCCACCGCCGGCGAGCAGCAGATGTCGCTGCGCTCGGAGCAGGGCGCTCAGCGCCGCGGCACCCAGATCCCGCCGGCCGTCGCGTTCGCGCTGCGCGCCAACTGCGGCCCGCGATGGCTGTCGGGCTTCCTGATCCTGTTCCTCGCGTTCCTGCTGCGCGACCATCCGATCGACGGCTGGGAGGACCGGCAGGAGATCCTCGTCGGCCTGGTGATCGGCGCCGCCGGAGCCGGCAACGGACTGGCCGTGCTCCTGGCCGCCCTCGCCAAGCGGGTCAACCCCGCGATCACCGTGGTGGTGACGCTGGTGCTCGACGCGGTGATGGTGATCCTGGGCGCGGCGTTCTACGGCCTTTTCACCTTGATCGCGCTGGGGCTGGTGGCTGGACTCACCCAGTCGCTGGCCAAGCTGTCGCTGGACGCCACGATCCAGGACGGGGTCCCCCGGCACATCCAGGCCAGCGCCTTCGCGCGCAGCGACACCACGGTCCAGTTGGCCTGGGTGATCGGCGGTTTCGTCGGCATCGCCATGCCACTGAACGCTCGCCTGGGTCTCTCCGTGGCCGGGGTAGTGATCGTGGCGTGGACGGTCTTCGTGCTCAGAACGCTGCCCCGCAAGAGCGGGACCGTTCCGGTGGCGCCGCCGGCGGCGCCCTAGAGCTCGAGCTCGTCGGCGAGGGCCCGCAGCAGCTTCGCGGCGGGCTTGGCGGTGCGCGCTTCCGGGTGCCGCCCGTGGCGATAGGTCTCGCCGACGTCATCGAGCAACCGGATCAGGTCCTCGACGATCGGGGCCATCTCATCGGGCTTCCTGCGACGCTCGGCCGCCTTGTTGCGAGAGACCGAGGCGGGGGCGTCGATCACCCGCACCTGAAGAGCCTGGTCGCCCCGCCGGCCCTGCGCGATCCCGAACTCGACGCGGGTACCGGACTTGAGGGTCTCAACGCCCTCGGGAAGTGCCTCGGAGCGCACGTAGACGTCGGGGCCGTCCTCCTGGGACAGGAACCCGAAGCCCTTCTCGGCGTCGTACCACTTCACCTTGCCAGTGGGCACGGTCTCGACCTTCCAGCTGCACCGCCCGGCCTCTCCGAGCGCGACCGCAAAGACTACTGAACCTGCCCGTCCAACCACGAAGGGAAATCCAGAAGGCCGTCCAGCACCACGTGGGTGCCCGCCGCGAGCAGCTCCTCGCGGGTGCAGCCTCCGGACAGCACTGACACGCTGGTGACGCCCGCGGCGAGCGCGCCTTCGACGTCGTGGACATGGTCGCCCACGTAGATGGTGGCGCCCTCGCGGCGCAGCACGTCGGCCTTGCCGATGCCCCACACCCAGCCCTCGAGGACGTCGATGTCGAGGCCGAGGTGGTCGACGTGGAGTTGGGCGTTGTCGGGATACTTCCCGGTCACGACGACGACGCGGCCGCCGTGCCGACGCACCGCAGCGAGCGCCTCGGCCGCCCCGGCGAGCGCGGGCACGCTCGCAATGGCGTGCGCCGGGTAGAGCGCCCGGAACCGGTCACCTGCCGCGGCGATGGCCTCCGGAGCGAGGTGCGGCGCCAGCATCGTCTCCAGCGGCGGGCCCAGCTGGGCGGTCATCTCGGCCACCGGAAAGCTGACCCCTAGCTCCGCGCCGAGCACCTTCAGGACGGCACCGAAACCGGGCACGGTATCGATCAGGGTCATGTCCAGGTCGAACCCCACGACCAGCGGTGCTGCCACGCGCCCAGAGTAGGCGGCCTGTGCATAACGCTGTCACAGTGGCTGATCGCGGGTGACAATGGACGATTCGCGACCACGACGAGAGGGCGAGGGATGACACGGCTACGGGTGCGCGCCCGGGCCCTGGGAGGGATCCTCGGGTTGCTGCTCGCCGCTGCCCTCGCGCCGGTGACGGCGGCCGAAGCCCGCTCCGGGCCCGATGAGCCCCGGCTTCATCTGGTCACGCTCGACGGGCCCGGCACGGCCGGCTACCGCGGCGCGCTGCCCCCCGCTGCCGCCGGCGTCGCCATGAAGCTTCAGCAGAACCGGCTGTTGGACCTGGTCGGGGCCCCGGAGCCGATGTACCGCTGGACCAGCGCGCTCAACGGGTTCGCCGTAGAGCTCACCGCCGAGCAGGTGCTCGAGCTCGAGGCCGATCCGAGCGTGACCCTGGTCGAGCCCAACGAGGTCAGGCACCTGGCCGGCCGCCCCTCGACCGCCGGCCTCGGGGTCAACGCTCCGCGGCGCGGTGGCGCCGGCACCGTCATCGGTGTGATCGACACCGGCCTGGCACCGGAGAGCACGCTCTTCGCCGCCGCTGTTCGGCTGGGCAAAGAGCCCCGGCGGTTCTCCGGGGGCTGCCTCCCCGGTGAGCAGTGGCAGGCCGACGACTGCGACGACAAGGTCGTCGGCGCGCGGTGGTTCGTCGATGGTTTCGGTGCGGACAACCTGCGCAGCACCGCCTACCTCTCCGCCCGGGACACCGATGGTCATGGCACCCAGGTGGCCTCGATCGCCGCGGGCAACGCCCGCGTACCGGTGCGCGTGGGTGGCCAGCGGCTCGGCCGCTTCGGCGGGATGGCGCCGCAGGCTCGGATCGCCGTCTACAAGGCCTGCTGGGGGGCTCCGGATCCGGCGGACGACGGCTGCGCCACCGCCGACCTGGTCACCGCGATCGACCACGCCACGAGCGACCGGGTCGACGTGATCAGCCTGGCCGTCGGCGGACCTGCCGAGATCGACACGGTCGAACGAGCGCTGCTCGGAGCCGCCGAGGCCGACATCCTGGTCGCCGCCGCGGCCGGCAACTCCGGCACCGCGGAGTACGCCGCGCATCCCAGCCCCTGGGTCAGCACCGTCGGCGGCGCGATCGGTCAGCGTCGGCTGGGCCGGGTGGTGCTGGCCGGCGGCGGTCCTCGGCTCGAGGGCGCGATGGTCTCCACCCGCACCGTTCGGCCGACCCGGCTGGTGATCGGCCAGCAGGTGCCGGCGGCCGGGGTGGACCGTGCCGACGCCCGGGTCTGCGCGCCGGGCAGTCTCGACGCCGGCCGGGTCGAAGGGGCGATCGTGCTGTGCGAACGCGGCGGTGTCGGTCGGGTCGACAAGTCCCAGGAGGTGCGCCTCGCCGACGGCGTCGGGATGGTCCTCGTCAACGTCGGTCCGGGCGACGTAGCCGCTGATTTCCACAGTGTGCCGACCGTGCACCTCGCCGACGCCGCCGGCCGCGAGCTGCGTCGTTGGGTGGCTCGGCACCGCGGGGCGCAGGTCACGCTGCGGCCGATGGGTGTGAGCCGCGAGCCGCGCGCCGTGGCCCGATGGTCGAGCTCGGGCAGCCCGATCGGCGGGGCGCTCAAGCCGGACCTGGTCGCCCCCGCCTCCGGGGTGCTCGGCGCCGTGCCGGGTGCGCAGCGGTGGGACTTCGTGACCGGGACCTCCGCGGCAGCGGCCTACACCGCCGGCGTGGCTGCCACCCTGCTCGGCCGGACCGGATGGTCCGCCGCCACGGTGCGCTCGGCGCTCGCAACCACGGCAGCTCCGCTCCCCGGCCCGGTGCTGCGCACTGGCGCCGGCCGACTCCGCCCGGACGCTGCCGCGCGTCCCGGCCTGGTCTACGAGATCGACCGCTTCGACTACCGCGCCTGGCTGACCGGTGATCGCCCATCGTTGAACACCCCATCGATCCTGTTCGCCGACGGCCAACGGCGGGCTCGGCGGACGATCACCAACGTCGCGGACCGACCGTTGTACTTCTCCTCGAGCACGCTCGGTTTCCGCCGCAACGTGCTCGTGCGACCCGCGGCGGTCGAGCTGGGCCCCGGCGAGTCGGCGACGTTCACCGTGGTCGCCCGCGGTTCCTCCAGCCGCGCCGACCAGGGCCACGTCGTCTGGCGCGGCGCGACAGGCACCACCACCAGCATCCCGGTTCAGATCTCACGCTGAGGTCCGGGGCGGCGGACCCTAGCTCGCCGTCGACCTTCGGCTCGGGCCGCGGGCCCAGCCGAGGCCCAGCGCCGCGACGATCAGCAGCAGCCCGGCTCCGAGCTGGCGCCACCGCCACGACCACCACGCGGTGCCGGTGCCGAACACGCTGCCGGTGAAGCCACCGTGCTCGACGCCGGAGATCGCCCCGGTCGCCCAGATCGAGCAGTCCACCTCGAAGGCCGGATCCGCGACGATCACGGCGTCCCCGTCGGCGTCTGCCAACACGTGGTCAGCGCTGGGCGTGAGTACCTCGTCACCGCGCCAGGTCGGCTGACACCGGTGGAGCCGGGGCACGGTGTGCCGCGCCACCTCCCGCCCGTCCTCGAGAGCCACCAGTACGACCGCGCTCCGATCGCCGTCGGTCTCGTTCGACAGGGCGAGGTAGGCCGCGTCCGGAGACAGTCGCGCGCTCCACTGACTGACCTCCATCGGCTGCGACAGCTCCAGCCGGAGCCGGCCGATCTCTACGCCGGTGTCGGTCGTGGCGACCAGTTCCGGAACGCGAGTCGCACCGTCGAAGTGCGGGGTCCTCAGCCAGGCCAACCGGCCATCCGGCGCCCAACCGGCCGGCCATCCCACCCCTCGGATGAAGAGCTCGCGAATGCCGTCGCTGCCGACCAGGAGACCGTCGTTGTTGCGCCCTTCGACGCGT
The DNA here is from genome assembly GCA_963827185.1 of uncultured Actinomycetota bacterium. Classification (GTDB taxonomy): domain Bacteria; phylum Actinomycetota; class Actinomycetes; order Propionibacteriales; family Nocardioidaceae; genus Nocardioides. Next base: position 14,616 of record CAWGZQ010000001.1, read on the forward strand.
CCGCCCCGGGCCAGCACCTGCTGCCCGTCCGGTGACACGTACGTCGGCTGCTGGCCGGCCACGTAGTAGGTGGCATCGGACGGACCCGTTCCGCCGGCGACGCCCGGGATCACGGTTAGGGTCCCGTTCACGAGATCGCGGATCACGTACTCGCCGGCCCGGTCCGCGGTTCTGCGGAGATACGCCAACAGCCGACCGTCGTCCGAGAGGGCGGGCTGGATCTGGAGGTCGTCGAGGGCGTCTGCCAGTACCCAGACCCGACCGCGTGGCGAGACCGCGAACCACGAAAGGCCCTCGCGGATCAGCCCGGCGACCGGGCCCGGCACCGCCGGCAGGTCGCGAACGACGTACGGCTTCTCGATCCGCTGCGGGTACTCGTCGGCGACCTCGGCATGGCCGGCCCACGGAGGGCCGCCCGCCCCCACGCCCAGCGCAGAGAGGAGCAGTGCGAGCGCGACCACCACGAAAATGGAGCAGAGGACGCGTACCCCTCGTCGCCGACGAGTCGGCGTCTCGTCGGCTTCCACCCGCCCATCTATTCATACGCAGGGCTTCGGGGGACGAACTTTCGGTTCACCCGCTGACGTAGGGTCGCGTCGTGTCCTCCGACGGCAGCACCCCGACCGTCGTTCCCACGGGTCGCAAGGTGCCGCTCTGGTTGGAGACGATCGTCCTGCTCGTGGTGGCGATCCTGCTGGCCGTCGTGGTCAAGAGCTTCCTGGTCCAGGCCTTCTACATCCCGTCCGGATCGATGAAGCCCGGGCTGGTGATCAACGACCGGATCATGGTCCAGAAGGTGTCCTACTGGGGCGACGACAGTCCCGACCGCGGCGAGGTCGTGGTGTTCGAGGATCCCGGCGAATGGCTCGAGGGAGAGCCGCCGGCCCCGACCAACAACCTCACCAAGCTGCTGGCCAAGATCGGGCTCTTCCCCACCGGTGGGCACCTGGTGAAACGGGTGATTGGCGTGGGCGGGGACACGGTCCACTGCTGCGACGACGACGGCCGGCTCGAGATCAACGGCCTGGCCATCGACGAGAGCGAGTTCATCGCGCCCCAGGACGACTGCGATGGGCCGATGCCCTCGAGTTGCTCCAGGGACTGGACCGTCGAGGTCCCCGACGGGGAGCTTTTCGTGATGGGCGACAACCGCAGTGCCTCCGCTGACTCCTCCGCCCGGCTGTGCCGCAAGAACGAGCGGCGGTGCGACCCGGACGACGCGTTTGTGCCGGTCGAGCTGGTCGTGGGCAAGGTGTTCGCCCTGGTCTGGCCGCTGAGCCACTTCCGGTTCATCGGTACGCCCGAGGTGTTCGACCGGGTTCCCGACCCGTCCTAGGGTCACCAGCGCTGGCCCACCCTCAGCGCTCGCGGGTCACCACCCTCCCTTTGGTGGACCCGCGATCCATCACGACGCGGGCGCCCCGGTCCGGGGCATCGAGGCCCGAACTCCTCTGGGTGGGTCAGGTCAGGGTCGGGCGACCTGGATCGTCAGCCCGTCGCCGAGGTTGATGATCGCGCCGGGGATCAGCTGGACGGCGATGCCCGGCTGGAGGTCCTCGGGGGGCAGCCCCGGCTGGACCAGGACGGTGCCGTTGGTCGAGCCCATGTCGGTGACGACCGCACTGCCGTGGTCGGCCCCCGACCCGGGGCGCACCTCGACGTGGGTCGAGGAGATCTCGTGCATCGGGCTCGGCACGGTCACCAGCGTGGGCTGTTCGGTGGAGGTGAACCGCCGGGCCTCGGGAGCGCGGCCGATCAGCACCACGCGGTCGACGGCGATGGTCTCGCCGGTGGAGACGATCAGCCTCGCCACCGGCCGGGTGGTGCTGGGCGCCAGCGGCTGGCCCGGGATGCCCGGCTGCTCGTCGGCGTCCTCCGCACCGGTGCCGCCGAGAGCCGGCGGCTCCGAGGGCGGCGGCTCCGAGGGCGGCGGCTCCGAAGGCGGCGGCTCCGAAGGCGGCGGCTCCGAGGGGGCGGCCAAAGGCGGCGGCTCCGAAGGCGGCGGCTCCGAAGGCGGCGGAGGCATCGTCGGGCTCTCCTGGAAGTCGCCGTCGCCCCACGGTCCGGGGATCGGCGGCGGCGGGGGCGGCAGATCGCCGAACGACGGGTGCGGCGGCGGGGGTGGCGGCGGGGTGGCGAGCAGCGGGGCGGTGGTCGGGTCGGCATCCGACTCGACCGACTCGACCGGCGCGGGGGGCGCCTCGTCGGGCGGGGGCGGCAGGTGGTCGGGGACCACGCCCAACGGCTCCAGCGTTGTCTCCACCTCATCGGGCTCAGCCATGATCGGCGAAGGCTCGGCGTCGACGGACCCGACCGGCTCCACCGGCGGCGCGACCGCTGACTCCTGCCCGGCCGGCGGGAGATCGATGCGGGCGACCCGCACCAGGCCGCCATCGATCGGGAAGTCCGGCCCCACCGCGGGTTCGGCGACGGTCACCGCGAGCGCCGTGACGTCATCGACCGTCCGCTCCACCCAGGTCGAGCTGGCGGCCCCCTCGAGCTCAAGGGTCTCGTCGGCGGTGGTCAACGTGGCGCGTACGCCGTCGCCCCGGAGCAGGATCCTCGTCGGCCCGACGTCGGCACCGACCAGCACGAACCCCTGGAGCGTGCTGAGTCCGGAAGCAAGCAGCCCGTCGAGGACCTGGCCGAAGTCGGCGCCGCCGTCGACCAGGGCCCACAGCCCGACGACGCGCTCGCGCTCGCTCTCGGGAAGCAGCAGGGTGGTGTTGGCGCCGAAGACGGCGAACCAGCCCCCGGCTCGGTAGGACCAGGTGCCGATGGTGGCGTCGTTCATGGAGCGCTCCCAACTTCTCCTCAAGACTCATTCGCTGTCGCTCGGGAGTCATAGGGCGTGAATTCGCCCAATCCCACCACATCGACGACGACAGCGGTCGCGTTGTCGCGTCCGCCGGCCGCGACCGCCGCGGCCACTACCTGGTCGGCCGCGTCGCGCGGGTCGTCGGTCTCACGCATGATCGCGCCGATCGCAGCGTCGTCGATCATCCCGCTCACCCCGTCGGAGCACAGGATCAATCGCTCCGCAGCGGACAGCGGCAGCACGAAGTAGTCGGCCTCCACCGCCTCCTGACCGCTGAGGGCGCGGGTGATGATGTGCCGCTCGGGATGCACCGCCGCGTCCTGCTCGGTGAGCAGCCCCGCCTCCATCAGCTCCTGGACGACGCTGTGGTCGACGCTGACCTGCTCGAGCACTCCCTGGTTGAAGCGATAGATCCGGGAGTCGCCGACGTTGGCCAGCAGCCACTTCGGCTCACCGTGCTCCTCGATGAGCACGGCCACCACCGCTGTGGTCCCGGCCTGGAAGTCCTCGGCACCCCGACCCCGCTGCTCGGCGTCGTACTCGCCGATCCTGGCCCGACAGGACTTCAACGTGCGGGCGACCAGGTCGGCAACACCGTGGCTCGGGTCGTAGCCCGTAGCGGCCAGCCGGGCGAACTCCTCGACCACGACCCCGACTGGCGACGTCGCCTCGGTCGTGGCCGCCCATTCCGTCGGCGACCACGAACACCGGAGGCGCGGCCAGGAAGGCGTCCTCGTTGATCTCGCGCACCTTGCCGACGTCGGTGGCCGCGCCGTGGTGGAGCTCGACCTCGCTCATCGGAGACCGAGCCTCACCCGGGGGGCGGATAGCGTAGGTCGGATGAGCGCCGGCAAAACCGACGCGACGGGCTTCCGGTCCCTCGCCGACCAGCTGCGGGGATGGTCGGACGACCGACTCACCCGGCTGCTGACCGAGCGCCCCGACCTCGCCACCCCTGCCCCTCACGACTTCGGCCAACTTGCCTCACGAGCCACCGTCCGTTCGTCGATCGCCCGCGCGGTGGACGGCCTGACTCGACTCGAGCTCCTCGTCCTAGATGCCCTGGTTGTCCTGGGTCAAACCACCCGCCCGGGACTCCATCAGATCGTGCACGCCGAGGCCGCCGCGATCGACACCGCGCTCGACCGGGTCGTCGACCTCGCACTGGCCTGGGAGGCCACCGGCGGCCTGCGTCCGCTCACCGGCGTCGCCGACACGCTGGCGGCCGCCCGCGGCGTCGGGACCAGCGGCCTGCACCCCCGCTCCCCCGAGCCGCCGGACCCCGACGAGGTCGGGCGCCGACTGGCCGAGCTGACGCCGGAGGCGCGCACCCTGCTCGACCATGTCGCTGACCAGGGCGGCGAGGCCACCACCGGGACCTCCCGCCACACCGTGCTCCCCGACGACGCTGCAACGCCTGCCGAGGAACTGCTTGCCCGTCGGCTGCTGGTGCCTCGCTCCGGCGGCGTCGTAGTGGTCCCCGGCGAGGTCGGTCTCGCGCTGCGAGGCGGGCACACGACCCTCGAGCGGGCCGACCTGCCCCCCGAAGTGCTGACCGGCGACCGCGACCCGGGGCTCATCGACAAGGCCGCCGCGGGCGCCGCCTTCGAGTTCGTCCGCCGCACCGAGCTGCTGCTGGACCACTGGGGCAGCCGGCCGGCGAGCGTGCTCCGCGGCGGCGGGTTGGGGGTCCGGGAGCTCCGCGCCGCCGCCGTACAGCTGCATGTCGACGAGCCGACCGCCGCCCTGGTCATCGAGACGGCCGCCTCGGCCGGGCTGCTCGCCGAACGCGCCGACGCCGACGGCAACCCGGTGTGGGTGCCGACCGACGCGTTCGACGCGTGGAGCGGCCGCGACCTGGCCGAACGCTGGCTGACGCTGGTCCGGGCCTGGTGGGAGAGCACCCGGATGCCGTCCCTGGTCGGCACCCGCGACGCCAACGGCAAGCCGCGCAACGCCCTCTCCCCCGAGCTCACCGGGCCGACCATGGTGGAGGTCCGCCGCGCCTGCCTCGAGCAGCTGGCAGGCCTGGCTCCGGGAGCGGTGCTCGCCGCCGGCACCGGGCTTCCGTCCCTGGTCGCTCGGGTGGCCTGGCAACGGCCCCGGCGGCCCCGGACGCGCGACGAGCAGGTCGCCTGGACCGTGGCGGAGTCCGGGACGCTCGGGGTCACCGGGCTCGGCGGACTCGCGTCGTACGCCCGTGCCCTGGTCACCGGCGACGACCCCACGCCCGGGCTGGCCGCACTGCTGCCCACACCCGTCGACCACGTGCTGATCCAGGCCGACCTGACCGCCGTCGCCCCCGGCCCGCTCGAGTCGGCGCTGGCTCGGCAGCTGCAGCTCGTCGCCGAGGTGGAGTCGCGCGGCGGGGCCACCGTCTACCGCTTCACGCCCGGGTCCGTACGCCGCGCCCTCGACGTCGGCTGGTCCGCCGCCGAGCTGCACGGCTTCCTCGACACGGTGTCGCGCACGCCCGTCCCCCAGCCGTTGACCTATCTCGTCGACGACACCGTTCGCAGGTTCGGGACCGTCCGGGTCGGTCACGCCGAGGCGTTCCTGCGGTCCGACGACGAGACCGCCCTGGCCGAGCTGTTGCACCACCCGCAGGCCGACGCGCTCGGGCTGCGCCGGATCGCACCGACCGTGGTGATCAGCACCGTGCCCCTCGACGTGCTGCTGCCACGACTGCGCGACCTCGGCGCCAGCCCCGTCGTCGAGGGCGCGGACGGCACCGTCCGGGTGCTGCGTCCCGACGTACTCCGCGCCCGCTCGCCCAAGGTGCGCCGAGCGGCTCCCGAGAGCGCCCGCGACGCGGCCCGGGTCGCCTCGGCGGTCACGGCCATCCGGTCCGGCGAACGGGCAGCGACCGCCCGGCCCGCAACCGTGACCGCGCTGACCCCCAGCGGCTCGCTCGCCGCGCTCCGCGAAGCCATCGAGGCCGGCGCCTCGGTCCTGATCGGCTACGTCGACAACCACGGCACCGCCACCGACCGCGTCGTCGACCCGCTGTCGGTCGAGGGCGGAGAGCTCACCGCCCACGATCATCGCGCCGACGACGTCCGCCGGTTCGCCATCCATCGGATCACCACCGTGCGACCCCTCGAACCGACCCCCTGAGCGGGTCAGCCACCCGTCCGTAGACTCGGCAGGTGAATGACGGACCGCTGATTGTGCAGTCGGACAAGACGCTGCTGCTCGAGGTCGACCACGAGCAGGCCCCCGACTGCCGCAAGGCGATCGCGCCGTTCGCCGAGTTGGAGCGGTCACCGGAGCACATCCACACCTATCGGCTGACGCCGCTGGCGTTGTGGAACGCCCGGGCGGCCGGGCACGACGCCGAGCAGGTCGTCGACACGCTGCTGACGTTCAGCCGGTACGCCGTCCCGCACGCGTTGCTCGTCGATGTCGCCGAGACGATGGCCCGCTACGGGCGGCTGCGGCTGGAGAAGCACCCCACCCACGGACTGGTGCTGGCCAGCACCGATCGCGCCGTGCTCGAAGAGGTGGTCCGCGCCAAGAAGATCGCCGGCATGATCGGCGACCGGATCGATGACGACACCGTCACCGTCCACGCCTCCGAGCGCGGCAACCTCAAGCAGGCGCTGCTCAAGCTGGGCTGGCCCGCCGAGGACTTCGCCGGATACGTCGACGGCGAGGCGCACCCGATCGCCCTCGACGAGACGGACTGGACCCTGCGCGACTACCAGCGCGATGCCGCCGACTCCTTCTGGCACGGCGGCTCCGGCGTCGTCGTACTCCCCTGCGGCGCGGGCAAGACGTTGGTCGGCGCGGCCGCGATGGCTCAGGCGCAGGCCACCACGCTGATCCTGGTCACCAACACCGTGAGCGCCCGGCAGTGGAAGGAAGAGCTGGTCCGGCGTACCTCGCTGACCGAGGACGAGATCGGCGAGTACTCCGGCGCGGTGAAGGAGATCCGGCCGGTGACCATTGCGACGTACCAGGTGATGACCACCCGCCGGAAGGGCGTCTACACGCACCTCGAGCTGCTCGACGCCCGCGACTGGGGCCTCATCGTCTACGACGAGGTGCACCTGCTGCCCGCGCCGATCTTCCGGATGACCGCCCACCTGCAGGCACGCCGCCGGATCGGGCTGACCGCGACGTTGGTCCGCGAGGACGGGCGCGAGGGCGACGTTTTCTCCCTCATCGGCCCGAAGCGGTACGACGCCCCCTGGAAGGACATCGAAGCGCAGGGGTGGATCGCTCCCGCCGACTGCGTCGAGGTCCGGGTGACGCTGCCGGCGGCCGAGCGGATGGTCTACGCCACCGCCGAGCCGGAGGAGCGCTACCGGCTCGCGTCCTGCACCCACCACAAGGTCGACGTGGTGCGCGATCTGGTCGCCCAGCACCGTGGTCAGCCGACGCTGGTGATCGGCCAGTACATCGACCAGCTCGACGAGCTCGCCGAGTTGCTCGACGCGCCGCTGATCAAGGGCGAGACCACCGTCAAGGAGCGGCAGCGGCTCTACCAGGAGTTCCGCACGGGCGGCATCGACCTGTTGGTGGTCAGCAAGGTCGCGAACTTCTCCATCGACCTGCCGTCGGCGGAGGTGGCGATCCAGGTGTCCGGATCGTTCGGCTCCCGCCAGGAGGAGGCCCAACGGCTCGGTCGGCTGCTCCGCCCGAAGGCCGACGGCCGTACGGCCCGCTTCTACACCGTGGTCTCGCGGGACACCGTCGACGCGGAGTTCGCGCAGAACCGGCAGCGGTTCCTCGCCGAGCAGGGCTACGCCTATCGGATCCTCGACGCCGAGGACCTGCCGGCCTGAGTGGCGAGTCGGGCCAGTCGCATCGTCCAGACGGCGCCGAGCAGGGCAATGCCGGCGCCCACACCGAGAGCCCAGGAGATGCCGCGGGCGTCCGCGACCAGGCCCAGCGCGATCGGTCCGAAGCCCAGTCCCAGGTCGATGAAGGCGCTCGCCGTGCCCGCGGCAGCGCCGCGTTCCGAGGACGTGGCCGTCGCAAAGATCGCGGCGAAGAAGGCCGGCGTACTGAACGCCACCCCGACGGCCATCACGACCACGCCGGTCATCATCCCGACGGGGCTCGGCCAGGCCGCCACCACGAGCAGCCCGATCGCGATCGCCACTAGCGATGCGGCGCCCAGCGGCAAGGACGGCAGTCGGTCCGGCACTCGCGCGAAGGCGATCCGGCAGAACACCACCACCAATCCGTAGGTGAGCAGGGCCAGGCTGGTGTTGCTGAGCCCGACATCGTCCGCGCGGAGCGAGGCGAACGCGAGGAAGCCGCTCATCGCGGCCAAGGAGGCGAAGAACCCCAGCGAGACGGGGATTCCCGGTCGATGGATCAGCCGCCCGTGACCCACGCCGTCAGGATCTCGGGCCGGCTCCGGAATGGGCAGCACGAGGATCGCCGCGAGAAACGTGAGGGCGGTGGCGGCGTACCAGGCGGCGTCGTAGCTCCACTGCTCGATCAGCAGCTCGCCGAGTGGCGGCCCCAGAGCGATACCGAGGTACAGGCCCAGCGAGTTGTAGCTCAGCGCCTCCCCCATCCGCGACACCGGCGCGAGATCGGCGAGCAGCGCGAAGCCGGCCACGAAGAATGCCGCTTCGGCGACGCCCTGGAGCAGCCGGATGCCCACCACCGCGGCGAGGGAGTCGGCCAGCGGCAGCAGCACCATGCCGACGCCGCAGAGAACGGCCCCGAACACCAGGAGCGGACGACGACCTCGCAGGTCCGAAAGCCGACCGGCGAACGGGCGACAGAGCAGCGCGGTCACACCGAAGGCCCCGAAGGCCAGGCCCGCGCCGGCCTCACCGGACCCGATCGGACCCGTGACATACAACGGCAGGCCGTGAATCGCGACGCCGATCGCGACGAAGTACGCCAGGTCGGCAGCACCCAACAGCAGGAAGGCAGGCGTGAAGAGCCGCGGCTCATCCGTACCGTGCCGAGAGGTCCCGGCCATGGGCTGAAAGGTACGCCCGCTGGGGGCGATGGCGCCTCGTCGACCGCAGTGCGGCGGTTCCGGGTGGCAGCTCGTGGGGTTCAATAGCGCGATGGGCAGTCCCGCGGAGCATTGGCCGCTGTCGACGGGCGGCGACGTGCGCGACGCGCTGCTGGCGGCGTACGCCGATCCCTCCCGCGGCTACCACGACACCCGCCACCTGGCCGAGGTGCTGAGCCGGCTCGCCGAGCTCGCCGACCACGGTGCGGACTTCGACCGGACTCCGGTCGTGCTGGCCGCGTGGTTCCACGACTCCGTCTACGACGGCGAGCGCGACGCCGAGGAGCGCTCGGCCACGTGGGCGGAGGACACCCTGCCCGACCACGCCGACCCGGCCACCGTCGCCGAGACCGCCCGGCTGGTACGGCTCACCGAGACCCATCGGCCCGCGGACGACGACGCCAATGGGTGCGCGCTCTCCGACGCGGACCTGGGCATCCTCGCCGCGCCGCCCGAGCGGTACGCCGAGTACGTCCGGACCGTGCGTGCGGAGTACGCCCACCTGCCCGACGAGGTGTTCGCCAAGGGTCGCCGCGACGTACTGACCGATCTGCTGGCCAAGCCCCGTCTGTTCCACACCGGCTTCGGCCGCGACGCGTGGGAGGACGCTGCCCGCGCCAACATGGAGGCGGAGCTACGGCTGCTCTGACCGCCGGCGCCGCAGGCCGGCGTCCCGCAGCCGACGAACCAGCTCACGCGAGCTGACCGGCACCGCGCCGAGGGTGATCACCTGGTCGTACCACTCGGCGGGTACGTCGTAGTGATCCCGGTCGAACCCCCGCTCGGGGATGCCGAGCTCGCGGGCGAACGCATGCAGCTCGGCGTAGGACTCGTCGCTGGCCACGTGCGACCACAGCCGTCCGTGACCCTCGGCGTTGGGCGGGTCGATCAGGATCACGCCGTGGACCGGGCGCCCCTGGCCACCGCGCCGTCGAGCATCCGGCGCCAGGACCGCACGAACTCGGCATCGACGTAGGACTTCAGGGTGCCGCCGGGACGGACCTGCTCGGCGAGGTGGAACTGACGCACGCCCGCCCGGACGAACCACGGCACCTGCTCGGGCTCGAGTCCGCCACAGGGCATCAGCAGCCGGGCGATCTCCGGGTCGCCCTCGGCCCGCGCGAGCAGCTCGTCGTACCCGCGGGTGAGCCCGGCCGACGAGCCACCGGAGCAGACCGCGGTGAGACCCGGCAGTCCGCGCACTCGCCGCCAGGACCGGCCCGCGTCGAGCGCGGCGTCGAACCCGCGGTGGAACGTCCAGGGCACGCCGGACAGCGACCCGGCCAGCGCCTGACAGGTTCCCTCGTCGATCTCCAGGTCGGGGTCGAGAAAGCCGAAGCTCACGCCCTCGGCACCGAGGCCGAGGTACTCCTCGGCCAGCCCGATCAGCCGCACCAGCTCCCCGCCGTTGGTGGTGAAAGAGTCGTTGAGCCGAAGCACCACCCGCACCGGAAGATCGGTGGACCGGATCACCGCGGCGGCGGCCGCCAGGTCGGGCGAACGGCCCGCGACCTCGTCTCCGACCTGGAACGACAGCCGGTCGGCACCACCCTCGGCGCAGCCGGGCACGTCGCGCGCGTGGAGCACCGCGACCTCGAGCAACGCATCGGCCATCCGTCCAGGCTAGGCCGCCGCTGGCGACATTTCGCGGAGGCCTGACTTGATCGACGCGCACAATGGGAAGCGTGGACAACAGCCTGATGCTCGAGGCGCGCGCACTGGTGCTCGCCGATCTCGCGGCACGGCGCCAGGCGAACGCGGTGGCGGTCTCGGCTCTCGAGGACGCCATCGCGGCCCGTCAGTGGTGGGCCGAGCAGTGGCCGGAGGGCGCGGCGTACGTCGCCGGACTCGTCGCCCAGGACGTGCAGGACGCGCTGTTCGAGGCGGTCGGTCGGTGGCCGATGTGTCTGGAGTGCGACGCCGGCCCGGTGCACTCGCTGTACATCCAGCCGGACCTCGGCGGGCCCGACCCGGTCTGGGTCTGCGAGGAGTCCGGCGAGATCGCCGCGCCGCTGGGGTTCCTCGGATCCAGCAGCAGGGCCTGACGACCGCCGAACCGCCGGGCAGGAGGGCCGGAGGGCCAGCAGGGCTGCGAGGGCCGGAGGGCTGGAGGGCTGGAGAGCCGGAGAGCCGGAGAGCCGGAGAGCCGGAGAGCCGGAGAGCCGGAGGTTATCGGCTTGTTCTGAAGGCTCCAGGGTGTTGCAACACCCTGGAGGCGTGGCGATACCTGGCTACCCAGGTATCAAAACCCCGAGCAGCCCGTGACCTCAGTCGCCCCCGAGCTGGACCCACATCGTGAACCGGTCGCCCCGGTAGACGCTGCGGGAGACCTCGACGATCTTGTCGTCGGCGAGGGCCCGGCGCGAGTGCCGCAGCACCGCAGACCCGGACTCCAGCTCGAGCAGGTCGGCCTCCTCCGAGCTGGGGGTGTCGGCGCTGATGGAGTCTTCTACCCATGTAGGCCGGAGGCCGCGGGCGGCCAGGGCTTCGTAGAGGCTGGTCGGCATTCCTGCCTGCAGGAATCCGGGCAGCAGCACCTCGTTGAGGTACGCGTCTTCGATGCACACCGGAATCCCGTCGCCCCGGCGCAGCCGGCGCCAGTGGATGACGGCGTCACCCTCGCTGAGGTTGAGCGCGCGAGCCACGCCTGGACCGGCCTGTTCCCGGCGGGCCAAGAGGGTCTGCGACTCCGCGAGCATGCCGCGTCGAGTCATCTCCTCGGTGTAACTGGTGATCCGGGTGGCCACCCGGCGGGGCCGGGCGACGAAGGTGCCGCGCCCGGGGATCCGCTCCAGCAAACCCTCCACCACCAGGGCGTCGAGCGCCTGGCGCACCGTCATCCGGGCCACCCCGAAACGGTGGACGAGCTCCCGCTCGGACGGTGCAGGAGACCCCGGAGCGGCGCCGGCAACGAGCGACCTGACGTACTCACGCACTTGGACGTGCTTGAGGGCCCGCCCGTCGGTGAGGAGCACTTCATCCACGAAATGGACTGTAGGGGCGGGGAACCGGTCTAGTCTGGCTTTGCCCGATTCCTTTACCTACGCCGCGAAGCGCGGCGCGAGGGATCCCCGGTCGACCGGGGATCCCGCCTCTTGTCGGGCAATATTTTGGCGGACAAGAGGAGGTTTCCCCGGTCGACCGGGGAAATCTCGCTCCCCTACTCCGCTGCAATCGCGCGCAGTACGTCGAGCCGAGCAGCCCGGCGGGCGGGGAGGACCGCGGCGAGCACGCCGACCAGCACCGACAGCACCAGGAACGCCACCAGCTGCCCGTAGGGGACCGCGATCACCTCCAGCCCCTGGTCGCGCAGCGCTCGCATCAGCGCGATCCCGAATCCGGTGCCGAGCAGCACCCCGAGCAGGGTGCCCAGCATCGAGATCACCACCGATTCGAGCGTGATCATCCGGCGCAGCTGCCGGCGGGACATCCCGATCGCCCGGAGCAGGCCCACCTCGCGGGTGCGTTCGAGCACCGAGAGCGCCAGCGTGTTGACGATGCCGAGAACCGCGATCAACAGGGCCAGGCCGAGCAGGGCGTAGATGATCAGCACGAACTGGTCGATCGGGGCGCGCTGCTCGGCGGCGTACTCCTGCTGGTCCTTGACCGTCACGATCGGCTCGTCGGCGACCACCTGCTCGAGTCGCTCCTCGACGCCCGGCGAGCCGTCGGTGTCGACGATCACGGTGTTGTCCTGCGCCGGATAGCCGAGGTCTTCGAAGGTCTGCAGCGTGGTGAGGATGGGGAGCGGCACGATCGGGGTGTCGTCGTAGAGCCCGACGATCCGCAGCTCGCGGCTGCCGGCCGGACCCGTCACCTCGATCGTGCCACCGACCTCGTGACCCTTGCCCTCGGCCCACGACGCGAGGAGCAGCGCCGTGCCGTCGGCGAAGTCCGCCGCGCCCGAGCGCACCCTCAGCCCCAGCTGGTCGAGGGTCGCCGGGTCGGTGGCGGCGAGCCCTGAGTCGCGGCGGCCGGCGAACTGGAACCGCTGCCGGACCACGCCGTCGACACCCTCGACCCGCGCCAGCCGATCCGCGATGGTGGTTGAGAACGGGCCGCCGATGGCGCTGCTGACGACGAAGTCGCCGACGAAGTTCTGCTCGACCGCACGGTCGACGGACGCCTTCGCGGAGGCCCCCACGATCGCCATCGTGCAGGCCAGGGTGAGCCCGATCATCAGGGCGGAGGCGGTGGCGGCGGTGCGCCTCGGGTTGCGCAAGGAGTTCTGGCCGGCGAGGTTGCCGACGGGGCCGAAGCCGCGCGCGAAGAGCCGGTGCACCGCGATCAGCAGGGGGCGACTGATCACCGGGCTGGCGGCGGTGACGCCGAGCAGGATGGCCAGGACCCCGGCGCCGGTCTGTTGCGGCCCGTAGGGCAACGAGGCGAACAAACCGATGCCGAGCAGGACCACCCCGGCGCCGACGAGCGCGACCCCGAGCCAGAACCGCCGATGGAGCGAGCTCTCCGGGAGTGCGATGTCGTCTCGCATCGCCTGCACCGGCGCGATCCGGGAGGTACGCCGCGCCGGCAGCCACGCGGCCGAGACGGTCACCACCAGCCCGACGGCATAGGCGACGAGCACGGTGCGCGGCGCGAACACCAGCGACTGCCCGGACAGGTCGAGCCCGAACGTGCCGAACAGAGCCCGGATCCCGAGCGCGAGCACGACGCCCAGACCGAGGCCGATGGTCGAGCCGACCAGGCCGACCAGGGACGCCTCGAGCAGCACCGAGCCCGTCACCTGGCGCTGGGACGCGCCGAGCGCCCGGAGCAGGGCCAGCTCGCGGCTGCGCTGGGCGACCAGGATGGAGAAGGTGTTGACGATCAGGAAGGCGCCGACGACCAGGGCGATGCCGGCGAAGATCAGCAGGAACGTCTGGATGAACCCGATGGCCTCCCGCAGCGCCGAGGCGGTCTCGTCCGCCGCGTCGTCCCCGGTCACGGCCTCGTAACCATCGGGAAGCACGTCGCCCACCCGATCGCGAAGGTCCTCCTGGGCGACCCCGTCCTCCGCGGTCACCCAGATGTCGGTGAAGGCGTCAGCTCCGTCGAGGAACAGGGCCTGGGCGGTGCGGGTGTCGAAGATCGCCAGCGTGGCACCGTTGAGTGACCCGCCCTTGCGGAAGTCGGCGATGCCCACCAGGTTCGGCTCGAGCCGCGAGGTAGTGCCGGCGGTCAGGATCGGGACTCGGTCGCCTACCTCGTAGCCGGCCTTCTCGGCGGTCCGCGCATCCAGCACCACCTCGTCGCGGCCCCGCGGCTGCGCGCCCTCGACGATGCTCAGACCCTCCAGCCCGTGCCCGGCGGGTGCGGTGGTCCAGTTGGATCCGAGGGCGGGTGGACCGAACGAGCCGATCACCTTGCCCTGTTCGGTGACGACATAGACGCCGAACGCCGTCACGTTGCCGTCGGCCCGGGCCGCGCCCGGAACCTCGGCGAGCCGGTCGACCACCTCGGCAGGCACCCTCAGCGACGACGAAGCGATGGCTTCGACGTCACCGCCGCCGGGGCGGACCACCACATCGCCAACGGTGGACGCGAAGAGCGCGGTGAAACTGCGGTCCAGGGTGTCGGTGAAGATCAGGGTCCCGCTGACGAACGCGACCCCGAGCACGATCGCGAACGTGCTCATCAGCAGCCGGAGCTTGCGGCCGAGCAGGCTTCGGAGGGCCGCCCGGATCACGGCGCGGCCATCCGGGTCATGATCTCGAGCACCTGCTCCTGGTTCGGCTCGCGCACCTCGTCGACGACTCGCCCGTCGGCCAGGAAGACGACCCGATCGGTGTACGCCGCCGCGACCGGGTCATGGGTCACCATGACCACCGTCAGCCCGTGATCGTCGACGCTGCGGCGCAGCAGCTCCAGGACCTCCGCGCTCGCCCGGGAGTCGAGGTTGCCGGTCGGCTCGTCGGCGAACACCACCCGCGGACGGCTCACCAGCGCGCGCGCCACCGCCACCCGCTGCTGCTGCCCGCCGGAGAGCTCGTTGGGCTTGTGGGTGAGCCGGTCGCCGAGTCCGACGGTCGCGATCACCGCGTCGTACCACTGGGCGTCGGGCCGGCGACCCGCGATGGCGAGCGGCAGCGTGATGTTCTCCGCCGCGGTGAGCGTCGGCACAAGGTTGTAGGACTGGAACACGAAGCCGATCTCGTCGCGCCGCAGCGCGGTGAGCTCGCGGTCGTTCATCCGGCCCAGCTCATGGTCGCCGACCGTCACGACGCCGCGGTCGGCGGTGTCGAGGGCGGCGCAGACGTGCATCAGCGTCGACTTGCCGGACCCGCTCGGCCCCATGATCGCGGTGTACTCCCCGGCGTAGAGATCGAGCGTCACATCGTCGAGCGCGCGCACCAACGCATCGCCGGTGCCGTAGGTCTTGGTGAGGCCACGGACGCTGACGGCGGGCGTTCGGAGGGGTGCGGCGTCCGGGGTCATGTCTCCCAGCCTCGCCGTCGGTTCCAACTCGCGGCTACCGGGTACCGCCCTGAGTTCGACCCTGGGCGGTCACCTCGACGACCCCGACCCGCTTCTCGAACATTTGTTCGATCCTGTCGTAGGCTGGGCGGATGGACTTCCAGAGCACCCTCTTCGAGGCCCCGGCGACGGGGCTGTCCGGCCTCGCGGGGATCGAGCGGCGGCAGTTGGGCGCCGGCGCCTGGGTCGACCTGCTCCGCTCGTGGGTGCCGGGCGCCGACGATGTCTTCGCGACCCTGGTGGCCGAGGTGCCGTGGCGGGCCGAGCGCCGGCAGATGTACGAGCGCCTCGTCGACGTCCCCCGCCTCGTCTACACCTACATGATCGGCGAGGACCTCCCCCACCCAGAGCTCGTCGAGGCCCGCGACGCGCTGAGCGCGCACTACCTCCCCGAGCTCGGCGAGCCGTTCCGCACCGCCGGCTGCTGCTACTACCGCGACGGCCGCGACAGCGTGGCCTGGCACGGCGACCGGATCGGCCGCGGCAACACCCACGACACGATGGTCGCGATCGCGTCGTTCGGCGACCCGCGCAAGCTGGCGCTACGCCCTCGCGGCGGCGGCCCCTCGGTGGCGATCGAGATGGGACACGGCGACCTGCTCGTGATGGGTGGCTCCTGCCAGCGCACCTGGGAGCACGCCGTACCCAAGGTCGCTCACGCCGGCCCGCGGATCTCGGTCCAGTTCCGGCCGCTCAACGTGTTCTAGCGCATCGGTCGCCGCGATCAGAACTCGATGCTCGGCGCGTGCTGCTGACCCTCCGGGGCGTCGTAGAACTCGCGCTTCTCCACCTTCGCGATGCCGGTGAGGAACATCCACGGGATCGTGACGACCAGCGTATTGAGGGTGGCGACGGCGTCGTTGTAGTACTGCCGCGCGAAGGAGATCTGGTTCTCGGTCTCGGCGAGCTGCTTCTGCAGGTCCTGGAAGTTCGTGTTCGCCTTGAGGTCCGGGTAGGCCTCGGCGACCGCGTTCAGGTTGACCAGGGCGCTGGCCATCTCGGCGTCGGCGGCGGCCTTCTCGGGCACGCTCTTGCCGGCGGCCGCGGTCTGGAGGTGGGCGCGGGCCTTGGTGACCTCCTCGAACACCCCCTTCTCGTGCGCGGCGTAGCCCTTGACGGTCTCCACCAGGTTGGGGATCAGGTCGGCTCGGCGGGTGAGCTGTACGTCAATGCCACCCAGGGCCTCGTCGGCCGCCACGTCGCTGGTGCGCAGCTTGTTGAAGCCGGTCACCACGAAGCCCACCAGGAGCACGAGTACGACGATGACGATGATCACGATCAACATCCGACTACCTGCTTTCTCGAAGTTGGTTGAAGCGTAGGGAACAACCAGGTCCGGGTCACCAGAACGCGTCATGGAACTCCATGACGCCGTAGCCCGCCGAGAGTTCGAGCCCGTCCGCACCGCCTACCGGCAACCGGCCCGTGAACGTGCCGAACGGCTGACGGTAGCGGCTGCGCAGCAGGCCGTAGTTCTCGTGGCGCTCGCGGACCGCCTCCTGGTGGAAGCTCAGCCCGTCGACCCGACTGAGGTCCGCCGCGAAGTCGCTGGGCGGGGGTTCGCTGGGAACACCTGCGACCCACACGGTCCGCTCGCTGGCGGACGCAGGGTCGTTCACGCCCTCGACGAGGTTCCACGCGACCGGGCGACCGTCCGTCGCGACGCCGACCCCGGCCGACCAGTGCCAGCGGGTGTGCCGGGAGTGGTAGCCGGCCGTGTCATCGATGACCGCGAACGAGTCGACCTGGCGTGTCTGGCCGGACACGGACACCGTGCCGACGGCCGCGACCCCGCCCTGCTTCCGGGTCCAGGCGTACGCCGAACCGCTCGGGCACACCGTCTCGATCCCGGCTTCCTCGTCGAGGTCAAGCGCGATCTGCACCTCGCCGTCATCGACCTCGACGCGACCCGCGCGCAGGTCGACCGCGCGATGGCGTCGACGGGTGCATTCGTGCAGGGCGCCGGCGTCGCGGTCCCAGATCGCCCAGAACTCCTGGCGGAACGGGCCGATGCGCACGGTGCCTACGCACAGCATCAGGTCCGGTCCGTAGACCCCGACGTACCGCCACTGCTTGAGCGGTCGGGTGCCGCGGCGCCCGGGCATCGGTGCGGGCGGCAGCAGCAATCCCTCGAGCTCGGTCGGTCGCGGGCCGCCGTACTCGCCCCGGAACGGGGCGATCACCAGGAGCCGCCGCCGCCTCCGCCGCCGCCGCCTCCGCCTCCGCCGCCGCCGCCTCCGGAGCTCGACGACGACTGGGTGGCCTGGTACGACGAGATCGCGCTGCTCACGGTGTCGTTGAAGTCGGTCACCATCGCGTCGACGTACGAGCCGGCGCTCGCGCCCGCGTAGGCGCTGCCGAAGTAGTGCGGGACCGGCGGCTCGGCGCCGGTCTCGGTGTGATACTTCGCGGCCCACTCGTTGGCGCAGCCGAAGGCAACCGCCCACGGAATGTACGCCGTGTAGAGCTCCTCGCGGCCGGAGAAGTCGAACCGGTCGGTGCTCGACGGTGTCGAAAGAACTCGCTTGAATCCGCCGACCCGCGACCACAGCTCGCGCCCCGGGCGGGTGCGCTTGGTGGTGGCGCCGGTCTTCAGCATCGGTGCGCCGAACACGAAGAACGCAGCGGGGATCATCCCCAGCATCGTCAACGAGAACGGGTTCCAGATGACGTTGGCGATCGCCGCGACGAACGCGGCCATGGCGAGCAAGCCGCCGAGGCCACCGGGCCCGGCCTTGGTGAGGTTGCCTGAGGAGATCGCCCAGGCCTTCGTGTTGCCCTCGAAAAGGGCGACCTCCTCCTTGAGGCGCTCACCTGCGCTCACATCGCTCTTGGAGGCGGTGAACGAGGTGCCGGGTCCGGACAGGATGTGGGCCACGCCGCCGGTCACCTGGTCCAGCCCTTGCCACTTCTCGGGCCCACCTCGATCGGTGATGGTCCAGCTCTCGTTGCCCTTGGTCAGGTCGATCGCGCCATGTTGGGCTGCGTGCATCAGGGTCGCGACGTAGGCCTCCCGGTCGATCCCCTCGGTCAGGATGTACTTGGCCTGCGCCGGCCCGATGCCGTCCGGGGGGCCGTACATCAGCGGGAACTGGGGGGTTCGCTCGTAGGTCAGCCGGGCCAGCACCAGGGCCAGCAGGCCGACGCCCGCGGCGATCAGCAGCACGATGCCGAGCACCGCCGTGTTGGTGCCCAGCACCCGGTCGTAGCGGGGGTGCCACGGCGGGCTGGTGCCTGGATCCGGGGTGGGGAGGTCCAGACCGACCTTGAGACTCACCGGGGTGTTCCGGGGAAGCGCACCGGTGGTGATCCGGAGCTCGTCCGTCCCCTCCCCCCTGATCCGACAGGGCTCCCCATCGAACCCGACCCAGCACTCCACCTCGTCGGCCGCGGCGGGCAGCTTCACGGTCAGGCTGGACTCGTCGATGTCCTGCGCCCAGCCGGACGGGATCAGCTGCCAGAACCACTGACTCTCGGAGCTGATGTCCTGGCCGGGCTCGATCACACCGTCGATGTGGTACTTGATCTCGTAGACGTGCCGTCCGGTGCTGACGTACCTGTCCGGGTCACCGATCCGGGCCACGTCGAAGCGGCCATGGTCCTGGGTGGACATCTCGACCTGGGCCTGGTCGCCGTCCTGGGTGACCTCGACGTCCTCGACCAGACGACGTACGTCGTCGTTCTCCTGGTCGAGCCGGTCCCAGAACCGGAAGATGCCGTGCCGGTCGCCGGTGGGGAAGTTCACCGTGAGCGTCTCGACGACGGCCAGGTCGCCGTTCTTCGCCAGGGTGAAGTCGGCGTCGTAGTTGGTGATCGTGGTCGGCTCGGTGGCCGGGTCGTCGTTGGCTACCTCGTCATCGTCGGTCCAGGCGAGCGAAGGGATGAACATGATCCCGAGAAACACGCCCAGGCTGATCACGATCCACAGGAGCCGTTTCATGGTCCGAACACTAGGGGTCCGGCCACTCGGGAAAGGCGGATTCAGCTCAGCGGCGCAGAAGTATCCAGACCACCACTGCGACCAGCAGGAAGGCCGCCAGGAGCGGCTTCCAGTAGTTCCTGAGCAGCACCGGGAACACCGTGGCTCCGAGGTTGATGGCGTCGTCCGCGGGCCGCGGCTCGGGTGCCGGTGCTGGAGCGGGGCTCGAGGCGACCTCCGGAGCGGTCGCCTCGTGCCCGGTCGCGTCCGGCGCCGAGGAAGCCTCGAAGCGCTGCTCGAGGCAGGTCACGAACTGCCCCAGCAGCTTGTCGGAGACGTCCTGCATCACGCCTCGCCCGAACTGGGCCGGCTTCCCGGTGACGGAGAGATCCGTCAGCACCTCGACCAGGGTGCCGCCGTCGGCGTCGGACATCGCGAGGGTGACGGTCGCCCCCGCCGTACCGTTGCCGCGCTTGTCCTTGCCCTTGGCCTCGACCACGAAACGGTGCGCGACGTCGTCCTTCTCGACGAACGTGCCCGTGCCGTTGTAGAGCAAGGCGATCGGCCCGAGCTTGACCTTGACCGACCCGCCGAACGTGTCGCCCGCGGCCGACGAGACGGTCGCGCCGGGGAAGCACTCGGCGACGCTCGCAATGTCGTTGAACTCCGCCCACGCCTCCTCGACCGAGACCGGAACCGTGAACCGGTGTGCGAGATCCATCCGGCTCAGGACCCGGTAGCGGCCAGGACCGCCCGCCGGGTGAGCACCGTGGCCAGGTGTCGGCGGTAGTCGGCGGTGCCGTTGAGGTCGGACGGCGGGTTCGCCCCCTCGGCGGCGTGCGCGGCGGCCGCGCGCACGGCCTCGTCGGTCGCCGGCTGGCCGAGCAGAGCCTGCTCGACCGCGCGGGCCCGGATCGGGGTAGAGCCCATATTGGTCAGCCCCACGCGGGCCTCGCCGATGGCCCCGGCCTCCACCTTCACCGCGGCCGCCACCGAGACGATCGGCCACTGGTGGGCGATCCGCACGAACTTCTCGTAGCCCGCGCCCCAGCCGGTGTGCTTGGGGATCCGGACCTCCGTGAGGATCTCGTCGTCCCCGATCGCGGTCTCGAACAGATCGACGAAGAAGTCGTCGGCCTCGACCGTGCGGGTGCCGCCCGCACCGGCGATCACGAACTGCCCCCCCAGGCACAGCACCGGCGCGCCCAGGTCGCCGCCGGGATCGGCGTGCGCCAGCGCACCACCGAAGGTGCCGCGGTGCCGGATCTGAGCATCGGCGAGGTGCTCGACCGCCTTGCTGATCAAGGCGGCGTGCTCGGCCACCAACGGGTCCTTCCCCACGTCGGAGTGTGTCGTCATCGCGCCGATCACCAGCGCGTCGCCGTCGTCACGGATGCCGCGCAGCGATTCGATCCGGCCCAGGTCGATGACCACCTCGGGCGCGTTGAGCCGCATCCGGAGCACCGGCAGCAGGCTCTGCCCGCCGGCCAGGATCTTGGCGTCGTCGCCGTGCTGGGCGAGTGCGGCCAAGGCGTCGTCCACCGAGGTCGGGGTGAGGTAGTCGAACGCTGCGGGGATCACTGGCCCGCTCCTTCCGGGTTGTCCTGGTTGGCTTGACCCTGGTCGAAGTGCGGCTCGGCCGCCCTCGGCGTGGTGCCACCGCTGCCGCCGCCCTGGATCGCCTGCCACACCCGTTCGGGGGTGCAGGGCATCTGGATGTCGTTGACTCCGAACTGCCGCACCGCATCGACGATCGCGTTGACCACGGCCGGCGTCGACGCGATCGTGCCCGCCTCGCCCACGCCCTTGGTGCCCAGCGAGTTCGTGGTGCTCGGCGAGGTGGTGTGAGCGAGGTCGAAGCTGATCGTGTCGGCCGCGGTGGGCAGCAGGTAGTCGACGAACGAGCCGGACACGAGGGTGCCGGAGTCGTCGTAGACCGCCTCCTCCCAGAGGGCCTGGGCGATGCCCTGCACCAGCCCGCCGTGGACCTGGCCGGCGACGATCAGCGGGTTGATGATGTTGCCGATGTCGTCGCAGGCGACGTACTTGCGCATCTGCACCGCGCCGGTCTCGGTGTCGACCTCCATCGCGCACAGGTGGGTGCCGTGCGGGTAGGAGAAGTTGACCGGGTCGTACGTCGCGTCGCAGTCGAGCGAGGGCTCGGTGCCGTCGGGCAGGTTGTGCGCCGCGAACGCCGCGGTCGCGATCTCACCGATGGCCAGGCCCTGATCGGTGCCGCGAACGGAGAAGGTGCCAGCGGAGAACTCGATGTCGTCGACCGAAGCCTCCAGCAGATGGGCCGCGATCGGACGGGCCTTCTCGATCACCTTGTCGGCGGCGCGGACCAGTGCCTCACCGCCCACGACGAGCGACCGCGAGCCGTAGGTGTCCAGGCCCCGGTGGGCGATCTGGGTGTCGCCGTGCAGCACCTCGACGTCCTCGAAGGCGACGCCGAGCCGGTCGGCGACGATCTGGCTGAAGGCCGTCTCGTGCCCCTGTCCGTGCGAGCTGGAGCCGGTGACCGCCTCGACCTTGCCGGTAGCCAGCATCCGCACACTGGCGTGCTCCCAGCCGCCGGCGCCGTAGTTGAGGGTGCCGAGGACCCGGCTCGGCGCCAGACCGCACATCTCGGTGAAGGTCGAGGTGCCGATGCCGAGCTGGACCGGGTCGCCGGAGTCGCGGCGCCGCTGCTGCTCGGCGCGCAGGTCGTCGTACCCGAAGAGCTCCTTGGCCTTGGCCGTGGCCGCCTCGTAGTTGCCGGAGTCGTACTCCAGGCCGGCCACCGTCGTGAACGGGAACTCCTCGTGCTTGATCCAGTTCATCTCGCGGATCGTGAGCGGGTCGACGCCCACCTCGACAGCGAGCTCGTCCATCATCCGCTCGATGGCGTACGTCGCCTCCGGCCGGCCCGCGCCGCGATAGGCATCGGTCCAGGTCTTGTTGGTGAGCACGGTCTGCACCGCGAAGTGGTAGGCCGGGAACTTGTAGATCGCGTTGAACATAAACGCGCCCAGCACCGGGACGCCACCACCGACGAGCGAGACGTAGGCGCCCAGGTCAGCGAGCAGCTCGACCTTGAAGCCGGTGACGGTGCCGTCCTTCTCGGCGGACAGCGTCAACTTCTGCCACTGGTCGCGGCCGTGGTGGCCACTCACCAGGCTCTCGCTGCGGGTTTCGGTGTACTTCACCGGCTTCCCCAGCCGCCGGGCCACCGCCCAGGCGATGAACTCCTCGGGTGTGGTCTGCAGCTTGCCACCGAACCCGCCGCCCACGTCCGGCGCGATCACTCGGATCTTCGACTCGGGAACGCCGGTGGTCGCGGCCAGCGCGAACCGGAGGATGTGCGGGATCTGAGTCGCCGACCACATGGTCAGCTGCTCGCCGGTCGGGTCGACGACCACCGACCGCGGCTCCATGAAGGCCGGGATCAGGCGCTGCTGCCGGTACTCGCGTTCGATGACGATTCCGTCGGCGCGGGCGTTCGCGATCGCGTCGTCGACGTTGCCGCCGGTGCCGGCCTCCGCGGAGTCGAAGACCCAGTACGCCGACTTGTTGGTGCCGAGGTCGGGATGCGCCAGGACCTTATCCTCGGCGGACTCCTTGAGGTCGAGGGCGGCCGGCAGCTCGTCGTAGTCGACATCTACGAGCTCGGCGGCGTCGCGCGCTGCCGCGGCACTGCGGGCCACCACGACCGCGACGATCTCGCCCGCGAACGCGACCCGGTCGCTCGGCATCGGAAGGTGCGCCGGGGCGACCTGCTCGGGCGTGATCGGCCAGGCGTTGATGTTGACGCCTTGGCCCTCCCCGAGATCCGCCCCGGTGAGCACGGCGACCACGTTGGTCGCCGCGGCCGCCTCGGCGGTGTCGATCGAGGTAATCGCGGCGTGCGCGAACGGGCTGCGCACCATGGCCAGGTGCAGCATCCCGGGCAGGGTCAGGTTGTCGGTCCAGCGGGTCCGGCCGGTGATCAGCCGCTCGTCCTCCTTGCGCCGTCGGTCCCGGCCGATCTCTGCCTGCGGGGCGTCCTGCACGGCGGTCACTGGGCACCTCCCGCGGCGTGCTGCACGGCTCTGACGATGTTGTGGTAGCCGGTGCATCGGCAGAGGTTGCCCTCGAGCCCGAGCCGGATCTCCTGCTCGCTCGGCTGCGGGTTCTCGTTCAGCAGATCGACGGCCTGCATGATCATCCCCGGCGTGCAGAAGCCGCACTGCAGGCCATGGCACTCCCGGAAGGCCTCCTGCACGGGATGCAGCTCGCCGTTGCCGGAGAGCCCTTCGATCGTGGTGACCTCACGGCCGTCGGCTTGGACCGCCAGCACGTTGCACGCCTTCACCGACCGGCCGTCGAGGTGCACCGTGCAGGCTCCGCAGTTGCTGGTGTCGCAACCGATCACGGTCCCGGTCTTGCCGAGCTTCTCCCGCAGATACTGCACGAGCATCATCCGGGGTTCGACGTCGTCGGAGACCTGGTCCCCGTCGACGGTGAGGTTGATCTGCGTCATGGCTCTTGCTCCCTTGGGCCGTGGACCTGTGACCCCAGTCACGCTAGGAGCGTGGGGTTGGTGCTTGGTTGGCGCTGACCCGTCGCAAACTTTGCGACGGGTCAGCGGGGGATCTCCTCCTACTCCGCGGATCGAATGATGGCGACGGCCGCGGCCGCGAAGCCGAGGGCGTTCAGCCCCCAGGCAAAGCCGTCCAGCGCGTGGTTCGGTGCGATCACCGCGGCAACGAAGTGCAGCGGCTGGGACACGATCGTGACGGCCGCGGCCCAGACGGGCACGACTCGGGAGCGCAGCATCGCCACGCCCAGCAGCACGGTGCCGACCACATGGCCGACGACGAAGATGCCGGTCGCAAGGGCGTACGACGGGTGTGCGGCCTCGAGCAGCGCGACCGCGGCGTCCTGGCTGGCCCCCGCCTCGGCAGCCAGCCACACCGGATGGTCGAGACCGGCCAGCATCGGCAGCATCAGGTAGCCGGGCACCACCAGGGCCAGCGCGACGGTCGTGAGCCGTGGCGCGGCCGGCCGGACCAGTCGGCCCACCGCGATCGAGCCGGGGACCATGGTCAGCGCCGCCACGAGCGAGAGCCAGAGCACGAGCGACATGGCGCCCGGATCGGCGTACGTCTCGCGGACGATGGCGGCAGCGCTGTCGGTCGTCTCGTACGGCAGCACGTACCGCAGCACTCCCACCGCCGCGGCCCCGATCGGCGCCAGCAGGGCCAGCGCGATCAGGGCGCCGCGCCCCTCGGCGAGCCGGTGCGTGTCGGCGGTCCTGGTCGAGGTCGTCATGCCGGCACCACCTGACGGGTGCCGACGAGGGCAAGCACGACGCCCAGCACCGTGAGTGCCACCGCCGCCGCCACCGCCACGACCGCCCCGTCAGGGGCGTCGTTGACGAAGAACACGGGCAGCGCGAGCAGTGCCGACGCCAGTCGGGTGCCGAGCAGGCCGAACAGGGCCGGCCGCCGGCCGCGCCAGGCGGCGGGGAGCAGAGCCAGCGAAGCCAGGCCGAACACCAGGCCGATGATGGCCACCCACATCGGCGGGTGGTCACCGTCGGTGAGGAACGGCAGGCTGAGGTCGCTGAGCGAGAGCAGACCGAGCAGGACCAGCCCCGCCTTGTGTTGAGCGTTCATCGGTTCTCCTGGGGTGAGGGTTCGCGTCCCGACCAGCGTGGCGCCGCGACCCTGCCCGGAGCAGGGGGGCGATTCCTCCCCAGCCGGGAGATCGCCCGGCGCACCCGGGAACGCGTTCCCTCCCGCGGCGGCCCGGAGGCGAGCACACTGAGGGCCATGACAGGCGCGGGCCGGATCCCTGCCGGCGTGGCCGCGGCCGTGGTGTTCGCCGAGGTGGCCACCGCCGTGCTGCTGACCTTGGTGCTCGGGTTGAGCTGGACCGAGGCGCTGGACGGCTTCGTGGTCACCAACGCGTTGATGGGGCTGTCCTTCGGGTGGTGCGGTGCGGTGATCACCTGGCACCGGCCGCGCAACCCGGTCGGCTGGCTGCTGGTCGCCGACGGGATCGGGCACGCCACCACGGCGATGGCGGCGCCGCTCGCCGCGGTCCTCGCCGAGCAGGGCGCACCACTGGTTGCCCAGCGCCTCGCGGCCACCGTCGCGGCCTGTTCCTGGCCGTGGTCGATCGGGCTGTTCCTGCCGTTGGCGCTGCTGCTGTTCCCGACCGGCCGGCTGCCCTCGCCGCGCTGGCGGCCCGTGGCGATCGGGTACGTCGTGACCGCCCCGCTGTTCGTGATCGAGCTCGGCGCCGAGCCCGAGCCGATCCTCGCCGGCTCGCCGGCCAGTTACCTCAGCTTCGACGGGCACGGCGACTGGGCACCGCTGTGGATCCTCTCCGAGCTGCGCGTGGTGACGTTCATCGCGCTGGCGCTCGTCGCACTCGTCATCCGGTTCCGCCGCGGCGAGGCGCGCGAGCGCAGTCAGCTGCTCTGGCTGCTGATGTCGACCATCGCGGTGCTGGTGGTCGTCATCCCGTGGGCGCTCGTCGCGGGCACGCCCGTGCTGGTGCTGTTCGCGATCCCGTTGATCCCGATCGCGATCACTCTGGCCATCGTGCGGCACCAGCTGCTCGACATCCGGGTCGTCATCTCTCGCGCGCTCACCTGGGCGCTGCTCTCCCTGGGCGCGCTCGCCGCCTATCTGCTCCTGGTCACGCTGCTCGACAGCCTCTTGTCCGCGTGGACCGGACGCTCGGTGCTGGCCACCCTCGTGGTGGCGCTCCTGGTCGGCCCGCTCTACCCGCGGCTGCAGCGCCTCGTCGAGCAGGCGACGTACGGCGAGCGCCGCGACCCGGCCAGCGTGATGTCCTCGGTCTCGCCGCACCTGCACGCCGACCGCGCGTCCTTCGCCGCGGTGGCCGGATCACTCGCCGACACCCTGCGCCTGCCCTACGTCGCGGTGCTCGACACCGAGGGCCGGTCGCTCGGCGCGGCGGGGCTTCCCGACGGGCAACGGCACGAGGTGGAGCTCTGCCACGCCGACCGTGGGGTGGGCACGTTGGTCCTGGGCCTGCGCCCGGGTGAGCGGGCGCTGTCCGAGAAGGACGCTCGCGGCGTCGCGCTGCTCACCGCCCCGCTCGCTCTCGCCCTGCACGCCACCTCGCTCACCGAAGAGGTCCGGGTCTCGCAGGAGCGGATGGTGACCGCGGTCGAGGAGGAGCGCCGACGGCTCCGCCGCGAGCTGCACGACGACCTCGGACCGGTACTGACCGGGTTGGCGCTGTCATCCGACGCCGCCGCGAACCTGCGCGCGACGGACCCCGATCGAGCAGATGAGCTCGTGGCCCGCACCCAGCTGGAGGCACGGTATGCGATCGACAGCGTGCGTCGAGTGGTCGACGGGCTGCGTCCGCCGGTGCTCGACGAGCTCGGACTGGTCGGTGCGCTCCGGCAGCGCGCCGAGGAGCTGTCCTACCGCAGCGACGGCAGCCGGCTCGCCGTACAGCTCGACGCCGAGGCGCTGCCGGCGCTGCCCGCGGCCGTGGAGGTCGCCGCCTATCGGATCGCGACCGAGGCGCTCACCAACGTCGTCCGGCACGCGGACGCAACCCGAGCCAGCGTCACGCTGCGGTGCGGCGATGAGCTGGAGGTGAGCGTGGTCGACGACGGTGCGAGCGGCACCATCTGGCGGCCCGGCGTCGGCCTGACCGGGATGCGTCAACGCATCGATGCCGTCGGCGGCCGGCTCGAGGCCGGACCCGACACCACCGGCGGTCGCGTGGTCGCGACGTTCCCTCTGGCGGTGACCCCATGAGCGACCTCCGCATCCTGATCGCCGACGATCACCCGGTCGTGCGCGACGGTCTGCGCGCGTTGCTCGGCTCGGTGCCCGGGTACGACGTCGTGGCCGAGGCGGCGACCGGCGCCGAAGCGGTCCGCGAGGCGGTGCTGCACACCCCCGACGTCGCACTCCTCGACCTGCGGATGCCCGACCTCGACGGCTTCGCGGCCACCCGCGAGATCGGCAAGGCGGCCCCGTCGGTGGCGGTCCTGATCCTGACCATGCACGAGGACGACGACTCGGTGTTCGCCGCGATGCGCGCCGGCGCCCGCGGCTACCTCGTGAAGGGCGCCTCGCAGGAGGAGATCCTCGGCGGCATCACTGCGGTGGCCCGCGGCGAGGCGATCTTCGGGCCGGGGGTGGCCCAGCGCGTGCTCGCGTTCTTCCGGGCCGGGCCCAGCGTCGCCGAGCCGGCGTTCCCCGAGCTCACTCCTCGCGAGCGCGAGATCCTCGATCTGCTCGCTGCCGGGCTGCCGAACGCCGTGATCGGCGAGCGGCTCGCGCTCGCCCCCAAAACCATCGCCAACAACGTGTCGTCGATCTTCGTCAAGCTGCGGGTCGCCGGTCGCCCCGAGGCGATCGTCCGGGCCCGCGAGGCCGGCCTCGGACGACCTCCCGAGGAGCCTTCACACGGGTAGGCCACTTTCACTACGCTGCCAACGACCGGAGGAGGCGCACATGCCCCGCATCACCACCGCGGCCCGGCTGGTCGCTATCGCCATCGCCTTGCCCGTGGCCCTCACCGGATGCGGCGACGATGTCGAGACTCCATCCGGCGGAACGTCCCCGTCGTCGGCGAGCAGCCCTCCGACCGCCACCCCGACACCCACCCCGACCGCCACCCCGACACCCACCACTGAGCTCGAGGGCTCGTGGCAGGCCGGTCCCCTCTCACTCGAGGAGACCGAGGCAACGGTGCGCCGACACGGACTCGGCCGCCATCTGGCGGCGTACCGGAAGAACGCGCCGTTCTCCGATGACACCCTGCTGACCCTCACCATCGAGAACGGCGCCTGGGACCTCTACGGCGAGTCCAACGGCGGGCCGCCGCAGCCGATCGACTACGACGCGGAGTACGAGATCGAGGGTGACACGGTGGTCTTCCATCACTCCGATGGCTCGAACACCTATCGCTGGTCCGTCGACGGCGACACCCTCCGGCTCGAATTCGTCAGGTCAACGTTGCCCGGCTATGAGGGGATCCCCGATGAGGTGTTCCAGCGGGCCCTCTACATGACGTCGGTGTTCACGAGGCAGAGCTGAGCCCGGCCGCGCCTCAGCGGCTGGCGGCCAGACGGCCCTTGAGCAACGGCTTCGCCGGATGGTTGCCCGACCCCAGGGCGGCCAGGCATCGCTCGACCACCTCGACGTCGTACGGCGCCAGGTCGGCGTAGCGCAGCACCGCGTCGGGCTGCGGGTCGGCGAGCAGCGCCTCGCGGACCGCGACCGCGACGTAGTCGGCGAGCTCGGTGAGTGCCGGCGAGTTGGTACCGGGCAGCAGGTCGCCGCCGTAGGCCTCGACGGCGGCGGCCACCTGCCCGGCCCGGAGCAACGCGAGCACGTGGTCGACGTCGGTCGCCAGCGGCATCAGCAGCCGGTAGGGCCGTGAGCCGAGCTGTCCGCCGAGCGCCGAGCGCAGGTGCGACACCTCGGCCTTGAGCGTGGAGAACGTGACGGCCTGGTCGCCGTAGAGCATCGCGTGCAGCTGCTCGAGCGACAGCCCCTCGGGGTGCAGCGCCAGCAGCGCGAGCACCTCGGTCTGGCGCCGGTTGAGCAGCAGCCGCTGCCCGTCGAGGCGGACCTCGGCGGTGCCGAGCAGGGTCATCACCAGCCCCGGGTCGCGGGTGTCGTCGCCGCCCAGCGCCGAGGGATGGTGCGACGACCGCGGCATCGCCGACTCGATCAGCCGGGCCATCACCCGGGCGGTCGCGAGGCCGATCGGGTGGGTGCGGTCCCAGGTGGTCGACAGGTCGATGACGCCGAGCTGCCGACCGGTCACCGGGTCGTGGACGGGCGCCGCCCAGCACACCCAGTTGTGCACGATCGAGGCGTAGTGCTCGGCGCTGAACACCATCGCGGGCTCGGCGAGCCGGTTGGCCAGGTCGAGCGCGTTGGTGCCGACCGAGCGGTCGTCCCAGCGTCCGCCCGGCACGAAGTTGACGGTCTCCGCCTTGCGTCGCATCACCCGGCCGCCGTAGGTCCACAGGATCCGGGTCTGCGCATCGGTGACGGCGAGCACCAGGTCGCCGTCCTCGGCGGTACGCCGGAGCTCGCCTTCGACGCTCTCGACCGCCACCTGGAGTGGGGAGTCGCGCCAGATCGCCGCGGTCTCGCCTTCGTCGGCCAGGGGAGCCTCGCGCACGTCGGTGGAGACCGCCGCCTCCGAGCGGGTCCAGCTGGACAGGATCTCGGGGCGCACCACCGCGGCCGCCTCGTCGCCCGCCTCCACGAACGATGTCCACGCGCGCAGTGCCTCCACCTTGCGCGTCTGCAGCTCACTGCGACCCATGCCGGCTCCCGATCGGTCAGGTGCTGATCACGCTACACCGGGGTCAATCGCCCAGCTGCCGGCGCAGGAACCGCACGGTCGCCTCGATCGAGTCCTGCCACTGCGGGACGAACGAGTGGTGCTCGCCGCGGTACACCTCGAGCCGACTGGTCGCCCCCGCGCCCGCCAACAGCCGCTGCGTCGTCGTGGCCCACGGCAACGGACAGGTCTCGTCGGCGCTGCCGTGGTGGATCAGCAGCGGGTCGCTGATCCGGTCGAAGAAGGTGCGCGACGACAGCTCCCGGTAGAACCGCGGGCTCTCGCCGGGTGGCCCGTAGGTGTCGAAGAGCGCCCGGACCGCCTCCGGCCGGCTGCGCTCGGTGAAGTGCCGCAGGTTGTCGAGGTACCTCGAGCTCACCGAGGCGTAGATGACCGCCGCCTCGACCAGGTCGGGGTAGGCGACGAGCGCGTTGAGGGTGACCCCGCCACCCATCGACCGGCCGAGCATCGCCATCCGGTCCGGGTCGACGTACGGCTCGCGCTCGAGGGCGAGGACGGCGTTGATCGCGTCGCGGGTATAGCCCAGCCGGGTCTCGCGATCGAGCGGCGCGACCGGGTCTGACGCGGCATGCCCGCGGTAGTCGGTGTGCAGCACGACGAAGCCGGCCCGCGCCAGCCAGTCCTGCTCGCGGGCCAGGCCCTGCCCGGTGACGTAGATGGACGGCTCGATGTGGCCGTGGTTGAGCACGATCCCCGGGAACGGGCCGGGGCCGCGCGGCCGGAGCAGGACGCCGGACACGGTGACCCCGCCACTGTCGTAGGTCACCTCGGACCGGGTGTACGCGTCGGTCTCGGCAACCACCCGGACCTGGCGAACCCGGCTGGCGCGGAACCTCTCGTGCATCAGCGCGGGCAGCGAGACCCGGTGGTGCACGGGCGGCAGGACGACCCTCGGGGGCAGTGCCTCCGGATCCTCGGGTCGCCCGGGATCCTCGGGTGACGTCATGGTGCTGGGCGACGTCGAGCTCGGTGCCGCGTCCGCGGGGGCGTCCGGCCCGGCCGAGTCGGAGCACGATGCCAGCAGGACGAGCGTCAGCATCAGCCCCGCGACCCGCATCAGTGGTGGATCCGGCCCTCGCGCTCGGCCAGCGGCCGACCCGAGCCGCCCCAGCGCCCGGCGATCACCTCGGCCGCGATGCTGAT
The DNA here is from genome assembly GCA_963827185.1 of uncultured Actinomycetota bacterium. Taxonomy (GTDB): domain Bacteria; phylum Actinomycetota; class Actinomycetes; order Propionibacteriales; family Nocardioidaceae; genus Nocardioides. The sequence continues at coordinate 45,306 of CAWGZQ010000001.1, forward strand.
CGCGGTCTCCTCGGGCGTACGGGCGCCGAGGTCGAGGCCGATCGGGCTGGACAGCCGCTCGATCTCCACCTCGCTCAGCCCCGCCTCACGGAGCCGCTCCAGCCGGTCGTCGTGGGTACGCCGCGAGCCCATCGCGCCGACGTAGGCGACATCGGTCAGGCGGAGGGCCACCTCGAGCAAGGGGACGTCGAACTTCGGGTCGTGGGTGAGCACCGTGATCACGGTGCGGCCGTCGATCCGGCCGGCGTCGCGCTCGGCCTCCAGGTAGCGGTGCGGCCAGTCGACGACCACGTCGTCGGCCTCCGGGAACCGGCTCGCCGTCGCGAACACCGGCCGCGCGTCGCAGACGGTCACCTGGTAGCCGAGGAAGCCACCCACCCTCGCCACCGCTGCGGCGAAGTCGATCGCCCCGAACACCAGCAGCCGCGGTCGCGGGGCGAACGCCCACGCGAAGACCCGCATCCCCTCGCCACGCCGTTCGCCGTCGGGGCCGTAGGTGAGGGTCGCGTTGTGCCCCGACGCCAGCAGCCCGAGCACGTCGTCGCGGACCGCGTCGTCGGCGCGCGGCGAGCCGATCGAGCCCACCACGGGATCGTCCGGTCGGATGATCATCCGGCGGCCGAGCCACGACGGGTCGGGATGCTCGATGACGGTCGCCAGCGCGACCGGGCGGCCCGACTCGACGTCGGCAGCGAGCTCGCCGAGCTCCGGGAAGGTCTCCAGCGACACCTGCTCCACGAACACGTCGAGGATCCCGCCGCAGGTGAGGCCGACCGCGAAGGCGTCGTCGTCGGAGACGCCGTACCGCTCCAGCACCGGGGTGCCGGACGCGACGACCGACTGCGCCAGGTCGTAGACCGCGCCCTCCACGCAGCCGCCGGAGACCGAGCCGACGGCGGTCCCTTCCGGGCCGACCAGCATCGAGGCACCGGGGGGCCGCGGAGCCGACTGGAAGGTCGCCACCACGGTGCCGACGCCGACCGTCTCGCCGGCCTCCCACCACTTCATCAGCTCCGGCAGCACGTCACGCACGGCCGATCACCTCCAGGACCTTGGCGTACGTCGCGAGCGAGTGGCCGGCCACGAAGTCGTCGACATGGGGCAGCGCCGCGAGCACCCCCCGCTGGACCGCTTCGTAGCCATCTTTGCCGCGGTGCGGGTTCACCCAGATCACCCGGTGCGCGACCCGCCGGAGCCGGCGCATCTGCTCGCCGAGCAGCTCGGTGTCGCCACGCTCCCAGCCGTCGCTGAACACCACGACCACGGCCCCGCGGGCCATGCCTCGGCGCCCCCACCGGTCCAGGAAGACCTTCAGCGTCTCGCCCAGCCGAGTGCCTCCGGACCAGTCGGGCACGGTTTCTCCGGCCGCCACCAGCGCTCGCTCCGCATCGCGGCTGCGCAACGCCCGGGTCAGGTGGGTCAGGCGGGTGCCGACCGTGAACACCTCGGCGCGCGGGTTGCTCGTCACCACCCGGTGGGCCAGTCGCAGGAGTGCGTCGGCGTACCCGCTCATCGAGCCGGACACATCGACGAGCAGCACCACCCGACGCGGCCGGACCGCTCGCCGGCGCCACTGGATCTCGGCCGGCTCACCCATCCGGCGCAGGCTCGCGCGCAGCGTGCGAGATGCGTCGACCTCCCCGCGGTGCCAGCGCTGCTGGCGGGCGGTACGACGCATCGGCGAACGGGGCCGCAGGGTCGCAAACATCCCGGCGAGCCGATGCCGTTCGGCCGGGGACAGGGACGCGACGTCGCGGTGCCGGAGAACCTCGGTCCGGCTGGCCTTCGCGCGCACCGGCTCCTCGTCGGAGGCCTCACCGCCGCCGTCGTCGTCGGTGGTGGGCAGTTCGGTCCGCGACGGGGTCGCGGGCGACACGGGCCGCGGACGGGGCAGCCCGTCCCGGGCATTGAAGTACGCCTCGAAGACCTGGTCATAGCGGGCCAGGTCGTCGGGCGAGGCGCACAGGGTGGCCCGCCCGGCGGTGTACGTCGCCCGCTGGTCGTCGAGCCCGACGAGTGCCGCCGCGGTCAGGAATCCCTGGGCGCGGTCGTGGGTCACCGGCAAGCCGGCGGCCCGGAGCGCGCGGGCAAAGCCCAGCAGGAACTCGTCGGGCTGGACGTTCATCGGGACGCTCATGTGCGAAGCAACCGGTCCAGGGCCTGTCGCACCCGATCGGTGTCCTCGCGGTACTTCACCAGCGCCCCCAGCGTGCGGGCGGCCGACTCGAGGTCGAGCTCGCTGGCGCCGAGGTGCTGGAGGGCCCGCGCCCAGTCGAGGGTCTCCGCGACACCCGGCGGCTTCTCGAGGTCGTCGCGCTCGCGCAGCTGCTGCACGACGCCGACCACCTGTTGGGCCAGCTGGGCGGACACCTCGGGCGCGCGCGAGCGGACGATGGCGACCTCACGCTCCAGCCCGGGGTGGTCGATCCAGTGGTAGAGACAGCGCCGCTTCAGCGCGTCGTGGAGCTCGCGGGTCCGGTTGGAGGTGAGCACCACGATCGGCGGGGTGGCGGCCCGGATCGTGCCGAGCTCGGGGATGCTGACCTGATAGGTCGAGAGCACCTCCAGCAGGAACGCCTCGAACTCGTCGTCGGCGCGGTCGATCTCGTCGACCAGCAGCACCACCGGGCTCTGTTGGAGCGCCGCAAGCACCGGCCGGGCGAGCAGGAACCGCTCGTCGTAGAGGCTCTTCTCGACCTCTTCGGGGGCCAACCTCGATTCGGGGCCGCCCGCGACGGCTTCCAATGCCCGCAGGTGCAGGATCTGGCGCGGGAAGTCCCAGTCGTAGAGCGCCTGGGTCGCGTCGATCCCCTCGTAGCACTGCAGTCGCACGAGCGGCAGCCCAAGGGACTCGGCGATCGCCTCGGCCAGCGCGGTCTTGCCGGTGCCCGGCTCGCCCTCGAGCAGCAGCGGACGCTCCATGCTCAGCGCCAGGAACGCGACCGTGGCCAGGTCGTCGTCGCAGAGATACCCGGTGTCGCCCAGTCGGGTGGCGACGTCTGCGGGGGACGACGGCTGCATGGGTCAAGGCTACGTGGCGCGGCGTTGGCGACGGGTTGGTCGCGGTCCTCCACAGACCACGGCGGCTGCCGTTGCGGCGGCGCCGGCGCGTCCGTAGCGTCCTGGCCGGGTCCGTTCGAGTGGGGCAGACTGAAGGGGTGATCGTCGTGGACCAGGAGACCTGGGTGACGCTGCTCGGCTTCGCCGGGTTCACCGTCGCGCTGTTCGGCTACCTCCACGCCATCAAGCGCGACCTTCGGGACGAGCTGCGCGGGGCGATCGGTGGCCTGCGCGGCGAGATGGGCGGCCTGCGCGGCGAGATGGACGGCCTGCGCGGCGAGATGGGGCTGCGCGGCGAGATGGGCGGCTGCGCGGCGAGATGGGCGGCGGCGGGGATCTGCGGACAGAGCTCAAGACCGACATCGCCGACGTCCGGTCCGACGTCCGGGAGCTCCGGCGAGAGATGAAGGGCGAGTTCGCGAAGCTGGATGGTCGGATGACCACCCTCGAGCAACGGACCTACGACCTCTCCACGCGACTGCCGGCCCGCCCCGCCTGACCGAGCTATTCGTCCACGTCCAGCCCGGTGGCGAGGTCGCCGCACTCGACCTCGACGAGGGCGTGGTTGGCCAGATAGTCGCGAGCGCCCCGGTCCCCCACGGCCGCGGCGCGGACACCGAACCAGTGCTCGCGGCCGAGCACGACCGGGTGCCCGGGGCGGCCGTCGTACGTCGCCCGGATCAGCGCGCGTTCGTCGGCTCCCGCCGCGAGCACCCGCTCGACCACGGTCTTGTCGACGTCGGGCAGGTCCACGAGCGACACCAGGGCAGCGTCGGCGTCGGTGCCCTCGAGTGAGGTAAGGCCGACCCGCAGGGATGCGGACATCCCCTCCGCCCAGTCGTCGGCCACCACGACGGTCACGCCTTCCGGCACCCGCGCGCGAGCTTCGTCGGCGGCCGCGCCCAGCACCACCGTCACGTCGTCGCACCCGCCCTCGATCAGTGCGGCGATCCCCCGGGCCAGCCAGGAGGTGCCGTCGGCGTCGACGATCAGTGCCTTGGGCCGACCCATCCGGGTGCCCGCGCCGGCCGCCAGCAACAGCCCGGTGACGCTCATCCGGCCCGGCTGGCGACGGTGAGCAGGACGACGGCATCCGTGACCGCCTCCAGGTCGTGGCGGGTCGGCGGGATCACGAGATAGTCGCCGTCGGTTCCCTCCCACGACTCCTCCCCGGCGTGCAGCCGCACCCGACCGGTCAGTACCAGGAGGCTGGCCTCGCCCGGCGCGTCGTGCTCGCCGAGGGCGCGCCCCCCGACGAGCGCGATCAACGTCTGTCTGAGGTCGTGTTGCTGGCCGCCGAAAACCGTGATGGCGGCGCGCCCGCTTCGGGCCTCCCGGGCCACAGCGAGCTGTTCCTTGCCGAGCCGGACCAGTGATTCACCCTGCATGTCTCCTCCTTAGTTCGGGGATGGTCGCACTACCCGACCTTCTCCCAGCCGCGCCGCGGCCGGTGGCTGCCCACGGTGGCGAACCCTGACCTTCCGCCCTCCTCGCGCTGGAGCGAGGACGGGACTTCAGTGACGGCGGAGCACGAACCGTCTCCCGGTAACGATCTCAGGCACGAGCTCGATCGCTTCCAGCTTCTGACTCGACACCCAGGGCCGTGCCTGCAACGAGTCGAGGCGGTGCAGCTCGCGATCAGGGAGCCGTCGAGCCTGGCCACGGACGACCACGGACCAGGCCGAGTGCTCGTCGTACCAGTCGATCTCGAAGGCCACCTCCGAGTGCAAGGCGGCCGCGAGCAGCTTGTTGCCCGCGGTGGTGCGAAACAGCAGGGTCCTGGCGTCGACCACGTAGTTCATGGGTACGACGTGCACCTCGTCGACCAGCCGATACGCGAGGCGGCCGAACTCGCCGGCCTCCAGGCACTCCCAGCACTCATCGAGTGCCAACTCCTCCGCAGGAGCTTCGGCGTCCATGGTCGGCCCCCTTTGCGCTCGGACGGCCCCTGACGACCGCTGATTCGAGGGTAGGCCGGGGCATCCGTCCGCGGCAGGGCCGTTGGTCCCGATCATGCTCGGAAAGCGACGCCAGGGCGTCGAAGTTGCACCGCGTGCCGGCGGCCGCGTCAGGGGGCAGGTGCCACCGATCGAGCTCGAACCTGCGGTCCGCTGGGGACGGCTAGCGGGCCGGACGCACGCGCGACCTCAGCCCGTCGTAAGCGGAACGCTCCACAACAGGCGGGTGCCGGCGCCGGGCGTGGACGTGAGGTCGAGCCGCCCCTGGTGACGCTCGGCTCGCTGCCGGATGTTGCCCAATCCACTCTCCGCCGGGTTCTCCGGAAGTCCGATGCCGTCGTCGACCACGCTGAGCGCGATCTCGGTCCCCGCCTCGAGATGGATCTCGACCATGGTCGCCTGTGCGTGCCGGCTGATGTTGGAAAGCGCCTCGCCGAGGACCGCGAGCAGATCGGGAGCCACCTCGGGGCTGACCAGCGTTCGCACCGGCCCTGCGAACGTGATCGTGGGCCTGAACTTCAAGGTCGCTTCGGCGCGCTCGGCGATCCGGGTCATCTCGGTCTGGATGTCTGAGGACGAGTCGGCGGAACCCAGCGCGAAGATCGTCCGGCGGATGTCCTTGATCGTGGCGTCCAGGTCGTCGACGGCCTGCTCCAGGCGTGCGGCCACCTCGGCACTTTCGGCCAGTCGGGCCGTGCTCTGCAGGCCCAGCCCGACCGCGAACAGCCGTTGGATGACCAGGTCGTGCAGGTCTCGGCCGATCCGGTCCCGATCCTCGAACAGGGTGAGGCGTTCCTGGCTCTCCCGAGAACGCGTCACCTGGAGCGTCAGGGCCGCCTGCTCGGCGAAGCTGGCGGGCAGGTCGGCATCCAGGGCGCGGTAGTCCATCGAGCGGTCGAGGGTCCAGGCGAGCGCCAGCGCGCCCTCGCGCATCGCGCCCGCGCCGAGGGGGACGATGATCGCCGGACCCAGTCGCGGCCAGCCGAGCGCGCCGGCGAAGTCGATCGCGCGCGACTCGGCACCGATGTTCTCGACCGCGATCGGCTCGCCCTTCTCGATCACCTCTCGAGCCAGCGAGCGATCGAGCCGGATCCGTTGCAGCTCAGCGGGATCGGCGTCGTACCCGGACACCACGCGAAGCCTCAGCTCCGCGGGATCGCTGCCCGTGACGATCCAGGCCGCGTCTGCCCCGGCCACCTCGCGGGCCCGATCCACCACGGTCTGCAGCGCATCGACGTCGGGGTCGGCCTGCGACAGATGCCCGATCACCTCCGCGGTCGCAGCCAGCCAGGACTCGCGCTGGGCCGCCTCCTCGTAGAGTCGGGCGTTCTCGATGGCCACCCCGGCAGCTGCCGCGAGCGCGATCACGATGTTCTCGTCGACCTCGGTGAAGTCGCCGCCACCGCGCTTCTCGGTGAGGTACAGGTTGCCGAAGACCTGGTCGCGGATCCGGACCGGGACTCCGAGGAAGGAGCTCATCGGCGGGTGATTCGACGGGAAGCCGTACGAGGCAGGGTGCTCCGCAATGTCATGGAGCCGCAAGGGTTCGGGCCGGTCGATGATCAGCCCGAGCAGGCCATGACCGGTCGGGAGATCGCCGATCTCGTCGACCTGCTGGGGGGTCACGCCGTGGTGAATGAAGGTGCGCAGCCGACGCTCCGGCCCCGCCCCGAGCACACCGAGGGCGGCGTACTCGGCGTCCACGAGAGTGCTGGCGATGGACACGATCCGCGAGAGCACGCCGTCGAGCGAAAGATCGGCCGCCATCGTGACGACGGCGTCGAGCAGCAGTCGCAGTCGTGCCTGTTCGTCGAGAACGCCGCGCATCCGGTCGAGAACCTCGCGCAGCAGCTCGTCGAACTCGACACTGTGCAGGCGTCCCGACGGGCCTGAGGGATCGCGGTCGTCTTGCTCGGTCATAGCGACTCTCGCCCTCCCAGCCGAGGCCTCCAGCCTCCGAGATTAACAGGACCTTGTCAGCACCTTGGGATCGTCGAGCGCTCCGGTAGGAAGCGAGCTGAGCAGGCGCTGAGCAGAGGGACAGGTCAGGTCAACGATGCGGGGTTGCCCAGCCGGGCGGGATGGCTCGCGGGTCGACCGGATGGCGCGGGTCAGTCCTGGGTGTGCTTGACCGCGAAGATGGCGGCCTGGGTGCGGCTGGTCAGCCCGAGCTTCGCGAGCATCGAGGACACGTAGTTCTTCACGGTCTTCTCGGCGAGGAACATCTCCTGAGCGATCTCCCGGTTGGTCAGCCCGTTGCCGATCAGATCCAGGATCTTCAGCTCCTGCTCGGTCAGCTGCCTCGAGCTCCTTGTTGACCGGTGGCCCGTTGCGCACGCGGTCGAGAACCTGCGCGGTGACCGACGGGTCCAGGGTCGACTGGCCGGCGGCGACCCGACGCACCATGTCGACGAAGTCGTTGCCCCGCACCTGCTTGAGGACGTAGCCGGCCGCGCCGGCCATGATGGCGGAGAACAGCGCCTCGTCGTCGTCGTACGACGTGAGGATCAGCGCCTTGATCTCGGGATCGCGGGACCGGACCTCGCGACACACGTCGATGCCGGAGCCGTCGGGAAGCCGCCCGTCGAGGATGGCCACGTCGGGCTGCAGCGCCGGGATGCGGCGCGCGGCCTCCTGGGCCAGGCCCGACTCGCCGACGATGACGATGTCCGGCTCGCCCTCCAGGAGCTCCTTGATCCCCCGACGCACGATCTCGTGATCATCGAGCAGAAAGACACGAATCGGGTCGGTGACCTCGCCCGTGGAATCGCTCACCCCACCACCGTACGCGCGACGACGTTCCGACCGGCGCGAGCGGAATGCCCGAACCTCCCGGACCTCGGTCCCTGCCCAACCGCACCCGCGGCGCTCAGGCCGGTGAACCGCGACTGGGGTGTGGCGGGCGTCGTCGCCATGACCGTCGCCTGAGTCCGGCGGACGTTCCGCCCGAGCCCCTGGGGACCTACGCCCCTTACCGGCCGCCCGGCGAACGGAGATCGTTGCCTCATGACCTCACCTTCGGCCGGCTGCTTGCCCCGAGCGGCCGGCGCCCTTCGCACGTCGCTCGGCCATCCGGCGCAGGCCCGGTCGCCAGTTCTGAACGTCGTACTCGCGCCACTGGTCCGCCGCGACCCAGAAGTGGGCCTTCTGCGATGACCAGGAGCGCTTCGCACCCCCAGGAGCTGCTGTCCTCCGTCGAGGCTCGACGGCTCGTCGCCTACGCGACGACCGCCCCGAGCGTGCACAACACCCAGCCCTGGATCTGGCACACCGACGGCGACGTGATCGAGTTGTACGCCGACCCCGCACGGCGCCTCCTCGTGGCGGACCCGGTTGGACGCAACCTGGTGATCAGCTGCGGCGCAGCACTGCACCAGCTTCAGGTGGCGGCAGGTGCCCTCGGCTGGGCCACGACCGTCGAGCGGGTGGCCGGCACCTCGGACCCGATGCGCCTCGCGCGCGTCCACCTGACCCCCTCGGGGAAATCCGTCGACCAGGCCACGCTCGCGATTATCGGCGAGCGACGGACCGACCGTCGCCGGTTCACGTCCTGGCCGGTCCCGGACCAACGTCTCCTGAATCTGGTCGAAGAAGCCAACAAGTGGGGCTGCCACGGGGTCGCATTGCTCGATGAAACCGCCCGGGTGCGAATGGAGCTGATGGTGGAGACCGCCCGCACACACGCCGCGTCCGACGCAGCCACCGCCGCCGAACAGGGGCGATGGGTCGACCGCGACCGCAACGAGGGGGTGCCCTCCCAGCTGGTCCCGGCCGACTTCCGCGACCCCTTGCACAACCGGTTCGGCACCGGGCAGCTGGCCGAGGGCCCGTTCGAACTCGACAGCTCCGACGGCATCGTGGTCCTCGGAGGCACCGCCGACAACGCCCAGGCCTGGCTCCGCACGGGCGAAGGTCTCAGCGCGCTGTGGCTCAAGGCGACCGCTGGCGACCTCTCCGTGGTCCCGCTCAGCCAGCCGGTCGAGGTCGAACAGACCCGACACCGGCTACGCCGCGAGGTGCTGGGCGGACTCCTGATCCCCCACGTGGTGCTGCGCATCGGCTGGCAGGCGATCGGGCGAAGCGAACTGCCGCGGAGCCCACGACGGCCGGTCGACGACGTACTGCGCCCCTAGACCGCGCATCGGCGCGGCGGCACGGTCACCGCCAGACCCTGCGCACCGGCGTGGTGGCGAGCTCGCCCGTCCCCAGCCTGCGACCGGAGAGTTCGGCCCAGCGCAGCCGGATCCAGACATCGCGACCCCGCACCCAGGGGGGCGGACCCGGGGAGCCCCGCTCGGCGATGCTCAGTTGCTGCTCGTCGATCCGCTCGGCGCGACCCCGGGCCACCAGCGACCAACCGTGCCACCTCTCGTGATCGACCTGGTCCACTTCGAGGAGCATGGTTTCGCCGTCGGCGAACCGGTCGAGCAGCGAGCCAGTGGTGGTCCGGACCAGTACGGCGTCCCCCATGACCGCATAGTTGACCGGCATCACCTCCAGCCGATCCGGCGTCGCGAGCACCACCCGCCCGAACACGGCCGCACGCAGCAGGCGTTCACACTCATGGACAGGGATCTCGGCAAGAGACGTCATGAGTCGATGTTCGGTCCCCGTGGCGACGGCGGGGAGGGTCCTTGGTCCCATGAGATCCGGGCACTCGGCCAGTGTTCTCAGCGCTGCCCGACGACCAGGCTTGCTGCATGACGACGCAATCGATCACCCCTGGCAGCATCGTGGTAGCCGTGGACGGCTCGAAGCACGCCGCCCGCGCGGTCAGTTGGGCAGCCGAACAGGCGCACCTCGAACGCCGACCACTCGCGGTCCTCCACGCGGCCGGCGAAGGCGACGTCCGCACGGCCGCCATGGCCGCCATCGACAAGATCCGCCCCGACGCGCTCCCCGACCTTCTGCGGCACGCCAGCGACGTGGTCGACGACGCGGTGGATCTGGCCCACAGCATCTGGCCCGACCTCACCATCACCGCGCACCCGTTGACCGGCGATCCCCGTCAGGCCCTGGTGGAGGCGTCGACGCATGCGCATCTGATCGTGATGGGGTCCAGGGGTCGCGGCGTGTTCGCCAGCATGCTCCTGGGCTCGGTCAGCGCGGCCGTGAGCAAACATGCCTCCTGCCCGGTGGTCGTGTGCCGACCGCTACCGGACGGCACCACCGCGCAGGGCATCGTCGTGGGTGCCGACGGCACCCCCGAGTCCCTCCCCCTCGTCGAGTTCGCCTTCCGGCAGGCCTCCTTGCGACAGCTCCCCGTCACTGTGCTGCACTGCTTCTGGGATGTCGTCGCCGCAGTCACCGGGGTGCAAGAGACCGACCAGCCCGACGAGGCTACGCAGGACCTGCAACTGCTGCTCACGGAGTCCGTCGCCGGGCTCTCGGAGAAGTACCCCGACGTCCAGGTCACGTTGCGCCTTGCGCACGGTCTCGCCGACGAAGGCCTGGCTCACCTCTCCGAGCGGTGGCACCTGATCGTCGTGGGTCGGCACCCGGTCAACACGCTGGGTCGGTTGCTGACCGGATCCATCTCCACCACCGTCCTCGAGCGAGCGAGGTGCACGGTCGCCGTGCTCCCCGAAGCCGAGGCTGGGACCGCGGACGATGGGCACTAGGTCCTCACTGCTTCGGGTCCAGCGCCCGTACCCGCTGACCGCATCGAGGAAGAGGCTCAGAGCATGAACACGATCGAGATCACCCCCGGGACAGTCGTCGCAGCGGTCGACGGCTCCGACCACGCCCACCGTGCCGTCCAGTGGGCGGCCAGCCAAGCCCGGCTCGAGGGCCGATCCTTGTCACTCGTCCACGCCGTGGGTCACGAGACGGTCGCGCCTGCGACGCTGCCCACCACCGCTGGTCAGAACGTCCCACCGCTGGATGACTCGATGCGGATGTCGCACCTGATTCTCGAGAAGGCGACCGAGTACGCCCTGGCGATCGCGCCCGAGGTGTCGGTCCGCGGCATCTCGGTCCCCGGCGATCCGCGCCAGGCGCTGCCGGAGGTATCGCGCAGCGCGCATCTTCTGGTGCTCGGATCACGCGGACGGGGCGTGGTGCGGAGCCGCTTGCTCGGCTCGGTGAGCGCCGCTGTGGCCAAGTCGACGCATTGCCCCGTCGTGGTGGTGCGCCCGAACGAGCCCGGGCGGCTCAAGGACGGCGTCATCGTCGCCGCGGACGCGACCCCCGAGTCGCTGCCGGTCGTCGAGTTCGCCTTCGCGCAGGCCTCTGCGCACGGCGTACCGCTGACCATCCTGCACTGCGTACAGGACGTCGCCGTGGTGGCGACGGGGAGGGCCGGCGGCTATGTGCACGTGCTCCCCACTGTGGGTGAGCACGCCCGGCTCCTCGCCGAGTCGATCGCGGGCCTGAGCGAGAAGTACCCCGATGTCCACGTCAGCCGGGAGATGAGGAACGGGCGGGTGGAGGTGTGCCTGGCCGCGCACCCCCGGCCCTGGAACCTGGTCGTCCTGGGTCGGCACCCGGTCCATGGGCTCGGCTGGCTCACCGGTTCAACCGCCGTCGACGTGATGGAGCGTTCCACGAGTCCGATCGCCGTCGTGCCGGAGGCAGCGGCGGTGAGCTGAGTTCGTCCCGGACGGTCGGGACCAACGACCTCTCCGAAACCGGTCCCGCGACCCTCACGAGCGGCGCACGAACCCACGACGCTGAAGGCACGAGCAACCGGGGCCAGCACGGCCCCCCGGAGAAGGAGCCACTCATGACCGCAGTTCACCACCACGACACGGCCGTCGACGTCCTCGTCGAGAAGGACATCGTCACCCACCGAAACGCCCGGCGCGGCCTCGCGGTCCTGCGGATCGCCTTCGGGTTCACGTTCCTCTGGGCCTTCTTCGACAAGCTGCTCGCCCTGGGCTACGCGACGGGCAAGAACGCTGAGACCGGCGTCGTCGACCGCTTCGGCCCGGACGCCTGGATCAACGACGGCAGCCCGACGTTCGGGTTTCTGAGCTTCGGCGTCTCCGAGGACAACTGGTTCCACGGCTTCTTCACCAGCATTGCGGGCGACGCATGGACCAACTGGTTGTTCATGATCGGCTTGGCGGGCATCGGCTTCGCCCTGGTGTCGGGCATCGGGATCCGGCTCGCGGCGATCTCCGGCGCGGTGCTCTACCTGATGATGTACGCCGCGTCGTTCCCGCTCGAGAACCACCCGGTGCTCGACGACCACATCGCCGGCGCGATGGTGCTGATCGTCTTGGGCCTGACGCTGGCCGGCGACACCTGGGGCTTCGGCAAGGACTGGGCCAGGACGAACCTGGTGCGCCGGTTCCCCATCCTGCGCTGAGTTGTCAGCATCGGCGACGCCGCCGCCTTGAGGCCGGCGGCGTTCGCCGGGGAGTCGGGACCAGAACCGAGAGGAACCCTCCAAGGAAGGGGACAAGAGGATGACCGTGGAGCTCAGCGCGCAGGAGAGCCTGGACCGGCTGGCGAACGAGAAGTTCGGCCGGCTGGCGATCAGCACCCCCGGTGGACCCAGGATCGTCCCCCTCAACTTCACGCTGGTCGACGACGCGATCGTGTTGCGAACCTCGCCGCACAGCGAGGTCGCCAGATTCGCGATCGGCACGCTCGCCGCCTTCGAGGTTGACGGCATCGCCCAGGATGATCACTCGGGCTGGAGTGTCGTGGCGGTCGGCATGCTCGAGGAGCTGGAGCCCGCCGGTCTGGCCGACCTGCGAGGCGAGTGGGTGCCGCAGCCGTGGGCGAGCGGCGTCCGCAACCTCTATCTGAAACTCACCTGGACCGAGCTCACCGGCAGGCGACTCCAAGGGAATCTCGCGCCTCACGGGTCCTGACGTGCCGACGGCTGAGTTTCCTCAGCCGCCGAATGCCTCGGCGTAGAGCTCCGCGAGATCGTCGGTGTAGGGACCGCTGAACCCACACAGGGTGACCCGGCCGTCCGTCGCGGAAACCAGGTAGCGATCGCCCTCGCGGAAGTCGACCGCCGCCAGCAGGGCCTGGAGGTCGCCGTCCGGCGCCTTGACGACCACCGCATCTGTCTCGCCACCGACGTAGAAGCGATCCGGATCGAGGGTGGCGTGGCCGCCGGCAACCGAGCGGACCACCCCGTCGAACGCCAGCTCCTGCTGCCGCAGCACCCTGACATTCGGGAGCATGCACCTCTCGGCCGGCGCAGAGACCAGCAGTTCGACAGCGTGCGACGTATCGCCTGCGGACGGAGCGTCAGCGGGCGAGTCGGTGTCGTCGGACTCGCCCCCGAACAGCGCGAGCAGCCCGGCCCCCACGATCACCAGCGCCACCGCCGCCACCACCAACCAGGTCAGCGGGCTCCGGCCGTGCGTCCCGGTCCGGCGCGACGCCTCGGTCAATGGGGTGTCATCGGCAGGCACACTTCCACGGTGCCACACCCAGCGTCGAATCATGCGTTCCGGCAGTAGTGGCGACGGGCAGGAACACAGCACGGCCCCCGCCTTTCGGCGGGGGCCGTGCTGTGTGGTGGATCAGCAGGCAGTCGGACTCAGAAGTCCATGCCGCCCATGCCGCCCATGTCGCCACCGCCGCCCGGCATGGCCGGGGCCTTCTCGGGCTTGTCGGCCACGACGGCCTCGGTGGTGAGGAACAGCGCCGCGATCGAGGCGGCGTTCTGCAGGGCGGAGCGGGTCACCTTGGCGGGGTCGATGATGCCGGCGGCGATCATGTCGACGTACTCGCCGGTGGCCGCATTGAGACCGAACCCGGACTCGAGACCGCGCACCTTCTCCGCGATGACGCCGCCCTCGAGGCCGGCGTTGATCGCGATCTGCTTGAGCGGGGCCTCGGTGGCGTAACGCACGATGTTGGCACCGGTCGCCTCGTCACCCGTCAGGTCGAGCTTGGCGAACGCCGCGTCGGCAGCCTGCAGCAGCGCCACGCCGCCACCGGCGACGATGCCCTCCTCGACGGCCGCCTTCGCGTTGCGAACGGCGTCCTCGATGCGGTGCTTGCGCTCCTTGAGCTCGACCTCGGTGGCCGCGCCGACCTTGATCACCGCAACACCGCCGGCCAGCTTGGCCAGGCGCTCCTGCAGCTTCTCGCGGTCGTAGTCGGAGTCGGACTTCTCGATCTCCGCGCGGATCTGGTTGACCCGACCCTCGATCTGGGCGGCGTCGCCGGCGCCCTCGACGATCGTGGTCTCGTCCTTGGTGATGACGACCTTGCGGGCCTGACCGAGCAGCTCGACGCCCGCGGTCTCCAGCTTGAGGCCGACCTCCTCGGAGATGACCTGGCCGCCGGTCAGGATCGCGATGTCCTGCAGCATGGCCTTGCGGCGGTCACCGAAGCCCGGGGCCTTGACGGCCACGGACTTGAAGGTGCCGCGGATCTTGTTGACGACCAGGGTGGACAGCGCCTCGCCATCGACGTCCTCGGCGATGATCACCAGCGGCTTGCCCGACTGCATGACCTTCTCGAGCAGCGGCAGCAGGTCCTTGACGTTGCTGACCTTGGAGTTGGCGATCAGGACGTAGGGGTCCTCGAGCACCGTCTCCATCCGCTCCGGGTCGGTGACGAAGTAGGCCGAGATGTAGCCCTTGTCGAACCGCATGCCCTCGGTCAGCTCGAGGTCCAGCCCGAAGGTGTTGGACTCCTCGACGGTGATGACACCTTCCTTGCCGACCTTGTCCATCGCCTCGGCGATGATCTCGCCGACGCTGGTGTCGGCCGCGGAGATGCTCGCGGTCGACGCGATCTGCTCCTTGGTCTCGATGTCCTTGGCCATGCTCAGCAGCTGCTCGCACACGGCCTCGGTGGCCGACTCGATGCCGCGCTTGAGGCCCATCGGGTTCGCACCCGCGGCCACGTTGCGCAGGCCCTCACGGACCATGGCCTGGGCCAGCACGGTCGCCGTCGTCGTACCGTCACCGGCGACGTCGTCGGTCTTCTTGGCGACCTCCTTGACGAGCTCGGCGCCGATCTTCTCGTACGGCTCCTCGAGCTCGATCTCCTTGGCGATGCTCACACCATCGTTGGTGATGGTGGGCGCGCCCCACTTCTTCTCGAGTACGACGTTGCGCCCCTTGGGACCCAACGTGACCTTGACGGCGTCGGCGAGCGTGTTCATTCCACGCTCGAGCCCGCGCCGGGCCTCCTCGTTAAAGGCAATCAGCTTCGGCATAACTCCTGCGATTCCTCACGCTTAGAGTTCGGTGGCCGGTGCGATGGGCTGCCCGCGACGGATGGTCCCGCTCGACTCGGGCGATCCCTTCTCGCCCGACGCTGTGAACCTCAGCTGGCACCACTCCGGTGTTGTCACTCTCATGGTAAGAGTGCCAGCGTCATGTTTAGCACTCGGGGGGGTCGAGTGCAAACAGTGCTCCCGGACGATTCACCACTGAGCCGGGACGAATCTGCCCGTTCTGTCGCGAAACTTCGTGCCAGAACGGGCAGATTCACCGGTTATGCGGTGAATTTGCCCGGCGGCCCCACCCGCAGCCCAGCGTCCCCGAGAGCGACCCCGATGTCGCCGGTGAGTCACAGGCGGCGCAGGATCGCCTCCGCGAAAGGCTCCGCGTTGTCCGGAAGCACGTCGAGGTAGAGGCCCGGCTCGGTGACCTCGACCTCGCTGACCATGAGCACGCCGTCGTGGCGCATCAGGTCGATCCGCGCATAGACCAGGTCGGCGTCCAGGATCGCGGCGCTCGCCGCCACCGCGTCGGCGGCGATGGAGGCGGCCTCCTCGGTCAGGGTGCTGGGGTAGGTGGCGCCGCCGAACTGCTCGTGCACGCGGATCTCACCGGGGGCTGGCTGCTTGCGCACCTGGCTGACGGGTCGGCCGTCGATCACGAAGACCGAGATCTCGCCCTCGGTGAGCACGCTCTGGACCAGCGGCTGGGCGATCATCGTGCCCGGGCGCGGACTGGCCGGCTCCTCGGCGTCAGTGACGATCACGACCCCTCGCCCGCCGGCCCCGATCCGCGGTTTGACCACCAGGTCGCCGAACTGGTCGACCGCCGCGCGCAGGTCGGCGAGGTCGTCGACGGTCACCGTGGGCACCACCGGGACCCGACCGCTACGGGCCAGCGCGACGAGATAGACCTTGTCGGTGTTCCACCGGAACACGTCCGCGCCGTGGAGCAGCCGCGGCCCGACCCGCTCGGCCCAGCCGAGGAACTCGGGCAGGCGGGTGTCGTAGTCCCAGGTGGCGCGCGCGGCGACCAGGCCGGCCGCGGACCAGTCGACCCTCGGGTCGTCCCACGACACCCAACGACTGTTGATCCCACGGGAGGCGAGGGCAGCGTCGAGACGCTCGTGCGCGGGTTCGCCGTGGGGCCAGGTGGTGCAAGTGGCCAGCAGGACGTCGCCGGTCAGGACTTCCCCAACCGCTTGATCCGGGAAGGAACACCGACGATCGCACGGCCCGCCTTCCACGTGCTGCTGGCACGTACGGCGGCCAGCTCGGCCTCCGCCGCTTCGGCCCGCTGCTCGGCCTCGGCGGCTCGCTTCTCGGCCTCGCGTGCCCGGCGCTCGGCCCGGCGGACGTCCGCAACCATCACCTTGTGCAGCTGGCGGCTGGTCTTCACGCCGTACTTGCGGGCATTCTTGAGCTCGGTGTCGAGCCGCCAGACGATCTTGCGGATCTCCGGATCGACGGTGCTGGACTCCGGAAGCTCCGTCACGACTTCCTCCAGTAGACGCTGGCCCAGTCGATCTCCACGAGCTCGTCCTTGATGCCGTGCTCGTCCATGTAGTCGTGGATCGCCTTGGCACAGGCCGGGACGGCGCCGTAGTCGTCGACGATGACGTAGCCGCCGGGAGTGACCTTCTCGTAGAGCGCGTTCAGGGCATCCATCGTCGAGGCGTACATGTCACCGTCGAGCCGGAGCACCGCGATCTTGTCGATCGGCGCGGTCGGGAGGGTGTCGCTGAACCAGCCCTTGAGGAACTTCACCTGGTCATCGAGGAGGTCGTAGCGGCGGAAGTTGGCCTGCACCTGCTCGACCGAGATCGCCAAGTCGCTCTTGGTGTGGTGCTGGTCGCCGAGGTCGGCGTCGTACCGGCCGTCGTGCGCCGGGAGCCCCTCGAACGAGTCGGCGACCCAGACGTTGCGGTCGGTGACGCCGTAGGCCTTGAGGATCGCGCGCATGTAGATGGTCGCGCCGCCACGCCAGGCACCGGTCTCGACCAGGTCACCGGCGATGTCGTCGCGCAGGACCCCCTCGACGCATTCGCGGATGTTGCGCATCCGCTTCATGCCGATCATCGACTCGGCGTCGGCGGGCCAGTCCTTGCCGATCTCGCGGCGCTCGGCATCGAACTCGGCGGCCTCGACGATCCGGATGTCGCGGTCCTTGGTGGCGCGCCGCATCAGCTCCCACAGGTAGGACTCGTAGGAACGCGACTCGAACTTCACCGTCACGCTCCGACCTTCGAAGTCGTAGCGGGTGAGCATCTTGGCCACGATGTCCAGGTAGAGGTCCGCGGCAGGGTTGGGCGTCAAAGTCACCCGAGTGATCCTAGAGGTCACCCCGCGTCGGGCCGAACTGGCGCATGGTGGCGAACCAGCGCCACTCCCGAACCCACAGCCGAGCGATCGCGATTTCGTGGTGGGAGGGGCCGAGCCGGACCCACGAGGCCCGGGCGGCGTACGACGTCGAGGCGGGCGTCGCTATGCAGTCACTTCAGCCCGCCGGCGCGGACGGTCAGGTAGGTCTCCTCGTCGGCGATCAGCTCCGACCAGTCGATCGAGACATAGAGCGGGACCCCGCGCTTGCTGTAGCGGACCCAGACGTGCGCGGCCTCGCGGTAACCCTTGCGCAGCAGGCGGTAGACCCGGTCCATCGGCCAGGCACGTGACCAGCGCACCTTCTTGTCGTGGGTGACGTCCCGCACCGACACCAGCGAGCCCCGCCGCACCACGGTCCTGATCACCGGCGGCTGCTCCTGGCACTCGCCGCAGGACGAGCTCACCCGGGTCCGGTAGCGCGGACCGCGGGCGTCGACCCACCGCTCCCACGCATCCCGCAGCCGTGCGTTGTCGGACGCCTTGGGCTCGAACGGTGCGACGTTCGGGCCGCGACGCGCGGTGTCCACCCCGTCGGCCACGACCGCGACGCTGGACGCGGTTGCGACGAGGGCGACGAGGGTGCCCAGCACCACGACGTAGGACCTCAAGTCGGCGCATGGTCAGCAGCCGCCGGCGACGGCGGGGATCACCGAGATCTGGGTGCCCTCGGGGGTCGGCGTCGCGAGGTTGTCGAGGAACCGGACGTCGTCGTTGCCGACGTAGACGTTCACGAAGCGACGCAGGTTGCCCTCGTCGTCGAGGACCCGCGCCTTGATCCCGGAGTAGTTGGTCTCGAGGTCGTCGAGCACCTCGGCCAGGTTGGCGCCGGAGGCGGTGACCTCGGACTCGCCGCCGGTGTAGGTGCGCAGGATGGTGGGGACGCGGACGGAAACGCTCACTTGTTGCTCTCCTGGAGTCCAGTCTGGGTGAAGGCGGAGTACGTCGGGTCGATGGTCGCGGCCGGACCGACCTCGTCGGCCACCGCGTCGAGGGTCTTGAGCCCCATGCCGGTGTTGATCACCACGGTTTCGAGGGTCGGGTCGAGCTGGCCGGTCTCCACCAGCTTCTTCAGGACACCGACGGTAGTACCGCCGGCGGTCTCGGTGAAGATGCCCTCGGTGCGGGCCAACAGCAGGATCCCCGCGCGGACCTCGTCGTCAGTGATGTCCTCGACCGCGCCGCCGGTGCGTCGGCAGATGTCGAGCACGTAGATCCCGTCGGCAGGGTTGCCGATCGCCAGGCTCTTGGCGATGGTGTCGGGCTTGACCGGGCGGATCACGTCGACGTCGCCCTTGTAGGCAACGCTGACCGGCGAGCAGCCGGTGGCCTGGGCGCCGTACACCTTGTAGGGCCGGTCCTCGACCAGGCCGAGCTGGATCAGCTCCTGAAAGGCCTTGTCGACCTTGGTCAGCTGCGAGCCGGAGGCCACCGGGATCACGACCTGATCGGGCAGCCGCCAGCCGAGCTGCTCGGCGATCTCGTAGCCCAACGTCTTGGACCCTTCGGCGTAGTAGGGGCGGACGTTGACGTTGACGAACGCCCACCCTTCCTCCTCGCCGGCGATCTCGGAGGCGAGCTTGTTGACGTCGTCGTAGTTGCCGTTCACCGCGACCAGCGCGTCGGTGTAGACGGCGGAGTTGACCTGCTTCGGCTTCTCGAGGTCCGCGGGGATGAACACCACGGTCTTGATGCCAGCCCGGGCGCCGGCGGCGGCGACGGCGTTCGCCAGGTTGCCGGTCGAGGGACAGGCGAACACCTTGCTGCCGAACTCGGTGGCCGCGCTCAGCGCGCAGGCGACCACGCGGTCCTTGAAGGAGTTGGTCGGGTTGGTGGAGTCGTCCTTGACCCAGAGGTTGGCGATGCCGAGCTCGCGGCCGAGGTTGCCGGCCTTCAGCAGCCGGGTGAAGCCGGGCTCCATGTTGGGGCTCTGCTCGATGTCGGCCGGCACCGGCAGCAGCGCCTTGTAGCGCCAGATGTTGGGAGGGCCGGCCGCGATCTCCTCGCGGGTGATCGCGGGGAAGTCGTAGGCGATTTCGAGCGGCCCGAAGCATTCCGGACACGCGTAGTGCGGCCCCAGCTCCACCTGGTGCCCGCACTCGCGGCAGGACAGGGCGGTGGCATGACCGAAGGCGCCTTCCCGCACCTGGCGAGGTCCGGTCGACGTGGGGGATGCGGTCTGTTCGGCGACTGCGGCGCTCATGAATCCTCCTTCTCATCTTCCCCGGGGCGACCTTCGCGCCGGGCCGGAATTAGCACCGTTTCCACGACCACTTCCCGTGACGGGAGGTGGGGGGCTCGTGGCGGTTGCCGGGACTTCACTGGGCCGTTCCCTCAGTCCCTCTGGATGAGCTGTTGCCAACCCTACGGGCTGCCGTCTCACGATGTGTACTCGGGTACCGCCATTTGGACAGCGCGACCGAGCGGATAGTCCGCCGTCTGCGGCACCTGTTCGCACCCCGGAAGGGGTGCCGTACACGGCGGACTATCCCTCAGGCGCGCGAGCTGCGGGCATCCGCGGTGAACCGGCGAAGCAGGTCGAGAACTCCGTCGGGGCCCTGCACGATGACGTCCGCGCGCTCGGCCAGGGCGTTCTCCTCGTCCGAACCCGAGCAGACCAGCAACGTGGGCAGCCCGCGCCGGGCGAGCGAGTCCACCGCGTCGAACGCCTCGATGTCGCCGAGGTCGTCGCCCGCGAACAGGAAGCCGCCGATCTCGAGCTCCTCGGCCAGCCGCTCGACGACCCCACCCTTGTTGACGCCTGGCGACCGCACCTCGATCACGCTCCGACCGGGCTCGACGATCAGGTTGTTGCTGGCGGCGAGCTCCCCGAGCATCGGGAGCAGCCGCTCGAACGCGCCGTCGGGATCGGCCAGCCGCCGGGTGTGTACGGCGACCGCGAGGCCCTTGTCCTCGACGTAGGCATCAGCGGCACCGGCTTGGCGCAGCACTCGAGGCAGCTCACGCTCGAAGGACGAGAGACCGGGCGGCGGCCGCGGGCCCACGATTCGGCGGTTCCTCGAGCTCCACCGCTCGTTGCCGTACTGACCGAAGAGGTACAGCTCCTTGCCCGCGTCGCCGATCGCGTTGCCGACCTCCTCGAGACCGCCGAGGTCCAGCGCCTGGCGAGCCGGCCGACCGGTAATCACCGCGATCGCGGCGACCTGTGTCGCCAGGTCGACCAGGACCTCGCTGGCATCCGGGTGGATCCGCGCGGCCTCCGGGTTCTCGACGATCGGTGAGAGGGTGCCGTCGAAGTCCAGTCCGACGACGGCTGCGGCCGCCGCGCGCACCAGGGCGGCGTACCGCTGCTCGCCCTCCACGGCCACGAACTCCACCGACCCAGCCAATCACGGGTGGGGCTCGGGCGAGGGAGTACGGCTAGAGAGCCGCGGTGAGGATCACCGTGAGCCGGTCCAGCTGCATCGGATCGACCGCCGGGGCCGTGCGTTGGACGCCGAGGTCGAGGGCCAGCTGCTCGGCCGCTGCCTTCAGCGGTTTCGGGTAGTAGACCGTGTTGGCCGGGATGGTGCCGTACCAGTTGTCGGCACCCACGACGTTCCAGCCCGCGTCGGTCGCCAGACTGGCGACCTCACCGGCCAGCCCCGTGATGCCCGAGTTGTTGTAGACCATCACGTACGTCTCGCCGCGCTTGACCGGCGGCGTGCGCGGCTCCTTGGACTCCTCGGCAGTCGGGCTCGTGCTCGGGCTCGGCGTCTCGGTCTGCTGCTCCTCACCGGGAGAGGCATCGTCTCGGGCGACCGCGGTGACCTTGCGCTCGGTGGGCTCGTCACTGCGGGTCGCGAAGTACGCGATGCCGGCCATCATCACCGCGATGATGCTCAGCATCACGACCGGGGAGGGGAAGACGGCGCCCCTGTCGCTGCGTCCAGTCATCGGCGGCCGTCAGACCTCGAACCCGAGCCGGCGCGCAGAGCGCTGCCGCTGACGCTGGGACCTGAGTCGACGCAGCCGGCGGACCAGCAGCGGGTCCGCCGCCAGGGCCTCCGGTCGGTCGATGAGCGCGTTGAGCACCTGGTAGTACCGCGTGGAGCTCATGTCGAACTTCTCGCGTACGGCGGTTTCCTTGGCGCCGGCGTACTTCCACCACTGTCGCTCGAAGTCGAGGATCTCGCGGTCACGGTCGCTGAGGATCGCACCGGCCGCCTGGCCGGGTGCTGCCTCTCGCTGTGGTTCCATGCGCGTCCCCCGCAAGTGTCGTCGTCTACGTCCACTGTAGACAACGAATCACAGCGGTGTCATTCGCCCCGCCGAGCGGTGGACACCGATGCTCAGGCGGCGACGGCTGCGGCGATCGGGGCGCGCTGGCGACCGGTGGCCCAGGTCTCCTCGGCGCCGCACCAGCAGGTGTACCCCACGACGATGCCGTCGTCGGTGTTGGTCACCGAGGTGACCTGGCTGGGAAAGATCAGCTGCCGCTTGCCGCAGGTCGTGCATTCGTTGTCGAACATCTCAGGTCCTCCTCGCTCGGATGGGTACGAACCAATTGTTACGGATCGGTAGCCATAGGGGTAGCCTGACTTTCCAGCGGCTCCCAAAGGAGAACCCTATGCTTTCCCTGCACCAGCTGCGCTGCTTCATGGCGACCTACGAGCACGGTTCGCTAACCGCGGCGGCCACCGCGCTCGGGTATGCGCAACCATCGATCTCCGAGCAGGTACGGGCATTGGAGAAGACCATCGGGCTGCCGCTCTTTCGTCGGGTCGGTCGCGGCATGGTGCCGACCACCGTCGCCGACACGCTGCGGCCGCACGCCGAGCGCACCCTGGCCGAGGCAGCGGAGGCGTTGCGCGTAGCGCAGAGCGTCTCGGCGCTGGAGACCGGCACGATCCGGTTCGGCATGTTCGGTTCCGCCCGCCTCTACACCAGCAGCGCACTGGTCGCGGAGGTGCTGCGTCGGCATCCGGGGGTCCGGGTCGAGCTGGTCGGCCAGAACTCGAGCGACGTGCTCGAGGACATCCGGCGCGGCCGCATCGAGGCGGCCCTGATCGCGCTCCCCCAGGTCAGCAGCGAGGGCATCGAGGTCACCCCGGTGGCCCGGGACGAGATGGTCTACGTGAGCGCGAACCCCGAGAACGTGCGAGTTCCAGCGAGCGCGGCCCGGATCGGGCAGGCCCAGCTGGTGATGGCCGAGACGACCTGGCGCGATGTCGACTCGACCCGGGTGGCGCTGCGCCACCTGCTGCACGCCGCCGGCCAGAACCCGCGCACCCGGATCGAGGTCGAGGACATCGAGACCGCGATCGAGATCGTGGCACTCGGCCTGGCCGACAGCGTGGTCCCACGGGCCGCTGCAGAGACGCTGCTCCCCCGGCTGGCACCGAACGTCGGCTTCGTCTCGTTGCGTCCGCGGCAGTACGACATCATCGGCATCGTTCACCGATCCGGCGCCAACTTGTCCAATGCCGCCCAGCTGATGATCGAGATCGCGACCCGCGAGATCCGAGCCGTCGCCGAGCCGATCTAGCGTCGATCAGCACCGCTCAGGCGCTGTCGACCATTGAGCGACCCATTGAGCACCAGGTGCGCCGTACCGGCGTGCATCGCGGCAACCGCGCGGACCAAGACCGGCAGGGTCAGCAACGCGAACGCACCGAGGCAGAACCAGTAGCGCAGCCCCCAGCGCACGGCGCTACGAAGACGGGGTACCGGACGGACATGGTGCTAGCACCACCTTTCTCAGTGACCCTTCTCTAACCCTTTAAGGTGGCAACGTGTCCGCACACCTGGTGATCGTCGCCAACCGACTGCCCGTCGACCGGGTGGAGCTGGCCGATGGCACGACCGGCTGGCGGCGCTCCCCCGGGGGCCTGGTCACCGCGGTCGAACCGGTGATGCGCGCCAACGACGGCACCTGGATCGGCTGGCCCGGCGGCACCGAGACCGACCTGGAGCCCTTCGAGGACGACGGCATGCACCTGGTGCCGTTGAGCATGAACGCCGGGGAGATCGAGGAGTTCTACGAGGGCTTCTCCAACGCGACGATCTGGCCGATCTATCACGATCTCGTGGCGAAGCCGGAGTTCCACCGGGAGTGGTGGGACGCCTACGTATCGGTCAACCACCGGTTCGCCGAGAAGGCAGCCGAGATCGCCGCGAAGGGTGCGACCGTCTGGGTTCACGACTACCAGCTCCAGCTGGTGCCGCAGATCCTGCGCGAGCTGCGGCCCGACCTGCGGATCGGCTTCTACCTGCACATCCCGTTTCCTCCGGCGGAGCTGTTCCAGCAGCTGCCCTGGCGCCGGCAGATCCTGGAGGGCCTGCTCGGCGCCGACCTGGTCGGCTTCCAGATGCCCGGCGCGGCGGCCAACTTCGTGCGGCTGGTCCGGCAACGGGTCGGCCACAAGACCCATCGAGACCTGATCTATCTGCCCGACGGGCGCACGGTTCACGCCGCGGCATTCCCGATCTCGATCGATGCGACCGGCTTCGAGGAGCTCGCGCAGTCCGACGCGGTGGGCGAACGCGCGACAGCGATCCGTGAGGCACTCGGCAACCCCGCCAAGATCTTCCTGGGCATCGACCGGCTCGACTACACCAAAGGGATCTATGCGCGGCTGCGGGCCTACAGCGAGCTGATCATGGACCGGCACTTCACGGTCGAGGACGCCGTGTTCGTCCAGGTCGCCGTGCCGTCGCGCGAGCGAGTGGAGCAGTACAAAATCCTGCGCGACGATATCGACCGGCTGGTCGGCCGGATCAACGGCGACCTGGGCCGGATCGGGCGCCCCGCGATCAGCTACCTGCACTCGTCGTACCCCCGCGAGGAGATGGCGGCCCTCTACCGCGCCGCCGACGTCATGGTGATCACGCCCTACCGCGACGGCATGAACCTCGTCGCCAAGGAGTACGTCGCCTGCCGGTTCAACAACGACGGCGCGCTCGTCCTCTCCGAGTTCGCCGGTGCGGCTGCCGAACTGCGCCAGGCGTGGCTGGTCAACCCCTACGACATCAATGGGATGAAGTCGGCACTCCTCGAGGCCTATGGGGCCGACGAGAAGGAGCTGACTCGCCGGATGAAGGCAATGCGCAAGACGATCAGCCAGCACGACGTGAAGGCCTGGGCCGAGAGCTTCATGACCGAGCTGGCCGGCCGCAAGCTCAGCCACACCAAGACCCTGCGCAAGGCCGAGCGGACCTGAAGTCTGTCGATGCGCGGTACTTTTCGGGCATGGACCTGAGACCGCTGAGCCTGCTCCCCCGGCCGGATCAGGTCGCCGCGGCGGCCAGCAACGTCGCCCACAAGATGTTCTACGGCGGGCTCGCCGACCTGCGGATGATGCCGCGCACCCTGATCGACGAGGGCACCCTCCGCGAGGTCTACCACTACCGACCGGCCGCCAAGGTGCAGGAGCAGGGCGATCCGGTTCTCCTGGTCACCCCGCTGGCCGCGCCGGCACTCTGCTTCGACCTGCGGCGCGGCTGCTCCCTGGTCGAGCACTTCGTCGGCGAGGGTCGGCCCACCTATCTCGTCGAGTACGGCGAGGTCTCGTTCCGCGACCGCGCCCTCGGCATGGAGCACTGGATCGACGAGGTGGTGCCCACCGCGATCCGCGAGGTATCCGAACACGCCGGCGGCCGACCGGTGCACGTCATCGGCTGGAGCTTGGGCGGGATCTTCGCGATGCTCACCGCGGCCGACAACCCGGACCTGCCGATCGCGTCGGTCACCACGGTCGGGTCCCCGTTCGACGTCAGCCTGGTGCCCCTGGTCGCACCGCTGCGGCCGCTGCTCAACTTCTCCGAGGGCCGCGGCCTGATCACGCGCGGCTACCAGGCGTTCGGCGGGGCGCCGAAACCGTTGGTCAAGTGGGCGTTCCAGCTGTCGTCGTTCCAGAAGCTGGTGACCAAGCCGATCGCGATCGCCACCCACGTCGACGACGCGGACTTCCTGGCCCAGATCGAGGCCGTGGACCGGTTCACCGCCAACATGATCGCCTACCCCGGGCGGACGTTCGGCCAGCTTTATCACCGGTTCGTGAAGGGCAACGTCCTGGTGACCGGCACCTTCGACCTCGACGACCGCACCATCGCGATCGCCGATATCACCGCGCCGGTCCTGGTTTTCGGAGGTGCCACCGACGGCATCGCGCCGGTGCCAGCGGTGAAGGCCGTCGTCCCGCTCCTGACCGGATCCCGCGAGGTGCGCTTCGAGATCGTCCCGGGCGGTCACCTCGGCATGCTCACCGGTCGCGGCGCCCGCACCACCACCTGGCGGGTGATGGACGAATGGATCACCCGGTGGTCCACCGACGAACCCGACGTCGAAGGCGAGCCTGCCTCGGAAGCCGAAGAGGAGCCGGAGATCGGCACCAACAAGGCTCGCCGGCATCGCTCGGCGTCGTCGCGCTCGCTCGCTCGCTAGCTGGCCAGCAGGTCGGCGTACTCCGGGTGCCGCTCGATGTAGGAGCGCACGAACTCGCAGGTCGCGACCACGTCGAGGCCCTCTGCCCGGACGTGGTCGAGTGCCCCGCTGACCAGGGTGCTGGCGACGCCATTGCCCTCGTAGGCGTCCTCGACCACGGTGTGCGTGAGCTCGACCCGGCCCTGGTCGAGCTTGAACTCTGCGTAGCCGGCGACCGTGCCGTCGACCGTCGCCTCGAACCGGCTGCGCTCGTCGTTGCGGGTGACGGAGATGTCGGAACTCATGGGGCCGAGCGTAGGGACGGGCTCCAAGAAGTAGGTGGCGACGCGAGCGATAACGCCGACGGGTCACCTAGTCTCGCGCGATGAGCGCACTTGCGGGCCTGGTGGCGAAGGGACTGATGGCGCCTGACTGGGCCGAGGCGCTGGCGCCGGTCGACGAGCGGATCGCCGGGATGGGGCGCTTCCTGCGCGAGGAGATCGCGGCCGGTCGGCAGTACCTCCCCGCCGGCGACGCCGTGTTCCGCGCGTTCCGGCGGCCGCTCGCCGAGGTGCGCGTGCTCGTGGTCGGCCAGGATCCGTACCCCACTCCGGGTCACCCGATCGGGCTCAGCTTCGCGGTCGACGCGCACGTGCGGCCGATTCCGCGCAGCCTCGCGAACATCTATCAGGAGCTGCGCACCGACGTCGGCGTCGAGCCGCCCGCGCACGGCGATCTCACCGGGTGGGCGGACCGTGGGGTGATGCTGCTGAACCGGGTGCTGACCGTGCAGCCGGGCGCGTCCGCCTCGCACCGCGGTCGCGGTTGGGAGGAGGTCACCGAGTGCGCGATCCGGGCGTTGGTACGACGTGTGGACGCCGGCGGCCCGCCGGCCGCAGCGATCCTCTGGGGCCGCGACGCCCAGTCGCTGAAGCCGATGCTCGGGCAGATCCCCTGGGTCGAGTCGGTACACCCGTCCCCGCTCTCGGCGAGCCGCGGCTTCTTCGGCTCGCGGCCGTTCAGCCGGGTCAACCGGCTGCTCACCGACCAGGGCGGTGACCCCGTGGACTGGGCGCTGTGAGGTACTCTAGTTGAATAGTGAACGATCTGATGCCTGCGCTCTACCTCGGCCACGGCGCGCCGCCGCTGCTCGACGACCCGGTGTGGTCGGCCGAGCTCGCGGCCTGGTCGGCCCGCCTGCCGCGCCCGCAGGCGATCCTGATCGTCAGCGCGCACTGGGAGACGGCGCCGGTCTCGCTCTCCGCGAGCGCGGCTCCCCTGGTCTACGACTTCGCCGGCTTCGACCCGAAGTACTACCGAGTGACGTACGAGACGCCGGCCGCAACGACCCTGGCGCAACGGGTCGCGGCGATGATGCCCGACACCGAGCCGGTGCACCAGCACGCGGCGCGCGGCCTCGACCACGGCGCCTGGGTGCCGCTGAAGATCATGTACCCCGCGGCCGACCTGCCGGTGCTGCAGCTGTCGCTGCCCACCCAGGACCCCCAGGGTTTGCTCGAGCTGGGCCGGCGACTGCGCCCGCTGCGCGAGGAGGGCGTGCTGATCATCGGCTCCGGCTTCCTGACCCACGGACTGCCCTACGTGCGCGACTTCCGGCTCGACGCCGATGCGCCAGGCTGGTCCAGCGACTTCGACGCCTGGGCCGGCGAGGCCCTGGCCCGCGGTGACGTCGACGAGCTCGCGGCGTACCGCTCCCGTGCGCCGGGAATGCCCTATGCGCACCCGACCGTCGAGCACTTCACGCCGCTGTTCGTCACGCTCGGCGCGGCCACCGATGCCGGCACTCCCGGCAGCCAGGTCATCGACGGGTTCTGGATGGGGCTGTCGAAACGGTCCCTCCAGGTGGCCTAGGTGTGACGACTAGGCACGCAGCCGGTCCAGCTCGGTGCGCAGCCTGCGGTTGGCTTCCTCGAGCTCGACGACGCGAGCGATGCCGGCCAGGTTGAGGCCCTCGGCCAGCAGGTCGCGGATCCGGTGCAACCGGTCGATGTCGTCGCGGCTGTAGAGCCGCGAACCCCCCGAGGTACGCGCCGGGTCGACGAGCCCGCGCCGCTCGTAGACCCGCAGGTTCTGGATCTGCATCGACACCATGTCGGCGGCGACCGAGATGGCGAAGACACCCTGCGAACGACGAGTCATGAGGAACCTCCTCCACCAACGCACTTGACACTCGTAGTGGAGATAACCTATATCAGTGAATACAGGTTTATCCACTGCAACCACGAGGAGGAGACACCATGTTGCTGCGCAACACCGACCCGTTCCGCGACTTCGACCGCCTGACCCAGCAGCTGCTCGGGTCGACGAACCGCCCCGCGGTCATGCCGATGGACGCCTGGCGCGAAGGCGACACGTTCGTGATCGAGCTCGACGTTCCGGGGGTGAGTCCCGAGACCATCGACATCGACGTCGAGCGCAACGTGCTGACCGTGCGCGCCGAGCGAGTCGCCCGCAATGGCGACTGGGAGATGCTGGCCTCGGAGCGCGCGAAGGGCGCCTTCAGTCGCCAGCTGGTCCTGGGGGACAACCTCGATCTCGACCGGATCGAGGCCAACTACGACACCGGGGTCCTGCGTCTGGTCGTTCCGGTGGCCGAGAGGGCCAAGCCGCGCAAGGTCGAGATCGGCGCGGGCTCGCGGGACACCGCCGCGATCGAGTCCTGATCGACGCCGTCCAGGCTGACCCGTCACTTACGCAGTGGCGGGTCGGCTGGTTTTTCAGCGAAGGCGCGTCTTCCGCATCATCTTCAGACCGGTCAGCATCCCCTTGACGTACTTGTCGTAGTCCTGGCCGGGACGAGGACCCATCACCTGCTTCTTCAGCACGGCGAGGTTCTGCACATCGGTGTACTTCAACAGGCCCTGGTCGCCGTGCCGTGCCCCGACACCGGACTTCTTCACGCCGCCGGACGGGGTGCCCTTGGCGGCGAACGCCGTGGCGAGGATGTCATTGACGTTCACGTTGCCGGACTCGATCCGCTGTCCCACCTGGCAGGCCGCCTTCACGTCCCCGCCCCACACCGAGGCGTTGAGGCCGTAGTCGGTGTCGTTGGCGAGGGCAACAGCTTCGTCGACCGTGTCATAGGAGTAGAGCGACACCACCGGCCCGAACGTCTCGGTGTGCCCGGCGAGCATGTCCGTGGTGGTGCCCTCGAGGATCGTCGGCTCGAAGAACGCCGGCCCCAGATCGGGGCGCGCCCTGCCGCCGGTCACCACCGTCGCTCCCTTCGCGACGGCGTCGTCCACGTGCGACTGGACACGGTCCTTGTGCTCCGGTGAGACCAGCGAGCCGACGTCCATGCCGAAGTCGTACGACGCGCCGAGCCGAAGCGCCTCGGTGGCCGCGACGAACCTGCCCTTGAACTCCTCGTAGCGCGAGGCGGGCAGGTACATCCGCTCGATGTGCATGCAGATCTGGCCGGTGTTGCCGAAGGCGCCGAAGATGGCGCCGGGAATGACCTCGTCGAAGTCGGCGTCGTCGAGAACGATCATCGGGTTCTTGCCGCCCAGCTCGAGGCAGCAGCCGATCAGGTTGCGCCCGGCCCGCTCACCGATCACCCTCCCGGTCGCGGTGGAGCCGGTGAACATCACGTAGTTGGCGTTGTCGATCAGCGTGGGTCCGACGTCAGGGCCCTCCCCGCACACGACCTGGAACAGCCCCTTCGGCAGGCCGGCCTCCTCGAGCAGCTGGATCCCGTAGAGCGGTGAGAGCGCGGTCTTGTTGTCGGGCTTGAGCACGATCGCGTTGCCGGCCATCAGCGCGGTGACGGAGTCGGAGATGCCCGTGGCGAACGGAAAGTTCCAGGGAGCAATGATGCCCACCACGCCCTTGGGCTGGCGGATCTCCGTCGAGCTGGACAGGAGCGGGACCGGTCCACCTCGCTTGACGGGCGCGAGCAGCTGGGGCGCCCGCTTGAGGTAGTGGCTCATCACCATCACCGGGTCGCAGGACTCCTCGATCGCCATCCGGCGGTTCTTGCCGCTCTCGACCTGGATCAGGTCCGTGGTCGTCTCGGCGTTCTCGATGAACAGCGTGTGCGCGCGCTTGAACACCCCGAGTCGCTCGGACAGCGACCGGCGGGCCCACTCGGCCTGCGCGGCACGTGCGGACGCGAACGCCTGCTCGATGTCGGCGGGAGTGGACTGCGGCAGCTCGACCAGCACCTCGCCGGTGTAGACCTCGGTCAGCTTCCAGGTGCCGCCCGCGGTCGACGGGACCCGCGCGACCAGCTTCTGGAGGAACTCGTCGGTGATCGAGGCGGGTCGCTGCAGGGTCACGGTCAGCCCCTTCCGAGGATCAGGTCGGACGCGCGTTCACCGATCATGATCGCCGGCGCGTTGGTGTTGCCGCCGGTGATCGACGGCATGATCGACGCGTCCGCGACGCGGAGACCCTCGATACCCCGGACCCGGAGTTCCGGGTCGACGACCGCCAGCTCGTCGACGCCCATCCGGCAGGTGCCGACACCGTGGTAGACCGACGTCGCCCGGTTGAGGATCGCCTGGCGCAGCTCGGTGCCCTTCAGGTTGTCTCCCGGGTGGATCTCGCCCTTGATCGCATCCCCGAACGCAGCGCCACGGAAGATCTCGCGGACCATCTCCGAGCCCTCGGTCAGCAGGTCGAGGTCGGCGGACTCGGCGAGGTACTGGAAGTCGATCAGCGGAGTCGTCGTCGGGTCGGCCGAGGCCAGCCGCAGGGTGCCGCGGCTGCGTGGGTAGATCAGCGTCGTGAGCACCGTCATTGCCGGCCGCGGGTCGATGTCGTGCCGGACCGCCTCGTCCTGGTTGGGCGAGACGTAGGCCCACGGGAGCAGGTGCAGCTGCAGGTCGGGGATGTCGGTGGCCAGCGAGGTCTTCAGGAACCCGACCGACTCGAAGACCGTGTTCGCCAGGAAGGTCTTGCCGGGGCGGAGCAGCTCCTTGGCCACTCCGCGCGCGAAGAACATCGCGTTGCCGCGCATCGTGGAGTTGGTCGCGTGGAAGGTCAGCGCGTGGAACATGTGGTCGTGCAGGTTGTCGCCGACCGGCAGGTCCGCGACGACGTCGATGCCGTGGTCGCGCAGGTGCTGCGCGTGGCCGACACCGGAGAGCATCAGGATCTGTGCGGAACCGACGAAGCCCGCCGAGAGGACGACCTCCTTGCCCGCGCGCACGACGCGCGTGGAGCCGTCCTTGTCCTGCACCTCGACGCCGGTCGCCCGGCCATTCTCGATGACGACCTTGGTGACCAGCACCTCGGTCTGCAGCTGCAGGGTGGCCGGAGCCAAGTGGTGGATGTAGCCGCGCGAGGCGCTGTAGCGAAGGCCGTCGTACACGTTCTGCTGCATCCAGCTGACGCCCTCTTGGGAGGCGCCGTTGTAGTCGTCGATGATCTTCGCGCCGAGGGTGTCGGCGGCCGCCTGGAGGAACTGGGTCGAGCCTTCCTGCGGGTTCTTGTTGTTGCGGGTGACCTTGATCGGCCCACCGGCGCCGCGGAACTGGTTCTCGCCGTCCTCGAAGTCCTCCATCCGCTTGTACGCCGCGTTGACGGAGTCGGCGTCCCAGCCCTTGTTGCCCTCGGCCGCCCAGGAGTCGAAGTTGGCGCGGTTGCCGCGCACGTAGACCATGCCGTTGATCGAGCTCGAGCCGCCGACCACCTTGCCTCGCGGCACCGGCATCGTGCGGTCCAGGATGTGCTTCTGCGGCGTCGAGTAGTAGCCCCAGTCGACCGTGCGCTTGATCTTGGGCTCCGCGTGCATCGGGCCGACCATCCCGGGCTTCTTCACCAGGTACTTCTCGTCGGTCTTGCCCGCCTCGAGCACGATCACGCGCGCTCCGGACTCAGCCAGCCGGCCGGCCACGGTGGCGCCGGAGCTCCCCGAGCCGACCACGACGTAGTCGGCGTCGTTCCAGTAGTCCTTGCGCTTGGCCTGCTTCGCCATCGGGTCCTCATTCGCTCGTGCCGCCATGACTGCCCGCACAACTGTAACCTGTTCTAGTTTGCGGCGTACAGGCGTCCGACGGGACGATCTCGACGTGCGCATCCTGTCGATCCAGTCCTCGGTCGCCTACGGCCACGTCGGCAACTCGGCCGCGGTCTTCCCGCTGCAACGGCTCGGCCACGAGGTCTGGCCGGTGCTCACCGTGCACTTCTCCAACCACACCGGGTACGGCGACTGGCGCGGACCGCTCCTGGCCCCCGCCGACGTCGCGGACGTGGTGGCCGGGATCGGCGCCCGGGGCGTGCTCGCGTCCTGCGATGCGGTGCTGTCCGGCTACCAGGGCGATCCCGCGATGGGCGCGGTGATCCTGGATGCGGTCAGCGCGGTGAAGCAGGCCAACCCGGCCGCCGTCTACTGCTGCGACCCGGTGCTGGGCGACGTCGGTCGCGGCATGTTCGTGCGGCCCGGGATCCCCGAGTTCATGCGCGACCGGGTGCTCCCGCGCGCCGACATCCTCACCCCCAACCACTACGAGCTCGACTTCCTGTCGGGCCGGGCCACCTCCACGTTGGATGAGGTGCTCGCGGCCGTGGACGACGTACGCGATCGGGGACCGCGCGACGTGCTCGTCACCTCGGTGCTGGTCGCGGACCGCGCCCCCGACACCCTCGACGTACTGGCTGTGTCCGACGCCGGCGCCTGGGCGGTGACCACCCCGATGCTGGCGCTCTCACCGAACGGCGGTGGTGACGTGACGGCCGCGCTCTACCTCGCCCACCTGCTCGACTCCGGATCGCCCGCAACGGCGCTGGGCCGCACCACGTCGTCGGTGTTCGGGATCCTCGAGGCCACGCTGGCCGCCGGCTCCCGTGAGCTGCGCATCGTCGAGGCGCAGGACGCGATCGCCCACCCCACCGAGCGCTTCGAGGTGCGGCACCTCCGCTGAGCTGTTGACTGGATAGTCCGCCGTCTGTGGCACCCCAATTTGACGCCGAGGAGGTGCCGGAGACGGCGGACTATCGCGTCAGAGCCGGTGACAGGAGTCGAACCCGCGACATTTCGCTTACAAGGCGAACGCTCTACCAACTGAGCTACACCGGCGGCGCCGGACAGCCTAGTTCGCCGAACGAGGTCAGCTCATCCCGCCGTCGAAGGCGAGGATCGCGCCGGTGATCATCCGGGCCTCCTTCGAGGCCAGGTAGACGATCGAGGAGCCGAGCTCGGCGGGGGTGATGGCCGGGCCGGGGAGCATCATCATCAGCCGGTCGAACAGCCGTGCGTCGAGGTCCGACGGCATGATCTCGGCGACGTGCGACACGATCGGGGTGTCGACGGTGCCGGGGCAGACCGCGTTCACCCGGATGCCCTCGGGCGACAGCTCCAGGGCCAGCGACTTGGTGAGCTGAGTGAGCCCGCCCTTCGCCGCGGCGTACGCCGTCGCATAGGGCTGGGCCACGTTGCCGGCCACCGAGGAGACGTTGACGATGTTGCCCTTGGCCGCGCGGAGGTGGGGCAGCGCGGCCTGGATCACGAAGAACGGACCCTTCAGGTCCACGGCGTGCACGCGGTCCCACTCGGCCTCGGTGATCTGCTCGAACCGGCCGAACTGCACGATGCCGGCCACGTTCGCCAGGACATCGATCCGGCCGCTCTCGGCACACCGGGCGATCGCCGCGTCGACCGCCGACTTGTCGCCGACGTTGCACTCGACGTAGGTGACGCCGTCGGGGACGGTGGGCGAGATGTCGAGGCCGTAGACGGTGTCGCCGAGGTCGCGGAACAGCTCGGCGGTGGCGAAGCCGATGCCGGAGGCGGCACCGGTGATCACGACGATGCGGGAGTCGGTCATGGGCGGACAGTACCAGCGCAACTAGAACGTGTTCTAGGTTCCCGGGCCACCCCGCAAGTTTGAAGCAGACTTGAACTCCCGGCAGTCTTGAGCGCATGACGTTGACGATCGGCCAGCTGGCCGAGCGCTCGGGGGTGGCGACCAGCGCCCTGCGCTTCTACGAGTCCCGGGGACTGATCTCGGCCGACCGGACCGCCGGCAACCAGCGCCGCTACCTCCAGTCGATGCTGCGCCGGGTCGCTTTCATCCGGACCGCTCAGCAGGTCGGGCTGAGCCTCGGGGAGATCGGCGAGGCACTGGCGACGCTGCCCGACAACCGCACCCCGACCAAGTCCGACTGGCACCGGCTCAGCCGGGCCTGGCGGCCCCGGCTGGACGAACAGATCCGCCGGATCGAGCTGCTGCGCGAGCGGCTGGACGGCTGCATCGGCTGCGGCTGCCTGAGCCTGCGGAGCTGCGCACTGATCAACCCCGGCGACGAGCTCGCCGCGGTCGGCCCCGGCGCGGTCCGGCTCGAGCCATGACTGACCACCTGCTGCGCGAGCCGCACCACGACGGTTCGCCGCTCTATCTCTCCGACGAGGAGCCGACCCTGGACGCCGAGGTGGTGGTCCGACTGAGGACCGATCCCGGCGACCAGGTCGAGGCCGTGTGGATCCGCACGACGTACGACGCGGAGCCGGTCTACCACCCGTGCACCGTCGAGCGACGCGACGAGGACGCCGTGTGGTGGTCCGGCCGACTGCCGGTGCACAACCCGGTCACGCACTACCGCTTCCTGCTCGACGGCGGCGACCGCAGCGCTGGCTGACCGCCGCCGGAGTGGTCGAGCACGACGGGCCCGACACGTTCGACTTCCGGATCAGCGTCTATTCGGGTGCTCCCGACTGGGGCCGCGACGGCGTCGTCTACCAGATCTTCCCGGACCGGTTCGCGCGGTCCGCCGCCGCCGATGACCGGCCGACGCCGGCCTGGGCGGTCCCGGCCGGCTGGGACGACGAGGTGGTGTTCGAGGGCAGCGACCCGCGCACCCCCACTCAGCTCTACGGCGGCGACCTCGACGGCATCGTCGAGCACCTCGACCACGTCGAGCGGGTCGGCGCCACGATCGTCTACACGACGCCGGTGTTCCCCGGAGAGAGCAACCATCGCTACAACGCCTCGACGTTCGCCGCCGTCGAGCCACTGCTGGGCGGCGACGCCGCGTTCGCCCGACTCAGTGCGGCCGTCCACGACCGCGGCTGGCGGATCCTCGGCGACCTGACCACCAACCACACCGGCGACACCCACGAGTGGTTCGTCTCGGCCGCCGCTTCACCCGACTCCCCCACCCGCGACTGGTACCACTTCCACGCCGACGGCAGCTATGAGTCCTGGATGGGACACCACACCCTGCCCAAGCTCAACCACGCGGTGCCCGGCCTTCGGCGCGCGATGGTCGAGGGAGCCGACAGTGTCGTCGCGCGGTGGCTGCGCCCGCCGTACGACGTCGACGGCTGGCGGATCGACGTCGCCAACATGACCGGCCGGCTCGGCGGCCTCGACGTCAACCGGGACGTGGCCCGGGCGGTACGCCGGACCGCCGAGGCCGAACGCCCCGACGCGCTCGTGATCGGCGAGCACAACCACGACGCCTCGAGCGATCTCGACGGCGACGGCTGGCACGGCACGATGGACTACTCGGGGTTCTCCTGGCCGGTGTGGTCGTGGCTGCGCGACCCGAGCTCGCCGGCCCGGCCGTTCGGACGCCCGGTGCCGGTGCCGCGGCGCGATGGTCCAGCGGTCGTCCGGGCGATGCGCGAGTGGACCGCGCGCAACGGCTGGCTGGCCTCCGCAACGTCGTGGAACATCCTCGGCTCCCACGACAGCGCCCGGATCCGCACCGTCGTGGGCTCCGGCGAGGCGCACCAGGTCGCGGTCGGGCTCCAGTTCACGCTGCCCGGTGTCCCGATGATCTTCGCCGGGGACGAGCTCGGACTCGAGGGCCTCAACGGCGAGGACGCGCGTCGCCCGATGCCCTGGCACCGCCCGGAGACGTGGGACGACGGCACGCTGGCGACGTACGCCGCCCTGGCCGCGGCTCGCCGGGACCACGTCGCGCTCCGGCGCGGCGGGCTGCGCTGGGCCCACGTCGGCGTGGACACGCTCGCCTTCCTGCGGGAGCACCCCGACGAGACGCTGCTCATCGTGGCGAGGCGGGCGCCGGGGCCGGGTCTCGACCTGCCCCTGGCCGTCGGCGAGCGGGTCGTCGGCACCGCTGCGGACCCGGAGGCGACGGGCGTGTCGGTCTATCGGGTCTAACCTGGCAGCCATGGCGCTTCACGTGGTCGCCACTCGGCCCGACCCGGCGCTGCTGACCCTGCCCTGGTCGAAGCCA
Source organism: uncultured Actinomycetota bacterium (assembly GCA_963827185.1). Classification (GTDB taxonomy): domain Bacteria; phylum Actinomycetota; class Actinomycetes; order Propionibacteriales; family Nocardioidaceae; genus Nocardioides. Next base: position 81,382 of record CAWGZQ010000001.1, read on the forward strand.
CTGGCCGAATGGGGCGAGGAGTACGTCGTCCCGTTGCCCCGCGGGCTGTCGCGACACGTGGTCCGGATCGTCCGGCTCGGCGATCGGGTCTATGCCGTGAAGGAGACCGAGGAGCCGATCGCGTTCCGCGAGTACCGGCTGCTGCGCGACCTACAGCGGATGGGCCTGCCGGCGGTGGTCCCGAAGGGAGTCGTCACCGGCCGCACCTCCCCCGACGGCCAGCAGCTGCCGGCGGCGCTGCTCACCGAGCACCTGCGGTTCTCCCTCCCCTATCGCAGCCTGTTCAGCCACGGCCTGACCGCCGACAACCTGCCGTCGCTGGTCGACGCGATGGTCGTGCTGCTCGTCCGGCTCCACCTCGCGGACTTCTACTGGGGTGATGTCTCGCTGTCCAACGTGCTGTTCCGGCGCAGCGCCGGCGGGTTCGCGGCGTACCTCGTCGATGCGGAGACCGGCGAGCTGCAGCCGACGCTGTCACCGCGGATGCGGGAGTACGACCTGACCATCGCGACCGAGAACGTCTTCGCCGAGCTGCTCGACCTGCAGGCCAGCGAGTCCATCGACCAGGAGGTGGCGGCGCACGAGATCGTCGAGCTGCTCGGCGAGCGGTACCTCGCACTGTGGTCGGAGCTGACCGACGTGGAGGAGTTCGGCTCCGGCGAGATGTGGCGGATCGAGCAACGGATCGAGCACCTCAACGACCTGGGGTTCGACGTCGACGAGCTCGACATCGTCACCGACATCGACGGCGACGTCGTACGGATCCAGCCGAAGGTGGTGGAGCTCGGCCACCATTGCCGCGACCTCCAGGCACTCACCGGCCTCAACGTCGAGGACGCCCAGGCCCGGCGGCTGCTCAACGACCTGGCCGCGTTCACTGCCCACCACGACCTGGGCCGGGAGGACCGCACCCTGGTGGCCAACCGCTGGCTCACCGAGATCTACGACCCCATCATGCGGCGGATCTCCCCCGAGGTGCGCGGCAAGCTCGAGCCGGCCGAGATCTTCCACGAGATCCTCGAGCACCGGTGGTTGCTCTCCGAGCGTGCCGGCCACGAGGTCAGCATCTTCGACACCGCGGACGACTACTTCCGCACCGTGCTGCCGTCGCGCCCGGACGAGGCTCTCGCCACGTAGCCTCTCCGGGAGAAATCACCGGTTAGGTGGTGAAACTGCCGCTTCTGGAGCGAAACTTCGTACAAGAAGGGTCAGTTTCACCGGTTAAGTGGTGAAACTGCCGCTCCTAGCGCGAAACTTCATACAAGAAGGGTCAGTTTCACCGGTTATGCGGTGATTTCCACCTAGCGCAGCAGGTCGCGACCGATGACCATCCGCTGGATCTGGTTGGTGCCCTCGAAGATCTGGGTGACCTTCGCGTCGCGGAACAACCGCTCGACGGGGTACTCCCGGATGTAGCCGTTGCCGCCGAAGACCTGGATCGCGTCGGTCGTCACGCTCATCGCCGCGTCGGTGGCGGTCAGCTTGGCGATGCTTGCCAGCCGGTTGATCGGCTTGCCGGCGTCCTTGAGCCGCGCCGCGTAGAGGTACGTCGCCCGGCCGCGCTCCACCGCTGCGGCCATGTCGGCGAGCATGAACTGCATCCCCTGGAACTGGCCGATCGGCTTGCCGAACTGCTCACGCTCCTTGGCGTAGGCGACCGAGTGGTTGAGCGCACTCTGGGCGATGCCGGTGGCCACCGCCGCGATGCCGAGCCGACCGACGTCCAGCGCGGAGAGCGCCACCTTCATGCCCGCGCCCTCCTCGCCGATCCGGTGGGATGCCGGGACCCGGGCGTCGTCGAACATCACCGTCGTGGTGACGTCGCAGTTCATGCCGAGCTTCTTCTCGGGCTTGCCGAAGCTCAACCCCGGCGTCCCGTCGGGGACGATGAACGCCGACAGCCCGTGCTTGCGGTCGTCGCTGGTGCGGGCGAACACGATGTAGTAGTCGGCGCAGGAACCGTTGGTGATCCACTGCTTGATGCCGGTGAGGACGTACTCGTCGCCGTCACGCACCGCCCGGGCCTGGATCCCGCTGACGTCGGAGCCGGCCTGCGGCTCGGACAGGCAGTAGGCACCGAGCCACTCTCCGCTGAGCATCCGCGGCAGCCACTCGAGCCGCTGCTCCTCGGTGCCGTTGGCGCCGACGACGGTCACGGTGAGGGCGTGCACGCTGACCCCGACCCCGACGCTCGGCCAGGCGGTGGCGATCTCCTCGAGCGCCTGGAGATAGACCTCGTACGGCTGCCCGCCGCCGCCGTACCGCTCAGGGAACGGCAGCGTGAGCAGCCCCGTCTTGCCCAGCAGGCGGTACGCCGCCTGCGGGAACTCCGCGCGCTCCTCCATGTCCGCCACCTGGGGAGCGAGCTCCTTGGTCGCGATGTCCCGAGCCAACTTCAGCAGTGCCTCGGCCTCGTCGCCGGGCAGCAGCCGAATAACATCAGTCGCCATGCGATGAGTCTAGGTCGCTAGCGCCGCGCTTCCGAGATCGCATAGAGGACCACCGACGCGGCCACTCCGGCGTTGAGCGACTCCAGCCCGTTGGCCATCGGGATGGAGACCAGCCGGTCACAGGTCTCCGCCACGAGTCGGGACAGCCCTTCGCCCTCCGAGCCGACCACGACGACCAGCGGCCCGCGGCCGTAGTCGGGGTCGGCCACGAGATCGGGCAGCGTCAGGTCACCGTCAGCGGCCAGGCCGACCACCGTGCATCCGGCCTCTTGGTAGGCCTTGAGCTGACGGACCAGATTGACCGTTCGGGCGACCGGGATCCGGGCCGCGGCGCCGGCCGACGTCTTCCAGGCTGCAGCCGTCATCTGGGCCGCGCGTCGCTCGGGTACGACGACGCCGTGGGCGCCGAAGCCGGCGGCGCTGCGGACGACGGCCCCGAGGTTGCGGGGGTCGGTCACGGAGTCGAGCACCACCACCAGCGGCGGGTCGCCCTGCTCCTTGGCCCGGTCGAGCAGCTCGTCCGGGTGGGCGTACTCGTAGGCCGGGATCCGGGCGGCCAACCCCTGGTGGACCGCCGCGCTGGTCATCCGGTCGAGCTCGCCCTTGCTGACCTCGAGCAGGCTGATCCCGCGGTCGGCGGCCAGTCGGAACGCCTCGCGCAGCCGCCCGTCCTTCTCGGCGCCTTCGGCGACGTAGACGGCGGTCACGGGGACGTTCTCGCGCAGCAGTTCGACGACCGCGTTGCGGCCGGCCACCCACTCGGAGTCGCCACCCTTGGCCTTGCGAGGCCGGGCGGCGGCCTTCTTCTGCGCGCGCTGATCGTTCTTGTGGGTCTTGTGGTAGGGCCGGTCCTTCGCCTTCGGCGTCGGGCCCTTCCCCTCGAGGCCGCGGCGAACCCTGCCCCCGGAGCCGGCAGTCGGCTTCTTGCTCGTCTTGCGCACCGAGCCCTTGCGTTGCGAATTACCGGGCACTAGCTCAGGCTCCATTTCGGTCCGGACGGGGTGTCCTCGATCTCGATGCCGGCGGCCTTGATCTGGTCGCGGATCGCATCCGCAGCAGCGAAGTCCTTGTCGGCCCGAGCCCGGGCGCGCTGGTCGAGCAGCCCGGCGACCAGGGCGTCGACGGCGGCGGTGAGCCGGACATCGGCGTGATCGTCGCCGGCCCAGGCCGGGTCGGTCGGGTGCAGGCCGAGCGTGTCGAGCATGGCCAGTACGGACGCGACGTTGCCGCGCAGGGCATCGGCCGAACCGCCGCCCAGGAGCTTGTTGCCCTCGCGCACCACGTCGTAGATCGCCGCGACGGCCGTCGGGGTCCCGAGGTCGTCGTCCATCGCGTCGATGAACTCCGAGCAGAGCATGCCGCCTTCGGGGAGCTCCCCGAGCTCGGCGGTCGCGCGCTCGACGTACCCCTCGATCCGGCGGAACCCCGCGGCGGCCTCGTCGAGCGCCTCGAAGGAGAACTCCACGTGGGAGCGGTAGTGCGCCGAGACCATGTAGAACCGCAGCTCGATGCCGCGCACCCGCTCGAGGACCGCGGGCACCAGCAACGAGTTGCCGAGGGACTTCGACATCTTCTCGCCGGAGGTCGTGATCCACGCGTTGTGCATCCAGTACGTCGCGAACGCCTGCCCGGCCGCGCGCGACTGCGCCTGCTCGTTCTCGTGGTGCGGGAACTGGAGGTCGATGCCCCCGCCGTGGATGTCGAACGCGGCGCCGAGGTACTTGCCGGCCATCGCCGAGCACTCGATGTGCCAGCCCGGGCGCCCCGGTCCGTAGGGAGAGGGCCAGGCGGCCGTTTCCGGCTCCGTGTCCTTCTTCCAGCCCTTCCACAGCGCGAAGTCGCGCGGGTCGCGCTTGCCGCGCGGGTCCGCGTCGCCGGCGTCCTGCATCTCCTCGACGCGCTGCCCGCTGAGCTCGCCGTACGACGGCCAGGAGCGGACGTCGAAGTAGACGTCGCCGGAGCCGTCGTCGGCGGCGTAGGCATGGCCCCGCTCGATGAGCACGGCGATCAGCGACAGCATTTCCGGGATGTGGCCGGTCGCGCCCGGTTCGTACGTCGGCGGCAGCACGTTGATCGCGGCCAACGCGCGTTCGAGCGCGCGGTGCATGTCATAGGCGAGGTTGAACCATGGGCGGCCCTGCTCGGCCGACTTGGCGAGGATCTTGTCGTCGATGTCGGTGACGTTCCGGATGAACGTGACGTCGTACCCGCTGTGCGTGAGCCAGCGCCGGAGCACGTCGAAGTTGACCGCCGAGCGGACGTGCCCGACGTGCGGCTCGGCCTGGACGGTCAGCCCGCAGACATAGATGCCCGCCCGGCCGGCCTCGAGGGGGACGAAGTCCTGGACCGCGCGGGTAGCGGTGTCGTAGAGCCGAAACGTCCTGCGGGTGCTCACCTGCGCAGTCTAGGAGTGCCGGGCCTTCTGGCCGCAAAGCCCGCCGCGGCGCAACGTGTGACGGATGAGGCTGGTGTGACCTATCGTGGATCGATGCGCTTCCCCGCCGTCGCCGTCACGTTCGCCGTCGCCGCCGCCTCGTTCGCGGCGATCCCGGCGACGCCTGCCGCGACGGAGGCACCGGCCCGAGCGGCGGCCGAGCGCCGGATCAACTACACCCAGTGGGACCACGGAGCCCAGTGGCGCCGGGGCACCCTGTCCGGGGTCCGGGTGCGCCAGGGTCGCCTGCTGATCAAGCAACCCGATGCGCGGCGCCGGTACCTCGGCCGGGCCTACGACGCGGCCCACTGGGACTCCCCCTGGGTCCAACCAGGCTTCGACCTCACCCGACTGATCGCCTCCTGGTCCGCGGTAACGCCGGGCGACAGCTGGATCGAGGTCCGGGTGCGCGGCCGGGACGCGTCCGGGCGGGCGGCGAGCTGGGACGTGCTGGGCCGCTGGTCCGCGGGCGACCGCCACCTCGAGCGACGCACCGTCTCCGGGCAGGGCGACGACCTCGCCGGGGTCAATGTCGACACCTGGGAGACCGCCGGCCTGCGCTCCTACCAGCTCCGGGTGACCCTGCTGCGCCGCGCTGGTGCCACGTACACGCCGGCTCTGGATGCGATCGGAGCGATGTCGTCGCGGCTGCCGGCCGGAGCCGGTGCGACCTCGCGACCCGGCCCCGGGGCCGGCACCACCCTCGCAGTGCCGCGGTTCTCGCAGATGGTGCACAGCGGTCACTACCCGCGCTGGGGCGGCGGTGGCCAGGCCTGGTGCTCGCCGACCTCGACGTCGATGGTGCTCGCCTACTACGACGCGCTGCCGCGCCCCCGCGCCTATGCCTGGGTCGGCAGCCACACCGACCCCTGGGTCGACCACGCGGCGCGGATGACCTACGACTACGACTACGACGGGGCCGGCAACTGGCCGTTCAACACTGCGTACGCCGCGCCGCTCGCCGGCAAGGCGTTCGTCACTCGGCTCCGCTCCCTGCGCGAGGCCGAGCGATTCATCCTCGCGGGCATCCCCGTCGTGGCGTCCATCGCCTTCGGCCGCGGTGAGCTCGCCGGCGCGCCGATCTCCTCGACCTCCGGGCACCTGCTCGTGATCGTCGGGTTCACCGACGACGGCGATGTCGTGGTCAACGACCCCGCCGCCTCCTCTCGTTCGGGCGTGCGCCGGGTCTACGACCGGGGCCAGCTCGAACGGGCCTGGCTGGGCGGCTCCGGTGGGACGACGTACGTGATCCGGGACGCGGCGCACCCGCTGCCGGGCGGGACCCACAGCAACTGGTGAGGCTGCTGCCGAGCTCAGACCCCGTAGCCGCCGTCGACGTCGAGCTTCTGCCCGGTGATGAACCCGGCCCGGTCGGAGGCGAGGAAGCAGACGGCCTCGGCGATGTCGGTCGCGTTGCCGAACCGGCGCAGCGGGATGTTGCGGTGCGCCACCTCGAGGTCGGTGTCGGACAGGTCGCCGGACGAGATCAGCCGCTCGGCCATCCCGTCGGTGAGCATCCCCGGTCCCACGGCGTTGACGCGCACCCCGAACCGGCCCTCCTCGGCCGCCAGGCCACGCACCAGCGCCTCGACCGCCGCCTTCGGCGCTGAGGACAGGCCGTCGCGGACCGGGAACCGCGAGGTGGCGGCCGTGGTGACCGCGACAATCGAACCGGTGCTCTCGCGCAACGCCGGGAGCGAGGCGTGCGCGACCGCGAAGAAGCCCGCTGCGTCCGCGGCCAGCTGGCCGGCCATCTCCTCCGGCGCGACCCGAGACAGGTGCGTCATCGGGACGTGGGGGCCGGCGGCGTACACCAGGGTGTGCAGCCCGCCGTGCTCGGCCACGAGGCGCTCGATGACCGCGGCCGGGGCATTCAGGTCGTTGAGGTCGAGCTCGTACGCCGATCCGTGCTCGGGTCGACGGGTCCGGTAGGTCACCGCGACCGCTGCTCCGCGCGCGGCCAGCAGCTCGGCGATCGCCCGACCCAGCCCGCCGCTGCCCCCCACGACCAGCGCGGCGCCGGCCCGGTCGGCGAAGTCGCCCGTCATCCGGGGGTGCTCATCCGCGGGCCGAGAAGCCGACCGAGTGCCAACCGGTGGCGCCGTCGGGCAGGACGTCCTGCACCTCTCCGGTCTGCACCAAGCCCTCCTTGTCGGTCGCGCGCACCTTGACCGTGTGGTCGCCCTGGTCGACCTGGACCGACGCCTTCCACTGGACCCAGGTGTCGTCGCTCGGGGCGCCGCCCACCTCCGCGGCCACCCAGTCCCCGTCGTCGACGGAGACCTCGACGGCCGCGATCCCGGTGTGCTGCGACCAGGCCATGCCGGCAACCGTCACCTGCCCGGCCACCACCTCTTCCCCCGATCGGGGAACGTCGACCCGCGAGGACATCTTGACCGGACCCAGCTCGGCCCAGCCCTTGTCGGTCCAGAAGGCGGTGATCCGGTCGAACCGGGTGACCTCCATGTCGACGACCCACTTGCAGGCCGACACGTAGCCGTAGAGCCCGGGCACCAGCGTCCGCACCGGGAAGCCGTGTTCGATCGGGAGCGGATCGCCGTTCATCCCCACCACGAGCATCGCGTCCCGACCGTCGGTGAGCGCCTCGAGCGGCGTGCCGCAGGTCCAGCCGTCCTCCGAGGTCTGGAGTACGGCGTCCGCGGTCGGGTCCGGCCCGGCCTCCGCGAGCAGGTCGGCGAGTCGTACCCCGCTCCACCAGGCGTTGCCGATCAGGTCACCCCCGACCTGGTTGGAGACGCAGTTGAGGGTCACCCAACTCTCGGTGATCTGGCGAGAGACCAGGTCGTCGTAGCTGAGCTCGATCTCCTTCTCCACCATCCCGTGGATCCGGATCGTCCAGTCCATGGGCTCGATCGTCGGCACGATCACGGCCGTGTCGATCAGGTAGAAGTCGTCGGCGGGGGTCATCCAGGAGCTCACCCCGTCGACGCCCACCTTGACCTTGCCGGGGACGTTGGGCTTGGTCATGTCCAGCCGCAGCAGCCTGCGGGCCTCCTCGACCCGGCGGCGACCGCCGCCGGCGACCCGCCCGAGGGCGCCGATGACCCCGGCGACGATGGCCACGCCGCCCGCGCCGATCAGGAACCCGCGTCGGCTGGCCCGCTGATCCTCGGTGAGCGGTGGCCAGGGCTCCTCCTCGGTCGGCTCGACGATGTCCGGCAGCGCCTCGAGCCGGCGCAGTCGCTGACCCAGCACGAAGAGCACGAGCACCCAGGTGACAAAGCCGACGAGGATCGGGAACAGGTCGGAGGCGACGGAGGCCTCCTTGGACGTGATCGCGATCGCGCCGACGCCCGCGACCACGGCGAGCAGCAGGACCGAGGCCCACCAGCGTCGCCGGGACAACCAGCCGGCCACGGCGAACAGCACGCACAGGAGCGCCACGATCGTGATGACCAGCACCGGCTTGTCCTTGTGCCCGAGGACGTCGATCGCGCTGCGGGCCACTCCGCCCGGGCTCTCCCGGATGACGGCTCAGCGACCGCCACCACCGGCGCCTCGCGGATGTTCATCAGGCTCGCGGTCAGATAGCTGGTGGCCAGGCCCGCCCCGCCGGCGACGAAACCGGCGAGCGACCACGCAGCCTTGGACGTCCTCACATCATGATTGTGTCTCAGGCATCATCATGATGTGCATGACGGACTCCTTACGCCGCTCATCGGCGTCGGCACCGACGTCCACCGGCTGACCGACGGCGTCCCCTTGCACCTGGCCGGACTGAGCTGGCCGGACGAGCCTCAGGGGCTGGCGGGCCACTCCGACGGCGACGTCGCCGCTCACGCCGCGTGCGACGCGCTGCTCTCGGCCGCCGGGCTCGGCGACCTCGGGTCCCGGTTCGGCACCGCGGAGCCGGCTTGGGCGGGCGCCTCCGGCGCAGCACTGCTCACCGAAACCGCCCGGCTGGTGCGCGCGGCCGGTTACTCGATCGGCAACGTCGCCGTCCAGATCATCGGCAACACCCCGAAGGTCGCGCCGCGGCGCGCCGCGGCCGAGGCAGCGCTGTCCGAGGCGGTGGGCGCGCCCGTTCGGGTCTCGGCCACCACCACCGACGGTCTGGGCCTGACCGGCCGAGGCGAGGGCATCGCCGCGATCGCGACCGCGCTGATCCTGCCCGCCGCCGAAGAGACCTCTCGCTGAGGAAGCACGACGGGTTCGGCCTCGGGGTTCGGATCCCCACCCGGGAGGTCTCCGGAGCGCCGACCAGCCTGGTCGAGGCGGCGCTGATAGCTCAGGCCGCGATCGCCTTGCGCTGACCGACCATCACCACGCCCTCGACGATCCTGACGTCGTAGGCCGGCACCGAGACCTGGTCGTCCTCGAGGCATCGGCCGGTGCGCAGGTCGAAGGCGTGGCCGTGAGCAACCGGCGCCACGCACGGCACGTCGTCGCGGACGAAGACGATCCCCCGGGCCAGCATCGATGTCCGTGCGTACGGGTCATGGTTGCCCAGGGCGTAGACCTGGTCGTCGTCGGTCCGAAAGATCGCCACGGCCTGGCCGTGGACGAGGGCGGCGACCCCGCGGCGTACCTCCAGCTCGACGATCCGGCAGACCGGATGCCACTCGTCCTGGTGGGGTGAGCGGGGCGCCATGCCGGCGAACCTAGGCACGGCCTGTTCTCCCCCCGTCTCCGCCGTGTAACGGCGATGAAAACAAGAGATCGCTCGAGAGGTTCATAGACTCGCCGCGTGTCCGTCGCCATCGTGATCGTCGCAGCGGGCGCCGGGGCCCGGGTGGGCGCCGGCGTCAACAAGGTGCTGTTGCCCCTCGGCGACCGGCCGGTGCTGGCCTGGTCGGTGACCGACGCGCTGGCAGCGGCCGACGTGAGCCGCGTGGTGGTCGTCGTTCGACCGGGCGAGGAAGACGCGGTTGCGGCCGCGCTGGCCCCGCACCTCGGTGCCGGAGAGGTGCTGCTCGTGCCGGGCGGGAGCACGCGACACGCCTCCGAGTGGGCGGCGATTCAGGTACTGGCACCGGCGATCGAGGCCGGAGCGCTCGACGTAGTCGCGATCCACGACGGGGCGCGCCCGCTCGCGGGGGTGCCGCTGTTCGACGCCGTTATCGAGGCGGCCCGCGCGCACGGCGGCGCGCTGCCGGTGACCCCGCTTCCGGACGTGCTGCCCCGCTCCGAGCGGGAGCGGGTAGCCGTCCAGACGCCCCAGGCGTTCGCCGCGCCGACGCTGCTCGCGGCCTACCGCGCCGCCGACGCCGACGGCTTCGAGGGCACCGACACCGCCAGCTGCCTGGAGCGGTACGCCGCCCAGCTGGCGGTGGCTCCGGTCCCCGGCAGCGCGCGCAACCTCAAGGTGACCTACCCCGAGGACGTCGAGCTAGCGGACCGGCTCGGTCAGGGCGGCTAGCACGGCGACGTCGTCGCTCGGAGGTGACGCGGCGAGCTTCGGCGGGTGCATCGACCCGCTCGACCGGGCACCGTCCGGCCAACGATTCCACGAGCTCCGCGAAGTGCAGGCTCGGCCAGCGGTCCAGCTGGGCCACGAGGGCCGCAGGGAGCACCACGGGCGAGCAGACCATCGCTAGCCCGGCGCGATCCACGGTCCCACCGAGCCGACCGGCCTCGAGCACCTTGACCGTGTCGGTGACCGCTCGGACGCCCACGACCACCGCGCCGCTGGCAACGGATCGGGCGAGGCACTCGGCGATGAACCCGGGCGGGGTCATCGGGCACAGCGCGTCGTGCAGGACGAACGGCTCACCGGAGGCCTGGACGCCCGCCCACTCGGTGCCGACGTCGACCGGTGTGACCCCGGACTCGCCGAGTGCCCAGACGGCGGTCGCCACCAGCGCCTCACCGTGGATCAGCGCGAACGGCAGGCTGCCGCGACCTTCCTCGACCACGGCACCAAGGGCGGGCGGGAGATCGTAGGGGTCGGAGGTCACCACGACGTCACCGGATGCCCATCGGGGACGGGAGCAGGACACGCGGAAGGCCCCCGGGAGCTCGTCCCGGGGGCCCACCGACAAGCTCGCTCAGCTGGCGAGAACCTCGTCGAGGATGGCCTCGGCCTTGTCCTCGTTGGTGTGCTCAGCAAGCGCAAGCTCGGAAACCAGGATCTGCCGGGCCTTGGCCAGCATCCGCTTCTCGCCTGCGGACAGACCGCGGTCACGCTCGCGGCGCCACAGGTCGCGGACGACCTCGGCCACCTTCATGACGTCACCGCTGTGCAGCTTCTCCAGGTTGGCCTTGTAGCGGCGCGACCAGTTGGTCGGCTCCTCGACGTGCTCGGCACGGAGCACGTCGAACACGCGGTCGAGGCCCTCCTTGTCGACGACGTCGCGAACACCCACCAGGTCGAGGTTGCACGCCGGCACCCTCACGACCAGATCCTGCTGGGCGACGATCCTGAGTACGAGGTACTCCCGGTCCTCTCCCTTGATCTTCCGCATCTCGATGTCCTCGATGACTGCGGCCCCATGATTGGGATAAACAACCGTTTCGCCGACGGTGAAAGACATATGTGATGAACCCCTTCCTAGGTGTTCATTCTATCACGATCGAAATTCACCTCCGGCCACGTTTCCGCAGGTCAGCACCCACATTGCGGGCTTGACAGGTGGGGGTTCCTGTGGTGGAGCCGGGCCCATCGGAAACGGGCTCGACCCGGTGGTCGATACTGCTCGGCATGGCGAGATGGCAGCGTTGGAGGCGCCGCGGCTCCGCCGGGGAGGGGTCCGACACGTTGGTGGCGGACGCCGCAGAGTCCGCCCCGGAGCCGGCGGCGAAGGAATCGGATCCCGGATCCCGCGGTGCCCGTCGACGGCAGCGCAAGGCCGGCCTGCCGGCGCGCCGACTGCGCGACCTCTGGCCGGTGCTGATGGTCCAGGCGGCGCACCCTCGTCAGGCGCTGGCCACCGCCGTGGCCCTCGGCGCGGCCGCCGCGCTGGCCGGTCGTCCGACCCGCGAGGTCGGCGTGGTGGCGCTCACCGTCCTGGTCGGCCAGTGCATTCTGGGCTGGCACAACGATCTCGTCGACCGCGAGCGCGACGCCCGTCACCAGGCGCCCCACAAGCCGATCGCCGACGGCCGGCTCGACGCGGGCACCGTCTGGTACGCCGTCACCCTCGCGGTGCTGCTGCTGGTGCCGCTCTCGATCTCCACGGGAGTGACCGCGGGCATCAACTACCTGATCAGCGTGATGATCGGCCTGCTCGCCAATGTCGCGCTCCGGCAGGGAGTCTTCTCCTGGGTCCCGTGGGCGCTGTCCTTCGCTCTTTTCCCCGCCTACATCTCCTACGGCGGCTGGGGCGGTGCCGCGGAGGGGCCGGCGCCCGAAGCGGTGATCACGCTGCTGAGCGGCCTGCTCGGCATCGGTGTGCATTTCCTGCGTTCGATCTGGGGGCTGGTAGCCGACAACGAGGACGGCTGGAGATACCTACCGCTGCGCCTCGGCCTTCGGCTCGGTGCCACCCGACTGCTGGTCCTGACGTCGATCTACATCGTCCTCGTGCTGGTGGGGCTCGCGATCGCCGGCAGCATGGCCGGTCTCTCGCAGTAGGGCCCATGCCCTCACCGGACGCTCGTCCCGCTAGGCTGTGACCCGCTCGACCATCGACGTCCTGACGACCTCAGCGAGGGCCTCTTCCGATGCGAAACCTGCGACTCGCGTTCGCCGCCTGTGGGCTGCTGCTTGCCGTTCCAGCGCTGTCCTCCTGCGGCTTCGACTACCCCACCGAGCGGGTCAACACCGTCGGTGCGGGGGTGACCAACCAGGAGGCCGCGGTCGACGTCGTCGGTGCGGTGATCGTCGCCGGACAGCCCGACAGCGGCACGCTGATCGGCACCCTGTCCAACAACGGAGCGGACCCGATCAGCCTCGGCGCGATGACCGGTGGCGAGAAGGGCGAAATCACCGCTGACCAGCGCGACCCCATCAAGGTCCCGGGCTACGGCTTCGTCAACCTCGCCACGCTCGCCGAGGAGGGCGAGGGGGTCACCGTCACCGGCGACTTCGACGCGGGCGACTTCGTGACGATCACGCTCGCGTTCGACAACGACGAGTCGGTCACCATGGAGATCCCGGTAGTGAAGCCGTGCTACCAGTTCGCCGACCTCGACAACACCTCGGACGAACCGTCGACGGACGCGCTCTATGCGTGCGGACCCGCCGACGCCGAGGTGCCCGCCGAGCACTAGGACATCCGATGTCGCACACGCTGATCCTGCTCCGTCACGGCGAGAGCGAGTGGAACGCGCAGAACCTCTTCACCGGCTGGGTCGACGTCGGCCTGACCGAGAAGGGCCGGGCCGAGGCGGTCCGCGGCGGTGAGCAGCTCGTGGCCGCGCGGCTCGCCCCCGACGTCGTGCACACCTCGCTCCAACGGCGGGCGATCAACACCGCGTGCCTCGCGCTCGACGCGGCCGACCGGCACTGGATCCCGGTACGCCGGTCCTGGCGCCTCAACGAGCGGCACTACGGCGCGCTCCAGGGCAAGAACAAGGCCGAGGTCCGCGACGAGTACGGCGAGGAGCAGTTCATGCTCTGGCGCCGTTCCTTCGACGTACCTCCGCCGGCTATCGACGACGCGTCGGAGTACTCCCAGGCCGGCCAGGAGCAGTACGCCGACCTGGGCGAGGAGATGCCCCGCACGGAGTGCCTCCAGGACGTGATCGCACGTTTCCTGCCCTACTGGGAGGGCTCGATCGTGCCCGACCTCCGGGCCGGCCACACGGTGCTCGTCGCCGCGCACGGCAACAGCCTGCGCGCGCTCGTCAAGCACCTCGACGGCATCGGCGACGACGACATCGCCGGCCTCAACATCCCGACCGGCATGCCGTTGGTCTACGAGCTCGACGACACGATGTCACCGACCGTCGCGGGCGGTCGCTACCTCGATCCGGATGCTGCCGCGGCCGCCGCTGCGGCCGTCGCCAACCAGGGCCGGTAGCCGCGGCCCGCTTCCAGCTGCCGGGGTCTCGACCCGCTCGCGGGCTCGCGCCCCTCTTCAGGCGTCGACGGCGGAGGGGTTCTGCCCGGTGACGACGAAGACCACCCGGTTCGCCACCGAGACGGCGTGGTCCGCGATCCGCTCGTAGTAGCGACCGAGCAGGGCGATGTCGACGGCGGCTTCCACGCCGTACTCCCAGCTCGGGGAGAGCAGCTCGGTGAAGCTGGTCCGGCGCAGCAGGTCCATCTCCTCGTCGTCACGGCCGAGGGCGATGGCGGCCTCGACGTCGCGGCCGATGATGATCTGGGCGACCCGAGCCACCATGTCCTCGGCCACCTGGGCCATCCGGGCCATCGTGGGCCGCACCTGCTCCGGGACGGCGAGCTCGGGGACCCGCAGTCGGGCGATCTTCGCGACGTGCACCGAGAGGTCGCCCATCCGCTCGAGCTCGCTGACCATGCGCAGCGCCGCGACCACGGTCCGTAGGTCGCCGGCGACCGGCGCCTGGAGCGAGAGCAGCTCGAACGCCGTCTCCTCGACCTGCTCCCTGGCCCGGTCGATCTCGATGTCGGCGCTGATCACCTGCTCGGCGATCGTGACGTCACCGGTCATCAGGGCCTGGGTCGCCTTCGCCACCGCGGTTTGGACGCTCCTGCTGATGCTCGCAAGGTCAGTGAAGACAGAGTCGAGCTGCTCCTCGAATACCTCTCGCATGTCACCGACACTAAGCGGGGCAGGTGTCCAGTCGGGGTGAGCACGTGAACGCGCGGTGAACATCCCGCGAGCAACCCCGTACTGAGCCGGGAGGACGCCCTCCGCGCCGTACGATCATGGTTGTGGAGCCGACAACGCAAGCGTTCCTCGCGGCGCTGATCGGTGCACTCGTCGCCGGCGGCGCGGTCCTGGCGTGGCACGTGAGCGACCGCCAGCAGACCCAGCCGCCGCACACCGAAGAGCCGGTGGTTCCGCCCGGCGTCACCGGCGTGCTGTCGGTGCTGCGCAGCAGCGCCGTCGTCGTCGGCGAGAACGACGTCGTGCTGAAGGCCTCGGCGCCGGCCTACGCCATGGGCCTGGTCCGCGGCACCGCGCTGCTCTCCGACGAGCTCGCCGGCCTGGTCCGCGAGGTACGGCGCGACGGCCAGATCCGGGAGACCGAGCTGGTCATGCACCGGTCCGGGGTCCCCGCCCGCCACGTCACCGCCCGGGTGGCCCCGCTCGGCACCCGCCTGGTGCTCGCCCTGGTGGAGGACCGCACCCGCGAGCGCCGGGTCGAGGCGGTACGCCGCGACTTCGTGGCCAACGTCAGCCACGAGCTCAAGACTCCGGTCGGCGCGATCCGGCTGCTGGCCGAGGCCGTGCGCGACGCCGCCGACGACCCCGAGGCCGTCACCAACTTCGCGGGCCGGATGGTCACCGAGAGCGATCGACTCACCCGGCTGGTGCAGCAGGTGATCGAGCTCTCCCGGCTGCAGGGCGACGAGCCCCTGGAGTCGCCGACGCCCGTCTCGCTCGACGACGTCGTGGCCCTGGCCGTCGACACCAGCGCGATCGACGCGGGCGACAAGGGCATCGACGTCGTCGCCGGGGGGCCGAAGGGCCTGAAGGTGCACGGCAACGAGGAACAGGTCACCGCGGCCGTCGCCAACCTGGTGGCCAATGCGGTGGCCTACTCGGAGCCGGGTTCGACGGTGCTGGTGACCACCAAGGCCGAGGAGCACACCGTCGAGATCTCGGTGGTCGACCAGGGCATCGGCATCCCCAACGACGAGATCGAGCGGATCTTCGAGCGCTTCTATCGGGTCGATCCGGCCCGGCACCGCTCCACCGGTGGCACCGGGCTCGGCCTGTCCATCGTCAAGCACGTTGCCGCCACCCATGGTGGCGAGGTTCGCGTCTGGTCCGTCGAGGGCCAGGGGTCGACGTTCACGCTGACTCTGCCGCGACCGACCACCCCCACCGAGGAAGAAGACCCCGAATGACCCGGGTACTCGTCGTTGAAGACGAAGAGAGCTACAGCGAGGCACTCGCCTACATGCTCCGCAAGGAAGGCTTCGAGGTCGCGATCGCGGCCGACGGCAACGCCGCACTCGAGGAGTTCGACCGTCGCGGCGCCGACATCGTGCTGCTGGACCTGATGCTCCCGGGCATTCCCGGCACCGAGGTGTGCCGCACGATCCGGCAGACATCCAACGTGCCGGTGATCATGGTCAGCGCCAAGGACGACGAGATCGACAAGGTCGTCGGGCTCGAACTCGGTGCCGACGACTACATCACCAAGCCGTACTCACCCCGCGAGCTGGTGGCCCGGATCCGGGCGGTGCTCCGCCGCGGCCAGGACCCCGAGCTGCTCCCCGACACGCTGGAGGCAGGGCCGGTGCGGATGGATGTCGAACGGCACGTCGTCACCGTCGACGGGACCGAGCAGCGGCTGCCGCTCAAGGAGTTCGAGCTCCTCGAGATGTTCCTGCGCAACCCTGGCCGGGTGCTCACTCGCGGGCAGCTGATCGACCGGGTGTGGGGCTCCGACTACGTCGGCGACACCAAGACCCTCGACGTGCACGTGAAGCGGCTGCGCGCGAAGCTCGAGCCCGAGCCCAGCGAACCGAAGTACCTCGTGACGGTCCGCGGGCTCGGGTACAAGCTGGACTTGTGACCAGGGGCGCGCGACCCGCGTGCCCACCGCGACATTCGTCCGGATCCCGCGCTTCGATGGCCGAAAATCGCTAGGCGTCGATCGCCTGCCACCCGTAGCGTTCAGCCGTGAGTACGTCGCGACCCTGGCTCCCGCTCGCCGCGGTCGCGTTCACCCTGGTCACCTGGGCCTCGGCGTTCGTCGCGATCCGCCATCTCGGCGAGGAGGTGCCGCCAGGCTCGCTGAGCCTGGGCCGGCTGCTCGTCGCGGTGATCGCGCTCGGCCTGATGGTCCGGATCTCGGTCCCGACCGCTCAACGACGGCTGCCGGGCCGCCGGGAGTGGCCGCTGATCGCCCTCGGTGGGGTCTCCTGGATCGGGATCTACAACGTCGCGCTCAACGAGTCCGAGCGCCGGATCGACGCCGGGACCGCCGCCCTCATCATCCAGATCGGACCGATCATCGTGGCCCTGCTGGCCACGTTCTTCTTCAAGGAGCGGCTCACCCGGTGGCTGGTGATCGGCCTTGCCGTCGGCTTCGTCGGCGTGGTCATCATCGGTCGCGCCTCCTCCACCGCCGGCAACGGCGACGTGATCGGCGTACTCCTCTCGGCGCTGGCGGCGGTCACCTTCGCCGTCGGAGTGATCACCCAGAAGAAGCTGCTCGGCAGTGGCATGACCGCGCTGGAGATGACGTTCTGGTTCTACGTCGTCGGCACCATCGCCTGCCTGCCCTGGTCCGGTGAGCTGGTCGGCGTCGTGGCCGACGCGAGCGCCTCCGACCTGCTCTGGATCACCTATCTCGGGATCGTGCCGAGTGCGCTCGCGTTCGTCACCTGGGCGTACGCGCTGAACCAGTCGGACGCCGGCAAGTTCGCGCTCACCACGTTCCTGGTGCCGTTCATCACCACGTTGATGGCCTGGGTGGTGCTCGGCGAGGTGCCGCCCGCCCTCGCGTTCGTCGGTGGCGTGCTGTGCATCTCCGGCGTCCTGCTCACCCGCAAGAAGCCGCGGGTCACCGAGCTCACGCCAGAGCCGGTCAGCGGCTGAACTTCAGCGGTCGCGCACCGCGCCGGTGACCCGGTCCCTGCGCGTCCGCGGCAGCGCGCGCGACCGCAGGGTGACCCGCTCGGCGCCCTCCGCGTACTCGTCGACCCGCACCGGCAGCCGCACCAGGACGCAGTGGTCCCGCCCTGGGGTGATCTCGCAGAACGAGCGGTAGTCCCGACCGGCGTACAGCAGGCCGGGTCGGATCAGCCGGTCCGGCAGCTCCCACGACTTCACGAACGCTCGATCCAGATCGCCGATCCGCAGCCGGTTTCTGGCGGTGGGCGCCACCGGGTAGGCAGCCACGCCGGTCCAGTAGCCGACCGGGCGGGCCAGCCGCGCCTCGAACACGAGGGAGTGGCCCTCCGTGATCGGCGTGGCCCGGACCCGGGTCCGGAGCGCGGGCGTGGGGTCGTCGTCGATGATCCGCAGCTCACCCACGTACGACGTCGGCATCACCCCGGCGATCGGGTAGGCGATCGCCGACAGGGTGCGGTTGAGGTCGTCGAGCCGGTTGGCGGGCACCTCGAAGGACACCGACCCTCCGGTACTGCCCGCCGGCACCGTCACGGTCAGGGAGGGCCCGGAAACGGGGTAACCCTGCCGGCCGATCCGCGTGGTCAGGACTCGGATCCTGCCGTCCACGCCGGCCGGACCGGAGACGTCGTACGGGAGCTCGACCTGGTGCACGCCGCCCTGGCCTTCGGTCACCTTGATCCGCTGGAAGGCGAGCGTGCGCAGCCGCTGCTCGGGAACCGGCGGCAGCGCACCGGTCGGTACGGCGGCGAGGTCGAGCACCCACGCCCGGCCGGTCCCTTCGTGGGCGACCAACGTCACCGATCGGATGTCCGCGGCGTCCAGGCCCGGGTCGAGACCGCTGGTCGGAATCCGCAGCACCTGCGCCACCGCGGTGCCGCCGTACTCGCGCAGGGGCTCGGCGGGGAGCTCCGCACCAGCGCCGAGCTCGACGGTGTCGGTGTGGCCGGCACCGTCGGCGAGCGTCACGTCGAAACCGGCGGCGTCGGAGCCCAGGGGCAGCAGCGCGCGCACCTCGAGCCGCTCGGCGTCCGAGACGTCCAGGGGCTGCGCCAGCAGGAGTCGGCCGTCCGGGTCCTCCGGCGTCCAGTTCACCTCGACTGCCTGGCGGGTGGGAGGCGCCGGGGACCCGAACCCGAACCCCGTGAAGTGCGGGGTGCTCCACTCACCCAGGTCATCATCAAGGTGCCGGCAGTTGGTCGGGTGGCGGCCCAGCCTTCCGACGCACAGCCGGGTCGAGGGGTCGGCCGGGTCCGCGTCCAGACCAGCACCCGGGCGACGCACGTCGCGACCGGCGCCGAGCGCGTGGCTGCGGATGTCGAACGCCGACGTCGGCGCGACCCGCGCGCCGGAGCCGTCGAACAGCGGCAGATAGTCGGCGGACCCCTCGAACGTGGCCACCGCAGCGGCCAGATAGGCCGCTCCGACGATTCGCTGCTGCTCGGCGGTCAACCGGGTGGCTGCACCCTCCTGGCACGGTCCCGCGGCGTCGTTGTTGTCGTCGTAGGACGGGGCGGTGGAGCTGCCCGGTGTCCACTCGGTGTTGAAGAAGTTGTGGTTGGCGCCCATCACCAGGACGGTGCTGTGCAGGGCGTCGTCGTCGGCCGCGGCGTCCCGCGCGACGTCGGTGTACAGCTGGCCCTGCAGGTCCGACAGGTCGCCGTCACAGAACGGGAGCACGGACACCGTGGGCACGTAGGCCGCGGCCTGCCGACCGAAGTTCGTCGGCCCCAGCAGCACCTGCCCCACCACCCGGTACGGCGCGTCCAGCGGGATCGTCTCGGCCGCGCGGTTGACGCCCTCACCGCCGCGGCTGTGACCGATCAGGACCACCCGGCTGAGGTCCGTCGCGACCCCGAGCTCAGCCAGCGCGATCCCCGGCAGTGCGTCGAGGTGCCGACGGACGAGGTCGGCCCGAGCGTCCGCGCCACCCTCCTCGATCAACCCGTCCTGGGCGTTGATGCCGTTGGCGGCGACCGACACGGTGAGGTAGCCCTGGCTGGCCAACAGCTCTTGTGCGTAGGTGTAGCCGAGATGACTGGGGACCGGGATCGACGGGGCCCGGCAGGGCCAGTCGAAGGCGGCGCCGTGGGGGTCGCCCGGGAGGTAGCACCAGTCGTGACGTCCGTGCAACAGCAGCACCACCGGGCGGGGTCCGGGCGCGGCCACCGGAGCGACGATGTGACCGACCATCTCCAGCCTCCGCATCCCCCCGTGCTTGAACGAGGGCAGCCGATAGTCGGTGTCGACGACGTCGTACGGGCCGGCGGCGGTGGGGTCGTCCGGCAGGACCGGACCGGCCGGCGCCGGCTCGACCGGGGCGATCGCCGCCCTCCGCGGCGCGGGCTCGTCGAGCAGCCGACCGGACAGCTCCACGTCGAGGTCGGCCGGGTCCGGGGGCGCAGCGAGCGGCTCGGCGAGCCGCAAGGTGCGGCCGTCGGGCTCGACCAGCACCGGGCCGAGCGGGACGCCGTCGAGCAGGAACTCGGGCCGGTCGCCACCGATCGGCAGCCGGTCCGGTGCGGTCCAGGTGACGGTGGCTCCACCGGCCGGTGCGGGCTCGACGGCCCACACACCGGGGTCGTGGGGCTCCGCGGCGGCCACCGGCAGTGCCGGAGCCGTTGACACCGATCCGGCAGCCGGCTCCGCCAGGGCGGACAGCCCCGCCGTCCCGATCACGCCGACGAGGGCAGCGACCATGCCGCTACGCCACGAACTGGGCATTGTCATCCGCGTCTCCTTCGACCTGCGCCGGCGGGACCAAACTAGGGGTCCCACGACAGGGGAGACGCACAAAAGCGCAAAGTGGTTGCGACCGGACCTGCCATGCTGACCGGATGGACACCGTCGCGATCGTGCTCGTCGCCCTGGTCGCGGCCCTGCACCTCTACTTCCTGGTGCTCGAGATGTTCCTCTGGACCAAGCCGATGGGGCTCAGAGACGTTCGGCAACGCGCCGGAGTTCGCCGAGGCGAGCAAGGTGCTGGCGGCCAACCAGGGCCTCTACAACGGCTTCCTGGTCGCCGGTCTGGTCTGGGGCCTTGCCTCGGAGCAGGACGACGTGACGATCTTCTTCCTCGTGTGCGTCATCGTCGCCGGCCTGTACGGCGCCGCCACCGTGAGCGTGCGGATCCTCGCCGTGCAGGCGTTCCCGGCGCTACTCGCCCTCGTCGGGGTCCTGCTCGCCCGCTGACCGGGCCTGGTCCTCGGCTTCGAGCCAGCCGCGGAACGCCGCCAGGTTGTCCGTCGGCTCGCCGCGCTCTCGACGCCACTCCCACTCCTTGCGGATCGAGGAGGCGAAGCCGAGCTCGAGGATCGTGTTGAACGACTCGTCGGCGTACGACAGCACCGATCCGAGCAGCCGGTCCAGCTCCTCGACGGTGGCGGCGCTCAGCGGCAGCCGCGCGTCCAGGTAGATGTCGCCGAGCGGGTCGAGGCCGAACGCGACGGCGTACATGCGTAGGTTGCGTTCGAGCAGCCAGCGATAGACCTGCTCGTGGTTCTCGTCGGGCTTGCGACAGACGAACGCGTGGATGCCCAGCGCGTGCGGGCCGACGTCGAGCCGGACGGCCGTCTGCAGCTTCTTCTCGCCGGGCAGCGCGAACGAGAACACCCCGGCTGGGGCCTCGTCGAACTCGATCTCGTTGGCGTCGAGGTACTCCCGGATGGCGCTGGCTGGGTTCACCCCACCGACTCTCGCATGAACCCGCGGGCCCGCTCGTAGACCCCGAGGGTTCCGACGGCCGTGGCGTCCCACGAGAACTCCTTCGCGTGCTCGACCGCGCCCACCCGGAGCCGGTCGAGAAGGTCCGGGTCGTCGACGACCCGGCGCAACGCGTGCGCCCACGAGCCCGGCTCGTGGTCGTCGAGCAGCAGGCCGCTCACCCCGTCGCGGACCACCGTGGTGAGCCCGCCCACGGCGGCCGCGAGCACCGGGGTGCCGCAGGCCTGGGCCTCGGCGGCAACCAGGCCGAAGGACTCGTTGTAGGAAGGTACGGCGACCAGGGTGGCCGCGGCGTACCACCTCGCCAGCTCGGTCTGCGCGACCGGCGGCACGAACCGCACCACGTCGTCGATGCCGAGCTCTCGGGCCAGGCCGGCCAGGGCCGTGGGTCGCTCGAGGCCGGTGCCGGAGGGGCCACCGACGACCGGCACCACGACCCGGGACCGCAGGTGCGGCGCGCGCTCGAGCAGCACCGCCACCGCACGCAGCAACACATCGGGGGCCTTCAGCGGCTGGATCCGGCCGGCGAACATGAGCACCAGCGCGTCGTCGGGCAGGCCGAGCTCGCGGCGTACCGAGGACCGGTCCAGTGGCCGGAACGTGGCCAGGTCGACTCCTGGATGCACCACCTCGACCCGCCCGGGATCGGCGTCGTAGAGGTTGATCAGCTGCTTGGCCTCGACATCGGTGTTGGCGATGAGCATGTCGGCGGCCTCGACCACCTGGTCCTCGCCGATGATCCGCGCCTCGGGTTCGGGGACGTCGTGGTCCGCCAGCGCACCGTTCTTGACCCTGGCCATCGTGTGCATGCTGTGCACGAGCGGCACGCCCCAGCGGTCCCGGGCCAGCGCGCCGACCTGTCCGGACAGCCAGTAGTGGGAGTGCACGGCGTCGTAGTGGCCGACCGGGTGGGCAGCCTCGGCGCGCAGCACCTCGCGGGCGAACACGCACAGCTGCGCGGGCAGCTCGTTCTTGGTGAGCCCCTCGAACGGCCCGGCGTGGATGTGCCGCACCGCTACGCCGTCCGCCACCGGGACCAGCGGGTCGAGTGTCGAGTCGGTGGCCCGGGTGAAGATGTCGACCTCGATGCCGCGCTTGGCCAGGCGCCGGGCCAGCTCGACGACGTAGACGTTCATCCCGCCCGCGTCACCCACACCGGGCTGGTCGAGGGGGGACGTATGCAGGCTGATCATGGCCAGCCGACGGAGGGACTCCACACCACCGCAACCGCGGGAATCGGTCAGTGATTCCCGTGGAAGGGACGGGTGAGGAAGGCGACCAGGGCCACGACCACCCCGGCAGCGCCGAATCCACCGTCGATCGAGCTGTCCGGACCGTTGTCTCTCGCGAGCTCGAGGACCGACCACACGAGGAGGGGGAACGCCACCGCGACGAGCAGGCGCAGCGGTGGTGCACTGCTGCTCACGAGTGCCGCGCCGGCGGCGGCGGCCCCGATGCCGAGCAGGATGAAGCCCACCGGGCCCAGCACGTCCTGGTCCGAGAACGCCCTGATGACCCAGCACAGTCCCCCGACCAGCCCGAACGCGGTGGCGACGGATCGAAGGCTCATCCGAGATCCCATGAGGACGCAGTGTGCCAGGGTGGCGCGAGCCCGGCCAGACTGTGTGGATGACCTCCACACCCTCCGACAGCCCGCGCTCGGCCGTCGTCACCGGCGCCAGCAGCGGCATCGGGGCCGCGACCGCGCGGAGCCTGGCCGCGGCCGGGTTCCACGTCTTCTGTGCCGCCCGCCGCACCGATCGGGTCGAGTCCCTTGCGGCCGAGATCGGGGGTACGCCGGTCACCTGCGACGTCACCTCCGACGCCGACGTCGCCGCCCTGGCCGAGCTGGTCGGACCCTCGCTCGACGTCCTCATCAACAATGCCGGCGGCGCCTACGGCCTCAACCCGGTCGTCGAGGCCGACACCGACGACTGGCAGCGGATGTACGACGTGAACGTGATCGGCCTGGTCCGGGTCACCCAGGCCCTGGTCCCGGCCCTGGTCGCGTCCGGCGCCGGCGTGATCCTCAACGTCGGCTCCACCGCGGGCCGGATCGCCTACGAAGGCGGGGGCGGCTACACCGCCGCGAAGCACGGCACCCAGGTGGTGACCGAGACCCTGCGGCTCGAGCTGTTCGACCAGCCGGTCCGGGTCTGCGAGATCGCACCCGGGATGGTGCGATCCGACGAGTTCGCGCTGGTGCGGTTCGCGGGCGACCAGGAGCGGGCCGACCAGGTCTACGCCGGCGTCGCCGAGCCGCTGGTCGCCGAGGACGTCGCCGACGCGGTCACCTGGATGGTCACCCGCCCGCCGCACGTCAACATCGACAGCCTGGTGATCAAGCCGCGCGCCCAGGCCGCACAGCACAAGGTGCACCGGGTCGCCGAATAGCGCGGCCCCACGGGGCCCGGTCCCGTGGCAGACTGCCGCCGTGGAGACGATCGGACTGATCGGCGGGATGAGCTGGGAGAGCAGCGCCGCCTATTACCAGGCCCTCAATGTCGGCGTGGAGACGCGGATCGGGGGGTTCAGCTCGGCGAAGACCGTGATGACCTCCGTCGATTTCGCCGAAGTGACCGCCCTGCAGGAGCAGGAGCGCTGGGACGACGTCGCGGAGATCCTGGCCGCCGCCGCCCAGGGGGTGGAACGCGCCGGCGCCGACTTCCTGATGCTGTGCACGACGACGTTCCACCGGGTCGCGGAGCAGGTGGAGGCGGCGATCGACATCCCGCTGCTGCATCTGGCCGACGTGGTCGCCAAGGCATGCACGGCGCAGCGGCTCGACACGGTCGCGCTGATCGGCACCACGTTCGCGATGTCCCGCAGCTTCTTCACCGACCGGATCGCCAGCCACGGGCTGGAGGTGCACGTCCCCGACGAGCGGCACCACGAGACGATCAACCGGATCATCTACGACGAGCTGGTGCACGGGAAGGTGCTCGACAACTCCCGGCGCACCATCGTCGGCCTGATCGAGGAGCTCTGGGACGGCGGCGCCGGCGGACTGATCCTGGGCTGCACCGAGCTCGAGCTGCTGGTCCACCAGGCCGACTCCGAGCTCCCGGTGTTCCCGTGCACGACGCTGCATGTCGAGGCCGCGCTCGACCGGGCGCTGGCCTGAGACCGATGGCCGTCGAGCTCAACCACACGATCGTCATCGTCCGGGACCGGGACGCCGCTGCGCGACAGGTCGCCGAGACCCTCGGGCTCGGCACGCCCGGGTCGTACGGCCCCTTCGCCGTGGTCGAGCTGGCCAACGGCGTGAGCCTCGACTTCATGGAGCGCACCGGTGAGATCGAGGGCCAGCACTACGCGTTCCTGGTGAGCGACGACGACTTCGACGCCATCCAGGGACGGCTGCGCGATCGCGGCGCCCAGTGGTGGGCTGACCCGTTCCGGCGCAGCCCGGGCGAGATCAACACCAACGACGGTGGCCGCGGGCTCTACTGGGAAGGCCCCGACGGCCACTGGCTGGAGATCATCACGGTGCCGTACGGCGGCGGCTGAGGCACCACCGTCGATTCGTCAGCGAGTGGGCTTCCGGTTGAGAATTGCCGGATGCCCATTCGTTCCGATCTCCGCAACGTCGCGATCGTCGCGCACGTCGACCACGGCAAGACCACGCTCGTCGACGCGATGCTGCACCAGGCGGGGGCCTTCACCGCCCACCAGGCGGAGGGCGTCGCCGAGCGGGTCATGGACTCCGGCGACCTGGAGCGCGAGAAGGGCATCACGATCCTCGCGAAGAACACCGCGGTGCATTACGCCGGTCCCGCGGGCGGCGGCATGCCGATGACGATCAACATCATCGACACCCCCGGCCACGCCGACTTCGGCGGCGAGGTCGAGCGCGGCCTCTCGATGGTCGACGGCATCGTGCTGCTCGTCGACGCCTCCGAGGGACCACTCCCGCAGACCCGGTTCGTGCTGCGCAAGGCGCTCAACGCCGACATGCCGGTGATCCTGGTCGTCAACAAGACCGACCGGAGCGACGCCCGGATCGCCGAGGTCGTCGACGAGACCTACGAGCTGTTCATGGACCTGCTCGACGACAGCCACAGCCAGGACGCCCTCGACTTCCCGGTCGTCTACGCCTCGGGGAAGGCCGGCATCGCCCACCTGGAGGCGCCCGCCGACGGCACCATGCCCGAGGGCACCGACCTCGAGCCGCTGTTCAAGACCATCCTGGAGACCATCCCGGCTCCGGAGTACGACGAGGGCGCGCCGCTGCAGGCCCACGTCACCAACCTGGACGCCTCGCAGTTCCTCGGCCGGCTCGCGCTGCTGCGGATCAAGCAGGGCGTGCTGCGCAAGGGCCAGCAGGTCGCCTGGATCCGTCGCGACGGCACCATCAAGAACGTCAAGGTCACCGAGCTGCTGGTCACCGAGGGCCTGGAGCGCAAGCCCGGCGAGTCCGCCGGCCCGGGCGACATCTGCGCGGTGGCCGGGATCCCGGAGATCACCATCGGCGAGACCCTCGCCGACCCGGAGAACCCGATCGCGCTGCCGCTGATCCATGTCGACGAGCCCGCCATCTCGATGACGATCGGCACCAACACCTCACCGCTGGTCGGCCGGGTCAAGGGCTCGAAGGTCACCGCACGGCTGGTCAAGGACCGTCTCGACACCGAGCTGATCGGCAACGTCTCGCTCCGCGTGCTGCCCACCGAGCGCCCGGACACCTGGGAGGTCCAGGGACGCGGCGAGCTGGCGCTGGCGATCCTGGTCGAGCAGATGCGTCGCGAGGGCTACGAGCTCACCGTCGGCAAGCCGCAGGTCGTCACGAAGGAGATCGACGGCAAGGTCCACGAGCCCGTGGAGCGGCTGACGATCGACGCACCCGAGGAGCACCTCGGCACGATCACCGAACTGCTCGCCACCCGCAAGGGCCGGATGGAGCAGATGACCAACCACGGCACCGGCTGGGTGCGGATGGAGTTCCTGGTCCCGGCCCGCGGTCTGATCGGGTTCCGCACCGACTTCCTCACCGAGACCCGTGGCACCGGCATCGCCCACCACGTCTTCGAGGGCTACGAGCCCTGGGCCGGCGAGATCCGCTCCCGCAACTCCGGTTCGCTCGTGGCGGACCGCAAGGGTGCCTCCACGGCGTACGCGATGACCAGCCTGCAGGAGCGCGGGGTGCTGTTCGTCGAGCCGGGCACCGAGGTCTACGAAGGCATGATCGTCGGGGAGAACTCCCGCGCCGACGACATGGACGTCAACATCACCAAGGAGAAGCAGCAGACCAACATCCGCTCGGCCACCTCCGACAACTTCGAGAAGCTGATCCCGCCGCGCAAGCTGTCGCTCGAGCAGTGCCTCGAGTTCTGCCGCGAGGACGAGTGTGTCGAGGTCACGCCGGAGTCGGTGCGGCTGCGCAAGGTGGCGCTGGACCAGAACGACCGGGCCAAGCTGGCTGCCCGGGCCCGCAAGGCGCGCTAGATCCTGGCCGGCGCGGCGGTGCACTCGTGCCGCGCGAGCATCTCCGCACGCCGGGCGCTCGGCGGGCAGAACGGCAGCGCGGCCACCGTCAGGAGCGCGGCGCCGATGAGGATCCGGCCGTAGCCGAGCTGCTCGAGCGCGATGCCGGCAAGGGTCGGACCGAGCAGGGTCCCCACGGTGAGCGCCGTGTTCACGGCCGCGAGGCCGGCCGCGGGGTGGTCCGCGAACACCCGCGAGCTCCAGATGCCCTGGGCCGCGATGATCGCGCAGTAGAACACGCCGAACGCCATCGCGCTGGCCAGCGCCGCGGGCACCTGTCCGGTGGCGAGACCGAAGACCGCCAAGGCCACGGCGAGCAGCCCGCAGCCGAGCAGGTAGCCGGCCCGCAGACCGAGCCGGTCGTAGGCCGCGCCGCTGAACGACGCGAGCACGCTGGCCACGCCGCACGCGGCGTAGGCGATCCGAGCCGTCGTGGGGTCCACACCACCGGCCCGCATCGCATCCACACCGAAGGCCCACCAGATCGAGCTGGTCAGCCCGACGATCACCGCCGACAGCAGCAGCGGCCGGGAGCGCGGGCAGAAGAACCAGGTCCACCTCAACTGCGGTCGGCTGGCCCGCACCCGCGGTTCGCTGTCCGGCGCGAGCCGGACGGCGAGAACCCCGGCGAGCACCGCCAGCACCACGAAGCCGGACCAGGCCAGGCGCCACTGGTCGCCGGCGACGATCGCGATCGGTCCGGCCACGGCCACGCCCCAGCCGGTCCCGGAGCTGATCACGGCCCACGCGGTGTCGCGCTTCGGCGCCGCCACGTTGCTTTGGACGAGCTCTGCGTAGGGCGGGTAGGCGAGCCCCGCGGCGGCGCCGGCGACGATCACTCCGAGGGCCAGCCCGGGGACCGAGTTGGCCCCAGCGATCGCCGCCATGCCGACCGCAGCCAGGCCGGCGGCGAGACCGACGGCGACCCGGGCGCCGTACCGCGCCAGCACCCACACCACTGAGGCGTTCGCGACCAGGTAGGAGAAGTAGGAGCCGGAGGAGATCAGCCCGGCGGCGTCCGCCCCCATCGCATACTCCGCCCGCATCTCCGGGAGCAGGAGTCCGTAGCCGTAGCGCGCCAGCCCGAAGCTGATGGCGATCATCGCCACCCCGGGCAGCACCGTGCGACCGGGTCGCATCGTCGTCGGCTCAGCCATCGGCGGGCACGGTGTGGCCCAGCGGGCACCCGGCACCGGTGTGGCAGGTGTCGCGGTCGCAGAGCCGACAGGTCCGCAGAGCCGGGACGTAGTCGCGGGCCAGCGCTCCCACGACCCGGCTCAGCAGCCCCTCGAGCCGATCCCGGTCCGCTGCCCCCAACGAGTCGACCGCCTCGGCGAGCACCGCCTCCCGCTCGCGAAGCAGGACCTGGGCCCGCTTCGCCCCCGGCGAGGTCAACCGCAGCTGGCGCTGCCGGGCGTCGGCACCGGGTGACCTGCTCACCCAGCCTCGCTCCACCAGTCGGTCGGCCAGCCGGGTCACTCCCGAGCTGGTCAGGCCGAGCACCTCGCCGAGCCACGACACCGGGCGATCCGGGTGGGTCAGCAGGGTGACGAGGGCCGCCTGCTCCGAGCTGGACACCCCGTGGTCCGCGCCGACGGACCTCAACCGGTCGCTCATCGTCAGCGAAAGTGCTCCGAGCAGGTTCTCCATGCGGGCCATGCCCACGATCATAATTTACCTGCCTGCCGCAGGCAATCGAAATGCTGACATACTGCCGCCGTGCTCCTCGACCTCCAGCTCGACGCCCGCCCCGATGCCGCCGCCGACCGCGCCCGCCACCTCGTGGCGGCCGGCGCCTCCGGGCTGTTCACGTTCGAGGGGCCGCACGACGTCTTCCTGCCGCTGGCGTCCGCCGCCGGTGCCGTCGAGACCGACCTGATGACCAACGTCGCCATCGCGATGCCGCGCAGCCCGTTGCATCTGGCGCACGCCGCGTGGGATCTGCAGCTGATGACCAAGGGCCGGTTCCGCCTGGGCCTCGGATCGCAGATTCGCGTGCACGTCGAGAAGCGGTACGGCGCCACCTGGAGCCCGCCGGCAGCCCGGATGCGCGAGATCGTGCTGGCCGTGAAGGCGATCCTGACGGCCTGGCAGGACGGGTCCCGCCTCGACTTCCGGGGCGAGCACACCCAGCACACGCTGATGCCCCCGACGTTCGTGCCCGGCCCGAACCCGTACGGGCCGCCGCCGGTGCTGCTCGGCGCGCTCGGGCCGGTGATGACGCGGACGGCGGCCGAGGTCGCCGACGGGCTGCTGGTGATGCCGTTCCACAGCCATCGGCACTTTCGCGAGCGAACCCTCCCGGCCGTGGCCGAGGGACTCGAACTCGCGGGCCGCGCCAGCCTCCCGATCTACCCGCAGGCGATCGTCGCGATGGGCGACACCCCCGCCGAGCAGGCCGCGTCCGCCGTCGGGGTGCGCGCGCTGCTCGCGTTCTACGGCTCCACGCCGGCGTACCGCCCGGTCCTCGAGGTCGAGGGCTGGGCCGACGCGCAGCCCGAGCTGAACGCGCTGTCCAAGACCGGTGACCTCGCCGCGATGATCGAGTTGGTCGACGACCGGATGCTGGCGACGCTCGCGGTGACCGGCACGCCCGAGGAGTGCGCCGTCGAGATCCGGCGGCGATTCGGTGACGTGGCCGAACGGATCTGTGCCTACTTCCCCGGCTCGGATCCCCCGGCCGACCAGATCGGACGACTGGCGGCCGCCCTCAGGACCTGAGCCCGGTCCGCTCCGTGCGCTCGTCCTGGCCCACGAGCCAGGCAGCGAGCCCGCCGCCGATCGCGCCGAACAGGTGCCCCTGCCAGGAGATCCCCGGCTCGCTCGGGAACACGCCGAGCAGCAGCCCGCCGTACATGAAGAACAGCACCATCCCGAGGATGATCTCGCCGGCCCTGCGGGTGAAGATCCCACGGATCATCAGGTAGACCAGCCACCCGAAGATGAGCACCGACGCGCCCAGGTGCACGCTGTTGGACGCGGCGATCACCCACACACCCAGGCCACCGACGGCCCAGATGATCGCGGTGGCCTCGAGCCCGCGAACGATGCCGGAGACGAGCACCAGGAAGCCGAGGACCAGCGCCGGGAGGGTGTTCGCCGAGAGGTGGCCCCAGCCGCCGTGCAGCAGCGGTGCGAACAGGATGCCGAGCAACCCCTCGCCCTCGCGCGGCTGGACGCCGTACTGGTCGAGCCGGTGGTTCATCGCGGCGTCGATGATCTCGATCACCCAGAGCGCGGCGACGAAGCCGCCACTCACCACGGCGGCCTGCACCCAGGTGGCCGGTCGATCGACGTCGCGGTATCCGCTCATGACACCCATTGTGCGACCGCCGCCAACTGGTCGCGATCGGCACTGGTCGGCACCAGGTGCACCTCGTCGGCACCGGCCGCCGACATCGCGTCGAGCAGCTCCCCCAGCTGGGCTACGGAGCCGGCGAAGCCGGTGGTCGGCGCCATCGCGTCGACCAGACTCGTGGGCAGCCAGCTCATGTAGTGGCGCAGGTGCCGATGCACCTGCGCCCGGGCCGCTTCGACATCATCGTTGATCGCGAACCAGAAGGAGGTAGCCAGCCGTGGCGCGGGCCGGCCGGCGGCCGCCCAGGCCTCGCGCGCCAACGTGAACTGCTCGGCCGCTGCGGTGGCGTCCAGGTCGAGGGTGAAACCGGCCAGGCCATCCGCCCAGGCGGCAGCGGCGCGGATCGTGCGCGGACCCATGCTGCCGATGAGCAGCTCGGGCCCACCTGCCTGCACCGGCGATGGACCGACCGGGCCGACCTCGTCGGAGACCGGCTTCCCCGCCCACACCCGCCGCATCACGGCCACCCGCTCGGCCAGCCCGGCGATGGTCTGGGTGGCCGCATCCGCATCGACCGCCCGGTAGTCCTCGTCACGGCCGCCCACACCCAGGCCGACCGACAGCCGACCCCCGCTGAGGAGGTCGGCGGTCGCCAGCGACTTGGCCAGCATCACCGGATGGTGCAGCTGGGGCACCACGACCGTGGTGACCAGCCGCACCCGCTCGGTCCACGCCGCGACCGCCCCGAGCAGGGTCATGGTCTCGGGGTTGTCGAACGCCATCCGCTCGCCGAAGCAGAGCGCGGAGAACGGCCCGTCGTCCACGGTCCGCGACCAGGCCTCGAGCGTCGCTGCATCGAGCCCCGGCTCCATCACCGGCAGCGTCATCCCGATCTGCAAGGGCGCTACTTCCTGATCTTGAACTTCTTGTCGTTCACGTCGAAGAAGTAGTTGCCGACAGCGGAGATCATGATCCGGGCCTTGGTCGTGCGGACCCGCGGGAACCGGACCTTTGCTCGACCGTCGTTGGGGGTCGACCGGACCACGGTCCGCCAGGTCTTGCCGCCGTTGGTCGAGAGCAGGATCTTGACCTTCCGCGCCAGCTTCTTGGTGCCGTTGACCTTCCAGGCGACAACCTTGGACTGGCCACCCTTGACGTTGCCACCCTTGCTGAACGAGGTGACCAGGAACGGCCCGGCATTCCGGTCCACCTTGAGGGTGATCTCGTCGTAGTGGACCCCGCCGCCGTCGGCGAAACCGTCGCGGGCTGTCAGCCGGAAGTGCATCGCCTTGCCGCGGCCCGGTGTGCCCCCGTAGCTGGCGATCGGCAGGAACTCCGAGTAGCAATCGACCAGGCGGAACGGCACCGGCTCGTCGCCGTTCGGCTGGAACGTCGGGCAGCGGCCGGTCTTGGCGTTGGTGTTGCCCCTCAGGACCTGGGCCAGGTCCGGGAACGTGCGGGTGCCGTTGGTGGTCGCCAGGTTCTGACCGGGCGAAGGCGACTGGAGCGTCCCCTCGTCGGTGACATGCGCGATCTCGCCGAACACCCGGAACAGCGGGCCGAACACCTTGGCGTTGCTGACCAGGTCGATCGCGGCGGGGCCGGAGTCCACCTGCTCCCAGAGCAGCGTCGGCTTGCCGCCGTCGGGGTCCTGGCCGGAGCCCTTGAGCGTGAACGGAGTCCGGATCGGGATGGTCTTGTTGCCCGGTGCCTTCGCGGTCGGCGCCAGGTTGCCGGTCGCGACCTGCTCGTTGCCGCCGTTCTTGGCGTCCCCGCCCTGCGCGGTCTCACCGACGAACCCGGTGACACCGGTGCCGGAGACCGTCAGCGACGCGATGTCCTCGGTCGTCTCCAACCCCGACTCATCCGGGAACGGAAGCGGCGAGAAGATCACCTGGAACCCCGTGTCGTCGAAATCGGCCGGGTTCGGGGGTGTGGAGGGGAAGTCGAAGAACGGGTCGTAGCCCCAGTCCGCGATCGACACGGTGCGACCCGTCAGCGCCTCGATCTCGATCTTGAGCTTCGCGGCGCTGTACTCCGCGTACGCGATGTTGCGGCTGTCGGAGCCGAACCCGAGCGTCAGGGTGTCGGTGGGTCCGAAACCCCTGAGCGACACGGTCTGCACCTCGACCACCGGGAGCGTCGGCTCGTTGGTGTAGGCGTTGATCTCGTCGTGGCTCGCCGCGGAGAAGTACGGGTCGGTGTGCGGCTGCAGGTCGTCGGACCCGCAGATACCGGCGTACGCCATCACGGTCGAGCCCGAGCCCGGCTCGATGCCGGTCGGACCGTTGCTGCCGCCGCCGCACGCGAAGAACGTGTGGTTGCCGCTGAACTGGTGGCCCAGCTCGTGCGCGACGTAGTCGATGGCGAAGAAGTCACCCTTGGGCTCGGGGAGGCCGGTGCAGCCACCGCCCTTGTAGTCCCAGCCCACCACGCCGAGGTAGGCGATCCCGCCGCCGTTGACGCCCAGACCGATGTGGCCGACGTCGTAGTTGGAGGCGCCGACGATCTGGCCGAGGACGATCCGGTTGCGGCCCAGCGTGCCCACGTCACAGAAGTCCAGGTGACCGGCAGAGTCACCCTCCGCCGGGTCGTAGCAGGGGTGCGCGCCGCAGGGGCCGTTCGGACCGGTGGCCTTGGCCTCGGTGTCGAAGTTGAGGTCCTCGGTCCCGTCGATCAAGATCATCTTGATCGCGAGGTCGTCGTTGTAGATCTGGTTGACCCGGTTGATCAGGGTGACCTTCTCGGCCAGCACGTTGGCGGTGCCGAAGTACGCCGCATACGACGGGTCGGTCGCGAACGCGAGCCGGTAGACCTTCTGGGTGACCGGTCCGCCCGCCTTGGCCACGGACTTGCCGGAGCTCATCGCCTTCCGGATCTCCGGCGCCTCGCGCTCGACGAAGGCCTCCTCGGCGCGGGGGACGTCGCCGCCGTAGTAGCTCAGGTGCACGCTCGTGCCCGGACGGTCATAGGCCGGGTCGACGTACCAGGCCCGCTGCCCGGAGGGTCCACGGACCGCTGCATGCAGGCCCATCGGGGTGATGTCGAGGGCGATCGTCGTCCGCGCGTGGTCGAGCGATCGCCCGGAGTACGTCGCGATCTCCGGGTGCGCCGCCGCCAGCTTCGACTCCATCGTCCGGGTCGCGTGCACCGTGAACCGCTCCGTCCCGCCGGTGGGCGTCGGCACGGTGAACACCGCGCCGGAGCGGTCGCTGGCCCGCGGCGCGTTGCGGAGCTGGGCCCGGGCCTTGCCGAGGTCGACGCGCACGGCGGAGAAGTGGTCCGGTGCGATCCGTACCTTGTCGCCGCTGACCTGGTAGTTGGCCAGCGGACGGTACAGCGGGTCCGCGGCAACGGAACCGGCCGTACTACCGCCGAATGCGGGCAGGACGGCGGCTGCCAGTGCGGCAGCTGCGACGAGTCGGACGGTTCGCGACATGGGATCTCCAGCGGACAACGATGGATGAGGGGGTGGAAGCACCCTAAGCGGCAGACCCCGCCCTGGGTAGGACTTCTAGAGCACCCACCGCTCGAGCAGGGTGCCGTCGTCCTCCAGCAGCGCGTGCAGCCGCAGCCCGAGGTCGATCGGCGGGCCGCCGGTGACCCGGAGGTGCTGTGCCGCGATCAGCCTCGGCACGGTGGTCAGGCACAGCTCGTCGACGACTCCGGCGGCCAGCAGATCCCGGGCCAGGTGCGGGCCGCCCTCACAGAGCAGGTCGCGGAACCCGCGGACCACCAGCTGCTCCCGCAGCCGCGGCAGATCGGGGCTGGACTCGCCGAGCACCAGCACGTTGTCGTCGCCGAGGAGCGACCGGGTCTCCCTGAGGTGTGGCGCGTCGTCGCAGGTCGCCATCATCAGTGCGGAGCTGCCTCGGAGGGTCGGCGGCACCGCGCCGGAACGCGACACCACGACCATCGGCTTCGGGTTCGGCCGGTAGCCCTCGGCCCGGGCCGTTCCGGCGCCCACGATCACCACGTCCGCGAGGTCGCGCAGCAGATGGAAGACGCGCTTGTCGGCAGCGTTGTTGATGCTCACACTGAGCCCGTCGGGACCCTGCGCGGCGCCGTCGACGGTGGCCACGAAGTTCAGCCGGAACCACGGGGCCCGGAGCGGGGCGTAGTGCGCGCGCAGCGCCTCGTCGTCGAGCTCGGACAGTTGCGGGAGTGGGCTCACCGTCCCCATCGTGCCAACACCGCCCACCTAGACTCGGAAGGTGCTCACCCTCCGCGATCTCGCTGCGCTGCACGCGACGTACGCAGCGGAGGCGGCGCTCCCGGTGGCACCGGCTCGGCTCGGCGACCTCACCGTCGGCGACGACCTGCCGGTCATCATGGGCACGATCAACCTGTCCCGGGACTCGACGTACCGCGAGAGCGTGGCGGTCTCCACGCGTTCCGCCGTTCGCAAGGCGCGGGTCCAGATCGCGCAGGGCGCGAGCGTCGTCGACATCGGCGCGGAGTCGAGCACGGCGCGCGCCGCCCGGGTGCGGGCGGAGGAGCAGATCGCCCGGTTGGTGCCGGTGATCACCGAGATCGCCGTCGAGACCGTGGTGTCCGTGGAGACCTACGAGCCGCTGGTGGTCGAGGCCTGCCTGAAGTCCGGCGCCCGGGTCCTGAACATGACCGGGCGGGAGCACGAGACGACGATGCTCGAGCTCGCTGCTGAGTACGACGCCGCGGTCGTGCTGTGTTTCTGCGAGCTCGCCAACGTGCGCGAGCTCGCGCGGATCGACCTGGCGGCCGACCCGATCCCGGCGCTCGTGGATCACTTCGGCGAGCGGCTCGAGACCGCGCGCCGGCTCGGGGTCGAGAACGTGGTGATCGACCCCGGCATGGGCTTCTACTACGACAACCTGACCGACCCGATGACCCGGGCCCGGCACCAGACGAAGGTGCTCGCGCACTCCTTCCGGCTGCGGACGCTGGGGGTGCCGGTGTGCAACGCGCTACCGCACGCGTTCGACCTCTTCGAGGAGGAGTTCCGCACGGCGGAGGGATTCTTCGCGGTGCTGGCCTCGCTCGGCGGCACCCATCTCTTCCGCACGCACGAGGTCGGGCACGTGCGCGCCGTACTCAACTCGCTGGCGGAGCTCTCGACCTAGCGCCGCAAGCCGGCTCAGGACGCTCAGCCGAGGTGGCCGCGGATGCTCGCGTGCCCGGCGAGCAGATTGCGCGCGATCGTGCGGCGCTGGATCTCGTCGGTGCCTTCGTAGATCCGCAGCACCCGGAGCTCGCGGTACCACCGCTCGACCGGCAGTTCGCGGGTGTAGCCCATGCCGCCGTGCATCTGCAGCACGCGGTCGACGATCTCGTTGGCCTTCACGCCGCCGTACAGCTTGGCGATCGACTGGGCCTGCCGGGAGTCGACTCCCTGGTCGACCAGCCAGGCGGCGTTCAGCACCAGCCAGCGAAGCGCCTCGATCTCGACCGCGGAGTCGGCGATCATCCACTGGATCGCCTGCCGCTCGGCGATCGGGGCACCGAACGTCACCCGGTTGCGGGCGTGCTCCATGCCCATCTCGACCAACCGCTCGCACGCCCCGAGCGCCCGGGCCGGCAGCAGGTAGCGGCCCTTGCCGATCCACTTCATCGCGAGCTCGAAGCCGCGACCCTCCTCCCCGAGGATGGCGGAGTGCGGCACCCGCACGTCGTCGAAGGACAGCGACGCCGGACCCCACTGACCCATGGTCGGGATCTCGGCCGAGGTCCACCCGGAGTCCCGGTCGGCGAGGAAGCAGGTGACGCCGCCGTTGGCGCCCTTCTCCTTGTCGGTGACCGCGAAGACCATGGTGAAGTCGGCGATGTCGCCGCCGGTGATGAACGTCTTCTCGCCGTTGATGACCCACTCGTCCCCATCGCGAACGGCGGTGGTGCGCAGGTTGCGGGCATCGGACCCGGCGCCCGGCTCGGTGATCGCGAAGCAGCTGATCTTCTCGCCCTCGATCGTGGGCTTGAGGTACGCCGCCTGCTGCTCCTCGTTCGCGTGGAACAGGATGTTGTCGGCGTCGCCGCCGAACGTGAACTGCACGAACGACCGACCGAGCTCGACCTCGATCAGCGCAGCCATCACCGCGCCGAGGCCCATGCCGCCGTACTCCTCGGGGGTCTGGACGCCGAAGAACCCGGACTCACGCGCCTTCTCCCGTAACGCGCGGACCTCCTCGATCGTGAGGCCGCGCTCGTTGCGCCGCTCGCGCTCCAACACGGTCTGCTCGAGCGGGATGATCTCCTTGGTGACGAACGTGCGGACCCACTCCCGGATCTCACGCTCCTCCGGGCTCAGGCTGAGGTCCATGCCGGCGAGGCTACCGGTGCAGCAGGGTCCGGATCCGGGCGATGGTGTCGTCGAGGGCGGCCGCGGCGGCCTCGCTCACCGCGGCGATGTCGTTGTAGCCGTGGATCAGGCCGTCGTACCGGATCCGGTCCACCGGAACCTCGGCCGCAGCCAGCCGGTCCGCGTAGCCCTCGCCCTCATCGCGCAGCGGGTCGAACTCCGCGGTGGTCACCAGCGCGGGCGGCGTACCTGCCGGATCGCCGAGCATCGGTGAGAGTCGAGCGTCGTCGAGGTCCTCGGCGGCTCCCAGGTAGTGCGTTGAGAACCACTCGCACGTGGCCCAGTCCAAGAGGTAGCCCTCGGCGTTGTCGACCCGTGATCGGTAGTCGCCCAGCAGGTGGGTGGCCGGGCAGATCAGGATCTGAGCGTCGAGCAGGTGCGGGAGCGCCTGGGCGGTTACGGCGGCGAGGTTGCCGCCGGCGCTGTCTCCTCCGACCGCGAGTACGGCTCCCCCGCCGAGCTCGTCCTGGTGGTCGGCCGCCCACCGGACCGCCGCGATGGCGTCATCGACCGCGGCCGGGAACGGGTGCTCCGGGGCCAGCCGGTAGTCGATGGCGAGCACGGCGGTGTCCGCGTCGCGACAGATCCGCCGGCAGGTCTGGTCGCCGGTGTCCAGGTCGCCCGTCACGAAACCGCCGCCGTGGAAGTACACCAGCGTCGGCCACGGCCCCGCCCCTTCGGGCAGGTACGACCGGGCCGGGCGTCCCCCGGCCTCGAACTCCTCGACCTTCCCGACCGGCACCACGGCCTCGGGCGTCACGGTGCCGCAGGCCAACGCCCGGTGGGCCTTCCGCGCCGTCTCCGGGGTGCCCTGGTAGGTCGGTGGGTAGCCGGAGTTCGCGATCATCTCGAGCAGGGCGGCGATCCCGGGGTCCAGGGGCATGGGCGCGAATGTAGCGGGACTAGCGAGCTCGACGCTCTCACGGCGGGCCAGCACGTCCTGGGCGAGCCGCTGCTCCACTTGCCAAGACAAGCGAGGGTAGGCGCGCCACTGGCCCCGCCGGCGCTGGCGGGGTGTGGGCGGAGGCCTCAGCCCGGGGGAGGTGGCCGAGGACACGGCACTCGTCCGCACATGCCGAGATGAGTGCATCCGGGATCGTCAGAGTGGGTCGGTGAATGTGACCGGCTTGCCAGCGGCTTCGGCGTACTCGATCTCCCTGCGGGTCGACTCGCCGACGTACCCACCTGGGTTGACGATCAAGACCCGGTCGGCCAGGTCGATCTTGCGAAGGTGAAGGGCGTCCAAGACAACCTTCTGCTCGGGCGTCGGCGCCTCGTCGGCTTCGCTGGGGGCCACGACAATGACACCGGAGAAGGTCAGGTCGCGGTTCGCCGCCCTCATGTCGGCCATGAACTTGGCAGAGCCACAGATGCAGACAATGTCAGGTCGATCCGTCACCACTCGGCCCTCTTTGCGGTCGTCACGCGAGGACCCTATCGGTGCAGACGGACACGCCCGGATCTGCCGCAGACCGCGAGCGAAATCACCTGAGCACGCCTGCAGCCCCGCCGTGTTCGGCGGGGTGTGGGGCGGGGTGGTTAGTCGGGGGTGAGGTGGCCGAGGTCGCGGGTGCCTCCGGGTCCGCGGTGGAACCAGAGGCCGTTGGGGCTGCGCCATAGATAGTGGCCGGGTGTCAGGACGATGTAGGCCCAGCCGTCGTGGGTCTTGGCGCGGTGATGACCGCGACATCCGGGGGCGAGGTTGCAGGTGCAGGTGGGTCCGCCCTTGTTGAAGGGGATGACGTGGTCACAGTCGCAGGACTCTGCCGGGCGGGTGCAGTAGGGGAACACGCAGGTCACGTCACGTTCGAGGGCCTGGTCCCAGATCCGGTCGGAGCGTTCGTAGCGGTCGACCTGAATGTGGTCTGTCAGATCGATCACCTCTTTGATGACGACCTGGGTGTCGGGTTGGGTGCACCAGCCGGCGACCTGCTCCACGCTGATCGGGGTGCGGGTGGTGGCGCAGCGGGCCTGGTCGGGGTCACTGGTGTGGACGTGGATCACGGTCTGCCGGGGCTTGACCAGCGGCCCGGCCTGTCCGTCGGGGTCGGTGGGGTTGAGGTCGAGCTGGGTCTGGCGGCGGGCCAGGGCGCCGAGGGCCAGGGAGCGGCGTACGTCGTAGGTCTCCTCACAACCCAGTGCGGTGAGCTCGGCCGCACCGTGGGCCAGGGCGGTGTCCAGGTCCAGGGCATCAGCCAGGTCCAGGGCACCGGAGATCTCCACGACCCCCTCAGGGCCGACGTCACGGGTGTGGACCTCGACCCGACGGGCCTCCATCGCCGCCTGTCGCTTCTGCTCGGCCTCTTCGGGTGCGTACAGGACCAGTGCTTCGGCGACCAGACGTTCGACCTGCCCGAACGTCACCCTCGCAGCAGTGCCCGCGAGCCGACGGTCCACGAACCGTGCACCGGCCATCGGCAGGGCCAGGGTGTGTTCAGCGACCCGCGCGGCCCGCCACCACGGCAACCGGCCAGCAGTGACTTCTTCCCAGAACCCGGGCAGCCGGTACCGGACCTCGAGCACCTTCCCGACGTAGCGGCGTCCGGCGTCGGTGGTCATCCCCAAGGCGGCGGCGAGCTCGGTGATCGCGAATGCCGAGACATAGGGCGCCCCCGCACCAGCGAGGGTGAGGCCGGTGTCGCGGCCGAACTCCACATAAGTGGTCGCCTGCTCGGCGTCGACCTCGTGCGCCGCACACCACTCGACCACCAGCTCCAGCTGCTCGACCTGCGCGACCATCTCGGCCTTCTTCGCAGCACGCACCGCGTCGAGCAGACCCACCGGAGTGGGCTGCTCGAAAGGCTGCGGTGCTGCTGACATATGACTATCCAAGCACCGAGCGCCGACAGTCCACTTTGGTCGAGATTCGCCCATGGTTGAGCCGAAATCCCGACATCCCCAAGGTGGTTTCGAGGCTCGTCGCTGACGCTCCTCGCACCTCAACCAGCGAACGCGGCAGCCAGCAGACTGAGAGCCGGCAACGGCGAGCAAGCCGACGCCCACCTCACCCCGTAGCCAGCCCTCTCGCACCGCAGCCACAGCCAACCTGCGGGCCGATCTCCCCTACCTCAAGAATCGATACGCCGCGGCAGCCAGCGCCCGCGCGTACCGAGCCTGGCCCTGCCGCGAGGTCATCCGGTGCGCGTCGACGCGGTTGCGCATGTTGCCGAGCTCGACCATCACGGTGGGTACGTCTGAGAGGTTGAGCGTGCCGAGGTCGGAACGGATGTCGAGGCCGTCGCCGCCGGCGATGTACTTCGCCACCGGGAGGGGGCGCGAGCTCATCCGACGGGCGTCGATGCGGCTGCGCATGTTGCCGAGCTCGACCAGGACCGTGGGTACGTCGGAGAGGTTGAGCGTGCCGAGGTCGCCGCGGATGTCGAGCCCGTCGCCACCCGCGGTGTACGTCGCCACCGGCAGGCCGAGCGCCGAGCCGCTCCCGGACCACCTTCGCGAGGTGCAGCGAGGGCCGGTCGATGTCGTGCGTCCACGGCCGTGCGGTGCGGTGGTGCGATCACGTGGAAGCCCGGCCCGCCGCCGTAGTTGCCGTCGCCGTGGATGCTGATCTTGAGATCGGCGTCGACCCTGTTGCCGGCGCGACCGCGCTTGTCGACGCACGGTCCCCATGGGAGCGGCTGTTGGTGGCACGGGTGAGGATCACCCGGGCGCCACGGCTCTCCAGGCGATCGCGCAGCAGCTGCGCGACCTTCCAGTTGAACGTCGCTTCCGGGAAGCCACCGTTGGTGGATGTGCCGGTCGTGTTGCACGCCTTCTTGAAGCCACCGGCCGGAACCGGCCGCGAGATCTTGCGCGGGAACCTGTGGTTGCCGAGCTGATGACCGGGATCGATCACCACGGTGCGGCCGGTCAGCGGCCCCTCACCAGCATCGATGCGGACCCGCTCGGCGTGCGCCGGCGCGCCACCCCCAACGGTGAGAGCGGCGACGACGAGGAGCCCGAGAAGCGACCTCACTCGTATCCCAGGATCTCCTGGCGCTTGCCGCCCCAGGTCAGGGCAGACTCGATCGCGTCGTCGATGGTCAGCTCGCTGCGCCAGCCGAGCAGGGCGGCCGCGCGATCGACGTTGGCGAAGGAGCCGACGTTGTCACCGGGCCGCGGCGGCGCCTCGGAGAGCGGCACCTTGCTGCCGAAGACCCGCTCGAATGCCGCGACCAGCTCGCGCACGGTGACGCCGTCGCCGGTGCCGATGTTGATGACGGTGCTCGTCGCGTCGACGGTGGTCAGCACGTCGTCGAACCGCTCGATCGCGCGCACGTGCGCCCGGGCCAGGTCCCAGACGTGGATGTAGTCGCGGATGCCGGTGCCGTCGCGGGTCGGGTGCTCGGTGCCGGTGATCGTGAACGTGTCCTTGATGCCGCGGGCGGCCATCACCAGCTGGCCCAGCACGTGGGTGGGCTCGCGGACGTAGATGCCGGACTCGAGGTCGGGGTCGGACCCGATCGGGTTGAAGTAGCGCAGCACGATCGCGCGGAGATCGGTGGCCGCGGCCATGTCCTGCAGGGCCTGCTCCATCATCCGCTTCGTCCAGGCGTACGGCGAGGTGGGCGCGAGCGGGTCGTTCTCGTCGACCTCGAAGCCCTCCTTGGTGGCGTAGAGGCTCGCCGAGCTGGAGAACAGCACCCGGGTCAGGCCGAGGTTGTTGAGCTCGTCGAACATCTCGAGCGACTTGGCGACGTTGTCGCGGTAGTACTCGTAGGGCAGCGCCACGGACTCTGGCACCACGATCCGCGCAGCCATGTGGATGGTCGCGTCGATGTCGGGGTGCTCCTCGGCGATCCGCCGTAGGAGGGCCCGGTCGGCCATGTCGCCCTCGTAGAAGATCCGGTCGCGGACGAAGACCTTCGGGCCGCTCAGCAGCGAGTCGAGGATGACCGGCGTGTGCCCGGCCTGCTCGAGCGCCTTCCCGGTGATCGATCCGATGTAGCCGGCACCGCCGGTGACCAGAACCTTCATGCCCGTCACCCTACGGAAAAGGGGTTCCTGCCGATAAATCCCAGCATCCGGGTCTGTACGTCGGCGTCCGGCCTCCTGGTCAACCGTCCGATTGAATAAGCGGCTGACCGACCTTCTCCTCGAGCTGGTCGAGCAGGTCGATCAGGTAGCCGCCGTAACCGCTCTTGCCGAGGTCCTCCCCCAGCTTTCGCAGCTGAGCGTTGTCGATGAACCCCATCCGCCACGCGACCTCCTCGGGGGAGCCGACCTTCGTGCCCTGGCGCGCCTCGATCGCCCGGACGAAGTTGGCGGCGTCGTTGAGCGCCTCGAAGGCACCGGTGTCCAGCCAGGCAGAGCCACGCGGCAGCACCTGGACCTGGAGCCGACCGTCGGCGAGGTAGAGCCGGTTGAGATCGGTGATCTCGAGCTCGCCACGGGCAGAAGGCTTGAGCGACTTGGCCATCGCGACGACGTCGTTCGCATAGAAGTAGAGCCCCGGCACCGCGTAGTTGCTGCGCGGCTCCTTCGGCTTCTCCTCCAGCGACAGCGCCCGGCCGTCCTCGTCGAACTCCACGACGCCGTACTCGCTCGGGTCACCGACCCGGTAGCCGAAGACCGCCGCGCCCGCGGGGTCGACGAACCTACGCAGGTGGGTGCCGAGGCCGGAGCCGTAGAAGACGTTGTCGCCCAGGATCAGCGCCACCGGCTGGTCGCCGATGTGCTCCTCCCCGATGAGGAAGGCCTGGGCCAGCCCGTCGGGCGACGGCTGGACGGCGTACGAGATGTCGATGCCGAACTGCGATCCGTCGCCGAGGAGCCGGACGAACTGATCGGCCTCGTGGGGGGTGGTGATCACCAGGACCTCGCGAATGCCGGCCAGCATCAGCGTCGACAGCGGGTAGTAGATCATCGGCTTGTCGTAGACCGGCATCAGCTGCTTGCTGATCGCGTGGGTGATCGGGTGCAGCCGGGTGCCGGTGCCGCCTGCCAGGATGATGCCGCGCACTGAAGACTCCTTCGCCCGATGGGCGTGATCGGTGGTCGAGTAGGTCGAGCCCCAGCGAGACCGTATCGAGACCTAGACTGCCGCATGTGCAGCAGATCCTCGTCACCGGTGGCGCCGGCTTCATCGGCTCCAACTTCGTTCACCATCTCGTAGCCCACACCGACGCCACCGTCACGGTGCTCGACAAGCTGACCTACGCGGCATCGAAGGAGTCGCTGGCGGGGCTGCCGGACGACCGGGTCTCGCTGGTGGTCGGCGACATCGCCGACGGCACCCTGGTCGAGGAGCTGGTGGCGGCGAACGACGCCGTGGTGCACTTCGCGGCCGAGTCGCACAACGACAACTCGCTGACCGAGCCCGGCCCGTTCATCCAGACCAACATCGTCGGCACCTTCCAGATCCTCGAGGCGTGCCGCCGGCACGACGTCCGGCTGCACCACGTCTCCACCGACGAGGTCTACGGCGACCTGGAGCTCGACGACCCGAAGCGATTCACCGAGGACACGCCCTACAACCCGAGCAGCCCCTACTCCGCCGCCAAGGCGGGCTCCGACCACCTGGTGCGCGCCTGGGTGCGCAGCTTCGGCCTGCGCGCCACCATCTCCAACTGCTCCAACAACTACGGGCCCTGGCAACACATCGAGAAGTTCATTCCCCGCCAGATCACCGAGGTCATCGACGGCCGCCGGCCGCGGGTCTACGGCGACGGCCTCAACGTGCGCGACTGGATCCACACCGAGGACCACTCCTCCGCCGTGCGCACGATCCTGGAGCGCGGCCGGATCGGCGAGACCTACCTGGTCGGTGCCGACGGCGAGCGCAGCAACGTCGAGGTGGTGCGCGCCATCCTGCGCCACTTCGGCCGACCCGAGGACGACATCGAGTGGGTCACCGACCGGGCCGGCCATGACCGCCGCTACGCCATCGAGTCGGGCAAGCTCCGCACCGAGCTCGGCTGGCGGCCGACCTTCCCCGACTTCGATGAGGGGCTGGCCAGGACCATCGACTGGTACCGCGAACGCGAGGACTGGTGGCGTCCGCACAAGGACTCCACCGAGGCCGCCTACGCCGCGAAGGGGCAGTGACGGGCGTGCAGATCGAGACCACCCCGATCCCGGGGCTGCTCGTGCTGCGCCTGGACGTGCACGGCGACAACCGCGGCTGGTTCAGAGAGAACTGGCAGCGGGAGAAGATGATCGAGCTCGGGGTCCCCGACTTCGA
Source organism: uncultured Actinomycetota bacterium (assembly GCA_963827185.1). Classification (GTDB taxonomy): domain Bacteria; phylum Actinomycetota; class Actinomycetes; order Propionibacteriales; family Nocardioidaceae; genus Nocardioides. The sequence continues at coordinate 124,923 of CAWGZQ010000001.1, forward strand.
ACCGGTGCAGCACAACCTTTCCTACAACGCGGAAAAGGGCGTCACCCGGGGGATCCACCTCGAGCCATGGGACAAGCTGGTCTCGGTGGTCACCGGCCGGGTCTTCGGGGCCTGGGTCGACTTCCGCGAAGGCTCGGGCTACGGACGCAGCCACTACCTCGAGTTCGACCGGTCGACCGCGGTCTTCATCCCCCGCGGGGTGGGCAACAGCTACCAGACGCTCGACGACGGCGTCACCTACTCCTACCTGATCAACAATCACTTCGACGCGTCCTACCGCTACCCGGGGCTACGGCTCGACGACCCGACGGCCGCGATCCCCTGGCCGATCCCGATCGCCGAGGCGACCCTCTCGGAGAAGGACCAGCACCTCCCGTCCCTGGCGGACGTGGTGCCGCTCGAGCCCCGGCAGACCCTGATCATCGGCTCTCACGGGCAGCTCGGCCGGGCGCTGGTGGCCGAGTTCCCCGACGCGGTGGCGGTGGACATCGACGAGCTCGACCTCACCGACCCCCGCGCGGTGGCGGCCTGGCCCTGGCGCGACTATGACGTCGTGCTCAACGCCGCGGCGTACACCGCCGTGGACGCGGCCGAGACCGAGGAAGGTCGCCGCGCGGCCTGGGCCGCGAACGCCGCCGCCCCCGCCACCCTTGCCCGGATCGCGAACCAGCACCGGCACACGCTCGTGCACTTCTCCACCGAGTACGTCTTCGACGGGGTCCGACCCGACCACACCGAGGACGAGCCGCTGTCGCCCCTCGGCGTCTACGCCCAGACCAAGGCGGCCGGCGACATCGCGGCCGGCACCGCCAAGCGGCACTACGTGCTGCGCACGTCGTGGCTGGTCGGTGAGGGTGGCAACTTCGTCCGCACCATGCAGCGGCTGGCGGCCGAGGGGATCTCACCCCGGGTGGTCGACGACCAGGTCGGCCGGCTCACGTTCGCCGACGACCTGGCGCGCGCGACGCGACACCTGGTGGCCGGCCGCGCGGCCTACGGGACCTACCACTGCACGGGATCCGGACCACCGACCACGTGGGCCGAGGTGGCCCGGCGGGTCTTCGAGCTCGCCGGCCGGAACCCCGACGACGTCACCCCCGTCTCGACCGAGGAGTACGCCGCCGGCCAGGACCTCGCGCCTCGCCCGCGGCACAGCACGATGAGCCTGGCGAAGCTCGAGGCCACCGGGTTCGAGCCCGGCGACGCGGGGAACGCGTTGGCGGAGTACCTGGCGAGGTAGCTCAGGCCCCGCAGCGGTCGTAGTCGTCCTCGATGCGGACAATGTCGTCCTCACCGGTGTAGTCGCCGAGCTGAACCTCGACCAGCTCCAGCACGTCGTCCTCGGCATTGCAGATCCGATGCGCCTGCCCGATCGCCACGTCGAGCGACTGGCCGGGCCCGAGCAGCACCTCGACGCCGTCGATCACGCAGGTGGCCTTGCCGGAGACGACCACCCAGTGCTCCGCGCGGTGGGCGTGGGTCTGGTAGCTGAGCCGCTGGTGCGGCCGGACCACGATGCGCTTCACCTTGAACCCGGCGCCCTCGTCGAGGACGTGCCAGGACCCCCAAGGGCGCTCGGCGGATGACTCGGCAGACATGGGCGAGAGGCTAGCCGCGGCGCGCCGGCACGCGGGGTGCTTTCCGGAAACGCGGACGTTCGGCGGCCCTAGCGGCGGCGCAGGCCGGCGAGTGCCGGGCGTACGTCGACCATGTAGACCAGCGCGGCGATGATCATCGCGACCCGGACGATGAAGAGCCCGGCCGGGACCAGCTGCAGTACCACGGCGAGGCCCAGGATGATGTTCCAGGCCGGCTTGGTCAGCTTGCCGGCAGCGAGGTAGGACTCGGCCGAGTAGAGCAGCGAGTTGATGAACGCGAAGATGGTGATCGCGAGCAGCACGAAGATCATCACGAGAGTCAGATAGCTCTCGACGGCGAAGACGTTCATATCCCCTCAAGCCTAGACGAGCAGAGCACGAGGCCCCCGAAGCTCATACCTCCGGGGGCCCCGCATGCAGAGCGGCTCGCGCCGCCTGTCAGATGTCGTGCGTCAGGCCTTGGCCGTCTTCTTGGCGGGGGCCTTCTTCGCCGTGGTCTTCTTCGCCGTGGTCTTCTTGGCGGCCGGCTTCTTCGCGGTGGTCGTTGCGGTGGTCTTGGCCGCAGCGGCCTCCTGCTTGCGGATCTTGGCGACCAGCGACTCGCCGCGCTTGGCGAGGTCACCGTAGGTGTCGGTCACGGTCGCGACGTTCTCGTTCACCAGGGTCTGGACCTTCTCGACCCGAACCTTGGCGTCCGAGCGGAGCTCGGAGACGCGGCTGTTGACCACGGTCACGGTCTGCTCGCGCACGGCCTTAGGCTCGAACTCGAAGCCCTTGACGTTCTTCTGCACGCCGGCGAACCGGGTCTGCACGTCCTTCTGGACCTTGGTGACCTTCTTCTGAACGTCGGCGACGGCTTCACGCACGTACTCGACGGCCAGGTCGGTGGCACCGACGCCGGCGTACAGCGGCTTGGCCGCCGCGGCCGGGAGCTCAACGGTCTTGATGTCGAAGTTCTTGATGTCGAACTTGGCCTTGGCCATGTCAACTCTCCTTGGGTTGGTACTACTTGGTGGGGTGGGTCCCTGGGATCAGGGGGTTTCGCTGGTCGTGCTGTCCTCGACGTCCTCGGCCCGCTCCGCTGCGTTGAGCGCGAGGAACGACGAGTAGACATCGAGGAGCGACTGCTTCTGTCGCTCGGTGAGGCCGGTGTCCGCGAGGACCGCCAGCTCCACCGTGAGCGCGGAGGCGCCGCCTACCCCGTCTTCGGGGTTGAGGATCCCGGCGCGGATGTAGAGCTGCTCCGCCGAGATCCGCAGTGCCTTCGCGATCTGTTGCAGTACTTCGGCCGAGGGTCGACGCAGACCGCGTTCGATCTGGCTCAGGTAGGGGTTGGACACGCCGGCCTGTTCCGCGAGCTGCCTGAGGGACAGCCGCGATGCGACGCGCTGCTCCTTCAGATAGTCGCCGAGCGTCTCGACGGTCTTGCCTACCTTGCCCTTGGCCATGACCCCATCATGCTAACTATTGTTAGCAAAACGCAAACTGAGCAAGCGTGATCTGCTTCACAGGCGACGGCGGGCGGGTGCGGTCCGGGCCCCGCCGAACCGGTCGAGGTGACCATCGAAGACGTTCGTGTCGGCTCCGGCACACCGCTGCGTAGGGCAGCCACGCCTCCGACCCAGACGCCACCGAGGTGTGACCCGGCCTGCACCGGGTGTGACGCAGGCCCGGTCCAGACCTCCGGTTTGACCAGCCGATCCGGGAGTAACTTCCCGTCCATGAGCCTCCACACCAGCCTTGCCCGGCTCCTGGCCGGCAGCGTCGTCGCAACGGTCGCTCTCGTCGCGGCCCCGACTCCGGCTCCGGCCGCGAGTCCCGCAACCACCTACGCCGCAGACGCCTTCGCGGCGACCAACTCTGAGCGTGCCGAGCGCAACCTGGTCAAGCTCAAGCGGGACAAGTGTCTGCAACGCCTGGCCAACAAGCAGGCGAAGAAGATGGCGGCTGAGGGTCGGCTCTCGCACCAATCGCTGGAGACGGTCCAACAGAAGTGCGGCATGGGCTTCGCTGGGGAGAACGTGGCCTATGGCCTACCCGACGGCGAGGCGGTGGTCGCGACCTGGATGTCGTCGCCGCCACACCGCGCCAACATCCTTCGGCGCCAGTACCGCCTGATGGCAGTGGCGGCACGCAAAGCCGACGGCTACTGGTGGGTTGCCCAGGTGTTCGGCCGCAAGCGCTGAACCGACTGCGGCTCGGCGCAGCCCGACGCGCCACGCCCAGCGGCGGTCGGTCGAGCAGCAGTGCCATCGCGACGAGCTGGCTCGACTGCACTCCGAGGGCGTTGAGCTGCCCGGCACGGTGGTGGCGCTGCGCCCCACCCTCGCCCGAAGCCGGCGCCCGACGCTAGAAGCTCGCCCGAATCTCCCCCACCGGGACCCCGCCGCCGAGCAGCTCGACCATGCCGGTGCGCCAGATCGCTGCGGCGTCGACTCCGGGCTCGGCGTCCACCCCGCTACGACGCAGCGCGGCGGCCATCAGCACCGGCCGCACCCGCGGGGCGCCATCGTCGGTCTTCAGCGCGAACGCACGACCGTCGGGCAGTGCCAACGCGTAGCACGACTCCGCCCCGGCCTTGCCGATCGCGCCGGGGAGCGCGGTGAGCAGGGACCGCTCGTCGCGCCGAGTTCCAGACACCCACTCGGGGTGCCGCCGGATCGCTCCCGCGACCCGTGCCTCGGCGCCGTCCGCCGCCGTCGCCAACCGGGCGAAGGCCCGGGCCAGTCCGATCAAAGACGCGGAGAGCAGCGGTGCACCGCAGCCGTCGACGGCGACCGAGACGGGTTCGCCGGTGAGCTCCGAGAAGGTCACCGCGATGGCCTGCTGGAGCGGATGATCGGGTTCGCGGTAGGTGGCCAGCTCCCAGCCGTTGAGCGCGCACGTGACCAGCATCGCCGCGTGCTTGCCCGAGCAGTTCATCGCGATCGGCGTCCGGGCCTCGCCGGCCCGGATCATCTCCTCCCGGGCGGCCTCGTCGAGTGAGAAGTCCGGGGGTGTCTGCAACGCGGCCTCGTCGAGGTCAGCCGCCGCCAGGATCCGGCGTACTCCCTCGAGGTGGAACGGCTCTCCCGAGTGCGACGCACACGCCAGCGCCAGCAGCTCGTCGGGCAGGTCGAGCCCGAGCCGCACCATCGCCAGCGCCTGCAGCGGTTTGTTGCAGGACCGCGGCAGGATCGGTACGTCGACGGCGCCGACCGACCAGTCCACCCGACCGTCGCCGGCCAAGGCCACGACCGAGCCGTAGTGATGGCCCTCGACGAAGCCGGAACGCACGATCTCTGCCACTACCTGCGGGGATGCCATGCAATGCAGAGTAGTTAAGGAGGCTTTGGCAAGATGGGCCCGTGCCGAGTCAAGCTGCGCCGCAGCATCACCCGACGCCGCGCGAGCTCGACGACCTGGAACTGCTCACGATCGGCGCCCTCGCGCCGCTGACCCGTTTCAACGAGCCCGGCAGCCTGGTGACCCTGGAGCTGCCGCCGGAGTTGCTCGCCGCGGGTGCGGTGGAGCTGGTCGACCCCGAGGGGCTGCCGCTGGCCGTGGTGCGCACCGACACCGAGGGCGGCTGGACGGTCGAGTCCCTCACCCACACCCAGTACGGCCCGTTCCGCCGGCTGTATCTCACCCCGGCCCAAGTGCGGGAACAGTACGCCGGCCGCGCCTTCGTCCCGGTGACCGACGCCCTCACCGACAGCCAGCTCGCCGAGCTCGAGGGAGTCGGCCCGATGGTCCTGCTCGCCCTGGTCGGCCATGGCACTCCTTCGCTGCCGGCCGTGGGACTGCTCCGCGCGACCGTGACCGCGGCCGGGATGTTGCCGGACGCCGCCGTCATCGCCGTCCCGCTGGCCGCGCACGGCGACCCCGAAGCCGATCACGCGCTCGGCGTGCAGGTGGTCGCCACCTACGCGGGTGACGACCGGGTCGTCGGCCTCGCGACCGACGGCGACCTGCCCCCCGCGGTGGCGCGCGTGGTCGACTTCTACGAGCGACCCCCGGAGGAGCAGGGCCTCGGTGCTGTTCTTCACCGGCCTGTCCGGCAGCGGCAAGTCCACGCTCGCCCAAGCCCTGATGGACCGGATCCTCGAGCAGGGCGCACGCACCGTCACCAGCCTCGACGGCGACGTGGTCCGCCGGAACCTCTCCGCGGGCCTGACCTTCTCCAAGGCCGACCGGGAGACCAACATCCGCCGGATCGGCTGGGTGGCCGCCGAGATCGCACGGCACGGCGGCCTGGCGGTGTGCAGCCCGATCGCACCGTTCGACGAGACCCGCCAGCAGGTCCGCGGCATGGTCGACGCAGCGGGCGGGGCGTTCTTCCTGGTGCACGTGGCTACGCCGCTGGAGGAGTGCGAGCGCCGGGACCGCAAGGGGCTCTACGCCAAGGCTCGGCGCGGAGAGATCCCCGAGTTCACCGGCATCTCCTCTCCCTACGAAGAGCCCGCGGATGCCGACGTACGAGTCGACACCACGGGTCGCTCCATCGACGACGCCCTCGAGGACGTGATTGCGGGTCTGCGCGAGGCGGGCTTCCTCGACCTCTCACCCTTGGCCGAGGAAGCCGTCGTCCAGACCCCGCGAGCCGAAAACCGACCCCGCCCGCTCAGCGTCCTCTTCGTGTGTACGGCGAACATCTGCCGCTCCCCGTTCATGGAGATCGCCGCGCGCGACCTGGCCGGAGCCGACGCCACCGTGGTGTTCTCCAGCGCCGGGACCCACGGGTTCCGCGAGTACGGCATGGATGCGGTGATGGCCGGCACCCTGACCGAGCGCGGCCTGGACGCGGACTCGTTCCTCAGCCGCCCCCTCACCAGTGCCCTGATCGAGGACGCCGACCTGGTGCTCACCGCCGAGGCCTCCCATCGGGCCTTCATCCTCGACGATCATGCTGCAGCGTTCCGGAAGGTGTTCACGCTCGGCCAGGTCGCCGAGGTACTCCGCCACTCCCCCGATCAGCTGAGCGGTGACGACCTGCTGCGGGCGCTGGGAGAGCGTCGCGGAGCCAGCGAGCCGCACCTCGACGTTCGCGACCCCTACGGACGCGGCCCCAAGGCCGCGGCGGAGGCGGCCCAACAGATCGACGAGCTGCTGCGCGTCGTCGTACCCGTCCTCGCGGGATCCAGGAGGATCACCTCATGAGTGACGTGTTCGGCGGAGACTTCGCGCCCATCCTCGCGGCTGGGTTCTTCGTCGGCATCGTCGTCGGTCTGACCGGCATGGGTGGCGGGGCGCTGATGACGCCGGCGCTGATCTTCATGGGCGTCGGCCACACCGCCAGCATCGTGACCGCGGACCTGACCGCGGCGGCGGTCTACAAGACCGGCGGTGCGATCGTGCACTCGCGCGAAGGCTCACCCAACCTCCAGCTCGCGAAATGGCTGATCATCGGATCGGTGCCGATGGCACTCGCGGGCCCACACATCGTCCAGGGCGTGGTCGATCCCGAGGACGTCGACGACGCCCTCAAGCTCGCGATCGGCTTCGCGCTGCTGCTGGCCGCGGCGACGTACGCGCTGCGGCTCTACATCAACCTCCGTCGGGTCCGGGCCGGTGGCCCAGAGGGAGACCCGAACCCGAAGATCCGACCGATCCCGACGCTGCTGGTCGGCGCGCTCGGTGGCCTGCTGGTCGGCATCACCAGCGTCGGTTCCGGCTCGGTGATCATGGTCGCGCTGCTGATGCTCTACCCCGGGCTCTCCGCCGTACGCCTGGTCGGCACCGACCTCGTGCAGGCGGTGCCGCTGGTGCTCGCGGCCGCGATCTCCAACATCATCGTCAACGACGGCCTCGACTGGGGGCTGGTGATCCCGCTGATCATCGGCTCGGTCCCCGGCACGGTGATCGGCAGCCGGCTCGCCCCGCGAGTCCCCCAGTCGTTCATCCGGCGCGGCATCGTCGTGGTGCTGACGATGTCCGGGGTGGCGCTGCTCGACAAGGCCGGCTGGGCACCACTCGGCGTGGAGGAAACCCACCCCGTGATGATCGGCCTGATCGGGGTCGCGATGGTGATCCTGGTGCCGGTGATCTGGGGACTGCTCCGCAAGGAGCAGGGACTCCCGATGTTCGGAGCTCCGACCGTCGCCGAGCTGGAGGACCCCGCCAGGCTGCGGCGCCAGACCGCCCCGAACGACGACTGACAGCCGGCGTCGTGCACCTCCTCGACAACCCGATCCGGAACTACGCCTGGGGTTCGCGTACGGCGTTGGCCGCGCTGCTCGGTCACGAGCCGACGGAGCAGACGGAGGCGGAGCTGTGGATCGGTGCGCACGCCGGCGACCCGTCCCGGTTGCCCGACGGGCGACGGCTCGACGACGAGATCCGGGAGCGGGCCGTACCGATCCTCGGCCCGGAGGTGGCTGCCGGCTTCGGCGGCCGGCTGCCGTACCTGATGAAGGTGATCGCGGTCGACCAGGTGCTCTCCTTGCAGGTGCACCCGTCGGCCGAGCGAGCCCGGTCCGGGCACGCCCGCGAGGAGGCGGCCGGCATCCCGGTCGACGCGCCGACCCGCAACTACGGCGATCCGTGGCACAAGCCCGAGCTGGTGCTGGCACTCACGCCATTCGAGACCCTCGCCGGATTCCGCGACGTCCACCGGTCGGCCGCGCTGCTCCGGCTGCTCGACCAGCCGTGGGCCGATCGGGTCGCGGACCGTCTCGAGCAGCCCGGCGGCCCGGCCGAGCGGCTCAAGGCGTTGGTCGCCGAGACCCTGCGGCTGCCCCGCGACGAGGTCGCCCAGCTCATCCACGACCTGACCGCTGCCGCTGGGCTCATCGAGGAGGCCGGCCCCGAGGATCTGCGGGTGTTCGAGATCCTGGGCCAGCTCGCGTCGCGCTATCCCGACGACCCGGCGGTGCTGGTGGCGCTGCTGCTCAACGATGTGGTGCTCGAGCCGGGCGATGCCCTGTATGTCGCTCCCGGTGTCGTTCACGCGCACGGCTCGGGCCTGGCGGTGGAGATCATGGCTGCGTCCGACAACGTGCTGCGGGCCGGACTCACGCCGAAGCACCGCGACGTCGAGGAGCTGTTGGCGGTCACCGACTTCACGCCCGGGCCTCCTCCGGTCATCCGCCCGAGCGAGTACGCCGCCGGGTTCGCGCGCTTCACCACCCCGGCCGCCGAGTTCGAGCTGGTGGTCGGCAAGCCGCCGCTGCCGGAGCTTCCCCGCAGCCGGGCCACGGATCCTGCTCGCACTGGACGGCGAGGTCGAGGTGCATGCGGGCGGCCAGACCCAGCGCGTGCCAGGGGGCCAGGCAGTGCTCCTGGAGCACGATGATGGTCCGGTGACCGTCAGCGGCGCCGCGTGGGTCGCGCTCGGCGCCGTACCGTCGTCGACTGCGGGCCGCCACGCGCGACAATAGTGAGGTGACTCACTCGACATAGGCGTCGAGTTCGCGTCCCCCGTCGCCCTCGCTACGATGTGGGCTGCTGTCCACGAGAGGTCCAACGTTTCCCCATGTCTCAAACCCACGTCGACTACCGGCTGAGCCAGCTCGACCAGCTTGAGGCGGAGTCGATCCACATCATGCGTGAGGTCGCCGCCGAGTTCGAGAAGCCGGTCCTGATGTTCTCGGGCGGCAAGGACTCAATCGTCATGCTCCGGCTCGCGGAGAAGGCCTTCTACCCCGCCAAGATCCCGTTCCCGGTGCTGCAGGTCGACACCGGCTACGACTTCCCCGAGGTCCTCGCGACCCGGGACCACTGGGTCAACCGACTCGGCGTCCGCCTGATCGTGGCCAGCGTCGAGGAGGCGATCGCCAACGGCGTCGTCGTCGACGACGGCAAGACCCCGCGCAACCGGCTGCAGATCGGCACCCTGCTCAACGCGATCGAGGAGAACGGCTTCACGGCCGCCTTCGGCGGTGGCCGCCGCGACGAGGAGAAGGCCCGGGCCAAGGAGCGCGTCTACTCCCACCGCGACGAGTTCGGCCAGTGGGACCCCAAGATGCAGCGCCCGGAGCTGTGGAGCCTCTACAACGGCCGCATCCACCAGGGCGAGCACATGCGGATCTTCCCGATCTCCAACTGGACCGAACTGGACATCTGGGACTACATCGGGCGCGAAGGCATCGAGATCCCGTCGATCTACTTCTCCCACCAGCGCCGGGTCTTCGAGCGCGACGGCATGCTGCTCTCCGAGAGCGACTTCAACCCCTGCCGCGAGGGCGAGACGGCTGCCGAGCGCACCGTCCGCTTCCGCACGGTCGGCGACCTCACCCTCACCGGGTGCGTCGAGTCCGAGGCGGACACCATTCCGAAGATCATCGAGGAGATCGCTGTCGCCCGGGTGACCGAGCGCGGCGCGACCCGCGGTGACGACCGGTTCTCCGAAGCAGGCATGGAGGATCGGAAGAAGGAAGGCTACTTCTGATGAGCGAGTCCCCCACGACCGGCGTCGCCACCAACATGGATCTGCTGCGGTTCGCCACCGCAGGCTCGGTCGACGACGGCAAGTCCACCCTGATCGGGCGGTTGCTGCTCGACTCCAAGTCGATCTTCGAGGACCAGCTCGAGGCGGTCGAGGCCACCAGCGCCTCGAAGGGCTACGACTACACCGACCTCGCCCTGCTGACCGACGGCCTTCGCTCGGAACGCGAACAGGGCATCACGATCGATGTGGCCTACCGCTACTTCGCCACTCCGTCGCGCAAGTTCATCATCGCCGACACCCCGGGCCACGTGCAGTACACCCGCAACATGGTCACCGGTGCCTCCACTGCCGACCTCGGCCTGGTGCTCGTCGACGCCCGCCAGGGTCTGACCGAGCAGTCCCGCCGGCACGCGGTGATCCTGTCGCTGCTCCGGGTCCCGCACCTGGTGCTCGCGGTCAACAAGATGGACCTGGTCGACTTCTCGCAGGAGATCTACGAGAAGATCCACGCCGAGTTCACGCAGTTCGCGACCAAGCTCAACATCCCCGACCTCGAGGTCATCCCGATCTCGGCGCTGCAGGGCGACAACGTCGTCAATCGCTCCGAAAACATGAGCTGGTACTCCGGCCCGACGCTGATGCACCACCTCGAGCACGTCCACGTCGCCTCCGACCGCGACCTGGTCGACGTCCGGTTCCCGGTGCAGTACGTCGTTCGGCCCAAGTCCGACGAGCACCACGACTACCGCGGCTATGGCGGTCAGGTGGCCGGTGGCGTGCTGAAGCAGGGCGACGAGGTCGTCGTACTTCCCAGCGGGATGACGTCCACGATCGCGGGCATCGACCTGTTCGACCAGGAGGTCGCCGAGGCGTTCCCGCCGATGTCGGTGACCGTCCGGCTCGAGGACGACGTCGACGTCTCGCGCGGCGACATGATCGCCCGGGCCAACAACGCCCCGCAGCCGAGCCAGGACATCGACGCGATGATCTGCTGGATGACCAACACTCCCTTGCAGCCGCGGCAGAAGCTGGCGATCAAGCACACCACCCGCACCGCGCGGGCGCTGGTCAAGGACATCCAGTACCGCCTCGACGTCAACACCTTGCACCGCGACCAGGAGACCAAGTCGCTCGGGCTCAACGAGATCGGCCGGATCCAGCTGCGCACCACGGTTCCGCTGCTCTGCGACCCCTACTCCAAGAACCGCACCACCGGCTCGTTCATCCTGATCGACGAGGCCACCGGCATCACCGTCGGCGCGGGGATGATCAACAGCAGCAGCTGACCCCCGCCCCGCACGTCTGAGCAGGGCGGCTGCCTGGGTGGATTTCGGCTCAACGGTGCGGGAAACCTCCACAAGCAACTGATCGAAGGGGGTTCTCCACAGGAGTTTTCGGGCGGCTTTGAGTGTCGGTGCGCGGTGTCAAAATGGACCCATGACAGCCACCGCGACCACCATCGATCGGGCCCACCCGATCGGGGTCGCGGCTGCCCGGATCGACGACCTGCTCAAGGACGTCCGCGACGTGCCGACCTGGTCGATGAGCCCGGCCGAGACCGGTGAGGTGCTGGTCGAGCTGACCTTCCTCCAGGCCCAGCTCGCCGAGCTGCAGGCCCGGGTGACCGCCCACGGCCAGGTGGTCGAGGTCGAGGCCGCCTCCGGTGCCACCTCCACCGCGAACTGGCTGGCCCACCAGACCCGGCAGACCCGGGCCGGCGCCCACCGGGCCGCCCGGTTGGCGACCGCGCTCGCCACGCAGGTGCACGAGCCGGTCCGGGTCGCGCTGGCCGACGGAGTGCTGCTGGTCGACCAGGCCGAGGTGATCATCGACGCGGTCGACGCGCTCCCCGACGACCTGGACCCCGACCTGGTGGCCGATGCGCAGGCCAGGTTGATCGGGTACGCCGCGGTCCACGACGCCAAAGCCCTGCGGATCCTGGGCCGACGGATCCTCGAGGTCATCGCCCCCGAGATCGGCGAGGCCCACGAAGCGAAGCAGCTGGAGCGCGAGGAGGCCGAGGCGGAGGCGGCCGCGTGCCTTCCGGATGGTCGAGGACGGCCACGGCAGCTGGCACGGCCGGTTCACCCTGCCCACCCTGCAGGGCGCGATGCTCAAGAAGGCGCTGATGGCCTACGCCGCCCCCCGCCACCGGGCCTCGGTCGACGGCCGGCACCCGTACCCGGCCGGCCGTCGCAACCAGCGGCTGGGTCAGGCGTTCATGGAGTACATCGCCCGCTACCCCACCGACCGCCTCCCCCACGCCGGCGGCATGTCCGCGTCGGTGGTGGTCACCATGGGCCTCGACACCCTGCTCGGTGGGCTCAAGGCGGCTCAGCTCGACACCGGCCACCCGATCTCCCCCGCCCTGGCCGGCGACTCGCCTGTGAGGCGGGGATCATCCCCGCCGTCCTCGGCACCCACTCCGAGGTCCTGGACCTGGGCCGCACCGCCCGGTTCCACTCGAAGGCCCAGCGGATCGCACTACTGCTCGAGCAGGGCGGCTGCACCGCCGAAGGCTGCGACGCCCCACCCGCGATGACCCACACCCACCACCACCAACCCTGGTCCCACGGCGGCAACACCGACCTCAAGAACGGCCGCCTGCTGTGCGGCCACCACCACGCCCGCGCCCACGACCCCACCTACACGATGACCCAGACCCCCGGCGGCAAAGTCAGATTCCACCGACGAACGTGAGGGTCGCCCCAGGGTTCAAGCGCTCGGCGGCTCAGCGTGCGAGTTGCCCGCCGGTCCACTGCTCGTCTGCGGTGGCCTCCCGTACGACGTCGAGCCACCCGCGCCACCAGGTGGCGCTTCTTCCGCAGGAAACGGGCCGGCAGCTCAGCGAGCAGCGCCCACTCGTCGTCCAGGTACCTGTTGGTGCCGGCGAGGGCTCGTCAGCGCAGGTTCGGCCGAACGTGCAGGCCGATCTCCGGGTCGACCACGACTTCCTGTGAAGCCACGAGCCCCCCGGCGTCCAGCTCGATGTCGGTCGGCACGTTGCGCTTGACCAGCGCGAGGGCGATCGGGCCGAGCTCGTGGTGCCGGGCGGATCCGCCGACCCGGCCGACGACCTTGCCGTCGTGGGTCAGCTCGGCGCCGATCTCGGGAAGCCGGTTCTCCGAGCCGTCGAGGTGCAGCAGCACGAGCCGCCGTGGCGGGCGGCCGAGGGTGTGCACGCGCGCCACCGTCTCCTGGCCGCGATAGCAGCCCTTGTCCAGGTGGACGGCGGGACCGATCCAGCCGACCTCGTTGGGGATCGTGCGGTGGTCGGTATCGATCCCGAACCGGGGCTCGCCACGGGCGATGCGCAACGCTTCGAAGGCCCAGAGCCCGCAGGCAGGCCCGGCCGCGTGGGCGTAGGTCATCAGCTGGTCGCGCGGCACGAACGCGGCACCGGAGGGGCGCCAGGTCACGGCCAGCTCGGCGGTGGCCTCGGTGACCTCGACCCGCATCATGAACCTCATCCGGTCCAGGAACTCGATCAGGGCGGCGCCGGCACCCGGCTCGGTGTGCGCGGTAAAGGCCACGCCGTCGTCGAGCCCGGCGAACGCGTGCTCGACATGGCCCTGGGGGCTCAGCACCAACGCCTCGGTCCAGGTGTTGGCGGCGAGCCCTTCGAAGTACTGCGTGGTCAGCGAGTGCAACCAGGTCAGCCGGTCGGGGCCGGCGATCCGCACCACATCGCGGTGAGACAGGTCGACGAAGCCCTCGCCCGCAGCGAGGGTGCGCTGCTCGCCGTACAGCGAGCCGTAGTGGGCCGCGACCGGCGCGTCGATGCCATCGCCGGCAACAGCGTCCGGCAGGTCGAGCAGGGTCGAGCTCACTCTGGACACTCCTCACATCGGCCGAACACGGTGAGATGACCGAGGTCGGTAATGAATCCGTGGCCGGCCCCGAGCCGAGACACGAACTCGGAGGCCACGTCTAGGTCAACAGAGATCACCCGTTGACAATTCCGGCACACCAGGTGGAAGTGCTCGTGACCCCCGACGGAGTGGTAGGTCGGGGCCCGGTCGCTGAGGTGGGCGTGCTTGACCAGGCCGAGCTCTTCGAGGACCTCCAGCGTGCGGTAGACCGTGGAGACGTTCACCGACGACGCGCGCTCGCGGACGTGGGCCAGCACCTCGTCAGCGGTGGCGTGGCCCAGCTCGTGCACCGCGCCGAGGATCAGCTCGCGCTGGGGGGTGAGCCGGTAGCCACGCTCACGCAGGGTGGCCTTCCAGTCGGCCCCGACCTCAGGCACGTTTGAGCCTTGCCCACAGGTGCGGCTGGAGCTCGCTGGCCCATGGCGGCCATGTCGTAGGCGTAGAGCAGGTCGCCTTCGACATTGCCGTACAGCCGCTTGCCGCCGACGTACTCCTTGGCCGTCTCGGTGCGGGCCACCGCGTCCGTGACGATCTCGAGCTTGCCGCCCTCGGCCTGGCCGTACCAGACCTCGACGAAGCCGGTCGGATGCGCCAGCACCACCTCCACCCGACCCTCGGGCTTGGCTCGCACGAAACCCGTCTCCAGGGCGGCGTCCCGCACCTTCTCCCCGGCCTCGTCGACGATCCAGGCACGGGAGAAGTAGTGGAAGAACGGGCGCCCGTCGTGGGTGAAGATGAGTTCCTGCCCGAACTCAAAGGCATCGATCGTCGGGTAGTCGCCGTGCCCGTTTCCCGCCCAGGTCCCGAGCAGCCAGGCAATCGGACCGCAGTCGGGGTGCAAGTTTTCCGGAATCTCGAACGGCATGGTGCAGGAGTCTAGTGTCGGGGGATGTCGCGAGAACTGGTCGTCAAGGTCACCTGTGGGGTCGAGGCTCCCGAACGCTGCAACCAGGGCTTCACGGTCGCTGCCACCGCGGCAGCCACCGGCGCCACGGTCAGCCTGTGGCTCACCGGCGAGGCGGTCTGGCTGGCCGTGCCCGGGCGCGCCGCGGATCTGCAGCTTCCGCTCGCCTCCCCGGTCGAACAGCTGCTGACCGCGGTGCTCTCCGCCGGCACCGTGACCGCGTGCTCGCAGTGTGCCGCCCGCAGGGAGCTGACGGAGACCGACCTGGTGCCGGGCGTGCGGATCGCCGGAGCAGCGGTTTTCGTTGAAGAGATCACTCGAGAGACGGCCCAGGCACTCGTGTACTAACGGGCGCATCCTCCGATCGGTCATCCGTACTCACCCGAACGGGTAGGTCCTCCTCAGCTCTTCGACCAGAGCCACCCGATATTGGGGATCCTGCGTCGATCCGTAGTCGATACGTTGACTGCGTTCTTCTCGGGATCCATGGGAGGGAAACCAATGCGTCGTGTCCTATCTGTTCTGCGCCCTCGTGGTAGCGCTGGCACTGTCCGGTGTCGCCCCGTCTCGCCGCCGGGCCTGCCACCGTGACCCTGACCCTGGACCAGCCGACACTGACGTCGCCGACCTCGGCCGTGCTGTCCGGGCACGGTCACCGGCTGGCCCGACGTGACCATCTACCGGTGGCAGGTCTGGCACTGGCAGATCGTCACCACCGTGAAGCCGAACAGCGCGGGCGTCTACAAGGCGACGGTGCCAGCCTCCGCCCAGCCGAGCTACTACGTGGCCAGCGCCTATACCAACGTCACCCCGCAGGTCATCGTCGTAGCGGGCCCGTGACTCCCGAGCCGGAGCCGGAGCCGGAGCCCGGAGCCCGAGCCCGAGCCCGAGCCGGCCGAACCCCCCGCCGGCCCGACCGATGACTGCGGACCGCAGCTGAAGAAGGCCGACGGCACCGCCTGGGTCTGCACGCTCGCCGACGAGTTCAACGGCACCCAGCTCGACCGCTCGACGTGGATGCCGCAGACGATCTTCAGGTCGGGTGAGGGCAACGCCTGGGCCTGCTACCTGGACGACCCCTCGGTGATCTCGGTGCGAGACGGGAACCTCAACCTGACGGTCCGCAAGCTGCCGCAGAGCAAACCCTGCGCGGGACAGAACGGACAGATGACGACGTACGTCGCCGGCATGGTGTCCACGTACCGGCTCTTCAGCCAGCAGTACGGGCGCTTCGAGGCGCGGTTCAAGAACACCGCCACCAGGTCCCCCGGCCTGCAGGAGGCGTTCTGGCTGTGGCCCGATGACCGGTACAACACGGCCTCAGTGGCCGGCGGCCGGCGAGATCGACATCGCCGAGACCTACTCGCAGTACCCCGATCTGGCCGTCCCGTTCCTGCACTACACCTGGTACGACAACGGGGGACCGCAACCCGGAGTCAACACCGCCTGGAACTGCGTGGCGCATCGCGGCGAGTACAACACGTACACGCTCGAGTGGACCGCCAACCGCCTCGAGATCTTCGTCAACGGGAAGTCGTGCCTGGTCAACACCACCGGCGACCCCGCGTTCAAGAAGCCGTACATCGTGGCGCTGACGCAGCTGCTGGGCCTCGGTGGCAACGCGTTGCACGGCCACCGCTCCGCTGCCCGCGACCATGTCGATCGACTACGTGCACGTCTGGAAGTAGTCGTCCACGCTCTCCCTCCCCAGACAACGAACAACCGGCGGTCCGGTGGACCGCTGGCAACACGAAACCCCTGGGGAGGGATAGATGAAGCGGTCTCTGGTCGGCCTCGTCACCATGGTGCTGACGTTCACGCTGTTCGCGCTGCACTCCGACGCGAAGAAGGTGCGCGTTGCCCTGCAGGCACCGAAGATGGTGAGCGCCGAGAAGGCTCAGCTGCGCGGCCGGGTGAGCGGCCGCGACGTGGTGGAGATCCAACGCTTCGCGGTTGCCTACCGAACGGTGGAAGCCGTGAAGCGGGTCCGGGCCAGCGCCAAGGGCGTCTTCCGGACCACGGTGCGCGCCACCCGCAGGTGGGAGCGGTATCGCGCGGTGGCGGGAACGCGCCCGCAGCCTCACCCGGCTGGTGCCCGCTGCTGGTATGCCGCTCACCGACGAGACGCCGCCCGGACGACGAGTGCGGCCGACGGCCCGACCAAGGACGACGGCTCGCTGTGGTCCTGCACGCTCGCCGAGGACTTCGACGGCGACACAGCTCGACCGCACCGCTGTGGCGCCCGCACACCGGGTTCCTCGGCGGCTCCGACACCGCACGACCCTGCTACGTCGACGACCCCTCGGTCATCTCCGTGCACGACGGCGCGCTTGCGGCTCAGCGTCCGCAAGGTCGCGGAGCCGCCCGTGTACCTGCGGCCTGCCGCAACCGCCGACCGCGCACGTCGCGGGGATGGTGACGACGTACCACCTGTTCAGCCAGCAGTACGGCCGGTTCGAGGCCAGGATCAAGAACACCGCGACGACCGGGCGCCGGGCTACAGGAGGCGTTCTGGCTGTGGCCGGACGACCGCTACAGCGAGCGCTGGTCCTGGCCGTCGTCTGGCGAGATCGACATCGCCGAGACCTACTCGGACCATGCCGATCTGGCGATCCCGTTCCTCCACTACACCTGGTTCGACAACTGGCGGGCCGGTGCCCGGGACTCAACACCGCGTGGAACTGCTCGCGCCGCTCGCGGGCAGTGGAACACGCTTCACGCTCGAGTGGACGGCCTCCCGGCACTCGAGATCCTGGTCAACGGCAAGACCTGCTTGATCAACACCTCGGGGGATCCCGCCTTCCGCAAGCCCTACATCGTGTCGCTGACCCAGATGATGGGCATCGCCCCAACATGCCTACGACGGCCGGGCACCGTTGCCGGCGACGATGGACTGGTCGACTACGTGCGGGTCTGGCAGTAGCTCAGGCGGCGGAAGCCCAGCAGCGTGCGCGCCTCGGCCGGGGTCATCGGCCGGCGTTGAGCCAGTGCGCCCAGCGCGACCGCCCGCTCCACGAGCTGGGTGTTGCTCTCGACCGGCACACCGCGGCTGATCGTCAGCACGTCCTCCATGCCGACCCGGAGGTGGCCGCCCTTGGCCAGCGCGGTCATCGCCACGGCAAGGGTGGTGCGACCGATGCCGGTGGCCGACCACGACGTCACCTGGGCCGGTAGCGCGGCCACCCCGGCGACCAGGGCGTCGGCGGTGCCGGGCATCCCGCCGGGGACGCCCATCACGAAGTCGCAGTGCACGCGACCGCCGTAGGGCAGGCCGTAGCGGTCGAGCAGTCGACCCAGCGCGGCGACCTGGCCCAGGTCGAACAGCTCGAACTCCGGAACGACGGCTCGCTCCTGGCTGAGCTGGTAGAGGTCGCACACGAACGGCCACGGGTTGCTGAAGACGTCGTCGCCGAAGTTCGTGGTGCCCATCGTGAGGCTGCACGAGTCGGGCTGGGCGTCGAGCACCTTCAGCCGGGTCTCGAGCGGGTCGTGCACCGAGCCGCCGGTGGAGAGCTGGACCACCAGGTCGGTGGCCTCGCGGAGCGCGTCGACGGTGTCCTTGAGCCGACCCGGGTCGAGCGTCGGCCGGTGCTCGGCGTCCCGGATGTGGACGTGGATCATCGCCGCCCCGGCGGCCTCGCACTCGCGGCCGGCCGCGACCAGCTCCTCGAGAGTGGTGGGCAGCTGGGGGCAGTCGGCCTTGGCGGTCTCCGCGCCGGTGGGCGCGACCGTGACCAGCAGGGCTTCGGACGGTACGTCGGGCGTTCGGTCGGACATGGCCGCATCGTGCCAGAGGCGGCCGCTGCGCCTCAGCGACGGGCTTCGGTGAAGAAGCTCTCTTCGCGGGTCTCGATGTTTTCGATGTCCGGCAGCTCGCCCTCAAGAAACTTGCGGTCGGAGATCTCGCTGTCGGCGAACCCTGCCTCGATCAGCATCTTGCGGACCAGGCCACGGGTCGGCTGCCACCGGTGGATGTGGCCGCCGATCTTGGAGGTCAGCGCCCGCTTGCCGGTCGGGCGGTCCAGCGGGTGCGACCCCAGCCGCAGGAGGTAGCGGTACCCCGCCTCACCGGCCTCGTCGTCACCCGACTCGACCAGCTCGCGGGCCCAGGCCTCGCCGTCGGGCAGCGCCAACCGGAGCACCCCGCCGGGCTTGAGCACCCGGAAGCACTCACGCGCGATCGCGTGGGCGTCGCTGTAGTAGATGTGCTCGAAGAAGTGCGAGGAGTAGATCGCGTCCACCGCGCCGTCGGCGAACGGCAACGGCTTGGTGAGGTCCTGGCGGACGATGTGGGGCTGCCACGGCACCAGGTGGTGGTCGCCGATCAGCCCGGTTCTGCGGATCGCCTTGGCCACGAGGGGTGCGTGTCGCAGGATCATGGTCGGAGAGCGGTCGAGGTTGACCCAGGACTCCGGACCCGTCGGCCCCGACCCCAGGTTGACCATGAGCGGGCGCTGCGACAGGACGTCCTTGCGGGATGGCATGCCGGAATTAGATCACGCAGAACTAGGGTCTGTTCGTGCGTTCCGTGTTGCAGCGAGCCAGTCGAGCGAGCGTCATCGTCGGGGGTGAGGTCGTCGGAGGTTTCGACGTCCCCGGGCTGGTCGTTCTCCTCGGCGTGACCCACGACGACGGGCCTCGCGAGATCGAGTGGATGGCCAACAAGATCCGCGACGTCCGGCTGCTCAGCGACGAGCGGTCGATCGGCGAGGTGGGTGCCCCGGCGCTGGTGATCAGCCAGTTCACGCTGTACGGCGACGCCCGCAAGGGCCGCCGTCCCACATGGAACGCGGCGGCTCCCGGAGCGATCGCGGAGCCGATCTACGACCGCCGTCTGCGACCGGATGGCCGAGTTGGGTACCCCGGTGAGCCGCGGGCGATTCGGCGCGGACATGGCCGTCGAGCTGGTCAACGACGGTCCGGTCACGATCGTTCTGGACAGTCCCGGCACTTCGTCCGCGGCGGCTCGTTAAGGTCCTGGCTGACCACTACATCGGACGAAGGTGCAGACGCTCACATGGTGCGGCTTCCCGCGCGGCTGAAGCCGCTGTTCCCGTACCTCAAGCCGGTGTACGTCAAGGCCACCCGGATGGCCGCGCCGACGAGCCAGTTCCTCTCTCGTGCCCGGGGAGGCCGATTGCCGAGCGGGGTGGTGCCTTCGCTCGCGGAGGCGGCGGTGTCGACCGGTGGTCGCTACCTGCAGGCCCGCGCCGCAGAGGTCGTCGAACGCCCGCCGCTGAAAGGCGTGCCGGCCGACATGCCGCTCACCGACCCGAGCAACGGTCAGACGTTCCAGGCGATCGGCGTCGCCGAGCTCCCCGGCGGGCGGGTGCTCGGCCCACACCACGCGGTGATCAGTGGTCACAACGATCTGGTCCACGCGGTGAGCTGGTACTTCGGGACCACCCGGCCGCGAGAGCACCCAGTCTTCCTCAACCCGTTCCCGCCGGAACCCCTCCACGTCGAGGGCCGGCTCGGCGTGCTGGCAGCGCGCGGCGACGTGAACTACTACCACTACCTGATGGACGTGATCGCCAAGCTCGGCGTGCTCGAGCAGGCACCGGACATCCCGATGCCGGAGCGTTGGTACGCCTCGGTCACCGGCCAGCCGTTTCAGCGTCAGCTACTCGAGCTCGCTGGCATCCCCCTCGACGCCGTCGTCGACGCCACCGAGCACCCCCACGTCGAGGCCGACGTGCTGGTGGTGCCCGCCCCGCCCGCGATGTCGGAGACGAACCCACCGTGGGCGGTCCAGTGGCTACGCGACCGGCTGCTCCCCCGCGTCGATCTCTCCGGACCCCGGCAGCGGATCTACGTCACCCGCGGGCCCTCTGCCAACAACCGCACCGTGCTCAATGACGACGAGGTGACCGCGCTCCTCGAGTCGCGCGGGTTCGTGCTCGTCGACCCCGGGCAGATGACGGTCGCGGACCAGATCCGGACGTTCGCGACCGCCGAGGTCATCGTCGCCACCCATGGCGCCGCGCTGGCCAACCTCACGTTCGCCAGTCCCGAGGCGACGGTGATCGAGCTGTTCCCGGTGGGCTGCCTGCTGCCGGACTACTGGCGGCTGGTCTCGGGCATCCCTGGTCTCCGCTACCGCTACCTGACAGCACCCGGTAAGGCTCCCCGGCGGGGCCGGGCGGCAGCGATCGTGCGCGACATCCAGGTCGACGTGCCCGCACTCCAGCGGATGCTGGACGAGCTGGACTGAAGCCCCGCCCCTCCTCGAAGCCCTCACTAGGATGCGCCCCATGCCGACCACCGTGCTCGTCGAGCCCGACCTCACCGGTCACCGCTTCCAGGCGGTGGCCAACGTGGCGCTGCGGGCCCAGCAGGACGGCGACCACGTCGTGCTGCTCACCTCGAAGGGAGCGGTCACCAGCGATGCCTTCAAGGTCTACCTCTCCGACGTACCGCTCGAGGCCGTCGAGGTGTTCGACGAGATCTACCCGCCCACGGCGACGATGCTGGACCACATCGTCGGCGCGCTGCCGGACGGACGACGTGCGCACGGTCGTGGTGATGGACGCCGACCAGACCCTGAAGAAGTGGTGGCTGCTCGCGCCGCGAGCGTTCCGTGGGCTCGCCGAAGCGACCGCAGGTGGTGTTCTTCTACACCCGCTACCCGGCCCGGGTACCGCTCAACGACCCGGTCCAGGTGAAGCTGCGAGTCACCAAGGCGGTGCTGACCGTGGTCACGATGCTGACCCGGACCCTGCACCGCGCCGCGGGCTTCGCCGGCCGCGACGACATGCACAAGGGCTGGCTGGTCAAGCGGGCCCGCGACCCCGAGATCTGCGGGTCGCACTCCCGCCATCGAGCCGCGCTCCGCGCCGAGCTGGGGCTCCCCCCGGACCGGCGCCTCGTCGGCATCTTCGGCCTGATCTCGGAGCGCAAGAACGCCCGGCTGGTCTTCGAGGGGCTGCGTCGCCGGCCGGCATCGACGCCGACCTGCTGCTCGCCGGGCGTCATCGAGCCGGAGGTCCAGGCCTGGATCGAGGCCCTGCCGCCGGAGCAGAAGGAGCGGATACGCACCTTCCACGGCTTCCTCGACAACACCCTGCTCGACAAGCTGATCGCCGCCGTCGACGTGGCCCCGATCGCGCTCACCAACAACGGACCGAGCGGGATCATGGGCAAGGCCCTGGCCGCCGAGGTCCCGGTCGTCTCGGCCGGCTCCGCGGTCCGTGCGCGGGAGCTGCGCGCGACCGACGGCGGCGAGCTGGCCGAGCTCGAGTCCGGCAGCCTGGCGGCGGCGATCCAGAGGGTCTTCGACAGGCCGGCCGACGCCCCGCGCCGGAGCAGCGTGCCAGCCGCCACCGCCGAGGAGTTCGCGGCCGTGGTGCTCGGCCGCTAACCGCCCGGCTGACCCCAGCCGGGCACCTTCGCGGGCAACAGCTCGAGGCATCGGTCGGTGAGGTGCTCGGCCCAGCGGGTCGGGGTGTACTGGCCGGCCAGCTCGGTGCTGCGGACAGCTCATCGCCTTGCGGTGGTCCGGGTCGGCCGAGGCCACCCAGGCCATCGCCGAGGCCAGCTCGTCGACCTTGTCGGGCGCCACCACGCGGCCGTTGTAGCCGTCGAGGACGAGTCGCGAGGCGCCACCGCAGGTGCTCGTGCAGATCACGGCCTGGCCCGCCGCGGCCGCCTCCTGGAGCACCACGCCCCACGGCTCGAACCGGCTGGGCAGCACGAGGCAGCCCGATGCCGCCATCACCTCGGGCAGGTCCTTGGGCGAGACGAAGCCGAGCAGCTCGACGCCGTCGATCGCCTTCGAGCTCCTCGTCCATGGGGCCGATGCCGACGACCTTCAGCGGCCACGGGTCGGTGCTCGCGGCGCGATAGCGACGGTAGGCCTCGGCCAGCACGTCGACGCCCTTGACGTCGACGAGCCGCCCGGCGAACAGGAACGAGTTGCTGCGGGGGGTCCTGCGGCCCGGTGAAGAACGGGTCGTCGCAGGTGTTCAAGCCCGACGATGATCTCGTGCTGCTCGAAGCCGAGGTGGCGGGCGAAGACCGCCTGCTCGTCGCCCGGCAGGAACGCGGCGTCGAAGGCCGGCTGGATGAACAGGTTGCGGGTCACCCGGCCGAGCCACTGCTTGGGCCGGCCCAACCACTGGTGGTCCATCACCACGATCCGCAGCGCTCGCTTGCGCCACTTCCGCGCGGCCTTCATGTACGCCGGGATGTGCCAGGAGTTCACGATGAGTACGTCGGGCTGGAACTCGTCCAGCTCGCGCATCAGCAGGTCCTCGTCGGGCTGTCCGCTCCAGCCGATCGCGTCGAGCCCCTGGGTGAGTTCGGCGTCGTCGAACGGTGCGAGGTAGGGCGGGTGGACCAACGCCTCCTGGTACATGAGCTTCACGTCGTGGCCCTGCGCGACGAGCGCGTGCATGCCCGAGGTCGAGTAGCCGGTGATGTACTGCCACGCGAGGTAGTACCGCATCAGCCGATCGCCTCTCGAATGTATCCGCCGGAGCGCGCCCAGGCCGGCGCCGAGAGAGATCGCGAACTCCACGCCCATCAGCTCCGGGGCCCGGTGGACGTCCATGGGGTCGCGCTGGGGTCGCGTTCAGGCATCGTGAGCTCGGCAGCGTTGGCCAGGTTGACTACCACGGGTCGGCAATCTAGCCCACGTCTCAATGCTCTCAAGGAGGAACACCTCAGCCGGACAGCCCCAACCGCGCTGACCCGTCGCAAAGTTTGCGACGGGTCAGCGGATAGCGGGTCAGAGAGTGACGGTCACTTCGGCGACGCTGCCGACGGCGGCGTGCACCTTGTTGTCCACCGGCTCCGCCTGGGGGGCGAGAGTGCGTCAGGGTCCACTCCCCGTCGCCGGCGAAGAACCGGAAGTGCCCGGTCGCGGAGGTCGGGACCTCCGCGGTGAACTCACCGGTGCGGTCGAGCAGCCGGACGTAGGCGTTGCCCACGGGCTCGCCGTCACGCACGACCTGGCCCTGGATCACCGCCTCCTTGGCGACGTCCACGCCGTCCAGGGACAGTCCGCCCTCGGTCGCGCCGCACATCAGGCGTTCCCGGGCTCGTCGCCGAGGGCGACCGGAACGCCGACCAGCGAGCCGTACTCGGTCCAGGAGCCGTCGTAGTTCTTCACGTTCTGCTGGCCGAGCAGCTCGCGGAGCACGAACCAGGTGTGCGAGGAGCGCTCGCCGATCCGGCAGTACGCGATGGTGTCCTTGTCCCAGTCGACGCCGGCCTCGGAGTAGATCTCCTTGAGCTCGTCGTCGGTCTTGAACGTGCCGTCGTCGTTGGCCGCCTTGCTCCACGGGACGTTGGCAGCAGTCGGGATGTGGCCCGCCCGCTGAGCCTGCTCCTGCGGCAGGTGTGCCGGCGCGAGCAGCCGGCCGGCGAACTCGTCGGGGCTGCGGACGTCGACCAGGTTCTTCACGCCGATGGCCTCGACCGTCTCGTCGCGGAAGGCGCGGATCGTGTGGTCCTGCTCCTGCGCGGTGTACGACGTCTGCTCGCGCGAGGGCAGCTCGTCGGTCAGCTCGCGCGAGTCGAGCTCCCACTTCTTGCGTCCGCCGTCGAGCAGCTTCACGTCCTGGTGGCCGTACAGCTTGAAGTACCAGTAGGCGTAGGCGGCGAACCAGTTGTTGTTGCCGCCGTAGAGGACGACGGTGTCGTCGTTGGACACCCCGCGGCCTGACAGGAGCGCCTCGAACTGCCCCTTGTTCACGAAGTCGCGGCGGACCTGATCCTGCAGGTCCGTCGTCCAGTCCAGCTTGATGGCGCCCTTGATGTGGCCTTTGTCGTACGCCGTGGTGTCCTCGTCGACCTCGACCAGGACGATCCCTGGCGTGTCGAGGTGGTCCGCCACCCACTGGGCGGAGACGAGAGAGTTGTCGCGGGTCATGTGTGGTGCCTTTCAGTTGGTGGTGACGACGGAGATGTCGCGATCGCCGGCGGCTGAACCGGACGAGACCCGACGGAGGAGCAGGTACATCTCGCAGCCCAGGCACAGACCGAAGGCGGCGTTGAGCACCGCGGCCACCAGGGCGAACCCGGTGGCGATCAGGCCGAGCAGGTCCAGCCCGGCGAGGAAGCCAGCGAGCCCGACCACCGCGAACGCGAGCCCCACGCCCTGGGCGAACCGCGGCGGCGCCGCGTCCTCCAGGTCGTGCGGCGGTGCCAGTCGCGGTCGGATGGCGGTGCGAAACAGCCAGGCGAGTGGGGTGCGCTGCACCCCGAGCGCCGCGCCGACGGCGAAGAGCGCCGCCTGCAGGCCGAGGAGTGCGGTGGCGAATCCACTGGGTGCGGAGACCAGCACGACCGCCAGCACGACGGCAGTGACCGCGGCGGTGAAGCGGGGTCCGCGCGGGTCGATCGAGACGCGGAGGGTGGTTGCATGGTGCACGCTCATGAATGGGTCCTTTGTCCTGGCGGGGGCTGGATATGGGCCCAGGCGCGCATGCCACGGTTTACTAGAGTAAACCGGTAGACTTAGCGGAGTTGAAGCGAGGGCCCGCTCAGGACATCCGACACAGCGCCGAGCGGACGCGGCAGTGATCCACTGCGCGGCGCTTGGTCAACCAGGTCGACGACATATCGAAAACAGTACGGACTTGCCGAAGCCCCGCCCGTCGCGTCTCACGATTCGGTACGACGGTCCACATTGCGGGACTGGTCAGCAGGTGCTGGGGGCCGTGCTCGACTCGTTCTCCGGTCGGGCACCCGGGGTCACCGAGACCTCGGTCGGCCCGGTCTGGCCCGGCCCGGTGACCATGCTCCACGTGACCACGCGGGTCTGCCGAGGTCGCAGCGGTAGGCCCACCGAGACGACGTCTCGGCCGATGTTGTGGTCGATCGCCGGGTCCGGGAGGGGTACGCCGTCGAAGGCGATGTCGCGGATCACTCCGCCGGCCGGGGCGTAGAGGTCCGCCACGACGACCTGGTCCCCCGGTCGGACCGGTATCGGCGAACCCGTCCGCGAAACCGGTGACCGTCTCGGGCAGGTCTCGCACGTCACCGGCGTGGCCGAGGTGACTCGTAGCCACGCCGTGAGGTTCTGTCGGCCGTTCTCGCACGAAGCGCTGGTGACCTGTACCTCGTGGTCGAGGAAGAACGACATCTTCGCGCCGGTCCCGTCGTTGAGGTAGACGCCGACCTGCGGGATGTCCGAATCCGGGTCGGTGGTCACACCCGCGATCGTGGTGCCGTCGATGATGGCCTGCTCGTCGGGGGCGAACGAATGGATCAGGATGCGGCGCTCGTTCACCCCGCGGATCAGGCCCTCCACCAGGCTCACGGGGTCGCCCTGACCGTCGGCGAACACGTCGAACGCCGCCTGCGCCACCCCGTTGAAGAAGTCGTCCTGGCTGATCTGGTTGTCGTAGCGCAGGTAGGCGAGATGCTCGACCTCGGCGACGATCGTCTGTGCGGTGAGGCTCCGACCGTCGACCTGGATCGCGCCCAGTGACTCCAGCAGGTAGGAAACCGCCACCGGGTCGACCACGAAGACCCCGTCGATGTCGGTATCGGTCTCCAGTTGCCAGCGGGCCCGCCACAACTCAGCCGCCCGGCGCAGGTCTGGCGTGAAGTTGGAGTCCAGGAAGTAGGTGCCGAGCTGGCGTCCGAACAGATCCAGCTCGTTGCCGGACAGCGGCAGGATCGGCTCGTCCAGCTGTCCCATCGCGCCGGCCGACTCCTGGCGGGTGATGTCGACCCGCCCGTTCTCGGCATGGATCAGCGACATCACACCGGGGAGGCCGCCGGTGGCCCGCAGCTCGGCGTTGTTCTGGAAGACCAGCAGGTAGTCGCGCGGGCCGCTTCCACCGAGGAGCGCCGGCATCAGCTGCGCGGCCCGAACGGCCGTCTCCAGGGTGGCCGAGGCGACCTCGATCTCCTCCCGAAGCAGGTCCAGCTGACTCTGCAGCGGGCCGGTGAGCCGGTCGGAGTCGATCCCGCTCAGCCGCTCCACGGCGTCCGCGAAGGCGGCGCTGCTCGCCGAGGCCGGCGCCTCGAGCGCGGCAATGCGGTCGAGGGGGAACTGGTGGTCCGACGGGGCGAACGAGCCGGCGTTGAGCTCGGCCGCCGAGTCGAGGAGCGGAGGGACGCCGGACTCGGCGAGGTCGGAGAGCACGTCCGAGACCGTCGCCAGCCCGGCGGCGTCATCACCGATGATCGGCAGCACCTCGAAGGCGCGCCACGCCCAGCCGTCGGTGCGTCCGGCGGCGGCTGCGGTGAGCTCCTGGAAGGTCCGGTTGGCCAGCTGCGCGCCGTCGATGTCGCCTCGGGAGAGCGATGCCTTGAGGATCTGCGCCTGATCCCGGGCCTCGTCGAGGTCGCTGTAGACGCGGTACGCCGTCCAGCCGCACCACACGAGCGCGAGCAGGCCCAGCCCGACGACGCCGATGACCGTGAGCCTGGCCCGTCGGCCATTGAGCCGGGCCCGGAACGGCGCGGTCCAGCGATGCAGGGTCGGCCGAATGCCGCGCCGGCGTCGACGTTTGACAGGTGACACCGCGCCCCTCCCTCGACCATCGGCAGCCCGCCACACCTCAACGATCCGCTGCCCGCGACGTTAGCCATCCTCCTAATGATGGGCCTTTCGACTCGGTGCGATGGTCGATCGCCTAGTATCCAGTGGTTCTCGGGTCACCCCGCTTCCCTCATTCACGAAGGCTCAGAGTGGACTTCAAGCAACTCCTCCATGTGCTGCGACGCCGTTGGCTCACGATCGCCGCCATGCTGCTGATCTCGGGAGCCGTGGCGACGTTCATCAACTGGCAGACCGACACCCAGTACGAGTCGAAGACCCGGGTCTTCATCGGCCTGAGCCCCCAGGACGGATCAGAGGTCGCCGGCACGCTGTACCAGGTGATCGCCCGCGCCCAGGCGTACGCCGACCTCGCCGACAGCAGCGATCTGATGAACCTGGTCATCAGCGACCTCGACCTGCAGATCACTCCCACTGAGCTGGCCGACCAGGTCGACGCCTCGGTCGTTCAGGACACCACTCTGATCGATGTATCGGTTCGCGCCGACGATCCGAAGCAGGCGCAGGCCATCGCCCGGGTGCACTCGCAGCGGTACACCGAGTTCCTCTCCGACCTGGAGACCCCGGCGGACTCGAGCGACACCGGGATCATCGCCCGAGTCACCGACTCCGCCAGCTACAACGGCGATGCGGTCGCGCCCCAGCAGACGCTGAACTACGTGGTCGCCGGACTGATCGGTCTGCTGCTCGGTGTCGCCGCCGCCATCGTGCGACACACCCTCGACCGGACGGTCAGTTCGCAGGAGCACCTGGAGGAGGTCACGGACAAGCCGATCCTCGCGAGCATCGGGTACGACGGCGGGATCAAGAAGCACCCGTTGCTCACCGACCTCGGGTCGTTTGCGCCGCGCACCGAAGCGTTCCGGGTGCTGCGGACCAACCTTCAGTTCCTCGACCTCGAACACCAGCCCCGCTGTCTCGTCATCAGCAGTGCCCTGCAGGGTGAGGGCAAGACGATGGCCTCGACGAACCTGGCCATCGCCCTCGCCCAGACGGGTCGACGCACGCTCCTCATCGATGGCGACCTGCGTCGCCCCCGCGTGGCCGGCCAGCTCGGCCTCGATGGGGCCGTCGGCCTGACCACGGTGCTGGTCGGCAACACCGACGTCAAGGACGCGATCCAGGTCCATGAGGAGAGCGGGCTGCACTTCCTGGCCAGCGGAGCCAAGCCGCCGAACCCCACCGAGATCCTGCAGTCCCGGGTGACCCACAACTTGATCCGCGAGCTGTGCGACACCTACGACATGGTCATCATCGACGGCCCGCCGCTGTTGCCGGTGGCCGACGCCTCGGTGCTCGCGACCATCGCGGACGGAGTGATCCTGGTGATCCACCACGGTCAGACCACCCGCGACGCCGTCCGAGACGCGATCAAGCGGCTCGAGCAGGTCGGCGGCCGCCTGTTCGGAGTGGCGGTCAACATGATCCCGAAGCGGGCGAGCGGCGGTTACTACTACTACTACTACGACGACAACTCGTCCTCGCGCGACCGCGAGCGACCGGGCCAGGGCGAAAAGAAGGCAAAGAAGAACTCCAAGGACTCATGACCGATCCGCTGCCGCTGCCGCTCCGGGTACTCATCAAGGGCGCCTCGACGGTCCACACCGTCTCGTGGATGGGAGGGGCCCGCAGCGACTTCGCGTACCCGCGGGCCACCGAGGTGGCGCTGTTCGCCGCCGGCGTCCCGGCCGAGGTCCGCGCCACCGCCGTGTCGTCGCAGCGAACCAAGACCGGGCTCACGACCTGGGAGTCCGAAGTGTTCAGCTGGTCGCCTGATGTCGTGGTGCTCAACTACGGCCACTTCGAGACCGTCCATCTGTTCCTGCCACAGCGGTTGGAGCGGCACGCGCACAGCATGGCGAGTCGACCAGGGCGGTTCCGGACGCCCTACCGGACGGTGCTGCGGAAGGTGTGGCGACTGCTCGCCCGGTTCCAACAGCAGGTCGACCGACGAGTCAAGTCGACGGTTTTCCGGCATCGTCCGCGTCGGGTCGCCGACGATCTGGTGCGTCTCGTGGAGCGGATCCAGCTCATCGGCAGCCCCCTGGTCTTCGTGATGGAGCTGACTCCCCCGGGCGCGACGTTCCGCAAGTGGTTCCCGGGGATGGCGGAGCGCACCAAGGAGATGAACGTGGCGCTTGCCGAGGTGGTGCGTCGCACCAACCTCCCGAACGTCAGGTACTTCGCCACCAACACCGTCCTCGCGCCCCTGATGAGCGACGGGCGGGAGGTCAATCCCGACGGCGGGCACTACACCCCTGAGGCGCATCGCCGCATCGGAGCGGAGTTGGCCGAGCAGATCATCGAGTGGGCCGACCAGGCGGGCTCATCGGAAGAGACGGCGGCTCGGCGCTGGACCGTGGGATCCGTGCGCTCCCGGAGTAGCCGGGCGCCACTGCGGATCCTGGTCAAGGGCTCCTCCCCGGCCAATTGGGTGTCGTTCATGGGCGGCCCGCCGACGGACTTGACCTACCCGCGAGTCCTGGAGCGCGAGCTGCTGGCCACCGGCCGCAACACCGTCGTACGCAATCTCGCCGCCACCTCGGAGCGGGTGACCACCGGGATCAAGACCTGGGAGTCCGAGGTCTTCCCGTGGTCGCCGGACGTGGTGATCCTCAACTACGGGCTCTACGAGGCGGTCCACCTGCTCCTCCCTCAGCCCCTGGAGCGCCACGCCAACAGCTTCAGCGGGCGCCCCGGAGCGGTCCGCGAGTCCTATCGCCGATACGTCCTCCGCCCCACCTGGAAGGCACTGGCGATCGCCCAACAGCGAGCCGACGCGAGGGTCCCGGCGTCCGCCTTCAGGCGACGGGCCGCACGCTTCACCGACAACTTGGAGCAGCTCGTCCGGCGGGTCGTCTACATCAGCAGTCCCCTGGTGCTGCTCCCCGAGATCCCGCCACCCGGGGAGCGGTGGCGCGATTGGTTTCCCGGCATCGCCCCGCGGATCGAGATGATCAACGCGGCGATGGGCGAGGTCGCCGCCCGGGTCGACCTGGACCACGTCCGGGTGTTCGATACCAGCGCTGCGGTGGCACCACTGGTCGCGGCCGGGCACGACATCGTCCCGGACGGCGGGCACTACACCGCCGAGGCGCACGAGGCGATCGGACGCGCCCTGGCGCGAGAGGTCGGCCCGTGGTGCGACGCGCACGTGCCGCTGTAGCGCGACGCCTCGCTCAGCTCGGCACCTACTCGGCGTCGTCGTCCGGTGCCATGCCAACGTGCCGGTGCCGAAGTGGGAGCACCCACCGGGCCAACCGCCACAACCTCACCCAGCCGAGAACCCGACCACCCGAACCGTCGCGTTCGGCGAGGCCATCGATTTCGAGTTGAGGATGCATGCCGACGGTATGCTCAGCGGGTGAGTTTGCGTGGAAGCGAACCGGCATCCGCGCACAACGAGATGCGGGACAGATCGCTCGTTGGCCTTCTTCTAGCAGGCACCTTCGGCCTGCAGGCCCTAACAGTGATCAGCGGCATCATCACCGCGCGGCTTCTCGGTGTCGAAGGCAGGGGTCACGTCGCGCTTGTGTTCGCTGTCGGTCTTGCCGCTTCTCAGTTCACGCTTGGCGGCAGCCTACCCAACGCGATTGCCAAGAACCTGGCCGAACGACGGATCGCGGCCCGGGACGGTCTGCGATCAGTCGTCCGACGTCGCGGCTGGTGGGCGGCGGTGCCCGCGGTCCTCGCGGGGATGGTGATGCTGACGCTGCTGCCCGGCGAATCGACCGACGAACGATATGGCCTCGCGTTGGCGGTCGTCGTGATGACGGTACAAGCGATTGCCCTCCGCGTATTGATCGGCTCGCTCCAAGGCGAGGTCGGACACCTCGGCCGGATGGCCATCGTGGGGTTGATCCCGCAGTTCCTGTTCTCTGCGAGTCTGGCCACCGCATGGATTGTCGGTTGGGACTGGCGAGTGTTCGAGGTTCTGCTGGCGTTGTTCGTCTCCTCTTCACTCGGACTCGTTGCCGGCTTCTTCGCACTCGCCCCGCCCACAACCAAGGTAGAAGACGAGCTCGACGCGACCGAGCTCTGGACCGAGTCCAGGCGTACTTACCTGAGCAGCGTGCGCCCAGTCGACGGCGTAGGACTGGATCGCATCCTCGTCGGTGCTCTACTAGGAAGCGGCGCTCTAGGACTGTACGCGGCGGCTACGGCCGTATCGAACCTGTGCAGCATCGTCGGAAACTCGATCTCGGTCATCGTCCTACCCAGGATTGCGATGCACCGCCGAGACCCTCACGCCCAACGAGCACTCATTCGTAGGTGGGTCCTCGTTTCGGTGGTCTTGATGGCGCTCGTTGTCACGCTCCTCGAGCTGATCGTGGCGCCTGCCATACGTATTGCGTTCGGTGAGGAGTTCACCGGCGCCATTACCGTGGCTCGATGGCTCGTGCTTGCCGATGGTCTCCTGGGCCTGCGCAAGGTGCTGATCTCCATTTTTCAGGGTCAAGGGAGCGGGGGAACGGCCTCCTGGATCGAACTCGTCCTCACGCCATTGATGGTGCTGGGGATCGTCTTTGCCGCCCAGTACGGCCACCTGGCCGGGATCGGTATCACGATGGTGTGCGTGGGCGCCCTCAGCTGCGTGACTCTCGGATGGGCGGTTGTCCGTGGTCCGAACACGGAGCGCAGAAGCCCGGCACCGCGCCACCGCAGCGCCTAGAGTTCGGGAAACGACCGGTTAACGCGAGCATTGTCGTCGATCCTCCGGCTCGGCATGCCCTGCAACTAGCCTTGTCCTACCGATATCGGAGACCCGTGGTCTCCAGCCAGCCCTAGAGAGATTCCTCGATGCAACCCGGTGACTCTTCGCACAGTCTCAGCTTCAGCGAACTCGTGTTCAGCGACCTGAAACGCCTACGTCCGGGCGCCAAGCCCTCATGGACCGCCGTGCTGCTCCGTGCGCCCTCCGTACCCGGCATATTGGCCTCCGTTGTACTCCGCGCCCAGCAGTGTCTGTTCCGCTCCGGGCATGCACGGCTCGCCTCATGCCTCACGGCCATCGGGGTGTCAATCGTGGGGGCAGACCTTGGCCCGGGCAGCGTCGTCGGCACCGGATTCGCGATGGTCCATCCCGTGGGCGTGACGATGGGGTATGGCGCGAGGATCGGCAACAATGTGACCTTCGCGGGAGGGGTCGTACTCGCGGCGAGATACTACGACGGCGCGTCTGGGGAAGACCAATCGTTCCCCGTGATTGATGACGGAGCGACCATCGGCGCGCACGCCGTTCTGGTTGGCGGCGTACACATAGGAAAGAATGCCATGGTCGGCGCGAACTCGGTCGTGGTCAGTGATGTCGAGGAGAACGCTGTAGTGATGGGGAATCCGGCCCGACGGGTCGCGAGCCGAACTCCAGAGCCCGTGGTCGGGACCGCCCGGTGAACCACCGAGATGTGACTTCCCCCGACCGGCTGTCGTCGGCTAGGCCCGCAGATATGTACCTCGACCTCTTGGCTCGCACACTGACCAGGTACGAAATTGATGCCGACCACAGGGCGCTCAACCCCGCGACGCGCAGCCGGGCTGTTCGCGCTGGGTGGGATGTTGTCCGTCGGGCCCTCGGCCGGCGCGATCTCGAGTTGGTGAAGCGGATCGAACATGATCCCAGGGAGCGCGAACTGGGGGTGGACATACCGGTCAACGCTGAAACCGGAGTCGGCCTTACCCGGATCGACCAACTGCGTACCGCGATCGAGACGGTGTTGGCGGAGGGTGTTCCCGGCGACCTCTTGGAAGCCGGTGTGCTGCGTGGCGGCGCCAGCATCTACATGCGGGGCGTGCTGGCGGTGAACGGGGAGACGAACCGGACTGTTTGGGTCGCCGATTCCTTCGAGGGGCCTCCCCCTCCTGACCTAGCCGCATTCCCTGAGGACGAGCACATGTTCCTCCACCTCATTCCGGAGATGGCGGTTCCGCTACCCACCGTGCAGCGGAACTTCGCCCGCTACGGCCTCCTGGACGACCAGGTGCGCTTCCTCAAGGGATGGTTCAAGGACACCCTGCCGAATGCTCCGATCGAGCAACTCGCCATCTTGCGACTCGATGGGGACTCCTACGAGGCGACGACACAGATCTTTGAGGCCCTCTATGACAAAGTCTCACCGGGTGGCTTCGTGGTGGTCGATGACTATCTCCGATTCGAAGAGTGCCGCAAGGCGACCGACGACTTCAGGGCCGCCCGTGGCGTGCTCGAGGAGATCCAGGACATCGACCTGGATGGGGTCGTGTGGCGGAAGCGTTCATGACCTCACTCCTGTCCGTACGGGAGGCGTTACGCATCGTCAAGGCCTCACATACGCGCGCTCCGGATGCCGCTGATCAGCGATTCGTGCTCGCTACCAGCTTTGAGCCGCTGCACCTCAAGACCCTCCTTCAGGCATACCTGGTTCAACGCCTTCCTGATTCTCGGGTGCACGTCGATTCCACTCCGTATGGCGACCTGGCGGAGGGCATAGCTGGAGTGCAACAACCAGGCGTGGTCGTGGTGGCCCTCGAGTGGCAGGACGTCGAGCCGCGACTCGGTCGCCGAGAGTCGGTGACCGCAGCGCCTGGGACGGTTGAAGAGATCTTGACTTCCGCGTCGCACCGGCTTCGCCGCCTGGGCGAAATGCTCGGGACCGGACCGCTTCGCTGCGGAGAACCGTCGTCTCCCTCCCCACCCTGCCCCTTCCTCCGACGCACGTCGCGGGGCTGAACCGAATGGGGCGTCTGGAATCAGGGCTACACCTCGCCCTGGCGAGATTCGCCGACCAGGCAACCCACACCGACGGTCTGGTCCTTGCTCGGGTTGGTGGCGACGCTACTTTTTCCTATCGACGCTCGGGCAGACGCCACATCCGGACACCCATACACCGCGGAACACGCAGCACGTGTCGCGCTTGTTCTGGCGGGAGCTGGCCTCTCCCCCTCCTCCGAAGAAGGGCTTTCGATCACGGATCTCGACGACACCCTTTGGCGCGGTCTCGTAGGAGAGGTGGGCCCTGATGAAGTGCACTGGTCGCTGGACCATGGGAGTCACCTGCACGCCCGCTACCAACAGATGCTCGCGACGCTGGCACGGCGCGGAGTCATGCTCGGGATCGTGAGCAAGAACGACGAACGGGTCGCTCAGGTGGCGTTGGCACGCGATGATCTGCTGCTGAGTCCAAGCTCCTTCTTCCCAGTGATGGTGTCCTGGGGCCCCAAGTCGGCGGCAGTCAGCGCTGTGCTGTCGACATGGAACATCGCCGCCAGCGACGTCGTCTTCGTGGACGATTCGCCCGCGGAGCTCGCAGAGGTCGCGCGGACGCGTCAAGAGGTCACCTGTCTCCGCTTTCCGACAAACAGCGCCAACGAACTCGAAGCCCTGCTCACCGAGGTGAACAGACTATTTTGGACTTGCGAGTCTCAGACCCTGGAAGATGAACTCCGCGTCGAGTCGCTTCGGCGCCGCGTTGATCTTGTCGATGCCGCAAACACGGCAACGGACCACGCCTCGTTCGTCGCCTCCCTGGATGGGGTGCTATCGATAGATACCGGGCGTGGGTGGACCTCCGAACGGGCAATCCAGTTGGTGAACAAGACCAACCAGTTCAACATAGCCGGCACCCGATTCACTCGGGAGCAATGGATCGCACTGAACGAGCGCGAGAACGCCGTCCACCTGACGGTGGCGTATGCGGACAAGTACGCGGGAGATTGGGGACGATCTCTGTCCTCTGCGGCGTGTACCGGGACGGCATGCTCCTCATCGACGTCTGGGTGCTCAGTTGCCGAGCCTTCGCACGCGGGATAGAAGAGCACATCCTTACCTGGCTCTTCGAGAACTACGACGTTAACGAGCTGCGGTTCGCTTACTCAGAATCGAGCCGCAACCAGGTGAGCAAGACGTTCATCGCGGGGCTCGGCGTCGATGTAGACAACCCGCTGCTCAGTCGGGCCACCTACATGGCGTCGCAGAATGCAGCCGCGGTCCATCAGATTCTGGAGACGGAGGAAACCCCATGACACACCAGCCCCCCGCGGCTCAAGGGCGGCTAGCCGAACGGCTCACCGAATGCTTCCGCGAAGCCTTCCCTGGCCTCAGTGATGACACCATCCGCTCCGCGATCTACGAAGATCTTGACGAATGGGACTCGTTGGCGTCGCTCAGCCTCGTGGCGATCGTGGAGGACGAATTCAATGTCACCCTGCCTGATGAGGTCGTGGCCGACCTCACCAGCTACGAACTCATCCTCGCGACGCTGGCCGAACTCGATGGGTCTCAGACGGACTTGCGCCAATAGGCGCCAGTCCAGTCGACCCGATGAATGGGTCAGAGATGTTGCGGGGTGTGCGGAAGTCTTCGACCGCCTGCCGGCAGGCGGGGATCGCACCATAGTCGTCGACGATGACGAATCCACCAGGCGATACCTTGTCGTACATCGCCTCCAGCACTTGGATCGTGGACCCGTAGTAGTCCCCGTCTAGGCGCAGCAACGACAAGTTCTGAACGGGCGCTTCTGGCATGGTGTCCTTGAACCACCCCTCGAGGAACTTCACATCGTCGTCGAGAAGGCCGTGCATGGACAACGTCTCCTCGACGTCCTCTCTTGAGGCGGCCATCTGATCGACCAAATGCAGCCACTGGTCTCGATCCTGAGGATGAGCCTCCAGATCCGGTTCGGGCAGCCCCTGGAAAGAATCGGCCGCCCAGACCGTGCGCCGCGCACCATGCGCAGCGAGTACCCCCTTCATGTATGCGATCGTGCCCCGCGCGCCACACGCCGGCCTCGAGGAAATCGCCGGGGATCTCATCCGCAAGGACTGTCTCAATGGATCGTCTGACGTTCTCAAGACGCTTGAGACTCACCATGGTCCGGCCGAGGACGGGTAAAGCTCGCGCCCTTCGGCCCGTTGGTGAAGGTCCGACGGGGCAAGCCGGGCCACTGTGAGCTCCCTCCGTCGCAGCACGGCAACCGCGGCACGGAGTCCCCATCGGACGACCAACGACTGACGCGCAGCGTGGACGGGCCGCAGCGTCGAATCCACCCCGTAGGCGGTGACCGATCGAGCCAGCAGTTCGAGGTAGAGGTCGGTCGGAGACAGACCGGTCGCCCGGCCATCAAAGGTCGCATCTCTCAGCATGGCCGGAGTATATGGCGCTCTCCAGGGAGTCTCGTCCGAACGGACAGGGACGTCCACTCGTCCTAGGTGTACACGGCGGGGACGTGCACGTCAGCATCGAGTCCGCTGGCGGCACATGCGGCCGCAAGACACCGGAAGGAATCCAGCCAGGCCCCCCACCCGTCGTCGTCTCCACCGGCGGAAGCTGCTCGCCGGGGCAGGTCATCGTCGTCGACGGAGGTCTCACCGCCTAGCAGAAGTTGCGGGCAGCAGAGTTGGCCGGCCGGGGGCAGGTCGCTCGCAAGTCCCGGAATCCTCTGCCTGGTCGCGTCTCGACAGGCCAGACTATGGGCGTTCCGGGGCCTCCGGAGAAGCAGCTGAAGTAGGGAGCACCGCCTTGGCATCATGGCTGGTCCGGACCGCCACCGCCCAGCTGGCCCGTCGTGGATTCGTCGTCCGCCGCCATCCGGCAAGCCGTAGGCAGGCGATGCTCCAGGCCCACGAGGTGGACGTGGTCTTCGACGTAGGTGCCGCCGAAAGGCGCCTACGGTCGCGAGCTGCGCGACTTCGGCTATCGCGGCCGGATCGTGTCATTCGAACCCCTCGGAAGGCCGCATGCACTGCTTGTTGAGGCGAGGGGCGACGACCCGTCCTGGGCTTCGCACCGCTGTGCGCTCGGCAGTACGGCCGGCCGGCAGACGATCAACATCGCCTCCAACAGCGACAGCAGCTCGTTCCTGCCGATGGCGGATGAGCACCGCTCCGCGGCCCCGCACGTCGACTATGTCGGCGAGGAGGAGACGTCGCCCGGCTGGACGACGTCGCCCCCGAGCACCTGGCCGAGGACTCCCGCCCCTTCCTCAAGATCGACACCCAGGGCTTCGAGGGCGAGGTCCTGACCGGTGGGGTGCAGACCCTCGACCGGTGCGTGGGGCTGCAGCTCGAGCTGTCGTTCGTGCCGCTCTACTCCGGCGGCATGCTGGTCGACGAGATGATCTCGTTCGCCTACGACCACGGGTTCCGGCTGTGCGCGGTGGCGCCGGGGTTCGCCACCCGAGCGGCGCCCTCCTGCAGGCCGACGGGGTGTTCTACCGGGGGCGGGGCGGCGGAGTCGGCCGCTACTCCTTGAGCAACCGGGCCACGTCGGCGCGGTCGGCATCCACCATCAGCCGGGCCAGATCGAGGGCATGGGTCTGCGCCTCCCAGCCCAGCTCGGCCTTCGCCTTGCTGGCGTCGCCCCGCAGTGCGTCGACCTCGGAGGGCCGCTCGAAGCTCTCGTTGTGCTTGACGTAGTCGCGCCAGTCCATCCCGGCGTGCTCGAACGCCGCCTGGCAGAAGTCGCGGACGCTGTAGCCGACACCGGTAGCCAGGACGTAGTCGGTGGGCTCATCGGCCTGGAGCATCCGCCACATGCCTTCGACGTACTCCGGGGCGTAGCCCCAGTCGCGTACGGCGTCCAGGTTGCCCAGCTCGACGTGGTCCTGGAGCCCGGCCTCGATCGCCGCCACGGCCTTGGTGATCTTGCGGGTCACGAAGTTCTCGCCGCGGCGTGGCGACTCGTGGTTGAACAGGATTCCGGACACCCCGAACAACCCGTAGGCCTCGCGGTAGTTCACGGTCACCCAGTGGGCCTGCAGCTTGGAGGCGCCGTAGGGCGACCGAGGGTGGAACTTCGACTCCTCGTTCTGCGGCGGCGGGGTCGAGCCGAACATCTCCGAGGTGGAGGCCTGGTAGAAGCGGCACTCGAGCCGCGCGGCGTGGATCGCCTCCAGCAGCCGCAGGGTGCCGATCGCGTTGGTCGACGCGGTGTAGTCGGGCATCTCGAAGGACACCTTCACGTGGCTCATCGCGCCGAGGTTGTAGACCTCATGGGGCTCGATCTTCCGGACCAGGTTGACCAGGCTGACGCCGTCGGTGAGGTCGCCGTAGTGCAGCTGCAGCCGTTCGTCGTCGTGCAGGTGGTCGATCCGGCTCCGGTTGAGTAGGGACGACCGACGGACGAGTCCGTGCACCTCGTAGTCCTTGGCGAGCAGCAGCTCGGCGAGGTAGGAACCGTCCTGGCCGGTGATCCCGGTGACGAAGGCGCGTTTCACCCTCCGAGGGTAGTCGCTGCCCCGCTTCGCCTCGATGGCTCGTTCGCCCTCGCGCGTGACAAATTCCCACTAGATTCGTTTGTCCGGCGAATTGCTGGGACATACGTGAGGGGGTAGCCGTGGGCTCGAACACGGTCGATGTAGTGGTGGCCGGAGGCGGTGGCTTCATTGGCGGCCACCTGGTGGCCGATCTGCTGAAGCAGGGCAAGTCCGTCCGCTCGGTGGACGTGAAGCCGCAGTCGGAGTGGTACCAGGTGCACGGCGACGCCCAGAACGTGGTGGCCGACCTGTCGCTGCTGGAGAACGCGATGGAGAGCACCGCCGGTGCGAGCGAGGTCTTCATGCTCGCCGCGGACATGGGTGGAATGGGCTTCATCGAGAACAACAAGGCGCTGTGCATGCTGACCGTGCTCACGAGCACGCACATGCTGGAGGCGGCCAGGAAGCACGCCGTGGAGCGCTACTTCTACTCCTCGTCGGCCTGCGTCTACGCCGCGGACAAGCAGACCAACACCGACATCACCGCACTCAAGGAAGCCGACGCGTACCCGGCGATGCCCGAGGACGGCTACGGCTGGGAGAAGCTCTTCACCGAGCGGATGTGCCGGCACTTCTCCGAGGACTTCGACCTGATCACGCGGGTCGCCCGCTATCACAACGTCTACGGGCCCGAGGGCACCTGGGAAGGCGGCCGCGAGAAGGCCCCGGCCGCGGTGTGCCGCAAGATCGCCACCGCCGCGATCACCGGCAACCACGAGATCGAGATCTGGGGCGACGGCGAGCAGACGCGCAGCTTCATGTACATCGACGACTGTGTGCAGGGTTCGCAGATGATCATGAAGGGCGACAGCGGAGAGCCGGTCAACCTGGGCAGCTCCGAGCTCGTCTCGATCAACCAGCTCGTCGACATCGTCGAGGGAATCGCCGGTATCAAGTGCCAGCGGCAGTACAAGCTGGACGCGCCTCAGGGCGTGCGCGGGCGCAACTCCGACAACACCCAGATCGTGGAGACCTACGGCTGGGAGCCGTCGATCTCGTTGGCCGACGGTCTCGCCGCGACCTACGCCTGGGTCTACGACCAGGTCAAGCGCTCACAGAGCTGATCCAGCGGCTGCGGCACCGCGTCAGGGCTTGAACCAGAACGCGGTGTCCCAGACGCCGTTCGTCGTCCAGACGCGGCGCCACTCGCGCGTCTCTTCGGCGAAGCGCGCCCACCCGGGGGTCGCCGGGGCGGCCATCCGCCACGGCGATCGGGTGTTCGACGGCAGGTAGATCTCGGCGTTGTCCAGGATCAGCAGGCCACCCGGCCGCAGGAGCTGGAGGGCGCGCAGGGCGCAGTCGTCCCGATACTCACCGTCCACGAACACGAAGTCCAAGGAGCCCGGCGCCAGCTCGGGGTGGGCGTTCACGTACGCGTCCCGGTGGGCAGCCGACTCGTAGCCCAGCTCGTCGGCCGAGGCGAGCTGCAGTGAGACGTTCTGGACGCCCTGGTCGGCCAGCCGTCGCACCAGCGGTTCGTACCAGTGGTCGAACCCCTCGACCGAGTAGACGTGCTGCACTCGCGGGGCGAAGAACGTGGTCGTCCCACCGGCGCCGAACTCGAGGCCCCGATCACTCTTCCGCAGCAACCCGTCGAGAAGGTCTCGTGACTCCTTGGTGATCCATGGCTGGGGTGAGCCGCCCGAGGCGCGCAGCTTGACGCTGAGCCGGTCACCGAGATACCGGGGCGTCGTGCGAGGTGGGAGGCTGGAACACCGGCATCAGTCGGTCGGCGGCATTCGCCCATTCCGGGTGTCGGCGTTCCCAGACGGCCATCCCCGCGCGGCCCAGGAGGTTTCGTTGAGTGATCGGCACGTGCACATCTAACGGGATTTCGCGCGACGGCGCAGGACTCGCGGTCTGGACCATGCGTTGCTTGCGGCTACCTGCCACCCTCTGGACATGCGCTTCACCGGACCCGGTCGGCGGCGCGTCGTCGCGGTGCCGATCATGCTCGTGGCGGTGGCGGCGCTCACCTCCGCCGAGTCGGCGGGTCAGCCGCCCGCCGACCCCGGGTTCGAGTACGCCGCGCTCGGAGACTCCTTCACCGCCGCCCCGGACATTCCCACGATCAGCTCCGATGGTTGTCACCGCTCGAGCCACAACTACCCCGGCCTGGTCGCCGCGGAGCTCGACAACGCCACGCTCATCGACGTCAGTTGCGGTGGTGCGCGGACGGGCGCCGTGCTGCAGTCACAGTTCCTGGATGTCCGAGGGGCGGGTGGTCCCTCCCCAGATCAACGCCATCTCGGCAGAGACCGACCTCGTCACGGTGGGTCTGGGCGCGAACGATGGCGGCCTCGCCGTAGCCACGGTGTTCGGCTGTCTGGCCGTCGCCCCCGCTGATCCAGAGGGTCGCCCTGCGAGGAGGCGTACGGCGAG
Organism: uncultured Actinomycetota bacterium; assembly: GCA_963827185.1. Lineage (GTDB taxonomy): Bacteria > Actinomycetota > Actinomycetes > Propionibacteriales > Nocardioidaceae > Nocardioides. Next base: position 165,792 of record CAWGZQ010000001.1, read on the forward strand.
AAGGTGCCGAAGCTGCTCGCGCAGATGCATAGCCGGTACGTCAAGGTGCTGGCGGCGATCCGGAACCGGGCACCGGACGCGCGGATCCTGGTGGTCGGCTACCCCCGACTGCTCTCGGACTCGGAGGGCTGCCGCGATCGCTTTCCGGTGGCACGGGGCGATGTCGACTACTCGCGCCGATCCTTCGACCGGCTGATCGAGACGGTCGAGGCCGCGGCAGCCGACGCTGGCGTCGAGTACGTCGACGTCGCCGCGGCCAGCGAGGGCCACGACCTCTGCTCCGACGAGCCGTGGATCAACGGCAAGCTCGACGACCGCCGAACGGGGGCGACGCCGTACCACCCGACACCGGAGGAGCAGGCGGCGGTCGCGGAGTTGATCCTCGACCTGCTGTGAGCGTCCCGGGCGGCTATCAGGACGTTCTCTTAATACGCCGTGACGTATCCCCTGGTTTCTCGTTTGCCCCCCGACTGCTTGGGACGAGTCGAAGGGGGAGCCGTGGTGGGCACGGTTGAGGTGGTGGAGGCCGGTTCGGGCTCTGCCGCGCGCGCCGAAACCCCCTCTGACCTGCCGAAACACGCATTCGGCTCGTGCTCGTCTGCGCCCAGCGGCTCCAGGGGCGCCACGACGAGGCGACCGCACCGGCGCGGTCGCACTCCCGCGGCACGGTCCCGACGAGGTTCCTGGTCCAGACCAGTGCGGTGCGTCTCGGCCGACCCCCTCCGACGACGGGCGGCGTTGACGATGCGCGTCCTTGTCCACGACCACAGCGGCCACCCGTTCCAGGTCCAGCTGAGCCGCGAGCTCGCGCGACGCGGACACGTCGTGACGCACTCCTACTGCGCGGCCTACGTCTCCGGCAAGGGCCATCTGGTCGCCGGCCAGGAGAACCTCGACTTCGACCCGATCGGCGCCGACACGGTGGCGGAGAAGTCGCGGTTCGCGCGCCGGCTACTCCAGGAGCTCAGGTGGGGCGTCGACCTGATCCGTCAGGTGCGCCGTACCCGGCCAGACGTGGTCCTGGTCTCCAACGCGCAGATCCCCACCCTGATCCTGTTCGCCACGGCCATGGTCGTGCTCCGGGTCCCGTGGGTGCTCTGGCACCAGGACGTGTACGCCGTGGCCGTCCGGTCGTTCGCCGGCGACAAGCTCTCGCGGGGGTTCCGACTCGTCGCGAGCTGCTTCGAGATCGGCGAGCGGTGGATCTGCCGCCGGGCGGCGGGCATCATCGCGATCGCTCCGTCGTTCGTCCCCGTGCACGAGGCCTGGGGCACCGCCGACAAGACCGTCGTGATTCCCAACTGGGCGCCGCTCGACGAGATCGTCCCGGTCGACCGCAAGAACGACTGGGCCGTCGAGAACCAGCTCGATGACACGCTGACTCTGCTCTACTCCGGCACCCTCGGCCTCAAGCACAACCCCGCGCTGCTCGTCGCGCTCGCCAGCGAGGTCCGCGACCGCGGCAAGGACGTGCGGCTGGTCGTGGTCAACGAGGGACCCGCCACCGAGGTCGTGCGCACCGAGGCCGAGCGCCTCGACGTACCCCTGACGCTGCTGCCGTTCCAGCCCTACGAGCGCCTCCCCGAGGTGCTCGGCAGCGGCGACATCCTGCTGGTCCTCCTCGAGCAGCAGGCCGGCGCCTTCTCGGTGCCGTCGAAGACCCTGTCCTACCTCTGCGCCGGCCGCCCGATCCTCGGCATGCTGCCCTCGGAGAACCTCGCCGCCGGGCTGATCGACCAGGTCGGCGGCCACGTGACCGCCCCCAACGAGGCCGCGCTACCTGCGGCGGCCGAGTGGGCGGTCGAGGTACTCAGCGACGTCGAGCGCCGGCGGCAGCTCGGCGAGGCCGCGCGTGAACTGGCCGAGCGCGAGTTCGCGCTGTCGACGTGCGCAGACCGCTTCGAGAGCCTGCTCACCGGGTGCGTACGGTGACCGCGATGGCCACGCAGCAGACGACCGCGGTGACCACCGTGGTGCTCGGCCCCAGGACGCGACTCGGTGCCGCGTTGCTGGCGCAGGCGCCTTCCGACGTTGCGGTGTACGCCGTGGCCCGCGACGACCGCGACCGGGCTGCGCTCGCCTCCAGCGGGGCCGCGGTGATCGGCGCCCACACGCCCGGCCCACTGCTCGGCGACACCCGTCCCCAGGCCCTTCGGATTCTCGTCTGCGCGCTTGGCCCCGTGCACCCCGAGACGGCGCACCCCGGGGATGACGCCGCCTTCGTCGAGCGCGACCTCGACCTGGTGGCCCGGCTGCTGGGTGAGGCAGAGGGGCGCGACGCCCACGTCGTACTGGTCTCGAGCATTCTGGCGCTGGCCCCCGCGGCCGACCGTGCCTACTACGCCGGCTGGAAGAACGTCGTCGAAGAGCGGCTCGCCGCACTCGTCGCCGCGCACCCGGGTGGGCGGCTGTCGGTGTTCTACCCCGGGCGACTGATGACCGCCGAGGAGCGCACCCGGCCCTGGCACCGCGCCCACACCACCTTCGAACGACTCGCCACGTTGATGATCGACGTGAGCGCCGGTTCCGCTCGCTCGCGGACCATCGGGCTCGATGCCCGGATCTGGCTCCTGACCCGCAGCGCCTCGCTGACGGTCACCACTCTCTCGGGATCTCGCAGTAGACGTGAAAGGGACGGCAACCGATGAAGAGGAAGCGCACGCTCGATCTTCTGCTGACGGTGCTCAGCGCCATCGCCTGGGTACCCACGATCCTGACCGCCGCGATGCTGGTGCTGGTGACCTCGGGCCGGCCCGTGTTCTACCGGTCGTCGCGACGGGTCTCCAAGGACGACCTGATGAAGGTCGTGAAGTTCCGCACGATGGTCAAGAACGCCGACAAGATCGCGAACCGCGAAACTCTCCCTGTCAACCAGGTGCGGTTCCTGAACATCCCCTCGGACTCGCCGCTCTACACCCGCGCCGGTCGGCTCCTGGAGCGCTGCGGCATCACCGAGCTGCCGCAGTTCGTGCACGTACTCAGCGGCCGGATGAGCATCGTGGGCAACCGCCCGCTCCCCGACAACGTCCTCAAGTGCCTGCGCGAGGAGTACCCCTACGCCGACGAGCGCTTTCTCACCCGCGCCGGGCTCACCGGGCCCGCCCAGCTGGTCGGCCGTGAGGCACTCACCGACGACGAGAGGCTCCGCCTCGAGAGCGCCTACTGCCGGGCCTGCGTGCACTCGTACTCGATCTGGCTGGACCTCTCGATCCTGCTGTACACCGTGCTGATCGTGGTGGGCGTCAAGAAGTCGCTCGACTACCAGGGCGTGCTCGACTTCATCGACCGCCGCTCCAAGAGCCCCCAGCGCGTGGAGCAGGAGGCCAGCCTCCAGGAGTCGGAGACCAGCGGCCTCGTCGTCGAGTAGCGGTCAGCCCCGGACGAACAGTCCGTCGCACTGCATCATCTGGCCGGTGCGGCCGGAGAACCCGGGCTCGATGATGTGCAGCCCGAAGCCCGTGCTCGCGCATCAGCGCGTAGTGGTCGTCGAAGAGGCTCTGACCCTCGTAGAGCTCCACCAAGGAGAGCTCGAGCTGGATCGCGGCGAACTCATCGAGGTGGTCGCCCGCCCCGGCCAGCACCTCGTCCTCGAACCCCTGGGTGTCGATCTTCAGCAGCGTGCGACCCGGGTCCACCGAGTGCTCCGCGACCAGGGCGGCCACCGTCGTCACGTCGACGGTCTCGGTGCTGATGTACTCCGAGCCCGGCGCATTGATCACGTGCGCGTCGGTCATCGGGCGCACCGACGAGGAGAAGGAGTTGGCGGACACGTTGATGGTCGTGGTCCCGGACTCGCGGCCGACGGCGGTCTGAAGCACGGTCCACAGGTCGTCGCGCTTGGCCCGGCCGGACAGCTGGCCGTAGGCGCCGTTGAGGGGCTCGCAGCTGATGATCCGACCGGCGTACCCTGCCCGCCGCACCATCGTGGCGTACTGGCCGACGTTGGCGCCGATGTCGAGGATCGTGTCGATCTCGCGGGCGTCGAGGGTCCGGGCGAGCCGGTGCGTGTAGGGGTCCTTGGACAGGTCCAGGTCCACCCGGTGCAGGACGCCGCGGACGATCAGCTTGGCGCGCTCGCGGACCCGGTTCGGCCAGGGTCTGGTCGGTGACCTGACCGGAGGGGCTGCCCATCAGGCCTTCCGGGCCAGCCACATGGCGCCGAGCCCCGCGCGCAGTGCCCGGCTCGTGCCGATCAGGAGTGATGCCGACGGCGGCGAAGAAGTCGGTGAGCTGCTCCAGGCTGTGACCCTCGACGGGGTGGTACTCCATGACGACCTTGCGGACGTCGGCCCAGGACGCCGGGTCGCTGCGCAGGATGATGTCGTACTCCGCGCCCTCGACGTCCATCTTGACGATCTGGACCGGGCCGCCGGCTGACTTGACGGCCTCGTCGAAGGTGGTGGCCGGGACGGTGACCTCATCGCCCAGACCCTCGGGCGCCGTCAGGCCGTTGTGGCCGCTGGCGTCGCCGCTGTCGACGAACGTGAAGGTGCCGGCTCTCGCTCGCCATCGCCTCGGCGTGGACGGTGATCCGGGAGTCGAGGCGGTTGGCCTCGACGTTGCGGGAGATGTAGCCGGCGCTGGTCGGCGACGCCTCGTAGACATGGATGCCGGCCTGCGGGAGGGCCGTGGCGAGGCGATCGAGAACCAGCCGATCTGGCCGCCGACATCGAGAACGACGGCGTCCTGGTCGACGCCCGAGCACAGCTCGTCGACCCGGTAGGCGTCGTCGGCGAAGATCTCGTAGAGCGGGAACCGGGCGCCGTCGGCGTTGGGGGTGACCACGGTCAGCCCGTTGCGCAGCCGGTAGCGTGACCTCGTCGGGACGCCACCTGGTCTCGGCCAGGGCGAGGTCGAGAAGCACCCGGGGGAAGTTCCGGTACGTCGTCACCGTCTGGCGCACCCGCTTGCCGAAGTGGGAGGCGCCGCGCTCGGTCTTCATGTGGTTGCTCCTGATCTCGATTCAACAGGGAGGCGGCTTGCCTCCGGATGCGGCTCGGTGACGTCGCGCGCCGTTCGCCTGCGCTCGAACTCTGCCATCGCCACGACGGTGAGGCCGATGACCGTCCAGGCGCTGCGGTCGTAGAGGCTGGGCACGGTCGCACCGAAGCCGATGTAGGCCCACACGGGGTAGGACAGTCGCCGCAGCGAGCCGGAGCCGAAGAGCGGTCGGGCGAAGGCGTAGAGGACGCAGAGGTAGCCGGCGGTCCCGAAGACACCGATCGCGACGGCCACCTCGACGAAGTTGTTGTGGATGTCGAACAGGTCGATCAGGCCGCTGCCGAGCAAGGGGTTGGCGAGGAAGCGGTCGATGCCCTCGTCGAGTCCCAGCGTGCGCGCGGTGTCGGACTGCCTCGCCCCGCCGCCGCCGAGCAGTCGGTCGATGGACGATCCGCGCCCCGCGATGTCGGCGATGACCGGTAGCGCCGCTATCGCCAGGGCGATGAGCGTGGCGAACACGAAGTAGGTCAATGGTCGGCGCTCGACCAACGGGATCATCAGCACCAGCACGCGCGACCACCACGATCGCGGCGCGACTGCCGCTGAGGTGAACCGTGGCCAGGCAGGTCGCGCTGGCCACGACGATCGCCGCGGTCCAGAGCGTCGACTTGCCGAAGTGCCGATACGCCAGGTAGATCAGCAGCGCGAGGGCGAGCATGCCGCCCTCGGCGAAGTAGTTGGGGTGGGTGGCGAGCCCTGCGTGCCGGCCCTGCGCGACGTTTCCGCGCAGGTAGCCGAGGGCGAAGCTGAAGATCTGGCCGAGCACGAACGACCCGGCAAGCAGGTCGATGACGACCAGGGACGGACCCCACATGGAGAACGCGATGGGCAGCCCGATCATCACGATCATCCAGAACATCAAGGCCAGGTAGCTCTCCGTGGGGCTCACCGACGCGGCCGAGGCGATCAGGCCGGAGATGAGCACCGCCAGGGTGCCGACCCAATAGATCACCGGCAGCCTGAGCTTGCCGCTGAGGATGCGCGGCAGCAGGAGAGCGAACCCGAGGAACAACAGGAGGTCGGTCGCGGTGACCTGGGACGCCGGATTCGGCGCGGCGCCTTTGTACCAAGGGGCGGTGAAGAAGCCGCCCATCAAGAACAGGACCCCGGTCCGCTCGGGACCGATCACCGACAGCACGCACACGAACGCCGCTACCCCGAGCGCCACGAGCACCGCGATCATGGACTCGCTCGACCCGATGGTCGCCAGCAGAAGCGTGAGGAGAGCCCCGACCGTGAGGATGACCGCTCCCTGCACCCGATGGGTGATCCCCAGGAGGGGGCGCGAGTCGAGTCCGAAGGCCACGGGGAACTTTCTGTGTCGGCGGCCGGCGCTACCCACGCCGACGGGCTGCAGTCTAGGACCAGACCTCACCACCTGCAGGGGAATGCCCCCCCTCTCAGGATGTGGGGAGCGCCTCCAGAACGAGATCCCTGGTGGGGACCCCACCGGCCCGGCCGAGCTCCCTGCCCTGGGCGTCGAGAACCAGCGTGGTCGGCGTCCGGAGTACGCGCAGTCGACGTACGACGTCGAGGTGGTGCTCGGCGTCCACATCGATGTGGACGACGCCCGGGGTAGCGGCCGCCACGTCGGCGAGCACCCGCCTGGCGGCGCGGCACGGCGCGCAGAACGCGGACGAGAACTGCAGCAGGGTGGCCCGCTCGCCGAGCGCGCCCTCCCAGGGCGTCCCGGCGACGACGCTGTCGACGACCGGACCGTTCGTCTCCGCGGCGGCAGGGTCGGCCGCCACGTCGGCGCCCGCGGACCCGGTGGGTGCCGCGGAACCGGCCGTCGGTCGCGGCCCGATAGAGGCCGAGACCCACCGCGACCACTACCGCGACGATGGCGACCCAGGCGCCGACGGTCACGGCCCGGTCACCCGCCCGCGAACGGTGGCAGGAACTCCACGGAGGAGCCCGGGGCGACCCGGACGTCCCCGGGATCCTCCGAGGAGACCGGGCGGTCCCCGACCAGTACCGAGCAGACCTGAAGCACCTCGGCCAGGCGGGATCCGGGGTGCAGGCGGACCGCACGCGCCAGCACCTCGCTGAGCGGGATGGAACCCGTCACGGACAGTTGGTCGGCATCGACCCCCGCCGCCGAGCGCGCGGACGCCCAGTAGCGAACGGTGATGACCTGGGTCTCATCCGTCGCGGAAGCCGCTGGTAGGTCGGTCATGGTTGGTATTCTTGCCTGTCAGTACAACTGGCCGGAGCCCAGCGTCGCGTTTCGGTCCCCGCCCCGCCACGGTGAGGAGACCAGCTTCCATGACCCGACTGCTGCTCCTGACCAGCGCCCTGCAGTCGTCCGCGGAGGTGCTGCCGGCGCTCGGGCTGCTCGGTCACTCCGTGCGCATCCTGCCCGCCGAGGGCAGCGCCTTGCTCGAGGCCCCCGACTCCGACCTGATCCTGGTCGACGCTCGCCAGGAGCTGGCCGGCGCGCGCGATCTCTGCCGGCTGATCAGGACGACCGGTTCGGGTGTGCCACTGCTGGTGATCGTTACTGAAGGTGGCCTGGCCGTGGTCAGCCACGACTGGGGCATCGACGAGGTCGTCCTGCACACCTGCGGCCCGGCAGAGCTCGAGGCCCGGATGCGGCTCGCCCTCGGCCGGGTGGCCGCGGATCGCGAGTCCGCCGACCCGGAGGCCCACATCATCCGCAGCGGCGAGGTAGTCGTCGACGAGGAGACGTACACCGCCAAGGTCAGCGGTCGCATCCTCGACCTCACGTTCAAGGAGTTCGAGCTCCTCAAGTTCCTGGCCCAGCATCCCGGCCGGGTGTTCAGCCGCGCGCAGCTGCTGCAGGAAGTCTGGGGCTACGACTACTTCGGGGGCACCCGCACGGTCGACGTTCACGTGCGCCGGCTGCGCGCGAAGCTCGGTCCCGAGAACGAGACCCTTATCGGGACCGTTCGCAATGTCGGCTATCGGTTCGTGCTGGCTGCGAAGGAGCAGGAGGGGCGCTCCGACGCTGCTCGCGTTGCCGAGGACCGGACCACGACCTCCCACTAGCCGTGCGCCCGCTTGCGCTCGCGGGGTAGAACCCCGAGGTCAGTTCGCGATTACCCTGCACCCGTGTCCCCTCAGCCGGATCCGCTCGCCGTAATCGCGTCGGTGCGTCAGGCGGTCCTCGACGCCGACGGGCACGACCCGCTGGACGAGGCCGCCGACCTCCAGATCAGGCATCGCGGCCTCGACCACATGGAGGTGTGGCTCTCGGCCGACCAGGGCTTCGCGCTGCGCCGCGGGACCGAGGTGGACCTCGCCGTAGCACCCGAAGCCCGCGGACACGGGCGGGGTGGCGACCTCGCGGCGAAGGCGTTCGCCGGCACCGGCCCCGTCACCGCCTGGTCCCACGGCGACCACCCCGCGGCCCGAGTCATCGCCGATCGGCACGGCCTGGCCCGGGCACGCGAGCTGTGGGTGATGCGCAGGTCAGCGGCGGAGCCACTCCCCGAGCTGATCCTCCCCCAAGGACTGGCGATCCGCTCCTACCGGCCTGGCGACGACCCGGAGGTGCTTCGGGTCAACTCCGCCGCGTTCGCCGACCACCCCGAGCAGGGCGCGCTCGACGCCACCGGTCTCGCCGAACGGATGGCCGAGCCGTGGTTCGACCCGGCTGGGCTCCTCCTCGCGCAGGATGAGGAGGGCTCGATCCTGGGCTTCCACTGGACCAAGCGGCAGGACCAGCACCAGGGTGAGGTCTACGTCGTGGGGGTCGACCCCGCCGCCCAGGGCCGTGGCCTGGGCCGGCTGCTCACGTTGGCCGGTCTGAGGCACCTCGAGTCCCGCGGCGTCCACGAGGTGCTGCTCTACGTCGAGGCTGAGAACGTGCCTGCCGTCCACGTCTACTCGGGGCTGGGATTCCGGTCACACCTCCTCGGATACGCACGTGCAGTACCAGAGGCTGACTTCCGGCACCGGAGCCTCACGGCGTAGGTAGCATCCGGCCCATGACCTCGTCCCCTGACGACGAGACCGAGCGGCCCCGGCCCCGGTCCAGCGAACCGCGGACCTCCCGCTGGCGCCGTCGGCAGGACGACAAGCCGGAGCGGCTCGATCCCGACGCGGTGACCGCATTGCTGCGCAGGGCCGCCGACGCCGACCGGCAGCGCCTCGGTGATGCGGTTCCCCCACCGGCCCAGCGCGATACCGACAACCGACGAGCGATCTCCGATGCCCTCGTCCAAGGCCTCGCCGATCCCAGCCAGACGGATCGTCGCCACCTGCTGCCGCGCGGGCGTGGCGAGGGAGACGCGCCGGCAGCGCCGGCCGAGGACGTCGGGACCGCCGACCTCTGAGCAGGAGGAGCTCGAGGTCCGGCTGCACGAGGCTGAGGCGCACGCCGAGGAGTACGCCGACCAGCTGCGGCGCGCCCGCGAGGACCTGGCCGGCGCCGACGAGCGCGCCCGGGAGCTCGCGGCCGAGCTCGCGACCCGCGATGCCGAGCACGAGGAGCGCGTCCAGGCGCTGGCGTCGGAGCGGGACGACGTCGAGGGTCGGCTCACGTCGCTGACCGAGGCGGCCGCGACCGCGGCCCGGGAACGGGGCGACCTGGAACAGGCTCCTCGCTGACCAGGCTCGACTGCTCGAGGAGATCCCGGGCGGAGCGGGTCGGCGCGGAGCAGGGCCAGCCGACCAGTACGACGCCCAGATCCAGCAGCTGCAGCACGATCTCGAGCAGGCCGAGCAGCGCGCCCGGACGCTCGCGACGGAGTCCGCGGCTCGAGCAACCGAGCACTCGGAGCGGGTGCGCGTCCTGGTTGCGGAGCGGGAGGCGGCGCAGGAGCGGGCCCGCGTCCTCGCCGAGGCGGCAGCCGCCGGCGCTGGAGACCAGTGCGGCTGCCGAGATCGCCGCGCTGAACGCTCGCCCCGAGCAGGCCGGCTCGGAACCGAACCCGCCCGAGGACCGTCTGGCCGGTCCTCGAGGCCGAGCTGGCCGCGGCCGAGGAGCGGATTCGGTCCCTCACCGAGGACGGCTCCGAGCGCAACGCGCAGCACGCCGAGCGCGTCGACGTGCTGCTGGCCGATGTGGAGGCCGCCGAGCGCACGGCCCAGGAAGCCCGACGGGTCGCCCAACAGTCCGAGGCGCGGATGTTCGAAGCCCAGGCCGAGGCACAGCTCGCGGGCGAACAGCGCTCCGCAGCGCTCGCCGAGGCGCATCAGGCGCTGTCCGAGGCGCATGCGCTGGCGAGCGAGCAGGCCCGGGCCCGGGTCGAGGCCGAGGCCAAGGTCGAAGAGCTGGAACGCCAGCTCAGCCAGGCGCACATCCTGCCGATCTACTCGCCCGTGCGGCGGCCCCCGGTCGTTACGGAGGCCATTTCGGAGGCCGGGCTGGAGGCCGTGGTGGAGCCCGACCCAGAACCAGAACCAGAACCATGAACCCGCACCAGTCCCGGAGGGCAAGGTCGAAGCCGAAACCGAGCCCGAAACCGAGCCCGAAGACGTCGACCAGCACGACCAGCCCACGGAAGCGGAGAGCGTTGCACCGGTCGACTCGAAGCCCGAGCCCCGCAGCCCCAGCCCGACAAGCTGCCGGAGGCCGAGGACGATGACTGGTCCGGGCCGTCGGCGCGCGCCGACGAACCGGAGGACGAGCCCGCAATAGCGGAGCCCGCGCCGACGGCCACCACCGCCGTCGGGACGGTGGCCGCGAACCGCGCCCCGCTGCCGACGTACGACGCCCAGCGCGGCTCTGGGCTGCTCGGGCCCGGGGCCGGGGTGATCGCTCTCGTCTGCGCGGCCGCCGTGGGTTGGATGGCCTATCAGGCCACGGTGCTGGACCATCTGACGCTCAGCCTGATCCTGACGGCGCTCGCGCTGCTGGGCCTGGCCATGGCACTGCGGCAGCGGTCCCAGAACTCGGAGGTCCATCTCGAGCGCGGGACCCTGCGGCTGCGGTTCGGCGACCAGCACCACACGTTCTACCTGAACAGCCCGAGCACCCAGCTGGAGATGACCGGCCGCCCGGGGGCCCGCGATTGGCGGGTGCAGGTGCTCCGCAAGGGGATGCCGCCGGTGAGCGTCGACCACAAGGACGTCGACCCGGTCGCGTTCACCGAAACCCTGCGTCACTGGCGCCCGGATCTCTGATCCATCGCGGGGCCTGGTGACGAGGTCGTCGCGGCTCCCGCCACGGCTATTTCGATACTTGTTCCCGCGCCCCCACGACGCTAGGTAGCATCGGAGCCCTGTCGGGGTGAGTGCGCCGTGCGCCCATCCGATCCCCAATCGAACCGAAACAGGTCTGATCGATGACTTCTCCCCCGCCGTACTCCGGCGCCACCGAACAAGCCGTGAAGCTCAGGCGTGATGCCGAACTCGCAGCCGCCGAGCAGGCGGCCGAACGGCTCGTCGCGGAAGAGGTGGCACGAGAGGCCATCCAGGCCAGGGCCGAGGCCGACCGCCTCGCCAAGGAGTACGCCGACGCGGCCTCGGTGGCCTACCAGGCACGCGAGGAGGCCGAACGCGCCGCTGCCGAGCACGCGCGGCAGCGCGGCCAGTCCGAAGAACTGGCCGAGCGCGCCACCCGAGCCCGCGAGGCCGCCGAGCGCGCCGCCCGCGAGCATGTGACGCTGGCGGAGACGGAGGCGTCCAAGCGGGAGTCCGCCGAGCGGCACGCCTCCGAGCTCGCCGAGCGCGTGGTCACCCAGCTGACCGAGCGCGAGGCCGCCGAGGAGGCCGCGCGCAAGGCGGCCATGCTCGCCGAGGAAGCGCAGACCGCCCGGGCGCACGCGGAGCGCGCCGCCCGCGACCACGCCCAGATCGCCGAGCAGGCGCTGGCCGAGCGGGCCGCCGCCGAGGAGCGGGCTCTGGAGCTCGCCGAGCAGGCCGCCAAGGCCGCCGACGAGTACGCCGCTCTCGTGCGCGAGGCGGAGGAGGAGCGGGAGGCGCTCGAGCGCGCCGCCCGCGAGCAGACCAAGTCCCGGCTGGCCGCCGAGGAGGAGACCGCCCGGCACGCCCAGCTGGCCCAGGAGGCACACGCCCTGGCCGCGGAGGCCGAGGAGCGGGCTCGCCAGGCCGCCGAGAATGCCGCCCAGCAGGCCGACGAGCACGCCGCGTTCGCCCGGGTCGCGCTCGACGACCGACGGGCAGCGGAGAACTCCGCCGCGGTCGCCGCCGAGGCACGCCGCGCCGCCGACGAGGCAGCCGCCCAGCAAGCGGCCCTGGCCGAACAGGCGTTCCTCGACCGGGCAACGGCCGAGGACCGCGCCCGGGAGGTGGCCGACTCCGCCACCGAGAAGGCCACCGAGTACGCCAACTTCGTGTCGGAGGCGGAGCGGGAGCGCCAGCGCGCCCAGGGTGACGCCCTCGAACAGGCCCGGGCGCGCGAGGAGGCCGAGGAGCGAGCCCAGGAGCACGCCGAGGCCGCGCGGGTCGCACACGAAGCCGCGACGCTGGCCGAGGAGCGAGCGCGCGAAGCCGCCGAGGCGGCGCGCCGGCAGGCCGAGGAGCATGCCGTGTTCGCAGCCGGTGCGCTCGAGGAGCGCCGGGCGGCCGAGCAGGCGGCGCTAGAGCACACCGAGTCGCGCCGGATCGCCGACGAGGCCGCGTCGCAGCAGGCCGCGCTGGCCCAGCAGGCGTTCCTCGAGCGCACCCGGGCCGAGGAGCGAGCCCGCGAGATCTCCGAGGCGGCCAGCAGCGCGGCCGAGGACTACGCCGGGTTCGTCGCCACTGCCGAGCAGGAGCGCAGCACCCTGCAGAGCGCGGCCTTGGAGCAGACCAGGGCCCGCACGCTGGCGGAGAAGGCCGCATCGAGGCACGCCAAGCTGGCCGAGGAGGCCCAGCAGGCCGCCGCGGACGCCGAGGGCCGGGCCAAGACCCTGGCCGACGCGGCAGCCGCCCAGGCCGAGGAGCACGGACAGTTCGCCGCGCGCGCACTCGAGGAGCGGCAGAGCGCCGAGCAGGCCGCCGCCGAGCAGGCGAGCCTCGCCGCGCAGGCCCACCGGGCCCGCCAGGAGGCCGAGAACACCGCCCGGGAGCAGATCAATCTGGTCACCGAGGCGAACCGTGCCGCGGCCGCCGGTCAGGAGCAGGCGGCGGCGTACGCAGAGGAGGCCAGATTGGCCAGCCAGGCCCGACGATCGCTCGAGGAGGCCGCCAAGGAGGCAGCTCGCTCGAGGCTGGAGGCCGAGGAGTCGGCCCGCACCCAGGCCGCGCTGGCCGCCTCGGCGGCCGCCGAGCGCAGGGAGGCCGAGCGTCGGGTCCGCGATTCTCAGCTCGAGGCGGAGGCACAGATGGGCGAACACCGCGAGGCCCTACGCCTGGCACAGGAGCAGCTCGCCGCCGCGAAGCGCGAGGCCGCGGAGCAGGCGCAGGCCCGCGCCGACGCCGAGCGCACCGCGGCCCGCCACGCGCAGGCCCGCGCGGAGGCCGAGACCAGGGCCGCCGACCTGGCGATCCAGCTCGCCGAGTCCCGGGCCCGACTGGTGGCGACCGTGCGCAGCGACGCCCCCTCGGCCACCGTGCAGGCGCCGGCCCCCGAGCAGGACGACCACCCTCCGCCTTCGGCTGGTCGTGACGACCACCTTCCCCCTCCCCCGGCAGCACCGCCGACATCGGAGGACACCCCCCAGGCAGCCACCCTGCCTGCACCACCGGAGGAAGCGCCCGAGACCGAAGGCAGGTCGCGGCGGCACTGGTTCCGTTCGGCCAAGGCGCTGGCCGAGCCGAAGACCGCGCAGGTCTCCTCGACCCTGGCCCCCGCGGCCGAGGCAGTCGCGCCCGAGGCACCGACCGCACTCGCCGAACCCGCTGTCGAGACCCTCGACCCGGAGGACGCGGTCGAGCTGTTCACCGAGGAGCGGGACGCCGAGGACCTCGCGATCGAGGAGCCCGAGGCCGACGAGCAGGTCGATGCCGAGTTCGACGCTGACCTCGAGGACGCCGTCCAGGACGAGGACAACGACGACTTCGACGACGAGGACGAGGACTTCGTCGAAGAGTCCGTCGACGAAGACGAAGACGACGAGGACGAGGACGAGGCCTTCGTCGAAGAGTCCGTCGACGAAGACGACGACGACGTCGAGGACGAGGTCGAGGTCGAGGTCGACGACGACGTCGATGACGAGGTCGACGACGAGGTCGACGACGACGAAGACGACGACGACTTCGAGTGGGACGAGGAGTCCAGCCCCGACGAGTCGATCGACGCCGCCGAGGACGAAGCACCCGAGGACGAGGCACCCGAGGAGCAGACCGCCGAGCGGGTGCTGGTCGACCCCCTCGGCCTCGACGACTTCGATGCGGTGCCGGACGACCACACCGCGGAGCGGATCTACGTCGAGCCCCTCGACTCCGCTGCGCCCGCGCCGGCTCAGGACCTCCCCGAGGACCAGCCGGCAGCCAGCCTGCTCTCCGGGGCGCAGCACGACACCCTCGAGACCGACCCCGATTCCGGGCTGATGTCCTACCACTCGGCCAACGCCAAGCGCGGCGTTGTCCTGGTGGCCGGCGCGGTCGCCGGTCTCGGTGGGCTGTTCGTGGCGATCATGGCGCTCCAGGGCAACCTCGTGACGTCCCCGGGCATCATCGCCGGGGTGATCGCGCTGGTCGCACTGCTGATCTTCCTTCGCCTCGGCGCGATGTCGAGCAGCGTCACGCTGGCCGACGGGATGCTGGAGGTCGTCTTCGGCGACAACCAGCACAAGTTCGACCTCACCAGCGACAAGACCGTGGTCGAGATGTACGGCGTCCCGGGCGACCGCGACTGGAGGATGGCCCTGGTGCGTCGCGGCCTGTCCCCGGTCGAGATCGACGCCCAAGCGGTGGACCCGGAGCCGTTCATCGAGGCAGTGCGGCAATGGCGACCGAACCTGTAGGAGACCAGGCGGCACCCCCCGTCCAGCCCCCCGTCCAGCCCTCCGGGCCGGCCGAGCTGCGGCGGCTCCGCGCGGAGCGCGACGTTCTCGAGGCGCGCGCTCTGGCGGCCGAGCGACAGGCAGCGGAGCTCAGCTCGGAGCTCGCCCAGCTCAGGGCCGAGCAGGCGATCGACCCGCATCGGCTGTCCTTGTTCGACGACCTGCCTGCGGACGACACCTACGGACTGGCCGACGACGGCAGCGACCCCACCGTCGTACCCATCGCCCTGGGCGGCACCGCCGTGGTCACCGGCATGGTGGGGCTGTTCGCCGTACTCGACCGCGGGCTGTTCTCCCCCTGGCCCTGCTCCTGATGGCCCTCACCATCCTGCTCGGCTACTTGGCCTGGAACACCAAGGTCGAGACGTTCGAGGTGTCGGTCGGCCGGGGGATGGTCTACATCGACTCCAGCTCCGAGAGCTACCGGTTCGACCTGCGCAGCTCGACCACCCAGCTCGAGATGGTGGGCCAACCCGGCGACGCCGGCTGGGAGCTGCGCTTCCTGCGCCGCCACCTCGAGCCGTTCACGGTCAACGCGAGCATGGTCGACCCGGTGGAGTTCGTCCGGCAGGTCCGGGAGTGGCGTCCCGAGCTGTAGGCCTCGGTGTGAGGTCTATGCCAGCGCGGCGCCGAGCCGGACCGCCATCTCGGCGACCGCCGCGCGGTTGCGGCGGCTCGGGCCCAGCACGTTGAAGAAACTGTGGATCAGGTCGGGGAAGCGGCGCAGCTCCACCGGCACTCCGGCCTCGGACAGCAGCCGGGCGTAGGCCTCGCCCTCGTCCCGCAGCGGGTCGAAGCCGGCCGTGGCCAGGTAGGCCGGTGCCAGCCCCTCCGGGATCTTCTCGAACAGCACGGAGACCCGCGGGTCCGTGCGGTCGCGCAGGTCCGGCAGGTAGGAGCTCTCGGCCACGTCGATGTAGCCGCGGGTGAGGTACAACCCGAGGTCGGCGAACAGATCCATGCTGCGGGTCTCGTGGGTCGCGTCGGTGAGCGGATAGACGAGCAGCTGGAAGGCCAGCGGGAGCCCCTCCAGCGCGGCGGCGATCGCCGCTCCGGCCGCCAGGTTGCCACCGGCCGAGTCACCGCCGACCGCGATCCGGTCCGGGTCCACGCCGAGGCTCTCGGCATTCTCGAACGCCCACCGCACGGAGGCGACGGCGTCGTCGTACGCCGCCGGGAACGGGTGCTCGGGCGCGCGTCGGTAGTCCACGGCCAGCACGCGCACGCCGGCCCGCTCGGCAAGGAACCGGCACGGGGCATCGTGGCTGTCGAGGTCGCCATAGACGAACCCGCCCCCGTGGAAGAACACCAGTAGGCCGGTCCGGTCCCTCGGTGCGACGGTGGGGGTGTACAGCCGCCCCGGCCGGTCGCCCACGGGCAGATCGCGCACCGCTCCGATCGGATGGTTGCCGCCCGCGACCCGGCACTCGTGCAGGGTGGCCAGCCGCCCCTCGGCCACCGGCAGAGTCGCAGCCTCGGGGAGCCTCGCCAGCCGTTTGACCCGCAGCATGGCCTGGGTGTCCACCGCCAGCCGCTGGCCGTCGATCACGAGGGGTCGTCCGGCGATCGCGCGCTGAAGGGGACCCGGGAGGGCCACCATCGCCGTCAGGAGCCGCGCCTCCACGGTCTCTTTCGCCCTCACCCGGTCAGACTAGTCCGGGCCCCCTGCCGCAGACACCTGTCGTTCACCTGCCGGTGCCACACTCGGGGCATGCCTCTCGAGATCGTGCCGGTTGCGGCCGATGACCATTCCGGAGTACCCGACGAGACCTTCGACGTGCCCGCGCCGTACGCGCCGGACGAGGCAGCGCTGGCTGCGGTGCAGAACTACGACGACCGCTTCCTGGACCGCGAGCTCTCCTGGCTGAGGTTCAACCAACGCGTCTTGGAGCTCGCCGAGGACTCGACCCTGCCGCTGCTGGAGCGGGTCCGCTACCTGGCGATCTTCACCAGCAACCTCGATGAGTTCTTCATGGTGCGGGTGGCCGGTCTCAAACGTCGGATCGCCGCGGGCGTCGCGGTCCGGGCCGCTTCGGGGATGCTGCCTCTGGAGGTGCTCGAGACGATCCTGCACGAGACCCGCGAGCTCGGTGCGCGACAGGCTCGGCTGTTCCGCGAGCAGATCGTCCCGGGGCTGAATGCGGAATCGATCGAGCTGGTTCGGTGGGCCGACCTCGACCGTGACGAGCAGAAGGAGTGCAAGCGGTTGTTCCGGGACCGGATCTTCCCGGTCCTCACCCCACTGGCCGTGGACCCCGCGCACCCGTTCCCGTATATCTCCGGGCTCTCCCTCAACCTGGCGGTGCTGATCCGCAACCCCAAGACCGGCAAGGAACACTTCGCGAGGGTGAAGGTGCCGCCGATCTTCGAGCGGTTCGTGCCGTTGCCGAACGCGCGGTTCGTGCCGCTGGAGGACGTCATCGGGGCGCACTTGAAGCGACTGTTCCCCGGGATGGAGGTCCTGGAGGCGCATACGTTCCGGGTCACCCGCAACGAGGACCTCGAGGTCGAGGAGGACGATGCCGAGAACCTGCTCGCGGCCCTGGAGAAGGAGCTGCTGCGCCGCCGGTTCGGGCCGCCGGTGCGACTGGAGGTCGAGGAGTCGATCGCTCCCGCGGTCCTCGAGCTGCTGGTCTCCGAGCTCGGCGTCTCCGCGGAGGAGGTGTTCCGGCTGCCCGGTCCGCTCGACCTGCGCGGCCTGCACGGCATCGCCGACCTGGCTCGCGAGGACCTGAAGTACCCCGCCTTCGTCCCGACGACCCATCCCCGTCTCGCCGAGGTCGAGTCGGCGGCGCCGGTCGACGTGTTCAAGTCGACCCGGGGCCGCGACGTACTCCTGCACCACCCGTACGACTCCTTCGCCACCAGCGTCCAGCGGTTCCTGGAGCAGGCCGCTGCGGACCCGCATGTGCTCGCGATCAAGCAGACGCTCTACCGCACCTCGGGCGACTCCCCGATCATCGACTCGCTCGTCGATGCCGCCGAGGCGGGCAAGCAGGTCCTCGTGATCGTGGAGATCAAGGCCCGGTTCGACGAGCACGCCAACATTCGCTGGGCGCGCAAGCTGGAGCAGGCCGGCTGTCACGTGGTCTACGGGCTGGTCGGCCTCAAGACCCACTGCAAGCTGGCACTCGTTGTCCGCGACGAGCCCGAGGGGATTCGTCGCTACACCCACATCGGCACCGGCAACTACAACTCCAAGACCGCGCGCACCTACGAAGACATCGGGCTGATCACCACCGACGAAGCGATCGGCGAGGACGTCGCCCACCTGTTCAACAACCTGAGCGGCTGGTCGCGCAACGCGCAGTACGAACAGCTGCTGGTTGCGCCCGACTCGGTGCGTTCCGGGTTGGTGGAGCAGATCATGGGAGAGGTCCGCCATCACCAGGCCGGGCTCCCGGCCCGGATCCGGATCAAGGCCAACTCGATCGTCGACGAGGCGATGATCGACGCGCTCTACCTGGCCTCGCAGACGGGGGTGCCGGTCGAGCTGTTGGTCCGCGGCATCTGTTCGTTGCGACCCGGAGTGCCGGGGCTCTCGGAGCACATCACGGTGCGCTCGGTACTCGGCCGATTCCTGGAGCACAGCCGGGTGTTCTGGTTCGAGAACGCCGGCGACCCGGTGGCCTGGATCGGCTCGGCGGACATGATGCACCGCAACCTCGACCGGCGGGTGGAGGTGCTGGTCCGCCTCCCGGGTGAGGAGAGCATCGCGTCGATCCGGGAGCTCCTCGACCTCGCCTTTGACCCCGACACCAACGCGTGGGACCTGCACCGCGACGGCGCCTGGCTGCGCAACCGCGGATCGGTCCACCTTCAAGAGCGCCTGATCGAGCTCCAACGCAGGCGCCGGGGACCGGTCTAGCCGGGCGTCCCATGGCTCCCGGGGTTGCGCCGTCCGGAGCGGCACCCCCTAGCATGACTCCCGTTCGCTCCTCATTCACGAATGCCTCATCAGGAGTACGCCCGTGGGTCTGCGCCTTCGCCCCCTAGACACGTCGTTCTACGACCTCTTCACCCAGTCCGCCCAACACATCGTCGTCGGAGCCGAGCTCCTGGCAGAGATGCTGTCGGAAACCTCGGACAAGGCGGATGTCGCGGCCCGGATGCGGACTGCCGAGCACGAGGCGGACGAGACGACTCACGCGCTGGTCAAGAAGGTCAACAGCACCTTCGTGACCCCGTTCGACCGCGAGGACATCTACGCGCTCGGTTCGGGGCTCGACGACGTGATGGACATGATGGACGAGGTCGTCGACCTGATCCTCCTTTACGAGGTCCGGGTGATGCCGCCCGAGCTCTCGCAGCAGGTCGAGGTGATCCAGCGCTGCGCCGAGCTCACCGCCGAGGCGATGCCCCAGCTGCAGGCGATGACGTCCCTCGAGGACTACTGGATCGAGATCAACCGCCTGGAGAACGCCGGCGACAAGAACCACCGCCGGATCCTCGCGCAGCTGTTCTCGGGCGAACACAAGACGATCGAGGTGCTCAAGCTCAAGGACATCGTGGAGTCACTGGAGGGCGCGATCGACGCGTTCGAGAAGGTGGCGAACATCGTGGAGCAGATCGCGGTCAAGGAAAGCTGAGGCTTGCCGCATGGAGCTCGCGATCATCATCGCGGTGGTCCTCGTCGCTCTGGCGTTCGACTACACCAACGGATTCCACGACGCCGCCAACGCGATCGCCACCTCGGTATCCACCCGCGCACTCACGCCGCGGGTCGCGCTGGGGATGGCGGCAGTGATGAACTTCGTCGGCGCGTTCCTGGGCCAGGAGGTCGCCCACACCGTCTCCGACACCATTAGCCCCGGCGACGGCACCCATGCGCTCCTGATCGTGATGGCCGGGCTGATCGGCGCGATCGCCTGGAACCTCACCACCTGGTACTTCGGGCTGCCGTCCTCCTCGTCGCATGCGCTGATCGGTGGGCTCGTAGGCGCCGCCGTCACCGCTGGGGTCACCGCCCACTGGGACGTGGTGCTCGCGAAGGTGGTGATCCCGATGATCGTGTCGCCGCTGGTCGCCTTCTCGCTCGGCGGCCTGATGATGCTGGCGATCATGTGGCTCTTCCGCGGGGCCAACCCGGGCCGGGCCAACCGCGGCTTCCGGTTGGCTCAGACGGTGTCCGCGGCGGCGATGGCGCTGGGCCACGGACTCCAGGACGCACAGAAGACCATGGGCGTCATCTTCCTGGCCCTGCTCTCCGGTGGCTACGTCGCAGAGGGCGACCGGCTGCCACTCTGGGTGATCATCGCCGCCGCCGGGGCGATCTCGCTCGGCACCTACTCGGGCGGCTGGCGGATCATGCGTACCCTCGGTCGCCGGATCATCCACCTCGACCCACCGCGCGGGTTCGCCGCGGAATCCGTTGCGGCGTCGGTGCTCTACACCACGGCGTACGCCTTCCAGGCGCCGATCTCCACCACCCACACCATCACCTCGGCGGTGATGGGCGTCGGCGCCACCAAGCGCTTCTCGGCGGTGCGCTGGGGGGTCGCCCGGACGATCCTCGCCGCCTGGGTCCTGACCTTCCCGATGGCGGGCCTGGCCGCGGCGGGCTCCTACCTCGTGCTCAACCTCGTGGTGCCGACCTGATGCCGTAGGGATCAACCGAAGCGACCGGAGATGTAGTCCTCGGTGCGCTTGTCGTGCGGGTTGGCGAAGATGTTGCGGGTCCGGTCGAACTCGACCAGCAGGCCGGTGCGGTTGCCGGTGGTCTTGTCGGGCCGCGCGGTGAAGAACGCCGTCCGGTCGGAGACGCGGGCGGCCTGCTGCATGTTGTGGGTCACGATGATGATCGTGTACTCGTCGCGCAGGGTCACCATCAGGTCCTCGATGCGCGAGGTCGCGATCGGGTCCAGCGCGGAGCAGGGCTCGTCCATCAAGATCACGTCCGGGCGGGTCGCGATGGTGCGGGCGATGCAGAGCCGCTGCTGCTGGCCGCCCGAGAGCCCGTAGGCCGACTGCTTGAGCTTGTCCTTGACCTCGTCCCACAGGGCGGCGTCGCGCAGCGCGTGCTCCACGAGGTCGTCCATGTTGTCGACCTTCATGCCGGTCACGCGGGGGCCGTAGGCGATGTTGTCGTAGATCGACTTCGGGAATGGGTTCGGCTTCTGGAAGACCATCCCGACCTGGGTACGCACCGCGATCGGGTCGACGTCGCGGTGGTAGATGTTCTGTCCGTGGTAGTTGACCTCACCTTCGACGCGCGCCCCGGCGACCAGGTCGTTCATCCGGTTGAGGCAGCGCAGCACCGTTGACTTGCCGCAACCCGAGGGGCCGATCAGCGCGGTGATCTCGTTCTTGCCGAACGAGAGGCTCACATCGTGCACCGCGTGGAAGTCGCCGTAGTAGACGTTCAGGCCGAACGCCTCCATCACCGGATCCGGCGGGACGTCTGGCAGCTCCCGGTCGACCTCGGTGTGGACCCCCGCGAGGGAGCCCGCCGCGTGGTCAGGCTCGTTGTCGCGCGGTTCACGCGTGGTGGTGGTGGCTGGCTGCGTGGGCATCGATGCTCCTACCAGGTTCGCTGGAATTTGTTGCGAATGAAAATGGCGAGGGCGTTCATCCCGAGAATCATGACCAGCAGCACAATGATCGCTGCCGAGGCCGCGGTCTGGAAGTCCTCCTGGGACTGGGAGGCCAGTGAGTAGATCTGCATCGGGAGCGCGGTGATGTCGCTGTTCAGACCGCTCGGATCGAACCGAACCGACCCGGCGAGCCCGACGATGATCAAGGGGGCCGCCTCACCGATCGCCCTGGAGAGGCCCAGGATGGTTCCGGTCGCGATGCCGGGAATGGCCGAGGGCAGCGTCTGCCGCCAGGTGGTCTGCCAGGTCGTGGCCCCCAGCGCGAGCGAACCCTGTCGGATCTCCTGAGGCACGGCCCGCAAGGCCTCCCTGGTCGTGATGATGATGACCGGCAGGATCAGCAGGGCCAGCGCGATCGATCCGCCGAGCACGGTGCCGGTACTGCCAAAGCCGAACAGCGCCATCGCAGCCACCGCCAACAGGCCGTAGACGATCGCCGGAACCGCGGCCAGGTTCTGCAGGTTGACCTCGATCAGCGTGTTCCACCACCGATTGCTGTCGGCGAACTCCTCGAGGTGGATCGCGGCAGCGATCCCGAGGGGCACGGCGAAAACCGCGGTGAACGCCATCAGCCAGAGTGAACCGAGGATGCCGGCGCGGAAGCCGGTCTCCTCCGGCCGGATCCGCGATCCGTACTCGGTGATCAGCGCGGCGTCGAAGCGCGGGGCGCCGGAGATCAGCGTGTCGATGATCAGCACCAACAGGACCATGACGCCGAAGAAGAGCGAGAACCAGAGCCCGCCGAGGAAGATCAGCGAGCCGAGCGTCCGATCCCTGTTGCGACCGGTGGCGAGCGTGGCCGAGGTGACCTCGCGCGCGGTGTTCGTAGCGATGGCCATCAGTAGACCTGCCTAAAGCGTCGGACGATCCGGATGCTGACGAGGTTGAGGATGAACGTGATCACGAACAGGGTCAGCCCGACCGCGAACAGGTTGTTGTACGCCAGCGAACCGACGGGATTCTCACCGCCGGCGGTGGTGGCCATGAACCCCGTCATCGCCTGCATGTTCTCGCGTGGGTCCAGGCTCAGGTTCTTGAGGGAACCCGCCGCCAGCGTGACGATCATCGTCTCGCCGATCGCCCGCGACATGCCCAGGACGATCGCGGCGGCGATACCCGACAGCGCCGCCGGGAAGACCACGCGAACGGTGGTCTGCATCCGGTTGGCCCCCATCGCCAACGAACCCTGGCGCAGCGACTGCGGCACCGCGGTCAACGCGTCCTCGGCGAGCGAGGCGATCGTCGGGATCACCATGACGCCCAGCACCAGACCGGCGGCGAGCGCGTTGGTGAAGCCGAGATCCAGGGCCAGGAAGTCCTGCAGCAGCGTGGGGGTGACGAACGTGACCGCGAAGAACCCGTAGACCACCGACGGGATGCCGGCCAGCAGCTCGACGGTGGGTTTGAGCACCCGGCGGGCCCGCGGGGACGCGTACTCCGAGAGGTACGCCGCCGCGCCCAGGCCGAGCGGGATGGCCACGAACAACGCGAGCACGGTGATCAACAGGGTGGCGGTGATCAGCGGGACCACCGCGAACTGCCCCTCGGTCGAGAAGAAGTCGCCGAGCGGGACCTCCTTGAAGAAGTCGATGACCGGGCTGACCAGCGCGATCACGATGCCGATGGTGACCGCGACCGAGATCAGCGCGGACATCACCAGGACGACCTTGATGACCGCTTCGCCCGGGCGCGGTCGCTGCCCGAGGTCGGGAGCGGCCGGCAGGCCCGCCCTTCCGGGCGAGCCTGCCGACACGGAGGTGCTGCTCACGATGCGCTCAACGTGCCCTTCAGCTCGAGATACCCGCGAGGCGGTCCTGCGTCTCGCCGTAGAGGTCCTCGCTGAGCGGGATGAACTTCCCGACCTCAGCGATGTCGGACAGGTTCTCGATGTAGAAGTCGACGAACGCCTTGACCGCCTCGTTGTCGTTGTACGCGTTGTTGCTCACGTAGATGAACAGCGGCCGTGCGAGCGGGGTGTAGTCCCCCGCCTGAGCGGTCTCGGCGGATGGCTCGACACAGCCGTTGCCATCGTCGATCGCCAGCGCCTTGAGCGTCTCGGCGTTCTCCTCGTAGTAGGTGTAGCCGAAGTACCCGGTGGCACCCTCGGTGCCGGCCACACCCTGGACGAGCACGTTGTCGTCCTCGGAGGACTCGTAGTCGTCACGGGTCGACTCGGACTCGTCGCCGATCACGTCGGCGGCCATGTAGTCGTAGGTGCCGGAGTCGGTGCCGGGACCGAACAGGGTGATCTCCTGGTCGGGGAAGCTCGGGTCGAGCTGGTTCCAGTTCGTGATCGAGGAACCGGGCTCCCACAGCTCGATCAGCTGGTCGGTGGTCAGGCAGTCGACGGCGAGGTCCGGGTGCGCGACGACCGTCAGCGCGTCGGTCGCGACCTGGAGCTCGGTGAACTCCACGCCCGCCGACTCGCAGACCGGCACCTCGTCCTCCTCGTTGATCGGACGCGACGCGTCGGAGATGTCGGTCTCGCCCGCGCAGAACTTCTCGAACCCGCCCCCGGTGCCGGACTCGCCGACCGTGATCTTGATGTCGCGGTTCTCCTCGTTGAGGTACTCAGCAGCGGCGTCGCTCATCGGGAAGACGGTCGACGAGCCGTCGACCGCGACCGAGCCCGATACGCCGCTCACATCGGTGTCGCCCTCGGCGTCGCCGCCGCACGCCGAGAGCAGCAGGGCGACAGCGGCAATGCCTGGGACGATCGCCCCGCGGATGGAAGTGCGCTTCACGTGAATCTCCTGATTCAGTCATTGACGTTGACATCAGGAGTCTTGGGAAGGCAGGTGTATGGATCCGTGGGCGTCGGTGAACGCGAGGTGAACTGAACCCGGCCACTCGTCGCGGGGAACGTGACGGACGGCACGCGTCAGGCTCAGCGGACGGCGTACCGCTCCGTGGCCCGAACCTCGCCCTTCCGCACGTGGGCGACCAGCATCTCGCCCGCCTGCAGCCCCGGATTCTCCAGTCCGAGGGCATCGAACAGGTCCGTCATCACCGGGCGATGGCTGCACACGACGGCAGGGTCGCCGGCCTCCAGCAACTCGCCGACGATTCGGGCGACACCCTTGCCAGTGGCGTCCTCCTCGCTCAGCCGACGGGTCGGCTCCATGGGTAGCCCGGTGGCTTCGGCGAACGGCGTCAGGGTCTCGAGGCAGCGCACGCTCGCGGAGGTCACCAACCGCGCGACGCCGTAGGCGGCCAGGAGCGGGACCAGCGACTCGGCCTGGTGTCGGCCGACCTTCAACAGCGGGCGTTGGCGGTCGTCGTCGCGCCAGGTCCGACGAGACCGCGCGGAGCCGTGCCGCAGCACCACCACGGGGTGGGTACGCCGACGCACCTTGCGCGCCGCTCGCAAGGTCTCCCGGTCCCGGTCGTAGGTGAGCTGGTCCAGGGCCTTGTCGTACCGAACCCACCGCACCTTGTCGATCTCCGCGTTCGCCGGGTAGCCGGCGACGTCGTCGTCCCCCAGGCAGCGGCCGACCCAGTACTGCACGGTCTTCGACCGAGACCCGGCCACGGGGTAGCGCTGCGATGCCAACGGGACTCCGAGCCGCACCCGCAAGCCGGTCTCCTCCACCGTTTCGCGGACGGCCGCAGCGGGTGCCGCCTCGCCACGGTCGAGCTTGCCCTTCGGGAAGGACCAGTCGTCGTACTTGGGCCGGTGCACCAGCAGCACGTCCCGACCCGGCCGGAAGACCACGGCGCCGGCGGCGAGCACGTCGGACGCCTGGGCCACGGCGCCACAGTAGTGGGCAGTAGTCTCGGTTCACCATGGCAAAGCCGCGCGGACGTTTGCTGATCTGGGGGGCATCCGTCATCGCATTGCTGATCGTCGCGACCGCGGTCGTGGTCGGGATCAGGTGGTGGCAGGACACACACCGCACCGACTTCGAGCTCGCGTGGTCGATGGCACCGCAGGACGGCGAACAGATCTCCTGGACCGACTGGTCCCGCGTCCGCGAAGAACTCGACCTCGACCTGGGCGACGACCCCGGGAGCGAGGACGTCGCCGAGCTCATGGATCGTGGGTTCGAGGCCGACCTGACGCAGACCACCGCCCTGGGCGACTCCGCCGAGGAGATCCAGGATGCCTTCGGCTTCTCTCCCGCCACTATCGACTGGGAGCTGTTCAGCCAGTCGGCTCGCGGTGCGATCGTGATGGTGCACCTGCCGGAGTCGGTGGAGCTGGACGCGATCGCCGCCGCTCTCGCCGATGCGGGGTACGCCGAGCCCGACGAGGACACCGGTGTCTGGGCCGGGGGGAACGACGTGCTCGCGAGCCTCGGCGGGATCACGCCGGAGCTTGCTCACGTCGTCATCGATGCGGACCGTCGGTTGATCATGGCCAGCGACGACCCGGGTTACCTACAGGAAGCGGCTGAAGACTCCCGGTCTGAGGGCGGACCGTCGGGGCTGGACGATGTGGTGAGCGCCTCGGGCGAACCCCTAGCAGCCTCGATCTACACCGGCGACCATGCCTGCGCCAAGCTGGCGATGAGCCAGGCGGACCCGATCGACCAGGAGCAGGCCGCGCAGCTGGTCCGGCAGGCCGGCGAGGTCAATCCGCTGACGGGTTTCGCGATCGGCGTGCCCGCGAGTGGCGAAGTACGCGTCGTGATGTCGTTCGAGAGTGACGAGCAGGCTCGGACCAATGCCGACACCCGCGCCAAGCTCGCGGTGGGTCCAGCCCCCGGTAAGGGTGGCGACTTCGCCGATCTGTTCGCGCTCGGCCCGGTCAGCGCTGACGGGAACGTGGTGGCGATGGAGCTCGAGCCGGCGCGGAACGCCTACGCGTTCTCGGCCCTCAAAGACGGACCGGTGCTGTTCGCGACCTGCTGAGGTCGGGCCTCACGCCTCGCGACGGGGCTCGGGCGGACGAACGTCGATGCCGAGGATCCGGTCGATCTCGTCCTGAGGCAGATGCTCCTCGGACTCACTGGCCGCGATGATGAGGTTGGTCGTCAACTCGACCTCGCCGAGCAGGTCGGAGTCCTCGAGAGTGACATCGAACTGGTCGTACATGCTCGACCCCTCCCCTCGCCGTGGCTTTCCGCTTGATGGTTCCCACCCAGCGTACGGGCAAACCACCAATTTCCCTGTGGTCATTTCGGGCTACACGGCATCCCCACAACGGGCCCCAAATGACCGGAACCCCGCCCTCACGGGGCGGGGTTCCGGGTTAAAGACTCGAGCGGTCTCTGAGATCAGAGAGCGCGAACGTTCTCCGCCTGCGGGCCCTTGGGACCCTGCGTGACGTCGAACTCGACCTTCTGGTTTTCGTCCAGGGACTTGTAGCCCTGGCTCTGGATCGCCGAGTAGTGCACGAAGACGTCGTCGCCGCCGTCCTCCTGTGCAATGAAGCCGAAGCCCTTCTCAGCGTTGAACCACTTCACGGTGCCTTGAGCCATGTGCTCGATACTCCTGTTTTCGGAACGAGAGTCGCCACCTCGGCGACCCGCACGAGATGGCGGTGAAACGTCGCTCCGACCCGTGATTGGTGATACCACAAACCAGGAACGCCGTTGGATCTCAAACTCCGTCGGCGTATTACCTTGGAACTTGGCCCCTCGTGCTGACATGACAGTACCAACTCATTGCCCAAGTAGGACCTTCCTGGGTGCCCCCAGTTCTTCAGCACGGCGGGAACGCTCCGCTTCGCACCGGTGAACGCGCCTCGCTCGGGGGCAGCCCCACCTCGTCCACGCGCCACGGCGCAGGCGTTGGATACTGTTCCCGCGCACCGCACGGGCCCTTAGCTCAATTGGCAGAGCTCCGGACTTTTAATCCGTTGGTTGTGGGTTCGAGTCCCACAGGGCCTACCGATCGCCGCCTCAGCGGCCCGTCCAGACCGGAGGGCGCTTCTCCGCGAAGGCCCGGGCACCCTCTTGGGCGTCCTCGGAGCCGAAGATCGGGAGCACCAGCGCGCTCTGCTTGTCCCAGCGCTCATCGAGGGACCACTCGGCCGAGGCAATGGCGATCTGCTTGCTGGTGGCGACCGCCAGCGGACCGTTGGCCGCAATCGCGGCGGCGAGCTCCAGCGCGCCCGCGAGCGCTCCACCCTCGGCGGTGACCCGGTTGACCAGTCCCAGCTCGGCGGCCCGCCCCGCGGTGATCGGCTCTCCCGTCAACAGCATCTCCAGCGCGATCGCCGACGGAATTCGCTGAGGCAGCAGCATCGCCGCCCCGGCAGCAGCGACCAGGCCGCGCTTCACCTCGGGCACCCCGAACCGGGCACCTTCGGCGGCGACGACCAGATCGCAGGCCAGGGTCAGCTCGAAGCCGCCTGCGACGGCGTGCCCCTCGACGGCGGCGATGATCGGCTTGCGGGGCGGCCGCTGGGTGATGCCCCCGAAGCCTCGGTCGTCCACGAACGGTAGGTCGCCGGTCAGGAAGCCCTTGAGGTCCATGCCCGAGCAGAACGTCGCACCGGCGCCGGTCAGCACACCGACCCGCAGTTCGTCGGTCGAGTCCAGGGCAGCCAGGGCCTCGGAGATGCCTCGGGCGACGGCGCCGTTGATGGCGTTCTTCGCCTCGGGCCGGTTGATCGTGATGACCTGCACGTCCCCGCGCACCTCGACCAGGACCTCGCTCTGCTGTGGTGAGCTCATGCCGACACCTCCGTTGACTGCGGATCGACCAGGATCTTGGCGTGCTTCTCGGGATCACCCAGCGCCTCGAACGCCGCGGCGACCCCGTCGAGTCCCACGGTGCCGGTGACCAACGGGGTCGGGTCCACCTTGCCGTCGGCCAGCAGGTGCAGGGCGGCCCGGAACTCGTCGGGCGTGTACCCGAGCACGAACCGGAGGTCGATCTCCTTGTTGATGCCGATCGACGGGCGGATCTGGTCGCTGCCCATGCAGACGCCCACGACCACCACCCGCGACCAGATCGGCGCGCTGGTGATCACCTGGTTGATCATCCCCGGCACCCCGACGCACTCGAAGACCACCGGAGCACTCGGGCCGAGCCCGGCGGCGTCGGCGGCGCGGAAGACGTTCCACCAGGGCAGCATCGGCACCGACCGGAGCTTCTCGGTGGTCCCGACCGCCAGCTCGAGCAATCCGTCGGCGGTCACGAACCGGTCCGAGAACACGTCGTACGGCGACTCGGCCGCCGGGTCGACCACGACGTCTGCTCCCATCGCCGTGGCCAGCGCGCGCCGGCCGGGAGAGAAGTCGCTGGCCACCACGGTGCGCACCCCGGTGGCCTTGAGCATCGCGATCACCCCGAGCCCGATCGGGCCGCAGCCGATCACGTAGGCCACCTGCTTCTTGCCTACCTCGCCGCGTCGCACGGCGTGCAGGGCCACCGCCATCGGCTCGGTGAGCGCGGCCAGGGGTGCGGGCAGCCCGTTGGGCACCGGCAGGGTGAGCGCCTCCTGGGTGAGCACCCGCTCGGCGTACCCTCCGGGCGCGTGCTGGGACAGGCCGGTCGGGTGCACCCGGCCGCCGGCGCGCACCATGGGCAGCGACACCGTGAGCGTCCCCGGCTTGAGCCGCCGCGTGGTCCGTGGACCGTGGTCGACCACCTCGCCGCAGAACTCGTGCCCCATCACGACGGACTGGTCGGAACGCATGAACGCGTCGTAGCCGCTGGCCGCGGCGTCCTCGGCCAGGTCGTCGCAATGCGCGCGGGCATGCAGGTCCGATCCACAGATCCCGCAGGCGCGCACCTCGAGCACTACCTGGCCGCGCTCCGGAGTCGGATCGCCGATCTCAGCGACCTCGAGCACGCCGTTCTCGCAAGTGACCGCTCTCATCGACTCGAACCTCCCGCGGGGAGACCTAGCGCCACACCCGGACCCAGTCCACCCGCATCGTCGAGGGTAGTGGCGTGGTCTTGGTGACGCCGGTTGCTGTCGATCCCGCTCAAGGCACTCAGGGCGACGATGTACCGCTTCTTGAACGCGCGGTTGCCCGAGGTGTTGACCAGGCAGGTCTTGCCGTCGACCTTGATCTCGATCCGCTTCGGGGCCCACAGCAGCGTGTAGACGTGCCACCTCCCGCGCTTGGCCTTGCAGTCTGCGCCGTTTGGGGACCGGGATCGCCGCGCTGTCTTGGGTAGTGGAGGTACGGCACGGACAGGTCCGGGAATTGCGAGTAGGTCTCGGAGATATCGATCTCACCCGATGCTGGGTACTTCTTCTCCTTGTTGAAGCGGTCGTCGGGCCACATCCAGAACGCCTCCTGCAGGCCCCGCTCCTTGGTTCCGCGAGCCTTGATCCGGGCCTGGAAGCGTCCGTACTTCTGGCTGAACTTGTGATACGTCGTCACCGATCCGACGGCGAACCGGCAGCCGTGGCCCGGCCGGTGCTGCGCACGCTCAACTGGAGCTGCCCGTGGGCCACCTTGACGTTCCTGCGCTTGCGGCAGGCCCCGCCCGCGGCCCTCCGGGCGCTTGTCGGGATGTATCACCCAGTGCTTCGCCAGCTTCTTGCCCGCGAAGTCGTCGGCGAACGTGCACCGCCACGGCTTGCCGTTGGGCTTCTTCGTCCTGGGCCCGCAGGCATCGGGCTTCTGCGCGATCTGCGCGTATCTGACCGGCCGCAGGTTGTCCGACCGCGGTCTGTTGCGGGTCCCGTGGCGGCCAGCAACGAGCCGACCAGCACCAGACCCATCAAGAGGCGCCCCATTCACCACTCCTGTGTCCCTAGGGAGGAGACCCTAGCGTCGGAATCAGCGAGCGAACTGACTGTTCAGGCTTTCGGGCAGATCGAACAGAGGTGGTCTGGTCAGCTCCGCTCGGGCGAGGGTCGTCAGGTGCGCCTCATCGGGACCGTCGAAGATCCGCATCGCGCGGTGCCAGCCGTAGAGCATCGACAGCGGCGTGGCGTCGGTGATCCCGGCCCCGCCGTGCAGCTGGATCGCCCGGTCGATCACCGAGAGCACCGCCCGCGGCACCGCGACCTTGGCCGCAGCAATCAGGTGCCGCGCCGTCTTGTTGCCCGCATGGTCGACGGTGTACGCCGCGTGGTGGCACAGCGCGCGGGCCTGGTCGAGCTCGATCCGGGACTCCGCGATCCGTTCCCGAACGGCGCTCTGCTCGGCCAGCGGTCCGCCGAACGCGACCCGCTGCTGCGAGCGGCTCACCATCATCGCCAGCGCCCGCTCCCCCGCACCGAGTGCCCTCATCACGTGGTGGATCCGGCCCGGGCCCAGCCGCGCCTGGGCCGCCGCGAAGCCGCCGCCCTCCTCGCCGAGCAGGTTGCCCACCGGCACCCGGACGTCGGTCAGCTGGACCACGCAGTGCCCGTGCTGGTCGTGCCGGCCGAAGACCGGCAGGTCGCGGACCACCTGCACGCCGGCCGTGTCCATGGGGACGATCAGCATCGACTGCTGGCGGTGCGTGGCCGCCGCAGGGTCGGTCTTGCCCATCACGATCAGCACCCGGCACCGCGGGTCCGCGGCCCCGGAGGTCCACCACTTGCGCCCGTTGACGACGTACTCGTCGCCGTCCCGCTCGATCCGCGTCTCGATGTTGGTGGCATCCGAGCTGGCCACCGCCGGCTCCGTCATCGCGAACGCGGACCGGATCTCGCCGTCCAACAACGGCCGGAGCCACTGCCGCTGCTGCTCGTCGGTGCCGATGAGATGGAGCAGCTCCATGTTGCCGGTGTCCGGAGCCGCGCAGTTGATCGCCTCCGGGGCCAGCTCGAGGCTCCAGCCGGACAGCTCGGCGATCGGGGCGTACTCGAGCTGGGTGAGGCCGGACTCGGAGGGCAGGAAGAGGTTCCACAGTCCGCGCTCGCGGGCCTTGGCCTTGAGCTCCTCCAGCACCGGGGGGACCGTGTGGTCGTCGGGGCCGGCCGCGTGCCGGTGGCGTTCGTAGGCAGCCTCGGCAGGGAAGACCTCCGCGCGCATGAACGCGAGCATCGCGTCGTAGTGGGCGACGGCCGACTCGCTGGGCGCCGGATAGGCGGGGTACGGCGTGGAGGTCACGGGTGCTCCTGGTTGATGGGTGGTCTCAGGTGAGGCGCAGGCCGCACCGATGGCGGAGCCGCATGTCCCAGAGGTTGAGGTACAGCGGAGCGCGGCGGATCGGACCGGGGGTGAGCCGGTTGACCAGCCGGACCACCTTGAGGGCCCGGCGCAGGCGGCGCTCGTCGGCAGCGGTCCATTCGACTCCCATCGCCTCGCGGAACTCCGGAGGAAGGAAACCGACGTTGACGAACCGGAGCGGCCGTCCGATCAGCCGGGGCAGCGGGCCGGGAAGGAATCTGGCGTTGAGGATGTCGAGCAGCATCTCCCGGATCGTGTCGTCGATCGAGATCCTGGCCAGCGACTTCTCCCAGTAGCTCCAGAAGTCGGCGAGAGTGGCCGGCCACCTGTCGGCCGGGACCTGCAGGGACGTGGCGAATCGAGAGCAGTGTCGATAGAACGCCTCCGCCACCTCGGGTGCCGGCTCGCCGTAGACGCGGCAGTAGTAGTCGTAGGGGCCGTAGAAGAGGCAGGCCGCCACCCATAGTTGAAGCTCCGGTGAGAACGCGTTGTAGGCGACCGGGCTCTCCGGCCCGGAGCGCACCACCCGGTGCGCGTCGTTGACCGCCGCCCGGAAGGTCGCGATGTCGCGTTCGGTGCCGAGCATCGCCACGGCGAGGTAGGTGCCGGTGGTCCGGGCCCGCTTGAACGGATGCTTGACGAGGGCGCCGCGCTCCCACTTGCTCTCGTGGACGCCGTACCCGACCTCGGGCCAGGACAGCTGCATCACCACGTTGGCGCCACCTGCCAGTCCGGCCGCGATGAAGTCCAGGAACGGTCGGAGGTCGAAGTCCGGATCGGGTTCGACCGGGTACGCCTGGGGCACCTCCTGAGGGAGTGACACACCTGAACTCTAGAGCGCCGGACAGCGGACGGTGATCGGCGTACTTTTGCTGGATGGCCGGTAGTCATCGTCGTGCGAAGGACGACCCAGCAGCGGATCTCTTCGACCGCTGGATGACGTCCCGCCAGGAGGCGCCGGAGGTCGTGCCGGAGTCGGTGGCCGAACCGGCGCCCGAGCAGGAGCCGGTGCCTGAGCCGAATCCGGAACCTGCCCCTGCCGCGGTAGCCGAGTCCACCCCGGCGGTCGCTGCGGTGCCCGACCCGGTCGAGCCCCCCGCGCCGCGCGCCACCACTCCCGCGGGCGCCTCCACCGACGTCGACTTCGCCCCTCGCATCCGCGCCCGCCGCATCGTCGGGTGGTTGTTGCTGCTCGCGCTGGCCGGGCTCATCGTGACCGGCGTGTTGGCGGCCCAGGACCCGACCACGCTCACCGTCGGCCTCGCCGCCACGTTGCTGGTGCTGACGCTCGCGCTCTGGGCGATCCGCGCTTCCAGCCCGATCGCCCGCCTGTCCGTGCACGGCGGCCAGCTCGAGGTGCTGCAGGGCGGCGGCCGGTTCGTGTTCGAGCTGTCGGAGGTCGGCTACACCCCGATCGACGTGGTGGGCGCCCCGGGCGACCGCAACTGGAAGGTGCTGTTCCTCCGCCGCAACATGGACCCGTTCGTCATCGACTCCTCGATGGTCGACCCGCACGCGTTCATGGAGATGCTGCGCCGCTACCGGCCGGAGTGACCCCGTCCCGTCAGGTCGATCCAGTAGCGCAGCTTCCGGTTCCGGGTGTCCTCGTACACCCCTCCGTTGCGCTCGATGGTGCGCCGGGACGGCTCGTTGTCGTCGTCACAGGTCACCAGGGCGCGCTCGATGCCCAGCTCGGCGGCGCGGTCGAGCGCCAGGGTCAGGGCTCGGGTCGCGTGGCCCGCACCTCGCCGGGACGGGCGGATGGAGTACCCGATGTGGCCACCCTCCTCGAGGAGGAACGCGTTCAGGGTGTGCCGGATCGCCAGGAAGCCGATGACTTCCTCAAGCTCACCGTCGGTGATCCAGAAGAAGTCGCAGTGCACCCACTTCTCGTCGAGCTCGGTCTCGACGTCACCGAAGTCGCGCAGCATCCGCACCAGTTCTGCCACGCCCTGCTCACTGGTATCCAGTGGACCCTCGAGGTGCCAGAAGCCGGAGCCGTGAATCATCTCCGCGCCGAAGTCGGCGATCGCCTCGACCAGCGTCGTGCGCAGGCGGACATCGGGGCGGGACAGGCGCGTCATGGGAGCATTCCATCAGGCCGAAGGAATAGAACGTGTTCTAGGATCAACCGCATGGCCGGCTACGCGCAGGACGACCTCACCCCCGAGGAGGTGGATCGTCACAAGGAGCTGTACGGCCCGTTCACCGACGCCGTACGGGATCTGGTCGACGCCACCATCCGCACGCTCGCCGACGACGACGAGATCCGCCGGGCCCAGGTCGAGATCGAGGAGATCACGGCTCGGCTGCGCAAGGAGCAGCTCGACGGCCCGTACGGCGTCCGTTTCGGCTCGACCGGGCGCGGTCGGCCGTGGGGCAACACCGTGGTGGGTCTGCGCAACCCCGCGGCTCCACCGCTGGTCATCGAGCACGACCCATCGGGCGACGGCCGGGTGTGGAGTGACTTCCACCTGGGAGCGGCGTACGAAGGCCCGCCCAACCTCGTGCATGGCGGCGTGTCGGCGATGATCCTCGACCAGATGCTCGGCGAGGCTGCCGGCGCCCGCGGCAAGCCCGGCATGACCGCCCGGCTCACCCTCGACTACCGGCAGGGAACGCCGCTCGGCGACCTGCGCAGCGAGGCCTGGGTGGAGCGCGTCGACGGCATCAAGACGATCGCCAAGGGCCACCTCATCGGCCCCGAGGGGATCACCGTGGAGGCCGAGGGCCTGTTCATCCTGCCGAGGTGGGCGCGCGAGCTGATGGCTCAGCGCCAAGACACTCCCAGCTACTTCGAGTAGCCCGGCCCGAACCTGCGAGGCCCGGCGTCAGCCGGCCTTGACGCCCCGGGCGCCATCGTCGGTGAGGCGGGCCTCCTCGAGCGCCCGCGCCTCGAGCTCCGCCCGGCGGGTCTCGGCCTCGGCGGCGGCGTCGTACTCGCCGGGGTCGGAGACCAGGTCGGTAGCGCCGCGTTTGAGCCGGGCCAGCGCGGTGCGGGCGAAGATCTGCTGCTCGGTCGAGGTGCGCTCCGAGCGGCCACGGCCGAGGAACGAGATGAACCAGTGCAGCACCGCGGTCACGCGGTTCTTGAAGCCGGTGATGTAGAAGAGGTGGACCGCGAGCCACATCAGCCACGCGATGAACCCGCTGACCCGGAGCTTGCCGATCGTGGCGACCGCCTTGAACCGGCTGATCGTCGCCATCGAGCCCTTGTCGAAGTACTTGAAGGGCTTCTGCGCGGGCTTGCCCTTGAGCCGGCCGTCGATCTCCTTGGCGGCGTACTTGGCGCCCTGGATGGCGACCTGAGCGACCCCGGGAAGGTTGTCGAGCGAGATCATGTCGCCGACCACGAAGACCTCCGGATGGCCCGGCAGCGTCAGGTCCGGGTTGACGCCCACGCGCCCGGCCCGGTCCAGCGGCGCACCGGTCTGATCGGCGAGGATCCGGCCCAGGGGACTCGCCTGGACCCCGGCGGCCCACACCTTGGTGACCGCCGCAATCCGCTCGACCCGTCCGTCCTTGTACGTGACCTCGAGACCGCGCTCGTCGACATCGGTGACCATCGCGCCGAGCATCACTTCGACGCCGAGCTTGTTGAGCTCCTTGGCCGTCCACTGACCGAGCTTCGCGCCGAACGGCGGCAGCACCTGACCGGCGGCGTCGACCAGGATCACGCGGGCCTGGTGGGTGTTGATCGCGTGGAAGTCCTGCTTGAGGGTGCGGTGGGCGAGCTCAGCGATCTGGCCCGCCATCTCCACCCCGGTGGGTCCCGCACCGACCACCACGAACGTCAACAGGTGATCGACGTTGTCGCCGCGGGTCGCGCCGAGCTCGGCCATCTCGAAGGCGCCGAAGATCCGGCCGCGCAGCTCCAGGGCGTCGTCGACGCTCTTCATGCCTGGCGCGAACTCGGCGAACCCGTCGTTGCCGAAGTAGGACTGACCGGCGCCGGCGGCCACGATCAGCGAGTCGTACGACGTGACGATGTCGCGGCCCAACACCTGGGAGGTGACGGCGCGCGCCTCGAGGTCGATCTGGGTGACCTCGCCGAGCAGCACCTTGGAGTTCTTCTGCTTGCGCAGCACCTCCCGGGTCGGCGGCGCGATCTCACCCTCGGACAGGATGCCGGTGGCCACCTGGTAGAGCAGCGGCTGGAACAGGTGGTGGGTGGTCTTCGCGACCATCGTCACCTCGACGTCGGCGCGTCGGAGTGCCTTGGTGCCGAACAGCCCGCCGAACCCCGAGCCGATCACCACGACCTGGTGGCGCCGATCGGTGGTTGCCATGGGGTCCTCCTCGTGGTGGAGTGCTGGATAGCCATCATCCCGCTCCCACGAAACGGGCGCCGAATCGCCGGCCCCGTCTGGTGCGTCACACTGGCCCGGTACCTCGGATCGACACCGGTGTCGACACGGCTGTATCTGCGCGATTCTGGTTTCGGGGAGCGCGATCCTGGGTAGACGTGCGGCGTTAGCCGTGACCTTGCCCACCCACTACCCGTCGGAGGCGAGAGGTGCCGCTCAACCGACCCGCACTGGCCCTGCGTCCGGGGCCGCGCAGCGTGCAGGACGCGCGCCGCTGGGTGGTCGGTACGTGCCGCGACATCGGCAGGGACGAGCTCGTCGAGTGCGCCGAGCTGGGCGTCTCCGAGCTGGTGACGAACGCACTCATGCACACGGAGTCGACGATCCAGGTGCGCGTGCGGGGAACCCGCGAGCATCCGCGGGTCGAGGTCCGCGACTCCTCCACCGACGTGCCGCCGCTGCCGCAGACCACGACGTTGCAGGACGAGGCTGACCTGCTGCTGACCTTCGGCCGCGGCCTGAGCATCGTCGCCAGGGCCTCCGATGCCTGGGGCGTCGAGCGCGAGGAGGACGGGAAGACGGTCTGGTTCGCCCCCGCTGAGGTGTTTGCCGACCGGGGCATCGAGGGCCGGGTCACCGGTGTGACCGCCGAGCTCGCGGACGATCACGGTATCCCGGCCAAGGACCGGGTCGAGGTGGTCCTGCGCGATGTCCCGGTGGCGACGTACATCGCGTTCACGCGGCACTACCGGGAGCTGCGTCGCGAGGTCCGGCTGCTCGCGCTGGCGCACCAGCAGGACTATCCGCTGGCCAAGAACCTCTCGGACCTGTTCGGGTCGCTGGAGCAGCCGCTCCGAGATGGCCTGGGTTCGGACCGGATCGAGGCTGCGCGGGCCGTCGGCAAGGACTCGATCTCGCTGAGCCTCGGCGTGGGCAGGGATGCCGCCCGCGGTCTGGGCCAGCTGATCGAGCTGCTGGACCTCGCCGACGCGTTCTGCCGGGAGGAGCGGCTGCTGTCCCTGGCGCGCTCCGCGGACCAGCGATCCTTCCAGACCTGGTTCTTGGGGGAGTTCGTGCGGCAGAGCAAGGGTTTCCCGCCCGCTCCGTGGCGGGAGAGTCACTCCGAGGTGACCGAGAACAGCCTCCCGTGAGGCGGGTGTCGCCGTGGCTGCTGCTGGCGGCCGCCATCGGTGGGGCGCTCGGTGCCGTGCTCCGCTATCTCCTCGGCGAGCTGGTTCCCGCCGACACCCGGTTCCCCTGGACGACGTTCGGGATCAACGTCGTCGGCTCCCTCGCGCTGGCGTTGCTGCCGGCGCTCGGGACGGTGCTCCGGCACCGGGTCGTGGCGGTCGCCCTCGGGCCCGGCGTGCTCGGTGGGTTCACCACCCTGTCGGCGTACGCCGAAGAGAGCCGCGCACTACTGGCCAACGGCGACACCTTGCTGGCGGGGTCGTACCTGCTCGGCACGCTACTCGCGTGCCTGGTCGCCGTGCGGCTCGCCTCACGGTGGATCCCGGCGCCGGCTCAAGATCGGTTCGTTGCCGAAGGCGGTGTGGAGTGACCGCGCTACTGGTGGCGCTGGGCGCGGCGGTGGGCGCGCCGCTCCGGTTCGCGCTCGGCGAGTGGCTCGACGAGGACTTCCCGGTCGGGACGCTGGTGGTGAACGTCGTGGGCTCCGCCCTACTCGGACTGTTCAGCGGCCTGGCCCTGACCGAGTCCACGGCCGCCCTGCTGGGCACCGGGCTCTGCGGCGGGATGACGACGTACTCGGCATTCGCGGTGCAGACGCACCGGGTCGGCACCCGCTATGCGGTGCTGACGATCGGGCTCTCCCTGGGGGCCTGCGCGCTGGGGTTCTCGGTGGGTCAGGCGTAGCCCAGGTCGTGCAGGCGGTCTTCGCCGATGCCGAAGTGGTGCGCTACCTCGTGCACGACGGTGATCCGCACCTCGTCGACCAGCTCCTCCTCGGTCGCACACATGTCGAGCAGGTTGTTGCGGTAGATGAAGATCCGGTCCGGCAGCTGGGGAAGCATGTCGAAGGTCCGCTCGGTGAGCGCGACCCCGTCGTACAGCCCCAGCAGTCCGGGGTCGTCGGGTGGCGCCTCGGCCTCCACCAGCACCACGACGTTGCGGACCAGGTCGGCCAGCTCGGCGGGGATGCCGTCGAGGGCCTCGTCGACGAGCGCGTCGAAGCGCTCGGGATCCATCGCTACCGGCATGGGCTCAGTCTTTCAAAACGCACAAACGCCCCGGATGCGTGATCCAGAGCGAGCGTGGCGACCCCGACGGGACTCGAACCCGCGGCCTCCGCCGTGACAGGGCGGCGCGCTAACCAACTGCGCTACGGGGCCAATGGTGCGCTCCGCTGCGTGAGCCGAGCGGTGGAACAATAACCCATTCGTTCCGTCCTCTCCCAATCGAGGCAGGACGGGCGAGATGGAGCACCCCCAACGGGATTCGAACCCGTGCTACCGCCGTGAAAGGGCGACGTCCTAGGCCGCTAGACGATGGGGGCCGGACTGCGCGTCACAGCATAAAGGGTGAGCCGCTGGGACCACGCTTTCGTACCCTCCCCGAGGCTCCGGTATGGTTCCCCTCGCTCGGGCAGGTAGCTCAGTTGGTACGAGCGTCCGCCTGAAAAGTGGAAGGTCGGCGGTTCGACCCCGCCCCTGCCCACGAGCAAAGGAACCCGCAGATCACGGCTCGTGATCTGCGGGTTTCTGCTTCCACCCCACGGAAAATGGTCAGCCGCAGACGCTGGTGTCGGGCATCATGACCGGATGCCAGCCCTTCCTCCCCTCAGCCGCCGTCTGCTCCGGCCGCTGTTGATCGTGGCGGTCCTCGCCTTCGCGACGGCCTGCTCGAACGAGCCCGACGAGAAGCCCGAGACCGTCGTCCAGGCCGCTGTCGATGCCCGGACCAGCGGCAGCTGTGACGACTACGCCTCCTACTTCGTCGACGGCGACCCTGTCGGCGGGTGCGGCGATCCGGCACCGGTGGTCGGCGACGGCCCGCAGGTCGGCGCGGCCGAGATCGACGACGACACCGCCGAGGTCGAGGTCACCGACTACTACGACTGCTCGACCTGGGACGCGCCACCCGAGGAGTACCGCGACGTCTATCGCCTGGTCGTCGAGGACGGCGAGTGGCTGATCGAGGACATCGAGTTCGCCGAGACCACGAGCGACGACTGCCTCTCCTGATCGCTCCAGGCGGTCTGATTCCCGGGTGAGACGACCCATCTGTCCCTGGACAAATCTGGCCTCGCCGACGGGTCGGCATCGGCGGGGATGCCGCCGCCCGAGGTGGCCGAGGTCATGAGCGGCAGCCGCGTCGGTGACCTCGTTCGTTCTGCGACCTACTAGCGTCGCGATGTGGACCTCACCGCTCGGATCAACTCTGGCCAGGGAGAGTTCGTGCTCTTCGCGGTCACGCCTCCTCGGCGGTCGACGCCCGCCGAGCGGCTCCCGGGCATCGCTCAGGCCACCATCGACCGGCTGAGCGGTCTCGACCTCGACGGTCTCGTGCTGTACGACATCGACGACGAGAGCTCCCGCACCGCGGTCGAACGCCCGTTCCCGTTCAGCCCGACGGTCGATCCGGCTGCCTATCGACGTGACCACCTTCAGTCAGTGGCAGGCCCCGGTGATCGTCTACCGCGCGGTCGGCAAGTACCAGCGCGAAGATCTGCGGTCCTGGATTGCTGACCAAGACCCCGTGGACACCCTGACCGTCATGGTCGGAGCTGCGTCGAGTGACGCGACTCCCGCAGTCCCGTTGGCCGACGCGCAGGCGATGCGCGCTGACCTCAACCCCGACCTGCTGCTCGGCGGAGTGGCGATTCCGGAGCGGCACAGTCGTCGCGAGAACGAGCACCTTCGCCTGATCGCGAAGCAGGAGGCCGGCTGCCGGTTCTTCGTGACCCAGGTCGTCTACGACCTCAACGCCGCCAAGAACCTCGTGTCCGACTACCGCTACGAGTGCGAGTCGCGCGGGCTGGCTCAGGTGCCGATCGTGTTCACGTTCTCGGTGTGCGGCTCCATGAAGACCCTGGAGTTCCTGCGCTGGCTGGGGGTCGATGTCCCGAGATGGATCGAGAACGACCTCCGGCACGCGACCGACCCGCTGGCAGCGTCCCTGGAGCAAGCTGCCACGACCGCCGTCGAGCTCATCGACTACTGCCGGCGGCTGGGTGTGCCGTTCGGCCTCAACGTGGAGAGCGTCTCGATCCGGCGCGCAGAGATCGAAGCCTCTGTCGAGCTCGCCGCTCAACTAGTTGCGCACCTCCGAGAAGGACCGGCCTGACGCGGGTCCACCACGGCCGATGCGTGCGACTTGTCGACCCCGCCTCTGCCCACGGGCACGGCGTCAGCCGCACTGCTCCGCGACGTAGTCGGTGATCTGCTGTCCGGCTTCGGCAAGCTGCGGGGCCAGCGTCAGGAGCTCGGCCCCGCCCTGCTGGGTGGCATCACCGAGGAGCTCGGCGGCCCGCGCGAAGCCCGCGCCCAGCTCGCTGAGGGCCCCCTGGATGTCCCTGGCGCGCCCTCCTTGAGGCCGTCGAGCTCCGCCACCAGCTCCTCGATCGCAGCGCCCGGGTCAGCCTCGCCGACGGGCGCATACAGGTCCGTTTGGGCCTCGACGATCCGGTCGCCGATCTCGGCGAACTCTGGGCAGTCGATGGTGCCGACGTCGGCGCCGTTCTTCGGCGTCCCGGAGGCGTCGCTGGACGCAGTCTTACTCGACGACGAGTCCGGGTCTGACTTCGGGTCCGGATCGTCGCTGCACGCGGTCATGACGACAAGCAGAAGTATGGCGAGGACCCCCACGCGTGCGCGCACTGTTCTAGGTTACCTGCATGCGTACGGTGCCTGCGGTACTAGCGGCACTGTCGTTGACGGTGTTCGGCTGCTCGGTCAGCGAGGTCGACCCCCACGCGACGGTCCGGATCTCTGGACACGCCCTGGACCCCCGGGGCCGGCCGCTGGCGGACACCACGGTGCTGTTGTTCAAGCAGGCCGACATCGGCGAGATCCTCGTGGGTACGACGCTCGCGATCGGGACCCTGTCGACGGTCTGCCTGCTTCCCGACCCACCGGCGGTGTGCAACGAGGCCCGGACCGCCACGACCGACGAGAACGGTCGCTACGAGTTCGAGCTGAAGGGGGCCGACACCCAGGGCACCATGGGGACGGAGTCGACGCTGAGCGTGGTGTTCTCGGGCTCGGGGGGCCAGGGCAGCACATCGGTGCGCTTCACGGTCAAGGACACCTCGGTCACGGTGCCTGACGCCCGACTCTGGAAGGCCGCGCCACAGGCCCCCGCGGCCAGCGGCCCGATCCGGCTCTCATGGTCGCCGCTGCCCACAGCCACCGGCGACGACGCCGCCTACTCCGTGCAGTTGTTCGACGCGGGCAGCGGCTCGGTCTTCTGGTCCCAGGCCGCATCCGGGACCGAGGCCACCGTCGACCCGCGCATGCTCGAGGACCGGCCGGGGTCGATGGCGGTCAACGCCAGCACGTCCTTGTCCGGCGGCAGCGGCACCGGCGACGTGCATGCCAGCTACCTCTCGGCCCGGCTGCCGGTCGAGGACACCGCCGGAGTGCCCCCTTCGCGCGGCCGCCGGTGCGCGGCAGTGCTCGGGACCAAGCCGGGTCTCGCCCCACCCCCGGCCACCTGCCCGATGACCGACGGCAACCTGACGACCGCGGCCATGCTCGGGGGCGTGGCTCGCCGGACGGTGACCGGAGTGGTGGTCGATCTCGGCTTGGTCCGCCCGGTCGATCTGGTGGTGGCGCGTGGTTTCGCCGGCCAGATCATCGTCGAACTGTCGACCGATGGCACGGCGTGGGAGCCAGTGGGCAGCGAGCAAGGGACCACGGTGGCGGTCGAGCCGTCGGACGGGACGACCGCGCGATTCGTCCGGGTCCGCTCCCCCGTAGGTCTCGACGCGACCCTGGCCCGCGAGGTCTCTGTCTGGTGAACCACCCCGGTCCCGGCTCCGGGATGACCGGGGTATGCCGATCCGAGGTCGCTTCTGTACGGCGACGTGAACTTCGTACTCGCGATGCATTGACGGAAACGCACTACCGGACACGCATCAGGACTGCACCTTCCCGAGAAGAGTGCCTTGTTCACTCGACCTGTCGGTCGCATCGACCGATCCGTGGCCCACTCGGGGATACTCAGGCTTGTGCTGCC
The DNA here is from genome assembly GCA_963827185.1 of uncultured Actinomycetota bacterium. GTDB lineage: Bacteria > Actinomycetota > Actinomycetes > Propionibacteriales > Nocardioidaceae > Nocardioides. The sequence continues at coordinate 207,764 of CAWGZQ010000001.1, forward strand.
GCGCTTCGAGATCGTTCATCGAACGCGTCCGGTGGACCTCATCAGGGCCGGCACCAAGCTCAGCGAGACGGCCGCGCCGTACGTCGCGGTCACCGCGGAACTCGCCGGATCCGAGCCGGCCTCGGTGACGCTGGCCAGCGGGGCAACCGAGCTCTCGGCCCAGCCTCGATGGCCGGGGACTCGCGCTGCACGTGGCCACCGGCGCGCACCAGGACCACCCACCGCAGTCGCCGGTTCGGTACGCCGCGGGGCGAGGTCGCGCGCTGGCGCTGAGCCTGACCGGGCCGCACGTCACGGGGTTCACGCGCGAGGGCGACCAGTGGCGGGTCCGAGGCCGCTTCGACCTCACCCGGGGTCGACGTGCACGACGAGGCGTGGCTGAAGGGCCTGGTGGCGACATCTCGGCGCGGCGGGACCGGCCGGGGCCTTCGGACAGCTCGGCCTGCGCGACCTGCGGCTGGTCACCGACGCCGACGGGTCGCCGTACGAGCGGGACGGACGGGTGCCTCCTGACCGCCACCAGCGCCGGGCCCGGCGGGTTCCCGACCGGGCACACCTCGGTGTGGTCGCTGCGACCCCGTGAGCCTCGAGCTCGACCACCGCGCCGACCTGTTCCTGCGTCGGACGGCGGGGTCTACGGCGACCACGCCGCCCACCTCGTCCGCGACGGCGACCGCGTGGCTGCTGGCCGCCAGCACGTGGGGCGACTTCGACGCGGGACGAGCGGCCGGTCGGCGGTGACCTGGCCGAGTCCACCGAGGACCTGACCCGCGGCGTGCACGTGCTCGACGCGCGCCCGCTCGCGCTGCCGACCGACGGGCTGCGCTCGGTCGGCGTCTGGGACCCGCACCTGGTGCGCACCGAGGACGGCTGGCTGGTCGGCTACGTCAGCGCGCACGAAGTACTTCCGCTTCCACCCGGTCCTCGCCGCCGGACCGACGCTCGACGCGCTGGCGCTGCGCGCCGCCGCGACCGGCCTGCGCGAGACCGAGGGGACCACGCTGGCCCGGGTGGAGGGGCAGTGGCGGGTGCTGGCCAGCGACAAGCGGCGGCGCGGCCTACCCGGTCCTTCGACCTCGACCTGCGCGAGGTCGGCACCCTGGACGCGGCCTACCCCAGCAACATCCCGTGGCCGACGCTCTCGGCCGGGGACCTGCTGCTGATCGGCTTCGACGCGACGCCGTACGGCGGGCGGCTGGTGGGCTACGGCAGCCACGGCGACGTCGTGATGCAGCGGGCCCGTCCCGACTCCCTGAGCACTCCGCCCAACCTCGCCTCGGCCCGTCGAGGCGTGGGCACGTGGGGCGCATCTGGCGCGCCTCGGTGGCCCACGACAGCGGAGGAACCATCGCCTGGCAACCTCGTCCGCGGCAAGGTCGGCGCCGTGGTGGCCGTGGGGTGTGGCCGCGATGGCCGGGACCGGCGCCTGGTCGCCGCCGGCAAGATCACGTCGGCCCAGATGGCAAGGCGGCACGATCCGACCCGGGACCTGACAAGAACAACTTCGCCCGGTTCATCCACCGAGAACGTCGTCACCGCCTAGACCCCCGTCAGCACGGTGCCGCCTACAGCGGGGCCCGGCGGTCGACGTGACCGCGGCCAACACGCCCCGGTCACGCTCGTGCTCGACAAGGAGACCCCGGGAAGCGGCACCGCGATCGCCAGTTGGGCACGTTGCTGGACGGGGTCCCGGAGTCGGTGGTGCTCGGCATGTCGCTGCTGAGCGGCGGAGTCGGCAGACCCGTGTTGGCCGCCATCTGGTGTCCAACGTGCCAGAGGGGCTCTCGAGCGCGCCGGCATGAAGGCGTCCGGACGTGGCGCTCGCTACGTCTTCGGCGTCTGGTCGGCGATCGCCGTCACGTGCGGCATCGCCGCCCTGGTGGGGGCGGCGCGCTGGAGCACGCCTCGCCCGAGTCGGTTGCGGTGATCACCGCAGTGGCCGCCGGCGCGATCCTGGCGATGGTCGCGGACACCATGATCCCGGAGGCGTTCGAGGAGACGCGCCTCTACGCCGGCCTGATCACCGCTCTCGGCTTCGCGCTGGCGTTCGCGATCGGCCGAGCCTGACCGACCCGTGGGGCGTGGTGCCGTGCGACCGACGGGTGGGTGGCGCTCCGCACATCGACGGCAAGGTCATGGCCCACGGCCGCGCTGCCCTATCCTTGATGTGGCCCGCGCCACCCCTGCGGACCGACCAACAGTGACCGCCCACCGACGGTCATCGATCACACGAACGGACGCCATCCATGTCTGGAACTCTCCCTGTCGACGTCTTCGAGCTCGGCGCTGAGCACGAGCAGGTCGTGTTCTGCAACGACCCCGCCAGCGGCCTACGAGCCATCGTCGCGATCCACTCCACAGCCCTCGGGCCGGCTCTCGGCGGGACCCGCTTCTACCCTTACGCCTCGACCGCGGCAGCGATCGCCGACGTCCTGGCGCTCTCCCGCGGGATGTCCTACAAGGCGGCGCTGGCCGGTCTCGACCTCGGCGGCGGCAAGGCCGTCATCATCGGCGATCCGGCGCAGCACAAGTCCGAGGCGCTGCTGCGTGCCTACGGTCGGTTCGTGCAGTCGCTGAACGGCCGCTACCGCACCGCTGCGGACGTCGGCACGTTCTCGGCGGACATGGACCTGATCGCGCGCGAGTGCGACTTCGTCACCGGTCGGACCACCGCCAACGGCGGCGCCGGCGACAGCTCGGTGCTGACGGCGTACGGCGTGTTCCAAGGCCTGCGGGCCGCCGCCACCGTCGTCTGGGACACGGACTCGCTGGCCGGCCGGACCGTCGGCGTCTCCGGAGTTGGCAAGGTCGGTCGGCACCTGGTGCGGCACCTGGTGGAGGCCGACGCCAAGGTGGTCATCACCGATGTGGTGCCCGCCGCGGTCGAGCGAATCCGGGCGGAGCACCCCACGGTGACCGCGGTCGACTCGGCGGACGCCCTCGTGGCGATGCCCCTGGACGTCTATGCACCCTGCGCACTCGGGTTCGCGCTCACCGACGAGGTGGTCGAGGTGCTGTCGGCGAGCATCGTGTGCGGGGCGGCCAACAACCAGCTCGCGCATCCGGGCGTCGAGAAGGCGCTCGAGGGGCGCGGCATCCTCTACGCGCCCGACTACTGCGTGAACTCCGGTGGCCTGATCCAGGTCGCCGACGAGCTCGAAGGCTTCGGTCCTTCGAACGCGCCGAGCAGCGCGCGTCGGGCATCTTCGACACCACCCGGGCGGTGCTCGAGCGGGCTACCTCCGACGGCGTCCCGCCGGCGATCGCGGCCGACCGGCTGGCCGAGGCGCGGATGCGCGACGTCGGACGGCTGCGGGGGATCTGGCTCGATTGACGGCCAAAATCACCCGTTAACCAGTGAATCTTCCCGCGGTCAGACGCGAACTCGGGGAGAAGTCAGTCCCGCTTGGGCTCGGCATAGTCGGACCACTCGTCAGGCTCGTCGACTACCTGACCGGAGTCGTCCTCCTCACCGTGCAGCTCCTTTGCCAGCGCCCCGAAGTCCGTCTCATGAGTGCGGTACTTCAGGTCGCGGGCGACCTTGGTCTGCTTGGCTTTCGCTCGGCCGCGGCCCATAGGGTCCAGCCCCCTCGCACACTTGGCCGGGGCCTCAAGGGCGCCCGGGCTAGGTCG
>CAWGZQ010000002.1:0-525199 GCA_963827185.1 uncultured Actinomycetota bacterium
GGCGATCGAGGAGCTGGCCGAAGCCGGCTCCAAGCAGCACTACGCCGTCCTGGCACGCCACCACGCAGCCGCCGGGAACGTGGCCGACGCCGTCAAGTACCACCGACTGGCCGCGATCGCCGCTCAACGAGTCGTCGCTATGGACGAGGCACTGAACCAGCTCGACTCTGCGCCTCGGCTGCGGCCTCGCTCGACCCCGCTTCGGCGCGCGCGCAGCTGCCGCAGAGCTGCACCTCCTGCGCGGCCGCGTTCGAGGTCGCAACGGGGACTTCGCGGGCGGCGCCGAGGACTTCCGCCAGTCGCTCGCGCACGCACGGACGGCCGGCGACGGGCAGATCGAGATGCGGGCGCTGACCGCTACCTCTGGCTGGCTGGTCCGGACTTGAGGGCTACGAGGGGGATCGCCCTCGACCAGGAGGCGCTCCTTCGATCCGAGGAGCTGAACGACCTGTTGACCGAGGTCACGGTGCTTAGTCGGATGTCCATGATCTACCTGAACCGACTCCAGCTCGATCACGGACTCGGTCTGGCGCAGCGCGCCCTCGCCATTGCCCGGGCGGCCGGTCACGACCAGGACCTGCGGGCACCGCGCTCGACTGCCTCAAGCTGGCGGCGCTCCAGCTCGGCGACCTCGAGCTGCTCGATCGGACCGTTGCCGAGATCGTCGCGGTCCAGGAGCGCACGCGGGACGTCTACTTCATCCAGTGGGCCTACCTCGAGGGCGCGACGGGGCCGCTGGCAGTGGGGACCACGAAACAGGCGGGCACAGGACCTGATCGACAAGGCGATCGCGATCAACGATCGGTTCACCACGGACCGGATCACCAGGTCGATGATCTTCGAGTTCGCGATCCTGGATCCACCGCGCTTGCGGTGATCTCGATGCCGCGGTCTCCACCATGCGCGCGGCGGTGGAGACATTCTGGGCGAGTTCACCTCGCCCGAGTGGTGTCGGCGTGGCTCGGGGCAAGCCTCGGGTCGCACCTGATCGAGCTGGGGGACCTGGAGGGAGCCATTCCGGTGCTCGAAACCGCTCTTGCCAGCTCCGAGACGATCAAGAGTCCCAATCGCACATTGCGGGCAGCCAGTCACCTGGCCTGGGCTCGGGCATTGGTCGGCGACCGTCGCGAGTCCCAGGCTGCGCTCACCCTCGCCGAGGGGGTGCTGGCGGTACGATCGACGGCGCCCCCGGGGGAACGTCGTCTTCCTCGGGGGCTACCACTCCTACCTCGCGATCGCCCGCACCCGCTTCGCGTTCGACGACGCGCCCGGAGGGCGGGCCGTCCTGACTCCCCTGCTTGCCGCGGCCCGACGGCGGGGCTGGCTCGACGCCGAGCAGGAGACCTCCCGCAAGGCTGGCCACCCTCGGTGCCTGACGGTCGAGCATCAGCGGCTGTGGCGCCGCAAGCTGTTCGAGATCGCGAACAGTGATCCGTCGGCGCTCGGTGCTGACCAGGCCGAGCTCGCGCAGCGTGCGGAGTGCCTTGGCGACGGCCTCGCGTGAGGCACCGGTCCACCCGGCCAGCTCTGCCTGGCTGATCGGCAGGTCGATGACGTGCCCGACTGACGTGCGGGACCCGATCCGCTCGACCAGCTCCACCAGCCGGGCGGCGACCCGACCGATCGCGGGCAGGGCGCCGAACTCGATTCGCTTGCGGTCCGCGTCCGGAAATCGCCGCACGAGGTCGAGGAGCAACGCGTTCGCCATCCCTGGGTGCTGGGCGGCCACCGCCGCGAACGTCGAGGCGGCGATCGCCCAGACCACCACGGGCTCGATCGCCTGGACGCTGCTCGACCGCGGGTTCCCGTCGAGGGCGGCCAGCTCGCCGAGCAGTTCTCCCGGACCGCGAAAGTCGAGCAGGACCTCCCTACCGTCGATCGCCCGGCAGCTGATCTTGACCCGACCGGAGTAGTTCGATCAGCATCACGTCGGCTCCCGCCTGACCCTCATCCATCAAGGTCGCCCCGGCGGGGAACTCGCGTTGCCGGGCCCGAGCCCGCAGCACTTCCCAATCCCCGGGCCGGAGTCCGGCACGGAAGGTGGTAGGCGCGGGCTGGTCGGGGCGCACGCGGGCGACGCTATCGGCACCGACGAGAGCGGGAGGGGCGAGTTGGCCCCGGCCGCCATCGCGGCTGCTACCATACCAAGCAATTGCTTGGTTGGTACGACGGGAGCCTCATGTCAGTCAGCTCGACCCTCACGGACGACCACGTCCGGGTGATCACGATGGCGGCACCGCCGGTCAACGCGTTGACCGTGCAGGGCTGGTTCGACGTCGCGGCAGCGCTCGACGAGGCCAGCGCCGACCTGGCGACCCATGTCGTGGTGCTGCGCGCCGAGGGGCGCGGGTTCAACGCGGGCGTCGACATCAAGGAGATGCAGCACACCACCGGGTTCGACGCGTTGATCGGGGCCAACAAGGGCTGCTACGCCGCGTTCAAGGCGGTCTACGAGTGCAGCGTCCCGGTGATCGCGGCCGTCAACGGCTTCTGCCTCGGCGGTGGGGTCGGCCTGGTCGGCAACGCCGACGTCGTGGTGGCCAGCGACGACGCGTACTTCGGGGTGCCCGAGGTCAAGCAGGGCGCTCTCGGCGCGGCGACCCACATGGCCCGGCTGGTCCCCCAGCACCTGATGCGCACCCTCTACTTCACCGCTCGCACGATCAAGGCGGCCGACCTGGTGCAGCACGGCTCGGTCTACGAGGTGGTCCCCCGTGATCAGCTCGACGACGCCGCGCTCGCGCTCGCTGCCGACATCGCCGACAAGGACACCCGGGTGATCCGGGCCGCCAAGGAGGCGCTCAACGGGATCGACCCGATCGACGTCAACAAGAGCTATCGCTTCGAGCAGGGGTTCACGATGGAGCTCAACCTGTCCGGCGTCAGCGACGAGCTGCGCGACACCTTCGCCGGCACCGACAAGGCGGCCAAGGCATGAGCAAGGGCCCCCGCGACAAGACGATGACGATCGACCAGGTCGTCGGGGAGCTCAAGGACGGGATGACCATCGGCATCGGCGGCTGGGGTCCGCGGCGCAAGCCGATGGCCCTGGTCCGCGCCATCCTGCGCTCCGACCTCAAGGACCTGACCCTGGTCAGCTGGGGCGGCGCCGACGTCGGGCTGTTGGCCCGGGCCGGCAAGATCCGGAAGCTGGTCTATGCGTTCGTCAGCCTGGACTCGATCCCACTCGAGCCGAACTTCCAGCGCGCCCGGCAGGGCGGCACCATCCCGGAGGTCGTCGAGCTCGACGAGGGCATGTTCCAGACCGGCCTGCGCGCCGCGGCCCAGCGGCTGCCGTTCCTGCCGATGCGAGCCGGGCTCGGGTCCGACGTCATGGTCAACAACCCATGGCTGCGCACGGTCACCAGCCCGTACCCCGCATCCGATTCAGGGGCGAGCGAGGAGCTGGTCGCCGTGCCCGCCCTCGAGCTGGACGTCGCGCTGGTGCACCTCAACCGGGCGGACAAGCACGGCAACGCGACGTACCTCGGACCGGACCCGTACTTCGACGACCTGTTCGCGATGGCCGCCGATCGGACCTACGTGACCTGCGAGCAGATCGTGGACACCGCCGGACTCACCGTCGACACCCCCGTGCAACGGCTGTTGCTCAGCCGGATGATGGTGAGCGGCGTCGTCGAGACGCCCAACGGCGCGCACTTCACCACTTGCACGCCGGACTACGAACGCGACGAGAAGTTCCAGAAGGCCTACGCCGCGGCCGCCGCCGGCACCGACGAGGAATGGTCCGCCTTCGAGGCGCGGTTCCTTGCCGGTGACGAGGCCGCCTACCAAACCGCGGTCGCCGGTCTCCACAACGAGCAGAGCCAGCAGGAGCAGGCATGAGCGACGCCACCCGCGCCGAGGTCTGCGCCGCCGCCGTCGCCGACGCGTTCAAGGACGACGGCGAGATCTTCGCCAGCCCGATGGGCCTGATGCCGATGCTCGGCGTCCGCCTCGCCAAGCTCACCAGCAACCCCGACCTGCTGATCTCCGACGGGGAGTCGCTGTTCCTGGCCGGGACTCCCCCGCTGTTCGCCAAGGCCGACGTGGTGGAGGGCTGGATCCCGTTCCCCAAGGTCTTCGACGTGGTCGCCTACGGCAAGCGGCACGTGATGATGGGCGCCACCCAGGTCGACCGCGACGGCAACCAGAACATCTCCGCGATCGGCGATTTCGCGCAACCGAAGCGGCAGCTGCTCGGTTCGCGTGGGGCTCCGGGCAACACTGTCAACAACCGCACGTCGTACTGGGTCCCGAAGCACTCCACTCGGGTGTTCGTCGAGAACGTCGACATCGTCACCGGCGTCGGCCCGCGCCGCGCCCGCGAGGCGGGCCCGGGAGCCGCGCGGTTCAACGACATCCACCGGATCGTCACCAACCTCGCGGTGCTCGACGTCGGCGGGCCCGACGGCACGGTCCGGCTGCTCAGCGTCCACCCTGGCGTGACGGTCGAGGACGTCCAGGAGCAGACCGGCTTCGAGCTGGCCGCACCGGCCGACGTACCCGAGACCCGGCTGCCGACGATGGAGGAGCTCATCATCATCCGGGAGGTCCTCGACCCCAAGGGCCTGCGCTCACGTGAGGTGCCGGAGTGATCGAACAGCTGATCAGGACCCCGTTCACCGAGCTGACCGGAGTCCGACACCCCGTCGTGCAGACCGGCATGGGCTGGGTCTCCGGGCCGCGGCTGGTGACCGGCACCGCCAACGCCGGCGGGCTCGGCATCCTGGCCAGCGCCACGATGACCTTCGAGGAGCTCGAGAGAGCCATCCTCGAGGTCAAGGCTCGGACCGACCAGCCGTTCGGGGTCAACCTGCGGGCCGACGCGGGCGATGCGAAGGACCGTTGCGACCTGCTGATCAAGCATGGCGTGAAGGTCGCGTCGTTCGCGCTGGCGCCCAAGCAGGAGCTGATCGCGCGGCTCAAGGACCACGGCATCGTGGTGATGCCGTCCATCGGCGCTGCTCGGCACGCCGAAAGGTGGCCGCGTGGGGCGCGGACGCGGTGATGATCCAGGGCGGCGAGGGCGGCGGGCACACCGGTCCGGTACCGACCACTCTCCTGCTCCCGACCGTCCTCGACGCCGTCGACATCCCGGTGGTCGCGGCCGGTGGCTTCTTCGACGGCCGCGGCCTTGCCGCCGCGCTGTCCTATGGCGCTGCCGGCGTCGGCATGGGCACCCGCTTCCTGCTCACCCAGGACAGCGCGGTCCCCGAGGCCGTCAAGCAGCGCTACCTGGACACCGACCTGACCGGGACGATCGTCACCACCAAGGTCGACGGGATGCCGCACCGAATGTTGCGGACCGACCTGGTCGAGGAGCTGGAGGGCTCCAGCCGGTTGCGCCGGATGGGCCCGACGATGCGCCGGACGCTGGAGTTCCGACGCACGAGCGGGATGTCCTGGTGGGCGCTGGCCAAGGACGGCCGCGAGATGAAGAAGCAGCAGGGCCGCACCCTCGGGCAGATGGCGCTCGCCGCGAACACCCCGACGATGCTGCGGGCCGGCCTCGTCGAGGGCGACACCGACGCCGGCGTCCTGGCCAGCGGTCAGGTGGTCGGCGTGATCGACGACCTGCCCACGTGCCAGGAGCTCATCGACCGGATCATCACCCAGGCTGCCGCCGAGCTCCGCCGGGCGGCGGCGTACGTCGTCTGAGCCGCGGTCAGCCGGCCGGGTCTCCGTAGGGGACTCGGCGGACAGCACCTGGCAAAGCCTCGATCAGGGCTTGGGCCGCATCGCTCGCACACCCGACGGTGAACTCGACCTCCTCATCAACATCGCACGCCAGGCACCAAGCTCGGTCCTCCGGCCAGACGAGGTGCGGTTCGGCATGCTCGCCCTCGCGCCGCCACGCGCGGGTCGGTGCGTCGCGCAGTGCGTCGATCGGGCCGGTGAAGAGCAGCATCGTCCGATGCGGAATGGGTAGCGCCGGCGCCGTGGGTGCCGAGTCACCGCCGGCCCAGCCTTCCCAGATCGCTGCGTAGGCGACGTCCGGCGTGCCGGTGCAGGCGGACAGCTTCTCGAGAGCCCAGCGCACACCCGGCGCCTCGCCTTCCTGATCCGTGCGGTTCGGATCCAGATCGAAGCGGATGCGCAGGTACGCGGCGAAACCAGGCGGGCCAAAGGTGACCAGCTCCCGCCAGCCCACGTCGGGCTCGAGCAACCAGTGGGCGGGGTCGGCAGTGGCGGCGGGCAGCAGGTCTGACACGAAGCCAGTCTGACGTCACCCCCGCCCGTCAGTCCGTTCGACCGCTCCAGTTGCTGCCCGAACGCTGCCCAGGACGTCCACGAGGTGGGGCCGAATGGTGTCGACCAACCGTCGGTGGGTCTCAACGTCCGCAGCGATGATCAATCCGCGGCCGTCCTCCAATGGTTCCCCAGCGAGGTCGGTCACCACGCATCCAGCGCGGCGACAGAGCGCTATTCCTGCCGCGAAGTGAACATTCTCGACGAAGGTCCCGTCGCTGACGTAGCCCGGCGCGTCGTCCCGCTGCGACCCAGGCGACCGCCAACGTCGTGGATATCACCCGAGGACCGAACGCTGACCTGAACGCAGGGTCTGCTATCAACTGTGGTCCGAGGAAGGGGCGGTCGATGGGTCCGTCGCAGTTGATGTCAACGAGACGGGACTGCGTCGACGGCATGAGCATTGCGTCGGATCCATCCCGCCGCAGGAATGCGCCATCACCGTCAGCCCAGAAGTACTCGTGGGCGATGGGGTCCGCCGACACGCAGGCCACAGTGCGCGCCGCCTCGTCGAGGAGGGCGACGTTCACCGCCACGAGGGGTGTCCGGGCCGCAAAGTTGAGGGTTCCACACAGGGGATCGACGAGCCACTGCCGCGTGCTGACGGTACCGGATCGTCCTGTTTCCTCGCCTACGCGAGCGTCCTCGGGGCGAGCCCGACTCGAGGACTCCGAGGATCGCGCGCTCGGCGTCGAGATCCGCGTCAGTAGCGAAGTCGGAACCAGACTTCGGATGGCGGGTCGATCTCGTTCCGTAGGCGGTCCGAACGACCTCGACACCAGCCGTGGCCGCAGCCAGTGCCACGTCGGGGTCGGGGCATTGATCACTCACGAGCACATCTTGCACACGGCGGTTTCCCGGCGTACGGACGGCACTCGTGGCCACACATTCCGGGCGCACTCACCGTTGTCGTCCCACCGACCCACCCTGCCCGCAGTCAGCGGGGTGGCCGATAGCCCTTCGGTGGTGCCCACATGCCCTCGTCGCGCAGGTGGTCGTAGATGTCGTACTCCGGCTTGAAATACTCGATCAGCCGCGCCCGGGTCGCCGCGGTGAGCTCCGGCTCGGCGCGCTCGGAGGACGCGTTCGCCTGCGGGAACTTCAGGTCCTTGCCCACTTTGGCGCAGATCCACGGCTGCCAGACGTCGGGGGCCTCGAGCCGGAAGATCCGGTCGACGCCGATGTCGAGGTCGGTGCTCATCGACACGAACCGGGACGGCCGCCCGCGCATCGGTTCGTCGCGCTCGAGGTAGGCCAGCGCGAACTCCTCGAACGACTGCTCACCGGTGAAGCGTTCGCTCTTCTCCTCGAGCGCCGGCCGGCTGCGATAGCGCCACCACGACTCCAGCCACTCGATCGGCTCGCGGAACATCGAGCACAGCTCGTAGTCCTTGCGTCGGTAGCCGCCCTTGCGAAGCACCGGCACCATCAGCTCGTGGAAGTGCGTGCAGTTGAGGTGCTTCAGACCCGGATTCACGCGCAGCACGACCTCGGCGTGCCGCTGCACGGTCCGCACCATGGTGGTGGAGGCCGTCTTGGGCAACGACAGCATCACGAACCCGTGGGCCGGCAGGGCGAGCATGCGGTCAACCTAGCGCGGGGGCTGCCGATCGGACCGGGCGGGCGCGGTGGGAGAATCGAAGGTATGGACAGTGCCACGGAACCACGCCGGGCCCGGCACTTGATGGACCCGAACCAGCCCCGGAAGCCCACCAGCCCAGAGGACTTGGCGCGCCTGGCCCGGGTGCAGCGCTGGGTGCTGTCGGTGCTGGCCGTGACCACCATCGGGCACCTGGCTCTCGGCCTGGTCCTGGCGGCGCTGCTGATCACCGACGACAACCAAGGTGCTCAGATCGGCCTCTGCGTGATTGCCGCGATCACCGGCATGGTGGCGGTGGCCACCGGCTTCGCGATCCACCAGAAGAACCCGCTCACCCCGTGGCTGCTGGTCGGCCTCACGCCCGGGGTCATCGGTTTAGTCCTTGCGCTGGGCTAGCTGGTTCGGTCAGAGACGCTCGATCACGGTCACGTTGGCCTGACCGCCGCCCTCGCACATCGTCTGCAGGCCGTAGCGGCCACCGGTGCGCTCGAGCTCGTTGAGCAGCGTGGTCATCAGCCGGGTCCCGGTCGCGCCGATCGGGTGACCGAGGGCGATCCCGCCGCCATTGACGTTGACCTTCTCGTGCGGGGCGCCGGTCTCCTTCATCCAGGCCAGCACCACCGAGGCGAACGCCTCGTTGCACTCGAAAAGGTCGATGTCGTCGATCGACAGGCCGGTCTTCTCCAGCGCGTGCTGAGTCGCCCGGATCGGACCGGTCAGCATCCACACCGGGTCGTCGCCCCGCACCGACAGGTGGTGCACGCGAGCACGCGGCGTCAGTCCATGCGTGCGTACGGCGTCCGCAGAGGCGACCAGCATCGCCGTAGAGGCGTCGCAGATCTGGCTGGAGACGGCCGCCGTGATCCGACCACCCGGCGCCAGCGGCTCCAGACCGGCCATCTTCTCCAGCGACGTCTCTCGCGGGCACTGGTCGACGGCGAAGCTGCTGCCGTCCGCGAGGGTGATCGGCTCGATCTCGTTGTCGAAGCGGCCCTCCGCGATCGCGGTCCGGGCCCGGTCGTGGGAGGCGAGCGCGAACTTCTCCATCGCCGCCCGCGAGAGGTCCCACTTCTCCGCGATCATCTCCGCGCTGCGGAACTGGCTGACCTCCTGGTCGCCGTACCGCTTCAACCACCCCGGCGACTCCGCGAACGGCGTCGAGAAGCCGTACTGCTGGCCGACCAGCATCGCCGAGGCGATCGGGATCGCGCTCATGTTCTGCACGCCGCCGGCGACGACGAGGTCCTGCGTCCCGGACATCACGCCCTGGGCGGCGAAGTGCACTGCCTGCTGGCTGGAGCCGCACTGCCGGTCGATGGTCACACCGGGCACATGATCGGGCAGGCCCGCGACCAGCCACGCGGACCGGGCGATGTCGCCGGCCTGCGAGCCGATGGTGTCGCAGCAGCCCAGGATCACGTCGTCGACCGCGGCGGGATCCACGCCGGTACGACGCATCAGCGCGTCCAGGGTGTGTGCGGCGAGATCGGCCGAGTGCACCTCGGCGAGCGCGCCGCCGCGCTTGCCGACCGGCGTGCGGACCGCGTCGATGATGTAGGCCTCAGGCATTGGCAATCCCATCCAGAAGTATGTGCAGGTACTGATCGGCGATGTCGTCGGGTCCGAGGCTCTTACCGGGGCGGTACCACCGCACCGCGACCCAGATCGTGTCCCGGATGAACCGGTAGGTGAGCTCGACGTTGAGGTCGCGGCGTAGCACGCCGGAGTCGACGCCCTCGTTGAGCAGCGTCATCCAGACCGAGCGCGACTGGGCGTTGCGTTCGGCGAGGTAGTCGAAGCGATCGAAGCCGCCCAGATAGTCCGCCTCGTTCTGGAAGATCGCCACCTCGTGCGGGTGCTGATCGATCGCCTCGAACGAGACCCGGACCGCCCGCTCCAGCTTGGTCCGGGCATCCTCATCACCGGCCAGGATCTCGTCGTACTTGCCGAACAGCTCCTCCTGGAACGTCGACAGCACCTCGTCGACCATCGACTCCTTGGAGTCGAAGTGGTGGTAGAGGCTGCCGGACAGAATCCCGGAGGCCTCGGCGATGTCGCGGACCGTGGTGTTCTTGAACCCCTTGGTCGCGAACAGCTCGGCGGCGATCCGGAGCAGCTCGCCGCGGCGGGTCGGCATCGACACCTCAGGCATGCTGCGAGCTCACGGAGACGACCTCACCGGTGAGGTACGACGAGTAGCCGCTGGCGAGGAACACCATCACGTTGGCGACCTCCCACGGTTCGGCGGCGCGGCCGAAGGCCTCGCGCTGCTTGAGCTCGTGGAGGAGCTCGTCGGAGGTCACCTTGGCCAGGAACGGGTGCATCGCCAGGCTGGGGCTGACCGCGTTGACCCGGATGCCGTGCGGAGCCAGATCCAGCGCCGAACAGCGGGTCAGCGCCATCACGCCGGCCTTCGCGGCGGCGTAGTGGGCCTGACCCTCTTGCGCCCGCCATCCGATCACCGAGGCATTGTTGATGATCACGCCGCGCTTGCCGCCGTCGACGAATCGCTGACCCGCGGCCCGGACGCAGCGGAAGGTGCCGGTCAGGGTGATGTCGAGGACCTTGGACCACTGGTCGTCGGTCATCTCCAGCACGCTGGCGGTGCCGCCGAGGCCGGCGTTGTTGATCATGATGTCGACGCCGCCGAACTCGTCGGCGGCGTCGAGCAGCGCGGCGACCTGCGCCTCGTCGGTCACGTCGCAGACGAGCTGGCGAACGCGGTCGGCGCCGAACTCCTCGCCCAGCGCAGCCTCCGCCTCGGCCAGCCGACGCTCATGGGTATCGCTGAACACCACGGCCTTCGCGCCCTCCTCGAGCACGCGACGTACGACGGCGGCGCCGATGCCGGCGCCCGCGGCGGCGGTCACCACGACCACCTTGCCGGCGAGCAGATCGTGGCCCGGCACGTAGTCGGGGGTCGGCTGTTCGGGTCGCAGGGCGGTCATCGGGTTCCTTTGGGCTCGCGAGGGAGACCGAGCACTCGCTCGGCCAGGATGTTCTTCTGGACCTCGTCGCTGCCGCCGTAGATCGTGTCCGAGCGGGAGAACAGGAACAGTCGCTGCCATTCGTCGAGGTCGTACGGCGTGCCGCTGTCCCGCGCGAGCAGGCCGGCCGGGCCGGCGACGTCCATCGCCACCTCGCCCAGCGCCTGGTGCCAGTTGGCCCACACGAGCTTGAAGATCGAGCCCGCTCCCCCGCCGGCGGCCGAGTCGTCGCCCAGGCCGACCGCGGAGAGCCCGCGCGTTGCCTGGGCCCGGATCACCTCGAGCTCGACCTTGAGCTGGGCCAGTCGGTCTCGGAGTACCGGGTCGTCGATCGCGCCGTTCTGCGTGGCGTACGCGACCAGGTCCTCGAGCTCGCGTCCGTAGTCGACGGTCTGAGCCAGCGTGGAGACGCCACGCTCGAAGCCGAGCAGTCCCATCGCCACCGCCCAGCCCTGGCCGGGCTCGCCCACCACGAGATCGGCGTCGGTGCGGGCCGCGGTGAAGAACACCTCGTTGAACTCCGAGCCGCCGGTGAGCTGCTCGATCGGCCGCACCTCCACGCCCTCCTGGTCCAACGGCACGAGCAGGAAGGAGAGTCCGTGGTGGCGCTCGGAGCCGGGCTCGGACCGGGCGACGACGAAGACCCACTGGGACAGATGGGCGTTGGACGTCCACACCTTCTGCCCGTCGATCACCCAGTGCTGACCATCCGGACCGTTCTCGAGCCGGGCCTTGGTCTGCACGTTGGCGAGATCGGAGCCGGCGTCGGGCTCGGAATAGCCCTGCGCCCAGAGCTCCTCGACGGCGGCGATCTTCGGGAGGAACCGGGCCTTCTGCTCGTCGGTCCCGAAGGCGATCAGCGTGGGCCCGAGCAGTTCCTCGCCCAGGTGGTTGACCCTTGCCGGCGCATCGGCGCGCGCGTACTCCTCGTGGAAGATCACCTGCTGCCACAGGCTGAGCCCGCGGCCGCCGTACTCCTCCGGCCAGCCGACGCAGGTCCAGCCGTGCTCGGCCAGCAGGCGGTTCCACTCCAGCCGCTCCTCGAACCGCTCGTGGTCGCGCCCGGCGCCGCCCAGGCCGCGCAACTCGGCCCAGCGGCCGGTCAGGTGTTGCTCCAGCCAGCTCCGGATCTCGGCACGAAAGGCCTCGTCCTCGGCCGAGTAGCTCAGGTCCACAAGTGATACCCTACCAAGCAAATGCTTGGTTCGGACACTCTCCCCGCCCTGCTCCGGGAAGCCGCGGAGCGGTTCGGCGACCACCCGGCCTACGTCGCCGGCGAGACCACCCTCAGCTACGCCGCCCTGCTGGAGCGGGTCCAACAGCAGGCGCACCGCTACCTGGAGCACCGACTGCAGCCCGGCGACCGAGTCGTCATCTGGGGGCCCAACAGCCTCAACTGGGCGATCTCTGCGCTGGCCGTGACCTATGCCGGGGGCATCGTGGTCCCGGCCAACTCGCGCTACACCGCCCACGAGGTCGCCGATCTGATCGACCGGACCTCGGCCCTGATCGTGCTCGTCTCCGATGGGTTCCTCGGCCGCACCCAACTGGCAGACCTGCGCGCGGCCAGCGGCCTGCCCAGCGTGGGAACCCTCGGCAACCTGGACGAGCTCACCCTGGACCACCGCGGCGAGGATCGGGTGGCGCGCACCGACGTCACGGCTGAGGAGGTCGAGGCCCGGGCCGACGGGGTCGCCCCCGACGACGTGGCGGACATCCTCTTCACCTCCGGCACCACCGGCCGCTCCAAGGGCGCGATGTCGGCGCACCGGCAAACGATCGGGGTCGCTCGGGCCTGGGCCGAGCTCGGCGGCGTTCGCGCGGACGACCGCTACCTCGTGGTCAACCCGTTCTTCCACTCCTTCGGCTACAAGATCGGCATGGTGGTCGGCCTGCTCACCGGCGCGACGCTCTACCCGGTCGCGACGTTCGACGTGGACGAGACGATGGCACTGATCGAGTCGGCGCGGATCACGCTCTTCCCGGGCGCGCCGACGCTCTACCAGTCACTGCTGAACGCCCCGAACCGGGCCGACTTCGACCTCTCCTCGCTCCGGCTGGCAGTCACCGGAGCCGCCGTCGTCCCGGTGGTGCTGATCGAGCGAATGCGCTCCCCCGCCCCGGAGGGCCTGGGCATCGACCACGTCGTCACCGCGTTCGGGATGACCGAGGCGGTGGTCGCCACGATGTGCCGCCAGGACGACTCCGCGGAGACCGTGGCCACGACCTGCGGCCGCGCGATCCCCGGCATGGAGGCCCGGATCGCGGCCCCCTCTGATGCCGGAGCCGGCGAACTGCTGCTGCGTGGCGACTTCGTGATGCTGGGCTATCTCGACGACCCAGCAGCCACCGCCGAGGCCATCGACGCCGACGGCTGGTTGCACACCGGCGACGTCGGCACCCTCGACGAGGCCGGCAACCTCTCGATCACCGACCGACTCAAAGACATGTACATCTCGGGCGGCTTCAACGTCTATCCCGCCGAGGTCGAGCAGGCGCTGGCCCGGCTCGAGGGTGTCGCCGACGTTGCCGTGGTCGGAGTACCGGAAGAGCGGATGGGCGAGATCGGCAAGGCGTACGTCGTCCGAGCCGACGGCGCGACGCTGACCGAGGACGAGGTGCTCGCCTTCGCCAAGGAGCGGCTGGCCAACTTCAAGGTGCCGCGGCTCGTGGAGTTCGCGGACACTCTCCCTCGCAACCTGTCCGGCAAGGTGCTCAAGAACGAGCTGAGGAAGTAGATGGACCTGACCCTGTCCGAGTCGGAGCTGGCCTTCCAGGCCGAGGCCCGAGAATGGCTCGCAGCCAACGTGCCGGCCGAGCCACTGCCGTCGATGGACACCCCCGACGGCTGGGCCGCGCACCAGGAGTGGGAGGCGAGGCTCTCGGCGGCTCGCTGGTCGGTCGTGTCGTGGCCCGCGAAGTACCACGGCCGCGACGCCTCGCTCGTCGAGTGGGTGATCTTCGAGGAGGAGTACTACCGGGCCGGGGCGCCGGGCCGCGTCTCCCAGAACGGCATCTTCCTGCTGGCGCCGATCATCTTCGACCACGGCACCCCCGAACAACAGGACCGGTTCCTGCCGACGATGGCCACGGGCGAGCAGGTCTGGGCGCAGTGCTGGTCCGAGCCCGAAGCGGGCTCCGACCTGGCGTCCCTCAAGTCGACCGCCCGGCGCGATGAGGCTCGCGGCGGCTGGGTGCTGAACGGCCAGAAGACCTGGTGCTCCCGGGCGGCCCTCGCGCACTGGGGGTTCGGCCTGTTCCGCTCCGACCCGGAAGCCGAGCGGCACCAGGGGCTGACCTACTTCCTCTTCCCGCTCGACGCCGAGGGAATCACGGTCCGCCCGATCGCCCAGCTCGATGGCGAGGCGGGCTTCGCGGAGGTGTTCTTCGAGGACGCGTTCGTGCCGGACGCCGACGTGCTGGGCGCGCCCGGCGACGGCTGGCGGGTCGCGATGAGCACCGCCGGCAACGAGCGCGGTTTGTCGCTGCGCTCCCCCGGGCGCTTCTGCGCGGCGGCCGATCGCCTGGTCGATCTCTACCGCGAGCGCGGCGGTGCCTCAGACGGCGTCGTCGACGCGTGGATCAAGGCCCAGGCCTATCGGTTCTACACCTGGGGCACGGTGACCCGGCTGTCCGCCGGCGGCGACATGGGCGCGGCCGGCTCGGTCAACAAGGTGTTCTGGTCCGAGCTCGACATCGCGCTGCACGAGACCGCCCTCGACCTGCGGGGCGCCGAGGCAGAGGTCGAGTCGCGGTGGCTGGATGGCTATCTGTTCTCGTTGTCCGGGCCCATCTACGCCGGAACCAACGAGATCCAGCGCAACATCGTGGCCGAGCGAATCCTCGGGCTCCCCCGCGAGCCGAAGGGGGTGCAGAAGTGAGGTTCGAGCTCACCGACGAGCAGCGCGACTTCGCCGCTTCCCTCGAGGCGCTGCTCGCCGCCGCCGACACCCCCGCCGTGGCCCGTGCCTGGGCTGAGAGCGACACCGCTCCCGGCCTGGCCCTGTGGAAGCGACTCGCCGACCAGGGCCTGACCATGCTGGCGACCGAGGCCGGCCCGGTCGAGCTCTGCATCGCCTTCGAAGCGCTCGGTCGGCACGGCGTACCCGGTCCGTGGGTCGAGTCGGCGGCGTACCTCCCGGTCGCGCTGGACCGCGAGATCGAGGGCGTCGCCACCGTCGCCGTTCCGCCGCACGTGCCGTACGCGCTCGATGCCGACGTCGCCGACCACGTGTACGTCGGCTCCTCGCCCGCCACCTCGGTGGGCGCCCGGGTCGCGTCCGTCGACCGCACCCGGCGCCTCTTCGAAGTCGTCGGCTCCGGATCGATGCACCCCGAGGCGTTCGACCTGGCGGTGCTCGCGACGTCGGCCCAGCTGCTGGGTGCCGGCGAGCGACTGCTCGGCGACTCGGTGACCTACGTGAAGCAGCGCCGCCAGTTCGGCCGCGAGATCGGGTCCTACCAGGCGATCAAGCACCAGCTGGCCGACGTCCGGATCGCCCTCGACTTCGCCCGGCCGCTCGTCCATGGCGCCGCGCTCGGCGAGATCAGCGCGTCCGCGGCCAAGGTGGCCTGCTCCGACGCCGCCTACCTCGCCTCGCGCACCGGTCTTCAGGTCCACGGCGCCATCGGCTACACCCAGGAGTTCGACCTGAGCATCTGGATCACCAAGGTGCGCGCGCTGATCTCCGCCTGGGGCACTCCGGCACACCATCGGGCGAAGGTCCTCGCGGGGCTGGTCGGCTGATGGAGTTCGCGTTCTCCGAGGAGCAGCAAGAGCTGGCCGCGACCGTCAGGTCGCTGCTGGTCAAACGCGCCGACCCGCGGGTCGCGGAGTACGACGCGGGGCTGTGGGCCACGCTCTGCGAGCAGATCGGGGCCGCCGCGCTGGCGATCCCGGAGGCCTACGACGGCGCCGGGTTCACCCTGTTCGAGTCGCTGATCGTCCTGGAGGAGCTCGGCCGGTCACTGGCCCCGTCACCGCTCCTCTCCTCACTCGTCACCGCTGAAGCGCTCCTGGCCGGCGCCGACGAGGAGGCCAAGCGCCGGTTGCTGCCCCGGATCGCGGCCGGTGAGGTCGCCGCTTTCGTCGTGGGCGACGCCCCGGCGCTCGACGGGGATCACGCCACGGTCCTGATCGCGATCACCGACGACGGGCTGGTCGAGGTCGAGCCGGCCACGGCGACCCGGACCTGGGCCGAGTCGATGGATCAGACCATCCGGCTGGCCCACGTCGACCTGAGCGGCGCCAGCACCACCCCGATCGGCGACGCCGGGGCCGCGCTGGCCCGGGCCGAGTTGGTCGGCACCGTCGGCGCCACCGCGCTGCAGGCGGGTCTGGCCGCCCGGGCGCTGGAGATGACCGTGTCCTACAGCAAGGAAAGGGTGCAGTTCGGACGCCCCATCGGGTCGTTCCAGGCACTCAAGCACCGGATGGCCGACATGCTGGTGCTGCTGGAGATGAGTCGCTCGGCGTCCTGGGCCGCGTCGTACGCCGTGTCCCGGTCCACCGACCGCGCGGCCGAACTCGCTCACATCGCCAAGTCCTACTGCGGCGACGCGCTCGCCCGGATCGCCGGCGAGACCGTTCAGCTGCACGGCGGGATCGCGATCACCTGGGAGCACGACGCTCACCTCGTGTTCAAGCGAGCACACGCTCTCGGGGAGCTGTTCGGCACCGCACGCGACCACCGTCGTGAGCTGACCTGGACTGCCCCGCAAGCCACGGAGCACTAGGGTAGAGCCCATCTCAAATTGCGAGATAGATAGCCAAAACGGGTCATGCCCACTAGTCACATTTGGGTAATCTAGGAGCGGTCGGTCGGGAAACAGCCGATCTATGTCCGGACTCCCCAGCAACTCGCTCAGCCCCAGCAGGCGAGGGAACGTCCGGTCGAGCAGAAGGCCCCCTGCGGGGGAGGCCGTGTTCCCGATGAGGCTTCCCCCGCAGGGGGCTGCGGCAGCGCCGCTGACTAACCTCTCCTCATGCCACGCAGCCTCCCGATCGTCGCCGCACTCCTGCTGTTGCTGGGCGGGTGCGGGGAGGGAGAGCCCGAGTTCGTCGATGTCGGGACCCGCATCACCACGGCCGCCGACGCGCTCGAGTGCCCGCCGGGCGCCACGGTGGAGGCTCGAACGGTGACTGCGGGCAACCGCCGCGGCGGAGCAGACGCGCCGAGCGCCGTGCAGGCGTGGGCGAAGCGGATGCGACGTTCCGCCGACATCCCGCTCGACGGGTACGCGGTCGGTGTCGAGGAGGTCGGCACGGTGCTGTTCACCCATGAGACCGACGGCCTCGCCGAGATCGCGGTGATCGCGGCCCGCACCGATGACAAGACCGGCGACGTCGGCTGGCTGGTGCAGTCCTGGGCGCGTTGTCGCTGAATCCAAAGCGGTCGGGATCAGAGCCGCGATCAAGTAGGGCGCGGATGCGCGGTGTGCTCGTGGGCCGGGTCCGCGGCGAAGATCCGCTCGTAGATGTCGTAGATGAAGCCGCCCTTGGCGGTGTTGTAGTCCATCACGTCGGTGAATCCCTGCTCGGCGAGCGCCCGCTTGAGGCCGGCATACGCCGCGCGGTCGTCCTGGTGGTCGCGGAGCCAGTCGCGGAACGTCGCGGTCCGACGCGGCTCGATGGCGCCGGGCGACCACACGTGGACGTTCGAGGTCGGCTCAGTCCCGCGGAACATCCGATGCTGCTCCCACTCGGGCTCCCGTCCCCGCAGCACGAAGCCGGCCGCCTCCATGACAGGGACGTACGCCGCTTCGTCGGCCGAGTCGGCCACGGTCAGATCGACATCGATCAACGGCTTCGCCCACAGGCCGGGCACCGACGTCGAGCCGACGTGCTCGACCGCAAGCGCGCGGTCACCGAGGGCCTCTCGGATCCGAGCCTCGACGCGGCGGAAGTCCGAACGCCAGGCAGGGTCGGGCGCGACGACCTCGACCGGCTCCGGCCCCACCGGCACCACCCGCGCCCGGGCGATCTCCTCGCGAGAGGGTGGTTCGTACGGCCGCCACAGCGGGTGCCGGGCGCTCATGCCCGCAGGGTCGCCCGGATCGACGGGGCGGCGAGCTCGATCACTTCGTCGACGGTGGCCGAGGCCATCGGCTCCACTCTCACGACGTAGCGCAGCACCCCGATGCCGATCAGCTGGGAGGCCACGAGCTCGGTCTTCATCGCGGACGTCTGCACGCCTCGGGTTCGCATCACCGGGCTCAGCACCACCCGGCTGATCACCGCGTAGAACCGTCGCCCGGCCCGGGCGTTGCCGGTCGACCCCTGCACCATCCGCAGCATGGTCCGCCGGGTCCGCGGGCTCTCGCACAGCAGGAGGAACCGTCGGACCAGCGTGATCGCCAGGTCCTCGGCGGGCTCCAAGCTGCGCTTCGGTATCACCGCGGGCACGGGAGGAGCCTGCCAGAAGGGCTCAGCGCTCGGTCGTGCGGTACTGGCCCTGGTAGAAGAGCAGCGGGCCCTCGGCGTCGCTGGCGTGGAGGTCGAGCACCCGACCGATGACGACGAAGTGGTCGCCGGCCTCGTGGACGGTATGGATGCTGCAGTCGACATACCCGAGGGTGTCGTCGAAGAGCGGGGAGCCGGTGGCCTCGGACGGACGCCACGCGACGCCCTCGAACTTGTCGACGCCGCGGCTGGCCATCGTGTTGGACAGGTCGGCCTGGTCGTTCCGGAGGAAGTTCACGCTGAACCGGCCGGCGCGCTGGATCAACGGCCAGGCGCGAGACGTCTTGGCCGGGATGAACAGCACCAGTGGCGGGTCGAGCGAGACGCTCGAGAACGACTGGCAGGTCATCCCGACGGGGGTGCCGTTGCTGACCGCGGTCACCACGGTCACACCGGACGCGAACCTCCCGAGCACCTCGCGGAACCGGCGGGCCGCCTCGACCGCCTCCGGGTCGTCGGCGGGTACGGCGCTGCCCTCGCCCGGGCGCCACTCGACATCGAAGTCGATGTCACCCAGCCACGAGCTGATCAGCTCGGGGTGCGGCCAGGTCTCGCGGGCGTCCTGGCTCATCCCCTCCGGGATCGGGGCCTCCGAGGACGACATGGCGCCGACCCTAGTCATCAGGATCCGCCGGCGAAGTCGTGGCCCCAGTACGAGACGGCGGTGGACTCGCGGGCGACCCAGCGGACGTCGTCGACCTGGAGCCCGTCAGTGCCGAACTCGATGTCGAAGCCACCCGGTGAGCGCACGTAGAACGAGATCATCTCGTCGTTCATGTGCCTCCCGAGGGTGGCCGACAGCTTGACCTGGTGTTTGCGCACCCGCTCCAGCGCCCGGCCCACGTGGTCGAGCTCGTCGACCTCGAGCATGATGTGCACGCACTTGGCCGGGTTGGGCATCGGCAGGAACGCGAGCGAGTGGTGCCGCGGGTTGACCCCGAGGAAGCGCAACCACACTTTCGAGCCGGGCTCCTTGCCGACGAACTCCCCCGGCATGCTCATCGAGTCGCGGAGCCGGAAGCCGAGCACGTCGGTGTAGAACCGCAGCGCCTCCACGTCGTCGAGCACCGGCAGCACGATGTGGCCCATCCCCTGGTCACCGGTCACGAAGGTCGCGGCGTACGGCGTGACGACGGGCCGCGACTCGTAGGTGATGCCGTGGAAGAGCTCGAAGACGTTGTCCCACGGGTCGGAGAACCGGACCAGCTCCTGCACCCGGCGCTCGTCGAGCTCCTCCTTCGTGCCCTCCTCGAACGCGACCCCGGCCTTCTCCAGGTGCTCCCTGGCCTCCTGGAGGGCCGCATGGTCGGCGAGCTCCCAGCCGGTGGCGGCGAGCTGGTCGACGTCGGACGGGAAGACCACGAGCCGCGCGGAGACCTGGTCGATCCGCCAGTACTGGTGGTCCGGGTTCGGCCCGCGACCCTCGGCCAGGCCGAGCACCTTGCCGGCGAAGGTCTTCCACTGGTCCAGGTCGGTCGAGGCAACCCGGACGTAGCCCATGCTCTTGATGTCGATAGTCATCCGCTGCTCCGTTCGACGTGGCGGGCCAGGAATGCGGTGGCGACCTCGGCGAACTCCTCGGCGGCCTCGATCTGCGCCCAGTGCCCGCAGTTCGGGAACACATGCAGCTGCGCCTTGGGGATCAGCTTGAGCGCCACCATGGCACCGTCGAGCGGGTTGACCCGGTCCTCCCGGCCCCAGGTGAGCAGGGTGTGCTTGCGCAGCTGGTGAGCCTCGCGCCAGAGCATCCCGTCCTCGGCGGTTTCCGGGTTCCAGAACGACATCCCCATCGAGGTCATCGCCTCCTGGGCACCCGGGGCGGTCGCATCAGCGAACCGCTCCTCGACCAGCTCGTCGGTCACGAGTGCCTGGTTGACGACCATCGTGGAGATGAACGCGCGCAGCGCCTCGCGACTCGGGTGGGCGCTGAACTCCATCAGCCGCTTCACGCCCTCGGTCGGATCGGCGTGGAAGAGGTTGAGCGAGAGCCCGCCGGGACCCATCAGGACCAGCCGGCCGACCCGGTCGGGGTGGCTGAGGGCGAGCCGCATCGCGGTACCGCCGCCGAGGCTGTTGCCGAGCAGGTGCACCCGCTCGATGCCGAGCTCGTCGAGCAGCTGGACGACGTACTCAGCGGAGTGCCGGTAGTAGTTGCCGACGACCGGGGGCTTGTCGGAGCCGCCGAAACCCGGCTGGTCGACCAGCAGGGTGCGGAACGTCGCGGCGAACGTCGGCAGCGCGGAGCCGAAGTTCGACCAGGCGGAGGCACCGGGCCCGCCGCCGTGCAGCATCAGGAGCGGAAGTCCGCCACCGACCTCGGTCGGCGACCCGGCCTCGTAGTAGTTCAGCGTCAGGTCGCCGGCCTTCGCCGAGTGCCGGACCGAGTCCTTCTCCATGATCGGTACTGACGACATGGGCTCAGTACATCCCGGGGTCGACCTTGTGACCGAACTCGTGCGCGCCGTACATCTGCAGCGCCCGCTCCGGGTCGTTGGCCGCGTGCACCCGACCGGCGTGCGCGTCGCGCCACGCGCGCTGAAGATACGTACCCTCCGCGAGTGCGCGGCCACCGGAAGCCTCGAACAGGGCGTCGATCGCGTCGATCGACCGCTGGGTGCCGAGCACCTGGTCGCGGCGGACCTTGAGCCGCAGGCCGAGCGGGATCTGCTCACCCTTGGCCACCAGCGCCTGCTCGTCGCGGATGTTGTTCATGGTCAGCGCCCAGGCGGCGTCGATGTCGCTCGAGGCGCGCGCGATCCGGACCGCGGCGAACGGGTCGAGCGAGGCCTTCTCACCGAGGTACGCCGCGCGCACCCGCTTCTGCTGCATGTCGACGTGCTCGTTGTAGGCGCCGTAGGCCATGCCGATGATCGGCGTGCTGATCGTGGTGGTGAAGATCGAGTGGAACGGGAGCTTGTAGAGGTCGGAGGTGTTGACCGCCTGCCCCGGGCCCTTGCACTGCCCGGTCTCCCCCATCGAGAGCGTGAACGCCTCGGGGATGAAGGTCTCCTTCACCACGATGTCGTTGGAGCCGGTGCCGCGCAGGCCGACGACGTTCCAGACGTCGATGATCTCGTACTTCTCGCGGGGCACCATGAAGGTGCGGAAGTCGACGACCTGGTTGTCCTCGTTGAAGACCAGCCCACCGAGCAGCACCCATGCGCAGTGGTCGCAGCCGGAGCTGAAGCTCCACTTGCCCGACAGCAGGAATCCGCCGTCGGTCAGCGTGGCCTTGCCGGTCGGCGCGTACGACGAGCTCAGCCGGGTGCTGGTGTCGTCGCCCCACACCGCCTGCTGCGCCTCGTCGGCGAACAACGCGACCTGCCAGGGGTGCACGCCCACGACGCTGGAGACCCAGCCGGTCGAGCCGCACGCCGAGGCGATCTCACGCACCGCGGTGTAGAAATCCAGCGGGTCCGCCTCGAGCCCGTCGAACCGCTGCGGCTGCAGCAGCCGGAAGAACCCGGTCTCCTCGAGCTCCTTGATCGACGCCTCGGGGACCACCCGGAGTCGTTCGGCGTCGTCGGCCCGCTCACGGAAGGTGGGCAGCAGATCGCGGACGCCGGCCAGGACGGCCTCTGCGGCGGTGTTCGACATGGGGAGCTCCTGTCTGAATGGGACAGGAGCAATACTAGAACACGTTCTTGTTTTCGACCAGCAAGCCCGGCCTAGGCCTCGGCGGCGGCGCTGGCCGCCCGCTGCACCTGGTCGACGTACGCCGCCCAGTCGTAGTCGTCGGTGGGCATGTTGGTGGCATCGGGACGCATCCCGACACTGTCGTCGATGAGCTCGCGGACGATGTCGATCTGGCCGGCATGCCGAGCGGTTTCGACCGCCATGTGCACCAGGATCTGGTGCAGCGTGACCGGGTTGCGCTCCTCCGGCCACCAGGGCACCCGGCCGAGGGTATCGATGTCCCCCGCCGCGATGGTTTCCTGCGCGTGGGCCCAGGACCGTTGGTAGAGGCCGACGATGTCGTCGCGGGACTCGTCAGCGGTCGCCCACAGGTCGATGTTGGGGTCCATGGCGTCCAGGTCCTCGGGGTACGTCGGCTCCGGAAACGGCCGGCCGAAGGTGTCGCCGAAGTAGCCGGCCTCGACGTAGGCCAGGTGCTTGATCACGCCGAGCACGTTGGTGCCGGTGGGGGTGAGCGGTCGGCGGGCGTCGTACTCGCTCAGGCCGTCGAGCTTCCACAGCACCGCGTCGTGGAGCGTCTGGAGGTAGTGGACCAGGGTCTCGATCGGGGTGGCGACCATGTTCCTGAGACTGTCATAAGACCTGACCGCAACGGCATCCGTTTTTTTACTCGGAGACTTAGAGTCTTCCCTAGGGGGAAATGAGTGGCAGGAGAAACGAGTGCGGCGGGTTGGTGTGGTGCTGGCGACGGCGTTCGCGGTGGTGGGCCTGTGGCAGCTGCCCGCCCCGGCCGACGACACCGTGACCGTGCACGGGACGGCCTTCCCCGACCAGCGCGCGGCCCAGCTGACGCTGGTCGGCTGCGAGTCGCTCTACCAGCGCAGCACTGAGTTCCTTCAGCCGCACATCTCGCGGCACACGCGGCTCGGCACCCGCAGCCTGAAGTACGACCTGGCGGGCGGCAACGCGATCGGCACCCTGTCCTACGTCGACTCGATGGCGGGCACCACCGTTGCCGGCCTGCAGTACTCCGCGGTGGCGGGCGCCCGGGGAGTTGCGTACGCCGGGTTCCAGCGCCGCGACGCCGACGGCTACGAGCTGTGGATCGGTCGCGCGGAGCTGGTGTCGGCGGGCGGGTGGCAGCCGGTGGACGCCACGGCGCTGAGCTACACCTGGGCGGAGTTCGACATGCTGACCGGCCAACCGACGGGCGAGACCGCATCGGAGCCCGCCCCCGTTGCCGACTTCGCGGCCGCCCAGGGCGGTGACGGCGCCGGCTTCTACATGGTCGGCTTCGGCTGCGACGGCGCCCCGTTCTACCTCGACGGGTGGCGCGTCGGCGCCCCCGGCACCACGACGACGTACGACATCGAGGGGCTGACCACCCAGCTGACGATGCAGGGCAGCACGCGCTCGATCGACGTCGGCGACTCGGTCACGCTCGACGGCTCGGTCCGCGACGGCACCGGCCGCCGGCTGGTGCGCGCCACCATGATCCTCGAGGCGAAGCGCGTGGGCGACCTGAGCTTCCTGCCGGTGCAGGTGGTCGACGCCGCCGCCACCGACCCGAGCATCACGCTGATGCCCACCGCGTCGACCACCTACCGGTGGCGCTTCGCCGACCGCCCGCTGGCGACCGGCAGCGTGTCCGCGGAGTTCCGGGTCACGGTGACGCGGCCGAGGTCCGAGCCCGAGCAGCCCACTTCCGAGCCCACCACCGAGCCCGAACCGGAGCCCACCACCGAGCCCGAACCGGAGCCACCTCCGAGCCCGACGCGGAGCAAACCTCCGAGCCCCCCGCGTGACCGATCACGATCTCCGCGTGGGCGGTCCGGACGACGCCGCCTTGGTGGGCCGGATGCTCTACGAGTTCAACCTGGAGTACGACGAGACCGAGCCACCCGCCGAGCAGATAGCCGAGCTCGCCGGACCGCAGCTGGAGAGCGGCGAGGTCGCCGTGCTGTTCGGCCCCGGCCACCCGCCCGACGGCTTCGCGCAGCTGCGCTTCCGCCTGTCCCTCTACGACGCCGGACCGGACGCCTGTCTCGAGGAGCTGTGGGTGCGCCCGCACGCGCGCGGGACCGGCCTCGGCCGGGCGTTGCTCGAGCGCGCAATGGAACTCGCTCGGGACCGCGGCGCCACCCGGATCGACCTCACCACGACCGTCACCGACGAGGCCGCCCGGGCGCTGTACGTGAAGTGCGGCTTCACCAACGAGGAGTCCGGCCCCGACGGGCCGTCAATGCTCTACTACGAGCGAGACCTCTGAGGTACCAGCTCAGCTGTTGGCGGCTTCCTTGTCGGCCTCGGCCTTGAGCATCAGGGCGATGTCGATCAACTGGTCCTCCTGGCCGCCGATCAGCTTGCGGCGGCCGGCCTCGAGCAGGATCTTCGCCCCGCTCACGCCGTAGCGCTCGGCCGCGTTCCCGGCATGCTTGAGGAACGAGCTGTAGACGCCGGCGTACCCCATCATCAGGGTCATCCGGTCCAGCTGGCACTCCTCGGGCATCGCGGGCTTGATGACCTCCTCGGAGGCGTCGACGATCTGCAGGAAGTCGACGCCGGTGGCCCAGCCGAGCTTGTCGCAGACACCGATGAACGCCTCGAGCGGCGTGTTGCCGGCGCCGGCGCCGAAGCGGCGGACCGAGCCGTCGATCTGGGTCGCACCCGCGCGGGCGGCGATCACGGTGTTGGCGACGCCGAGGCCGAGGTTCTCGTGGCCGTGGAAGCCGACGTCGGCCTGCGAACCGATCTCGGCCACGACGGCCGAGACCCGGTCAGCGGTCTGCTCCATGATGAGCGCACCGGCCGAGTCGACGACGTAGACGCACTGACAGCCGGCGTCGACCATGATCCGGGCCTGCTTGGCCAGCACCTCGGGGGGCTGGGTGTGGCTCATCATCAGGAAGCCGACGGTCTCCAGGCCGAGCTCGCGGGCCAGGCCGAAGTGCTGGATCGAGACATCGGCCTCGGTGCAGTGGGTGGCGATTCGGCAGATCTGGCCGCCGTTGTCCTGCGCCGCACGAATGTCCTCCTTGGTGCCGACCCCAGGCAGCATCAGGAAGGCGATCTTGGCCCGCTTCGCGGTCTCCGCCGCGATCTTGATGAGCTCCTGCTCCGGCGTCTTGGAGAAGCCGTAGTTGAACGACGATCCGCCGAGGCCGTCGCCGTGGGTCACCTCGATCACCGGAACGCCGGAGGAGTCCAGAGCCTCGACGATGTCGTGCACCTCCTGCGAGGTGAACTGGTGCCGCTTGTGGTGCGACCCGTCGCGCAGGCAGGTGTCGGTCAGGCGGAGATCGAGCTTGCCCCACGGCTCGTCGCCGTGGGTGCCGGACCAGGTCCGGGCGAGCGTGTCGAGGTCGTTCACCGGATGCTCCTCGCGATGTTCTCGCCGACCTGAGTGGCAGCGGCGGTCATGATGTCGAGGTTGCCGGAGTACGGCGGCAGGTAGTCCCCCGCGCCCTCCACCTCGACGAAGATCGCCACCCGGGTCTGGCCCTGGGTGGCCGCCGACGGCCCGTCGACCTGGGGTTCCTGGAGCAGTCGGTAGCCGGGCACGTACTCCTGCACCGCCTTTTCCATCCGCACGATCGACTGCAGCACGGCATCGGTGTCGGCGTCGGGCGAGATCGCGCAGAAGATGGTGTCGCGCATGATCATCGGCGGCTCGGCGGGGTTCAGGATGATGATCGCCTTCCCGCGCTCCGCGCCGCCGATCGACTCGACGCCGGAGGCGGTGGTCCGGGTGAACTCGTCGATGTTGGCGCGGGTGCCGGGACCGGCGGAGACCGATGACACGGACGCCACGATCTCGGCGTACGACACCGGGGTGACCTGCGAGACCGCCGCGACCATCGGGATCGTGGCCTGGCCGCCGCAGGTGATCATGTTGACGTTCATCGCGCCCACGTGTTCCTGGCCGTTGACCGGCGGGATCACCGCCGGGCCGACGGCGGCCGGGGTCAGGTCGATCGCCCGGATCCCGGCCTCCTCGTAACGCGGCGCGTACTCGCGGTGCACGTAGGCCGAGGTGGCCTCGAAGATCAGGTCGGGCAGCTCGTCCTGCTTGAGCAGCCAGTCGACGCCCTCGTGCGTGGACTCCAGGCCCTTCTCGGCGGCCAGCTTGAGTCCCTCGCTGGTCGGGTCGACCCCGATCATCCAGCGCGGCTCGATCACCTCCGACCGGAACAGCTTGTACATCAGGTCGGTCCCGATGTTGCCCGGGCCGACGATGGCAGCGGTCATCTTGGTCACGTCTACTCCTGAAATTCCACGGACAGCGGGTCGAACCCACTGATCGTCGCCTGCACCCGGTCCCCCGGGGCGAACGGCACGAACGGGCCCAGGGCCCCGGACAGAATCACTTGGCCGGCTCGCAGCGGATCGCCGAAGCGTTGCGCCTGGACCGCCAGCCACCGGAGCGCCTCCAGCGGGTCACCAAGGCACGCCGCGCCCGTCCCGCTGGACCGCTCCTGACCGTTGATGGTCAGCGACATCGTCACGTCGCGCGGTTCGAGCTCCGCCAGGGGGCGTCCCTCTCGCCCCACGACGTACAGGCCGCTCGATGCGTTGTCGGCCACCGTGTCGGTGAAGCCGATGTCCCAGTTCTCGATCCGCGAGTCGACGATCTCCAGCGCCGGCAGGGCGACCAGTACGGCCTCGCGCACCCCCTCAAGCGTGATGTCGGGATCGTCGACGTCGCGACCGAGGACGAACGCCACCTCCGCCTCCACCCGGGGCTGCAGCAGAGTGCGCATCGAGATCGGCGCACCTGGATCGGCTCCCGTGTCGCTGACGTCCATGTCGGCGAACAGGTAGCCGAAGTCGGGCTGGTCCACCCCGAGCTGCTGTTGCACGGCCTCCGAGGTGGCGCCGATCTTGCGCCCCACGACGCGGCCGCCGGCGGCGATCCGGCCGTGAATCAACCCCTGCTGTACGGCGTAGGCCGCCTCGAGATCGTCGGTGCCGATGAGGTCCCGCACCGGAGCGCAGGGCTCACGGGTCTCCTGCGCGCGGGCCAGGCGCGCGACGGCTGCCGAGACGGCGTCCTCTGAGGTCACGAGACGATACTAGAACCTGTTACAGTTTCGCGCCATGAGCACCCCTCTTCCCAGCGAGGTGGACGTGGTCGTCGTGGGCGCCGGTGGCGCGGGCATGGCGGCCGCGTTGGCGGCGCGGAAGCGCGGCCTGGACACGATCCTGGTAGAGAAGAGCGGCCACTTCGGCGGCTCGACCGCCCGCAGCGGCGGCGGCGTCTGGATCCCGGGCAACTACGCCCTCAAGGAGGCCGGCGAGGACGACGACCTCGCCAACGCCAAGCTCTACCTCGATTCCATCGTGGGCGACGTCGTCCCCAAGGTGCGGCGGGACACCTACGTCGACCGGGGCGCCGAGGTCATGGACTTCCTCAAGGCGCACACGCCCGTCCGCTTCACCTGGGTGCCCCAGTACTCCGACTACCACCCCGAGGCGGCCGGCGGCCGGTCCCGCGGCCGCACCGTGGAGCCGGTGCCGTTGGACGGCCGGTGCCTGGGCGATGAGCTGGAGCGCCTGCACCCGCCGTACACCAAGGCCCCGGCGAACCTGATCGTCACCCAGGCGATGTACCGGAAGATCAGCCTCGGCCTGCGCACGTTGGGCGGCCCGATCACGATGATCGGCGTCTTCCTCCGCAGGCTCGTCAGCATGCTGCTGGGCCGCAAGATGTCCGCGATGGGCAACGCCATCGCGATCGGACTACGCAAGGGCCTCGCCGACGCCGGGGTCCCCGTCCACTACGACCACGCGCTGACCGACCTGATCCTCGAGGACGGCCGCGTCGTGGGCGTCGTGCTGGACCACGACGGCAACCGGCATGAGGTGCGGGCCCGCGGCGGCGTGATCCTCGGCAGCGGCGGCTTCGAGCGCAACATCGAGCTGCGCACCAAGTACCTCCCTGCGCCGACCTCGGAGCAGTGGACGACCGGGTCGGCGTTCAACACCGGCGCCGGTCTCGAAGCCGGCATCGCCATCGGTGCGGCCACCGCCCTCCTCGACGACGCCTGGTGGGGCCCGACGATCCCGCTCCCGAACGGACCGTGGTTCTGCCTGGCCGAGCGCAACCTCCCCGGCTCGATCATGGTCAACCAGGCCGGCAACCGGTACATGAACGAGGCGCTGCCGTACGTCGAGGCGGTGCAGGAGATGTACAAGGGCGAGCAGTCCGGCGTCGGGCACGTCCCCAGCTGGATGATCATCGACCAGCGCTACCGGAACCGGTACCTGTTCGCCGGCCTCGGCCCGCGCCAGCCCTTCCCCGGTCGCTGGTACAAGGAGGGCGTCATCAAAAAGGCGTCCTCGATCGAGGCCCTGGCCGCCGAGATCGAGGTGCCTGCGGAGGCGCTGACGGCGACCATCGAGCGGTTCAACGGATTCGCGACGGCCGGGGTCGACCAGGACTTCCACCGCGGTGAGTCGGCCTACGACAAGTACTACTCGGATCCCACCGTCAAGCCGAACCCGTCACTCCACGTCATCGACAAGGGCCCGTTCTACGCCGTCAAGATCGTCCCGGGTGACCTCGGCACCAAGGGCGGCCTGCTCACCGACGAACGCGCGCGGGTGCTCCACTGCGACGGAACCGTCGTCCCCGGGCTCTACGCGGCCGGCAACGTCTCGGCGGCGGTCATGGGCTACACCTACGCCGGCCCGGGAGCCACGATCGGCCCGGCGCTGGTCTTCGGTTACCTCGCCGCGGAGGACATCGCCAAGGAGGCCGTCTGATGCCCATCGACCCGCAGGCCGCGATCGGCGCCCCCGTCGGCACCGTGGAGTTCGGCTGGTCCTCGAGCGACGTGCTGCTCTACCACCTCGGCATCGGCGCCGGGTCCCGGCCAGGCGACAACCTGAACGCCGACGCGCTGCGCTACACGCTCGAAGGCCCCGCCCTCCGGGTGCTGCCGTCCTTCGGCGTCGTCGCGCCCACATTCCACGCGACCGACCCGCCGCCGCTCGACCTCCCCGGATGCGACATCAACCTCGCCCAGGTGGTGCACGGGTCGCAGTCGATCTCGCTGTCCGCGCCGTTGCCGACCTCCGGCTCCGCGACCCTGTCGACGACGCTCACCGACATCTGGGACAAGGGCAAGGCCTGCGTCATCTGGCAGGAGGGCGTGGCCACGGCGCCGTCCGGCGAGGAACTGTGGCGGGTCCGGTCCTCAATCTTCGTCAAGGGCGAGGGCGGCTGGGGCGGCGACCGCGGCTCGTCTCCGGCCGTCGAGCTCCCCGACCGCGACCCGGACGCCGAGACGTCGTACGCCGTGACCCCGCACCAGGCGCTGCTCTACCGGCTCTGCGGCGACCGCAACCCGCTGCACGCCGACCCCGACTTCGCACAGGCCGCCGGCTTCCCGGCGCCGATCCTGCACGGGCTGTGCTCCTACGGCATCGTGCTGCGCGAGCTCACCGACGCCCTGTTGGACGGCGAGGCCACCGCGGTGCGCGGCTTCTCGGCGAAGTTCGCGGGCGTCGTGTTCCCGGGCGAGACCATCCGGGTACGCGGCTGGCGCGAGGACGGCCGCATCGTCGCGTCGGCGAGCATCGCCGGTGCGGGTGAGCGCGACGGCGCTCCCGTCCTAGCCGACTGCGTCGTCGACCTCGGCTGAGCGCAGGCGTTGTCGGACCCAGGCGAACGGGAAGTAGCAGAACGGCAGGCCCAGGCCGAGCAGGATCAGCGGTAGCGCGAGCGAGCGGCTATAGAGCTCGCCGTCGCGTTCCGTGGCGCTGACCGTCTCGCCGACCTCTTGGTCACCGGACGCGTGGATCGGACCGGTCCGCTCGATGCCGTCCTCGGTCCACCGGGCCGTGCAGTACTGGGACGAGCTCCGATACCTGATGTCGAAGTCGCAGGTGAGCACCTCGGCCTCGACCCGCTCACCGAACTGGCGCTGGAAGAGCAGCCATCCGCCTGCGCCGATGAGCACGATGGGGAGCAGCAGGATGACCGCGACGAAGAGATTGACGACGATCGCCATCGACTTCGACTCCTGGGGCGGCGGCTGGTCTGTCATGTCAGCAGCGTGGCACCGAGTCCGGGTCACGGTCCGAACGGACTAGACCAACCCGCTTGATGAGTCGCTTGAGCTGCCACCAGACGCAGATGCAGGTGATCCCGAAGCCCGCGACCAGCATCGGCGTGACGGCCAGGTAGTAGATCGCCGCCTCGGCGCCGTACGGCGCAACCAGGACGGAGACGAGCATCCCGAGCAGTGCCGCGCTGGTCAGCGCGACCACCAGCGACCAGCGACCCACCAGGGGGGCCGGCCGTCGCGAACGGCGCGGCAACCCCTTGAGGTGCCGGCCGGTCGCGACGTAGATGACGACCAGCCCGGCGACGCTGGACACCCACTGCAGCAGGTCGTAGACCGCCACTCCGCCCGCGGCGGCGCGCAGTGCCGAGAGGTGCTCGACGAACCAGCCGTCGTCGTGGGTGAAGGCGTCCCAGGCCACATGGGTCAGCGAGCCGATCACCACTGCTGGCACCGACAGTGCCCACCCCCGGACGGTCATCGGCGCCTGGTCCGGCAGCCGGTCCCGCCACGGGTCCAGCGCGACGTCCGCCAGCGGTCGACGGTAGAGGGCGTACCACAGCACCAGCGCGATCATCGCCAACGCGAGGTCGATGGTGACCACGCCCAGCAGCGAGTGCGACAGGTCGCGCACGTGGGAGAACCCCAGGATCTGAGGGGAGTCGGGGACGATCGACCCGGCGACCAATGCCGCCATCGGCAACCCGCGGTCACGCAAGGGGAGCACCAGCGCCGGGTGCGCGAGGGTGAACGGCATCAGTGCGGCTTTCGGGCCAGCAGGTAGAACCGCTCCGTGGTCTCACCCCGGGGGACGCTGGCACTGCGGTGGTACCACTCCACATCGGTCAGGCCGGCCCGCTCGATCACCCCGTGCACGTGGGCTCGGTCGTGGAAGACGAACGTGACGTCGATGTCGACGTCGAACCAGGTGCCCGGGTCACTCGTGCCGGAGCCGGCATGCAGGGCGATGACCAGCCAACCCCCGGGGCGCAACGGACGCGTGATCGCCGCGATGGCGTCGGGAAGCTCCTCCGGGGCGAGGTGGATGAGCGAGTACCACGCCAGCACTGCCCCCCAACCGTCGTCGTCGGTGGGCCGCATGAGCGAGCGCAGGTCCGCGACCTCGTAGTGGCCCTGCGGAAACCGTCGTCGCGCCTCCGCCACCATCGCGGGGGTGAGGTCCTGGCCGGTCGCCCGTGCACCGGCCGCCGCCAGGAACGCCGTGACGTGCCCCGGTCCACACCCGACCTCGACCACGGGATGCTCGGCGGCCAGGTCGACCACCCGGCGCAGCAGCCAGGTCTCGAACGGCAGCTGCTCGAGCTCGTCGGCCAGATTCTCGGCGTACGCCGTCGCCACCGCCGCGTACGACGTCCGCACCCGCTCGTCGCGCACCGCACCGTCCTCGACGGGAACCGAGGCGGGGGCGGCTGCCGCCGCCTCGGCTTCCTGGACGCCGAGCAGGTGCACCCAGCGCCGGTCCCGGTCGCCCGCCCGACGCTCGAGCTGCCGCACCAGCGGCGTCGGCCGATCGGCGAGCCTGGCGAGCACCGCCTCGACCTCCTGCCGGTCGGCGAAGGCATGCATCCGCTCGGTGCGGCTCTTCAGCTCCCCCGGAGCCTGTGGCCCGCGGAGCAGCAGCACGGTGACCAGCGCTCGCTCGTCGTCGGCCAGCTCAAGGATCTCGACCAGGGTCTGGTGGTACTTCAGCGTGCGGCGGCCGGAGTCGGACCACACGATGCGCAGCAGGCCGCGGTCCTTGAGGGTGCGCGCCACCCGCTCGACCTCCTGCTCGTCGTAGTCGGTGACCGGGTCCCGGCTGCTCGACTGGTTGCAGGCGGTGCGGAGCGAGTTGAGGCTGAGCGGATAGCTCGCCGGAACGGTCAACTGCTTCTCCAGCAGGCTGCCCAGGATGCGTTGCTCGGCGGCGTCGAGGAGCGGGACGTCGGGCATGCCCCGACCCTATCCACGCCATACTCACCGCCATGCCGCTCCTCGACACCTGGACCCGCGACGCGCACACCGCCGACTCACTGGACGGTGAGTCGCTCACCTTCCCGACCTACCGCAAGGGCGACGGACCCGGGGTGATCGTGATCCACGAGATCCCCGGGCTGACGCCGGACGTGATCGCGTTCGGCGAGGAGGTCGTCGCCGCCGGCTTCACCGTCGTACTCCCGCACCTGTTCGGGACGCCGGAGCGTGGGGACTCCCCCCTCGCCATCGCCTCGACGATGCGTCAGATCTGCGTGCGCCGCGAGCTCAGCATGCTCGCGACCGGCCAGACTCAGCCCGTGGCGGGCTGGCTGCGCAGCCTGGCTCGCGACCTGCACGGCGAGCTCGGCGGACCCGGGGTCGGCGCGCTCGGCATGTGCTTCACCGGCGGCTTCGCGCTCGCGATGATGGTCGACGACTCCTTGGCGGCACCGGTGCTCTGCCAGCCCTCGGCGCCGTTCCCGGTGGGCCGGGCTCGCGCCGCGGACCTGAACCTCTCCCCCACCGATCTCGACGCGGTCAAGCAGCGGGCTGCCGCCGGCTGCCAGGTGCTGGGTGTGCGCTACGACAAGGATCTGGCTACCGGCACCCGGTTCGAGACCCTGACCCGCGAGATCGGGGACGCCTTCATCAAGGTGGAGTTCCCCGGACGCCAGCACTCCACGGTCACCCGACACCGCCAGCAGGAGGCCGTCGACCGGATCGTGGCGTTCTTCGCCGAGAAGCTGGCGGGCTAGCCGGAGAGGATCAGCCCGCTGGTCGGAACCCCCGTGCCCGCCGTGACCACCAGATGGGGCACGTCCGGCACCTGGTTGACCGAGGTGCCACGCAACTGGCGGACCGCCTCGGCGATGCCGTTCATGCCGTGGATGTAGGCCTCACCCAGCTGGCCGCCGTGGGTGTTCAGCGGCAGCCGACCGCCGATCTCGATCGCACCGTCGGCGATGAAACCCGGAGCCTCGCCACGACCACAGAACCCGAGCTCCTCCAGCTGCATGAGCACGTACGGCGTGAAGTGGTCGTAGAGGATCGCCATCGGCATGTCGTCGGGGGTCAGACCCGACTGACGCCACAGCTCGCGGCCGACGACGCCCATCTCGGGGATCCCGATGTCGTCGCGGTAGTAGGACGTCATCACGAACTGGTCGCTGCCGCTGCCCTGGGCAGCCGCGCTGATCAGGGCAGGGGTCTGCTTCAGGTCCCGGGCCCGGTCCGCCGACACGACGACCAGCGCGACCGCGCCGTCGCTCTCCTGGCAGCAGTCGAGCAGGTGCAACGGGTCCACGATCATCCGCGACGCCTGGTGGTCCTCGAGGGTGATCGGCTTCTCGTAGAAGAACGCGTCGGGGTTCGTTGCCGCGTGCCGCCGATCGGCGACCGCGACCCGGCCGAAGTCCTCGGAGGTGGCGCCGTACTCGTGCATGTACCGGGTCGCCTGCATGGCCACGGTGGCCGCGGGGGTACCGAGGCCGAGCGGGTAGGTCCACGCGTTGTCGAGACCGTTGGTATTGACCTGCGCTGCCGCCGCGAGGCTGAACTGGCCGAACCGGCTCTCGGAGCGCTCGTTGAAGCCGCGGTAGCAGACCACGACGTCGGCGACCCCGGTCGCGACCGCCATGGCTGCCTGCTGGACGGTCGCGCAGGCCGCGCCGCCGCCGTAGTTGATCCGGCTGAAGAACCGCAGCTCTGCGATCCCCAGCTCCCGGGCTACCGCGATCTCGCTCGAGGTGTCCATCGTGAACGTCGTCAGCCCGTCGACGTCGGCCGGGGTGAGCCCGCAGTCGGCGAGCGCCGCGCGAACCGCCTCGACGGACAGCTGGAGCTCGGAGCGTCCGGACGCCTTGGAGAACTCCGTCGCACCGATGCCGACGATCGCGGCCTTGCCGGAGAGCGTCACGATGCCGGCCCCTGGGCCACCTGCACGGTCCCGGTGACGTGGTCACCCAGCGAGACCCGGCCGACGACCTCGATGGTCGCGATGCCGTCGGAGATCTCGGAGACGGTGCCACTGAACGTCAGCGTGTCGTAGGGGTGGGCCGGGGCGCCGAGCCGGATCGCGATGCCCTTGAGCTCCGCGTCGTGGCCGGCCCAGTCCGCGACGTACTTCTCGACCAGGCCGTTGGTGGTCAGGATGTTCATGAAGATGTCCTGGGATCCGGCGGCCTGGGCCACGTCGCGGTCGTGGTGGACGTCCTGCCAGTCACGGGTCGCGATCGCGGTGCTCACGATCGTCGTCGGCGTCATCGGCAGGCTCCACTCGGGGATCGCCTGCCCGGCCTCGAGAGTTCTCATGCTCGCCTCCAGATGGGCAGGGTCAGGTCATCGTCGACGGTGCGGAAGTCGACCCGCAGCCGCATCCCGATCTCGATCTCGTCATCGGCCACGTCGACGACCTCACCGACCATCCGGACGCCCTCGTCGAGGTCGATCAGCGCGATCACGATCGGTAGCTCCTTGCCGGGCACCGGCGGGTGCCGGTGCACGACGTAGGAGAAGACGGTGCCGGTGCCGGCGGCCACGTCGTAGCCACGGTCGTAGGCCTCGCAGGACTGGCAGGCCGGCCCGGGCGGGAACCGCTTGGCCCCGCAGGCGTTGCACTTCGGGATCCGCAGCTCACCGGCCCGGGTGCCGTCCCAGAAGAACTGCGAGTCGCGGTTCATCATCGGGCGTACGACGTGCGCCGTCATCAGCTCTTCTCCCTCGGGACGAACTTCAGCACCCGGAACAGCATGGAAGCGACCTGCTCGCTCCGCCCGTCCTCGTGATCGACGTACCAGGTGTTGCGCGAGGTGACGAAGTAGCCCACTCCCATCGCGGTGTTCTTGGGGCCGGCCACCGCATCCAGCGCGGTGGTGACCCGCAGCTCCTCGCCGACCCGGAGGTACCGCTCGTAGCTCTGCTCGCAGTTGGTCCCCAGGACGGCCGTGAAGCCCTCGGCCGTCAGGACGTCCATCATTCGGCTCAGTGGGTCCTCGTCGGGACGTCGTCGCCCGAGCCCGGGCATCGTCCACACCTGGGCCATCGAGGGCGGCGCCTCGCCCGACTCGAACCGCTTGTTGTGGTAGCCCATCGCGTCCATCCAGGTGCCGATGGTGGCCTGGTTGACGGGGTACGGCGCCATCGACTCGGAGGCCTCGCCGAGCGCCTTGATCCGCTCGGCCTCGGCCATGATCCGCTCGTGGCGCTGCTGGTCGTCGGTGTCGGTCATCGCGGCACCCGCGGCAGGCCCAGTCCGAACATCGCGATCAGCTCGCGCTGCACCTCCTGCACGCCGCCACCGAAGGTGAGCACCAGGTTGCGCTTGGCCTGGGCGTCCAGGTAGGTCATCAGCTGGCCGGTCTCCTCGTCGGCGGGGTCACCGTACCGGTGCACGATCGCGACCAGGTCGGCGGAGAGGTGCTGGGCCTGGTCGGCCGCGAACACCTTCGAGGACGACGCGTCGCCCACCGAGATCTCACCGACCGCGGCCGCCCGAGCCACCTCCCAGTTGAGCAGCTCGTTGACCCGGAACGCGGCGGTCACCCGGCCGAGCACGTCCTGGACGTCAGCCCGGTCGACCACGCCCGCCTTCGTCGCCCAGGCGGCGACGCGATCGCGCAGGCCCTCCAGCCGACCGGCCGGCCCCAGCATCACCCGCTCGTGGTTGAGCTGGGTGGTGATCAGCTTCCAGCCCTGGTTCTCCTCGCCGACCAACATGTCGACCGGCACCCGCACGTCGTTGTAGTACGTCGCGTTGACGTGGTGCGAGCCGTCGGCGGTGATGATCGGCGTCCAGGAGTAGCCGGGGTCAGAGGTGTCCACGATCAGGATCGAGATGCCCCGGTGCTTGGGCGCGTCCGGATCCGTGCGGACCGCGAGCCAGACGTAGTCGGCCTGGTGGCCACCCGTGGTCCACAGCTTCTGCCCGTTGACGACGTAGTGGTCGCCGTCGCGCCGGGCCGTGGTGCGCAGCGAGGCGAGATCGGTGCCGGCGTCGGGCTCGGAGTACCCGATCGCGAAATGCACGTCGCCCTCGAGGATCCGCTTGAGGAACAGGTCCTTCTGGAGCTCGGTGCCGTAGCGGATCAGCGTCGGCCCCACGGTCTGCAGGGTCACGGCGGGCAGGTGCACGTCGGCACGCTGCGCCTCGTTGGCGAAGATCGTCTGTTCGATCTCGCCGAGGCCGTGGCCGCCGTACTCCTGGGGCCAGCCGATGCCCATCCAGCCGTCCTGACCCATCTGCCGGATCACCCGCTGGTAGGTCGCGCCGTGCCGGTCGCGGGATCCCTCGGGACCGGGGTCGCCGTGCTCGGTCTGGCCGGCCAACCCGGTGAAGTACGCGCGCAGCTCGGTCTTGAGGGCCCGCTGCTCAGCGGTCAGCTCGAGGTTCTTGGCGCTGGGGTCCTCGATGTGCACCTCGCCGGGCAGGGTCCCCAGGGCGTGCACGATGTCGGTGACCCAGGAGGAGTACCGCGGCAGTGGATAGGTGACGTCGAGCCCCATCCCGCCGTGCAGGTGGTGGCAGGTGCGCAGCGCCCGGGGCGTCTCCTGGCAGACCCAGTACGCCGCGACGTTCAGGTCGTCGCTCACCTTGAGTCCCTCGCGGATCCGCCACGCGACGTTGGCCGCCGCCAGATCCACCGTGCGGGAGGCGATATAGACGTCGGCGATCTGCATCGCGACGGCCTGGAACTCGGCCAGCGAGCGGCCGAACTGGGTCCGGCCCTTGATGTAGTCAGCGGTCAGGTCGCGGGCGCCCGCGAGCAGGCCGGCGGCGGTCAGCGCCAGGCCGGCCACGGCGTGTCGGGTGAGCGCCTCGGCGGCGCCGTCGCCGAGCAGCTCGGCGGGAGCCCCGTCCAGGACGACCGTGTGCTGCGGCCGCCCGCTCGAGGACGGCGAGGCGACGAGCTGCACGCCGGGGCCACGGGGGTCGACCAGGACGACGGCGTCCGCGTCACCGGAGCGCGTGGTCACCAAGAGTCGGGTCGCTTCGTCGGCGCGGGTGACCCCGATCTTCCGGCCGCTCACCGTCCCGTTCGCGTAGGTCGTCCACGGAGTGCCCGTGATCCCCACCCCGACCTC
Source organism: uncultured Actinomycetota bacterium (assembly GCA_963827185.1). GTDB lineage: Bacteria > Actinomycetota > Actinomycetes > Propionibacteriales > Nocardioidaceae > Nocardioides. The sequence goes on from CAWGZQ010000002.1 coordinate 37,063, forward strand.
GCGGAGGGCGGGCGTCAGCAGCGTCTCGCCGGTGGCCACCCCGGGCAGCCAGGCGCGGCGCTGCTCGTCGGTACCGGACGCCGCGAGGACCAGTGCCCCGCAGCACAGCGTCTCCCAGACGGGGAGGTCCACACCGCGCGCTCCGGTCTCGCGGAGCAGCACCCCGACCTCGTCGAGGCCGAGCCCTTCGCCGCCGTACTCCTCGGGCACCGCGAGCGCCAGCAGGCCCGCGGAGGCCAGCGCCGCCCAGTCGTTCGGGCCATCGCCGGAGCGGTTCAGCACCTCGGTGACGACGGATCGGACCGCGTCGATCGACTCAGAATCCACACCCAGAACTGTAACCTGTTCTACTCTTGGCTGCATGTGGTCGCCACGTGATCTGCTCCGCAGCCAGGTCTACATGCCCTGGGCGCAGATCCCCCCGGGAACAATGGTCGAGCTTCCCGGCCGCGGCGGGGCGACGTACGTGACCGACACTCCCGGGCCGAGCTCCGACTCCCCCACGCTGGTGCTGTTGCACGCGCTCGGCTGCACCGGGCTCCTGACCTGGTACCCCGCCATCCAGCCGCTGTCGCGTCGCTACCGGGTGGTGACCCTCGACCTCCGTTGGCACGGCCAGGGCATCCAGAGCGAGGAGTTCTCGCTCTACGACTGCGCCGACGACGTGGCCGCCTTGATCGACCTGCTCGAGCTGGACGACGTCATCGTGGCGGGCTACTCGATGGGCTCGATCGTCGCCCAACGGGTATGGCGCCAGCACCGCGAGAAGATCCAGGGACTGGTGCTCTGCGCCACCACCGACCGGTTCCAGCTCACCCCCAGCGAGCGGCTGTTCTTCGGCGGCATGGGGATCGCGATGTTCGGCGCCCGGGGCATCTCCCGCTCCCGCACCGCGCTCACCACAGCGCGAGTGGCCGCCAAGGCGCTCGACATGGAGCCGTCCGACATCCACGAGTGGGCGCTGCGCGAGTTCCGCTCCACCAGCCCGTGGGCCATCGGCCAGGCGCTCGCTTCCCTCGGCAAGCACCACTCCCGCCCGTGGATCACCAAGATCGACGTCCCGACCGCCGTCGTCGTCGGCACCAAGGACCACGTGATCCAACCGTCGCGGCAGTTCTCACTGGCGAAGGCCATCCCCGGCGCCACCGTGCACGACATCGATGCGGGGCACGCGATGTGCGTGTTGGAGGCGGAGAAGTTCGTGCCGGTCGTGGTCGAGGCGGTCAACACCGTCAATGCGCGGCGCCGCGACTTCGCCCGCGAGGGCTCGACGGAGGATGTCTCCTAGGGCACACCTAGGAGGAGGCCTCCTCGACGGCCTTCTTGAGCCGGGACAGCTCCTCGGGGAAGTGCCGGACCAGCGCGTCGGGGTCCGGCATCGACTCGCGGCACGCGATCGCGCCGACGTGGACCTGCCCGTCGTTGGACATCACCGTGAGATTGAGACCGGCGCCGTGGAAGACCGGGCCGAGCGGGTAGAGCGCTTCGATCTTGGCCCCCATGAAGTACAGCGGCACGGGCGGGCCGGGGACGTTGGAGATCACCAGGTTGTGCACGACCGGGTGCTTCTCGGCAAGCCGCAGGCCGGCATACGCGCGCACCGCGAGCCCGAACGTCCGAGGCGCAGCGAACTCCGCCCAGTCCTGCAGGGAGTCGGCGCTGATCGCGTTGTGGTGTTCCTTGGCGTTCCGGTTGGCTGCGGCCAGCTCCTGGAGTCGCTGCAGCGGGTCCTCGACATCGGTGCCGAGCTTGGCGAACAACGCGGAGACCTTGTTGGCGCCGGCCGAGCGCTGCGAGCTCTCGCGCACGCTCACCGGGACCGTCGCCAGCAGCGAGGTCTCCGGCAGCTCGCCGCGCTCCTCGAGGTAGGCCCGCAGGGCTCCTCCGGAGACGGCGAGCACCACGTCGTTGACGGTGGTGCCGGTCGCCTTCTTGATCGCCTTGATGTCCTCGAGGCTGATGTCCGCGAGCCCGATGCTGCGGTGACCGGTGATGGTGCCGTTGAACGAGGTGCGGGGGGCCGAGAACGGCGCCGCCATCGCCGTACCCTCCCGGGCCCGGCCGATCGTCCTGGTCACCAGCTTGGTCGACGGTGCGAGCAGACGCACGGCGTTGAGCGGCCGGGTCCCGACGCTGACGGCGGCGCGCCCGAGCAGCTCTCGCGCTCCGGCATCGCGGCCATGCACCTGCTCCGCGCCCAGGGCCAGTGGTTCGGCGTCGGGCTCGAGCGCGCACAGGTGCGAGATCAGGTTGGAGCCGGACACTCCGTCGACGGTCGCGTGGTGCATCTTGGAGAAGCAGACGATCTTGCCGTCGTCGTACCCCTCGATGATCCACATCTCCCACAGCGGCCGGGACCGGTCCAGTGGCAGCGCCGCGAGGTGCGCGGTCAGCGCGACCAGCTCGCGGTAGCCGCCGGGCTGCGGAAGGGCCAGCCGGTGCACGTGCCGCTCGATGTCGAACTGCTTGTCCCGGACCCAGATCGGGTGGTCGAGCCCGAGCGGGACACGACGCAGCTTGCGGGTGAACGACGGGACATCCTTGACCCGCCGGTCGATCTCCGCCTGGATCACCTCGAAGGTGTACGGCGTGGGCATGGTGCTCGGGTCGAGCACGATCAGCCCGCACACGTGCATCAGCTGGGCGGGCGTCTCGAGGTACAGGAAGCTGGCGTCCAGGCCGGAAAGACGATCCATGGGAGCCATCGTAGGGCGATCCGCTGGAACGCGTTCTACTCGGCCACCGTAGGCTTGGCGGCATGGGATTTCGCCGTCGCCAGGTGATCACCGCCGCGCTGACCGCCAACGCGATTCGGCCGCTGCCGGGCTTCGAGCTGGGACCGACGGCCTTCTTCCCCGGCTGGCTGACCAACGAGCTGGCCCCGCATCTGCTGGCGCTCACCGCCGCCGACGCGGCGACGCATACGTCGAGCCGGCGGCGGGACCGCACCGGTCTGCTCCTGGCCGGCGCCAGTGCAGCCGGGCTGGCCTTCCTGATCAGGCAGGCCCGACAGGTGCAGGAGCAGGCCGAGAAGAGCCTCGCCGAGGGGCTCGGCGTCGACTACCTGGACCAGCTCGACGCGCGGCCGACCCCGGCCGACCTCGCGACGCCGTGGCGCCGGCTGGTCAACCCGTTCCGGATGCGCGAGCCCCGAGCGCGGGTCATCAAGAACGTCCCGTTCAATCCCGAGTACGGCAAGCGCGGCGTGCTCGACATCTACCTGCCTGCCGAAACGCCACCCCAGGGCGCGCCGGTACTCCTGCAGATCCACGGGGGCGCCTGGACGATCGGCACCAAGGACCAGCAGGGCATTCCCCTGATGCAGCACCTGGCCGCCAAGGGCTGGATCTGCGTCGCGCCCAACTACCGCCTCTCGCCGCGTAGCTGGTGGCCGGCCCACATCGTCGACGTCAAGAAGTCGATCGCGTGGATCCGCGAGAACATCGCCGAGTACGGCGGCGACCCCGACTACATCGCGATCACCGGTGGTTCGGCCGGCGGTCATCTGTGCGCGCTCGCGGCCGTGACCCCCAACGACCGCGCCTGGCAGCCGGGCTTCGAGGACGTCGACACCTCAGTGCAGGTCGCGATCCCGCACTACGGCGTCTACGACCTCGCCGGCGCTACCGGCACCCGCCGGTCCATCCAGCTCCGCGACCGGTTCCTGGCGCCGCGGGTGATGCGGAAGCGCTGGACCAAGAACCCCGAGGTCTTCGAGAGCGCCTCGCCGTTGCTGCGGGTCACCTCCGATGCTCCGGACTTCTTCGTGCTCCACGGGCGGTACGACACCCTGGTGGAGGTCGAGCAGGCCCGTCAGTTCGTGGCGAAGCTGCGTGAGGTTTCCAAGCGCACCGTCGTGTACGCCGAGCTGCCCGGCGCCCAGCACGCGTTCGACGTGTTCCCGTCGATCAGATCGGCTCACGTGGTGCGCGCGATCGACCGGTACCTCCACTGGCACTGGAACGGCTACCGCCGGGAGCGCGACGCCGGCTAGCGAGGCAGCCCGAGGATCCGTTCGCCGGCGACGTTGCGCAGGATCTGCGTGGTGCCACCGGCGATGGACAGGCAGCGGGTGTTGAGCAGCTCCCAGACCGCTGCCGCTGCGTCGGCGTCGGGGGTCAGCACCCGGTCGCCGTAGAGGTCGACGACGAGCTCGGCGCTGTCTTGGCGGTTCCGGACGCCGAGCAGCTTGGCCACGCTCGACTCGGCGCCCGGCCCCTGCCCGCTGAGCGAGCGGAGCGTCGAGCGCACGCCGAGCAGCGCGCACACCGTGGCGAGCGCGACCGCGTGACCGACGGCGACCTCCTGGCTGGCGGTGAGGCTCCCTGCTGCGGCGAGCGTGACCGCTCGCTCGGTGCTCTTGTCGAGCCTGCTCGTCGCCATCGCGACCCGCTCGTTGGCGAGGGTGGTGCGGGCCAGCCTCCAGCCGTCGCCCAGCCCGGCCACCAGGCAGTCATCCGGGACGAAGACCTCGTCCAGGAAGACCTCGTTGAAGAGCGCCTGGCCGGTGATCTCCCGCAGCGGCCGGATGTCGATGCCCGGGCTCTTCATGTCCACGAGGAAGTAGCTGATCCCCTTGTGCTGGGGCGCGTCGGGATCGGTCCGGGCCAGGCAGATGCCCCAGTCGGCCCTCTCGGCCATCGAGGTCCACACCTTCTGCCCGGTGAGCTTCCAGCCGCCGTCGACGCGTTCCGCGCGGGTGCGCAGCGACGCCAGGTCAGAGCCGGAACCGGGCTCGGAGAACAGCTGGCACCAGATCAGCTCGCCGAGCAAGGACGGCCGGACGAACCGCTCGCGTTGTTCCTCGGTGCCGTGCTCGAGGATCGTGGGTAGGGCCCAGCCGGCGATCACGATGTCGGGACGGGACACCTCGGCCCCGGCCAGCTCCTGGTCGATCACGATCTGGGTGACCGGGTCGGCGCCGAGCCCGTAGGGCGCCGGCCAGTGCGGGGTCAGGTAGCCGGTCTCCACCAGCGCGCCACGGCGGTCGTCGGCGGCGGCGATGCCGGCAACACGGTCGCGGATCTCCTGCCGGATCGGTTGGTCGCGGCCCTCGAGGTCGACGTCGACCCGGCGGCGTACCCCGGTGACCGCGGGGGCGAGGAGGCGCAGCGCCGCGGCGTCGCCGTCCCCGATCAGGGCGCGGAGCGTCAGCGCCCGGCGGAGGTAGAGATGCGCGTCGTGCTCGAACGTGAAACCGATGCCACCCAGGACCTGGATACAGGTCTTCGCGACCTCGACGGCGCCGTCGAACGCGATCGCCGCGGCGACGTCCGCCGCATACGCCCACTGCTCGGCGTCGCCGGAGGCGGCGCCGGCCACGTCCCAGGCGACGGCGGTGATCGCCTCGGCGGTCTCGAGCATCTCCGCGCACAGGTGCTTGACCGCCTGGAAGCTGCCGATCGGTCGGCCGAACTGCTCGCGCACCTTGGCGTACTCGACCGCGGTCTGCAGGCACCAGCGGGCCAGCCCGGACGCCTCCGCGGCGGCGTAGGTCACCGCCGTCCGGCGGACCAGGTCGCCGGTCAGGCCGGGCACGGGCGTGGCGTGCTCGAAGTCGACCTCCGCGCTGCCGAACCGGCGGGACAGGTCCAGCACCTGGGTCGGGGTGATCTTCGCGGCATCGACCGGCGCAACGAACCATTGGTCCTCGGCATCGCTCACCAGCAGATGGGTGGCCGATGGGGCGTCCCAGACCACGTCCTGGCGTGGGTCGAGGCTCAGACCGACGACGGCGCCCTCGGGCAGGTCGGGCACGAGGACCCCGGCCACCACCGGGCCCAGCAACGGCCCGGGTACCAGCTCGTGCGCACACGCCTCCAGGACGACGGCCTGGTCGAGCGGGCTGCCGCCGTCCGCGCCGATGGTGGCGATGCCCATCTCGCGGGCGGCCTTCCCGACCTCGTCGAAGCGCGCCGCGGCCTCTCCGTCGGCGTTGCGGACCAGCTCGGCACTACCCAGCCCAGCCGCCCACTTGCGGGTGCTGGCAGCGAGCTCGACGTGTTCGTCGGAGATCCCGATGGACATGCTGACCCTTCTCGCTGCCTCGTCGCTGACCCGTCGCAAAGTTTGCGACGGGTCACCGAAAACTAGAACGTGTTCCAATCTTACTAGACTGGCCGGGTGAACGCTGCCCGGACCAACGACCTGTCTGCCGATCTGCTGGCCCACGCCCGGGCGGCGAAAGGCTTCATGCCCGATGACGAGGGGCTGCTGCTCCACCGCTACGCCCGTGAGCGGCTGCCGCACGGTCCTGCTCTCGAGGTGGGTACCTACTGCGGCAAGTCCGCGATCTACCTGGGCGCCGCGGCCAGCGAGGTGGGCGGAACCGTCGTCACCGTCGACCACCATCGCGGCTCCGAGGAGAACCAGGCCGGCTGGGAGCACCACGACCCGAGCCTGGTCGACGCCGAGCTGGGCCTGATGGACACCCTGCCGGTCTTCCGCTCCACGCTGGCCAACGCCGGGCTCGAGCCGTACGTCGTCGCGATCATCGGCCGGAGCACCACCGTCGCCGCGCTCTGGAGCACGCCGCTCAGCCTGCTGTTCATCGACGGTGGGCACGCCGAGGAACACGCCCAGAACGACTACTCCGGGTGGGCGAGGTGGCTGATGCCTGGCGGCCTGCTGGTGATCCACGACGTGTTCCCGGATCCCGCGGACGGCGGCCAACCGCCGTACCACGTGTTCCTGCGGGCCCTCGAGTCCGGCGCCTTCGAGGAGGTCGAGGCGCTCGGCTCGATGCGGGTACTACGACGCACGACCGGCAGGCCGGGCGACGCCGTCAGCTAACACCCTTCGGGGCACCCTCATCGGCCAGGCAATCGCACTCGAGAGCCAGCTCGCGGAAGTGCGGTGCCAACGAGGTGCCGCGCATGATGCCGGAGCCGGGCGAGCTGTGTCCGTGGGTCTCCCCCAACGCATCCACGGCCAGGATCACCGCAGCCGCGGTGTACGTCGTGTGCTCGACCGGCCAGTTGACACCCGGTTCATCTTCTTGGGCGCCGTAGACCCAGCCGGTCCAGTAGCTGCCGTCGTCGGTGCGGAGGTGCTGCATGTCCGCGAGCAGCTGCAGCGCCCGCCGGTGGTCCCCCAGGATGTCGAGCGCCATCACCAGCTCACAGGTCTCCGCGCCGGTCACCCACGGGTTGGTGTCGACGCAGTGAATGCCCAGGCCGGGCACCACGAAGTCGTCCCAGCGGCTCTCCAGCAGCTCGAACGCCGCCCGGTCCCGCACCGCGCCGCCGAGCACCGGGTAGTACCAGTCCATGGAGTACGTCGCCTTGTCGGCGAACAGGTCGCGGTGCTCGCGCAGCGCGTGGCCGAGCCGGCCACCGGCCAGCTCCCACTCGAGCTGCGGGTCGCCGAGCAGGTCGGCGAGCGCCACTCCGGCCCGCAGCGACTGGTAGATGCTCGAGCAGCCGGCCAGCAACGAGAACGACTCGGTCGGGGTCCAGTTGATCCCGCCGAACTCGGTCTGCTGCGAGACGACCCAGTCGAGCCCATCACGCACCGAGGGCCAGTAGCGACGCACGAAGGTGATGTCGCGGCGGACCAGCCAGTGGTGCCACAGGCCGACCGCGAAGTACGCCGACATGTTGACCTCGCCGCGTGGGTCGTCGACCTCCCCGGCGACGATCTTCATCGGCCAGGAGCCGTCGGCCCGCTGCATCGTCGGGACCCACGCGAAGGCGCGCTCGGCGGCCTCGACCTGGCCGCCGACCAGCATCGCCATCGCGGCTTCGACGTGGTTCCAGATGTCGACGTGCTCGCCGACGGTCCACGGGATGGCGCCGGACGGCTCCTGCATCGACGCGATGGACGCGGCGCTCTCCGCCACCTGGGCGGCCGTGAGTACGCCGTCGACGTAGGGAATGCGGGCGAGGTCTACCGGGTGGAGCTCAGACATCGTTGCTTTCTTGGGGGGTCCCGGGCTTGCGCAGGTAGATGACCATGCTCTTGCCGATCAACGGGTCCAGCACCTTCCCCGCCAGCCGCAGGGTGCGCGGCTGCTTCATGATCTCCCAGACCAGCAACCGGTGGTACGCCTTCGCCAGCGGGTGCTGGTCGTTGGTGACGCCGACCGCGCACTTGATCCACCAGTACGGCGCGTGCAGGCCGTGCGCGTAGTCCTTGCCGTCGAACTCCAGGCCGGCCTTGGTGAGCTTGTCGATCAGCTCCTTGTCCGTGTAGATCCGGATGTGGCCGCCCTCGACGTTGTGGTAATCGTCGGAGAGCTTCCAGTTGATGATCTCGGGCAGCCACCGCGGTACCGAAACGGCCATGGTGCCGCCGGGTCGGAGCACCCGCACCAGCTCACGGATCGCCGGGATGTCGGCCGGAATGTGCTCAAGGATCTCGGCGGCAACGACCCGGTCGAACTCACCGTCGGCGAACGGCAGCTCCAGGGCGTCGCCCTCCTTGATGTCGGCCGCGGCGCCCTCGGGGGCCTCGCCGGCCTCCTTCATCGCGCCGAACAGCTCGAGCACGCCGGCGAGCTCGTCGGCGTCCTGGTCGAACGCGATCACATCGCCGCCGCGGCGGTACATCTCGAACGCGTGTCGGCCGGCGCCGCAGCCCATGTCCAGTACCCGGTCCCCGGGCTGCAGCCCGAGCCGGTCGAAATCAACGGTCAGCATGCTCGCTCCGGTACTCCTCGATCACTTCTTCGTACGCGCCGGCCACCTTCAGGGCCACCGCGCGCCAGCTGAACAGTTCCTGGACCCGCACCCGGCCGGCCGCGCCCAGCCGGGCCCGGCGCTCGGGGTCGTCGAGCATCCGCTCGAGCGCCGCCTTGAGCTCGCCGACGTCCCCGGGAGTCACCAGGTCGGCACACAACCCGTCGGGGCCGACCACCTCGGGGATCGCGCCGGCGCGCGAGACCACCAGCGGAGTGGCGCAGGCCATCAGCTCGGCGGTGGGCAGCGAAAAGCCTTCGTAGAGCGAGGGAACACAGGCCACCTCGGCCGAACCCATGAGCTGGACCAGGTCGACCTCGCTCAGGCCGTGGGCGAAGCGCACGCTGTCGCCGATCGCGAGCTTGTCGATCAGTCGCTCCGTGCGACCTCCTGGCTGAGGCTTCGTGACCAGGATCAGCTCGACGTCGCGCTCGGTGCGGAGCTTGGCGAACGCCTCGAGCAGGGTCGAGATGCCCTTCATCGGTGCGTCGGCGCTGGCCATCGCCATGATCCGGCCGGGGACCCGAGGCTCGGTCGGCGGCACGAAACCGTCGTCGACGCCGAGCAGGATCACCCGCATCTTGGCCGGGTCGACGCCGAAGTCCTTGGCGATGTCGCGCTTGGAGGCCTGCGACGGCGTCATGATCAACCGCGCCCGGCGGGCCACCCGGCCCTGCATCCGGAGGAAGCCGTACCAACGGCGCAGCGTGATCTTGCGCCACGGGTTGCGGGTCTGACTCAGGTCGATGCGTCGGTCGAACGTGATCGGGTGGTGCAGCGTGGTGATCATCGGCAGCCCGTAGCCCTCGATGTCGAGCAGCCCGCTGCCGAGCACCTGGTTGTCGTGGGCGATGTCGAACTCGCCGGCTCGCTCTTTCAGGATCCGGGACACGCGCTTGGAGAACGTCTTGGGTTCCGGGAACCCGGCGACGCACATGGTGGCGAACTCCTCGACGTCGATCAGGTCGCGGAACTCCCGGAGCCGGGGGACTCGGAACGGGTCGGGCTCGCGGTAGAGATCCAGGCTCGGGACCTTGGTCAGCCGGACGCCGGCGTCCAGGTCGGGGTAGGGCTGCCCCGAGAAGACCTCTACTTCGTGCCCCAGGCGGGTGAGCTCTCGGCTGAGGTGTCGGATGTAGATGCCCTGGCCACCGCAATGAGGCTTGCTGCGGTAGGACAGCATCGCGATCTTCACGGGCGACCCTTCTGCGTCTCGTCGGCTATCCGGACACTTCCCGGATGAACTGACACGCCGGGCCGGACGAAGTGGAACGTGTTCCTATTATGGCCCACTGATTGGTAGCCTACCGACGCAGTCGAAAAACATGGGAGTACTGGTGAGCGAAGCGAGAGAGCCCTGGGGTCGTTCTGCGACCGCCCACTCGCGTGGGCTGCTCGACCTGCGAGCTCATCGGAGGACCCCGTGAGCAGCGCCAACTCGCTGGCGGTCGAGGACCTGGGGTCCGCGGCCCAGCGCGATCGTCGCAAGCGGATCCTCGACGCGACGTACCAGCTGGCGCGCGACGGAGGCTTCGACGCGGTCCAGATGCGGGCCGTGGCCGACCGGGCCGATGTGGCCCTCGGCACCCTCTACCGGTACTTCCCCTCCAAGATCCACCTCCTGGTCTCGGCCCTGGGCCGGACCTTCGAGCAGGCCGAAGCCTCGATGAAGGGGCGCCCGGTTCCGGGCGACACCCCCGCGGAGCGGGTGATCGGCGTGCTCAAGAAGACCACGCGCGGCCTGCAGGGCGATCCGCATCTGACCGAGGCCCTGACGCGCGCGTTCATGTTTGCGGACGCCTCCGTCGCCTCCGAGATCCACGACGTGGGCATGTTGATGACCAGCATGCTGACCCACGCCATGGATCCCGAGCGCGGCGACGAGATCGTCACCGATGACGACATCGCCATCGCCCGGGTCATCGGCGACGTGTGGCTGTCCGCCCTGGTCGCCTGGGTCACCGGCCGCTCCACGGCGGCCGACACCGCGCAGCACATGGAGACCGCGGTGCGACTCCTGCTGCGCGACTAGCAGCTAGCCGCCGAAGGCGTGGGTGGCGGTCACTCCGCCGTCGATCGCGATCTCCGCTCCGTTGACGTACGCCGACTCGTCGGAGGCCAGATAGACGTACAGCGGCGCGATGTCCTCGGGGTAGCCGACGCGGCGCAGCGGGATCTTGGCGGCGCCGTACTCCATCGCGGCGTCGCCGCCGTGCACACGGGTCATCGGGGTGTCGATCATGCCGGGATGCACGGAGTTGACCCGGATCTGCTTGCGGCCGAGCTCATGCGCCGCGCACTTGGTCATCCCGCGGATCGCCCACTTGGTGGCGGCGTACGCCGTGCAGCTGGCCATCCCGGCCAGGCCCTCGACGGAGGAGGCGTTGATGATCGAGCCGCCCCCGTTGGCCTTCATCGTGGGCACCACCGCCTGCATCCCGAGGAAGCACCCGAGCTGGTTGACCCGGAACAGCAGCTCGACGTCCTCGAGCGGGGTCGCGCCGATCTCCCCGAAACGCAGGATGCCGGCGTTGTTCGCGAGCACGTTGACCGCGCCCCAGCGTTGGTTGGTGTCCTCCACCAGCGACGCCCACGATGCCTCGTCGCTCACGTCGTGATGCACGAAGTGAGCGTTCGCGCCCAGCTCGTCGGCGAGCGCCTGGCCGGGTTCCTTGGCCACATCGGCGATGGCGACGTTCGCCCCCTCGGCCACGAACGCCCGGACGATCCCGGCCCCCTGTCCCTGCGCGCCACCGGTGACGATCGCGACCTTGTTGTCCAGCCTGCCCATGTGCGGTTTCCTTCAGATAGTGAGCTGCATGATCGAGTCGGCCGCGAATCCGCGGGCCGGGTCGCGGCCCTCGAAGTAGCCGCCGAGCTGCTTGTCGAGGTCGTCCAGGGTCCAGGCGGTGCCGGACTTGTCGAAGCGCTGCTCCACGACCGGCGCGGCCACCAGTGCCACCATCCCGCCGTAGACGACGAAGACCTGCCCGGTGATCGACTCGGCCGCCGGGGCGGCGAGGTAGGCCACCAGGGGTGCAACGTGCTCCGGCGAGTACGGGTCGATCTCGAGGCCGGACTCATCCTCCCCGAAGACCGCCGCGGTCATCGCGGTGCGGGCTCGTGGGCAGATCGCGTTGGCACGCACCCCCACCTTCCCCAGGCCCCGCGCGGTCGAGAGGGTCAGCGCCGTGATCCCGGCCTTCGCGGCCGCGTAGTTGGCCTGACCCGGCGAACCGCCCAGGAACGCCTCGGAGGCGGTGTTGATCACCCGGCCGTAGACCGGCGCCCCGGTCTCCTTCGACCTCTCCCGCCAGTACGACGCGGCGTTGCGCGAGAGCAGGAAGTGGCCGCGGAGGTGCACCCGGATGACGTCGTCCCACTCCTCGTCGGAGAGGTTGAACAGCATCCGGTCCCGGGTCATCCCGGCGTTGTTGACCACGATGTCGAGCGAGCCGAGCCCATCGACGGCCGCGGCGATCATCGCGTCCGCGGTGGCCCGCTCCCCCACGTCACCCTCGACGATGGCGACCCGGCCGCCCGCGGGCCTTGATCTCCTCGGCCGCGTCATCGGCCGCGCCCGGGAGGTCGTTGAGCACGATCGCGGCGCCGGCGTCGGCCAGTGCGACCGCCTCGGCCCGCCCGAGGCCGGCCCCGGCCCCGGTGACGATCGCGACCCGCCCGTCCAGGGAGAGGTCGTTCACGAATCACCCTCGATCGAGATGGCTGCGCGCGGGCAGGACGCGACGGCGCGGCGGACGTCCGCGATGTTCTCGTCGGTCGTCTCCTCGGTCTTCAGCTGGAGATAGTCGTCATCGTCCAGGTAGAAAACATCGGGGGCGATCGCCTCGCAGAGGGCATTGGACTCGCACAGGTCGAAGTCGACCTTGATCTTCATGACTTCCTCTCCTCACACCATCTTGCGGTGGTCCCAGCTGGCCACCTTCTCAGGATGAACGATCACGGCGACCCGTTTCTGGGCCTGCTTCTCAACGGCCTCGCGGCCGATGTCTCCGAGCGCCTCGAAGGAATCCGCGTTCACCATCGCCGTGGCGACCTCGGCGCCGATCGAGAAGATCGCGTCGTAGTCGCGGATGATCTCGGCGCGCCCGGTGATCGAGACGCCACGCAGCTCGAAGTAATCGGTGCCGTCCTCGACCAGCGCGCTCACCCGTGGGTCGCGCTCGAGGTTCCGGATCTTCTGGCTGCGGCCGTAGGTCCAGAACGCGATCCGCCCGTCGCGGACGATGTAGAACAGCGTGCTCAGGTGGGGGACGCCGTCCGGACCGATACTGGCGACCTGCACCTTGATGTTCTGAGTCAGCAGGTCGTGCACTTCCTGCTCGGTCAGCTTGACCGCGTCGCGTCCGCTGGCCATCAGACGTCCGAGGAGTGGCCGGGGAACACCTTGGCCGTGGGGTCGATGGCGACGGTGGCGTTGTTGACCGCGGTCGCGGCCTCGCCGAAGCCGACGGCGATCAGCCGCACCTTGCCGGGGTACTCCGTGATGTCGCCCGCGGCGAAGACCCGCGGGAGACTGGTCTGCATCGACGGGCCCACCACGACGTGCCGCTTCGCGACCTCGATGCCCCACTCCTGGAGCGGCCCCAGGTCGGCGATGAAGCCCAGCGCCGCGACCACTGCCTGAGCGGGCCGGATGGACTTCTCGTCGCCGATGGTGATCTCGACGGACTCGAGCAGGTTGTCGCCGTTGAGCGCGGTCACCTGCGCCTTGGTGATGATCTCGACCGAGGAGTCTCGCACCTGCTGGACGGTGCGTTCGTGGGCTCGGAAGGCGTCGCGCCGGTGCACCAGGGCCACACTCTTGGCGATCGGCTCGAGGTGCAGGGCCCAGTCGAAGGCGCTGTCGCCGCCGCCGACGATCACGACGTCCTTGCCGGCGTAGGGCGCGAAGCTGGGGACGAAGAACTCCATCCCGCGGCCCAGCCAGCCTTCCCCGGCCGGCAGCGGCCGCGGACTGAACTTGCCGATGCCGGCAGTGATCAGCACCGCACCGGCCCGGACCGAGCTGCCGTCGTCGAGCCCGACGGTGACCCCGTCCTCGTCGTGGGCGAGCGTGGACGCGGTCCGGTCGAGCACGTAGGTCGGGTCGCCGGCGGCCGCCTGCTCCACCAGGCCGTCGACCAGGTCGCGCCCCTTGACCGACGGAAAGCCGGCGACGTCGAAGATCTGCTTCTCGGGGTACATCGCGGTGATCTGGCCACCGAGCTCCGGCAGCGAGTCGACGACCACCACCCGATGTCCGCGGAAGCCGGCGTAGTAGGCGGCGAACAGGCCGGTGGGCCCGGCGCCGACGATCAGCAGGTCGCACTCGTGGGAGACAGGGGTCACGCCCGCGATCCTTCCCAACTCGAGGTCGACGCTCAACCGAATCGCCGCGACGGGACTGTCAAGGCGAAACTGGAACGTGTTCTAGTCTACTCGGTCCGCAGGTCATCGACCAGCCACCCGTCGTCCGTGTTCACCATGGTGAGCAGCGCGCGATACGGCGTATAGGTGGTCTTGGGGTCCTTGCCGGTGTCGCGGATGACGTACTGGTTGAGGAAGACGAGCGCCTGAAGCTCGGTGTCGTTGGCCCGCACCACGCCCTGACCGACCACCCTGACCTGCACCGTGGTCTTGCGGGCGATGAACTGATCGCGCACGTCGTCGGTCGTCTCTCGGTACTCCGCAGCGAAATCGTCGGTCATCAGCTCGGTGGTCTCATCGACCTCGGCGTCGTAGTTCTCGTAGGTGCGGGTCACGATCTTCTCCGCGGCCTTCGCCGCAGCCTCGACGCCCTCCTGGACGACGAGCTCGGTCGGCGCCACCGGCCGGTCGCTGGGGACCTCGATCGCTCCCTCGGCCGAGCGCGCGGCCGACTCCGGCTCGTCCCGGCCGGAGTGCCGGAGCATCCACCCCGCCTGGACCAGCAGCACGATCGCGAGCCCGCCGACGAGGAACAGCAGCATCCTGGTCGCCCGCGGGCTGTGCAGGGCCGACCCTTCGCCTGCCGACGGGGCCGGGTCCTCGACCGGCCAGGGCTCCGGCTCCGGCCCTGACTCGAGGTCCGGCTCCGGCACCGACTCCTCGAAGATCGGTTCCTCGGCAGTCGGCTCCTCGACAGTCGGCTCCTCGGCAGGTGTCCCGGGGTCGGCGGACGCGCCACCTCCCGCGATCCGGCGGGGGCGCGGCGTGGCGGCGCGCGAGCTCTTCTTGGGGTTGCGTGGGCTGGGAGGCGTCATCTGTCTCTCCTCAGGCCACGAACTGCAGGTCGCGGGTGAGCCACTGACCGTCGTTGAGGGACAGGTCCAACTGCAGTCGGTAGTGGCGGGGCACCGCCTCGAACTTCGTGGTCTTGTTGGACACGGTGCCGCTGCTGGCCACGATCACGGTGGCGGAGTCCTCATCGACGGCCACGACGCCCGCCCACACCACTTCACCGGTCTGGACCGACTTCGCGCGGGTGGCCACCTTGGTGAGCCCTTCGGTGGACTCTTCGTACTGCTTCTGGAAGGCGCCGGTCGCGAGGGACAGCACGGCCTGGGCCGAGGCGTCGACGTCCTCGTAGTTGAGGTTCAAGAACGCATTGGACATCTTGGTCGCGGCATCGATGACCGCGGCCGTGCGCCGCTGCTCCTCGTCGCCGGCCAGCGGCAGCGCCTCGAACTGCGCGTCGCCGATCCGTTCGCCCGCGCGAGAGGCCTGCTCGGGGGCCGGGTCCTTGATGACATCCCCCACGTGGTCCCAGAAACCATCGGAGCCGTCGACCTCGCCCCAGATCCTGGATCCCAGCAGCCCGATCGCGGCGACACAGATCAGCGCCACGACGTACAGGACGATGTTGAACCGGGCGCGGGTTTGAGCGGGGGTCGCGGGTTGGGGATCCGGGGTCACCGGCTCGCCACCGGTCCCACCAGCATCCATTTCCACGCGTCGCCCCCCAGGACCGATAGGTTCGCCGGCTGCTTGAACTCGACCGGGTTGCCGTTGGCGTCAACCAGGCCAGGAACCCGTCCGGTGGCCGGATCGTAGGTGCCACTGTAGACACGCGGGGGTGAAGCGTTCGGTCCGGTCCCGGTCGGCGCCCGCTTGGGCCCGCGCATCTCGTACGGCGGACCGGACTTGCACTCAGCGGGGTAGTAGGGAGCGTCGGTCGTGTCTCGCGGCGACCGCCACTCGCTCGGCGGCTTGTAGCCCTTCGTGCACGGCGGCACGCTGTAGTCGAACTGGAGGTTGATATGACCCCAGCCGTCCTTGGTGCTTCCCGTGGGGCCGGCGGCGAGCATCGGCGGATAGGTGACCAGGAGCTGTTCGAGCCCTGGCAGGTAGTTGGAGACCACCTGGTCGACCGAGACCAGGTCGCTCAGCAA
The DNA here is from genome assembly GCA_963827185.1 of uncultured Actinomycetota bacterium. Taxonomy (GTDB): domain Bacteria; phylum Actinomycetota; class Actinomycetes; order Propionibacteriales; family Nocardioidaceae; genus Nocardioides. The sequence goes on from CAWGZQ010000002.1 coordinate 53,114, forward strand.
GATGGGCAGCGTCGGCTCGAGCTCCTTCAGCAGGCCGTCGACCTCGCGGGCCGCAGAGGGGGTGTCCTCCAGCACCTGGCGCAGGTCGGAGTCGCTCCCGCGCAGCGCACCGGTGAGCGTCGCCAGGTCACGCGCGAAGCTCCGGATGTTCTCGCTCTGGCCGCGCTGGGTCCGGAGCACCGTCAACCCGCGCCTCAGCAGCTGGATCGTCTCGTCGGTGTGCTCGGACGCCTCGGAGACGAACTTCGACCCGCTGTCGAGCAGCACCTGCAGCTCGCGACCGGTCTCCCCGAACATCTCGCCCAGCTCGTGGACCACGATCTCCAGACTCTCGCGGTCGACCGAGCCGACGAAGTCGTACATGTCGACCAACAGCGCGCCCTCGTCAACGGGCAGCGACAGCTCATCGCCCTCAAAGACCGTGCCGTCCTTGGCGTAGGGCGGGTCGTCGTCCGGTGGCAGGAAGTCCAGGTACTGCTCACCCACCGCCGAGAGGTTGTGCACGAAGATCGACGAGTCCGTGGGCAGCCGGGTGTCGTGCCGCAGCTCGAGCTTGACCTCGATGCCGTTCTCGGTCGGCTCGACCTGCGAGACCTTGCCGATCTTCACGCCGCGGTAGGTGACCTCGCTGCCCTCGAACAGGCCCCCGGATCCGGGCAGGGTCGCGGTCACCGAGATGTTGCGACCGGTCACCCGGTCGACGAGCCCGAGATAGGTGGCGGTGACATAGGTGATGCCCACGGCGCTCAGCACAACGAACGCGATCAGCCGGTTCCGCACGCCAAGCCTCATGCCACGCCCCCCAGAAGATCGCCCATGCTCGGGTCGCGGTGGTACGACGTGGGTCCGGCCAGCCCTTGCGACAGCCCGTTCAACCCGCCGGTGAGCCCGTCGAGCGAGTCACCGAGAAGGCCACCGGTCAGGTCGCCCAGGTTGGGCACGGCGTTCACGATCTGGCACACGATGTTGTCGCGGTTGGCCTTCTGCTTGCACTGCTTCTTCAGGTCCTTGAGCAGGTTGACCGAGTTCAGCACCTTGGCGCAGGCGGCGCTGGTGATGCTGCCACTGCGCAGGCAGCGTTCGACCTGGGTGAGCACCTCGCCAGGGTTGGGGAGCTGGATGTCGGGAAGCCCCGTGGAGGCGTAGAGGTTCTGGAAGTCCAGCTCGATGCGCGCGATCGTGTCGGCGTAGTCGCCCTGGACGATCGAGTTGGCGGCCTTCGGGAACGGGAAGCTGACCAGGAGGTTGAGCCCCGGCGCCAGCTTGCGGCCGGCGCCCTGCAGACCGCTGAGGATCGGCGCCAGCTCGTCCAGCATGGCGAGGACGTCGTCCTTGCTGGCGTTGATCACCCTGGTGCCGACGTCGCCGAGCCGGTCCAGGGAGGCCAGCATGCCGATCAGCTCGTCGTGTTGGTCGGCCAGCACCTCAATGGCAGGGCCGACCGCGTCCAGCGCCTCGCCGATCGTGTCCTTCTCCTGGTTGAGCGTCTCGGCCAGGCTGTTGAGCGACTCCATCGCGTGGATGATGTCGGCCTTCTGCGCGTCCAGGGTGCTCACCACACCTTCGAGCGAGCCGAGCATCGAGCGAAGCCGGTCCTGACGTCCCGACATGACCTCGTTGGCCTCACGGGTGATGGTGCCGAGCTGGGCCACTCCCCCACCACTGAGCAGGAACGACAGCGCGCCGAGCACCTCTTCGACCTCGGGGTTCCGTCCGGTGGCGGCCAGGGAGATGGTGTCGCCCTCGCCGAGCCGTCCGTCCGACTCCTGGTCGGGGGGTGGCTCCAGCGCGACGTACTTCTCGCCCAGCAGGGACACCTGCCTGATCTCGGCGATCGCGTTGTCCGGCAGCACCACGTTGTTCTTGACCAGCATCTTCAGCCGGGCGTGCCACCCCACTCGCTCGACCTCGGTCACCTCACCGACGACGACATCATCGACCATCACCGGCGAACGGGGGACGACGTTGAGCACGTCCGCGAAGTCGACGGTGATCTCGAAGGCGTCGCCCTTGTCGACCGGAGAGCCCGGCAGCGGCAGGTCGTAGGCGCCATCGAAGTCGCACCCGGTCAGGAGCACCGCCCCGGCGGCCGTAGACGCGATCCAGCGGACCCAGGGCCTCATGACGTACCTCCGAGGAGCTTCGTCATCGAGGGGTCGCTCTCGGAGTGGTAGGCAACCTCTGGAGTCGACGGTCGCCGCAGCCCCTTCTTGGTGTCCGCGGGGATGTAGTGCTTGTACTCCGTGGGGAAGAACGGCACCTGGGTGGTGAGCGGCCGGATCAGCTGAGCCATCAGGTCGCACGCGGTGTCCTTCAGCGCGCGCGGCATATCGGGTATCTGCTGGACGATGCCGCAGGCCAGCGCATCCGCGGTCCAGATGTTGCCGCCGATGCCGATCCGGGAGTTCTGGCTACCGCTGATGTGGTCGAAGCTCATCGCCAGGTTCCCCATCGCCAGCGGTGCGACCCGCAATGGCGGTATCGAGGTTCTCCTTCTCGGAGTCGATCGTCGCCATCACGGTGGTCAGGCTGCGCACGGACTTGACCAGACCGTCGCGGTTGTTCCTGACGAAACCCTCCACGGTGCCGACCGCGTCCGCGACCGCGGCCACCGCGGCCTGGAGCTCGTCGCTCTCGGCCGCGAGTGTCCGCGAGACACCAGCGAGGTCGCGGATGAACGCCCGCACCACCTTGTCGTTCTTGGCGAGCTTGGTCGTGAACTCGGCGAGGCTGGTGACCGTCTCGAAGAGCGGGCCCGCCCCGTCGCCGAACGTCTCCACCGCCGAGGAGAGCTCCCGCAGCATCTCGTTGCCCGCTTCGCCCTGCCCCTCGAACGCATGCCGGGCCGCTTTCAGGAAGTGGTCCAGGGTGCCGTCGGCGTTGACCCCGTTGGGCCCCAGCGCGCGGGTCAGGGTCTGCAGGCTGCTGTAGATGCGGTCCAGCTCGACCGGTACGCCGGTGTCGGGGAGTGCGATCTCCGCACCGTCGGCCATTGTCGCGCCACCCTCGTACACCGGGGTCAGCTGCACGAACCGGTCCGCCACCAACGTCGGGGTGACGATCACGGCCTTGGCGTCCGCGGGCACGTCGTACTTCGCGTCGTACTCCATCTCGACCCGCACCGAGGTGCCCTCGGGGATCACCGCGGTCACCTCGCCGACCTTCACGCCGAGGATCCGGACTTCGGTGCCGTCGTAGACGCTGACCGCCCGTGGGAAGTGCGCCGCGACAGACCTGGTGTCCGAGGGCGTGAAGGCCACCGTGAGGATCGCGGTCAAGCCCAGCAGCACGACCACGAGCAGCACCACGCGGCGCTCGAGGCCCTTCAGGAAGTCGATCATCTGGTCATCACCCCGGGTTCCCTGCCACGAACTCGGGCACGCCGGGCCGCAGCTCGACCGGGAGGGTCGTCAGGTTGATCGCCATCGCGTCGAACCAGGGGCCGGTCCCGATGATGTTGCTGAGGATCTCGACGTACGGGCCGAGCTGGTGCAGCGTCGCCTTGAGCTGGTCCTTGCGTTCCACGAGCACTCCGAACAGCTCGTCGACCTCCTTCAAGGCCGGGCCGATCTGGTCCTCGTTGTCGGTGGCGACGCCCTTCAGCCTCCTGGGCGAGCGACCGGGCATTGACCAGGAGCGTGTGCACCGCGCGTTTGCGCTTCTGCAGCTCCTGGAACACCAGGTCGCCGTTCTTCATCAGATCGACGACGTCGTCACTGCGTTCGGCGAGCACCTGGGTCACCTCGGAGGAGGCTGTCCAGGAGCGACTGGATCTGCTCGTCGCGCGACGAGACCGACCGGGACAGCCGGGCAATCCCCTCGAAGGCCGCCTCGATCTCGGGGGCGGACTCGTCGAGCGTGCCGGAGACCACGTCGAGCGCCTCGGACAGCTGGTCGGTGTCGATGGCCTCGGTGGTCGTGGTGAGCTCGCCTAGTGCGTCGACGATGTCGTACGCCGACTGGGTGCGCTCGACCGGAATCGTGCTGCCCTCCGCGAACTGCCCGTCTCCAGCGGGCGTCAGCTCGAGGTACTTCTCGCCCAGCAGGTTGTAGACCTCGATCGACGCGGCACTCTCCCGGCCGAAGTCGACGTCTCCGTCGACCTCGAACTTCACCAGCACCTTGGCGTCCTCCAGGGAGACCTCGGTGACCCGGCCGACCCGGATGCCGCCCACCTGGACCACGTTGCCCTTGTGGATGCCGCTGGCGTCGCTGAACTGTGCGTAGTAGGTGGTCCCGCGGAAGCCGGGGAACTTCGACAAGTTGAACGTGGCGGCCGATACGAGCGCCAGCACCACCAGGGAGATGGCACCGAGGCGGATGATCCGCGCGTCGCTGGAGTGGGCGGCCATCAGCGCTTGCACCTCTCCGCGTTGGACTTGATGTCGAACTTCTCGATGTAGTTCTGGATGGTCTTGACGATCGGGATGTTGCCGAGGAGCGGCAGCCGGATCCGGGCCGAGATGCCGCAGATGTAGTACTGGTACCAGGCGCCATAGGTGCCGGTGCGGGTCTGGTCGGCCATCACCTCGGGCATCCGGTTCAACAGGTCGACGAGGTCGGCCCGTTGAGCGGGCTCGTTGAGCAGGGTCGCGAGCTTGCGCAGAGCGACGATGTCCTTCTTGAGCAGCGGACGCCCCCGCTTGAGCAGGTCGGCAACCGTCGCGGTGAGCGCGGAGATGTTGCCGAGCGAGGAGCCGATCGTCTGGCGGTCCGAGGCCAGATCCTGCATCCAGTTCTTGAGCTCCACCACCAGGGAGCTCAACTGCTGGTGCCGTTGGTTCACGGTGTCGAGCGTCTCGCCGAGGTTGGTCACGACCTCACCGATCAGCTGGTCCCGGTCTGCGAGCGCCGAGGTGAGGGACGACGTGTGCTCCAGCAGCCCGCGGACGGTGCCGCCCTCGCCCTGCAGCACCTGGACCAGGTTGAGGCTGAGCTCGTTGACCTGCTCGGGGGCGAGCGCCTGGAACAACGGCTTGAACCCGTTGAACAACACCGTCAGGTCAAGCGAAGGGCTGGTGTGCTCCACCGGGATGGTGCCGCCCTCCTCAAGGGTCTCGGCATCGTCTGCCTCGCTGCCCTCCTCCAGGGCGAGATAGCGGTCGCCGATCAGGTTGAGGAAGCGGACCTCCGCGGTCGACGACGACGTCAGCGTGATGTCGTCGTCGATCTTGAAGGACACCTTGGCCATCGACCGCTCGTAGTGCTCGACGGAGGACACCTCGCCGACGTTGACCCCCGCGACCCGGACGTCGTCGCCCTTCTGGAGGTTGCTGGCACTGGCGAAGATCGCTCGGTACTCGTGCGAGCCACCGAGCCCGATGTTGCCCATGATGACCGCCAGCAGCCCGGTCACCAGGACGGAGACCACGGTGAAGATGCCGAGCTTGATCCCGGCGCTGATCGTCACCGCGTTGCGGCGACGCAGCAGGGCCTTCTCCATTGCGGGCTCGCTCATCCCTGGACCTCGCCCTCGCGGACGACGGGACCGTACAGGAGCGATCCGAGCGAGCCGTAGTCCGAGTCCGAGCTGCCCGAATGCGACGCGAGCATCGTGTTGACGATCTGCTTCTCGGCCGCGGTGCCGGCGTATCCGCTGGTGAGGTTCAGCCAGTCCGGGGGAAACGCGCCGAAGTTGGGAACCGGGCTGCGCGGCGGGTTCTCATCCAACGGGCTGCCCTGGTCGAGCGAGCGCGGAATCGCCGGCACCTTGAAGTTCGGCAACCCGGCGCACCAGGGGCCGTGGCCGACCTCGCCGTAGACGGGCTTGTCGCGCTCGTCGAACACCCGCCACTGCGGGTTGAAGAACTCGATGTACTGCTTGACCCAGTCGCCCTCGAAGGTCTTGGAGAGGATCGGGGCGTAGTTCGCTGCGCCCTTGATCAGGCAGGGGAACTCGGGTGAGTACTCCGCCAGGAGCGCGAGCACCGGCTCGGTGACCTGGCCGACGCGCACCATGTTCTGCTCGTTGTCGCGCAGGATCCGGGTCGTGGTGTCGGCGAGCCCGCCGAGGTCGGAGAAGAACACGTCGAGCTCCGCGCGCTTCTCGACGATCGTCTTGCTGGTGACCGTGACGTTGTCGAGCACGTCGAGCAGGTCCGGGGCGGCGACGTCGTAGGCGTCGGCCACCTGCGCCAGTTCGACCAGGTCTTCGCGCAGCGTCGGCAGCTGGTCGTCGATGGCGTCGAGATACTGGCCGAGCTCGTCCATCGTCTGTCCGAGCTGCTCACCGCGGCCCTCGAGTGCGGTGGCCAGGGCGTTCAGGGTGGCGTTCAGGTCGGCGGGCCGGACGGCGCGCAACAGCGGGAACAGATCCGAGAGGACCTGGCTCAGCTCGACGTTCGTGGTGACCCGGTCCGAGGGAATCACCGTGCCATCCTTGAGCGATTGGCCCGAGGGCGTCGCCGGCCGCACGAACTGGACGAACTTCTGCCCGAAGAGCGTGGTCGGAAGGATCTCCACCGTGGAGTTCGAGGGGATCTTCTTCGCCGCCGACGGCTCCAGGGCGATCCGGATCTCCGCCTGGTTGCCGTCCTGAGTGACCTCTCGGACCTGGCCGACCAGAGCGCCGTTGATCCGCACGTCGCCGAACTTCGCGAGTTGGAGGCCGGCCCGGTCCGCCTTGATGGTCACCATGGTGACCCGGTCGAACTCCTTGTTGTAGATCGCGATGGAGAGCCAGATCAGCAGCGTGATAGCCAGGATGGACGCGATGCCGGCCACCAGGAGCCGGTTGTGCTCGCGGGCGCTGTCGTGATGGATGTTTACCAGCACTGGAGGAGCACCTCCTCGCGCAGGACGTCGTGGATCATCCGGTGATCCTCACCGTCGTGGTCGAGCCCCAGATCGCGAAGCTCAGGAAGAAGTCCGCCACCACGACCGTGACGATGCTGGTCCGGATCGCCCGGCCGACCGCCCGGCCCACACCGGCCGGCCCACCCGAGGCGGTATAGCCGTAGTAGCAGTGGATCAGGATGATCGCGACCGCGAGGAACAGCAGTTTGAAGAAGGACCAGACCATGTCGATCGGCGGAAGGAACTGTAAGAAGTAATGGTCGTAGGTGCCTGGTGACTGTCCGTAGATGTAGGTGACGATCAGTCGCGGGGAGAGGTACGACGCCGAGAGTGCCACGATGTAGAGCGGGATCACCGCGATGAACGCCGCGATCATCCGGGTGGTGACGAGGTACGGCAGCGACGGGATGCCCATCACCTCGAGCGCGTCGATCTCCTCCGAGATCCGCATCGCGCCGAGCCGCGCCGTATAGCCACATCCCACGGTCGCCGCGAGGGCGATCGCCGAGACCAGTGGAGCCACCTCGCGGGTGTTGAAGTAGGCCGAGATGAAGGCGCTGAACTTCGCAACGCCGATCTGGCTCAGGGACGCATAGCCCTGAATGCCCACCTCGGTGCCGGCGAAGAAGGACATGAACGCGATCACGCCGACAGATCCAGCGATCAGGCTCAGGCCGCCCGCGCCGAAGGTGATCTCCGCGAGCGTCGCGGAGATCTCGCGCGGGTACCGCTTGATCGTCGAGGGGATCGCGTACATCGCCTTCGCGAAGAACAACAGCTGGTCGCCGTACCGCTCGATCGAACGCCGCTGCGACTGCACCGCGTTGGCAGTGACCTCGGCAATGCCGGCCATCAGAGCCCCACCGGAGGAACGACCTGGAAGTAGATCGCGGTGATCACGGCGTTCAGGAAGAACAGCAACATGAAGGCGATGATCACTGCCTCGTTGACCGCTCGGCCCACGCCGCTGGGGCCGCCGCCCGCGGTCAGGCCCTTGTAGGAACCGACGATCGCGGCCAGCCATCCGAAGATGACCGCCTTGACCATCGCGATGTACAGGTCCGGCAGCGCGGCCAGGGCGGTGAAGTTGGCGAGGAAGGCGCCAGCGGAACCGCCTTGCACGATCACGGTGAAGAAGTAGCCGCCGCCGATGCCGGCGCTGATCACGATGCCGTTGATCATCACGGCCACGAACATCGTCGCGACGACGCGAGGGGCGACCAGGCGCTCCAACGGGTCGACGCCCAGCACCTCCATCGCGTCGATCTCCTCGCGGATCTTGCGGGCGCCAAGATCGGCACAGATGGCCGAACCGGCCGCTCCGGCGATGATCATCGCGGCAGCGATCGGCGCCGCTTCCCGCACGGTGGCCAGCACCGCGGTGGCACCGGCGAACGACTGCGCACCGAGCTGTCCGGTCAGGTTCCCGACCTGCAGGGAGATGACGGCACCGAACGGGATGGAGACCAGGATGGTCGGCATCAGCGTCACGCTGGTGATGAACCAGGCCTGCTCGATGAACTCGCGAGTCTGGAAGCGAGTGGTGAAGATTTTCTCGGTGACCTCGACGACCATCGCCGTTATCTCACCGGGACCACGAAGGACCGACACGGCGCTGAACCCCATCGGTCACCTCCCAACCCATGCGACGGTTGCCACACAATAGAACGTGTTCTCGTTTTCGTCTACGAGACTTGTCTTAGGGCGTGTCTCGGCGGACTTCGACAGCCACTCCCCGCTCAGACAACGCGCGGGACCGCTGAGAGTGACGCCCGCCACGCGCAGGGTTCCTCCCGGGTGGCCGTCAGCGGACGGGTCGCCGAGACGCCGCTACTCGTCCCAGCCCGTCGGCCGGAGCCTCTTGGGTAGCCGGGAGACCACGAGCCGATAGGACTCGTCGATCGCCTCCAGCAGCTCGTCGTCGGGGATCGCGCCACCGAACGCGAGGTCGTTCCAACCGGAGCGGCCGATATAGGCCATCACGCTCGCGTCGTCCGGAAAGCGCTGCAACCACTCGTCGGCGGCCTCCCGGCTCGCGCCGCCCTTGAGCCCGACCCCGGCCGCACCGAGGGCCGCGAAGATCTTGCCGCCCTCCCTCGGCCCGACCTTGATCACCGGGTATTCGTGATCCCAGGGGTTGTCCGGCCAGGCGCCGGGCTTCGCCAGGCAGTAGGCCTGCATCGTGTCAACGTCCACAGCCCCTGTTTAGTCGTCGTCCTGCTCGGCGTCGAGCAATCCCCGTCGCCTCGCGTCGGCCACGATCGAGCGGACGTTGGTGATGCCGCCGCAGTCGGCGTCGATCCGGGCGTTGCGCTCCTTCGCGAACACCGCACCGAGCTCGGCCCGGACCTGCTCGCCGACCTCCTCCCGGGCGGGGTTGAGGATCGTCAGCTCCTCCTCGGTGAGGTGGTGGTTGACCACCTTCGCCAACTCCTCGACGGCGTCATCGAAGGCCTGGGTGTCGGTCCCCTTCAGCTCGAGCAGGGCAAGCAGGGCGTGATGCCCCTCGGCATGCTCCGCCTCGCCGTGCTCCGCCTCGTGCTCGTCGATCGCGTCCTTGCGGCGCAGTTGGGGGTAGACGTACTTCTCCTCCGCCTCGGCATGCGCGACATGGAGGGCCGAGAACGCGCGTCGGACGTCATCTCGATCGGAGGAGCGGTCGCGCAGATCGCGGAGCAGCGACTCGAACAGTCGGTGATCGGCCAGGATCAGCTCGATGACGTCGCCGGACACGGGACGACCCAGGTCGATAGGAGTGCTCATGGGTTCCAGGTAACCAGGCGTGAGAGTGGTCATGCGAGCCAGGAGGCCCGGATCGACCGTGCTCTGCCGGTGGGCATGCGGCGGGCCGGCCCGCTCAGCTGACGCCGGCCTCCATCATCTGCCGGAGCTCCTTCTTGAGGTCGCCGATCTCGTCACGGAGCCGCGCCGCAAGCTCGAACTGCAGCTCGGCTGCGGCGCCCTTCATCTGGTCGGTCAGCTGCTGGATGAGCTCGGCGAGCTCGGCGCTCGGTAGCCCGGCCAGGTCGGCCGCGTGCCCGCCGACCGTGTCGCTCTTGAGCCTGGACAGACCAGGGACCGGGCTGACCTTCCCGCCTGTTGAGCCGGTAGCGGCACGGGACTTCGCGTCCTGATGCTGCCAGGTCTCCAGCAGCTCCTGGGTGTTCTCGTCCTCGCGGGCGAGCATCTCGGTGATGTCGGCGATCTTCTTGCGCAGCGGGGTCGGGTCGATGCCGTGCGCGGTGTTGTAGGCGACCTGCTTGGCCCGGCGCCGGTTGGTCTCGTCGATCGCGGACTCCATCGACGGCGTGATCCGGTCGGCGTACATGTGCACCTGGCCGGACACGTTGCGGGCCGCCCGACCGATCGTCTGGATCAGCGACTTGTCGGAGCGCAGGAAGCCCTCCTTGTCGGCGTCCAGGATCGAGACGAGTGAGACCTCGGGGAGGTCGAGGCCCTCGCGCAACAGGTTGATGCCGACGAGCACGTCGTAGTCGCCCAGCCGCAGGTCGCGCAGCAGCTCGATCCGTTTGAGGGTGTCAACCTCCGAGTGGAGATATCGGGTGCGGACGCCGGCGTCGAGGAGGTAGTCGGTGAGGTCCTCGGACATCTTCTTGGTCAACGTGGTGACCAGGACCCGCTCGTTCTTGTCGGTGCGCAGCCGGATCTCGTGGATCAGGTCGTCGATCTGGCCCTTGGTCGGCTTCACCACGACCTCGGGGTCGATCAGACCGGTCGGCCGGATGATCTGCTCGACCACATCGGGTGTGCCGTCACCGGTGGTGACCTTGTCCAACTCGTAGTTGCCCGGCGTCGCCGACAGGTAGATGGTCTGTCCGATCCGGTCGAGGAACTCCTCCCACCGCAGCGGCCGGTTGTCCATGGCGCTGGGCAGCCGGAAGCCGTGGTCGACGAGGTTGCGCTTGCGGGACATGTCGCCTTCGTACATGCCGCCGATCTGGGGCACCGCGACGTGGGACTCATCGACGACCAGCAGGAAGTCCTCGGGGAAGTAGTCGAGCAGGCAGTTGGGCGCCGAGCCGCGGCTACGCCCGTCGATGTGCATCGAGTAGTTCTCGATCCCGGCGCAGGAGCCGACCTGGCGCATCATCTCGACGTCGTAGGTCGTGCGCATCCGTAGCCGCTGGGCCTCCAGCATCTTGCCCTGGCGCTCGAACGTGGCCAGCTGCTCCTCGAGCTCGGCCTCGATGCCCTTGATCGCCCGCTCCATCCGGTCGTGACCGGCGACGTAGTGGGTCGCCGGGAAAAGGTAGAGCTCCTGGTCCTCGGTGAGCACCTCACCGGTGACGGGGTGCAGCGTCATCAACCGCTCGATCTCGTCGCCGAAGAACTCCACCCGGACGGCGAGCTCCTCGTAGACCGGGAACACCTCGAGGGTGTCGCCCCGGACCCGGAAGGTGCCACGGGTGAACGACATGTCGTTGCGGGTGTATTGGATCTCGACCAGCCGGCGCAGGATCGAGTCGCGGTCGTGCTCCTGGCCGACCTTGAGTCGGATCATCCGGTCGACGTACTCCTGCGGCGTGCCCAGGCCGTAGATGCACGACACCGTCGAGACCACGATCACGTCCCGCCGGGTCAGCAGCGAGTTGGTGGCCGAGTGGCGCAGTCGCTCGACCTCCTCGTTGATCGAGGAGTCCTTCTCGATATAGGTGTCGGTCTGCGGGACGTAGGCCTCGGGCTGGTAGTAGTCGTAATAGGAGACGAAGTACTCCACGGCGTTGTTGGGGAACAGCTGCCGCAGCTCGTTGGCGAACTGGGCGGCGAGCGTCTTGTTGGGCTGCATGACCAGGATCGGCCGCTGCACCTGCTCGGCGACCCACGCGACCGAAGCCGTCTTGCCGGTGCCGGTGGCGCCGAGGAGCACGATGTCCTGCACGCCGCCCTGGAGACGCTTGGTGATCTCGGCGATCGCGGCCGGCTGGTCGCCCGAAGGCGTGTAGTCGGAGATCACCTCGAACGGGGCGACACGACGCTCGAGGTCGGTAACGGGACGCATGGGGACGAGCGTACGACGAGGCGCCGACAGTGCCGCCGGACCGCCGGACTCTCCTAGAGCAGCGGTCGGAGCGGACCCAGGATGGACTCGGTGAACTTGCGGTGCAGATCACGCGCCTCCCACTCGCCACTGGTCAGCTCAAGGCAGTTGGACTCGTCGGTCGCGAAGATCTCCTCGAGGGTCTTCGCCAGAGGCTCGTCGATCACTTCGACGTTGATCTCGTAGTTGCCGGTGAGGCTGAGCCGGTCGATGTTGGCGGTGCCGACGGTGGTCCAGGTGCCGTCGACCGTGGCGGTCTTGGCGTGCACCATCGCGTCGCGGTAGCGGAAGATCCGCACGCCCGAGTCGAGGAGCTGGGTGTAGTACCCACGGGAGATCCAGTCGGTGACGATGTGGTTGGACTTCAGCGGCACCAACAGTCGTACGTCGACCCCGCGGCGGGCGGCGGTCTTCATCGAGTCGACGAAGTCCTGGTCCGGCATAAAGTAGGCCGAGGTCATCCAGACGTTGCGACTGGCCCGGTTGATCGCCTCGATGTACATCGCCCGGATCGGGAACATCCACAACCGCGGCACGTTGCGCTGCACCCGGATCTTCGGTTCCCAGGTGGAGGCCGTCTCGATCAGCAGGGGCCGTTCGTTGGCGCGTAGCCGCCGTCGGCGGTTGAGGTTCCAGAAATCGGCGAAGGCGCGCTTCAGGTCCTCGACGCCGGGCCCGGAGATCCGGACGTGCGTGTCGCGCCACTCGGTCTCGTAGGCCGAGCCGATGTTGTAGCCCCCGACGAAGCCGGTGTCGTCGTCGACGACCAAAATCTTGCGGTGGTCACGGCCGTAGCGGCGCAGGTCGAAGAACCTCCAGCCGGCCGTGTAGACCGGATAGCGCAGCACCTTCACGCTCGAGGGGAACCGCTTGAAGATCGGCGACACCACGAGGTTGGCGAACCCGTCGTAGATGCAGTAGACCTCCACGCCCCGCTCCGCGGCCGCGATCAGCGCGCGCTTGAACCGCTCCCCCGTCGCATCGCCCTTCCAGATGTAGGTCTCGAACAGGACCTGCCGCTTCGCGCCGTCGATCGCGGCGAGCATGTCCTCGTAGAGGTCCTTCCCGAACGTGTACGTCGTGACCTGTCCGTCGCCGACGTCGACGGTCCGGGGCGGCACCGTCGGGAACGGCTTGGGCTTCTTGCCGCGGCGTCGGTAGGAGTCGACCAGCGACATGCTGACCGCGACGACGATCTGAACGCCCAGGATCGTGAGCATGGTGCGCCGCAGTACCTTGACCAGGCGCCCCGCCGTCCTCCGTGTGCTCACACCGACAATCTAGTTGTCACCCGGAACCAGGGGTGCTGACCAGGTTGTTGACCTGCACCTCGTCGACCAGCCACTCGCCGTCCTGCCGAACCATCTGCATGGTCACCCGCGGCTGGTCGAGCCGACTGCCGGACTCCCCCTTGCTACGGATCTCCTGGTCGACGAAGAGCAGAACCTTCACGTGGTCGGCGTCGGCCGCCGTCGCGGCGGAGTCCATCACCGTGCCGACGGCCGTGGCCTTGAGCGTCTTGACGTAGGCGACGGCGGCTTTCGCGGCGTCGGCGAAGTTCTCCTGGAACTTCTTCGTGCCGGCCGCGTCTACCCAGTCGAAGTCGTCGTCGACGGTGCGGAAGCTGTACGTCGTCATCTGGACCACCGTGTCGCGCGCCGCCTGCTCGGCCTCCAGCGCGGCATCGACGAGCTCGGATGACGCTGCCGCGCGATCCTCGGCTTCCTCGTCGTCGCGAGCCAGCAGCACGACAGCGACCAGGGAGGCAACGAGGGCGAGCACCAGACCGCCGACGAACAGTTGGGAACGGGTCATTGCGGTCAACGCACCGGCCCTGGCGCGTGCGCGGCCCCGCGCTGAAGCGTGCTGAACGACGCGGAGCACCGGCCGTCGGTCTGTAGCGGGCGGCGGTCGGGGTTGCGCGCGGCACGCCGCTTCACGTCGTACGCGCAGCGCCGGTCGGCGTCGAGAATCAGCTGGATCCGCAGCTCGCCGTTCTTGATGCTGCTGGTGAGGACGCCGAGCCCTGGAGCGTAGGTCTGGAGCAGCGTCCGGACGTGCGGCTCGTAGGACGCGAAGATGTCGGTGACGCCTACGCCGGCTGCCAGGAAGTCCGGCAGCACCTTGCGCGCGTCCTCCACCAGGGCCTCCAGGTTCTTGATCTGGCCGGGCGCGTCCTGCAACGTCTCCCGTAGCTCTGGATCGTAGTCGCGCAGGAAAGCCGCGAACTCCTTGGCCGAGGTGCCGAGCCGACGCAGACTGTCGGCCTTGTCGGGGGCGATGTCCAGCACCACGTCGCCGTTGCGGAGCAACCGAGACGTCTGGGGGTAGATGCGGTCCAGCTCCTCGAGCAGCAACTGCCCGTCGTCGATCATCCGGCCGAGCTCGTCGCCGGTTCCGTCGAGCGCCTTGCTCAGCTCGACCAGCGTGGTGCGCAGGTTGTCCTCGTCGACCTGACGAAGCACGTTGTTGACCGCGACGACCGTCGACTGGAGGCTCTTCGGGATGTCCGTCGACTCGGCGGGGATCGAGTCGCCGCTCTCGAGGAACGGGCCGCCCGCCGAGTTCGGCTGGAAGTCGAGGTACTGCTCGCCGACCGGCGAAAGGCTGCGGACCACGGCTAGCGAGTCCTCGGGGACCTCCGTACCGGCACTCAGCCGCAGGTGCGCCTCCACGCCCGACGAGGTGAGCTCGATCCCGGTCACCTTGCCGACCTTGACCCCGCGGTACGTCACAGCGGAGCCGTCGAACAGGCCGCCGGCGGACGCGAGCTGGACCGTCAGCTCGAGCGGTCGCGAGGTCAGCGGCTGCTTCAGCACCGCGGCGAACAGGTAGAAGACGCAGACCACCAGCACCATGAAGACGCCGAAGGCGCTGAGGTAGAGACGGTTGCTCAAGATCTTCACAGCAGCCCCCCCACCAGGCCGCCGAGTGAGATCGGAGCCAACTGCTCGCGGAGTGCGCGCTGGTCGCGCGGCGACGTGTCGGGCTTCGACGCGGGCTCGGCGTCGGCGGGCCGGTCGCGGCCGAGCAAGCCGCCGAGTCCGAGGACATCGAACAGCTCATCGAGCTGGCCGAGCGCGAAGTCATCGAGGTGCGCTTTGAGCAGCAGCGCAGTGTAGTCGCCGGGGACGATCTCGTCGACGACCTTTCCGCCGTCGATCAGCGAGGTCAACGACTTCACGTACCGGCCCTGGTTGGCCACGAACTCCGCGAGCACCGGCTCCGCCTGGTGGATGATCGTCAGCAGCTGGTCGCGGGTCTGCTGCACCGTCGTGTTCGCCGCGGCCGAGAACTGCTCGATCTCGGCCAGCAGCTCGGTGAGACCAGGAGTGTTCTCCCGCAGCACCTTCGCCGCGGGGCGGACGTCCGCGCACCGCTCGGTTGATCACGTCCTGGCGCTCGCCGAGGGTCTGCGGAGACCGCGGCCAAGGCGGTCAGGGCGCGGTCGATGTCGCGCGTCGTCGCGTTGGCCTCGGTGAGGAAGCGTCTCCGCCCGACGAAGGAGCGTCTGCACTGTCTCCTCGCGCCCGCCGACAGCGGTGTTCAGCTCCTCGGTGACGGTCTGCAGCTGCTCGAGACCGCCGCCGTTGACCAGGAGTGAGGCCTGCGCCAGCGCGTCCTCCACGGTGGGTGCCGTGCTGGTGCTGTCGAGCTCGAGGAGGTCACCTTCGTCGAGCTTGGCGCCCTTCGCCGGGTTGCTGATGTCAACGAACAGCTCGCCCAGCGGCGTCGTGTACCGCAGCCGAGCGGTGGCGCCCTCGCGGAGCTCGGCGCTGGTCTTGACCTTCATCTCGGCCCGGGCGTGGAAGTCCTCGACCGCGACCGTCTGAACCTTGCCGCTATCGACCCCGTTGACCTTGACGGTGGCCCCCTCGGCAAGGTTGAGCGCCTCGGCGAAGTCGGCCCGGACCGTGATGGTGTCTCCGGAGACGCCCGTGCCGGGGAGGGGGACGTCCTTCAGCCCGGGGCCGCATCCGGCCACGAGCAACAGCCCCAGCAGGGTGACGATGACGCGCGCTACGTGGCTCATGGCTGCCGACCTCCGAACGGGTCGCTGCCGCTGAACAGGTCGCACAGCCCCAGAGGGAGCTGCTCGCAAAGGTCGCGGAGCTCGTTGCCGAACGGCCCGATGGTGAGCGGGTCCACCCTCGTCGGTACCCGACCGTTGACCGGGAGACGGATCAGGTTCTGCAGGGTCACCGGCATCACCCGGAGGACCTCGGTGAGCGCGGCGCGCCTGCTCAGCATCGTGCGGAACACCTTGGTGGTGTCGGCGAACGTGGTGACGACCTCGTCGCGGTTGTCGACGGCGAACCGGGCCACCACGGTGACGGCCCGGTCCAATGCGCGCAGCGCCCTTCGGAAGTTACCGCGCTCGTCGGCCAGCAGGCTGCTGGCCTCGGCGACCTGGTCCACGAAGGTGCGGACGGTGTCGTCGTTCTCGGCGATCGTGGCCACCAGGACGTCGAGGGACACGATGGTCTGAGCGAAGTCCTCGCGCTGACCGGACAGGCTGCTGATCGCCTGGGCCAGCTCGCGGATGCTGCGGTTCGCGAGACCGCCGGTGCCCTCGAGCGCAGCCGCTCCACTGTCGATGAAGCGCTTCACCGCCCGGGTCGTCTTCTTCGATCCGGCGATCCCGGTCGCGAACTCGTTGATCGTCTCGAGCACCTGGTCGAAGTCCACCGGCGACGCGGTGCGGTCCGCCGCGATCTCTGCGCCGTCCTGCATCTTCTCGCCGCCGTCGTAGACCGGCGTCAGCTCGACGTACCGGTCGGTGGCCACCGACCGGGCCACGACCACGGCGCCGGCATCCGCGGGAACGGGTTGGTCGGCGTCGATTTCGAGGATGACCTTGACCCGGTCACCCTCTGGCTCGATGTCGGTGACCTTGCCGACCCGGACGCCGAGGACGCCGACGTCGTTGCCGACGAAGAGCCCCGCCGAGTCGGTGAAGTACGCCGTCACCGTGATCTTGTCGCCACGGACCGCATCCGGGACGCATCCGGTGGCCAGGAAGACCATGACCCCGACGAGGACGAGGCGAAGCAGGCGCGCCATCAGCAGATCACCCGGGCAGCGCAGAGCGCATCGTCGGCCGGGACGGCCGGAGCATCGCCGTAGAGGTCCACGTACGGCCCATTGCCGGTGGCGTTGGCGACGTACCGGACGGCCGGCGCCATCACGGTCAGCACCTTCTTGAGGGCTTCGTCCTCCTTGTTGAGCGCAGCCAGCGCCAGGTTGACGTCCTTGAGCGCGGGCTGCAGGTCCTCCTGCGTCTGTGTGACGATCGCCGTCAGTGCCTCGGCCAGGCCCCTGGTCTCCACGAGCAGCCGGTGGATGGCGTCCCGGCGGGCGGTGACCTCACTGACCACCAGGTTGGTCTGCTCCATCAGCCCGACGATGTCCTCACTGCTGTCGGAGAGCTGGTCGGTGACGTTGCGCGCCGCCTTCAAAAGCGCCGCCACCTGGCTCGAGCGGGTGGTGACGACCTCGGACAACCGCGCCACGCCGGTGAGCGCGGGGCCGATGTCACCGGTCGAGGCGGACAGGGTCTCGCTCATCGCGGTGAGCGCCTCGGCGAGCGTGTCGGCGTCGAGCGCCTCGAGGTTCTCGGTCGCGCCTTCGAGCACGTCCTGAAGGTTGTAGGGGACGCTCGTCCGCTCCAGCGGGATCCGGCCGCGCGCCAGGTCGCCGGAGCCCTCTGGTGTGACCTGGAGGTAGTGCGTTCCCAGCAGGGTCGCGACCTTGACCTCGGCTGATGTCTCCGAGCCGAGCTCGATCTCGTCGTCGACCACGAAGGTGACCACGACGTGCTGGTCCTCGAGCTTGATACCGGTGACCCGACCGACCGAGACGCCGTGCACCTGCACGTCCTCGCCCTTGCGCAGGCCGGCGGTGTGCTCGAGCACGGCGGTGTACGACGTGGTCCCGAAGCTCACGATGCTGAGCACCAGGATGACCAGGGCGCCGACGACGCCGAGCGCGATGGCGATCACGCCGATCCGGAACGGGTCGCGGGCGCCCAGGGGCTTCATCATCGGCAGACCTCCGACCAGGGACCCTTGCCGCCGGCCGTGTTGTACGACTCCCCGCCGACCGCGAACGCGAACGAGCACAGGTACACGTTCACCGCGTTCTCGTAGGAGGCCCCGCGGCCGAGGCCCTCGAACGTGGTGCCGAACGACTTGAGCGCCGCGTTCAGCTCCTCGCGCGAGGTAGCCAGCATGTGGGCGACGGAGCGGAAGCGCTCGATCGTGCGGACCGCCGGTACCCGCGCCTCGCGCAGCAGGTCCGAGGTGGCGCCGACGAGCTGGCTCACCCCGTCGATCGAGCGGCCGATCGACTTGCGGTCGCGGGCCAGCCCGGTCATCAGTCCGCGGAGCTCCTGCACGGTCCCCTTCAGCTCGGTGCCCTGGCCCGCAAGGTTGTCCAGCACCGGCGTGAGGTTGGTCAGCACCTCGCCGATCACGTCGTCGCGGTCCGCGATGAAGTTGGTGAGCCGAGCGGTCTGCTGGAGCAGGCTCTCCACGGTGCCGCCCTCGCCTTGCAGCACCTGCACGAGCGACTGGGCGAGCTGGTTGACGTCCTTGGGCTGGAGCACCTCGAACAGCGGCCGGAACCCGTTGAGCAGCTCGGTCAGGTCGAACCCGGGATTGGTGCGCTCGAGCGGGATGGTGGTGCCGTCCGTCAACTGAGTGCCGCGGTCCGCGCCCTGCACCAGCGCGAGGTACCGCTGGCCGAGGAGGTTCTGGTACCGCATCACGATCGTGGTGGTGTCCAGGAGTGCCTGCTCCTCAGCAACCACGAGCTCGACCCGGGCGGCGGCTCCGTCGACCTCGATCGACTCGACCCGGCCCACTCGCACCCCGGCGACCTTCACATCGTCACCGACCCGCAGCCCGCTGACATCCGCGAAAACCGCGTCGTAGGTGCGGGAGTCACCGCCCAGACTGTTGACCATGGTGTTGACCAACAGCACCAGCAGGAGTCCCGCCGCCACTGCAAAGGCGCTGAACTTCGCGGCGACCCTCCCGATCCCGGTCATCGTCCGCTCCCGAGCATCCCGCTGAGCGAGGCGCCGTTCAGGCGGGGACGGTCGGCGGCGGTGTAGTACGGCGGGGCGTCGGAGCGCAACTGAGCGTCGGTCCGGCCGAACCCGTGGTCGAGGATCGAGGTCAGCTTCTGCCCGAGGAGGACGTTGAGCCCGATCGCGCCGGAGATGCCTGCGCGGCGGTTGTCGTACAGAGCGTCGAGCAGCGTCGCGCCGTCGTTGATGACCCGGACGGCGTCGGCGCGGTTCTCGTCGAGGAAGGTGGTCGACGTCCGGACCAGGCCGGTGCCGCCGACGATGATCGCCCGGATCGCCGCCTGCTGGGCAACGATGGTGTTCAGGGTGACCAGACCGTCCTCGGTCGCGTCGAGCAGATCGGGTGCGATGTCGTCGACCACCTCGAGGTTGGTCGCGAGCTGGCGAACATTGGAGCGAACCAGCGGCAGCTGCGGGTTCAGCCGCCCGAGGTAGGCCGCCAGGGTGTCGACGATCTCGCCGAGCTGTTCGCCCCGCCCTTCGAGCGCCTTGGCCGCCGAGCCGATGGCGGAGGCGAGCTCGGCAGGACCGAGGGCCTTGACGAGGCGGTCGATGTCGTCGAGCGCCTGCTGCAGCTCCAGGGTGTCCTGGGTCTGGTCCGCGGGGATCACCGCGCCCGCAGTCAGCGCTTCGCCGGACGGACTCTCGTGAACGACGAGATCGACGAACGAGGTTCCGAAGACGGTGGCGGGGAGGATCCGCGCCACGACGTTGTCGGGGATGTTCGAGAGGTCACTGTCGGGAAGCCGCATGTCCACGCGCACGCCGCCGTCGTCACCGCGAGCGATGCCGGTGACCTTGCCGACGATCACTCCGGCGATCTTGACGTCGGAGCCGCTGCGTAGCGAGCCGCCGGCGTTGCGCAGCTGGGCGGACACCTCTGGGTCGCCGCCAACGGCTCCCGACATGCGGAGCCAGGCCGCGCCCAGGAGCAGGGCGAAGCCCACCAGGACCGCTACTCCCCTGATGGCGTAGTCCCGCCGACGAAGCTCGCGGCGGCGCGCGACCCTGGAACCCATGCCGCTACCCCGAGACCCGGAAGCCTGGGTCGCCGCCCCAGAAGAGCAGCGTGAGGATCATGTCGAGCACCACGACGACCACGATGCTGGCCCGGATCGCCTCGCCGGTGGCCTCGCCGACCGACTGCGGTCCCCCCGAGACCTTCATGCCGTACCAGCAGTGGATGAGCGCAATGGCCAGCGCGAAGATCAGGATCTTCACGACGGACAGCAGGATGTCTCGGCCCTGGATGAACGTCAGGAAGTAGTGGTTGTACTGGCCCGGCGACTGCCCGAACAGGAACACCACCGACGCCTGCGAGGCGATATAGGAGCCGATCAGGCCGACCAGGTAGAGCGGCAGGATGGCCGTCATGCAGGCGAGGATCCGGGTCGTGACGAGGAAGCGCATCGGGTCGATCGCCATCACCTCGAGGGCATCGACCTCCTCGTGGATCTTCATCGAGCCCAGCTGCGCCGTGAATCGGCAGCCGACCTGGGCGCCGAGCGCCAGAGCCGCGACCAGTGGAGCCAGCTCACGGGTGTTGGCGCTGGCCGAGATGAAGCCGGTCAGCGGCGACAGGCCCACGAGCTCGAGTCCGCTGAACCCCTCGATGCCGAGCGAGGTACCCGCCGACAGGGCGAGCAGGATCATGATGCCGATCGTGCCGCCGCCGACGATCAGGGCGCCGCTGCCCCAGGCGATGTCCTTGAGCTGCCGGAGCACCTCGTTGTGGTAGAGCCGCACGGTCATCGGGATCGAGACCAGGCTCCGCCAGGCGAACGTCGCGAACTGACCGAGCTGGGCGAGCACGCCCATGCCGCCGTCGACGACTCCGACCAGCAGGTCGCTCACGCGACGAGAGGTACCGACCTGGGCCATGGCTACACCCCTGCCTGAGGGACGAGCATCACGTAGGCCTGGGTGATCGCCACGTTGGCGAACGCCAGCAGGATCACGCTGAGCACGACGGCCTGGTTGACCGCATCGGCCACGCCCTTCGGCCCGCCCGACGCATGGAGCCCCTTATGGGCGGCGACCACCGTCGCGATCAACCCGAAGATCAGGGCCTTGAACTCGGCCAGGAACAGGTCGGAGGGCTGGCTGAACGCGACGAACGAGTCGAGGTAGGTGCCCGACGAGCTCGAGCCGCCTCCGACGGTCATGATGAAGCCGGTGACCATGGCCGTCATCGCGACGATCACGGTGAGCAGCACGCTGACCAGCAGCGCCGCAACGACCCGGGGCGCCACCAGTCGCTGCACCGGGTTGATGCCCATCACGCGAAGCGCATCGATCTCCTCGCGCACGTTTCGGGCGCCGAGGTCGGAGGTGATCGCCGAGCCCACGGCACCGGCGATCATCAGCGACGTCACCAGCGGGGCGCCCTGCCGAAGCACGCCAAGGCCGTTGACGGCTCCCTGGAAGGATGTCGCGCCGATCTGCTCCGCGACGGCGCCGATCTGCACGGAGATGATCACGCCGAACGGGATCGCCACCAGGATCGTCGGCAGCAGCGAGACGCGCGTCATGAACCAGGCCTGGAGCAGGAACTCGGTCCAGGAGAACCGTCGTTTGACGATGTCGGTGCCCGCGAACATCACCGCTTCGTAGCCCAGCACGACGAGCTCGCCGCTGGTGACCACGCCCTGGCGCGTGCGGCCCAGCAGATCGCCGAAGCTGGAGCGCGTAGTGGCAGCGATGGTGGTCACGCCGTGCTCACCTCGCCTCCGGAGTGTCCGTCGTCACGCGGACCTCCAACGCGGCGAGCGGCGCCGGAGTTACGCGACCGACCGTGACAGTACTACTGGCACAGCAAACTTGGGAAGGTAGCGGGCCGCTCATGTCAACGCGCCTTCGGAAAGTCGATCGCGGTGCTCAGCTGCAGGGCCTTGGCCTTGTCGCCGCGGATCTTCAGCTGTCCACGCAGCACCCCGGTGACGGCGCTCAGGTGACCGGTGGCCAGGCGCAGGAACTCGTGCGCCTCGCAGGTCACGGTGGCGTCGCGGTCGGAGGCATCGCCGGCATCAGCGGACACGGTGGCCGCGCCGTCGACGAGCCGGACGACGTACCGATCGGGCGCACCGGAGGGATGCCCTTCCAGCCGGAAGGCGACGGTGAGGTCGAGGTGTCGCGCCTTGCGCTCGTTCACGAACGCGGGAAGCCGCCGGAAGATCTCCTCGAGCACGATCGGACGGAAACCGGACGCCATCACCTTGCGCAGGTGGTCGGCCTTCGCGCCCTTCAGGGCCGTTGCCACGTCGACCGGATCAAGGGCCTGGGGGTCGACGGCGATGGCGTCGGTGCCGGGCACCCGGAACAGGCCGCCGACGGCGAGCGCGAGCTCGGCGTCTCCGTCGATGTCGAGCTTGCCGGAGAGGTACTCGAGCCCGGCGTTCCGCTCGCCGCTGACCAGCCGGATGAACCGGAGCACGCTCGTGCGCAGCACGACGTCGACCGACTCTTCCCCGCTCAGCTCGGGCCGGTGCGTGAGGTCACCGCGATCGAAGGCCAGCCCGTGGCGCTCGAGGAGTACGTCGCGGCGCGCCAGGTCGAACCGGACCAGACCCTTGATCTCCGCGAGGCGCTCGGGCACGGCGTACTCGCGCAGGCGCGACACGATCGCCGCCACCGCGGCGGAGCGGACGTCCGCGCGCCCGATCAGCTCCAGAAGCTCGTCGTCGCTGGTGGCTCGCACCGCGTCGACGACCTCGACCGGATCCGCCTCGACGAAGAAGGCGCCGGCCTCGTCGGCCGAGGCGCGCCGGAGGTGGTCGAGCGTGGGTCCCATGCGCCCTCGCTTCCTGTCCGGCGTTGCCGAGCGACCAACTACCTGATTCTCGGGGTAACAGATATCACGGTCGCGTCACTTTCGCAGGTAGGTGGGTGCGCGGGGCCATCCGAGGTCCACGACGTGGACGGCCGAGCCCCGCCATCGCGACCAGGGCGGGCACCCGACCTCGTTGCGGCCGCCAGGGCTCGAGGAACTCGGCCAGGCGCTCGTCGTCGAACGCCTCCCCGGTCAGCGCCCAGCCGACGTCCTTCGCCACGTGGTAGTCGCCGAAGGACACCGCGTCGGGATCGCCCAGGCTGCGCTGCCGCACCTCCGCGCTGGTCCACACCCCGACCCCCGGGAGGCTGCGAATCCCCGCGTCGAAGCCGTCCTCCGGACGTGTGACCAGCCGCTCCAGCGCCGTCGCCGACCGCGCGGCGGTGACGACGGCACGAGACCGCGCCGGATCGATGTGCATCCGCAGCCACTCCCAGGAGGGGATGGTGCGCAGCGTCTCCGGATCGGGTTGGACCCACAGCCGCCGCTCGCGGCCCACCCCCGGCGCCGGCTCCCCGAAGCGGTGCACCAGCATCCGGAAACCGGCGAAGGCCTCCTGACCGGTCACCTTCTGCTCGATGATCGCCGGGACCAGCGACTCCATGACCAGCCCACTGCGACCCATCCGCGCGTGCGGGTGCCGGCGCCGAATCTCGGCCAGCAGGGGGTGCCGTGGTTCGAATCCGACCCAGCTGTCCTTCGCCCCCAGCAGGTCGGGGGCCTGCTCGAGCGCCCATTCCGCCCCCGGCCCCCAGGCCTCCAGGTGCACCTCCCCGAGCTGTGGCCGAGCCGCGACGGCGAGGGTGGCCGGACCGTCCGGCGTTCGGGTGCCTCGCCAGATCCGGCCGCGCTCGTCGGTGCGAAGGGTCGGGTCGCTGCGGCCGTGCCGCTGCTGGTTGAGCATCGCCCCGACGTTGCAGGGCCAGCTCGGGCTCCACACTCGGGTACTCACTCCGCAAGAGTAGGAGCGTTCCGCGACCACACTGAGGAATGGCCGGACCGAAGAGCCCTTCTAGAACACGTTCTATTCTGTCCCCCATGACGCTCCAGGTCACCGACCGCCACCGAGTCCGCACGATCACGCTCGACCGGCCCGAGGCGTTGAACGCCTTCAACGAGGCGCTGTACGACGCCACCACCGAGGCCTTGCTCGCGGCCGCCGAGGACCCGGGGGTCGCCGTCGTGCTGCTGACCGGCAACGGTCGTGGCTTCAGCGCCGGCACCGATCTCTTGGAGATGCACGAGCGAGCCACCAACCCGGACTTCGTGGCCGGGACCCACGGGTTCCTGGGCCTGATCGACGCGCTGGCGGAGTTCCCGAAGCCGCTCATCTGCGCGGTCAACGGGTTGGGCCTCGGGATCGGCGCCACCATCCTCGGATTCGCCGACCTGGCCTTCATGTCCACCGAGGCGCGACTGAAGTGCCCGTTCACGAGCCTCGGCGTCGCTCCCGAGGCGGCATCGTCCTTCCTCTTCCCGCGGTTGATGGGCCGGCAGGACGCAGCCTGGATGCTGCTGTCGGCGGAATGGATGTCGGCGTCGGAGGCTGTGGCGGCCGGCCTGGTGTGGCGGGTCTGCGAACCCGACGATCTCCTGCCCGAGGCGCTGCGGCACGCAGAACTGCTCGCTGCCCGGCCGATCTCGTCGCTGGTCGCGGTGAAACGCAGCATGACCGCGCCGCTGCGCGACGGCATCCGGGCCGCCCGCGATCGGGAGAACGCGGCGTTCGCCGAGCTCATGGGCGGCCCGGCCAACCTGGAGGCGTTGACGGCGTTCGCCGAGGGCCGGGAGCCGGACTTCACCGCGCTTCCTGAGGGCTGGTAGGTCCACAAACCGGTATACTCATTCGCGCTGTGACGAAACTCGTTCACATCGACATGGGAGAACGATGACTTCCTCGACCGCGGCCCAGCCGCGCGAGCGCCGCGCCCGGCTCGACCACGAGAGCGTGCTGACCGCCGCCGAAGCCCTGGTCGACCGCGAGGGGTACGACGCGCTCACGATGACCCTGCTGGCCGCCGAGCTGCAGACCCGAGTCTCCTCGCTCTACAACCACGTGGCCAACCTCGAGGACCTGCGCGCCGAGATCCAGGTGCGAGCGATGGAACTCCTCGGCAAGCACGTGCGCCGGGCGGCGATGGGTCATGCCGGGGCCGACGGGCTACGGGTACTGAGCCACGAGCTCCGCGCGTTTGCCCGTTCGTATCCCCAGCGGTATGCCGCGATCACCCGCGCGCCCATCAAGCGCGACGCGTTCTTCGCGGCGGCCGGCGAGACCCTGGAGGCGCTGGCCGTGATGGTTCGCTCCGCGGGACTCCCCGAGGAGCGCATCCTGCCGACCGGGATGGCGATCTTCTCCGCGCTACACGGCTTCGTGTCGCTGGAGGTCAGCGGCTACTTCGGCGGGGTCGACGATCTCGACTCCGTGTTCGCCCAGGTGATCCGCGGCGCCGTCACCGCCGCTGTGTTGGAGGCCACCACCCCGAACGGTTGACCGATACCGCTTCACCGCGATACGAATGGGTTTCATTAATCGAGGCAATGCCCTGCGGTGAGGAAACCCATGGAACGGATGACCGGCCCGGACGCCGTGATGCTCCACTTGGAGCGCCCGACGGTGCCGATGCACACGCTCAAGATCGCCGTCCTGGACTCTCTCGATCGCGGCCGACCGATCACGCTGCCCGAGCTCCACGACGCCGTGGCGCCGTATCTCGGATTGGTGCCGCGCTCGACCCAGAAGGTGGTGGCGGTCGCGGGCTGCGGCGGCCGTCCGTACTGGGTCCACGACGCCGACTTCGACCTCGGCGCCCACCTCGACGAGACCACCCTCGACTCCCCCACCCGGCAGAGCTTCGACGAGGTCTGCGCTCGGCTGGCCGAGCGGCACCTCGACCGCAGCCGCCCGCTCTGGTCGATGACGCTCGTCCACGGTCTCCAGGACGGACACCAGGCGGTCGTGGTCCGGTTGCACCACGCGGTCAGCGACGGGCTGGGCGCGTTGAACACCTTCCTGGCAGCCACCACGGACCGGCCCGGCTCGATCGCCACGCACGTCCCGGCGCGTTCGGGAATCCCGGCCGCGCCGGGCGAGGTGCGTCGCACCGCCCGGCGCGAGCTCCGTGGCCTGGTCGCCCGGCTGCCCCGCCTCGTCGGCACCGGCCGTGAGGTACGCCGCGCCAGCCGGGCGTTCGACGCGTGGGACGTGGTCCCGGGCGGACTCGCCGCGGAGCGCAGCAGCTTCAACGCCCCTGGCGGCTGGCGGCGGGTCTGCGCGAGCGGCGAGCTCGAGCTCGCCGACCTCAAGGAGGTGGCCCGCGAGACCGGCGCCACCATCAACGGGGTCCTGCACGGGGTGATCGCCGGCGCCATGCGGGCAGAGCACCTCACCCGCAGCGAGCAGGTCACGGTCCCCGCGGTCGCGGTCTTCGGCGTCGCCGCCGACCCACGCTCGACCCGGCGGTGGGGCAACGAGATCGCGCCGGCAACCGCCTACCTGCATACCCAGACGGCCGACCCGCTGGAGCGACTCCGGGCGACGGCACGCAGCTGCCTGCACGCCGTCGACCTGCGCCGTCGCCGCGGTTTCGAGCTCACCGACCAGATGTTCAGCTACGTCCCGCGAGTGATGCCGGCGCTGCGTGCGGTCTTCGCCCCGCACGTGCCGCGCGTCGTCAACAACATCACGACGGCCAACGTGGCCGGCCCTCCGCACCTGCGCTGGTTCGGCGACGTGGCCGTCGTCGACTGGATCTCGTACGCCGTGGCCGTTGCCCCCGCTGACGTCAACCTGACGGCGTACTCCTACAACGGGCGGCTGAGCATCGGCCTGGTCGCCACCCCCGAGGCGATGCCCGACCCGGCCGCGTTCCTCGCGCGACTGCAGCCCGCCCTGGACGAGGTGCGGCACGCCTTGGAGCTGGAGCGGGCAACCCTCGAGGTCGGGGCACTCGTTGCGTGACCAAGCAGTAGGTGGGCCGACGGTGCGCGACCGGCTCGAGACGACCTGGGCGCGGATCTGGCTGTTCGGATCGGTGCTCCCCCGGGCGATCTCGAGCTCCCGGGCGGCGGCGCGGCGGACCGAGGAGACCGGGATCCCGGCCTGGGACCTCGGCGCCCGTGAGTTCGGCGAGACCGCCACCGACGAACTGTTCATCGCGATCAGCGCGCTGTACCGCGAGGTGCCGAACTACGAGACCGTGCAGGCTTCCGTCGACGCGTGCGCGGTGGCTGCGGCGGAGCTCACCGGACACGGCGTTGCCGACACCCACCAGGATCCGCCCCCACTGCGGATCCTCGGCCTCCGGCGACGACGGTTCGGGGTCCGCAAGTACGAGCACCTCGAGTTCGAGTCCCGGCCGTCCTTGCCGCAGGCGATGGTTGACGCGGGACTCGCCGAGCCCGAGGTGGCCCATGCGCGGATCCTGCGGCACGAGGGCGAGCCACGGCCGTGGGTCGTGTTCATTCATGGCGCCGAGCAGGGCCGTCTCGACGACCTGTTCGCGTTCCGAGCCGTCCACCTGCACGAGGAGCTCGGCCTGAACGTCGCGTTCCCGGTGCTGCCGCAGCACGGTCCCCGGCGTGACCTGGGCAAGGCCTGGCCGGGCTTCGATCTGCTCGGCAACATCGCCACGATGATGCGGGCGGTCTCCGACGTCCGGGCCCTGATCGGCTGGGTGGCCACCGAGCGGGCGCCGAGTATCACCGTCGTCGGCATGTCCCTCGGTGGACCGGTCGCAGCGCTGACCGCTGGTCTCGACGACCGGGTCGACGCCGTCTGCGCGATGGTGCCGATGCTCGACGCGCACGCGACGATCGCCCACCACACCGAGCGCACCGGCGCCCGCGGCAAGCGGCTGGCGGCGCTGCTCCGCGCCGAGCCGGTCCGACAGCTCGGCGCGATCGTGGACCCGACCGAGCTGGAACCGCACGCCGTCCCGGAGCGGCGACTGGTGATCGCGGCCCTGAACGACCGGATGACCTCGGTCAAGGCTGCCCAGCGCCTGCATCAGCGCTGGCAGGGCACCGTGCACTGGCACCACGGCGGCCACATCGGCCACCTGATGTCCGGTCAGGTCCGCGCCGAGCTCGACGCGTTCCTGACCCGGCCCTAACTCACCAGGTCCGGCCGGGCGTCGGCGAGCAGCTCGTCCCGGTCCTCGGCCAGCACGAACCCGGCAGCGATCGCGGCGTCCGCCGCTCGTGCGTACGCCGTGAGGTAGGCCTCGGCGTCGGCGTACAGCTCCTTCAGCCGGTCGGCGGGCAGCGCGGTCGTGCTGCCGAACAGACGACACGCGACCGATGCTCCCGGCCAGGGACGACCGGACAGCACCTCGACCGGCGCATCGACCCGCGGGGTCCGGACGCCGCCGCGGACGTTCTGGTTGTCGTCGTGGACGAAGCCGTCGCCCAGCACCTCGAGCCGCTCGGCGACGGGCGGCGGCGACCCGCCGCGAGCCCAGGCATCGAGGTGGCGCAAGGCCGCCCGCAACACGAAGGTCTGCTGCCCGCGGTTGACGGGCACCTCGCAGCCGAGGAACTCCTCGAACTCACCGATGATGTGGCCGTCCGCGTGCGCCGCGCCGGCGATCTCCCACAGGCGAAACCGGTCGGTGTCGGGCTGGCGGGCCGGCAGGAAGCCGATCCGGTCGAACAGGTCACCCTCGGTCACCGCGACCAGGACCGGCACCGCCAGGTCAGGACGGATCGGCACGGCAGCGCCGCGCAGCACCTCATCCATGGCGACGGCCCGACCCGGCTCGATCGGCGCCGCCGCACCGGCGCGGCTGTGGATGAGGAAGCCGTCGAACAGCGGCCCGGTCGGGTGCACCTCGTTGACGTAGGTCGTCAGGGTGATCGCCGACTGCGACTCGCCAACGGCGAGCCGGCACTCGACGTCGAGGCCCGCCAGCAGCTCGGCAAGCCCGTCGACCGCCTGGCTGAAGATGTCGAACATGAACGGGTCGCCCGGGTGATGCAGGCCGGCGTACCGCTCCGAGTCGTTGCCCTTGAGCCCCGGGCTGCCCAGCCCGGTGTCCACCGAGCCGCCGCCTCCCTCGACCCCGGCGTACTGCGCCGAGACACCGACCCAGGCGTGCCCGCTGCGCAGCACCTCCGGCTCCAGATAGCTCCAGTCGGGGGCGGCGTCCTGGCCGCTGCTGACGTTGAGCCATTCCGCGATCAGCGTGCCACTGAACCCGGCCGGGTCGATCGGTCGGCGCAGCACGAGCCGGGTGGCGAAGTCGGCGGTGTCCCCTGAGTGCGAGGTGGCGCTGCCGGAGACGACGTACTCGGCCTGGCGGTAGCCGACCGCGTCGAAGTCGGGGGCCGGCCGCGCGGACATCAGCGCGATCTCCCCGTCCGGCAGTGCGGTGTACCTAACCGGCACGGCCGGCCTTGCCGATGATCTCCTCGACCAGTGAGTTGAGCCGGGCTCCGACCGGCCAGCCGGCGTAGTGGCACAGGAAGATCACGATCTCGCGCAGCGCGTCGTCGTCGAGCTCGCCCTTCGCGTGGGCGGCCGGCACCTGGATGCCGAGCACGTCGTGCGCGCCGGTACCAGCGAGCAGCCCGATCATCAGCAGCCTCCGGTCACGGTCGGAGAGGCCCGGCCGCTGCCAGATATCGCCGAAGACGTGGTCGACGGTGTAGCGGAAGAAGTCGCCCTCGCCGTCTGACATCTCGAAGCCGTAGACCTGCTCCATCTTCTCCAGCCCGCGGCGTCGCTCCTCGGGAAGATCGTCGAACTTGCCCATCAGACACCCAATCCCTTCGCCAGGTTCTCGCGGGCCAGCTGCGCGAGCGGTACGTCGACGTCCAGTGTGGCCGCCAGGTCGATCGCGAACGACAGGTCCTTCTCTCCCAGCGCCGTCACGTGGCTGAACACGCCGTGCCAGAAGTCATCCTCCGCCAACGGGGCCGTCGTGTCGCGGTGCATGATCGCGCCGGGACCGCCGGTGATCGCGTCGGTGTGCCGCACGATGTGGCCGAGCTCGACCAGGTCCAGGCCGGCCGCCTCGGCCAGCCGCTGGGCCTCGGTGGCCGCGGTGAAGGACACGAAGTGCATGAGGTTCCGCGCCAGCTTCATGGTGGTGCCGGCCCCGATCGGGCCGGCGTGGACGACGCGCGAACCCATCGCCTCGAGGGCCGGCAGGGCTGCCGCGTACGCCGACTCGTTGCCGCCGACCATGATCGCCAGGGTGCCGTCAGCAGCGCCCATCGGGCCTCCGCTGACCGGTGCGTCGACCAGCTGCAGGCCGTGCCGGACCGCCTGGTCCTCGAGCTCGGCCGGTGTCGGCGGCGCGACCGTCGAGTGCACCACGACGGTGAGGCCCGCACGAGCCGCACCGAGGACCTCGCCGAGGACCTCGCGCACCTGGTCGTCGTCCCGGACCATCACGCAGAGCACGTCGAGGTCGCGGGCCAGCTCGGCCACGCCGCCGGCCGCTCCGGCACCGGCCGCCACGAGCTCGGCCAGCGGCTCGGCGGCCACGTCGTACACCGTCAGCTCGATGCCGTCGGCCGCGACCAGGCGAAGGGCCATCGGCTTGCCGATGTTGCCGAGGCCGACGAACCCGACCCGGGTCACGATCGGAAGACCTGCCCGCCGTCGACGGCGAGAATCTGACCGGTCACCCAGGCGGCGTCGTCGGAGAGCAGGAAGAGACAGGCGCCGACCATGTCCTCGGGCTGGCCCATCCGCTTGATCGCGAGCGTCTTGACGATGGCCTCGGCCGCATCACCGGCCTGGGTGCGGGTGGCCTGGGTGTCGGTGGGTCCGGGTGCGATCGCGTTGACCCGGATCCCCATGCCGCCGAGCTCGTGGGCCAGCTGCTGGGTGAGTCCGTTGATCGCCACTTTGGCCAGGCCGTAGAACCCGGAGTAGAGATACGCCGCCGTCGAGCTCTGGTTGACGATCGCACCACCACCGCGGGCCTGCATCTGCGGGTAGCACGCGCGGGTCATCACCAGGGCGCCGTCCATGTTCACCGACATGAACTTGCGGTAGTAGTCCCAGTCGACGCTGACCAGCAGGTCGAACTGCATCTCGCCGTAGATCGCGGCGTTGTTGACCAGCAGATCGATCCCGCCGAACTCCTCGACCGTGCGGACCACCATCGCCTCGGCGGACTCGGCAGATGAAACATCGGTGCGTACGAAGATCGCGCGCCCACCGGTCTCGTTGATCGCCGCGGCGACCTTCTCGCCGTCCGTCTCGTTGAGGTCGGCGACCACGACGGCCGCGCCCTCGGCGGCCAGCGCCCGCGCGTAGACCTCGCCGATGCCCTGCGCCGCGCCGGTGACGACGACGACCTTGTCCGTGAATCTCATGCTCGCTCCACTCACTTCGTTTCGTTGCCTAGGCCGGTTCCGCGACGAGCTTGGTCTCGAGGTACTCCTCGAAGCCCGCCACGCCCATCTCCCGGCCGATGCCGGACTGCTTGTAGCCGCCGAACGGGGCGTCGGCGCTGAACCAGACCCCACCGTTGACGGCCAGGGTCCCGGTGCGGATCCGGGCGGCGACCGCCTTGGCCCGCTCGAGGTTGCCCGAGTCGACCGAGCCGGACAGGCCGTAAGCCGAGTCGTTGGCGATCCGCACCGCGTCGTCGTCGCCGTCGTGCGGGATCACCACGAGCACCGGTCCGAAGATCTCCTCCTGGGCCAGCCGGCTGTGGTTGTCGAGGCCGGCGATCACCGTCGGCCGGATCCAGTAGCCCTCGGCGCGCGACTCGTCGACTCCCCCGCCGGTGGCGAACGTGGCGCCGTCCGCCGCGGCCAGCTTGAGGTAGGCCTCGACCCGGTCCCGCTGAGCCCGCGAGACGACCGGACCGCAGATGGTGCCCGGATCGGTCGGGTCTCCGGTGCCGATCGACTCCATGGTCGATGCGGCGATCTGCACCGCCTCGTCGTACCGCTCCCGCGGCACGAGCAGCCGGGTGGTGAGCGCACAGCCCTGACCCGCATGGATGCAGACGCTGAACGCGGCCGTGCCCACCGCCGCGGCCAGGTCGGCGTCGTCGAGGACCACGGCCGCCGACTTGCCGCCGAGCTCGAGAAAGACCCGCTTCAGGCTCGGCGCGGCCGCGGCCATGATCGCCCGCCCGGTCGCGGTCGAGCCGGTGAACGAGATCAGGTCGACCCGTGGGTCGGTCGTGAGCACGCCGGCCACGGCGTTGCTGCTGGGGGTGACCACGTTCAGCACACCCGGCGGGAGGTCGGTGTGCTCTGCGGCCAGGCGACCCAGCTCGCACGCCACCCAGGGCGTGTCGGGTGCGGCCTTGAGCACCACCGTGTTGCCGGCGGCCAGCGCCGGGCCGATCTTGGACAGGTTGATCTGGTTGGGGAAGTTCCAGGGCGTGATCGCCGCGACCACCCCGACGGCCTCCCGTCGAATGGTCCGCCGGGTCGGGATCCCCATGGGTTCCGCGACCCCGAGGTCCTGCTCCCACTCGTACCGCTCGGCGAGGTCGATGGTCCAGGCGAGGCCTGCGACCGGGACGTCGTACTGCGGGCCAGCCGTGAGGAAGGCGGGCGCGCCTGCCTCGGCGGTCGTGAGCGCGCGCATCGCGTCCCCGTGCTCGACCAGCGCTGCCTGGAGCTGGCGCAGGCACCGGACCCGGAGCGCCAGATCGGTGGACCACTCGGTCTCGTCGAACGACCGGCGGGCGGCCCCGACCGCCCGGTCGATGTCGTCGGCCGTCGCATCGGGCGCGTGGCCGATCTCAGCGCCCGTGGCCGGGTTGAGGATCGGGTACGTCGCGCCGTCGCTCGCTCCGGTGAGCTTGCCGTCGATCAGCAGCTGAGGTGCCGGTGGCAGGGATGCCGTCATCGGGTGGACTCCTGGGTGATGTAGTCGCCGCGCTCGACCGGGGGCGGCCAGACGGGCGAAGGGATGTCCTCCAGCCGGTAGTGGCCGGGCTGCGACTTCCCGTCGACGGCCATCCGGTCGAGCAACGGCTGCGGCGCCTTGCCGGACGCGGCCAACGCAAGGAAGGTGTGCGCGGTCGAGCCGAGGTCGAACCAGTCCCGCTGCCAGGCGAACTTAAGGCTGCCCTGGTCCGGACCGTCGGCCTGCCGCTCGACGCCGAACCAGGAGCCGCCGATGCCGAGGATCTCGAACTCCTCGCCGGTCGCGTCGTCGGTGATCCCCGAGCGCTGCTTCCAGAAGCCGACGACCATCTGGGTCTTCTCGTCGATCAGCGTGGCCTGGTAGTCGTAGTGCCAGCCGTCGAGGCCCTCCATCTCCTGGCCGATCGCGAGCTCGCGGATCTCCTCGCGGCCGATCGCCATGAAGTGCTCGTCGGGCGTGTACATCCAGCCGTAGGTGGCGTCCTCGGCGTACCAGTCGGCCATGATCTTCCAGTCGCGGCCGCGCTCGGCCTCCCGGTTGACCTCCAGCCAGGTCTCCCAGAACTCCTCGATCTCGTCACGGCTCAGACTCATCTGCTCATCCCTCGTTCTCTTCGATTTCCAGGCCCAGGGCCATGGCTGGGCAGTACCTGACGGCGGACTCCACCTGGGACCGCAGCGCCTCGTCGGGGCGCTCCACGAGGAGCACGACGCGGTCGGCGTCCGCGTCGAAGCCGAACACGTCGGGCGCTTCGGCCTGGCACATCTGGTGCCCCTGGCACAGCTCCAGGTCGGCGACGGCGCGGAAGCTCATCGCGACCTCCGCCGGTAGCGCACCCGGCACGGCTGCTCGAGCTGGATCACCATCTTGGAGCAGTCGTCGCGGTAGCTCTCCGAGGGCTGGGTCATCTCGAACTCGAAGTCCCGCAGGATCACCGAGAAGATCGCCTTCATCTGCATCATCGCGAACGCGTTGCCGACGCAGCGGTGCTTGCCGGCGCCGAACGGGATCCAGGTCCAGCGGTTCTGCAGGTCCTCCTGGCGGGGATCCAGGTAGCGGGCGGGGTCGAAGCTCTCCGGCTCCGGGAAGTCCTCGGCGATCCGGTTGGAGACCCGGGGCGACGCGGCCACCACCGTGCCCGGCGCGATGGTGTGACCGGCCAGCTCGATCTCCTCCTGCACGACCCGCATCAGGATGATCAGCGGCGGGTGCAGGCGCAGCGTCTCCTTCAGGGCCGACTCCAGCACCGGGATCGAGCGCAGCGCCTGGAAGGAGACCTCCGAGCCGTCGGCGTAGAGCTCGTCGAGCTCGGCCACCACGGCCCGCATCGTCTCGGGATGCCGCATCAGCTCGATCAGCGCCCACGACGCGGTGCCCGACGACGTGTGGTGCCCGGCGAACATCATCGAGATGAATATCCCGGTGATGTAGTCGGCGCTCATCTCGATCGAGATGAGCACGTCCAGCAGGTCGCGCTCCTCCTTGGCCACGGCGCCGCGGATCTTGCGCTTGTCGATGATCGCCTGCACCAGCTCGACGAGCTTCTCGCGGGCCGCGTCCCGGAGCCGGAAGCTCTCGATGTCGGCGTACGGATCGACGTAGGCGATCGCGTCGGTACCGCGCTCGAGCTCGTGGTAGTAGTGCGCGAACGAGGAGTCGAGCTCCTCGCGGAACGGCTTGCCGATCAGGCACGACGACGTCGTGTAGATGGTCAGCTCGGCGAAGAAGTCCAAGATGTCGATCTCTCGCCACTCGTTCTTGGCGTCACCCCAGTCGGCCACCATCCGCCGGATCTCCGCCTCGATCGTCGAGGCGTGCCCCCGCATCATGTCGCCGCGCAGCGCCTGGTTCTTCAGCATCTGCTGGCGCTCCTCCGGCGAGGCGTCGAAGACCACGCCCTTGCCGAAGATCGGCGTCATGAACGGGTAGGCCGCGGCCTGGTCGAGCGTCGAGTCGGGCGCCCGGAAGAACTGCTCGTTGGCATCGGCTCCCGAGACCATCACCACGTCGCGGTCGGCCAGCCGGAACCGGCCGATGTCGCCGCACTCGGCCCGGACCCGCTCGAACAGGCCGATCGGGTCGACCCGCATCTCAGCCAGGTGACCGTGCCCGTCGTCGGGGATGGCGTAGGAAACCTCGGGGATGGCGGTCATCGGTCCTCCACGGGTGCTTCGGGGCCGACCTCGACCAGGTTGAGGTGGACGCCGCGTGGCGCGCCGACGATCGTCGCGATCGCCTCGGCGATGGCGGTCGGCTTCATGAAGTGCGGATGCCGGGCCAGCCCGAAACGCACCCACTGGTTGAGCACGAACGCCGCCTCCTCGTCGTCCCAGTCGGATCCCATCTCGCTCCAGGTCGGGCCGGGGCGGACCACGCTGGCCCGGACCCCGGTGCCCTCGAGCTCCAGCTGCAGGGAGCCGACGAGACCCTCCAGCCCCCACTTGCCCGACGAGTACGCCGCCATGAACGGCCGCGGCCGTACCGCCGTGTCGGAGGACACGAACACGACGTCACCGCGCTGCCGCTCGACCATGCCGGGCACGAACGCCCGCACGAGGCGGTGGGCGCCGACGACGGTGAGATCCAGCTCGCGGGTGAAGCGCTCGGGGTCGACCTCGATGATCGTGCCGGGGTGCACCGAGCCCGCGTTGGAGATCACCACCTCGATGTCGCCCAGGCGCTCGGTGACCTCCTTGGCGAAGGCGCTCACGGAGTCATCGTCGGTGAGGTCGAGGGGTACGGCGACCGCCTCGCCGCCGTCGGCGCGGATCTGCTCGGCGATCGCCTCGAGCCGATCGACGCGCCGTGCTCCGAGGGCGACCGGGTGCCCCTTCGCGGCGAGGGAGAGCGCCGTCGCGGCACCGATGCCGGAGCTGGCTCCGGTGACCACGGCGGGGCGACGCGCGGGCTGCTCGTACTTCGCCACCTCAGCGCACCGCCACGCTCATCGGCACGGAGGCGAACCCGCGGACATTGACCGAGTGCACGCGCTCGGCGTTGTCGTGGTCGACCTCGATCCGGCGGGCCCGGCGGACCAGCTCCCGCAGCGCGATCTGCGATTCCAGCCGGGCCAGGTTGGCTCCGAGGCAGAAGTGCCGCCCGCCGCCGAAGCTGAGCGACTTCGCCAGCTCGTCCTTGGGGCGGTGGATGTCGAACTCATCGGGCCGGTCGAACACCCGGGGGTCACGGTTGGCCGAGCCGACCAGCACCACGGCCTTCGAGCCGGCCGGCGCGACCCGACCGTGCAGCTCCACGTCCTGCAACAGCAGCCGCGCGAGCATCTGGGTGGACGGGTCGAAGCGCAGGGCCTCCTCGACCCACGGCTCGACCGGGAACTCCTCGTCGAACACCGCCCGCTCCTGGTCCGGGTTCCGGGTCAGATGGAAGACCGCGTGGCCGAGCAGCTTGGTCGTGGTCTCGTTGCCGGCGACGACCATCAGGAACAGGAACGCGATGATCTCCTCGTCCGTCAGCTTGTCGTCGCCGCTGTGTCCGTTGTCCAGGCGAGCGGCGAGCAGCGCGCTGGTGAGGTCCTCGGTCGGCCGGCGTCGGCGCTCGGCGAGCATCTCGGCGTAGTAGGCGAACAGCTTGCCGGCGGCGTCGATCCCGGCGGCGGTGACGTCAGTAACGCCCTCCTCGCGGTGCACCAGCAGGTCCGCGAGCCGGCGTACTTCGTCACGGTCGGCCGGGGGCACGCCCATCATCTCGGAGATGACGTCCATCGGCAGCCGGCTAGCGAAGTCCTTGATCCAGTCGAAGCTGCCCGCCTCCAGCGCGGGCTCGAGGTAGAGCTCGGTGAGCTCTTGGATCCGAGGGCCGAGCTCGCGCACCCGGCGGGGTGTGAACGCCCGCGCGACGAGCGAGCGGATCCGGATGTGGTCGGGCGGGTCGAGCGCGAGGAAGGACATCACCTTGTGCGCGTCCTCGTTCCACGCGGACCGGTCGATGGTCACGCCCATCCGGTTGGAGTAGGTGCCTTCGGTGCGCAGGGCGTGGTGGATGTCGTCGTACCGCGAGAGCACCCACAGGTCGTGCAGCTCGTTGTGGTGGAGCGGGTCTTGCTCCCGAAGCCGCGCGTAGACCGGGTAGGGGTCTTCCTGGAAGGCGTAGTCGTAGGGATCGAAAGCGATCGGCGCGCCGTCGGTCACGGCCGTGTTCGTCATTCGTCGACGTGTCCCTTCATGATGACCGCGAGAGCCGCGGCGAGCCGGTCGCGCATCTCGGTGTAGGTAGTCAGGCCCATGCCGGCCTGCAGCAGGGCGCCGGAGAAGGCGAGCGTGAGCGCATCGACCAAGGTCGGATCGCCGGCCTCGGGTCCGAGCGCCGCTTCGAACCGGCGCAGGAACTCGGCGCCGATCCGGAGCCGGAGCTGGACGACGTCAGGATCGGTGCCGAGCAGGGCCGAACGGGCACCGGCGGCGACCTCGGGGGCGTCCTCCAGCAGGTCCGCCATCGCGTTGCCGACGCTCTGGACCCGTCGCTGGACGGTGTCGCCGGACGGCTCGAAGGGCTCGGCCGTCAGGCGCCGCCAGAACAGCTCGGCGAACAGGTGGTTCTTGGAGGCGAAGTAGGTGTACGCCGTCGCCGACGACACCCCGGCCCGGAGCGCGACCGTCCGGATCGTCAGGTCGTCGACCCCAACCGCGCGGAGCTCCTCCGCACCTGCGGCGAGCAGCCGGTCCACGGTCTCCGCCTGACGCGCGTTGAGCTCGCGCCGCGGAGCGCTGGACAGTTGGCTGGACACGTGTCCAACTTAGAACGTGTTCCGGTCTGCCGTCAATGGTGGGGTGTCGGTGCGCCCCGCCACAATGGGCGGATGCTGCTCGTGGATCTGGTCGCGACCTCGGCCAGCGTCGCCGCCACGCGATCGCGCAAGGCCAAGACAGCCGCGATCGCGGAGCTGCTGGGGCGGACGTCGGCCGACGAGCTGGAGGTCGTCACGTCCTACCTCGGGGGCCGACTGCGCCAGCGCCGCACCGGTCTCGGCTGGCGCGGCCTCCAGTCCCTCCCCGACCCGGCCGACTCCCCCACGCTCGACGTGCTCGAGGTGCACGCGGCGTTCGACGCGATCGCGGAGCTCGCCGGCGCCGGCTCGCAGGCCGCTCGATCGACCGCGGTGGCGGCGCTGTTCGGCCGCGCGACGACCGAGGAGCAGACCTGGCTGCGCGGCGTGGTGACCGGTGAGGTGCGGCAAGGAGCCCTCGACGCTCTGGTGCAGGAGGGGGTGGCGGCTGCCGCAGGCGTGCCGCTGACCGCGATCCGGCGCGCCGCGATGCTGGCCGGTTCGACGGTGGCGGTCGTGCGCACGGCGTTCGAGGGGGGCGAGCAGGCGCTGGCCGCGTTCCGGTTGGAGGTTGGCCGCCCGGTGCTGCCGATGCTCGCCTCGTCGGCACCCTCGATCGCGGACGGGATGACGAAGGCGGTCGCCGGCGGCGAGGTCGCCATCGACACCAAGCTGGATGGGATCCGGATCCAGGTGCATCGCTGGGACGACCAGGTGCTGATCGCGACCCGCACGTTGGAAGACATCACCGCGCGGCTGCCGGAGGTGGTCGAGATAGCCCGGGCGCTGCCGGCCACCTCGTTCGTGCTCGACGGCGAGGCGTTGGCGCTCGACGAGGACGGGCGACCGCGGCCGTTCCAGGAGACGGCGTCGCGGACCGCCATGGCCGAGGGCGT
The DNA here is from genome assembly GCA_963827185.1 of uncultured Actinomycetota bacterium. GTDB lineage: Bacteria > Actinomycetota > Actinomycetes > Propionibacteriales > Nocardioidaceae > Nocardioides. The sequence goes on from CAWGZQ010000002.1 coordinate 91,419, forward strand.
CCACGTCACGCCGTACTTCTTCGACCTGCTCTACCTCGACGGCGACGACCTGCTGGACCAGCCCGCGACCGAGCGGCTAGCGGCCCTGGATGCGCTAGTTCCACAGGCCTACCGCACTGCCCGGCTGGTCTCGGCCGATGTCGAGGCCGGGGAGACCTTCGCGGCCTCCGTGCTCGTCGCCGGCCACGAGGGCGTGGTCGTGAAGGATCCTGGCGCGCCGTACGCCGCCGGCCGCCGGGGGTCCGCCTGGGTCAAGGTGAAGCCGGTGCACACCCTCGATCTGGTCGTGCTCGCCGTCGAGTGGGGCTCCGGACGACGGAAGGGCTGGCTCTCCAACATCCACCTCGGCGCCCGCGACCCCGAGGGCGGGTTCGTGATGCTCGGCAAGACGTTCAAGGGCATGACCGACGACATGCTCCGGTGGCAGACCGAGCGATTCACCGAGCTGGCGACGTCACCGGCCGATGGGTCGGCCTACGTCGTCGACGTGCGGCCCGAGCAGGTCGTGGAGGTCGCCTTCGACGGCCTCCAGCGGTCGACCCGCTACCCCGGCGGCCTGGCCCTGCGGTTCGCCCGGGTGGTGCGTTATCGCGAGGACAAGACCGCCGACCAGGCCGACACGATCGAGACGGTCCGGTCGTTGCTCTAGGAGCGTGAAAATGCGTTGCTGGATCGTTCGTTCACCACGGGCTTTTGATCGAACGTTCCAACAACCGAAAACCGACCCTCATGGAGGACTGCTGCGCCCAGCGGGTCACTCGCGCTGCAACCCGAGCCAACCCGCCAATTCGTCGATCTCCCGGTCCACCCCTGATCTCGTTTCGTCGTCGAACGGCTCGTCCTCGTGGACGGCATCGACCCGGAGCACGCCGGCGTCGCGTTCGGCTGTGGCGTCGAGCTTCCCGACCAGCCGGTCGCCGACCAGGATCGGCAGCGTCCAGTAGCCCCAGCGCCGGTTGGCCGCCGGCTTGTACATCTCGAGCTGGTAGTCGAACTCGAACAGCTCGGTCATCCGCTTGCGGTCGAAGACCAGCCGGTCGAGTGGTGACAGCAGGGCGACGCGGCCCGCGAGCGGGGCGTCGAGGTAGGCCGGGTCGACCCGCCACCTGCCGCGGACGCCCTCGACCACGGCGGGCTCGCCCGCCTCGCCGACGTCGTTGGGCTCGTTGGGGGTCTGCGCGGACTGGGCGCGCGCGATGCCGAGGGCGTGCAGCCGCCGGGTGGCGCGGACCGCGACCGCCTCGCGATGTGGCACGACCGGAACGTCCGGATAGACCCGGTCGGCGAGGTCCCAGAGCCGCTCCCGGCCGGCATAGCCGGCCGTCGCAACCTCCCCGCGCTGAACCAGCAGATCCAGGAGCATCCGTCGGCTCCGGTCGTTGTTCCAGCCGCTGGACTCCCACGGCAGCAGGGTGGTGTCCGGCAGCTCGCGGGTCGGCAGCGGACCCTCGTCGTGGAGCTTCTCGAGGATGTCGCGCCGGCAGTCATCGTTGGCCACCAGCCAGTCCCGCTGGCCCTCCTGCCAATCCTTGAGTTCGCCCGGACCCGGCCAGGCAGCCATCTCGGCGCGGAACAACGCGATGTCCTCCGCCGGCCGGAGGAGGCTGTGCAGCTCCACCAGCGCCCCGGTCGCCACCGCCGCTTCGAGATCCTCGGGATCGAAGGCAGAGCCGAGCCGACTCCAGGCGACCACCTGGGCACTGGGCGCGATGGCGGCCGTGGGCTCGACTTGCAACAGGGTCAGGTGCCGCACGAGGCCCAGCAGCTCGGTCGGACGCTGCGCCGACAACAGCTGTGCCGCGATCGCGATCCGACGAGCATCGGCCCGAGACAGTTCGTGAACTTCGCTCACGACGGTCAGCGTAGGGCCGGTCGCCGACGCTCCGCTGAGGCTCCTGTCACAGTCGTGCAACTCCGAGTTGCAACATCAGTAGGCTTTCGCCATGGCGACCAGAGCCCCCGAAAGCGACGGCCGGCGGAAGGCCGCGGCCGCTCGCCGGCGCAAGCGCGAGGCGGAGATCATCGCCGCCACGCGTGAGCTGTTCGACCAGCGCGGGGTGCGCGAGGCGCAGATCGAGGACATCGCGCGCGCCGTCGGCATCAATCGCGCGATCGTCTACCGGCACTTCAGCGGCAAGGAGGAGCTGTTCGCGCTCACCCTCGAGGGCTACCTGGAGGAACTGCGCGACGCCCTCGCGACCGCGGCCGAGCAGGAGCATGACCCGCCCGCCCGGCTCGGCGCGATCGTGGGTGCGTTCGTCGACTACGGCGTCGAGCACCCCGCGTTCGTCGACTGCGCGCAGTCGCTGATGCGGATGCCCGGCGAGGAACTGCTCGACGAGATCTCCGAAAGCGCGCTGTTCCGGCTAGGCCGAGGCATTTCCGGATGTCTGAGCGTGCTGTCCGCAGCGATCGAGTCCGGCGTTGCGTCCGGCGACTTCGTCACCCCGACCGACCCGACGCTGCTCGCGAACACGATGTACGCCAGCGGCCTCGGCGCGATCCAGCTCGCCCGGGTCGGCATCCTGGTGACCGAGGCCTCCCCGGGAGTACCGACCGTCGGCGAGATCTCCCCGCAGCAGGTCCGGGACTACCTCGTCACCTCGGCGCTCGCCGTGATGACCCGCTGACGCTCAGGGACGCTCGAGGATCGCGGTCACGCCCTGGCCGCCGGCGGCGCAGATCGAGATCACGCCCTTGCCGGAGCCGTTCTCGGCGAGCAGCTTGGCGAGCGTGTTGATGATCCGGCCACCGGTCGCGGCGAACGGGTGGCCCGCCGCGAGCGAGGAGCCCTTGACGTTGAGCTTCGACCGGTCGATCGAGCCCAGCGGCGCGTCCAGGCCGAGGCGCTCCTTGCAGAACACCGGGTCCTCCCAAGCCTTGAGCGTGGCCAGCACCTGCGAGGCGAACGCCTCGTGGATCTCGTAGAAGTCGAAGTCCTGCAGGCTCAGGCCCTCCCGCTGCAGCATCCGCGCCATCGCGTACGCCGGCGCCATCAGCAGCCCCTCACCACCGTGCACGTAGTCGACCGCGGCGGTCTCGTAGGCGGTGATGTAGGCGAGCACCGGCAGGCCACGCTCCTTGGCCCACTCCTCCGAGGCGAGCAGCACCACGGAGGCGCCGTCGGTCAGCGGGGTCGAGTTGCCCGCGGTCATCGTCGCCGCCTCGCCCTTGCCGAACACCGGCTTGAGCTTGGCGAGCTTCTCCGCGGTCGAGTCGCCGCGCAGGTTGGTGTCGCGGTCGACACCGCGGAACGGCGTGACCTGATCGTCGAGGAAGCCGGCGTCGTAGGCGGCTGCCAGGTGCTGGTGCGAGGCGGCGGCGAGCTCGTCCTGTTCCTCGCGGCCGACCTGCCACTCGAGCGCGGTCAGCGCGGCGTGGTCACCCATCGAGAGACGGGTGCGCGGCTCGCCGTTCTGCGGGATCTCCAGGCCGATGTCACCGGGACGGATCTGGCCGAGCGCGGTCAGCTTGCCCTTGGTGTCGCGGGCGGCGTTGACCTTGACCAGCTTCTTGCGCAGCTTGTCGCTGATCGCGACCGGGGCGTCTGACGTGGTGTCCGTGCCACCGGCGATGCCGACCTCGATCTGGCCGAGGGCGATCTTGTTCGCGACCTGGATCGCTGCCTGGAGGCCGGTGCCGCAGGCCTGCTGGATATCCGTTGCCGGGGTCTCGGCGGAGAGCTTGGATCCGAGCACCGACTCCCGGGCGAGGTTGAAGTCGCGGGAGTGCTTGAGCACGGCGCCGGCGACCACCTCTCCGAGCCGCTCGCCTTCGAGGCCGAACCTGGTCACCAGGCCGTCGATGGCGGCGGTGAGCATGTCCTGGTTGGACGCCTCGGCGTAGACGGTGTTGGAACGGGCGAACGGGATCCGGTTGCCGCCGATGACGGCGACCCGACGGGTCTGGGGGTTCATGCGCCCATCCTCCCCGCGCGATGCCCGGGAGAGAAGGCAATGAGGGGCAGGTCACGAAATATGGACTCCGAGTTACACATGGAGTTACATGGCTGGGCGTGACAGGTTCGTGTCACGCACTCCCCTCGACCCTCCCGGAGGACAGCACCCCCATGAGTGACCGCTACCAGGGCTTCACCACGACGCCGATCGGCAAGCTGCTGGTCAAGAACCTCGGGCTGCCGAACCCCATGAAGCTGGAGCGGTACGTCGAGGGCGCACCGCTCGTCGACGGCACCGTCCTGGTCGGCGGGCGCGGCCGGCTGGCCGAGTCTCTGCCCGGCCTGCTCGACCTGCTCGGCATCGCCTCGCAGGGCACCCAGGAGGACGGCGCGACCTACAAGGGCCTGGTCTTCGACGCCACCGGCCTGCAGACCTCCGCCGATCTGGTCGCACTCCGCGACTTCTTCACCCCCGTTCTCCGCAGCGTCGGCAGCTGCGCCCGAGTCGTCGTGATCGGCACCCCTCCGGAACAGGTCAAGGGCGCCGAGCGGGTCGCCCAACGTGCGCTCGAGGGCTTCACCCGCAGCCTCGGCAAGGAGATCGGCCGCGGCAGCACCGTCCAGCTGGTCTACGTCGGCGAGGGCGCCGAGGCCTCCGTGACCAGCACCCTGGCCTTCCTGCTCTCCCCCAAGTCGGCCTACGTCTCGGGCCAGGTGGTCCGGATCGGCGCGCACCACACCACGACGGCGCCCGAGGTCACCGACTGGACCCGGCCACTCTCCGGCAAGATCGCGCTGGTCACCGGCGCCAGCCGCGGCATCGGCGAGCAGATCGCCCGCGTGCTGCACCGAGATGGCGCGACGGTCGTCGGTGTCGACGTACCCCAGGCGGCCAGCGAGCTCCAGGCGCTGATGAAGGAGCTCGACGGCGATTGGCTCACCCTCGACATCACCGGCAGGGACGCGCCGCAGCGGATCGCGCACCACCTCAAGGAGAAGCACGGCGGCGTCGACGTCGTCGTGCACAACGCCGGCATCACCCGCGACAAGAAGCTCGCCAACATGGCCCCCTCCACCAAGGGAGACCTCTGGGAGTCCGTGATCGCGGTCAACTTGACCGCCCCGGAGAAGATCACCCGCGAGCTGCTCGACCAGGGTGTGATCAACGACGGCGGCTCCATCGTGGGCGTCGCCAGCATCGCCGGCATCGCCGGCAACGTCGGCCAGACCAACTACGCCGCCTCCAAGGCGGGCGTGATCGGCTTCGTCGACTCGCTCGCCGACGAGCTCAAGAACGACATCACGATCAACGCGGTCGCGCCCGGCTTCATCGTCACCCAGATGACCGCAGCCGTGCCGTTCGCGACCCGCGAGGTGGGCCAGCGCCTCAACGCGATGGCCCAGGGCGGTTTGCCGATCGACGTCGCCGAGACCATCGCCTGGTACGCCAATCCCGGCTCCCGCGCCGTCAACGGCAACGTGGTCCGGGTCTGTGGCCAGATGATGCTGGGAGCCTGACATGGCCGGCCTTCCCCTGCTCGTCAAGGCGGCGCTGCCCTCAGTCCCGGGCCTCAACCAGCTGCCGGGCGTCAAGAAAGCGTCCGCCGACGGCTTCGCCGGGCTCCGCAAGGACCGGCCCACCGTCACGGTCGAGCGCGCGCACGTGAACGCGTACGCCGCGGTGTGCGGGTTCCCCACCAAGGACACCGTCCCGCTCCCCTACCCCCACATGCTGGCGTTCCCGCTGCACATGGCGATCATGACCGACTCGGCGTTCCCGGCGCCGGCCATCGGCACCGTGCACCTGGAGAACTCGATCACCGGCCACCGCGCGATCGGAGTCGACGAGGAACTCACGGTCTCCGCGAGCGTCGGGCCGTCCGAGGCGCACCCCAAGGGCACGATCTACCGCTTCGTGACCGAGGTCCGCGCCGCCGACGACCTGGTCTGGGAGAGCACGTCGACGTACCTCCGCCGCGGCAAGGGCGACGAGTCCGCCTCGAGCGGGTCGACGTTCCCCGACGCCCCACCGACCGGGACGACCTGGGATCTGGCGGCCGACCTCGGCCGCCGCTACGCCGCGGTCTCGGGCGACCACAACCCGATCCACCTCTACCCGCTCACCGCCAAAGCGCTCGGCTTCCCCCGCCAGATCGCCCACGGCATGTGGAGCAAGGCGCGCTGCATCGCGGCGCTCGAGAACCGGCTGCCCGACGCGGTCCGCGTCGATGTCGCGTTCAAGAAGCCGATCATCCTGCCGGGCCGGGTCGCGTTCGGCTCGACGCCGACCAACGACGGCTTCGCGTTCTCGCTCAGCAACCCCAAGAGCGGCGCTCCGCACCTCGCGGGGGCAACCACCGCCCTCTGACGTCGACCCGTCGCAAAGTTTGCGACGGGTCAGCGGTTGCGGGGACGGATCAGGCCTTCTTGCGCGACCGTCGCGACCAGGGTGCCGTCCTGGGTGAAGACCCGACCGAGCGAGAGCCCGCGAGCCCCGCTGGCGGACGGAGACCACTGGTCGTAGAACCACCACTCGTCGGCCCGGAACGGCCGATGGAACCAGATCGTGTGGTCGAGCGAGGCCATCTGGGTGGTGGTCGGGTCGGCCTCGTGGGCAGCCAGCGCGGCGCCCAGCAGGCTCACGTCGCTGGCGTAGGTGAACAGCGCCAGGTGCTCGATCGGGTCGTCGCTCAGCCTGCCGTCGATGCGGATCCAGACCCGGGCCTGCGACGGGTGGTCGGGATCCTTCTCGAGCCCGTGCCTGGTGTTGCCGAGGAACCGCACGTCCATCGCGGCCCACTCCTTCCCGAGCCCGGCTGCCTCTTTGGCGCCGCGGTCGCGCATCAGGTCGAAGAGGCTCGCGCCGGCATCGGGGCCGCCTACCTCCGGCATCGGCTCCTGGTGTTCGAGACCCGGCTCGAGCACCTGGAAGCTGACGGTCTGGTAGTAGATGACCTTGCCGTGCTGGCGCGCGGAGACCCGACGGGTGACGAACGAGCGTCCGTCGCGGACCCGCTCGACGTCGTAGATGATCGGCACCTCGTAGTCGCCGGGAAGCAGGAAGTACGAGTGCAGCGAGTGCACGTGGAAGTCGGGGTCGACCGTGCGCACGGCCGCAACCAGCGCCTGCGCGGCCACCTGACCGCCATAGACCCGCTGCCGCTCACTGTCGGGCTGCCGACCGCGGAACAGGTCGACATCGAGGTACTCGAGGTCCAGGAGACCGACCAGGTCGTCCACTACGTCGCTCATCGTCAACCTTGCTGCTCGTCGGGGCCCTCGAGGCCGGCCAGGAACTGCTCGAACTGCTGTCCGATCTCCTCACCGGTGGGGAGCGGCTCGTCGCCCGCGAGCAGGCTGGAGCCGGACTCCTCGGCGCGCTGGAAGGAGTCGTACTGCTGCTCCAGCGACCGGACCACCTCCTCGACCTCCTCGTTGGCGGCGAGGTAGCGAGCAATCTCCTGCTCCCGGTCCTCGGCCTGCTCGCGCAGGGAGGTCAGGTCGATCGTGAGCCGAGCGGCCAGCTCGACCTGCTCGAGCAGCGCCACGGACGCGCGCGGGTACTCGAGCTGGGCCAGGTAGTGCGGGATGTGCGCGACGAAACCGAGGGCGTCATGCCCCCACTCCCCGAGCCGCACCTCGAGCAGTGCCTGGGCACTGCTCGGGATCCGCAGCTCGCCGCGCCACGGGCTCTCGCCGGTGAGCAGCTCGGGTCGGTTGGCGTGGTGGGTGATCGCGATCGGCCGGGTGTGCGGGACCGCCATCGGCACCGAGCCCATGCCCACGACCCGGGTGACGCCGAACCGCTCAACGACCTCGAGGACCGCGCGCCCGAACGCCTCCCAGCGAGTGTCGGGCTCGGGCCCGTACAGGAGGAGGTACGGCGTGCCGCCGGCGTCGTGCAGAAGCCGGACCACGAGCCGCGGGGCGTCGTAGGCCTCGTAGTGGTCGCGCACGAACGACATCGGCGGTCGCCGGGCGCGGTAGTCGTAGAGCTGGTCGATGTCGAAGGTGGCAACCACCGACCCACCGGGCTCCGCGTTCTCATCCACGAGGTGCCGGCAGGCGATCGCCGCGGAGCTGCCGGCGTCGAGGAACCCGTCGAGTACGAGCACCATCGCGAGCGACTCGGCATCGTCGAGGGCGGGCACCTCATCGACGATGTGGACGAGACGCGATTCGGTACTCACGGGACCACGATATGGGTTGGTCAGGTCGGCCCGTCGCTCGGCGTCGAAAGAGTCGCCCCTGGCGGATCCGGGGTGAGGAACCCGGGGTCGTACTCGTTGATCATCATGGTCGCCGCCCGACGGGCCAGCATCCGGCCGGTGAGCCCGAAGAGCGATCCGAGCACCTCGTCCGGGTTCGGGTGCGGTTCATCGAGGTCCTCGAGCAGCTGCCACAGGCTGTCGACCCCGAAGCTGGCAACGAGGTACTCGCAGGCCCACCAGCTGAGCCCGTAGTGCGCCGCGGACTCGCTGTCGTTGAACGTGTCGTCGGCGGGCAGCCGGCGGATGCCCGCCTCGGCGGCGCCCAGCGCCTCCTCGGGAAGGCGGCGCAGCTCGGGCGCGAGCGGCTGCACGGCTACCCATTCCGCGATCCCCTCGCTCAGCCAGGCGGGTGCGTGGTCGTCGCGCTCCCCGACCGCGACGTGCGTCAACTCGTGCCGCACGAGCCGGTCCCGCTCCGGGCCGGGCTGCTGGAGCATCGAGGGGTGCAGTGCGAACCGGGTCGCGACCACCTTGTTGCGCCGGTCCCCGGACAGCACCGGGAACGCGACCCCGTCGACGTGCTCCGGGTCGCCGCCCGGCAGGTCGTCGAGGGACGCGAGGAACGCGATGTCGGACAGCGCGTAGACCACGACCGCACGCGACCAGCCATAGGGCACGGAGAGGGAGACATCGTCGATGCCTTGCGCGACCGAGTCCAGGATCGGACCGGCGGCCGAGACCGACTGCTCGTCGAAGATGCCGAGGACGCCGTCGCGGGCGCGGACCTCGATCGGCACCATGTCCCACGGCTGCGGCCACACGTCGTGGGACTTCTCCCACCGGCGATCCGTGACCGAGCTGACGACGTACCGGCCATCCTCCGCCGCGGCGAACCGGAACCGGTCGCGGGTGACGACGGGCGAAGGGTCGAAGCCGCGCAGCTGCAGGGTCACCTCGACGGCTACCCAGTACTCATCGCCGGCGCGGACCATGCTGGATCGGTCGAGCTCGTAGTCGAATCGTTCCAACGGCAGCTGGGCCAGGTTGTCGAAGTAGCCGCGCTGCGCGGTGACGAAGCCGGCGTTGTCCCGGTCGATGCCCGTCAGGAACCCGGCCCGGTCGCGGTCGACGAGGGCACCGGCTCGCTCCTCGAGGGTCGCGGTGAAGGCCTCGTCGAGATCCGGCGGGATCGGGATCCCCTGGCCGGCCTTGGTCGCCGAGGCATCGGGTTCTGGGGACGCCGGAGGCTCGGAGCAACCGACGAGCGTGAGGGTGAGGGCGAGCACCACCCCCACGGAGAAACGGAAGAGCGGTGGGGGCGGCTCAGCTCGGGTGCTCGACATCAACACTTCGGACCGAGGCGTCGTGCGACACGTCGGGCTGGAGCACCAGGTCTTCCACGATGCCGCGGGCGATGGTCTGCGACGTCAGGCCGATCCGCTCCAGGATCGCCGCGCGCTTGGCGTGGGACAGGAACTCCTGCGGGATCCCGTGCAGACGGAACGGCGTGGTCACTCCCGCGTCGTTGAGCGTCTGCAGGAGTACGGCGCCGCACCCACCGGTGCGTCCGTTGTCCTCGACGCTGACCACCAGCCGGTGCTCCCTGGCCAGGGTCACGATGGCGGGGTCGACCGGCTTCACCCAGCGCGGGTCCACCACGGTCACGCCGATGCCCTGGGCGACCAGACGCTCTGCGACGTCGACGGCGACGACCGCCATCGACCCGATGGCCACGACGAGGACGTCCTTGGTGCCGTTGCGGGCGAGCACGTCGGCCCCGCCAGCCTTGCCGATCGCGGGGATGTCGGCGGGCGGCGGCCCCTTCGAGAACCGCACCACGGTGGGCGCGTCATCGACGTCGACCGCCTCGTTGAGCAGTTCGCGGAGCCGGGTGCCGTCCCGGGGCGCGGCCAGTCGGAGCCCGGGCACCACCTGCAGGATCGACATGTCCCACATGCCGTTGTGGCTGGCGCCGTCCTCGCCGGTCACGCCGGCCCGGTCCAACACGAACGTGACCCCACAGCGGTGCAGGGCGACATCCATCAGCACCTGGTCGAACGCGCGGTTGAGGAACGTTGCGTAGATCGCCACCACCGGGTGCAGCCCGCCCATCGCCAGGCCGGCGGCCGAGGTGGCGGCGTGCTGTTCGGCGATGCCCACGTCGAAGGTGCGCTCCGGGTAGCGCGCCTGGAACTTGTCCAGCCCCACGGGGTGCATCATCGCGGCGGTGATGGCGACGACGTCCTTGCGCCGGGCGCCGATGTGCACCATCTCGTCGGAGAACTCGTCGGTCCAGATCCGGCCCTTCGGGGTCTGCTCGCCGCTGTCGACGTCGAACGGCCCGGACTGGTGGAACTGGTCGGCCTCGTGCTGCTCTGCGGCGTCGTAGCCGAAGCCCTTGCGCGTGATCGCGTGCACGATCACCGGCCCGCCGAAGCGCTTGGCCTGAGTCAGCGCGTGCTCCATGGCCTGCAGGTCGTGGCCGTCGACCGGTCCGACGTACTTGAGCCCGAGGTCCTCGAACAGGCCCTGCGGCGCGAGTGCGTCCTTGAGGCCCTTCTTCATCGCGTGCAGGGTGTCGTACGCCGCGGGGCCGACGCCCGGCACGGCGGTGAGTCGCTTCTTGACCAGGTCGAGCACCTGCTCGTAGCGGGGGTTGGTGCGCAGGGTGGTCAGCGCCGTGGTCAGGCCGCCCACGGTCGGCGTGTAGGAGCGGCCGTTGTCGTTGACGACGATGACGAGGCGCGAGCTCTTGGCGATCGCGATGTTGTTGAGCGCCTCCCAGGCCATTCCGCCGGTGAGCGCTCCGTCGCCGATGACGGCCACGGTGTGCCGGTCCTCCCCGCGGATCGCGTAGGCCTTGGCCAGGCCATCCGCGTAGCTGAGGGACGTGGACGCATGGGAGTTCTCCACGATGTCGTGGTCGGACTCCTCCTGGCTGGGATAACCGCTGAGGCCGCCCTCGGTGCGCAGGCCGTCGAAGGATCGCGCGCGGCCGGTGAGCATCTTGTGGACATAGGCCTGGTGCCCGGTGTCGAACAGCACGCGGTCGTGCGGCGAGTCGAAGACCCGGTGGATGGCGAGCGTCAGCTCGACCACCCCGAGGTTCGGACCGAGGTGGCCTCCGGTGCGGGAGCAGGTGTCGACGAGCAGGTCGCGAATCTCGCTCGCCAACAGGGCGAGCTGGTCCTCGGTCAGCCCGCGGAGGTCCCGAGGCCCCGCTATCGACTCGAGCAACGACATGGCCGCGAGTTTACGGGCTCAGCGGTCGAAGACCGCCACCGCCGGCTCACCCGGTCATCCTGCTGTACACCTCGGAGCTCAGGAACTCGCCGAGCGCAACCACGGCGGCGGCGGTCAGGTCGAGTTCCGGGACCCGGTCTGGATCGACAAACACGATTTGCCGTCCCTCGTGGCACTCGACGTCGTCGTCGGTCAGGCCGCTGCGCATCACGTAGAGGCGGAACTCGTCGTCGCTGTCGCTGTGCGCGTGATGCACGTCGAACTGCCCGAACAGCTCGAGCCCGCTGTCGAGCCGGATGCCGGTCTCCTCGGCCAGCTCTCGGTAGGCCCCGGCCAGGAAGTCCTCGCCGGGCTCGAGGTGACCGCCGACGAATCCCCACTTCTCCGGGTCGATCGCCGGGTGCTCGTCCCGCTCCTGCAGGAGCACCCATCCTCGGGAGTCGACGAGGACGACGCTTGCGAATCGCTGCACCCAGCCGAGCCTAACCGCCCGGTTGGTCGACGTTCGCGGGCGATGAGGAAGCGAGCACGGACGGGGTGTTGACCTCAAGTGAACTTCAACTTGCACGGTGGTTCCCACACACATCCATCCCAAGGAGGACACCATGCCCGTTGCCGTCATCACCGGCGCGTCCCGCGGTCTCGGCCGCGCGCTCGCCATCGAGCTCGCCCGCCAGCAATGGACGCTGGTGCTGGACGCCCGCGGAGCCGACGACCTCTCGACGGTGCAGGCGGAGCTTCCCGGTGGCCAGCACCACGCATTCGCCGGAGACGTCGCCGATCCCGCTCACCGCACCAAGCTGGTCGCGGCAGCCCGCAGCGCCGGGGGCGCGTCGCTCCTTGTCAACAACGCCAGCACCCTGGGTGCCAGTCCATTGCCGGCCTTCGCCGACCTCGACCCGGCGACGTACCTCGAGATCCTCCGGGTGAACCTGGTCGCGCCGATGGCGCTGGCTGCCGCGCTGCTCCCTCAGCTCCGGCGCGGCCGGGGCCGGGTCCTCAACATCACCTCCGACGCGGCGGTCGAGCCGTACGAGAACTGGGGCGGCTACGGCTCGTCCAAGGCTGCGCTCGACCACGCCGGGCGGGTGTTGGCAGCCGAGGAGCCCGACCTCCGGGTCTATGCGTTGGATCCCGGCGACATGCGCACCCGGATGCACCAGGACGCCTTCCCCGGCGAGGACATCTCCGACCGGCCGGGGCCCGAGACGGTCGTCCCCGCTGTGCTCGCGCTCCTGGCCGCCGACCTGCCCAGCGGGCGGTACGCCGCGGCAGATCTGCACAGGGCGGCAGCATGAGCTCCGCGCCGTTGGAACGGTTCCGACTGCCCGAGGCCGGTGCGGCCCGGGTGCCACCCGAGTCCCGCGGGCTCGCCCGCGACGAGGTCCGCCTGGCGGTGGTCACTCCCGACGCCACGCGGCACCTGCGCGCCCAGTCGCTCCCCGGCCTGCTCCGGCCCGGTGACCTGCTGGTCGTCAACACCAGCGCCACCCTCGCGGCCGCGGTCGAGTTCGAGCGCCGCGGCGGCCTGGCCACCCTGCATGTCTCGACCCAGCTCGACGACGGATCCTGGGTGGTGGAGCTGCGGCGGGGTGACGGCACCGGGCCGGACGTCCCGGCCGCCGGCGAGGTGCTCCGCCTTCCCGGCGGGGTGCGGCTGCGCGTGGCCGGTCCGCACCCTGACGGACAGGCGCGGCTGTGGCGCGCGGCACCGCTGCCGGCGGCGGACATCGTCGACTACCTGCCCCGGCACGGTCGGCCGATCCACTACCCGTACGTCGACGGCCAGTGGCCGCTCGACACCCTGCAGAACGTGTACGCCGACCTCCCGGGCAGCGCCGAGATGGCCAGCGCCGGCAGGCCGCTCACCGAGCGCGCCCTGGTCCGGCTGATGGCTCGTGGCGTGCCGGTGGTGCCGGTGACCCTCGACACCGGCGTCTCCAGCCAGGAGTCCCATGAGCCGCCACAGCCCGAGAGGTTCACTGTGCCCGCGGTGACCGCCCGGCTGGTCAACAGCACGCTGAGCGCCGGTCGCCGGGTGGTCGCCGTCGGCACCACGGTGGTCCGGGCCCTCGAGTCCGCGGCCGCCGGTGGCCGCGTGCACGCGGCCACCGGATGGACCTCGCTCGTCCTCGGTCCGCGGCGCCCGGCGAGCGTCGTCCACGGTCTGCTGACCGGGCTGCACGAGCCGGAGGCGAGCCACCTCGACCTGCTCGCCGCGGTGGCGGGACGCCCCTTGGTCGACCGGGCCTACGCCGACATCACGGCCGCCGACGCGCCCGGCTACCTCTGGCACGAGTTCGGCGACTCGATGCTGCTCCTGCCCTCCCTGGACAGCACCGCCGCGCGGCGGTAATCGCATTCTCGAACCTGTGGGGTAGTTGTCTGCCACAATCCGTGCCGGAGGGACCGAGAGGAGACCCACGTGTTGGGAAAAGGTCAGGACAAGTCGAAGCGCATCGAGATGCTGGCCCGGCTCGACCGGTTCCGCGACTTCTCCGATGACGAGATCCACCGCGTCGTCGAGGAGGCCACCTACCTCACGGTCCCACAGGGCTGGGCACTGATGGTGGAGATGACCCCCGCCGACAAGGCGTACCTGATCCTCGAGGGCGAGGTCTCGGTGCGTCGCAAGGGCGAAGAGGTCGCCCGGGTCGGCGCCGGCGAGCTGATCGGCGAGATGGCACTGGTCAACCACAAGCTGCGCAGCGCGACCGTGGTCGCGGAGACGCCGCTCGAGGTGCTGCACTTCACCGACGAGTCGGTCGTCACGCTGACCGAGCAGGTCCCGCACTTCCAAGAGGCGCTGACCGGAGCCAGCCAGGAACGCTCAGGGGGCTGAGCGCTAGAGGCGAGCAACGAACCGGCGACCCCGGACCGCCTCCTCGACCAGCCCGGCGGCGCGGCGTACCCCGCTGAGCCGCGCGTCCTCGGTGAGCCACGTCTCGACCGCGGCGTCGACCACCTCGGCCCCCGCGACGTCGCGGAGCTCGGCCCGCGCCTCGCTCAGCCCGCGCTGACAGGCCTCCTGGCTCGCCTCGACGTAGAGCACCGCGAACCGGGCCAGCACCACGAGGTGCCGGCGGATCGCCGGATAGAGGCGGTACTCCGGCGGGCAGAGGTCGAGCAGCCAGGTCCCGGCGGTGTGCTCCCAGCCGGGCGCACCGGGCGGGCGGACGCTGGCGGGCCAGCCGGGCGGGGTGACGGGTGCGGCCATCCTGCGATCGTACTCGAACACCTGTTCGACTGTTGCATCACCCAGGCAGGAAGCTGAACCGCACCTCACGCACCGGGTTGTCGACGTTGAGGTCGACCAGGCACACGCTCTGCCAGGTGCCCAGCGCCAACCGGCCGTCCAGCACCGGGATCGAGGCGTACGGCGGCACCAGCGCGGGCATCACGTGCGAGCGCCCGTGCCCCGGCGTCCCATGCCGGTGCGACCACCGGTCATCGGCGGGGAGCAGCTCGCCGAGCGCGGACAACAGGTCGTCGTCGCTACCGGCGCCGGTCTCGAGGATCGCGATGCCAGCCGTGGCGTGGGGGACGAACACGTGCAGCAGCCCATCCGCCTCGTCGGCGACGAAGCCAGCGCAGTCTTCGGTGAGATCGAGGACCGCGTCCCGGTCGCCGGTGCGGTACTCCCTGGACTCGGATCGCATCGTCAGCCCCGCAGCGCCTGTTCGACCCGCTCGACCTTCGCGGTCATCTCGCCCTCGAAGCCGGGGCGGATGTCGGCCTTGAGCACCAGCCCGACCCGCGGCGACACCGCGGTCACCTCGTCGACGGCCCGCTTCACGACGGCCATCACCTCGTCCCACTCCCCCTCGATGTTGGTGAACATCGCGTTGGTCTCGTTGGGCAACCCCGACTCCCGGACGACCCGCACGGCCGCCGCGACGGCCGCGGAGACACTGCCGGTGTCGTCGGTGGGAGTGGGACTGATGCTGAAGGCGACAATCATGCGGGCCACCGTAGCGGCGGCGTGCGAGCGTGAGTGGCCTCAGCCCCGGCGCAGGTTCCGCAGTACGTACTGCATGATCCCGCCGTTGCGGTAGTAGTTCGCCTCACCGGGGGTGTCGATCCGCACGGTCGCATCGAACTCGACGTCGCCCGCCGTGACCTTCACCGTCCGCGGGGTGTCCCCGTCGTTCATCGCGGTGACCCCCGCGATCGAGAACGTCTCCTCGCCGCTGAGCCCCAGCGACTCGGCCGTCTCGCCCTCGGGGTACTGCAGCGGCAGCACGCCCATGCCGATCAGGTTGGACCGGTGGATCCGCTCGTAGGACTCGGCGATCACGGCCTTCACCCCGAGCAGCGCGGTGCCCTTGGCGGCCCAGTCGCGCGACGAGCCCGGAGCCGTACTCCTTGCCGGCGAGCACGACCAGGGGGATGCCGGCCTCGAGGTACTTCTCCGAGGCCTCGAAGACGGACGTCACCTCGCCGTCACCGGCGGAGGTCGCGGGTGAAGCCGCCCTCGGTGCCTGGCGCGAGCTGGTTGCGCAGGCGGATGTTGGCGAAGGTGCCGCGGATCATCACCTCGTGGTTGCCGCGGCGCGAGCCGTAGGAGTTGAAGTCGCGCTGCTCGACCCCGTGCTCGGCGAGGTACTTGCCGGCCGGCGAGTCCTTCTTGATGGCGCCGGCCGGGCTGATGTGGTCGGTGGTCACCGAGTCGCCCAGCTTGAGCAGCACCCGGGCGCCCTCGATGTCGGTGACGGGCTCCGGCTCGTCGGGCATGCCGTCGAAGTACGGGGGCTTGCGGACGTAGGTCGAGTCCTCGTCCCAGGCGAACGTCTTGCCCTCAGGGGTCGGGAGCGACTGCCACGCCTCGTCGCCGGCGAAGACGTCGGCGTAGTCGGTGGTGAACATCTCGGAGGTGATCGCCGTCGCGATCACGTCCTCCACCTCCTGGGCGGTGGGCCAGATGTCCTTCATGAAGACGTCGTTGCCGTCGGTGTCCTGCCCCAGCGGGTCGTTGAACAGGTCGACGTCCATGGATCCGGCCAGCGCGTAGGCGACCACCAGCGGCGGTGACGCCAGGTAGTTCATCTTCACGTCGGGGTTGATCCGGCCCTCGAAGTTGCGGTTGCCCGACAGCACGGAGACCACCGCGAGGTCGTTGTCGTTGACGGCCTGGCTCACCTCGGGGATCAGCGGACCGGAGTTGCCGATGCAGGTCGTGCAGCCGTAGCCGACCAGGTTGAACCCGAGCTTGTCGAGGTACGGCGTGAGCCCGGACTTCTCGTAGTAGTCGGAGACGACCTTCGAGCCGGGGGCCAGCGTGGTCTTGACCCACGGCTTGCGCTGCAGGCCCTTCTCCACCGCCTTCTTCGCCAGCAGTGCGGCGCCGATCATCACCGACGGGTTCGAGGTGTTGGTGCAAGAGGTGATCGCCGCGATCGCCACGGCGCCGTGGTCGAGCTCGAAGGTGGAGCCGTCGGCGAGCGTGACCTGGGCCGGGTTGCTCGGCCGGCCCGCGGCACCGGTGCCGGCGGCGACGTGGCCGTGCGGCGGCGCCTCCCCGTGACCGTTGGCCGGGGAGTCGGAGGCCGGGAAGGACTCGGCGACCGCCTCGTCATAGCCGTTCTCGTTCTGACCATCAGTGGTGCCGGTGTCGGTGTAGTCGGCGAGCGCGACCCGGAACGACTCCTTGGCGTCGGAGAGCGACACCCGGTCCTGCGGACGCTTGGGTCCGGCCAGCGACGGGACGACGGTCGCCAGGTCGAGCTCGAGCTTCTCGGAGAACCGCGGCTCGGCGTCCGGGTCGTGCCAGAGACCCTGCTCCTTGGCGTAGGCCTCCACCAGGGCGAGCTGCTCCTCGCTGCGGCCGGTGAGCTCGAGGTACTTCACGGTCTCCTCGTCGATCGGGAAGACCGCGATGGTCGAGCCGAACTCGGGGCTCATGTTGCCGATCGTGGCGCGGTTGGCCAGCGGCAGCACCGAGACGCCGGGTCCGTAGAACTCGACGAACTTGCCGACCACACCGTGCTTGCGCAGCATCTCGGTGATGGTCAGGACCAGGTCGGTGGCGGTGGCGCCCTCGGGGAGGTCGCCGTTGAGCTTGAAGCCGACCACCCGCGGGATCAGCATCGACACCGGTTGGCCGAGCATCGCGGCCTCGGCCTCGATGCCGCCGACGCCCCAGCCGACCACGCCGATGCCGTTGACCATGGTGGTGTGGGAGTCGGTGCCGACGCAGGTGTCGGGGTAGGCCTGACGCTGCCCGTCGACCTCCCGCGTGAAGATCGTGCGGGCCAGGTGCTCGATGTTGACCTGGTGGACGATGCCGGTGCCGGGAGGGACGACCTTGAAGTCGTCGAAGGCGCCCTGGCCCCAGCGCAGGAACTGGTAGCGCTCGCGGTTGCGCTCGTACTCGATCTCGACGTTGCGCTCGAAGGCCTCCGGGGTGCCGAAGACGTCGGCGATCACGGAGTGGTCGATCACCATCTCGGCCGGGGCCAGCGGGTTGATCTTGGCCGGGTCGCCGCCGAGGTCGGCCATCGCCTCGCGCATGGTGGCCAGGTCGACCACGCACGGGACCCCGGTGAAGTCCTGCATGATCACTCGCGCCGGGGTGAACTGGATCTCCTGGCTGGGGTCCGCGTCCGCGTCCCAGCCGGCGATCGCCACGATGTCGTCGGCGGTGATGTCGGCGCCGTCCTCGGTGCGGAGCAGGTTCTCCAGCAGCACCTTGAGGCTGAACGGGAGCGTGGCGACGGCGTCATCGGGCAGCCCATCGCCACTGACCGCGTCGAGGCGGAAGATCTCGTAGGACTCGCCGCCCACGTCCAGGGTGCTCTTCGCGCCGAAGCTGTCCTTGCTGGCCATCAGCCATCTCCTCCGTCGATCCGCCTGGGTTACGCGTCGCTCTCGGTCATCTTGCCGCCGCGCGTCGGGACCTCGGTAGTGAGGCGACCCTTAGTTCGAGCTCGCGCACTCTCTTGATGTCAAGATATATGACATCGAGACTCCAGATCAAGCCAGCAGCCGCGCCTCGAGACGAGTCTCGACCACCGACCCGGTTTCCAGCCGCTCCACGACGTACGCCGCGGCGCCGGGGCGGTCCGCCACCACTTCCGCGACTTCGGTGCCTTCGTAGACGATCCCCACGCCGTTGTCCGTCGCGTGCGAGGTCGGCAGCACCTGGTCCGCCACGAGGCGATGCAGCGCCGGCCGCCGCTGCTCCTCGCCGTCGTAGTGCACGCCGTTGCCGTACGGAAGCAGCCCGAGCCCCGGCGGCGACGGCTGCAGGTCCAGGCCGAAGCTGTCCGTCGGCCCGCCGGCGTACCAGCAGATCGAGCCGGCGGACACGCCACCCAGGACAACCCCCTGCTCCCAGCACTCGCGAAGGATCTCGTCCAGCCCGTGGATGCGCCACACGGCCAGCAGGTTGGCCACCGATCCCCCGCCGACCCAGATCACGTCCTGCGCCAGCAGGTACGCACGGAGGTCGGGGACGTTGGGCAGCGTGAACAGCTCGAGGTGGCTGGCTCTCGCATCGGAGCCGGCGAACGCCCGGTAGAACGCCGCGGTGCCGTTGAGCGAGTCCCCCGACGCCGTCCCGATGTAGGAGAACCGTGGCCGGTCCGGGTCGCCGGCCAAATGGATCGCGTGCTCGATCAGCGGCCCGCGCCGCCACTGGAAAGGTCCCAGGTCGCCGGGGAGGAACCCGCCCGAGGTCGCGAGGATGCGCATGGCGGCAGCCTAGGGCGCAACGCACCACGGCCTAGGCAGGAGTCAACAGCGCCACGCACTCGACGTGGTGCGTCATCGGGAACACGTAAATGGCACTGAGCGTCGTTGCGATCGTTTGCGACTGACTGCCCACATCGGACCAAACTGGCCGCTGACCTGCGACGATACCGCTGTTACGCCTTGACATCGTCAGGAGGCCTTTGCGGGAGGTTGCGAATCAAACCGAGCCCAATCCGAGCCCTCCCGTCATCGTGCGCCGACAGTCGCAACTGCCGACGAGCGATCGTGTGGGCGTTCTCAGCGCGGGGGGAGGAGCTGGTGTTTGCAGGCCTCGGCGAACCAGATCTCCCATTCGCCTGGCGACCATCCCCGACGATCCACCAGCAGGAGCCAGACGTCTGGATGATTGAGCATCCAGAGCAGGTCGGTAGCCTGGTCGATGTCGAGACCAGGCCGTAGTGCACCCTTGGCGGCAAGGCTTTCGATGATCGCGCGTTGGTTGGCCCAGAAGTCGGATTGAATCAGCTCCCACAGCGCCGCGAGGTCCTCGTCGACGGCGGAGGCGTCTCGAATCACCTTGAGCATGGGTCCAATGCGCGTCTTGACGACTCGAGATGCCGCGGCCGTCATCGCGAGCTGCCGCTGCGGATCCGGCTCGGACATGAGCGTGGTGTACCAGGGCCGCTCCGCCACAGGGGCGTCGTCGAGATCGCCCTTGAGCGACAGGTCCCACACGGCCCTGAGCAGGCCGGACTTGCTCGCGTAGGCGTTGTACACGGTCTTGAGCGAGACCTTCGCGCGCACCGCGACCGCGTCCATGGTCGTGGCGGGATAGCCCCGCTCGACAAAGAGATCTCGAGCGGCCGAGGCAAGCGCCGTACGGCGATCAGCGGCCTGACTCGCCCGCAGGGAGGAGTCATAACGACGGGAACTCTTGACTTCATCGGGCACACGTCTATTCTAAGTCATATTCGTTACACACAACGTGTAACAAATCGTTGAGGAGGTAGCAGCATGTCACCAGATACCAAGCTGGCTCCGACCCCACAGCAGATCCGTCACCACGTGCATCAGATGTGGGGGGCGGTCGCCGAGTCCTGGGGCGAGCATGCCGATCATGTCGAGCAACGCTCTCAGCTGGTCACCCGCCTGATGATCGATGCCGTCGCACCTGTCCCCGGCGATGAGGTGCTCGAACTGGCCTGCGGCGCGGGGGGATTGGGTCTGGCCATCGCCGACCACGTCGCTCCAGGAGGACGGGTCGTCCTCTCCGATGCCGCGCCGGAGATGGTGGAGATCGCGGCCGCTCACGCCGCCCGACGCACCAAGGGCGGATCGGCATCTGTGGAGGTGACCGCGCGGGTCATCGATCTTGAGCAGATCGCTCTGCCGGACGCCTCCTTCGACATCGTCGTCTGCCGCGAGGGACTCATGTTCGCGCTCGACCACACCAAGGCAGCGGGGGAGATCGCCCGGGTCGCCCGGCCCGGTGGACGAGTGGCCGTGACCGTGTGGGGTCCACGCGACCGCAATCCCTGGCTAGGTGTGCTCGCCGACGCCGTGCAGGAGCACACCGGCTCCCCGGTTCCCCCACCCGGCTTCCCGGGGCCGTTCGCGCTCGGCGCGGACAACGCGCTGGCGAGCGCCTTGGCCTCGGCGGCTCTCGAAGAGATTCACGTCGAGGAGGTCGCCGTGCCCACCCACGACGCGTCCTTCGAGGACTACTGGCAACTGCGCAGCGACCTGGCAGGACCACTCAAGCGGCTCCTCGGTGCCCTGCCAACGCACGACCTCGCCGCTATCAAGGAGGTGGTCCGCTCAAGGCTCTCGAGGTACCAGACCTCAGAGGGCCTCATCATCCCAGGTCTGGCCTACATCGCTTCCGCCCGCCGCCCCGTATGACGCTCACCCCGCGCGACCCCGCCGAGTGACGGATCTCAGCTCCGGGTCGGTGCTCTTCGGGTGTCCGCCCACCAGCCGAGCACGCACGACAGCGAGCGGTCGACCGGATCGCAGTGCTTTCCGGCAAGCACCTCGACCTGGCCGCCTTCTGGTCCGAGTGCTCGGAGGTGATCGAGCCGGCGCTGCCGAACTTCGGTGGTGCGTGCTGGTTCATCCTCGACCCGGACTCGCTGCTCGTGACCAGCCACGTCAACGACACCATGCCCGAGCTGCCGCGAACTGGGGCGCCTTGAAGTTTTACGAGGACGACGTAAACAAGCTGTCAGAGGTGGTGCGATCACGAAGCGGCACCTCCACTCTTCTCGCGGCCACCGGCGGTGACCCGACCACGAGCCCGCGGTGGCAGCGCATCATGCGCTACGGGGGCGACCAGGAGATGATCGCCGCGCTGCGGTCCCACTCAGGACGAGTCTGGGGGCAGGGGCCCCTGCTTTGACGACCAGTCACCGGTCGACCGATCTCGCCAACTTGCCCCGCTGGCGGGAATCAATCTTCGCTGCAACTCGACACCGAAGTCCTCCGGCAATGACTACAGCTCCCCCGCCGTGATGAGCCGATCGAGCGAGATCTGGGCGTCCGGGACCTCGATCAGCAGCGCCCGGTCCTTCTCGACCGCGGTGACCATGGCGCGCAGCCGTTGGCGGTCCTTCTTCGTGAGCTCTTGGTTCCGGAAGTCGCGGGCTGTGAGCAACCCGGCGAGGACGACGAAGTCGCGCCGGTGCCGACCGAGGCCAGAGTCGCCCGCGTTACTGAGCGCTGCCGCCTTACCGACCAGTGCGCCAACGAGGTTGGGACGACGTACCGATCCTTCGCGGCCAGCGACAGTCACCGCGACGGTCTCGCTGCGCTGCAGCGCTTGAGTCCCACCTGCCGTCGGCAGTGTAGGGCTGCCGGTGACACCCGCACGCCTGCTCGCATGCTCGCCGATCCCGTCCGGCAGGAGTACGTCGATCGAGGCCTCGCCTCGGACCCAGCGATGTTGGAGACCCTCCGCCGAGATGCCTGCCGAACTGAACCCGAGGTCGGTCAGCGTCTCGGTAAAGGTGGCGAGCATCGTTGGGTCGGCGCGTACGTCGATGACGGTGTCGGCGTCGTTCGTCGGTCGCACCGGGAACTGCCCCCGCTCAGCGCAGTGCAAGTGGACGAGCTGGCCGCCGATCAGCGTCCAGCCCTCGGCGAGCCGCTCGTGGAGGTCGAGGAGCCCGATCCACGATGCGGTCTGCTCGGGCGGCATGGGCGGCAGGACGATCATCGCTCGCCTGCCTTCCACTCGATGGCCAGCTCGTGCAGGAGCTCGGCTGCCCTGGCCTCCTCCCTCGGCCCACGATGCTCGGCAAGGTCCGCCGCCAGCCGAAGACGTGAGTCCGGATACGGGTACTGCGCATCTGGGAGGACGTGCAGTACGACGTTCGCATCCCTGTCAGCCTCGACCAACAGGTAATCCCTCACGACCCCATCCACATCCGATTTGCCGAGGTATCCCTCGACGTCGGGCGAGGCGATGCCGCTCGCCCCCAGGTCGACGAGCATGGCCCAGCGTTCATCGGCCCTGAGATCGACAAGATCGGCCGGCGCCGCACGAAGCAGTCGACGCTGGGCGCGGTTGCGGAACACCGACCGGAGCGCCACCACAAGCTGCCTGACGACTTCCTCATCGGCGACGGGCTCCGCGGCCAGCTCGAGCAAACGCTTCAACTGCATCCGCGCCCGCGCCGACACCGCAGGCCCGCTGACACCCACCCGGTCACGGTCGTCCTCGGACGCCGCGATCACTGCCCATGCGGAACGCGCCGAATGCGGGCGGCCGGCTTTACTGCGCTCTTGGACATACAGGAGGGAACGCTCGTCGACCACCCACTGGGACCCGATCCGCTCGGCAACCAGCGAGCCGTCCGCGATGCGCTGGTGGATCCGGGGCACGCTGACGCCCAGCCGCTCCGCGGCCTGTGCGACGCTGACTGCTCCCATGCGCACAATCCTATAAGGGTTTAAAGGATTGTGGAAGACTGCTGGGGATTGCCAAAGCGATCCCAAAGTGAACCCGACGGCCCGCTCTCGAGGCTCGTGCTGACGAGCCCGCTCACATCACCGCAGGCCAGAGTCGCTCTTCACAAGGTGCGCAACGCACTCCACGTGGGAAGTCATCGGGAAGACGTGATATGACGCTGAGCGTGGGCGCGATCCTTTGCGAGTCGACTGCGCTCATGAGGCCGAACGAGTCCGTGACCTGCGGCGATGCCGTTCCGGACGCGTGCTGGCGTCGGCATTCAATGCGGGCTGATTGCGAATCAAAGCGAGCCCAATCCGAGCCCTTCGGATCTGCCGATGAGCGGGCGACGCGATCAGCATGGTGCCCGCAGGCCCGGCTGACGCGCAGACTCTAGAGACCGGAATCGGTCACAGGGCCTCCCTCGTTGACTGGGAACGGGAGTCAGTGAGGGCTGCGAAGAGTTCGACCGGCTCCGGCAGTCCTTTCAGTTCATGGCGGCCCCGCTCCTCGAACGTGATGTTCGGCTCGGCTACCAAGTGGGCGACTGAGTCGGATACCAGGACCTCTCCGGGCCCTGCTTTGGACATCACTCGGGCGGCCGCGTGAACAGCTAACCCACCGACGTCGCCGTCCTGCCTGACGATGATGGGTCCTGCATGCAAACCGAGGCATACGTCCAGCCCCACGGCACCAACGTCCTCCTGGATAGCAACGGCGGCATGAATGGCACGACTCGGAGAGTCAAACGTTGCCAGGATGCCATCGCCGGTCGACTTGATGAACTTGCCGCCCCAGGTCGATACCGCCCCTCGCGAAGCGGTGTCGTGGGCATCGAGCAGGCGGTGCCATCTGCTGTCACCCTCGGCCGCGGCACGTTCTGTCGAAGAGACGATGTCGGAAAACAGAACAGTCGCAAACTGACGACCGTCATCAGCGGGCCTCCGGCTGGCGCCGAGAAAGGCGCCGATACGGGCCACTGAATCGTCGAGACCCTGGGTATAGATCGGCGCATCAGTGCCAGGGATCTCTACGTACTCGGCATCCGCGATGTGTTCGGCGAGGAACCTGCCCTGAGCGGGCGGGACAGTGGTGTAATCGCTCCGGTGCATGACCAGTGTCGGGCAATGAATCTCGGACAGGACGTGTCGCGCGTCGAGGTGCAA
The DNA here is from genome assembly GCA_963827185.1 of uncultured Actinomycetota bacterium. Lineage (GTDB taxonomy): Bacteria > Actinomycetota > Actinomycetes > Propionibacteriales > Nocardioidaceae > Nocardioides. The sequence goes on from CAWGZQ010000002.1 coordinate 115,578, forward strand.
GATCCCGAGGATGCTGTCAGCCATCGCCGTCGGGGTACAGGCCGCGCGCTGGAACCGGGTATACCAACGGCTGAAAGGCGCATCCGCCTGAAGGCTAGGTGCGAGGAGCCCGACTGAAGCTTCGGTGCCCCACATCTCGCGAAGCGCGCCAGCTACAAGGTCGATGACCTCGGGTGGATGTCCCTCGGGGTAATCCGGCGCGGAGGTGAACCGGGCGGTCGTGTTGAACAGCACGAGTGCCCGAATCCTTGATGGCTGCGATGCCGCGAACAGCAACCCCGGCGCGCCTGCATCATTCGTCGCGACGAGAACGGCATGAGCGGAGGCCGCATCGTCGAGCACCGCGGTCAGGTCGTCGACCCAAAGCTCCCAGCTGCCCGGCGTATCCGCGCGCGTTGAATCAGATATCCCAGTTCCACGTCGGTCGAACCGAATTACCCTGCCGTATTGGGTGAGCCCCTCGACGAAGTGCCGATAGCGAGGCTGCTCCATCGTCATGTCGAGATGACTTGCAAGGCCAGGTGAATAGACGATGTCGATGTCGCCGCTGCCGTGAGTTTGATAGCCGACACGCGTGCCGTGCACCTCGACGAACCTCAGGTCCCCATCCATGATCAACGGTAGCGCGCCCCATAGTGCGGGGTGCCACTTCTGAGCGCCCGCTCATGCCGCGGATACCGTTTGCTGTCTACGTCTACGTCTTCTTCCTGCTCGTGTTCCTTTCATGCTCCTACTCCTGATGCTGATGATGTTCATGAACGTCCGACCCGGCACCCGCGGCGCGAGCTGAAGCACTGAAAGGCCCCCGGGGGGCCAGCGAATCCGCGGGAGTCGGTCAGCGAATCCGCGAAACCATCCACATCTGCTTCGGGGTTCTCTGTGCCGTGGGGCTCTCGCTGGTCCACCGCAGTACGGCTCGATCGCAGGCAGGAATCCGGCCGTACGTGCTTATCTCTTCACGAGATGCGCAACGCACTCCACGTGGTGCGTCATCGGAGAGACACCCCGAACTCAGCGTTCGACAGCGAAGGCTCAGGCTTGGTCGGAGCCCACATTGCGTCTCGAGTTTCGACCCGGCAGAGGCGACTTCGCAGGCCCCGGCCCCCGTGCCGCAGTGCACGCTCATGCCGATGAGCGGTCGGGTCAGGCGACATGGCCAGCCCCGGAGCGAAGGTTGCGAGGTAACCGTGTCTGAAATAGTTTCGAGTTGGACCCCTCGAAATGCCTCGCTCATTGCGTGTTGATGAGTGAGGCTTTCGATTGGAGCACCCATGGACACCCTGCATGAGCGGTTGGCGGAGCTGGCGGATGAGGCACCGACGGGCGGTGCGCCGGCGGCCGAGCTCTGGGCGCGCGGAAAGCGTGCCCAACGCCTCAGGGCCGCGGCAGTCGCAGCCACCGTGCTGGTGGTCGGGGCTATCGGCACGGGCATCGGAGTAAGACTGGCCGATGGCGGTCGCGATGTCTCCGATCCTGAACCGGCAGGGATTGTCGAGATCTCGCTGCCGATCGACTACCCCGCTGGGCAGGAGCTGCCTGATCTTGGGACCACTCCCGGACCGCTGGCCGCGGTTTGGTTGGCCCCTCGCGAGCCCTACACCCTCGACGACGACGACGCCGGCCGCGCGCCCGAGGCTGTCGGTCTCGTCGCGGAAACCGGAACGTTCGGGACGCTCCCGATCGACCTGTACGCCTGGGTCTACGAGTCTCCTGATTCCCATTTCGCGCTGTCTCCCGACGGCCGCAGGATCGCCTACTACAGCCCGCCGGAGCGCCCAGAATCTCAACGCGAACCCAGCAGCGGAGACCTGGTGGTCCACGATCTCGTCAGCGGCGAGACGTACTCGCCCCCGTTCGAGTTCGACATCCGCGCAGGAGCCAGGTGGGTCGATGACACCCACCTCGTCGGCCACGAGGCGGGAGGGACCGACGAGGACGCATGGCTCTGGGATGTGCAGGAGCCGGACACGGCCCCGAAGTCGGTCAACTTCTACACCTATGCCGAGGGGCCCGGAGGTACCGAATGGCTGATTCAAGTAGTCGGAGGCGAGCCTCCCTGGGCATGTAACCGGCCGCGCATCTGGGACAACAGGACAGAACAATCCGGCACGTCGGTGACGTGCGACCAGCTGGGCGTCATCGGCAACGAGATCCTGCTCGGCCACGTGAACCCTGGCGGCGCTCGTGACCCCAACGATCTCAACCGGGCAGTGATCGCCCTGGACATCAGCGACCCCGCCAACTTTCCCTTCGACGACCCGGCGCTGCGACGCGTGGTCGTTACTCGCGGGGGCACCCCATCCGGTCGCGTTCGCCACCGACCTGATCGCAGAAGGGCTCGACGCAGCGGACGGTGCGTCATGACCGGGTACGCCGACTTCGAGGAGTTCGTGCTCGCACGGAGAGACGCGCTGCTGCGCACCGCCTACCTGCTCACCGGCAACCCTCACGACGCCGAGGACCTCGTCCAGTCAGCGCTGATCAAGGTGGTGCCGAAGTGGCGGCGGATCAAGGACCACCCCGAGCCCTACGTCCGGCAGGTGCTCGCACGTGAGTCGGTGAACCGATGGCGCGCTCGACGCTGGCGCGAGGTGACCACCGACACGATCCCGGAGACGCCGCATCGACGACAGCACCGATCGGATCGCCCTGCTCGAGGACCTGCGCAGGCTCTCGCCGCGGCAGCGCGCGGTGCTGGTGCTGCGCTACTTCGACGACCTCACCGAGGCCGACACGGCTGCGGCCCTCGGCATCTCCGTGGGAACTGTCAAGTCGCACGCCCGCGACGCGCTGGCACGCCTGCGCAACGAGCAGTCGGACGACGAGCGGACTGGGGCTGCGACATGACCAGTCCGTGCGGCTCACGGGACCTCGGGGCTGCGGGCGGTGGCAGCCGTGGCCCTCTCCCTCTCCTTCGTCTTGGCCGCTGCGGCTCACAGCCGAGATGGAGACCGCGAGCCGCCGTCCGTGCACGGCGCCGGCCGACGTCCGGCACGAGCCGCCCGCGGACCTCTCCGCCGCGGTGAGCGACACCCGCGAGGACTCCGTCTACCCGGAGTTCGGCGACCCTCTGGTCGACGCCCTTCACTACGACCTCGCGCTGGCCTGGACCCCGGAGTCCGACCACCTGGAGGCCATCGAGCGGCTGACGTTCCGCGCGACTGCGGATGCGCGGGAGATCCGGCTCGACTTCCACGACGCGCTCACGATCGACAGCCTCACCGTCGACGGCGAGGATGCCGAGTTCCGACAGGCGGACAAGGACCTCACCATCGCGCACGAGGTCACCGCGGACACGCGGCACCTCATCGAGCTCACCTACTCCGGCACCCCCGAGAGCTACCCCGCGCCATACGAGGTCCCCGCCTTCGCCGATGGCCTCGGCTGGGTCGTCACTCCCGAGCACGAGACGTACACACTGCCGGCGCCCGGCGCCTTCACGTGGTTCGCGGTCAACGACCAGCCCGCCGACAAGGCGTTCTACGACTTCACGCTCACCGTCCCCGAGCCGTGGACCGGCGTCGCGAGCGGCGAGCTGATCGACACCACTGATCGCGACGGGCTGCGCACGACCGAGTGGCACGTGGCCGAGCCTGCGCATCTAGTCACCATGACGTTCGGCGACTACTCCGCCAAGAAGCTGGAGTCCGCCAGCGGCGTGCCGATCACGGTGTGGTTCCCCAGCGATGACCCGGCCGCGATCGGTGAGGCCACCTACGCGCCAGAGGCTATGGCCTGGCTTGAGCGATACCTCGGCCCGTATCCGTTCGACACGCTCGAGATCGTGATCTTCGGCACCGATATCGGCATCGAGACCCACACCATGGTCACCCTCGGCGAGAACACCACGTCGCGACCGTTGGTCGTGCACGAACTCGCCCACGCCTGGTACGGCGACACGGTCAGCCCGGCCGACCGGAGCGACGCCTGGATGGACGAGGGCTGGGCGACGTACTTCCACACGATGTGGGAGGCCGAGAATCGAGGGCGTCTCGCTCGACGCGAGGATGGACCAGTTGGCCGTCGCTGAGAGGGTCGACCGCTCCGCGACGGGCCGCCCGGCGACCCCGACGGCGACCTCTACTCGCGGCCCGGCGCTGATGTGGCAGGAGCTGCGCGAGGACATCGGCGACGACGCGTTCTTCGACCTGGCGCGCAAGTGGCCGGAGCAGAAGCGGAACGGGACCGCCGACCGCGAGGAGTACTGGGCCTGGCTGGAGCAGGAGACCGGGCTCGAGCTCACCGCGTTCCTCGAGGCCTGGCTGCTCGGCCGACGCACGCCAGACCGCCGGGACTAAGGATTTCCGGGGTAGTTGAACGCACTGAACTCGGCCTGAGCGTGCGCTCCAGCCTGCGTCATACGCCTCGACTGCACTCCCCCAGGAGGCTGATAGCGGCGCGGTGGAGCGCCCGCTCCGCGGCTTCAAAGCGAGCCATAAGGGCCTCGAAGTGAGCCTTGAGGCCAGACCTCGGCATTCGACCTGCTCCGAGGAAATCACATCACCGCAGGTCAGAGCCGGTTTTCGCCAGCAAAGCGACGCACTCCACGTGATGCGTCATCGGGAACAGGTCGAAGGCACGCAGGCCGGTCAGCGCGTAGCCGTGCTCGGCGAAGGTCGCCACGTCGCGAGCCAGCGCGGCCGGGTCGCAGGCGACGTAGGCCACTGCGCGCGGTTGGCGATCCACCACCTGGGTGACCACCTTCCGTTTGGCGCCGGACCGGGGCGGGTCGAGCACGACCAGGTCGACGGGTGCGGGGTCGCTCTCGGCAAGGACCTGCGCGACCGGTCCGGCGCGGACGTCGGCCTCCGGGCAGTTCGCCGCGGCGTTGGTGGCCGCGAGCCGGTCCGCCTCGACGGCCACCACACCGCCCGAGGTCCCGACCGCATCCAGCAGGAAGCTCGTGAACAGGCCGACCCCGGCGTAGAGATCCAGGGCCGTCTCACCGGGCCGCGGCTCGAGCATCCCGAGCACCGTCTCGACCAGCACGGCCGGCGCACCGGGGTGCACCTGCCAGAACCCGTCCTCCGCGACGGCGAAGGTACGGCCGCCCACGACGTACGACGGAGCGCTCGGCGCCTCCAACAGGCACTCGTCGACCTCGACGACGTCGTGCGAGCGGTGCTGCCGCAGGCCCAGCGCGCCCCCCGGCAGCGACACGTAACGCTGACGCGTGCGCCAGTGCAGGCCGTCCTCGTCGCCGGGAACCGGCTCCACGTCGACGGCCACGTCGAGACCGGCCAGGCGCCGGAGCTGTTCGCGCACCACCTCGGCCTTGAGCGCCCGCTGCCGCTCGAGGGCGACGTGCTGGAAGTCGCAGCCGCCGCAGCGGCCGGGGCCGGCAAAGCGGCAGGGCGGCTCGACCCGGTCGACGGAACGAGTCAGCACCTCGACCGCGTCGCCGCGCCAGAACCGGTCACCCTCGGTGCCCTCGGTGATCTGCACGACCACCCGCTCCCCCGGCAGCGCGTGCCGGACGAACACCACCCGAGACTCGTCGGTGACCCGGGCGACGCAATGGCCGCCGTGCGCGACGGGGCCGATCTCGACCTCGAACCGCTCCCCGACCCGCGAGCGGCCACGCGCCACCTTCGGCCGCGGATGCCGAGTCATCCCGTCATCACCGGCCGACGTTGCGGTCCGGCGGGCCCTCTTCGACACGTCCCCTCCGGATGTCCCCAGCCTGCAACCAGGCCTCGTCCCGCTCCCCACGATCGCGAGCGATCTGGGAGGAGCGCAGCTGGTAGGGAACCGAGGTCACCATCACGCCGGGCGTGAACAGCAACCGACCCTTGAGCCGCAGCGCGGTCTGGTTGTGCAGCAGCTGCTCCCACCAGCGGCCCACGACGTACTCCGGGATGTAGACGGCGACCACTCCCCGCGGGTTGGCCCGACGGATCTCGGTGGCGTAGTCGACGATCGGCTTGACGAGCTCGCGATAGGGCGAGTGCAGCACCTTCAGTGGTACGCCGGTGTTGCGCTCGTCCCACTCCTCCAGCAGCCGGCTGGTCTCCGCGGCATCGGAGGCCACGTAGACGCCCTCGAGGACGTTCGGCCGCGACGCCTTGGCGAACGCCAGTGCCCGCAGCGTCGGCTTGTGCAGCTTGGAGACCAGGACCATGGCGTGCACCCGAGTCGGGAGGACGTTGTCCTCCTCGTCGGCGGCGAGCTCGAGCTGGACGTTGTCGTAGTGCCGCCGGATGGCCTGCATGATCGCGAAGAAGAGCGCCATCGCCAGGATCGTGATCCACGCACCGGCGAGGAACTTGGTGATCAGCACGACCACCAGCACCACGGCGGTGAAGGTCAGGCCGATCGAGTTGATCACTCTCGAGCGCACCATCCGGCGCCGAGTCGCGGGGTCGCGCTCGGTCGCGAGCATCCGGGTCCAGTGCCGGATCATGCCGAGCTGGCTGAGGTTGAAGGAGACGAAGACCCCGACGATGTACAGCTGGATCAGCCGCGTCGTCTCTGCGTCGAACGCCACGATCAGCGTGATCGCCATCACCGCGAGGAAGACGATGCCGTTGCTGTAGGCGAGCCGGTCGCCGCGCGAACCAAGCGCCCGCGGTGCCCACCCGTCCTTGGCCAGGATCGAGCCGAGCACCGGAAACCCGTTGAACGCGGTGTTGGCCGCGAGGACGAGGATGATGCCGGTCACCGTCACGACGGCGTAGAACCCGGGCTCGAAGTCGATGAAGACGGCCCGGGCGATCTGCGCGATCAGCGCGTGCTGCTCGTAGTCGTCGCCGACCGGTTCCCCATTGCGCAGCAGTCGGTCCAGCTCGTGGGGATCGACGTACTTGATGCCCATCTGCCTGGCCAGCACGATGACGCTGATCATCATCGTGATCGCGATCAGGCCCAACATCAGCAGCGTGGACGCCGCATTGCGGCTCTTCGGTCGGCGGAAGGCCGGTACCCCGTTGCTGATCGCCTCGACTCCGGTCAGGGCGGCACAGCCCGACGAGAACGCACGGGCCAGCAGGAACATCAGGGCGAAGGTGGTCAGGGAGCCGTCGTAGTCGGGGGACGCCTCGATGGTGAGATCGGCGGACTCGACGTCGTTCAGCGTGCCCCGGGCCAGCTGGAGGAGCCCGAAGGCGCACATCCCCAGGATCGCCACCATGAACGCGTACGTCGGGATCGCGAACACGGTGCCGGACTCGCGGATCCCCCGCAGGTTCATCGCCATCAGCAGCACGACCATGACCGCCGCGAAGGTCGCCTCGTGGTGCTGGACCGCCGGGATCGCGGCCGATGCGTACTGCGCCGCCGCCGAGATCGACACGGCGACGGTGAGCACGTAGTCGATGAGCAGGGCGCTGGCCACCGTGGCGCCGGCGGTGCGCCCGAGGTTGACGGTGGCGACCTCGTAGTCGCCGCCGCCGCTGGGGTAGGCGTGCACGGTCTGCCGGTAGGAGGCGATCACCGCCGCCATCACCACGGCGACCGCAATGCCGATCTTCCAGGACCAGACGTAGGTGGTCGCTCCGGCCAGCGACAGCATGATGAAGATCTCGTCGGGCGCGTAGGCGACCGAGGACAGCGCGTCGCTGGCGAACACCGGAAGAGCGATCCGCTTTGGTAGGAGCGTCTCGCCCAACTGTGCGCTACGTAGCTTGCGCCCCAGCAGTATCCGCTTGGAGACGTCACCGACACCCACGACCGGCAAGGCTACGGTACGAATCGGTGGGCGCTACGGTGATCCCGTGCACGTCGTGATCATGGGCTGTGGCCGGGTGGGCTCAACGCTCGCCCGCAGCCTCGAGGACCGCAACCACACCGTGTCGATCATCGACAGCGACCCGGACGCGTTCCGACGGCTGGGACCCAACTTCAACGGCGACAAGATCACCGGGTTCGGCTTCGACCAGGCGGTCCTGGAGAAGGCCGGCGTACGCCGGGCCGAGGCCTTCGCCGCGGTCTCGAGCGGCGACAACTCCAACATCATCGCCGCGCGGGTGGCCCGAGAGACCTTCGGTATCCAGCAGGTCGTGGCGCGGATCTACGACCCGGGCCGGGCCGAGGTCTACCAACGCCTCGGGATCACCACGGTCGCCACCGTCAAGTGGACCGCCGACCAGGTGCTCCGCCGACTGCTGCCCGCCGGGGCCGAGCCCGACTTCCGCGACCCGTCGGGGACCATCCGGCTGGACCAGGTGCCGATCACCGAGGCCTGGGTCGGACAGCGCACCGTCGACTTCCAGATGCAGTCCAAGAGCCGGATCGCCTGGATCGACCGTCTCGGGGAGGGCATGCTGCCCAGCCGCGACAGTGTGATCCAGGAGGGCGACCTCCTGCACCTGGTGATGCGCGAGGAGAACGCGGGCCATGCCTACGAGGTCATCGCCAAGGGCCCGGACCAGGAAGGTGGCTGAGTCATGCGGGTAGCCATTGCCGGCGCCGGAGCGGTGGGCCGCTCCATCGCTCGCGAGCTGATCGGAAACGGCCACGAGGTCCTGCTCATCGACAAGAACCCGGGCTCGGTGCTGCCCGAGCGAGTGCCGGACGCCGAGTGGCTGCTGGCCGACTCCTGCGAGCTCTCCTCCCTGGAGGAGGCCCGGCTCGACAAGTGCGACGTGGTGATCGCCGCCACCGGCGACGACAAGGCCAACCTGGTCACCTCGCTGCTCGCCAAGACCGAGTTCGGCGTCCCGCGCACCGTCGGGCGGGTCAACCACCCCAACAACGAGTGGCTGTTCACCGAGGCCTGGGGTGTCGACGTCAACGTGTCGACCCCGCGGATCATGTCGGCGCTGGTCGAGGAGGCGGTGACGGTCGGCGACCTGGTCCGGCTGTTCACGTTCCGCAAGGGCAACGCCAACCTGGTCGAGATGACGCTACCGACCGACTCGCCGTACGTCGGCAAGCCGGCGGGGTTGATCCCGCTCCCCGAGAACTGCGCGCTGGTCACGATCCTGCGCGACGGACAGGTCTACGTCCCGGAGCGGGAGCAACCGGTGGAGTCCGGCGATGAGCTGCTGTTCGTCGTGGGGGCCGATGTCGAGGACGAGCTCGAGCGGCTGCTCGCCCCGGGCACCCACTCGGGCCCGGGCACGGGGCGAGGCTCCGACCGCTAGGGCTAGGCGACCGCGGGACCCGTCGGGGTCCGGTCCCGGCCCAGCACCCAGGCCATCGCGGCGAGCGCGGCCACCTGGAGCGGCCACCCCATCGCGATCTTGAGTACGCCGAGCACGGCCACCGCCGTATCGACGTCGATCGTTCCGGAGTTGCCGGCGAGCCACACGGGGCCCTGCGCCACCACCCGGATCAGGCATGGCACGACCAACAGCCAGGTCAGGATCGTGCAGAGCCGCACCACCTGTCGATCGTCGTGCCACGCGGTCGCGTCGCCGGTGACACTGCCGACCATGAACCCGACCAGCGGCCAGCCGATCACGCAGGTGAAACCCAGGAGGACCGTGTAGCCGGAGTTGTAGAGGATGCCGGGCAGGAAGTAAGCCAACGCCTGCTCGTCCTCACTGCCTCCGCGGCTCGCGGCCAAGCGGACGAACAGGTAGCCGATCCCGATCCCGAACAGGGCGTTGACGACGAACTGCACCGTGGACCGCTGCACCAACCGGACCGCGAGCAGCGCGACGGCCGCGGCCACGCTGACCACCAGCGCGACCTTGAGGTCGCGTCCGATCAGCCAGGTGGCGGTGAACAGCGCGGTGGGTACCGCGGCCTCCAGCATCCCGCGCCGACCACCGAGCGCCTTGGAGAGCTGGGCCCGCACCACCGCCTCGACGGTCTCGACGGACGCCTTCGGTTGTTCTTCGCTCTGCTCCGCTTCGCTCACGGGATGAGCTCGTAGCGCGGGTTGTAGATGATCCGGGTCCCGTCGTGAACGCCGATCCGACCCTGGACCTGGAGCGAGCGGCCGGGGCCGATGCCGGCGATCCGGCGACGGCCCAGCCACACGATGGTGAGCACCCCGGATCCGTCGTCGAGCTCGGCCTCGAGCGCCGGCACGCCGCCGCGCGGACGCAGCGTGACGGTGCGCAGGGTGCCGCGCAGCTTGACCAGCTCACGGTCGGGCGCCTCGGAGATCTTGGTGCCGCCCTCGACCTCGTGGCTGCGGCGCAGGTCGCGGGCGTGCTGGTCGCTGCTGTTGGCCCAGTTGCTGATCGTGCGCCGCAGACGGCTCTTCTCGGGCATGGCTACGGTGCCGGCGGAACGGCGCGACGGGCGTCGTCGGGCATGGTCACCGGCAGCGGCTCCCCGACCCGCATCGCCTGGTCACCGCGGCGCACCGCGATCCTGGTGATCGCGTCCTCCCATTCGCCAGCGGCGTCCGGCTCGGCCGCGGGACGCCCGAAGAGGGTGGCTCGAAGCAGCCAGCGCGGGCCGTTGATGCCGACGATCCTGGAGGGCTGGGTCGTCGTACCGCCGCCCTCCTGGCGTTGGACCTGCATCTGGCAGACCAACTCCGGACCGAAGCGGCCGTCGCGCTCGGTGGCGGTGCCACCCTTCTGCGCCATGTCGGCGGCGATCTGCGGACGCACCTCGCTCCAGAGGTCGCCGTTGCGCGGCGCGGCGAACGCCCGGATCTCGATGGCGCCGTCCTTGCTGGCGAGCACGACGGACTGGACGTTGCCCGAGGCCTCGTCGACCTGCAGCCGGAGTTCGTGCCCGGTGGCCGGCTCGATCAGCAGGGATCCGAGATCCACCCGCTTGACGTCGTCGTCGGGGAGGTCGGCGACGTCGAACGGCCCGATCAGGGGCTCCTCGGCGGTCACCTCGGACTCCTCGTCGGCCGGGGCGAGGTCGTCGACCTCAACGCCTGTCGACTTGCGGCGGAACTTCACGTGCTACTCCTCGGGGTTCGCGGGGCCGAAGCCTCCAGTAGAACCGTAACCCCCGGCCCCGCGTGCGCTTGCGGGGAGTGCGTCCACCTCGACGAACCCGGCCCGCTCGAAGCGCTGGATCACCAGCTGGGCCACCCGATCGCCGCGGTGCAGCTCGATCGCGTGGGTCGGGTCGTGGTTGATGAGCAGCACCTTGACCTCGCCGCGGTAGCCGGCGTCGATGGTGCCCGGGGTGTTGACGATCGACAGCCCGTGCCGAGCAGCCAGGCCCGATCTCGGGTGCACGAGCGCGACGTATCCCTCGGGGAGAGCCAGCGCGATGCCCGTCGGCACCAGCGCCCGCTCCCCCGGAGCCAGCGAGACATCGACGGCCGTGACCAGGTCCGCGCCGGCGTCGCCGGGGTGGGCGTAGGCAGGCACCGGAAGCTCTGGATCCAAGCGGAGGACCCGGATCTCCAGGTCGACGGTCTGATCGATGTGCACGGACGGACCCTATGCCGTTCCCGCCACGGTCGGGGTGGGAGGCTGTGCCTCGTGCAGGCGGACTACCAGGAACGGCTCGGGGTGCCGCTGCGTTGGTGGGTACAGGGCACCATGGTGGTCGCCAGCCTCTGGCTCGCGGTCGTGGTCGCCACGCCGGCCGCGGTGGCCTGGACCGTGACAGCGATCGCGATGCTGCTGCTCGGCGCCGGCCTGATCGCCTACGGCGGCGTGCGGCTCGCCGTCGCCGACGGAGTCTTCCGGGCCGGGCGCGCCCGCATCGAGGGCCAGCACCTCGGCACCGTCGAGGCGCTGGACGCGGAGCAGACCCGGCGTACCGCCGGACCGGAGGCCAACGCGCGGGCGTTCCTCATCCTGCGTCCGTACCTCAAGCGAGCCGTCAAGGTCGAGATCACCGACCCGGCCGACCCCACGCCGTACTGGCTGATCAGCTCGCGGCGCCCCGAGGCCCTGGCCGGCGCGCTCACCGTCCTCGCTGGCCGAGCACCCGGCTCATGACGCCAACCGCGGTGGGTACTGTTCGCGCATGGCAGAGGACAGCTCGAAGGTCTGGTCCGTCTTTTCGCTGGTGAGCGCCCTGGGCGCCGCGGCGTTCGCGCGCAAGGCCCTCAATGCCTCGTGGAAGGCAGCGACCGGGAAGAACCCGCCGGAGAACCCCGCCGACCCCGACGTCCAGATCAGCGAGGCGGTCACCTGGGCCGCGGCCACCGGCGCGTTGGTGGCGTTGGCCCGGATGCTGGCCCAGCGTCGGGCTGCCGGCTACTACGCCAAGTCGACCGGACACCTGCCGCCGGGACTCAAGAAGGACGGCAAGTAGCCGGACCCGTTGGTCGAGCAGCGGGCGCTAGCGCGCATGGTCGACCATCAACCGGCTAGGCGCAGTCCTTGCAGATCAGCTTCTTCTCGTCAGCCAACTGGCTGCGGTGGTGGACCAGGAAACAGCTCAGGCAGGTGAACTCGTCTTCCTGCTTGGGCTTCACCTCGACAGCGAGCTCTTCGTGCGAGAGATCGGCCCCCGGAAGCTCGAATGACTCGGCAGCCTCGGCCTCGTCCTCGTCGACCTTGCCGGAGTTCTTGTCGTGGCGACGCGCCTTGAGCTCTTCGATGCTCTCTTCGGACTGGTCTTCCTCGTTCTTACGCGGTGCGTCGTAATCAGTTGCCATGGCGTCGCTCACTCCCTTCGGCCGATGCGGCGGGCCAGATTGTGCACCATCGGACCCGGATCGCAAACACCGGGCCACGGTGAGTCCGGTCAACGGTGTGCCGACCGGGTCTATTCCCGCGTGAATCCAGCCTGCCGAACGGCCGCCAGGAGCTCGTCGTAGCCATGACCCGGACCACACACCAGCAGGGTCATCCCGGAAGCCCCCGGTAGCTCCTCAACCTGGGCTCCCGCGGCCTTCGCGATCAGCCCTCCCGCGGCGTGGTCCCACAGGTTGACGCCTTCCTCGACGTACCCGTCGAGCATCCCTTCAGCCACCGCACACAGATCCAGGGCGCAGGACCCGAATCGTCGGATATCTCGCACCTGCGGCAGCAGCCGACCGACCGCGGCCGCCTGAACGGAGCGGACTTCGGACTGGTAGGAGAACCCGGTGCCGATCAGTCGCTGAGCGAGCGGAGCCGGGCCGCGTACGGCGATCGGCCGGCCGTCGCGCAGCGCGACGGTGCCGTCGGGCCCGGGGCGGCCGACGTACTCGATCCGCTTGGCGACGTCGACCACGACGCCGGCCACCACCTCCCCGTCGACCTCCGCAGCGATCGAGACGGCGTACTGCGGGATGCCGTAGAGGAAGTTCACAGTGCCGTCGATCGGATCGATGATCCAGCGCACCCCGGTCGTTCCCGACTCGGACGCTTCCTCCTCCCCGATGAACGCGTCGTCCGGACGGCTGGCCCGGATCAGCTCGCGGATCAGCGACTCTGCCGCCCGATCGGCCTCGGTGACCACGTCGACGTCGCTGGTCTTGGTGTCGGCGACGGACACCCCCCGCCCCGCTCGGTCCCGGACCAGGTCGGCGGCGGCGCGGCCGACGTCGAGAGCGAGGTCGGCCAACGTCGTCGGCGAGCTCGGTCACCTCACTCGCCGCCGATCGTGGGTACGTCGGCGCGCGGATTGGCGCAGCATCCCACCGGGCAGCGGTCCCACAGCGGCCCGATCGCACCGAGGGCCGGTCGGGTCAGCTCCTCGCCGCGCTCGGCGGCGGCGCGTTCGAGCAGGAGCTCCCGCACCGCCCCGACGAAGCGCGGGTCCGCCCCGGGGGTCGGGGCCCGACGGACATCGAGACCCACCTTGGCCGCGGTGGCGAGCGCCTCGGTGTCCAGGTCGTAGATGACCTCCATGTGGTCGGAGACGAACCCCACCGGCACCAGCACCGCAGCGGACTCGCCGCGCCCGGCCAGCGCCTCGAGATGATCGTTGACGTCCGGCTCCAGCCACGGCTGAGCGGGCGCCCCGGATCGCGAGCAGAACACCAGGTCGTGCTGGTGGACCACCCCCGTCTCGGCGTGCACGAGCTCGGCGACCAGAGCCGCCACGTCCGTGTGCTGGGCAAGGTAGGCCCCGCCTGCGGGTCCACTCAGGTCGTTCATCGCGGTCGGGATCGAGTGCGTCACGAAGACCAACCGAGCGCCGTCGCGCACCTTCTCCGGAAGGTCCGCCAGCGCGCCGAGCACTCCGTCGACGACCGGCTGCACGAACCCCGGGTGGTTGAAGTAGTGCCGTAGCCGGTCGAGCCGCGGCGCGTTCGGGACCCCGTCCTGGGCGGCGTACAGGTTCTCGCGGTACTGCCGGCAGCTCGACCAGGACGAGTAGGCGCTGGTCACGAAGCAGGCGGCCCGGGTGACACCGTCGGCCGCCATCTGCTCGACCGCATCCCGCAGGTAGGGGTCCCAGTTCCGGTTGCCCCAGTAGACGGGCAGGGTCACACCGGCCTGCGTCAGGTCGGCGCGCACCGCCGCGAGGAACTCCCGGTTCAGGTCGTTGATCGGCGACCGCCCGCCGAACAGGTGATAGTGCTCGCCGACTTCTTCGAGCCGTTCCCTGGGGATGCCGCGTCCGCGAGTGACGTTCTCGAGGAACGGCAGCACGTCCTCGGGTCCTTCCGGTCCGCCGAACGACACCAGCAGCACGGCGTCGTACGGGCTGGGGTCCCCGCGAAAAGGATTAGGCACTGCGCCATCGTAAGGAGGACGCTAAGGCTCGCCATGCTCGCCACCTATCGCCGGATCCTCGACCGACCGGGCGCCGCCCTGTTCAGCGCGACCGGACTGGTGGCGCGGCTGCCGATCTCGATGGTGGGTCTGGGCATCGTGCTGCTGGTCGAGCACGCCACCGACTCCTACGGCCTGGCCGGCGCCGTGTCCGCGGCGATGCTGCTCGGTCAGGCGGCGTTCGCGATCCCGCAGGGCCGGCTGCTGGACCGGCTCGGCCAGGCCCGCGTGCTCCCCCTCGCGGTCACGATCTGGTCCGGCGGGCTGGCGCTGTTGATCTGGTCGGTCCAGGCGGACTGGCCGATCGCCACCGCGTTCGTCCTGGCGGTCGTCTCCGGGGCCGGGCTGCCGGCCATCGGGAGCTGCGTCCGGGCCCGCTGGGCGTACGTGCTCGACTCGCAACGCGACGTGCAGACGGCGTTCGCGCTGGAGGCGGTCGCCGACGAGGCCGTCTTCATGAGCGGGCCGGTCATCGTGACGGTGTTGGCCACCACCGTGCACCCGGTCGCTGGGCTGACCGCCGCGCTGGCGGCAGGGGTGCTGGGCACCCTGTACTTCTCCGCCCAGCGATCCACCGCCCCGGCCCCGCACCCGCGCCCGCCGACTCGCGCGGACCGCCCCCCGATCCCCTGGGTCACCGTGGTCCCGCTGATGGTGGTCTGCCTGGCACTCGGGCTGCTGTTCGGGGCCGCCGAGGTGACCGCGGTGGCGTTCTCGGAGGAGCAGGGCGCGAAGAGCTACGTCGGTGTTCTGCTCGCGCTCTGGGCGTTCGGCAGCCTGCTGGCGGGGGCCATCACCGGCGCGATCACGTGGCGACGCAGCGTACTGGTCCGGCTTCGGGTCGGAGCGCTGGCGATGGCGGCCACCATGGTTCCGCTTCCCCTCATCGAGTCGATGTGGGTGATGGGCCTGGTGCTCTTCGCGGCGGGCTTCGCGATCGCCCCCACGCTGATCGCGACGATGTCACTGGCCGAGGAGGTGCTGCCGCCGTCGCGGCTCACCGAAGGAATGGCATTCCTCAGCACCGGCATCATCGGCGGGGTGGCCCCCGGCGCCACGCTGGCGGGCATCGTGATCGACGCGCACGGCGCGTCGCCGTCCTACCTCGTCGCGTTCGGTGGTGGCCTGCTCGCCCTCGCCGCGGCGCTGCTGACACGCACTACGGTTGCCTCCCATGACGCGATGGACCAACTGGTCACGACTTGAAACGGCCACGCCGGCACGGGTGCTGACGCCCACTGACGTTGACCAGGTCGTGGCGGAGGTACGCCGCGCCAGGGACGCCGGCGAAACCGTGAAGATGGTCGGTACCGGCCACAGCTTCACCGCGATCTCCGCCCCCGAGCACACGATGCTGAGGCCCGGCGGCGTGACCGGGATCCTGGCCGTCGACCGCGAGGCGCTCACGGTCACCGCGGCCGCCGGCACCCAGCTCAAGGACTTCAACGCTGCCCTGGAGACGCTGGGTCTGAGTCTGCACAACATGGGCGACATCGCCGAGCAGACCCTGGCCGGCGCGATCAGCACCGGCACCCACGGCACCGGTGGCGTGGCCGCTGGGTTGGCCGCGCAGGTCGTCGGACTGGAGCTGGTCACCGGCACCGGCGAGCTGCTGCAGGCGACGCCTGAGCAGAACCCGGACGTGCTCGAGATGGCCCGGGTAGGACTCGGCGCCCTCGGCATTCTCACCACGATCACGTTCGCCGTGGAGCCGCTGTTCCTGCTCGAGGCGGTCGAGGAGCCGATGTCCTGGGATCAGGCGCTCTCCTCGTTCGACGAGATGACCGAGGAGCACCACCACGTCGACATGTACTGGTTCCCCCACACGGACCGGCTGCTGACCAAGCGCAACTCGCGGCTCGACGCGCCGCTCGAGGAGGCTCGGCCGCTGTCGAGGTTCCGCCACTGGCTCGACGACGACTTCCTGACCAACACGTTGTTCGGCGCGGAGACCGCCCTGGCCAACCGGCTGCCGCGGATGATCCCCCGGATGAACCGGCTCAACGCCTCCACCCTCGGTGCCCGCACCTACGCCGATGTCGCCCATCGGGTCTTCGTCTCCGAGCGGAAGGTCGTCTTCCGGGAGATGGAGTACGCGCTGCCGCGCGAGGCCGGGCTGACCGCCCTCAAGGAAGCTCGGGCAGCACTCGAGGCCTCCAACCTGCTGATCAGCTTCCCGGTCGAGATCCGGGTGGCCCCGGCCGATGACGTTCCGCTGTCCACCGGAAGCGGCCGGGACTCCCTCTACCTCGCCTTCCACACCCACCGCCGGGCCGAGCACGCGACGTACTTCGCGCTGATGGAGCAGGTGATGCGCGCCCACGGCGGCCGCCCGCACTGGGGCAAGATCCACAGCCGCGACGCGCTGGCCTTCACCGAGTTGTACCCGCGCTTCGACGAGTTCCTCGCGATGCGCGACCGCCTCGACCCCGACCGGGTGTTCGCGAACCCGTACCTGCGCCGAGTGCTCGGCGACTGAACCGAACCTTTCCGCGGCCACGCAGCGTCTGGGGAGTCATGAGGCTGGAAAGGCATGAGTAAGCAGGACGAGTTCGCCGAGTTCGTGCATGCGCGCTCGACGGCGCTGCACCGGGCTGCGTACCTGATGGTCGGCGATGTCGCCTTGGCCCAGGACCTGGTCCAGGAAGCCCTGGTGAAGACGTACGCCGCCTGGGGTCGGCTCCGCGAAACGAGCAACGCCGAGGCCTACTGCCGCAAGGCGATCACCACGACCGCGATCTCCTGGTTCCGGCGCAAGGGCTGGTCGAGGGAACGCTCGACCGGAGATCTTCCGGAGGTCCCGCACCCAGGACACGGCGACGAGGTGACGCAGACCCAGTGGCTGTGGGACGCGATGCGGCAACTGCCGGCGCGCCAGCGCGCGGCGATCGTGCTCCGCTACTACGAGGACCTGACCGAAGCCCAGACCGCCGACGCGATGGGCTGCGCCGTCGGCACCGTGAAGAGCCAGGTGTCCGCGGCCATCGCCAGGCTCCGCGACCTCCTCGGCGCGGACGACCCCGACCTACTCCCCCTGACCGACCTGGTGGTGAACCGATGACCGAGAAGCTGAAAGCCCTCCTGCACGAGCAGGCCATCCTGCCCGAGTTCGACCCCCCCGACGTCGCGCAGCTGGTCGAGGTCGGCACCCGACGACGCCGCCGCCGCCTGACCGCTGTCACTGGCGGGGTCGCCGCCGCGGCGGTGGTCGGCGCGCTGGCGCTCGCGGGGGCCAACGGCGACCAGACGCGTAGCGACGACGCTCCCACCGCCCCACCACCCGGCCGCACCATCACCTGGGCCACCGGCAGCACCTTGCACACCCAGGAAGGGGTCTACGACCTCGGGCATCCCATCGCCGCGTACGTGCGCACCAGCGTGGGCTACGTGTTCACCGACGGTCTCGGGGGTCTTCTCCGCGGTCGACGGTGAAGTCACCCGCGTCGGCGACATCACCGACCATCTGCCGCGACTCGTGGCGGACGGGGACGGAGCGTTTGCGGCGTGGGTCGACCCGTCATCGGAACGACCGCGGTTCGTGGCGCTCGACCAGTCCACCAACGAACGATCCGTGTTCGCCGACCACATCGATCCGGGCATGGGCACCCTCGCCGACGATGGGGACCCCGCGTACCTCTACGGGATCGATGGGCGGACGGCGTACTGGCGCGACAACCGAGGAGCCGTCGCAGTGGACCTGGACACCGGTGATGCCCGCGTCATCGACGCGGCGGCCCGCAACGGCTTCGACATCCTCGGCGTCGAGGACGAAGTGATCGCGTTCAATGCGGGTGCGGCCGGAACGGCGGTGGGCACCACACGTGCCGACGCCATCACCCTGCCGGAGGTCTACGGCAGCAGCGCCACCTTCTCCCCGGGCGCGACCTGGGTCTCGATCGACGCCGACTTGCCTGAGGTCTACCAGGTCGGCACTGGAGAGCGCGTCGCACTCGACATCGAAGGCCGCCTGTTCGCCACCGGATACGAGTGGCTCGACGAGGACACCCTGGCGATGATCGCGGCCCGCGACGAGAGCTCGGGCTTCGAGCTGCTGACCTGCTCGATGCGGTCGGGAGGCTGCATCACGGCGGTGCCCCAGATCGGCGCCGGGGACCCTCCGGACTTCGTGCTCCCCATCGGCGAGACGTTCGGCTGACTCATACGCTGGCCGGACCGGTCGGCAGCGGGGCCCGCCAGTCACGCCACAGCGCCAACAGACGCCACACCAGACAGGCGCCCGCGCCGGCCACGGCCACGGCCACGGTCGGCAGGTCCTGCCGGATGCCGATGACGGTGATCGCGGACCCGGCCAGGGCGGGGGTCGCGTAGAGCTCGCTGCGGAAGACCACCGGCACCCGGCCGGCCAGCAGGTCACGGAGCATGCCGCCGCCGATCCCGGTGACCATCCCCAGCAGCGCCGCCGGCACCGGACCGAGGCCGTAGTCGAGCGCCTTGATCGCGCCGGCGACGCAGAACAGCGCGAGACCGAAGGCGTCGAACACGTTGACGGTGCGTTCCATCCGGCCCAGTGCGGGGTGGAAGAGGAAGGTCACCACGCCGGCACCCACCGGCACCAGGAGGTAGCGCCAGTCGGCCAGCGCCGCCGGTGGCGTCGCACCGATCAGCACGTCCCGGAGGAAACCTCCGCCGAGTCCGGTGGTGCCGGCCAGCACCAGTACGCCGAACAGGTCGAGGTCCTTGCGGACGGCGACCAGGCCGCCGGAGATCGCGAACACGAAGATCCCGACGAGGTCGAGGGTCACCAGGGTGCCGGGCACGATGGTGAGGCTAGTGGCAGGCCGCGGCTCAGGTGTCGGCGAGCACCACGACCCGGTCGCCCGGCAGCACCGTGAAGATCGTCGACTTGTCCGGGTTCACCTCGACGCCGAACGAGTACCCATCGCCGAGCGCCTCGGACGCGTACCCGATCGCGGTCTCCCCTCGGCCGATGGCTCCCGCAACGACCGTGGCGAAGCAGACCTCCGCGCCGGACGGGACGTACCAGCCGGCCGGTCGCAGGTAGACCTCGCTGCCCTCCTCACCGAGGAGCTCCGCGAAAACATGCTCGAGCCGCCGATCCTCGGAGAGCTGGGTGACCAGCAGGCTCACGATCTCCCCGCTCACCACCACATCGTCGACGTGCGCGACCTCGGCCAGCACCCGGTTGCGGTCGTCGATCATCTCCGTGACCACGGGGGTCGCCGCATCGAGCCGCGCCAGGATGTCGCGGACGTGCAGCAACGTGACCAGGGTGCGCGCATCCGCGACCTGCGGCGCGAGGTGATCGGAGTAGCAGAGCACGATGACCTGGTCGAGCCCAGCCACGACGTGCTGGTCGAGGACGGTCCGGTCGGTCGTGGCGGCGGTGTGCACGGTCACCGCCAGATGGGCCAGCTGCGGGAGGACCGGTTCGCCGTACGTCGTGACGACCGTGAGGACCGAGCCGGGAGCGGCGTACTTGTCCAGCTCCCGCAGGATGATCGTCGCCCGGGCGTTCCAGCCGATCAGGACCGCCTGGGTGGGCCGTTCGGAGCTGTCGGCGCCCTCGCCGAGCTGGGCAGGGTCGGGGTGGGCGCGAGCCGGCGTGCCAGACAGTGCCGAGTCGTCCTCCGCGATGACGATCAGGGTGCGGTTGCCGATCACCGTCTCGGGGGCCGGGTTGAGCGTCGGAACTCCGTCCTGCACGACTCCGACCACGGTGGCGTCCTCGAAGGCGAGCTGCGCTTCGGCGTACGTCGCCTGGCCGAGCTCGTGCGACTCCATGAAGTAGAACTCGTCGCCGTCGTAGTCGAGCAGCTCGACGTAGACCGCCGCGGCGCCCGACTGCCGCGACGTCTGGACGACGAGCCTGGCGACCGTCTCCTGGATATCGAGCAGCACGGTCCGATCGGCCCCGACGAGGCGGGCAGCTTCGAGGTTGGTGCTGTTGCGGATCTCGGCGACGATCGTCGGCCCGTCCGCCCCATCGTGGGTGAGCGCGAGCAGGGTCTTGATCACCTCGCTGTCCGGGTCGTCGGTGTCCGGGGCCAGCAGGATCACCGAGCGGGCCTGCTGGTGGCTGGTGAGGGACAGGTCATCGATGTCGATCGGGGAGCCCGATCGACAGATCACCCGGGTGCCTCGTAGGTCCGGGACCTTGGCGCGAAGCTCCTCTTCCATCTCGACCTTGTCGCGGTCGTCCATGATCACCACGACCGGCTTGCGCCGACTCTCGTTGGCGATGGTGAGCTCGCTGACGATCGTGAAGATGCTGTCGGACCAGCCCAGGATCACCGTGTGGTCCCGTTCGAGCACGACCGACCGTCCACGGCGTAGATCCGCCAGCTTGGTGTCGATGCCGGCGGCGATCACCCCGATCAGCGCGCTGACGATGAACAGCCCGCCGATCGTGAGGGCGAGCATCGTGAGCAGGAAGCGCCAGCGGCCGGTGTCGCCTGCGACGGTGCCGGGGTCCAGCGCGTGCAGCAGGCTCGAGAAGAGCTCGTGCCAGAAGCCGCCACCGTCGCTGTCCCGCAGGTTGAGCGCGACCGTGATCAGCGAGAACACGAGGATCAGTACCAAGGTCGCGAGCGTCAGCCACGCGATCAGGGCGGGCGTCCCTCGCGACATCGTGTTGTCGAAGAAGTAGTGGGCCCGCTCGGCCAGACCCGATCGCTGCGGGAGGGCCGAACGCGGCCCCCCTCGTCGCGGCGTGCCGCGCATCGCCTTCGCGGTGCGCATCCGCAACTGTTGTCCGGTCCTGGCCACCCACAGATCGTGGCCCACCGTGGGATGCCGCGTGGCGAATTGGCTGCTTTCAAGGGTTGTCGGCGCGCCGCGGGGAAGACCCTCTCGCCGCGTGGGGCTGGCGTAGGCTCGCCCCCAAACCAAGGCACTCCCGCCCCGACCCGCAGGAAAGCAGAAACCGATGGCCCACCTCACGCTCACCGGAGTGAGCGACGACGGGAAGCGGCTCCTGCTGGTCAGCGACAAGGGGGTCGAGTTCACGCTCGACATCACGCCGAGCCTCCGGGCCGCCCTGAGCGGTGACACATCCCACATCGGCCAGCTGGAGATTCAGATGGAAAGTGCGCTTCGTCCCCGCGACATCCAGGCCCGAATCCGAGCCGGTGAGACCCCCGAAGCCGTGGCCCAGGCGGCGAACACCACGGTGGACAAGATCATGACGTATGCCGGACCGGTGCTGGCCGAGCGCGAGCACGTCGCCGAGCGCGCCCAGCGGTCCTCGGTACGCCGCGCCCCCGGCGAGTCGGCGGGCGCCGCCCGCACCCTCGGCGAGGCCGTCGCCGCGCACCTGCGCGCCGCCAACGTCGACCCCGCGACCGTGGGCTGGGACGCCTGGCGCCGTGAGGACGGCCGCTGGTCGCTGGTCGGCCGGTTCGAGCTGCCTGAGCGCAGCGGCACCGCAGAGTTCACCTATGACGGCCCCGGCAACTACGTGGTCCTCGACAACGACGAGGCTCGGTGGCTGGTGGGTGAGGTGGTCGCCGGTCTCGCACCCCAGGTCGATGACCTCGAGCAGGCCCGGCTGCGGCGGCTGACCTCCGTGCCCGAGGACGACCTGCCGCTGGGTGCCGACGCGATCGAGCTGGTGAGCCAGGAGCCCGCGACCCTCGGTGCCGAGATTCCCGTGGAGGCGTTCCTGGACGACTCCCCCGCCACCGACGATCCCGACCTGCGCGATGACCCGACTGCTCCGGCCGCCCCGGCCGCTCACGAGGACGGGGACGAGGACGAGGCCGACGCCCCGGCCCGTCGGCAGGTGCAGAAGAAGCGCGGTCGAGCCTCCGTGCCCAGCTGGGACGAGATCATGTTCGGCGGCGGCGACCAGTAGTCCGAGCGGCCGCGAGGGTGCCCAAGCAGGGACCCCTGCCAGTACCCTCCCCCCATGTCGTACTTCGTGACCGGTGCCACCGGCTTCATCGGCCGTCATCTCGTCCAAGAGCTTGTCGACCGCCGCGAGGGCGACATCTTCGTCCTGGTGCGCGCCGGCTCGATGGCTCGGATCGAGAACCTCACCAAGCGCTGGGGTTCGGGCCGAGTGCACGCCGTCGTGGGCGACCTCTCACAGGAGGCCCTCGGGGTCGACGCCGACTGGATCGCTGAGCACACCGGCAAGATCGACCACTTCTTCCACCTCGCGGCGATCTACGACATGACCGCCGACGACGCGACCAACGAGAAGCTCAACGTGGGCGGCACCCGCCACGCCCTCGAGCTCGCCGAGCGGCTGAAGGTGGGCTGCTTCCACCAGACCTCCTCGGTGGCCGCCGCCGGCGAGTACTCCGGCCACTTCGACGAGAGCATGTTCGACGAGGGCCAGCACCTGCCGTCGCCGTACCACCGCACGAAGTACGAGTCGGAGAAGATCGTGCGCACCGAGGCGACCGTGCCGTGGCGCGTCTACCGGCCGGCGATCGTGGTCGGCGACTCCCAGACCGGGGCGATGGACAAGGTCGACGGGCCCTACTACTTCTTCCCCGTGCTCAAGCGGCTCCGCGACAACCTCCCGGCCTGGTTGCCCCTGGTCGGCATCGATCTCGGCGACACCAACGTGGTGCCCGTCGACTACGTCGCCAAGGCGATGGATCACCTGGCACACCTTCCCGACCGCGATGGTGAGGCCTTCCACCTGGTCAATCCGGAGCCTCAGTCAACGGTCGAGATGATCAACACGTTCTGCGGGGCCGCAGGCGCGCCCAGGTTCGCGACTCCGATCGACCGCAACGTGACCGCCGGGCCGATGGCGATGCTGCCGCGACGGCTCCGGCCTTCCTCGATCGTCAGTGGCCTGATGAAGGTCGGGCCGGTGACGGCGCTGCTCGACCAGACCATCGGCCGGCTCGGCATCCCGGCCGAGGTGTTGGCGCACACCGGCTTCCGCCCGGTCTTCGAATCCCGGGTGACCGAGAAGGCACTGGCCGGGTCCGGCATCGCGGTGCCCGACCTCGAGAGCTACGCACGGACGCTGTGGGCCTACTGGGAGGAGCACCTCGACACCTCCACGGGCCGCGACCCCAAGACGCGGGCCGCGCTCAAGGGCAAGCACGTCGTGATCACCGGCGCCTCCTCCGGCATCGGACAGGTGACCGCGCTCAAGGTCGCCCAGGCCGGTGGCATCCCCGTGCTGGTCGCCCGCGGCAAGGACAAGCTCGAGGAGACCAAGTCGATGATCGAGCTGCGCGGGGGCACGGCGCACGTCATGCCCTGCGACCTCTCCGACCTCGAGGCGATCGACCGGCTCTGCGAGCAGATCACGATCGAGCTCCCCACGGTCGACTTCGTGATCAACAACGCCGGCCGCTCGATCCGACGTTCCCTGCGGTTGTCGACCGACCGGTTCCACGACTTCGAGCGCACCATGCAGCTCAACTACTTCGGGGCGATCCGGCTGATCATGGGGTTGATGCCGCCGATGCAGAAGCAGAAGTCCGGGCACATCGTCAACATCTCCTCGATCGGCGTGCAGACCAACCCACCGCGGTTCTCCGCGTACGTCGCCTCGAAGTCGGCGCTCGACTCGTGGAGCAACGTGGTCGCCTCCGAGGTGGTCGGCAACGGGATCTCGTTCACCAACATCCACATGCCGCTGGTGCGGACGCCGATGATCGCGCCGACCAAGCTCTACGACAAGTTCCCGACGATCTCACCCGCCCAGGCGGCGGACATCGTGATCAGGGCGATGGTGGAGCGCCCGCACGAGATCAACACGATGCTCGGCAACGCCGGCGCGATCGCCCACACCGTCGCGCCGAAGGCGGCGTTCCGGCTGCTCAACATGGCCTATCACGTGTTCCCGGACTCGGCAGCGGCCAAGGGCCAGGTGCCCGAGGGCGGGACCAGGGAGAGCGAGCAGATCATGCTGGCCAAGGTCTTCCGCGGCGTCCACTGGTAGGCCGTCTCACCCCGACTCGACGGGACGCGCCGGGTCGGTGATCCAGCCGCTGAAGCTCCCCGGGTACAACGCCGCCCGCACCCCGACCAGCTCCATCGCCACGATGTCGTGCACCGCGGTGACTCCGGATCCGCAGTACGCCGCGACATCCGCGCCGGCGATGGCGCCGACCTCCGCATAGATCGCCCGCAGCTCGTCGACCGGCCGGAATCGGCCGTCGTCGGTGAGGTTGCGACCGGTCGGGACGTTGACGGCCCCCGGTATCCGGCCGGCCACCGGATCGATCGGTTCGCTCTCTCCGCGATAGCGCTCGGGGGCGCGTGCGTCGACCAGCACGCCCACGTCCGGCACCGCATCCGCTTCGACCACCGGCATGCCGCCGGGTGAGGCGGTGAAGTCGCCGGGCGTCGGCGCCGCGGCGTCCCGCTCCAGCACGCCCCCGTCCGCGACCCACGCGGCGAGGCCGCCGTCGAGGATGCGGACGTCGGGATGCCCGTGGTAGCGGAGCAGCCACCAGCATCGGCCGGCCGCGAGCGACTGCCAGTCGTCGTAGACCACGACCGGGGTGTGGTGGCTGACGCCGGCGAGCCGCATCGCCTGCTGGAACACCTCGGTCTCGGGCATCGGGTGCCGCCCACCGGCGCCCGGAGCGGCGGCCAGCGCGGTGTCCAGGTCGACGTAGACGGCCTCGGGCAGGTGCCCGGCGCGATAGGCGCGACGGCCGGTGGGGCCCGCGCCGGTCCGGTAGCGGATATCGAGCAGGCTCACCCGCCCCAGGAGGTCGCGGAGCTCGCTCACGGAGACCAAAGGCGTCGTCACGCGGACATCATTGCCGACGCCGGGGCCCTCGAACGCCAAAAGAACTAGGGAGACCTCTTATCCCCCTATGGGTATTTTCAATACCCGCCCCGATACACCCCAGGGGATGGATTCAGGCGTGGAAGTGCTGCAGAGGCGGGCCACCGTCCGACCGCAGTGACTAGTTGAAATGGTTACCAACCGGCCCGTTACTGGGGCTACTGCAGGCACTCCGCGGTCGTTGACGGACCGACAGTGCGCGGGAGCGGCTCTTGAGGCCGATCGCGCTCCAGTGGTCGTTCACACACATGAGGTACCCAACGTGTCCGTTTCCCACCCGAGGCGCCCTGCGCGCCCGAGCCCGTCTCGAGTCGCGATCGCGGCGGTGGTCACTCTGCTCGGCTCGATGCTCGCCGTCCTCGGCGCATCGGCCCCCGCACAGTCGGAGACCACGGTCTCCCCGGTCGAGCCGGGTTCGCCCCCGGTCGTCCGCGACTCGAGCGTCGACGTCACCGTCGACGTCGGCGCCCTCCACTACTACCGGTCCAGCTCGTCCTCGGCCTTCAACCCGACCCAGCCGTCCGCGCACGTCTTCAACACCCAGACCTGCCGCGGCGACAACCCGGGCGGGACGAACAACTCGGCGCGGACGGTCGTGACCGTGACGGACCCGGACGGCGCCACGATCGCGAACGAGACCAGCCCGGTGCGGGACATGGGCCTGGCAGGCTTCGTGTCGAACCCGCCGCACCAGCCGCTGAGCCCTCAGCCGGCGCCGGGCAACTCCAACTACCGCGGTGACTTCCCGGGCACGGCCAACACCCACCACGGCATGAAGCTCACGCTCGACCTGACCGGGAAGCCGGCCGGTGAGTACACCGTCCGCACGGCGTACCGGAACACGGTCCGGACCGGATTCTTCGGCGCGTGCAGCGTCGGGACGCCCGGCCCCGGCAACAGCATCATCCCGGGCGAGGTCATCGAGACCGACACCTTCGTCTACCGCCCGTGGCAGCACACGTTCAAGGACGTCCTGGGCAACGGCAACGTGCGAGCGAACATCACCCCGCGTGAGTTCACCTTCAAGCTCGGCTCGCTGAACTCGCCGATCTACCAGGGCACCTCCGAGTCCCAGAGCTTCTACTCCCTGGACGGCGCGTTCATGCTGCCGAGCGACCCGGAGGCCTGTGTCGCCGACGTCACCGCCTGCCTGCCCTCCAGTGCGGTCACGTGTGAGCCGACGGCCGGTTGCACGCCGCGCCTGATGGTCATCAACGAACCAGACCGAGGCGATCGCATCGGGATAATCGGAGTCTTCGACTTCGAGACCAAGGCGTTCATCGCTTCGGCCATGATCGACGGCACGACGCGGGTGCTGGTCTCGTTGGGCACCACCAACGACGGGCTCTACCACTCGCTCCTGGAGCAGCTCGCCGCAGATCTCGACGCCCAGGGTCTCGACCTGATGGCGATCCTCGGCACGAGGGTCGAAGTGGCCAACGAGCAGAACCAGATCTCGCTGAGTCTGCTCAACGGCCTGCAGATCGACCCGTCCAACGGCAACCGGGGCATCCGGATCTTCACGCCCGGGACGGTTCAGGCCGGTGTGATCCTGGACGTCTACGCCTCGCTGCGGCTCGACGGCGGCGCCTGCGTCACCAACGCAGCGTCGTCCTCCGACGGACCGACCCGCTACACGCGCAACGAGGACAACGGGTACACGGTGAACAGGACCGACCTGCTGCCCTCGGTGCCGAGAGTCGGCCCGCTGGGTGCGATCGTCGGCGGACCGGTCTACAGCATCCGAGGCAAGTTCACGACCGCCGGCACCGCGTCGACGCTCGCCAACGTCTCCACCGCCGTGATCGGTGTCGACACCGCCGCGGACGAGCCGAACGGCTACCCCGTCTGGATCTCGCCGTTCGTGAGCGGTATCCGGACCGGCGCGCCGAAGACGATGGACTTCCTCGGCACGGCGACCTGGTCGGCGAGCGAGAGCCCGATCCTGGCCGGCTGCATGGTCATCGACTTCATGCTGGGAACGGGTGTCGCGATCTACGACAGCCCGCTTCCGGTGGGCCTGTGGTCGCTGATCGACGTGGTCGGCACCCCGAGCCCCGAGCTCGAGGCGCTGCAGGCCTCGGTCGACACCGCGGTCCAGGGGGTGCTCGACACGGTCACGTCCGACCCGACCGTGGACGCCCTGCTCGGGGACCTGGTGGCGCTGTTGCCGCTGTCATCGCTGTAGTCAGGCTGATCCAGCCCTGAGCACAGGGGGCCGGGCGGGCGACGAAACGTCGTCCCGCCCGGCCCTTGTCATGACAGGATGTCGCCCCGTGGCCGACCTGCACTTCTTCACCGGGACCATGGACTCGGGCAAGAGCACCCTGGCGCTGCAGACCAACCACAACCACGCGGTCCGCGGCCGCCTCGGCCGGATGTTCACCTCGCACGACCGCGCAGGCGAGGCTCTGGTGTCCTCGCGCCTGGGTCTGACCCATGACGCCATCGAGGTGGCGCCGGACTTCGACTTCTGGAGGTTCGTCGTCGACTCGCTCACCGGAGGGGCCCGGATCGACTACCTGATCTGCGACGAAGCGCAGTTCTACACCCGAAGGCAGGTCGACCAGCTGGCCAAGATCGTCGACGAGCTGCAGATCGAGGTCTTCTGCTTCGGGATCCTGACCGACTTCCGCACCGAGCTTTTCCCGGCTCCGCTCGACTGGTCGAGCTGGCCGACACCACCGAGGTGCTCCAGGTCGAGGCACTCTGCTGGTGCGGCAAGCGGGCCACCCACAACGCCCGCACCGAGGACGGCGTGATGGTCACCGAGGGTGAGGTGATCGTGGTCGGCGACGTCGAGGAGCAGGGCGGCCCGCCCGCCGAGGTGGCCTACGAGGTGTTGTGCCGTCAGCACCACCGTCGCCGCCTCACCGCGGCCCGGGCGCAGGCGGTCAGCCTGTCCGCGGACCCGCTCCCGTTCGGCTGACCTGCGGCTCAGGCCACGATCACCGGGATCAGCATCTCGTCGGGCGTGAGCGAACCATGCAGCCCGACCAGGGTGTGCTCGTAGGGGAAATCGATGGTCGACATGATCGCGTGGTCACCACGCGAGGCCACGACGACATCTCCCAGCCGCGGCAGCACCGACGGCGAGACGGCGCCGAACCAGCCCTTGCTGATCGCCTGTTCCCTAGTGAGGACGTCGGCCCGGTCCCCGAGCACCTCGGTCCAGGTGGCCACCACGTCGGCCACGGCGCCGCTGTGGCAGTAGAGGTGCCGGAACCGCGCCTCGCCGCCGAACACCGCCAGCCCGTCGCGCAGCACGTGGTGTTCATCGATGTCGATCCGGTGCTCCGTCGCCGAGTCGACCATGCCGTGGTCGGCCACCACGACCAGGCGCCGGTCCGCGGGCAGCGCCTCCCGCAGCTGCTCGGCCTCGGCGTCGATCATCGCCAGCTGCTGCAGCCAGTGGCTGGAGGCGACGCCGTACTTGTGACCGGTCCAGTCGAGATCTCCGTCGTAGACGTAGGTGAGCGAGGGCCGCTCGGCGGACGCGGCGACCGTCGCGGCGATCCGCTCGCCCACCTTGTCGGCGCCCACGAACTCGGCGCCGCGATGGGCGGCCACGGTGAGGCCGCTGCCCTGGAACTCGCGCTTGTTGACCACGCTCACCCGCACTCCCCGGCCGGTCAGGCTGGTGAACTCGGTCGGGTGCGGTTGCCACTCGAGCGGGTCGATCTCCTTGTCCCACCACAGGCCGTTCAGCAGCCGGTCGGTGCCCGGAATCCGGGAGGTGAACCCCACCAGGCCGTGCGCCCCCGGGGTCAGGCCGGTGCCGAACGACGTCAGGCTGGTCACCGTCGTTGATGGCACCCCCGCCGTGGCGGGCGAACCCGCTATCGAGGAGAGGTACGGCGCCGCATGGGCGTAGCGCTCGAGAAGGTTCGCGCCCAGCCCGTCGACCAGGAACACGACGTACGCCGCCGCGTCCGGGAACTCCAGGTCCGACGGCGTCGAGGTTCCGGGCACCCCGAGGGCGGCCGCCACGGCGGGGACCACATCACCCAGTGAGCGTCGCCCGTAGGCGGGCTCGACGAATTCGGCCACGGTGCGCGCTACTGGGTGCGCGCGGAGAGCGACGCGGCGAACGAGAGCAGCCCGTCGACCGCGTCCACACCGTCGGCGGCCGTGGAGACCCGCAGCGAGAAGTCGTCGGAGGCCAGCACCCCGGAGTACCCGTGGTCGGCATCGCACTGGGGGTCGTTGCAGCTGGCCGGCTCCAGGTCGAGCCTGCTGACCCCGCCCCAGCCGATGGTGAGTACCGCCTCCGCGGGCGGCTGCGGCCCCTCCATCGGGTTGGTCGTCATCCGGGTGACCACGACCGACTTCACCGCCGAGAGGTTGACCGCCTCGGTTGAGGTCGAGGTGTAGGGCTCGGGGAGCAGGTCGTCGCCCGCGTGCTCGTCGGTGTGGGCAAGCACCAGTCGGCTCGGCGTCAGCACGACCACGCTCTGGTGGCGGCGTACCTCGTCACGCTCGAAGGTCGGCTCGTGGTGCACGTAGAACGACATCACCTGTTCCCCCGCCACGGCTCCCGCTACCGCCTCCGCCACCACCTCGGGGTAGTAGCCGGTGCGTTCGATCGCCGTCCGGAGGTCACGACTCCGGTCGCGTTCATCGGTGAGCCGAGTGCTGCGCATGCTGGCAGTCTGTCACCTGGTTGCCGGGCGCCTATTCGGTGGCCGCCATGGTGCCGCCCAACCCGATCATCATCACCCCACCGGCCAGCCCGAGCCGGTCCAGCCGCCGCGGCTCGCGCGCGAACCAGTCGCGCGCCTTGCCGGCCAGGATCGCCCAGATGCTGTCCGAGACGAACGCCATCGCGGCGAAAACCGTGCCGAGCACCGCGATCTGCGCACCGGTGCCCGCCGAGGCATTGGTGAACTGCGGCAGGAACGCCACGAAGAACACGATCGTCTTCGGGTTGGTCAGCCCGACGATGACCCCAGTCAGCAGCGCACGGCCGCCCTCCCCGGGCACGCTCCGGCCCTCGAGCAGCGCCTGGCGGGCATCGCCGCGGTGCCGGATCGCCTGGACACCCAGGTAGACGACGTACGCCGCGCCGACGAGCTTGAGGACCGAGTACGCCGTCGCGCTGGCCGCCACCACGGCCCCGAGCCCGATCGCCACCAGCAGCGCCTGGACGACCAGCCCGAGGCCGTTGCCGGCGACCGAGACCAGTGCGTCGCGGCGACCGACGGTGAGCGCCCGGCCGAGCATGAAGAGCACGCTCGGCCCCGGCACCTGGATGAACAGGATGGAGGCCACCAGGAAGGCGACCCACTGGCTCGAGCTCGGCATCCGGCAATTCTCCGACACCGCGCGCGGCACCGCCACCCGGTTAGTCCGGGAGGGTGTCCCCCTCCGGCTGGGTCAGCCGGCGCACGAACAGGTCCGAGCGCGGGTCGGTCACCGGCGCCACTCGCGCCGCCGCCGAGAGCACGCTGGCCTGATCGGGGCCGGCCAGCACCAGCGAGAGCTCGAGCGCGGCCACCTGCGGCAGGTCGTTCTGCAGCTGGGCCACCCGGCTGATCAACCGCTCGATCTGCGACACGTCCGGGATCTCCGCGCCGCGGTAGCCGAACAGCATCGGCGAGCTCTTGACCTCGCGCACCATGGCCGCCGCGTCCTGGGCGCCCAGGGGCGGGATCCGGTAGGACTTGTCGGCGAGCAGCTCGATCACCGGTCCCGAGATCCCGAACGACACCACCGGCCCGAACAGCGGGTCCTCGATGCTCCGGATCGCCACCGGCACTCCGGGTGGGGCGTTCTTCTGCACCACGAACCCCGCCGTCTCCGGCTCCCTCATCCGGGCGGTGAGCGACTCCCAGGCTGCCGCCATCTCGGTGCCGCCGTCGATGTTGCGCCAGACGTGCGCGAGGTCGGGCCGCTCCCGCAGCGACTCCGCGGTCGCCTTGAGCACGACGTCCCAGCCGAGCTCCTCGCCCGCGGCCGTCGCCTCTGCCAGCGTGGCGACCGGGACCGCCGACCACAGGTCGATCCCGTACGCCGCCAGCAGCTCGGTCACCTGGGACCGCGGCAGCTCGGCACCGTCGGGGTGGTGCCCGAGAACGTCGTTGACGAGTCGCCGCGCCGATTCGAGGTCGACCGCGGCCGGGTCGGGCGGCGGGCCGTCGGGAGTGCGCAACCACACGGCGTACTCGACGACCCGCGCGAGCGCCCGGACCGCGGCCTCGACGGCAGGGTAGGACGGCACCGAGCCGCGGCCGGCGGTCGAACCGGCCACATCGGGAACCCTGAGCAGCTCGGGGATCCCCTCGGCACCGAGGAACGAGGACACCAGCGGTTTGTCGGACTGCTCCCCCACCGCCGCCAGGACGTTGGCGACGTCCTCGCCGGAGACGTTCAGGGGCGGGATGTAGACCGCGATCACGGAGTCGACCTCGGGATCGTCGATGGCGTCGTCGAGAGCGTCCTCGAAGTCGTCCGCGTTCGCGTCGGCGCCCAGCTGGATGGACCTGCTCACGACCAGGCCGACGGCCGCGGCCGCGTCGGCGGCGAGCAGACCGAGGGCATCGGAGTTGCCGACCACGGCGACCCGCCGACCACGCGGCAGCGGCTGGTGTGCGAGCAGCTGGGCGACGTCGAACATCTCGTCGAGCGTGTCGACCTGGATCACGCCGGCCTGTCGGAACATCGCGTCAACGGCAGCGCCCGGCGCCGCGATCCGGCGGACGGCGTGGCCCATCGGCACGCCCTGGGTGGTGCGCCCCGAGCGGACCGCGATGATCGGCTTGCGCTGCGAGACCCTCCGGGCGATCCGGGAGAACTTGCGCGGGTTGCCGATCGACTCCAGGTACAGCAGCACGACCTCGGTCGAGTCGTCCTCCTCCCAGTACTGGAGCAGGTCGTTGCCGGAGACGTCGGCGCGGTTGCCGGCGCTGACGAACGTGGACAGGCCGAGTCCGCGGTTGTGGACCTTCTCGAGAATCGCGGTGCCGAGCGCGCCGGACTGACAGAAGAACCCGGCCCGGCCCCGAGCCGGCATCACCGTCGAGAGCGACGCGTTGATCGAGACGCTGGGGTCGGTATTGATGACGCCCAGCGCGTTGGGACCGATCAGCCGCAGACCGTAGGAGCGGGAGAGGCCGACCAGGTGCCGCTGACGCTGCCGGCCCTCGTCACCGGTCTCGGCGAAGCCCGAGGAGATCACGACCAGCCCGTGCACGCCCTTCGCGGCGCAGTCGAGCACCACGTCGGTGACCGACTCGGCCGGCACGGCGACGATCGCGACGTCGACCTCGTCCGGGATCGCGCCGACGGTCTGGTAGGCCGGCATCCCGGACACCGCGGCCGCGCTCGGGTTGACGACATAGACCCGGCCGGTGAAGTCGCCGGTGACCAGGTTGCGCACCAGCACCTGGCCGATCGTGTCCTGGCGCCGACTGGCGCCGATGATCGCCACGGAGCGAGGGTTGAAGAACCGCTCGATCGAGGCGGACTCGGCGCGGTGCTCGCGGCTGCGCATCACCCCGATCGCCGTGTCGGTGGCGTCGATCGGGAACTCGAGGGTGAGCACGCCCTCCTCGTAGCCGCTGGCGACCCGGTAGCCGGCATCGCGAAAGGTCTGGATCATCCGCTGGTTGTCGGGCAGCACCTCGGCGGTGAACCGTGCGATCCCACGCTCCCGCGCCGCCTGGGCGAGGTGCTCGAGCAGGAGCTGCCCGATCCCACGACCCTGGTGCTGGTCCTCGACCAGGAAGGCGACCTCGGCCTCCCCCGGCTGGACCACGTCGTACCTGCCGACCGCGATCATCCGGCCCTGCAGCACCAGCACCAGCGCGACCCGGTCCTCGTGGTCGACCCGGGTGAACCGCTCGATGTCGCGCGTGGAGAGCTCCGGCATCGGACTGAAGAACCGGTAGTACTTCGACCGGTCCGAGACCCGGGAGTAGAACTCGACCAGCAGCTCGGCGTCGTCGGGCGCGATCGGCCGGATGTGGGCCGAGCGCCCGTCGCGCAGCAGGACGTCCGCCTCCCAGTGGCGGGGCGCGGCGGGAGCATCGGTCACGCTCGAAATCTAGTGCAGCCGACGCCTGCCCGACTTTGCCCATCGGGCTCTTCGTCGATTCCGAGCTCGCTCGTCATGGTGGTTGCCGACCGTCGAGCCGTCTGAAACTCTCATCGGTGCTGCCGCGACGGCGTGCCCTGCGCCAGGCTTTCGGGGCCGCCGGGGAGAATGCGTCTCATGGCAAGGCGTAGCGCGAAAACAGCGGTCCCCGACGACTTCGAGGAGCACATCGTCGACACCGATGTCGGCGACGAGATGCGGGCGTCGTATCTCGAGTACGCGTACTCGGTCATCTACTCCCGGGCCCTGCCTGATGCCCGCGACGGGCTCAAGCCGGTGCAGCGCCGGATCCTCTACACGATGAACGACATGGGCCTGCGCCCCGACCGAGGTCACGTCAAGAGCGCGCGGGTCGTCGGCGAGGTCATGGGCAAGCTGCACCCGCACGGCGACTCGGCCATCTACGACGCGCTGGTCCGGCAGGTTCAGCCCTGGTCGCTGCGGGTGCCGCTGATCGACGGGCACGGCAACTTCGGATCACCGGACGCCGGACCCGCGGCGATGCGCTACACCGAGTGCCGGATGGCGCCCTCTGCCCTGGCGATGACCGCCAACATCGACGAGGACACCGTCGACTTCCGGGCCAACTACGACGGCCGCGAGTTCGAACCGTCGGTGCTGCCGGCGGCCATCCCCAACCTGGTCGTCAACGGTGCCTCCGGCATCGCGGTCGGCATGGCCACCAACATGGCCCCGCACAACCTGGTCGAGGTGGTGCAGGCGCTCAAGCACCTGATCACCCACCCCCAGGCGACCATCGACGACCTGATGCGCTTCATCCCCGGTCCGGACCTGCCCACCGGCGGCAAGATCGTCGGGCTGGAGGGCGTCCGCGACGCCTATGAGTCCGGCCGCGGAACCTTCCGGATGCGGGCCACCGCGCGGATCGAGACGATCGGCCGACGCAAGGGCATCGTGGTCTCCGAGCTGCCCTACGGCGTCGGACCCGAGCGGGTCATCGAGCGGATCAAGACGCTGGTGCAGGGCAAGAAGCTGCAGGGAATCAGCGACATCAAGGACCTCACCGACCTCGAGAAGGGGCTGCGGCTGGTCATCGAGGTCAAGAACGGCTTCGTACCCGAGGCGCTGCTCGAGCAGCTCTACCGGCTGACGCCGATGGAGGACTCCTTCGGCATCAACAACGTCGCCCTGGTCGAGGGCCAGCCCCGCACGCTCGGGCTCAAGGAGCTGCTCACGGTCTTCCTCGGCCACCGGTTCGACGTGGTCCGCCGGCGCTCGACGTTCCGGCGCAAGAAGGCCGCCGACCGGCTGCACCTGGTCGAGGGCCTGCTGCTCGCCATCCTGGACATCGACGAGGTGATCCAGCTGATCCGAGCGAGCGAGAGCTCGGAGGAGGCGCGGGGCCGGCTGATGTCGGTGTTCGACCTCACCGAGATCCAGGCCAACTACATCCTCGACATGCAGCTGCGCCGCTTGACGAAGTTCTCCAGGATCGAGCTCGACAAGGAGAAGTCCGAGCTGGAGCGCGAGATCGAGGCCCTCGACGCGATCCTCGGCGACGACAAGCTGCTGCGCAAGGTCGTCGCCGACGAGCTCGGCGACGTCGCCAAGACCTTCGGTACGCCGCGCCGTACCGTGCTGCTGCAGTCGGCCGGCACCGGAGCGGTGACCGCCGCAGCCGCGCCGCTCGAGGTGCCCGACGATCCCTGCTACGCGCTGATGTCGGCCAGCGGGCTGCTCGCCCGCACTGCGAGCGCCGAGCCGGTCGGGGAGGGCGGTGCACGCACCAACCACGATGTCGTGGTGTCCGCGGTGGCCACCACGGCCCGGGGCGAGGTGGGCGTGATCACCTCGGCGGGCCGAGTGCTCCGGCTCGGCGTGCTCGACCTGCCCGCGATCCCCCCCTCGGCCAACGACCCCAACCTGCAGGGCGGCCTGCCCCTCAGCGAGATGTTGTCGCTCGGCTCCGACGAGCGGGCGCTGGCCCTCTGCTCGCTGGGGACCTCCGGACCGGGCCTGGCGCTCGGCACCCGGCACGGCGTGGTGAAGCGGGTCAACCCGGAGGTCCTGGCCAAGGACGAGTGGGACCTGATCACGCTCAAGGACGACGACCAGGTCGTCGGCGCCGTCGAGCTGTCCACCGGCGAGGAGCACCTCTGCTTCGTCACCTCCGACGCCCAACTGCTGCACTTCGGCGCCGAAGGGGTCCGGCCCCAGGGACGCTCCGGCGGCGGTATCGCCGGGATCAAGCTGGCCTCCGGCGAGCACGTCGTCTCGTTCGGGGCGCTCGATCCGGCCGCGTCCGTCGTGGTCACCGTCTCGGGTTCCTCGACGGCCTTGCCCGGCACCGAACCGGGGGCCGTGAAGGTCACGCCGTTCTCGGAGTACCCCGCGAAGGGCCGCGCCACCGGCGGGGTCCGCTGCCACCGGTTCCTCAAGGGCGAGGACACCCTCGTGTTCGCCTGGGCCGGCCGGACGCCGGCGCGGGCATCGGCGGCCAGCGGCTCGCCCGTCGAGCTCCCGGAACCCCTGGGCAGGCGCGATGGCTCCGGGACGCCCGGAAGCCAGCCGATCGTCGCCTGCGCCAGTCCGCTGGCCGCGCAGCTGGCGGCAGCCACGCGTGTGGAAGTCTGATCGCATGCCTCTCCCCCACCGCCTGGCCGTCGGCGCAGCCGTCGGCGTACTCGCCTTCGCCGGACTCACCGCCTGCAGCGATGACGGCGGCGGGATCACCGACAACACGTCGGCCGACGCCGATGACGACGGCGAGGTCAGCGCGCAGGAGGCCCTGGCGCTGGCGAGGACCACGTTCGACGAGACCAGTGGGGTCACCCTGACCCTCGAGACCAGCGACCTGCCCGACGGCGTCGACGGCCTGGTCAGCGCGGAGGGCGTCGCGACCCACGCCCCGGCCTTCGAAGGTCGGGCCACGGTGAGCCTGAGCGGTTCGCCGTTCAACGTCGACCCGCTGGTCGCGGTGGGTGGCAAGGTCTACGCCTCCATCCCCGGGATCCCGGTGACCCAGGAGATCGATCCGGCGGAGTACGGCGCCCCCGACCCGGCCCAGCTGATGGACCCCGAGCGGGGCTTCTCCTCCATCCTCACCGAGACCGACAACCTTCAGCAGGGCGAGACGGTGCGGGGCGGTGACGACAACAGCGAGACGCTCACCGAGTACACCGGCACCGTCGCCGGCTCGGTGGTCGAGAACATCATCCCGAGCGCCGAGGGCGACTTCGAGGTCACCTACACCGTCGCGAAGAACGGCGAGCTGCGCGAGGCCCGGCTCACCGGCGTCTTCTACCCCGACTCCGACACCATGAGCTACACCGTAGGCATCGAGGACTACGGGACGGAGAAGGACATCACCGAGCCGTGATGAGCTCCCGGGGGCTGCTGACCCTGGCCGCCATCGCGGTCGCGTTCGCCGCGGCTGACACCTACGTCGTGGTCCTCGCGCTCCCCGACATGCTCGGGGCGGTGGGTTACTCCTCGGAGGAGCTGCAACGGGCGGCGCCGATCATCTCCGGCTTCCTGCTGGGGTACGTCGCGATGCTGCCGCTGATCGGCCGGATCGCGGACCTGCGCGGACGGGTGCCGGTGCTGGTCGCCGCGCTGGTGATCTTCGCGCTGGGGTCGCTGGTCACCGCGCTGGCCTATGACATGCCGTCCATGGTCTCGGGTCGATTCCTGCAGGGACTCGGCGGCGGCGGACTGGTCCCGGCCACGCTGGCGCTGGTCGCCGACCTCTTTCCCGCCGAGCGCCGCGCCGTACCCCTCGGGATCGTGTCTGCGGTCCAGGAGGCCGGCAGCGTCATCGGCCCGCTTTTCGGTGCCTTGGTGCTCGCTGTGGCCGACTGGCGGGCGATCTTCCTGATCAATCTCGCCGTCGGACTGGTCCTCGCGGCGGCCATCGCGAGCTTGCGGCGTGGTCCCCCACGACAAGAGAAGTCCCCCGAGAAGCGCCGCTGGGGACCCCCCGGCAACCTCCCGGATGTCGTGGGCGGAGTGTTCCTGGCGATCTCGC
Source organism: uncultured Actinomycetota bacterium (assembly GCA_963827185.1). Taxonomy (GTDB): domain Bacteria; phylum Actinomycetota; class Actinomycetes; order Propionibacteriales; family Nocardioidaceae; genus Nocardioides. The sequence goes on from CAWGZQ010000002.1 coordinate 152,942, forward strand.
TGGTCACCGGGTCGCTCGTCTTCGTCCGTCCGCCGAGCCTGTTGCGCGACCTGAACTGGGGCCAGCTCTTCATTCCGTTCGCCGGCGACGGCCGTTGGCTGACGCCGATCGGCGCGGTGGCGATGGCGACCGGGTTGCTGTTCGTGGTGCGTTGCTGCACGGCACGCCGGCCGTTGGTCGATCTCCCGAGCTGGTGGCGCAGCATGCGCGAAGCCGATCTGCTCGGCGCCGGCTACCTCGCGATCGCCCTGGGCGGGTTGATCCTGGCGTTCGCCACCGCCGACCCCGCCGTGGAGCTCTTCGCCGACCAGGGCTGGTGGTACCTCGGCGCCGCTGCGGTCAGCAGTGCCGCGTTCGTCGTGCACCTCCGCGGCACGGAGCGGCCGTTGGTGCCGCGGGGCGCGCTGCGGGCCACGCCTGCCTGGGGGTCGGTGCTGGTCAGCTTCTTCGTCGGTGCCGCCCTGATCGCCGCCGTGGTCGATATCCCGGTGTTCGCACGGACCACGATCTACCGCGACTCCCAGCTGGACGCCGCGCTGGTGCTGGTCCGGTTCCTGGTCGCGCTGCCCGTCGGCGCGGTCATCGGCGGCTACCTCACCCGCAGGTTCGCAGCGGGTCTCGTCACCGCGTTGGGGATGGCGATGTCGGCCGGCGCCTTCCTGTGGATGACCACCTGGGAGATGGACACCCTGAACCACTTCGACGCCAACGTCCCGCTGGTGCTGTGCGGGTTCGGCTTCGGTCTGGCGCTGCCGCCGATCAACGCGGCGATGCTGGCCAGCACGGACGACGAGGTGCACGGCCTGGCCAGCGCGTTCGTCGTCGTCGGCCGGATGGTCGGCATGCTCGTCGGGATCTCGGCGCTCACCGCGATCGGGCTGCGCCGCTTCTACGCGGCGCAGGAGGACAACCCGCTTCCCCCGGCTCGAGAGGTGTGCGACGGGCGCACCCGGTGCAAGGCCTTCAGTGACCTTCTGGCCGGGCAGGGCATCCCGCAGGAGCACGCGGTCTTCGCCGGGGCCGCGGCCTGCGCCGCGATCGCGGCCGTCCTCGCCGTCCTCGTCTTCCGTGGCGTCGCGACGCGGGGTGTCTCGACGGCGGACCTGTTGCGCTCGGCCGGCTGAGGCTCCGCTAGTTTCGGGACCGTGGCCGACTTCGACGACCTGCTTGCCGCCAACGAGTCCTTCGCCGCCGACTTCGAGCTCGGCGGCTTCGATGGTGTCGCCCACGCCGGCGTCGCGATCGTCACGTGCATGGACTCCCGGATCGACCCGCTGCGGATGCTCGGGCTCCACCACGGAGACGCGAAGATCTTCCGCAATCCCGGGGGGCGGGTGACGCCGCAGGCCCTAGAGGCCCTGGTCCTCGGCGTCCACCTGCTCGGCGTCGAGCGGATCCTGATCGTCCCGCACACCCGCTGCGCGATGGCCTCCGCGACCGAGCAGGAGCTCCGCGACCGGGTCGCTGCGTCCGCGGGTGCGGACGCCTCCTGGCAGTCGTTCCACGTGGTCGACGACCAGCTCGCCGCGCTGGACGACGACGTGCAGAAGATCCTCAGCCACCCGCTGATCCCCGACAGCACCGCGGTCGGCGGTTTCCTCTACGACGTAGACACCGGTCGGCTCGCCCAGCATCACTGAGAGTGGTCTAGACAAAGGTTCCCCCTGGGGTATCTCCCTCTGCATGGTGAAGGCATTGCCTATCTGTTTTCGGGAGGATCCATGAAGAACCCCTTCAGCGGTGCCCGCTACGCCAACGTGGCGGCCACCCTGGCCCTGGTCGTGGCGCTGGGCGGCACCGGCTACGCAGCAGCCACCATCGGCACCGGCGACATCAAGAACAACGCCGTCACCAGCGCCAAGATCAAGAACAAGAACGTGAAGGCCACAGACCTGCGCGGCAACTCGGTGAACTCGGCCAAGATCAAGAACAACACCGTCAAGGACCAGGACGTCGCCGATGTGGTGATGCAGGACCTCACCCTGGTCAACGGCTGGAGTGCCTACGACGGGCGCGGGGCGAGCTACGGCAAGAGCGTGGACGGCGTCGTCCATCTCTCCGGTGGCGTCACGCAGGCCGGCGGGTTCAACCAGGTCATCACCATTCTTCCGCCCGGGTACCGCCCGACCGGAGGCACGGCCTGGATCTCGACGAACCTGTTCGGCGGCAACGGACCGGGCCGGGTCTACATCGAGACCGACGGCACCGTGAACATCCAGTTCACCGCGCCGGCGACCGCTGCCAACGCCCAGAACTTCACCTCGCTGGACGGGGTGAGCTTCGTCCCCTGACCTGAGCCGACATGAGAGTGGAAGGGAGTTCACTCCCTTCCACTCTTAACGTATAGCGGCTCCGGGGGCTTGCCGCAAGACCCCGGTCCTCCCGCAGAATCGCAGACCGAAGCCACGGTCGACGAAGAGGGAGTCACGTCGTGAGCCGCTCCATCACCAGCGCGTTTGACCTACCAGAGCAGCGGGTCGCCAAGGCAGACCCGGCGCTGATCACGGGCGACGAGGAGCACTTCGCGGCCATCGCGCAGAGCCTCGAGCAGTCGATCGCCGACCTGACCGCGCGGCTCGATGCCGAGCGTCGGGCACCGGGCGGCATCGGCCAGGAGGCCATGGACCGAGACCTGGAGGTGCATCGGCTGACCGCCCGGCTGCGCACCCTGCGCCGGTTCAGCCTGGACCTGTGCCTGGGCCGGGTCGTGCCCGGCGACGGCGCCGACCCGATCTACATCGGGCGTCTCGGGCTCACCGACCGGTCGGGGCGTCGGCTGCTGGTGGACTGGCGCTCGCCTGCGGCCGAGCCGTTCTTCGGAGCCACCCACGGCAACCCGATGGGCCTGCTCAGCCGGCGCCGGTACCGCTGGACCCTGGGTCGGATCAGCGACTACTGGGACGAGGTGTTCACCCCGGAAGGACTCGAGGGCCACGCGGCCCTCGACGACCAGTCGGCGTTCATCGCCAGCCTGGGAGGCAGCCGGTCCGACCGGATGCGCGACGTGCTGGGCACCATCCAGGCCGACCAGGACGCCATCGTGCGCGCGGGTTCGCGGGGTCCCCTCGTCGTCGACGGCGGGCCCGGCACCGGCAAGACGGTCGTCGCCCTGCACCGCACCGCCTACCTGCTGTACTCCGACCCGCGGCTCGGCCACCAGCGGGGCGGGGTGCTGTTCGTCGGCCCGCACCAGCCCTACCTCGCCTACGTGTCCGACGTACTCCCCAGCCTCGGCGAGGAGGGCGTTCAGACCTGCACCCTGCGCGATCTCGTCCCCCAGGGCGCGGCCGCCGCCATCGAGCCAGACCCCGACGTGGCGCGGCTCAAGTCGTCCGCGGACCTGGTGCGAGCGATCGAGTCGGCCGTGCGGATCTACGAAGAGCCACCTACCGAGGGGATGGCGGTCGACACGCCCTGGGCCGACCTCTGGGTCAGCACGGCCGACTGGGTGGAGGCGTTCGAGTCGCCGGACCCTGGTACGCCGCACAACGAGGCCCGCGACCAGGTCTGGGAGGAGCTCGTGACGATCCTGGTCGACAAGGTCGACGACGAGGAGGTTCCCGTCGACCAGCTCCGTCGGGCCTTGCGCCAGCACGCGGAGCTGACCAACACGCTGACCAAGGCGTGGCCGCTGATCGAGCCCACCGACCTCGTCGGAGACCTGTGGGAGGTGCCGGCGTACCTCCGGCTCTGTGCTCCGTGGCTCGAGCCCGACGAGGTCCGCAAGCTGCAGCGCCGGGAGGCTCAGGCATGGACGATCTCCGACCTGCCGCTCCTCGATGCCGCGCGACTGCGGCTCGGCGATCCCGAAGCATCGCGCCGCAGGCGCCGCCATGCCGCGGCGGTGGCCGCCGAACGCGCGCAGATGGACCGGGTCGTCGACGAGCTCCTCCAGCTCGACGACGAGGAGGGAATGCTGGCCCAGCTGCGCCAGGACGGCATCCGCGACGCCCTGGTCGACGAGGGCGCCCTCCCCGAGGCCGATCCCGACCTGCTGGCCGGGCCGTTCGCACACGTCGTCGTCGACGAGGCCCAGGAGCTGACGGACGCCGAGTGGCAGATGCTGCTGGTCCGGTGCCCGTCTCGAAGCCTCACGATCGTCGGCGACCGGGCCCAGGCTCGGCACGGTTTCACCGAATCGTGGGAGGAACGCCTCAAGCGGATCGGGCTCGACCAGGTCGAGATCGCGTCCCTGAGCATCAACTACCGGACACCGATGGAGGTCATGAGCGCGGCCGAGCCGGTCATCCGGGCCGCGATCCCGGACGCGAACGTTCCGACGTCGATCCGCGAGAGCGGTGTTCCGGTGCGGCACGGCTCGAGGTCGGACCTGGACCAGATCCTGACCACCTGGCTGGCCGCGAACGCCGAAGGGGTCGCCTGCGTCATCGGCGACCCCGGCTTCCAGCCACGTGACCAGGTCCGTTCGCTGCCTCCCGAGCTGGTCAAGGGGCTGGAGTTCGACCTGGTGGTCCTGGTGGATCCGGAGACGTACGGCGACGGCATCGAAGGCATCGTCGACCGCTACGTCGCGATGACCCGGGCCACCCAGGAGCTGGTCGTCCTCACCAGCTCGTGAGACCACGGGGGCTCAGGCGTCCAGCGCCTCGACGTCCACCTCGTAGGCGCCCTGCACGATGAACTCCTTGCGCGGGGCGACATCGGCGCCCATCAGAAGCTCGAAGACCTGCGCCGCCGCGTCGGCGTCATCGACGGTGAGCTTGCGCAGCGTGCGGTGGCGGGGGTCCATGGTGGTCTCTGCCAGCTGGTCGGCGTCCATCTCGCCCAGGCCCTTGTAGCGCTGCACCGGGTCCTTCCAGCGGACGTTCTTCTTCTTCAGCTCCGCCAGCTTCCGCTGCAGCTCGTCGTCGGAGAAGGTGTAGACGTACTTGTCCTGGCCCTTCTTGGGGTTGGCGATCTCGATCCGGTGCAAGGGCGGGACTGCGGAGTACACCCGCCCCTGGGTGACCAGGTCGGGCATGTACTTGAAGAACAGGGTGGCCAGCAGGCAGCGGATGTGGGCGCCGTCGGAGTCCGCGTCGGCCATGAAGATGATCCGGCCGTAGCGGGTCGCGTCGATGTCGAAGGTGCGACCGGACCCCGCCCCGACCACCTGGATGATCGAGGCGCACTCGGTGTTCTTGAGCATGTCGCCGACCGAGGCCTTCTGGACGTTGAGGATCTTGCCGCGGATCGGCAGCAGCGCCTGGAACTCCGAGTTGCGGGCCAGCTTGGCGGTGCCCAGCGCCGAGTCGCCCTCGACGATGAACAGCTCGGTGCGCTCGTTGTCGTTGGCGCGGCAGTCGGCGAGCTTGGACGGCAGCGACGATGACTCCAGCGCGTTCTTGCGGCGCTGGGTCTCCTTGTGCTGCCGGGCCGCGATCCGGGTCTTGGAGGCCCCGACGACCTTCTCCATCAGCAGCTTGGCCTGCGCCTTCTCGGCCCGCTTGGTGGAGGTCAGGAACTTCTTCAGCTCGGCGGAGACCACCTTGCGTACGACGCTGCGCGCGGCCGGGGTGCCGAGGATCTCCTTGGTCTGCCCCTCGAACTGCGGCTCCGCGAGGCGCACGGTCACCACCGCGGTGAGGCCCTCGAGGATGTCGTCCTTGACCACGTCGTCGTCGTTGACCCGCAGCGCCTTGGTGGCCCGCATCGCCTCGTTGAACGTCTTGGTCAGGGCGGTCTCGAACCCCGACACGTGCGTGCCGCCCTTCGGCGTCGCGATCACGTTGACGAACGAGCGCAGCTCGGTGTCGTAGCCGGTGCCCCAGCGGGCCGCGATGTCGACCACCAGCTCCCGCTCGACCTCCTGTGGGGTCATGTGACCCTTCGCGTCGAGCACCGGCACGGTCTCGGTGAAGGTGTCCTGGCCGCCCAGTCGGATCACCCCGGTGACCGGCTCGTCGGCAGCCAGGAACTCGGTGAACTCCGCGATGCCGCCGTCGTGACGGAACTTCTCCTCGACCGGGTCCGGGCCGCGCAGGTCACGGATGACCAGCTCGAGCCCGGGGACGATGAACGACGTCTGCCGGGCCCGGGTGATCAGGTCCTCGTAGACGAACTGGGCGTCCTTGGTGAAGATCTGGCGATCCGGCCAGAACCGGATCCGGGTGCCGGTCTTGCCCTTGGCGACGCGTTTGCCCTTGCGGGTCAGGCCCGACTTCTCCTTGAACTTCGCCCCCGGTCCCTCGTCGGCGAACACGCCGGGCACCCCACGCTGGAAGGACATGCCCTGCTGCGACGGCGACCGATCCACGTCGACGTCGAGCCGCGACGACAACGCGTTGACGACCGAGGCGCCGACGCCGTGCAGCCCGCCCGTGGCGACGTAGGAGCCACCGCCGAACTTCCCGCCGGCGTGCAGCTTGGTGAAGATCACCTCGACCCCGGGGAGCCCGGTGCGGGGCTCCTTGTCGACCGGGATGCCGCGCCCGTCGTCGTAGACCTCGGCGGAGTCGTCGGGGTGGAGCGTGACCTCGATCCGGGTCGCCGCGGCCGCGAGGGCCTCGTCCACGCCGTTGTCGATGATCTCCCAGAGGCAGTGCATCAGCCCCCGGGTGTCCGTCGAGCCGATGTACATGCCGGGGCGCTTGCGCACCGCCTCGAGGCCTTCGAGGACCAGCAGGTGCGCGGCGTTGTACGTGTTGTCGATCGTGGGCCTCCGTGGGGAATGTCTGGACCTCCCAATCTAGTCGGCGACACGCCGACACCTGTTGCAGGCTCGCGCGTTGATGGGGAGTAACGATGAGAAACGACCGCGTCAGAATCGGACAGCTCGAACGTCTCACCTACGCGGCACAAGTGAACAAGGGACCGGACCACGTGAATTCCTTGCCCACGGAGGGCGACATCACATCTTGGGCTCACGGCATGGGAAAACCCGCTCCGGGCACGTCAAGCGTGATTGGATCGACGTGTCATCCACCACGAACCATCGGGAATCTTGCAGCCCTTGGCTACGTTGTGACTGGCACAGAGACTGATGAGAAATGAGGCCGAAGTGACAACTGCCGTTGCCCCCAGCACCCTGACTGCTGAGGACCGCTGCGATCGTTGCGGCGCGCAGGCCTACCTCCGGGTGGAACTCCAGACCGGTGGTGAGCTGTTGTTCTGCGCTCACCACGCCCGTGAGCACGGTGAGGCGCTCAAGGAGATCGCGGTGAACCTGCTCGACGAGACCCACAAGCTGGCGAGCACGCCCGCCATCCCGCCGGACGACGACCTCTGACCCCAGCATCGACTTCGTCGACGGCCCCGGACCCCGGTCCGGGGCCGTCGCGCATTCTGACCGGGATTTGAAAGGCTGCTGGCTGTGGCGATCGTGCTCTCACTGCTGGCCGCGGCGGCCTACGGGCTCTCGGACTTCATCGGAGGCTTCTTCGCCAAGCGCGTGAGCGCCTGGGCGGTGGCATTCGTCGGCGCGTTGACCGGCGGCGTCGCCATCGGCATCTTCAGCCTCATCGACGGCGGAGACCCTCAGCGGGCCGACTTCGCGTGGAGCCTGCTTGCCGGAGTCGGCAACGGCCTCGGTACGGCGTTCCTCTACCGCGGTCTGTCATCGGGCCGGATGGGCGTGGTGGCACCGGTCTCCGGGGTCGGGGCGGCCCTGGTCCCGGTCGTGGTGGGCCTGGCCACCGGGGAGCGACCGGGGGCCATCGTGGGGGCCGGCATGATCGTCGCGTTGCCCGCTATCTGGCTGGTCGCCTCGGAGCCGGCCGTCCCCGGGCCCCGGCCCCCGCGCTCCGGCCTGATCGACGGCGTCCTGGCCGGGCTCGGCTTCGGGACGCTCTTCGCCGCGCTGGCGCAGATCCCGGAGGAGTCCGGGTTCTTGCCGCTCGCGGCCAACCAACTGGTCGCGGTGGTCGTGATCGCGGTGGTCGCGAGCCTGCTGCGGGCGCCCTGGGTGCCCCGTGAGCCGGCGGCGTACGCCGGGGCAGTCTCCGGCTGCCTCGCGGCGCTGGCGACCGGCCTGTTCCTGGTCGCGACGCAGAGCGGGTACCTCACCATCTCGGCGGTGATCACCTCGCTCTATCCCGCCTTCACGGTGGTGCTGGCCTTCTTCGTGCTGCGTGAGCGCGTGCATCGCGCCCAGGGCCTGGGGCTAGCGCTGTGCGCCGTGGCCGTCGCCCTCGTCGCCGGTGGGTAGGGACTCCTCCGCGCGTGGGTCCCGGTACATCGGGCGTCGCAGCGCCCGCTTGATGGCGTTGCGCGGCGCCTGGCCGGCCGCCACCCGGCGGTAGGTCCAGCGGTCGGCGGCCGGGACGGCCTCGGCGAGAGTCGACGGGGGCGGCGAGACGCTCAGCGCCGCGGCGGCCCGGTCCGCCAGCAGCAGCTGGCCGTCGAGCGTCGGATGGATCCGGTCGGGTTGCAGCAGCCGCGGGCCGCTGAGGTCGTCACCGGCGACGACGGTGGCGCCGCTCGCGGCGATCGCCGCGTTCGCCTGGTCCACCCGCCGCCGGACACCCGAACCTGCGCCGGGGAATCCGGCCAGCGAACGGCTGACCGTCGCCACGAGCACGTGGTCCGCGACCTGGCCCAGGGCACCGATGATCCGGCCCAGCCGCTCGCCGTACACCGCGGCGTCCCAGTCGAACAGGACATCGTTGGCGCCGATGCTCAGGCAGGCCACCTCGAACCCGCCGTCGCTCAGCGACGCCACCTGGTCGAGTGCGTCGTCCGCCCGGGCGCCGTTCGCCGCCGCCCGGTGCAGGTCGGAGCTCATCGCCCGGGCCAGCCAGGCGGCCCACGAGTCCTCGGCGTAGACGATGCTGTCGCCGACCGCGACCAGCGTCACCCCGCGGCGACCGCGAGCCCGAACTGCTTCTTCGCGGGTGCCCAGTCACGGATCGGGTGGGAGGGGTCGAAGTGGTCGGCCATCTTGACCGAGAGCGCGACCTTCTTGGGGTTCTTGAGGCAGCCCCTCGCGATCACGCCCACGACCTTGTCGGTCTGGTACCTCAGCCGGAGCGAGTAGTCGCAGTTGAGCGGTCCGTTCCCCATGTCCCGCCAGGTGTCGACGCGGCGCAGCGCATAGTCGGTGCCGGCCGACAGGCCGGTCGAGAGCGCGTACTCCGGCCCCTTGTTCTTGGGCTTGGTGTCCAGGAAGACGGTCGCTCCCGCGCTCGAGACCCGGCGGAGATCGGCGACCCGGATCACGAACCTGACCTTCTTGTCGCTATGAGCGTAGGAGAGCCCGTAGATGTCGTTGAGCGAGCCGCTCGCGTCGGCGGGGTCGTCGATCGCGTACTTCTCCGCGTGCGCGGGCGCGGCGAGGCCGATCAGGGTGAGAGTGAGTCCGGCCGCCACCAGGATCCTGGCGGCCAGGGTGCGCTTCTTCATGGGGTCTCCTGAGTTCGTCTTGCGGGTCACCTGTCAGACGCAACCGGTCTCCCAAAGGTTGCTCTCTGACCCGGCATCACCACAAGTGCCGCTCCAGGGTGGTCGCCCACCCGGCGATGACCCGCCCCCTGCCGAGCGCGTTGGACCGGCTCAGCAGTTGCCCCACAGTCCGCGACGCTGCTGGCGCGCCTTCTTCGCGGCTCGCTTGTACTGGCCGAACTTCTGGAACCGCTTGCCGACCACGTAGACCTTGGCGTTGCCGACCTGGAGCTGCACCTTGCCGATGTCGTACTTCCGGAAGTGCAGGTAGCGCAGCAGTCGGCCGTACCTGTCCTTGAGCGGTTGGCTCTGGTCGGACCGAAGCACCACCCGTCTGCCCTTGGGGAGCATCTTCTTGGCGAGCCGGGACGCTTGCGCACCCCAGCACTCCTTGCCGCCGTAGACCTCGGGGGTGTCGATGCCGATCAGCCGCACCCGGACCTTCGGCCCCTTCGCGAGGTCGACGTCCATGGTGTCGCCGTCGATCACTCGCACGATCTTGCCGCGCTGCGTCTTGATCGGAGGCGGCTGGTGCCCGCCACCGCCATCGTTGCCGCCGCCCTGGTTGGTAGAGCAGGGGCAGGGGTTGGACTCGCAGGCGATGCCGTCCCCGTCGGCGTCGAGGTTGTGCGGGTCCGACTGCGGCCCGCCCTGCTCGATGAAGAAGTCCTGGGCGGCCTTCTGGGTCGGGAAGTCACCGCAGTCCTTGTCGACGATCGCGGTGACCGCCGTGCTCGCGGTCGCGGCCGAGAAGGCGAGCGACGCGGTCAGCACAAGTACGACTGCCAGCACTGACGTACGACGACGGCTCACCTGCGGACCGTAAGTCCGCCACCGGCGGCCTGGGGCCGAGTTCAGCCCGAAACCGGGACCTGCCTAGACCAGGCGCGGCTGCGCAGGCAGCCGGTCCACTCAGTCCAGGTAGTCGCGCAGCACCTGCGAGCGGGACGGGTGCCGCAGCTTCGACATCGTCTTCGACTCGATCTGCCGGATCCGCTCGCGGGTGACGCCGTAGACCTTGCCGATCTCGTCGAGGGTCTTCGGCTGGCCGTCGGTGAGCCCGAACCGCATGCTGACCACGCCCGCCTCGCGCTCCGAGAGCGTGTCGAGCACGGCGTGCAACTGCTCCTGGAGCAGCGTGAAGCTCACCGCGTCGGCCGGCACGATCGCCTCGGAGTCCTCGATCAGGTCGCCGAACTCGGAGTCGCCGTCCTCACCCAGCGGGGTGTGCAGCGAGATCGGCTCCCGGCCGTACTTCTGCACCTCGATGACCTTCTCGGGGGTCATGTCGAGCTCCTTGGCGAGCTCCTCCGGCGTCGGCTCGCGACCCAGGTCCTGCAACATCTGACGCTGCACGCGGGCCAGTTTGTTGATGACCTCGACCATGTGGACCGGGATCCGGATGGTGCGCGCCTGGTCGGCCATCGCCCGGGTGATCGCCTGCCGGATCCACCAGGTGGCGTACGTCGAGAACTTGTAGCCCTTGGTGTAGTCGAACTTCTCCACCGCGCGGATCAGGCCCAGGTTGCCCTCCTGGATCAGGTCCAGGAACAGCATGCCGCGGCCGGTGTAGCGCTTGGCCAGCGAGACCACGAGTCGCAGGTTGGCCTCGAGCAGGTGGTTCTTGGCGCGGCGGCCGTCCTCGGAGATCCACTCGAGCTCCTCGAGCATCTTCGCGGAGATCTTGCCGCCCTTGCCGAGCTTCTCCTCCGAGAACAGGCCCGCCTCGATCCGCTTGGCGAGCTCGACCTCCATCTCGGCGTTGAGCAGCGGGACCTTGCCGATCTGCTTGAGGTAGTCCTTGACCGGGTCGGCGGTCGCGCCGGCGACCATCACCTGCTGCTCGGGCTCGTCGGTCTCGTCGGCGGCCGAGACGACGAAGGAGGCCTTCTTCTCGTCCTCCTCGATCGTCGGGTCGGCCTTGACGTCCTGCTCGAACTGCTCGTCGGGGAGATCCGGAAGGATCTTCTTGCCGTCCGGTCCCAGCACGACCTCGGGCTCCGCAGGCGCCGGTGCGGCCGCGCTCCCCTTCTTCGCGGGAGTCGACTTGGCCGGAGCCTTCTTCGCGGCCGGAGCCGCCTTCGCTGGAGCCGCCTTCTTGGCCGGGGCCGCCTTCTTGGCCGGGGCCGCCTTGGCCGCGGCGGCCTTCTTCGCCGGCGCGGCCTTCTTGGCCGGAGCCTGGCTCGCGGCCTTCTTCGCCGGGGCGCTCTTGGCCGGGGTCTTCTTGGCCGGCGCGGTCTTGGTCGACGTCGCCTTCCGCTTGGCCGCGGTCGCCGCGGAGGCACGCGCCGTCACCGGCATCGCCACCGAGATGCCCTCGGCGCTCAGGTGGGCCAGCAGTGCCTTGAGGTGACGCGGCTCGACAGCGGCTTCGTCACTGACCCGACGTACGTCGTCAGGGGTGACGGTTCCACTCGGACTTGCCTTCTCGATCAGATCGACCACGGCAGGGTGCGCAAGCACCTCGGCGGGGATCTTGCGTGCGTTCGAAGCCACGAACACCTCTCGTCAAACTGGCATTTGGGGCGCGGCAAAGCCCGGTGATGTCAAGAGCCGCGCGGTCATTCTGCCACGCCCGCAAGGAGAGCCCGGCATCCGGGCCGCACCGAACCGTGACCTCGTGGGAGCACCGCTCGTTGATGTTGGCAGGGCAGGTTGTCGATCGAGCGGGGAGGCACGATGACCCACCACGATCCAGGGGGCTCGTTCGGCTTCGTGCCGTACGGATCAATGTGGCTGGCGCGCGCCGAGGAATCGCTGGAGTCGGCTCAGCGGCTAGCCGATGCGGCTGCGCGCAACATCGCCGACTGGGTCACCGCCGGCCTACCCATGGATCACTTCCGCCTCACTCACTATCGGCGCAGCAAGGCGGCCGAGCACTACGCGCACGCGGTGTACGTCGAGCGCGTCGCGGCCCGCTGACGGCGCCTACGGCTACGCCTTCGCCTTGGCCGCAGCCTTCTGCTGCTTCTTGAAATCCCGGACCTTCTGCAGCGACGCGGGGTCGACGACGTCGGCCACCGACCGATAGCCGTCGAGTGAGTAGTCGCCGGACGACCCGCTCCCACCCGGCCGGCTGCACGCCGAGCTGCTTGGCGAGCAGCGCGATGAAGATCCGGGCCTTCTGGGCACCGAAGCCGGGCAGCTTCACCAGCCGCTTGTTGAGATCGGCACCGTCCGTGGCTTCGGTCCAGATCCGCTCGGCGCGGCCGTCGTAGTCGGCCTCGATGAGTCGAGCGAGCTCCTGGAGCCGCGCGGCCATCGATCCCGGGAACCGGTGGACGGCGGGCGGCGTGGAGCAGAGCGCGGTGAACTGCTCCGGGTCTGCGGCCGCCACGTCGGCCGCGGTGAAGCTGCCGAACCGCTCCAGCACCTTGGCGGGACCGCGGAACGCATGCTCCATCGGGTACTGCTGGTCGAGCATCATGCCCGCCAGCAGCGCGAACGGGTTGTCGTTCAGCAGGGCGTCCGCCTGGGGATCGCCGGTGATCGCGAGAGCCATCCGTTCATCCTGCCTCAGGTCAGGCGGCCTTCACCGCGAGCACCGGGCAAGGGGCATCGAGGAGCACCCGCTGGGCATTGGACCCGAGGATCAGCTTGCCCACCGGGGTACGTCGGCGGAGCCCGATCACGATCAGCTCCGCCCCGGTGTCCTCAGCGACCGCGATCAGATCCTCGGAGGCGTCCAATCCCTGCACCACCGCGCGCAGATCGAAGGAGAGCCCCGACTCCGTGAGTCGGCGGCGCACGTCGTCGAGGTCGGGCTCCGGAGCGGCGGCATCGCGTCGGGTATTGACCACCACCAGGGTGGCGCCCCGGCGCCGCGCCTCGTCGATCGCCGCCTCGAGCGCGGCCACTCCCTCGGGCTTGGGCACGTACCCGACCACCACCGTCGCCATGATCGCGACGGTACCGCCTGTGGAGGACGACGGCGACGGCCCAGTTTGTCCGGCAGGGTCTCGGCATGAGCGTGGCCGTCGTTGAGCCCGTCCCGGACCCGCTCCGACGGGTGCTCCGGCGGGCGGTGCGCGAGCTGGCCGGCCGCGAGCGCCGCCGGAGGTTCCCGCCGAGGCTGCACATCGGGGTGCCCGGTGGATCGACCCGGACCTTCGAACCCCGCGACGACCCCCTCGACCGGGCGCTGCGCATCGACGTCGTCGAGGCCATGGTCCGCAGCGGTATCAATCACCTGGGCACGGTTCCCGGTCCGCGGCTGATCTGGCTGACCCGGCCCGGGCCACTGCGGCTCGAGGACGTCGATCTCGAATGGCTCAGCGCCACCCGAGCGGCCTGCGGCGAGCTCGAGATCGCCGCGCACTTCCTCGTCGTGTGCCGTCAGGCCTGGGTCGATCCCGCCTCCGGCGTCGGCCGCGCGTGGCGCCGCACCCCGCGGGACCGGTCATAATTTCGAGGTGCCCCAGTCCCCCACCCGTCAGGACGTCGAGATCCGCTCCGGGGACGACGTCGTCGCGGCCTGGTTCTATCCCGCGGCCACCGCCTCCGAGCGCGCCCCGTGCGTCGTGATGTCGCACGGCTTCAGCCTCACCCGGCACGACGGGCTCGCGCCGTACGCCGAGGCGTTCGCCGCCGCCGGGACCCATGCGCTCGTTTTCGACCCTCGGTACCTCGGGGACTCCGGCGGCCAACCCCGACAGCGGTTCCGGATCGCCGAACAGCAGCAGGACTGGCAGGCGGTGGTCCAGCACGCGCACGCGCGCTCGGATGTGGAGTCGTCCCGGGTGGGTGCCTGGGGATACTCGTTCGCCGGCGGCCACATCGCCGACCTGCTCGGCCGCGGCCGGCTCGATGTGCACGCAGCGCTGCTGCTCTGCCCGTTCGTCGACGGGCTCCGACGGACCCGTGCCGTCCCCGTGCGCGATGTCCTCCGGGTGCTGCCCTACGCCGCCCGGGACCGGGCCGGCGGGCGGGTGACCGTGCCGGTCACCGGCGAGCCGGGGCACCTCGGCGCGATGACGCTATCCGGCGAGGCGGCAGGGTTCGCCGCCGCGGTTCCGGACGAATCGCCTTGGCGCAACGAGATCTCCCCGGGCGTCCTGCTCAGCCTCCCTCGATTCCGTCCGGCCCGCCGAGCCGACCGGATCCGGGTGCCACTGTGGGTGGGCCGCTGCGCCGACGACATCACTGTGGACGCGGCCGCGGTCGAACGCGCGGCCACCCGCGCCCCGCAGGGGGAACTGCACGACTTCCCCGGCGACCACTTCGCCCCGTTCACCGGTGAAGTAACTGGCGCGGTGATCGACGCCCAGCTCGCGTTCTGGGCCGGTCAGGTCTGACCTCGCGTCAGTCCCAGCTGTGCACGGGCTCGTTGCTGTGCATCCGGTCGAGGTACTCCAGCAGGGTCGCCCGCAGCGAGTCGTACCGCTCCTGGTCCTCGCGCAGTGCCATCCGCTCGACGAACCACTCCGCGCCGTTCGTCCGCTTCAGGCAGCGCTGCTCGATGATGCCGAGCAGGCGGTCGCTGGTCTCCCCCGAGGCTCCCCACGACTCCAGCCCCTGCCGGGCCGCCGGCAGCAACCGCCGCAGCACCAGCTCGGTGACGGACACCTGGCCGACCCCGGGCCAGTAGATCTGCGCGTCGATGCCCTGCTGCGCGGCCACATGGAAGTTCTCCTCCGCCGCGCTGAACGACATCTGGGACCACAACGGCCGCTCGCTCTCGGCCAGCGCGCGCACCAGACCGAAGTAGAAGGCGGTGTTCGCCATCGTGTCGGCGACGGTGGGCCCGGCCGCGAGCAACCGGTTCTCGACCCTGAGGTGCGGCACCCCGTTGCTGATGTCGTAGACCGGCCGGTTCCACCGGTAGATCGTGCCGTTGTGCAGCCGCAGCTCCCCGAGGTTCGGCGTCCCGCCGGCCTCGAGCACCTGGAGCGGATCCTCTTCATCGGAGACCGGCAGCAGTGCCGGGAAGTAGCGCACGTTCTCCTCGAAGAGGTCGAAGACCGAGGTGATCCAGCGCTCGCCGAACCACACCCGCGGGCGCACGCCCTGCGCCTTCAGCTCCTCGCTGCGGGTGTCGGTCGCCTGCTCGAACAGCGGGATGCGGGTCTCCCGCCACAGCTCCTTGCCCAGCAGGTACGGCGAGTTGGCGGACACCGCGAGCTGCACGGCCGCGATCGCCTGTGATGCGTTCCAGTACGCCGCGAACTGGTCCGGCGAGGTCTGCACGTGTAGCTGGGTGCTCGTGCAGGCCGCCTCGGGCACGATCGAGTCAGCCGTCGTGCGGAGCCGTTCCTTCCCGGCGATGTCGATCGCGATGTCCTCGCCACGCGCGTTGAGGATCTGCTCGCTGAGCAACCGGTAGCGCGGGTTGCCACTGAGGTGCTCCACGTCCATGTGGCCCTCGGCCAGCGTGGGCAGGATCCCGATCATCACCAGGTGGGCGCCGACCTGGGCGGACTTCTCCTCGGCGTCGTTGAGGCTGCGCCGCAGGTTGTTCTCGAAGGTTCCGAGCCCGTCCTCGCGCAGCTTCGCCGGAGGCACGTTGATCTCGATGTTGAACTGCCCGAGCTCGGTCTGGAAGTCCGGATCCGCGATCGCCGCCAGCACCTCGGCGTTCTTCAGCGCCGGGTCTCCCTGCTCGTCGACGAGATTGAGCTCGACCTCCATGCCGGTCATCGGGTCGTCGGTGTCGAAGGCCGAGTCCCGCAGCATTCGGGCGAACACGTCGAGGCAGCGGCGCACCTTCTCCCGGTGCCGGGTCCGGTCGGCGCGGGTGAACTCCTGGACCTCGACCTCTTCGCCCATGACCTGACCCTAGGCCGGAACCGGCGTCCCGTCAGGCGCTGAGTCCCGCGTCCCAGCGGAAGTCCGGCTCCCACACGCTCGGCGGCAAGGCGTGCGCGAGCGCCGTCGCGAGGTAGGTCATCAGGGTGTAGGCGGGGTCCACCTCGACACACCGATCGACGGCACACCAGGCCAGGGCGCCCTGCCCGGCCTGCCACGCCGCGAACCCCAGTAGCGTCGCCACCGGAGGAGTGAACGGCGTCGGGGTGCGGCGCAGCACCTCCAGCCAGAGGTCGAGGTGCCGCTGGGCGTCGGTGCGGGTGAGCGACGACCAGGCCGCGTCGCGCAGCGGCTTCACCGTCAACGCCCGCAGCAGCCGGGCCAGGTCCGCATCGCCGGGAGGCGTGCCGTCCGCGGCGTGCCGGCGCACCAGCTCGTCGACCCAGGTGCCCTCGGCCCGCAGCGCGGCCGGCGTCGGCACGGCGGCGACGAGCTCCGCCACCGCCGCTGCGCGGGTCGGGTCGGTGTGGAGCAGCGCGGCCAGCTGCGCACGGGATCCGTGGGTGACCCGGCCATCCACCACCGCCTGGGCCGCGAACGGATGCGCCGAGATGTCGTACGGCACGCCGATCTCGCGGACCCGTCGGTCGCCGCCGAGCAACGGGTACCACCGGCGCCCATCCGCTCGCAGCGCCTCGAGGACGTGGATCCCTGCGTCCCGGCACCCGGTCCGCAGCCCACGCCAGACTCGGCGCGCGGGCGCCGATTCCTCGGAGTAGAGCACGAACACGACGCGTCGTACGCGATTGCGACGGGCGGGCTCGAGCAGCGCCGCCACCACCTCGCCGACGGCGTCGGGATCGGGTGGCAGGTCGACCCGGGCGTGAAAGGTGTGCTCGGCCCCGAAGGTCAGCATCACCACCGAGTCGACGGGCGCGAAGCCGATCACGATCGGCACCATCGCCAGCAGATCTTCGGGCGTGCGGGCCACCAGGGAGGTCAGCGGGGTCTCTGTCATGGCAGGTCCCTGCCCCGGGGCGGGGCCGGTCCTAACCTCGAGTTCCGGCGGCTGTGGATGGCCGCGGGTAGGTTGCGCAGCGTGCGACAGCAGGCCTCGGTCCTCCACCTGGATCTCGACGCCTTCTTCGCCGCGGTGGAGCAGCGCGACAAGCCGTCGTTGCGCGGCAAGCCGGTCGTGGTGGGCGGGGTCGGCGGTCGAGGCGTGGTGGCCACCGCGTCCTACGAGGCCCGCAAGTACGGCGTCCGCTCGGCGATGTCGACCCGCGAGGCCCGGTCGCGCTGTCCGCACGCGGCATTCCTGTCCGGGCGGTTCCATGCCTACCGCGAGGCGAGCCGCCAGGTGATGGAGGTACTGCGTTCGGTATCGCCGCTGGTCGAGCCGCTCTCGCTCGACGAGGCCTTTGTCGACCTGGAGCGGGCCGATCTGCCCGCACTGGGGGTCCCCGACGTCACCGCCTTCGCAGAGGAGCTGCGCGAACGCATCGTCGAGGTCACGGGAGGGCTGACGGCCTCGGTCGGGATCGGCACCTCGAAGTTCATCGCCAAGGTGGCCAGCGACCTCGACAAGCCCGACGGGCTCGTCGTCGTGCCGCCCGGTACCGAGGTGGAGCTGCTCCGGCCGATGCACGTGACGGTCATCCCGGGGGTAGGCCCGGCGACCGCGGAGCGACTGCGCAAGGCGGGCATCCACACCGTGGCCGAGCTCGAGTCCGTGACCCTCGACGAGCTGGTGCGGCTGGTCGGCAAGGCGCACGGATCCGGGCTCTACGCGCTCTCCCGCGCCCAGGACGACCGCCCCATCGTGTCCGAGCGCGAGACCAAGTCGGTCAGCGTCGAGGGCACCTACGAGACCGACCTGACCGACCGCAGGCTGATGGAGGGCCTGCTCACCCGACAGGCCGCCGACGTGGCCGGACGGTTGCGCAAGCACGGCCTGTCCGGCCGGACGATCACGATCAAGGTGCGGCTGCACGACTTCACCACGCTCAGCCGGTCGTCCACGCTGACCTCACCCACTGACCGCGCCACCACGGTGGCCAAGCTGGCTCGGGAGCTGCTCGCGGACCTGGACACCTCCGGCGGCGTCCGGCTCCTCGGCGTCGGCGTCTCGGGGCTCGCCGACTGGATCCAGGACGACCTGTTCGGCGAGACCGAACCCGAGGCCGACGCGGACCTGCCCGCGATCGAGGTGCCGACGGCTCGGCATACCACCTGGGCTCCTGGCATCGATGTCGAGCACGACGAAATGGGGCGCGGCTGGGTGTGGGGATCCGGGCGCGGCGTCGTGACGGTCCGGTTCGAGACCGCAGAGACCGAGCCCGGGCCGGTGCGCTCCTACCAGGCCGACGACCCCGCCCTCCGCCCGTGGCTCCCCGAAATTGAGTCGCCGGGCGAGCCCTCCGAGCCCTAGCGTGGTGGCTCGTGGACATCCGGCCGCTCGACCTCGACGACGACGCCCAGCTCGCGGCGGCGTTCCGGGTCCTGTGCCGCGCTGAGGAGTTCGGGCGCGAGGACGCCCCGCACTGGACCGAGGACAGCTTCCGCGGATTCCTCCGGTCCCATGACAGCGGGGAGCGCCGCGAGGTGCGGGTCGGCTACGCCGACGGCAGGCTGGTCGCCTACGGCGTCCTCGACCTGCCCCTGCTCGACAACCTCGACAAGGGCTGGTTCGAGGTCCGCGTCGACCCGGACCACCGCCGGCACGGCCACGGGCGGGAGCTGCTCGAGCACTTCGCGGCGATCGCCGTCGAGGAAGGGCGCACCCAGCTGCTCACCGAGGCCAAGGTCCCGATCGACGAGGTGGAGACGCACCCCTACTCGCGGTTCCTCACCTCCCTGGGGTTCAGCCACGCCAACGTCGAGCTCGTCCGCTACCAGTCGCTGCCGATCGACGACACCACGATCCAGGGCTGGATCGACCAGGCCGCCGAGCGCCACCCGGGCTACCGGATCGAGAGCTTCTTCGACGACGTCCCGGCCGAGCTGGTGCCCTCCCTGTGTGTGCTCCTCGGCCAGCTGGCCGTGGACGCGCCGACGGGTGCGGTCGACTTCGAGGAGGAGGTGGTGACCCCCGAGCGGTTCGCGGAGCGGCAGCAAACGGCCAAGGCGATGGGTCGCACCATCCTCGAAACTCTGGCGATCGCTCCGGACGGGACCGTGGCCGCCCAGTCGACGCTCTCGGCGGCGCTCGACGACGACCCGGACGTCTGGCAGTGGGGCACCTTCGTCCACCGCGAGCACCGGGGTCGCCGACTCGGCCTGGCCGTGAAGGCGGCCAACCTCCGTGCCCTGCAGACGCGGTTCCCCGACAAGCGACGGGTCGTCACCCAGAACGGCGAGACCAACGACTTCATGGTCTCCATCAACGTGCTGATGGGCTTCGAGCTGGTCGAAGCATCCGCGGAGTTCGTCAGGCGGGTGGGATCCTGACCACCATCACCGCATCGGTCGGCACGATCGCTTCGTCGTAGCCGCCGGCGACCAGCACCCGGTCATCGCCGATCGGCGTCACCGTGCGGAACGACCGAGCGTCGTACGTCGTGGCGTCCAGGGTGCTGAAGCTGCCGGACCGAGGGTCGAACACCTCCAGCGTCCGCCCTGCGGGCACCACGATCCGGCCGTCGGGCAGCGCGGCGACGGCGCCGTCGAGCTTGTACTCGCCCATCGCCAGCGACGGGCCGGCGGTGACCTGGCCGGTGCGCAGGTCAAGCACTTCGCTGCTGTCGAGGCGGGTTCGGCCCTCGGTCTCAGTGGATCCGCCGACGACGAAGAGCCGCGCGTTGCCGAGTCCCGCGGCACCCATCTTCACGCGCGGCGTCAGCAACCTCGGTCCTGGCCGCCAGCGACCGTCGCGGAGAACGTCGGTGGTAGCCAACGCGGTCACGTCGGTCGTTCCGCCTACCAGCACGACCGTGTCGCCCACGGCGACCGATACGTGCGCGGCACGCGGTGCCGACATCACCGGACCTGGCGCGAACTCGTTGGCCACCGGGTCGAAGACCTCGCTGTCCCTCAGGGCTCGCCCGTCCGCGTCGAAGCCGCCGGCGACGAGTACCTGTCCGTTGGGGAGCGAGGTTGCCGTGTGATCGGCCCGCGCCCGGCGCATCGCGCCCACGGCGCTGAACGCCCCGGTAGTGGGGTCGAAGACCTCGGCCGCTGCGGTGGGTGACTCGCCCTCGCCGGGGAATCCGCCGGTGAGGAGGACCCGTCCGTCAGCCAGCAGCGTCGCTGTTCCGCTGGCGCGGGCGGTGGTCATGGTCGGCCCGGATACCAGGTGGCCTCCGTCATACAGCTCGGAGTGGCGACCCTCGTCGAAGCCGCCGCAGCCCGGCTCCGTGCACCCCCCGGTGATCAGCACCCGACCGTCCGCCAGCAGCGTCGCGCGATGCGCGGCCCGGGGGTGGTCAAGCGCCAACGGAACGGCGGCATCCGACCGTTCGCCCGGTGGCCACGGCTGGTCGGAACTGCACCCCGTCAGGGCGAGTCCCACGACGAGCGCCGAGACCCATCCACGCATGGTTCAGCATCGCATGACGCCTGGCTCAGCGGGCCGTGAAGCCGACCCGGTCGCCCGGCCTCAGCTGGGCGCAGCGCCACAGGTCCTCGCCGCGCACCACCGCCAGCACCGGGTAGCCGCCGGTCGTCGGGTGGTCGGCGAGGAAGACGACCGGCCGACCGTCTGGCGGGACCTGCACCGCCCCCAGCACCATCCCCTCGCTCAACAGCTCACCGGTGCGGGTTCGCTCCAACGGCGACCCGTCCAGCCGGAGCCCGATCCGGTTCGACGCCGGCGAGACCGTGTACGTCGTGGCGCACAGCCGGTCGAGGGCACCTGGCCCGAACCAGTCGGCGCGGGGGCCGCGATCGACCCGCAGCGGTCCGGGACGCGGCGGCCTGGGGGCGTCGTACGACGCCGGGCGGCCCGGGGACGGGCCAACCGGGAGCTCGGCGCCGGTGCCGACTCGCGGTGGCCCGACCCAGGCCAGGGTGTCGGTGGACCGGGAGCCGAGGACCGGCTCGACGGCGATCCCGCCACCCACCGCGAGATAGGCGCGGACCCCCGTCTCGGCCGCTCCGATCCGGAGGACCCCGCCGCGCGGGATCCACACCGCCTCCGCGTGAGCGACGGCCCGGCCGTCGACCGATACGGCGCACCGGGCACCGCTGACCGCCATCCAGAGCGGCCCGGTGGCCCGGCCGACGAAGTTCCCCATCGTCACCTCGAGGAGCGCCGCATCCTCGCCATTCCCGACCAGACGGTTGGCCAGCGCCGCGGCCGGCCCGTCCAGGGCTCCCGCCCTCGGCACGCCCAGGTGCGCCAGGCCGACGCGGCCGCGGTCCTGGACCGTGACCAGACCCTCGGCCTCCTCGACCACCAGGCTGATGCTCATGCCGGCCGGAACCGGACGCGGGTGCCCGGCGCCAGCAGCGCCGGCCGTGCCTTGTCGGCGTCCCAGAGCGCGACGTCGGTGCGGCCGATCAGCCGCCACCCACCGGGTGAGGCGGTCGGGTAGGCGGCGCACCAGGTCCCGGCCAGAGCCACCGCACCCGCCGGCACCTGGGGGCGGGGAGAGTCCAACCGCGGTACCGCCAGGTCGTCGGGCAGCCCGGCGAGATAGGCGAACCCGGGCGAGAACCCGCAGAAGGCCGCCACGAACTCGGTCTCGGAGTGTCGAGCGATGGCGCCGTCCACGTCGGTCCCCCAGCGGTCGGCGATGTCGGCCAGGTCGGCGCCGTCGTACTCGACGGGGAGCTCCACCAGCGGACCGGGCTCGGTCACCTGACCCGGCGTCCACGAGGCGAGCAGCCCCTTGATGTCGCTGACATTGGCGAGGCCCGCGAAAAGCACGGTCCGCGCGGCGGGCACGATCTCGTCGACCGGAACCCGGGCAGCCCGCGCCCAGTCCGCGAGCGCTAGGGCGTCGGCCGGGCCGGCCACCTCGACGAGGACCGCATCGCGTCCCACCGGGATGAACTCCACACGCACAGTCTGCCCATCGCGGCCTCCCGGCTCGACACGACAGGTCCGGGAAGCCAAACTGGGGTCAGAAAAGGGTGAGGGCCGCTTGCTGGTATGAGCAGCAGGCGGCCCTCGGCTTGGCCGGCGTTCCCATTGCTGGAAAGTGACGCCCGACCGATCATGAACCGGTCCTCCGACCCCGCCGACCCCGTCACCGGGCCGACGCCTCGAGTTGCCTCGTGGTGCGGATCTTCGTTCCCATCCGATCACCGATCCTTCGCTTTCCTTGCGGTCCGCTGCGGTTCGGTAGGGAGAGTTCTACGGGGATCGGGAATGCCCGCGCAAGGGGTCCGCGGAAGTATTTCCAACAAACTTCCGGTCCCACAGGTTCCTCCACCATCGAGGGCTCCGAATCCACAGGATTGCGGCTCTCTGCACAGGTTCTGCACAGCCGAGTGCACAGGTGGACTGGACGGGTCCGTAGGGTCGTTCGCATGCAGCCGCCCCTCGCCGATCGCCGGCCGACGACCACCGAGCACCACGGCCGGACCCGGGTCGACGACTACGAATGGCTGCGCGAGAAAGACTCCGCCGAGGTCCGCGCCTACCTCGATACCGAGAACGCCTACACCGCGGAGCGGACCGCACATCTGGCCGAGCTGCGCACCCGGATCTTCGAGGAGATCAAGACCCGGACCCTGGAGACGGACCTGTCGGTGCCGATTCGGCGGCACGGGTTCTGGTACTACGGCCGCTCCTTCGAAGGTCGCGAGTACGGCGCCAGCTGCCGCGTTCCGATCAGCCACCCCGACGACTGGACGCCACCCCAGCCCGCGGAGAACAGCGACCCCGAGCAGCCGGCACTGCCCGGTGAGGAGGTCCTGCTCGATCTCAACGCGCTCGCCGAGGGGCACGAGTTCTTCAGCGTGGGCGGTTCCAGCGTCAGCCCCGACACCACCCTGCTGGCCTACTCGACCGACGTCGTCGGCGACGAGCGGTACACCGTGCGGGTCAAGGACCTGGCCAGCGACAAGCTGCTCGACGACGAGATCGTCGGCGTCCTCGGTGGGGTCACCTGGGACCCGAACGGCCGCGAGTTCTACTACAGCACCGTCGACGAGACCTGGCGCCCCGACAAGATCTGGCGGCATCGGCTGGGCACCGCACAGGCCGACGACGAGCTCGTGCACCACGAGCAAGACGGCAGATTCTGGCTCGGCGTCGGCCGCAGCCGCACCGAGCGGTTCCTGGTGATCGCCGCCGGCTCGAAGACCACCTCGGAGTACCACGTCCTCGACACCGAACGACCCGAGCTCGGCTTCCGCTGTTTCGCCGAGCGGGTCGAGGGCGTCGAGTACTCACTCGAGCACGCGGTGCTCGGCGGACGCGACCGGTTCCTGGTGATGCACAACGCCAGCGGACCCGACTTCGAGCTCGCGGTGGCGCCGATCGATCCGACACCACGTCACGGATGGGAGCCGCTGATCGCCCACGATCCGGCCGTCCGCCTCGAGGAGGTCGACGCGTTCGCCGGTCATCTTGTCGTCCACCAGCGCAGCCGGGGGCTCACCCAGCTGCGCATCCTCGAGCTCGACGAGCACGGCACGGGTGACGACTACCTGGTCGAGTTCGACGCCGCGGTCTACACCGTGGGCTCCGGCGGCAACCCGGACTTCGACCAACCGACGGTCCGGCTCGGCTACACCACGATGGCCGTCCCCTCGTCGGTCTACGACTACGACGTGCGCGAGCGCCGACTCACCCTGCTCAAGCGGGCGCCCGTGCTGCCCTCGGAGAGCTGGGGCGACTACGACCCCGACGACTACGAGGAGCACCGGCTGTGGGCCGAAGCCGACGACGGCACTCAGGTGCCGATCTCGATCGTCAGCCGCCGCGGCTCCCGCGAGGACGCCGGAGGTGGCACCGGGCCGGTTCCGGTGCTGCTCTACGGGTACGGCGCCTACGAGATGTCCATCGACCCGTACTTCTCGATCGCCCGGCTGTCGATCCTCGACCGCGGTGGCGCCTTCGCGATCGCGCACGTGCGCGGCGGGGGCGAGATGGGGCGGCACTGGTACGACGACGGCAAGCTGCTCCACAAGCAGCACACGTTCTCGGACTTCATCGCCTGCGCACGGCACCTGGTCGCCACCGGCTGGACCACCGCCGACCGGCTGATCGCCGAGGGCGGCAGCGCCGGCGGGCTGCTGATGGGGGCGATCGCCAACCAGGCGCCGGAGTGCTTCGGGGGGATCGCGACGGCGGTCCCGTTCGTCGACCCGCTCACCTCGATGCTCGACGCCAGCCTGCCCCTCACTGTCACCGAGTACGACGAGTGGGGCGACCCGGCGTCCGATCCCGAGGTCTATGACTGCATCGCCGGCTACGCGCCGTACGACAACGTCGCCGCGCTCGACTACCCGCCGATCCTCGCCGAGACCTCCCTCAACGACACCCGGGTGCTGTACGTGGAGCCCGCCAAGTGGGTGGCCCGGCTACGGGCCACGGCACCGACGGCCGACGTACTGCTGCGGACCGAGATGTCCGCCGGGCACGGCGGCGTCTCCGGGCGCTACCAGGCGTGGCATGACCGCGCGTTCAGCCTCGCCTGGATCCTGGATCGGATGGGGCTGGCCTGAGAAGTCCCTGAGAACCGGGCACTCAGGCAACTCTCGAGCAATCCGATACGTCCTTGATAGCGAAGGCCTGACAAGGGTACGGGGAATCCCGTCACCCAATCAGGCGTTGACACAGATGCGGGCGCACTCGGTCCGCGGCAGCGATAGGAGGGGTCCCCATGGCGGCACGGACCATGACCAAGTCGACCCGCACCACACCGACCACGCGCGAGATCGAGGGCCGCGACAGCGTCGGCCTCTACCTCGACGAGATCGCCCGCAACCCGTTGCTCGACGCTGCCATGGAGGTCGAGCTCTCCCAAACGATCGAGGCCGGCCTGCTGGCCGAGCACCTGCTCAACGAGGGCCGCGTCGGACGCAAGAAGGGCGGCGCCCCCATGCGCGCCTCCGAGGAGGAGCTCGAGTGGCTCGCCGAGGAGGGTCGCAAGGCCGTCGACACGTTCATCACCGCCAACCTGCGGCTGGTGGTCTCCATCGCGCGCAAGTACGGCCGCGCCCAGATGCCGATGCTCGATCTGATCCAGGAGGGCAACACCGGCCTGATCCGGGCGGTCGAGAAGTTCGACTACACCAAGGGCTACAAGTTCTCGACGTACGCCACCTGGTGGGTGCGTCAGGCGATCACCCGCGGCATCGCCCAGCAGGCCCGGGTGGTTCGGCTGCCCGTGCACGTGGTTGAGGAGCTCAACCAGGTCGGCGGGGCCCGCCGCACCCTCGAGCGCCAGCTCGGCCGGGACCCGGAGCCGCAGGAGATCGCCAACGAACTCGACATGAACCTCGAGCGAGTGCTCGACCTGATGGCGTGGGGACGCGAGCACGTCAGCCTCGACACCCCCGTCGACGAGGACGGCGACACCTCACTCGGCGACCTGATGGCTCAGGAGACCTCCCCGGGCCCGGACCTCACGGTCCTCGACGTGGAGTCCCGCGAGCGGCTCAATCGCCTGGTGGGCCAGCTCGACGAGCGGGCGGCCGACATCATCCGGTCGCGCTACGGGCTCGTCGACGGCCGGCAGCACAAGCTGGCCGACATCGGTGCCAAGCACGGCATCTCGGCCGAGCGGGTCCGCCAGCTCGAGCGGGAGGCGCTGCAGAAGCTGCGCCGACTGGGTGACCCCGACCTCGCCGCCTGACCCGCGAGCACGCGACACTTGTCGGGTGCGGATCGACCTCGATGACCTGACCAGCCCGGAGGCCATCGCGTTCCTCGAGGACCACGTCACCGAGCTCCGGGCGATCAGCCCGCCCGAGAGCACGCACGCGCTCGACCTCGAGGGGCTGCGGGCTCCCGGCGTGGTCTTCTGGGCGGCGCGTGAGGGTGACGCGGTCGTCGGGTGCGCGGCCCTCAAGGCCCACTCCGACACCCATGCCGAAGTGAAGTCGATGCGGACGGCGGCCGCCCGCGCCCGGCAGGGAGTCGCGACCCGGTTGCTGGACACGGTGCTGGCGCATGCGCGGGACGCAGGTTTCCGGCGGATCAGCCTGGAGACGGGGGCCGAGCCGTTCTTCGCCCCCGCACGTGCCCTCTACGCACGACACGGCTTCGTGGAGTGCGAGCCGTTCGCCGACTACCGGCCGGACCCGTTGAGCGTGTTCATGACGCGCGAGCTCTGAGCTCGTCCTCGACGTACGTTGGCTTGGCCACGGCCAGGCCGACGGGCAGCAGCGGCAGGGACAGAGGCCAGCAGCATCGCGAGCGGAAGGGTCCAGCCACCGGTGGCCTCGTGGACCACACCCACGGCGAACGGCCCGATCGCCGCGGCGAGGTAGCCCACGGACTGGGTGAAACCCGAGAGCGCGGCGGTGCCGGCCGGCGTCCGGGCCCGCAGCCCGATCAGCACCAGGATCAACGGGAACGTCGCGGTGCCGCTGCCGATCAGCACCGCCCACACCCAGGCACCACCGGCCGGGGCAAGGATGAGCCCGAGGTAGCCGACCGGGTAGCAGGCGAACAGGACGGCGGCCAGTGGGCGGATGCTGCGCATCCGGCCGGCCAGCGCCGGCACCAGGAACGACAGCGGCATGCTGACCCCCGTGATCACGCCCAGCAGGACCCCCGCCTGGGTGCTGCTGAAGCCCGCGTCGCGGTAGACCGCGGCGAACCAGCCGAAGATCGCGTAGGCCTGAAGGGACTGCAAGGCGAAGTACGCCGCCATCAACCGGCCGATCCGGGTGCCCCCCACCTCGCGCAGCCCGATCGGTGGCGGCGCGACGGTCGGCTCGTCGTGGGTCCGGCGGTCGCGACGGAACAGCGCCAGCCATGGGAGTACCGCGATGGCTGCGGTGAGCCCCCACACGGCCAGCCCGGACCGCCACCCGTCGTGAGCGTTGCTGATCGGGACCGTCAGCACGCTGGCCGAGGTCAGCCCGATCGCGAGGCCGGTCGTGTAGAGCGCCGTGACCAGGCCGACCTGGTCGGGGAAGTGCCGACGAACCAGTGACGGCAGCAGCACGTTGGCGGTGGCCATCCCTGCCAGCGCCACCAGGCTGAGCGCCAGGAAGCTGGGTACGTCGTCGACCCGGCTCCGGCCGAGGAGCCCGACGACGACCGCGATCAGCGCACCCAGCGTCAGGCGGTGCGGGCCGATCAGCCGCGCGAGGCGGGCGGCCATCGCTCCGAACACGGCGAAGGCGATGACCGGCAGCGAGGTGAGGATGCCGGCCTCGGTGCCCGACATGGCCAGCCCGCCGCGGATCTCCTCGAGCACCGGCCCGACACTTACCGCCGCCGGCCGCAGGTTGAACGCGAGAACGACGATGCCGAGCAGCACCAGGCCGCGGCCGGCCAGCCGTGACTGCGTCAAGGTGCTCGCAGCTCCCGCAGGACCTCTTCGACCCTGACCCGCAGCTGGTCCACGGTTCCGTCGTTCTCGATCACGTGCGTGGCGATCGCCAGCCGCTCCTCGCGGGAGGCCTGCGCGCGCATCCGCGCCTCGGCATCCTCGCGGCTCCAGCCCCGCTCGGTGACCATCCGTTCGATCTGCAGCTCGGGGTCGGCGTCGACCACGATCACCGCGTCGAAGGTGTCGGCCCGACCGGACTCGGCGAGCAACGGGATGTCGTGGACGACCACGTCCTCGGCCGTGGTGGCCGCCTCGAGCTCGACGATTCGCTCGAACACCAGCGGGTGCACGATCGCCTCCAGCCGCCGGCGGGCACCCTCGTCGGCAAAGACGAGGCGACCCATCGCCGGCCGGTCCAGGTCGCCGTCCGGGGTCAGTAGTCCGGTACCGAACTCCGCGACCACCTGCTCGAGGCCCGGCGTGCCCCTGGCCACGACCTCACGCGCCAGCACGTCGCCATCGATGATCACCGCGCCGAGCTCGTCGAGGATCGCCGAGACCGTGCTCTTGCCCGACGCGACGCCGCCGGTGAGTCCTACGCGCACGAGGGTCACCGTACGGCCTCGGGATCGCGGAGCGCGCACACGCCCTAGGCTCGACCACCGTGCCGGAGCTTCAGGAGGGATCGCGCGTCGCGCTGCTGGTCCCCGGCTCCCCCGACTACCTGACCGCCGTGCTGGGCCTGCTCGCCGAGGGGATGTTCCCCATCCCCCTGGACCCGCGGCTGACGGCGTACGAGCGGGACCGGATCCTGCAGCACCTGAAGCCGGACCTGATCGTCGAGGACGCGGCCACGTTGGCGACCCTCCCCCACTCACCGGGGCGCCCGCGCGCCCGGCCGATGCACGTCACCAGCGGCACCACGGGCACCCCGAAGGGCGTCTACAGCGGGCTGCTCGACGACGCCCAGGCCGCCGCATTGGTCGCCGAGGAGCGCGACCTCTGGGGCTTCGCGGGCGAGGACGTCAACCTGGTGCTCAGCCCGCTGTACCACTCAGCACCGCTGCGGTTCGCGATGGGCACGAGTCTCGCCGGTGGCCGCGTGGTCATGCCGGGCGCGTTCGACCCGGGACGGGTCACCGCGGCGATCGAGTCCGAGCGGCCCACCTCGATGTTCTGCGTGCCGACCCACCTGCAGCGGCTGTTCGCGTACTGGGACCAGGCCGGTACTCCGGACCTGTCGAGCTTTCGGCTGGTGGCGCACGCCGGTGCTCCCTGCCCGGCCGAGGTCAAGCGGCGGCTGATCGAGACGTTCCCGGACGGCACCACGTGGGAGTTCTACGGATCGACCGAGGGCCAGTTCACCGCGTGCACCAGCGAGGAGTGGCAGGCCCGGCCCGGCACCGTCGGCCGGGCCCGACCCGGGCGTCGACTCTCCATCGACGACGGCGTCATCTGGTGCGCGGTCCCCGAGCATGCCCGATTCAGCTACTTCGGCGACCCCGCCAAGACCACCGCCGCCTGGCGCGGTGACAGCTTCACGGTCGGCGACGTCGGCCGCCTCGACGACGACGGCTACCTCTACCTCGAGGGACGGCGCGAGGACCTGATCATCAGCGGAGGCGTCAACGTCTATCCGCTCGAGGTGGAGCAGGTGCTCGGGGCGCACCCCGGAGTCACGGACGTCGCGATCTACGCCGTCGACGACCCCGAGTGGGGCCAGCGGGTCTGCGCGGCGATCGTCGGGGACGTGGCCGAGGACGAGCTCGCGGCGTACGCACGAGAGCGCCTGGCGCCGCCGAAGCGCCCCAAGACGTGGGTGTTCCACGACGTACTCCCCCGGACCCTGACGGGCAAGGTCAGGCGGGGCGAGCTGTCAGCGGGGACTCAGCACGCGAACTGGCGCCGGTAGGCCTGCGGGCTGACCCCCCGGGCGCGGGTGAAGTGGTGGCGCAGGGCGGCCGCGTTGCCGAAGCCCACCTCGGCCGCGATCCAGTCAACCGAACCGTCGGTGCGCTCCAGCATCTCCTCGGCCGCCTGCAGGCGTCGCGCGGTCACCCAGCTGTGCGGAGTGGTGCCGGTCTCGTCCCGGAACCTGCGCGCGAACGTCCGCGGCGACATGTGCGCCCGTCGGGACAGCGCGTCGACGCCGAGATCCGCATTGAGGTTCTCCAGGATCCAGGTCAGCAGCGGGCCGAGCGTCTCGGCCTGGCAGTCGACGACCTGGCGGGCGATGAACTGCGCCTGGCCGCCATCCCGGTGCGGCGGCACCACGATCCGCCGGGCGGTGGTGGCGGCCACGTTGGCGCCGTAGTTCTCCCGGAGCAGGTGCAGGGAGGCGTCGATGCCGGCCGCCGATCCCGCCCCGGTCAGCACGTTGCCCTCGTGGCAGTAAAGGACGTCGGGGCGCACCTTGGCCAGGGGATAGGAGGTGGCGAGCACGTCGGTGTAGCGCCAGTGAGTGGTGCACTCGCGACCGTCGAGGAGACCGGCGGCCCCCAGCTCGAACACCCCCGAGCAGTGGGCGTAGATGATCGCGCCGCGGTCGTAGGCCGCCCGGATCGCCGCGATCACCTCGGGATCGTGGTCGTCGAACTTCTCCTTCGGTGCCAGGCAGACCAGATCGGCGTCCTCGGTCGCCGACAGGTCATGCTTGACCACGAGGTCGAAGTCGGACCGGCCGGCGACCACGCCGGGCCGCGGCGTACAGACCCGGAAGTCGAAGACCGGGTTGTCGTCGTCGGCGTGGTAGGGCTCGCCCCACACCTCGACGAGTGAGCCGAGGCCGAAGGGCTCGGCGCCGTCCTGAACCACCACCGCCACAGTGCGCATGGAGGCAGTCTGCAACGGTTCTGGCGGAAAATCAATGGACACTGTCATTCCTGCCACTGGTGGCAGAATCACGCAAGGCACAGAATTACTGCCATGACCTTCCTGATGATCCTCGTGGCCCTGGCGCTCATCGCCAGCGTGGCCACCCTGCGCGATGTCTTCGGGGATCGTGGTCGGCGTACGCCCCCCACGTCCCACTTCGAAGACCCCACGTTCCGTGCCCCCGCGGGCCGGATCTGAAGCCAAAACCCGCTGACCCGTCGCAAAGTTTGCGACGGGTCAGCGGGTTTTTCGGTGAGTTTGGGACGGGTCAGCTCTCGCTGCCTCCGCCGGTCAACTTCTCACGCAGTGCCTGCAGCGCCTCGTCGGAGGCGAGCGAACCGCCGGTCTCGGTGGTGCCGGTCTCGGTCTCGGTGACCTCGGCCTCCGAGGAGTACGACGTGGCCTCGCCGGCCTCTGCCTCGGCGACCTTGGCGTCGGCCTGCTGCTTGACGTGAGCCTCCCAGCGAGCGTGCGCCTTGGCGTACTGCTCCTCCCAGGTGGCGCGCTGGTCGTCGAAGCCCTCGAGCCACTCGCCCGTCTCGGGGTCGAAGCCGTCGGGGTAGACGTAGTTGCCCTGCTCGTCGTAGGTCGCGGCCATGCCGTAGAGGGTCGGGTCGAACTCCTCCACGTCGGAGGCAGCGGGGTTCTCGTTGGCCTGCTTGAGCGACAGCGAGATCCGGCGACGCTCGAGGTCGATGTCGATGATCTTGACCATCACGTCGTCGTTGACCTGGACCACCTGCTCGGGGATCTCCACGTGACGCTCGGCCAGCTCGGAGATGTGCACCAGGCCCTCGATGCCCTCCTCGACCCGGACGAACGAGCCGAACGGCACCAGCTTGGTGACCTTGCCGGGCACGATCTGACCGATCTGGTGGGTGCGGGCGAAGTGCTGCCAGGGGTCTTCCTGGGTGGCCTTCAGCGACAGCGAGACGCGCTCGCGGTCCATGTCGACGTCGAGCACCTCCACCGTGACCTCGTCGCCAACCGTGACGACCTCGCTCGGGTGGTCGATGTGCTTCCAGGACAGCTCGGAGACGTGCACCAGTCCGTCGACGCCGCCGAGGTCGACGAACGCGCCGAAGTTGACGATCGAGGACACGACACCCTTGCGGATCTGGCCCTTCTGGAGCTGGGTCAGGAAGCCGTGGCGCACCTCGGACTGGGTCTGCTCCAGCCAGGCGCGGCGAGACAGGACCACGTTGTTGCGGTTCTTGTCGAGCTCGATGATCTTGGCCTCGAGCGTCTGGCCGACGTAGGGCTGGAGGTCGCGCACCCGGCGCATCTCGACGAGCGAGGCGGGCAGGAAGCCGCGGAGCCCGATGTCGATGATCAGGCCGCCCTTGACGACCTCGATGACGGTGCCCTCGACGACGCCGTCCTCCTCCTTGACCTGCTCGATCGTGCCCCAGGCGCGTTCGTACTGGGCGCGCTTCTTGGAGAGGATCAGGCGGCCTTCCTTGTCCTCCTTCTGGAGAACCAGGGCCTCGACCTTGTCACCGACCACGACGACGTCGTTGGGGTCGACGTCGTGCTTGATCGAGAGCTCGCGGGAGGGAATGACGCCCTCGGTCTTGTAGCCGATGTCGAGCAGGACCTCGTCCCGGTCGACCTTCACGATGGTGCCTTCCACGATGTCGCCATCATTGAAGTACTTGATGGTCGCGTCGATCGCGGCGAGGAACTCCTCTTCGGTACCGATGTCGTTGATCGCCACCTGGGGCGCGTCGAGGTCCTGAGGAGTGGTGATGGTGCTCGTCATAAGGGAATGAATCCTTGGGTGGGCAGATGTTGTGCGGGCACGCGTGAAGTCAGTTTCACTACCGGTTGGGATAGCGAGCGAGAGTCCGCTCCGTATGGAACCCAGGCAGACCGCAGGCGCAAGCCTCAACTTTACGCCGCGCGCGGTGGCTGAGTCCAACCGGCGCAGTAGGGTCTGAGCGTGCGGGTGGAGCGCCGGCCGGTCGACGAGCCCGAGTCAAGACGGGCCAACGGACCCGACTGGGATCGGTACGCCGATGAGTACCAGGCCACGCATGGCGCGTTCCTGGGCGACACCGGGTTCGTCTGGGGCCCCGAAGGGCTGACCGAGCAGGAGGCGGGCGTGCTCGGCGACGTAGCCGACCGGGACGTCCTCGAGGTGGGCTCGGGCGCCGGGCAGTGCTCCCGCTGGGTGCGCACCCAGGGCGGACGTTCGATCGGGCTCGACCTCTCGTATCGCCAGCTCCAGCACTCCCGGCGGATCGATGAGGAGACCGGGGTCCGGGTGCCGTCGGTCCTCGGAACCGCGACCCACCTGCCGTTCGGCGACGCGACGTTCGACGTGGTGTTCTCGTCGTTCGGGGCACTCCAGTTCGTCAGCGACCTCGACGTCGCCGTGGCCGAGACCGCCCGGGTGCTGCGCCCCGGTGGCCGGTTCGCGTTCTCGATCACCCACCCGACGCGCTGGATGTTCACCGATGACCCGACCGAGGAAGGACTGCTGGCCAGCCAGTCCTACTGGGACCGGACGCCGTACGTGGAGACCGATGACGACTCCGGCGTGGTGCTGTACGTCGAACATCACCGCACCCTGGGCGACTGGGTCGAGCTGCTCGCCGGGGCCGGGTTCGCCATCACCCGGCTGCTGGAGCCCGAATGGCCCGCGGGCCACGACCGGGTGTGGGGCGGCTGGTCGGAGACCAGGGGCCGACTCACACCAGGAACGGCCATCGTGGCCGCGGAACTACTGCTGCCCGCTCAGTAGGCTTCGCCCGTGGACGAGGGGGAGATCCGCAGGTCGGCCGCGCTGGAGCAACGTCACTGGTGGTACGCCGGCCGGCGAGCGCTGGTGCGCAGGCTGGTCGCGCCGATCCCGCCGGGCCGCGCGCTCGACGTGGGCTGCGGAGGCGGCGGCAACACCGCGGTGCTGCGCGATCTGGGCTGGCGGGTGACCGGACTGGAGTACTCCCCCGTCGCCGCCCCACTGGCCGCGCGGCGAGCGCTGCCCATCGTGCGCGGCGACGCGCGTCGGCTGCCGTTCCGCGACGGGTCGATGGACCTGGTGATGTCCACCGACATGTGGGAACACATCGACGACGACGAGGCGGTGGCCGACGAGACCGCGCGGGTGCTGCGGTCCGGCGGCCGGGCACTGATCGCCGTACCGTGCAGCATGAAGCTCTGGAGCGGTCACGACGTCGCCCTCGGGCACGTGCGCCGCTACGAGCGCGAGCAGCTGGTGAACCTGATCGAACGTGCGGGGCTGGACGTGATCGACGTGATGTCCTGGAACGTTCTGCTTCGTCCGGTGGCCCGAGCCCGGCGGCGCCGTCGGTCGACCAGCGAGAGCGAGATGGAGCCCGTCCACCCCGTGCTGAACGCCGGACTGCGACTGGCGGTGGGCGCCGAACGACTGCTGCCGGTACGCCGGCTGCCCGGGATCAGCCTGGTCGCCCGCGCCGTGAAGCCCTGACATGAGCGAGGAATGGGTGGCCGACCGCGGCATCGGCTGGCGAATCCTGCTGTCGGCCCGGCTGGAGGCCCCGCCGGACGCCGGCCTCGTCCTGGACCGGCTGACCGACCTGTACACCCGGCAGCGGTGGGCCGGCGCAGCCGAGGTCCGCGTCGACGACAACGTCGACGCCCTGCGCTCGCTCCTGAGCGATGCGACGACGCCGGTCGTGGTCGGCATCGCCGGTTCCGCGCTGGTGGTCTCGGCGCACCATGCCTCCGTCGATGGCCTCGGCCTGCTGAACGTGCTGTCCGCGGTGACCGGCAGGCCGGTGGCGACCCGGGTCCGCGGCGTCGTCGACCGGCCGCTGCGGAGCGGGCTCGCCGGGGCGGCGGCCCGGAGACTCACGGAGGCGGCGTTCCGGCCACCCGCGGGGATCGTGGCACCGTCGGCCGCGGGCGGGGGCGGCGATGTCTTCGCGCAGACCACCCTTGCCGGCTCGTGGCGCACGGCCGACCTGGTCGCCGCGTCGGTGCGGGGAGTGGTGCGGCACAACCACGCATCCGGCCGGCGTACCCGACATGTCGCGGTGGCCGTCGGCGCCGGTCGACCGGCGGCCGACGACGACCTGATCGCCAACCGCAGCGCGCTGGTCCGGCTCACCGACCTCGAGGACCGGTCGGCCGACGAGATCGCCGAGCTGCTGCGCACCACACCCCTCGAGCCAGCACCCACGGCGCGGGGCAGAGCGGGAGCCTGGGCGCTCAGCGGCGGGATCCGGGTGCTCTCCCGCCGACTCGGCTCGACGCTGCTGGTCTCCCACCTCGGCGAGGTCACGGCCGGGGGTGCCGCCGAACTGGCCTTTCACCCGGTGACCGCCGGCGGCTCGGGCGTCTCGCTGGGCGCCCTCACCCTGCGCGGGCGGACGACGATCACGTTGCGCGCCCGGGCCGCCCGGTGGGACCGGGTCGGCCTCGAGCGACTCCTGGCCGAGATCGTCGCGGCATCCGACTAGGCGTCGATCAGGTGCCGGTGCTCCTCATGAACGTCCGCGCTCTCACGCCGGCGCAGGAACAGGCCGGCACCGACGCTGAGCAGGCCGAGCAGCACGAACCCGATGGGGAACACCCACTTGGCGAGCCCCAGCAACGTCGCCCTGGCCTGGACCCTGTCGAGGCTGTCGGCCTGTGACTCCTCGGTGTACTGCACGACGCCGACGAAGGCGGGCACCTCGGCCCCGTCGTAGGACAACACCTGGTTGCGGTCCTCCACCCGGTTGAGCGGGGCGCCCGTCGCCGGCTCGACGTACAGGGTCCGGGTCATCTCGTAGACCATGTCGGCTTGGACCGACGGCTCATCGACGCCGAAGACCGAGCCGGGTACGTCGACGGTGTCGATCACGGTCGGCTCGATGACCTGCACGAACTTGTAGACCGTGGTCCCTGCGAGCTCCTCCTCACCCTCATAGGCGGCGGTAGTGGCCTCGCCGATGTCGCCGTCCCACTGCAGGTAGTCCTTCTTCTCCGTGTCGAACGGGAACTTGTAGACCTGGCCCTCACGGGTCACGTCGACCTGCTCGATGTCTCCGGCGTCGTTCTCGACCTCCTCGAAGCCCACCTCGAACGACGACGCCGCACCGGAGACCTGGTCGAACGGGGTCAGCTCGCGGGACTGCTGGAACGGCCGGTCCCAGCCGACCGGAGTGATCGTCACGTTGTTGGCCCACACGACCACGCCATCGGGTGCCTCGGGGTAGTCGCCGGCCACGGTGCGCGAGCTGATCTCCAGGTCCAACGTCTGCGGTGCGAGCACCTCGGGGTCGGAGTTGAAGATCGTCGCGCCCTTGGCCTCCAGGAACGTGGTGGAGTCGTAGTTGGCTGGCACGACGGCGAGGGTCGGGACGGCGTAGACCTTGACCAGCACTCCCACCACGATCAGGAAGGTGCCCAGGCCGATGAGGGCGGGGCTGAGAAATCGGCGCATGACGGGTGTTACCTCTCGGGTTGGGTGTTTCCGGCTCGGACGCGGCCGAGCTCTTCGGTGACCAGGGTCCGAGCCTGGTCGTGCATCTGGGACCAGCTGAACGTGGCGGCCCACGCGTGGCAGGCCTTGGCGGCGAGCGCAAGGTTCTCGGGCGCGTCGAGCTCGCGGAGCGCGGCTCGGACCTGTGCGGTGAGGCGGCGGGTGAGGAGATCGGCGTCGGCGCTGTCCGGGATCAGCCAGCCGGTGGATTCGTGCCGCACCGAGTCGCGGAGCCCGGGGACGTCACGGGCGACCGTGGGTACGCCGTACCCGGCCGCATCGATGACCGCCTGGCCCCACCCCTCGACGTCGGAGGCGCACACGTGCAGGGCCGCCCGCCGCAGCAACCGCTCCTTGTCGGCCTCTGCCAGGAAGCCGTGGAAGGTCACCCGTCCGGCGAGGTTCAGCCGGGCCGCGAGCGACTCGAGCCGCGGCCGGTCCGGGCCCTGGCCGCAGACGTCGAGCCGCAGGTCGGGCCGCTCGTGGCGCAGTGCGTGCAGCGCATGGAGCACCAGGTCGACCCGCTTGTGGGGCACCAAGCGCCCGAGGACGACCATCCGGTCGACGTCCTTCGCGGCGGCGAGCCCGTCCGCCTCGGCGGCCGACCGCGCGCCGTTGCCGAGGATCCCGACCGGACGGGACCAGGCGAGCTGGTCGCGCATCTCGAGGCGGGTCGACTCCGACACCGCCACGGTGGCCTGGTTGCGGTAGACCACGGGCATCACGACCCTCTCGAGGGTGCGCCCGAGCCACGCCAGCGGGGTCGGGAAGTAGGTCGCGAACTGCTGCTGGTGCACGTGATGAAGGACGAGCACGACCGCAGTGTCGCGGCGAACGAACAGCGGGGAGAAGGTGGGGATCCCGCATTCGGGATCGACCACGATGTCGAGGTGACGCCGACGCCGCAGCAGCCCCAGCGCGGCGCGCAGGTAGAACGTGAACGGTCCGCCCGCGCGCCGGATGGCGATGCCCTCGCGGGTCTCCGAGGGGCGCTGACCGCGCTCCCGCGCAGTGAGGAACTCGACGCGTACACCGGCCGCACGGAGCGCCTGGGCGAACTCCCAGGCGTAGCGCTCGGAACCGCCCGCCAGGCTGTGCCAGGGGTCGCGCCAATTGACGACGACGGCTCGGCGGCCGGCGAGCGTGGCGGCAACGCGTGGGGTCATCTCAGGCCTCCCCCGCTGCCGCGGGAACGACCGCGGGTATCGCCGCGGGGATCGGCAGCGACACCGGCACAGCAGCCCGCGTCCCGCGGAGGTACCAGGCGATCCGAGCCAGCGCGGCGAACGATCCGGCGCCGTGCCGCAAGGGGTCGAAGGTCGAGCCGGGTACGTCGGTCCAGATCGCCGGGAACTCCTCGATCTTGGCGCCGCATGCCCGGGCCCGGGCCAAGACCTCGACGTCGAACGAGAAGCCGGTGGTCCGCAGCGCCGCAAAGACCTCGCGGCCGAGATCACCGGTCATCAGCTTGAAGCCGCACTGGGTATCGGCGATGCCGGGTACGACGCGGGCCGTGCAGGCGCGGTAGGTGCGGGCCCCGCGCTCGCGGACCCAGCTGTGCCGGGCAGCGGTCCGGGCGCCATCGGCACCGCGGGACGCGATCGCCACGTCCGCGCCGAGCGCGAGCCGGCGGCAGGCCTCCTCGAGGGCATCCAGCCCGGTGGCGCCGTCGGCGTCCATGAACCCGACGATCGGTGCGTTCGTGGCCTCGATGCCGGCCCGGACTGCGGCACCCTTGCCGCGAATCGGGCAGTCGATCACCCGGACCCGGAGCCAGGCGCTGTCCGCGGCGCGGGCGACCGCGGCGGTGTGGTCCGTGCTGGCGTTGTCGACCACGATCACCTCGACGGGGCGCGCGACGCTGCGCAGGTCGCGGACGTGACGGCGCAGCTCACGCAGCGTGCGTGGTAGTCGTGCCTGCTCGTTGTAGGCAGGGATGACGAGTTGAAGCATTCGGACCCTCCCAAGCCAAATGCGGAACCGCCCGGGGCCTCCCAGACCCGTGCGGTACGTCAGTAAGGCTCAGTCGTCCGAGTACTCGAAGAGCGTGTTGGCCTGGACCGGCTTCTGGTCGGATCCCTGGATCGCTTGGACGCCGCCAATAGTCACGGCTGTCGCGATCAAACCGCCGACGAAGGCGGAGATGACGAAGTTCATGCTGTGGTCCCCTCCCAAAGACCGACAGCGGATGGCGTCAGGCGACGTGGCCCCGCTCCCGCCTGAAACGTAGCAGAAGCAGCCCCCACAACAGGACTGTGACGGTTCCCAGATGGCCCAGGGTGACCAGTTCAGGCTGACCGGCGCCGCCCGAATCCGGGTGCGACGGCGTGGCGGCCAGCGCGAGGTCGACGAGCATCACGTCCGCCCCGTCGTGCACGATCGATCCGG
Source organism: uncultured Actinomycetota bacterium (assembly GCA_963827185.1). Taxonomy (GTDB): domain Bacteria; phylum Actinomycetota; class Actinomycetes; order Propionibacteriales; family Nocardioidaceae; genus Nocardioides. The sequence continues at coordinate 191,183 of CAWGZQ010000002.1, forward strand.
TCGGCACCGGCCCGGACCGCATCCCCTTCTCGACCACGACCCAGCGGACGCCGAGGTCGCGGAGGGCGCCCTCGGGCCGGTCACCTCCCAGCGCGGTGCCGATCTCCGCGACGAGCGGATCCTCCGAGGAGACGACGGTGCCGTCGACGAAAACCCGGTCATCGATCAGCACCTCGCCGGGGAGGAACCGGGGTGCCGGGTCGAGCATCGCCCGGTACTCGTTCCAGTCGAAGCCGCGGTAGCTGCCGGCCCAGGGCAGCACGATCGTGCGACCGGGGTCCTCGTCGAGATGGTCGGCCACCGTCCCCCAGTCTCGCGGGTAGGCCACCGGCTCGAGATCACCCAGTCCGCCCCAGGCCAGGCTTGGCAGCAGCAGCACCGGAGCCACGACCAGCAGCCCCACCACCGACCACATTGCTTCGCGCCCGGGCCGCGCCCGGGCAACGGCCCAGTCGACGGCGCCCGCGATCCCCGGGAGCAGCAGCAGCACGGCGGGCGCGAGGTACCGATGCGAGTCCCGCAGCAGCGCCGCCGAAGGTACGACGTCGCCGATCGCCCCCAGCAGATCGGTGCCACCGGGCAGCACCGGGAGCGCCGCCAGCAGGTACGAGATGACGGCGAGCAGCACCAGTCGCGGCCGGGGCCTGCGGGCGAGGCCGAGCAACGCGGCCACCGTGAGCGCACAGCTCAAGATCACGATCACCGCCGAGGTCCGCTCTTCGGGGACGATCGAGGTCTTCCAGGTGCCGCCGAGCGAGAACAGACTGGCCAGCGCGCCGGCCGACGACTCCCCGCGCGCCGCGAACGCCTCGAAGACCCGACTGCCTGCGTCCGTACGCGCGTCGGCGACCAGCGATGGCACCAGCCAGGTCAGGTTCGCCACGACGACCAGGCCGGCCGTGACCGCCGCGTGCCTCAGGTCGCGGCGCCATCCGAGCACCACCACGACCAACGCGGCCATCACCCCGCTGGACGGGCTGCATGCGGCCGAGAGCACCAACGCCACCGCCACCGCAGGGGCGCCACCGCGAACGTCGCGCCGCAACCGGAGCGCCGCGAGCCCGACCCAGGGCAACAGCAGATAGCCGGCCAGGATCGCCCACTGCCCCATCAGCAGCCGCTCACCCACCCAGGGGTTCCAGAGCATCAGGGTGATCGCGGCGAACCGTGCGGGAAGTCGACGCTGGCCGACGAACCGGCCCGCACCGAGGCCGCCCACGAGGAAGGCGCCGCCCAGGAACAGTCGTTGGACGACCTCGCCGGGCAGCACCTGGGTCAGGACCGAGATGACCGCGTCCATCGGGACCGCCCGCGGCACGCTGCCGTCGAGGCCCAGCCAGGCGTCCTTCCACGGTTGTTCGGGGACGAACACCATGTCCCCGAACAACCAGAACCCAGCACCGAACAAGAGCGGGCCGAGGATCACCGTGCCCAGCAACGCACTGAACGCGAGGTCGGCGCGTACTCCCGGTCGCACCGTCACGGCCGTACCGCCCGCCCGGCCGTCACCCGGGGGATGCAGATCGTCGTCGGGCCCTGCACGGAGAACCGGACCCGGTCGAACCCCGCCCCCAGGTCGGGCACCGGGACCCAGACCTCGTTGGGCCCCGGTTGGGCCATGAACACGGCTGTCCACGAACCCACGGCAAGCTCGACGGTGGCCTCCTCGTCGGTGAAGTAGCCCACCCGAACCAGAAGGGGTCCGAACACCACGAACGGGAACGCAACCTCCACCGACTGGTACGTCGCGCGATAGCCGCACCGCTCGTTGCGGGCCGGCAACGAATCGACTCCGCCGGCGAACTCGACCGGGAGCAGCTGACCGTCCTCGGCGACGCTCCGCGGGTGGTAGGACGGCTGGTCGAAGACCGGAGCTTCGGGTAGCGGTGCCAGGACCCGGGAGAGCAGCGAGTCCGCTCCCACCAGGGGCAGGACGACCTCGGCCGGCACCAGATCGTCCACCAGGGTCTGCCGGGGATCCGCGGCCAGGTCCTCCCGGAGGGTGGTGAGGTAGGCGCGGTCCTCCTTGTTCTGGAAATGCGGCACTAATGCCGCCGTGCCGAAGGCGCAGGCCACCAGGTACAGCGCGGTCAGGCCGGCCAGGCCCACCGTGCGGCGCCGGCGCCAGTCGCGCGCCAGCCAGTCGAAACCGAAGGCCGGCCGGCTCCGCCGTAGCGCCAGTGCGGCGCTGAGGACGGCCACCTGGATCACATCGGCCGAGTAGCGCGGATCCAGCCCGATGAGCCGACCGAAGCCACCGCGACCGGCCAGCACCAGCACCAGGTCCGCCAGCACGTAGGACACGAAGAACGCCACCGCCCAGCGGCGTGCCGGTCCGCCCCTCCACAGCGCCAGCCCCAGCAATCCGACACAGAGCACCACGCTGAGCGTCGTCCCCCACGCGGGCGGGTGCACCGCGCCGCCTTCCAGACGAGCGGTCCAGGGACCCCCGAGCACACCCGGCAGCACGTTCTGGCCGATGAAGGCCCAGCCGATGGAGGCGGACTCGCGCGCCGAGACGGCACCGCCTTCAACGTCGGTCAGGCGCCCGTGCGCCCAGAGGTAGCCGGCCAGGAGCGCCGCGTGGGCCACCCACAGCACCCGGTGCCGACGGATCGCCGCCACGAGGCGGCGCCAGCCGACCGCCTCATCGGTGAGCACGACAGCGGTCGCCAGGACCACCGGCGCAATCAGCACCGCCCGTTCGTGCCACAGCAGCCCCACGACCGACGCCGCCACGACCACGGAGCCGTTGAGCCACGCCGGACCAGCGCGGTCGCGCAGGCGCAGCAGGAACAGCACGGCGAGCAGCGAGCACAACAGATGGGGCCACAGGCCCATCGCCGCGCTCCACCAGAGCGTCGTCGCCAGCGTGATCGGGGCCCAGGCGAAGGCCGCCAGCAGCGGCACTCGCACCCAACGACCGGGAAGGATCCGGCTGAGAACATGCCACATCACCACGACCGTCAGTGCCTGCATGAGGAGCACGAACGTGCCCACCACTCCCCACTCGTACGGCGCGTGGTGGGCCACCAGCCAGTACGCGAGCTGCTGGGCCGGGTTGACGTGACCCGCGGTGTCCTGGAAGAGGAAGTCGATGCCCAGGTCGGCCTGATATGCCCTTCCGATGAGGTAGAAGTCGTCCTGGTTGAAGTAGGAGCCACGAATCAGCACGGCTCGCCCCAGCACCGTGATCGCGAGCACGACCCCGGCCAGGGCGCCCGATCTCCCTCGCCAGACGCTCATCGCCGGCCCCCGAGCGCGATTCCGGCGAGCGCGCCCGCCGCGACGGCGGTGAGCACATCGGAGAACCGCCCCGACCAGGAGGTCTCCACGACAGCCTCGAGGACGGTTCCGCCGACCATGATCGCCGCCGCTCCACCCACCGCGCGGCCCACCAGGCGGGCGGGCAGCAGCGCGCCCAAGAGGCCTCCGGCCGTGGGGACGGGACCCAGGAGCAGCAGCGCCAACGGCGCGGCCAGCAGCCACCAACGACGGCCGCTCGGCCCGCCGGCGCCGGGCCACTCCCGCGCTGGACGGGGGCGGCTGCCCCCGCGAGCCAGCTGGAACCCGAGCAGCACGCAGCCGGCGAGCAGCAGCAGCCCGCTCAGGCCGAGTCCGGCCGCGAGCGCGACCGTGAACACCCGCTGGGGGCGGTAGTCCAGGTCAACCTCTATCGGCTCGTCCGAGGCGGGCAGCAGCCACGCTTGCTGCCATCCGTCGACGCGAAGCGACGACAACCTCTCCCCGTTCACGGTGGCGCCCCAGCCCGGGTTGAAGTTCTCGGGCAGGAAGAGCAGGGATGCGCCCCCCGCGGCGACCTTCACGCTGCGGTCGGTGTGCCCCCAGCTCACGATCTGGACCGATCGGCCCGCGTCCTCGTCGGGTCGCTCGCGCGTGAGCGGTACGCCGGCGAGCTGGCTCACCTGGAACTCGGCGTTCGACGGAGTGCGAACGCGGTGCTCGCCCGCTGCGAGGGCGAGTGGCCGCGGGCGGCAGCCCACCAGTCGCAGCGGGCTGCCGTTGACGACGTCCGCCATCTTCCCGTGCACCTTGGTGGCGACGCGCTGGCCGTCGACCTCGATGACCGGTCCGAAACCGCACCGCGCACCCGTCGGAAGGTCGGCGAAGAACGGCCGGGAGATGTCGGTGCCCAGCAGAGTCAGTTCCGGGACGACGACGTGCTCCGCATCCGGAGGCTTCACGAAGGTCACCTCGACCTTCCGGGTCCGCAGCGGCCGCTCGAGCTCGGCGGCGAACGAGCCGGTCAGGCTCACCCGCTGGATCCGGCCACCGGATTGAATGACCGCCGCAACCGGCAGGTTGTCCCCCGCGCCCCGGACGTCGAGTCCGCGGATCAGCTGCGGTTCGCTCCACCGAAACAGCAGCGAAGGGGCCGGGTCGTGGTCGGCGGAGACCCAGGCGGTCGTGGGCTCGCCGTCGTAGGCGAACCTGCTCGCGACCTTGGGGTCCGAGCCATAGAAGGACGTGGCGCCGACCTGCTGGTCGTTGCCGAGAGGCTCGAGCAACCGCGCTGCCTCGAAGGTCCCCCGCGCGACCACTCGCCCCACGAACCGCACGTCCTGGTCGCCGTCCAGGGCGAAGGTCCGGTCCATGCCGGTGGGCTCCTCCCCCGCCCGGATCCGGGCCACGGAACAGTCCGGCTGTCCCACCGTGATCACGCAGGCCCGCCGGTCCGGGTCACTACTGAAGACCCAGGAGCTGTCCGCGTCGATCCGCCCAGGGACCACGTACGTCCGCCGCGGCCTGAGCGGACCCACCTCGATCTCGCGGATGCCGACCCGGGCGGCGTTCGCTCGGGTTCCGGCGCGCACCACCCGCACCTCGACCGAGCCGACCTCCCGTCCGTCGAAGCGCACCACGGACGGCGTACCGGAGGCGTTGGTCGCCACCCGACGCGACTGATCCCCGGCCCGCACCTCGAGCTCGCGGATCGGCACCACCTCGCGGTCATCCATCACCGCCAGCACCGACACGGTGTAGACCGGCCGCCGCCCGGCGAAGTCCAACCGGATCCACTGCTCGGTCGGGTCCGTGGCCTGCGAGCTGAGCCACCGGGTGCTGGGATCTCCGTCGACGGCGCTGTAGGGCCCGGACTGTGGGGTGACCGGCCCGAAGTTGTCGGCGTACCCCTGCGCCGACGACGCGGTCAGGTCGTCGAGCCCGTCGTACCTGGCGACCACCGGTTCGGCGCCCGACACCGACGGGAAGTCGTGAACGGCGCGCGCGGTCCGCCATGGCTCGGTGGCGGTCATCAGGGCCGACAGCGATTCGTCGTTGGAGCCGAATGCCCGTTCGCGCCGTTGGTTGCCGTCGGTGACCACGTCGGCGGCTGGCCCCCAGCCCGGCTCGCCCTCGAGCACGGTCGCCTGTCCGGCACCGACGAGACCGGATGACAGCACCCGGAGGATGCTCTCGGGAGCGCCCCGAACCGTGACGACGTCCTCGAGGTCGGTGGTGCGCAGCATCGGGAGTCGCGGGACCACCTCAAGGATCTCCACGTCGGGCTCGCCGACGAGGCCGACACCGAACCGCGCCACGGTGCGCAGTCCCGCCCGGGCGAGCGATACCGCGGCGAACCCCGGATGCGGTGACCTGGTCAGGCTTCGGTCGAGGTCCCGCCGGATGACGACGTGCCCGATACCGGCGCGAGCGAGCTGGTCGCCCAGCCGCGGCGTGCCGCGACCGGTGGAGATCTGCTGGTCGAGGGCGGAGAGGAAGCGAATGGATTCGCCCGGGATCAACGGAACCTGGCTGCGGCTCACCCGATCGACGCCGCCGAGCAACTGCAACGGCTCATCGATCGTCCACCCCCAGTCCTGCTGGGCGAATCCCGATCCGGGCACGACGAGGGTGGTGGTGTCGTCGTCATGCACGCGCAGCCAGTCCTGCGCCGCGCGCCAGGGCTCCGAGATCTGGTCCCAACCGGGCGTGCGGGCGTTGTTGACCAGGTAGGGCTGCCCGAGCGAGAGCACGGTCACCAGCGCCACCAGGATGGCCAGGGGCGACGCCTCGGTCAGACTCGCGCGGCGTTGCCCGGCCCACGTGATGCCTGCCGCCACTGCGCTGCCGAATCCGATCGCCAGCGGCAGACGGACGACCGGATCGATCTTGTGCACGTTGCGGAAGATCTGCAGCGGACCGTCGAGCCAGGTCCGCACGGTCTCGGCCGCCGGGGTTCCCGCCGGTCCGCCGTGGGCGATGGTCAGCGCAGCCAGTCCGACCAGGACCGAGAGCATCAGCGGTCCCCGCAGCCGGTTGTCCCAACGGGCCAGGCCGACGAAGCCGACCGTCGCGACCACAGCGGAAAGACTCACCAAAACCGGATCGGAGACCAACGCGTGCCCGGCCGGCCACCAGGCCTGGTCGCCGGAGATCAGATAGGCGACCCAGTGGGTGCCACCGCGGACCGCCTCGGACCACCCGATCAGGGCCGTGGTGTCGCGCGCGCTCTCGACGTACTCGTAGAACGGCGGCGCGTAGCCCGCGAGCACCATGAGCGGCAACGCCCACCACAAGGACGCGACTACGACCGCTCCGACCCAGCCGACGGCGAACCGCCACGAAGCCAGGCCTTGACGGACCCCCCAGACCACGAGGATCGCGGCCAACGGCAGGGAGCCGGCGTTCTCCACGGCGTTGACGCCCCCCATGCAGACCACCGCTGCCCCGCTGAGGACGATCGCCGTTCGCGGGGCCAGGCGGCCGGAGAAGGCGAGCAGCACGGGCAGCACGACCCAGGGCATGACGGCGCCGGGCAGGGCCTCCGCGCTGATGACGGGGTCGGTGCCGAGCAATCTCGGGGAGAACCCGAAGGCCATCCCCGCCAGCAGGCCGTCGGTCCCGGCAGGCCCACGGCGCCGGCCACCCGTCGCGCCCCCTCACAGGCGACGACGAGGATCAGCGCAGACCACAGCCGCTGCGCCACCCAGTCCGACACCTGCATCCAGTCCGAGAGCGCGAACCAGGCGCCCTGCGGAAAGAGATAGCCGTAGGCCTGGTTCGGCAGCTCGCCGAAGTTGGATTCGGGGTGCCACAGCGTGAACGATCCCCGCAAGAAGGAACCCGGCCGCTCGGTGAGTTCCCCACGGGTGTCGTAGGTGGTTCTGCCCGGTTGCTGGATCAGCGAGATCGCCGTGATCAGGACGTAGAGCCCCGCAGCGCCCGCACCGGAGGTGGACCACCGAGGCGCTGGGGTTGTCGGCTTTCCGTCCTCCCGCACTGCCTCCCTGCCCTTCCCGCGCGCCACCTTAGTGGCAGCCCGGGGGCGATGGGTGATGCGCGGTCAATCCCGTCCTAGGCTCTCGACGTGACCACCGTCGACGCCGGGCGCCCCTCGCGGATGCGTGCCCTGCTGCACGGCAGCGCCGGTATCGCCATCGCGATTCTCGCGATGAACGTCTCGACCTACGGCTTCCAGATCGTGGCCGCGCGTGCTCTCGGGCCGTCCGCCTACGGCGCGGTCGCCTCGCTGATGGCGCTGCTCCTGGTCGTCGCCGTCGTCCAGCTCGGCCTCCAGGCGACGACCGCACGCCGGATCGCCGCCAGCCCCGAGGAGACCTCGGTGATCGCGCCGGCCATGCTGCGGCTGTCGATCCGCGCCTCGTTGGGTCTGGCACTGCTGCTGTTGGTGGTCTCGCCGCTGGTCTGGCAGGTGCTCCGACTGGAGGGGATCGTGCCGGCGGTCCTGGTGGCGGTCTCGGCCGCGCCGTTGACCATGCTCGGCGGACAGGCCGGGATCCTCCAGGGCGAGCGACGATGGCTGGCTCTGGGCGGGCTCTACCTGGCGATGGGCCTCCCGCGGCTGCTGTTCGGAACGCTTTTCATCCTGATCAGCCCCAACGAGACCGCCGCCATGCTGGGGGTCACGCTCGGCGCGTTCACCTCGGTATCTGTGGGCTGGTGGCTGCTGCGCAGCGACGACCACCACGAGGACGGCCGGACCAGCTCGCTGCGACAGAATGCCCGCGAGTCCACGCGCAACACGGTCGCGCTGCTGGCCTTCTTCGCCCTCTCGAACGCCGACATCGTCGTCGCCCGCAACGTGCTCGACGAGCACGACGCCGGCCTGTACGCCGGTGGCCTGATCCTCACCAAGGCGGTGCTCTTCCTGCCGCAGTTCGTGATCGTCACCGCGTTCCCGGCGATGTCGACCCCCCACGAACGACGCCGGGCGCTGATCCGCAGCCTGGTCATGGTGCTGGCCCTGGGTGTCCTCTGCACGCTCGGCGCGTTGGTGCTGTCCGACGTGGCGATGATCTTCATCGGCGGCGCGGAGTACTCCGACGTGGAGAACCGGATCTGGCTGTTCGCCATCCTCGGCACCCTGTTGGCGATGCTTCAGCTGCTGGTCTACGCCGTGCTGGCCCGGCAAGGTGGCCGCTCGACGGCGCTGTTCTGGGTGGCCCTGGTCGCGTTGACGATCGCCGCGACCGCGATCACGACGCTCGACCAGCTCGTGGTCACCGTCGCGGCGATCGACGCAGTGGTGCTGGCGGCGCTGCTGGGCCTGAGCCTGTGGCGGCTCAGCCGACTCCAGCCGACCGAAGGGCCCCAGGAGACCGCGACGGCCTAGTGCGCCGCCTCGTGCCAGCTGTGGCCGGTGCCGACCGAGACATCGAGCGGGACGAGCAGGTCGGCCGCGCCACCCATCTGCTGGCGCACCAGTGACTCCAGCGACGCGCGTTCTCCCTCGGCCACGTCGAACACGAGCTCGTCGTGCACCTGGAGCAGCATCCGGGACCGCAACCCACCCTCCTCGATCGCCCGCTGCACGTGCAGCATCGCGACCTTGATCAGGTCCGCCGCCGAGCCCTGGATCGGCGCATTCAGCGCCATCCGCTCGGCCATCTCTCGGCGCTGCCGGTTGTCGCTGGTGAGGTCCGGCAGGTAGCGCCGGCGGCCCCAGATGGTCTCGGTGAAGCCGGTCTTGCGGGCCTCGTCGACGACCCCGGCGAGGTAGTCGCGGATGCCGCCGAAGGTCTCGAAGTACTCGTCCATCAGGCCGCGCGCCTCGCCCGGCTCGATGCCGAGTTGCTGACCGAGGCCGAACGCCGAGAGGCCATAGGCCAGGCCGTAGTTCATCGCCTTGATCTTGGCGCGCATCTCGACGGTCACGTCGTCGGCCGGCACGTCGAAGACCCGGGAGGCCGTGATCGAGTGGAAGTCCTGACCGGACCGGAACGCCTCGATCAGCAGCTTGTCCTCGGACAGGTGCGCCATGATCCGCATCTCGATCTGGCTGTAGTCGGCCGTCATCAGCGACTCGTAGCCTCCGCCGACCACGAACCCCTCGCGGATCCGGCGGCCCTCTTCGGTCCGGACCGGGATGTTCTGCAGGTTGGGGTCGGTGCTCGAGAGCCGACCGGTCGCCGCGATCGTCTGGTTGAACGTGGTGTGGATCCGGCCGTCGGGCGCGACGGTCTTGAGCAACCCCTCGATCGTCTGGCGGAGCCGGATCACGTCGCGGTGCCGGAGCAGGTGCTCGAGGAACGGGTGCTCGGTCTTGGCATGCAGCCCCTGCAGCGCGTCGGCGTCGGTCGTGTAGCCGGTCTTGGTCCGCTTGGTCTTCGGCATGCCGAGCTCGTCGAAGAGCACCACCTGCAGCTGCTTGGGCGAGCCGAGGTTGATCTCCTTGCCGATCACCGCGTACGCCGCGTCGGCGGCCTGCTTGACCTCGACCCCGAAGTGCCGCTCCAGCGCCTCGAGGTGGTCGACGTCGACGGCGATGCCGGTCTGCTCCATCAAGGTGAGCAGCTCGACCAGCGGGAGCTCGATGTCGGCGAGCAGCGCGCCGCCGCCGTGCTCCTCGATCGCCTCGTCGAGCGCCTCGGCCAGGTCGAGCACGGCCCGGGCGTGCAGCATCGCGGTGGCAGCCAGATCGTCGGTCTCGTCGAAGAGGGCGCCCTGGTCGTCGTCGCCGGCCTCCTGCTTCAGCTCGCGACGCAGATAGCGCAGGGTGAGGTCGCCGAGGTCGTAGGAGCGCTGGTCGGGACGGACCAGGTAGGCGGCCAGGGCGGTATCGCTGTCCACCCCCTTCAGCGTCCATCCGTGAGCGGCCACGGCCAGCGCCGGACCCTTGGCGTCGTGGAGCACCTTCGGCCGCGCCGCGTCACCGAGCCACCCGGCGAGCGCCTCGTCGTCGGCAGGCTCGAGCGTCGCGGTGTCGACGTACGCCGCCCGGCCGTCGGCCGCCGCGATCGCGATGCCGTCGACCCGGCCGGTGCCGGCACCCCAGGTGCCGCGCACATGGACCCCGGCCCGATCGCCGCCGAGGTCGGTCAACCACTCGCCCACGGCTCCCGGTGCCAGCACCTCGCCGGTCAGGTCGAACCCGGTCCCGTCGACGTCTTCCTCGGACTCGAGGGTCTCGAACAGGCGGTCCCTCAGCACCCGGAACTCCAGGCTGTCGAAGAGGGTGTGCACTTCGTGTCGGTCCCAGGGTCGCATCCGGAGATCGGCCGGCTTCAGCTCGAGGTCGAGGTCGCAGACCAGCGCGTTGAGCCGTCGGTTGCGGATGACGTCGCCCAGGTGCTCGCGCAGCGACTCACCCTTCTTGCCGGTGATCTCGTCGGCATGGGCGATCACGTTGTCGAGCCCGTCGTAGTGGTTGAGCCACTTCGCCGCGAAGCCCACCCCCACGCCCGGCACGCCGGGGAGGTTGTCGGAGGTCTCCCCCACCAGCGCGGCGATCTCGGGGTAGCGCCCCGGCGGCACGCCGTACTTGTCCTGGACCGCTGCGGGCGTCATCCGAGCGAGATCGGAGACACCGCGCATCGGGTAGAGCACGGTCGACCGCTCGCTCACGAGCTGGAGGGAGTCACGGTCGCCGGTCAGGATCAGCACGTCCATCTCGTCGGCCACCGCCTGGGTGACCAGCGTGGCGATGATGTCGTCGGCTTCGTAGCCCGGGGCCTTGAGGTAGGGCACGCGCAGCGCGTCCAGAACCTCCTCGATCAGCGGTAGCTGGCTGCTGAACTCGTCGGGCGTCTTGTTGCGCTTGGCCTTGTATTCGGCGTACTCCTCCAACCGGAAGGTCTTGCGGGAGACGTCGAACGCGACCGCGAGGTGCGTCGGCTGCTCGTCGCGGAGCACGTTGATGAGCATCGAGGTGAACCCGTAGACCGCGTTGGTGTGCTGGCCCGTGGTCGTCGAGAAGTTCTCCACCGGCAGCGCGAAAAAGGCGCGATAGGCCAGCGAGTGTCCGTCGAGCAGCAGGAGGCGGGGGCGGTCGTCCGTAGTGACTTCGGGCACCTACCGATGCTAGCCGCCGCCATCGACAGCAGAATGGGCGCCATGAGTGCCGAGGAGTCGACCGAGCCCACCCTCTCCGTCGAGGACTTCCTCGCCCAGATGCCACACGGCATGGGCGGGCTGAACGACAAGCTGGGCATCGAGCTCAAGGAGATCTCCGCGCAACGCGTGGTGGCGACCATGCCGGTCGAGGGCAACACCCAGCCTTACGGTCTGCTGCACGGCGGCGCCTCCATCGCCCTGGCGGAGACGCTCGGCTCGGTCGGCTCGGCCATCCACGCGTACCCAGACCGGTTCTCCGTCGGCGTCGACATCAATGCCACCCACCACCGCTCCGCCACCTCCGGCGTCGTGACCGGCGTGGCCACCGCGATTCACCTGGGGCGGACGTCGGCCAGTTACGACGTGGTCGTCACCGACGAGCGCGGCAAGCGGCTCTGCACGTCCCGGATCACCTGCGCGCTGCTGCCTGCCGACCGCTTCTCGAGCTGAGCGCTACCTTCCGCAGACGTCCGGTCTAGACCTGCTTCACCGAAGCGGCGGGGTCCGCTTCATCGAGCGCCGCGCAGCGAGCACCCGGGTGAGATGCCGTCCGCCGCTCGTCGAGAGGCCAGGTCGCTGCGCGTTCACCTTGGCACGCACCGCCGACGCGGCAGCAACGCGAGTCACGGCGAGCGGGCCGAGACCGAGCCGGGCCATAAACCGGTTGGCGTCGCGGGACCCCGATCCGGCCGCGGTCATCACGTGTCCCACGCCCAGCTCCTCGGCGAACGTCACCGCGCACTCCACCAGCGAGCTGCCGATGCCGTGCCGACGGAACTGCGGGAAAACGTGCGGAGAAACCGCCTCGACGACGGGCTCGAGGTTGACCGCCGTCAGCGTCGTCAGTCGCAGGAAGACCGCACCGGCGAGCTCGCCGTCGTACTCCGCCACCACGAGGCGCTGCTCGGGTGAGGCCACCGCGGCCTTGATCAGCAGCTCGAGGTCGGCCACCTGGTCCTGAGGGTCCACCCGTCGCAGGGCATCACCCCACAGGTCGGCCAGCAGGGGGGCGTCGGTCAACTCCGCAGATCTCATCGTTACCAGCGAGCGGCTCACAACCGGGCAGACTACGCTCAGCGCGCCCGTTCTGTCAGGAGAGCCAGAGGAGTCATGTGATCCCCGGAGTCGGTACGGCGGTCAACGTGCTCGCCGTGCTCGTCGGGGCGGTTCTCGGACGGGTCCTGGGCAACCGGCTGCCCACTCGGACCCGAGACCTGGTGACCGACGGCCTCGGCCTGGTGACCCTGCTGATCGCGGCCACCTCGGCAGTCGCGGTCCTCGACCCCGACCTGTCCGACGCAGTCGGCGACAGCGCGCCCCTGCTGATCGTGCTGGGCGCCGTACTGATCGGGGGGATCGTCGGGTCCTTGCTGCGCCTGGAGCAGCGGGTCGAGGGCTTCGGCGGGTGGCTGCAGCGCCGGCTCGCCGGCGAGACCGACTCTGAGGAGCGGCAGCGCTTCATCGAGGGCTTCGTCGTCGCCTCGCTGATCTTCTGCACCGGTCCGCTGACCATCCTGGGATCGCTCAACGACGGGCTCGGCAACGGCGCGGACCAGCTGTTCCTGAAGTCGGCCCTCGACGGGTTCGCGGCCATTGCGTTCGCGGCGGCCTTCGGCTGGGGCGTCGCCGCCAGTGCCATCACCGTCGTGGTCGTCCAGGGATCTCTGACGATCCTGGGCGTGCTGCTCGGTGACGTGCTGCCCGATGCCCACCTGGCCGCGATCACGGCGACCGGCGGCCTGCTGCTGGTCGGCATCGCCCTGCGGTTGCTCCGGATCCGGGAGGTCCCGGTGGCCGACCTGCTGCCGGCACTTCTGGTGGCACCGGGCCTGGTCGTCTTGGTGACGGCCATCCGCTGAGCTAACGATTCGACCCCACTGTTGGGTAGTGAGCCAGGTCACTCGCTATTGTCCTGCCACAACCAGTCCGCGCCCAGGTGGCGTTGGAACGGAGGGAAATGTCTACTCGTGCGCTGCGCCTCGGGATCGCCCTAGGAGCATTCGTCCTCATGCTCCTGGCCGCCCTGGCGCCCGCGGCTGTGGCCTCGCCCGGCTCGTCGGCCGATGAGACGGTCAGATGCTCGCAGGCCAAGCCGACCGACGACGACGTCATCTCGATCCTCGGCCGGATCTGTGACCGCCGAGAGTCGCCCCAGGCGCCGGTCGAGGGTGTGCGGGTCACCGTCGAGAACGATGCCGGCGAGGTCATCGGCGAGGCGACGTCCGGTGCCGACGGCACGTTCATCGTCGACCTGCCGGGCGGGCCGCTGGACAGCCTCGGCAAGAAGTTCACGGTCAAGCTCGACGAGTCGACGCTCCCCGAAGACACCAAGCCCGAGGTGCTTCAGCGCACGATCTCGGTCAACCTCGACACCGACCAGTCCGTCACGTTCCCGATCGGAGCGGCGGGCGCCGAAGGTACCGGCTTCTTCACCGAGGCACTCCAGCTGACCATCGGCGGCATCGTCTTCTCCGTGCTCCTCGCGATGGCGGCGCTCGGCCTGTCGATGATCTTCGGTACCACCGGGCTGACCAACTTCGCCCACGGTGAGCTCGTCACCTTCGGCGCCCTGGTCGCGTTCGCCGTAGACCGACTGCCTGGTGCCATCGAGATCGGCGGGGCCAACATCACCATCATGGTCGCCGTGGTGGTGGCGTTCATCGTCTCCGGCGCCTTCGGCTGGGTCAACGACGCCGCCCTGTGGAAGCCGCTCCGGCGCCGCGGGAGCGGCCTGGTGGCGATGATGATCGTCAGCATCGGTCTCTCGATCCTGCTGCGCAACGTCTACCAGTACTTCGCCGGAGCGCAGAGCCAGAACTACTCCCAGTACTCCGCGGTCCAACCCTGGGAGATCGGCCCGATCCTGCTGACATCGAAAGAACTGGCCGTGATGCTGATCGGCCTCGCGGTGCTCGTCGCTACCACGAGCTTGCTCCAGTTCACGAGGCTCGGGAAGGCCACTCGGGCGGTGAGCGACAACGCCGGGCTGGCGTCCGCCACCGGCATCAACGTCGAACGTGTGATCCGACTGGTGTGGGTGGGCGGCGCCGCCTTGGCGGGGCTGGCTGGAGCGCTCCTCGGACTCACCCAGGGCTTCGACTACCAGCTCGGCTTCAAGCTGCTACTGCTGATCTTTGCGGCCACCGTGCTCGGCGGCCTCGGCACCATCTGGGGCGCGATCGTCGGCGCATTTGCGATCGGGCTCATGGTGGAGCTCTCGACCCTCTTGGTCCCTGCAGAGTTCAAGTTCGTCGGCGCGCTGCTCGTGCTCATCATCGTCCTGCTGATCAGACCCCAGGGTCTGCTCGGCCGGGCGCAGAGGATCGGCTGAGAGGGAGATCGAGACATGGACTTCAGCAATCTTCTGAGCCTGTCCTTCCAGCAGGCACTGGGACCCACGGCGATCATCTACTGCCTGGCCGCCATCGGCCTCAACGTGCACTTCGGGTACACCGGGTTGCTCAACTTCGGCCAGGCGGCGTTCATGATGGTCGCCGGCTACTCGTTCGTGTCGGTCGCGACCATCTGGGACCTCAACCTCTGGTTGGGACTTCCGTTGGCGGTCCTCATGACGATCCTCCTGGCGCTGCTCCTGGGTGTGCCCACGTTGCGACTACGCGCCGACTACCTCGCGATCGTCACGATCGCAGCGGCGGAGGCGATCCGGCAGACCATCAGCGCCGCGAGCTTCTCGGAGACGTTCGGCGGCCAGGACGGCGTGACCGGCTTCGTCCAGCCGTTCCGCGACCTCAACCCGTACTCCGAGGCGGTCCGCATCGCCGGCGTACGCTGGAGTGCCTACGACTTCTGGGTGATGACGGTCGGCTGGCTGCTCGTCGCGCTGTGCTGCCTCATCGTCTGGTTGCTGATGCGCAGCCCCTGGGGTCGCGTCCTGAAGTCGATCCGCGAGGACGAGGACGCCGTGCGGTCGCTCGGCAAGAACGTCTACTCCTTCAAGATGCAGTCCCTCGTGATCGGCGGCATGTTCGGTGCGCTGGCCGGCATCATGACCGCACTGCGCTCGGCGTCCATCGGCCCGTCCTTCTTCGCCACCGACGTCACCTTCTTCGCCTACACCGTGCTGCTGATCGGTGGCGCGGCGCGCGTGCTGGGACCGGTCCTGGGCGCCGTGATCTTCTGGTTCCTGATCTCCGCCCTCGGCATCTTCTTCAGCCAGGCGACCAGCGGTGCTGACCCGCTCATCCCGGCCTCGATCATGACCCAGACCCAGGCCAGCCTGATGCGATTCATCTTCCTCGGTCTCGGTCTGATGTTACTGATGATCTTCCGACCACAAGGGATACTCGGAGACCGAAGGGAGCTGGCCATCGATGCCCGCTGACAGCCAGGCCCCACCCGCGGGGACCGGACCCCTCGCCGGCGTCGAGCACGAACCTGGGGCAGCCAAACCGGACCCGATCCTGGTGGCATCCAACGTCAAGCGCTCCTTCGGCGGTCTGATAGCCGTCGACGTCGAGCACGTGGAGATCCAGCGCGGACTGATCACCGCGCTGATCGGGCCCAACGGCGCCGGCAAGACCACGTTCTTCAACCTGCTGACCTGTTTCGACCAGCCCGATGTGGGCGAGTGGTCGTTCAACGGCAAGAGCCTCGCCAAGACGTCAGCCTCCAAGGTCGCCCAGCGCGGCATGATCCGGACCTTCCAGCTGACCAAGGTGCTCTCCAAACTGACCGTGATCGAGAACATGCGCGTCGGTGCCGGCAGCCAGAGCGGGGAGCGCCTCTGGAAGGCGATGTTCCCCGCGCTCTGGCGATCGCAGGAGACGGCCATCACCGACAAGGCCGACGCGCTGCTCGAGCGCTTCCTGCTGATCAAGAAGCGGGAGGACTTCGCCGGGTCGTTGTCGGGCGGCCAGCGCAAGCTGCTCGAGATGGCGCGGGCACTGATGGCCGACCCCGAGCTGGTGATGCTCGACGAGCCGATGGCCGGCGTCAACCCGGCCCTCAAGCAGTCGCTGCTCGGGCACGTCAAGTCGCTGCGCGACGAGGGCCGCACGGTGCTGTTCGTCGAACACGACATGGACATGGTGCGAGACATCTCCGACTGGGTCATCGTGATGGCCGCGGGCAAGATCGTCGCCGAGGGACCGCCCGACAGCGTCATGGGCGACCAACGGGTGATCGACGCCTACCTCGGTGCGCACCACGACGCCGCCCTCTCGTTCGAGGAGGAGGATGAGATCCTCGCCGCCGGCGAGGCCGAGCTGGAGGGCGCGGCCCGCGAACGCCAGGCTCACCCGAGAAAGAAGCATGGAGAAGCCAGTGAGTGACGACGCGACATTCCGGCGCCCAGCGGATGGTGAGGAGCTCGAGCCGGTCCCGTCTGGCGCCGATCAGGTCCGGGAGGCACATCTCGCGGAGGCGGAGGGCGCCGTCCTTCGTGCCGACGCGCTGGTAGCCGGCTACCTGCCTGGGGTCAACATCCTCAACGGTGCGGACCTCTACTGCACCGAGAACGAGCTGGTGGGGATCATCGGGCCCAACGGCGCCGGCAAGTCCACCCTGCTCAAGGCGCTCTTCGGGCTGGTCAAGGTCAGCACGGGAACCGTGAAACTCAAGGGTCAGGACATCACCAACGAACGAGCCGACACGCTGGTCTCCAAGGGGATCGGATTCGTCCCGCAGTCCAACAACGTGTTCCCGTCGCTGACCATCCAGGAGAACCTCGAGATGGGCGTCTACCAGCGTCCCAAGTCGTTCAAGGAGCGCTTCGCGTTCGTCGGTGACATCTTCCCCGCGCTGCTCGACCGCCGGGCCCAGCGCGCCGGGTCGCTGTCCGGAGGTGAGCGCCAGATGGTGGCCATGGGCCGGGCGCTGATGATGGAACCGTCGGTGCTGCTGCTCGACGAGCCATCGGCAGGACTCTCCCCCGTCCTGCAGGACGAGGTGTTCGTGCAGACCCGGCGGATCAACCGGGCCGGCGTCTCGGTGGTGATGGTCGAGCAGAACGCCAAGCGGTGCCTGCAGATCTGCGACCGCGGTTACGTTCTCGATCAGGGCCGCAACGCCTACACCGGCACCGGGGCGGAACTGGCCACCGACCCCAAGGTGATCGAGCTCTACCTCGGGACCCTCGCAAAGGCCTAGGCAGGTCGACCTCAGCGCGAGTGAGGGCCCAGCCTTTCGGCTGGGCCCTCACTGTTGCTACAGGTGGAACAGCGGGATCACTGAGTCGCCGGCACCACGCCGGAGACGGTGTCGATCCGCGCATAGGTGTTGCCGGTGTACTCGCTGATGCCATACGTGCCGGCGATCAGACTGCCCGAGTCGGTCATGTCCGTCGGTCCGCTCTTGCCCTGGTAGTCGATGTCCTCGCCCGCCTCGAGCAGTGCCGCGCACTCCTCGAAGGTGGAGCACTGAGTGCCCTCACGGGTGACGCTCACGATGTTGGCGCCGATCGCCTCACCCGAGTCGTCGCCAGCCGCGATCGCCGCGAGCGCGGTGATGATGGTCGCGTCATAGCTCTCCGGACCATAGGTCAGGTCAGTGACCGTCGGGTCCTCCCGGAGCCGGGCCTCGAACTCAGCATCGGGCTCGGCAGCGCCGGGCGCGGTGCCCTTGACGCCGGTGAGGTCGAAGCTCTCCTCGGAGTAGTCGGCCAGGTTGCCGTCCACGAAGTAGATCTGGACATCCTGCGGTCCGACCCCCTTGGCGATCAGCTGCGGGATGATCTTGGTGGTCTCGTTGAAGGAGACCAGCACGATCGCATCGGGCTTGGACGCTGCCACCTTGTTGACCTCGGCGGTGAAGTTCTGCGCGTCGGCGGCGTACAGGACGAACTCGCTGACCGTCGCGCCCTTCTCGCCCAGGACGTCTTGCACCCGCTCGGCGAGACCCTCGCCGTAGAAGTCCTGACGGCCCATGATGGCGACGTTCTCGTTGCCGTCCTCGACGACGAGGTTGGCCAGGATCTCACCCTGCAGGTAGTCAGAGGGTGCGGTACGGAAGTACAGACCCTCCTTGTCGATCTCGTCACTGTCGAAGCCCGCGGCGGTGTTGGCCGGCGAGAAGTGCACCACGCCAGCACCGGTGATCTTGTCGATCACGGTGATGGACACGCCGGAGGCTGCGGCACCGATAACGGTGTCGGCTCCTGCGCTGAGCAGCTTGTCGACCTCGGCGCCAGCGATGTCAGGCGTGCCGTCCCCCGAGTCGCCCTTGACGCCGACGACGTCCTTGCCGAGCACACCTCCAGCGGCGTTGATGTCCTCGATCGCGAGGTCCACGCCCGCGAACTCCGGCGGGCCGAGGAAGGCCAGGTCGCCGGTCTGCGGGAGCAGCGTGCCGATGGTCAGCGTGCCGTCACCCTTCTTGGCGGGTGCCGAGCTCTCGGTGTTGTCTCCAGATGCGTTGTCATCGTCGCCGCCATCGTCACCACAAGCGGTGAGGACGAGCGCGGTCGCCGCGAATGCGACGGCCAAGCGACGAACGGGGGTACGGCGAATCATGTGGCCTCCGGCTCACTAGGCAACTCCGGACAGGGGTCCGGGATTGGGTCTGCAGGCTGCAAAGTAACGCCCCACGGTGGGTCAGGAACAGGACTTCGCCCCAACCGCTACGGTCGTTGCCGATTCGTGACCTGCGAAACAGAGGTTCGGACTGGCCTAGGGCGCGAGCCCGGGTCCGTGGTCCACGACGCCCTCGGCCACCTGCCGCATCGAGAGCCGTAGGTCCATTGCGGTCTTCTGGATCCAGCGGAACGCGTCCGGCTCGGCCAGCCCCAGCTGCTCCTGCAGGATGCCCTTGGCGCGATCGACCGACTTTCGGGTGGTGAGCCGCTCGGTCAGGTCGGCCACCTCCGACTCCAGCAGGGTCAGCTCGGCGAAGCGACTGACCGCCATCTCGATGGCGGGCATCAGGTCAGACTGGGTGAACGGCTTCACGAGGTAGGCCATGGCTCCGGCATCGCGGGCTCGCTCGATCAGGTCGCGCTGCGAGAACGCGGTCAGGATGACGACCGGCGCGATCCGCTTGCCCGCGATCGCCTCCGCGGCGGCGATGCCGTCGAGGACCGGCATCTTGACGTCCAGGATGACCAGATCGGGACGGAGCGCTTCGGCGAGCTCGATCGCCTTCGCTCCGTCGCCGGCCTGCCCGACGACGTCGTACCCCTCGTCGGTGAGCATCTCGGCCAGATCCATCCGGATCAGCGTCTCGTCCTCGGCGATCACGACGGTGCGCGCGGCGGGGCTCGAGGGCGTAGGTGCGTCGGTCACTCCCCCAGGCTAGTGCGCCGCGGGCAGGCGGGCCGCGTCGAGGGCACTGGCAGCGGCCGGACATCGGGAGCCATCGGCTAGGGTTTCCGCCGGTCGGCCCCGGTAGACCAACGGCAGAGTCACGGTGCTCAAACCACCGCCAGTGTGGGTTCGAATCCCACCCGGGGCACCCGCTATCAGCGGCGCTTGTAGGCGGGCGCAACCTCGTTGATCGCGTCGCCCATCCGGTGGATCCGCAGGGCGTTGGTAGATCCCGGAATGCCCGGAGGGCTGCCGGCGACGATCACCACCAGGTCGCCCTCCTGCACCCTGCCGATCTCGAGCAGCTGCTCATCAACCTGCCGGACCATCTCGTCGGTGTGGTCGACGCTGACCGTCTTGAACGTCTCGACGCCCCAACTGAGGGCGAGCTGCGAACGCACCCGGGCCTCCGGCGTGAACGCGAGGGTCGGGATCCGGCCACGGAACCGGGCCAGGCGGCGCGCCGAGTCGCCGCTCTGGGTGAAGGCCACGACGTACTTCGCATCAACTCGGGCGGCGACCTCCTCGGCTGCCTTGGCGATGACGCCACCACGGGTGCGCGGGTCCCAGTCGATCTCCTCGAAGTGACCGAAGGCCTGGTGTTCGAGGGCGTGCGCCTCGGTGGCAGTGATGATCCGGGCCATCGTCTCGACCGTGTGGATGGGGTACTCCCCCACGCTGGTCTCCCCGGACAGCATCACCGCATCGGCGCCGTCGAGGACGGCGTTGGCGACGTCGCTGGCCTCGGCGCGGGTAGGTGCCGGGTTGGTGATCATCGACTCCAGCATCTGGGTGGCCACGATCACGGGCTTGGCGTTGAGCCTGGCCTTCTCGATGATCTGCTTCTGCAGGAACGGCACCTCCTCGAGGGGGCACTCCACGCCGAGGTCACCGCGGGCGACCATGAAGCCGTCGAACGCGTCGATCACCTCGTCGAGGTTCTCGATCGCCTGCGGCTTCTCGATCTTGGCGATCACCGGGAGCTCGCACCCGACCTCGCGCATGATCGTGCGGACGTCCTCGGCGTCCTTGGCGCTGCGGACGAAGCTCAGCGCGATGAAGTCGACACTCAGCGACAGCGCGAACCGCAGGTCCGCCTCGTCCTTCACCGACAGCGCCGGGACGGATACCGCCACCCCAGGGAGGTTGATGCCCTTGTGGTTGCTCACCCGGCCCCCCACCAGGACCTCGGTCACCACGTCGGTGTCGGTGACCTCGGTGACGCGAAGCCGGATCTTGCCGTCGTCGATCAGGATCGGGTCGCCGGCGTGCACGTCGCCGGGGAGCCCGGCGTACGTCGTGCCGGCGATGTCCGCGTCGCCCGGGACATCGCGTGTGGTGATCGTCCACCGCTGACCGCGCCGCAACGTCGCCGCGCCCTCGGCGAAGGTCTGCAACCGGATCTTCGGGCCCTGGAGGTCCGCGAAGATGCCGACACCGTGACCGCTGGCGTCGGCCGCCGCCCGCACGAGGCGATAGGACTCCGCGTGGTCGGCGTGGGTGCCGTGGCTCATGTTCAGCCGAGCCACGTCCATCCCGGCGTAGACGAGCTCACGGATCCGCCGCTCCGAACCGGTAGCGGGACCCAGAGTGCACACGATCTTTGCTCTACGCACGGCTCAACCCTAGCGACTCTTTGATCGATCCAACGCCGACCCGTCGCAAAGTTTGCGACGGGTCAGCGTGATGGCGCTCAGACGACGAGCGGACGGGCCGTGGGCGGGATCGGCGAGGGCAGCGCGGTCGACCCGGTGAGGTGCTGGTCGACGGCGGCCGCGGCGGCGCGGCCCTCGGCCAGCGCCCACACGATGAGCGACTGGCCGCGACCGGCGTCGCCGGCCACGAACACGCCCGGCACCGAGGATTGGTACGACGCGTCGCGGACGATGTTGCCGCGCTCGTCGAGCTCGACCCCGAGCTGCTCCACCAGACCGGGCTTCTCCGGACCGAGGAAGCCCATCGCGAACAGCACCAGCTGCGCCGGGATCTCGCGCTCGGTGCCCTCGACCTCGGACAACCGGCCATCCTCGAAGACCACCTCGACCAGGCGCAGCGCCCGGACGTTGCCCTGCTCGTCGCCGAGGAACTCCTGGGTAGAGACGGAGTAGACCCGCGGATCCTGGTCGCCTTGGCCGACCTCCTCGTGCGCCGAGGAGACCCGGAAGATCATCGGATACGTCGGCCACGGCTGTCCGGCCGGCCGGTCCGAGGGCGGCTCGGGCAGGATCTCGAGCTGGGTGATCGAGGCCGCACCCTGACGCGTGGAGGTGCCGAGGCAGTCGGCCCCGGTGTCACCGCCGCCGATGATCACCACGTGCTTGCCCGCGGCCGTGATCTGGTCGGGGACCTCCTCGCCGAGCGCGACCCGGTTGGCCTGCGGCAGAAACTCCATCGCCTGGTGGATGCCGCCGAGCTCACGGCCGCTGACCGAGAGCTCGCGCGGCTCGGTGGCACCAATCGCCAGAATGACCGCGTCGTAGCGGTCCCGCAGCTTCTCGGCGGTGAGTTCTTCACCGACGTTGACGCCGGCGCGGAACACGGTGCCCTCGCGCTTCATCTGCTCGATCCGGCGGTCGACGTGCTTCTTCTCCATCTTGAACTCGGGGATGCCGTAGCGCAGCAGCCCCCCGATCTTGTCGTCGCGCTCGTAGACGGCGACCGTGTGGCCGGCCCGGGTGAGCTGCTGGGCGGCGGCGAGGCCGGCCGGTCCGGAGCCGATCACCGCGACCGTGCGGCCCGAGAGCCACTCCGGGGGCTGCGGCCGGACGAACCCGGACTCCCAGGCCTTGTCGATGATCGAGACCTCGACGTTCTTGATGGTCACCGGGTCCTGGTTGATGCCGAGGACGCAGGCCGGTTCGCAGGGCGCCGGGCAGAGCCGGCCGGTGAACTCCGGGAAGTTGTTGGTGGCATGCAGCCGCTCGATCGCCCCCTCCCAGTCGTCCCGCCAGACCAGGTCGTTCCACTCGGGGATGAGGTTGCCCAGCGGACAGCCCTGGTGGCAGAACGGGATGCCGCAGTCCATGCAGCGGCCGGCCTGCTCGGTGATGATCGGCAGCAGGGCGCGGCCGACCCCACCGGGGTAGACCTCGTCCCAGTCCTGCACCCGCTCCTCGACCGGGCGCCGGGGGGCTACCTCGCGGCC
Source organism: uncultured Actinomycetota bacterium (assembly GCA_963827185.1). Taxonomy (GTDB): domain Bacteria; phylum Actinomycetota; class Actinomycetes; order Propionibacteriales; family Nocardioidaceae; genus Nocardioides. The sequence goes on from CAWGZQ010000002.1 coordinate 213,902, forward strand.
GTTCTTCAGGAACCCCTTGGGGTCAGCCATGAAGCACCTCCATGATCGCGTGCGCGGCCTGGTCCTCGTCGAGCCCGTCGGCCTCGGCCTTCGCTCGCACCTCGAGGACCTTGCGGTAGTCAGTGGGCATCACCTCGGTGAACCTGGTCAGCGAGGCCTCCCAGTCGGCCAGCAGCGCCTCGGCGACCGTCGAACCCGTCTCCTCGAGGTGCGCGCGGACCATGCCCTCGAGCTCGACCGCGCCCTGGTCGACGACCGGCCGCAGCTCGACCAGCTCGCGGTTGACCCGGCCCTCATCGAGGTCGAGCACCCACGCGATGCCGCCGGACATGCCGGCCGCGAAGTTCCGCCCGGTCGGGCCGAGTACGACGGCCCGACCACCGGTCATGTACTCGCAGCCGTGGTCGCCGACGCCCTCGGTGACGGCCCAGGCGCCGGAGTTGCGGACACAGAACCGCTCGCCCACCCCGCCCCGGATGAAGATCTGGCCGGCAGTGGCGCCGTAGCCGATGACGTTGCCGGCGATGATCTGCTCGCTGGCCTCGAAGGTCGCGGCCCGGTCCGGCCGGACGATCAGTCGACCGCCCGACAGCCCCTTGCCGAGGTAGTCGTTGGTGTCGCCCTCGAGTCGCAGGGTCATTCCGCGCGGCACGAACGCGCCGAACGACTGACCCGCGGAACCGATGAAGGTGAGGTCGATGGTGCCCTCCGGCAGCCCCTCGCCGGCGTACTTCTTGGTCACCTCGTGGCCGAGGATCGTGCCTACGGTGCGGTTGACGTTGCGGATCGCCACCTGGGCCCGGACCGGCTCGCCGGACTCGAGCGCCGGGCGGGCCAGCGGCACCAGTTCGGTGACGTCGAGCGACTTCTCCAACCCGTGGTCCTGGGTCTTGGTGCAGCGCAGGTCCTGGTCCGGGAAGTGGCTCGTGTCGGGGGCGTGCAGGATCGGCGACAGGTCGAGACCGGAGGCCTTCCAGTGCCCGACGGCCTCGGCGATGTCGAGCGCACCGACCTGGCCGATCGCCTCGTCGAGGGTGCGGAAGCCGAGCTCGGCAAGGAGCTCGCGCACCTCCTCGGCGATGTAGGTGAAGAAGTTGACGACGTACTCCGCCTTGCCGGTGTAGCGCTCGCGCAGCACCGGGTTCTGGGTGGCCACGCCCACCGGGCAGGTGTCGAGGTGGCAGACCCGCATCAGGATGCAGCCCGACACCACCAGCGGCGCGGTGGCGAAGCCGTACTCCTCCGCGCCGAGCAGGGCCGCGATCACGACGTCGCGACCGGTCTTGAGCTGACCATCGGTCTGCACCACGATCCGGTCGCGGAGCCCGTTGAGCAGCAGGGTCTGCTGGGTCTCGGCCAGGCCGAGCTCCCAGGGGCCGCCCGCGTGCTTGAGCGACGTCAGCGGTGACGCGCCGGTGCCGCCGTCGTGTCCGGAGATGAGCACGACGTCCGCGTGCGCCTTGGAGACGCCCGCCGCGACCGTGCCCACGCCGACCTCGGCGACCAGCTTGACGTGCACCCGCGCCTGCGGGTTGGCGTTCTTGAGGTCGTGGATCAGCTGGGCCAGGTCCTCGATCGAGTAGATGTCGTGGTGCGGCGGTGGACTGATCAGGCCGACCCCGGGCGTGGAGTACCGGGTCTTGGCCACCCACGGGTAGACCTTGTTGCCCGGCAGCTGCCCGCCCTCGCCGGGCTTGGCACCCTGCGCCATCTTGATCTGGATGTCGTCGGAGTTCGTGAGGTACTCCGCGGTCACGCCGAAGCGGCCCGACGCGACCTGCTTGATCGAGCTGCGCCGCTCGGGGTCGTAGAGCCGGTCGGCGTCCTCACCGCCCTCGCCGGTGTTGGACTTGCCGCCCAGGCGGTTCATCGCGATCGCCAGGGTCTCGTGGGCTTCCTTGCTGATCGACCCGTAGGACATCGCGCCGGTGGAGAACCGCTTGACGATCTCCGAGACCGGCTCGACCTCGTCGATCGGCACCGGCGCGCGACCCGTGGCCTCGGCGTCCTTGAACCGGAACAGGCCGCGCAGCGTCATCAGCTTGGCCGACTGCTCGTCGACCATCTGGGTGTACTGCTTGAAGATGTCGTAGCGGCCACTGCGGGTGGCGTGCTGCAGCCGGAAGACCGTGTCCGGGTCGAAGAGGTGCGGCTCGCCCTCGCGGCGCCATTGGTATTCGCCGCCGATCTCGAGCTCGCGGTGTGCCGGCAGGATGCCGCCCCGCGGGTAGGCCTTGGCGTGCCGACGCGACACCTCCTCGGCGAGCGTGTCGAGGTCGATCCCGCCGAGCTTGGAGGTGGTCCCGGTGAAGTAGCGGTCGACGATCGACTGGGAGAGCCCGACCGCCTCGAAGATCTGCGCCCCGGTGTACGACGCCACCGTGGAGACGCCCATCTTGGACATCACCTTGAGCACGCCCTTGCCGAGCGCCTTGATGAGGTTGGCGACCGCCTGCTCCTGGTCGACCTTGACGAAGTAGGCCTCGCGGGCGAGGTCCTCGACGGACTCCATCGCCAGGTAGGGGTTGACCGCGGCCGCGCCGTAGCCGACCAGCAGCGCGACGTGGTGGACCTCGCGCACGTCGCCGGCCTCCACGAGCAGGCCGACCTGGGTCCGGGTCTTCTCGCGCACCAGGTGGTGGTGCACCGCACCGGTGAGCAGCAGCGACGGGATCGGCGCGAGCTCCGCGGTGGAGTGCCGGTCGGACAGCACGATCACCCGGGCCCCGCCGGCAATGGCGGCGCTGACCTCCCGGCAGATCTCGTCGATCCGGTCGGCCATCGCGGCTCCCCCGCCTTCGACGGCGTAGAGCCCGCGCGAGACGTGAGTGATGAAGCCCGGCATGTCACCGTCACGGTTGATGTGCCGGATCTTGGCCAGGTCGTCGTTGGAGATCACCGGGAACGGCAGCACGACCTGCCGGCAGGACGCCGGCTGCGGCTCGAGCAGGTTGGACTCCGGGCCGATGGTGCCGTTGAGCGAGGTCACGAGCTCCTCGCGGATCGCGTCCAGCGGCGGGTTGGTGACCTGCGCGAACAGCTGGCTGAAGTAGTCGAACAGCAGCCGCGGCTTGTCGCTGAGCGCCGCGATCGGAGAGTCGGTGCCCATCGATCCGAGCGGCTCGCCACCGGTGTTGGCCATCGGCGACAGCAGGATCCGGAGCTCTTCCTCGGTGTAGCCGAACACCTGCTGCCGTCGGGTCACCGAGGCGTGCGTGTGGACGATGTGCTCGCGGTCGGGGATGTCGTTGAGGTGGATCAGCCCGGCATGCAGCCACTCGCCGTAGGGGTGCTCGGCGGCGAGCTCCGCCTTGATCTCCTCGTCCTCGATGATCCGGCCCTCGTCGGTGTCGACGAGGAACATCCGGCCGGGTTGCAGCCGACCCTTGCGGACCACGGTGGCGGGGTCGATGTCGAGCACACCGACCTCGGAGGCGAGCACGACGAGGCCGTCGTCGGTCACCCAGTAGCGCGAGGGACGCAGGCCGTTGCGGTCGAGGACCGCGCCGATCTGCTCGCCGTCGGTGAAGACGACACAGGCCGGGCCGTCCCACGGCTCCATCAGCGAGGCGTGGAAGGAGTAGAAGTCGCGGCGGCTCTGCTCCATCTCGGCGTGGTTCTCCCACGCCTCCGGGATCATCATCAAGACGGCGTGCGGCAGCGTGCGGCCGCCCATGTGCAGCAGCTCGAGCACCTCGTCGAACGACGCGGAGTCGGACGCCCCGGGCGTGCAGATCGGGAACAGCCGGGACAGGTCGCCCGGGATCAGGTCGGAGTCGAGCAGCGCCTCGCGAGCCCGCATCCAGTTGCGGTTGCCCATCACGGTGTTGATCTCGCCGTTGTGCGCGATGAACCGGAACGGGTGCGACAGCGGCCAGCTCGGGAAGGTGTTGGTCGAGAACCGCGAGTGCACCACGGCCAGCGCGCTGGCGATCCGCTCGTCGACCAGGTCGGGGTAGAACTCGTGCAGCTGCTCGGTGGTCAGCATCCCCTTGTAGGCGAGGGTCCGCGACGACAGCGACGGGAAGTAGACGTCGGTCTCGTGCTCGGCGCGTCGGCGCAGGCAGAACGCCCTGCGCTCCAGCGCCATGCCGGCGAGCCGCTGGCCCGCACCGACGACGAAGAGCTGGCTGAACTGCGGCATCACGCCGAGGGCCGTCTGGCCGAGGATGCTCGGCTCGACCGGCACGTCGCGCCACCCGAGGACGGCCAGGCCTTCCTCGGCGGCGATCTCCTCGATCTGCTGGCGGGACTTGGCCACCTGCTCGTCGTCGCCGGGCAGGAACGCCGTGCCCACGGCGTACGAATGGGCGGAGGGCAGCTCGAACCCGGCCTCGGCCGCGACCTCGCGCAGGAAGGCGTCGGGGAGCTGCATCAGGATCCCGGCGCCGTCGCCGGAGTTGACCTCGGCGCCGGCGGCGCCGCGGTGGTCGAGATTGCGCAGGGCGGTGAGCGCCTTCACGACGATGTCGTGGCTGGCCTCACCCGTCAGGGTGGCCACGAACGCGACGCCACAGGCGTCGTGCTCGTGCCGGGGGTCATAGAGCCCCTGAGGCGGCGGGAACGCGTGCGAGTACGGCACTGGGTGTTCTCCCGTCGTCGTTTCGTGCAGCCGAGCCTGCAGTTCTGGGCGCTAGGGACAACACTGGCCCACGCGGCGGAGCGGTCAGATTACCACCCGGTCACCGCACGGCTCGTCCCGATCGCGCTGGCGTGGACAGGCGGCTACCGGTCCGGAGCGGGATCCTCCGCGGGGTCCCCGACCGGCTCGTCGGTGGGCTGGTCGGCGGGCTCATCGGCCGCCTCTTCCACCACACCCTCCTCGGCTGTCCCAGCGGCCTCGGGCCCGCGGCCGGGCTGGTAGACCTCCTGCTCGCGACCGGGGTGCCGGCGCGAGCTCCAGACGAAGTACGCCGCGGCGGCGGCGAACAGCACGATCGAGGTCCACACGTTGAACCGGAGCCCGTAGACGTCGTCCAGCTGGACGCTGTCGATGCGGATGTACTCGATCCAGCCGCGACCGGCCGTGTAGGCCATCACGTAGAGGGCGATCACCCGGCCGTAGCCGAGCTTGAACTTCTGGTCGGCCCAGATCACCAGCCCGAAGGCACCGAGGTTCCAGAGGCACTCGTAGAGGAACGTCGGGTGGTACGTCGCGTCGGTGAAGTAGCCGTCGATCCGGTGAGCTGGATCGATCTCCAGCCCCCAGGGCAGGTCCGTCGGCTTGCCGTAGAGCTCCTGGTTGAACCAGTTGCCCCATCGGCCCAACGCCTGGGCGACCAGGACGCCGGGTGCCATCGCGTCCAGCAGCGGCAGCACCTTGATCCCCTTGAGCCGGGCGGCGACGAAGACACCGAGCGCTCCCATCGCTACCGCGCCCCAGACGCCGAGCCCCCCGCGCCACACGTAGAGCGCCGTCACGGGGTCGTTGTCGCCGCCGAAGTACTTCTCCCAGTCGGTGGCCACGTGGTAGAGCCGGCCGCCGACGAGGCCGAACGGGACCGCCCACACCGACACGTCCTGGACGTCGCCGGGCCGGCCACCGCGGGCCACCCAGCGCCGCTCACCGATCCAGATCGCCAGGACGATGCCGGCGATGATGCAGAGGGCATAACCGCGGATCGGTACCGGACCGAGGTTCCAGACGCCGTCGCTGGGGCTCGGGATCGTCAGCGTGCTGAGCAGTACGGTCACGTCACTCATCCTCGTTCAGGAGCGTATGGATGTCGGAGGCGAACTGGGCGGGCGAGGTGTCCTGCTCCCAATAGACGGAGGCCTGGCCGGCATCATCGACACCGGCGACCGACGTGCCGTGGGCGCCCAGATCGTAGCCGCCCGACGGCAGCTGCTGGCCGGCGTCGACGTAGATCCCGAGCGGCTTGGCCAATGCTCGGATCGCCGCCAGGTCGCCGGTGAGGCCCTCCCAGCTCGGGTCGAAGCCGTCCAGGTAGGCGCGCAGCACCTGCTCGGTGTCGCGGGCCGGATCGGTGGTCACCACGACCACCTCGACCCGCTCGCGATCGGCGTCGTCGAGCTTGGTCAGACCGCTGGCCAACGAGCCCAGGACCATCGGGCAGAGATCGGGACAGTGGGTGTAGCCGAAGAAGACCAGGGTGAGCGGCTCGTCGCGATCGGCGGCCAGCGAGAACGACTCACCGTCGGTCGCCGTGAGCGAGACGTCGGGGACGTCGTAGGGCCGGTCGAGCACCCGCCCGTTGAAGTGCGCCTCCGGGTCGTCACCGCACCCCGCGGCGAGCAAGACGAAAGCGAGGGCCGCCACCCACCTACGCACGCACGCCACCGGCCAGGTCCTCGGTCAGCGCCGCCAGCGCCTGGAGACCAGCGGACCGGTCGCCGAGGTGGTCGAGCAGCACCCGGACGAACGCCGAACCGACGATCACGCCGTCGGCGTACGCCGCCACCTCGGCCGCCTGGGCGCCGTTGCTCACGCCGAGCCCGACGCCCACCGGAAGGTCGGTCGTCGCCTTGGTGCGGGCGACCAGCGGACCGGCCAGGTCGCTGGTGGTGGCCCGGGCACCGGTCACGCCCATCACCGCGGTCGCGTAGACGAAGCCGCGGCACGCGGCCGTGGTCATCGCTATCCGCTCGTCGGTAGAGGACGGCGCGACCAGGAAGACCTTGTCGAGGCCACGCTCGTCGGCGGCGGCGATCCACTCGGGCGCGAAGTCCGGAGTGAGGTCCGGCGTGATCAGGCCGGCGCCCCCGGCATTGGCGAGATCGGCGGCGAACCGGTCCACGCCGTAGCGCTCCACGGGGTTCCAGTACGTCATCACCAGTGTGGGCACACCGGTGCTGGCCACGGCCTCGACCGTGCGCAGGACGTCACGGGTGCGCAGCCCGCCATCGAGGGCGCGCTGGGCGGCGTCCTGGATCGTCGGGCCGTCCATCACCGGGTCGCTGTAGGGCAGCCCGATCTCGATCACGTCGCAGCCGGCATCGACCAGCACCCGCATCGCCTCGATGCCGCCGTCGACGTCGGGGAAGCCCGCCGGAAGGTAGCCGACCAGCGCAGCACGACCGTCCGCGCGCGCCTTCTCGAAGGCCGTGGACGCGCTCACTCGGCCCGCTCCTCGCCAAGCCGGAACCACTCCAGCGCGGTCTCCATGTCCTTGTCGCCGCGCCCGGAGAGGTTGATCAGCAGGATCGCCTCCGGACCCTTGTCGGCGGCCAGCTGCGCCGCGACCCGCAACGCGCCGGCGATCGCATGCGCGGACTCGATCGCCGGGATGATGCCCTCGGTGCGACTCAGCAGCGCCATCGCCTCCATCGCCTCGGCATCGGTGACCGGCTCGTAGCTGGCTCGGCCGGTCTTCGCCAGGTGTGCGTGCTGGGGGCCGACGCCCGGATAGTCGAGGCCCGCCGAGATCGAGTGCGACTCGATCGTCTGGCCGTCCTCGTCCTGGAGGACGTAGGTGCGTGCGCCGTGCAGCACCCCACTGTCGCCGGCGTAGATGGTCGCCGCGTGCCGGCCGGTCTCGACCCCGTCGCCACCCGGCTCGTAGCCGTGGATGGCGACGTCCTCGTCATCGAGGAAGGCCTGGAACAGGCCGATCGCGTTGGAGCCGCCGCCCACGCAGGCGGCGATCGCGTCGGGAAGCACGCCGTAGCGCTCGAGGCACTGGGCCCGGGCCTCGTCACCGATGCCGCGGGCGAAGTCGCGCACCATGCTGGGGAACGGGTGCGGGCCGGCCGCCGTACCGAAGAGGTACGCCGTGTGGTCGACGCTCGCGACCCAGTCGCGCAGGGCCTCGTTGATCGCGTCCTTCAGGGTGGCGCTGCCGGAGTCCACGGAGATGACCTTCGAACCGAGCAGCTGCATCCGGGCCACGTTGAGCGCCTGCCGTTTGATGTCGACGGCGCCCATGTAGACCGTGCAGTCGAGGCCGAAGTAGGCGGCCGCGGTCGCGCTCGCGACGCCGTGCTGACCGGCGCCGGTCTCGGCGATGACGCGGGTCTTGCCCATCCGCCGGGTCAGCAGCGCCTGACCCAGCACGTTGCGGATCTTGTGGGCACCGGTGTGGTTGAGGTCCTCGCGCTTGAGCAACACCCGCACGCCGACCCGCTCCGAGAGCCGCTGGGCCTCGTAGAGGTCGCTCGGCACGCCGGCGTACTCGCGCAGGATGGCGTCGAACTCCTCGAGGAAGCTCGGGTCGGCCATCGCCTCGCGCCAGGCGGCATCGAGCTCATCGAGGGCAGCCACCAGCGCCTCGGGCATGAACCGACCGCCCCAGAGTCCGGTCTCCTGGCTACCGAACCAGCCGCGTTCGTCGGCGTCCCAGGTGGTCATGCGTCCAGGCCTGTCATCGCGGCAACGGCCGCGCGCGGCGCCCCATCGCGGACCAGCGCCTCGCCGACCAGCACCACTCGGGCGCCTTCGGACACGAACCGCTTGACGTCGGTCGGTCCGGTGATCCCGGACTCGGCCACGAGCACCCGATCCGCACCGACCATCGGCGCCAGTCGGCCGAACGTGTCGGCGTCGACGTCGAGGGTGTGCAGGTTGCGCGCGTTGACACCGATCAGCTCGGCCCCCAACGACAGCGCTCGTTCGGTCTCGGCCTCGTCGTGGACCTCCACCAACACGGTGAGCCCGAGCTCGCCGGCCTCGTTGTAGAGACGGATGAGCTCGTCGTCGTTCAGGGCCGCGACGATCAGCAGCGCCAGGTCGGCGCCGGCCGCTCGGGCCTCCACCAGCTGGTAGGGCGTCACCATGAAGTCCTTGCGCAGCACGGGTACGTCGACGGCCGCGCGCACCGCACGGAGGTCGTCGAGACTCCCCCCGAATCGGCGCTCCTCGGTGAGCACGCTGATCGCGTGCGCACCGCCGGCGGCGTACTCGCTGGCCAGGGCGGCCGGGTCCGGGATGTCCGCCAGGTCGCCCTTGCTCGGGCTGCGCCGCTTGACCTCGGCGATCACGCTCGAGCCGGACGTGCGGAACGCCGGCATCGGGTCGAGCGGAGGCGGGACGTCGGCCAGCTGAGCGCGCAGCTCGGCCAGCGGCGTGGTCGCCTGGCGACGAGCCAGGTCGAGGCGCACGCCGGCGACGATGTCGTCGAGCACGGGCATGACGTCTCCAGCGGGGCGAGGGATGTGCGGGTCGAGTCTGTCACGCGGACGCAGGCGATCCGCACGCGCGGTCAGGGGGCGAGCCAACCGAACGGTGGCAGGTTGCGCAGCACCGTGAACCCCACCAGCACGGCGACCACTCCGGTGGTCATCAGCCAGTTGAACTCGGGGCGCGCGGCACCCGTCGACCCGCGCCACTCGTGGACGACCCACCGAGACAGTGCGAAGAGGATCAGCGGGATCGCGAGCACGAAGAGCAGGTTGCTCGACGCCGCGTCGACCAGCCGGAACTCCGTCAGGTCGTTGACCGCGCGCAGTCCCCCACAGCCCGGACACCAGATCCCGAGCATGGCGCTGGGGCAGAACCCCCAGGACCCCGAGACGTGCGGGTCGCGGAAGTGCAGGGCCACCGTCGCCGCACCCAGCGAACCGATCGTGATGGCTGGCGCGAGCATCCGCTCCCACCGCTGCGCGGGGGGCGCGAAGGGCGCGACGGTCGCCATCGGTCGGCTCAGTGCGGGGACTCGTGGAGCCCCATCTTGGCCATCACGCCGAACAGCACGCCCGCGGCCACCACGATCGCCACGCCGACCCAGAAGATCGCCATGCTGATCGGGTCGAGCATCAGCCCGATCCCGCCGACCAGGAAGCCGAGTAGCGCGACGACGACGGCGGTCCAGGCTGCCGGGGTGTTGCCGTGGTGGGACATGCGGACTCCTCGGAGGTACGACGGCTTGCGAGCCAAAGTGTAGGGCGCGGACTACTCCGTCGGGTCGCGACCCTCGTCCATCGCCTTCCACAGATCCAGGGGCGAGCGTTCGTCGGGCTCCGGCGGGGCTTCGGCGGCGCCCGGCGCGTCGTACTGGCGGCCCATCTGCGGCCAGCAGCCGACGTCCCGCACCGCGAGCGCGGCGGCGCCCAGGGACAGCATCGCCCCGCTCAGTGCCAGCCAGCACCAGGCGGTGCGTTGCACCTCGATGTCGGTCACGCCGTAGGGCTCGTAGGCATCGAGCACGGCGCCGGGGGCGGCCAGCACCGCCCCCACCACGGCGACCAGCAGACCCATGGCCACGACGGCGACCAGCCAGGCGATCACCCTGCGGAAGCCTCCCCTAGTGACGAGCAGGACGCCCCAGCCGGCCAGCACCACCAGAGCCAGAGCGGTGGCCAGCGGCGCCTTCGCCTCGCCGACGGCGACGGAGACCGAGGCCACCTGCTCGCCGATGCCCTGCCCCTCGGCTGCAGTGGCCCAGGCCTGGTTGCCGGCCACGGCCACCAGCGCACCGGAGGCGAGGCCGACGAGCACCGCCGGGCCGAACGTGGATCGGCGTTCAGCCACCGATCAGCCCGTCGTCGAAACAGGTGCGGGTGCCGGTGTGGCAGGCCGGGCCCTCCTGGTCGACCTTCACCAGCACGGTGTCGGCGTCGCAGTCGAGCCGCACCTGCTTGACCCATTGGACGTGGCCGGAGGTGTCGCCCTTCACCCAGTACTCCTGGCGGGAGCGGCTCCAGTACGTCGCGCGACCCGTGGTGAGCGTCCGGCGCAGAGCCTCGTCGTCCATCCACCCGAGCATCAGCACCTCGCCGGTGTCGAACTGCTGCACGATCGCGGGCACGAGGCCGTCGGCCGTGCGCTTGAGGCGCTCGGCGATGGCGGGGTCGAGGGACATGTCGCCCATTATCGCGGGTCGTGTTGTTCGACCCACGAGGCGTGCAGTCCGGCGTAGACGCTGCCCGCCTGAGTGACCAGCTCGCGGTGCGGCCCGCGCTGCACGATCCGGCCGTGGTCGACGACGATCACTTCGTCGGCGTTCTCGGCGGTGGAGAGCCGGTGCGCGATGGTGACCGAGGTGCGGCCGCTCATCAGCCGCTCCAGAGCCCGGCCGATGCGCATCTCGAGGGCTGGGTCGACCGCACTGGTGGCTTCGTCGAGGACCAACAGGTCCGGGTCGGCCAGATGCGCCCGCAGGAGCGCCACGAGCTGCCGCTCCCCCGCCGACAAGGACTCCCCGCGCTGCCCGACCTGAGTGTCCAAGCCGTGGGGCAGCCCGGCGACCCAGTCGTTCAGGCCGAGCTCGTCGGCACTGGCCAGGATGTCCGCCTCGGTGGCGTCCAGGCGGCCGTAGCGCACGTTGGCGGCCAGTGAGTCGTCGAAGAGGAAGCCCTCCTGGGGGACCAGCACCACGCTGCGGCGCAGCGATGCCTCACCGATCCGGCGTACGTCGAGGCCGTCGAGCAGCACCGCGCCCCGCGCCGGGTCCATCAATCGGGTGAGCAGCTTGGCGAACGTCGACTTGCCCGAGCCGGTCTCCCCCACGATCGCCACCCGGCGACCCGCGGCGATCTCGAGGTCGACGTCGAGCAGCACCGGTGGGCCACCCGGGTAGGAGAACTCCACGTCCTCGAACCGGACGTCGATCGGCCCCCTCGGCAGGATCTCGCCGTCGGGGCCGGGGTCCACCAGGTCGGCGGGTGTCTCGAGGATGCCGATCACCCGGCGCCAGCCGGCGATCGCGTTCTGCGCGTCGGTGAGGATCTGGGTGCCCATCTGCACCGGGCCGACGAAGAGCGTGACCAGGAACGCGAAGGCCAGCACCTCGCCGGCCGAGATCTGGCCGGCGAACCCGAGCCAGATGCCCACGATCAGCACGCCGGCGTTGGCCAGGCCCGCCGAAACACCCCCGAGCGAGAACGAGAAGGCGGTGAAGCCCTGGGCTCGGGTGCTCGCCGACTGATGAGCGGCGATCGCGGTGTCGATCCGCTCCTGGGTGCGGGCCTCCACGGCGTACGACCGGACCACGGCCGCGCCGACGACCGGCTCGGAGATGGCCGACAGCAGGATCCCGACCTGGCGGCGGACCGTGCCGTAGGCGGCCGACAGCTTGCGCTGGAAGAAGCGCAGGGACAGGAACAACGGCGCGAAGCAGACCCAGACCACGATCGCGAGCTGCCAGCTGTAGACCACCATCACCACGGTGGCGACCAGGACCTGGCCGATGCTGACCACGAACAGCAGCCCGCCGAAGACGAGGAACTGGCTGACCTGGTCGACGTCGCTGGTCACCCGGGAGACCAGGGCCCCCCGGCGTTCGGTGTTCTGGGTGAGCAGCGGCAGGTCGTGCACGTGTCGGAACGCCTTGATCCGCAGGGTCGCCAGGCCGCGCTCGGAGGTCGCGAACAGCCGGCCGGTCATCGCGTACGACGCCCAGCTGGTCGCCACGATCGCCACCGCGGCGAGCAGCCCCACCCACACGGTGAAGGAGACATCGGGACCGCTCTCACCGCGGATGCCTTTGTCGAGGGTCTGCTGCACGGCGATCGGCACGACGACCTGACCGAGCGAGGCGATCACGGCCAGGACGAGGGTGCCGACGATGCCGTCCTTGAGCTCGGGCGAGTAGTGGACGCCGCGACGGATCGTCTCCATCGGGCGGAGGTCCTCACCGCTCTCGAGGGTGCTCATGTGGTCACCTCGGCGTCGGCGTGACCTTCCTGCTCGTAGGCGTTGACCAGGTCGGCGTATCCCGGGTTGCGGGCGAGCAGCTCGGTGTGGGTACCGCGGTCCGCGATCCGGCCGTCGCGCAGGTAGAGGACCTCGTCGGCGAGTCCGATCGTCGCCTTGCGGTAGGCCACCACCACCAGCGTGCAGCCGGTGCGGGTTTCGCGCAGCGCGGCCAGGATCCGGGCCTCGACCTCGGGGTCGACGGCCGAGGTCGCGTCGTCGAGGATCAGCAGTCGCGGCCGGCGGACCAGGGCCCGGGCCAGGGAGATCCGTTGCCGCTGACCGCCGGACAGGGAGGTGCCGCGCTCGCCGAGCCGGGTGTCGAGGCCCCCGGACAGCGCCGCCACGAAACCGTCGCCCTGAGCCGCCCGCAGCGCGGCCCAGACCTCCGCGTCCGAGACGTCGGCCCCCAGGGTGATGTTGCCGCGCACGGTGTCATCGAAGAGGAACGCGGTCTGCGGCACGATCGAGACGAGCTCTGCGAGCTCGCCCCTGGCCAGCTCCCTGAGGTCGACCCCGTCGACGGTGACCCGGCCATCCTGCGGGTCGACGAGCCGGGTCAGCAGGGTCGTGAGCGTGCTCTTGCCGGACGCGGTCGCGCCGACCAGGGCGACGGTGCGATCCGGTTCGACGTGGAAGCTGAGGCGCTCGAGCAGCGGCTGGTCGTCGACGTAGCGATACGTGACGTCGTGCACCCCCAGCGCCGCGCCGCCGGGGGCGTCCGGCGCCGACACGTCACCGAACCGCATCTCACCGGTCGCGCTGAGCACGGACCGCACCCGGCGATAGCCGACCACGCTGCGCGGGAACTCCCCCAGCAGCCAGCCGATCGACCGGATCGGAAACGAGACGATCGTGAGCAGGTAGGCCACCGTGACCACGTCACCGGCGTCGGTGGCGCCGCTGAGCACCCGGGAGACGCCGACGGCCAGCACGATCAGCACCCCGATGTTGGGCAACGCCGCGAGGGTGGGGTCGAACGCCGCCCGGATCCGGCCAACCCGGATATTGACGTCGCGCAGGTGGTGGGCCTTCGCCGCGAACCGCTCGGTCTCCTCGGGCTCGCGACCGAGCGTCTTGATCACCATCGCGCCGTCGAACGACTCGTGCGCGATCTCGCTGACCTCGCCACGCAGCTGCTGGGCCTGCGTGGCCCAGCCCTGCGCCAGCCGCTGGTAGATCACGTTGGTCGCGATCACCGCAGGGAAGACGAGGAGTCCGACGATCGCGAGCACCAGGTCGGCGAACAGCATCTGGATCACTGCGATCACCATCATCGCCACGGTCCCGACGGCCATCGGCAGCGGCGCGATCGGCCCCCACGCGGCCTCGACGTCGGAGTTGGCGTTGGAGAGCAGCTCGCCGGTCGGGTGGCGCTGGTGCCACTCCATCGGCAGCGCGAGGTACTGACGCGTGACCGCCCGACGGGTCCGAGCCTGCATCCGGTACTGCATGATGCCGGCGCCGAGGCGGCGGGCGACGATGCCGACCGCGCGCAGGATCGCGACACCGAGGAACAGCGCCAAGACCGCGATCAGCAGATCGGCGCCGATCTCGCCGTCGCGGAAGGCCGGCAGCACGACGTGGTCGGTCGCCCAGCCCAATACCCACGCATCGGCGACGGTCAGCGCCCCGAACAGCACCGAGCCGAGCGTCGAGAGCGCGAACACCAGCGGCTCACGCTTGATGGCCACGAGCAGTACGCCGAAACCGGCTCGGGTCGAACCCCGTCCGGCACCGCGATCGTCGCTCATGTCTCCCTAATTGCTCTGCCGACCCAACGGCCCGGCCCGGGCAGGCTATTCCCGGACGCCGACAAGGTTCCACAGACTTTGGCTTATACGGTGAGCGGGTGTCCCCTCCCCTGGCCCGCCGCGAACGTCACGACCTGTGCGATCTGGCCCTGACCGTCGGGGAGGATGCCCCCACGCTGTGTGGCGACTGGACGGTCAAGGAGCTGGTCGCCCACCTGCTGGTGCGTGAGAACCGCCCGTGGGCCGCCGCCGGAATCGTGGTGCCACCGCTCGCGGGGTTGACCGAGAAGTCGATGGAGCGGATGGCGCGCAAGGACTTCGGCGTACTCGTCGAGAAGCTCCGCGACCCGGGCCTGAACATGTACCGACTCCCGGCCGCTGAGGTCGCATTGAACACGCTCGAGTACTTCGTGCACCTCGAAGACATTCGCCGCGCGCAGCCCGGCTGGGAGCCGCGGGTGCTGGCTGCCGCCGATCTCGGCCTGATCTGGAAGCTGGGTCGGGGCGCCGGCCGGATGATGGCTCGCCGGCTAGGGGTGCCGGTGACGATTCGCCGCAGCGACACCGGCCGCGAGGCCGTGCTGAATGCCGGCGACGACCCGGTGGTCGTCACCGGGCCACCCGGCGAGGTGGTGCTGTTCCTGTACGGACGCGGGTACGCACGCGATCTCTCGTTCGAGGGTCCGGCCGATGCGGTGGCCGAGGTGCGGGGCGCGGACCTCGGGTTCTAGGCATTCAAGGAGGCGGCCACCGCCCCGATCCGCCATCCCCTGCCGAGGCCGTACGATCGTGGGCTGAACGCTGACCCCGGGAGCGCTGATGGGCAGGACCTGGTACGTGCGCGGCATCACCATCGCTGTCTGCGCTGTCCTCGCTGGCGCCTGGACGGTGGAGGTTTCCGGGCTCCGC
Source organism: uncultured Actinomycetota bacterium (assembly GCA_963827185.1). Taxonomy (GTDB): domain Bacteria; phylum Actinomycetota; class Actinomycetes; order Propionibacteriales; family Nocardioidaceae; genus Nocardioides. The sequence goes on from CAWGZQ010000002.1 coordinate 229,154, forward strand.
GACTCTGATTCGCCGAGCGAAGAACGCCGCCCGATCGCACCCGAGAGCTCCATCCCGCCAGAGCTCGATCCTCCGGCCGACCACGAGAAGGTGCGGTCTCCTCGTCCCACCGAGAAGCCCCGGTCCAGGGACTCCGATACCGAGCCGATCGTCGACGCAGACAATGAACCGACGAGCGATGACCCCAGCTCACCGGCATCGGAAACCCCTGGCCCCACCCCCGACTCTCCGCCCGGGCCCGAGGGGCCGTCGGATCCGCCTGCGCCGCCCACTCCGAGTGACCCGCCGGACGAGCCATCCGACCAGTGCACCGATGCCCTCTCGGTCCTCGACTGCGTCCTGAATCCGGTGACCGGTCACCCTCCGGTCTATCCGGGGGCGCCTTCGTAGGTGCGGGCACGGTGGCGCATCCGTTCGCCATGGCGGCCGAAGAGACTGAGCACCTCTGCTGGCTCTTCGCCGTTGCTGCCGAACCAGTGGGGTTCCTTGGTGTCGAACTCGGCGACCTCGCCCGGTCCGAGGATGAGGTCGTGGTTGCCGAGGATGAGGCGCATCTTGCCGGCGATGACGTAGAGCCACTCGTAGCCGTCGTGGGTGCGTAGCTCGGGGACGTGCTTGGTGACCGGGATGACGATCTTCCAGGCCTGCATCCCGCCGGCATGCCGGGTGAGCGGGACGACGGTGCGGCCGTTGACCCGCTGCGGCTTGAGCCGGATGCGGGGATCACCGACCTCGGGGGCGCCGACAAGGTCGTCGAGGGGGACCCGGTAGGCCTGAGCGAGGGGTAGCAGCAGCTCGAGGCTGGGCTTGCGCTCGCCGTTCTCGAGCCGCGACAGGGTGCTCTTGGAGATGCCGGTGGTCTTCGCAGCTGCGGTGAGGGTCAGGCCACGTTCCGTCCGGATGCGTTCGCAGACCGGTCGCCGACCTGGTCCAGTGCTGCTGCGATGACCTCTTCGCCGGTGTTCACGGTTCCATGCTGCGCCAGCATTTCCCGGTTTCCGCAACAACCGTTGTCGATACCGGGACAGCCGTCCAGGCTCTCGTCGCATGAACTCCTACGACGTCGCAGTCATCGGCGGTGGTGCCGCGGGACTGTCCGCAGCCCTGGTCCTGACCCGCGCCAGCCGCCGGGTCGCCATCATCGACGCCGGCCGACCCAGGAACGCCGCGGCCGCCCACCTGCACGGCTTCCTGTCCCGCGACGGCATGCCTCCCGCCGAGCTGCTGAAGGTCGGCCGCGAGGAGGTCGCCTCCTACGGCGGTGAGCTGGTCGACGACTCGGTCGCCGGCGTCACCCGTCGCGAGGACGGCACCTTCGGACTCGACCTCGCCTCGGGCGCTGCGATGGTGGCCCGGCGCTTGCTGGTCGCCACCGGGCTGCGCGACGAGATCGTCGATCTCCCCGGCGTTGCCGATCGGTGGGGCCGGGACGTCTTGCACTGCCCCTACTGCCACGGTTACGAGGTCGGCGACCAGGCTCTCGGCGTACTCGGCGGAAGCCCGATGGCGGTGGCGCACGCGCTGCTGATCCGGCAGTGGAGCAGCGACGTCGTCTTCTTCGCCCACACCAGCGAGCTCACGGACGAGCAACGCGAGCAGCTGACCGCCCGCGCCGTCGGCATCGTCGAAGGCCCGCGTCGCCCGAGTCGTGGTCGAGCACGACCGACTCACCGGCGTCGAGCTGACCGACGGGCGAGTCGTCCCACGCACCGCGGTGTTCGTGCGCCCGTCGCTTGTCGGCAACAACGACTTCCTGGCCCGTCTCGGCGCCGCCGCTGGCCCCGAGGGCTGGACCGTCGTCGACGACGCAGGCGCGACCTCCGTTCCTGGCGTGTGGGCGCCGGCAACGCCGTGAATCCGCGTGCCCAGGTCATCACCGCCGCCGGCGAAGGGTCCGCCGCCGCGATCGCGATCAACAGCGACCTCACCGATGAAGACGTCCGGTACGCCGTCGAGGCGTTCCGCGCCGGCCTCCCGGCCTGACCACCCCACCTCAAGGAGAACCCGATGCCCGACCAGACCCATCGACCCGCAGGACCGCCGACCAAGCATCAGCTCGCGCTGATGATCTGGCTGTGCGTCTTCCCGACCCTGACCATCATCAACCTGACGTTGTCCGACTGGCTGCGCCCCGATGTCCGCGGTGCTGCGGACCTTCGTGCTCGCCACCATCGCCGTCCCGATCGTCATCTACGGCCTGATGCCCCCACTCCACAAGGCGCGTGTCCGCCTCCTCGCTGCCAGGAACATCTGATGAACAACAACGCGCGCCGCGTCGCCCTATGGGGTGGGATCGCCTACCTCGCCACGTTCGTGTTCTCCATGCCGGCGGTCGGTTTGCTGAACCCGGTCACCGACCACGCGGACTTCGTTCTCGGGAACGGCAGCAACGACCACCAGGTCCTCCTCGGAGGGATCTTCGAGCTCATCACCGCGTTGGCCTGCGTGGCCACCGCCCTGGCGCTCTACCCGGTGACCCGTCTGCGTCAGCAGGACCGGCGCCCTCGGATTCCTCTCCTCCCGGATCGTGGAGGCCGGCCTCATCCTCGTCGGGGTCGTCAGCATCCTGTCCGTCGTCACGCTCCGTCAGGACGTCGGCGCTACCGGCGACGCACCGGCAGGACTGGTCGCGGTCGCTCACGCGCTCGTCGACGTCCGGGACTGGACGTTCCTGTTCGGCCCGGGGGTGATGCCCGCGTTCAACGCGCTCTTCCTGGCCACCATGCTTTACCAGGCCGGGCTCGTTCCGCGCATCCTCCCCATCCTCGGACTGATCGGCGCACCCCTGTTGATCACCAAGTCGATGATCGTCGCGTTCGGAGGGATGGAGGACATGTCGGTGGCGGCTTTCCCGCTCGCCCTCCCGATTGCGGCGTGGGAGCTCGGACTCGGCCTGTGGCTCACCTTCAAGGGGTTCCGGCCGGCACCCGTCCTCTCGGGCACACCCATCCGGGGCTGACGCTCCGCGCAAGCTGGGCCGTCGGCTGCGCAAGGATGGCGGAGTGAACATCATGGATGCGCTGCTGCGTGCGCAGGAGGCGGCCGCTCCCGAAGTGGGCCGCGGCCGGCTGGCGGAGTACATCCCCAGCCTGGCGGCAGTCGATCCGCGCCAGTTCGGGATGGTGATCGCCTCCTGCGACGGCCAGGTGCACGTCGTCGGTGACGCCGACGTGCGCTTCTCGGTACAGAGCATCAGCAAGGTCTTCACGCTCGCGCTCGTCGTCGCAGCCGAGGGCGAAGGCATCTGGGAACGGGTGTCCCGAGAACCATCGGGTAACCCGTTCAACTCCCTGTTCCAGCTCGACCAGGAGGCGGGCCGTCCGCGCAACCCGTTCATCAACGCCGGCGCACTCGTGGTCACCGACCGGCTGCATGCGCTGACCGGCGACGCGTCCGGAGCCCTTCGCGACCTGATGCGCCGGGAGAGCGGCCGCGACGACGTGGGCAGCGACCCTGAAGTGGCTCGTTCGGAGCTCGAGGCCGGCCACCGCACCACGGCACTCGCTCACCTGCTGGCCAGCTACGAGAACTTGGAGTGTCCCGTTGACCAGGTGATCAATGAGTACGTCGCCCAGTGCGCCCTCTCGATGACCTGCCGCGAGCTGGCGCTGGCGGGGCTGTTCCTCGCCCGCGACGGGGTGCTATCGGACGCGACCCGTCTGCTCAGTGCGAGGCAGACGAAGCGGGTCAACGCCGTGATGCTCACCTGCGGCACCTATGACTCGGCCGGCGAATTCGCCTACCGGGTGGGACTGCCCGCCAAGAGCGGCGTCGGTGGCGGCATCCTGGCCGTCATCCCGGACCGGGGTGTCGCCTGCGTGTGGAGTCCCTCGCTGGGCCCCTCCGGCAGCTCGGCGGCCGGGCTCGCTGCGTTGGACGCGTTCACCACGTACTCCGACTGGACGGTCTTCTGAGCCTCAGCCAGTGGCAAGAGACGTTGACAGCGGGGACTTGTATTCGAATATATGTTCGAGTAGGATCGATCCCGTGTTCCAGCCGATCGAGGACCTCGACCCAGGTGACACGCTCGCCCGGGCGCAGGCGGCGGTGGGGATGCGGCGCGGTGCCGAGATCGAGGACCTGCTGTTGATCGCGCACTGGGCCGACCTGCACGGCGACGAGCCCGAGCCGAGTGACGGCCGCCCCTTCAGCGGCGGCGACCGACTCGTTGTGATGGGCGGAGACGGCACTCCCCCGGTCCGCGAACTCTCGCTCCCCGAGCTCGCCATCGCCCGGGGCACCCACACGCTGTCCACCCGGGCCGCGACCGCCGACGTGCTGGACCTGCGGCACCGGCTCCCGGAGTGTTGGTTGGTGTTCCTTTCTGGTGACTGCGACGCGTGGGTGGTCCGCAAGGTCGCCGCCATGTCCCGCCGCCTGACCAAGCAGGACGCCGAGCTGGTCGACGCCGCGGTCGCCGAAGCGCTGGCCGGTGAGTCCCCGGGTCGGGTGCTGCGCATCGCTGAGGCCAAGATCATCGAGGCCGACCCCACCGGCCACCGCGCCCGGCTGGAGGAGGAGCTGCGCCAACGGTTCGTCCGCTGCGCACCCACCGACGAACCCGGGCTGCGGATGATCTACGCCCGGGTCGAGGCGGGCGACGCAGCGTGGGTCGACGCCGTGGTCGACCAGGTCGCCGACATCCTCGCCACCCGTCCCGACCTGACGCCCGACCTTCCCGACCACCCCACCAAGGACGAGCTCAGGGCCGTCGCATTCGGCTGGCTGGCTCACCCCGCCGAGCTCGTCGCCCTGCTTGAGTCAGGCGCCGCCACCGAGCAGCCGAAGCGGCCTCGCCCGACGGTGGTCTTCTATCTCCATCTGCACCAAGCCGCCCTCGAGGGCGCTCCTGCGGTGGCCAGAGCCGAGCAGCTCGGCCCGATGCTGCTGGACCAAGTACGCCGGCTGCTCGGCCACGCCCACGTCGACCTGCAACCCGTCATCGACCTCAACACCGGCGCCTCGGTCAACTGCTACGAGCACCCCGCCGCGATGGTCGAACGCGGTCGCCTCCGCAACCCCGGCGAGGTCTTCCCCCACGGCAGCCGCGCATCACGCCACACCGACTCCGACCACCCCGACCCGTACCAACCCAACGGCCCACCCGGCCAAACCGGAGACACCAACCACGCTCCCCTCGGTCGCACCAACCACCGCGCCAAGACGCATCTCGCCTACCGGCTCCGACAACGCGGGCTCGATACCTACGACTGGACCACTCCTCACGGGCTGCACCGACGGGTCGACCGCAGCGGCACCCACGAGCTCGACGACACCACCCGGTACGCCGAGTCACTCGACGAGGCCATCGACCGGCTCGCCGCCGAGCACGACACGACCCCTCACTAGCCGAGGTTCGCGAGCACCACTTCGGCCAGCGTCACGGCCTGCGACTGCATCGTCCCGGGGTCCCGGCTGCCGTCAGGTGACTCGACGTCGATACCGAGCAGGTAGCTGTCGGTGCAGATCCGCAGCGTGCCCTCGTTGGGGTCGATCTTGTCGTTGACCCAGGCGGCCGAGGTGGCGTCGAGGCCCTCCACGGGAGTGGACGGCACGTCGAACGAGTCCAGCTCGGGACACTGCAGGACGCCGTCGGAGAAGTCCTCGGCCGTCGAGATCTCCAGCGTGACCTCGAGGCCGTCCTCGATGTCCCAGTTGCAGTTGTCGCTCTGCCACTGCACGCCGTCCTCGTCGGTGCCCCCGAACGAGAGCGAGCCCGGCGGCAGATCCTCGAGGAAGGCCGCCTCGACGTCCGCCTCGGTCGCCAGCTCGCAGACCTCCACCTCCGCAGGCGGCTCGGTCGCGGAGGATGCGGGCTCCGACTTCTCGCTGGCACCACCCGAGACGATCGGGTCGTCGTCACCACCGCAGCCGACCAGCACGAGAGCAAGGGCCAGGGTCGCAAGGAACGTGCGCACGCGGAGATTCTGCCCGCTCAGCGCACCGGATGTCCCGCGTTGCGAAGAGACTCCTTCACCTCGGCGACCCGGAGCGTGCCGAAGTGAAACACGGTGGCGGCGAGTACGGCGTCCGCACCGGCCTCGACCGCAGGGGGGAAGTGCCCGGTCGCACCCGCGCCGCCGGAGGCGATCACCGGGATGGTGACCTCGCGTCGTACCGCCCGGATCAGGTCGAGGTCGAAGCCATCCTGGGTGCCGTCGGCGTCCATCGCATTGAGCAGGATCTCGCCAGCACCCAGCTCGGTGGCCCGAATCGTCCACTCGACGGCATCGAGACCCGCCGACTGCCGGCCGCCGTGGGTGGTGACCTCGAAGCCGGACGCGGTCCCCGGTGCGCGGCGCGCGTCGACGGACAGCACCAGCACCTGGTTGCCGAACCGGTCGGCGATCTCGGCGACCAGCTCGGGACGCCGGATCGCCGCGGTGTTGACCGCGATCTTGTCCGCTCCCGCTCGCAACATGCGGTCGACATCGTCGGTCGAGGAGATCCCGCCACCGACCGTGAGCGGGATGAACACCTCCTCGGCGGTCCGGGAGACGATCTCCATCGTGGTGGCACGACCCTCGTGCGAGGCGGAGATATCGAGGAAGGTCAGCTCGTCCGCACCCTCGGCGTCGTAGGTCCTCGCCAGCTCGACCGGATCGCCCGCATCGCGGAGCTCCTTGAAGTTGATCCCCTTGACCACCCGGCCGGCGTCGACGTCCAGGCACGGGATGACACGTACGGAGAGGGTCATGCCCGGGTCAACCCCAGGGCGTCCTCGAGGGTGAACCGCCCCTCGTAGAGGGCAGTGCCGATGATCGCCCCTTCGACGCCGTTGTCGACCAGCTCCATCAACGCCGCCAGGTCCGCGAGCTCGGTGATCCCACCGGAGGCCACCACCGGGCGGTCGGTGGCGGCGCAGACGTCCCGCAGCAGCTGGAGGTTGGGACCCTGGAGCATGCCGTCCTTGTTGACGTCGGTGACCACGTAGCGCGCGCAGCCCTCGGCATCCAGCCGGGTGAGTACGTCGTAGAGGTCACCGCCCTCGCGGGTCCAGCCGCGGGCGGCCAGGGTTCGACCGCGCACGTCGAGACCGACCGCCACCCGGTCGCCGTACTCGGCGATCGCAGCGGCGCACCAGTCCGGCTGCTCGAGCGCCGCCGTACCGATGTTCACCCGGCGACAGCCGGTGGCCATCGCGGCCGCCAGCGACTCGTCGTCGCGGATCCCGCCACTCATCTCGACCTGGATGTCGAGCTCGCCGACGATCCGGGCCTGCAGCTCGCGGTTGTGTCCGCGGCCGAACGCGGCGTCGAGGTCGACCAGGTGGAGCCATTCCGCACCGGCCTGCTGCCAGCGCAGCGCGGCCTCGACCGGGTCGCCGAAGCGCTTCTCGGAGCCGGCCACCCCCTGGACCAGCTGCACGGCCTGCCCGTCCGCGATGTCGACGGCGGGCAGCAGCTCGAGGTAGGCAGTCATCGGATCTCTCTCAACGTCGGAACAGCATCGTGTGTAGTACGGGTGCGGCCAGCACCGAGACCACCGCGACCATCGCGCGGGCGGCCCACTCGCCGAAGAAGACCCAGACCAGCACGTTGACCGCGAGCAGGATCGCGATCGTCGCGCCCACCTCGCGGCGCCGGCGCTCGGCCAGGATGCCGCTCTGTCGGGAGTGCCGAGCGGGCAGCCAGCGAGTCAGGGCCCGCCGACGCGCCGCACGGCGCTCGGCCCGCTCGGCCGCGGCAGCCTGGGCCGCGGCCCGCACCGCCGCCTCTCGCTCCCGCTCGACTCGGCGCTGGGCGCGCTCCTTGCTCACAGCGTCCGCACCCAGTTGCGCAGCAGCGCGGCGCCCGCGTCCCCGGACTTCTCGGGGTGGAACTGGGTGGCCGACAGGGGGCCGTTCTCGACCGCGGCCACGAACCGGTCACCGCCGTGCTCGGCCCACGTCACCAACGGCGCCCGGGTCCGGTCGTTGGTCTCGAGCGTCCACTCCCGCACTCCGTACGAGTGCACGAAGTAGAAGCGCTCGGCCTCGACCCCCTCGAACAACGTGGTCCCGGCGGCCGCGTCCACGGTGTTCCAGCCCATGTGCGGCACGATCGGCGCCCGCAGCCGCTCGACCACCCCGGGCCACTCGTCGCAGCCCTCGGACTCCACCCCGTGCTCGACGCCGCGCGCGAACAGCACCTGCATGCCGACACAGATCCCGAGCACCGGTCGTCCGCCGGCGAGTCTGCGGCCGATGATCCGCTCGCCGCGGACCCGGCGCAGCCCCGCCATGCACGCGGCGAAGGCGCCGACCCCGGGGACAACGAGGCCGTCGGCCTCCTGGGCCAGGCCGATATCGGCGGTCAGGGTCACCTCTGCGCCGGCGCGCTCGAGGGCGCGCACGGCGGAGCGCAGGTTCCCCGATCCGTAGTCGAGGACGACGACGTTCTTCACCGGCCTACAGAGAACCCTTGGTGGAAGGGACGCCGGTCTCGCGCGGGTCGAGTGCCACGGCGTCGCGCAGCGCCCGGGCGAAGGCCTTGAACTGCGCCTCCACGATGTGGTGCGGATCGCGACCGGCGAGTACGCGGACGTGCAGCCCGAGGTGCGCGTGGAACGCGAGGGTCTCGAAGACGTGCCTCGTCAGCGAACCGAGGTAACGATCACCGATGGTCACGAACTGCTGCCCCTCCGGCTCCCCGGTGTGCACGCAGTAGGGCCGACCGGAAACGTCGACCACGGCCTGCACGAGGGTCTCGTCCAGGGGCACGGTGGCGTCACCGAAGCGGCGGATGCCGACCTTGTCGCCGAGCGCCTCACGGATCGCCTCGCCAAGCGCGATGGCGGTGTCCTCGACCGTGTGGTGGGCGTCGATGTGGGTGTCGCCGGTCGTCTGCACCGTCAGGTCGACCAGCGCGTGCCGGCCGAACGAGGACAGCATGTGGTCGTAGAAGCCGACACCCGTCGACACCTCGGTGCGGCCGGTGCCGTCGAGGTCGAGCTCCACGTGGACCTTTGACTCGTTGGTCTCGCGGTCGATCTTCGCCACCCGGCTCATGCTGTTGCCCCGTTCACTGTTGTGCCCCGTCCATCACGGAGGTGAGTGCGTCCTGGAATGCTGCCATCTCGTCAGGCGTACCGATCGACACCCGGAGCCACCCGTCGGGCCCGGTCTCCCGGACCAGCACGCCCCGGTCGAGCAGGCCCTGCCAGACAGCATGACGGTCATCGAACGTCCCGAACAAACAGTAATTGGCATCCGAGTCCGCGACGCGGAGCCCGCGCTCGCGCAGCCAGGCGACGGTGCGGTCCCGTTCGACCCGCAGGTCATCGACCCTGGCGAGCAGCGCGGGGGCGTGTTTCAGGGCCGCCAGCGCCACCGCCTGGGTGGTCGCCGACAGGTGGTAGGGCAGCCGGACGACCCGGATCGCATCGATGATGGCCGGGTCGGCGGCCAGATAGCCGAGCCGAGCCCCGGCGAGAGCGAACGCCTTGCTCATGGTGCGGGTGACGACCAGGTTGCGGTGCCGCGGCAGCAGTTCCAGCGCGCTCGGGGTGCCGGCCCGTCGGAACTCGCCGTAGGCCTCGTCGACGACGACGATCCCCTCGCTCATCGCCTCGCACAGGGTGGTGATCGCCTCGGGCGGCAGGGCCGTACCGGTGGGGTTGTTGGGCGAGGGCAGCAACACGACGGCGGGCCGGCGCTGCTCGACCAGGGCACGCGCGTGGTCGAGGTCGAGACCGAAGTCCTCCTCGCGGTGTCCGATGACCCATTCGGTGTGGCTGTCGCGGGCGTACTCGGGATACATCGAGTACGTCGGCGCGAAGCTGGCCACCGAGCGACCGGGCCCACCAAAGGCCTGCAGCAGCTGCAGCATCACCTCGTTGGAGCCGTTCGCCGCCCAGACCTGCTCGGGGGTCACCCCTACGCCCAGGTAGTCGGCGAGCGCCTCGCGCAGCTCGGTGAACTCGCGGTCGGGGTAGCGGTTGAGGGTGCCGGCAGCCTCCGCGACCGCAGCCGCGATCGCCGCCACGACCTCGGGGCCGGGCGGATAGGGGTTCTCGTTGACGTTCAGCTGAACGGGTACGTCGAGCTGCGGGGCGCCGTACGGCTCGATGCCGCGCAGCTCCTCGCGCAGCGGCGGGAAGCTCATCTCTCGAACCGGACCCGGACGGCCGCGCCGTGCCCGGGCAGGTCCTCGGCCTCGGCCAGCGTCACGACGTGGTCGGCCACCTCGGCCAGGGCATCGCGGTCGTAGTCGACGACGTGCACGGACTTGGTGAACGCGCGCACGGAAAGCCCCGATGAGTGGCAGGCGCAGCCGCCGGTGGGCAGCACGTGGTTGGAGCCGGCGCAGTAGTCGCCGAGCGACACCGGTGCGTGCGGACCCACAAAGATGGCGCCGGCGTTGCGCACCTTCGTCGCGTCGGCCCCCGCATCGGCGGTGTGAATCTCGAGGTGCTCGGCGGCGTAGGCGTTGACCACCTCGAGCCCCTGCGCGACGTCATCGACCAGCACCACCGCGGACTGGGTGCCGCCGAGCGCGGTCCGGATCCGCTCGCTGTGCTTCGTGGCGGCGATCTGGGTCTCGAGCTCGTCCGTGACCTCGGCGGCAAGCCGTTCGGAGGTGGTCACGAGGACCGAGGCAGCGAGGGGGTCGTGCTCGGCCTGGCTGATCAGGTCGGCGGCGACGTACGCCGCGTCGGCGGTGTCATCGGCCAGGATCGCGATCTCGGTGGGACCGGCCTCGGAGTCGATGCCGACCTGACCCTTGAGCAGCCGCTTGGCGGTCACCGTGTAGATGTTGCCCGGCCCGGTGACCAGGTCGACCCGGGCGCAGGGGCCGACGCCGTAGGCGAACATCGCGATCGCCTGGGCGCCGCCGACGGCGTAGACCTCGTCGACGTCGAGCAGGGCGCACGCGGCCAGGATCGTCGGGTGCGGGAGCCCGGCGCCGAACTCGGCGAGCCCTTCGTGCTGCGGCGGGGAGGCGAGGGCGATCGAGGCGACCCCCGCAGTCTGCGCGGGCACGACGTTCATCAGCACGCTGGACACCAGCGGCGCGAGACCACCCGGGACATAGAGCCCGACGCGGTCCACGGGGACCTTGCGGTGGGTGACCCGGGCGCCGGGCGCCAGGTCGGTGACGACGTCGGACTCGAGCTCGGCAGCGCAGGTCGCCCGGAGCCGACGGATCGACTCCTCGAGCGCGGCCCGAACCTCCGGGTCCAGCCGCGCCAGCGCGGTCGCGAGGGCATCGGCCGGGACGCGGATGTCGCTCACCGAGACTCCGTCGAACCGCTCGGAGTACTCCCGGATCGCGTCGAGTCCGCGGGTGCGCACCGCCTCGCAGATCTCATGGACCGCCGGAACCGCCGCCTCGACGTCGAAGTCCGCGCGCGGCACGGCGGCGCGGTAGTCGACGGCGCCACCCTCTGTGGGAGCACCGCGCAGGTCGATCCGGCGCATCATGGGGCAATTCTAGGTGCGGGTCGCCTGTCGGCCGGGAACCGTGACGGTGGCTGGACTACGGTCGGGAGGGTGAGCGACACGCTGCCGATGTTCCCGCTGAACACCGTGCTGTTCCCAGGCGTCAGCGTGCCCCTGCACGTCTTCGAGGACCGCTACCGCGCGCTCATCCACCACCTGCTCCGGGTCGAGGACCCCACGGATCGACTGTTCGGGTCGGTGGCGATCCGCGAGGGCTACGAGATCGGCGACCACGGCGCGCAGTCGCTGTTCCGGGTCGGGTGCCGGGTGCAGCTCACCGACGTCGAGAGCAACGCCGACGGCACCTTCGACATCGTCGCCGTCGGCCTGGACCGGATCCAGCTCGAACGCCTCGACACGACCGGCAGCTTCCCGGTCGGGCATGTCGTCGACAGCCCCGAGGATGAGTCGGCCGTTCCCGAGCACGTCCTGGAGCGGGCCCGGGCCACCTTCACCGCCTACCGCGTCGCCTTGGCCGAGATCCGCGCGGACCCGTACGCCGGCAGCCTGCCGCGCGACGCGACGTACCTGTCCTGGACGCTGGCCGCCTGCGCACCGCTGCCGATGCCGGAGCGGCAGGCGCTGCTCGAGGCCGAGGACGCCAGCACCCGGCTGATCCTGGTCACCGACCTGCTCCGCCAGGAGTTGCGGGCGATGAACGTGATCTCGTCGCTGCCCGCCACCGAGGTCGCGCGCACCCGCTGGTCGCCGAACTGAGCCGACCCGGATGGCCAAGAGAACCTCGACCGGCGGCACCCCGGCCATCGTGGCGCTGACCGCGGCCGGCATCGCGCATACGGCACACACCTATCCGCACGACCCGCGCTCGACGTCGTACGGGCTGGAGGCGGCCGAGGCGCTCGGCCTGGACCCGGCGCGGGTGTACAAGACCCTGATGACCTCGGTGGACGGCACCGTGACCGTGGCCATCGTTCCGGTCGTCGGTCAGCTCGACCTGAAGGCGCTGGCCCGGGCCGTCGGCGGCGCCAAGGCGGTGCTGGCCGATCCGGCCCTCGCCCAACGAGTCACCGGCTACGTGCTCGGCGGGATCTCCCCCATCGGTCAGCGGCGCCCGCACCCGACGGTCCTCGACGAGCGCGCGCTGTCCTGGCCGACGATCTTCGTCTCCGGCGGCAAGCGCGGGCTCGACCTCGAACTCGCGCCGGCCGACCTGGTGCTGATCACCGGCGCCAGCACCGCGCCCATCGGCACCCGGGACTAGTCCTCCGTGGTGATCCTGAGGACCGCGTGGCCCACTTCGTCGTCGGCCCACAGCGAGAGACCCGCTGCCTCGAGAGGTGCGAGGTTGTCCTGCACCTCGTCGTCGCCCTCGACCAGTCGCTCCAGCCAGCCGTCACCAGCGCGGAAGTTGACGTAGAGGATCGCGGCAGCGTCCCCGGACTCGCGCACCACGTCCTGGTAGGCGTCGGAGCCGCCGAGGTCGCCGTCCTCGAGGATCTCCTCGCGGTAGTCGTCGTCGGGGCCGATGGCCACGAAGTCGCCCTGATCGGCACTGACGAACAGCTCCTGGTCCTCCCCGGAGGCGGCCTCGCTGTCCAGGAGTCGGTCGATGACGTCCTGGATGTCGTCGGGGTCGCCCTTGATCTTCAACCCGATCGGGAGCTCGGTGATCTCGCTGTCGTAGCCGAAGAAGACACCCAGGTCGAAGTCGGCTCCAACAGCGAGTACGGCGGACTCCCCGACCAGCTTCTCGGCGTCGTCGGGCAGGTCCAGGCCGAGCTCGTCCTCGGCTCCCTCGATCAGGTCGTCGACGTCGAACCCCATCCCGGAGACCGACTCGGCGTAGTCGAGGAGGTCCTCGAACCACCCCTCCTCGAAGCCGACGGCGATCGCGGCGGCGGTGTCCTCGGGCAGGGTCTCGATCGACTCGCCGGCGTTGTCGCTGGCGGTGAGCCGTTCCAGGCCGAAGTCCGCCACGCTGGTCGCGGCCTCGATCTCCAGCGCGCCGTCGTCGAAACGGACGGTGAGTGCGGCTCCGCTGAAGTCCTCGAGGATCGTGGCGGCCTCGTCGCTGCCGACACCCATGGCCATGCCCATGAAGGACCCGTTGCCCTCGAGCAGCCACTGTGCGGCGCCGGGGGCGGCGTAGGCCGTGAGCACGCCTGGGCCGCCCGCCTCGTCGGTCCACTTCTCGAAGTCGTCGTCATCGGACAGCGGCTTCTCCCGAGCATCCTCGGCGACCTGGGTGGCGATGTCTTCGGTCTCGGCCAGCACCGCCCACTCCCCCGAGATCGCCCAGCCGGCCGAGAGGCCCTCATCCGAGGAACCGCAGTCGGCGAACTTCTCGAACGCCTGCTCGGCGGTGTCGACCTCCTTGACCTGGACCACGAACACCGTCTCCGGCTGCTCGCCGCCGAGGTCGACCGCGGCCGCGGCGGCCCGGTCCCCGATCCAGGGCTCGACGTCGTCGGCGTAGTCGAGGTCGCACGGCGCCTCGCTGAGCACCTCGTCGAAGACCGCCTCGCGCAGATCCTTCTTGCTGCTGATGTCCTGGTCGGTCCAGAACGGGAACTTCTCCAGCGCCTCCCTGGCCTCCAGCAGCTGCTTGCCACTGGGGTCGATGTCGACGCCGACGTAGGCAATGGTCGTGTCGGGGAGCGCCTCCGCCGGCTGCGGACCAGTGCCGAAGTACCAGACGGCGCCGAACGCCGCAGCCGTTGCGGCGCCCAGGCCGACAATGGCCCCGGCCGCGATCATGACCTTGCGGGACGACGAACCCCCACTCGCGGGCGGTAGCGGCTCCCCGGCGCCCTGCTGGAGGTACTCCGGCGGCGCGGGCGGCGGCGGGCCGGGTGGCTGGTTCGGCGGTGGGCCGGGCGGCGGGAACTCGCTGGACATGGCACCCCTCGGGTCCGTGCTGGATCGGTGTCGCTGGTTCGACGGGAGACTACCCAGGGTGGTTCCGCGCCAGCCAGCGCGGATCGTCGTCCTCGCGCCCCCTGATCCGGCGCCCGGAGGAAAGCAGGAAGTTCAGCACGATCAGCACGGTCAAGGAGGCGAGCGGCCAGGCCAGGTAGGGGCTGTTGCTCCCCTCGAGCGACAGCCGCCCCGGCAGCTGGGTCTCGTTGTCGGCAGTCCGCGCCAGCAGCTCGGGATCCTGCGGGCTCATTTCCAGGCCGACCCGGAGCATCAGCCAGGCGGCGAGCGCGCTGCCGGCGAGTACGGCGACCATCGTCGCCAGCGGCGCCCGCCGCGCGAACACCGTGGCCAGCGCGCCGGCCACGAGCCCGCCCGCGGCGGCGAACACGACGTACCAGGCGGTGCCGTCGAACACGTCCCTGAAACCCTGCTCGTCGGGGTACCAGGTGTGGTTGTAGACGGTCCCGGTGGGTTGGTCCGAGATCTCGAACCAGAGCCATCCGCAGCCCACGCCAGCGACCGCGAACAGCGCCAGCACCGCGAGCAGCTCCAGGGCGTACGGCAGCATCCGGGCAGGGCTCGAGGCCCGCTGGTCGGTCATGACGTCAGGCACCCGGGCCCCAGGAGCTGCTTGAGATCGGCGAAGAGCTCGGGGCTGGGCGCCACCCGGAGCCGGTCGTCGAGGCGCATCAGCTTGGTCGCGTTGCGGGTGAGCAGGCGCAGGTGCACCTCGGTCACCCCGGGATGGGTGGCTAGGACGTCCTTGAGCTGCTCGACCACGGGACCAGTACACCTGGTGGAAGGCAGCGAGATGACCACCGGCCCCGATGGGCCGTCGGAGAGGTCCGGCGCGGTCACCTCCTGGCCGTGCAGCTCCGGCTGGTCCTTGCTCCGCGACAACCGCCCCTTGACGGTGAGGATGGCGTCCTGGGCGAGGTAGCTCCCGGCCAGCTGGTAGGCGCTCGGGAACAGCAGCACGTCGATCGCGCCCTCGAGGTCCTCCAGGGTCACCATCGCCCAGGCGTCGCCGCGTTTGGTGATCTTGCGCTGGACCGCGGTGACCAGGCCGCTGACCGTGACGGTGGAGCCGTCCGGACGGTCCTCGTCGAGCATCAGCTGGCCGATGGTGCAGTCGGTGCCGTTGGCCAGCACGTGCTCGAGACCCATCAGCGGGTGGTCCGAGACGTAGAGGCCGAGCATGTCGCGCTCGTGGCCGAGCAGCGTCATCTTGTCCCACTCGTCGATCTCCGGCACCGACACCGTGACCCCGAAGCCGGAGCCGGCGCCGTCGTCGATCCCGTCGAGCCCGGCGAACAGCGAGTCCTGCCCGATCGCTTCGTTGCGTTTGATGTCGACGTACTGGTCGACCGCGGTCTCGTGGATCGCCACCAGCGCCCGCCGCCGATGCTTCATGTCGTCGAAGGCACCGGCCTTGACCAGCGACTCGATCACTCGCTTGTTGCAGACCTGGGCGGGCACCTTGGAGAGGAAGTCGTTGAAGTCGATGAACCGGCCCTGCTCCTCGCGGGCAGCGACGATCGCGTCGACCACGTTGGCGCCGACGTTGCGCACGGCGGTGAGCCCGAACCGGACGTCGTTGCCCACCGGGGTGAAGTTCTTGGCGGACTCGTTGACGTCGGGCGGCAGCACCTGGATCTTCATCCGGCGGCACTCGTTGAGGTAGATCGCCGACTTGTCCTTGTCGTCCCTGGTCGAGGTGAGCAGGGCCGCCATGTATTCGGCCGGGTAGTTCGCCTTGAGGTAGGCGGTGTAGTAGGACACCAGGCCGTAGGCCGCGGAGTGGGCCTTGTTGAAGGCGTAGTCCGAGAACGGCACCAGGATGTCCCACAGGGTCTTCGTCGCCTGCCGGGAGAAGCCGCGCTCGGCCATGCCGCCGGCAAACGTCTCGAGCTGCTTGTCGAGCTCGGACTTCTTCTTCTTGCCCATCGCGCGGCGCAGCAGGTCCGCCTGGCCCAGCGTGTAGCCGGCCAGCTTCTGCGCGATCGCCATCACCTGCTCCTGATAGACGATCAGGCCGTAGGTCTCACCGAGCACGTCCTGCAGGGCATCGGCGAGCTCCGGGTGGATCGGCTCGACCGGCTCGCGACCGGTCTTGCGGCGGGCGTACTTGTTGTGCGAGTCGGCACCCATCGGGCCGGGCCGGTAGAGCGCACCGACCGCGGAGATGTCCTCGAACGTGTCGGGCCGCATCGAGCGCAACAGCGCTCGCATCGGCCCGCCGTCGAGCTGGAAAACGCCGAGGGTGTCGCCGCGCTGGAGCAGCCGGTAGGTGGCCTCGTCGGTGAGCTCGAGCTCCTCGAGCACGACCTTCTCGCCCCGGTTGACCTCGATGTTCTCGAGCGCATCGTCGAGGACGGTGAGGTTGCGCAGCCCGAGGAAGTCCATCTTGATCAGGCCCAGGGCCTCGCAGGTCGGGTAGTCGAACTGCGTGATCATGGCGCCGTCGGCCGGGCGCTTGAGCAGCGGGATGACGTCGATCAGCGGCTCGCTCGACATGATCACGCCGGCGGCGTGCACGCCCCACTGACGCTTGAGCCCCTCGATCCCGATCGCGGTGTCGACGACCTTCTTGACGTCCGGGTCGGAGTCGTAGAGCGAGCGGAACTCGCCGCCTTCGCTGAACCGGTCGTGGTTGGCGTCGAACAGTTCCTTGAGCGGCACATCCTTGCCCATCACCGCGGCGGGGAACGCCTTCGTGATCCGGTCGCCCATCGCGAAGGGGTAGTTGAGGATCCGCGCGGAGTCCTTGACCGCCTGCTTCGCCTTGATGGTGCCGTAGGTGACGATGTAGCTCACCCGGTCGTCGCCGTACTTGTCAGTGACGTACTTGATCACCTCACCGCGGCGACGCTCGTCGAAGTCGATGTCGAAGTCCGGCATCGAGACTCGATCGGGGTTGAGGAACCGCTCGAAGATGAGTCCGTGCCGCAGCGGGTCGAGGTCGGTGATCCGCATCGCGTAGGCGACCATCGAGCCGGCGCCGGAGCCACGGCCGGGGCCGACCCGGATGCCGTTGTCCTTCGCCCAGGTGATGAAGTCGGCGACCACCAGGAAGTAGCCCGAGAACCCCATCGAGGTGATGACACCGATCTCGAACTCGGCCTGCTTGCGGACGTCGTCGGGCACCCCAGCCGGGTAGCGGAAGGCGAGGCCCTGCTCGATCTCCTTGACCAGCCAGGAGTCCTCGCTCTCGCCCTCCGGGCACGGGAACCGGGGCATGTAGGTGCCGTTGCCCTCGGCGAACTCCACATTGCACCGCTCGGCGATCAGCAGCGTGTTGTCGCAGGCCTCGCGGAGGTCGTACTTGTCGACCCAGATCGCGCGCATCTCCTCGGCCGACTTGAGGTAGTAGCCGTCACCGGAGAACGCGAAGCGCTGGCCCGGACCGTCGCCGGCCGGGATGTCCATCGTGGACCCGGAGTTGATGCAGAGCAGGTGCTCCTGGGACGGGGCATCCTCGCGCATGACGTAGTGGCTGTCGTTGGTGGCCAGCAGTGGGATCCGCAGGTCCTGCGAGAGCCGGAGCAGTCCGTCGCGAACGCGCTGCTCGATCTCGAGCCCGTGGTCCATCAGCTCCAGGAAGTAGTTGTCGCGGCCGAGGATGTCCTGGAAGTCGGCCGCCGACTGCCGCGCCGCGTCGTAGTTGTCGTGGCGCAGATGGACCTGAATCTCACCGCTGGGGCAGCCGGTGGTGCCGATCAGCCCGGTGCTGTGCTGGGCGAGCAGCTCGCGGTCGATGCGCGGGTGGTGGAAGTAGCCGTCCTGCCAGGCCGAGCTGGAGATCCGGAAGAGGTTGTGCATCCCGGCGGTGGTCTCGCTGAGCAGGGTCAGGTGGGTGTAGGCGCCGCGCGCGGAGACGTCGTCGGGCCCCCCGTCGTAGAAGTTGACCCGCCGGCGCTCGTGCCGGGAGATGTTGGGCGCGGCGTACGCCTCGATGCCGATGATCGGCTTGACCCCGGCAGCCTTCGCCTGCGCGTAGAAGTCGTAGGCCCCGAAGACGTTGCCGTGGTCGGTCATCGCGACCGCGGGCATCCCGAGCTCGGCCGCCCGTCGGGTCAGGTCACCGAGGCGCGCTGCGCCGTCGAGCATGGAGTACTCGGTGTGCACATGGAGGTGGACGAAGGAGTCCCCGGCGCCAGTCGACATCTCCGCGTGATGCTCCTTACCGGTCGAGATCGGGCATGGCACAGCGTCACCGGGTTGGGGTCCGGCGCACCTCACGGGGAAGAGCGCCAGACTACCGGCCACGAGCCCGACCGTACGGCGACGCTCCGACATCATCCCGACAGCGGGGTATGTTGCCTCGATTTCGTCGTGTTCGGAGGACGGTTCTGCGACGCTCAGGACGTGACCCTGCACGACGAGCTGCGCGAGCTCGTGACCTCCTACGGTCCGGAACTGCTCCGGGACGGCGATCAGTTCCGGGCTGCGCTCGACGACTACGTCGAGGAAGGATCCGTCCTCCCCGGGCAGCTCAACCTGCTCCACGACGCGGTCCGCTTCGGGGCCCTCGCGCGCTGCCTGGAACTGCTGGCGAACAACAGCGAACCAGCGATGGCCGTGCAAACGGCCGGCGACGCCCTGGCCCGCGAACGCGGCACGCTCGAGACCGCCAGCTCCCGCTGGGCGGTGGCCACGCTGGCAGCCGCGACCGGGAACCTCGATCCGGACACGCTCGCGCTGTTCCTCGGCGCCCGGCCCGCGGAGACCGCCACGCTCCCCGAACCGGCAGCCCCGCCCACGCTCGACGTCCCCGCCTGGCCCGCGACGCAAGACCCCCGACCCGTCGAGCAGCCCTCGACCGAGCGGGTGCCGCCGCCGCCGCTGCCCCCGCTTCCCCCGCGCAAGAGTGGCCGACGCCGCGGGCCACGGATCGCGGTGGCCGCGGTCGCCGCCGTGGCGCTGGTCGCCGGCGGTGGCTACGCCGTCCAGGCCGCACTGGATGACTCCGGGGAAGCCGACGCCGGCGACCCGGTGAGCCCGTCGGCTTCGTCGTCGGCCGGCACCAGCTCGGAGTCCCCGCCGATGCCGCCGGACCAGCCCTCGTTGGCGGCGACACCGGGCTACAAGAAGGTCACCTTCTCGGTGGCAATGGCCGACGATCCCGACGACGTCATCTACGAGCTACGCACGAGCGACGGGTGGGTGCCGACCGAGGCGCGGTTCCCGATCCCCACCGCCAGAGGTGGTCGCTCGGTCTGTGCCGTGGTCCGCGCCGCCAGGGTCGAGGCTGACAGCCGCATCGCGGGGCCGACGGATCGCGTCTGCGCTCGCAGCAAGCCGCTCAAGATCGACTGGCTGCTCAGCCCCGACCAGTGCGAGCCGGAGGACCTCGCGTCTGGATTCACCTGCCGCCAGTTCGACCTCCTGCTGGAGGGCTTCAGAGCGGACGAGGCCGTCGCGATCGAGCAGGTGAGCACGACGAAGAGCGATGACACGGTGGTGCCGTGCGTGAGCGGCTGCGCCCACGAGGTGACCGTCGATGCGGACGGGAGGGCCCGCCTGGACAACTACGCCTTCGGCTACGGCGGCCAGACCCTGACCATTCGGGTCGCTGACGAGCGCACCGAGATACCGATCGCCCCCTGAGCCTCGGAGCTAGGGCCGCCCTTCCCGCACGGGCGGCGGCTGGCTGGCCGCCGGGGCGCGGGTGAGCCGGCGCACCGGGGGCTCCGTCGGGTCCGCGCCCGAAGGGGCGTGTTCCAGCTCTGCGGGCGCGCCCCCGTTCGGTACGGACAGGGAGCCCGAGGGTGCCTTGACCGCGACCGGCGGACCGTCCTGGTCGAGGGAGCGGCCGAGGGCGAGGCGGCTCGGCGGGCGTCCGGTGAGACGCCAGCCGCATCCCCCGTAGCCCTTGGGCCGTTCGAGGACCACCCGGTGGTCGCGCCCGTGGATCCCGCCGACCGGCTCGTCGTTCTGGTTGCCCGACGCGGCCGTGTTGTCGTTGGTGGACGGGGTCGTCGACGGTCCGGTCTTCTTCGGCTTCGGCGCCTTCGGCTTGACCACCTTGTAGAGCACCGATCGGCGACTGATGGTGGTGGTGAGGTCGAGGCCCGTCTTGGTGAAGACGTCGATGCTGGCCCAGCCGAGCCGCCCCGTCGGGACGGTGAACCGGAACCGTCCACGCTGGTCGGCGCGCAGGGACTTGATCTTGCGCAGCGCGCCCCAGCTGTTGCCCTTTGGAACGGCCAGGAGCACGTCGAACGCCAGTCGCCGGGCGGGCCTGAACGCGCCGGTCACCACGAGCTGTCGACCGCGCGTGACGGAGTGTGTCTTGGTCTTGAGCTGGATGCTGGGAAAGGCCGGGAGGTAGATGTCGCGACTATCGCTGTACTCGTGGGTGCTGGTCGGCCCGTAGGCCGCGTCGAACCAGGAGTTCTCCGCGACCTTGGCCCGGAAGCTGAACCGGCCGGAGGTGGAACCCTTCGCCTTCGGAACCGGCACCCATTTGCTGGCCCTACCCACACCGGCGTACTGCCAGCCGCGCCAACCGCCCGGCTCGCTCAGGCTGCCCTTGAACGTGACCTCGCGCGGGAACTTCCGGACACTCAGCGCACAACGGTCGGTGGTGGAGCGCCTGGCCGACAGCCCGACGCCGGAGCGGTAACCCTCGAAGTTGTAGGCGTCCCACCCAGCCGCGGAGCTCCCCACCTCAAAGCCATCCACCGCGAAGGGCTTGCCGTCGCAGCCGAAGTTGAACGAGAAGTAGGCACCCCTGCCGTTGCCACCATGGGTGCGAGTGAAGTCCGCAACGGTGCCCGTCGCGGTCGTATTGTCGTACTGGCCGTTCGTGAAGCGATACCACGTGAAGCTCTCATCGGCGACCTCGTAGCTCCCCCACCCGGGGATGCCAGCGTCCAGCATCAAGTTGCCCTGCCAGCTGACGCCCGCCTCTGGCGGGTCGTACCAGACATTGGCAAATCCGATGTCCTGGCCGGCCGCCCCATTCGTCAGGATGTTGAAGACATCGACCTGGGTGGGTGCCGCGAAGTACGCCTCAACGCCCTGGGCGTGCAGCAGCTCGGTCGGACTCCACGCAATGGCGTGTGGCTGCCACGACTCACCCCACGGGCTGCCCCCGACGATGTGGAACGGCCACGCCGGGCCCGTCGGCGGCGCGTCGCTGGAGCACAGGTAGCGGTTCACCGTGAGCCCGTGCTGGCCGTCGGGCGGACCGAAGACGCGGATATCGCGGGCGCCTCCGGCTGCCGCCACCTCGGATTCCGCCGAGAGCAGGGAAGCGACCAGCACGACTACGAGACTCGCTCCGAATCGGGCGAGTCGTCGTCTCCGCGAACGGGCTCCGCCGGTTCGAACCGCGACCCCGCCTCGGCTGCTGTTGGACTCCCTCATGCCCACGCCTCCCTACTGTCCGTGGTCAGCCCGAGCGACGACGAACGGATGCCGCATTATGAGCGAAGGTGGCCGCTGCCGCCAGAGCGGATTGCGGTCACTTTCGGCGATCAGAACAGCGGTGTTCCGGTCGCCAGCCGACGGCGTACATCGCGGATCCCGGCCCCGAACGGAACGGCCCGCACTCGGGCCGGGGAGCGCCGGATCACCGCGGCCGTGCGCCGCGTGAATGAGTCGAAGGAGCGCTGCTCATCCGGCGTCAGCGCGAGACCCATCGCCTCGCGGAACGGTGCCGGGAGAAAGCCCGTGGTGAGCCAGGTCCGTCGGGTCGCCACTCGGCGCGAAATACGCTCGCCGAGATATTCCATCCGAATCACCTGTATGAGGTAGGCGCGGATCGCGGGATCGATCGAGACCCGGTCGAGCGAGTCGCGCCAATAGTCCTCGAACGCCGCCCGGTCGGCGGGCCACAGCGCTGCGGGCATCTGCAGCATTCCGCCGAAGATCACGCCTTGGCGGTAGAACTCCTCGAGCTCGGTCCCCAGCGGTCCGTACACGGCTTCGTAGGCCTCCTCGAACCCGCGGTAGATGCAGGCGCCGACCCAGCGTTGGAGCAGCGGGTCCAATGCGTGATAGCCGGGCTCGGCACCGGGAGCCGAGCGCACCCGAGCGTGCGAGCCGTTGACCGCCCGGCGATAGGCGGCCCGCTCCTCGGCGCTGCCATGCACCGCGACCGCCAGAAAGCCGACAGTCGTTCGCCGGCGTCGTCGCGGGTGGTTGAAGAGCGCCGCCTCCTCGACCGGGCTGTCCTTCACGCCGTAGCCGACCTGCGGCCAGGACAGCTGCATGACGACGTTGGCGGCCCCGCTGAGCGCGACGTACGGCGTGGCGGCCTTCGCGAGCAACGGCGTCGGCAACGCGTCGAGCCGGGCCCGCTCAGTCACCGGCGGCATCGAGGCTCTCCGTGATGATGGCGTGCAGGATCCGGGCCAGCCGTTCCGCACCGAGGGCCGGGGCGCGCTCGGCCATCCGCGCGCTGATCTCGCGCTCGCGCTCCGGGTCGCGTTCGGCGGCCCGCTTGTGCGGCTGGGCAGCGGCCGTCAGCGCCGCCCGCCGCGCCAGCAGGTCACCGAGCTGCTCGTCGACGTCGTCGATGAGCCGGCGCAGGAAGCCGAGCG
The DNA here is from genome assembly GCA_963827185.1 of uncultured Actinomycetota bacterium. Classification (GTDB taxonomy): domain Bacteria; phylum Actinomycetota; class Actinomycetes; order Propionibacteriales; family Nocardioidaceae; genus Nocardioides. Next base: position 252,008 of record CAWGZQ010000002.1, read on the forward strand.
GGTTGGCCCCGAGCCACGCCATCCGGACGTCGGGCATGCGTTCCTCGTTGGCGGAACCGTCGGTGCGCTCCAGCTCGACGAGTCCGTGCCGGAGGTAGAAGGAACGCGCTCGCTCATTGCGCTCGAACACCCACAGACAGAAACCTTCGGGACGCAGCGACTTGAGGACGTCGAGCAGCAGCGACCCGATGCCGGCGCCGATCCGGTCGGGACGAACGTAAAGGTGGTCGAGCCACACGTCGGTGAAGAGCGCATAGCCGAGGACGGATCCGGACGCCTCGGCCAGCCAGGCCTCGTGCTCACCGTCGGCGAGGCGGGCGGCGAACCAGGCCCGGTCCTCGGCGTTGGTGTGCTCCGCGGGCGGCATTGCCGGCACGGCGGCCACCCGAGCCGCGGTGTAGAGATCGGCCAGGATCAGGGCATCTTCGGCCGTGGCTGGCCGCAGGGTGATCTCACTGGCCGTCACGGATCTTCTCCAGCGCCAGGGCAAGGTCCTCGGGGTACGCCGCCTCATAGGTGACGTGCTCGCCGCTCTCGGGGTGCTCGAAGCCGAGGCGTACGGCGTGCAGCCACTGTCGGGTCAGACCCAACCGCTTGCTCAGCGTCGGGTCGGCCCCGTAGCTCAGATCGCCGACGCACGGGTGCTTGAGCGCCGCCATGTGGACCCGGATCTGGTGGGTGCGACCGGTCTCGAGGTGGACCTCCAACAGGCTGGCGAAACGGTGTGCCTCGAGGGTCTCGTAGTGGGTGACGCTGGCCCGACCGCCGTCCATCACCGCGAACTTGTAGTCGGCGCCGGGATGACGCGCGATCGGCGCGTCGATGGTGCCCTCCAACGGATCCGGATGGCCCTGCACCAGCGCGTGGTAGACCTTGTCGACGGTGCGCTTGCGGAACGCGTTCTTGAGCAGTGAGTAGGCATGCTCGGACTTGCAGATGACCATCACGCCCGACGTTCCGACGTCGAGCCGCTGCACGATGCCCTGTCGCTCCGAGGCACCGCTGGTGGCGATCCGGAAGCCGGCGCCGGCCAGGTGGCCGACAACGGTCGGGCCCTTCCAGCCAGGAGACGGATGAACGGCCACCCCCACCGGTTTGTCGATCACGACGATCGCGGGGTCGTCGTGAATGATCTTGATGCCCTCGACCACCTCGGGCACCACCTCCAGCGGATCGGCCTCGGCCGGGATCCGCACCTCGAGGTGGGCCCCGGGCAGCACGCGGTCGCTCTTGCTCACCGGTGCGCCGTCGACCAGGACCAGGTCGCGCGAGATCAGGTCGGCCGCCTTCGATCGCGAGAGCCCGAACATCTGCGCGATGGCGGAGTCGACACGCTCACCGGCCAGACCATCGGGCACGTTCAGGGATCGGTAGTCCGCCGCGGTCACTCCCCGGACTCCCCTGCGGTGTCCGGGGAGTGACCGCGGCGTCCCTCGTCGGCCCGGGTGCCGTCCAGCCGGATCCCCCGGAACGCCTGGATCAGAATCAACCCGGCAGCGATGTTGATGCAGATGTCGGCAACGTTGAAGACCGGCCAGTTGGGCAGCATCAGGAAGTCGATGACATGTCCGCGGAACGGGCTGGGCTCGCGAAACATCCGGTCGGTGAGGTTGCCCGCCACCCCGGCCAGGAGGAAGCCGAGGGCCACCGCCCAGGTCAGGTTCCTCAGCCGCCGGCTGAGCCACAGCACCACGAACACGGCGGCGATCGCGATGCAGCTGAGCAGCACGGTGTACTGCGTGCCGGTGCTGAAGGCCGCGCCGGGGTTGCGGGTCAGGTGCAGCTGAAGGAGGTCACCGACGACGCGGACGTCAGCGCGCCCCTCGAGCCGATCGAGCGCGACGATCTTGGAGACCAGATCGACGACGTACATCGTCGCCGCGACGACCGCGAAGACTCGCCAACTGCGGGCGCGCGACATGGGGGGTCTTGACGCCGGGTCGGTCGAGTCACCACGCCCTAGCGACGTTCCTCTCGCTGCTTGCATGTCATGCACAGTGTCGCACGCGGAAAAGCCATCAACCGCATCTTGCCGATGGGGTTGCCGCACGACTCACAGACGCCGTAGCTGCCGTCGCCGATCCGGGCCAGCGCCCGCTGGATCTGGGCCAGCTTGTCGCGCTCGCTCTGGAGAACGGTGAGCTCGTAGTCGCGTTCGAAGCTGGTGGCGCCCATGTCGGCCTGATCCTGGCCGGCGCCGTCGCCGGAGTCCCGCAGCAGGCCCGAGAGCTCGGCCTCTTGGGTCTCGATGATCTCGCCGATGTGAGCCCGCTGCGCATTGAGCTCTCCCACCACCTCTTTGAGCTCCGCCTTCGTCCAGGCCCCCTCGCCCGCCTTGACCACCAGGGCGCTTCTGGGTGCCTTGCGAGAGGCGGGCTGGGGCGAGCTCTTCTTGGCCGGCGCCTTCTTGGCTGGTGCCTTCTTGGCCGGTGCCTTCTTGGCTGGTGCCTTCTTGGCTGGTGCCTTCTTGGCTGGCGCCTTCTTGGCTGGTGCCTTCTTGGCCGGTGCCTTCTTGGCTGGCGCCTTCTTGGCCGGCGCCTTCTTGGCCGGCGCCTTCTTGGCCGGCGCCTTCTTGGCCGGCGCCTTCTTGGCCGGCGCCTTCTTGGCCGGTGCCTTCTTGGCCGGCGCCTTCTTGGCCGGCGCGGCCTTCTTGGCCGGCGCCTTCTTGGCCGGCGCGGCCTTCTTCGCCGGCGCCTTCTTGGCCGGCGCCGCCTTCTTCGCCGGCGCGGCCTTCTTGGCCGCCGCCTTCTTCGACGGACGAGACACCGCGCGGCGGGCGGCGGAGGCCGCCTTCCCGGCCAAGGACGTGCGAGTGCTGCGAGCCATCAGTTCCGGCCTTCCTCTGGCCGCGACCGTTACGGAGGCCACGGGCTGCCCGGGAGGGTAGTCGCTGCCCGGGTACCGCTCAAACAGGCGCACCGCGCGAGGCCCGCCCGACCTGCGCTGGTTCGGCCCGAAAAGCGAAGAGCGCCCGGCACGCAGCCGGGCGCTCTTCGTCGAGATCAAGAAACCGCGGTTAGCGCTCTTCTTCACCGAGGATCGAGCGGAGCCGCTTCGGAGCCGGCGTCTCTTCGGTGCTCGGGGTCGGCGTCTCGGCCGACCCGGCCAGCGCCTCGAGCTGCTGGGTGAAGTAGGTCTTCAGCCTGGAGCGGTACTCCCGCTCGAAGGACCGAAGGTTCTCCACGTCGATGTTGAGCTTGTCGCGCTCCTTCTCCAGATCACCGAACAGCTGAGCCCGGCGCTCGGAGGTCTCGGAGTCGAGCATCTGCGCGCGCGTGCGGGCGTCGGACTCGACCCGCTCGGACTTGGTGCGGGCCTCGCTCTCGAGACGCTCGGCCTTGGTGCGGGCCTCGCCGATGATCTTGTCGGCCTCGTTCTTGGCGTCCTCGACCATCTCGTCGGCGTTGCGCGTCGCGATCTCGAGGAGCCGAGCCGCGGCGTTGGACGCCTCGGGGACGGTCTCCACGCGGATCGTCTCGATCTTGCCCTGCCCGGCCGCGGCGACAGCGGGCTGCGGAGCGGTCTCGGGCTCGGGCGCCCGCTGGACAACGGGCTCGGGGATCGGGGTCGGAGCCGGTGCGATCGCGGTGGTACCGCCGGCACCCTGGGCCGCGGACAGCTTCGACCGCAGGTCCTCGTTCTCCTTCGTGAGCCGCGCCAGCTCGGCCTCCACCTCGTCGAGGAACTGGTCGACCTCGCCCATGTCGTAGCCCTCGCGGAGCCGGACGGGCGTAAAGCGCTTGTTGCTCACGTCCTCAGGCGTCAGCGGCATGACCTCACCTAATTCTTTGTTGGATCAAAAACGTGCTGTCTGGCGAACAATAGCGCCTGCCTGGGGCAGGAGTGACTTCCCGGGCATGCGCTGGTCAAGGCAGCAGGAACGATCGGTTCACCGAAAGCAGCACGTAGGCAGCGATCATCACGAGGATGAAGCTCAGGTCCAGCGCGAAGTTGCCCAGGCGCAACGGGGGAACCACTTTTCGTAGGGCCTTGATCGGCGGGTCCGTGACCGTGTAGTCGGTCTCCAGCGCGACCAGCAGGGCTCCGCGCGGCACCCATGCCCGGGCGAAGACCTGGACCCAGTCGACGACGAATCGGACCCAGAGCATTGCGATGAATACCCATAGGACTATCTCGATAACAGTTCCGGCGACGTGCAAGTGCGGCCCTTAGCTCTGGTTGAAGAACCCACCCTGGACCAGCCGCTGCTTGTCCTCGGCGGCAACCGTGACATTGGGCGGTGAGAGCAGGAACACCTTGCTGGTGACGCGCTCGATGGTGCCACGGGTGGCAAACACCAGCCCAGCCGCGAAGTCGACGAGGCGCTTGGCGTCGTTGTCGTCCATCTCGGAGAGGTTCATGATCACCGGCGTGCCGTCGCGGAAATTCTCGCCAACGGTGCGCGCCTCGTTGTAGGTGCGCGGATGCAAGGTGGTGATCCTCGAGAGCTCCGCGACCACTCCGGTGGGACCGGGCCGACGCCGCTCGGCGATGTCCGCCACGGCGGCCGAGCGCGACTCACGCAGCCTGGGGGTCCGGCCCTGCTGGACCGGGGCCGTCTCCTCGGTGTGGTAGTCGTCGCCGTCGAAGTCGTCGTCGTAGCGACCGGTGTCCTCGAGCAGGCCGAGGTACTCGCCGATCCTGCGCATCGCACCGCTCATGAGTGCTGCCCTCCGGGTTTCCGGCGCCCCCACGCGAGGGCGCTGCTTCTGGTTCTGGACACTACTGGACCTCGGGTCTCGATCCGAGGACCGCGGAGCCGACGCGTACGTGTGTCGCGCCGGCGAAAATCGCGCTCTCCAGGTCGAGGCTCATCCCGGCCGACAGCCAGGATGCCTCGGGGTGGGACTCGAGGAACCGCTCGCGCACCTCCGCCAGCCGGGCAAACGCCGCTGCCGGATCTTCGCCCAGCGGCGCCACCGCCATCAGACCCCGCAGCCGGAGCAGGTTCGCCTGGCTGACCCGCTCCGCGAGTGGGCCGAGCTCACCGGGATCGACCCCGGAGCGCTGATCGCTCCCGGGTGGGTCCAGGCTCACCTGAATCAGGACGTCGAGCTCGCGCGACCGGTCGTGAGCACCGCGGTCGAGCGGCCCCACGAGCTTGGGTCGGTCGACCGAGTGCACCACATCGGCGTAGCGCGCCACGGCGGCCGCCTTGTTGCTCTGCAGTCCCCCGATGAAGTGCCACGTGAGCGCGAGATCCGCGCACGCCGCGACCTTGGTCTCGGCCTCCTGATGGCGGTTCTCAGCGACATCGGTCACCCCCAGGTCGGCGAGCAGTCGCACGTCGGAAGCGGGGAAGAACTTCGTGACCACGATGAGTCGTACGTCGTCCGACTCTCGGCCGGCTCCGGCACAGGCCGCCGCGATCCGCTCCCTGACCGCGCCCAGGCCGGCGGCGATCTCCTGCCGTCGGTCGCTCATCGCAACCTCACCAGTCCGGCCAGCCGGCCGGCTCGATCGCCGTCGCGGCGGTAGGAGTAGAGGTCGCCGGACTCACGGGTGCAGCGGGACACGTCCGTGACGGTGACGTTCTCGGCCGCCAGTTGGGAGCGCACCCCGGCCCCGAGGTCGATCGAGGGGGTGCCCCAGGTCGTCGTCGCGCGGGATGCCGGCACCACGGCGGTCACCTCCTCCTGCATCTCGGCGGGCACCTCGTAGCAGCCGCCGCACACGTGCGGTCCGATCCACGCAGCAATCGCTTCGGCGCCGTTGGCCCGCATCGAGGCCACGGCGTTCGGGACCACCCCGGCGACCAGCCCCGGCCGACCGCAGTGGACCGCAGCGACCACCGGAACCTCAGCGGAGACCAACAGGACCGGCACGCAGTCCGCCGCCCGCACCATCAGCGTCAGTCCGGAGGCGCTCGTCACCACGGCATCAGCCCGCGGTCGGTGCCACGCGTGCTCGTCCGCAACCTCGACGGCCCCGCCGTGCACCTGCGAGAGGTCACGGAGCTCGTCCCCCGGCCCGAAGTCGTCGAGCAGGAGCCGCTGGTTCGCCGACCGAGCATCGAGGGAGTCGCGGCTCTCGAGCGCGAGGTTCAGCTCGTCGTAGGGCGCCGCGCTGACCCCGCCGTACCGGTCGGTGAAGGCGAGGTCAGCGGGGCCGTGGGAGGTGCGGAAGAAGTACAAGCCGTCACTTGAGGAAGTCGGGGATGTCCAGGTCGTCGTCATCGAACTGGATCGGTCGCGGCGCGGGGGTGGTCGTCGGCTCCGCGCGCATCGGTGCGGACGCGGGCCGGGCCGCCGTCGCGCCGGCCGGCTCCTTCTCCTTGTCGACCGCCGGCTCCTGGCCGCTCTTGGCGGCCGCGGCGGCTCGCGTCTCTTCCTGCGTCTGGGTGGGACGCGGGGTCTTGCGCAACCCGACATTGCCCTCCCGCCGCTTCGGCTGGCCGCCGTCGAACCCGGCCGCGATCACGGTGACCCGCACCTCGTCGCCGAGCGCATCGTCGATGGTGGCGCCGAAGATGATGTTGGCGTCGACGTGGGCCGCCTCCGAGACCAGCGCGGCGGCCTCGTTGATCTCGAACAGCCCGAGGTCGGAGCCGCCCGCGATCGAGAGGAGCACGCCGTGGGCTCCGTCGATGGAGGCCTCCAGCAACGGGCTGGACACGGCCATCTCGGCGGCCGCGACCGCGCGGTCCTCACCGCGGGCGGACCCGATGCCCATCAACGCGGAGCCGGCGTCGGCCATCACCGACTTCACGTCGGCAAAGTCGAGGTTGATCAGGCCCGGAGTGGTGATCAGGTCGGTGATGCCGGAGACGCCCTGGAGGAGCACCTGGTCGGCCTGCTTGAACGCGTCGAGCACCGAGACGTTGCGGTCGCTGATCGACAGCAGCCGGTCGTTGGGGATCACGATCAGGGTGTCCACCTCGTCGCGCAGGGCCGCGATGCCCTCCTCGGCCGAGTTCGCCCGACGCCGACCCTCGAACGCGAACGGCCGGGTCACGACACCGATCGTGAGCGCGCCCAGCGAGCGCGCGATCCGGGCGACCACCGGCGCACCGCCGGTACCGGTACCGCCACCTTCACCCGCGGTGACGAAGACCATGTCGGCGCCCTTCATCACTTCCTCGATCTCGTCGGCGTGATCCTCGGCGGCCCGGCCGCCCACCTCCGGATCGGCGCCGGCGCCGAGGCCGCGGGTCAGCTCACGCCCGATGTCGAGCTTGACGTCGGCATCGCTCATCAGCAGCGCCTGTGCGTCGGTGTTGATCGCGATGAACTCGACACCCTTGAGGCCGACCTCGATCATCCGGTTGACGGCATTGACGCCGCCGCCACCGATGCCGACGACCTTGATGATGGCCAGGTAGTTCTGTGCAGCTGCCACGGCGGCTTCACCTCTCGTGTGGTCCGGACTGTCTCGGGGTGGTGCGGCGGGGAAGTTCGATGGACGGGATGTCGACAACTCTGACCCTCAGGCTGAGGGTTATAGTTATGTCAACCTCGTCATGCGGAAGACAGTAGGGACGCACCCCTCCCGAACCGCGGAGACACGCCGGGGTCGTGGTCGGCTGTTTCCGGTCCGGCCTAGTTCAGGCACCCCGCCGGCCGACAGCTCGGCCGGCTCGGAACGCTGACGTCGTAGACCTCGGCATCGTGGCGGAGCATCGCGGTCAGCACCCGGGCCTTTTCGTCGGACTCGTCGGCACTCCCCCACTCCACCGCGCGCCCGTCGTGCAGCGTCAGCGTGATCCGGTCGACGCTCAGCACCTCGGCGTGGTCGACCTTGGCCGCGATCGCGTCCGGCAATGCCGCCACCACCGTCGCGCCCTCGGCGAGAGCCTCGGCGTCGACCCCGACGTCGGCACGCACGATCGGCAGCCCGTCCGGAGCGCGCTGGTAGTTCCCGAAGACCACGCCCTCCGCGTCGAGGCTGTGCAGCTCCCCGGCGATCTCGACCACCGCGACGGGCTGCCGCTCCACGATCTCGATCAGTACGTCGTGCGGCCACTGGCGCGTCACTTCGGCGGACTTCACGACCGCGAGGGACCTGATCCGGAAGGCGATCCGATCGAGGTCGACGGTCGCCAGCGGGCCTCCGGTAGGTACGTCGGCCACGTCGCGCACCCGTTCCTCGCTGAGCGTCTGGGTCCCGGTGACCTCGACCCCCTGCACGGAGAGGGTGTCGGAGTAGAACACCAGGTAGACACCGCCGCCAAGCACCGCGAAGACGGTCCCGGCCGCCACGACGTAGCGCCAGGTGAGCCAGCGGCGGGCCCACTGCCGACGCGCGAACCGCTTGCGGGCGTCAGCCATCGCGCGCTGCCAAGACATCGAGGATGCGGGGTCCCAGCTCGGTCACGGTGCCCGCACCCAGGGTGAGCACGAGGTCGCCGGTCCGGGCCCGGGCCGCCACCGCAGCCGGGGCCGCGGTCAGGTCGTCGACGTAGGCCACGTGTTCGCTCGGCAGCGGGACGGCGTCGGCCACGAGGGCACCCGTGACGTCGGGGTCGGCCGCCTCGCGCGCCAAGTAGACATCGAGGACCACGACCTCGTCGGCAGCACCCAGCGCCACCCCCATGTCGCGGCCAAGGAGCCGGGTGCGAGAGACCAGGTGGGGCTGGAAGACCACCACCACCCTTCCCTCGCCGGCGACGGCGCGCGCCGCCTGCAGGTCTCCCGCGATCTCGGCGGGGTGGTGCGCATAGCTGTCATAGACCCGGACACCGCCCGCCTCGCCCTTGCGCTCCATCCGGCGACGGGTGCCGGTGAAACCCTCCAAGCCCCGCCGCAGGTCGTCGAACTCGTGGCCCAGGCGCAACCCGACGGTGAGCGCCGCGAGGGCGTCGAGCACGTAGTGCCGGCCCGGGATCCGCAGCGTCACTCGGCCCAGCTCGGCGGTGCCGTCGAGGACCGTGAACGCCGACGTCTCCCCCGCAAACTTCAGGTCGACACACCGCACGTCTGCGGCCGCCGCCTCCCCCACGGCATACGCCGTGAGACCGCGGTCACGGGCGACCTCGACAAGTGCGGCGGCACCGGGGTCGTCGGCGCAGCAGACCAGGAACCCGTCGGGATCGATCCGGCCCACGAACTCGGTGAACCCGGCCCGATAGGCCTCCTCGGTCCCCCACTGGTCGAGGTGGTCGGCCTCGACATTGGTGACGACGGCGGCGTGCGGTCGATAGACCAGGAACGCACCGTCGCTCTCGTCGGCCTCGACGACGAAGAGGTCGCTGCTGCCCTCGGCGGCGTTGGTGCCGGTCTGCGCGAGGTCCCCGCCCACGGCGTACGACGGATCCGCGCCCGCGGCCTGCAGCGCAACGGTGAGCAGCGAGGTGGTCGTGGTCTTGCCGTGGGTGCCGGCGACCGCCACGGCGCGCCGGCCGACCAGGACGGAGGCGACGGCTGCGGACCGCGGGAGCACGAGCAGTCCGCGGTGCTGGGCCTCGGCGACCTCCGGGTTGTCGTCGGGCACGGCGACGGAGACGACCAGGGTGTCGACGTCCTGCACGTGGGCCGCGTCGTGCCCGAGGTCGACCCGGGCACCGAGCGCGCGCAGCGCGTCGAGCGTGGGCGAGTCGGTGGCATCGCTTCCACTGACCACGATGCCGCGGGCGAGCATGATCCGCGCGATCCCCGAGAGCCCGGCTCCGCCGATCCCCACGAAGTGCACCCGGCCGAGCTGGTCGGCCCTGGGGATGACCTCGGGCACCGGTACCTTCACCGAGCGCCGCCCTGTGCGACCTCGGCCACGATCGCGGCCAGCTTGTCGTCGGCGTCCCGCGGGATCAGCCGCGAGGCCGCGGCGCCCATCCGGGCCAGTCGCTCCGGATCGGTGACCAGAGGGGGAACGGTTCGGCTGACGTAGTCGACGCTGAAGTCGGCGTCGTCAACGATCAGCGCGCCGCCCGCCTCCACTACTGGCCGCGCGTTGAGCGCCTGCTCGCCGTTGCCGATCGGCAGCGGCACGAAGATCGCCGGCAGTCCGGTCGCCGCCGCCTCGGTGACGCTGGAGGCACCGGCCCGACAGACCATCAGGTCGGCGGCTGCGAGAGCCAGGTCCATCCGATCGACGAAGTTCAGGACGACGTACGGCGTCCCGCTGGCGACCGGCGCGGCCTCGCCCTGGGGTCCCACCACGTGCAGGACCTGGACGCCGGCCTGGCCGAGCGCGAGCGCGGCCCCCGAGACCGACTGGTTGAGCCTGCGCGCCCCCTGGGAGCCGCCGGTCACCACCAGCGTGGGCAGGTCCGGGTCGAGCCCGAAGAAGGCGCGCGCCTCCGCGCGCAGCTCGGCCCGGTCGAGCCCCGAGATCATCCGGCGGATCGGAAGACCGACGTACTCGGCCTTGGGCAGTCGGGTGTCGGGAAAGCTCACGGCGACCCGGGTCGCCACCCGGGCGCCGGCCTTGTTGGCCAGGCCGGGCAGCGCGTTCTGCTCGTGTACGACCAGCGGCACCTTGCGGCGCCGGGCCGCCAGGTAGGCCGGCATCGACACGTAGCCGCCGTAGCCGACGATCACGTCGGGGCGCAGCCGGTCGATGATCGCCACCGCTTCCTGCACCGCACCCCGCAGCCGCGACGGCACCCGGAACAGGTCGGCATTGGGTCGACGCGGGAGCGGCACCGGCGCGATCAGCTCGAGCGGATAGCCGGCGGCCGGAACCACCTGGTTCTCCAGGCCACGGGGGGTGCCGAGGCAGGTGATCTCCGCTGTGGGATCGAGTCGACGCAGGGCGTCGGCGGTCGCCAGCAGCGGCGAGGTGTGCCCCGCCGTTCCTCCTCCAGCCAGAAGTGCTCTCACGCCTTGCACGCTACCGAGGGGCCGAGCGCGATCGACGCCGCTGGGCCAGCGCGCGTGCCGCCGCCGGCTCGCGCCGGGCGAACCCCACCAGCAGCCCGAGGGCGGCCAGGGTCGGAAGGAGGCTCGAGCCGCCGTAGGACACCAGCGGCAAGGGGATCCCGATCACCGGGAGCAGGGCGAGCACCATGCCCACGTTGATCATCATCTGGCCGATCAGCCAGACCACGATGCCGAAGCTGGTGTAGCGGACGAACGGGTCCGTGGCCCCCAGGGCGATCCGGAGGGCGGCGTACGCGATGGACAGGAAGAGCCCGATCACCAGCAGGGTGCCGATCAGACCGAGCTCCTCGCCGAGGACCGCGAAGATGAAGTCGGTGTGGGCCTCGGGCAGCGCCCCCCACTTCTGCTGGCTGGCCCCGATGCCCTGGCCGAAGATGCCGCCGCTCGACATCGCGAAGAGCCCGTGCGCGGGTTGCCAGCCGGTGTCGTGGAAGTCCTTGAACGGGTCGACGAACGTCGTGATCCGAGCGAACCGCTCGCTGTCGGCGGTGGCGAGGCCGAACGCGAGGACGCTGACGATCGACAGGCAGAGGACGAAGAACCGAGCCGGTGCCCCCACGACCCACAGCATGCCCAGCAGGATCGCGAAGAAGATCAGGGCGGTACCGAGGTCCTTGCCGACGATCACCAGGACCGTCGCGAGCAGCATGCCCGGCACCACCGGGACCATGATCTGGTGGAGGTCGCGGAGCCGGCGGTCCTTGTTGGCGTAGATGTGGGCAGCCCAGATGATGATCGAGAGCTTGGCGATCTCCGAGGGCTGGATCTGGAGCGGACCGAGCGCGAGCCAGTTGGTGTTGCCGTTGATCTCGACGCCGAACTTCGCGGTGATCAGCAGCAGCACCAAAGAGATGGAGAACGCCGGATAGGCCAGCCGGCGCACCCACCGCACCGACACCCTGCTCGCCAACAGCGCCCCGGGCACGCCGATCAGCACCCACAGGAGCTGGCGGCGGACGACCGTGTAGGAGTCCCCGGTCCGCTCGAACGAGTACACGCTGGAGGCGCTGAGCACCATGATCAGGCCGATGGTCAGGAGCATCACCGCGGCGCCCATGAGGAGGTAGTACGTCGTGAGCGGACGGTCGAAGGCCTCGCGGAGCACCGACAGCCAGCCGCCGAGCCGAGGTGCGCGGACCTGGGTGCGGGCTTCCTCGGGGTTCGCGGTGGTCATCCGCCTCACCCCCTGTGGTCGCGCCCTGTGTCGAGCTACGTGGTCCCGTTCAGCCTGGCCAGCACCGCTGCGGCGAACGCGTCGCCCCGTGCGGCGTAGTCGGTGAACTGGTCCATCGAGGCGCACCCCGGTGCCAGCAGGACCGTGTCGCCGGGCCCGGCCAGATCCGCAGCCGCGCCGACGACCCGCTCCATCAGGGCCAACTCACCTTCTCGGGTGCCAGTCTCGCCGCCGTCCACCTCGATCACCCGGACATCGGGAGCGTGTCGCGAAAGCGCCGCCGCGATCACCGCGCGGTCCCGGCCGAGCAGCACCACACCGCGGAGCCGGCCACGGACGGCCTGGGCCAGATCATCGAACGCCGCGCCCTTGGCCAGGCCGCCCGCGACCCAGACAACGGGGTCGTAGGCCTGGAGGGACGACTGGGCCGCATGCGGGTTGGTCGCCTTCGAGTCGTCGACCCAGGTGATGCCGTCGCGCTGGGCGACGACGGCGATCCGGTGGGCGTCCGGACGGAAGCCCCGAAGCCCGTCCCGCACCGCAGCCTGGCTCACGCCGTGGGCGCGCGCGAGGGCCGCCGCGGCGAGCGCGTTGGCGACGATGTGCGGCGCCGGCTCGCTGGCCCCCGGCGGGGCCAGGTCGGCGAACGTGCACAGCTCGGCGGCATTGGTCGCGCGGCTCTCGATGAACGCCCGGTCGACCAGGATGTCGTCGACGACACCGACCATCCCGACGCCGGGCGTGCCCAGGGTGAAGCCGACCGCCCTAGCCCCTTCGACCACCTCGGCCTCCCGGACCAAGCGCTCGGTCACCGGATCCGCGACGTTGTAGACGCAGGCCCGGCTGACGCCCTGGAAGATCCGGCCCTTGTCGGCGGCATAGGCGGCCATGCCGGTCGGGCCCGACGCTCCGTCGTACCAGTCCAGGTGGTCCTCGGCGAGGTTCAGCACCGCGGCCGACTCGGCGCGCATCGACTCGGTGTAGTGCAGCTGGAAGCTGGACAGCTCGACCGCCAGCACGTCGTACGGCGTCGGGTCCATCACCGCCTCCACGATCGGCAGCCCGACGTTGCCGGCGGCCTGGCTGTGCAGCCCGGCCGCCTGCAGGATCGCATCGAGCATCCGCACCGTGGTGGTCTTGCCGTTGGTGCCGGTGACCGCCAGCCAGGGGGTGTCGTGGTCCGGATCGCGGAGCCGCCAGGCCAGCTCGACCTCGCCCCAGATCGGGACGCCGCGCGCCCTGGCCTGGGCGAGGATCGACGAGTCCGGCCGGAATCCCGGTGAGACGACGAGCAGGTCCGCGTCGTCGGGCAGCGCCTGGGTCGCACCGGCGTGCAGCCGCACCGTCGCGCCGAGGATCTCCAGCAGCTGGGCCTTCTCGAGCTGGGCCGGCGTCGCGTCGTCCGCGAGCGCCGTCACCGTCGCCCCGAGATGGGTGAGGTTGTCGGCGGCGGCGAAGCCGGAGACGCCGAACCCGGCCACCACCGCCCGGACGCCCTCCCACGCATCGTGCCGGCCCAGGGCCCGAGGGTCGGTCACAACCTGGCCACCCATTCGGCGTAGAACACGCCCAGTCCGGTCGCCACGAACAGGCCGGTGATGATCCAGAACCGGATCACGACCGTGACCTGCTCCCAGCCGAGCATCTCGAAGTGATGGTGCAGGGGCGCCATCCGGAAGATCCGCCGGCCCTTGGAGACCTTGAAGAAGCCGACCTGCAGGATCACCGACAGCGTCTCGATCAGGAAGAGCCCGCCCAGGATGACCAACAGCAGCTCGGTCCGGGTGAGGATCGCGAACCCGGCCAGCGCGCTGCCGAGCGACAGCGAGCCGGTGTCACCCATGAAGATCGCGGCCGGTGAGGCGTTCCACCACAGGAAGCCGAAGCAGGCGCCGGTGATCGCGGCCGCGATCACCGCCAGGTCATAGGGGTCCCGCACGTTGTAGCAGCTGGCGCTCGGGTCCTCCTGGCAGAACTGGTTGTTCTGCCAGATGTTCACGAGCATGTAGGCACCGAAGACCATCACACAGGCACCGGTGGCGAGGCCGTCGAGCCCGTCGGTGAGGTTCACGGCGTTGCTGGTGGCCGTCACGATCAGCACGATCAACAGGATCGCCAGCACGATCGGCAGCGCCAGCCAGTCGATCTCCCGGAGGAAGGACACCTTCTCCGAGGCCGGGGTCCGGCCGTTGTCGTCCTCGAGCATCGGGGACAGCGCGAAGAAGCCGAAGACCACGGCGATCACGGTCTGCCCGATCATCTTCGCCTTGCTGCGCAGCCCGAGGCTGCGCTGCTTGGAGATCTTGATGAAGTCGTCGAGGAAGCCGACCAGACCCATGCCGACGAACAGGAAGAGCAGCAGCCACGCCGAGGCCGAAGGTGCGGTCGTGGTGATCAGCTTGGCCCCGAAGTAGCCGAACAAGGTGGCCGCGATGATGACGACGCCGCCCATCGTGGGCGTGCCGCGCTTGGTGTGGTGGCTGGTCGGTCCGTCGTCGCGGATCTCCTGGCCGTAGCCCCACTGGGTGAACCGCCGGATCGCGACCCGGGTGCCGAGCAGGGAGAACAGCAGGCCGAGCCCGCCGCCCAACAGGATTGCCCTCATGGTGTGCCGGTGCCTCCCTCCAGTAGCGCGTCCGCCAGGACTTCGAGGGCGACCCCACGTGAAGCCTTGACCAGGACCACATCCTCGGCGGCGACATTCTTCCGCACCCACTCCAGGGCCTGGTCGCGCCCCGCCGAGGGGACCGCGGTGCCTTCCCAGCCCGCGCGCTCCTGCGCCTCCTCGAGGATGCCGCGGGCGGCCTCGCCCACCACGACCAGGACGTCGATCCCCAGGCGTGCCGCGGCCGCGCCCACCTCGCGGTGGGAGGCCTCGGCGTCCTCGCCCAGCTCCTTCATCTCCCCCAGCACGGCCACCGTGCGCCGCCCGCGTCGGGCACCGATCTCCACCAGCGCCTCGAGTGCGGCCACCATGGATGCCGGGTTGGCGTTGTAGGCGTCGTTGACGACGAGCAGCCCGTCGCTCCGTTCGTGCAGCTCCATCCGCCAGCGGGATGCGGGGGTCGCCGAGGCCAGGCTCGCGACGACGGCTGTGAAGGGAACGCCTGCGGCGAGGGCCATCGCCGCGGCCGCGGCCGCGTTGGCGACCTGGTGCCTACCCGTCTGGGTCAGGGAGACCGGCAGCCATTGGCCCTGGTGGCCGAGCTCGAAGGAGGGGCGGCCGAGTTCGTCGAGCTCGACGTGGCGCCAGGCGATGTCGCCGTGAACTCCGAACGTGAGCGGCCGAGCCGCCGTCCGGTGCGCCATCGCCGCGGTGAGCTCGTCGTCGGCGTTGAGGACGGCCGTGCCGTCGGCCGGGAGCGCCTCGACGATCTCGCCCTTGGCGGTCGCGATCGCCTCGCGGCTGCCGAACTCGCCGATGTGGGCAGTGCCGACGTTGATCACGGCCGCGATCCGCGGCGGCGCGATGTCGCACAGGTACCGCACGTGACCGATCCCTCGGGCACCCATCTCCACCACCAGATAAGCGG
The DNA here is from genome assembly GCA_963827185.1 of uncultured Actinomycetota bacterium. Classification (GTDB taxonomy): domain Bacteria; phylum Actinomycetota; class Actinomycetes; order Propionibacteriales; family Nocardioidaceae; genus Nocardioides. The sequence goes on from CAWGZQ010000002.1 coordinate 267,532, forward strand.
TGTCGCGGTCGGCGCGCAGCACCGTGATCGGCACTCCGAGCTCGTTGTTGCCGTTGCCCGCGGTGGCGACGGTCGGGCCGACCCCGGACAGCACCGCCGCAAGGTAGTCCTTGGTGCCGGTCTTGCCCTGCGACCCGGTCAGCGCGAGCAGCGTCGGGTCGAGCCGGTCGAGTACGTGCCGCGCCAGCCGGCCCAGGGCCTCCACCGGGTCGGCGACCACCACGGTCGGCGCAGCGGTCGGCCGGCTGCCGAGCACCGCGTACGCCCCGTCGGCGAAGTCGTGTCCGTCGACCCGTTCGCCCGCGATCGCCACGAACAGGCCACCGTCGACCGGCTCCCGGCTGTCGAGGTACGCCGGTCCGGTCACGGTGAGCTCCCGGTCGCCGTGGACCGTGCCGTCGACCGCTGCGGCGATCTCGGCCAGCGTCATCGGGATCATCGGGGGTCCGCCAGCCGGGTCAGCTCCTCGTGGGCCACCACGCGGTCGTCGAACGGGTGTACTACTCCGGCAATCTCCTGGCCGGTCTCATGCCCCTTGCCGGCGATCAGCACGATGTCGCCCGGGCCGGCCCGGCGTACCGCCTCGGCGATGGCCGCGCGGCGGTCGCCGATCTCGAGCACCTCGCCCGTCGCATCGCTGGTTCCGGCCAGCAGCTCCGCGCGGATCGTGGCCGGGTCCTCGGAGCGCGGGTTGTCGTCGGTGACGATGAGCAGGTCGGCCAGGTCCGCCGCGATGCCCGCCATGAGCGGACGCTTCCCCTGGTCGCGGTCGCCGCCGGCCCCCAGCACCACGATCAGCCGGGCCCCGGCCAGCGGTCGCAGGGTGCGCAAGGCGGCCCCGACCGCGTCGGGCTTGTGGGCGTAGTCGACGAGCACCTGGAAGTCCTGCCCCGCGTCGACGCTCTCCAAGCGTCCGGGGACGCCGTCGGTGGCGGCGGCAAGTCCGGCGCCCACCGCCTCGGCATCGAAGCCCGCCTCGATGCTCGCCGCGATCGCGGCGAGCGCATTGGCCACGTTGAACTCGCCCGGCAGATGAACGCGGGTCGGAAGGGTGAGACCCTCCGGCCCGAGCACGGTGAACCGGGATCCGCCGGCTTCGGCGAGCAGATCGACCGCCCGCCAGTCAGCGGCCCGGTCGTGGAGGGACAGCGTGCGGACGGGGATCGCGGTCTCGCTGGCCAGCCGCCGACCGTGCTCGTCGTCGATGTTGATGAGGCCCAACCGAGCCCGCTCGGGCACGAACAAGGACGCCTTCGCGCGGTAGTAGTCCTCCTCGTCGCCGTGGAAGTCCAGGTGGTCGCGCCCGAGGTTGAGGAAGACCGCCACGTCGAACACCACCCCATCGACCCGGCCCATCACGAGCGCGTGGCTCGAGACCTCCATCGCGCACGCCCGCACTTCGTGCTCGCGCATCATCGCGAAGAGTCCGTGCAGGTCCGGGGCCTCGGGCGTGGTCAACGACGTCGGGACGTCCCGGCCGTCGACCCGGGTGCCGACCGTGCCGATCGACGCGGCCCGGATGTTCGCGCCCTGGAGGGCCGATTCGGCGAGCCGCACGGTGGTGGTCTTGCCCTGGGTGCCGGTCACGCCGATCATCCGCAGTCCGGTCGCGGGCTCGCCGTACAGCCAGGCAGCCAGCCGACCCAGGAGCTCGCGAGGGCGGTCGACCACCACGACCGGGACGTCGTCGTCGGCGTCCGCAGCACCCGCGGCATCGGTCAGGACGGCGACCGCGCCCGCTTCGAGCGCCTGGCCCACGAACGCGCTGCCGTGTGCCCGGGTGCCCGGGAGCGCGGCGTACAGGTCGCCCGCCTGCACGCGCTGGGTGCTCAGCGACAGGCCGGTCACGACGACACCGGGGTCGCCGACGAGCCGCACCTCGTCTCCCGTCGCGGACAACCAGGCGACCAGGTCGGCGAGGTTCGTGCGAGGCGGATCCTCCGGACGCGTGACAACCACGTCCTGAGTCTGGCCCATCACCACTCGACGGGCAGCCGCGAGGGTTGGGTGCCGGTCGGAGGTACACCGTAGCGGCGCAGCGTGTAGCTCATCAGCTTGGAGAACGCGGGGCCGGCGACCGAGCCACCGCCGCCGCCGTTGCGCGGGTTGTGCACCACGACGTAGATGGTGAACCGCGGATCGTCGGCCGGCGCGAAGCCGGCGAAGGAGACCGTGAAGGTGCCGTCGTAGCACCGGCACAGGCGACCGACCCGCTGCGCGGTGCCGGTCTTGCCGGCAACGCGATAGCCGGGCACCGCGGCGCCGGGTGCCACACCGGCCTCCGGGTCGATGACGCGTTCCATCATCCGCGTCATCTGCCGGGCGGCGTTCTCGCTGATCACCCGGGTCCGGTCGACGTGGTCGGTGCCGAACTCGCCCCCCTGGTCACTCACGGCCGACCCCTTGATCAGGCTGGGGTCGATCCGCACGCCGCCGTTGGCGATCGTGTTGACCGCAGCGGCCATCTGCACGGCGGTCACCGAGACACCCTGCCCGAACGCGATCCGGTCCTCGGTCTGGGACGTCCACGAGGTACCCGAGGGCAACAGGCCGTTGGACTCGCCGCCCACCCCGATGTCGGTGCGCTTGCCCAGACCGAACGCGGTGAGATAGCTGCGCAGCTGGCCCTGCCGGAACTCGTCGGCGGCGAGCACGGTGCCGATGTTGGAGGACTTGGCGACGATGCCCGCCAGCGTGAGGTTGATCAGCCCGTGGTCCCAGTAGTCGTGGATCGGCCGGTCCTGCCGCTCGAGCACACCCGGCACCCGGAACCGGGTGCGCTGGGTGACCTTGCCGGCATCGATCAGGGCGCTCAGCGTGAGGACCTTCTCCACCGACCCGGGCTCGTAGACGTCGGTCAGCGCCGCGGACCGGTAGAGCTTCGGCTTGAAGTCGTTGGGTCGGCTGGCGTCGTACGTCGGGTAGTCGGCGACCGTGAGCAACTCACCGGTCCGGCTGTCCAGGATCACCACATGGCCGGAGTCGCCGCGAGCTCCGAGCACGGTCTGGCGAAGCACCCGCTGGGCGTACCACTGCAGGTCCCGGTCGATCGTGGTGGTCAGATCCTCGCCGTTGACGGCATCGATCACGCTGTTGTCGCCGAGCGGGATCCGGTTGCCGGCCCCGACCTCGTAGCGGGCCTCTCCATCGGTGCCCGCGAGGTAGCCGTTGAAGGTGTCCTCGAGCCCGGCCAGCGCCCGGGCCGCCCCGTTCTTGCGGGGGGTGCCGAGGAAGCCGACCACGTTGGCCGCGACGTCGCGCGCTGGGTAGGACCGGACCGGGTCACGCCGGGTCGAGAGACCCTCGAAGCCACGCTCGTCGGCCTCGTCGACGGTGGCCTTGGCCAGCGTGGCGGGAACCTGGCGGGCGAGGTACTGGAAGCGGCTGCCGTCGACGCGGAGCCGCTCAAGAGTCGCGAAGTAGTCGACGTCGAGCCGCTTGCTGAGGAAGTCGGCGATCTCGGGTGCCTGCTCGGAGCTCATCAGGGGGTCGGCCACCACCATCAGCCCGTCGACCGAGTCCGCCAGCGGCTCGCCGTTGCGGTCCAGGATGTCGCCCCGGGTCGCCGGGAGCACCACGTTCACGGTGCCCTCGTCCGCGGCCATCTCGGCGTACGAGTCCGGGTCGTAGGCCTGCAGCTGCACCAGCCGGGCGGCGAACAACGACAGCACCATGGCGATCAGCACGAAGCCGACCCGGAGCCGGACCTGCGGCGAGCCTCGGAGGCGTCCGCGACGTCCGCGACGTCCGCGCGATCGCTGGCGCGCTGTGCCGGTCGGTCGCACGGGTGGTCTCCTCGGTCGCCGCGAGCTCACCGGCGCCGGTGATTGTCGCGGAGGTGGTCACGCTGCTCGCCCAAACTAGGCGTCCGGTCCCGGTCCCCCCGGTCTCCCACGCCGTTGCGTCGCGGCCCCGTGTTCGGCGTGGACTCGAGCCGGATCGGGGACGGATCGAGCTGGGCCGGTCGGCCCGGCAACGGCGGCTTGATGTTCGTGTCGCTCTCGAGCGTCGCCGGCGCGACGTTCCCGATGACCTCACCGGTGTCGAGGTCCAGGAAGGCGGGCGCCGCCGGAATCACCAGTCCCTGACGCTTCGCCGCCTCGGCCACGCGCTGCGGATCGCGCAGCCGCTCCAGCTCCATCCGCAGGGTCTGCTCGCGGGCGGAGAGATTGGTCGCCTGCTCCTCCAGCGCTGTGGCCGAGAACGACGCCTGCTGCATCGAGGTGTTGAAGAGCAGCAGACCGACCACGCCTCCGAGCAGCAAGACGCTGACGAGCGTCACGAACGGCACCCGCGGCGCCTTGGTACGACGACGCGGCACGACGGTCAACCGGGCCCGCTGGAACGCCTCCTCGGCGAGCCGGGGCAGTCGGGAGCGAAGCTGCGGCGCGGTGAGGTTGCTCATCACGCTGCCCCTCTCGCCCCGGGGCGGACGCGTTCGAGCGCGCGCAGCCGAACGGAGGCAGCCCGGGGGTTGCCCGCGATCTCCGCGGCATCGGCCTTCTCGGCGCCGCGGGTCAGTAGCCGGAGCGCCGGTTCGTGGCCGTCGGGGACGAACGGCAGGTCGTCCGGGACGTCGGTCGTGGTGGCGGCGGTGAAGGCCTGCTTCACCAACCGGTCCTCGAGAGAGTGGTAGGACTCGACCACCACGCGTCCGCCGACCCGGATCGCATCGATCGCGGCGGGGACGGCGCGCCGCAGCACCGCCAGCTCGTCGTTGACCTCCATCCGGAGCGCCTGGAACGTGCGCTTCGCGGGATGGCCGCCGGTGCGTCGCGCGGGCGCCGGGATCTCGGCGTACAGCAGCTCGACGAGCCGGGCCGAGGTCGTGAACGGCTGCCCGTCGCGAGCCCGGACGATGGCGCCGGCGATCTTGCGGGCGAACCGCTCCTCGCCGTAGTCGCGAAGCACGCGGGTCAGCTCGGCCGCGTCGTAGGTGTTGAGTACGTCGGCCGCGGTCGGTCCCGACGTGCCGTCCATCCGCATGTCGAGCGGGGCGTCCGCGGCGTAGGCGAAGCCACGCTCGGGAAGGTCCAGCTGCATCGACGAAACGCCCAGGTCGAAGAGCACGGCGTCGACTTCGGCCAGCCCGAGCCGCTCGAGCACGTCGGGGATCTCGTCGTAGACCGCGTGCACCCCGGTGAACCGGTCGCCGTACGACGCCAACCGCTCGCCGGCCATCGCCAGGGCGTCCGGGTCCCGGTCGATGCCCACCACCCGGGCCAGCTCGCACCGGGCGAGCACCGCATCAGCGTGCCCGCCAAGGCCCAGCGTCGCGTCGATCAGCACCGCATCCTGGTGGGTGAGCGCGGGCGCGAGCAGAGCAACGACCCGGTCCAGCAGCACCGGGACGTGGGAGGCGGTCATGTCAGTTGCCCAGTGCCGTGATCAGGAGAAGGGCGACCGCGCACCCGACCGAGACCAGCGCCGAGAACGCCATCAGCGCGGCCACGTCCCGCGCCTGGTGGCGGACCCGACGTTCCGGCCCGAAGCCGGTCTCGGAGATGGCGGGTGTGCTCATCGGTTTCGACCCCTGATGCGTGTGCGGGTGTTCCGGGGGGATCCGCAGAGCCAGGTCTCGGCCCGCTCCCGTCGTCTTGCGTCGGGAAGTGATGACCGTCTGGTGCCGGGGAAGTTGCCCCAGATGGTCGGGAGCGGGCCGGAGACCTCGCGCTGCGGATCCCTTGTGGATTTGTTCTCGGTGCTGCGGTGCTGCGGTGGTGGAAGGTGGGGCTACTCGTCGTCCTCGTCGAGATCGGCGAACTTCTCCGCCTCGGCGGCCTGGTAGTCCCGCCACTTCGTTGGGTCCCAGATCTCGAGCCGGTCATGGACGCCGATGACGGCGACCTCTCCCTCGAGCCCGGCATAGCTCCGGAGCTCCTGGGGGATGCTGATCCGGCCCTGCTTGTCTGGAATCACCTCTTCCGCGCCCGAGAAGAAGGTCCGGATGAAACCGCGGCCCGACTTGCTGGCCATCGGCCGTTCCCTGACCCGCACGGATTCCTGCTCGAAGACCTCGGGCGGCCAGACGACGAGGCAGTTCTCGTGACCCTGAGTCACCACTACCCCCTCTGCCAGCGCGCCCCTGAACTTCGCCGGGAGGAAAAGCCGGCCCTTGTCATCGAGCTTCGGTCGGTGGGTGCCCATGAATCGCATCGGACACCTCCGCGTTCACCCACGTGGCTGACCTGTTCCTCCACTTTCCCCCACCATACGCCACTTTCCCCCACCGTCAACCACATTCGGCCCGAAGTCCGCAGCAACGGCGCCACCCGGGGTCGGCGCGAAAGCAACCAAACCGTGACCCGCCGAGTCGAAAGATGAAGCGAGGCGACCGCGTAGGTTGCTGGCCTGACCTACGGTTATGGCAGCGCGTGGGGTGTCGTGGTGGACGAAGTGGAAGGACCGAACGTGGATTCTGCGACTGCTGGTGGAGCCGATCTCGAGACGCTGTCCCGGGTGGTCGACCGCGTGCGCACCAACGTCGAGAAGGTGATCGAAGGCAAGCCCGACGTCGTCACCTCCACCTTGGTGGTGCTGCTCGCGGAGGGACACCTGCTGATCGAGGACGTCCCCGGGGTGGGCAAGACGATGCTCAGCAAGGCGCTCGCGCGGAGCATCGACTGCACGGTGCGGCGGATCCAGTTCACGCCCGATCTGCTGCCCTCCGACGTCACGGGCGTCTCGGTGTTCAACCAGAACACCCGCGAGTTCGAGTTCCGGCCCGGCGGCGTGTTCGCCAACATCGTGGTCGGCGACGAGATCAACCGTGCTTCGCCCAAGACCCAGTCCGCGCTGCTGGAGTGCATGGAGGAGCGTCAGGTCACGGTCGACAACACGACGTACCAGCTCGAGACGCCGTTCATGGTGATCGCTACCCAGAACCCGATCGAGATGGAGGGCACCTACGCGCTGCCGGAGGCCCAGCGCGACCGGTTCATGGCCCGGGTCTCGATCGGCTACCCCGTCGAGGCCGCCGAGCTCGCGATGCTCGACACGCACACCCGTGCCAACCCGCTCGACGACCTCGAGCCGGTCACCGACGCCGGCGAGGTGCGCAAGCTGTGCGGCATCGTCGGCCAGGTCTACGTCTCCACCGCCGTGCAGCGGTACGCCGTCGCCCTCACTTCCGCGACCCGCAAGTCGCCCGAACTGACCCTCGGCGCATCGCCCCGCGCCACCCTGCACCTGGTGCGGGCCGCCAAGGCGAGCGCCGCCATCGAAGGGCGCGACTACGTACTCCCCGACGACATCCAACGACTGGCCCGGCCGGTACTCGCGCACCGGCTGCTGCCGGGGGTCGAGGCGGCGATGAGCGGCCGGTCGACGACGGCGATCCTCGACGGTCTGGTGGCCGCCGTGCCGGTGCCGCAGTCGTCGCAGACTCGTGCGTGAGGCGCTCGGTGCGCTCACCGTCCGCGGACGGGCGTTCGTCGCCGCAGGTTTAACCGCGGTGGTCTGCTCCGTCCTGCTCGGACAGACCGCGTTGTCCCGCGTCGGGATCCTGCTGGTCGCCCTGCCCTTGCTGACCGCGTTCTTCGTCGGTCGCAGCCGCTACAAGCTGGCGCTCGTGCGCACCGTCCACCCCCAGATCGTGCCCGCTGGTCAGCCGGCGCGGGTCCGGCTCACCCTCACCAACGAGGGGCGCACCCCGAGTGGTGCGTTGTTGCTCGAGGACCACGTGCCGTACGTGCTGGGCAGCCGACCGCGCTTCGTGCTCGAGGGCATCTCGAAGGGCTGGCGGCGCAACATCACCTACCAGGTGCGCTCGGACATCCGCGGCCAGTTCCAGATCGGTCCGATGACGGTGCGGGTCAGCGACCCGTTCGGGCTCGTCGGGCTGGGCCGGGCGTTCCGCACCACGGTGCCGCTGACGGTGACCCCGCGCACGGTCCCGTTGCCGACCATTCCGCTCGGCGGCGGGTGGACCGGCTCGGGCGACAACCGGCCACGGGCCTTCGCCACCGGATCCGCCGAGGACGTGACCGTCCGGGAGTACCGCCACGGCGACGACCTGCGCCGCGTGCACTGGCGCAGCTCGGCCCGGACCGGCGAGCTGATGGTGCGCCGTGAGGAACAACCCTGGCAGTCGCGAGCCACCGTGTTCCTCGACAACCGCACGATCGCCCACCGCGGCCACGGCATCGCCTCGTCGCTGGAGGCCGCGGTCTCGGCCGCCGCCTCGATCGCGGTCCACCTGAGCCACCGGGGGTTCATGGTCCGGCTGGTGACGGCGTCGGGCGAGGACACCACCGGCGCCTGGCACTTCCGCGACTCCGATCTCAACACCGGTCCCCTGCTGGAGGCGCTGGCCGTCGTCGTACCGCTCGAGCGCGTGGGCCTCGACAGCGGCTGGCTCAGCGAGCCGACGGGTGGCGGCCTGACCGTCGCCGTTCTCGGCGCCATCCAAGACGGCGACGTCCCCGTGCTGCGGCGAATGCAGCACCACACCAGCTCAGCGATCGCGATCGCCCTCGACGTCGGCGCCTGGGCACAGCCCCTCGGCGGCGACGGAGGCGCGGCGCCGCTCCTGGCGCAGCAGGGATGGCGCTCGGCCGCCCTCCGTCCCCGCGACCGGCTGGACGCGGTCTGGCAGGAGCTCGGCCGGGCCAGCATGCAGAGCAGTCGCTCCGCCGACTCGGGGCTGGCCTCGCAAGGAGCGAACGAATGAAACACGTCGGCCATCGCGTCTCGGGTGGCATGTCGCTCGCCCTGGTCACCGCCGCCACCACGTGGGTGGCGATGTCTTCCTGGCGCGGATTCACCGAGCGCCCCAGCGAGTTCCTGTCCCCGCTGTTGCTCGTCGCCGGGACCGTGGCCGTCAGCGGCGCCCTGGCTCGGGGCTGGCGGATCCCCGGCGGACTGGTCTTCCTCGCCCAGGTCCTGCTCGGCTCAATGATGATGTCCTGGCTGGTCATCGGGTCGCCGATACCGGTCGGCGCCGGCTGGACCGAGCTGGTCAACGCCTTCGACGCTGCCTTCGACAGCGCCAACACCTATGCCTCTCCGGTCCCCCACGACGTGCCACCGGTCACGCCGCTGCTCATCGCCGGTGGGCTGGGGGCGATGCTGCTCGCGGACCTGCTCGCCTGCACCCTGCACCGGGTGCCGCTGGCCGGGCTGCCGCTGCTCACCGTCTACAGCCTCCCGGTGAGCCTGCTCGAGGGCGGCATCGGCTGGGGCGTCTTCCTGGCCTCCGCGATCGGGTTCCTGGTGATGCTGTTCCTGCAGGAGTCCGCCCTCATCTCCCGCTGGGGTCGGGCGCTCGGCCCGGAGGCGACGGATCGCGACATCACCGTCTTCGGCAGCTCGGGGGTGATGCGCACGAGCGCCGGCAAGATCGGCGGTGCCGCGACGGCGTTGGCCGTCGTCGTACCCGTGGTGATCCCGACGATCTCGCTGGAGCTGTTCGACTTCGGGATCGGCGGCAGTGGGGACTCGGAGATCACGATCGAGAACCCGATGACCGACCTGCGCCGCGACCTGAAGCGGGGCGGCGACTTCCCGCTCCTCCAGGTGACCACCGACGACCCCGACCCCAGCTACCTGCGGATCTCGGTGCTCAACCGGTTCAGCGACGACCAGTGGACCAGCGGCAATCGCAGTGTCCCCTCCGAGAACCGGCCCAACGGGGCGCTCCCCCTGCCCGCGGGCCTGGACCCGAACGTGCCGCGCGAGTACTACGACTACGACGTCGAGGTCACCGACGACTTCAAGTCCCGCTGGCTGCCCACGCAGACGTTGGTCGCTGAGGTCAGCGCCCCTGGTGACTGGCGCTTCGACGCGACGACGATGGACTTCATCGCCAGCGACGACGGCCTGACCACCGCTGGGATCGACTACTCCATGACGTCGATCGAGGCCGACCTCAAGGCTCGGGCCCTGGCCGCGTCGACCACCGAGAGCGACGACGTACCCGAGGAGCTGTTGGACCTGCCCACGGGGATCCCGGTCACGGTGCGTCAGCTCGCCCACGCCGTCACCCGCGGCGCGCCGACCAAGTTCCATGCAGCCGTCATGCTGCAGACCTGGTTCCGTGAGGAGGGCGGGTTCGTCTACGACCTGCGTTCGGCGCCGGAGGGCAACGGGGTCGGCACCCTGGCCGACTTCCTGGACCAGAACGGCGGCCGGGTCGGCTACTGCGAGCAGTTCGCCTCGGCGATGGCGGCCCTGGCGCGGATGCTCGGCATTCCGGCTCGGGTCGCGGTCGGCTTCCTCACCCCGGAGCAACTATCAGAGGACACCTACGAGTACAGCACCTGGGACCTGCACGCCTGGCCCGAGCTGTACTTCGAGGGGGCCGGCTGGGTCCGGTTCGAACCGACGCCCGGCGACCGGGCCCGGGACGTGCCGGACTACACGACGGAGCGGCTGCCCGTCACCAACCCCACGATCAACCCGTCCGACGGGCCCTCCGCAAGCGGCGGAAGCCAGTCGGTCGAACCCACCCGGCGTCCGATCGAACCCGGCCCGACGGAGGGATCCGACACTGCCAGCAGCCAGGACTCCGGCTTCCCCTGGCTACCCGTCGGTGGCGGCCTGGCCGGCGCACTGCTGGTCGGCGTCGCGTTCGTCGGTCCCCGCGGCGCCCGCCGCAGCCGGCTCAAGCGCCGCCTCGAAGGCGGGCCGGAGCAGGCCTGGGAGGAGCTGTGGGCCACCGCGACCGATCTGCGGCTGCCCTGGCCCGACTCCCGATCGCCCCGAGAGACCCGCCACTGGATCGCCCAGCAGTTCGGCGCACCCGGAAGGGCAGACGCTCGGGAGCGTCCGGCCCACGGGAGCCGACTCTCACCCGAGGCGGTGGCGGCCCTGGACAAGCTCGTCGGCGAGCTCGAGCTGCTGCGCTACTCGCGAACCGGCGGCGGTCGGCCCGGCGCGCTGCGCGACGACGTGCTGCTGTGCACCGAGGCGCTGAAGGCGGGCGTCCCGCCGCGAGTCCGCCGACAGGCGCAGTGGTGGCCTCGGTCCCTGGTGCGCCGGATGCACCCCGAGGAAGCGGCGGCGCCGGAGCGCGAGCAGGCCAGATTCGGCGGAGTGATCGAGCACATCTGACCGAGCTCGCGCTCGGCTCAGAAGCCGCCGTTGCCTTCGCGGCGACGACGCCAGCGCTCCTCCATCCGCTCCATGAAGGAGTGGGAGGAGCCAGCACGATTGCGCTGCCGACGAGTGCGACCGGCACGGCCACCCTCGATCACGGTGAAGCCCGAGGAGTGATCGGTCGCGGTGGGTTCGGCGCCGCCCTGCTGGCCACGAACCGAACCGAGCGCCATGGTGGCGGAGCCCAGCATGATCACGAAACCGACGACACCCACCGGCCAGAACTGGGTGATGGCGCCGGTCATCAGGACCGCGATGCCGACCGCGAAGACCAGGCCGGCGACGATCGCCCGGCGGCGGGCCGAGCGGCGCAGCGAGGTGCCGCGCAGGGTAGAGGCGAGCTTGGGGTCTTCCTCGACGAGGGCGCGCTCCATCTGCTCGAGCAGTCGCAGTTCCTCGTCCGAGAGCGGCACCGTGCCCTCCAGTCCTCCACTCGGTCCACGGGCCCAACGGCCCCGGTGTGGCCAAGTCTAGGCAGGCGCCTTCGTTCTCGGTAGGGATGTCTCGAAGTTTTCAGCGGATCAGGCTCGCCGGACGGACTGCGGCCGACCCGAACCTCGTGGTCGCCCGGTCGATGGCCCGATCGGCGTCGGACCAGCCGTGGTCCCGCTCACCGAGCACGTGCTGGCGATGGACCCGGGAGCGGGGCAGCAAGCCCTCGACCCGGATCCCGACCAGCCGGATCCTGGCCCGCTGCAGTCCGAGGGCGTCGTAGAGACGGACCGCGGCGCGATAGACCTCCTGGGTCACATCGGTCGCCTCCGGCAGGGTGCGCGCCCGGGTGATCGTGGTGAAGTCGGCGAATCGCACGGTGATCGAGACCGTGCGACCTGCGACCCCTGCGGTGCGCATCCGGTGGGTCACCGTGGCGGTGAGCTTCAGCATCTCGCGGAGGATCACCTCACGGTCGTCGGTGTCGCTGCCAAAGGTCTCCTGCGCACCCATCGACTTGTCGGGGTCGCCCTCCCCTGATCTGTGGCCGTGGCCGAAGACGCCCGCGGTGCGGGGCTCGATCGCCCGGCGGTCGGTGCCCCAGGCCAGCTCGTGCAGGTGGGCGCCGAGGTGGTGGCCGATTGCGCGCTGCAGGGTGCGCATCGGGGTGTGGGCGATGTCGCCGACGGTGACCAGGCCGAGCCGGTGCAGCATCGCTTGGGTCTTCTCCCCCACGCCGTAGAGCTCGCCGACGTCGAGCGGATGCAGGAACGAGGTGATCTCCTGCGGGGGTACCACCAGCACCCCGTCGGGCTTGGCCAGCCGACTGGCCAGCTTGGCCACCGACACCGACGCGGCCACCCCGACCGAGCAGGTGATGCGCTGCTCGTCGTGAATCCGGGCGCGCAGCTGCTCGGCGATCTGCAGCGGCGACCCGAGCCGACGGAGCGCGCCGCGGACATCGAGGAAGGCCTCGTCGAGCGAGATGGCCTCGACCAGCGGGGTCACCCGGCGGAAGCTCTCCAGCACCGCCGTCGAGACGGTGGCGAAGGTGTCGTAGTCGGGCTTGAGGACGACGGCCTGCGGGCACATCCTCCGGGCGCGGGTGCCGGTCATGGCCGAGCGGACGCCGTAGGCGCGGGCGGCGTAGTTGGCCGCCAGCACCACCCCGCGATAGCCGCCGCCGACGATGACCGGAACGTCCTGGAGCTCGGGCCGGTCGCGGGTCATCACGGACGCATAGAACGCGTCCATGTCGACGTGGAGGATCGGGGTGGCGGCCGAAGCCTCACTACCCATGACGACTCCCCCGAGACCAGCCGACCCGTTGGAAACTTTCGGAGGAGCGAAGCGGGGGAGGAAGTTTGCGACGGGTCGGCGCAATACCCACGGCCTGAAAGACAGCAGCAGACCTCAAGGCGGTTGCCTGAACGGTGCTCCTAGCGCGCCAACAGGTGCAGCTGCGTGGCCAGCGGGAGGTACTCGCTGCGCTCGGAGACCGCCCGCTCGAGCTCGACCAGGGCCGCAGTAGCCCCCGGCTCGAGGTCGAGCAGGGAGCCGGGTACCAGGTCGGCGAAGACCCGGACGCCGTGCACCATCGTGCGCTCGAAGCCGGCTCCGGCCAACAGGTCGGTGGCCTCCTCGAGCGTGAACCGGCGACCGGAGCGCGCCGAGGGCGGGTCGCCGTCGAGCAGCGCCAGCGCCTGCGGGAAGTGGCCGGCCATGGCTCGGGCGATGACGGCGGCGTGCCGCTGGGCGAGGAGCAGGCTGAGGGTGCCGCCGGGACGAAGCACCCCACGGATCGTGGCCAGCGCGGCGGCAGGATCCTCGACCACTTCGAGTACCCCGTGGCACAGCACCACGTCGGCTTGCTCGACCAGGCCGTCGAGCCCGTCGACATCACCCTGGACGCCGGTGACCTGGACCCCGATCTCGCGAGCCCGGCGGTCCAGCGCGGCCAGCGCGTCGGGGCTGGGGTCGACCACGGTGACCCGGTGTCCGAGCTCGGCGACCCGGACCGCGAAGCCGCCGGTGCCGCCGCCGATGTCGAGCACGTTGCAGGCACTTCCCTCGAGCGCCGGGCGTAACGCGTCCCAGACCACGGCGGTGCGGGTGGCACCTCGGCGCTCGCTGGCAGACATGGAAGAAACACTAGTGGGGCTCTCATCCCGCACTCCCTGGGGAGCGGTGCCACAGCTTCCTCGAAAGGGTCTTGGCGTCCTCGCCCGCGGGCTTGATGTCGGAGTACGGCGACATCTGGAAGCCGCTGGTGTGCACCAGCACGCGGCGACGTTCGGGGTGGGTGCCGCCGAAGCCCTGCGGCACCACGGCCATCTGATCGAGGACGGCATCGATGCCCTCGCGCTGCCAGAGCGCGTGCAGATCGGGCAGCGCCCAGGCGCCGGTAGCGCGCAGGGAGACCCCGCGGTAGCCGGTGCGGCGCAGCTCGCCACGCACAACCAGCAGCCAGGAATGGAACACCGTCGCGGCGTAGGGACCCTGCACATCCTCGAAGAACGTCGCGTCAACCGGGCCGGTGGCGTCATCGAGGGTCAGGAAGATCACCCGCCGGCCGGAGCGGATCGGTGGGGTCTGGGTGGCCACCTTGACGCCGGCCACCAGGAGCTCGGACCGGCTCCGCTGCCCCAGCAGGTCCTTGCTGCGGGTGACCCCGAGCTCGTCGAAGAACCGGCCGTAGGCATCGACGACGTGGCGGCTCACGTCGAGGCCGAGGATCTCCAGCTCGGCCGCCATCGACTCGGCCGCCGTCATCTCCGGCAGTCCTGACACCTCGCCCTCGCGCGGGCCGTCGCCGAGGTCGAGCGCGAGCTGCACCGAGCTCACCGGGGGCGGATCCGGAGTCGCCTTGCTCTGCGCGGCGGCCTTGGCCCAGACGCCCTGGCGACCCAGTGGATGGCGCTCGAGGTCCGCCGTCCGCTCCCGGGTCTGCGGGTCGGTGCTGTTGCGCAGCCCGGCGTCGTCGGCGCGGGTCGCCGCCGGCCGTGGCGTACGACGCGAAGCCAGGCCGCGTCCCCGCGAAGCCCGCTCGACGGCCTTGCCGTGCCGCTCCAGCTCCGCGACCTGGAGCAGCAGGTCACGGCGGGTGACCCGACCCCGGGTGCGCACGCCGTCGCCACCCTCGATCGAGTAGATGCGGTCGAAGCCGCCGACCAGCACCAGCCGCTCCACGATCGGCCGGGACACCCGCGCCCGGTGCCAGAAGTCGGTCAAGGATTGATAAGGAGACGGCGACTCTCCTCCTTGGCCGCCACGGGCGGCAATGATCCGCTCCACCTCGGCGGCGTTGATCCCCTTCACCTCGGCCAGCGCCAGCCGGATGCCGTAGCCGCTCGGCAGCTCGGGCTGCGGCTCCACGACGTAGTCCTTCTGGGAGGCGTCGACGTCGAGACCGAGCACCGCGATGCCGTGCTGGCGGGCGTCCTCGAGGATCAGCCGCTTGGGGTACATGCCCGGGTCGTGGGTGAGCACACCGGCGAGGAAGTGCGCCGGCCAGTGGGTCTTCAGCCAGGCGGACTGGTAGGTCGGCAGCGCGAACGCCGCCGCGTGCGCCTTGCAGAAGCCGAACGATGCGAACGCCTCGATCACCTTCCAGAGCCGTTCGACCAGGGGCAGCGGGTAACCGCGGGCCAGCGCGCGGGGCGGGAACCACAGCCGCATCTGGTCCATGCCCTCGGTGTCGCCGAGAGCCCGGCGTACCTCGTCGGCCTCGGCGTAGGTCACCCCGGTGAGCTGGGCGATCATCTCGATCACCTGCTCGTGGAAGACCACCACGCCCTGGGTCTGCTCGAGGATCGGGCGCAGGTCGTCGTGGAGGTAGAGCGGCAGCTCCCAGCCCTGCTTGGCCTCGAGGTAGGGCGTGATCATGTCGCTCTTGACCGGGCCGGGCCGGAACAGCGAGATGTCGGTGATGATGTCGTCGAACGTCTCGATCCCGGACTTGGCGATCAGCTCGCGCTGGCCCGGCGACTCGATCTGGAAGACACCGAGGGTCCGGGCCGAGCTGATCATCCGATAGGTCGGCTCGTCGTCGAACGGCACCTGCTCCTCGTCATCGAGGTCGAGCTCGACGTCGTCGGTGCGACGGATCTCGACGACCGCGTGCGCCATCGCCGACTGCATCCGGATCCCGAGGACGTCGAGCTTGAGCAGGCCGAGGTCCTCGACGTCGTCCTTGTCGAACTGGCTCATCGGGAAGCCCGCAAAGCTCGCCTCCACCGGCGTCCGGTCGAGCAGGGTGGCGTCGGAGAGCAGCACCCCGCAGGGATGCATCGCGACGTGCCGCGGCAGCCCATCGAGCCGCTCGACGAGCTGGAACATGAGGTCGAGCCGGTCATCGGTCAACCCACCGGCCCGCAGCTCCGGCAGCTCGCGCAGCGCGACCCGGGCATCGCGGGCCCGGATGTGCGGGAACGCCTTGGCGATCGCGTCGATCTCGCCCGGCGGCATGCCGAGCGCGCCGCCGACGTCGCGCACCGCGTGCCGCACCCGGTAGGTGTCCATCATCGAGACGCACACGCAGCGCTCTCCGCTGTAGCGGTCGAGGATCGCCTCGTAGACCTCGAGTCGCCGCGCCGACTCCACGTCGACGTCGATGTCGGGCAACGCCTCGCGTAGCGGCGAGAGGAAGCGCTCCATCAGCAGCCCGTGCCGGATCGGGTCGACCCCGGAGACGCCGAGCAGGTAGTTGACCAGGCTGCCGGCGCCCGAGCCGCGGGCCGCGCAGCGCACCCCCATTTCCTTGATCAGGTCGGTGACGTCGCCGACGGTGAGGAAGTACGACGCATAGCCCAGGCCACGGATCATCTCCAGCTCGTCGTCGAGTCGCTTCCAGATCACCTGCTTGGCCGCAGAGCCGTATCGGGCACCGATCCCGGCCTCGCAGCGCCGGCGCAGTGCCACGTCCGCCGTCGCATGGGGGGTGGAGAGGTCGAACTCCGGGAAGTGCACCTCCCCCAGCCCGAGGTCGGCGCGGGGGTCGAGCGCACACCGGTCGGCGATCGTGCGGGTCGCGGCGAGCAGCTGCCGGGCGGCGACAGCGGGATCGGCTGGGAGATGCGGCAGCCCGGCGACCCGGCAGACCTCCTCGGCGATCTCCTGCATCTGCTTGCCGGACTTGAGGAACCCCTCCGCGTTGCCCCTGGACTGGGAAGGGCCGAGGTGGCGCAGGCTGGCAGAGCCGAGGGCGACCAGGCGCCGGGCGGCATCGAGCACGTCGACCGTGACCGCGTCGCGGCGGTCGGCGTATCGCACCGCGTTGGTGAGTACGGCGGACAGCCCGGCCTCCCGGGCGATGCCGGCCATCCGGGCGGCGTGGGGAGTGCTGCCCGGTCCCCAGTCACCGCGCCGATCGGGCAGCCGGTGCGAGACCAGCTCGACGACCAGGTGGGAGCGGGGCACCAGCGCCCGCCACGGCTCCAGCGCGGCCAGGGCCAGGTCGTCGCGGCGCCGGGTCGCCGCCACCCCCAGCTCCGAGCCCGGGCCGAGCAGCACCATCAGGTCGCCGCTCGCGAGCAGCTCGGCCACCTCGTCGGGCAGCTCGGTCAGGTCGAGGATGGGTGCTGCCACGGTCGCCGGCCAGCTGGACCGCCGAGATCAGCCGGCAGACCGCCGCCCACCCGGCCCGGCCGCCCCGGGTGTCGGCGGCGGCCAGGAACGTCGCCCGCGGCAGTCCGCCGCGCTCGACCGGCAGATCACGGAACGCGCCGCCGCGGACCGGGCTCTTGCGGTGGGCGGGCCTGGTTCGGGGGCGGCGAGGACCGGTAGGCGAGGTTGACCCCGAGCACCGGCCGGATCCCGGCCCGTCGGCAGGCCTTGGCGAACTTCACCGCTCCGTAGGTGCCGTCGCGGTCGGTCAGCGCGAGGGTGTCCATCTCCTGCTCGGCGGCCCGTTCGACCAGCACGTGCGGGTGCGAGGCGCCGTATTGCAGTGAGTAGCCCGACGCCACGTGCAGGTGGGTGAACGGGTCAGCTCGACCATGCACCCACCAGCTGCTGCTGCAGCGGAGGGTGCGGGACCAGCCCGAGAGACTGCTCGATGACGGCCAGGAACCGGTCGGCGTCCCGAACCAGGTCGTCGGCCTCGCGCTCGGTGACCGCACGGGTCGAGCCCGCCTCGGCCGCCGCGCGCTTGGCCGCCCCGGCCGCGAAGAACCGGGCCCACTCCCCCAGCTCGGGGGCCACCTCGGCGAGCAGCACCCACGCGTTCTTCTGGGTACGTCGTCGGCTCGGCGCCGGCTGGGCGCGCGCGGCGAGCAGCGCGGCGGCGGCGCGCAACGCGGCGACGTGGGCACACGCATAGCGGGTGGCGATGTCGGTGGACCCGATCGCCTCGCTCAGCGACTCGGCGGACCGGGAGAGATAGGAGTGCGTGGTGGCCGGGAGGGCGTAGGGGTGGCTCATCAGTCCGCACACCCCACGAGCAGCCAACGGCCGTCGGTCCAGTCGAAGGAGAGGTCGAAGATGCCGTCTGAATGGGGCCAGCCCGCGTCGGGGCAGCCGCGGCCGGCCTCGACCCGCCACAGCTCGCGCTCGACCAGTAGGTCGCCCAACGACCTGGTCGCCGGCTCCTCGGTGTGGCCCTCGGACTGCCACCAGGGTCCGGTCTCGACCCAGTGCGCCAGCACCGCACGGACCTTCCACAGCCGACCGCGCCACAGGAACTGCTCGGGACCCTCGCTCCCCTCATCCGCGGGACCCGGACCCCGGACCAAGCCCTTGCGGACCTCCACCGGATCGTCGTATTTGCGCATCCCACCGCCTCCTCAGCCAGCCGGTGCCGGCGGAGGCGGGGTCGAGGTCGCCCCCACCGGCTGTTCGAACATCTGTTCGAACATGACGCCAAGGTACACCGCCCCACGGACAGGCAGTCAAGGGCCGGTCAGGCCTCGACGGAGGTGTTCTCCTCGCGCATGTAGCGAGCGGTCTCCGGGTGCCACAGGAAGGCCAAGAAGACTGCCTCGAGCACCAGCGAGCAGATGCCCAGCACCACGAAGAGGGTGGGCGGGCCGGTCCGCAGCACCGCCACGGTCGAGATGGCGATCATCAGCACCATCGCCACCAGGGAGAAGCGGGCCCAGTTGGCGCCGGCCCGGAAGAACGGGATCAGGGTCAGCATCAACAGCGCGACCACGACGTAGAGCACGATCGCCACCGGCACGAAGTCGAGCGGCTCGATCGCGCTGTCGGCTGGGTGACCCGCCGACCACGCCTCATCGAGATCGTCGCGGAAGACCACCACCAGCACGGTCACCCCCAGGCCCGCGACGAGCAGCCCGAACAGGAGCTGGATCGCCCTGGTGACCGAGGTCGGCTGCTGTCCCATGCGCTGCGCTCTCCTACCTGTCGGTGAACCCCGAGGGGTGTCCTAGGGTCGCACCATGTCGACCGAACACCCGCTGACTACCCAATTCCGAGACGAGCATGCCCGCCGTGGCGGCACCGGGCAGATCGTCATTCTGCCCGAGTCCGTGCACACCGCGGCCCTCGCCGCCGAAGCGCTCGGCTGCGAGGTCGGCGCGATTGCCAACAGCCTGCTCTTCGCCGCCGACCACCAGCCGGTGCTGATCCTCACCTCCGGCGCCCATCGGGTCGACACGAAGGCCGTCGCCGAGCGGGTCGGGGTCGGTGCGCTCCAGCGGGCCACCCCCGAGTTCGTGCGCGAGCACACCGGCCAGGTGATCGGTGGCGTCTCTCCGATCGGGCACCCGGCACCCGTGCCGACGTACCTCGACTCCTGGCTGCGCCGCTACGACGTCCTGTGGGCCGCCGCCGGGCACCCCGCCGCCGTGTACTCGACCACCTTCGACGAGCTCCTCGCGATGACCGGCGCGACCGAGATCGAGGTCGAGTAGTCGCCAACCGGTTGATCCGTCGGGGCTGGCGCCGGGGGAAGTGCCGCCGCGACCGGGGCGCCCCCGACCCCTGCCTCACCGCGACGGCGGCATAGTCCGCCGCGTACGGCACCCCTGAACGGGTCGCAAGGGGTGCCCAGGACGGCGGACTATCCCGGACGCCGCACTAGGGTTCCCGCCATGCGCGTGGTGGTGATCGGCGGAGGGTTCGGTGGGATGGCCAGCGCGGCGCGACTGGCCAAGCTCGGCCACGAGGTCACCCTGCTCGAGCAGTCCGGGCAGCTGGGTGGCGCCCTGACCGGTGTCGAGCGAGAGGGCTTCAGCTGGGACGCGGGACCGCACGCGACCGTGCTCCCGGCGGTGCTCCGCGACCTGTTCCGCAAGTCCGGCCGTCCCCTGGAGAAGGAAGTCGGCGAGCTGGAGCCGCTCGAGATCATCCGCGAACACCGGTTCGAGGACCACACCTCGGTGCAGCTGCACGGCGGCTCCCGGGCCGCGCAGAAGGCGGCGTTCGACGAGCTCGGCCAAGGGCTCGGTGACACCTGGGCCACCTACGTCGACGAGTACGCCGTCGTCTGGGACGTGCTGCGCCGCCACTACTTCGAGGTGCCATGGCGGCCCGATGACCTGCCGAGCGAAGTGGCCAGGTACCTCGACGGGCGCGAGTCCATGCACAAGCGACTGCGGCGCAGCTTTCGCGACGACCGGCTCGCGATGATTGCCGCCCATCCGCTCGTCGCCGCCGGGCACGACCTGCGCAACGTGCCCTCGTGGGCCGGACTCACCGCCTACCTGGAGCAGAGCTTCGGCGCCTGGCGGGTCCCCGGCGGGATGGCTCGGATCTCGACCGCCCTGACGGCCCGACTCGCGACGCGGGGGGTCACCGTTCTCACCGAGCATCCTGGGCTCGACCTGGTCGTGCGCGAGGGCCGAGTGGCCGCCGTCAGCACGGGCAGTGGCGAGGTCGCGGCCGACGCCGTGGTGTGCGCGGTCGACCCACGACGGCTCCCCGCGCTCGCGCCGTACGTCGAGCGCACGATGCCGGCGATCCCTCCGGTGGTCGCGCACCTCGGCCTGGAGGGCGACGTGCCCGACCTCCCGGCCGAGACCGTGCTGCACGGCGACGCGACCATCGCGATCCATACCGGCGGCCGCGCACCGGAAGGGTGCCACGCCTGGACCCTGCACGGCCGCGGCAAGCTCGCCGAGGACATGCTCCTCGCGATCGCCCGGCAGGGCGTGAAGGTGCGCGACAACGTCATCGTCCGCGTGGACCGCTCCCCCCGCGAGCAGGTCGAGACCTGGGGCGGCTCCCCGATGGGAGTGCTCTGGCAGGGCCGCGGCACCGTCCGGCGGCGGCTCGGGCCGACCACCCCGATCGCGGGCGTGTACGCCGCCGGGGCGCACGCCGCCCCCGGTGCCGGCGTCCCCTTCGTCGGCCTGTCGGCCGCGCTGGTCGCCCAGGCGATCGGGGAGGCCTAGCACCGGTCGGGATACCTGGCCACCCAGGTATCCCGAAGGTTCAGGGGTGTTGCAACAGTCCCGAACCTCACGTGTACCTGGGTACCCAGGTATTCAGTCAGACCGCGAGCTTCAAGGCCTCGAAGATCTCCCGCGTCGCCTTCGACCTGTTGAGCGTGTAGAAATGCAGGCCAGGTGCGCCACCCTCGAGCAGCTCGTCGCACAGCTCGGTGGCGAGCCGGATGCCCTCGGCGCGGACCGCAGCAGGGTCGTCGCTCAGCGGCAGGATCCGGGCCAGGGTCGCGTCGGGCATCTCCCGGCCGGAGAGCTCGACCATCCGCTTCATCGAGTTCAGGTTCAGGATCGGCATGATCCCGGGGACGATCGGGAAGTCCACGCCGATCGCGCGGCACCGCTCGACCAGCCCGAAGTAGTCCGAGGCCCGCAGCACCATCTCCGTGACCGCGAACTCCGCGCCGGCGTCGTACTTCGCCTTCATCACCTGGGCGTCGTGGTCGACGCTGTCCGCGTCGCGATGGCCCTCGGGGAACGCCGCCACACCGACGCACAGCCCCCCGGCGCTGGCTCGGATGTGCTCCACCAGCTCGGCGGCGTACTCCACGCCGCCCTCGGTGCGCGTCCAGGCCGTGCCCGGGCCGCCCGGCGGGTCGCCGCGCAGCGCCAGCACATTCCGGACGCCGGCATCCTGGAGCTGCTGGAGGATCACGTCGATCTCGTCGCTGGTGTGCCCCACACAAGTCAGGTGCGCCATCGGGAGCAGTGAGGTCTCGCGCGCGATCCGACCGGTGATCGCGATCGTGCGGTCGCGAGTGGCGCCACCGGCGCCGTACGTGACGGACACGAACGTGGGCCGCAGCGGCTCGAGCTCGCTGATCGACTGCCAGAGGATGCGCTCTCCCTCCTCGTCCTTCGGCGGGAAGAACTCGAAGGAGAAGCAGCGCACGCCCCGTCGCAGGAGCTCTCCGATGCGCGGTGCGCGGTCCTCGGTCATGCCGTGGAGTCTAGGGAGCAGGACCGGCCCCGACAGTCACTTGTCCAATCGCTAGTCTCCGCGCATGACGGGTTGGGACGGCGACGCGTTCCGCGCCGGGGTTCAGGAGGCGCTCGATGGCTTCCTCGACGAACAGGCGACCCGGCTCGCCCCGCTCGGCGACGACGCGGCGCGGCTGCTGGCCGAGGCGCGGGTCTCGGTACGCGGCGGAAAGCGGTTCCGGGCGGCGTTCTGCTACTGGGGGCACCGGGCCGTCGACCCTGCTCCCGCCGACGACGCGGCCCTGGTCCGCGCCTGTTCCGCACTCGAGCTGCTGCATGCCAGCGCGCTCGTGCACGACGACTACATGGACGCGTCCGACACCCGACGGGGCCGGCCGGCGACGCATCGCGCCTTTGGCGCCGAACACCGCAGCGACGGGTGGCGCGGTGACCCGGAGCAGTACGGCGCCGCCGCGGCGATCCTGCTCGGCGACCTGCTGCTGGGCTGGTCCGACGAGATGCTTCGCCGCTGCGGGCTGCCCTGGGACCGGGTGGGCCCGGCGCTCGACCTGTTCGACCTGTGTCGATCGGAGGTGATCGCCGGCCAGTTCCTGGATGTCTCCGTGCAGGCCCGCGGCAAGGCCGACGTCGATACCGCGATGACGGTGCTGAGGTACAAGTCCGCGAAGTACTCCATCGAGCGGCCGCTCCACATCGGTGCCGCGTTGGCCGGTGCCGACGACGCCACCCAGGCCGCCCTCTCATCGGTGGGGCTGCCGCTCGGCGAGGCGTTCCAGCTGCGCGACGACCTGCTCGGCGTCTTCGGCGACCCGAAGACGACCGGCAAACCGGCGGGCGACGACCTGATCGAGGGCAAGCGCACGGTGTTGATCGCGCTCGCCCTGGACGGAGCCGCACCCGCCGACGCCGCCCGGCTCGACGCGGCCCTCGGTGGTCCGCTGTCCCTGGCGGAGGTCGAGGAGCTGCGCCGGATCATCGACGACTCGAGCGCGCATGCCCAGGTGGAGCAGGTCATCGAGGAGCTCGCCCGGCTCGCGGTCGCCGCCCTCGACGCGGCGCCGATCGACGACATCGCTCGCGGCGTACTCCGCGAGCTGGCCTCGGCGGCGACCCAGCGGGTCGTCTAGTCCCTAGTCGATGCTGGACAGGCCGAGGTCCGGACCCTCGCCACGGACCAACACGCACATCGCCGACGAGGAGGACCGCAGGGTCTCGACCGCGTTCTCGACGGCGTGCCCGTCGAGATAGGCGAACTGCCACCCCGCATGCTCCACCGCGTGCTGCACGTCAGGGACGCCGTACGCCGCGTGCCATCGGTAGCCGCCGGGAGGGATGTGATCGGCCAGTACTCCTGCGAGTCCGCTCATTCTTCGATCCTCCTGAACGATGAGTAGAGGTCGTCGGTCCAATAGAGCTCGCCGTCGGTTCCGGTGACGATCCGGCGCACGGTGGGCTCGACGGAACCGGGCGTCTGGACCGTGTAGACCCGGTAGTACCCCACCTCGCGCGGCGGCAGGAGGCCCGCCGAGTTGAGGAACCACTCGCCGTCGTCGGGGTACGGGAACGGTCCGCCGCGATCGATCAGGGCCACCGTCTCGGCCGCTTCGGGCGGTAGTTCGGCGAGGCCAACGATCGGGAGCCCGCTCGTCGCGTCGGTCGCCGGGCGCGAAGGAGCCACCGCCGTCGGGAAGGCCGAACCGGCGTCCCCGTCATCGGGATCCCCGTCATCGGTTTCCCCGTCGTCAGGTTCCCTGCCATCGACGGACTCGCCCGCCGTGGGCGACTCCCCGGGCGAGACCTGGATCGACGGCGTCCCGGGCGCGGAGTCCGGGTCGGAGTCGGAGTTGTCCACGTCGTTGCGCAGTGACCCGATCACCACACTCACCACGACGACCGCGACCAGCACTCCCGCGAACGTGCGCCGGTCCCGGAGAAGCCTGCGCACGTCGAGCCTCAGAGCGCCATCGCCTGGGCGCGGCGCTTGACCTCGCTGCCGCGGTTCTCCCGCAGCGCGTCGATCGGCCGGCCGGGGAGGTCCTGGTCCAGGAACAGCCACGCGATGCATTCGCGGTCGTCGAACCCGTTGTCGTGCATCACGGTGAGCAGTCCGGGGAGGCCCTTGACCGGGAGGCCGTCCTGGATGAAGTCGGCCGGGATCTGCTTGCCCGCGCCCTCGGTCGGCGCGGCGTCGGCGAGCTCGTGGTCGCGCACCATGGTGCGCACCTTCGCCACCGTCACGCCGAGCTGGGCGGCCGCAGCCGCCCAGTCGATCCACTCGGGTACCAGGGACGCCAGGTCCTGGTCCGCCAGCCGCGCCTCGCTCATGCGGCCCATGCTGCCACGCCTGCCACGCCACGCCGGAGCGCGGGCCTGGGCCGGACTGCCCAGGCGACGACCGTACGATTGAGGCTCCGGATCCTTCCCCGTCCGGAGCAGGGGGTCGCTGTGCAAGACGACGCGCGTGCCCGCACGGGCGCAGCTGCGCGCTCCGGCGACCCCATGGTCGGCCGGGTCCTCGACGGCCGCTACCGGGTCGGCGCCCGCGTCGCCCGCGGCGGGATGGCCAGTGTCTACGAAGGCACCGACCTCCGGCTCGACCGCACGATCGCGATCAAGATCATGCACGCCGGCCTCGGCGACGACGAGGCCTTCGCGGCCCGGTTCGTCCGCGAGGCCCGGGCAGCCGCGGGCCTCTCCCACCCCAACATCGTCGCCGTCTACGACCAGGGCCAGGACGAGTCGGTAGACGGCGCCCTGTTCATCGTGATGGAGCTGGTGACCGGGCACACCCTGCGCGACACCGTCGCCAAGGAGAGCCCGATGCCGGCGCAGCGCGCGCTGGCCCTGATGGAGCCGGTGCTGTCCGCCCTCGGCTCGGCCCACCGCGCGGGACTGATCCACCGCGACATCAAGCCCGAGAACGTGCTGATCGCCGACGACGGCCGGATCAAGGTCGCCGACTTCGGCCTGGCCAGGGCCGTCAGCTCCGAGACCCAGCACACCACCAAGGGAGTCCTGATCGGCAGCGTCTCCTACCTCGCGCCGGAGCTGGTCGTCGAGGGCCGGGCCGACGCCCGAGCCGACGTCTATGCCGCGGGCGTGGTGTTGTTCGAGCTGCTGACCGGCACCAAGCCGCACGAGGGCGAGACCCCGATCCAGGTCGCCTACAAGCACGTCCACAACGACGTTCCGCCCCCGTCCTCGCTGGTGCCGGACCTCCCGGCGTACGTCGATGCGCTGGTAGCCCGCGCGACCGCTCGCGAGCCGGGCCTGCGACCCGCGGACGCGTCGGTGCTGTTGCACCAGCTCCATCGGGTGAGCCATGCGCTGGCCGACGGCGTCCGCGACGACCCCGAGCTGACCCAGGACCTCGCTCCGTTGCTGATGGCCAGGGGCGGCACCTCGCCGGACATCTGGGACGACGCCGAGCTCGCGGAGATCCTGGAGCCCGCGCCGAGCGTGCGCGAGGACACCTCGACGTACCCCCAGCGGAAGCCGCCTCCCCCGGATCCCCCGGAGGACGCATTCCCGGACGAGCCGCAGCGCCGGCGCTCGCGCCGCGGCCCCGTGCTGCTGGTGCTGGCACTGGTGCTGGCGCTGCTCGTGGCCGGTGGGGCCTACTGGTTCGGCTGGGCCCGCTACACCACGACGCCGGGCGTACTGGGAATGACCCAGGCCGAGGCCGAGGCGAAGCTCGATGCCGCCGGACTGGAGGTCGACTACGCCGATCCGGCCTACTCCGAGACCGTGGCCAAGGGCAGCGTGGTCACGACCGATCCGAGCCCGGGTTCCCGCATCCTCGACAGCGGGACGGTCACCCTCACTGTCTCATTGGGCAAGGAGCGCTACGACGTCCCGCGGCTGAAGGGCATGACCGAGGACGAGGCCCAGGACGCGCTGCTCGAGGTGAAGCTGGAGTACGACGAAACCATCCAGCGCTACTCGGAAGTGGTGCCCGCGGGTCAGGTGATCGGCACCGACCCCAAGGCCGGGACCACCCTGAAGCCGGGCGCCTCCGTCGACCTGATCGTCAGCCGCGGCCGTCAGCCCCTCAAGGTGGGCGATTGGGTCGGCAAGTCCGCCGACAAGGCGATCTCGGAGCTGACGGCCCGGGGGCTGGAGCCGAAGGTCGTCAAGGAGGAGTTCAGCGACACCGTCGCCGAGGGCAACGTGATCAGCCAGAAGCCCAACGGTGGCACGCTCTACAAGGGCGACGAGGTCGCGTTCACCGTGTCGTTGGGGCCAGAGCTGATCGAGGTGCCGTCGCTCCGCGGCTTCGGGGTCGAGGCCGCGACCCAGGCCCTCAAGGATCTCGGTTTCGACGTCGACGTGGATTCGACGTTCGACGATCCGCTGGGATTCGTGTGGCGGACCAACCCGAACGCCGGCGAACTGGCGCCCAAGGGCAGCACGATCACCCTGATCATCGTCTGAGCCCGAAGGGGCGCG
The DNA here is from genome assembly GCA_963827185.1 of uncultured Actinomycetota bacterium. Classification (GTDB taxonomy): domain Bacteria; phylum Actinomycetota; class Actinomycetes; order Propionibacteriales; family Nocardioidaceae; genus Nocardioides. The sequence continues at coordinate 293,856 of CAWGZQ010000002.1, forward strand.
GTCCAGCACCTGGCGCTGGAGCGCCGTTCACCCCCCGGTCGATTACCTTTCCAGCATGGTCGTGGTGATGGCTCCCGATGCGACGGACGAGGACATCGCGCACGTCGTCGAGCGGGTCGAGAGCGTCGGCGGGGAGGCCTTCGTCTCCAAGGGCGTGCTGCGCACGATCATCGGCCTGGTCGGCGACATCGACTCCTTCCACCACCTCAACCTGCGCACCCTCAACGGTGTTGCCGACGTACATCGGATCTCCGATCCCTACAAGCTGGTCAGCCGCCAGCACCATCCGGAGCGCTCCACCGTCTGGGTGGGGCCGGTGGGCATGCAGGTCCCGGTCGGGCCCGACTCGTTCACCCTGATGGCCGGACCGTGCGCGGTGGAGACGCCGGAGCAGACGCTCGAGGCCGCGCAGATGGCGAAGTCCGCCGGGGCCACGATCCTTCGGGGCGGCGCGTTCAAGCCGCGCACCTCGCCCTACGCCTTCCAGGGACTCGGGCTGCGGGGGCTGGAGATCCTCGCCGACGCACGCGCGGCCACCGGGCTGCCTGTGGTGACCGAGGTCGTCGATGCGCGTGACGTCCAGGTGGTCGCCGAACACGCCGACATGCTGCAGATCGGCACCCGCAACATGGCCAACTTCGGGCTGCTCCAGGCCGTCGGCGAGGCCGGCAAGCCGGTCCTGCTCAAGCGCGGGATGACCGCGACGATCGAGGAGTGGTTGATGGCGGCCGAGTACATCGCCCAGCGCGGCAACCTCGAGGTGGTCCTCTGTGAGCGGGGCATCCGGACGTTCGAGCCCTCGACCCGCAACACCCTCGATATCTCTGCCGTCCCGGTGGTGCAGGCCACCAGCCACCTGCCGGTGATCATCGACCCCTCGCACGCCGCCGGCCGCAAGGACCTCATCGTTCCGCTCGCCCGGGCAGGGATCGCCGCCGGCGCGGACGGCGTCATCGTGGACGTGCACCCCACCCCGGAAACCGCGCTGTGCGACGGCCCCCAGGCACTCGAGGGCGCCGACCTGCGCGAGCTCGCGGCCGCCGTACGCCGGCTCCCGGAGCTGCTCGGCCGCGTGGACGCTCGGGACCTGGTGCGCTAGACAAAGCGGGTCGCGGGCCCGGCGTTACATACAATCCCGCCTGTCGCATCGACAACCCTGGAGGACGGATGGCGTTCTGCACCGGCTGTGGGCACCGGCTCGGCGTCGGTCGCTTCTGCACGAACTGCGGCCGTCCCATCGCTGCGCCGTCCACCGAGGCCGACAGCGTTGAGCGCGCTCCCGCGCACGTGCCCTCGTCCCCACCACCGGCGTACACCCCGCCGCCCGCCGCTCGGTACCCGCTCTTCTCGGACGAGCTGTCCGCCGCCGCTGCCACCGTTCGCCCCACCCCACCGCCGCCGGACCCCCATGAGTACCGACCCGTTGCTCCCGCTCCGCGCGGCTCGGGTCCGTCCTTCGTCCCCGTGGCGCTGGTCGTTCTCCTGCTGGTGCTCGTCGCGGTGATCGGCGGGCTGCTGCTGTTCTCGGGCGGCGACCAGGACTCCGCGTCCGACCCGTCGCCTCCCGCCGGCACCGCACCGAGCGAGTCCGCTCCTCCATCGGCCACGCCGTCGGAGCCGTCGTCGGGACCGAGCGACGACCCGCCGCCGCCGCCGAGCGACGAGATCCAGGACGTGGCCCAGTACGCCACCGCCGCGGCGCCGAGCACCGCGAAGCCCAACCGTGACACCAGCGGCAACATGGTCCGGTACGACGCCGCCAACATGGTCGACGGCGTCCCGACCACCTGTTGGCGGACCCCGGGCGACGCGTCCGGGCTCGAGCTGACGTTCACGTTCCCGGAGCCGGTCGTGCTGAGCGAGGTCGGGATGATCAACGGCTACGCGAAGCGTTCCGGCGCGCTCGACTGGTACGTCGGCAACCGCAAGGTGCTGGCGGCTACCTGGGTCTTCGACGACGGCACCGAGCTGCCCCAGTCGCTCAGCGAGAACCGGCGCCTGCAGTCGATCTCGGTGGGTTCGATCACCACCACGACGGTGGTGCTCCGGCTCGACTCGGTGAGCGAACCCGGTAGTGGCCCCTCGTCCCGCAACAACACCGCGATCAGCGACGTGAGCCTGGTCGGCGCTCCCGCCTAGCCCCGGCTCACTCAGCCACGTTGGCCCAGGCCCGCCGGGCCCCGGCGCTGCGGGCCCAAATCTGGGGAACTTTCGGCTCCGCCCCTTCCGCTGGGGCGCCGAGCGCTGAGCATGGCGGGATGACCCTGACGTCATGCCGTCGCCCCTCGAGCAGAAGCGCGGCTCTACGGATGCGCGCGACGTTCGGGCTTCCGCTCCACGACCAGCTCATCGACAGCATCGACCGGTCCGGCGCGGAGGCTCCTGCCCGGGGCACCAGGTGAGCCGGGATCCGATGGCTTCTCATGCTCACCGGCTGAACCTCGTGCGGTTCAGATCCCGGCCAGCGCCCGGGCCGCTGCTTGCGCAGTGGCGCCGTCGATCCCCAGGTGCGTCACCATGCGTACGGAGGTCGGGCCGACCGTCGCCACTGCGACCCCGGCCGCTCTCGCCCGGACCACGAAGTCGGTGGCGTCCGGACGGTCGATGACGACGATGTTGGTGTCCACCAACGTCGGATCAGCGCCGCACGCCTCGGCCAGCAACCGGGCGTGTGCGTGGTCGTCGGCCAGCCGTTCGACGTGGTGATCCAGGGCGTGCAGTCCGGCCGCGGCCAGGATCCCGACCTGACGCATCCCGCCGCCCATCCGCTTGCGCCACACCCGCGCCTCGGTGATCGCGTCGCCGCTGCCGATCATCAGCGAGCCGACGGGCGCCCCCAGCCCCTTGGAGAGGCAGACGGCGAGCACGTCCGCGACCGCGCCGTACTCACTCAGCGCGGTGCCGGTGGCCACGTGAGCGTTCCAGATCCGGGCACCATCGAGGTGAACCGCGGCCCCGGCCTCGGTCGCGAACGCCCGCAGGTCGCGCAGGTCGGAGAGGGGGAGCACCGCTCCCCCGGCGAAGTTGTGGGTGTTCTCGACCGAGATCGCCGCGGTGGGCACGAAGAACGGGCCCATGTCGGGGGCGAACAGCGACCGGATCGTCGGCAGGTCGATCTGGCCGCGCGCATCGATCCAGGTCCGCATGGTGATGCCGGAGAACGCGCCGTGCGCCCCGAGCTCGGCGCGCGCGATGTGGGCCCGCGACTCGCACAGCACCTCCTCGCCGGGCTGTACCAGCGACCGGACGGCCAGGACGTTGGCCATCGACCCGGTGGGCGTGAACAGCGCGGCCTCGTGCCCGAACAGCTCGGCGACCCGTTCCTCCAGCGCGATGACCGTGGGGTCCTCGCCGTAGACGTCGTCACCCACCTCGGCCGCGGCCATCGCCGCGCGCATGGACTCCGTCGGCTGCGTCAGGGTGTCGCTACGCAGGTCGATCACGATCAGGCGCGGCGCAGCATCGCAGCCACGAGGAAGGCCAGCTCCAGCGACTGCACCCGGTTGAGCCGCGGGTCACACACCGACTCGTAGCGATGCGCCAGATCGACCTCGGCGAGTTCCTGCCCGCCGCCCACGCACTCGGTGACGTCGTCCCCGGTCAGCTCGATGTGGACCCCGCCCGGCCAGGTCCCGAGGGCGTGGTGCACGTCGAAGAAGCCCTGCACCTCCTCGATCACGTCGTCGAAGCGACGGGTTTTGTAGCCGGAGCTCGCCTCGAACGTGTTGCCGTGCATCGGGTCGCACACCCAGGCCACGTCGATCCCCGAGGCGGTGACCTTCTCGACCAGGTCGGGCAGGCCGTCGCGGATCTGCTTCGCACCGAACCGGGTGATGAACGTCAGCCGGCCCGGCTCGTTCGTGGGGTTGAGCTTCCCGGCCAGGGCCAGGGCATCGTCAGCGGTGGTCGTCGGCCCCAGCTTCACGCCGATCGGGTTGCGGATCCGGCTCAGCAGCTCCACGTGGGCATTGTCGAGCTGACGGGTGCGCTCACCGATCCAGACGAAGTGGCCCGAGACGTCGTAGGGCTGCTCGGTGCGGGAGTCGATCCGGGTCATCGCGTGCTCGTACTCCAGCACCAGCGCTTCGTGGCTGGCGTGGAAGTCGACCCGGTGGAACTCGTCGGGGTCGGCACCGATGGCTTCCATGAACGACATCGCCCGATCGATCTCGTTGGCCAGCTTCTCGTAGCGCTGCCCGACCACGGAATCGCGGACGAAGTCGGTGTTCCAGGTGTGGACCTGCCGCAGGTCGGCGTAGCCACCGGTGGTGAAGGCTCGCACCAGGTTGAGGGTCGCCGCGGACGCGTTGTAGACGTCCACGAGTCGCTGCGGGTCGGGGACCCGCGAGGCCTCGGTGAAGTCGTAGCCGTTGACCGCGTCCCCGCGGTACGCCGGCAGGGTCAGTCCGTCGCGCGTCTCCAGGTCCGAGCTGCGCGGTTTGGCGTACTGCCCCGCCAGGCGGCCCAGCTTCACGACCGGCACCGACGCGGCGTAGGTGAGCACGACGGCCATCTGCAGCAGCACCCGCAGCTTGTTGCGTACGTTGTCGGCGGTCACCCCCGCGAACGTCTCGGCGCAGTCGCCGCCCTGCAGCAGGAAGGCCTCGCCGCGCGCGACCGCGGCCAGCTTGTCCTTGAGCTCGTCGCACTCCCCAGCGAACACCAAAGGGGGCATCGTGCGCAGCCGAGCGACCGCGGCGTCGACGGCCGGGCGGTCGGGGTACGACGGCTGCTGGGCGGGCCCCAGGGCATGCAGGCTCGCGAGGTCGGGGATCTGGCTCACCGGACAAGCGTACGCGGCAACCCGGCCTACTCCTTCAGGTGCTCGATGTCGCGGAATCCGGTGCGCTGCGCGCGGGCGGCGCGGTTGGTGAACCAGGTGACCGCCCACAGCAGCACCCCGATACCGAGCAGGACGCCGGCGATGCGGTACTGGATCCAGTCCGCGGAGTCGCGCGCCCACGGCCCGGCGAGGTAGCCGCAGGCCGCCGCCCCGACGTACGGCGTCCAGGTCGGCGCCGAGAACCGCCCGGGCCGATCATGGTTGCGGCGCACCACCAGGCAGGCGACGTTCACCACCGTGAACACGCACAGCAGGAGCAGCGCGGTGGTGCCGGCGAGCGCGGAGATCACCTCGGTCTCGGCCGCGAGGGTGACCAGGACGATCAGGCCCAGCGCGAGCGCCGTGGAGAAGAGGATGCCGGCCCACGGGGTGCGCCGATGCGGGAGCACCTTGCCGAGACTTCGCGGCAGCACGTCTTGTTGGGCGAGCCCGTAGAGCAGCCGACTGGCCATCAGCATGTTGATCAGCGCGGTGTTGGCCACCGCCACGACGGTGAGGAACGGGAAGACGGTGTCGATCGGGATCCCGGGCGCGCCGGTCGCGACGACGTTCAGCAGCACCTTCCCCTCGTCTGCGACGACGGCCTCGATGTCACCCTCGGGGATGACCGCGATCACCGAGACGGCGACCAGCACGTAGAAGACGACGGCGATCCCCAGGCCGGTGAGCATGATCCTCGGGAAGATCTTCTCGGGCTTGCGGGTCTCCTCGACCATGTTGACCGAGTCCTCGAAGCCGACCATCGCGAAGAACGCGATCGCCGTGGCCACCGTGACGGCCAGGAAGATGCCGCGGTCGCCACCGGACTCGAACACCACGAGCCGACCCATCTCGGCGTCGCCTTTCCCCATCACGTAGAAGCCGATCGCGATCACGATCACCAGCGCGAGCATCTCGATCAGGGTGAGCACGATGTTGAACTTCACGCTCTCGCCCACGCCGCGCAGGTTGACCGCGGCGAGCAGGAGCATGAACGCGAGCGCCACCGCGGTGACCGCGGTGTTCCCCTGCGACACCTCCCACCCGACGGCGTCCAGGCCGGCGAGCAGGTTGGTTGCCAGCAGGTTCGACGACGTCGAGGCGCTGGTGATGCCGGAGCTGATGACCGCGAACGCCACCAAGAAGGTCACGAAGTGGATCCCGAACGCCTTGTGAGCGTAGAGCGCGGCACCGGCCGCCTGCGGGTACTTGGTGACCAGCTCGAGGTAGGACAAGGCGGTCAGGGTGGCGACCGCGAACGCCACCAGGAACGGCACCCAGACGACGCCGCCTACCTCCAGGGCCATCTCCCCGGTGACCGCGTAGATCCCCGCTCCGAGGATGTCGCCGACGATGAACAGCAGCAGGAGCCGGGGGCCGAGCACCCGTTTGAGGTCGGAGGGCGCCCGGTCGGCATCGACCTGGTCGGTCTGGCTGGCAGTCATGGCGCCCCGGTACCCGGCAACCGGCAGGTCAGCCGCCGAAGAAGACCTGCGCCTCGTCGTACTCCGAGGGCGAGACCAGCTTGAGCTCGGCGGTGCCCTCGGCCAGCGGCACCCGAACGATGTCGGTGCCGCGCAGCGCCATCATCGTGCCGAAGTCACCGTCGGCCACGGCGTCGGCCGCCTGCAGGCCGAACCGCGTGGCCAGCCAGCGGTCGAACGCGGTCGGCGTACCGCCGCGCTGGATGTGGCCGAGCACCACGGCCCGCGCCTCCTTGCCGGTGCGGGTCTCGATCTCGCGGGCCAGTCGGTCCCCGATGCCCCCGAGCCGCACGTGGCCGAACTCGTCCGTCTCGCCCGAGACCAGGGTCATCTCGCCACCCTCGACGGGCACGGCGCCCTCCGAGACCACGATGATCGGCGCGTACTGGGTGCCGAACCTCGCCTCGACGTGGGCACAGACCGCCTCGATGTCGAAGGGCTGCTCCGGGATCAGGACGGCGCTGGCGCCGCCGGCGATACCGGAGTGCAGGGCGATCCATCCGGCATGCCGTCCCATCACCTCCACGACCAGCACCCGGTGGTGGGACTCGGCCGTGGTGTGCAGGCGGTCGATCGCCTCGGTGGCGACGTTGACGGCCGTGTCGAAGCCGAACGTGAAGTCCGTGCCCGAGAGGTCGTTGTCGATGGTCTTGGGGACCCCGACGACGTTGACGCCCAGGTCCGCGAGCTTCGTCGCCACTCCGAGGGTGTCCTCGCCACCGATGGCGACCAGCGCGTCGACTCCGGCGGCGGCGAGGTTCTGCTGGATCCGCTCCACGCCGCCCTCGATCTTGAACGGGTTGGTGCGCGACGATCCGAGGATGGTGCCCCCTCGGGGCAGAATGCCGCGACACTCCGCGATACCCAGCGGCATCGTCACGCCCTCGAGCGGTCCCCGCCAGCCGTCGCGATAACCCACGAACTCGAAGTCGTGCCGGGTGACACCCTTGCGGACCACCGCCCTGATCACCGCGTTCAGGCCCGGGCAGTCGCCGCCTCCGGTGAGCACTCCGACGCGCATCGCACCTCCAGAAAATTGGATCGTTCACATCAGTGGCTCCAGCCTAGCCAGGTGGGCTGCACCGTGGCGAGAGGGCGTGCGCCGGCGCCGACTCCGCCCACCGTGGATCCAGGACGAGTCCGCCGCCCCATAACGCGACGGCCCCGCGGTGCCCGAGGGGCGACCGATGGGGCGTCGCGACCCGCTAACCTCGCCGCCATGACTTTCTCGATCGTGGCCCGCGCCGATGACGGCGAGTCGTGGGGCGTGGCGGTGGCCTCGAAGTTCCTCGCCGTTGGCGCCGTGGTGCCGGCGGCGGTCGCCCAGGTCGGAGCGGTGGCCACCCAGGCCAACGCCAACGTCGCCTACAAGGGCCTGACTCTCGCCCACCTGGACGCCGGGGCGACCGCGCCGGTGGCATTGCATCGGCTACTCGAGGAGGACCCGGGCCGCGACGAGCGCCAGGTGGGCATCGTCGACCTCGACGGCGGCGCCGCCTCGCACACCGGCCAGGCCTGCATCGAGTGGGCCGGCGGCCTCACCGGCGACGGCTATGCGATCCAGGGCAACTGTCTGGCCGGCTCGGAGGTCCTCGAGGCGATGGAGGCGGTCTGGCTGGCCGGCGACGACCTGCCGTTCGCGCAGCGGCTCGTCGAGGCGCTGGCCGCGGGCGACGAGGCCGGAGGCGACAAGCGCGGGCGGCAGTCCGCCGCGCTGCTCGTCGTCCGTGACGGCGCGGGGTACGCCGGCGGCGACGACATCGCCGCGGACCTCCGCGTCGACGACCACCCGGCGCCGGTCACCGAGCTGACCCGGCTGCTCGTCCTCAACGACCTCTACCTCACCGCCTCGACCGAGGAGGAGCAGGTGCCCGTCACCGACGAGCTGCGCGAGCAGCTCGAGGAGTTCGCCCGCACCGCGGGCCACCCCGACTTCGCCACCTGGGTCGGCAGCGAGAACTACGAGATGCGGGTCGCCGACGACCTGTCGTGGATCGACCAACAGGTGCTCGACATCGTCCTGCGCGGCGGGGGCTGAGCCATAGATGAGCATCCTCGCCATCGACGCCGGCACCACCGGAGTCACCGCCGTGGTGGTCACGCCCGAGGGCCGGATCGCGGCCAAGGGCTACCAGGAGTTCGCCCAGCACTTCCCGCAGCCCGGCTGGGTGGAGCACGCCCCGGAGGAGATCTGGCAGGCCACCCTGGAGGCGACCCGCGACGCCCTGCGGCAGGTCGACCCGACCGAGCTCAGCGGGGTGGGCATCACCAACCAGCGGGAGACGATCCTGCTGTGGGACCGCGAGACGCTCGGCTCGCCGCGGCGCGCGATCGTCTGGCAGGACCGGCGCACCGCCGACATCTGCACCCGGCTGCGCGACCAGGGGCACGAAGACCGGGTGGCGGAGCTGACCGGGCTGCGCCTGGACCCGTACTTCTCCGGGACCAAGCTGATGTGGCTGCGGGAGAACGAACCGCACACGTGGGCGCTGGTCGAGTCGGGGCGCTACGCGATCGGCACCGTCGACTCCTACCTGATCGCCCGGATGACCCGCGGCGTGCACCACGCCACCGACGTGTCCAACGCGTGCCGCACGCTGCTGTTCGACCTCGGGGCGGGCGACTGGTCGGACGAGCTGTGTGACCTGTTCGGCGTACCGCGCGATGCGCTGCCGGAGCTGGTGCCCAACTGGGGGGAGATCGCGACCACCGACCCCGCGGTGTTCCTGGACCTGTCCCTCCCGATCGCCGGCATCGCCGGTGACCAGCAGTCCGCGCTGTTCGGCCAGACCTGCTTCGACGTGGGCGACTCCAAGTGCACCTATGGCACCGGGTCGTTCATTCTGACCAACACCGGAACGTCGCTGGAGCGCTCCGACGCAGGACTGCTCTCGACCGCGGCCTGGCGCGGCCCCGACGGCACGCTCATCTACGCGCTCGAGGGCGCGATCTTCGTGACCGGCGCGGCCGTCCAATGGCTCCGCGACGGCCTCCAGATCGTGGGTTCCGCCGCGGAGACCGAGGCGATCGCCGCCACCGTTCCCGACGCCCAAGGCGTGGTGTTCGTACCCGCGTTGACCGGGTTGGGGGCGCCACACTGGGACCCGCACGCGCGCGGCCTGATCATCGGGCTCACTCGTGGCACCACCCGCGCGCACGTGGTGCGGGCGACCCTGGAGGCGATCGCGTTCGAGGTCCGCGACGTGCTCGAGACGATGCCGGCGGAGCTGTCCTCCCTGCGCGTCGACGGCGGCGCCGCCGCGAACGACCTGCTCTGCCAGATCCAGGCCGACCAGATCGGCGTGCCCGTCGAGCGGCCGAAGCTGGTCGAGACCACCGCGCTGGGGGCCGCGTTCCTCGCCGGGTTGGGCACCGGCATCTGGGATTCGACCGACCAGCTCCGCGAGACCTGGCAGCTGGATCGGTCGTTCACCCCCGCGGCCGACCGAGAGACCGCCGACGCCGGCCATGCGCGCTGGATCGACGCCGTCCAGCGATCCAAGAACTGGGCCTAGCCGAGCCGGTCCAACGCCTTCGCCGCGGCGTCCCGATCGCGAGTCGCTCCCCGCACCGCACCGTCGGCCTCGGTCCGCGCGTCCTCCGCGTCGCCGAGCTCGTCGTCGAGTTCCTCGTAGGTCTCGTCGAGCTCAGCCAGCCGTCGCTTGAGCTCGTCGATCTCCGCCTGCACCTGCATCGAGCGCGCCTCGAGCTTCTCGACCTCCGCGGTCGCGGCGGCATAGGCCTCCTGGGCCTCCCCGAGCGCGTCCTCGGCGACGTCGAGACGTTCCTGGGCCGCCACCCGGGCCTTCTCGTCGGCGTCCGGGTCCGGTACGACGTGCAGGTCTGGCGGCGCCGGCGGTGCGCTCGCGCGCGGCGTCGGCTCGAAGCCCAGCGCCTCGGGCAGTGCCACCGCAGTGGCCAGCTCGACCTCGTCGACCCCGGTGGTCGACAGCGCGGCGACGAGCAGGCCGCTGCGCACCGCCCTGCCGCAGTCCTCGTCGAGCATCGCAGCGGTGAGGGTGGCTTCTACCTGGTCGGCCACCGCCTGGGTGACCTTGACCCCCTCCTCGGTAGCCCGCCGGCGCGCCTGGTTGGTCACCGCAGCAGTGAGCTGCCGGCGCTGCTTCGTCAGGGCTCGCAGCTCGTCGCCTGACATCGATGCCTGCGCGTCGCGCAGGGCCGCGCCCACCGCGAGCACCTGGTCGACCTGCTCGTGCTCACGCCGGACCAGCAGGTTGACCACCCAGGCGGCGGTCGACGGCTTCTTGAACGCCTTCACCCGGCTGCCGAGGGCAACACCCTTGAGCTCCTTGGCCTTCGCGTCCCTCGCGGGAGTGAAGTCGGAAAGCGGCAGGCCGTACAGCCCATCGGCGATCTCCAGCAGGTCGGCCATGGCGTCAGTCCCCGTCGAGCCCGCGCTCGATGGCGTACCGCGTGAGCTCCACGCGGTTGTGCAGGTGCAGCTTGCGCAGGGTGTTCTGGACGTGGTTCTGGACGGTCCGATGGGACAGCACGAGCCGCTCCGCGATCTGCTTGTAGGACAACCCCTTGGCCACCATCTTCAGCACCTCGGTCTCGCGCTCCGTCAGCCCCGAGTCCGCCGTCGCCGACTCGGGGGCGGCCATCCTGCGGAACTCCCCCAGCACCAGGCCCGCCAAGCCCGGAGTGAACACGGTGTCGCCCGCGGCCACCCGGCGTACTGCGTTTACCAGCTCCGCGCGGGACGCCGACTTCACCAGGTAGCCGGTGGCGCCCGCCTTGACCGCCTCGAGGACGTCGCCCTGCTCGCCGGATGCGGAGAGGATCAGCACTCGCGCGGCGGGATCCTGCTCGATCACCTGCGCGGTCACCTGCACGCCGTTCGGGCCCGGGATCTGCAGGTCGAGGACGACGACCTCCGGCCGCGCCGCCGGGAACCGGGCCAGCGCCTCGTCACCGGTCGCCGCGACCGCGACGACGTCGAACCCGGCCGCCTGCAGGTCGCGCTCGACCGCGTCCCGCCACATCGGGTGGTCGTCGACGACCATCACGCGAGTGGGCTGCTCAGTCACCCGTCGACCCTAGAGGGTGGAACCTTCCGCGCCGATGACCGAGGGCAGGCTCGACCTCGTCGAGGACGTGGGCCTCCTCGAGTCGGCACGTGAGCAGCACCGACCAGCCCAGCTCCCGCGCGTCGACGGGCACGACATCGGCCCAGGACGTCGCGGCGGCCAGCCGGGGACCGTACGGCGTCTGCTCCCACTCCGCATGCGTGAACGCGCCACCGGGAGCGGGTGCCGTGCCGGCGAACATCTCGGCCAGGGCTCGCTGGCTCCACGGCAACACCTGCACCACACAACCCGGCGCGTCGCCGAGTGCGTCGTGGAAGGCAGAGTCCGGGTCGACCAGGGCGAGGACCTGGGCGGACTCGCCGTTGGCGACCATCAGCGAGCTGACCGTCAGCCCGGCCCGAGCGTCCCCCTCCCCGGTGGTCCACAGGGTCACGGCTCCCCCGAGACGCCCCCGGAAACGGCGGACCCCGTCGGGCTCGGGATCGGCGAACGGGTGGGTCGAGTGGATGGTCATCGCGGCACCGTGAGCTCCCACTCGGTGCCCAGTGGGCCGGTGCTCAGCGCGGCGGTACCGCCGAGGTCCGCGATCCGACCGCGGATCGACTCGGCGACGCCCAGGCGACCCTCGGCGGCGGCCGCTTCCAGCCGGCCCGCCGGGATGCCGGGGCCTTCGTCGCGGACCGAGACGACCACCCGCTCGTCGAGGGCCTCCACGAGCACCCAGGCCGGCGCGGCCTCACCGACGTGGGTCGTGACGTTGTCGAGACAGGCGGCAACCACCGCCACGAGCTCGGCGACGGTCGCCGCGGGCAGATCCACCGGGGTACCGGGGGCAGCCACGTGGACACCCGGCCGCACGGCCAGCCGGCCGAGCCGGGAAGCCAGGTCCAGGGTGTCCTCACCCGGCCCGGAACCGACCGTGTCCTGAGCGCGGATCAAGGTGCGGAGAGCGGACTCCTGTTCGCCCGCGAGGCGGGCCAGGTCGGTGGCCTCGCCGCCGATCTCGGCACCGCGGCGCTGCACCAACGCCAACACCTGGAGCACACCGTCATGCACGACCCGGGCCAACCGGGCTCGCTCCGCCGCGGCCGCGGCCAGCCGCTCCGCCGCATCGCGCTCGACGGCCATCCGCTGGAGCGAGGCACCCATGTAGCCGACGATCGGGCCGCCGATCAACAACAGGAAGACGTTGCCGTAGTTGGTCTGGTCGATGCCCTGGCGGCTGAGCAGGTCGACCCCGCCCAGCAGTGCCCCGGCCGCGAGTCCACCGACCCAGTGGAAGCGGATCGCCCAGGCCAGCAGGGCCGCCATCACCCAGAACCCGGGAAGGGTCGCCTCGAAGTCCGCTCCCTTGGCGATCGGCGTCACCAGCAAGGTGGCGAGGGCCACGGCCAGGTCGGCGGTCAAGAGAACGACACCGCGCCGGTCCGGCGAGGCGTAGGCCATGGAAGCCACGGCCGTCCACCCGACCATGGTCGCCATCGTCGCCACGCCCAGCAGTGGCCGCTGCAGGTGGTCGTACCGGAGGACGAAAAGCACCAGCGCGTTCACCAGCACCACGACCCGGAGGACGGCCAGGGCCTGGAACAGCCGATCCTCGACGGCGAGCGCGGCCCGGGGTGCCGGGCTCAGGACGCCTTCTTCTGCTCTCCGGCGGACTCGGCCTTGGCCTTGGCCTCCGCGTCCGCCCGCTTCGACTCATCCTTGGCCTGGGTGGCGTACATGTCGACGTACTCCTGCCCGGAGAGTCGCATGATCTCGTACATGATCTCGTCGGTGATCGACCGCAGGATGTAGCGGTCGTTCTCCATGCCCTGGTAGCGCGAGAAGTCGAGCGGCTTGCCGAACCGGACCACCGGACGAGTGACGGTCCCGAACTTCTTGCCCGGGGGCGCGACCACGTCAGTCCCGACCACGGCCACCGGAATCACCGGGACCTTGCTCTCGAGGGCGAGCCGGGCGACGCCGGTCTTGCCGCGGTAGAGCCGGCCATCGTGGGACCTGGTGCCCTCGGGGTAGATGCCGAAGAGGTCGCCCTCGCCGAGAACCCGCTTTGCCGACATCAGGGCTCCGGCGGCGGCGTCGGCCCCGGACCGGTCGATCGGCACCTGACCGGCGCCGGAGAAGAAGAGGCGCTGCAGCCAGCCCTTGAATCCGGGCGAGGTGAAGTACTCCGCCTTCGCCACGAACGTGACCCGCCGGGTCAGGGTGAGCGGCATGAAAAGCCAGTCGGCATACGACAGGTGGTTGCTGGCCAGGATCCCGGGGCCAGATTCGGGGACGTTGTGCACGCCTTCGACCTGGGGGCGGAACACAATCCGCAGGATGGGGCCGAGGGCTATCCACTTGAGGAACCAGTAAAACACTGCTTCACCCTTTCCCCCGAGTCCGACAACTGCGGCCACAGTAGCGCCGGAACGCCCGCACTCCTACCGGTGACCACGTGGCCGCCTGCGGCACAATCTCCGACATGACGCCCCCCGACCCGACCGCCCCGCTGAGCATCGACGCCAGGCCCGACCTCACCGGCGGCCGTCGCGTGGGGGTGCTGGTGAGCCACGGATTCACCGGATCGCCCGCCTCCACCCGTCCGTGGGGCGAGTACCTCGGTGCCCGCGGGTACGGCGTCCAGGTTCCCCGGCTGCCGGGCCACGGCACCACCTGGCGCGAGCTCAACACGATGAGGTGGGACGACTGGTACGGCGAGATCACCCGCGTCTTCGACCAGCTCTGCCTCGACCATGACGCCGTGGTGGTCTGCGGCCTGTCGATGGGCGGCACTCTCGTGCTGAGGGTGGCGGCCGACCACCCCGACCGGGTCGCGGGGGTCGTGGTGGTCAACCCGGTGGTGGCGACCAAGCGATGGGACGTGAAGCTGCTCCCCGTCCTGAAGCACCTGGTGCCGTCGTTCCCGGCCATCGGCAACGACATCAAGAAACCCGGCGGCAACGAGCACGCCTACGACCGCACCCCGCTGAAGGCGATCCACGACATGATGGGGGCCTGGGAACCGCTGATCGAGGACCTGCCGAACATCACCGCGCCACTGCTCTACTTCCGCGCTCCCGAGGACCACGTCGTCGACGACGCCTCGCAGCCGATCATCACCAGCCGGGTCTCCTCCAGCGAGCTCATCGAGCGTTCGCTCCCGGAGAGCTACCACGTCGCCACGCTGGACAACGACGCCGATCAGATCTTCGAGGAGTCGGCGAACTTCATCCAGAAAGTGAGCGCGTAACCTCGACACTGTGGTGAACAAGGACGACGACGTCTGGCGGGCGATCATCGACAACTACGGCGACCGGCCGGAGCTCGGCGGCGACGAGGTCGAGCCCCCGGTCGAGACCCAGCCCGAGTCGCGACGTTCGATCGAACCCACGGCCGGCTGGGACGAGGAATTCGTCGACACCGACTGGAGCACCGACCGGTTCGTGCCGCCGCCGCCCCCGCCGCTGCCGACCCCCACCACCGATCGACTCGCCGCCTGGCTCGGCGTGTTCGGCTCCCCCGCGGTGCTGCTGGTCTGCCTGGTCTTCGGCATCGACCTGCCCCAACTGCTGGCGTACCTGCTCGTGGCCGCGTTCGTCGGCGGCTTCCTCTACCTGGTGATCCAGATGCCGCGCGGTCCGCGCGACCCCAACGACGACGGCGCCAAACTCTGACGCCGACCCGGCTCGGGTAGCTCGCGCCAGAGTCCCGACCCGGGGTTAGCGGCGCGCCAGCAACGCGGCGCCGATGGCCGCCGCCTCCGGCCCGAGCGCCGAGGGTACGACGGGCGGCACCGTGCGGTGCTGGGCCGCGACCAAGGAGCGCGCCAGCGCCTCGCGGGCCGGGTCGAGGAGCAGGTCGCCGACGGACGAGACCCCGCCACCGACCACGATCAGGGCCGGGTCGAACGCAGCCACCAGGTTGGCGAGACCCACGCCCAGCCAGGTCCCGACCGTCGCGATCGCCCGACGTGCGAGGTCGTCGCCACCGCGAGCGAGGGCCGCGACCTCCGGTCCGTCGAGATGCGAGCCGAGCGAGACCCGGAAGATCCGCTCGAGGGCCCGGCCGCTGCAGTACTGCTCCCAACACCCTCGCAGCCCGCACTCGCAGTTCAGCCCATCCGGGACCACTTGCATGTGACCGAACTCGCCGGACATGCCGCCCGCGCCGCGCCACACCCGGTGCTCGATCGCCAGTCCGCCGCCGATACCGGTGCCGATGTTGACCAGCACGAATGATCCGGCGCCCTTGCCTGCACCGAACGCCAGCTCGGCCTCAGTGGCGCAGTGCGCGTCGTTGTCGAGTACGACGCGCGCACCCCACCGCGAGGCCAGCCGTTGACGCACCGGCTCCTCGCGCCACGGCAGATGGGTCGCGAAGCGCACCGTCTCTCCCGACGGCTCGACCAGTCCGGCCGCCGAGACGCCCACCGCGTCCACCGGCCGCCCGCCGACCACCGCCTCGACTGCCCGCGTCAGGGCGTCCTCGAGCTCCGAGGTGGGGTCGCCGCGCCCGGGTGTCGAGTCGTGGGCGACCTGCAGCACCTCTCCCGACTCGGACACCTCAACCGCCAGCACCTTCGTGCCTCCGACGTCGACGCCGACGTACATCGAGTCAGCGCCGAGCCAGATCGGCGGCGCCGATCATGCCGGCCCGGTTGCCGAGCGTGGCGAGCCGGATCTCCGCCTCCGGGCGGAATTCCCTCGCGGTCAGCAGGTCGCGAAACCCCGCACGGATCGGGTCGAGCAGCAGGTCTCCGGCGTCGCTGACACCGCCGCCGATCACGACCACGGCCGGGTCCAGCACCGCGGCCAGCGATGCGATCCCCTCGCCGAGCCAGCGCCCGAGCTCGGCCAGCTTCGCCAGCGCGAAGCGATCACCCTGCTGAGCCAGCTCGGTGATCATCGGTCCGGCGATCCGGGCGGGGTCGCCGCCGGCCGCGGCGAGCAGGGCCGCGGCCTCCGGGGCGTGCGCCTCGTCGCGCGCCGCCTTCACGAGCGCGGAGCCGCTGCCGTACTGCTCCAGGCACCCGAGCCGACCGCAGCCGCACTGGCGGCCTCCCGGTACGACCCGGATGTGCCCGATCTCGGCCGCGGCCCCGAACGAGCCGCGGAAGAGCTCTCCGTCCAGCACGATGCCACCGCCGACCCCGGTGCCCACCGTGACCAACAGCAGGTCATCGGCGTCCGCGGCCGCCCCGAAGCGGAACTCCCCCCAGGCCGCCGCGTTGGCGTCGTTCTCCACCACGACCGGCACGTTCACGCGTTCCTCGAGCTCGGCCTTCAGGTCGACGTCGCGCCACGCCAGGTTCGGAGCAAACATCACGACCGATCGTGAGGCCGAGACATAGCCGGCCGCGCCGATGCCCACGGCCTCGATCCGGTGCCGTGAGCCGAGCTCGGTGACCAGATCGGCGATCGCGACCTCGATCGCCTCGGTGTCCGTGGCCGGCGACTCCACCCGGTGTTCCTCGAGCACCCGGCCGTCGGCGTCGACGACAGCGCCCGCGATCTTCGTCCCGCCGACGTCGATGCCGCAGGTCAGGCTCATCCGTCCGACTCCCCGTCGTCGGAGTCGAGGTCGATCTTTTCGACGCCGGCGCCACGCCCCGAAGCGTCCGGCGGTGGCAGCGTGGCCAGGAATCCGGCCGCCGCGTGCAGCAGTGAGGACGCCGCCGCGGTGAGGTGCGCGCGCACCTCCGGGCTGGTCTGGCGTACGGCGTGCACCGTGCGGCACACCGGGCAGAAGGTGCACTCGGCACTTCCGGTGGCGAGGTGCTCGTTGATGTCATTCATCGAGGCGGCGGCGTGCGAGGCCAGCCCGCCCAGCCCCTGACCGACGTCGGAGCCCTGGTCGCGGGCCCAGTCCGACAGCGCGCCCAACAGCTTGGCGGCCTCGTCGCCGACGCTGCCGATGCCCTCGGGGGGCTCGGTCCCGCTCACGGTGCCTCCTGTGCTGCCGGTACGACGTCGCGGAACCTGACCCGCAGCTCGCCTTCCTCGACCCCGGCTCCGGAGACGCGCAGTCGCGCGAGCCCGGCGGGCAGAGTGAGGAGACGACGATACGACCCCACGGTCACGACGAGCTCATCGCCGTTCCGGGCGAGACCGACCTGTTCGCGGGTCACGAACGGGAGCGACAGGTGGAGTACGGCACCGTCGGTGGTGCGGGTCACCCGGAACGGCCCCTCTCCCTGCGGCATCGCGAGCGGGTCGGAGCCGGCGTACAGATCGGTCGCCAGCTCGGCCAGGGCCGCGACGCCCACGGGCTCGCCGGACCGGTACTCGGCGCGCCAGATCGGCACCCCGGCGAAGGATTGGTCGACCTCGGCCAGAACGGCGTCCTGCGACATCACCCAACCTGCCCGCCAATCATCGGCATCGTCGGCCGGAAAGATCCGGTTGGCGACGACGCCGTCGACCCGGTAGCCGAACAGGGACAGGCTGGTGTACGACCGCCGGGCCTCCGCGAGCACGACGGTCTCGGGGGTCATCACCAGTCGCACACTCGCGGTCGGGCCCGAGAGCAGCCCGTGGACCTCGTCGAGCTCGGCGTGCAACCGCTCCACGGCGTCGAAGATGCTGTCACCCGGCATCGGCACACCGGCCGCACGGTTGAGTACCGGCTTGAGGGCCTTGACCACGCGCCGCTGCATCGGCAGCACCCGCTCCATGTACCAGCCCAGCGCCTCGGGCAGCGCGAGCAGCCGCAGCGTCTCGGCAGTGGGCGCGCAGTCCACGATGATCGCGTCCCACTCATCGGAGAGCGCATGCAGCCGCAGCTCGAGCAGCGCCAGCACCTCTTCGGCCCCGGGGATCACGGTCAGCTCCTCGGCAGCGACCGGATCCACTCCGGCGACATCGAGCACGGTCAGCAGGTACCGCTGGATCTCCGCCCAGGACTGTTCGAACCGCAGCTGAGCGTCGACCTGCTGCACGTACAGCCGCTCGGCAACCTCCGTCGGCTCCGACCCGACCACGGCTCCGAAGGCGTCGGCGAGCGAGTGCGCCGCGTCGGTCGACAGGACCAGGGTGCGATGGCCGGCCGCGGCCGCGAGGGCCGCCGTACCGGCCGCGATCGTGGACTTGCCGACACCGCCCTTGCCGGTGAACAGGAGAATCCGCACGGTCAGCTGGCCCGGGCTCAGCCGAGCGACTCGACGCGCTTCTTCAGGCCCTTCAGCGCGGTGTCGATCAGGATCTTCTCGCCCTTGCGTTTGAGCATCCCGATGAGCGGGATCGAGACGTCGAGGGCGAGCCGGTAGGTCACCTCGGTGCTGCCATCGCCGCGGGCGCTCAGCACGTAGGCGCCGTCCAGGGACCGCAGCATCTTGCCCTCGACCAGGGTCCAGGTGACCTGGTCGTCGCCGGACCAGACGTAGGCGAGCGTGTACTCGTCCTTGATGGGCGTGACGTCCAGCGCGAAGAAGACTTCGCGGGCCCGGCCGTCCGCCTCGTCCCCGAAGCTCGAGACCACCTCGGCGGTCGTGACACCCTTGGCCCACTCCGGGTACGCCGGGAAGTCCGCGATGACCGCCATCACGGCGGTCGGCGGAGCGTCGACCACGATCGAAGAAGTGGTCTGTTCAGCCATGCGTGCACACCTTCCAGTTCCGGCAGGATCTCGGCCGGTCAGACAACGCTCGGAGGCTACCGGATGGCCGACCGCATACCGGGGCGCACCCTGCTCAGCGGTAGCCTGCGCGCAGTGCCTCTCGACTCCCCCAGGAGGAACCGGTGCGTGAGTACTCCACGCCGTTGACGATCACGATCCCCGCGACGGGCAACCTGACCGACGCCGTGGTCCGCAACGCCACCGAAGCGGCGGACGAGGCTGTCTTCGCCCGCCGCGCCGGCTCCGGTTGGCAGGACGTCACAGCGGCCGAGTTCCTGGCCGAGGTCTCGGCGGTGGCCAAAGGCCTGATCGCGGCCGGCATCGAGGCCGGCGACCGGGTCGCCCTGATCAGCAAGACCCGCTACGAGTGGACGCTCTTCGACTACGCGATCTGGTTCGCCGGCGCGGTCTCGGTTCCGGTCTACGAGACGTCGTCGACCGCGCAGGTCGAGTGGATCCTGCGCGACTCCGCGGCTCGCGCCGTCGTTGCCGAGGGACCCGAACACCTGGCCCGGATCACCGAGGTCCGGACCGGGCTCGAGCAGCTCAACCACGTCTGGACGATGACGGACAACGCGGTGGACGTGCTCACCTCGCTCGGTGAGGACATCTCCGACGAGGAGCTGACGAAGCGACGGACGACGGCGACCCCGCTCGACCTGGCCACCCTCGTCTACACCTCCGGCACCACCGGGCAGCCCAAGGGCTGCATGCTCACGCACGGCAGCTTCATGTTCGAGCTCGGCGTCGCCATCGACGAGCTCGGCGAGCTGTTCAACACCGACGACGCCTCGACCCTGCTGTTCCTGCCGCTGGCCCACGTGTTCGCCCGGGTCATCCAGATCGGCTGCGTGCAGTCGCGGACCAAGCTCGGCCACAGCTCGGATATCAAGAACCTGGTCGCCGACCTCCAAGAGTTCGAGCCGACGTTCGTGCTCGCCGTTCCGCGCGTCTTCGAGAAGGTCTTCAACACCGCCTCCCAGCGGGCGACGGCCGACGGCCGCGGCAAGATCTTCGACCGGGCCGCGGAAACCGCCATCGCCTACTCCAAGGGCCTCGACAAGGGTCGCCCCTCGCTCCCCGTCCGCGCCCAGCACGCCGTCTTCGACCGCCTCGTCTACGGCAAGCTCCGCCACGCTCTCGGTGGCAGCTGCACCTACGCCATCTCCGGCGGAGCCCCCTTGGGCGAGCGGCTCGGGCACTTCTACCGCGGCATCGGGCTCACCGTGCTCGAGGGGTATGGGCTCACCGAGACGACGGCCGCGGTGACCGTCAACCTGCCCGAAGCCCACAAGGTCGGCACCGTCGGCCGACCGGTCCCCGGAACCGCGGTGCGCGTCGCCGACGATGGCGAACTGCTGTTCCGCGGCGGCCAGGTGTTCGCCGGCTACTGGAACAACGACGAGGCCACCGCTGAGGTCCTCGAACCGGACGGGTGGTTCCACTCGGGCGATGTCGGGGAGGTCGACGACGAGGGGTTCGTCCGGATCACTGGCCGGAAGAAGGAGATCCTGGTGACCGCCGGCGGCAAGAACGTCGCTCCGGCGGTGCTCGAGGATCGGATCCGCGCCCACGCCCTGGTGAGCCAATGCATGGTCGTCGGCGACAACCAACCGTTCATCGCCGCCCTGGTGACCATCGACTCAGAGGCGTTCCCGGCCTGGGCGAAGGCCCACGGCACGTCGGGCGCGATCGCCGATCTGACCGATGCTCCCGATCTGCGTGCCGAGATCCAGGCCGCGATCGACGACGCCAACAGCGCGGTGTCGAAGGCCGAGTCGATCCGCAGGTTCACGATTCTCCCCGACGACTGGACCGAGGAGGGTGGCCAGCTCACCCCGAGCCTCAAGCTCAAGCGGCAGGTCGTGATGCGGGAGTGCCGCGACGAGATCGAGGCGCTGTACACGTAGTTCGGTCCGAAAGGTCCGTTCGGCCAGTTCCGACCTGGCCCACAGTGACTAGGCGACCTCGCGATAGGTCAGGTCCGCCGCAAACCTCACCATCGGCGACCCCGGATCCATAAAGTCGCGAATTGGAGCCGTTCGCCATGCGAGACGTGCGGCCCGATGTGTCCGAGGGAGGCCGCCGGTGGGGTGACCGCCGATGGCGATGGGGGGGAGGACTCTTCATGGGTCGACGCAAGGTTCTGTTGGTCGTGGCCGTTGTGGTCGCGGCGATGGGCGCCGCACTGGTGTTCGTCTATGCCCGAGGCGCGGAGAACCGCGCCGAGGACAAGTTCGAGACCGTGGACGTCCTGGTCGTCAAGGCGGCCATCGAGCGGGGCGAGTCCGCCAACTCGGCGTACGCGAGCGGCAAGATCGACATCCAACGGGTGCCGCGGGCCCAGGTGCTGACCGGCGCCACGGCCGACGGTGCCGCCTTCACCGACCAGTACGCGCTGACGACGGTCTACCCCGGTGAGCAGCTGATCCCGGAGAAGTTCGGCGGCGCCGACGAGGTCGAGGCGGAGACGACGCTACCGATCCCCGAGGGGATGGTCGCGATCTCGATCAGCCTGAGCGACACCGCCCGGGTCGGCCCGTTCATCCGGCCCGGAGCCAAGGTCGGCGTGTTCATCACCGGCAGCCTGCCGCCCGAGAACGTGCCCACGACCAAGCTGCTGATGCGGGACCTGCTCGTGCTGGCCACCGGATCCACCACCACGGTGGCGCCCACGACCGAGGGCGACCCCGAGGCCAGGCCGACCGAGCAGCTGCCCAACACCCTGTTCACGCTCGCGGTGAACCAGAAGCAGGCCGAGAAGATCCTGTTCGCCCAGGGACTCGGCGAGCTGGCCTTCGCACTGTCCAACACCAACAGCGACCTGAGGCCGGGTGACGGCGTCCGCGCCGAGGACCTCTTCTCGGAAGAGTGAGTGACTGATGCCTGTCCTCGTCGAACCCGACGCCAACCAGGTCGAGGCGCTGCTCAAGGCCATGCCGACCGGCTCGCACGCCGTTGCCTCTATCGACCGGATGCAGGCGTGGCTCGACCAGCACCATGACGAGTACGTCGTGGTGCTGGGCCCCACGCCCACACTGGAGGAAGCCGAAGCCGTCTGCGCCCGGCTCCGCACGGCGCACCCGACCGTCACCGTCGTGCTCGTCCGGGACACCCTCAGCACCGAGGTCCTGACCCGGGCGATGAAGGCCGGTGCCCGTGACGTGGTGGCGGCCAACGACCCCCACGCCGTCGTGGACTCGGTCGACCGTGCTCGCCAGCTGTTCGTGGCGCTACGCGGGCCGACGGGTGCTGCTCAGCTCGGCCGCGTCGTCACCGTCTTCTCCCCCAAGGGAGGTGTCGGCAAGACCACGGTCGCGGTCAACCTCGCCCTGGCGCTCACCGACAAGGGCGCTCGAAAGGTCTGCCTGGTCGATCTGGACCTGGCGTTCGGTGACGTGGCGATCACCATGCAGCTGTTTCCCACCCACACGATCGAGCAGGCGGTGGGCTCGGAGGAGACACTCGACCTGCCGCTGGTCGAGGGACTGCTGACCCGGCACCAGGACTCCCTGATGCTGCTGGCGGCGCCGTCCCATCCCGACGTGCGCGAGCGAGTCACCCCGGTGCTGGTCTCCAAGTTGCTGCGCGCGCTGCGCGAGGGCTTCGACTACATCGTGATCGACACCGCCCCGTCGTTCGACGACCAGACCCTCACCGCCCTGGACGAGACCGACGAGTGCGTGATCGTCGCGACGCTCGACGTACCCACCCTGAAGAACGTCAAGGTCGCCCTGGAGACCCTCGAGGTGCTCGACATTGCTCGGGGTCACCGCCACCTGCTGCTCAACCGGGCCGATGACAACGTCGGCATCAACACCGACAAGGTCGAGGCGATCCTCGGTATGGAGGTTTCCGCCCGGGTGGAGACCTCGATCGCGATCGCGGCAGCGACGAACGCAGGGAACCCGATCGTCGTCGAGAACCCGACCCACCAGTCCAGCGCAGCCATCCTCGAGCTCGCCACGAAGGTCGCCGGCGAGCAAGTCGGAGCGCTCCGCGGCGTCAGCACCAACGGAACCGGCCCCGACGCGCGACCGCGACCAGGACTGTTCCGACGCAAGAAGGAGGTGGAGGCATGACGAGTCTCTCTGACCGCCTCGCTGCCGCCCGACAGGCCGCCGACAGCGATGCCACCGGCAAGCACGCCGCCCCGGCGACCGAGCCCTCTCCGGGGCCGACCATCGCCGTCGCCACCACGGCTCCGGCAGCGAGCGACCCGGCGCCGTCCGCGAAGCCGGAGCCCGGAACCGACGCGACCGTGCCTCAGCGCCGGGCCACCGATGGGCCGATTCCGCAGCGCCGGGCGACCGACGTTCCGGTCGCCCAGCGCCGCACCATCGCGACCCAGCAGCAGAACGTGCGGCTGGAGGAGCTCAAGGCGCACGTGCACGCCGAACTGCTCAAGGAGCTCGGCCCGCAGCTGTACGACGCGGACATGGACCACGACGAGCTCAGCAAGAAGGTACGCACCGTGCTGGCCGATGTGCTCGGCGCGCAGGAACGCGTCATCAGCAACAGCGACCGGGTGCGCGTGACCCAGGAGATCAGCGACGACATCCTGGGCTACGGGCCGATCGAGCCCTATCTGCGCGACCCGGACATCTCCGAGATCATGGTCAACGGCTACCAGAACGTGTGGCTGGAGAAGAAGGGCCGGCTGATCCCGGCGAGCAACAAGTTCACCGACGAGGCCCATCTCCGCCGCACGATCGACAAGATCGTGTCCCGGATCGGTCGCCGGGTCGACGAGAGCAGCCCCATGGTTGACGCGCGCCTTCCCGATGGCAGCCGGGTCAACGCGGTCGTGCCGCCGCTCGCCGTGGACGGGTCCGCGCTCACGATCCGCAAGTTCGCCGCCGACCCGCTGACCGTCACCGACCTGATCAACTTCGGATCGCTGAGCCAACAGACCTCCGACTTCCTCGAGGCGGTTGTCCGGGGGCGTCTGAACGTCATCGTCTCCGGAGGCACCGGCGCCGGAAAGACCACCACCCTGAACGTGCTCTCGTCGTTCGTGCCCAACGACGAGCGGATCGTCACCATCGAGGACGCCGCGGAGCTCCAGCTGAAGCAGGAGCACGTCGTCCGGCTCGAGTCCCGCCCGGCCAACATCGAGGGCAAGGGCGCGATCACGATCCGCGACCTGGTCAAGAACAGCCTGCGCATGCGCCCCGACCGCATCATCGTCGGCGAGGTTCGCGACGCCTCCGCCCTGGACATGCTGCAGGCGATGAACACCGGCCACGACGGCTCGATCTGCACGCTGCACTCCAACGGCCCGCGGGACACGCTCGCGCGCATGGAGACCATGGTGCTGATGGCCGGGATGGACCTACCGATGCGGGCGATCCGGGAGCAGGTGGCCTCCGCCATCGACGTGATCGTCCACCAGTCCAGGTTCAAGGACGGCACCCGACGGATCACCCACATCACCGAGGTCGAGCGGATGGAGGGTGACGTCATCACCCTCCAGGACGTCTTCGTGTTCGACAACACCGCCGGCTTCGACGGCGAGGGGCGAACGCTCGGCCGGCTGCGCGCCACCGGTCTGCGGCCGAAGTTCCTCGAGAAGATGGCCCACGCCAACGTCACCGTCGACCCGCTGATCTTCCACACGGACCGGATATGAGCAGGATGCACCGAGCCTGGGGAGCACTCGCCGTAGCCGCCGCACTGGCGCTCGCACCCGCGACCGCAGCCTCCGCGGCAGAGGGCACCATCGCCCACGTCGAGGGCACGGACGACGGCCTGAGGATCCTGGTCTCGGTCCCGCCCGAGGCCGACATCGACCTGGCCGGCGCCAAGGTCACGATCGACGGCGAGTCCGCCGACGCCGAAGCGGTGCTCGCCGACAGCGACACGCGGATCCGGCGCACGACGATCCTCGCCATCGACACCAGTGACTCGATGGCCGGCCCCAGGTTCAGGGCCGCCAAGTCGGCGGCCCTCGCCTTCATCGACGCGGTACCCGCCGACGTGTTCATCGGAATCGTGAGCTTCGACGCTCAGGTCACCAACGCGTTGTCGCCGACCACCGACCGCGACCAGGCCCGGTCCGTCATCGACTCCCTGTCGCTGAATCGCGACACGCTGTTGTACGACGGGGTGCTGAGCGCTCTCGCCCTGGCGGGGACCGATGGACAACGATCGGTTCTGGTCCTCTCGGACGGCGCCGACACGAGCACGACAGCGCTCAAGCGGGTCGCGGCAGCCATCAAGTCCAGCGAGGCGTCCGTCGATGTCGTCGCGCTCGAGCAGCGCGCCGATCAGCTCCTTCCGCTCGAGCGCCTCGCACGAGCCGGCGGAGGCCGGCTGATCAACGCGGACAGTGAGGCTTTGGCCGCCGCGTTCTCGGACGAGGCCGCGATCCTCGCCAGCCAGGTACTGGTGACTGCGCAGGTCCCTGCGGGCTTCACCGCCAGCCAGGCCACCGTCGCTGTCACGTTGCCGTCGGCTTCGGGCACCATCACCGCATCGGCGTACGCGACGATCCAGGCGCTCGGTGACACCCGGCCCGAGATCGCGCTGCCGCAGCGTCCGGGCCGGGGCTGGAGCGCTCCGTCCTGGCTGATCTATGCCGGCGTCGGGGTCTTCGCCCTCGGCCTGCTCCTGGTGCTGATGCTGCTGGTGCCCGGCAAGAAGGTGCCGCTGACCGTCGCGGAACGGATCACCACCTACACCCGCACGACCGCCGCGGACGGCGATCCCGATCGTCCCGATCGTCCCGAAGAGGATGTGCTGACCGCCGCCAAACAAGCGATGGCCGACGTCCTGGACCGCAACCGGGGGCTCGATGCCAAGATCTCTCACCGCCTCGAGGGCGCGGGCAGCGAGCTGAAGTCGTCGGAGTGGGTGCTGCTGCAAGCCGCCGTGTTCGTCGGCAGTGGAGCACTCGGCCTGCTCGTCGGGCAGGGCAACATCGTCGTCGGAGCGATCTTCTTCCTCGTTGGTGCCGTGGCTCCCTGGATCTACCTGGCGG
Organism: uncultured Actinomycetota bacterium; assembly: GCA_963827185.1. Taxonomy (GTDB): domain Bacteria; phylum Actinomycetota; class Actinomycetes; order Propionibacteriales; family Nocardioidaceae; genus Nocardioides. The sequence continues at coordinate 319,797 of CAWGZQ010000002.1, forward strand.
TACGCCGCACCCGGAGGCGCAAGGCCTTCCACGCCGCACTGCCCGACACCCTGCAGCTGATCTCGGGCTCGCTCGCCGCCGGACTGTCGCTCTCGCAGTCGCTGGACACCGTGGTTCGCGAGGGGGCCGAACCCGTGGCCGGCGAGTTCAAGCGCGTGCTCGTCGAGACCCGGCTCGGCGTACCCCTCGAGGACGCGCTGTCAGGCGTTGCCGAGCGCTTCGAGAGCCGGGACTTCGAGTGGGTCGTGATGGCGATCAAGATCCAGCGACAGGTCGGCGGCAACCTCGCCGAGCTGCTCGACACCGTGGCCGCGACGATGCGCGAGCGCGAGTACATCCGCCGCCAGGTCAACACCTTGGCCGCGGAGGGCAAGCTGTCCGCGGTCGTGCTGTCCGCATTGCCGCCCTCGTTCCTGGTGTACCTGGGGCTGTCCCAACCCTCCTACATCGAACCGCTCTTCAACGATGCTCGCGGGATCGCGATGCTCGTCGGGGCGACGGTCTGGCTGCTGCTCGGCGTCCTGTGGATGCGCAAGCTCGTGAAGGTCGAGGTCTGACATGGTGATGGTCTTCGTACTCGGCGTCACCATGGTGCTCTTGGCCGTGCTCGTCGTCGGCCTGGCTTTCGCCGGCGCCAAGCCGGAGCGTGGCGTGGGTCGCTCGATCGCCGCACTCGAGGCAATGACGAGTGCTCCGGCCGAAATGCGGGCGGAGCTGGACCGGCCGTTCGCGGACCGGGTGCTGGAGCCGCTGCAGGCGCGGGCGCTAGCGCTGGGACGCAGGCTGACCGGCGCGGACTCCGCCGAGCGAGTACGTCACAAGCTCGACCTCGCCGGCAATCCGCGCGACTGGAGCGTCGACCGGGTGATCTCGGCAAAGGTCATCGGCGCGGTCGCCCTGACCGTCGTCGGTCCGGCCATCGCCGTCGTGATGGGAGCCCCCGTCTCGATCATCGTGGTCGCCCTGCTGATCGGCGTCGCTCTGGGCTTCTTCGTGCCCGACCTCTACCTCTACCAAAAGACCTACGAGCGCTCGGAGCAGATCCAGCGCGAGCTCGCCGACGCGATCGACCTGATGACGATCAGCGTCGAGTCGGGCCTCGGCTTCGACGCGGCCGTCCAGCAGGTGGCACGCAACACCGAGGGCCCCTTGTCGGAGGAGTTCGCCCGCGTGCTGCGGGAGATGCAGCTCGGGATGGGCCGCGCCGAGGCGCTCCGCGCGCTCGCCGAGCGATCCAACGTCGGCGATCTCAAGTCATTCGTCAGCGCCATGGTGCAGGCCGACTCCTTCGGCATCCCGATCGCGCAGGTATTGCGGGTGCAGTCCGGTGAGATGCGCGTCAAGCGCCGGCAGCGAGCGGAGATGAAGGCGCAGCAGGTGCCGGTGAAGATCACCGTTCCGCTGATCTTCTTCATCCTCCCGACGCTCTTCGTCGCGGTGCTCGGACCTGCCGCTTTATCCATCATGGATAACCTTGGCGGCTAATCTGACAGATGTGGCTTCGCCCCAAGCCCTGCGCATCACGGCAGCGGCCCGTCTCTTCACGGTTCTGGCTTTGGCCGGGCCAGCCCTACTGGACCAAAAGGCCGGGAGCCATTTCGCGGTTCTGGCGTTCGCGCTGATCTGGGTCAATGGCGTTGTCACGCAGTGGCGACCCCGGGTCGCACTGTTTCCGGTCAGTCCGATCGTCGAGGCCGCCCTGATCGGCGCCGTCTGCGGCTTCTCGGTCAGCGAGCAGTCGGTCCTCTTGCTCGCCCTGGCCATCCCGCCCTTCGTCGCCGGCGTCCACCTCGGCGGCGTCAGGTCGGTCGCGCAAGCACTCGCCGCCCAGCTCGTCGCGTTCGTTTCCGCGGCGTACCTCTGGCAGCAGCAGATCTCCGACGACCAGAGTCTCGACGTCTTCACCTGGTCCGTCGCGGGCCTCGGGCTGGGCCTGATCGGCGCGTTCCTGCATGCGAGCGTGCAGGTGGAGCCCGACCCGATCGTCCCCTACCTGGACGCTCAGCGCCTGATCCGCGAGCTGATCAACCTCTCGGAGGATCTGAGCTCCGGGCTCGATGTCAACGCCCTCGGCGGCGAGATCGTCAGCGCTGTGCATGACGAGATCCCGGCGGCCGCGCTGGGACTGTACGTCGCCCGCGGCGAGACCCTGATCCCGGTGGACACCAGGTCGGCGGAGGCGCCAGGCGACCTGGAACGCTGCGAAGCGCTGGCCGTCGAGGCCTGGGCCAGCACGAGGACCATCCTCGAGGAGACCGCCTTTGCCTTCCCCCTCGCCGACATCGCCGTCGTGGCCGGAGTGCTCTCCGAGCACGCGGACTTCTCGGGCAAGGTGCTGGGCGACAAGATCGCCAGCGTCTCGGCCGAGCTGCGCACCTCCGCGGTCCAGCTCGACACCGCGCTGATGTTCTCCGAGTTCCGCGACTACGCGACCTCCGGCGAGCGCCGCCGGCTCGCCCGCGAGATGCATGACGGCGTCGCCCAGGACATCGCTTCGCTCGGCTATCTGGTCGACGCGCTGGCCGCCCGACCGTCCTCCCCCGAGCAGCAGGCCACCCTGGCGAAGCTGCGCGACCGGATCACCCGCGTGGTCGCCGAGGTGCGGCAGTCTGTGCTGAGCCTGCGCACCAGCATCGGGGAGAGCGAGAGTCTCGGCGCGGCCATCGCCTCCATCGCCCGCGGACTCAGCGAGACCTCCGGCATCGGGATCCAGGTGACCGTCGACGAGCACACCGGCCGACTGCGGCCGGAGGTCGAGGCCGAGCTGTTCCGGATCACCCAGGAAGCGATGAACAACGCGATCAAGCACTCTCACGCCAGCACCGTGGAGGTGCACTGCCAGGTCTATGCTCCCTCGGCCCGCATCACGATCATCGACAACGGACGCGGTATGCAGCAGTCCCGCACCGACTCGCATGGGCTGAAGATCATGCGCGAGCGTGCCCGGCTCATCAATGCCGAGCTCGCGATCAGCACCAACCCCGCCGGCGGGCTGTCGGTCTCAGTACAAGTCGGGGCCGACGACGGCATAGGCACCCCCGGCAATCGACCTTCGGTGAAAGGGCTGACCCATGGATGAGGGAATGATCCGGATCCTGCTGGTGGACGACCACGAGCTGATCCGCAGTGGTCTGGGCAGCGTGATCGACCTGGAGCCCGATCTGAGCGTCATCGGAACGGCCGGAACCGTCTCCGAGGCGCTGTTGCGATACGACGAGTTGAATCCCGCGGTCGTGATCGCCGACCTTCAGCTCCCCGATGGAACCGGGCTCGACATCGTCCGGGCGATCCGTGGCAAGAGCGATCTCACCGGGGTGGTCGTGCTGACCATGCACTCGGGTGACGAGCAGATTTTCGCCGCGATGCAGGCTGGAGCCTCGGGCTTCGTCGGCAAGGATGCCTCCGCTACCGAGGTGGTGAGGGCGGCCCGGCATGCGGCGCTCTCCCCGCGCGCCTTCATCTGCGCTGGGCTGGCCGGCGCCATGGTGCGTCGGGCGTCGGGCGAGTCGACGAAGCTCACCGAGCGCGAGCACGACGTACTCCTGTTGCTCGCCGAGGGACTCGGCGCCGCGCAGATCGGCAAGAAGCTCTACCTCAGCGAGTCGACGGCGAAATCGCACATCGCGCGGATCTACCAGAAGCTCGGAGCGGCCAATCGCGCCCAGGCGCTCGTGACCGCGATGCGGATCGGGCTGCTGTCGACGATCCAACCCGACGGTCGCTGAGCCCGTCGGCAGTGCCGGACGCATAGTCCGAAGTAACTAGGCCGCTTCGCACGTTCACCCGATCCGCCCTCGCTCCTTCCTCCACGACGATGGAGTGGTGAGGTTCCGGAACCTCACCACGGAACCCACCAGCACATAGAGGGAGACCAACACAATGATCGAGTACCTGCGCATCATGATCGACGCCCAGCGAGCGAAGATGGACGAGCGCGGCGCCTCCGCGGTCGAGTACGGCCTGCTGGTCGCCGGCATCGCGGCACTCGTCGTGATCGCCGTCTTCGCTCTGGGTCCGATCGTTCGGGAAGCCTTCAGCGACACCTGCGAGGCGATCGCCGAGGGCGGCGCTCCGGACGTCGCCGCGACCTGCGACAGCTGACTCGTGCCGGCTGCCGCTGCTGCGCTGAGGCGACGATGCCGCTCGTCGCAGTAGGGGGACAGCAGAGCTGCGAGCAGCCGGACTGAGTCCGCCTCCGGGGAGGGAGGCGATGACCCTCGTCGAACGACGAGGCCTGCGACCGATGGTCGCGGGCCACCGTCTTCGACGAGGGTCGTTCGCATTTCCAGAGCTCGGCGATCCGGGCCCACACGTAGTCCCAAATGACTACCCGACCACGAACGTTCACCTGATCCGCCGCAGGGCCTCGTGCACCGAGCATTAGGTCATGAGGTTCCTGGCCTCATAGGAGCAACCAGAGAACTGATCCGAGAGACACCAGAGGGAGAAAACAAAATGATCGAGTACCTGCGCATCATGATCGACGCCCAGCGCTCCAAGATGGACGAGCGCGGCGCCTCCGCGGTCGAGTACGGCCTGCTGGTCGCCGGCATCGCGGCACTTGTCGTGATCGCCGTGTTCGCCCTCGGCCCGATCGTCCGGGAAGCCTTCAGCGACACCTGCGACGCCATCGTGGACGGCAGCACCGACATCGCCGCCACCTGCGACAGCTGACTCTCGCTCGGTAGCCGGGTCAGCTGATCCGACCTCATTCGTCGCTGCGTGAGGGGAACGTCAGAATCCGGCTACCGCGACTCAGAGTCCGCCTCCGGGGAGGGAGGCAATGGCCCTCGTCGAGCGGGGCGCCGCGACCTACAGGTCGCCGGCGATCCGCTCGGCGAGGGCCATTCGCTTGAGCGCAGTCGGATGACTACCGAACCAGAAGTGGGACCAGGCCGGGGGCGTCGGATCGGCCAGGGAGCGCAGCGCCAGCCGCCGCTGCAGGTCGACGAACGCCGCGTCGTTGCTGGTGGTCCGCAGGGCATCGACGTCGGCCCTGGTCTCGATCTGCCGGCTGATGCCGTTCTGCACCGGCGCGGTGACCACCAACGCCACCGCGATCAGGGCCAGGACGATCGGTACGACGGCGGGCTCGGCGGCCCCCGGCAGCCTCCGTCTGCCGAGCGCTGCCAACGCCGCAGCCAGGAGACCGGCGCCGAGGAGTGCCCCGGTGGCGCCCAGGATCGACCCGGTGACGACATCGCGATGCTTGGCGTGCGCGAGCTCGTGGGCGATCACGCTGAGCGCCTGATCGCGCGGCAGTGCCTCGAGCAGGGTGTCGTAGACCACCACTCGTCGGGTGCGGCCGAACCCAGAGACGTACGCGTTCAGTCGCGTCGTGCGTCGCGAGGCGTCGGCGACGAGCACGTCGTCGACCCGCACCCCTTCCTGATCCGCCAGCAGGAAGATCTCGCTGCGCAGCTCTCCGTCAGGTAGCGGCTCGAAGTCGTTGAAGAGCGGCTCGACGAGCACCGGATAGACGAATGACCCCGCCAGAACGAAGCCGCCGAGCAGCGCGCCGGTCACGGCGGGCCAGGCCCGGGGCCAGCGCCGAGCGCATCCGACGAGGACGACGAGGGCAACCGAGGTGACCACGATGCCCACGGCCTGGCTCTTCACCTGGTCCCACGCGTACAGCCCCCACGAACCCGTGCTGAGCCCGTTGTCGAGAGAGAGCCGGCGACCCGCGACGGACAACGGCAGGGTCGCCAGCCGACCGACGATCTCGACCACGGCAACGGCAAGGACGACCTGGAACCACCACCGGCCGGGGAGTCGGGCGAACAGGGCCCGACCGCGCTGGCCGAATGCCAGCCACAGCCCCACGGCCAACGAGACCACCAGCGAGCTCCAGCCCCACACCCGCGCCCACTGGGAGTAGTGCTCGGCGCGTTCGATCTGGTCGGAGGTGAAGACCGAGCCCGGGGAGACGGGCGTCAGGGCGCCGCCCGGGATCGGATCCCAGGGCACCAGCCACCCGGCCAGGGCCACGAAGAGCACGCCGCCGACCCCTGCCGTCCACCACGCGACGCGGCGGGCGGGGTCTCGGGTCACCCTGCCAAGTCTGTCAGCCGTTGCCGCCAGGCTGCCACGAAGGCCTGCTCGGTCCAGCCGAACCGGGTCTCGAGCTCGGTGGCGAGGTCGGCGCCTTGATCGAGCGCCGCGTAGAGCGCCACGAGCTCGTCCTCGCCTCCGCGGTCGGCCAGGACAACGCTGGCGAGCCAGGCACTTTCGTAGGCCGCACCCAGGTGCGAGTCCGTGCTTCCGAAGTCGGCCGGACCCGGCAGCACGCCCGGCGCCCCGTCGCGACGGACCTCGTCGATGACCTGCCTGGCCGTGACCGACAGCGGTAGGTCGACGTCCCGCAGCGCGACGTAGTCGGCGAAGCCCTCCAGCAGCCACTGCGGGACGACGCTGTTGGGTGCATCCGTGGCGACGTGGACGGCCTCATGGCTCATCACGACCTGAGCCCCGACCCGACCCAGCCGGTCGTAGATCGTGGGATTGACGAATACGTGGATGGCCGCGTCCGGCGCGGTCGACCCGTCCGTCGAGCTGGTCACCGCGGCGATGCCGGCGTACTGCCCGGGCTGCACGTTCAGGGCCGAGTCAAGCGCCGCGGAGCTTGCGGGTACCTCGACCACCAGTCCGCCGGACCACTGCGGCAGAACCGTGCGCACGTCGGCGACGGCCACCCGCGCGCGCTGCTGGTAGGTGGTAGCCCTGCCCGCGCCGCCGGCATCGAGCACCAGTGTTTCGGTGGATCGTCGGACATCGACCGGACCGGAGAGCCAGACCGGCGTCCTGAGCTCGCCGCCGCCGACACCGACGATGTCGACGTCTCCACCCGCACGCCGGAATCGGAAGGTGACCTCGGCGAACGACGCGGCCGGGTCGAAGCCCTGGAACCGCCACGTGGTGTTGACCGCCGCGCCCCAGGTGCCGTCACCCGTCGCCGCGCTGCTCTCGTCGATGTAGCGCAATCGGAACCCCCGCACCGGGATCGAGCGGGCGTTCTCGACGAGCGCGGCCAGGAGCCGCGCGGTCGGCTCGTCGCCCTCCGGTGCCAGCTCCGCGGCACCCGAGGGATCCCCTCGCTGCACCGCACGCTGCAGCGCGAGGAGCGCCGCGGCGGCCCCGGCGGCGTCGACCGGGTCCTCGTTGGCCGGTGGCCGCGGCGCGACGTACGGGTCGGAGTCGACCAGGTTCCAGGTCAGCAGGCCGACCGCGACCAGCACGATCAGCGCGAGTCCGGCCACCCACCAGCGTGGGCGACCGGGTGACCGGTCAGCCAGGGCGAACCGCGCCGACGTACGGCATGGAGTAGAGGCCCGCGACGCGCACCCCTGCACCCGGGTTTGCCGCATGGACGATCATGCCGTTGCCGATGTAGATGCCGACGTGGCTGATCGGTGAGTAGTAGAAGACGAGGTCGCCCGGCTGGAGATCGCTGGCCGCCACCCGGGGGCCCGAGCTGTACTGAGCGCTGGAGGAGTGTGGGAGGGCCACGCCGGCCTGGGCCCAGGCCATCATCGTGAGGCCGGAGCAGTCGAAGGCGCTCGGCCCGGCGGCGCCATAGACATAGGCGTCGCCGACCTGCGCCATGGCGTACTGGAGGGCGGCCGCGGCCCGGCCGGAGGCCGATACGTCGGACGGCAGCCGGGTGCTGCCTCGGGACAGGATCTCTTCGCGCTCCTCGTCCTTGAGGCGGTCGAGCAGCGACTCTGCCTCGGCGAGCTTGTCGTCGATCGTGGTCTTCTCATCCTTGAGCTGCCGCTCCAGGTCGGCGACCTGGGTCAGCCGCTTCCGGGTGGCATCGCTGCGGATGTCGAGCGCCTCGAGCTCAGCCGCGAAATCGTCGAAGACCCGATCCTGCAGGTGGCCGACGGCGGACATGGTCGAGACCCGGGACAGGAACGCGCCGGAGTCCTTGGAGAGCAACATCTGACCGGCGGCCGAGATGTTCTGGCCTTGGTACTGCCGCAGGATCGCGTTCTGGAGGTCGCCGCGGACCCGGTCGACCGCGTCACCCTGCCGGGACTGGTCGGACTCCAGGGAGGCGAGGTCCTTGCGCAGCCGCGAGAGGTCCAGCTGAGCGTCGTTGAAGCGCTCCGAGGCCTGCTCGGCCTCGTGGTAGAGCGTGTCGACCCGAGCCTGAACGTCGTCGATATCGGGCTTGGCCTGGGCCGGTGACGACGGGATGGAGCCGATGGCCGCGGCGAGCGCGAACGCGGAAAGGGCAGTGATGAGTCGCTTCCGACCGTCAAGCACGAGCGGGCGTTCTCCCTTGCGTGTCGTACGCCTACCGGGTGAGCTGACGGATTCGGGCACGACCTGCCCTACCCCCGCTCCTCGCGACCGTCGTCCTGACGGCCGCGCCCTGCGGGGGATTCACCCCATAACTGCGATGGTTCCCCGGCTCCGCAGGTCACCGGAGCGACCAACGGACTCAGCGCGGTGCCCGCGCGGATCCCGACGATCCACTCTCACGGACACCTGAGCCGCCACCCTAGTGGGAGTCGTGAGCCTCGCCAAACCTCCGATCGGCCATAGATCAGTAAAGAAAGGACTAGGCACGTGCACCTCAGGCCGACTCCACCTCCGGACCTGCCACCGGCTCGACCAGGCGCAGCGGCGGCACCAATCCCGAGTCGGCCAGCACATCCAGAGCGCGGCGCTCGTCGTCATCGATGGTGAGTTCGGGCGGCGGCCCCAGCAGCACGGTGACCACGCAGTCGTGGCACGCGAGACCGCGGACCACACAGGTGTCGCAGTCGATCCTCGTCGTCATGGCATTGATGCTGACAGTGACCACCGACACTGATGATGTTCGAAGGCTCCCGGGATCGCGGAGCGGTGCTGGGGAGGGCAGCGATGAGCCTCGAGCCCCCGCATCGGGCCTAGTCGGCGGCCGGGTCCTCCGAGACCCGCGCGTCGGCCCGCGACACCAGCTCGATCGCGTCCGCGCGGCCGCACCAGCGGCACTTCACCTCTTCGATCGACTCCTCGCGGACCTCCGTCTCCTCGACGCGATGGTCTCCGGCCAGGTCGAGGTGCCAGTACTCCGTGGTCCGCCGGGTCCTGGTCACGTCGAACCTGGTCAGGTTGCCGCAACCAGCACATCGCCAGCGCTGGGTCTCGTCAGGGAGGGAAGTGCTCACGAGGGCACACCTTAGGCGTGGCTCCCCGGCCCTGTCGGCGCCGCCACCTACCGTGCGTGACATGAGCATGGCGGCCCGAGCCGCGTCGCGATGGGAGTCGCAGCGCAGTTTCGACGAGATCGGCCGGCCGCTGCGTGACATCACGTTCTGCGTCGTGGACCTCGAGACCACGGGAGGCTCGCCCCAGCAGGGCTGCATGATCACCGAGATCGGCGCCGTCAAGGTCCGCGCCGGCGAAGTCCTCGGTGAGTTCCAGACGCTGGTCAACCCGCGCACCGAGATCCCCGCGTTCATCGCGGTCCTCACCGGCATCAGCAACTCCATGGTCGCGGACGCTCCTTCGATCGACTCCGCGCTGCCGGCGTTCCTGGAGTTCGCCGCTGGGTGTGTGCTGGTCGCGCACAACGCTCCCTTCGACGTGGGCTTCCTCAAGCACTTCGCCGCGCAGCAGGAGCGCCCGTGGCCGGCGTTCGAGGTGGTCGACACGGCCAAGGTGGCCCGCCGAGTGATCACCCGTGACGACGCCCCCAACTGCAAGCTGTCCTCGCTGGCCCGGGCCTTCAACTCCTCGACCACGCCCAACCACCGGGCGCTGGCCGACGCGCGTGCGACGGTCGACGTCCTCCACGGTCTGATGGAACGTCTCGGCAGCCTCGGCGTCCACACGCTCGAGGAGCTGCAGACGTTCTCGTCCCGGGTGAGCGCGGCCCAGCGACGCAAGCGCCACCTCGCCGACGGGCTGCCCCACTCCCCCGGCGTCTACCTGTTCAAGGACGACCGGTCGCGGATCCTCTACGTCGGCACCTCGCGCGACCTGCGCAAGCGGGTGCGCTCCTACTTCACCGCGTCGGAGTCGAGATCGCGGATCGGCGAGATGGTGCGCCTGGCCAGCACGGTCACCGGGATCGAGTGCGCCACGCCCCTGGAGGCCGAGGTCCGCGAGCTGAGGCTGATCGCCGAGCACAAGCCCAGCTACAACCGGCGTTCCCGGTTCCCCGAGAAGGTCACGTTCGTCAAGCTCACCCGGGAGCCCTGGCCCCGGCTCTCGCTGGTCAAGCGGGTGCTCGACGACGATGCCGACTACCTCGGTCCGTTCGCGTCCCGCAAGCTGGCCGAGAAGTGCCTGGCCGCCATTCATGACACGTTCCCCGTCCGGCAGTGCTCCGATCGGTTCGGCCTGCACCCGTCGCGCTCCCCCTGTGTCCTCGCGGAGATGGGCCGCTGCCTGTCCCCCTGCGACGGCAGCGTCGATGCCAACACCTACGCCGCCGTGGTTCGCCAGCTCCGCGAGACGCTGCTGCGGCGTCCCGACGATGTGGTCGAGGTGATCAATGCCCGGATGGCGGCGCTGGCCGAGGACGAACGCTTCGAAGAGGCCGGCGTCCACCGCGATCGGCTGGCCGCGTTCGTCCGGGCCGCAGCGCGAACCCAGCGGCTCACCTCCCTGACTGGCTGCCGCGAGGTGGTCGCGGCCCGCCGGGAGGACGACGGCCAGTGGGCGGTCCACGTGATCCGCCACGGCAGGCTGGCCGCCGCAGGCGTGATCCCGCCCGGCGCTGATGCGCAGCTGTTCGTGACCGAGTTGCGGGCCACCGCCGAGACGGTGTCTCCGAACCCCGGCCCGCTACCGGCGGCCACCGCAGAGGAAAGCGAGCGGATCCTCCGCTGGCTGGAGTCGCCCTCGATCCGACTGATCGAGATCGACGGTGAGTGGACCTGCCCGGTCAGCGGTGCCACCCGCTACCTCGACGTCACCCAGGCATCGAGGCCAGCGTCGGGGCCGGCGCCGACCGAGCGAGTCCTCACGCCTGTCCCGGCCCTACTACGCTCAGCCCCATGATCACCGCCATCGTGTTCGTGAAGGCCGACGTCGCCCGGATCCCGGAGGTCGCCGAGGCGATCGCCGCGCTCGACGGGGTCAGTGAGGTCTACTCGGTCACCGGCCAGATCGACCTGATCGCGATGGTGCGCGTGCGGGACCACGACGACGTCGCGGCGGTGGTGGCCGACAGGCTCAACAAGATCGACGGTGTCCTCGAGACCGAGACCCACATCGCGTTCCGCGCCTACTCCCGGCACGACCTGGAGTCGGCGTTCTCGCTGGGGCTCGACTAGCTCGCAGCAGGCTTCCGGGCGACCACCAGGAGTGCCTTGGAGATGCACCAGAGCGCTGGCACCCGACGCAGTACCGCCATGCCGAGGCGGTAGTGCCAGGGGGTGCCGGCGACCGCGGCTTCGGGGACGGCAGGGAGCACGAACTCGAACTCGAGTCCACTGCGACGAAGCTCCCGCCTGAGGCTCCAGTAGGTGGGCGCGTACGACGCGTCCTGGTAGCTCGTTCCCTTGCGGGTCAGCCTCAGGTAGGCGTTCGCGATCGGCAACGGCAGCCAGGAGAGAAAGGGCAGGTCGTAGTGGGCTTCGATCGGCCACAGCTTGTTGGGCACGAGCACATACAGCACTCCGCCGGGACGCAGCGCCGCGACCAAGGTCCTTAGCGCGGCCTCGTGGTCCGGGAGGTGCTCGTAGACGTTGTCCAGCACCACGAGATCGAATCGGTCGACGGCGTCGATGTCCTCCACGCCGGCGTGGCGCAGCTCCACGTTGCCATGCGGCACCTGCCTGAGCCGCTCGACAGCAGCCTCGTGGAGCGCCCGCGCCGGTTCACACCCGGTCACCGTGGCGCAGCGACGACTCAGGGCGATCGCCGTCGCGCCGTACCCGGAGCCGACGTCGAGAACATCGAGATGCTGTTCGGATGTGGTCAGCCACGGCAGCGTGGTGGCAAGGATCTGGTTCGCCAGGCGATCCGCGATCTCCGCCCGTGACGTCGAGAAGTCCCGATAGCGGTCGTACTCCGGACGGTGCGTCACCGGGCCATCCTTCGGACTCCCTCAGGTGAACGGACTCGCGACCGCTCGTCCCAACCGCGCAACGCGATCCAGCCAACCGCCGCCAGCGGGCCGCAGATCGATGCCGCGACCAACGCGTCGCCGTCGCCGCTCACGATCAGCACCACGATGGTGACGACCAGCGCCAGCACCCAACACTCGAGGACCCGTGCGTGCGCATCGATCGCCAGCAACCCCATGGTCGCGACCATGGCCATCGCCAGCAGCGCGCTGCTGGCGACCAGCCCGGCCGCCTGTGCCCTGGTGACGTCGAACCCGCGCCCGAAGACGATCGTCAGGCAGCTCGGTCCCGCTAGATACGCCAGCGCGGACAGCACGGCTCCGCCGGCGCCACACCAGATCCACAGCCGCCGGACCCCGGCCCTCGCCATCGTCGCGTCCGTCAGCAGCTCCCTCAGGACCAGCGGGCGCAGCGAGTTGGTGATGGCCAGAACGGGTGATCGGAACAGCACCAGGGCGGCCAGCAGGCCGACGCTCTCCGTGGTCACCTCCCCGCGTACGGTCGCCATCAGCCACGGGAAACCAGCGACGATCAGTGCGGCACACCCGGTGGCCAGCATCGCGGCGCCGGCCTTGGTGAGAAAGTCACGAAGCCCGATGCGGGCTCCCAGATCCGAGCGCAGACGCCTCCCGACGCGTCGGCTCAGCACCAGCGGCACCCAGACCCAGCTCGCGCCACCGACCGCTGCGACGTACGCGATCGCGTCTCCGCTTGCTCCCGCGACGAGAACGACGCCGACCAGGCGAGCCGACGCGTCTGCCAGGAGCAGGCCGGCCATCAGGTGCCAGCGACCGTCCGCTGCCAGGAGACCCAGCACGACCACCAGACCAGTGAGACCAACGAGGCCCATCGCGATGCCGATGGCCGCGCCCAGGCCCAGGTTCAGGCCGCCGCTCCAGAGCGGAAACGACGCCACGACGACCCCGACACCGAGTGCACCCACGAGCGCGGCAGCGGCCATCAGCGGAAGCCCTTGCGACCTCGTCGGGGAGCCGGCCAGCTCCACCCGCGTTCGAGTGACTTCGTGCTGAAGGCCGCTGAGGATTCCGGCGCTGCCGTAGTAGACCGCCCAGATCACGGCGAAGGTGCCGTAGACGGCCTGCCCTTCGAGTCGGCCGACTGCCACCAAGCTGAGCCAACCCATCGTGGCTGCGATGACGGCGGAGCCGCTGAGCATCGCGACGCTGCGAGCCCGGCCCGTTCCAGCAGACGGCAGCACCTCACTCATCGCTCACCGGCCGGGTGAAGATCGCGGAGTAGGCCAGGCTGGGCTTGGCGGGCGCAAAGCCGACGACATCTCGCCGCGGCCACGGGATCTCGGCCAAACCTCGCTCGTAGCGGCTCCGATCGACGTCATCGAACACCAGCCAGCCCCCGGGACGAACGTGAGCGAGCGCCTGGTGGGCGCAACGCACCCGTTCGCGCCCGTCGACGACCACGATGTCGAAGTAGTCCTGGGGGAAGGCCTCGATGGAGTCGACGTACGCCGCGTACTGATCCGCCTCCGACTTCGCCAACAGGGTCCACCGGTCAGCGGACGAGAGGGTCGCGAGCCGCGCCGCCCACTCCGGGTGATGCTCGACGGTCACGACCTCCGCGCCGCGGTCGAGGAACCACAGCGTCGAGCCACCGCCTCCGTACTCGAAGACTCGGGCCTCGGGTCCGATGAAGTTCTCGAGCTCGTCGATCAAGCGGAAGGGCAACCACGGATACCTCAACGTGACCGTGGACCGACCCCTCGTCCCGAGTAGCCGCGGAAGCTCTCGCCCCACACCCGGGTCGCCCGCGACAGCTCGGACCGTTCGAGCCAGATAGCGGGCCTGCCTCTGCACCATGCCAGGCGTGAACCTCATGCGGCTCGCCCCCGAGTGGGAACCGGCCTGGACAGCAGGTGCCCGTGCACCCACTGCCCCCAGGCCGTCGGCAACCGCCGATACGCCATGCGCAGGAGGAAGTTCAGGTGCGCTCGGGCGCCGCCGACGACTCCCAGCTCCAGCAACTCGTGCTGGACCTGTCGTTCGAGCTGGGAGAAACCCCGTCCGGACCGACGACTGTGCAGCGCACCGCCGGCGCGGAAGAAGACCAAGGGATCGCTGAGGTTCGTCATTCGTGCGCCCGAGGCGAGCATCCGGGCGAAGAGCACGTAGTCCTGCATCAGCCTGAGATCCGGGTAGCCGCCGCACTCCGTGGCGACAGTTCGCCGGTACATGGCGGTCGGATGGTTGATCGGGTTGTTCGAACGCATCCTTCGTGCGATCGACGCGTGGTCGACCGGAGCTCCTCGACGGGCGGTCACGTTGATCGGGTCGCCGTCGAACTCGAGCATGGCGCTGCCGCACAGGTCGGCACCGGATCGGGCAAGCTCCCCCAGCTGAGCCTCGAATCGGCCCTGCACCGAGATGTCGTCGGCGTCCACCTTGGCGATCCAGTCACCAGAGGCGGCGAGCAGTCCGGCTTGGTTCGCCGCGCCGGCACCCCGGTTCACCTGAAATCGGATCCGAAGTACCGAAGGATGGCGAGCCGCCGCGGCTCGCAGGACCTCGTCGTGACCCGGCGAAAGAGGACCATCTTCGACCACCACGATCTCGTCGGCCGGGCGCGTCTGGCCCAGGACGCTGTCGATCGACTGGCGCAGGAACTCGGGGGCGATGGCCCGATGGATCGGCAGGAGGGCAGAGACGGTTCCCGGCTCAGACATTGACCTTGCTCCGGACCGGGTTCGTGGAGTCGACCGGACTTCCCAACTTCAGCACGGCGGCCGCGACCATCCCGACGGCGATGGCCGTCAACGCCACCAGCAGGGCTGCCGGAGGGGCGTGCCAGGCAGCCTCGCTCCCGCGGGCGATCTCGTCGTTGCGGACCTTGATGAGGCAGGCCGAGATGCCCACCGTCAGGCCCAGGGCCGCGGGTGCGATGAAGCGGAGGCCCAATCCGACCGCGTTGACCCGGGCCAGCGCATACCCCGCCATCAGGAGCAGGCCGACGCCGAACGGCAGGACGTAGCGGCCCTGCCAGATGACGCCGCGGTCACCCTCCGTGGCCAGGGTCAGCGCCAGCGGAAGCGCGAGCACCACCACGGTGCCGCCCACGATCGCCGACCGCTCGCCCCGGCCGGCGTAGCGGAGCGCCGTCAGCACGATCCCCGCCACCAGCACGAGCACGATGGGGTAGATGATCAGGGCGCCTGGTTGGTTGCGGATCGGGAAGGCCGCGATCGTCTGGAGGTTCCAGACCAGCACCTGCGCCGCGTTGACGGCGCCCCCGCCCCGCGGCCCTGGGGGCGCTCCGGTCTGACCGTTCGCCAGCACCCATCCGGCAGCTCCTGCTCCGGCAACCACCACCGCCGACGTCGCCGCGAGCAGGGCGCGGCGGCGCTCCCGCAGCACCCGACGGGCTCCTGCACTGTTGGAGACGACGACACACCCGACGATGAGCGCGACGAACAACGGCCCCAGCATGCGCAGGGTGCACACCGACACGGCCGCGACGGTCGCGAACAGCAGTAGTCGTGGCACCAGCTCAGCGCCTGGGTCGCGCACCACCGCCAACAAGGACGCCCACAACGCCAGCCCCGCGGCCATCTCGACACCGTTGGGAGCCACGATCGTGGTCGAGTAGATGAGCACGGGGGACAGCGCGACCACCAGGCCGGCCGTCGGCCACCTGCTCCGGGTCCGGGTGGTGGCCCAGACCGCGACGCCGATGAACAGCAAGCACAGCAGAGCTGTCGCTATCCGCATCGCGTAGAGCGCGGCGGCTCCCTCGAAAGGCTGAGCAGCCGTGCCGACGAGCCAGTAGAAAGCCGGATGGTAGAGCCCGGCCCCGGACGCGACCCGGACGTGCTCGGAGGTGCCTGCCGGCGGAGCGCAGTTCTCGGGCCCCGTGTAGTCGAGACCTTCGCACTGGAACCGCGCCGCCGCGACGATGTCTCGAGGAACCGTGACGTAGAGGCCGCGTCCGTCCGACGCCCAGTCGTCGGCGATGACCTCACCGTCGGCAACCGCCGCCGCGCGGTAGGAGTGGTCGAACTCATCGCTGCCACGGAACGGCGGAACAGTCAGGATCCAGGCGGCCTGGAGCAGCAGGATCCCGACAACCAGAAGCGCCGGAGCACGGACAAGGCGTTGCACTCCCCCACGCTAGACGCGGGGTCCGCTTGCCGCCCCCTGTTGTGCCCTCCGGCGCCGACATTCAGACGATCGGCGAGCGGGACCTAGTCCCTAATGACTAGGCCGGAGATCTCCCGGTCACACCTTCCCCGGAGGCCTCCCGTTTCGGTCCGAGGCGTCCTAGTTTGCAGCTACCGATCCTGCCCAGTTGATGAGGTGTCGAGTGAACCCGCCCTACACGAAGGAGCACGACCCGGTGCTCGCGCGTGCCTGCGTGGTGATCCCGATGTACAACGAGGCAACAGTGATCGGGGATGTCGTCCGAACCGTGCGGGAGCGGTTCGGGCGCGTCGTTTGCGTCGACGACGGCAGCGCGGACGAGTCGGGAGCCTCGGCCCGCGCTGCCGGCGCCGAAGTCGTCCGGCACCCGGTCAACCTGGGCCAGGGAGCGGCCCTCGAGACCGGGATCCGGCGGGCGCTCAGCCACCGGGCGACCGAGTACGTCGTCACCTTCGACGCCGACGGCCAGCACTCGGTCGCCGACGCGGCGGCGATGGTGGCAGCCGCGGAGGAGCTCGGCGTACAAGTCGTCCTGGGATCGCGGTTTCTCGGCGAGATGCGCGGCGCCAGCGGTCATCGCCGCGCCCTGCTCAAGGCCGCAGTCACGTTCACTCGTGCGACCACCGGGATGAAGCTCACCGACGCCCACAACGGTCTCCGGGTGCTGCGCCGCGACGCCGCGGAGCGATTGACCTTCCGGCTGCACGGGATGTCGCACGCCAGCGAGGTGCTGAGCGTGATCGCGCGGGAGGGCTGGACCTACGTCGAGCACCCGACGACGGTGACCTACACCGACTACTCGAGAGCCAAGGGCCAGCGCGGCTACAACGCCCTCAACATCGTCTACGACCTCGCGCTGAACCGGCTTCGGGCCGCGTCGTGATCATCAAGCTGCTGCTGATCGCTGGCCTCGCCTCCGCGGCGTACCTCCTTCTGCACGGCCGGCCCAGCGCCCTGGGGCTGCTGCTGCGGCGTTCGCTCGCCCTCACCGCGATCTTGCTCGGCGTCCTCGGCGTGATCTTCCCCGGCGCCGTCACGGCGGCCGCCAACGCCGTGGGCGTCGGGCGAGGCACCGACCTCGTCGTCTACGCGCTGTGCGTGACGTTCCTGTTCGTCACGATCGCTCAGAACCTACGGATGACCGAGCTCCGCGAACGCACCGTCGAGCTCGCCCGCAAGCACGCGTTGCTCGAGGCCGAGCTGCGCGATCGCGAGACAACTTCCTGATCGGACCCTCAGCAGGCGTCGCCGTGGGTCCCGGTCGTCATCTTGTGACCGTTGGTGACCCGCCGCCCCTTGGCGATCGGCCACGCGCGCTGCCAGTCGTAGATCGACCTGGTGCGGTTCATCTCCGTCATGCCGTCGCCCTCCAGGCTCAACCGAAGCGTCATCGGCACTCCCGACACCGCGGCCTTGCTCTTGACCGTCGCGATCGGCGCTCCGTCCAGGAACCAGGTGATGTGGTCCTTGGCCACTTCGACGGCATAGTTGTGGCTGACGTTCTCCAGCCCGACGGACCGTTTGGTGAGCGACCAGGACCGGTTCCTGCTGAGCGCGTTGGCACCGACCCGCACCTCCCGCGTGTGGATGGCGTACTCCGCGATCGTGATGTTCTGGGCGCCGCAGTGGTAGTCCGAGGCGCGCTCCGGGACCAGCTCCATCTTCACCTTGAAGTCCTTCGCCGAGCTCTCCTTGCTGAGTGAGCGCATCCGGATCTCCCAGCGCCCATAACGCTGCGCGTTGCCCTGCAGCGTCACGGTCGTGGTGCCGATGTCGCCCGGCCCGCCCCGAGCCCCGAACTGGCTGTCGAGCCCGATGCCACCGTTGATGTGGTTGGCCCGCCCGGTGCCGCTCGACGTGTCGACCCAACGGCCGCGCAACCGGGTGCCGCGGAAGGGCTTGCTGGTCAGGGACTCGCCGTACTCCCAGGCAAAGTCGAACAGGGATGGACCCCAGCCGTAGCGCTGGCTGGCGTTGGGCGACCCACCCGCTGCTCGCTCCGGCAGCGTGCTGACCGCGGGCGCGTACCGCTAGGACTCGCCGACCGGGGCGCCGCGCCGTCGGTGACCGCGACGTAGGTGGGGAACGAAGGGAACCAACCGATCCTGTTTCCGTTCCTGGTCCAATCCTCCTGCCGTGCCCGGTACACGACGACGCCGGCTGCCGCTTCCGTGCGCGTGAAGCTCGCGAACCCGGCTCCGTCGGTCACCGCGGTGCCGATGGTCTCCCACCGATCGGTGTTGACTCGCCGCTGCAGCGTCACCGTGCGTCCCGGGATGGCCGGCGGGGGCAGGTCGGCGCGGCCCGCCTGACTCGGGGTGGTATCCACCGTGACCGCGAACGGGACGCCGGCCACCACGCGGTTGTCGTTCCCAGCCGACAGCATGACCTCTTGGGACTTGGCGTGGAACGTGTGGGCCGGGGTCGCGACCCGACCCGAGACGACGCGCATGCTGATGCCCCACATCGCCGGCGACGGGTAGGTAAACCTGAACTTCCCCGCCCGGTCGGTGCGCGAGCGGAATCCCTCGACCTTGGTCCACACGTCGCCGGGCCGGTTCATGTGGAACTGCAGCCCGATCGGCTTGCTGCCGCGGCGGCCGAGTGAGCCGGTGAACGTCATCTTCTGCCCGGCGATGTAGTTGCTGGGGCTCACCTTGAGCGAACCACCGGCGCGCTCCGGTGGGGATGCGGGGGCGGGTGGTCCGATCGTCAGCAATCCGAACGCGGTGACAACGGCCACGACCAGCCGCGCGAATCTGGACATCGGAAACCCCGTTCCTCGACTGCGGCTCACAGTAGGGGGTCAGCGCACGAAGTCAGCCGAATACGTGATGCAGTCGTCACCGAGCGCTAGCGTCCGCATGTGAACTGGCTGGGCGACCACTGGGTCGATGTCCTCGGTTGGAGCGGCAGCGCCCTGCTCGTCTACTCCATCCTGCAGACTCGGCTGCTGCGGCTGCGGGCGCTCAACCTGGTCGCCTCGAGCAGCCTGTGCCTCTTCAACGTGCTCATCGAGATCTGGCCCCTGGTCGCGATGAACGGCGTCCTGATGCTGATCAACGCGGTCAAGATCTCCGAGCTGCTGCGGCAGCAGCATGACGATGCGGTGTTCGACGTGATCGAGGTGCGGCCGGAGAGCAAGTACCTCCAGCACATCCTCGACCATCACCGCGAGGAGATCGCCCGGTTCCAGCCCGACCTCGACTGGCGGCCGAGCCGGCCGGACAGCCATGCCTTCGTCGTCGTCAAGGGCGACGAAACCGTCGGCGTCGTGTTGCTGCGCTGCGAGGGCGAGGTGGCCCACGTCCAGCTCGACTATGTGGCGCCGAGGTACCGCGACTTCTCCCCCGGCGAGTTCGTGTGGCGACGCAGCGGGGTACTCCGCGAGCGCGGATTCCGGCGGGTGGTGACGCCGCCCAACATGGTCGACCCCTACTACCCGCGGCTCGGGTTCACCCGGTCCGGCGACGGCTACGTCCTGGAGCTGACCTAGCCCGACGCTGCCGCGATCCACCGCTCGAGCGTCTCGCCGGCCGCGCCGGAGTCGACGGCCTCGGTGGCCCTGGCGATCCCAGCGGCCAGCGCCTCGGGCACCGGGCCACTCGGTGCGTCGTAGACGGCCAGCGCCGCTCCGGCGTTGAGGAGTACGGCGTCGCGCACCGGCCCGGTCTCGCCGGCCAGCAGGCGTCGTACGACGTCGGCGTTGTGGTCGACGTCGCCACCCCGGAGCGCGTCGATCGGCGCGAGGCCGATGCCGTAGGCCTCCGGGTCGATCGTTGCCGTGCTCACGGCTCCGTCATGGGCGATCCAGACCGAGGACGTGCCGGTGGTCGTGAGCTCATCGAGGCCGTCGTCACCGCGAAACACCCAGGCGTCGACTCGGCGCCGCGCGAAGACCCCGGCCATCACCGGCGCCTTGACGGCATCGGCGCAGCCGACCGCCTGGGCAGCCGGCTTGACCGGGTTGGCCAGCGGTCCGAGCAGGTTGAACGTGGTGCCGATCCCGAGCTCGCGCCGGGGCACGGCGGCGTGCCGGAGTGCGGGATGGAACGCGGCCGCGAAGCAGAAGGTGATGCCCGCCTCGGCGCCGACCTGGGCCACCCTGTCGGCGGGGAGGTCGAGCCGGATGCCGAGCGCCTCGAGAACGTCGGCGGAGCCCGCTTTCGACGACGCGGAGCGGTTGCCGTGCTTGACGACCTTCGCGCCGGCGCCGGCGGCCACGATCGCGGCCATCGTGGAGATGTTGACCGACATCGACCGATCGCCACCGGTGCCGACCACGTCGAGAACCCGTCCGGGCACGGAGATCGGGGTCGATACGGCGTACATCGCCTCGACCAGGCCGGTCAGCTCCTCGATCGTCTCGCCCTTGGCCCGCAACGCGACCGCAAAGCCGGCGATCTGCGATGGGGTCGCCTCCCCGGACAGGATCTCCCCCATCGCCCAGGTGGTCTGCTCGGCGGTGAGGTCGGTGCCGGCAACGAGCGACCCGAGCACATCGGGCCAGCTGCGGACGCTCAACCGCCGGTGCGCGCGGGGACGCGCGCCTTCAGCAGCGAGACCACGGCCTCCGCGAGCTGGATCGGGTCGATCGGGTGGGGTACGGCGGCCTCGGCCCGCGACCAGGTGGCCAGCCAGGCGTCCTGCGGCCGGCCGGTCAGCACCAGGATCGGCGGGCACCGGTAGATCTCGTCCTTGAGCTGCTTGGCGATGCCCATCCCACCGGCGGGGACCGCCTCACCGTCGAGGATCGCGAGGTCGATCGCGCCGGCGTCCATGTTCTGGATGACGACCGGCTCGGTGGCCACCTCGACGTAGGTCACCTCGGGCAGGTCGGGGTGGGGACGCCGCCCCAGCGCGAGGATCACCTGCTGACGAGTGGTGACGTCATCGCTGTAGACGAGCACCTTCAGGGGCTTCGAGTCGCTCACCCGCGCGATGCTACCGGTGGCGCTCCTCGGCGGCTCGCTCGCGGGCCTCGAGCAGGTCGAGCCGTCGATCCTCCCGCCGGGCCTCCTGCATCGACGAGCGCACCCACTGCACGAACAGCACTGCGAAGAAGCTCAGCCCCACCAGGTCTCCGGCGCCCCAGAGAATCCCGCCCGCCAGGTTCTGGTCGTCCCGCGGGTCCGGGAGCCAGGCGCCCATCGGCCCGTCGCGCAGCGAGGGGTACCAGTCGCCGCCGATCAGCTTCGTCTGGCCCATGATCGTGACGCCCAGGAAGGCGTGGAACGGCAACGTCAGCACGGTGAGCAACACCCGGAACGGGTAGCCGACCCGGCCCGGCAGCGGGTCCACCCCCACCAGCGGCCAGAAGAACAGCGTGCCGACCAGGACCAGGTGCACGTGCATCAGCTCGTGGACCCACACCGACTCGAGTGAGGCGTCGTACCAGCCGGTGAAGTAGAGCGCCCACGGAGAGACGACGAACAGGAGGAAGGTCAGCGGTGGGAAGGACACCACCTTCGCCAGCCGCGAGTGCAGCAGCCGGAGTACCAGGCGGCGTGGGGACGCCGGCAGGGTCCGCAACGCGAGGGTGACCGGAGCGCCCAGCGCCAGCGCCAGCGGAACCACCATCGAGAGCACCATGTGCTGGACCATGTGCACGCTCAGCAGGGTGGTGTCGTACGCCGCGAGGCCGGACGAGGTGGCGACGTAGAACGACCCCATCCCGAGGCCCACGAAGGCCAGTGTCCGCCCCACCGGCCAGTGATCGCCGCGGCGGCGCAGCCGGGCCACGCCGATCAGGTAGAGGCCGGTTGCCCAGACGGTCACGACCAGCGGCAACGGCGCCAGCTGCCACTGCCCGAAGAACTCGCCCGGGGACAGCTCTGGGAGCGCGTTCACGGCGCTCAGGGCGATCACCAGCGGGCCTCCGGACACAGTGCGAACTTTAGGACTGCCGGCCGCGGCACCAACGCCCGCCCGGCCGGACGGTCCATCAGTTCAGGGCGGCTCGGCAGGCATCCTCCGGGTGAGGCTGACCACTCCGAGGCTGCGGTGCCGCTCGGTGCGGCTGGCGCGGCGCCGGAAGTGTTTTCTCAAGGCGGGGGGGTCGGGGTGCCCTCGGGACCCACTCACGACATAATGACGCCCGTGGCGACCACAGCAACCATCCCGGCCTCCCGCCTGCACGGGCACCACGACCGCCCGAGCATGGTCGCGGTCGGGACCATCATCTGGCTGTCCAGTGAGCTGATGTTCTTCGCGGCCCTGTTTGCTGCGTACTTCACGATCCGCTCGGTGAGCGAGGATCTGTGGCTTCAGAACACCGAGCTGCTCAACGTTCCGTTCGCCGCCGTCAACACCACGATCCTGGTGCTGTCGTCGCTGACCTGCCAGATGGGCGTGTTCGCCGCTGAGCGTGGCCAGGTCGGCCGCAAGGGCTCGGTCCTCAACGTGGGCGGCTGGGGCCTGCGCGAATGGTTCATCCTCACCTACGTCATGGGCGCCATCTTCATCGGCGGCCAGGCGCTCGAGTACGCCGAGCTGATCCACGAGGGCGTCACGATCCCGGCGTCGGCCTACGGCACGATGTTCTACCTCACCACCGGCTTCCACGGGCTCCACGTGACCGGCGGTCTGATCGCGTTCCTGTTCGTGCTTGGCCGCACCTACGTCGCCCGCAAGTTCACCCATGAGCAGGCCGTCAGCGCGATCGTGGTGTCGTACTACTGGCACTTCGTCGACGTGGTGTGGATCGGCCTGTTCGCGACCATCTACCTGATCAAATAGCCGACTCCTCGACCCGCAAGGACTTGATGTGCGTCTACTGAACCGCTCAGCCGGTCGACTCTCGCGGCATCGGCGTGGTCGCCTCGCCGGACTCGTGGTCCTGCTGCTCGGGCTGCTGCTCACCGGCGGCCTCTACGCCTCCTTCGCGCCCGCTCAGGCCGGCAAGGCGGAGAGCAACGAGGAGCTGGTCAAGGAGGGCCGCGAGCTCTTCCTGGTGAGCTGCTCCTTCTGCCACGGCCAGAACGGCGAGGGCATCCTCACCCAGAACGGCGACAACTTCGGTCCTCCGTTGACCGACGTCGGCGCCGCGGCGGTCGACTTCCAGGTCAGCACCGGCCGGATGCCGCTCCAGCAGCCCGGTGCCCAGGCGCCCCGGAAGGCGCGCCTGTTCGACGAGGAGGAGACGGCCGCGCTCGCGGCGTACGTCGCCTCGCTCGGCACCGGACCGGCGATTCCTGAGGCGATCGACTACGACCTCGACGCCTACCTCGACAGTGAGGGCCTCGAGGGCGAGGAGCGGGCGGAGGCGCGCGAGGCCTCGATCGTCCGGGGCGGTCAGATCTTCCTGAGCAACTGCACCGCGTGCCACAACTTCGAGGGCTCCGGCGGCGCCATGCCGCGCGGCGGCGAGGCGCCCAAGATCCGCGGCGTTGAGCCCAAGTACATCTACGAGGCGATGCTCACGGGTCCGCAGTCGATGGACACCTTCTCCAACGGCAACCTGCCACCCGACGCCAAGCGTGACGTGATCGCCTACCTCAACGACCTCGACGAGCAGCCCGCCTACGGCGGCTGGGGATCCGGTGGACTCGGCCCGGTGGTCGAGGGCATCTGGGCCTGGCTGGTCGGGATCGGTCTGCTGGTCGGCTTCGCCGTGTGGATCGCTTCGCACTCGACTCGCTCGACGAAGCAGCCAAGCAAGGGAGTGGACGCGTGAGCGACACGCACGACGACAACGTCCCGGCGATCCCCGAAGAGGAGCCGATCGCCAACCCCGGTCTGCCCGAGCACACCTGGCGGCCGACCGACGTCGACCCGGCCGCCGAGCGGCGCGCCGAGCTCCAGGTCGCCGGGCTCTTCGGCGCGTCCAGCCTGTTCGCAGTGCTCTTCGTGGTGGCCTTCTTCGCGGTCGACGACGGCGCCACCGTGGCCGGCTTCGAGGCCGTCAACCTCACCCTCGGCCTGACCCTCGCGCTCTCGCTGCTCTGTGTCGGCATCGGAGTGATCCACTGGGCCCGCAAGCTGATGGGCGACCACGAGATCGTCGAGATGCGGCACCCGGCCCGCTCCCCCGACGAAGACCGTGAGGTCACGCTGAGCGGCCTGAGCGTCGGCACCGCGGAGTCCGGCATCGGTCGGCGCCCGCTCGTGCGCAACTCGCTGCTCGGGGCGCTCGGACTGGCGGGCCTCCCGGCGATCGTCATCCTCAAGGAGCTCCACACCGGCAGCTACGACGTCGACCAGTTCTACCACACGCTGTGGGGGGCCACGGACGGCACGGAACTGCCGAAAATGCGGGTCGCGCGCGACACGATCGGCACCCCGATCCTGGCCTCCGACCTCGAGATCGGCGACCTGGTCAACTGCGTCCCGCACGGCTTCTACGACCCGGAGCGCTACGACATCGACCCGAGCGAGGTCGAAGGCCACCACCTCCAGGTGGAGAAGTCCAAGTCGGCGCTGATCCTGCTGCGTATGGAGCCCGGTGACAACAAGCCCGCCAAGGGCAGGGAGAACTGGGACGTCAACGGCATCGTCGCCTACTCCAAGATCTGCACTCACGTCGGCTGCCCGATCTCGCTGAACGAGCGGACGACGCACCACCTGCTCTGCCCCTGCCACCAATCGACGTTCGACCTCGCCGACGCCGGCAACGTCATCTTCGGCCCCGCCGGGCGCCCGCTCCCCCAGCTACAGTTGGAAGTGGACGACGAGGGCTATCTGGTCGCGGCGAGCGACTTCGGAGAACCCGTTGGTCCGAGCTTCTGGGAGCGTGACTACTTTGAGCGTTGATACCAGCAAGGTGGCGGACAGCAACAGCACCACGCCAGCCACCGGTGAGAAGCCCAACCGGGCCGGCGTCGTCGCCAACTGGGCCGACGAGCGGCTCGGTCTCGGCACCGCGATGAAGAAGCAGCTGCGCAAGGTCTTCCCCGACCACTGGTCGTTCATGCTGGGCGAGATCGCGCTGTGGAGCTTCGTGATCCTGCTGCTGACCGGCACGTTCCTGACCCTGTGGTTCGACCCGAGCATGGCGGAGACCACCTACGAGGGCTCCTACGCGCCGCTGCGCGGCGTCCACATGTCTCAGGCGTTCGCGTCCAGCCTCAACATCTCCTTCGACGTCCGTGGTGGGCTGCTGATGCGGCAGATGCACCACTGGTCGGCGATGATCTTCATCGCCGCGATGATGATCCACCTGCTCCGGGTGTTCTTCACCGGAGCGTTCCGCAAGCCGCGCGAGCTCAACTGGGTGATCGGCTGCCTGCTGCTGCTGCTGGGCACCATCGAGGGCTTCACCGGCTACTCGCTCCCCGACGACCTGCTCTCCGGCACCGGCGTGCGGGCCGCCGACGGCTTCATGAAGGCCTCCCCGGTGGTCGGCAGCTACATGTCGATGGCGGTGTTCGGCGGTGAGTTCCCCGGGGGCGTGATCATCCCGCGGTTCTTCATCGTGCACGTGCTGCTCATCCCGGGCCTGCTGCTGGCGCTGATCGCCGCCCACATGCTGCTGCTGGTGTTCCACAAGCACACCCAGTGGCCCGGGCCCGGCCGCACCGAGCAGAACGTCGTCGGCTACCCCCTGCTGCCGGTCTACATGGCCAAGGCGGGAGGCTTCTTCTTCATCGTGTTCGGTGTCACCGCCCTCATGGGCGCGTTGTTCACCATCAACCCGGTCTGGAAGTACGGCCCCTACGATCCGACAAAGGTCACCGCCGGCTCTCAGCCCGACTGGTACATGGGCTGGCCCGACGGCCTGCTACGCATCATCCCTGCGTGGGAGACGCATCTGTGGGGTCACACGGTGTCGTGGAACATCATGCTCCCGATCCTGATCATGCCGCCCCTGATGGTTGGCCTGCTGGCCATGCTGCCGTTCCTGGAGGCCTGGATCACCGGTGACAAGCGCGAGCACCACCTGCTGCAGCGCCCGCGCAACGCACCGACCCGCACGGCCGTGATGGTCTCGCTGATGACGTTCTACGGGTTGTCCTGGGCGGCCGGCGGCAACGACATCATCGCGATCAAACTCCATCTGAGCATCAACCAGATCACCTACTTCCTCAGAGCCGCGGTCTTCATCGGACCTCTGATCGCGTTCATCATCACGCGCAGGTGGTGCATCTCGCTGCAGCGTCACGATCAGGAGAAGCTCCTGCACGGCTACGAGACCGGCATCATCATGCGGTCTCCGGAGGGCGGCTACAGCGAGAAGCACCTGCCGATCAGCGACTCCAGCGCCTACACCCTCACCGCCCGCGATCGGGACGAGATCTACGCCCCCGAGGCCGACGCCGACGACAACGGGGTCGCCGCACCCAACGGGCGCCTCAACGCGATCCGGGCCAAGCTGTCGACGATGATGTACGCCGACAACGTGCAGAAGCCGACCCGCGAGGAGCTCGAGGAGGGGCACCACCACGCCGACGAGGAGCACGAGCTCCAAGCGGCGCTGGACGGCGTACCCGCCGACGGGCATCAGTTCGACGGCCACCACGCCGTCGAGGGCGAAACCCTCCGAGGCGACCACTAGACGCTGACCCGTCGCAAACTTCGCGACGGGTCAGCGCCTTTCGGCGGGAGTTTGGGACGGGTCAGCGCTGGGCCAAGGCCAGGAGCGCCTGATGGTTCCCGTCCAGCAACAGGTTCTCAATGTCCTGATCACGTCCGTAGAGGTTGCGTCGTCGCGCCACAACGATCGTCCAGCCGAGTTGTTCACGCGCCCAGGCACGGCGGGATTCATCATTCTCGCGCTGTTCCTCACCGTGGAACTCTTCGCCGTCGTACTCAGCAGCGAGCCGACGCTCCTTCAGACCCATGTCGAGCAAGTAGTAGCTGCCGTTCGGAGCGGAGATCTCTAGCTGGCAGGTTGGCCGGGGCAGTCCCACATCCAGCCAACGGAGTCGCAATCCACTCTCGCCCGGCGATCCTGACCTGGGATCAACAAGCGGAGCCAAGAAGCGCAACTGGATCACGCCCCGGTAGCCCTTGAACCGTCGGACCTCGAAGCACAGTTGATCGACCGAGAACACCCCGATTCCAGCCAAGGCGTCCATCGCCGCGATTGCCTGGTCTCTCGACAGCCGACGGCCGAGGTCGCACGCCGTACGTAGTGGGGTGGTGACGCGAAGCCCCCTCATGCTCACGACATCGCGTACTGCGAGCAGCCGCTCACCGCTGTCGGTGAGCTCGTTGCGCAACCGCCGGCCAGGCGGAGCGAACACGGACACGCTGGGCGTCTCCAAGTGGGCGCCTGGCGCCAGGATCATGGGAGCACCCCACAACCAGCCAGCGGTTCGATCGGTCACGACGCAGTCGTCAGGCACCACGAGCCTGAGCGCCTCGATGCGATGGTTAAGGTCGTCCGGGAGGTCGGACGCGCAGTACACGCCCTTCACGGGGTGCCGCAGCAGGCCTTCGCCGACCAGACGCCGAAGGTCGATCCACCGTGCCCCAACGGCGCGTGCGCGCGCTGTAGTGAACGCTCGGTCGAGCGGCAACTTCAGGTAGAGCTCGATGAGGTGGTCGGGCAGCCTTGGAATCACGGCCACAACATCGACGCTCAACACGAAATGCGCCAGTACCGGTGGCCGCGCCTGTGGAAACACGCTGACCCGTCGCAAACTTCACGACGGGTCAGCGCTAAGAGGCGGGAGTTTGCGACGGGTCAGCTGAGGGCGGATCCCAACTTGTACTCGGAGAAGTCCAGGTTCCAGTCGGAGTACCCGTTGCCGGGCTCTATCGTGCGGTCGGTGCCGGTGTACTCGACGACATCACCGCGGACCGTCATGGCGTAGAGCCAGCCGGCGTCGGAGGTGCTCATGCCGGTGCAGCCGTGGGAGACGTTGGCCTGACCCTGGCTGCCCACCGACCACGGCGCGGCGTGGATGAACTCGCCGGAGTTGGTGACTCGCATCGCCCACTGGACGTTGTCGATGTCGTAGGCGTCGGGACCCGTGATGCCGACGGTCTCGGAGTTCATCCGCTTGCTGTCGAACTTCTCCATGATCACCTTGATGCCGGTGCGAGTGGTGAACGCCGGCTGCTCCCCCGTCGTGATCGGGATGGTCCGCAGCAGCTTGCCGTTGGACAGGACCCTCATCTGGTGGGTCTTCATGTCGACCTTGTAGACGTGGGCGTCGCCGATCTCGAAGTCGACCTCTCGGTCCTCTTGTCCGTAGACCCCGTTGCCGGCGTCGACGCCGTTGACGTCGAGGTCGACGCTGACGTTCGTGCCGGCCTTCCAGTAGTTCTTCGGCCGCCAGTGCGCCTCGTTGTCGCTGAGCCAGTACCAGGAGCCGGGCTGCGCGGGCTGCGAGGTGACCGTCATGTTCTTCTCGAACTCGGCCCGGTCCGCCACCGGCACGTCGAACGTGACGACCACCGGCATGCCGATGCCGACAGTCTCGCCGTTCAGCGGAGCCACGGACGGATAGGTCTGCTCGGCCAGGGTGAGCGCCTGCGTGGTGAACGTGCTGCGCGCACGGACCTCCTCGCCCTGAGTGTCATCGGCCAGGGACGTCAGCGTGTATTGCGTGCCGGGCTCGAGGCGGTCGCCAGCCGTCCACGACGAGCCGTCGGCGGAGATCTCACCGGGTACGTCGCCCGCTGCCGAGGCCACCTTGACGCTGCGCAAGGTGGCATCGGTCGCGGTCACCTCGAGCAACGTGTCGACGGGAACCGAGCTGGTGTCCTTCGGGAGGTTGTTCCCGAGCGCGGCCTCGACGGCGGGAGCGCCCGCGGGCGTGGTCCCGTCGGCGGACTCCGGCCCCGCTGCGCCGCCGGACATGGTCTGGTCGGCCTGGCACGCGGTGAGCGTGAAACAGGCAAGGGCGAGTGCGGTCGCGCCCACGAGACGGGCAGGCCGAACTGGCATGAAGGTGCTCCCTGGAAGCTTCAAGAAATCCGCTGCGCGGCCCGATCGGCCGCATTTCCAGGGTAACTGCTGACCGGTCACGACCTCGCATTTTGTGGCGTCGTCAGCGTCACAGTCGCGGGCTCAGTGAGCGTGCTCACCCTTGTAGTACTCGAAGACCAGCCCGGTGAGCGCGAGCGCGCCCAGTCCAGTACCGATGATGAACAACCACCATGCGCCCGCGGCGACGCCGAACACCATCACAGCGAGCGTGAGTCCGCACCACAACGGCCACCAGGAGTACGGCGGGAAGAAACCCAGCTCCCCCGCCCCGTCGGCGATCTCGCCGTCCTTGCGGTCTTCCGGGCGCGGGTCCATGTTCTTGGCGTGGAAGCCGAGGTAGAGCGTCATCATGGCGGCCAGCAAGGTGGTCATCGTCAGGGCCGAGGTGCCGGTCCAGTCGGCACCGGTGTCGCCGCCGGCCGTCACGAACCAGTACGCCGGCGTCACCAGCACGAAGAAGACGGTGCAGGAGCCGAAGATCCAGGCCTCGGCCTTCATCGGTCATCTCCCTCGGTGTCGGTGCTGGTGTCGGTGTCGGTCTCCAGGCGCTCCTCGACCAGGGTGTCGCGACCCTCCATGTCGGGAGCGTCGGCAAACTTGCCGTTGGCCGCTGCCGGGTTGTCGTCGAGCTCGATCGCGGCCACCTCCGGGTGGTGCAGGTCGAACGCCGGCGACTCCGAGCGAATCCGCGGGAGCGTGGTGAAGTTGTGTCGCGGCGGTGGGCAGCTGGTCGCCCACTCGAGCGAACGCCCCCAGCCCCATGGATCGTCGACCTCGACGAGTGGGGCCTTGCGCGAGATGTAGACGTTGTAGAGGAACGGCAGCGTCGAGGCGCCCAGAAGGAACGCCCCGATGGTCGACACCTGGTTGAGCGTCGTGAAGCCGTCGTCGGGGAGGTAGTCGGCGATCCGGCGCGGCATCCCCTCGACGCCCACCCAGTGCTGCACCAGGAACGTCGTGTGGAAGCCGACGAAGAGCAGCCAGAAGTGCACCTTGCCGAGCCGTTCGTCCAGCATTCGGCCGGTCATCTTCGGCCACCAGAAGTAGAAGCCCGCGAACATCGCGAACACCACGGTGCCGAAGACCACGTAGTGGAAGTGAGCAACCACGAAGTAGGAGTCGGAGACGTGGAAGTCCAGTGGCGGCGAGGCCAGGATGATGCCGGTCAAGCCACCGAAGAGGAACGTCGTCAGGAACCCGACCGACCACAGCATGGGGGTGTCAAAGGACAGAGATCCCCCCCACATCGTGCCTATCCAGTTGAAGAACTTCACGCCTGTCGGCACCGCGATCAGGAACGTCATGCCGGAGAAGAAGGGCAGGTTGACGGCGCCGGTCACGAACATGTGGTGCGCCCAGACCGCCACCGACAGGATGGCGATACCGAGCGTGGCACCCACCAGGCCGATGTAGCCGAAGATCGGCTTGCGACTGAACACCGGCAGGATCTCGGTCACGATGCCGAAGAATGGCAGCGCGATGATGTAGACCTCGGGATGGCCGAAGAACCAGAACAGGTGCTGCCACAGGATCGCCCCGCCGTGCGAGGTGTCGAACACGTGGGCACCGAGCTGGCGGTCTGCCTCGAGCGAAAGCAGCGCGCCGGCCAGCACCGGGAACGCGATCAGCACGAGCAGGCTGGTGACCAGGGTGTTCCAGACGAACAGGGGCATCCGGAACATGGTCATTCCGGGCGCACGCATGCAGATGATCGTGGTGATGAAGTTGACGGCGCCCAGGATGGTGCCGAGGCCGGCCATCCAGAGACCCATCACCCACAGGTCACCGCCGACACCCGGCGAACGGCTCGCGTCGGAGAGGGGCGTGTAGGCGAACCAGCCGAAGTCGGCGGCACCTTGGGGGGTCAGGAACCCGGAGGCGGCGATCAGGCTGCCGAACAGGAACAGCCAGTAGCTCAGCATGTTGAGCCGCGGGAACGCCACGTCGGGCGCGCCGATCTGCAGCGGCATCACCGCGTTGCCGAAGCCGAAGAACAACGGCGTCGCGAACAGCAGCAGCATGATCGTGCCGTGCATCGTGAAGAGCTGGTTGAACAGCTCGTCGTTGACGACCTGGTTGCCAGGAAAGGCCAGCTCGGAGCGCATCAGCATCGCCATCAGGCCGGCGATCAGGAACCAGCAGAACGACGTGACGAGGTAGAGGTTGCCGATCACCTTGTGATCGGTGGTGGTGAGGACCTTGACGATCCGCTGGCCCAACGGCTTGCGCCCCGTGGCCTCCGTGGTGGGCGCGGCGGTGGCGGTCACTCGGACTCCTCCTCGTGCGTGGGTTCGAGGCCGGCCTGATCGGTGACGAACTTGCCGCCGACCAGCGGGCCCTCGGAGGAGTTCTCCCCGGTCGCGGCGAGTTCCTCGAGATGGGCTTCGTACAGCTCCGGCGAGACCACCTCGACGTTGAAGATCATCCGCGAGTGGGAGACGCCGCAGAGCTCGTAGCACTTGCCCTTGTAGGTGCCTTCCCGCGTGGGCGTGACCCGGAAGCTGTTGTCCTGCCCGGGCATCACGTCCATCTTCATCAGGAAGCCCGGGACGCCGAAGTCGTGAATGACGTCGGCGGAGACCAGCTTGAACTCGGTGGTCTCGCCGATCGGGATCACCAGCGTCGGGATGATGTTGGCGGTGCCGCTCTCGAAGACCCAGGAGTCCTCGCCTGACTCATGCGGGTAGTTGAACGTCCAGGACCACTGCTGGCCGACGACCACGATGGTGTGGTCGGGCGTCGCGTCGTCGTTGAGTACGTCGTTCTGCACCTTGACGGTGTGCGCGAAGAAGACGATCACCATGATGATCGGGAAGATCGTGTAGAAGATCTCGAGCGGCAGGTTGTAGCGGGTCTGGATCGGGATCTCGTCGTCGCTGCGCCGGCGGAACCGCCATGAGGCGTAGAAGATCAGGCCCCAGACCACGACGCCGGTGACCAACGCGGCGATCCAGGCGCCCTGCCAGAGCGACAGGATGCCCTCGCCCTCCTCGGTCGCCGGCTCGGGCATCGCGAAGCGCTCGCCCTCATCGGAACAACCGGTGAGCAAGACGAGAACGAGACTCGACATGGCAAGCAGGGACAGGCGGCGAGTACGCCGCGCCGAACCCGCGCGCGCGGGGAGTTGCAGACCCACGAACGAGCCTTCCTCTCAGGCGGTCTTAGACAGGTCGAACACTAGCCCAAACGGGCCCCGTCATAGGGACGGGGTCACCCGTTAGGTTGCGCTTGTGACAAATACCGGGGCTTACCTGGACTCGGCCTCCGCTGAGCCGCTGCACCCTGCGGCCCGGGAGGCGTTCCTCGCCGCCCTGGACCAGGGTTACGCCGACCCGCGCCGACTGCACCGTCCGGGCCGCAACGCCCGGCTGATCCTCGACAACGCTCGGGCCGCGGTTGCCGAGGCGCTAGGGGCGCGCGTCGACGAGGTGTCGTTCGCCTCGTCGGGCACCGACGCCGTGCACCGCGGACTCCTTGGACTCCTGCGCGCTCGACAGGCGCAACGCGTCGCGCATCCGGCGGTCGAGCACTCCGCCGTACTCCACGCACTCGAGTGGTGGCACGGCGAGACCATCTCCGCGCCGGTGGACCGGGCGGGCCGCGCCGAGCTGCCGCTGCCGGATGCCGATGTCGTCGCCCTGCAGTCGGCCAACCACGAGGTGGGCAGCCTCCAGCCGGTCGGGGAGTACGCCGGCGACGCCCCGCTCTTCATGGACGCCTGCGCCTCGATGGGTCGGCTGCCACTTCCGGAGGGCTGGGCCGCTGCCGCGGGTTCCGCGCACAAGTGGGGAGGTCCGGCGGGTGTCGGCATCCTGTTGGTGCGCAAGGGGGTCCGTTGGGTCAACCCGTTCCCCGCCGACGACCGCGCGGAGCAGCGCAGCAGCGGCTTCGAGAATGTGCCCGCGGCGCTGGCCGCGGCCGCGGCCCTCCAGGCCGTGGTCGCCGAGCGCCAGACGGTCAACGCTCGCCAGTTCGCGATGATCGACCGGATCCGCGCTGCCGCTGCCGCGATCCCGGACACCGAGGTCGTCGGCGATCCGGTCGACCGGCTCCCCCACCTGGTCACGTTCTCGTGCCTCTACGTCAACGGCGAACAGATCGTGCAGGCCCTGGACCGACGCGGTTTCGGGGTGGCCAGCGGATCGGCGTGCACGGCCTCGACGCTCGAGCCGAGCCACGTGCTGGCCGCGATGGGCGCGCTGACGCACGGCAACGTCCGGGTGTCGCTGTCTCGTGACACCACCGACGCCGAGGTTGACGACTTCTGTGCCGCGATCGCCGAGGTGGTCGCCGAGATCAGAGCGGAGCACGATCTGTGAACATCGAACTCGAGCTGGACTGCCGCGGTCAGGTCTGCCCGATGCCCGTCATCGAGCTGGGCCGACGGATCGGTGAGGTGGAGGTCGGAGCGGTGGTCGCGCTGGTCACTGGCGACTCCGCGGCGCGACACGACGTACCCGCATGGTGTCGGATGCGCGAGCAGGAGTACCTCGGCGAGGACACCGCCGACGACGGCGTCCCGCGGTTCTTGGTCCGTCGACTCGCGTGAGCCGCTAGGAGACGTGGGCGGCCACGTCGGCGGCCGCCTCGGGGCCGTAGGACTTCTCGACCCGGGCAACGAACTCACCCGGGGTGAAGTCGTACTCCTGGGTGCCCACCGTCTCGACGACGTAGGCGGCCAACACGCAGCCCACCTGGGCCGCCCGATCGAGTCCGAGACCCCAGCTCAGCGCGGCCAGGTAGCCGGCTCGGAACGCGTCACCCACGCCGGTGGGCTCGACGGCGGTCACGTCCTTGGCGGCCGGGATCGTGAACGTCGCCACGTCCTTGCCCTCGACCCGGACGCCGTTCTTGCCGAGCGTGGTCACCTGTACGTCGACCCGGGAGAGCACTTCGGCGGCCGTCCAGCCGGTCTTCTGCTGGATCATGTGCGACTCGTACTCGTTGGAGAACAGGATCGCCGCGCCGTCGATCAGGTCCCGGATCAGCTCACCGTCGCTGAACGCGAGCTGCTGGGAGCAGTCGGCGATGAACCGGTAGCCACGTTGACGGCACTCATGGGTGTGCCGCTTCATGGCTTCGGGGTCGTCGGCACCGATCAGCACATAGCTGGGCTCCCCCACCCGCGCGACGATCGGCTCCAGCTCGATCAGTCGCGCCTCACTCATCGCGCCGGGATAGAACGACGCGAACTGCGCCATCGTGGAGTCGGTGGTGCACACGAACCGAGCGGTGTGCTTGGTGTCGGAGATGTGTACCGAGTCGCAGTCGACGTGGTGTCGCTCGAGCCAGGACCGGTAGTCGGCGAAGTCCTCACCGGCGGAGCCGACCAGCACCGGGCGCAGGCCGAGCCGACCGAGGCCGAAGCACATGTTGGGCGCCACCCCGCCGCGCCGGATCTCGAGGTCATCGACGAGGAAGGAGACAGAGAGCTTGTCGAGCTGCTCCACCACCAAGGAGTCGGCGAACTTGCCGCCGAACGTCATCAGGTGGTCGGTGGCGATGGAGCCGGCGATGAGGAGCGAACCGGAAGATGGTGTGGGCACGGCACGGAAGACTACCGAGCGGTACGACTCGGGATACGCGGTAGTAGCCAATACCGTCATACACATGACCCCGAACCCGGACCGCCTCGCCTACGACGACGCGGCCAGCATCTCCGAAATGCACGCCGACTGCGAGGCCGCCGGCCGCAACCTCGGGTTCGAGCGCCGCCTGGCGCGGGCCGCCGAGGCGGCCGTCGAGTCGGCACCCAGCATCCACTTCGAGGACTACCCCAGCGAGATCCCCAAGCGGGAGATCCGGATCAGCGAGGCCGCGCAGCGTCTGGCCAACGCCATGGAGCTGCACCTCGACTGACTGGGACGGACAGACCTCCTCCGAAAGCGACAGCCCCCGTCAATGACGGGGGCTGTCGGATGTCCGCTGGCGCGGCCGCGATCAGTGGAAGCTGTCGCCGCAGGCGCAGGATCCGGTGGCGTTGGGGTTGTCGATCGTGAACCCCTGCTTCTCGATGCTGTCGACGAAGTCGATCATCGCGCCGTTGAGGTAGGGCTCGCTCATCCGGTCGACCACCACGGAGACGCCGTCGAAGTCGGTGACCACGTCGCCGTCGAGGGTGCGCTCGTCGAAGAACAGCTGGTAGCGCAAACCGCTGCATCCGCCGGGCTGCACGGAGATGCGCAGCGCCAGGTCGTCGCGACCCTCCTGCTCGAGGAGGTTCTTCACCTTCGTGGCCGCCACCGAGCTCAGGTTGATCTGGTCGGTACGACGCTCTTCGGTGGTCTCGAGCTGCTCAGTCATGTGTCTGGCTCCAGGTTGGGGCGGGGATTTCCTGCTCGGTTCAATGGTCGCACATCCGCGGTTATTCCTTGAGTCGGCGTGCGGGGGCCTCGATCCAGCCGAATCCGGCCTCGTGTCTCGGCCGCAGGGCCCCTTGAGCTGCGCTCGCGCCCGGCTGCTCGCTTCACCGGGACCAGGTGCGGGCCACCCGCTCGGCGAGCTCGCTGAGCACGGTCGAGGGCTCGGCCAGGGACCGCTCCTCCCCCGCCAGCTCGACCATGGAGTACGCCGACTCGATCCCCAGGGCCCGCATCTCGCGCGAGCCGACCAGGACCTGGCCGGCCAGGGCGACGCACGGGCGCAGCGCCTCCTCGGCGATCCGCGCCACGCCGTAGGGCACCTTGCCGGAGCGGCTGGAGAAGTCGAAGGCGCCTTCCCCGGTGACCACGAGATCGGCGAGCCGCGCTCGCTCGGCAAGCCGGACCGCGCCGGCGACGAGCTCGATGCCCGGCGACCGCTCGGCACCGAGCAGGAGCAGCGCGAAGCCCAGCCCCCCGGCCGCGCCGGCACCCTTCTCCAGCGACACGCGGGGATCGGTGGCGCGGGCGAAGGCCTCGAGAATCGCATCGACCCGAGGCAGGTCGCCCTCTGCGATCCCTTTCTGGGCGCCGAAGGTCTTGGTCGCGCCGAACAACCCGGTCAGCGTTGCGTCCACGTCGGTGGCCGCGATCAGCCGCACCCCCGAGAGCCGCTCGCGCGCCGGAACGAGGTCGACCCGGGTGATCGAGGCGAGCGGATCGGCGCCGGCATCCAGCGGAACGTCTGCGCTGGCGCCCAGCGCCGCGAGCAGTCCGGCACCCCCGTCGTTGGTGCCACTGCCCCCCAACCCCAGCACGACCGTAGTGGCGCCGGTGCCGATTGCCGCGAGCAACAGCTCACCGACGCCTACAGTGGCGGCCCGCTCGGCGCCTTCAGCCTGCGTCAGGTGCACCCCGCAGGCCTGAGCGGTCTCGACGTACGCCGTGCCAGCCGCGACCAGGACGGTCGCCGGTGTGGGCGCCCCGAACGGTCCGGAGACGGTGACCGCGAGCAGTTCGCCGCCCAGCGCGGCGTGCATCACGTCGACGAAGCCGGGGCCGCCGTCGGCCATCGGGGCCAGGTCCACCTCGTCGTCGGGAGCCTGACGCCGCCAGCCGGTCGCGATCGCCTCGGCGGCCTCCACGGCGGTGAGCGTGCCCGCGAACTTGTCGGGTGCCACCAGAACTCGCATGCACCCAGTCTCGTATGGCTCGTAGATTGGGCGGGTGCCCGGCCTGGTTCTTCGCCCGATGACGGCCGGTGACGTGTCCGTCGCGGAGCGACTGAGCGACGAGGGCTTCCACGAGCTCGACCTGCGGATGCACCGGCCCTCCTGGCCGCCGCCGGAGCGGCGCGGCAGCAGCGGCTCCGGGCGATGGATCGACCGCACGACGCACTTGCTGCGCACCGACCCGGGCGGCTGCTGGGTGGCCGAGAACGACACCGGCCTGGTCGGCTTCGCGACCAGCTTCGTCCGGGACACCACCTGGATGCTCGCGACGTACGTCGTCCGACCGGGGCTCCAGGGCGGCGGCATCGGCAAGTCGCTGCTCGATGCCGCGCTCCAGCACGGTCGCGGCTGCCTGCACGGGATGCTGTCGGCGTCCTCGGACCCCAGGGCGGTACGCCGGTACTACGCGGCCGGCTTCGAGCTGCATCCCCAGATGTTCCTGACCGGGGTCGTCGACCGGTCGGCGATCCCGACGATCGACCGGGTGCGCGAAGGCTCTTCCGCCGACATCGACCTGATGAACTCCGTCGACCGGCAGACGCGCGGCGCGGCCCACGGGCCCGACCACGAGTTCCTGCTCGACCGGCAGCGGCTGATCGTCTCCGAGTCGAGCATCGGATCGGGCTACGCCTACTTCGGGGAGCGCAGCACGGTGCTGCTGCTCGCAGCGACCAACCGGCGTACCGCCGCTCGGCTGATGTGGGCCGGGCTGGCCGATGCGCCCGCCGATCGACCGGTCCACATCCCGCACATCACCGCGGCCAATCAGTGGGCGATCCAGATCGGCATGGCGGCCCGCCTGGAGGTGCACCAGGAGGGCTACCTCGGGCTGCGCGGGATGAAGCCACCCTCGCCGTACCTTCACGATGGCGCGCTGTTGTGAGGTCCCGCACCGATGAGTAGACCCCCGCAAATTAGGATGGGCCC
This sequence comes from uncultured Actinomycetota bacterium, assembly GCA_963827185.1. GTDB lineage: Bacteria > Actinomycetota > Actinomycetes > Propionibacteriales > Nocardioidaceae > Nocardioides. The sequence continues at coordinate 357,432 of CAWGZQ010000002.1, forward strand.
ATGACGACGGTCGACCTTCCGCTCCTCCCCCTCGGTCGCGGTTCCGACCCGGGCTCCGAGCGCGGCGTCGAGTGTCCCGGAGATCTTCCGTCGGCGTCCGACCCCGACCTCGTGGCTCGCGCCCGGGCCGCCAAGGAGGCGCTGGGGAGCCGGGTCTTCGTGCTGGGCCACCACTACCAGCGCGACGAGGTCATCCAGTTCGCGGACGTGAGCGGCGACTCCTTCAAGCTCGCCCGCGACGCGGCCGCCCGTCCCGACGCCGAGTACATCGTCTTCTGCGGCGTCCACTTCATGGCCGAGTCCGCCGACATCCTCACCAGCCCCGAGCAGAAGGTCATCCTTCCGGACCTGGCCGCCGGCTGCTCGATGGCGGACATGGCCCGGATCGCACAGGTCGAGGCCGCCTGGGACGCGATGGCCGCGGCCGGGGTCCAGGAGTCCGTCGTACCGGTCACCTACATGAACTCCAGCGCTGACATCAAGGCGTTCTGCGGTCGCAACGGCGGCGTGGTGTGTACGTCGTCCAACGCCGAGGTCGCCCTCGAGTGGGCCTTCGAGCAGAAGCCCGACGCGAAGGTGATGTTCTTCCCCGATCAGCATCTCGGCCGCAACACCGCGGTCCTCAAGCTGGGCTACTCGCTCGACGACTGCGTCGTGTGGAACCCGCTCCAGCCCAATGGCGGACTGACCGTCGAGGAGCTCCGCGCCGCGAAGGTGATCCTGTGGCGCGGGCACTGCTCGGTGCACGGCCGGTTCTCCCCCGCGGTCGTCGACGAGCTCCGCGAGACCATCCCCGGCATCAACATCCTGGTGCACCCCGAGTGCCAGCACGAGGTCGTGCTGAAGGCCGATCTGGTGGGCTCGACGGAGTTCATCATCAAGACCATCGAGGCGGCCCCGTCCGGTTCGGCCTGGGCGATCGGCACCGAGCTCAACCTGGTCAAGCGCCTGGCCACGGCTCACCCGGACAAGCGGATCGTCTTCCTCGACAAGAACGTCTGCTACTGCTCGACGATGAACCGGATCGACCTCCCGCACTTCGTCTGGGCGATGGAGTCGCTGGTCGAAGGGGTGGTCGTCAACCAGATCACCGTCGATCCCGACACCGAGCGCGACGCGTTGGTCGCCCTGCAGCGCATGCTCGACCTGCCGGGCAAGTCCCACCGGGATTGAGCCGGCCCCGCCAGCGGGTTCCAGGTCAGGTGCAGTGCCGCGACTCCGCCCCTGGTCGGATGCGCCCGGGCCGTCCGGTTGCCTAGCCTGAGCCGTATGGAACAGGGTCCGCAGGGTCCCGCCGCGGCGGCTCGCTTCATCATCAGCATCTATCGGAGTCGCCTGTTCACGCTGCGCGCGCGGATGGCGGGCGAGCAGATGGTGCGGTTCGAGACCAAGGCGGGACGTCGCGACCCGTACCCGATCCATGAGTCGTTCCGGGCCCGCGGACCGCTGGTGCCGACGTACGCAGGCTTCCTGGCCACGGCCGACTACGACCTGTGTCACGAACTGGTGCGCAGCCGGAAGTACGGCGTCCGCGACCCCGAGACCAACGTCGTCCACGGCCAGATCTTCAGCGACGATTCCATGGACCGCTCGATGCTGGGCGTGAACCCTCCCGAACACACCCGCCTCCGTCGGCTCGCCGCGCCCGGCTTCAGCCCCAAGCTGATGCGCTCCTACGAGGCCTCGATCGAGAAGCGGGTGGGTGCCCTCATCGACGAGGTCGCCACCCGCGACCGGTTCGACCTCGTGCACGACATCGCGGCGCCGCTACCAATCGGGGTGATCTCCGACCTGCTCGGGCTGCAGGACACCGACGCCGGCACCTTCGAGAAGTACGGCGAGGTGATGGCCTCCGCCCTCGACGGCGTCCAGTCGTTCGGCCACGCCCGTCGGCTGGCCACCGCCGCGGGCCGCCTGGAACGGGTCTTCGACCGGCTCTTCGAGCTGCGCCGTCGCGAGCCGCGCGACGACCTCGTCACCTCGCTGGTGACCGCTCACGACGAGGACCGGATGACCTCGCGAGAGCTCGTGGCGATGTGCCAGGTCCTTCTGGTGGCGGGTTTCGAGACCACGGTCAACCTGATCTCCAACGCCGCACTGGCACTGCACCGGACGCCCGGGGCCTGGCAGCGCCTCGGTGCGGACCCGGCGCTCGCCTCGCTGGCGGTCGAGGAGACGCTGCGGTTCGACTCGCCGGTACAGCGCACGATCCGGGTTGCACTGGAGGACACCGAGCTGGCCGGGCGGCCGATGACGCGCGGTACCTGGGTGGTGGTGCTGATCGGCGGCGCCAACCGCGACCCCGCTGTCTTCGACCGCCCGAACGAGTTCGTGATCGACCGCTTCTCCGACCCAGCGACGCCCGATCATCTGGCGTTCTCCGGAGGAACCCACTTCTGCCTCGGCGCACCGCTCGCTCGCCTCGAGGCCACGATCGTGCTGCGTCAGCTCGCCGAGCGGCTGCCCGGCCTGCGCCTGCCCGATGAACCGCGGATGCGTCGATCGACGTCGGTCCGGGGTCCGGCCTCGCTGGCTGCCGCGCTCTAGAGACCCGGCGCGCCCCAGACCGCGAGCCAGCGGGAGAGATCCTGCTCGATCGGCAGCTCACCGGCCAGCGCATCCCGGGTCTGGATCTCGAGCAGGTTGTCGCGCTGCTGCGGGCCGGTGGGGGCGAAGGCGTAGAAGGTGCCCTGCTTGTAGAGGTAGACCAGCCCCAGCCGGCGGTCGCGGGCGTCCGCGAAACCGATCACCGTGCAGAGCAGACCCGGGCCGAAGCCCTGGGACTCGAGGCCGACGTTGACCGCGTGCAGGCCCGTGCAGAGCCCCTCGACGTCGGCACCGGGTTCGCGGTCGATCTCGATCCAGGAGAAGCCGAACCCGTCGGTGCTGAGTCGGATGTCAGGAGTGTCGTCGGTACTGCGCAGCAGCTCGACCACCTCGGCCTGCACCGTCTCGAACGCGACCCCGGGCGCGGCCCGGTAGCAGACCGAGCCGTCGCCGGTCGGCGCGAAGCCGATCGTCGTCTGCAAGGTGATCGCCGCCGACGGCACCAGGAAGAGCGAGTCGAGGTTGGCCTGCTTCGGCTTGGTGCGGCCGGCAAGCGCGTCCCAGATCCCCATCAGCTGCTGGACTGACCCAGCTCGGCCTGGATCCTCGCCAGCTGCGCGATCCGCTTCTCCAGCGGCGGGTGGGTCGAGAAGAACGAGGAGACGTCCGAGCCCTTCAGGGCCGGGGCGATGCACAGGGCGCTTGCGGCCGAGACCTCGCGCAGGTCGCGCTGCGGGATCTGCGCCATCGTGCCGGAGATCTTCTGCAGCGCCGAGGCCAGCGCCCCCGGGTTCATCGTGAGATGAGCGCCGGCCCGGTCCGCGGACAGCTCGCGGTAGCGCGACAGGATCCGCAGCAGCACGAAGCTCACGGCGTACGTGACCATGCTGACGAGGAGAACGACGAGCCAGATGGGCAGGCCGCCGTTGTTGTCGCGGCGGCCACCACCGAAGAACGCGCCGTACTGCGCTCCCTGGGCGAGCATCCCCGCGGTGATGCCGGCGGACGCGGCGACCGTCATCACCAGCACGTCGCGATGTGCGACGTGCGACAACTCGTGGGCGAGCACGCCTTCGAGCTCCTCGGCGGTGAGGGTGTGCAAGATGCCGGTGGTCACGCAGACCACGGAGCGTTCGGGCGAGCGGCCGGTCGCAAACGCGTTCGGCACGGAGGTGTCGGCGATCCCGACCCGGGGCTTGGGCATGTCGGCCAGCGCGCAGAGCCGGTCGATCATCCCGTGCAACTCCGGCGCCTGCTCGGGGGTCACCTCCCGGGCGCGCATCGCACGCATGGCCACCTTGTCGGAGTTGTACCACTGGTAGAGCGCGAAGCCGATGCCGCCGAGCCCGATCAGGACCGCGATGCCCGAGCCTCGGAAGGCGTACATCAGGCCGACGACCAGGCCGACGAAAACGGCGCCCAACAAGAACATCACCAGGGTCATCCGGGCGGTGAGCCCCGCGTCGCCGACGAACCGCGAACGTGCCATATGCCCATTCTCCCGGGCGACCCAAACCGGGGTATAAACGGGGCATGACTGACGCCGCCGTTCTCGGGTTGCGCAAGCGGCTCGGACCCGATCTGGCCGCCGCACCGCCCGCCGCCTCGCGGATCTAACCGCGATGCCCGAAGACAACCTTGTCCGAGCCGGTTCCGTCGCGGAGTGGCGAGCCTGGCTGGCCGAGCACGGCGGCACCGCGTCCGAGGCATGGCTGGTGATCCCGCACAAGAACAGCGGGATACCCGGCGTGACCTACGCGGAGGCGGTCGAGCAGGCGCTCTGCTTCGGCTGGATCGACGGCCTGCAGCGCAAACATGACGCGCACAGCGCTCGGCTGCGGTTCAGCCCGCGACGGCCGAAAAGCAGTTGGAGCGCGTCCAATCGTGAGCGGGTCGCGCGGATGATCGCGGAAGGGCAGATGACCGACGACGGACAGAAGGCCATCGATCGCGCCCGGGCCGAAGGGACCTGGGGCACCTAGCAGCGCCCCGCCCGCAGCCCATGCAACCGACACTGGGGCCACCGCGTCGGATCAGTGAGACCTGGAGGCGCCATGGACGAGCCGACCCTCCCCACCAGGGGCCCGCGCCGGGTAGCCGGGCTGCTCGCAGCCTGCGCCGCGGTGGCGGCAATCGCTGTCACCGCGGCGGTTCTCGCCGACGGCTCCGAGCGCGGGGACGCAACGGTCGTTGATCTTCCCGACGCGACCACGCCCTACGACGGGCCGCTGTACGTCGACTCCGGGAGGTACGGCGCGGCCGGGGAGGCCCTGGCCTGCGCACCCGTCGACGGCCAGTTGCACAGCGGCGCCGTCTACGGCGAGGGCGCCACCAGCGACAGCGTCGAGTCGGCGCTCAGCACCGCCGACTCCGAGGGTCTGTTCCTCTTCGCGCCCACCGATGAGCTTCGGGTGGCGGCCACCGAGCACAACCGGGCGATGCTCACCTACGAGACCGAGGGCAGAATCCTGATGGCGCTGGTCTTCCGGGACGGGCCTGCCACTGAAGGGGCCGGCGGCCCAGGGTGGTACCTGGAGTCGGCCGCCCGGTGCGACTTCGCGGAGTTCCCCGAGGCGTTCGCCGAGCGCGCGGGCTATCAGCTCTGGCGGGACACCGAGGGCGAGCCCGCGCCGGTGACCAAGGTGTACTCGGCGCCCGGACCGGCGCACTGCGCCTGGGACTCGATGATCTTCCTCTACCTCCAGGACCGGGACGCCTATGTGCAGGAGCCGACGCACGAGCTCGAGCGCTTCCTGGCGGGTCCGTTCCGGGCGGAGGTCCAGGTCCCCGCGGACGCGATCGACACCGGCGTCCAGCGCGGGGGCCGCCACCTCTGGGTGTCGGCCGACGATCGCTATGCCTACGTCGGGTCGATGCGTCGCGCGGAGGCTTGGCCGCGGTTCGAGGCTGGCTGCGCCTAGCCCGGGATCAGGCCGTCGTCGTTGAGCAGCTGGCGGACCTCGTCGATGGTGGCGTCGGCGGGCGGCAGGATCAGGTCCGACTCGTCCAGCGAGTCGATGGCATGGGCCACGCCCACGGTGCGTACGCCGTCGAGCAGGGCCGCCAGGGCGGTAGCGAACGCCTGATCGTCACCGGACTCGACCGCGCGCTCGACGGCGGAGTCGAGCTCGTTGAGCCGGTCCAGGGCCTCGTCGGAGACGTCGTACTGTCCTTCGCCGAGGATCCGGACGATCATGCGAGGTCCCTGCGCAAGTGCGAGCGCAGCGAGCAGTGCCGTCGGTCGTTCATCGGGGCTGCTCCCCCTCGGTCGTGGACTCCGGCTGCTCGGCGAGCACCTCCCCGCCCTCGGCACTGCCGCCCTCGAGCGCGTCCGGTGCCGTGGGTGCCGAGAGGCCCTTCAGCTTCATCAGCTCGGCCTCGACGTCGGCCTGGCTGCTCATCGACTCCAGCTCACGGGTGATGTCGTCGCCGGCATTCAGCGAGGACGCGTCGTCGAGCGCACCCGAGGCGATCAGCTCGTCGATGGCGCCGGCGCGGGCCTGCATCGATGCGGTCTTGTCCTCGGCACGCTGGATGGCCATCCCGACGTCGCCCATCTCCTCACCGATACCGGACATCGCCTCCCCGATCCGGGTCTGCGCCTCGGCCGCGGTGTAGGTGGCCTTGATCGTCTCCTTGCGGGTGCGGAAGGACTCGACCTTGGCCTGCAGTCGCTGCTGCGCCAGCGTGAGCTTCTCCTCCTCGCCCTGGAGCTGGGCGTGCTGGGCCTTGAGGTCGTTGATCTGGTTGGTCAGCCCGGACTTGCGGGTGAGCGCCTCGCGGGCGAGGTCCTCGCGGTCCATCTGCAGAGCCTTCTCGGCCTGCGCCTGGAGCTTGGTCGACTGCTGCTCCAGCTGCACGACCTGCAGCTCCACCCGCTTACGGCTGGTGGCCACGTCAGCCACGCCGCGGCGGACCTTCGAGAGCAGGTCGAGTTGCCGCTGGTAGCTGTAGTCGAGGGTCTCCCGGGGGTCTTCGGCCCGGTCGAGGGCCTTGTTGGCCTTCGACCGGAAGATCAGGCTGATGCGCTTCATGAGGCTCATCGGGTGCGGTCCCTCTCACGACGTTCGAACAGTGACCTCACCCTATGCCGCTGGGGCAACCGACCGCGAGCACGAAGGTACGCTGGCAGCGTCCCCCCACCCCACGTCCCGAAGGCGCCGAAGTTGTTTGGTCGCAGCAAGTCCGAGGAATCCGCCGGATCGCCCGCCCCCCTGAAGGAGGGCGGCAAAGGCCGGCCCACGCCGACCCGCAAGCAGGCCGAGGCGGCCGCGCGTGAGCGGGCCAAGGTGCCGCGGACCCGCAAGGACCAGGTCCGGCAGCAGCGGTTGGCGCGCACCGAGAGCAGCAAGCAGGTTCGCGCAGCCATGAAGTCCGGCGACGAGCGCTACTTCCTGGCCCGCGACCAGGGCCCGGTCCGACGCTTCATCCGGGACTTCGTCGACAGCCGATTCGGGATCGTGGAGATGATGATCCCGCTGCTGATCGTGACGATGATCCTGGGCTACTCCGGCAACGGACGACTCGCCGGGATCGGCAACACCATCCTGCTCGGCACCCTGCTGCTGGTGATCCTCGACCTGGTGATGCTGCGGATCCGGCTGCGCAAGCAGTTGTCCGTCCGGTTCCCGGACGAGCCGGTCAAGGGCACGACGTACTACGCGATCACCCGGTCGATGCAGATGAAGTTCATGCGGCTGCCGAAGGCCAAGGTCAAGATCGGCCAGCAGCTCCCTGACACCTACCGCTAGGGCTTACTCAAGCCCGGGCCGCCGCGGTGACCTGGTCTTCGCCGGGTCGCGCTCCACGATGTCGCCGACGGCTTCGTCGATAGCCTGCAGGGCGTCGTCGTCCAAGCGCACCTCGGCGGCCTTGACGTTCTCGGTCACCTGCTCGGGCCGACTCGCGCCGATGATCGCGCTCGAGACGTTGGGGTTCTGCAGCGTCCAGGCGATCGCGAGCTGAGACATCGTCAGCCCGGCCTCCTCGGCGATCGGCCGGAGTCGCTGGATCCGCTCCAGGACGTCGTCCTCGAGCCAGCGTCCGATCATGTCGGCGCCGCCCTTGGTGTCGGTGGCGCGTGAGCCCTCCGGCACCGGCTTTCCGGGGAGGTACTTCCCGGTGAGGGCGCCCTGCGCGATCGGCGACCAGACGATCTGCCCCATCCCGAGCTCCTCGCAGGTCGGCACCACCTCTGCCTCGATCACCCGCCAGAGCAGGTTGTACTGCGGCTGATTGGACACCAGCGGGATGTGCAGCTCGCGGGCCAGCGCGTGGGCGGCCCGGATCTCCTCGGCCCGCCACTCCGAGACCCCGATGTAGAGCGCCTTGCCCGCGCGGACCACGTCGGCGAACGCCTCCATGGTCTCCTCGAGCGGCGTGTCGTGGTCGTAGCGGTGCGCCTGGTAGAGGTCGACGTACTCCGTGCCCAGCCGGCCCAGCGACCCATCGATCGACTCCATGATGTGCTTGCGAGACAGGCCGTGGTCGTTGTGGCCGCCCGGTCCGGTCGGCCAGAAGACCTTGGTGAAGATCTCCAGCCCCTCGCGGCGCTGGCCGGCCAGCGCCTTGCCCAGCACGTCTTCGGCGCGGGTGTTGGCGTAGACGTCGGCGGTGTCGAACGTCGTGATCCCCTCGTCGAGTGCTTGGTGCACACACGCGTGGGCGGCGTCCTCCTCGACCTGACTGCCGTGCGTGATCCAGTTGCCGTAGGAGATGGCGGTGACCCTGAGGCCGCTTGCTCCGAGATTGCGAATCTGCATATCGCGAGCCTACTGAGGCGGCGAAGGTCCGCGGTTGCCCACCCGAGTCGAGCTAGGCGTCGTAGTCGAGCACGACTCGCTCGGCCGTGGGGTGCGCCTGGCAGGTCAGCACGTAGCCACGCTCGACCTCGTCGGGCTCGAGGGCCCAGTTGGCGTCCATGGCGACCGAGCCCTCGACGACCTTGGCCCGGCAGGTGCCGCAGACTCCGCCTTTGCAGGCGAACGGGAGGTCCGAGCGCACCCGGAGAGCCGCCTCCAGGACCGGTACGTCGTCGGGGCGCAGGTCGAGATCGGAGCTGCGGCCGTCGAGCCGGATCGTCACGTGTGCCGCCCCCTCGGCACCGCCCAGTGGAGCCACCGCCGCGCGTGGCACCGGGTCGGCGTGGAAGAGCTCGGAGTGGATGCGGCCCGGGGCGACTCCGAGCTCCTCGACGGCGGCCCGGAGCTCCACGAGCATCTGCTGCGGGCCACAGATGAACCAGTCGTCGACCTCATCGGCCGGTGCGAGCGCGGCGAGGATCGCCCGGAGCCGTGGAGCGTCGAGCCGTCCGGAGAACAGCTCGACGTCCTGGGCCTCCCGGGACAGGACATGCACGATCTGCAACCGCTCGCAGAACCGGTCCTTGAGGTCGTGCACCTCGTCGAGGAACATCACCGATCGGTGGGTGCGGTTGGCGTAGATCAGGGTGACGGCCGACCCCGGCTCGCCCTCGAGCACGGCGGCGACGATCGAAAGGATCGGGGTGATGCCGGAGCCGGCGGCGATCGCGACGTACCGCTTGCGGGCGGTCGGGTCGATGGTCGTGGTGAACCGGCCCGCCGGCGTCATCACCTCGAGCTCGTCGCCCACCACCAGGCGCCCGACGACGCCCTCGCTGAACGCGCCGCCCGGCAGTCGCTTCACGCCGATCCGCAGGGTGCCGCTCGATGGCGCGGAGCAGATGGAGTAGCTCCGGCGGATATCGTCGCCGCTGCGGATGGACAGGTGCTGACCGTGCCGGAAGCGATAGGCCTCGGCGAGGTGCGGCGGGACCTCGAACGTGATCGCGACCGAATCGTCCGTCAGCTCGTCGATCGCCGCGACCTTGAGCGGGTGAAGCGTGCTGCTCATCGCATCCTCCGGTGAGCTCGCAGTTCGAGCCCACTCATCGGGTCTCCTGGCCGGCGCGGACCGCCGCGCTCTCTCGCTTCGCTCACAGCACCCTCCGGTGAGCTCGCAGTTCGAGCCGCACTCTTCGGGTCTGCCTGGCCGGCGCGGACCGCCGCGCTCTCTCGCTTCGCTCACAGCGGTTTGAAGTGGTCGAACGGCTCCTTGCAGGTGCGGCACACCCACAGCGCCTTGCAGGCGGTGGACCCGAACCGACTCGACTCCCGGGTGTCGAGGCTGCCGCATTGCGGGCAGCGCACACCCAGGACGAGCTCGACCGGGCCGGTGCGCGGCCCTGGTGGGGCGACACCGTAGGCCTCGAGCTTGGCGCGGCCCGCGTCGGTGATCCAGTCGGTGGTCCAGGCCGGCGACAGCACGAACTCGACGTCGACATGCAGGTAGCCCGCGTCCTTGAGCGCCTCGACCAGGTCGGTGCGGATCGTCTCCATGGCCGGGCACCCGGAGTAGGTCGGGGTGATCTGTACGTGAACGCGGGCACCTTCATACTCCGTGACGTCGCGGAGGATGCCGAGGTCCTCGACGGTCACCACGGGGAGCTCGGGGTCGAGCACCGTAGCGGCCACCTGCCACGCTCGGGTCAGGGTTGCGGGGATCACCAGGTCGCTCCCGGGTGTGAGCGGGCCAGATGCTGCATCTCGGCGAGCAGATAGCCGAAGTGCTCGGTGTGCAGGCCGCGCCGGCCGCCACCGGTCGCCGGCGCGACGCCGGGCAGATCCAGAGTGGCCGCGGCAGCGACCGCGGCGATCTTGTCGAGCACCGCGGACCGGAACGCCTGGGGGTCGGCCGCGATCCCCTGCTCCACCAGAGCGGGCTCAGCGGGCGTGAAGAGCTCCTCGACATGCGGCCACTCCGCGTCCAGGGCCGCCTGCATCCGGGCATGCGACTCCGGGGTGCCATCGCCCAGCCGCAGCACCCACTGGGCCGCGTGATCGAGGTGGTAGGCGACCTCCTTGACCGCCTTGCCCGCGACGCCGGCGATCGTGGGGTCCGTACTGCCGCTCAACGCGGCGTACAGCTCGGACTGGTAGGCCGCGAACACCAGCAGCCTGGCCATCGTGACGCCGAAGTCGGTCTGGGGACGCTCCACCAGCCACACGTTGCGGAACTCCCGGTCGTCGCGGAGGAAGGCCAGGTCATCCTCCGACCGGCCGGCGCCCTCGACCCGGCCGGCGTACTCGAGCAGGGTGCGGGCCTGGCCGAGCTGGTCGAGCCCGATGTTGGCGAGCGCGACGTCCTCCTCGAGCTGGGGAGCGCGGCTGATCCACCAGCCCATCCGTTGGGCCGAGATCAGCGCGTCGTCGGCGAGCCCGAGGACGTACTCGAAGAGTGGGGTGGTCACAGGTGCTGCACCCCCTCGGGGATGTCGTAGAACGTCGGGTGTCGGTAGACCTTGTCGCCGGCGGGATCGAAGAACGCGTCGCGCTCGTCGGGGCTGGACGCGACGATCTCCGCCGCCGGCACCACCCAGATCGAGACCCCTTCGTTGCGGCGGGTGTAGAGATCACGGGCGTTGCGCAGCGCCATCTCGGCGTCGGGCGCGTGCAGCGACCCCACGTGCCCATGGGACAGGCCGCGCCGGGACCGGACGAAGACCTCCCACAGCGGCCACTCGCGGTGGTCTCCGGCGGACGTTCATGCGGCCCCCTGCGCGCGCTTCGCGGCGTACGCCGTCGCGGCGTCGCGCACCCAGGCACCGTCGTCATGCGCCGCGACCTTGTGGGCCATCCGCTCGGCGTTGCACGGGCCGTTGCCCTTGATCACCTCGAACAGCTCGGTGAAGTCGACCTCGCCGAAGTCGAAGTGCTGGCGTTCCTCGTTCCATCGGATCGCAGGGTCGGGCAGGCTCAGCCCGAGCACCTCGGACTGAGGCACGGTCATGTCGACGAACCGCTGGCGCAGGTCGTCGTTGCTGTGTCGCTTGATCCCCCAGGCCATCGACTGCTCCGAGTGGGGGGACGCGTCATCGGGAGGGCCGAACATCATCAGCGAGGGCCACCAGAACCGGTCGACGGCGTCCTGCGCCATGGCCTTCTGAGCCGGCGTGCCGTGCGAGAGCGTGTGCAGGATCTCGAACCCCTGACGCTGGTGGAAGGACTCCTCCTTGCAGATCCGCACCATTGCCCGAGCGTAGGGACCGAAGGAGCAACGGCACAGCGGGACCTGGTTGACGATCGCGGCGCCGTCGACCAGCCACCCGATCGCGCCGACGTCGGCCCAGGTCAGCGTCGGGTAGTTGAAGATCGAGGAGTACTTCTGGCGACCGGTGTGCAGGGCATCGAGCAGGTCGGCGCGATCCACGCCGAGGGTCTCCGCCGCGGCGTAGAGGTAGAGCCCGTGGCCGGCCTCGTCCTGCACCTTCGCCATCAGGATCGCCTTGCGACGCAGGCTGGGCGCGCGGCTGATCCAGTTGCCCTCGGGCTGCATGCCGATGATCTCGGAGTGGGCATGCTGGGCGATCTGCCGGACCAGCGTGCGCCGGTAGGCCTCCGGCATCTCGTCGCGCGGCTCCACGCGCCCGTCGTCGGCCAGCAGCCTGTCGAAGTCGTCGTCCACGCTGGCGAGCGTAGCAAGAAGTGTTACAGATTTCTGCATCGGAGACTCGGTTTTGTAACACCTTGGTCGCTTGCGAGGATGGCGACATGACCTCCCCCACGGCCGACGTTTCGGTGCGGGTCGCGTGGGCCGATGACGCCCCCGCGATCGGCGGGTTGCAGTCGCGGGCGTGGCGGACGACGTACGCCGGACTGCTCCCGGCGGAAGCCCTGCCGGACGAGTCGACCGCCGCCGAGATCTGGCGGGCGTCGATGACCAAGCCCGCCGACGCCCGCAACCGAGTACTCGTCGCGCTGGAGCGCAACCGGGTCGTCGGGTTCGCCGTGGTCGGGCCAGCCTCCGACCCGGACTGCGACCCCATCGTCGACGCCGAGCTGCTCGAGCTCACGGTCGCCGCGGACGAGCGGGGCAAGGGCCACGGCTCGAGGCTGCTGACCGCGGCCGTGGAGACGATGGCGGCCGACCGGTTCACCCGTGCGGTGTTCTGGGCGATCGCCACGGACGACACCGTGCGCGCCTTCCTCACGGGCGCGGGGTGGGCGGCCGACACGGCCCACCGAGAACTCGACCTGGACGGCACCGGCAACGTCACGGTGAAACAGGTGCGGATGCACACCGCCCTCTCGTGAGTGCGGGCTCGGGCGCAACGCGAGCCGTTTGAGCTCACGAGAGCAAAGGAGGGCCCGCGCCGGTTCCGTCCGGCACGGGCCCTCGCTCAGGTCAGGCTCGATCAGCCGACGTTGACGGCACTCCAGGCGGCGGCCACGGCGTTGTACGGCGCGCTGCCGGTGCCGTAGAGGTCCCGCGCCGCGTTCAGCGTGGCGGTGCGGGCCCCGGCGTAGTTGGTAGCGGAGGTCATGTAGACGTCCAGCGCCCGGAACCAGATCTTCGCGGCAGGGGTCGCACCGATCCCGGTGAGGCTCGACCCGTTGCAGGTCGGCGAGTTGTGCTGCCGCCCGCCGATGGTCTTCGCCCCGGAACCCTCGGCCAGCAGGTAGAAGAAGTGGTTGCCGATTCCCGATGAGTAGTGGACGTCGGCGGTGCCTGCGCTCGCGTTCCAGCAGTTCAACGAGGAGCCGTCGAGGGACGGATTGTCCATCCGGCGGAAGCCCTTGTGGTTGACGAGGTCGAACTCCTCCCCGATGAAGTAGTCGCCAGGGTCGTTGGAGTTCGCCGCGTAGAACTCCACCATCGTTCCGAAGATGTCGGAAGTCGCCTCGTTGAGGCCGCCCGACTCCCCGGAGTAGGTGAGGTTGGCGGTGTTCTCCGTGACCCCGTGGCTCATCTCGTGACCCGCCACGTCGAGGGAGACCAGCGGACCGTACTGGGTCCCGTTGCCGTCTCCGTAGGTCATCTGCGAGCCGTCCCAGAAGGCGTTGACGTAGTTGCTTCCGTAGTGGACCCGGCTCTTCACTCCGCGCCCGTCACCGAAGATCCCGCTGCGCGCGTGTTGGGTCTTGAAGTAGTCGTAGGTCATTGATGCGCCGTAATGGGCATCGACCGCTGCCGACTCGCGGCTGCTGGTGCTGCCGTTGCCGTACGACGTGTCCGGGCTGTTGAAGGCGACCCCCTGGACGCATCCGACGCCGAACAGCTGGCAGAAGATCGACTCGGTCTTGTTCTGCGCGTCGACGGTCTGCCCGTTTCCGCGCGTGGGATCGGTCATCGTGTATCCGGATCCCGACGGCGCGATCTGGATGCCCACGGTCCCGCTGTAGAGGGACTGGCCGGACCCGTCAGTCGTCTGGATCTGCTCTTCGCGACGCAGCACCTTGCCCGACCGGGCGTCTACGTAGGTGTCCATCCGGCTGGGGGTCCCGTCCGAGTGGCGACCTGCGGTGCGGACCTGCCAGGCCAATCGTGGGGTGGTCGAGACGGCGTCGATGACCAGCCGCGGGGTCCTCGCGGAACGCAGCTTGCGGATCGCACGGGTGGCCGCCGAGGGCGCCACGGCGCGGTTCGTCGCAGCCGCTTTGGTGAGGATCGGTTTCACCGAGAGTCCGAGCGGCGCCGCGAGCGTCTGGCTGGCGCCCTTCCAGGTGCCGCGAGCACCCTGGTGGACGACGATGTCGCCGCCGATCACCGGCAGGCCGTGCACGGTGCGGCTCATCCGCACGTGCGAGGTGCCGTCGGCATCGCGAATGGTGTCGGTGACGTGGAACTTCTGGTCCACGGTCTTGCGCGCGACCCCTGGGTGGGCGTCGAGTGCGCGCAGCGCCTGCCTGACGACGTCTCCGCGTTGATCGGCTCCCGTCGAGGCGCCGGTCGCGCCGGCGGGCTGGGCACCGAACAATCCGGCGACCAGGACCGCAGCGGCGAATCCCACGAAGGTGGGCCCGAGAATCTTCCGCATGGCATCCCTCTCTGCAGGACGCCCGCCCGTGGGGCGTCACCTGTTGGAGCGAAGCCTCGCGACCTCCGGCCCGTCCGACAACGGGTCGGGGCCTGCAGAAAGGTGCAATGCAACTACTTGCAGGTTGCTGCTCAGTCGAGGTCGAGGAACGCCTCTAGCCCCACGGTGAGTCCGGGTCGCGACCCGATCCGCCGGACGCCGGTCAACACGCCTGGGGTGAACGACGCGCGATCGAGCGAGTCGTGCCGAATCGTCAGCGTCTCGCCTTCGCCGCCCAGGATCACCTCCTGGTGCGCCACCAGCCCCCGCACCCTGAGGCCGTGGACCCGGATGCCGTCGACGTCGGCGCCGCGCGCTCCGTCGAGCGACGTCGACGTGGCGTCGGGCACCGGCGGCGCATCGGCCGCGCGGCGGGCGGCCGCGATCAGTTCGGCGGTACGCCGCGCGGTACCGGAGGGTGCGTCGGCCTTGTCCGGGTGGTGCAGCTCGATGATCTCGACCGATTCGTAGAACGGCGCTGCGATCGCCGCGAACCGCATCATCAGGATCGCGCCGATCGCGAAGTTGGGTGCGACCAGGACGCCGGTGGCCGGCGATCGTTCGAGCCAGCCGCGCACGGTGGCAAGACGTTCGTCGTCGAAACCGGTCGTCCCAACAACCGCGTGGATGCCGTGGTCGATGCAGAACTCGAGGTTGTCCATGACGGCGTCGGGGTGGGTGAAGTCGACCACCACCTCGGCCCCGGCGCTCACCAGCGCGTCGAGCTCGTCGTCCAGATCCACGACCGCCACCAGCTCGGTGTCGTCGGCCGCCTCGACGGCTCGACAGACCGCAGTACCCACCTTGCCGCGCCCGCCGAGGACACCCACCTTGATCACGCTGACCACGGTAGTGCCTCGGCACCCACTGTCAGGGTCGTGCCCGCGGGCTACGGGCTCGGCGGCCGAGTCGCAGCGATGGGCTGGCGATGGAACGACTCGCCCGGAACGCCGTAGAACGCCAGATCGAGAGGCGGCGGTCCCCACGCCGACAGGTAGTGGGCCAGCCACGCCATCGCCACCTGCTGGGCGGCGTACTCCTCCCGCCCCCGGTAGGTGTCCTGGGTGACGGCGATCGACGGGTCGGCGGAGTAGGTCCTCCCGGAGTCGCCGCTGGAGCGCGAGAGGGCCAGTTGCCCGCGGACGTGCGCCGCCTCCGCGTCCAGGGCCGGCCACGCCTCCTCCGGAGTCAGGTCGTAGGCCGCCGCGTGGGCGTCGATGCTGACGAACGGGGCTCGCCGCAAGTGGCCCCAGGAGGTGCCATCGGGGTAGTAGAGGCGGTCCTCTCCGTCGCGTGAGTAGATCGTGCCCCCGGGTGCCACGTACGCGCGGCCGTTGTTGGCAGCGGACAGCGCCCCCGCGGTAAAGACCACGGTGCTGAAGGCGCCGTAGACCTTCTTGGCGTTGTGCCAGATGGCCTCGGGCGTCGTGGTCCGTGCCAGAACGGCGAAGTCGGCGGCCCACCACAGGTGCTGGATGTTGCCCATGTAGTCGGGTTCGACCCGGCCGTGGTTGATCACCGTCCCGTCGTCCAGGGCATTGGTGCCGATGAGCCGCAGCGCCGGTGCCACTCCGTTGACGGGACGCAGATCCAGGAGATCGCTGGGCGTGGCGTAGGCGGCCACCGCCCACTGCACCGCGTGACGGCGGTACTCGGCCGCCCGCGGCGCGTCCGGGAACATGCTGCGCACGAGCTCGAGAATCGCGACGTCCCAGGCCATCTCCTCCGCGGCGGAGTCGCCGTCTCGTCCTGGCAGGAAGTCTCCGTCCGGATCACGCCAGTACTCCGCGGGCTGAGTCAGCTGGAAATCGGCTTCGTCCACCACCATGGCGGTGACATCTGCCCGCGTCCAGGCGGAGAGGTCGTCCCACACGAGCCACGCCGCGAGCGCGGTCAGCTGCGCCCAGAGATCGGTCTGCCAGCCGTGGCCCCAGCCGCCCGGACTGACCGCAAGGTGCTGACAGGCGATGGAACGGACCATCTGGGCGAGGTAGCCGCGAGCAACGGGAACGTCGGCCCTGGCGAAGTAGTCGTCGTGGGCGCCGGTGGCGAGGGCGACGGCGATCGCCAGCGCGGACATCGCGGGGCGGCGGAGGGCGTACTCCTGGCGGGTGTCTCCCGCGAGCACGTCCGCGAACACCTGACCCGGGTGAGCCGACCACGGCGCCCCCCGGCGCTCGCTCAGGAGAAAGCGCTCGGTCCGCTGCAGCGCTTCGCGCAACAGGGGCTGATCAGCATCCGGATGGTCGGACGCGACCGGACGACGGAGCCCGGGTGGCGTCGTCGTCGTGACGGCCGGCCCGGCCCGGCCCGTCGCGGTCGGGCAGTAGTCGCCTCTCGGCCCCCCTGCCTGGCGCCAGGCGGTGGGGACGGCGTGCGCGGGTCGTTCGACGCGCCGGATGACGACGCGCTTCGGCCCGGTGCGGAGACGCTCGGCGATCCGCCAGCTGTCGCCGCGCACCAGCGCCACCCCCGCACGGCCGTCCCCATCCCAGTCCCCGGCGACGGCCGTAGCGGCGCGTTGCCGTGCTGCGGGGTTGTAGGCGAACGAGACGCGGCGGACCGGCGACCGGCTGCCCGGCCACTCCTTGACCCACCAGCGACCGGCTCGGAACATGGCGACCCCGTCGGGACCCACGCCGTTCCAGTCGCCGGCGACGGGCTGGCCGTCCCGAGGCCCGAAGGTAAAGGTTCGCCACACCCGCGGGGTCCCGACCCGACGAACCGCCAGCCGCCAGGTCGCCCCGCGGACCACACCGAGGTCGGTGCGACCGTCGGAATCCCAGTCCCCGACAACGGGACGATCTCCCCTCCGGCCGAATCGGACCGTGGTGGCGACCGTGGGGTGGCCGAAGCCCGCGCCGTACAGCCGCCACACGCCGTCGTGGAACACCGCCGGCGTCTCGGTCCCGCGCGCCCACCAGTCACCCCACAGCAAGCGCCCGCTGCCTACCGACATCCGCAGCTCGGTCTCGGTGCCGCCATCGCCGAGCCGGGTGCGGGCGTGGAACCCGTCCGCCGCGGCGTAGCCGGGTACGGCGCGGAGCGGGCGACTGGTCGTCGGCGCCGCTGTCGTTTCGGCGGCGCCGATGGGCGTCGCACGTCGGTCGTGGGACGGCGACTGAGCCGCGGCGGGGAGGCTGAGCACTCCCGCGGACGACAACAGCGCCAGCGCCAGCGCGCCAGCGACGGACTTCACACCGACCGACCCCATTCGATCTACCTCGACCGTGACCCTACCGTGGCGCCGCGCAATCAACTGGAGGTTCGTGCCAGTGATGGTCGCGTTCTGGCAGGGTGGTGGCCATGCCGGTGCAGACGATCCCCGCGCGGATCCGCTGGGCAGTTGATTTCATGGACGTCCAGCCGTCTGACCATGTCCTCGAGATCGGCTGTGGAGCCGGCGCCGGCGCCGAGCTCATCTGCGGTCGCCTCGAGACCGGCAAGATGATGGCCATCGATCGCTCGGAGTCGGGGGTGGACCGCACCAAGCGTCGGTGCGCCTCGTGCGTCAAGGCCGGCCGGCTGACCGTGCGGCAGATCGACCTGGCGACCTTGCGGGTGCCGATCAAGCGGCTCAACAAGGTCTTCGCGTTCAACGTGAACCTCTTCTGGGTGCGGGACTGCGCCGACGAGGTGGCGTTGCTGCACGAGCGGGTGCTCCCCGGCGGAGCGGTCTACCTGTTCTTCGACGCAACCCGTCCTGAGCAGGTTCCGGAGATGGTGCGGAAGGCGTCCGCCTCGCTGACCGAGGGCGGTTTCCGGGTCTACGTCGTCGACTCCAAGGATCCGGCGGTCGTGGGCATCATCGGTCGCCGCTGAGGTCGGCTCCCGGGGTCAGCGCAGCAGACCCTTGGCGACGTGGGTGACCTGCACCTCGTTGGAGCCTGCGTAGATCATCAGCGACTTCGCATCCCGGGCGAGCTGCTCGACCCGGTACTCCGCCATGTAGCCGTTGCCGCCGAAGAGCTGCACTGCCTCCATGGCGACGTCGGTGGCCGCGGTCGAGGCGTAGAGCTTGATCGCGGACGCCTCGGACAGCGAGGGGAGCTTGCCGGCCCGGCGCTGCTCGATGGTGCTGAACACCATGTTGCGGACGTTGACCCGGGCCACCTCCATCTCGGCAAGCTTCAGCTGGATCAGCTGGAACTCGCCGATCGGCTGACCCCAGAGCTCACGCGACTTCGCGTACTCGATGCAGAGCCGCAGACACTCCTCGATGACCCCGAGGGCGAGGCTGGCGATACCGACCCGCTCCACGACGAAGTTGGCCCGAGCGCTCTCCCTGCCGGCGCCGTCGGTCGCGGAGCCGAGCAACCGATCGTCGCCGAGGCGGACCTCGTCGAAGAACAGCTGACCGGTCGGCGAGGAGTGCATGCCCATCTTGCGCAGCGGCTGGCTCTGGGTGAGTCCGGGCATCCCCGCGTCGAGGACGAACGTGAGCACCGGCTGGTCGCGCCGGTCCAACCCACTGCCGTCGTCGTGCTTGGCGTAGACGACCAGCGTGTCGGCGTACGGCCCGTTGGTGATGAAGGTCTTCTGTCCGGTGAGGACCCACTCGTCGCCGTCGCGACGCACCGTCGTCCGCATCCCGCCGAAGGCGTCCGACCCGGCGTCCGGCTCGGTGATCGCCCAGGCCCCCACCTTGGCGAACGTCATCAGGTCCCGGGCCCAGCGCTTGCGCTGCTCAATGCTGCCGCGGGAGTTGATCGTGCCGCCGGCCAGCCCCACCGAGACCCCGATCGCGGCCGGGATTCCCATGCTGACCCGGCAGAACTCGCTGGACACCAGCACCCCCATGGCGGGGTCGAGCGCGCTCATCGCGTCGCCGCTGGACGTCTCCCCCGACTCGGCGCGGGCGATCGCCCCGTCGAAGGCCTCGCCCGCCATCTGCTCCATGCCGAACGCGGCATAGAACTTCCGGATCACGTCGTACGGCGGCAGGTCGCCGTGCTCGAGGTCGTCCTGGAGCGGCCGGACCTCCTTGTCGACGAAGCTGCGGACCGCGTCGCGGATCGCGAGCTCCTCGTCCGACCACTCGAACACGGGTCAGTCCCTGTCGAGCGCGCGGTCGTGGTAGCCGGCGCGCTCCTGCCGGTCGAAGTCGGTGAACACCGTGTCGAGGCCGAACCGGCGCCGCATCCAGGGCTTGACCCGGGCGGCGGTGAGACTCCAGTTGGCGCCGCCGAACGCGAAGTACTTCGGCACCGTGGCGGTGAGCTTCGGCTTGCGGATCATCTTCACCACGGCCTTGGCGACGTCCTCGGGCTCGACCGGTTTCATCAGCCCGGTCGCGTGGGTGCCTTTGATCAGCTCGGTGTTGGTGAACGACGGCAGCACCGCGCCCACCCGGATGTCCTTCTCCGCGAGCTCGGCGTCCAGTGCCTCGCTGAAGGCGAGCACCCCTGCCTTGGTCGCGCTGTAGACCGCCGAGCCTGGCATCGGGATCCGGCCCGCGAGCGAGGCGATGTTGACGATGACGCCCCCGGCGCGCATCCGCGCCGCGGCTTCATACGATCCCTGGATCACGCCCACCAGGTTGACGTCGAGCTGGGCGAGCTGGCGCTCCAGCGGCGCTTCCTGCACCTTGCCCAGGAGCATGAAGCCGGCATTGTTGACGAGCACGTCGAGCCGCCCGTGCTCCTTGACGACCGCATCGAGGAACTGCGCGAACGACCCCCGGTCAGTGACGTCGAGCGGCAGCGCCAGGCCGTCGTACTCCTCGGCGGCCAACTTGGCGAGATCGAGGTCGAGGTCGCCGATCACTACCGTGGCGCCCTCTGCCGCCAGCGCTTTCGCCGTGGCCGCGCCGATGCCGCGCGCCCCGCCGGTCAGCGCAACGACCTTGCCGCTGAGAGTTCCCGCCATCAACTGCTCCTCCTGGTGCGGCGGCTGCGCAAGCGCGCGGCCGCGATCTGGGCCTTCATGGCTGCGCCGCCGGCGGCCAGATAGGCCGCCGGCCTCGCAGGGTACGGCGTGGCGCGGCGCTGTGCCGCGACCGTCTGCGCCTCGGTGTAGCGCAGGATCCCCTCCGCCCCGTGCCGGCGTCCGAGACCGCTCGCGCGGATGCCGCCCATCGGGGCAGCGACCGAGCTGATCGTGGAGGCGTAGCCGTCGTTGATGTTGACGGCGCCGGCGCGGATCCGACTGGCGAGTCGGCGCGCCTCGTCGAGGTCGGCGGACCAGATGCTGGCGGACAGGCCGTACTCCGTGTCGTTGGCCCGGGTGACGGCGTCCTCGTCGTCGACGACGGGGTAGACGGCGACCACCGGCCCGAACGTCTCTTCGGCGCAGACCCGCATGGTCGGGACGACGCCACTGAGCACGGTCGGCTCGAAGAAGAGCGGGCCGAGATCCGGGCGTGCCTTGCCGCCCACGACCAGCTCGGCCCCGTGGTCGACGGCGTCCGCGACGTGGGCCTCGACCGCCTCCAGCTGGTCGGGCGTGGTGAGGGAACCGACCTCCGCGGAGTAGTCGTAGGCAGCACCGAGCGTGAGGTCGCGGGTGGCCTGGGCGAACCCGGCCAGGAAGGCGTCGTGGACCTGCTCGTGGACGTAGATCCGCTCGATTCCGATGCAGATCTGGCCGGCGTTGGCGAAGCATGCCTGCACGGCGCCGCGGACCGCGGCAGCCACATCGGCGTCGGCACGCACGATCATCGGGTTCTTGCCCCCGAGCTCCAGCGATGCCCCGATCAGCCGGCGGCCGGCCTCGGCGGCCAGCTCGCGTCCGGTGGCCGTCGACCCGGTGAAGGCCAGATGGTCCACCTCGTCGAGCATGGCCGGGCCGATCACCGAGCCGCGACCGGCGACCACCTGCCAGAGGTCGTCGGGCAGTCCGGCGTCCCGGGCCAGGGCGCGCGCGGCCAGCAGGCTCAGCGGCGCCTGGGAGTCGGCCTTGCTGAGCGCGGCGTTGCCGGCGAGCAGGGCCGGGATCACGTCACCCACGGCGAGGAAGAGCGGATAGTTCCAGGGCGCGATCACGCCGACCAGGCCCTTCGGCTGCCGGGTGACCCGGGTGCGCACGATGCCGGGAAGGCCCGAGGTCGGCCGGGTTTCGGCCAGGTACTTCGCCGCGTTGCCGGCGTAGTGCGCAGCGACCGCGGGTAGCCCGAGCAGCTCGATCCCGGCGTGCACCCGGGACTTGCCGGTCTCCCACTGGACGACGTCGAGGACTCGCTCCTTGTCCTTGAGGAGGAGCGAGGCGAACCGGAGCACGATCGCGGACCGCTCGGGGAGCGGCACCGTCGCCCACTTCTCCTGCGCGAGCCGGGCTCGCCGCGCCGCCGCCACCACATCGGCGGCGCTCGACTGCGGCACCGCGGGAAGGGGCTCCCCGGTGAACGGGGCGGTGGCGGCCGAGGGTGCGCCGGACGCGGCGACCAGGCCCAGGAGGTCGTCGACGTAGCGCTGGGTGACCCGCGGTGGCAGCGTCATCGTCCGGCCTCGCGAGCGAAGGCCCGGGCCGCGATGGGGTGCAGGCGGATCCTGGATGGCAGGCGCCGCAGCAACGGGTCGAGCGACCGCACGGCGGCGGCGAATCGGCGGTAGCGGCGTTCCCGCGACTCGTCCCAGGGCAGGCCGAGGATCTCGCGGGACCTAGGCGGCATGCCGCCGATCGTGACGAAGCTGCTGAGCGCGTTGACCGGTCCTCGGACCAGCCACCACACGACGGCGGGGAGCTGCCGCGGTCGCGGCCAGCCCTTGGTGGCGTACCCGACGCCGTAGGCCGCGGTGCGGTGTCGGACCAACCGGTGCTCGAGGGCGTCCTGCCAGTACGCCTCGAACTCGGCCCAGGTCGTGGGGATGTCGCGGGCGCTGACGCCGTAGCGCTCGAACCAGGTCAGCGACTCGGCGATCAATTGGTCCTTCTCGGCGCGCGACAGCGGCCGGATGAATGTGTCGATACCGACGACCAGGTGCTCCACGAACGTGGCGTGCGCCCAGTAATAGGTCTCGGGGTTGAGTGCGCTGTAGGGGCGGCCGTCGGGCATCTTCCCCTTGATCGAGGAATGGAAGTCGCGGACCCGGAGCCCGGTGGCCTCGGCGTCGGGTCCATAGACGGTGCCGAAGATCGGCGGGATGCTGCGGGCCAGCCGCGCGAGCGTCTCCTCGAACCACACCGAGTGGTCCTCGACGCCTTGGCCGAGCGCCGGGAGCATGTTCTGGAGGACCGCGGCCCGGGGACCGAGCAGCGCCATCCGCCGGTCGGCGAAGTACTGCCAGGTCAGGGACTCCGGACCGAGCGGCCGCGCGGGGCCAGCTGGGATCTCGCCCGTTTCGCGGGTCGCCAACGACATGGCCCGATGATACATTGGAACGACTTTGTTTCAACATCTCGTTTCGATGCCGGAGGTGGCAGTTCGTGACAGCGACGGCGCAGGCCCTGCGTGACCCGATCGGACCACGCGCCGGTCTGATCCATCTGCTTCGACTGCGCCGTCATCCGGTCGAGCACTCGACGTGGCTCCGGGAAACCTACGGTTCGGTCTATCGGATGCGCGTCTTCGGCATCGAGATGTACACGCTCAACGGTCCGGACGCCTTCGAGCGGGTCTTCGTCAACAAGGACAAGGCGTTCGCCAGCGGACCCGCGTGGTCGTACTTCATCGGCCCGTTCTTCAACCGCGGCCTGATGCTGCTCGACTTCGAGGAGCACTTGCACCATCGACGGATCATGCAGCACGCCTTCGGCGCCGAGCAGCTGCGCCGCTACAACGACTTGATGATCCCCCACATCCAGAAGTTCCTGGCCGAGTGGGCCGACGTCGAGAAGCCGCAGCTCCAGCGGATGTTCAAGGATCTCACCCTCGACCTGGCCCTCGAGGTCTTCGTCGGCGTGGAGCTGGATGCGACCGAGCGGCAGCGGATCAACAAGGCGTTCATCCGGGCAGTCCGAGGCGGCACGGCGATCGTCCGCCGCGACCTGCCGGGCGGCATCGGCCCGTGGTCGAAAGGGCTGCAGGCCCGGGAGATCCTCGAGGAGTTCTTCTACCGCCACCTGCCGGCCAAGCGCCGCGAGGGCGGCGACGACCTGTTCGCGCGGCTGTGTTCCGCGGAGGACGACGAGGGCAACCGGTTCACCGACGAGGACGTCGTCAACCACATGATCTTCCTCCTCATGGCCGCGCACGACACGACGACCACCACGCTGACATCCATGGCCTACGAGGTCGCGAAGCACCCGGAGTGGCAGGAGCGCTGCCGCCGCGAGGCGATGTCCATCGAGGACACGACGTTCGATGCGTTGCAGGCGATGACCGACACCGACCTGGTGATGAAGGAGTCCATGCGGCTCTGCGCGCCGGTGCCATCCATTCCTCGCTACGCGACCCGCGAGCTGGTCATCGACGGCTACCGGATCCCGGAGGGCGCGTTCGTCACGAACTCGCCCTACGCCAACCACTTCCTGTCGGACGTGTGGCCCGAACCGGACCGCTTCGACCCCGAACGCTTCTCTCCTGTGCGACATGAGGACAAGGTGCACCGGCTGGCCTTCCAGGCGTTCGGCGCCGGCGTCCACAAGTGCATCGGGATGTACTTCGCGGGCATGCAGGTGCGCGCCGTCTTCCACGAACTGCTGCGCACCTACCAGTGGAGCGTGCCTGCCGACTACGTGATGCCGATCGACCTCGCCGCCCTGCCCGTCCCCCGCGACGGGCTCCCGGTCACCCTGGAACGTCTGCCATGAGCGACGAGATCCTGGACGCTGCTCGCGACGTCTTCGAGGAGTACGGCGCCCGCCGCGCGAACGTCGACGACGTGGCACGGAGGGCGGGGATCAGCCGGAGCACCCTCTATCGCCGGTTCCCCAACAAGGAGATGCTGCTGGGCGCGGTGATCGAGCGGGAGACCGAGGCGTTCCTCGACGAGCTCGACCGGATCGCCGAGGACCTGCCGTTGCAGGAGGCGATCATCGAGTGCTTCGTGCACGGCATGGCGATCATGCGCGAGATCCCGGTCCTCGGCCGGCTCGCGAAGACCGAGCCCGAGATGATCAGCGGGATCCCTGGCCGGGTTCCCGCGCTGCTCGAGCACAGCGACCGGATCGCGCGAACCCTGCGTCGCGCCGGCGCCCGGATGCCCGAGGAGGAGCTCCTCATCGTGGCCGAGCTGATGCTGCGGCTCGCCTCGACGTTCCTGCTCGACCCGGGAGGCCGGCTCGACATGAACGACCCGCGCGCCGTCCGCGACTACGCGAAGCGGTACCTCTCGCAGCTGGTGGAGTGAGGTGGCGGATGTTACTGACCGTTGTGCCTACTGGCAGGGCGTTACGACTGTCAGGTGGTAGGCACAACGGTCAGTAACATGCCGAAGGCCGCCGCCTACTCGGGTCCGACGATAGCCAGGATCTCGGGCGCGCCGAACACCTCGGCGGCCACCTCGCCGACGTCGTCGAGGGTGACCGCGTCGATCCGCTCCAGCACCTCGTCGATCCCGAGCATCTCGTCGTGCACGAGTTCGGCCTTCCCCAGCCGGGACATCCGGGCCGAGGAGTCCTCGAGGCCGAGCACCAGGCCGCCACGCAGCTGGCCTTGGCCGCGGTGCAGTTCCTCCTCGGTGATGCCGTGTGCCGCCACCCGCGACAGCTCGATCCGCACGGTCTCCAGTACGTCGTCGAGGCGGGCCGGCAGGCAGCCGACGGACACGCCCACCAGGCCGGAGTCGGCGTGGTGGCTGGAAAAGGAGAAGACGGAGTAGGCCAGCCCGCGGCGCTCGCGCACCTCCTGGAACAGCCGGCTCGAGGTGCCGCCACCCAACGCGGTGTTGAGGACCCCCAGGGCGAAGCGGCGATCGTCGGAACGGGTCAGCCCCTCCATGCCGAGGACCAGGTTGACCTGCTCCAACGGCCTGGTTGCGCGAACCGAGCCGGGGTGCACGCGGAGGGTGCGCCGCGCCGCACGCGGGGCGATCGGCTGTTCGTCGCGGGCCAGGAAGTCCTGGCGACCGAACGCCGCCCGCACCAGGCGGACGACGTCGGTGTGCTCGACGTTGCCGGCGACCGAGATCACGGTGTTGGCCGCGCGGTAGTGCCGTTTGTAGAAGCGGCGTACCTGGGTCCTGGTCAGTGCGGCGATCGAGTCCGTGGTGCCGGCGATCTGCCGGCCGAGCGGGGAGTCGCTCCCCCAGGCCTGCGCGGCGAAGAGGTTGTGCACCACGTCGTCGGGGTCGTCGTCGTGCATCGCGATCTCGTCGAGGATCACGTCGCGCTCGGCCTCGACGTCTTCCGCGGCGATCACCGAGTTGGTGAACATGTCACCGAGTACGTCGACCGCCAACGGCAGGTCGGTGTCGAGCACCCGCGCGTGGAAGCAGGTGTACTCCTTGGCGGTGAACGCGTTGAACTCACCGCCCACGGCATCGAGTGCCACCGAGATATCGAGGGCGGAGCGCTCGGAGGTCCCCTTGAAGAGCAGGTGCTCCAGGAAGTGGGAGCAGCCGTGGAGCGCCGGGGACTCGTCACGCGAGCCCACGCCCACCCAGACGCCGATGCTGGCCGAGCGCGCGCCGACCATCTGCTCGGTGACGACCCGCAGCCCGCCAGGAAGGACGGTACGGCGGACCCGCGAGGTCACCTGCCCCCCTTCGTCCCGCACGGTTTCGAGCGTCCGCGTGGTGCCGATCTTCTGGGGGAAGCCGACGACCGGCCAGCGGCGGGCTGACCGGTCGTCGTCCGAGACTTCGTCACGAAGAGGTCACTCCTCTTCGGAGGCCTCGACCGCCTCGGTGGGCTCGGTGCTCTCGGTGCTCTCGCCGTCGTCGGAGGAGTCCTCGACGACCGGGATCAGCGACAGCTTGCCGCGGTCGTCGATCTCGGCGATCTCGACCTGGACCTTCTGGCCCACGGCGACGATGTCGTCGACGTTGTCGACGCGCTTGCCACCGGCCAGGGCGCGCAGCTTGCTGATGTGCAGCAGGCCGTCCTTGCCCGGCATCAGCGACACGAAGGCACCGAAGTTGGTCGTCTTGACGATCGTGCCGAGGTAGCGCTCGCCGACCTCGGGCATCGTCGGGTTGGCGATCGCGTTGACCGCGGCCCGGGCAGCCTCGGCCGCCTCGCCGTTCGTCGCACCGATGTAAACGGTGCCGTCGTCCTCGATGGACAGCGTCGCGCCGGTGTCGTCCTGGATCTGGTTGATCACCTTGCCCTTCGGGCCGATGACCTCACCGATCTTGTCGACCGGCACGCGCACCGAGATGATCCGCGGGGCGTGCACCGACATCTCCTCGGGAGCGTCGATGGCCTCGGCCATCACGTCGAGGATCGCCATGCGAGCATCCTTGGCCTGGTTGAGGGCCGAAGCGAGCACCTCGGCCGGAAGGCCGTCGAGCTTGGTGTCGAGCTGGAGCGCGGTCACGAACTCGCGGGTGCCGGCGACCTTGAAGTCCATGTCGCCGAACGCGTCCTCGGCGCCCAGGATGTCGGTCAGCGCGACGTACTGCGTCTTGCCGTCGACCTCGCCGGAGATCAGACCCATGGCGATACCGGCCACGGAGGCCCGCAACGGAACGCCGGCCTGCAGCAGCGACAGGGTCGAGGCGCAGACGGAGCCCATCGAGGTCGAGCCGTTGGAGCCCATCGCCTCGGAGAGCTGACGGATCGCGTACGGGAACTCGTCGCGTGGCGGCAGCACCGGCAGCAGGGCCCGGCGAGCCAGCGCACCGTGACCGACCTCGCGACGCTTCGGGGAGCCGACCCGACCGGTCTCGCCGGTGGAGAACGGCGGGAAGACGTACTTGTGCATGTAGCGGCGCGACTTCTCCGGCGACAGCGTGTCGAGCTTCTGCTCGAGGGTGAGCATGTTGAGCGTGCTGACGCCCAGGATCTGGGTCTCGCCGCGCTCGAACAGCGCCGAGCCGTGGACGCGCGGGATCACGCCGACCTCGGCGTGCAGCGGCCGGATGTCGGCCAGCCCGCGACCGTCGATGCGGACCTTGTCGCGCAGCACGCGCTCGCGGACGAGCGCCTTGTTGAGCGAGCGGAACGCCGCGCCGATCTCCTTCTCGCGGCCCTCGAAGTCGCCGGCGAGCTTGTCGAGCAGCCCACCCTTGATCTCGTCGAGGCGCGACTCGCGGTCCTGCTTGTCGGCGATGGTGAGGGCCTGGGCGGTCTCGTCCTTCACCGACGACTCGACGGCGGCGTACGCGTCGTCTTCGTAGTCGAGGAAGACCGGGAACTCCTGGACCGGCTTGGCCGCGGTCCGGGCGAGCTCGGCCTGGGCCTCACAGAGCTGCTTGATGAACGGCTTGGCGGCGTCGAGACCACCGGCCACGATCTCCTCGTTGGGCGCCTGGGCGCCATCCTGGACGAGGTTCCACGCGGTCTCCGGTGCCTCGGCCTCGACCATCATGATCGCGACATCGCCGGACTCGGTGACCCGGCCGGCCACCACCATGTCGAACACGGCGCCTTCGAGCTGGCTGTGGCTCGGGAAGGCGACCCACTGGCCCTCGATCAGGGCGACGCGAACGCCGCCGACCGGACCGGAGAACGGCAGGCCCGAGAGCTGGGTGGAGAGCGACGCCGCGTTGATCGCGAGCACGTCGTAGGGGGCGTCGGGGTTGAGCGCCATCACGGTGATGACGACCTGGACCTCGTTGCGCAGACCCTTCTTGAACGTCGGGCGCAGCGGGCGGTCGATCAGGCGGCAGGTGAGGATCGCGTCCTCGCCGGGCCGACCCTCGCTGCGGAAGAACGAGCCGGGGATCTGGCCCGCGGCGTACATCCGCTCCTCGACGTCGATCGTCAAGGGGAAGAAGTCGAAGTGGTCCTTGGGGTGCTTGCCGGCCGTCGTGGCCGAGAGAAGCATCGTGTCGTCGTCGAGGTAGGCAGTCACTGATCCGGCTGCCTGCCGGGCCAGCAGGCCGGTCTCGAACTTGACGGTGCGGGTGCCGAACTTGCCGTTGTCGAGAACGGTCTCCACGGCGGAAATGACGGGTTCTGTCACGGTGTGCTTTCTGTTCGTGAGTCAACCCGCGAGGCCGCGTATGCCCGCTGCCGACGGCAGCTGGGGCGTGGCCGGTCTTCGATCGAGATCCGCAGCGTTCGCTCTGAACCCTGAAGATCACTACCGAGGACCGTGCCGGACGGTCGCGGATCGCTCCTGTGGTTGGTCTTTTCAGTTATGTCGGACATAGACGTCGGGACTCACCCTTGGGGTGAGTCCCGATGTGCATTCAGCGGCGCAGCTTGAGGCGCTCGACGATCGTGCGGTAGCGCTCGATCTCGGTCTTGCGCAGGTAGTTGAGCAGCCGGCGGCGCTGGCCCACGAGGAGCAGCAGTCCACGACGGCTGTGGTGGTCGTGCTTGTGGGTCTTCAGGTGCTCGGTCAGGTGACTGATCCGGTGGCTCAGCAGCGCGATCTGCACCTCGGGCGAACCGGTGTCGCCCTCGGTCGTGGCGTACTCGGCCATGATCTTCTTCTTGGTCGCAGCATCAGTTCCGATTGACACGCGGGCTCCTTCTCGGTTTGTCCGTTGCGCGGCGCGCCGGGGCCTATCCACCCGGGCACTCTGGTTCCGCGGCCGTTATACGGCGGTGATGTAACCGAACGAGGTTAACAGCGGCGTCCGGGAGCCCCAAAACGTCGGACCGGGCTCAGGGCTCGTGCGGGGACTCCGGCGCGCGGACGGTCTCCACGGGGGGCGGCGGCGTTGCCGGGCGCGCGTGCTGGCCGGGCGGAGGGAACGACGAGGTGTCGGGCGGGTCGGCGGCCGGCAACGGCGCTGCGCTCGGCTCATCGACGACCGGCTGGGAGGCAATGCCCCAGGCCAGCAGCGCCACCAACGCGATCGGCAGGCCCACGGCCGCACCCCAGTAGAGCCCGGAGTCGACGGCGTCGACGCGCGCCTGGTGCAGACCGACGAGGCCGTCGGAGAGGTCGTTGCGGCGCAGGAAGATCTCGAACGACGTGACGGCGCCGACTCCCACCCCGAGCACGGTGCCGAGCCACGCACCGAACAGCACCGGGATCCAGGACCCGGCACGGGCGGCGCGGGCGCCGATCCAGGTGAACAGGAACACCAGGACCACCACCGGCACCAAGCCACCGCCGAGCTGGATCAGGGCGTCCCCCAGGTCGGCATCGCCGACGATGCCGGTGCCACCGAGAGGTGCCAGCGCGCCGTAGACGAACGAGCCGACCAAGCTGTCGGGGTTCCCCAGCGCATCGACTCCCTGGTCCTCGAGGACCTCCCAGAGGAAGGCGCTACCGAACACCAACGCCGCCGTCAGCAGGGTCGCCGCTGTTGCCGGAACCCAGGCGCGGCCTGTCTTTGCGTCGTTGACATGACTCACGACGCTAGCCCAGCGCGTCGGTGAGGAGGCGGAGAAACGCGCTGCGCGCTGAGCACCGTTACTTCGTCTTCCTCACCGTTCGACGGGTGCGGTGGACGCAGTAACGGTGCGTTACAAGGTGCCGCTAGCGAGCAGCGAGCTCTCGTACGCCGGATCCGTCTCGACCACGCGCTCGCCCTGCGGGCGCCGCGGCCGCCGGGGCCACCAGGCGCGCTCACCGAGCAGCGCCAGCACCGCCGGCAGGATCACCAGCCGGACCAGGGTCGCGTCGAGCAGGATCGCGGCCGAGAGGCCGACGCCCATCATCTTCATCTCCAACATGCTCAGCGTGGCGAAGATGGCGAACACCGAGACCATCACCGCGGCCGCGCTGGTGATCACTCCGGCCGTCTCCGACACGCCGCGCTCCACGGCCAGCCGGGCGGGCAGCCCCCGGTCCAGGTGCTCGCGGATCCGGCTCACCACGAAGACGTGGTAGTCCATGGACAGCCCGACCAGGACGACGAGCACGAACAACGGGATCCAGTCGATCACGAAGCCCGGGCTGCCGAAATCGAGCAGCGACTCCCCGACGCCGTGCTGGAAGACCAGCGTCATCAGCCCGAACGCGACGGCCACCGAGGCCAGGTTCAGGACCGTCGACACCAGTGCGATGGGCACGCTCTTGAACGCGAAGACCATCATCAGGAAGGTCAGCAGCAGCACGAAGCCGATGACCAGCGGCAGCCGGTCGGACATCCGCTGCTGGGCGTCGAACGACTCGGCCGGTCCACCGCCCACGGCGACGTCGGAGCCCGGAAGATCGATCGCTGCCGGCACCTGCTGGCCGCGCAGCAGCTCGAGCGCCTCGTCGACCTGCTCGTCGGACTCCTCGAACGGCATGGCCAGCTCGAGGATCGACGTACGACCGTCCTCCGAGACCTCAACCGGCGCGCTCGGCTGACGGAACATCCCGGAGGCGGCGGCTTCCTCGCCGCAGCTCGTCGAGCTGGGCTGCGATCTCGTCCGGTCATCTGCAGGGGCCCGGACGACGACTTCGGCGACCGGCCTCCGACGGGAACTCCTCGATCACGTCCTTCAGCGTCTGCACCTCGGCGATGTCGTGGGGCAGGGTGTCGAGGTTGCCGGAGTGGGTCTTCATGCCCAGGGCGGGT
Organism: uncultured Actinomycetota bacterium; assembly: GCA_963827185.1. Lineage (GTDB taxonomy): Bacteria > Actinomycetota > Actinomycetes > Propionibacteriales > Nocardioidaceae > Nocardioides. The sequence goes on from CAWGZQ010000002.1 coordinate 388,305, forward strand.
ACGGCGAGGCGCAGCCACGATGGCGCCGCCCATGATGAGCGCGACGACCGGGTGCCGGAGCACCGGCCCCAGCAGCCTGCGGCTGATTCCGCCCTGCCCGATCCGGCGGTTCAGCCGCACAGCAACGGCACCCGCGGCCGGTCCGCCCAGCGACCCAGCTTGGCCAGCAGAGCGGGGAGGACCGTGATCGAGCCCAGCACCGCGATCGCGACGACCAGGATCGATCCGACGGCGAGGCTGTTGAACGTCGTGTCGGTCATCAGGAAGAGCCCGGCCATCGCGGCGATGACCGCGCCGCCGGAGACCAGGATGGAGTGACCCGAGGTCTGGGCAGCGATCTCGACCGCGTCGAGGGTGATGCGTCCGCGGCTCGTTCCTCGCGCTCGCGTTTGAGGTAGAACAGCGAGTAGTCGACGCCGACGGCCATGCCGATCAGCACGATCATGCTGGTCACGGTCGACTCCGCCGGGACCAGGTGGGACAGCGGAGCGATGATGCCGATGGTCGCGGCCACGCTGGTGGCAGCGAGCAGCACCGGGAGGCCCGCGGCGATCAGGGCGCCGAAGGCGAGCAGCATCAGCAGCAGCGTGATCGGCAGGCTGATCGTCTCGGCCGAGGAGAGGTCGTCCGCGACCCGGTCGTCGATGGCGGCGTCCAGCGTGAGATCGCCGGTCTGCCGGATGTCGAGGGCAGGGAAGTCGGCCCGGACGTCGTCGACCGCAGCGACCAGCGGGTCCGCGTCTTCGTGGTCCTTCGGCGAGGCGGATGGAGATGAGCAGCGCCGAGCGGTCCGGGCTCCACTGCGCCTCGGAGACCTCGGTGATGCCCGTGAGCGGACGCACGGATCTGATCAGCTCCGCGGCGGCCTCGTCGGCCTGGGCCTGGTCGAGGGTCCCGCCGTCGGCGGTCACCAGGATCTCTTCGGAGTCCGGTGAGGCCAGACCGGCCTCGTGCACCCAACGGTCGGCTAGGCCGGACTCGCCAAGGCGGTAGTCGGCGTCGGACGCCTCCTCCGTGGAGACGGTGCCGGCCAGGCCGACCGCGACGACGACAAGGGCGAGCCAGCCGAGGATGGCGCGCCAGGGATGAGTGGCGCTCCAACGTGCGGCGCGCATCGACACAGCGGTCAGCGGGTTGGGAGACATGGCAGATCCTTCTGCTCGAGATCTAGGGGGACGACTCCAAGCCTGGTGACCGCGCGGCCCGCGGACAGGAGCGCAGACACCCGCTCGGGAAGTGGTGCCAGCACCACCGCCTCCGGCGCCCGAGGCAGGGAGGATGACGCGGGTGCCCGACCCTCTGAACCAACCCCCCAGCCGACTCCGGCTCACCGGTTACGCCGCCCTCCAGGCGGCGGCCTTCGTGCCGCTCGTGCCGCTCTTCGTTTTCTGGCTGGTCGGCGGCGTCCTGATGGTGGTGTGGGTCGGCGCCCTGTTCCTCGCCCTCACGATCCCGGCCACCCGATGGCTGGCCAACGGTCACCGGCGGATGGCCGCCAACGTGCTGCGCACGCCGCTGCCGGCGCCGTACGCGCCGCTGTCAGGGCAGTCGGTCCTGAGGAAAGCAGCGGACGGTGGCCGCCGACCCGATGACCTGGCGCGACCTCGGCTGGATGCTGATGGCGATCACGGTCGGCTTCGTGATCTCACTGCTCTCCGCGCTGCTGCTGCTCACGATCGTCGGCTGGTGGATCTGGTACTACGCCATCGGCCCGCTCATGCGGCTGCGCGCGACGCTCGACGCTCGGCTGCTGTCCCCCGGCGTCAGCGAGAGGCTGGAGCGCCGGGTCGGAGCAGCCGACGAGACCCGTGCCGACGCCGTCGACCACTCGGCCGCCGAGCGCGTCGGCTCGAGCGCGACCTGCACGACGGCGCCCAGGCCCGACTGGTCGCGCTGTCGCTGAGCCTCGGGATGGCCGACTCGGTCCTGGCGAAGGACCCGGATGCGGCCCGCAAGCTCGTCAACGACGCCCGCGAGACCACGGACGCTGCCCTCGGCGAGCTGCGCTCCGTCGTGCGCGGCATCCACCCGCCGGTGCTCGCCGACCGTCGGCTCAGCGGAGCCGTGCAGGCGCTGGCCCTGGACATGGCGATGCCGGTGCGGGTCGAGGCCGCGCTCACCGGCCGGCCGCCCGCGCCGGTCGAGTCGGCGGTCTACTTCGCGGTCGCGGAGTGCCTGGCCAACATCGGCAAGCACGCAGCAGCCGAGATTGCCTGGATCCGGCTCGGCCACGCCGACGGCGTACTCCGGGTGGAGGTCGGCGACGACGGTCGGGGCGGCGCGGACCCCACCGGCGGGACCGGGATGACGGGGGTAATGAGGAGGCTCGGCGCCTTCGACGGCAGCATGATGGTCTCGAGCCCGGCAGGCGGCCCACGATCGTCACGCTGGAGGTCCCGTGCGTCTTGTCCTCGCCGAGGACCGCCTACCCGCGCCGGCCCGGTGACACCGACGACCACCGCCGGCTGCGGGCGGTACTCACCTGGCTGCGGGTGTAGCTCTGGTGGGAGAGTGACCGGCATGGGTCTGATCACCGAGGCACCCGTCCCGACCGACTACACCGGCACTCGACTGGCTGCTGCAACCTGTGCGAGGCCTGCTGCGGCCTCGAGCTCACGATCGAGAAGGGCGAGGTCGCCTCGATCCGGGGCAATCCCGACGACCCGCTGTCGCGCGGTTACATCTGTCCGAAGGGCGTCTCGCTCGCCGACATCTACACCGACCCCGACCGGCTGCGCCGCCCGGTGCGCCGCACCGGCGACGAGTGGGTGGAGATCGGCTGGGACGAGGCGTTCGACCTGGTCGCAGACGGTCTCGCGAGGGCGATCAACCAGCACGGGCGGGACGCGGTCGGCATCTACCTCGGCAACCCCAACATCCACAGCCTGGGTTCGATGACGCACGGCGTCGGGATGGTCAAGACGCTGGGCACCCGCAACAAGTTCAGCGCCACCTCGGTGGACCAGCTCCCCCATCAGCTGGTGGCGCACCTGATGTACGGGCACCAGCTGTTCCTGCCGATCCCCGACATCGACCGCACGTCCTATCTGCTGGTCTTCGGCGCCAACCCGATGGCGTCCAACGGCTCGCTGATGACCGTGCCCGACTTCCCCAACCGGCTGCGTGAGCTGAAGGCGCGCGGCGGCCGGATGGTGGTCGTGGACCCGCGCCGTAGCGAGACCGCCAAGGTCGCCACCGAGCACCACTTCGTGCGGCCGGGCACCGATGCGCACGTGCTGCTCGCCCTGCTCCACGTGGTGTTCGAGGAGGGGCTCACCACTGCTCCGTCGTACGTCGACGGGCTGGACGCGGTCGAGGCCGCGGTAGCCGACTTCACCCCGGAGGCCGCCGCGGCGGCCAGCGGGATCTCCGCCGACGAGATCAGGCGGCTGGCCCGGGAGTTCGCGGCGGCAGAGGGGGCCGCGGCGTACGGCCGGATCGGCGTCTCGACGCAGGGCTTCGGCACGATCTGCCAGTGGGCGATCCAGATCCTCAACCTCGTCACCGGCAACCTCGACCACGAAGGCGGGACGCTGCTGACCTCGCCGGCCATCGACGCCGTCGGGACCGGCCTGATCGGCCGCGGTCACCACGGGGTCTGGAAGAGCCGGGTGCGCGGTCTCCCCGAGTCGGGAGGCGAGCTGCCGGTCTCGGCGCTGCGTGAGGAGATCACGACGCCGGGCGAGGGACAGATCCGGACCATGCTGATGTTGTCGGGCAACCCGGTGCTCTCGACGCCGGACGGGGCCAGGCTGGACGAGGCGCTGCTCGGGCTCGACTTCATGGCGGCCGTCGACATCTACCTCAACGAGACCACCCGGCACGCCGACGTGATCCTGCCGCCCACGACCGCGCTCGAGCGCGACCACTACGACCTCGTGTTCCACCTCCTGGCGGTGCGCAACACGTCGCGGTTCACGCCCGCGGTGTTCAAGAAGCCCCGCGATGCCCGCCACGACTGGGAGATCTACCGCGAGATCGCCCTGCGAACCATCGCCCGCCTGGATCGCCAGCCACCGCTGCGCAAGCGTGTGCAGGTGCGCGCGCGGCTCTCGGTGAGCCCGACGCTGATCATCGCCGGGCTGCTACGACGCGGTCGCTCCGGCGTCACGATGCGGCGGCTGCGCAGGCAACCGGCGGGAGTAGACCTCGGCCCACTCCAGCCCGGTCAGCTGCCGGGTCGGCTGCCGGCCACGAGCAAGCGCATCGACGCCGCGCCCGACCTGGTGCTCGATGACCTCGCCCGGCTGCGTGCCGCCCCGGCGCACGATGAGGATGAGCTGCTGCTGATCGGCCGCCGGCACCAGCGGGACTGCAACTCCTGGATGCACAACGCCGAGCGGCTCACTCGGGGCAGGGCGCGGCACCAGCTGTACATGCATCCCGACGATCTGGCGGCTCGCGGCATCGTCGACGGCGCGACCGTCGCCGTCGCTTCGCGGGTCGGCAAGGTGGAGGTCGACGTGCTCGCCACCGACGACGTGATGCCGGGAGTGGTCTCGCTCCCCCACGGCTACGGCCACCAGGTGGGCGGTACCCGGATGACGAACGCCGAGGCGGTCGTCGGGGTGTCGATCAACGACCTCACCGACCCCGAGCGTCTCGACGTGTCCGGCAACGCCGCGCTGAGCGGGGTGCCGGTGACGGTCTCCGGATCGGGCGCCTGAACCAGGCAACCATCCGGCGTCGTCGGGCGTCATCACCTACATGAGACTGTTCGTCGCTGCCGTTCTGTCCGCACTATTGGTGGCCGCGCCCTCGCCCGCGATGGCCGATCGGATCACCATCACCGACCCCGCCAACGACCACGTGCCCCCCGGCGGCGATGACCTCGACGGTGCCGGGGACGTGACCAAGGTGAGAGTCGACCACGCCCCGCGTCGGGTCTACGTCGACACGGTCTTCCGGACCGAGCCCTACGAGAACCTGGAGATCAACTTCGACACCCGCAAGGGTCGTCCCGGGCCCGAGTTCTTCCTGCTCAAGACCTACCTGGGTGTGACCCTGTGGCGGTTCAAGTCAAACGGCCACAGCACCCGGGAGAAGTGCGCCGACAAGCGGGTCAAGTACCGCAAGAAGCAGCGCACCTGGGCGGCGTACGTCAACCGAGGCTGCCTGAAGTCACCGGCGGGCACGACGCCGCACCAGGTCCGGGTGCGGGTCCTCTCAGCCAGCGACGACTACTACTTCACGCTCGACTACGTGCCGGGAGAGCACCGCTACTCGCGATGGGTCCAGCACAACTGAGGACGGTCAGCCCTCCGGCGGCGTAGCGGCCCGCCGGAGCGCCCGGTACACCACGCGAGCGCCGACGGCCCGGCGGAGCTCGTTCATGATCACGGTGAAGAACTCCTTGCGGTAGAGCTCGTCGGTGATCGCGTAGACGGTGAAGTACAGCCCCGAGAAGGCGGCAAGGAACACCGAGACCTGCAGCAGCTCCTGGCTGACCGCGTCGATGCCGAAGATGTGGTGGACCCCGTCGGGGTCAGCGATCCAGGTCCGAATGACGCTGTCGTCGATCGCTACTGCTCCGAAGACCATGAAGAACGCGAACACCGCGACCGCCAGCAGCAACACCTGCACCGCCTGCGCGATCACCAGGACGAGTACCAGGTTGACCATCTGCAGGCCGGTCACCTGGGCCTCCTCCGGGAGGTCGATGTCCTCGTCCACGAGCCGCTGCGCGGGCTCCGCCAGCGGAGTGCCCTCGCTGGCCGCGATCAGGTCCGCCGAGACGATCGAGTCGTCGAACGCATCCAGCTCATCGGCCAGCCGGGGCACCAGGAACAGCACCGCCGCCCCGCCGAAGAACAGCACGGTTCCCCACAGGATGCCGCCGTCCAGGGTCGAGGAGACCTGCCAGACCTCGGCGTTGATGAACAAGAACGTGATGAACAGCAGGAGCAGCGGCAGCGCCCGGGTGAGCAGCGGAAACAGCAGGCCCAGGCTGCTGAACGCGCGGCGCAGCGCCCAGCCGGCGATCACCTGCGCGCGCAGGGATTGCAGCGCGTAGAGCGCCAACAGTCCCGTGACCACGCTGGCGCCGGTCGAAATGCCGAACGAGACCTGGTCGGTGAGGGTGCCGACGACGATGCCGGCCGCGACGCCGACGAAAGCGCAGATGGCGAGGACGCTGAGGATGCGTCCCCGGCTCAGCCGGCGCTGGACCTGCTCGCGGATGTCGTCGACGAAGTAGGGCAGCCCATGGGACACGAACCAGCGCTCCACCTCTCGGAGCTCGGCCGATGTCGTCATCCCAGGATCTCGCGGGTGCGCGCCACGTCGTCGTGCATGGTCTCGACCAGCGCATCTACGCCCTCGAACCGGACCATCCCGCGGAGCCGCTCGGCGAACGCGACCTCAACCTCGACGCCGTACAGCTCGAGGTCGGTGTGGTCGAGCGCGTAGGCCTCGACCCGGCGCTCCCGGTGTCCGTCGAACGTCGGGTTGGTGCCGACGCTGATCGCCGCGGGGTACGACGCGCCGCTGTCGATCCGCCGCAGCCAGCCGGCGTAGACCCCGTCGGCAGGAACCGCCGCCTGAGGGTCGACCGGCACGTTCGCCGTGGGGAACCCGAGCTCGCGGCCCCGCCGGTCGCCCTCGACGACCACGCCGCGGACCGCGTACAGGTGCCCGAGCGCCTCGGCGGCGCCGGCGACGTCGCCGGCCGCAAGGCAGGTGCGCACGTACGTGGAGGACCAGACCTGCGGGCCGCCGTCGAGCTCGACCCCGATCGCCGTGAACCCGGCGCTCTCACCGGCCCGCGTGAGCATCGCGACGTCGCCTGCCGCACGGTGGCCGAACCGGAAGTTGGCTCCGACGACCACGTGGCGGGCGTGCAGCGCCTCGACCAGCACCCGCTCGACGAACTGCTGGGGTGACCACCCCGCCATCTCCAGGTCGAACGCCAGCGCGAACACGTGATCGACTCCGGCCTCCACCAGGAGATCCGCGCGGCGCTCGACCGGCGTGATGATCGAAGGAGCGTGCTCCGGGCGGAGCACCGCCATCGGATGCGGGTCGAACGTCACCGCGACGACCGGCAGGCCCGACTGCACCGCCTCGTCGCGCGCCCGCGCGATGACGCTCCGGTGGCCGCGATGCACGCCGTCGAAGTTGCCGACCGTCACGATGGTCGGGCCGAGGTCGTCGGGTACCTCGTCGAACGAGCGCCACAGAGCCACGGCGAGCAGACTACTGACCCGCCCCGTCAGACGAAGACAGCGACCGCCCGAGACTCGCCGCCACGAGGCTCGTACAGCGCGAGGAACTCACCGTCCGGGTCGAACACTGCGCTGAGGCCGGGCAGCGGCCGCTGCAGGACGCGACCGAAGCGCACGTCTCGCGCCTCGTCCTCATCGAGGTCGACCGCGTCGAAGGAACGGCGTGCGGCCTCGGCGATCGGCAGCATCACGAACTCGTCGGCCAGCTGGTCGAGCGAGTGCGCGGACGCCAGGCCGAACTCCCCCACCGCCGTCCGACGCAGCGCGATGAGGTGCCCGCCGACCCCGAGCGCGGCCCCGGCGTCGCGCGCGATGGCGCGGATGTAGGTGCCACTGGAGCAGCGCACCGAGATCCGAACGTCAGGACCGGAGACGTCCTCGACGGTGAGCTCGTGGATCGTGACTCGGCGCGGCTCCAGCTCGACCTGCTCCCCGTCGCGCACCCGCTGATACGCGCGGACGCCGTCGACCTTGATCGCCGAGACCGCGGTTGGCACCTGGTCGAGCTCACCGACAAAGCCGGCGAGCACCCGACGGATCGCTGCCTCGTCCAGATCGTCGGTGGCGCTGGTCTGCACCACCTCGCCCTCGGCGTCATCGGTCGTCGTGGCGACTCCGAACCGGATGACGGCGTCGTACGACTTCTCGGTGAGCATCAGGTGCCCGAGCAGCCGAGTGGCCCGGTTGAGCCCGAGCACCAGGACGCCGGTGGCCATCGGATCGAGCGTGCCGGCATGGCCCACCTTGCGCGTGCCGGCCAGCCGCCGGACCCGGGCGACAACGTCGTGCGACGTCATCCCGCCCGGCTTGTCGACGACCACCAGGCCAGAGTCGGCCGTCACAAGTCGGTGTCGTCCTCGGTTGGGTCGACGTCCTCGCGCGGCTTCTTGTAAGGGTCGTCCTCGCCGGCGTACGACGCGTTCTCCCGCGCCGCCGCCACCGCTTCGTCGGACTCCCGCGCCTTGGCCAGCAACTCGTCGAGGTGCCGGGCGTTCTCGGGCAGCGCGTCGTGGACGAACTCCAGGGACGGTACGTGCCGCAGGCCGAGCTGCTTGCCGACCTCGGAGCGCAGCACGCCCTTGGCCGACTCGAGCGCCGCGGCGGTGCTGACCAGGTCGTTCTCCTCACCGAGAACGGTGTAGAAGATCGTCGCGTGTTGGGAGTCGCCGGTGAGCCGGACGTCGGTAATGGTGACGAAACCGAGCCGCGGATCCTTGATCCGTCGCTCGAGCATCTCGGCCACGATCACCTGGATCCGGTCCGCGATCTTGCGCACGCGTGGGCTCGCCATGTTCCTAGTCTCTCTCGCGCTGACCCGTCGCAAAGTTTGCGACGGGTCAGCGTCGGGGTTGATCAGACGCGCGGGATCTCGCGCATCTCGAAGGCCTCCACGACATCGCCTTCCTTGACGTCCTGGAAGTTCTTGAGCACCAGACCACACTCGAAGCCCTCGCGGACCTCAGAGGCGTCGTCCTTCTCGCGCTTCAGCGACGCCAGGTCGAGGTTCTCAGCCACGACCGCGCCGTCGCGGATCACCCGGACCTTCGCGTTGCGACGGATCACGCCGCTGGTGACCATGCAGCCTGCGATGTTGCCGATCTTCGACGAGCGGAAGATCGCGCGGATCTCCGCCTGACCGAGGGTCGCCTCCTCGAACTCGGGCTTCAGCATCCCCTTCAGCGCGGCCTCGATCTCGTCGATCGCCTGGTAGATGACCGTGTAGTAGCGGATCTCGACGCCTTCCTTGTCCGCCAACTCGGTCGCCTTGCCCTGCGGTCGGACGTTGAAGCCGATGATGATCGCGTCGGAGGCCGCGGCCAGGTCGACGTTGGTCTCGGTGATCGCACCGACCCCGCGGTCGATGACCCGGATTCCGACGTCGTCGCCGACATCGAGCTGCGACAACGCGTCCTCGAGCGCCTCCACCGAACCGGACACGTCGCCCTTCAGGATCAGGTTGAGCTCCTGGCTCTCGCCCTTCTCCATGGACGCCATGAAGTCCTCGAGGGTGCGACGCACGCGGCGCTTGGCCTGCATGGCCGCACGCTCCCGTGCCTCGCGCTTCTCGGCGATCTGACGGGCCATCCGGTCGTCGTCGACGACCAGGAAGTTCTGGCCCGCACCCGGCACCGCGGTCAGACCGAGGACCATCGCGGGACGCGACGGGTCGGCCTGCTCGATGTTCTCGCCGTGTTCGTCGAGCATCGCCCGGACCCGGCCGTACGCCGGCCCGGCGACGAGCGAGTCACCGACGCGGAGCGTTCCGCGCTGGACCAGCACCGTGGCCACCGGACCACGACCGCGGTCCAGGTGACCCTCGATGACCAGACCCTGAGCGTCCTGGGTCGGGTTGGCCCGCAGGTCCAGGGACGCGTCGGCGGTGAGCACGATCGCCTCGAGCAGCTTGTCGAGGTTGAGCTCGGACTTCGCCGAGACGTCGACGAACATCGCGTCGCCGCCGTACTCCTCGGGAACCAGGCCGTACTCGGTCAGCTGACCGCGCACCTTGGTCGGGTCCGCATCGGGCTTGTCGATCTTGTTGACCGCCACCACGATCGGCACCTGGGCCGCCTTGGCGTGGTTGAGCGCCTCGATCGTCTGCGGCATCACGCCGTCGTCGGCCGCCACCACGAGCACCGCGATGTCGGTCGCCTGCGCGCCACGGGCACGCATGGACGTGAACGCCTCGTGACCCGGGGTGTCGATGAACGTGATCCGGCGCTCGTTGCCGTCGACCTCGGTGTGCACCTGGTAGGCACCGATGTGCTGGGTGATGCCACCGGCCTCCTTGTCGACGACGTCCGCGTTGCGGAGCGCGTCGAGGAGCTTGGTCTTTCCGTGGTCGACGTGACCCATGACGGTGACGACCGGCGGCCGGACGACCAGGTCGTCCTCGTTGCCCTCGTCCTCACCGAACTCGAGGTCGAACGTCTCGAGCAGCTCGCGGTCCTCGTCCTCGGGCGAGACGACCTCGACGACGTAGTTGAGCTCCTCGCCGAGCAGCTGCAACGTCGCGTCGTTGACCGACTCGGTCGCGGTCACCATCTCGCCGAGGTGGAACAGCATCTGCACCAGCGAGGCGGCGTCGACGCCGATCTTGTCGGCGAAGTCGGTCAGGGACGCACCCCGGGCCAGGCGCACGGTCTCGCCGCTGCCCTTGCGGACCCGCATGCCGCCAATGGTCGGGGCCTCCATGGCCTCGAACTCCTGGCGACGTGCCCGCTTCGACTTGCGGCCACGGCGCGACGGCCCACCCGGGCGACCGAAAGCACCCTGGGTCTGGCCGCGCTGGCCGGGACGGCCGGCACCGGGACGACCACCGCTGCGGGGCGGGCCGAACCCGCCACCACCGGCGGGAGCGCCGCGACCGGGCGCGCCACCGCCACCCGGGCCACCACGACCCGGAGGACCACCGCGGGCTCCGCCGGGACCGCCGGGACCACCGGGGCCACCGCGACCAGCAGGTGCGCGGCCGCCGGGGCCACCACCGAAGGCAGCCGGAGACTTGGGCATCATCGCCGGGTTGGGGCGAGGCATGCCGTCACGAGCGGGCGGACGCGGCGGGCGCTGATCGTCGTCCTCGCCGTCGCGGGCGGGCGGCGCGGCCGGCTTGCGGCCCATCCCCTGGCTCGACGAGAACGGGTTGTTGCCGGGGCGTGGCGTGCCTCCGGGGCGACCGACGGGTCGCGGCGCCGGCGAGGGGGCCTTCGGCGCGGCCGTCTCGGCAGCGGGGGGCTCCTCGGCAGCGGGGGGCTCTTCGGCGGCCGGCGGCTCTTCGGCGGCCGGCTCCGGCTCCGGCTCGGGCTCGGGCTCCGGCTCGGCCTTCTTGCCCGGCGGCTTGGGCGCGGCCTTCTTGGCGGGCTTGGCCTCTTCGGCGGGTGCCTCAACCTGGGCGGGCGCGGCGGGCTCGGCGGCCTTCAGCTGGTCGCCGAACTCCTTCTTGAATCGCATCTCGACGGGGAGCTCGATCGTCGAACTAGCCGACTTGACGAACTCGCCCATCTCCTTGAGCTTCTCGAGAACTTCCTTGCTCTCGATGCCGTACTGCTTGGCAAGCTCGTGAACTCGGGTCTTAGCCACGTTTCTCCTTTTGGCCTGAGACCCGGGTTCCGGGTGACGTCAGACCGTTGGTTGGGTTCCCAAACTTCGGGGGTCCTGCAAACTCATTGCGAGTTACTCATCGAGTGCTCATGAGCTGCTGCTCCATGGTTTCTAGTCGGGCACTGCCTTGGTCGGTCACTGCTACTGCGATGGGGTGAGGTGCGAGTCGAGCCACTCTCCCACCGGCGCGATGGAGGGTCCGCCCCCGGCCCCCGGCTGGAACCGGAGCGCACGGGCGAAGGCCTTCCGCCGTACCGCGAGGTCGTAGCACTCGGCGGTGGGGTGCAGGTGTGCTCCCCGGCCGAACGCGGTGCCGTCGGGATCGGGTACGACGGCCGGTTGGCCGTGCGCGTCCGAGCCGGCGGTCACCCGCAACAACTCACGCTTGGTGGCCCGCTGCCTGCAGCCGATGCAGATCCGGACCGGGACTCGTAAGGAGTCGCCGTCCAGGCTCGTTCGGTTGATCGGTTCGCGCGCCACCGAGGGTCAACACTACCGCTAGACCCCGCTGGATTCCGAACTGGCCGCGCCCAGGCCCCTCCCGGCCCTGGCCTAGGCTCGCAGCATGGGCGACGCGGTCCTTCTCGACGAACGGTTCGAGGGTGCCACCCTCGACGACACGAAGTGGCTCCCGCACTATTTGCCCGCCTGGTCATCCCGGGTGGCGACCCGCGCGTCGTACCGCTGCGGACCCGGAGGTCTCCGGCTGGCCGTCCCCGTCGACCACCCGATCTGGTGCCCCGATGACCATCAGCCACCGCTACGGGTCTCGGGGATCCAGTCCGCCAGCTGGTCGGGCCCGGTGGGTAGCACCCGCGGCCAGCAGCGGTTCCGCGAGGGACAAGTGGTCCGCGAGCAGCAGCCACCGTTCGTCGGCTGCCTCGTGGCAGGCGGGACCGTGGCGATCGACGCCGCGATGCGCCTCTCGCCACGCTCGATGGCGGCGTTCTGGCTCAGCGGGTTCGAGGACGACCAGGACCAGGCCCAGTGCGGCGAGCTCTGCGTCTTCGAGGTGTTCGGCCACGCCCTCGGCGAGACCGACGATCCCTCGGCCGAGGTCGGCGTGGGGATCAAGGCCTTCCGGGACCCGGCGCTGACTCAGGACTTCGCGGCGCCCAGGGTTCCCATCGACGTGACGCAGACCCATACCTACGCCCTCGCCTGGGACCACGACGAAGCGGTCTTCACCGTCGACGGCAGCGAGGTACGCCGCTGCCCGCGCCCACCGACGTACCCGATGCAGCTGATGCTCGCGGTCTTCGACTTCCCGGAGTGGTCGCGCGGCGGAGACGACCACCTGCTGCCAGAGCTCACCGTCCACCGGGTGACGGTGCGCTCGTGAGCACCCTCCAGTGCCCGGCCACGCTGCTCCTCGCGTCTCCGGGGGTCGAGCCCCCGCCCGGCCTGCGGGTGGCGCAGGAGTGGGTGCCCGACGAGTCGTTGTGGTCGGACGACGTACCCACCTTGCGCGCGGCGCTCTCGGGGATCGCCGACCAGGCGCCGGGAGAGACCACGCTCGTTCCGATGCTCGACGAGCGGCTGCGAGCGGCGCTGCCGCGGCTGGCCCGGATCGCGGTTGACCCAGACGTCTTGCGCGAGGCAGCGGTGCTGGCTCTGGAGATCGACGCCGACGACTGGGTGGTCCGCCCCGTCCGGGCGTGAGCACGGCCAGGCACGCCAGCACTGGGCGGAGGGCCACCTGGACCAGATCCTGGCCACCCGCGAGGCGTGCGCGGGCTAGCTGTCGGCCGCTTCCTCGTCGCTGTGGATGTCGATCCGCCAGCCGGTCAGCCGGGCCGCGAGCCGCGCGTTCTGGCCCTCTTTGCCGATCGCGAGCGACAGTTGGTAGTCGGGTACGACGACCCGGGCCGACTTGGCGGCCGCGTCGACGATCTCAACACTGTTGACCCGCGAGGGGGACAGCGCGCTGGCCACCAGCACCTTCGGATCCTCCGACCAGTCGACGATGTCGATCTTCTCGCCGTGCAGCTCCGCCATCACGTTGCGGACCCGCTGTCCCATCGGGCCGATGCAGGCACCCTTGGCGTTGACCCCCTGGGCGTCGGTCCAGACCGCGATCTTGGTGCGGTGGCCGGCCTCACGGGCGATCGCGGAGATCTCGACGGTGCCGTCGGCGATCTCGGGTACCTCGAGCGCGAACAGCTTCTTCACGAGATTGGGGTGGGAGCGCGAAAGGGTGATCTGCGGTCCGCGCATGCCCTTGCGCACCGACACCACCAGGCACTTGATCCGGGTGCCGTGCTGGTAGTCCTCGCCCGGCACTCGCTCGCTGACCGGCAACAACGCCTCGAGCTTGCCGAGGTCGACCATGACGTCGTCGGGGTTGCGGCCCTGCTGGATCACCCCGGAGATGATGTCGCCCTCCTTGCCGGAGAACTCCCCGAACCGGATGTCGTCCTCGGCGTCGCGCAGCCGCTGCAGCATGATCTGCTTCGCGGTGGTCGCCGCGATCCTTCCGAATCCTTCGGGGGTGTCTTCGTACTCGCCGACTACCTCACCCTCGTCGTCGACCTCGCTGGCCAGCACGGTGACGTGGCCGGACTTGCGGTCGAGCGTCACTCGCGCCTTCTCCTGTGCCCCCGGCGTCTTGTGGTACGCCGTCAGCAGGGCCTGCTCGATCGCCTCGACAAGCACGTCGAAGGAGATCTCCTTCTCGCGCTCGAGCATGCGCAGGATGCTCAGGTCGATGTCCATCAGTCGCCGTCCTTCTTCTTGCGGTTGAACTCGATCTGGACCATCGCCTTCTGCACCTGGGAGAAGGCAAGCTCGTGCGGGGAGCCGGCGACGTCGAGCGTTGCGGCGTCGTCGGTCGACGCGACGATCCGGCCCTCCAGGGTCGCCCCGTCGGCAAGTGTCACCTTCACCAGACGGTCCACGTTGCGCCGCCAGTGCCGCGGCAGGGTCAACGGCCGGTCGACGCCTCGGGAGGTGACCTCGAGCGTGTAGGGCTGCTGGCCCATCACATCGGAATCGTCGAGCACCCGGTTGACTTCACGGGTGGCCGCCGCCACCTCGTCGAGCGTCACGCCGCCATCCTTGTCGACCGCCACCCGCAGCACCCGGCGCTTTCCGGCGGGAGTGACCTCGACGGACTCGACGTCGAGACCCTGGGCAGCAAGGGGATCGACGAGCTCCGCCTCGATCCGCTCCGCGGTCGTCGTCCGGCTGGCACTCATCGGTGTCGACCTTCCTGTGCTGTTGTGGTGGTGCGCCTCCACGATAGCGGCTGGCCAAGGCAGTGAGCGCACCCGGAGATAGGGTCGCCGCGTGTCCGTGCCGCAGCCTCTCATCAGTCGTCGTTCGACGCTGGGTGGAGCGCTTGTCGGACTGGTCGCGGTGGCAGGTTGCGACGACGCGCCGGCTCCGGACCTACCCGCGCCGTCGGTCTCCTCGACGGCTGCTCCCGACGCCGATGCCGACCTGGTCGACGACCTGATCGGGAAGATCGTGGCGACGGCGCCCGTGGTGGCCTCGGCCCGCCGCCAGCACCGCGAGCTGCGCCAGCCGCTGCGGCCGTTCGTGGAGCTGCATCGGCACCACCTCGCGGCGCTGGACTTCCCGGAGGACACGAAGTTCGCGAACACCTCCGCGTCGGTGGGGCTGGCCGAGGTCCGCAGAGCCGAGGTGACGTTGCAGCGCCACCTGACCGAGGCTGCGGTGCAGGCGGAGAGCGGCGCCCTGGCCCAGCTGCTCGCCTCGATGGCCGCTGCGGTCGCCCAGCACTTGGCGGTGCTGCGATGACCTATGTCGCGGCGCTACAGACCGTGCTCGCCGCAGAGCACGCCGCCCTCTACGTGTACGGCGCACTCGGTGCCCAGACCTCACGGTCCGGCGCGCCGGATCTGTACGCCTCGCTCTCCGATGCCTACGAGGCACACCGCGCGCGGCGGAACCAGCTGACGGCGATCCTCACCGACCTGGGCGTCACGCCGGCCCCCGCACTGCCGGCGTACGCGCTCCCGACGGATCTCGGCAGCGTCGACGCCGTCACCGGCCGAGCGCTCGAGGTCGAGCGTTCCTGCGCCGAGGCGTACGCGTATCTCGTGGCGAACAGCCCGTCCGCGGCGCGACTGCTGGCGGTGAACCTGCTGATTAACGCAGCAGTCCGCGAACTCGCCTTCCGAGGAACTCCCGAGACGTTCCCCGGAAAGGACGAGCACGCGGACCACTAGTTGGCCTGGGACAGAGGCCTGAGGGAGTCGCGGGGGTGGGATCCAGCTTGCTTCTCCCTCGACAGACAGTCTGCGGGTTCGGCCGTCTGCATGAAATCGCTGCGCTGACTCACATCTCTGCATTGCACAAACATGCAGTTCCAGCCCCGTTGGCGCCGGGGTCAGCCTCGGTAGGCGGCCCACATCTGCGACATCCGCGAGCTCTGACCCGACGTGAACTGGTTGTAGCAAGAGTCGTAGCTGTAGTCCATGTAGTTGTGGATCGGGTCGCTCCCGGGCAACGAACAGGTGTCGGCGCCGATCGGGCAGCCGCTGCTCGGCCCGGCCTGGGCCGGCGTGTCCGAGACCTGGTCGTTCGTCGAGGTACAGCCGCCCTGGAACGTGTGGTAGAGCCCCAGCCAGTGGCCCGCCTCATGGGTGGCCGTTTCGCCCAAGTTGTAGTTCGTGGCGTCGCCGCCGGGCAGCGAGGAGTACTGCACCCTGATCCCATCGACCGTCGGGTCGCTGCCGTAGTCCCACGGGAAGGTGGCGATACCGAGGTAGGAGAAGTCCAGGAGCCAGATGTTCAGGGCGTCGGAGCCGCCCTGCCGGGTCTGCGATCGGTAGGTGCGGCTGGCGCCGTCCCGGTGCCAGGTGTCGTTGTAGTACCGGTCGGTGCCGGCCAGGAAGAACGAGAAGCCGGTGTTCGCCGCCTGGCCTGACTCGGTTCCGGCGTACGTCGCGTTGAGGACGTCGATCTGGTCCGCGATCTGGCCGTTGGTGACGTCTCCCTGACCCGAGCTGCCGGCCATCACGTGGACGTAGACCGGGACCGAGGCCGCCGCCTTGCGCTTGCGGTCCGATGGCGCCATCCGGTCGAGGATCCGGTCGGTACGAGCCTCGATCCGACGCTGCTCGGCCGCCGTGATCCCGCGGTGGTCGAGAGCGCGGTCCCCGCGGGCTCCTGCGGCGTGGCTCTGATGACATTCTTGGCCACCGACGGAGCCGGTCGTGGTTGCGGCGGACGCGGTGGTGGCACTCAGTGCCAGGGTGGCGGCGCCGGCCGTGGTGACGGCCATCAGGCGCAGTGCGATGGTGTGCATGAAAGGGTGTTCCCTTCTCCGGAGCCCGTGGTCCGAGTACGACGGGCGACGCGGCACACTCTCGCCCTGGGAGCCGGATCCGGCCACCGTCTCGCGGGTGCAGGTTCGTGCGATGCACAAAGGTGCAGAAGGCGAAGACCCGAGTCAGGCCCAACCCGCCACGATCTTCGTGATCTCCGATAGCTGGTGGGCGACAGCGTCGGGCTCTCCCTCGGCATGGCCGAGCTGCTCGACCGGGATGTTGCTGTGCGGGATGTGGATGGCTCGCAGCCCGGCGTTGTGGGCCCCCCAGATGTCGTCGAAAAGCCGGTCGCCGACGTAGACGCAGCGCGCTGGATCGTCGGCTCCGACCGCAGCCATGGCGGTGGCGAACGCCCGGGCGGACGGCTTGGTCCAGGGGATCTCAGAGCTGTAGACGTCGCCGTCGATCAGATCGAGGACGCCGTCCCGCTCGAAGATCCGCTCGTGGAAGGCTCGCGGCCAGATCGTGTTGGACAGCACCCCGACCTTGATCCCGTCGGCACGAAGCGCCTCCCACAATGGGCCGACCTCCGGGTCTGTCCCGGTGTGCGGGTCCCAGAACTCGTAGTAGGCCTCCAGCAGGTCGGGGTCGTGATCGAGCCCGGCCTCGACGAACAGGTCGTCGACGGTGGCGCTCTGCTGGTGGTCGCGGGACCGTCCCCAGATCACCGCGCCGGCCTCGTGCAGGCGCTGCCGGGACACCTCCAGGTCGTGGTCGGCGTTGACGACCGCTTGAGCCAGCGCCATGGACTCCGCATGGAAGTCGATGTCGTGCCAGCGGGTCAGGGTCCCGCCCCAGTCGAAGATGACGGCGTCCACTCCAGGCATGGCCCGGAGGCTAGTCGGAACCGCCCCCGACGAACGACACGATTTCGGCAGCGAGACGCTCCGGCTGGTCGAGCGCCACGAACGTGCGGGCCTCCGCGATCCGCACCAGGCGGGCGTCGGAGAACGTCGCGGCCAGCCGCTCACCGAGCGAGACCTTGAAGAACCGGTCCTCCGGCGCCCACGCGATCAGCACCGGGCGGTCGAACCGGTCCAGCCGGGTGGCCACGTCGGCGAGGTCCTTCGAGTTCCAGCCCTTCAGGAAGCGCGCCGTGTCGCGGCGTACTCCCTGCTCGGTGAGCGCCGGGCGGGTCCACCGTTTCGACTCCTCGGTGGTGATCGGCCGCTTGGTCAGCAGGCCGTAGCCCAACGGTCCGTTGGCGAGCCTGGCCCACCGGAACGGCTGCAGCGCCACCAGCGTGGCCGCCGGGTGCCGACCGAGCCGGAACAGCAGGTTGAACGGGAACGGCGGAAAGGTGTCGAACGCGTCGCAGTTGGTCAGCACCAGGCGCCCGATGCGCGAGGCGTCCTCATCGAGCAGGAACTGGCACACCGCTCCGCCGGTGTCGTTGCCGACCAGCACGACCTCCCGCAGGTCCAGGGCCTCGAGGAAGCTGAGGATGATCCGCGCGACCCCACGGGGGCTGAGCTCGGCGTCGGGCTTCATCGGCGTGGGCTGCGAGGCCAGCGGCCAGGTCGGCGCGTAGGTGCGGAAGCCGGCTTCGGCCAGGCGCTCCGGTACATCGCCCCAGAGCGTGTCGTCGACCAGGAAACCGTGGACGAACACCACCGGCGTTCCGTCGGCCGGCCCGGCGACGCGGTAGTGAATCGTTCCGGCCGGCAGTTCGATCGTGGTCCTCATCGATGTCCTTCGGCTACGAGCGGTTAGGCGGTCCTGACCAGGTGAAGCAGATGGTCGACCACGTGATCGGCGGGCACGTCCTCGCGGTCGCCGCTGCGACGGTCCTTCACCTCGACCACGCCATCGGCGAGCCCCTTGCCGACGACCACGATCGTCGGAACGCCGATCAGCTCGGCGTCCTTGAACTTCACTCCCGGGCTGACCTTGCCGGCGCGGTCGTCGTAGATCACCGCGACTCCGGCCCGGTCCAGCTCGTGCGCGATCCGCTCCGCTGCAGCGAAGACCGCCTCGTCCTTGCCGGCGGCGACGAGGTGCACGTCGGCGGGTGCGACGTTGCGCGGCCAGCACAGGCCGATGTCGTCGAGCGTGCCCTCGGCGATCGCCGCCACCGCCCGGGACGGGCCGATCCCGTAGGACCCCATCGTGACCGTGACCAGCTTGCCGAGCTCGTCGAGGACCCGCAGGTCGAGCGCTTCGGCGTAGTTGCGACCGAGCTGGAAGATGTGGCCCATCTCGATGCCGCGCGCGGACTCGAGGGTCCCCTCGTCGCAGTTCGGGCAGGCGTCACCGTCGCGCACGTCGGCTGCCTCGATGGTCCCGTCCGGTGTGAAGTCGCGGCCGGCCACCAGGTCGAGGACGTGGCTGCCGTCGACGTCGGCGCCGGTCACCCAGCGGGTCCCCTCGACCACTCGGGGGTCGACGAGGTACCGGATCCCGGTGGCGTTCTTCTCGCCGAGCACTCCGGGGCCGATGTAGCCCTTGGCCAGCGCGGGGAACTTCTTGAACTCCGCCTCGTCGAACGGCTCGACCTCGGTCGGCTCCAACTGGCCCTCGAGTCGCTTCTGGTCGACCTCCCGGTCGCCGGGTACGCCGATCGCGACCGGCTCGCGGGTGCCGTCGGGATGCCTGAGGACGATCAGCACGTTCTTCAGGGTGTCGCCCGCGGCCCACGGGCGGTCGTCGCGCGGAAACTTCTCGTTGAGGTGGTCGACGAGCGACTCGATCGTGGGGGTGTCCGGGGTCTGCTCGGCGTGCGCGGCCGGCGCGTCGTCGTAGGGAACCGGCGCCGGGGCGGGCACCTGCACGGCCTCGACGTTGGCGGCGTAGTCGCACCTCGTGCAGCGCACGTAGGTGTCCTCGCCGACCTCGGCCTTGGCCAGGAACTCCTCGGACTTCGAGCCGCCCATCGCGCCGGACGTGGCCTTCACGATCACGTAGTCGAAACCGAGCCGGTCGAAGATCCGCACGTAGGCGTCGCGGTGCATCTGGTAGCTGGCGTCCAGGCCGGCGTCGTCGACGTCGAAGGAGTAGGAGTCCTTCATTCTGAACTCGCGGCCCCGGAGCAGCCCCGCGCGGGGCCGCGCCTCGTCGCGGTACTTCGTCTGGATCTGGTAGATCGTCAGCGGCAGGTCCTTGTAGGACGAGTACATGTCCTTGACGACGAGCGTGAACATCTCCTCGTGCGTCGGGCCCAGCAGGTAGTCGGCACCCTTGCGGTCCTGGAGGCGGAACAGCGAGTCGCCGTAGTCCGTCCAGCGGTTGCTCGCCTCGTAGGGCTCGCGCGGCAGCAAGGCGGGGAACGACAGCTCCTGTCCGCCGATCGAGTCCATCTCGTCGCGGATGATCCCCTCGATCCTGCGCAGCACCCGCAGGCCCAGCGGCAGCCAGGTGTACATACCGGGTGACGTGCGGCGGATATAGCCCGCCCTGAGGAGGAGCCGGTGGCTCGGCACCTCGGCGTCCGCGGGATCCTCTCGCAGGGTCCGCACGAACAGGCTCGACATCCGCAGAATCATGCGGCAAGGCTACGGCCAGGCCCGCCGCCGCCGCGAAGCAGTTCCCGAGCGACCAGATCGTCACGTTTGCCGGTGGGCTCCGCAGGACACAGGTACCCATGTCCCGCCACGATTTCGCCTTCACCACTCGTTACCGGATCGCTGCCCTGCCGTTCGGGGTCACGCCGCGCACCGCGTGGGCTGACGTGGCCGAGGGGATGCTGCGGATCCGCTTCGGAGGCTGGCGGTTGCTGACCGAAGTCACCAACGTGACCGGCCTCGAGGAGTCCGGTGACTACGCGTTCCTCAAGACGGCGGGGCCGGCGCACCTGTCGCTGGCCGACCGCGGCATCACCTTCGCCACCAACGCGGACCGAGGCCTGTGTCTGCAGTTCGCTGAGCCGGTGCGGGTGCGTCTCCCCATCGGGCACCTGCGGTGCCCGGCAGCCACCCTGACCGTTGCCGACGTGGCGGCGCTCCGGTCCGAACTGTCCGCCTGAGTAGTCGTCAGCCGCGGGTGGCGGCGTACCCGGCCCTGATCATCGGCCACTGCACCGGCAGCCTCGCGATCGAGGCGGCCTGCAGCGTGCGGTTGTCACCCTTCAGGGCATCGACGGCCATCTTGACGTTGCCGGGAAACACCCCGATCAGCAGCGCGACGCTTCCCCAACCGGCGAGTCGCCGGGTAGGCCGGAGGAGCATCCCGGCGGCGAGCGCCAACTCGGCGATCCCACTGCCGATGATCACCTCACGGTGGGCCGGGACCCACGACGGCATCAGCGGCTCGTAGACCTGCGGGCGGGCCAGGTGAATGGTGCCGCTGACCGCGAAGATGCCGGCCAGGCGCTTGCTGCTCCGGGGAAGGCTCACCGCACCAGCCTCTCAGAACATGACGGTGGAGAAGGTGCTGGTCTCTCGGAACCCGACCCGCTCGTACGCGCGCCGGGCCGGTTCGTTCCAGGCGTTGACGTACAGCGACACGATCGGGGCGATCGAGGCCTGGACCTGCTCGACCACTGCCGCCATGCCTGCCGCGGCCAGGCCCTCGCCGCGGCGCTCCGGCGGCACCCAGACCCCCTGGACCTGCGCGGCCTCGGGGGTTGCGCAGGCCACCTCGGCCTTGAACACCAGCCGGCCGCGCTCGAACCGGGCGAACGACCAGCCGCGGCTGATCAGCTGGGTGATCCTGGCGCGATAGAGATCGGCGCCGCCGCCCGCCTCGGGCGAGACTCCGACCTCCTCGGTGTACATCGCCACGCACGCGGGATAGAGCACCGACAGGTCTCGCCGTTCGGTGGGACGGACCTTCGGATCCGCCGCCACCAGCGGTGGGCCGGCGATCATCAGGTGCGGCTGTTCCCACCGGGTCTCGCGCGGCCGGCCCCAGGTCTCGGCCACCTCGTCCCAGAACGGACGCACCGCGACCTGCGGTCCGACGATCGTGGAGACGCTGCGGTGCCGGGTGAGCGCTCGCTCGGCGAACGCGCGCGCGTCCTCGGGTTGGGCCTCGACGGGCACCAGGTTGGCGCCGACGTGGCAGGCGGCGACCAGCTCACCGTCGTCGTACCGGCCCCAGACCTCGCCCCCGAGCCAGCGCGGCTCCAGGCTGGTGGTCCGAGCCCGATAGGCCGCGAACACGTTGACCACGGGGTCCTTCGCGGTGAGCGCGAGGAACGTATCGAGGTCCTCGGTGCCCAAGAGGCGTACGCCGTGGCGGTTCGTCGGCACGCGCGAAGCCTAGTGCGCGTCGGATCTAGGAGACGTTGACCTCGGCCTTGGCGCCATCGACCGACTCCATCCCCTCGGCGATCCGCATCGCCTCCTCGATCAGGGTCTCCACGATCTGCGACTCCGGAACGGTCTTGATGACCTCGCCCTTGACGAAGATCTGGCCCTTCCCGTTGCCGCTCGCGACGCCGAGGTCGGCCTCCCTGGCCTCGCCGGGGCCGTTGACGACACAGCCCATGACCGCGACGCGCAGCGGCACCTCGAGCCCGTCGAGCCCGGCGGTGACCTCTTCGGCCAGCTTGTAGACATCGACCTGCGCCCGGCCGCAGCTCGGGCAGGAGACGATCTCGAGCCGACGGGGCTTCAGGTTGAGCGACTCCAGGATCTGGAGGCCCACCTTCACCTCCTCGACCGGGGGTGCCGACAACGAGACTCGGATGGTGTCACCGATGCCCTGGCTGAGCAGGTGGCCGAAGGCGACCGACGACTTGATGGTGCCCTGGAACGCCGGGCCGGCCTCGGTGACGCCGAGGTGCAGCGGCCAGTCCCCTGCCTGCGCGAGCAGCTCGTAGGCCCGCACCATCACGACCGGGTCGTTGTGCTTGACCGAGATCTTGAAGTCGTGGAAGTCGTGCTCCTCGAAGAGGCTCGCCTCCCAGACGGCCGACTCGACGAGCGCCTCCGGCGTGGCCTTGCCGTACTTCTCCATCACCCGTTTGTCGAGTGATCCGGCGTTGACGCCGATCCGGATGCTGGTGCCGCGGTCCTTGGCGGCTGCCGCGATCTGCTTGACCTGATCGTCGAACTTGCGGATGTTGCCCGGGTTGACCCGGACTGCCGCGCAGCCGGCATCGATCGCGGCGAAGACGTACTTCGGCTGAAAATGGATGTCGGCGATGACCGGGATCTGCGAGTGCTCCGCGATCTCCGGCAATGCCTCGGCGTCGTCCTGGCTCGGACACGCCACCCGCACAATGTCGCAGCCGGTGGCGGTGAGCTCGGCGATCTGCTGCAGGGTCGCGTTGACGTCGGAGGTCAGCGTGGTGGTCATCGACTGGACCGAGATCGGCGACTCGCTGCCGACGCCGACCTTGCCCACCTTGATCTGCCGGGTGGGCCGACGGGGCGAAAGCACCGGCGGGGGGGCCTCCGGCATGCCGAGGCTGATGGGAGTCGCGCTCATGACCCTAGGTTACGGGCCGCCCTCGGCCGGGGCCGAGTCGGCGCTAGCTCCCGTCCAGGTGCAGAGGTACGACGAGGTCGCCGACGATCAGGACCACACCCATGACCAGGAGCGCCGAGGCGACGACGTAGGCGACCGGTAGCAGTTTCGCGGCGTCGACGTATCCCGGATCCGGCCGGCCTCGGAGCCGAGCGAACCCACGGCGCAGCGCCTCCCACAGCGCGCTGGCGATGTGACCACCGTCGAGCGGCAGCAGCGGCACGAAGTTGAACACGCCGATGAAGAAGTTGAAGCCGGCGATCAGGGAGAACAGGAAGACGGTCTTCTCCTTGACGGGGAACGACTCGTGACTGACGGTCTCGCCGGCGAAACGGCCGCCGCCGACGATGCTGACCGGGCTCTCGGGGTCACGCTCCTCCAGGCCGACGATCGCCCGACCCACGCCCCAGACCTTTTGCGGCAGGTGCACCAAGGCCTGCACCGTCTCGACGGTCATGTCGCCCATCCGGTCGAGCGTGTAGATCGGGCCGCCGGTCTCGGTGACCACCTCGGTGATCGGCGAGACGCCCAGGAAGCCGACCTGCCGAAGGGTCTCGTCGGTGCTGGAGCTGGGCCTCGTCTCCACGGTGGTGTTGGTGGTGCCGGTCAGTGGCTGTCCGTCACGCTCGTAGCCGATCACGGCCGCGCCGTCGGCGTTGTCGCGGATCAGCTCGCGGAGCTGGTCCCAACCGGTGATCGCCGCTCCGTTGAAGGTGGTGATCGTGTCGCCCGGGCGGAGTCCGGCAGCGGCGGCCGGCGACAGGGGGTCGTCGGCCGCGCAGGCCCGACCCTCTTCGTCGTAGGGAAGGACGCACTGGGAGACCGTGGCCAGGACCGGAGCGCCCTGCACCGGCTCCTGGGACTTCTGGCCGTAGGTCGCGAAGATGCCCCAGAAGATGAAGAAGGCGATCAGGATGTTCACCGTGGGGCCGCCGGCCATCACGATGACCTTCTTCCACCACGGAAGCCTGTAGAAGAGCCGGTCGTTGTCCTCGGGACCGACGAGCTCCCACTCCGCGGCGCGAGCGTCGGAGATCAGCTGGGTGAACATCCCGGTGTTGGACTTGCGGATCCGCTGCACCCTGCGGCCCTGCTCGTCGATCTCGACCGAGTCGACCAGCTCCTCCGCCTCCGGAGGCAGCATGCCGACGATCTTGACGTAGCCGCCCAGCGGGATCGCCTTGACGCCGTACTCGGTCTCGCCGACCTGCTTGCTCCACACGGTCGGTCCGAAGCCGATGAAGTACTGGGTGACCTTCCCGCCGAACTTCTTGGCCGGGATCATGTGGCCCAGCTCGTGCAGGCCGATCGAGGCCAGGATGGCCGCGAAGAAGACGACAACGCCGAGCGTGTAGTACAGCGCGGTCATCTGGAGACTCCCTGGATCAGGCGGGCGGCTTCGACACGGGCCCAGGCATCGGCGGCGAGGATGTCATCGACGGTGAGCGCCTCCGTCGAGCCTACGTCGTGGGTGGCCACCACCTGCTCGACCGTAGGGACGATCTCGGTGAAGCCCAGCCGCTCGGCGCGGAAGGCCTCGACGCACACCTCGTTGGCGGCGTTGTAGACCGCCGGGGCGGTGCCTCCGCGAGCTCCGGCCGTCCGCGCCAGCGCCACCGCGGGGAACGCCTCGTCATCGAGCGGGAAGAACTCCCAGGTCTCAGCGGAGGTCCAGTCGACCGGCGGTGCCGCGTCGGGCACCCGATCGGGCCAGGCCAGGCCCAGCGCGATCGGGATCTTCATCGTCGGGGGGCTGGCCTGCACCAGCGTCGAACCGTCCACGAACTCGACCATCGAATGCACCACGCTGGTGGGGTGCACGACGACGTCGATGCGGTCGAAAGGGATACCGAACAACAGGTTGGCCTCGATCACTTCAAGCCCCTTGTTCACAAGAGTTGCGGAGTTGATGGTGATGACCGGGCCCATGTTCCAGGTCGGATGTTTCAACGCCTCAGCAACCGTGACGTTACGAAGATCGGCGCGACTGCGGCCGCGGAACGGACCACCACTCGCGGTCAGCACCAGCCGTCGTACCTCCTCGGCGGCGCCGCCCCGCAGGCACTGCGCCAGCGCGCTGTGCTCGGAGTCCACGGGCACGATCTGACCGGGCCTGGCGCGATCCAGGACCAGTGGGCCGCCCATGATCAGGGACTCCTTGTTGGCCAAGGCGAGCGTGCTGCCCGCGTCGAGCGCGGCCAGCGTGGGGCGCAGACCCACGGCGCCGGTGATCCCGTTGAGGACGACGTCGCAAGGCATCGCTGCCGCCTCCGGTCGAGGCTGCCTCGCCGACCCCGCTGAACGCCGGCCCGAACTCCGCCACCTGCTGCTCGAAGAGATCCGACTGGGATCCACCGGCGGTCAGGCCCACGACCCGGAACCGATCGGGGTTCGCCCGCACCAGGTCGAGGGCCTGGGTGCCGATCGACCCGGTCGAGCCGAGGATCGTCACATCGCGAGGGGTCACGGCCCCAGTGTCCCAAAGCGGCCCAGTCGCTCCCGCCGACGGCCACCTTCCGCCACAATCGCCACCATGACCTTCGACGTGATCATCCGCGGTGGCCGCTGGTTCGACGGGACCGGCGGGCCTTCGGCGATCCGGCACCTCGGGATCCGCGGCGGGCTGGTCGCCGAGGTCTCCGCCGAGCCGCTGGATGAGTCGGGATGCCCACGCGTGATCGATGCCGAGGGGCGGTGGGTGCTGCCCGGGATGGTGGACATCCACACCCACTACGACGTCGAGGTGCTCGAAGGGCCCGCCCTGGCGGAGTCGTTGCGACACGGCGTCACGACGATCCTGCTCGGATCCTGCTCGCTGTCCACGGTCCATGTCGGCGCGGTTGACGCCGGCGACCTCTTCGGCAGGGTCGAGGCGATCCCCCGCAACCACGTCATCGACGCCGTGCAGCGGCACCAGACCTGGACCACCGCCCGGGAGTACGTCACGGCGCTGGAGGACCGACCGCTCGGCGCCAACCTGGCGGCGTTCATCGGCCACTCCGACATCCGCACTGCCACGATGGGGCTGGACCGGGCGACCCGCAAGGAGGTCCGACCCAGCGCTGCGGAGCTGGCCGCGATGGAGCGGATGCTCTCCGACGCAATCGAGGCCGGGTTCGTGGGCATGTCGGCGCAGCAGCTGCTCTTCGACAAGCTCGACGGCGACGCCTGCCGGTCGCGCACCCTGCCGTCGACGTACGCGAAGCCGCGCGAGATGCGCCGGCTTCGGCGCCTCCTCCGCACCCACGATCGCGTGCTGCAGGCCGGTCCGGACGCCAGCCACCCACACACGATCGTCACGCAGGCCATCGCCTCGATCGGCCTGGGCCGCAAGCCACTGCGCACCAGCCTGCTGTCGGCGGCCGACATCAAGGCGATCCCGTTCGTCATCCATCTGATGCGGGCGCTGTCGGGCCTCGTCAACCGGCTCGGCGCGAACTTCCGCTGGCAGCACCTTCCGGTGCCGTTCGAGGTCTACGCCGACGGCATCGACCTGGTGATCTTCGAGGAGTTCGGGTCGGGCGCCGCGGCGCTGCACCTGAAGGAGAAGGTGGCCCGCGACGACCTGATGCGCGACCCCGCGTACCGGGCCAGGTTCCGCAAGGAGTACGAGAGCAAGTACGGCCCGCGCGTCTGGCACCGGGACTTCTTCGACGCCGAGATCGTCGCCTGCCCGGACGCGACGGTGATCGGGAAGTCGTTCGGGCAGGTCGGCCTCGACCGTGGCGGACTGCACCCGGTGGACGCCTTCCTCGACCTGGTGCTGGAGCACGGCACCGCGATCCGGTGGCGGACCACCATCTCCAACCATCGCCCCGAGGTACTCCGCAAGATGGCGCAGAGCCCCGGCATCCAGATGGGGTTCTCCGACGCCGGCGCACACCTGCGCAACATGGCGTTCTACAACTTCGGGCTGCGACTGCTCAAGCGGGTGCACGACGCCGAACGTGCCGGCCGCCCGTTCCTGAGCATCGAGCGCGCCGTCCACCGACTGACCGGCGAGCTGGCCGACTGGTACCAGCTGGACGCCGGACATCTGCGGGTCGGCGACCGGGCGGACCTGATGGTCCTCGACCCGCAGCGCCTCGACGAGTCGCTGGAGGCCTACTACGAGAGTCCCGTCGAGCAGTACGGCGGGCTCTCGCGGATGGTCAACCGCAACGACGCCACCGTCCCGCACGTGTTCGTCGGCGGCCGCGAGGTCTGGCGCGACGGCGCCCCGACCGAGCTCCTCGGCGCCGTCCGCACCGGGCGGTTCCTCCGGGCCGGCGAGCGAGCGACCGAACCGCTCGCGGCTACGCCCGCCCCGGGCGCGGCTCACCTCGGGTGAGGTCGTCCTCGCTGGCCAGGTCCGCCTGCACCCGCGGGTCGTCGGTGTCGGCGTAGTAGTCGCCCGGTGAGGTGGCATCGACGCCGTTGGAGACCTTCGCCGCGTTGAGCACCAGCGTGAGCACGATGGTCACCACCAGGTTGAGCGCGAACGCCGTCATCGCGATGTAGCCCATCTCGCCGAGGCCCGGGATCTCGCCCAGGGAGCCGCCGAAGTGCTTGCCGGTGAGCGGGTGGATCACCTGGTAGGCCTCCATCGTCCCGTAGGTGATGCCGACCGCCCAGCCGGCGAGCAGCGCCCACTTGTGGAACCAGCGGGTGTACAGGCTGAACACCACGGCGGGGAAGGTCTGCAGGATCCAGATCCCGCCCAGCAGCTGGAAGTTGATCGCGTTCTGGTTGTCGAGCGTGAGCACGAACGCCAGCGCCACCCCCTTCACCAGCAGCGACGTCACCTTCGAGACCTTGGCCTCCTCCGCCGCCGTGGCGTCCTTCTTGAGCCACTCCTTGTAGATGTTGCGGGTGAACGTGTTCGCCGCCGCGATCGACATGATCGCGGCCGGCACCAGGGCGCCGATCGCGATCGCGGCGAAGGCCACCCCCGTGAACCAGTCGGGGAAGAAGTCCTCGAACAGCTGCGGGATCACCAGCTGCGGATTGTCGACCTCGGTGCCGGCCGCGATCGCCACCCAGCCGAGGAGGGCGAGCAGCCCGAGGATGAAGGAGTACGCCGGCAGGATCGCCGCGTTCCTCCTGATCGTGTTGCGGCTGGCGGAGGACAGCGTCGCGGTGATCGAGTGCGGGTACATGAACAGCGCCATCGCCGAGCCGAGCCCGAGCGTGGCGTAGGCCCATGCCTGGCCGTCTCCCGGGATGAACGATCCGGTCGGCTTGCCGGTCTCCTCGTTGGTGGCGGCCATCTTGTCCTGGGCCGCGCCGAAGACGGCGTCCCAGCCGCCGACCTGGCCCGGCAGGTAGAGGATCGCGACGATGATCACGAGGTAGATCAGCGTGTCCTTGACGAACGCGATCACCGCCGGCGCCCGGAGTCCCGACGAGTAGGTGTACGCGGCGAGCACCGCGAACGCGATGAACAACGGAAGATCCTTCACGAACCAGTTGTCGCCGCCGCCGACGCCGGCCACCTCGAGCACCGCCTGGATACCGACCAGCTGCAGCGCGATGTAGGGCATCGTCGCCACGAAGCCGGTCACCGCCACCGCCAGGGACAGACCCCTGCCGTCGTACCGGCCACGGACGAAGTCCGCGGTCGTGACGTAGCCGTGCCGGTGGCTCACCGACCAGAATCGGGCCATGAAGATGAAGACGATCGGGTAGAGCACGATCGTGTAGGGCACCGCGAAGAATCCCGCGACCGCCCCGGTCGCGAACATTGCGGCCGGCACCGCCACAAACGTGTACGCCGTGTAGAGGTCGCCGCCGAGCAGGAACCAGGTCACCCAGGTGCCGAACTTCCGGCCACCCAGCCCCCACTCGTCGAGGGTGTTCAGATCGCCCGTCCGTTGGAACCGGGTCGCCATAAACCCCAGCACGGTGACCAGGAGGAACAGGCCGATCAGCACACCGAGGGCCACACCGTTGACGCCCGTGGCCATCGGGACCAGCTGTCCGCTCATCGGCCGCCCTCCCCCCGGTCATCGGCCTTCTCGCGGCGGGCGGAGATCGTCAGCAGATAGGCGCACCAGGTCATCGACGAGCAGAGGAACACCCAGAGGAACTGGTACCAGAAGAAGAACGGGAACCCGAACAGCTCCGGATCGGTCCGCGTATAGCTCGGCACCCACATCAGGGCCACGATCGGGATCAGCAGCAGGACCCCCGCCGCGATCAGTTTCGGCTTGTCGGAGTGAGGTACTTCGGGCGCGCCGGAACGTTCAACCTTCCCGAGATTCATGCCCCCGGTGTACCCACTTGGCCACGTTCTATCCCCCGAATTCCGTAGGGGTCGACCGTCCCGCTCAGTCCAGGCCGTTGGCCGCGGTGGGCGCCGGGGGCTCGGCGGCGCGCAGCCAGGCGTCGAAGAACCCGTCCAGATCCGCCCCGCTGATCTCCTCGGCTAGGTCGGTGAAGTCCGCAGTGGTGGCGTTGCCGAAGCGGTACCGCGCGACCCAGGTGCGGAGCAGCTCGGTGAAGTCCGGGGTGCCGATCACCCTGCGCAGCGCTGCGAGGGTCATGCCACCGCGCGTGTAGATGGCCCAGCCGAAGATCCGTCTCTTGCCCGGATCGTCGATGGGGTTGGCCCAGAAGTCGGCGGCGTTGTCGAGCGCCTCGTACTCGCGCATCAGCCACCGCTGCGTGGTCCGCCCGCCGTGGTCCTCGGCGTACCTCGCCTCCATGTACGTGGCGAAGCCCTCGTTGAGCCAGATGTCGCGCCAGCCATGCACGGAAACGGAGTCGCCGAACCATTGGTGCGCCAGCTCGTGGACGATGAGTGAGCGCGAGTCATTGGTCAGCGCCGGGTACGTCGGGCGGGTCTGGTTCTCGAGCGCAAAGCCGGGGTTCAACGAGGTGACCAGGCCACCGGTGGAGGCGAACGGATAGTCGCCGAGCTCGCGCTGCAGCCAGACGGTGACCTTGCCGGTGGCACGCAACGCGCGCATCGACGCGCTGCGCTCCCGGCTCGGCAGCCGGCCGGAGACCGCGAGCAACCACGGGATCCCCCCGTTCTTGCCGCGCCGGACGGTGAAGTCGCCGGCCGCGAAGAAGGCGAGGTACGACGCCATCGGCTGGCCGCTGCGCCAGTGGGTGGTCGCCAACCGGCCGTGGGTCCTGCGGCTCACCCGCCGGCCGTTCGAGATCACCTTGTGGTCGGCACCGGTGGTGATCCGGACGTCGTAGGTGGCCTTGTCGCGCGGATGGTCGTTGCTGGGGAACCACCACGGGGCCATGTGCGGCTCGTTCATCGCGACCACCTCGTGTCGCGAGGCGAGCCAGTTCCGCTCACCCTCGTACCTCAACGGCCCGGGCCTCCCGGCGTACTTCACGACCACGGTGAACTGCTTGTGGGCGGGGATCAGGGTGTCCGGGGTGATCTGCAGCTCGTGCTGGTGCGGCTTGGTGTGGCCGACCCGAGAGCCATCGATCAACACGCGGCTGACCGGCAGCAGCAGATCCAGGTTGAATCGGTTCAGCGGCTCGGTCGACCGGACCGTCAGGGTGGTGACGCCGGTGAGTCGGCGCTTGCGGAAGTCGTAGCGGTCCCGGATGTCGTAGTGCACGACGTTGATGCCGCCGTTGCCGTCAAACGGGAAGTAGGGGTCGCCGATGCCGGGGCTGCCTTCTGGCGGCACCGTCGAGATCGCGCTGGAGCCGGGCACCGCGAAGCCGACCAGCACCAGCGCGAGGGCGGGGACGAGGCGACGTGGGCTCACCCGGAGGACCTGCACCCCGGCAGCCTGTCACACGCCTCGCCCGCTGGGTCGTCGGCGCCGTCCGCGCGCCCCGGCCAACCGCCGGCCGACCCGCAGCGAGTAAATCGCTTGCGCGGCATCGCCGCACTGCTCGACCCTGGTGGAGCAGCCATCGGAAGCACCGGTGCCCGTCGAGAGGAGCGCGACATGTCCACGACTGTTCCTGGCCTGTCCGCAGACCACTTCCTCTCTTCCTGGAGCACCCACACCGATGACTTCGCACACCGACGGCGTTGATCCGTCCTTCGTTTTCGAGTTCCACGCATACGACGACCTCGGCGAGGACCAACGCTGGTCCACGTGGCTCGATGTCGAGCCGCTGTCCCGCGGTCCCGAGCCGCGCCCGTCCTGGGTCGTCACGTCCCAGGGCGCTGTCGACACCGACCTCGGCATCCTCAAGACCGGCAAGGAGGCCGACGTCTACCTGGTCGAGCGCAGCGACCCGCTCGCGCCCGACGAGGGCGTGGTGATGGCCGCCAAGCGATACCGCAGCCCCGAGCACCGCACCTTCCACCGCTCCACCGCCTACACCGAGGGTCGGAGCATGAAGCGGTCCCGCGACCAGCGGGCCCTCAAGCGCAAGAGCACGTTCGGACGACTGGTCGCAGCCGGCGAGTGGGCGGTCTCCGAGTGGGGCGCCTTGAACCGGCTGTGGACGCTCGGACTTCCGGTCCCCTACCCCGTTCAGATCGACGGCACCGAGATCCTGATGGAGTGGATCACCGTCGACGGTGAGACGGCCCCGCGGCTGGCCCAGACCCGGCCGTCACCGGACCTGCTCGGGTCCTACTACGACCAGCTGCGCGAGGTGCTCGCCACCATGGTGCAGCACGGTCTCGTGCACGGTGACCTCTCGGCGTACAACATCCTCGCCGCAGGCAACCGGCTGGTCATCATCGACCTGCCGCAGATCGTCGACCTGGTCGGCAACACCGCTGGCATGGACTTCCTGATGCGCGACTGCACGAACATCGCGGCGTGGTTCCGGTCCAAGGGCCTCCGGTCGGCCGACGAGCACGAGCTGTTCGGGGACCTGATGGCGCATGCGTTCTGACCAGCCCGCGGACCGGCTCGGAACCAGCAGGGGGCGGTCCGCGTCTCACCGATCACCAACAGCGACAACGTCGCCCCACCGAAGGGAACTCCGATGACCACCTCCCCCGCCACCTTCCTCCGCCGACTCGCTGTCGGCGGACTCGCCGTCGCCGCCTCGGGCGCGCTGCTCGCCACCGGCCCGAGCGCCCAGGCCGTGGCCTTGGCCCCGAGCAACGTGACCATCCAGGCCGAGGGTGTCGATCTCTCCGGCACCCTCTCCAGCACCCGCGAGGAGTGCATGGATGAGCGCAAGGTCATCGTGTTCAAGCAGAAGGGGACGCGGGGCGGCGGCGACGACGTGAAGTTCGCCTCCGACACCTCCGAGATCGTCAACGGCGTCGGCACCTGGTCGGTCGGCAACACCGGCACCGAGGGCAAGTTCTACGCCAAGGTCCGCAAGACGTCGGTCTGCAAGGCCGACGCCAGCCCCACCGTGAAGGCCGTGCGCAACGACTGACAGGCACCACCGCATCGGCACCGCCGAAACGCCGGCCGTGAGGTCGTGACCGCTGCCGGGTTCCTCGCCGAACCCGGCAGCTCCGTCGGCTCTGATGGACAGGGAAGTGCCTACCGCGCGCGTCGGCCACCGGACACCGTCTGGCTGGTCAACACGGGCCGTCGGCTGGCTGGTCCGGACCAGTGGCCCGGACACGGCGTGACCCACCTCACGCGGAGTCGTTGGGCGGTCGTGAAGTTCACCCGTCGAAACCTCCTCCGTACCGGAGTCGCAGCGGTCGGCGGCGCTTCTGCCGCCGGTGCTGTCGGCGCCACCACTGCCGCCTCGGCCGCCGGCGCCTCGACGGGCGCCCTGCCTGGAGCCCCGCGACCGCCGGCCAGGGCCGGCACCACGCTCGCCCGCACCTACGCCGTCGCCCCACGGACCGGCCGCCGGGGCGGGTACGCCCCGATCGTGAGGCGGCCGGGTGAGCTCCCGATGGTGCGCACCGACCTCGGGGCCGCCGCCGCGCCGGGGCGCCAGGCATCGCGGAAGGCGGTGATCGCGTTCGCCCAGCTCAGCGACGTTCACATCACTCGACGCGCAATCGCCGCTGCGGGTCGAGTTCTCCGACCGGCTGGACGACCCGTCACCACTCCCGCCGACGCTGTTCAGCTCGGCGTACCGCCCGCAAGAGATGCTCTCCGGCCAGATCGCCGACGCGATGGTCCGGCAGATCAACAGGATCGGGATCGGTCCGCACACCGGTCTGCCGCTGTCACTGGCCATCCAAACCGGGGACAACTCGGACAACTCCCAGTTCAACGAGATCCGCTGGAACATCCGGGTCCTCAACGGCGGCCGCGTCCGGGTCGACTCCGGCAGCCGATCCCAGTGGGAGGGCGTGCACGACGACAACAAGACGTACTACGACCCCGGCTACTGGCACCCGCACGGGGCCCGTGGCGAAACCCCGGATGTCTACCGCAAGCGGTACGGCTTCCCGGTCGTTCCCGGCCTGCTCAACGCGGCCCGACGCCCGTTCACAGCGCAGGGACTGAACGTGCCGTGGTACTCGGCCTTCGGCAATCACGACGGCCTCGTCCAAGGCAACTTCCCGCAGCTGATGCAGCTGGGCGTGGTCTCGACGGGTCCGCTGAAGCTGCAGTCGCTCCCCGCGGGCCTGTCGCCTGCGGAGCTGCTCAACAGCCTGCAGAGCGGGGACCTGGCCCGACTCCTACTGTCCCTTGCGGCGACGCCGGCCGTGCGCCGGGTCACCCCGGATCTCAACCGAAGGCTGCTCACCCGCCAGCAGGTCGTCGAGCAGCACTTCGCGGCGGGCGGCACCCCGCACGGCCACGGCTTCACGCGTGAGAACCGCAGCAAGGGCACGGCGTACTACACGTTCGACAAGGGCAGGGTCCGCTTCATCGTGTTGGACACGGTCAACCCGAACGGCTACGCCGACGGCTCGATCGACAGCACCCAGTTCGACTGGCTGGAGACCGTCCTGAGCAAGTCGGCCGGCAAGTACGTGATGGTCTTCAGCCACCACACGTCGTTCACGATGAGCAACGTGCTGGTCGGTACCGGTGGGGACTTCGATACCCGGGTCAACGGTGCCCGCGTGCTCGAGCGGCTGCTCCAGCACAAGGAGGTCCTGGCCTGGATCAACGGCCATACCCACCGCAACCAGGTGCTGGCTCACACCCGGCCGGGGGGCGGTGGCCTGTGGGAGATCAACACGGCCGCGCACATCGACTGGCCGATGCAGGCCCGTCTGATCGAGCTTGCCGACAACAAGGACGGCACGCTCTCGATCTTCACGACCATCATCGACCACGCCGGCCCGCCCTCGTCGTCAGTCGGCACCTCGAACCCGGTCGCCCTGGCCGGGCTCGCCCGGGAGCTGAGCGCCAACGATCCGCAGGACCGCACCGACTCACGCCGCGGCCAGCGTGCGGACCGCAACCTCGAGCTGCTCATCGCCAAACCGCGCTGACGGCCTACGCCTCCGCTCGAGCCGGTCCACTGGGCCTAGGTCTCGACGGCGGCCAGTTGCCCGCAGGCACCATCGATCTCGCGGCCCCGGGTGTCACGCACGGTCGTGGGGATGCCGCGCGCCTCCAACCGCCGGACGAACTCACGCTCGTCGGCCGGGTCCGAGGCCGTCCATTTCGATCCGGGCGTCGGATTGAGCGGGATCAGGTTGACGTGGACCCAGCCCCAGTCGCCGTACGACGACAGGACATCGGCCAGCAGGTCCGCCCGCCAGCCCTGGTCGTTGATGCCGCGCATCATGGCGTACTCGATGGAGACCCTTCGCTTCGTCGTCCGCGCGTAGTCCCAGGCGGCCTCGACGGTCTCGGCGACGGAGTAGCGGGTGTTGATCGGCACTAGCTCGTTGCGCAGCTCGTCGTCGGGGGCGTGCAGGCTCAGCGCGAGGGTGACGGGGATCCCCTCCTCGGCCAACTGCTTGATCCGAGGCACGAGCCCAACGGTGGACAGGGTGATGCCGCGGGCTGACATGCCCAGCCCATCGGGGGTGGGGTCGGTGAGCCGGCGGACAGCCCCGATCACGGCCTTGTAGTTGGCCATGGGTTCGCCCATCCCCATGAAGACGACGTTGGAGACCCGCCCGGTGCCGCCCGGCACCTCGCCCCGCGCCAGAGATCGTGCGCCGGCCAGCACCTGCTCGACGATCTCGCCGGTGGACATGTTGCGTTGCAGCCCGCCCTGTCCGGTGGCGCAGAAGGGGCAGGCCATCCCGCAACCGGCCTGACTGGACACGCACATCGTGACCCGGCCGGGGTAGCGCATCAGCACCGACTCGACCAGGGCGCCGTCGAAGAGCCTCCAGAGCGTCTTCCGGGTGGTACCCCGGTCGGCCTCGAGCGTGCGCAGCGGCGTCATCAGCGGGGGGAGCAGCTCGGCCACGAGCCGATCTCGCTCGCCGGCGGGCAGGTCGGTCATGTCGCTGGGATCGTCGGCGAGGCGGGCGAAGTAGTGCGTTGCCAGCTGCTGGGCGCGGAACCCCGGCAGCCCGAGCTCGACCGCCAGCGCCTTGCGCTCCTCAGGGGCGAGGTCGGCGAGGTGCCGCGGCGGCTTCTTGCGGCCGCGCGGCTCGTCGAACACCAGCGGGAGGGGCTTGCTCTCAGACATCAGGGCCCAGTCTCCCAGGCGAACGGCGACAGCCGTTAACCGTCAGTCTTGATCAGGATCCAGACCACCAGCGCGACGACCGCGATCACGACTATCGCGGTGGCCAGCATCCCGAGCAGCATGTAGCGGCCGAACCGCCTGGTCCGGGGTAGGGCGATCAGCGCCAAGGGGACGGCGAGCACGACCAACACGAACGGGAACAGCTCTTCGGCGGTGTCGTAGTCGAACAGCGCCCGGAGCACCGCCGCAAAGGCGCCGGGCACCACGATCACCACAGCGAGCCCGGTGAAGAAGCCGGTCAGCGCAGAGAACGTCGGGTGGTCCCGGTGCCACCAGTTGGGTGCGGCTGCCGAGGACTGCTCCCCCGCGCCGTCCCGCTCGTCGGGCCCGGCATCGTCGGGCTCGACGTCAGCAGCGGCTTCGGGTGCGGCCTCGTCGCGGTCGCGCAACCCCTCGTCGGTGTCCATCAACTCGATCGTAGGCGGGAGTGCCGGCGCCTGGGGACAGGCACGAGCGGATAGTCCGCCGCGTACGGCACCCGATCGGGCGTGCCAAGGGGTGCCGTACGCGGCGGACTATCCCGAGATTGCTCAGAACACGGCGTAGTGGAGCAGCAGCCAGATCGGGGCGATGGTGGCCAGCAACGAGTCCAACCGATCCATCAGGCCGCCATGGCCGGGCACCACCTGGCTCATGTCCTTGATGCCGAGGTCGCGCTTCATGACGGACTCGCACAGGTCGCCGAGAGTAGCCATCACGCCGGCGATCAGGCCCAGGCAGATGCCGACCCACCAGTCCCCTTCGAGGAGGTAGACGACCAACACCCAGCCCGCACCGACCGTGAAAAGCAGGGAGCCGACGAAGCCCTCCCACGACTTCTTGGGCGAGATCACCGGCGCCATCGGGTGCTTGCCGAAAAGCACGCCGGCGACATAGCCGCCGATGTCGGAGGCGATCGTCACCAGGATGAAGGTGACGATCCCGGCGACGCCGTCGTTGTCGATCCCACCGCCGCCCCGCCCGCCCTCGGCGAGCAGCAGTGCGACGAAGGACCCGAGGAACGGGACGTAGACGAGGGTGAACACCGAGGCGGTGGAGGTGCGGACGTAGCCGTCGATCCCCCGCCGCAGCAACCACAGCATGGTCGCGAGCGCCGCAACCGCGGTCGCGGTGACCAGCGCCGGGGCACCCCACAGGTAGGCGACGACGACCATGACCGCCCCGCCGAGCATCAGCGGCTGCTCCGGGATGTCGATGTCCTTGGCGAGCAGCCCTTGGCGCAGCTCCCAGATCGCCACGACCACGGCCGCGACCACGATGAACATGAACGCCGGCTTCCAGAACGCCAGCGAGGCGGCGATCGCGGCCAGGAGCACGACGGCCGACGCCACGGCGGCCTTGAGGTCTCGGCCGGCGCGGCCGTGGTCCTTCTGCGGCGCGGGGACAGCCGGGGAGGTGTCGGTCATGGAGTGAAGGTGCGCGGGCCGCTCAGACCTCGAGCAGCTCGGCTTCCTTGTGCTTGAGGAGGTCGTCGATGGCGTCGGTGTGGGTCTTGGTCATCCCATCGAGACGCTTCTCGGCCCCGGCCACGTCGTCCTTGCCTGCCTCGCCGTCCTTCTCGAGCTTCTCCAGATGCTGCTTCGCCGTACGCCGCAGGTTACGAATGGCCACCCGCCCGTCCTCGGCCTTCGCCTTGGCCACCTTGATGTACTCCTTGCGGCGCTCCTCGGACAGGTCCGGGAACACGCAGCGGAGCACCTTGCCGTCGTTGGCCGGGTTGATGCCCAGGTCGGAGTCGCGGATCGCCTTCTCGATGTTGGCCATCGCCCCCATGTCGTAGGGAGAGATGATGATGATCCGTGCCTCGGGCGCCGTGAAGGACGCCAGCTGCTGCAGCGGAGTCGGGGTGCCGTAGTAGTCCACCAGGATCTTGTTGAACATGCTCGGCTGGGCCCGGCCGGCCCGGATGGCGGCGAACTCCTCACGGGTCGCCTCGACCGACTTGTCCATCTTGCCGTCGGCCTCGTTGAGGATGTCGTTGATCATCACTTAGTCCTTCGGTTGTCGAGCCTGTCGAGGTGCAGCTCGAGTCAGCCCGCGCTGACCAGCGTGCCGATCCTCTCACCCTGCACCGCACGAAGAATGTTGCCCTCGGGCTCCATGCCGAACACGATCATCGGCATCTTGTTCTCCAGGCACAGCGCGAACGCCGTCGCATCGGCGACCCGGAGGCCCTGCTGAAGCGCATCCGCGTAGGTGACCTCGTCGAGCTTCACCGCCGCCGGGTTGGTGTGCGGATCGTCGGTGTAGACCCCGTCGACCCCGCTCTTGGCCATCAGCACCGCTTCACACTTGGTCTCCAGCGCCCGCTGAGCCGCGACCGTGTCGGTCGAGAAGAACGGCATGCCCATGCCCGCGCCGAAGATCACGACGCGACCCTTCTCCATGTGCCGGATGGCGCGCCGCGGGATGTAAGGCTCCGCGACCTGGCCCATCGTGATCGCGGTCTGCACCCGGGTCTCGATATCGAGCTTCTCCAGGAAGTCCTGTAGAGCCAGGCAGTTCATGACGATGCCCAACATGCCCATGTAGTCGGCTCGGACCCGATCCATGCCGCGCTGCTGGAGCTCGGCGCCGCGAAAGAAGTTGCCGCCGCCGGTGACCACGGCGATCTGGACCCCGGCGTTGGAAACCGCGGCGATCTCCCGGGCGATCGTCTGGACCACGTCGGGGTCCACGCCGACCTTGCCGCCGCCGAACACCTCACCGGACAACTTGAGCAGGACGCGTTGGTAGCCGGTCACTCGGATCCCCTTCGGGCAGGTACGACGAAAGCCGGTCCGATGAGTGCGTGTCGTCTCATCGAACCGGCCTCCTCTGACGTCTTTGGTGAACCTAGCCGATCAGGCGCCGACCTCGAAACGGGCGAATCGCTTGAGGGTCGTCCCGGTCTCGTCGAGTACGGCCTTGACGGTCTTCTTGTTCTCGGTCACCGACGGCTGCTCCAGCAGGACGACGTCCTTGAAGAAGCCGTTGAGCCGGCCCTCGGTGATCTTGGCGATCGCCTGCTCGGGCTTGCCCTCCTCGCGCGACGTCGCCTCGGCGATGCTGCGCTCGTGCTCGACGATGTCCGCCGGGACCTCGTCGCGGGTGAGGTACTGCGGGCGCATCGCGGCGATCTGCATCGCTGCGCCACGGGCGGCATCGGCGTCGCCGTCGTACTCGACGAGCACGCCGACGGCCGGCGGCAGGTCGGCAGCCCGCTTGTGCATGTAGGCCACGACGGCGCCGTCGAAGTGGGCGTACTGGCCCAGCTCGATCTTCTCGCCGATGCTGACCGCCAGGCCGTCGACGACCTGGCCGACCGTCTCGTCGCCCAGCGAGACCGACCGGAGCGACTCCACGTCGGCCGGCTTGGCCTCGGCGGCTGCGTCGGCGATCTTCTGCGCGGCGGCGATGAAGTCGGCGTTCTTGGCCACGAAGTCCGTCTCGCTCTTCAGCTCGACCAGGACCCCGGGGGCGTGCGCGACCAGGCCGGACGACGCCTCCCGCTCGGCGGCGCGCTCGGCCATCTTCTTGCCACTCTTGATGCGGATGATCTCGACTGCCTTGTCGAAGTCACCGTCGGACTCGTCGAGCGCCTTCTTGCAGTCCATCATCCCGGCGCCGGTCATCTCCCGGAGCCGCTTGACGTCGGCGGCAGTGAATGCCATGGGTCTGGTTCCTCGAATCTCTGGAGAAGTGGTGGATCAGGCGTCGGTCTTGGCGCCCTCGGCAGGCGCCTCGGCCTCGACAGCCGGGGTCTCCTCGGCAACCGGGGTCTCCTCGACAGCCGGGGTCTCCTCAGCGGCCGGGGTCTCCTCGGCGGCCGGGGTCTCCTGCGACCGGGGTCTCCTCGACAGCCGGGGTCTCCTCAGCGACCGGGGTCTCCTCGACAGCCGGGGTCTCCTCAGCGACCGGGGTCTCCTCAGCGACCGGGGTCTCCTCAGCGACCGGGGTCTCCTCGGCGGCCGGGGTCTCCTTGGTCGCGGCGGCCTTGTCGGCGTCGCCGCCCAGCAGCTCACGCTCCCACTCGGCCAGTGGCTCCTCGGCCCCCGGAGCAGCGGCTTCGCCCTCTCCGGTCTTGGCGCCGGAGCGCGCGATCAGGCCCTCGGCCACGGCGTCGGCCACGACCCGCGTCAGCAGGCCGACGGCCCGGATCGCGTCGTCGTTGCCCGGGATCGGGAAGTCGACGAGGTCGGGGTCGCAGTTGGAGTCGAGGATGCCGACGATCGGGATCCGCAGCTTGCGGGCTTCCTCGACGGCCAGGTGTTCCTTGTTGGTGTCAACGATCCAGACTGCAGCCGGGGTGCGGCTCATCTCGCGGATACCACCCAGGGACTTGTTCAGCTTGTCCCGTTCGCGGCGCATCTGCAGCAGCTCCTTCTTCGTGCGGCTGCTGCCGGCCACGTCATCGAAGTCGATCTCGTCGAGCTCCTTGAGCCGGTTGATCCGCTGGTGCACCGTCTGGAAGTTGGTGAGCATGCCGCCGAGCCAGCGCTGGTTGACGTAGGGCATCCCGACGCGGGTCGCCTGCTCGGCGATCGCCTCCTGCGCCTGCTTCTTGGTGCCGACGAACATCACGGTGCCGCCCTTGGCGACGACGTCCTTGATGAAGGCGTACGAGCGGTCGATGTAGGCCAGCGACTGCTGCAGGTCGATGATGTAGATGCCGTTGCGCTCGGTCATGATGAAGCGCTTCATCTTCGGGTTCCAGCGACGGGTCTGGTGTCCGAAGTGCACGCCGCTCTCGAGGAGCTGGCGCATGGTGACAACTGCCATGGTGGTTCTTCTCCTGTGTGGAGCGACCGCCTTCACGCGCCCTTTGGCACTGCTCACGCAGCAGGACGCGCCGACGATCGACCCCGGTCATTTTCAGTTCGTCACAGGTGGCTGGTGCCACCTGCCCTGACGCCTGCGTGCGAACCGACCCGACTCGCGTCGGGACCGAGGTTCGTCACCCGCGGGCGATCGAGATCCGAGAAGGCAATCTCGTCGCGGTCGGCAAGCGTGCGAATTTCGCCTCGATCGAGCTGAGGCGATGCCCACAGACTAGTGCAGGCGCTGCCGGGGTTGAAATCGCGACCCCCACCTCGAAACCCTCCACCGGCGCACCCGAAACGTACGTTCTCCACAGCACCTCGCCGGCGGCGGCCGCCTCGTCGGCAGCTCCGCGCAGAGTGGGGCGCATGTCTCGCGTTCCCACCGCGCTCCGCGGCGCCGTCACCGTCCTCCTGGGCCTGCTGTTGACCGCCGGCCATTCCGAGCCGGATCCCATCGGGGTGTGGCCGCTGGCTCCGGAGCCCGAGGTGGTGGCCGGCTTCGACCCGCCGGACTCCCCCTACGCCGCCGGACACCGGGGCGTCGACCT
Organism: uncultured Actinomycetota bacterium; assembly: GCA_963827185.1. Lineage (GTDB taxonomy): Bacteria > Actinomycetota > Actinomycetes > Propionibacteriales > Nocardioidaceae > Nocardioides. Next base: position 429,200 of record CAWGZQ010000002.1, read on the forward strand.
CTCCGGCAACCCCGGCCAGCGGGTGCGCTCGGCCCTGCCCGGCACGGTCACCTACGCGGGCGCGCTCGCCGGGCGGGGCGTGGTCGTCGTCGACCATGGGCCGACCCGGACGACGTACGAACCGGTCGCGGCGACGGTCTCGGTCGGTGATCACGTATCGGCCGGTCACCGGCTCGGCTCGCTCCAGCTCATCGGCTCGCACTGCTTTCCGCGCGCCTGCCTGCACTGGGGGTGGATCCGCAGGGCCGACGAGACCTACCTCGACCCGTTGCGGTTGGTGGGCGAGGGACCGGTCCGGTTGCTGCCGCTGTGGCGCGATGCGCCTGTGGGTGCGCTCAGGCTCGGGGATGTGCTTGCTGGTAGGCCCGTCGCAGCCGCTCGGTGGTGACGTGCGTGTAGCGCTGCGTGGTGGCCAGGGACGCGTGACCAAGCAGCTCCTGGACCGATCGCAGGTCGGCACCGCCCTCGAGCAGGTGCGTCGCGGCGGTGTGCCGAAGTCCGTGCGGCCCCATGTCTGGTGCGCCCGGCACCTCCGCCAGCCGCTGGTGCACCAGCGTGCGTACGGCGCGCTGGTCGATCCGGCGTCCGCGCACTCCGACGAAGAGCGCGCCTCCCGCTCCCTCGGCCACGAGCACCGCGCGGCCGTCCCGCAGCCAGCGCGCCAGCGCCAGGGCCGCCGGCCGACCGAACGGCACACTGCGCTCCTTGCGGCCCTTGCCGAAGACTCGCAGCACGGAGCGGTCGTGATCGACGTCGTCGACGTCCAGCCCGACCAGCTCCCCGACCCGGATGCCGGTGGCGTAGAGGACCTCGAGCATCGCCACATCGCGGAGTCCCACCGGACCACCGTCGTCGGCGAGCGCGCTCGCGGCATCGATCAGCGCCCGCGCCTCGTCGGCCCGCAGCACGGCCGGGAGGACCCGATGCGGCTGGGGCGACCCGAGAGTTGCGCCCGCGTCGGTGGCGGCCCGTCCGCTGCGCGCGAGCCAGCCGGTGAACACCCGGGCGGCCGTGGCCCGGCGGGCCAGGGTGGTCCGCGAGCGGCCCAGGGTCTGCTGCTTGGCCAGCCAGCTGCGGAGGGTGCGGAGGTCGAGATCGGCGACGTCGGTGAGCCCCAGCCGCACAGCGTGCTCGAAAAGGCCGGCGATGTCGGTGATGTAGGCGGTGACCGTGTGCGGCGCGAGGTCGCGCTCGGAACGGAGGTGACGCTCGTACTCCCCCAGCACCCGGGCCAGGTCTTCTGGCAACCCCGGCGCAATGGCCTCGGCCGCGTCACTCACCCCACCACGGTAGTCAGCCGCGGCGGGTTCACGGCCGAGCTGATGCGGCGAGCCGCCAGCCGTCGGCGTCGGGCTCGATCAGGCCCGCGCTCCGGAGGCGACCCAGTGCGACTGCCACCTCGGCGGCGGCCACCCCCGCGACCCGGGCGATCGAGCCCTCCGGAGCACCGGTCCCCACGGGGACGGCGTCGAGGACCTGCTGCTCCCGCAACGGCAACAGATCTCTTGCATGGACCGGGCCCCGGGGCTCATCCGTCAGGTGCTCGCCCGCCGAGCCGATGAGCTCCAGCACTTCGCGACCGTTGGTGACCAACTCGGCGCCGCCGGTGCGGATCAGTTGATGGACCCCACCGGAGGGGGCGCTGGTGACCGGACCGGGTACACCCATCACGACCCGGTTGAGCCGGTTCGCCCAGTGCGCGGTGTTGAGTGCGCCGCTGCGGACCGCCGCCTCCACGACCACGGTGCCGCGGGTGATGGCCGCGATCAGTCGGTTGCGGGCCAGGAAGCGGATCCGCTGCGGCGCGCAACCGAGCGGAGCCTCGGAGACTACCGCTCCGTGAGCGCTCAGGTGGTCGAGCAGGGACTGGTGCGCCTTGGGGTAGGCGCGGTCGACCCCGCACGCCAGGATCGCGATCGTGGGGCCGCGCCCGATCAACGCGCCACGGTGAGCGGCCCGGTCGATCCCGAACGCCGCACCTGAGACCACCGGAGCACCCGCGTCGACCAGGACCCTGCTGATCTCGGTCGCCAGTTGGTCGCCGTAGGTCGTGGCGGCTCGAGAGCCGACGACCGCGACCGCACTTCCTAGGCTGTCCAGCCGAACCGGACCCTTGGCCCAGAGGCCGATCGGCAGCCCGGAGCGGTTGTTCAACGGCTCCGTGTTGGCCAGGTCGCCAAGTTGCTCCGGCCACTCCTCGTCACTCGGGACCACGAACCGGATACCGAGCCGCGCGGCCCGGCTCAGCTCAGCCTCGGGATCACAGGTGACGAGGCGGTCGGCGACGTCGGCCCAGACCCCGGACAAGCCATCGCCCCTCTTGAGTCGGCGCAACAGATCGATCGCGCCGAACCTGACGACCAGATCAGTGATCCGCGGGTCGCCGGGTTCGGTGACCCGGCTCAGTGCGGCCCGGGCGATCCGGTCCTCGTCCAGGCTCATCCGACCCGCCGTTGCAGAGCGGCCAGCGGCAGAGGTTGCTTGGTCCGCAGCCGGAGCGCGGTGTCGAGCTCATCGACACCCGGCGTGACGTCATGCCCGGTGCAGACGGACCGGAGATCCGCCACGGTCCAGGCGAGCCGGTGCACGCGCACGGCGCCGCGACTGCTCAGCCTGCCGGAGTAGACCTCCTCTTGGAGGGTGCGCTGCGCGGTGGGGCGGAGCGGCCAGGAGTCCCGGAGGGCGGCACCGGGCGCCTGCCCGTTGAGCCGCCAGCTCTCGTGGCGGAAACGTTGCTGCTGTCGGTCGCGGATCTGGGCAACTCGATCGCGGATCTGCGCGGAAGCCTCCGGACCTTCGAGCGGGTCGTCGGCCCGACTCAAGGGCTCGACCTCTCGGGTGATGTCGATTCGGTCGGCAATCGGCCCGGTGATCCGGCCCTGATAGTCGCGCAGCCGCTGCGCCTTGCAGCGGCAGCGATTGGTCGGAGCCGACTCGGAGAAGCCGCCACAAGGACACGGGTTGCAGGCGAGCACCAGCAGGCATCTCGCTGGCAGGGTGACGGACTCCTCGCGGCGGGCCACCGTGATCTCCCCGCTCTCCAACGGCTGGCGCAGCGCCTCGATCACGTCGCTGCGGAAGAGCGGGAACTCGTCAAGGAACAGGACGCCGCAGTGTGCCCGGCTGATCTCGCCGGGCCGGACCTGGCCGCTCCCTCCACCGATCAGGCTCGCCTTGCTCGCATCGTGGTGCGGTCCGGAGTAGGGCGGAGCCGTGAGCATCCCGTCGCCCGGCTCGAGCGCGCCGGCCAACGAGTGGATGGCGGTGAGCTCGAGGGACTCCCCTGGGGTCAGGTCGGGAAGGATCGTCGGGACGCGCTCGGCCAGGCTGGTCTTACCGGCCCCCTTGGGACCGGTCAGCAGGACCGGATGACCGCCCGCGGCGGCAACCTCCACCGCGAACTTGGCGTCCGCCATCCCGAACAGGTCGCTGAAGTCGAGCTGCTCGAGTCGTTCCTGCCCGCGCCAGGCCAGCAGCCTGCTGCCCGACATCGGTGCGACCGGCGGCGCGGCCGGCACCTCCGCGCCCCGAAGCTCAGCCACCACCTGGGCCAGCGAGCGCATCCCCAGCACGGTCATCCGGGGCACCATCGCGGCCTCCCGGGCCTGTGGCTCTGGCACGAACACCCGGGTGATCCCCCGCTCGGCGGCGGCCAGCACCATCGGCAGCACACCCGGAACCGACCGGAGGCCCCCCGAGAGAGTGAGCTCGCCCACGAACGCGGTCTCGGCCAGCGCCTCTCGGGGCACTCGGTCGACGGCGGCGAGGACCGATATCGCGATCGGCAGGTCGAAGTGGGTCCCGCGCTTGGCCAGATCGGCAGGCGCCAGCAGCACCGTGACCCGGCGGGTCATCGGCCACTCGAGACCACTGTTGACCACGGCCATCCGGCAGCGATCGCGAGCCTCGTTCAGGGAGACGTCCGGGCGACCGATCAGGGTGGTGCCGACGATGCCCGGCGATACATCGGCCTGGACGTCGATCAGGTGGCCCAGCGCGCCGTGCAGGCTGACGGTGTGGGCGGTTGCGAACGGCATCAGCCGATGCCTCGTACGTGCTCGACCTCAGCAGATCCCCGCGAGGGCTGCAGCACCGCGACCAGGTCCACCCGGGTGTCCTCCGCGACGACCGCATGCGCGTGTATCCACGCCTGGCCGAGTCGTCGGAGTCGGTCGAGCTTCGCGTCGGTGATCGCCTCGTGCGGGGTGCCGCACAAGTGACTGGTGCGCGTCTTCACCTCGCAGATGACGAGCACTGAGCCCTCCCGCAACACCAGGTCGATCTCGCCCTGCGAGCATCGCCAGTTGCGGTCCAGCAGGACCATCCCGCCCGCGGTGAGGTGGCGAGCGGCGACGTCTTCGCCGTATGCCCCCAGGGCCTGTCTGCACGCACTCGTTGTCATCGGTTGACCTCCTGGCGCAACCCTGACCGCGCGCTGCGAAGGACGGGGCTCGTCGACCACCACCTTGTGGACAACTAGTCCCAAATGGCTACCTGTGGACGCCAACTGGCCAGTTCCATCCGGGTCCCGAGTCAATACCCCTTGGCGCATTTAGCATTGACCACATCCTGGGGAGGGTGATGTGTGGGTTTTGGCTGCGCGCTTGAGGGCGCGCGAACGCGGCGCTGTCGCGATCGAGGCGGCGCTGATCACGCCCCTGCTCTTGTTCCTTGTCATCGGCATCATCGAGATGTCCTTGTTGATGAAGGACGAGGTGGCGGCCACCTCGGCGGTCCGGGTCGCGGGACGTACCGCATCGGCCAACGCCGGCGCCGGGCCGGGGGAGGTCGCGGGCGAGGAGTGTCTCTCGCCCTGCACCCCGGCGAGCGCGCCGATGCTGGCCCAGCTGGCCGCGAACGCCCTGCAGCGCGCAGGGTCGGCACTGCCCGAGGACTCCATCGAGGAGCTGTTGGTCTACCGGGCCAATGACGACGGCTATCCCCTGCCCGACGGCAACCGGACGTGGACCTGCGGCACCGACTGCGTGCGGTACCGGTGGGTCGACTCTCTCAACGAGTTCCGGTTCGTCGGCGGTGCCTGGGCGTCGAGCGAGATCAACGCCTGCGCCAACCAGCAGCCGGATGCGGTCGGCATCTACCTGAGGGCGACGCACAATTTCGTCACCGGCGTGTTCGGCGGCGCCACGGTCGGCGACCACGCCGTCTTCGCCTTCGAACCGCTGCCCACCCTGACCTGCGCACCGGGAGCACATTCGTGACCCGCCCGCGCCGGCGCCGTGACGAGGGTGGCTACGCCGCCGTCCTCGTGGCGCTGCTGTTCCCCACGGTGTTCCTGGGGATGGCCGCGTTCGGCGTCGACGTCTCCCGCTGGTACGTCGAGATCGAGCGCATCCAGAAGGCTGCCGACGCGGCGTCGATGGCCGGCGTCACCTACATGCCGCTGGACCTCCCGATGGCCCGCGAGACGGCCCTCGAGACAGCCAGACTCAACGGCTATCAGCACGCCGGCTCCACCACGGTCGAGGTGACCCAGGGCTCACAGCCGAGCCAGCTCCGGGTGACGATCTCGACGCCGGTCACCAACGGCTTCGGCTCGGCCCTCGGCGTGCCGACATCCCGTATCACCCGCACCGCCGTGGCCGACTACACCGCGCCCGCACCGATGGGTAGCCCGTGCAACACGTTCGGCAATGAGCCACCCAGCACCGCGGGCACAGCCCTGCCGGCCGGGTCAGCCCTGCCCGCGATTCCGTTCACCAACTGTCAGTCCTACCCACAGTTCTGGGCCGCCATCGAGGGGCCACGCACCGACAAGGTGCAAGGAGATCGATACAGCACGATTCCGTGCACCAGCTCGGGCACCCACGGCTGCGCCAGCAACCTCAACAGCGAGATCCGCCCCGAGGGCTACTTCTTCGCCATCCGCGTCGAGGAGCAGGCGGTCGGAACGCAACTGGACGTCCAGGTCTACGACCCGGCATACGTCAAGACGAACGTCGACTGCGGAAGCATCAGCCAGACCTACGTCATCGGCAGGATGAACGAGTACGAGACCACACTCGGGACGGCGCGCTACGACAACGCCACCTCGATCTACTGCTCGGGTGACTACAACCCCGGCGGCGCGTCCGGACCCGCACTGGACACCTCGTTCACGGTTCGCGCCCAGACAGACACCGGGGACCCGATGCGAGGGGCCGTGATCGCGGGCTGCACCAAGCAGTTCCAGGGCATGGACAGCGCACCTGGCGAAGCGTTGCGCCAATGGACCACCACGGCGGGCAGCACACCCCGAGCGGCGTACAACCCCGAGCGCAGCCGGACCTTCCACCACTGGGTCTCGCTGTGCCAGTTCACGCCCCAACGGCCCGGCGACTACTACGTGCAGGTGCGCACGAACGTCGCCCTAGGGGGCACCCCCGTGCCGAACGTGAACGCGACCAACCGCACGTTCGACCCCGTCGTCTACACCGGCAACCCCGCCGTCGGCGTCCTGACCGGCAACCAGCCCACCGGTGTCGGGCTGAACTCATTCGCACTGCGAGCGGTGCCGGCCAGCGCCACCATGCGGTCCCACATCGCGGTCGCCGGATACTCCAGGATGCCGCTCCTGCAGAACGCCGCCTTGAGCACGGCGACGTTCAACCTGATCCGCGCGCTGCCCGGCACCAAGGGGCAGTACGTCTCGTTCGACTTCTACGACGCCGCTGACGGCTCGACCTCCTCCGGTGGCCAGGTCAAGGTCCTCGCTCCGGCCGACGCCACCGGCTCGATCACGGCCCTTACCGGGGTCCCGGGCTGCAAGGGCGCCCTCGGAAGCGCCTCCTTCGCCCCGCTCACCGCGTGCACGGTCGCGGTCCGGAGCAGCACGCACAACGGGAAGCTGCAGCGGATGGTGATCCCGCTGCCCAATGACTACGACTGTGACCCCAGCACGTTGGGCGGCTGCTGGTTCCGCGTCCAGATCAACTTCACCGGGTCCACCGTCACCGACTTCACCACCTGGGACGCCAACATCGGCGGCGACCCGGTGCGGCTGATCGAGTAGCGCCGACGCCGGGACGGCCCCGGCGCGATCGACCCGACCCACGCGGCAGGAAGAACGAGCGGCTCAGCCGACCAGCCGCGGATGGTTGCACTGCGCGAATGACCGCACCCGTACGTCGGCGCCAGGAACATCCACACCCAGCGCCTCCGTCAACGGCCCCACGACGGCGTTCACGTTGTCGATCAGGGGGTTCACGGTGTTGGCGATCAAGCTAGCGACCGCACTCGTAATCGCGCCGGCCGGCCCCAGCAGGGCGCTGACGCGGCCGGTGGCCGTAGCAATCACGCCGGCGAGCAGGCCGCCCAGGAGCGGAATGTTCTCGATCTTGACGCCGGCGATCCGAACGTCAGTGACCTGCAGCCCGGTCGTGCTCGTCACGCTCGCGTGCGGGACCTGGTACTGACCAGAGCCGACAGTCTTCACGTCGTCGTACGAGTCGGGCGGGATCATCCATTCCAGCAACTGACCGACAACGTCGGCACCCTTCGACGCATCGGCGCCGATCGTCTGGGTCAGCGCGACATCTGCGGTGAGAACACCGCTCACGAGACCACCTACGAGGCTGATGGTGCCCAGGCCGATGTCGTTGCCGACCATGCCGAGGGTCAGGGACTGGCTGAGCGTCAGGGCATCCGTCGTGACGTTGATCGGGATGATGTCCGGATCGCAGGTGACGTTGCCCAGCCGACCCTTCGCCTTGCCGACGTCGGCCGTCACCGAGATCGGGCCGTTGATGGTGAGCGTTCCGAGGGCACCGAGGTTGAGGGGCACGTCCAGCAGCTGCCCATTCGTCTCCACGCGAACCTGCGCCGTCTCGGCGGTGGCGCCTTCGATGCCGCACTTGTTCCGCGACCCTTCGATGATGGAAACCGACGAATCCATGTTGGTGAGGTTGGGGACGTTGACGTTGACGTTGGGGGCCCCCACGAAGTGGTCGCCGTTTGCCACGAAGGCGGCGGCACCCACCAGCTCGAGCACGTTGATCGTGGTGGTCAGCGCAGCGCCGCCACCCGTCGCGACACCGAGCACCTGTGCTACATCGACATTCCCGGTCGCCACGACGGTGACGGCCAGCGCCCGGAGCACCGAGGCCTGGGCCAGGTTGGTGCTGCCGCCCTCGTTCTCCAGGGCGTACGCCGCGGCGATGAACAGGTCCCCAGCGGACACGTCCGGTGCCGACAGGAGTTCATCCACCGTCCCGACGCCCAGGTTGGGGGCCCGCACCAGATCGAGCAGATCGACGTCGACGGCAGCGAGGCCTTGGTAGCTGACCACGTCCAGGTCGGTGTCCCCGAGGATCGGGTTCAACAGGGCGATCAGCGTGCCCGGCCGTTTGCTGAGTCCGGCGACGAACGATCCGATGTTGAAGCAGGTGAGACTCGTCGTGTTGGCGACCGCACTGCGGACGGCTCCCCCGGTGCCAGGAACGAAGGCGAAGCCCACCCGAGTTTCGGCGATCACCCGTACCGCGGTGGGTACACCGGCGGCAGCGGTGAGCTCCGTGAACTCGCCGCTCTCATCCACCTCTCCCAGAGTGACCTGCAGATCGGGGTCAGTCCCCAGTGTTCCCCCGTTGCGCTCGGCGCTCGCGGTGGCCAGGCCGGGCATCACCCCGGAGAGCTGGTTGACCGTACGGCCGTCGAGCTCGCGCACGAGGTCGAGGGCGACGATGTCCGCGAGCGACTGCATGTCGCGACGCGCGACCCGCTGGACGCCGAGGTCGACGGCGAACGCCGCCAAGAGGACCATCACGAGCGAGAAGACGCTGACCACGACGACGACCGCGCCGCGCTCATCGCGGCTGCGCCGGGCGCTCAACTGACCCTCGCTTGCGCCTCATACGTCAGCTTGTCGGGAAGAACGATGCCCACGCCCGGGAAGGTGGGCACGATGGCGTTGTCCTGGTAGTCGTAGGTCAGGGTGACGATGACGCACTCGACGCCTGCGCCCGCCGCTGGCACGCACACATCCGGTTCCGAGATGTCGCACCCGCCGACGTCCTCACCATCTCGGACCAGGTTGCCGGCTTCCGTGCAGGTGATCTTGAAGCTGCCGAGGGCGGCGCTGACAGCCAGCACCGCCTCGTCCTTCTTGTCGCCCGCGACGAACGTCACGGCGGCGGCGCGCGCTCCCTCGGCGGCCGCCTGACTCAGTGATTGTCGAAAGCTCAGCATCACGCCGTAGCTGATGATCCCGAAAAGGATCAACACCAACAGTGGCACCAACAGTGCGAATTCCACGGCGGCGGCTCCGTCGTCGGAGCAACGTCGTGAGCGTCTTCCGCGTCCCATGATCGGTCCCCTAGCCAGCCAGTGAGTGGCAGGTCCCTCCCCTACCGCCTTGCAGATTACGGCGCCTGGGGCGGGGGTTTTCCCGGAACTCCGGGCATTTAACCGATCACGCGTGGGTATGGCCGATCGGTCATTTCTCGGCTGGAGGGGTTGCTATGGCTTCGGCGGGTCGATCTCGGCCTGGGCCAGTTCCTCGACGTTGACGTCCTTGAACGTCAGCACTTTCACGCTCTTGGCGAACCGGGCGGGCCGATACATGTCCCACACCCAGGCGTCGCTCATGGACACCTCGAAGAAGACGTCGCCTGCCTCAGTGCGGGCCTTCACATCGACCTGATTGCACAGGTAGAAGCGACGGTCGGTCTCGACGACGTACTTGAAGATCCCGACGACGTCGCGGTACTCGCGGTAGAGGGTCAGCTCCTGCTCGGTCTCGTACTTCTCGAGATCCTCGGCACTCATCGGGTGGGGTCCCCGCTCGAAGCGGAACGAAGTGAGCCTTCGCATGGGGCGTTCATCGAGCCTCCTCCAGGGTCGCGGCGACCTGCTCATTCTGCACGTCGGCGGGCGGCTCGAGCCCCGCGGCCCGCCGGACGTTGACGAACCGCATCCGGTGGATCTGCGACGGACCGTGCTTCGTCAGGGCCGCGGTGTGCTCGTCGGTGATGTAGCCCTTGTGGGTCTTGAAGTCGTACGCCGGATAGTCGGCGTCCAGCTCGGTCATGATTCGGTCGCGGGTCACCTTCGCCAGCACCGACGCCGCCGCGATGCACGCGGCGACCCGGTCGCCCTTCCACACCGCGAGGCCGGGGGTGCCGAGCCCGTCGACCGGGAACCCGTCGGTCAGCACGTACGCCGGCGGCAGGTCGAGCAGGGCCACCGCCCGACGGAGCGCCTCGACGTTGGCCACGTGCATGCCGAGCCGGTCGCACTCGTCGTGCTCGATCACCACCACCGACCACGCCGTCGCCCGCCTCAAGATCTGCGTGTAGCAGCGCTCCCTGGCCTTCTCGGTCAGCAACTTGGAGTCCGCGAGCCCCGGGACGATGCCCGCCTTGCCCGGCGGGAGGATCGCCGCTCCGGCGACGAGTGGTCCGGCGCAGGCGCCACGACCCGCCTCGTCGACACCGGCGATCGGCTCGATGCCGTGCCGACGCAACGCCCGCTCGTAGCCGTACAGGCCGGCATCACGGCGCACGGTGAGTCCACGAGGCAGGTCGGACACGATGGCTACTCCGGTTCGGGGACGTGCGCGAACGTGTCGTCGGGGCGCCCGATCCAGTCGAACCGGTCGCCCGGCCACACCAGCACCAACACCTTGCCGACCACGAGGTCCGCGTCCACGTAGGGATTCTTCGTGCAGTCACGCTCGTTCTGCAGACACAGGTGCACGGTGGAGTCGGCGGAATGGCCGCGGTTGTCGCCCATCACGAAGAGGTGGCCGTCGGGCACCGGTCCGGCGGTCCAGTCGCAGTTGCCGACCATCGGCCCGTTGCAGGCCACTCCTGGGTCGTCGGCGATGTACGCCGTTTCGTCGAGCGGCTCGCCGTTGACCAGGATCCGGCCCCGGTCGTCGCAGCACGAGATGACGTCGCCACCCACGCCGATCACCCGCTTCACCAGGTGCCCGCCTTCGGGGTAGAGCCCGATCTTCGCCATCGCCTTGCTCAGCGCGTTCGTGGGACCCGATGCCTCACTGCCGAGCCAGTGGTCGGGGTCTTCGAAGACCACGACGTCACCGCGCTGCGGGCTGCCGCCGGCCCAGAAGGAGACCTTCTGGACCAGGATCCGGTCGTTCTCGACGAGACCGGGCTCCATCGACTCCGAGGGGATGTAAAACGCCTGGACGAACAACGCTTTGATCACGACCGCGAGCACCAGTGCCACCGCAAGCAGCAGCACCGTCTCCTGCCAGACGGGGAGATGCCGCTTGGTGCGCGGCACGTCCTGGAGTGGCTCGTCGGGAGCGTCGGTGGGGCGCTCGTCCGTCGTCACGTAGCGAGTCTAGGGAGCGGTCGAAACGACCGGCTCAGGCCTCTCGGCGCTCCTTGATCTTGGCCGCCTTGCCGCGCAGGTTGCGCAGGTAGTACAGCTTCGCCCGGCGGACGTCGCCGCGGGTGACGATCTCGACCTGCTCGAAGATCGGCGAGTGCAGCGGGAACGTGCGCTCGACGCCGACCCCGAACGAGACCTTGCGGACGGTGAAGGTGCGGCCGATGCCGGCGCCCTGGAGGCGGATCACGACGCCCTGGAAGATCTGGACACGGGAGCGGTTGCCCTCGACGACCTTCACGTGGACCTTGATGGTGTCACCGGCCCGGAACTCGGGGACGTCGGTGCGCTTCTGGGCGCTGCCCAGGTCAGCAATCACGTTGCTCATGTTTCTCCTCGCGAGTGCCACAGGTCAGACGCGGATTCGGAAGAGTGCTGTTCAGCTCTCTGCTGGTTCAGCCCCGTCAGGTGGCCGGCGGCGTGCGGTACCCCCTGTGGCAGGTGCCCGACGCAGACCCGGCCGGGGTCTCTCCCGGACGCGGTCCTTTGGCCGACGAGGCCAAGCGATGAGTCTGCCACAGCGCCGGTCGCGACTGATAATCAGCGTCGGGGTTTCGTCAGCAGCACCACGCCCGGCTCGATCTCGCCCCGGATCCGGTAGCCGGCGCGCTTGTACATGCGTTGGTTGCGCTGGCTGCCCGCACCCGTGAAAAGGCTGTAGGACGCGATGTCGGTGGGCGCCGCGGCCTCGATCTCGGCCAGCAGGAACCGGCCCAGGCCCTGGCCCCGGAGATCCGGGGCGACCATCAGCCGGCCGATGTCCCACACATCGCCATCGCGGCGGGCTCGGGCGGCGGCCACGAGCCGGCCCGCACGCCGCAGCACCAGCACCGTCCAGTCCGGCAGCCAGGTCCGGACGTCGTCGATCGACTCGTGCAGGGCGGGGATCTCGACGCCCGGGTTGTCGCGCATCTCCTGCACCCAGCACGCCAGCTGCAGGACGTGGAGCTCGCCCGCGTCGGCCGGCACCGCCGCGGCGAGCTCGCCGTCGCCCGGCACGGCGCTCAGCGGGAGCAGATCGGGCCGGCGGGACGAGGTGCGGCGCAGCGCCTCCGCACGGCGCCAGGCCGCGATCCGCGCATGGTCTCCGCTGAGCAGCACCTCGGGGACGTCGAGTCCGCGCCACGAGGCCGGCTTGGTGTAGACGGGGTACTCCAGCAGCCCGTCCTCATGCGACTCCTCGAGCAACGACTCGGCGTTGCCCATGAATCCCGGCAGCAGGCGTGCCACCGCCTCGGTGACCACGAGCGCGGCCACCTCTCCTCCATTGAGCACGTAGTCGCCCACCGAGATCTCGCGCACCTCGGCCCGGGTCGCCGCGTGGTCGAGCACCCGCTGGTCGATGCCTTCGTAGCGGCCGCAGGCGAAGACGAGTCGGTCCCGACCGGCCAGCTCACGCGCGACCGCCTGGGTGAAGGGGGTGCCGGACGGACTGGGCACGACCAGGGTGGCGCCATCGGGCAGTACGGCGTCGAGCGCCTCGCCCCACGGCTCCGGTCGCATCACCATGCCCGCGCCGCCGCCGTACGGCGTGTCGTCGACGGTGCGGTGCCGGTCGTGGGTCCATTCCCGCAGGTCGTGCACGTGCAGGTCGAGCAGGCCGCGGTCGCGGGCTTTGCCGGCGAGCGAGAGCTGCAGCGGCTCGAAGTAGGCCGGGAAGATCGTCAGGTAGTCGAGGCGCACGGCTCTAGTCCTCGAGCGGGGTGACCAGGCCCGGCCGGTCGTCGATCACGACCCGGCGGGCCGCCAGGTCGACCTCGGGGACCAGTGCGGCCACGAACGGCACCAGCGTCTCGCGGCCGTCGGGCGTCGTCACGATCAGCAGGTCCTGGGCTCCGCCGTGCAGCACCCCGGTGACCTCACCCAGCGCGCCTCCCTGCAGGTCGTGGGCCGCGAGCCCGACGAGCTGGTGGTCGTAGAACTCCTCGGGATCCTCCGGGGTCTCGTCGGCCGCGATCGTGGTGTGCAGGACGACCCCGCGCGCAGCCTCGGCAGCGGTGCGGTCGGGGATCTCCTCGAACGACACCAGGAGCGTCGTGCCGTGCCAGTGGGTGCGGCTCACGGTGAGGGTGGACAGGGCGAACGCCGATCCGCCTCGCGGTTCCGCGCGGAGCGCGGCACCGGTGGCGAACCGGCGTTCGGGTTCGTCTGTGCGGACATCGACGGTGACCTCACCGCGGAGGCCGTGCGGCTTGCCGATCCGGCCAACCACGACCTCTACGGTCTCGGCCACCGCTCAGCGACGGTCGACGTCGACGAAGTCGATGCGCGCGCCGTCCCGGCCGGCCAACGCGCCGATCACGGTGCGGAACGCCGTAGCGGTCCGCCCCCCACGACCGATCACCTTGCCGAGGTCGTCGGGGTGCACCCGCACCTCGAGCAGCGACCCACGGCGCAGCTGCTTGTCACGGACGGTCACGTCGTCGGGGTTGTCCACGACTCCGCGCACCAGGTGTTCGAGGGCCTCGGCGAGCATCGCGGTCAGCTCTCGCTCTTCCCGGCGTCCTCGGCGGTCACGGTCTCGGTGGCCTCGGCCTCCTCGGCCGCGCCCTCCGGGGTCTCCGATGCGGGCACCGGAGCGGCCTTCGCCGGGGTCTCCTCGGCGGCAGGCTCCTCGACCGGAGCGGCGTCCGCCGGAGCCTCCGCTGCCGGAGCCTCCTCGGCGGGGGCCTCGGCCTTGGGCTCGGCCTTCTTCGAGGCCTTCTTGGTGACCGCGGCGCCCTTGGGCTCGTTCGCGGCCTCCTTGAGCGCCTCGTTGAAGATCTCCTGCTTGTCCCGCTTGGCGTCGGCGACCTTCAGGGTGCCCTCGGCGCCGGCAATGCCCTTGTGGGTCTGCCAGTCACCGGTGATCCTGAGGATCTTGGCCACGGCGTCGGAGGGCTGCGCGCCGACTCCGAGCCAGTACTGCGCCCGCTCGGACACGACGCTGATGTAGCTCGGGTCCTCCTTGGGGTGGTACTTGCCGATCTCCTCGATCACCTTGCCGTCCCGCTTCTTGCGGGAGTCGACGACGACGATGCGGTACTGCGGCACCCGGACCTTGCCCAGGCGCTTCAAGCGAATCTTGACGGCCACGTTTGTGGTGTCTCCTCGGAACTCGTGTGTGGTGAAGGCCGCCGTCCTTGCGTGGGGCACGAGGCGGGACCTTCGAGGGGCCTTGGCGCGTCCGGAGAGAGGGGCCGGGCGTGCAGGACTCAGCGCCCGATTGTGCCAGACCCGGCGTCCGGGTCCGAATCGGAGGACCCCGGAGATACTGGGCGCGTGACCACGCCCGGCTACCAACCGTACGGCGGCCCGCCCCCGCCCCCCAAGCGGCGGCGGCCGAGTGCGTGGTGGTTCGCGCTGGCGGTGGGGCTGATGGTGGCTGGAATCGCCGTCGGCGTCACCATCCTCGTCATCACGGTCAAGGCGTTCGCGGCGACCGACGCCACCATCCCCGCGGATGGCCAGTCCCACGAGGTGTCGGTCGACGGCGGCGGGGAGCGGCTCGTGTGGATCCGCGAGGTCGGGGCTGCTTGCACGATCGTCGACGTCGAGACCCGCGAGGAGGTGGTCTACACGGGCACCCCCGATGCGACCTACACGAAGTCGGTCAACGGAAGCGAGTGGATCGGTGACCGCACCTTCGACCCGGGCTCGGGAGAGCTGGAGGTCACCTGCGCCGAGACCGGTGGCCCGATCCAGATCGGCCCATCGCCCGACTTCGGAGACTTCTTCGGCGGGCTCGTGATCGGGATCCTGCTGCCGTTCTTCCTCGGCGGCGTCGGCTTCCTGATGCTGATCGTCCTCGGGGTCCTGTTTGCTACCGGCCGGCCACGACGCGACCCCGGAGCACTACCCGGCTCGGGCGGCGGAGCTCGGTGAGATCCGCGCGCGGGTCGCGGTCGTAGACCACGAAGTCGGCCGGAGCTCCCTCGTCCAGACCGGAGTTCCAGCCGAGCCACTCCCGGGCCCGCCAGGATGCCGCCCCGAGCGCGTCCTCGGCCGACATCCCGAGCCCGGCCATCGCGATCACCTCGCCGGCGATGTTGCCGTGCCTGCTGATCCCGCCGCCGTCGGAGCCGGCGAAGAGCGCCACCCCGGCGTCGTACGCCGCCATGATCGTGTCGCGCTGCCGGGCATGCAGGTCGGTCATGTGCGCGGCGTACGCCGGGAACTTGGCGCCGGCCGCCTCGACGTACTGCGGGAACTTGTCGATCTGCATCACCGTCGGCACCAGCGCGATCTGCTTCTCGACCATCGCGTCGATCAGGTCCTGCGACAACCCGGTCCCGTGCTCGATGCAGTCGATGCCGGCCTCGATCAGGCCCGGCAGCACGGTCTCTCCGAAGCAGTGCGCGGTGACCCTGGCGCCGTGTTCATGCGCGGTCGCGATCGCCGCGGCGAACACCTCCGCCGGGAACGACGGCGCCAGGTCGCCCTCGTCGCGGGAGATCCAGTCCCCCACCAGCTTGACCCAGCCGTCGCCGCGCTGCGCCTCCTGGGCGACGTACGCGGTCAGTTGCTCGGGCTCGATCTCGTGGGCGTAGTTGCGGATGTAGCGCCTGGTACGCGCGATGTGCCGACCCGCCCGGATCAGCCGCGGCAGGTCGTCGCGGTCGTGAATCCACGCGGTGTCGGCCGCGGAGCCGCAGTCGCGGATCAGCAGCGCCCCCGCGTCCCGGTCCTGGAGCGCCTGCTCCTCGGTCTCGGCGTCGGAGATCGCGCCGTCGTCATCGAGACCGAGGTGGCAGTGCGCGTCGACTAGCCCCGGGACGATCCAGCCCGCCACCTCGGTGTCCGCCCCAGCGACCCGTTCGTAGGTCACGCGCCCGTCCTCGACGTACAGCGTGCGCTCTTCGCCTTCGGGCAGCACCGGGCCCCGGAACCTCAACGCCGTCATGGCGGGTGAGGCTACCGGGGCCCGGGATCGCTGCTGGTCAGGGACGCGTGGTGCAGACCCAGGCGCGCTTGACGCACTTCTTGCCGCACTTCTTCTGCGCCGCCTTGATCGCCGGGCCCTTGAAGCGGTTGACGGCCCAGCCGTAGTGAGTCACGTAGCCGTCGGGGTTGAGCCGCACGGACAGCGCCGCGCAGCCGTTGCGGACCCAGACCGCGGCCTCGCAGGTCCCGGGCAGGTTGGAGCGCTTCTTGCACTCGGCCTGGGCCCGTTTGATCGCCTTGCGCTTGTTGGCGTAGTCGTAGGAACCGCCCCATGCGTTGTCGCTCGACACGGAGATGGCGCCGAAGTAGTCGCGCCGCTGCTGGGACGAATCGGTGGTGCCTGCGGAGGCCGGTATGGCCGTGGTGAAAGCGAGAGTCACGCCGAGCGTGACCGCGAGCACGACGAGCAGTCGCCGGGAGCGGTGCATCAGTGCGGTCATCGAGGATCCTTTCATCGGGTGCCCTCGGGTTGCTTCCGCGCACGTCCCCGAGGCAGGATCAGAGCTGGTCGAGCAACCACGATGGTTTCTGGATGCTGGCATATCTCGTCACGCGTGTCTGCAGCAACCGGTCCGCGGTCACCACTGCGACCGAGTCGCCGCGCTCGGCCGCGCTGCGGGCCTCGGCGACGATGGCGTCGTCGCCGTTCCCGGGTGCGTGCACGGTGCGGACGTGGGCGTCCCGACCCCGGCCGACGCCGCCCTTGGCCGCGCCTTCGAGGACCAGCACGATCTCGTCGTACGACGTGTCGGCGAGCATCAGCTGCTCGTGCAGCCTGCGGGCCGCTCCGGCGCGGTCCTTCCACCAACCGTCCGGGCGGCTGCCGACGACGTTGGCGCCGTCGACGACGAGGACCGACCTCACTCCGGAACCGCCTGGAACATCGCTGCTGCCCACTCCATCTGCTTTGCGGACCGCACGGACCTACTTCAGGAACTTGGAGAAGTCCTGGGGTAGCTGCAGCTCGGCGGCGGCCTTCTCGTAGTCGACCTCTTCACCGTCGGGGTTGCCGAACGGGTTGGCCCCCGAGGCGGCGGCCTTCTCCTTGTCGGCGGCGGCCTGCTGCGCCGCCTTCGCGGGGTTGCCGGAGACCCGCTTGCCCTTGCCCTTCTTGGCCTGCTGCTTCGCCTTCGCCCGCTTGCCCGCACCCGGGGCCCCGGGCATCCCGGGCATGCCCGGCATCCCCGGCATCCCACCGCCGCGGGCGAACTGCATCATCATCTTGCGGGCCTCGAAGAACCGGTCGACGAGGCTGTTGACGTCGGAGACCTGACGGCCGGAGCCCTTGGCGATCCGGGCCCGGCGTGAGCCGTCGATCATCTTCGGGTTGGCTCGCTCGGCGGGGGTCATCGACTGGATGACCGCCTGGATCCGGTCGATCTCGCGCTCATCGAAGTTCTCCAGCTGCTCGCGCATCTGGCCCATGCCGGGCAGCATCCCGAGGATTTTGGACATCGAGCCGAGCTTGCGGACCTGTTGCATCTGCTCGAGGAAGTCGTCGAGGGTGAACTCGCCGCCCTTGCCGGTGAGCTTCTCGGCGGCCTTCATGGCCTGGTCCTGGTCGAAGGTCTTCTCGGCCTGCTCGATCAGGGTCATCATGTCGCCCATGTCGAGGATCCGCGACGCCATCCGGTCGGGGTGGAAGACGTCGAAATCGGTGAGCTTCTCGCCGGCGGAGGCGAACATCACCGGACGTCCGGTCACCT
Organism: uncultured Actinomycetota bacterium; assembly: GCA_963827185.1. Classification (GTDB taxonomy): domain Bacteria; phylum Actinomycetota; class Actinomycetes; order Propionibacteriales; family Nocardioidaceae; genus Nocardioides. The sequence continues at coordinate 447,181 of CAWGZQ010000002.1, forward strand.
GCCGGATCGAGAGCGCGGCGCCACCGCGGGCGTCGCCGTCGAGCTTGGTCAGCACCACGCCGTCGAACCCGACGCCCTCGAGGAACGCCTGGGCGGTGGCGACCGCGTCCTGGCCGATCATCGCGTCGACCACGAACAGCACCTCGTCGGGCTGTACGGCGTCGCGGATGTCGGCCGCCTGCTGCATCATCTCGGCGTCGACGCCGAGACGGCCGGCCGTGTCGACGAGCACGACGTCGTAGAGCTTGCGCTTGGCCTCCTCGATCGAGGCGCGCGCGACCGCAACCGGGTCGCCCACGCCATTGCCGGGCTCCGGCGCGAAGACGGGTACGCCGGCCCGCTCGCCGTTGACCTGGAGCTGGTTGACCGCGTTGGGCCGCTGTAGGTCGGCCGCGACCAGGACCGGGCTCTTGCCCTGCTCCTTCAGCCACAGCGCGAGCTTCGCGGCCAGGGTGGTCTTACCGGCACCCTGCAGACCCGCGAGCATGATCACGGTCGGCCCGGACTTGGCGTACCGGATCCGTCGGGTCTCTCCGCCGAGGATCTCGACGAGCTCCTCGTTGACGATCTTGATGATCTGTTGGGCGGGGTTCAGCGCCTGGCTGACCTCCTCGCCGGCAGCCCGCTCCTTGATCGCGGCCACGAAATCCTTGACCACGGGAAGCGCCACGTCGGCCTCGAGCAGCGCGATCCGGATCTCCCGGGCGGTCGCGTCGATGTCGGCCTCGGAGAGCCGGCCCTTGCCTCGGAGGTTCTTGAACGTGTCGGCGAGGCGGTCGGAAAGTGTGGCGAACAAGAGGGTCCCTCAACAGTCGATCGTGGAGTCCCCAGCCTAACCGGGTCGCCGATCTCCCGCCGCGCCGGCACAAAGCCGCTGACCCGTCGCAAACTTTGCGACGGGTCAGCGGGTTTCAGCGTGAGTTTGTGACGGGTCAGCTCACGGCGTCGAGTGCGTCGACGACTCCTTCACCGAAGTAGCTGTTGTCCTCCACCGGGCCGACGCACGCCGGCCCCGCGGTGGTGGTGCCACAGGCCTTGTCGTCGGCCTGGGCGCGGATCGCTTCGAGCATCCGCGCAGGGGACCAACCCGGGTGAGCCGACCGCATCAGCGCGAACACTCCCGCCACGTGCGGCGAGGCCATCGACGTACCGCTCTTGAGGCCGTACCCGTTGCCGGTCACGATCGTGGACAAGATGCTCGAGCCAGGAGCGGCGACGTCGATCTCCCCGAGGCCGCGGTTGGAGAAGCCGGAGAGCCGGCTCTCCCCGCTGTTGGCCGGGAACTGCTGCATCGAGGAGACCGTGGCGACGCCGTCCAGCTCGGTCGGAATGTCCTCGCAGCCGCTGTTGATGGTGCGGTTGACCGGGGTGCCGTCGTCGGGGCTGGTGGTGTCGACCGTGTTGTTCGACAGGTCGGTGGCTGCGTTACCGGCCGCGGCAGCGTGCACGACGCCCTGGCTGGTGGCCCACTCGACCGCCCGGCGGACGGCTTCCTTGGCGGCGTACTGGTCGGGCTGGTCCTCGCAGTAGTACATGAACGGGTCGACGTAGTAGCTGTTGTTGGTCACGTCCATGCCGCGCAGGCCGGCCCACACGAATCCGCAGACCGCGTACTCGGGGTAGATGAACCCGTCGTCGTTGACCACCTTGACCGACGCCATCCGGACGTTGGGAGCGACGCCCACGATGCCGACCCCGTTGCGGGCGGCGGCGATGATGCCGGCCACGTGGGTGCCGTGGTCGCTGGTCGTGGGGTGCCATCCCGTTGCGGAGCGGTCCAGGCGCCCCGCGTCGGCGCAGTTCACCGACTCATCGGTGTCGATGTTGGCGGCCAGGTCCGGGTGGTCGGGGTCGATGCCACTGTCGAGAACGCCGACGAGGACGCGACGGCTGCCGTCGGTGACCTCGTGGGCCCGGTCGGCCTTGATCATCCGCAGGTTCCACTGCTCGATCTCGCGCGGGTCGGGTACGACGGCCGTCGTTGCCTCGGTGCCCACCTCGCCGTCGACCTTCTGCTCACCGTGCCGGGTGCCGGAACCGGCCACCCCGGGTGTGCCTTCGGAGACGGCGACGCTCCGGGTGGCTCCCACGGACTCGAGCGCGTGGCCGGCATACCGCTGCACGTCGGAGCGGAACGCTTCCCGCTCGGAATGGGCGACCACGACGCCGATCTGCCGCCACGACTCGATGATCACGCCGCCGGAGCGTTCGACCGCGGCCTCGACCTTCTTCATCTGTCCGTGGTTGGCGTGCTTCGCGTTGAGCACGTAGCTCATCAGCAGGCCGTCGGGGGTGACGATCGGTACCGGCGTGGACGGCGGCTCGTCCGGCGCGGCCGCGGTGGCACCGGCGAACAGGGCCGGAAACAGCGTGACGATCGCGGTCGCTACGGCGAACCTGCGCAGTCTGGAACGTGCGGACATGGGTGGTCCTTCCCGAGAGAGTGAACGGGTGCTGGTGGCACCCGGTCACATCCAACCCCCCGAAAGCAGTTCCGTCAGCCCCCTAGGCCGAAATTTCGCCGGTGAGCGCGGCGCGCACCGCGTGCGCGGCCTGCGCCGCCCGGGTCTCCGACAGCGATCCGGCGCTGGGCTCCTGCAGGTAGAAGACGTCGACCGCCTGGGGCCCGAGCGTGTCGACGTGGGCGGATCGGACCGAGACGTCCAACCTGGCCAGCGCGGCGCAGACCAGATGGACCACGCCCGGTCGGTCCGCGGCGCGCACCTCGAGCACCGTCGCCTGCGCGCTCGCCTCAGGTCGTACGACGACGGTCGGGGCGAGCACCGTGGCATCGGCGGGCCGCAGCCGCGCGCCGGGATCGAGCCGGCCCTCGACGATCCCCTCGAACCGGGTCCGCAGGATCCCCGGGTCGAGGTGGTCGTCGGCGACCTCCCACACGGAGACGGCGTATCGGCCCTGGGACCAGGCGCGCGCGGCCCGGACCCGCACCCGCTGCAGCGCGAAGACCGCCGCCAGGTCGGCGAGCAGGCCGATCCGGTCGACCGCGATCGCGGTGACCCGGCAGCCGTCCGGGCTGGCTTCGACGGTGATGGCCGCGGCGTTCTCGGCCAGGTCGGCCGGGACCGGGAGCTCCTCGGCGGCGGTCACCGGCGGCGCGACCCCGGGGTCGAGGGCCGCCTGAGCGTGCCGCGAGAGGCCGCCGATCAGTCCGGCCCGCCACGACGACCAGGCCTTGGCCGCGGTGGCCTTCGCGTCGGCCTCGGTGAGGGCCGTCAGCAGCGACAGCGCCTGGGCGGTGCCCATCCGGTCGACGATGAGCTCCACCGTGGCCGGGTCGTCGGGATCGCGGGTGGTGGCGGTCTCGGCGAGCAGCAGATGGTGTCGGACGAGTAGCGCGATCAGGTCGGCCGTCGGCGGGTCGAAGCCCATCCGGGTCGCGATCTTCCGGGCGATCGGCTCCCCCGCGACGCTGTGCTCGGTCAGCCCGCCCTTGCCGATGTCGTGCAGCAGCGCGGCCACCATCAGCACATCGGGCCGGGACACCTCACGGATCAGCTCCGAGGCCTCGATGCAGGTCTCGACGACATGCCGATCGACGGTGAACCGGTGAATCACCGAGGCGTGCGGCAGCAGCCGGATCCGTTCCCACTCCGGCAGGATCCCGGCCAGCGCCCCGGTCTCCTCGAGCGTCTCCCAGACCCCGAGCAGACCGCGGCCGGACGCGAGCATCCGGACCAGAAGGTGCCGGGCCTCGGCGGGCCACGGGTCCGGGAGCGGGGCCGCCTCCCGGGCCAGCCGGGCCGCCGTCGGCGGGGCCAGTACGGCGTCCAGCTCGGCGGCGGCGGTGGCGGCGCGGAGCAGGAGCACCGGATCGTCGGCCGGTCGGGCACCCTTGTCGAGGACCACCTCGCCCCGGGAGAGCGCGACGCCCGGCGCCACCGGCTCGAGCGCCGGCCTGCGCGCGGTCCGCGGGGAGCCGGGCCTCGCGAGCACCGCGTCGACGCGGCGCCAGGCCAGTCGGGAGAGGTGCGTGATCCGGCGGCCCAGCTCGCGGACGTGCACCTGGGCCGCGCGTTCGTCAGCCAGCTCGAGTCCCTCGGCGAGCTCCGACCAGGCCTCCGGAGCGACCCGGTCGGACGACCTGCCGGCCGTCTCGTGCAAGAGATCCCGGACGTCGAGCAGAGCGAGCCGGCAGCGTTCGAGATCGCTGTGTGGCACGTCGACGAGCCAGGTCGCCACCAGCGCGTTGAGCACGGTCGCGTCGCGGAGGCCGCCCTCGGCTTCCTTCAGGTCGGGCACCGACAGGTGCGCCAGCTCGCCGATCAGTCGGTGCCGCGTGCGGACCAGCTCGTGCAGCTCCGGAAGCCGGTCGCGGGCGTGCCGCCGCCACTGCGCCAGCATCGTGGTGCGGAGTCGCAGCGTCAGGTGGGGGTCGCCCGCGAGGTGCCGGATGTCGAGCAGGCCAGACGCGACGCGCACGTCGTCGGCCGCCGTCGCCACCATCTCGGGCAGGGTGCGCACGGAGTGGTCGAGCTGGGCCCCGGAGTCCCAGATCGGGTACCAGACCTGCTGGGCCGCCGCCCCGAGGTCGACCCCTTCGTCGGAGACCAGGACTACGTCGAGATCGGAGTACGGCGCCAGCTCGGCGCGCCCGTAGCCACCGACCGCGATCAGCGCGGCGCCGAGCTCGGGGCCGCCGCTGTCGTCGTACGCCGCCGCGCAGAGCTGGTCGGCCTCCGCCGTGCGGACGGCCCGCTCAGCGGCAGTCACAGGTCTCCGGGATCAGATCGCGGAGTCGTCGCGGTCGCCGGTACGCACCCGGACGATGGACTCCAGCGGCGACACCCAGATCTTGCCGTCGCCGATCCGGCCGGTCTGGGCGGCCTGCTGGATCGCGCCGACGATTGCCTCCACGTCGGCGTCGCTGACGGCGACCTCGAGCCTGATCTTCGGGACCAGCGCGATGTCGTACTCCGCCCCGCGATAGACCTCGGTGTGGCCCTTCTGCCGGCCGTAGCCGCTGACCTCACTGACCGTCATTCCGGTGACGCCCACTGCCTCGAGCGCGACCCGGACGTCCTCCCACTTGTGCGGCTTGACGACCGCGGTGACCAGCTTCATTCGGGGTTCTCCTCACGATGGGTGCCGAACATGCCGCCCGTCGAGCGGGTGCCCGCGGTGGCGTGCAGGTCGTAGGCCGTCTCGGCGTGAATCACGAGGTCGATGCCGCTGAGCTCGTGTTCCTCGTCGATCCGGAAGCCCATCGTCTTGTCGATGGCGAGTCCGATCATGCCCGAAGCGACGAACGCGTAGACGAGGACGACGCTGCCGCCGAGCGCCTGGCGCCACAGCTGATCCGCCCCTCCGCCGTAGAACAGGCCGTCCACGCCGGTCGGAGCACCCGCCGTGGCGATCAGCCCGATGCCCAGCGTGCCGACGATCCCGCCGACCAGGTGGACGCCGACGACGTCGAGCGAGTCGTCGTATCCGAACTTGTACTTCATCCCGACCGCGAGTGCACAGATCACTCCCGCGACCGCACCCATGATGATCGCGCCGATCGGCGAGACCGAACCGCACGACGGCGTGATCGCGACCAGACCGGACACCAGACCGGACGCGGCACCCAGGGTGGTGGCGTGACCGTCGCGGAACCGCTCGAGGAGGAGCCAGCCCAGCGAGCCGGCGGCACCGGCCAGCAGGGTCGTCGTGAAGACCACCGCCGCCGTCTGGTTGGCGCCCAGTGCCGAGCCGGCATTGAAGCCGAACCAGCCGAACCACAGCAGTCCGGCGCCGAGCATCACCAGCGTCAGGTTGTGCGGCCGCATCGGATCCTTGCCGAAGCCGATCCGAGGCCCGAGGACCAGCGCCAGCGCCAGGGCCGAGGCGCCAGAGGTGATCTCGACCGCCGTCCCACCGGCGAAGTCGATGACCTTGAGGTTGTTGGCCATCCAGCCGCCCACGTGGTCGCCCCGCGAGAAGTCGAAGATCCAGTGCGCCACCGGCGCGTAGACGACGAGGGTCCAGACCCCGACGAAGACCATCCAGGCACCGAACCGGGCCCGGTCGGCGATCGCGCCCGACACCAGTGCGCCGGTGATCACGCAGAACAGGCCCTGGAAGACGGCGAACAGGATGAGCGGCACTGTCGAGTCGCCGTTCGAGCCGGGATCGAGCAGGTCGCTCAGTCCGGCGTACTGCAAGGGATCGCCGAGCAGCCCGGCCCCGACGTCGTCGCCGAACGCGATGGAGTAGCCGACCAGGGTCCACAGGATCGCGACGACCGCGAGGGTCCCGAAGGTCATCATGATCATGTTGAGCACGCTCTTCGAGCGGACCATGCCGCCGTAGAAGAGCGCGAGGCCGGGGGCCATCAGCAGCACCAGGGCGCTGGCCGCAAGGAGCCACGCGGTATCGCCCGTGTCGAGCGATGACGTGACAGCAGTGAGCAGGTAGGGAGTCACGAGGCATCAGCCAAGCGAGGAATTGTTTCAAGCGTGTAAATAGCCATCGGGCGGTACGACGCCATCCGTCGGCCGAGCGAACGCCCGACCGACGGATGGCTGTCACGTGAGGCTCAGATCGCGGCCTCGTTCTGGTCACCGGTGCGAACCCGCACCACGGTCTCGACCGGGCTGACCCAGACCTTGCCGTCTCCGATCCGGCCGGTCTGCGCGGTCTTGACGACGATCCCGACCACGTCCTCGACGTCACCGTCGTCCAGCACGATCTCGATCCGGATCTTGGGCACCAGGGCGATGTCGTACTCCGCCCCGCGATACACCTCCGTGTGGCCCTTCTGGCGGCCGTAGCCGCTGACCTCGCTGACCGTCATGCCGGTCACGCCGAAGGTCTCGAGCGCCTCGCGGACGTCCTCCCACTTGTGCGGCTTGATCACCGCGGTCACGAGCTTCATGCGTTCACTCCTTCCGAGACCGGAGCGGTCTTGGCGGCCAGGACGCCGGTTGAGCTGCCGCCCCCGCTGGTGTGGATGTCGTACGCCGACTCGCCATGGGCGACGAAGTCGATGCCCTCGACCTCGTCCTCCTCGTTGAGCCGGAGCCCGATCGTGTACTTGATCGCCAGGCCGATGATCAGCGTGAGCGTGCCGGAGTATCCGATCGCGACCAGGACACCGAGCGTCTGGTCACCCAGAGACCCCGCGCCACCGCCGTAGAACAGCCCGTCGATCCCGCCGGCCCCCTCGGCCGTCGAGAAGAGGCCGATCAGGACGGTGCCGACGACCCCGCCGACGAGGTGGACGCCGACGACATCGAGCGAGTCGTCGTAGCCCAGCTTGTACTTGAAGCTGACGGCCCAGGCGCAGAGCCCACCGGCGATCGCGCCGATCGCGACCGCGCCCTGGATGTCGACGGCTCCGGCCGCCGGCGTGATCGCAACCAGACCAGCCACGATGCCGGAAGCGGCACCCAGCGACGTGGCCTTGCCGTGCAGGATCCGCTCGACGATGAGCCAGCCGAGGATCGCGGCCATCGTGGCCAGTGTGGTGTTGGCGAAGGTGCGGCCGGTCTCAGAGAGGAACTGGAGCGTGTTCTCTTCGTCGGTCGCACCGCTGAACACGATCGAACCCACGTTGAAGCCGTACCAGCCGAGCCACAGCATTCCCGCGCCGAGCATGGTCAGGGTGAGGTTGTGCGGACGCATCTTGTCCCGGGGCCAGCCGACACGCTTCCCGAGGAGCAGTGCCAGGACGAGAGCGGCGATTCCGGCGTTGATGTGGACAGCGGTACCGCCCGCGTAGTCCTGAGCGCCGATCCGGCCACAGATGAGTGAGTCCTCGGTGCAGCTGAAGACCATGTGCGCCAGCGGGAAGTACACGATGAGCGCCCAGAGCGGCAGGAACACGATCCAGGCGGAGAACTTCATCCGGTCCGCGACCGCTCCACTGATGAGGGCCGCGGTGATGATCGCGAACGTCATCTGGAACATCACGAAGATGTAGCCGTCCGTCGTCACCCCGTCCAGCCAGAACAGCTCGAACGGATTGGCGAAGAACGTGCCTTCGCCGCCGAAGCCCATCGACCACCCCACAGCGACGTACAGGATGCCGACCACCGCCGCGGCGATGAACGACATCATCATCATGTTGAGCACGGACTTGGACCGCGACATGCCGCCGTAGAAGAGCGCGAGAGCCGGCACGGTCATCATGAGGACGAATGCCGTCGCGATAAGCATGAAGGCGTAATAGCCGTCCACGAAACCTCCAGATTTGAACTCGGGAAGGCGAACCGTCGGCTGACCGCTTTGTCAGTCCGGGGGTCTGCCCCATTGCCGAGAACCTTCGCGGTCCGAGGTTTCGCCGTCCGCGCGTCGATGTTGCGGAGAGGAAACGAGTTCCCCCCGCGTGTTACTTCCCTGTTACGAGCCGCCCGGAAAGGGCGCCTAGCAGATCCGCAGCGCGGCGGAGGCCGGCGTGCTCAGCCGAGGAGTGCGTCCACGAACGCCGACGGCTCGAACGGCGCCAGGTCGTCGGGTCCCTCACCGAGCCCCACGAGCTTGACCGGGACCCCGAGCTCGCGTTGTACGGCGACGACGATGCCGCCCTTGGCCGAGCCGTCGAGCTTGGTCAGGACGATGCCGGTCACGTCGACCACCTCGCTGAACACCTTGGCCTGAACCATGCCGTTCTGCCCCGTGGTCGCGTCCAGGACGAGCAGTACCTCGGTGACCGGGGCCTGCTTCTCGATGACTCGCTTGACCTTGCCGAGCTCATCCATCAGGCCCTGCTTGTTCTGGAGCCGGCCAGCGGTGTCGACGATCACCGTGTCGACGTTCCGCGTTGCGCCCTCCTTGACCGCCTCGAAGGCGACGCTGGCCGGGTCGGAGCCCTCGGGTCCACGCACCACCTCCACGCCGACCCGTTCGCCCCAGGTGGCCAGCTGTTCGACCGCCGCGGCGCGGAAGGTGTCGGCGGCACCCAGCAAGACCGAGCGCTTCTCGGCCACCAGGATGCGGGCGATCTTGCCGACGGTGGTGGTCTTGCCGGTCCCGTTGACGCCGACGACGAGCACCACGCCGGGATTGCCGTCGGAACCGGTGATCTGCAGCCGCCGGTCGAGGTCCGGGCCGAGCAGGGTGAGCAGCTCCTCGCGGAGCACGGTGCGGGCGTCCGCGATATCTCCGCCTTCGACCCGCAGCCGGGTGCGCAGCCGCTCCACGACCTCCTGGGTTGCGGTCACGCCGAGGTCTGCCGCCAGCAGCAGGTCCTCGACCGACTCCCAGGTGTCATCGTCGAGCCGTTCGCGACTGAGCAGCGCGAGCAGGCCCCGGCCGAGGGTGCCCTGCGAGCCAGCGAGCCGCTGCCGGAGCCGGACCAGCCGCGACTGGGTGCCCTCCGGGGTTTCGAACGCCGGTGCCGCGGCCTCGGCGGGCGGGGCGATGACGTCGCTGCTGACCGACGGCGAGCTCGGGGCCTCGACCTCCTCGGTCGAGCGGCGGCCGCGCGCGGCGATGAAGCCGACGACGACCAGCACACCGAGGACGGCGATGCCGATGATCAGGTAGAGCAGGTCACCCATGGCGCCATCCAATCAGCCCCCGCCGGGGACTGAGCGGGCGAGTCAGCCGAAGACGCGATAGGACGGCGCGCCCTCGTCCTGCTCCTCGAGGACGGGCACAGCGTCGGCGGCGCGGTTCATCGCCTCGCCGAGCCACGGCGCACCGGGAATGGCCGCGCCCCGATGGGGGAAGGCAACGTAGACCACGACGATGCCGGCGACCAGCAGGATCCCGAGCATCATCAGCACAATGAGCGTCACGACGTGAAGACCTCCGAGTAGGGCGAGAACGTCTGCGATCAACGTTGCACACGCAGGCCCGGGGGTGCCATTCGGCGGCCATTTCGGCGTGCCGTGCCCACTCCCGCAGACTCAATCGCGCAGCAGCGGCGCCACCGCTGCCCGGATCTCCTCGGGGATCGGGGTGACCACCCGCTCGCCGCCGGTGTTGTCGACGTACACGTGGACGAAGCGGCCCTCGGCGGCCGCCTCGTCGCCCTGGCCCTGGAAGAGCCCGATTCGATAGATCACCGACGAGGTGCCGAGCCGGTCGATCACCAGCCCCATCTCCACCGGATCCGGGTAGCCGATCTCGCGGAAGTAGCGGCAGGACACCTCCGCGACCACGCCCACCGCGGAGAGGGCCCGGATGTCGGTTCCGGTCGCCTCCGCGAGGTGGACGTTGACGGCGGTGTCGATGAGCTCGAAGTAGCGGGCGTTGTTCATGTGCCCGTAGACGTCGTCGTCAGCCCAGCGAGTCGTGGCGGTCCGCCAGACGACGTAGTCCGAGCGAGTCGGTATCTGCTCGGGCACGACGCTAGGCAGGTTCGGCTTCGCGGAGCCGCTGGCTGATCACGGTGCTCACGCCGTCGCCACGCATGGAGACGCCGTAGAGCGCGTCACCGACCTCCATGGTGCGCTTCTGGTGCGTGATCACGATGAGCTGCGACGCCGCCCGGAGCTCCTCGTAGATCTCGAGCAGCCGACCCAGGTTGGTGTCGTCGAGTGCCGCCTCGACCTCGTCGAGGATGTAGAACGGCGACGGGCGCGCCTTGAACAGCGCGACCAGGAACGCAACCGCGACGAGCGAACGCTCGCCGCCGGACAGGAGCGAGAGCCGCTTGATCTTCTTGCCCGGAGGCCGGGCCTCGACCTCGATGCCGGTCGTCAGCATGTCGTTGGGCTCGGTGAGCACCAGTCGACCCTCTCCGCCGGGGAACAGCCGGTCGAAGGTCTCGTCGAAGGCCTTGCTGACGTCCGCGAACGCCTCGGTGAAGACCTGCTCGACCCGGTGGTCGACTTCGCGCACGATGTCGAGGAGGTCCTTCCGGGTGGCCTTCAGATCCTCGAGCTGCTCGGTGAGGAACTTGTGTCGCTCCTCCATCGCCGAGAACTCCTCGAGGGCCAGCGGGTTGATCCGACCGAGCTGCGCCAACGCGCGTTCGGCGGTACGCAGCCGCTTCTGCTGCTCCTCGCGCACGTAGGGACGCGTTCGCTGCTGATCGCCGTCGGCGACATCTGGCTCTCCGTCCGAGAACGGCACATCGTTGTCGGGCCCGTAATCGGATACCAGTCCGGCAGCGTCAAGCCCCAACTCCTCGAGCGCGCGTTCCTCGATCTGTTCGATCCGCATCCGCTGCTGGGTGCGAGCCATCTCGTCGCGGTGCACGGAGTTGACCAGCTCGTCGTGCTCACGGTCGAGCTCCCGCAACCGCGCCCGGACCGCGAGCAGGTCCTCCTCGCGGCCGCTGCGCGCCACCTCGACGGCCTGCCGCTGCTCGGTCGCGAGGTGGATGGACACCTCGATCCGCTGCAGGACGTGAGCCACGGCGATGCCGACGGCCTCGGCCGCACGACCCTCTCGGATCAGCCGCTCGCGACGCTCGGCCGCGCGGGCCCGGGCCTGGCGCTCCGCCTCCGCGGCACGCACCAGCTGGTCCACCCGTCCGTGCAGGGCGCGGGCGCGCTCCTCGGAGGTCCGCAGCGCCAGCCGCGCCTCCATCTCGCCCTGACGGGCAGTCACGGCCGCCTCGGCCAGCCGCTCGCTCGCGCCGGTGTCGGGCTGCTCTTCGGGAGCCTCCTCGGCGGCGGAGAGCCGGCCCTCCAGGTCGGCCAGGCCCGCCAGGTCCTGATCGCGGGCGGCCTCGGCCTGCTCGATGGCCTTGACCAGGCGCTCGGCCTCGCCTCGCGCCGCGCGGGCCTGCGAACCGAACTGACCGAGCTCCTCGGCCACCGCTGCCAGGGTGGCGTCCGACTCGTGCAGCTTGGCCAGCGCCACGTCGACCCGTCGCTGGGCCTCCACCCGCTCGCTGTCGAGCCGCGACATGTCGAAGCCGAGCCGCTCGGCGGCGGCCACGGCCTCACCCAGCCGGGCCTCGGCCTCGTCGACGGCGGCCTGGATCTCGATCAGGCTCTGCTGTGCCGAAGATCCACCGGCGGCGAAGTGGGCGCCGAGTACGTCGCCGTCGCGGGTGACGGCGGTGACGTCGGGGAGCCGCGCCGTCAGCGCGCGGGCGGCCCGCAGGTCGTCGACCACCGCGGTCTTGAACAGCAGCCGGCCGAGCGCGGGACGCAGGGTGTCGGGGCATTCCACGACGTCGCGGGCGTACGTCGCATTCTCGGGCAGCGCGGGCCACTCGTGGTCGTCGTCGGGTCCGGCGCCGAGGAGCAGGCCGGCCCGCCCCAGGTCCTCGTCCTTGAGCCGAGCGATCGCCGACACGGCGGCATCGGCATCGGCGACAGCCACCGCGTCCGCGGCCGAACCGAGGGCGCTGGCCACCGCCGCTTCGTAGCCGGCCCGCACGGTGAGCAGCGCGGCGACCGAGCCGAGCAGCCCGGAGACCTGGTCGGACGCCGCGAGCAGCGCGCCGGCGCCGTCCTTGCGGTTGAGACCCATCTCGAGCGCGTCCTTGCGGGCGGCGAGCGTGGATCGGTCGCGGTCGGCCTGCTGGGCCTCCTCGCGGACCTTGGCGAGCCGCTCCTCGATGTCGACGAAGCCGGCCACGGCCGCTTCGTGCTCGGCGTCGAGACCCTCCTCCCCCGCATCGAGTCCCGCGACCTTGGTCTCCAGTGCCGTGAAGTCGCGCTGGGCCCGCTCGGCCCGCGCGATGGCGTCCTCGCGCGTCTGGACGAGCCGGCCGATCTCGTCCTCCGCCGCCGCCGACCGGGACTTCAACGCGTTGACCTGACCATGCAGGCGGGCCAGGCCCTCGCGACGGTCGGCGGCAGCCCGCTGCAACCCCGCCATCCGTCGTTCGGCCTCCGCCGCCGCGTCCTCGGCCGCCCGGCGGGCGGTCACCGCCTCCTCGAGCGCACCGCGGTGCGCCTCGACCTGGGTCCCGATCTCGTGCTCCTGGACGCGGACCCGCTCGGCCTCGGCCTCGAGCTCGTCGGGGTCCCGGCCCTGCTCCATGGCCGCCTCGTCGGCGCCGGCGGCGTTGCGCAACCGCTCGGTAGCCAGGCTCTGGGTGCCGCGGAGTCGTTCGCGCAGACCACCGAGTTGGTAGAGCGTGTCCTGGGCCCTGGTCAATGCGGGGAGGTCGTCACGGAGTGCGGCCTCGAGCGCCGACTCCTTCTCACGCACGGTCGCCGTCTCGGCCTCGACCTGCGCGCGCCGCTCGACCAGGATCGTCTCGTCGGCCAGCTCCTGCTCGAGCGCCGTCTGCGCGACCACGAGGTCGTCGGCCATCAGCCGGGCCTTGGCGTCGCGCGCGTCGGCCTGGACGGTCGCGGCCTGCCGGGCCACCTCGGCCTGCCGACCCAACGGCTTGAGCTGGCGCCGGATCTCGTTGAGCAGGTCACCGAGCCGGTTGAGGTTGCCGTCGGTCGAGTCGAGCTTGCGGAGCGCCTTCTCCTTGCGCTTGCGGTGCTTGAGGACACCGGCGGCCTCCTCGATGAAGCCGCGCCGGTCCTCGGGCGTCGCATGCAGGATGGCGTCCAGCTGGCCCTGGCCGACGATCACGTGCATCTCGCGGCCGATGCCGGAGTCGCTGAGCAGCTCCTGGACGTCGAGGAGCCGACACGTCGCGCCGTTGATGGCGTACTCCGAACCGCCGCTGCGGAACATGGTCCGGCTGATCGTGACCTCGGCGTACTCGATCGGCAGCGCGCCGTCGCTGTTGTCGATCGTGAGGATCACCTCGGCGCGGCCCAGCGGCGGGCGGCCGGAGGTGCCGGCGAAGATGACGTCCTCCATCTTGCCGCCGCGCAGGGACTTGGCGCCCTGCTCGCCCATTACCCAGGCGAGGGCGTCGACGACGTTGGACTTCCCCGAGCCGTTCGGACCCACGATGCAGGTGATGCCGGGCTCGAGCTGCAGCGTGGTCGACGACGCGAAGGACTTGAACCCCTTCAGGGTCAGGCTCTTCAGGTACAACGCGGGGCTCCATCGGTGGTCTCAGTGCTACGACGTCAGCACTGACGCGGGCGCAGGCGGGGTGCGTCGCGGGGGAAGCTCAGCGCGACTCACCCTACCTGCCCCGCGGTTCGATCCTGCGGAGCCCCGGCTGCTGACGCCGGTCGTGTCTCGAGCTCGCGGTCCTAGTTCTCGATGACCGCCCAGGAGACGGGCGTGGGCGCCGGGTTCAGCGCGACGCCCGCACCGTTGCAGGCGACGAACGCGATGCTGGTGCTGTTCACGCCGGCCTGACGGGCGTTGATGGTGACGATGCCCGGCATCGTCGGACCGGGCGTGGCCAGGATCAGGTCGTTGTTGAGCGCGTTGCCGGTGTCCACCTGGAGAACCAGGCAGCTGTGCGCTGGGATGTTCGCGTAGTCCAACGTGGTCACCCCGCGCACCGAGGCGATGTCGACGGCCAGCAGGCTGCCGTTGGCGATCGCACCGGTATCCACCGAGTCGTTGGCCAGTTCCTCGGAGTGCACGGAGTTGGGCCCCAGCTCGTCGGCGCCGATCGAGCCGTCGATCACCTCGGAGGCCCCGACGGAGTTCGCGGCGAGCTTGGGGCTGGTGACCGCGTCGTCGGAGAGCCGGGGCGTGGTCACGGCGTTGTCGGCGAGCTTCGGGCTCGTGACGGCAGCGTTGGCGAGCTTCTCGGTGGTGACGGCGGCGTCGGCGAGCTTCTCGGTGGTGATCGATGCATCCAGGATCTCCTGAAGTGCGCTGGCGCCGAGGTTGATCTTGAGCAGCAGGTTCGGCTTCAGGTCCTTGGGCCTGATCGTCTTGTCCTTGATCTCGCGGGAGTCGATGGACCCCGTCGGATCCTTCGCGATGGCGGGCTGGGAGGCCACGCAGGCGCCCCCCAGAATGAGGGCGGTGGCGATGGCGGTGGCGCGGCGCTTGCTGATCTGCATGGCGGGTCTTCCTCTGCGAGGGGGGATGAAGACTCCACTGTGGAACTCCCCGCTAGGGGGCCGCCATGGCCCTACCCCAGGTGGTCAAGAGCATCGCGGAGTGCCGCCAGCACCAGCAGCGCGCTGGTGCGGGTGGCGTTGGGACCCATCAGCCCGATCCGCCACACGGTCGCCGCGAACTCCCCGACTCCGCCACCGATCTCGAGGTGGTGCCGCTCCAACAGGTATCTGCGCACGGCGGCGGAGTCGACGCCGTCGGGCACCCGCACGGTGGTGAGCTCGGGAAGACGGAAGCCCTCGGCCGCGAACAGCTCCAGCCCCAGGTCCTGAAGCCCGGCCTGGAGCGTGTCCCCGGCTTCTTGGTGTCGGGCCCACACGGTCTCCAGCCCTTCCTCGAGGATCCGGGTGAGGCCGCCGTGCAGGCTGGCGACCATCGCGACGGGGGCGGTGTGGTGATAGGTACGGCCGCCGCCCTTGGCGCTGGCCTCGCCGACGTACCCGCCGAGCAGGCCGAGGTCGAGGTACCACGACTGCGGCCGCTCCACCCGGCGCTCGAAGGCCCGGTCGTTGATCGTGAACGGCGCCAGGCCCGGGGCCACGCCGAGGCACTTCTGGGTGCCGGCGTAGCCGACGTCGATGCCCCAGTCGTCGGCCCGCAGCTCGATCCCGGCGATGCTCGTGACCGCGTCGGTGATCAGCAGCGCATCGCCCTTGCCGGCGCCGAGCGCGGCGATGTCGGAGCGAACCCCGGTCGAGGTCTCGGCGTGGACGGCGGCGATCACCGCGGGCGAGGCGTGCGCGTCGAGGACCCGCTGGGCGTCAACCGGCTGCCCCCACTCATGCTCGACGGCAATGACCTCGGCCCCGCAGCGCGCCGCGACATCGCACATCCGCTGGCCGAACAGACCGTTGACGGCGACCACCACCACGTCCCCGGGCCGGACGGTGTTCACGAACGCCGCCTCCATCCCGGCCGACCCCGTCGCCGAGATCGGGAGGGTGCGGGCGTTGGACGTCCCCCAGGCCTGGCGGAGCATCTCGCAGGTCTCGTCCATGAGTTCCAGGAACGCGGGGTCCAGGTGCCCGAGCAGCGGCAACCCCAGGGCCGCGGTGGCCTCGGGGTACGGGTTGGATGGTCCAGGGCCGAAGAGTCGACGTTCGAGCAGCATGCGCCGACGGTAGCCGGAATCGAGGTCGTGACCTTAGATCAGGTCGGCGAGCAGGGCCGCGACGCGGTTCGCACCGTCGGTCTCGACCGGCCGGTAGTCGACGTCCCGGGCCAGTTCCTTGACCAGAGCCTCCGCCAGACCGTCCGGGTCGACGGCCGCGGGATAGGGAAGGTGGGTGCCCGCTCGATACCGCTCGAGACGCCGCCGGACGTGGAAGTTTTGCTCGAAGTGGTTCCGGAGGGGCACATACAAAAACGGTCGGCGCAGCGCGGTCAACTCCATGCAGGTCGTCAGACCGCCCTGGACGACGGCCACGTCGCACGCTGCGAGCTGCTCGGGCAGGTCGGGCAGGTAGCCGTGCACCTGCACGCCCTCCCGCTCGGCCAGCGATGCCGGGTCGATTCTCGGGCCGGTCACGACGACGAACCGGAGGTCCGGGGCCAGACGTCTTGCCAGCGGTACGGCGTCCAGCACTCGCGCCAACAGCGGACCGCCCACACCGGAGCCACCGACGGTGACCACGCACACCCGCTCGTCCGGTCGGTACCCGAGCCGGGACCGGATCTTCTCGCGGTCACCGAGCGCCGCGGGGTCGAACCCGGTCACGTAGCCCGCGAAGTCGAAGTTGCTCTCGGTCCAGTCCCGGATCCCGGGAAGGCCGGGGCCGAAGTCGTCGACGACGACGTCGTCCGGGTTGCCGACGAAGATCGATCGGTCGCGCAGGCCGGGGAATCGGGCTCGCTGCTCGATCATCTCGGCGTTGTGGTCGGCCGTCAGCGCAGCTTCATCCGGCCCGGCGTCGGGCATCGGCAGCCAGCCGACGAAGTCGGTGAGCCACGCATAGGCCGACCGCTTGAGCTCGGGATTCTCGTGCAGGAAGTAGTCGACGTCCCAGGACTCGTCGGCGATGACCAGGTCGTAGTGCTCGGACTCGGTGAGCTCGTCGAAGGCCATGAAGTTGTTGACCAGGATCTCGTCCATCCGGCGGATCGCCCCGAACGCATGCAGGTCGTGTTCCCCGGACTCGTGCTCGACGTGCCCCGACTCGCTGGCTAGCCACGCGGACGCGGGATGGACCCGCTCTCCCTCCTCGCGCAGCACTCTGGTGACGGGCTGTTGGGCGAGCCAGTCGACCTGAAGGTCCGGGTGGTGCGTCCGTAGCTGCCGGGCGATCGCCAGGTCGCGCCGGGCATGGCCGAGGCCGATCGGCGAGGAGAGGTACAGCGCCCGCCGAGGTCGCACCCGCGCCCGCGTTCGGCGGCGGGCTCCGGCCAACGGCGCGATGCGCTCCACGAACCGCCGGATCTCCCGGTTGACCAGCACCGGGTCCCGGGACATCGGCCCGTGCCCGCCGCCCTCGACCAGGATCCGCTGGCCCCCGGTGAGCTCGGCCAGGCGCTTGCCGACCTCGACGCCGCGGATCCGGTCCTCGCTCCCGTGAAGCACGGTGACCGGGCATTCCACCCGCTCGCACAGGGGTTCGATGTTCGTGAGGACGGTGCCGTCGCACCCGGTGCGCCCCGCGTGCGTGTCCACGAGAGTCTCGGGGGTGAGCTGGTGCCCCCAGGCGACCGCGTCCTCGATCTGCTTGGTCGAGTGCGGCTCGCTGAACATCTCGCCGAAAAAGAATCGCAGAAAGTCGTCGTAGCCACCCTCGAGCCAGTAGTGCCGGTTGTACTTCGCCCAGCCACGGTTGTGGGGGTGCCGGGCATCCCAGGCATACCTGTCCCGGTGCGAGCTCGGGAGGTCGAACCCACACGAGGGTGCGATGGCGAACAGGCCCTGGACCCGTCGCGGGTGGTCGGCGGCTACGTGCACCGCCCAGGTGGCACCGCAGGACAGCGACACCAGCACCGCCCGCTCCACGCCGGCGTCGTCCATCACGGCCAGGGTGTCTGCGGCGTACTCCTCGTTGGTGTACGCCGCCGCGCCGGCCGGCCGGTCCGAGGCGCCACTGCCACGCCCGTCGAACGTGACGACCCGGTAGTGCCGTGAGAGGTAGGGCACCTGGGCCTTCCAGAACCGCGACGGGATGATCGACCAGGTGGGCATCAGCACCACCGTGGCGTCGCCCGTCCCGTAGGAAGCCCACGCCAGGCGTACGCCGCCCCGCACAGCGACCCCGGTCGCGTCCGGCTGGCGTGCTCGGTTCGCGACCTCGGCCGCGTCGCCCAACCGCTCCATCTGAGCTCCTCTACTTCCGGACCTCGAGCACGTTGTTGAAGGGGGTCTGGGCGGCGATCCGGCACTCCGAGAACCCGGCCGCGGTGACGATCTCGCGGATCTTGGCCGGTCCGGCCTGGGTGCCGATGGCGAGCCCGACTTCCTGCGACAGCGATGACGGGGTGCAGAGAAGGGTGGAGAACCCATAGTAGGCGCGTCCGACCGGGTTGAAGTTGTCCTCCACCCGATCACCGGCGATCGGCTCGACGATCATCCAGGTGCCGTCCGGGGCCAGCGCGTCGTGCACCCGCCGGGCAGCCCCGACCGGGTCCCCCATGTCGTGCGAGTGCGTCGAAGGTGGTGACCAGGTCGAACTCCTCTCCAGCGAACCCGTCCGGCCGGCTCCGGCACGAACGTGACCTGGTCCCCCAGCCCGGCCGTCGGCGGCCCGCTCCGTGGCGGTCGCGATGGAGCCCGCGTGCACGTCGGATCCGATGAACGTCGAGGAGGGGAAGGCCTGGGCCATCAGAACCGTCGAGGAGCCATGGCCGCAGCCGATGTCGGCGACCCGCCCTCCGGCCTCGAGCTTGTCCACCACCCCGGTCGAGTGCGGGAAGCCACACGGCGACCAGGTTGGCGGCGTACCCGGGCTGGAAGAACCGCTCGCACCCGACGTGGACGTCGCTGTTGTGGTCGCCCCAGCTGAGCCCGTCCCCGTCCTGGGCCAGTTCGAAGATCCGGTGGGCGTCGCGCACGGTGCCGAAGGCGATCTGGAAGAAGCCGGGAAGGAATGCCGGGCGACGACTCGTCGGTGAGCGCGACGGCGTGCTCGGCGGGCAAGCGTGTACGCCCCGAGTCGGCGGGTCATAGGTGACGAAGCCCCCGGCGGCCTGTGCGTTCAGCCACTCGCGTGCGTACTTCTCGCCGGTGCTGGTGCGCTGGGCAAGGTCCGACGCGGTCGAGCGGCCCGTGCTCGGCGAGCGCGCGGTAGTAGCCGAGCCGGTCACCCATCACGACGAGGGCACAGTTGAGGGCGGCGCCGACCTCGTCGACCGCCCGGAAAACGAAGCCCATCAGCTTCTCCTCGTCGAGGGCTGCGGGCTGTGTGGTGGTTGTCATGGTGATGCTCCTGTCGATGACCGGCCGGACGTCCCGGCCGGGTGTCCGCAGCATCACCCCGGCCCGGACCGGCTGGCATCAGGTGGGGCACCTAGTGTCTGGGTGGCCCAGACCCATCCGCGCCTCCCCGCCGTCGCTCCTAGACTCGACCCAATGCTGATCGGGAGAGCGACCGAGCAGCGCGAGATCGACGCGCTGCTGGCCTCTGCCCGTCTCGGGCAGAGCGGAGTTCTCGTGATGACCGGGGAGCCCGGCATCGGCAAGAGTGCCCTGCTCCGCCACGCCATCAGCCGTGCAGAGGGCTTCCGGGTGCTGCGCATGACCGGCTCCGAGACCGAGCGGTCGCTCCCCTTCGCCGGCCTCGCGGGGCTGCTCCGTCCACTGACCGGGCAGCTCGACCGGCTTCCCGCGCCTCAGGCCGACGCGCTGGCCGTCGCCCTGGCCCTGCGCACGGGTCCTCCCGTCGACCGCTTCGCGGTGGCCGCCGGCGTGCTGTCACTCCTCACGCAGGTCAGTGAGGATCAGCCGGTGGCCCTGGTCGTTGACGACGCCCACGTGCTGGACCAGTCCTCCGCGGATGCTCTCGTCTTCGCGTCCCGGCGGCTCTTGGCGGATGCCGTCTGCGTGCTGGTGGCGTTGCGCGACGGAATCCCGGCCCCCTGGACCGCGGCGGGCCTGCCCGTGCGGGCCCTCGCTGGCCTGGATCTGGAGTCGGCCCGTGAGCTCGCAACCGCCACCTCAGCGCTGCCGATACCGAGCGAGCTGTTGCACCACATCGTCGACCACGGTGCCGGCAACCCGCTGGCGATCCAGGAGCTCGCGCGGGACCCGGCTCCATTGCACGAGGCCTCCCCGGCGACACCGGCCCCGCTGCCCGACGTCGTGGCGCGCGCCTTCGACCGCCGTGCCGCCGGGCTCGCGCCGGACGACCGAAAAGTGCTGCTGGTGACCGCCGTCGCTGACGGCGATGTGCCGATCATCGACCGCGTCTGCACCGCTGCGGGTCTGGACCTGTCGGCGCTGGATCGCGCCGAGCTCCTGGGTCTGGTGCGGGTCACCGGCCAGCACGCCTACTTCTCCCACGGGCTGGCCCGATCGGCCGTTTACGCCACGGCCCCGGCCGACGAACGCCGGCTGCTGCACGGGCTGGTGGCCGATGCTCTCCCGGCCGCCGACGTCGACCGGCGGGCCTGGCATCGATGCGCGGCGACACTCGGTGTCGACGCGGAGGTGGCCGCGGAGATCGAGGCTGTCGGGAAGCGGGCATCGGAGCGCGGCGCCCACGCGGTTGCCGCCACGGCGTACGAACGAGCGGCGCGGCTGTCGGACGGCGATGAGGCACGGGCGCGCAGGTTCCTCGCGGCCGGGGAGGAGGCCTGGTACGCCGCTGACGACGCAAGCGCGGTCGCCCACCTCCGGGAGGCGCTCCGTCACGACCCGGCGTACGCAGCCACGGCCAGGGCACGCCATCTCGAGGGGCTGGTCGCCGCCCGGAGCGGATCTCTCGACGTGGCGCGCGACGTGCTGCTGCGGGCCGCCGGCGCCGCCGTTAGCACAGAGCCCGAGCAGGCCCTGCTCATGTACGCCGACGCCATCTCTTCCTGCTTCTACCAGCTCGACGTCGCTTCCGCGAACGCCGCTGCCGACCGGATCGAGGGGCTGCTCGCGCGTCCGGGACGGCTCGCCGAGTCGGGCAAGCCGGAGGCGGTCGCCCGGATCGCCGTGGGCATGGCGCGGATCCTCGCCGGGGAACCCGGCGCGGACCAGATCCGCGCAGGCGTGACCGGACTCGCGGCCCCGACGACCTCTGGGACCACGGTCCAGTCGGGCTGGGAGGTGATCGGCACGCTCTACCTGCGCGAGGCCGGCACCGGCCGCGACCTGGTCGCCCAGGCCGTGGAACGCCGGCGTGCGAACGCAGCGATCGGCACGCTGCCGCACCTGTTGTGGCACCTGGCCCGGGACGATGCGACGACCGACCGTTGGACGCGCGCCGCGGCCGAGTACGACGAAGCCGCCATGCTCGCTCGGGAGTGTGGGCAGTCCACCGAGCTCGGCGTCACCTTGGCTGGGCTCGCCTGGCTGACCGCGCGCCGGGGTCGGTCGACGGAGAGCCGGGAGCTGGCGGCCGAGGCCGACGGAATCGCGCGGGCGCACGGGTTGCGGATGGTGACGGCCTGGACCGGCTTCGCCATGGCCGAGCTGTCCCTCTCGCTGGGCGAGACCGAGGTCGCCGCCGGCCAGCTCTCCGAGCTCGCGGCCTGGCTGGACGAGCTCGGCGTACTGGACGCCGACCTCTCACCCGTGCCGGAGCTGGTCGAGGCGCTGGTGAGCCTGGGCAGGCGGGATGATGCGCTGCGCCAGGCGACGCACTTTCTCGATCTGGCGGAGGCGAAGGGGCAGCCCTGGGCGCTGGCCCGGGCCGCGCGGGTGCGCGGTCTGCTCGCCACGGAGCGCGCGGAGATGGAGCGCAGTTTCGAGCGGGCCCAGCGCCTGCACGAGCGGACACCGGATGCGTTCGAGGCGGCCCGGACGAGGTTGCTGTACGGCGAGCGGTTGCGCCGGGCCCGACGCCGCGTGGACGCCCGGGTTCAGCTCACGGAGGCCCTCGGCACGTTCGAGCGGCTCGGCGCGACGGCCTGGGCGGACATCGCACTCGGCGAGCTGAACGCCACCGGCGTCACTGCCCGGCGCCGGGAGACGGGACCGATCGTGGACCTCACCCCGCGGGAGCTCCAGATTGCGTTGCTCCTCACCGACGGGAAGACCACCCGAGAGGCCGCCGCCGCCCTGTTCCTGAGCCCGAAAACCGTGGAGTACCACCTGCGCCACGTGTACGCCAAGCTCGGAATCGGCTCGCGCCCCGAGCTCGTCGACAGCCTGTCGGAGCTGGGGGTAACGCCGGGTGACTCCTGAACGCGAACGCAGCCGCGGCCGGGGCCGGGGCCCGCATCCTGTCCGGTCGCCCCGTAGGTAGTTCCCCACCCTCCGGCTAGAGGATCGCCCCCGGGTTGAGGATCCCGTGGGGGTCGAGCGCGTCCTTCACCCGCCGGGTCAGCGCCATCACGTCGGGCCCGAGCTGGTCGGGCAGCGCGGACATCTTGGCCCGTCCGACGCCGTGCTCGCCGGTGATCGTGCCGCCGAGGCGGATCGCAGCCTGCATCACCTCGCCGAAGGCGAGCCGGGCGCGCTGCTCGGCCGCAGGGTCGGCGGGGTCGAAGACGATGATCGGGTGCGTGTTCCCGTCGCCGGCGTGCGCGACCACCGGGATGGCGATGTCGTGGGCCTCGGCGATGGCCGCGATGTCGGCGAGCAGTCGCGGGAGCATCGGAATCGGTGCGCCGACATCCTCGAGCAGCAGCGAGCCCTGCGCCTCGATCGCGGGGAACGCCGCCCGACGGGCCTCGACGAAGAGCTCACCCTCCTCCGGGTCGTCGGTCGCGAACACCTCGCTCGCGCCGGCGGCCTCGAACGCCTTCTGGATCACCGCGACCTCCTCGACCCGGGCGGCACCCGGCGCGTCGGACTGGGCCACGAGCAGCGCCCCCGCGGTGCGGTCCAGGCCCATCGGCCGGTAGTCCTCCACCGCGTTGATCGACGCCCGGTCCATCAGCTCCATCATCGAGGGCCGCAGCGTGCGCCCCACCGCGACCACGGCGTCCGCCGCGGCCGCGACGGTCGGAAACGACGCGACGACCGTCGAGCGCACCGCCTGGGCCGGCACCAGCCGCAGGATCGCCCGCGTGACGATGCCGAGGGTGCCCTCGCTGCCGACGAACAGCTTGAGCAGGGAGAGCCCGGCGACGTCCTTGATCCGCTTGCCCCCGAGCGTCACCAGCGTCCCGTCGGCGAGCACCACATCAAGGCCGAGCACGTAGTCCGTGGTGACGCCGTACTTCACGCAGCACAGGCCGCCAGCGTTGGTCGCGACGTTGCCACCGATCGAGCAGATCTCGTACGACGAGGGGTCGGGCGGGTACCACAGCCCGTGCTCCGCGGCCGCCGTCTTCACCTCGGCGTTGAACGCGCCCGGCTCGACGACGGCGACCCGGCAGTCCGTGTCGATCTCGATCGCCCGCATCCGCTCCAGCGTGACCACGATTCCGCCATCGACGGCCGAGGAGCCCCCGGAGAGTCCGGACCCCGCGCCGCGCGGAACCACCGGCACGCGGTGCTCGGCGGCCCAGCGGACGGCGGCCTGCACCTGCCCAGCGGTTTCCGCGCGCACCACAGCGACGGGGTTCCCGGCCGAGGCATCGCGGGACCAGTCGAAGCGGTACTTCTCCATCGCCTCGGGGTCGGTCACGACGACCCCCTCGGGGAGGGCTGAGCAGAGCGCTGGCAGGTCCATGCCGCCCATGGAACCACTCACGCCGGTTCGGGGACCTCGTCGTCCGCATGCCTGATGTGGGCCAGCTGGCCCCAGATCAGCACCACGAAAACGGCCGAGCCCGCGAACGCGAACCAGAACGGTGCGGTCACTCCCCAGTGCTGGGCCAGCACGCCGCCGATGCCCGAGCCGATCACGAGGCCGCCGAACACGCCGACCAGGTTGACACTGCCTACCCTCCCCTGGAGCTCGGTGGGCACTGCCCGCTGCCGCACCGTCACGGAGGTCGTGTGCCAGATGAATGCGTGCGCGCCGAACACGAAGAAGATCGCCAGCGCCACGGCCGGCACGGTCGTCACCGCGAGCCCGAGATGGGTGAAGGTCTCGAGGATCAGCCCGATCCCCATCAGGTTGCCGAGGCTCACGTGCCGGGTGATCCATCCGTAGGCAAAGGTGCCGGCTAGACCGCCCAGCGCGCCGACCGTGGTGATCAGTCCGAAGCCCACCTCGCCGAGGTCCAGCCGCTGGGTCGCGTAGAGAACCAGGACCGACCAGGCCGCGCCGAAGGTGATGTTGAACGTGAAGATCACCAGCACCAGCGTGCGCACGGCGGCGTGGTTCCAGACCCAGCGGAAGCCCTCGGCGATCTCGTGCCGGACGAGCTGCAGGGACTCTGGATTGCGCCGGTGCTCCGGCATCGCCAGCCGGGTGATCAGCCCGGCACCGAGGAGCACCAGCAGCATCTGCGCAAGGAACGGCGACGCGCTTCCGGCGGCGAACAGGGCGGCGCCGATCGGTGGCCCCGCCATCTGGTTGACGGTGATGAAGCCGGTTTGCAGCCGGGCGTTGCCGGTGGCGAGGTCGTCGCGATGGACGAGCATCGGCAGCAGGGTGCCGGCGGCGTTGTCGGCGAAGACCTCGGCCGTTCCGAGCAGGAAGAGGGCGAGCAGCACCAGTACGATCGGTGCGGCGTCGAAGACGATCGCCGCAGCGAGCAGGAGCAGGACGCACCCCCGCATCAGGTCGACCGTCACGATGATCGTCCGGCGGTCCAGCCGGTCGGTCAGCGCGCCGGCGTACAGACCGAAAAGCAGCGGCGGTGCCCACTGGACCAACGCGGCGAGAGCCACCAGGAAGGCCTCGTCGGTTCGGGAGGCGACCAGCAGCGGGCCGGCCGCGAGCGCGATGCCATCACCGAGGTTCGAGACCCAGGACGAGGCGAGCAGCCACCGAAACCCGGATCCGAGGCGCGCGGGCGCCACGGCCTCGAGGAGTCTGCTCACAAGTCCGCGACCCTAGCCAGTTCGAGCGGTCGGAGCACCTGGATATCGGGCCGGGGCCGGCGTCGCGGAAACTACCCGGGGGTGCCGGGCAAGGGCGTCGGGGAGTGCCGACGCGTCAGCCTCAGGCGGGCTGCATCTCCTGGAGCGGAGCAGTGGCGTCCGCCAGCTCCTCGCGATGCTCGATGTCGGCGGCGCGGGCGGCCACCAGCTTGTCGTTCTCCTCGCTCAGACGGAGGACGAGGTTCTCGAGTCGGCCACACGCGTACGCAGTCGAGCGTTCTCGACGGCTTCGCGGGGGTCTCGCAGGTCGCTGCTCCGATATCCGATCAGCGCCTTGGCCATGTAGTGAGCCTTCCGGTCAGTATGGGGGCAGGGCCCGGCGAACGGGCCGTCTTCAAGCGTCCCACCAAGCGGGCATTTGGTCAATAAATGCGAGCCGCCACGCGGGGCTTGCGGGGCACCGGCTGACAGCGCGGGCAGAAGTACGACGAGCGGTTCATGAAGGGCGCCCGGCGGATGAGCGTCGCGCACCGGTCGCAGGGCTCGTCCTGCCGCCCATAGGCGTGCAGGGAGCGGTCGAAGTAGCCCGACTCGCCGTTGACGTTGACGTAGAGCGAGTCGAAGGAAGTGCCGCCCTGACCCAGCGCTTCCTGCATCACGCCCCGGGCGTGCTCGAGCACCTCGCGTACCTGGGGGCGGGTCAGCCGGTCGCCCGGCCGCTCGCCGTGGATCCGGGCCCGCCAGAGGGCCTCGTCGGCGTAGATGTTGCCCACGCCGGAGATCTGGTTCTGGTTGAGCAGCTGCCGCTTGATGCCCGACGTACGGCGGCGGACGCCGGCGACGAACTCCTCGTCATCGAACTCCGGGTCGAGCGGGTCGCGGGCGATGTGGGCGATCTCTGGAGGAACCTCGGCGCCGCCCTCGGAGACGGACAGGCCGCCGAACATCCGCTGGTCGACGAACCGCAGCTGGACGTCCGGGGTGTCCAGCGAGAGCCGGATCCGCAGGTGCCGCTCGGCGGGGGCATCGGGCGGCTGCACCAGGAACTGCCCGCTCATCCCCAGGTGCGCGAGCAGCGCATCGCCGTTGTCGAGCGGGAGCCAGAGGTACTTGCCGCGCCGCCGGGCCCCCACGATCCGCCGGTCGGTCAAGGCTGCGGCGAAGCCCTCGGGACCCCGGGGGTCGCGACGCACCGGCCGCGGGTGCAGGACCGCCACCCCAGCGATGGTGCGGCCCACTGCATGCCGCTCCAGGCCGATGCGTACGACTTCGACCTCGGGCAACTCCGGCATTCGCCCATGGAATCACGGCGGGGCGACAGCGGCTCCCCCGTGCGCCGCGGCGCGCAGGCGCGCTCGCGCCTAGTCCGCGGCCTCGGCCGACGCGGTCGCGGGAGGCGCGTCGGAGACGCCGAGGCGCGGCGCGATCTCGCCGTACGCCGTCTCGGCGGCGCCCTGCTCGGCTTCCTTCTTCGACCGACCGACGGCGTTGCCGTAGAGCTGCTCGCCGACCCGGACCTGAGCGGTGAAGGTCTTCATGTGGTCGGGACCTTCGTCCTCGATGACGTACTCGGGCACGCCGAGGCTGTGTTCGGCGGTGAGCTCCTGCAGGGAGGTCTTCCAATCGAGGCCCGCGCCCATGGCGGAGGCGGCCTCGATCAACGGGTCGAACAGCAGGTGCACGACCTCGGAGGAGCTGGTGATGCCGCCCCCGCTGAGGTGGATCGCGCCGATGACGGCCTCGACGGTGTCGGAGAGGATCGACGCCTTGGTGCGGCCCCCGGCGGCCTCCTCACCACGGCCGAGCTTGACGTGGGCACCGAGGCCGATGGTGCGGGCCACGTCGGCGAGCGCGCGAGCGTTGACCACCGCGGCCCGTAGTTTGGCCAACCGACCCTCGGAGAGGTCGGGGTGCATCGTGTAGAGCGTCTCGGTCACCACCACACCGAGCACGGAGTCGCCGAGGAACTCCAGCCGCTCGTTGGTGGGCAGGCCGCCGTTCTCGTAGGCGTACGAGCGGTGTGTCAGGGCGCGCTCCAACAGCCCGGGGTCCAGTTCGGGTTCCCCAAGCGCGGCGCGCAGCTCCGGATAGTTGATGCGTGCGGCCTCAGTCAGTCCTGACTCAGAGGACCTGACGACGCTCGGCCCGCGCGCCGTACTGGCCGCACTCGCCGCACGCACGGTGCGGGAGGTGCTTGGCAGCGCAGGCGGGGTTGGCACACGTCACCAGGGACGGCGCGACGGCCTTCCACTGCGAGCGACGGTGGCGCGTGTTGCTACGCGACATCTTCCGCTTCGGGACAGCCATGGTCTTCTCCTCGGTCGTTTGCTCAGTCGTCTTGCTCAGTCGTCTTGCGGGGGGTCCTGCTGGAGCGATGCCAGGCTCGCCCACCGCGGGTCGATCGCCGCTTCGTGCGTGTGCTCCGGGTCGTCCGCCAGGCGCGCACCGCATTCGGTGCACAGTCCTGGACAATCTTCCCGACACAACGGCTGGAACGGCAGCGCAAGCACCACCGCGTCCCGCAGCAGCGGCTCCAGGTCGAGCAGGTCGTCCTCGAGCATGCTGACCTCGTCGTCCTCCTCGGAAGAAGCCTGGTCGTCGTCGTAGAGGAACAGCTCCTGGAACGTCACCTCGATGTTGTCTGAGATGGCTTCCAGGCACCGTGCGCACTCGCCGCTGAGACCCGCCTGCGCGGATCCCGTGACCAGGACCCCCTCCAGGACCGCTTCGAGGCGCAGGTCGATGTTGACCTGTTCCCCTTCAGTGACCCGAAGGACGTCGATGCCCAGATCTGCCGGAGCCGGAACCTCGAGTGACACCTCACGCTGGATCCCGGGACGGCGGCCGAGCTCGCGTGTGTCGAGCACGAGCGGCGCTCTCGGGTCCAGGCTGTTCAGGAGATCACTTCCGGGTCCGGGCACAAACAGATCGTGTGAATGGTAGTCGTCCCGGGAGACGCGGAGCAAAACAGCGCTCCCGAGCTAAGACCGTTCCGCCAGTCGCTCGGTGAGCGCACGGTGCACGAACCCGGGCACCAGAGCGGAGACGTCGCCGCCGAACATCGCGACCTCCTTGACCAGGCTGGAGGCCAGGAAGGAGTACTCGGGACTGGTCGGAACGAACACCGTCTCGACGTCGGTGAGCGAGGCGTTCATCTGGGCCATCTGCAGCTCGTAGTCGAAGTCGCTCACCGCCCGCAGGCCCTTGACGATGGCCTGGATGCCGTTCTCGGCGCAGAAGTCGGTCAGCAGGCCGCTGAACCCGGCGACCGTCACGTTGTCGAACCCGGCGCACGCCGTGCGGAGCATCTCGATGCGTTCCTCGGGGGTGAACAGTCGGTTCTTGGAGGTGTTGACCCCGACCCCCACGACCACCTCGTCGAACAGCGCCGAGGCTCGCTGCACGATGTCGATGTGCCCATTGGTGACCGGGTCGAAGGATCCGGGGCAGACGGCTCGACGCATCACAGGCTCCTGCTCACTCCGCGGGTCCGTTGGCGGCGTGACCGTACCAAAGCATGGTCTCGCCGTAGCGGCGCGAGCGCGTCGTCACGAGACCCTCGGGCCAGTCCGGCTCGGCGCTGCGCGAAGAACGTTCCACCACGATCAGCGCCCCCGGGACCAGCCAGGCGTTGCCGATCAGCGCGGCCAGGTCGGCGTCGACCGCCGCGCCGTCCAAGGGATACGGCGGGTCCAGGAAGGCGATGTCGTAGGGGGCCCGCGGCGCCGTGTGCAGAGCGCTGGCGACCGAACCCACGCGTACGTCGGCCTTGGCGAAGCCCAGGTCCTTGGCATTGGCGGTGATCAGCGCGGCCGTGCGCCGGTCCTGCTCGATCAGCGTGACCACACCGGCGCCGCGCGACCACGCCTCGAGGCCGATCGCCCCGGAGCCGGCGTACAGATCGAGGAAGCGGAGTCCCTGCAGCGAACCGCACCAGGACTCGATGGCCGAGAACAGTGCCTCGCGGACCCGGTCGCTGGTGGGACGGGTGGCCACCCCCCGAGGCGTGCTGATCCGCCGCCCGCCGGCGGACCCGCCGATGATCCGGGTCATCGTGGCTGAGTCCGGGTCGCGCCCCGAGCCATCACGACTTCTCCATGAACTCAGACTGCCGCGACTGCTCGAGGTCCGCCACCGCTACGGCAAGGAGCGGGGTGTCGAGCAGCTCGGAATCCTCATCGAGGAGCGCCGCGGCGGCGGCCCTCGCCTGCAGGATCGTCTCCTCGTCGCGCAGCACCCGCAGGTGGTCGAGGCCGGAGCGGCGCCCCGACTGCGAAGCACCGAGTACGTCGCCCTCGCGCCGCTGCTCGAGGTCGACCCGGCTCAGCTCGAAGCCGTCGGTGGTGCCGGCCACCGCGTCCAGGCGCTCGCGAGCGCCACCGGGCTGACCCACCCAGGTGTGCGTGACGAGCAGGCACAGACCCGGGTGCCCGCCCCGGCCGACCCGGCCGCGGAGCTGGTGGAGCTGCGAGACGCCGAACCGGTCGGCGTCCAGGACCACCATCGCCGTGGCGTTGGCAACGTCGACGCCGACCTCGATCACCGTCGTGGAGATCAGCACGTCGATGTCGCCGGCCGAGAACGAGCGCATCGTGGCCTCCTTCTCGTCCGCCGGCAGCCGACCATGGAGCTGGGCGATGCGCAGGCCCGCCAACGGTCCGTCGGCGAGCTCGGCCACCACCTCCTCGACCGCCGCGAGTCCGCGGGGTGCGGTGGGGTCAGCGGAGATCAGATTGCCCTCGTCATCGAAGTCGACCTGGTCCCGCTCGCCCTGCTCGAGCAGGTCGCCGGTGATGCGGGGGCAGACGACGTAGGCCTGATGGCCCTTCTCCACCTCCTCGCGCACCCGCTGCCAGACCCGGTCCATCCAGGATGGACGGTCGGCGAGCGGCACCACGCTGGTCTGGATCTCGCCGCGGCCGGCCGGCAGCTCGGTGAGCGTGGAGGTCTCGAGATCGCCGAAGACGGTCATCGCGACGGTGCGTGGGATCGGGGTCGCGGTCATCACCAGCACGTGTGGTGGGCTGCCGGCCTTGTCGGTGAGCGCGGCCCGCTGCTCAACCCCGAAGCGGTGTTGCTCGTCGACGACGACGAGGCCGAGGTCGGCGAAGCTGACCTGCTCCTCCAGCAGGGCGTGGGTGCCGATGACGATGCCGGCCTCACCGCTGGCGACCCGGAGCAGCGGCTCCTTGCGCTGCGTCTTGGTCATCGAACCGGTGAGGAGGGTGACGTTGGTGCCGTCGGCGGCGCCGCCCAGCATGCCGCCCGCGCCCAGATCGCCGAGCAGCTCGGAGATCGAGCGGAAATGCTGCTGCGCGAGCACCTCGGTCGGCGCCAGCAGCGCCGCCTGACCGCCGGAGTCGACGGTGCGCAACATCGCCCGCAGCGCGACCAGCGTCTTGCCCGAACCGACCTCGCCCTGCAGGAGCCGGTTCATCGGGTGCGGCTGCGCCAGGTCGTGCTCGATCTGCGCACCTACCTCGACCTGCCCGGCGGTGAGCTCGAACGGCAGTCGCGCGTCGAACGCCGCCAGCAGCGATCCGTCGCCCCCGGTGCGCGCGACCGCTCCCATCGCGTGGACGGCGCGCCGACGCCTTCCCAGCACCAGCTGGGTGACGAGCGCCTCCTCGAACCGGAACCGCCGCTGCGCCCGCTTCACCTGTGCGTAGTCGTCGGGGGCGTGGATCCAGTCATAGGCGGTGCGGGCGTCGATGACGTCGTACTGCTCACGGACCGGGTCGGGCAGCGCCTCGGGGATGTCGTTGAGGACGGTGCGGGCGAACGTGATCGCACGCTGGAGGTCCCAGTGCTCGACGCCCTTGGTGAGGGGATAGAGCGGGTAGAGCTCGCCGAGTGCCTCCACGGTCGCCAGTTGTTCGTCGTCATCGACCCCGAACAGCGACATCGAGGGATTGGTGAGCTGCCACTCGCCGCGGAACTGGCCGGCCTTGCCGATGAACACACCCTTGCGACCGACGCTCAGCCGCCGCGCCTGCCACTCGGAAACGCTCTTCTGCTTGGCGAAGAACGTCATCCTCAGGCTCGGGCCGTCGGTGCGGAGCACCGTCTCCAGACGGTACGCCGGTCGGCCGCTGCGACGGTCACGGTAGGTCTTGACCTGGCTGGAGGAGATCTCGCCGACGACGGTGAGCATCTGGTCGGGCGCGAGATCCTCGACCTTGGTGAGCTCGCCGGTCTTGAGGTATCGCCGCGGGAAGTGCCGCATCAGATCGCGGACGGTCTCGATCCCGAGCCCCTCGACGATCTTGGTGCGCTTGCCCTTCTGGTCGCCCAGCACCGAGGCCACCGGCGAGTCGAGGGTGATCACGGCATGCTCCCGATCATTCGACAGACATCAGGAGCCGATACCGCTCCTGCCCCCCGTCGTACACCACGACGTCGACATGGGGGTGCTCCCGGTCGACCCAGGCCGCGGCCCGGTCGGCCAGGTCGCCCGCTCCGTGCCCACTCACGAGAGTGACCAACTCGCCGCCGGCCGCCAGCAGCCGTCCGAGGACGTCGGTGGTGACCTCGCCGGGATCCTCGCCCACTACCGCGAAGTCGCCGTCGATGACGCCGAGGACGTCGCCCGGCACGCAGGGGCCGGCCATCGTCATCGCCTCCTTGGCCGCGATCGTCACTGCGCCGTGGCGGACGTGCCGGGCGGTGGCGGTCATCTCGAGGACGTCCTGGTCGAAGCTCCGCCCGGGCTCGTGCACCGCAATCGCCGCCAGCCCCTGCACCTGCGCCTGGGTCTGGATCACCGCGACCCGGATCCCGGCATCGCTCTCGGCGGTACTGGCCGCGATCTGAGCCACCCGGACCGAATCGGCGTCGTTGGGGAGCACGACGACCTCGCGGGCACCGCAGCCGGTGATCGCCTCGAGCAGCTGGCCGGTGGACGGACGCTGACCCGGGCCGCCGGCGACCACGACGGCGCCGGCTCCGGCGAAGAGCGTCTCCAGGCCCGGTCCGGCGGCGACCGCGACGATCCGGCGCCCGCTCCGCTCGAGGTCGGGTTGCCGCTGGCGCGACTCTGCGACCTGCTCCGCGAAGTGGGTGACCCGGACCCGGTGCGGCCGACCGGCGTCGATCCCGGCCTCGATGGCGGCGCCGACGTCGTCGACGTGGACGTGGACGTTCCACAGCCCCTGGTCGCCGACGATCACGAGCGAGTCACCGAGCGAGCCGAGCCGCTCGCGCAGCGCCGGGATCGAAGCATCCTCGGCGTCGAGCAGGTACATCACCTCGTAGGACGGCCCATCGGGGCTCAGGTCGCCCTCCGGTACGCCGCCGGCGACGTGCGGGATCGGGATCGAGTGCTGGCCGATCGTGGACGGCGCCACCATCGGTCGTCGGCCCGTCAGCGCGGTCTCCGCGGCGTCGAGGATCACGCAGATGCCACGCCCGCCGGCGTCGACGACACCGGCGTTGCGGAGCACCTCGAGCTGCTCCGGCGTACGGGCCAATGCCTCGCGGGCCGCTTGCGCTGCGGTGGTGAACACGTCGCGGGCTCGGACACCGTCGTCCGCCGCCTTGACCATCGCCGCCTCGGAGGCCGCTCGGAAGACGGTGAGCATGGTGCCTTCGACGGGTTCTCCGACCGCGGCGTAGCTCGCCTCGGCCGCCCGGCGCAGGGCGTCGGCCATCACCTCGGCGTTGCGTTCCTCCGAGGAGGCCTCGGCGATCCGCCGCGCGATCGCTCTCAGCATCTCGCTGAGGATCACCCCCGAGTTGCCGCGGGCACCGAGCAGCGCGCCCCGGCCGAGGGCCGCCAGCGCCTCGGGTAGCGGAGCCTCCGGGTCACCTCCGGTGGCCTCCCGAATCGCATCGCGGGCCGCCGAGACGGTGAGGTACATGTTGGTGCCGGTGTCGCCGTCGGGGACCGGGTAGACGTTGAGCGCGTCGATCTCTTCGCGGGCCCGCGCCAGCGCGTCGGTGGCGATGTCGACGAACCGGAGCACGACCGCAAGAGAGAACGTGCCCCCACGCGGTATCTCTTCCATCGCCTGCCTCGGTGGTCGGTCTTTGCCGGAGTGGCGGTCAGCGTAGTCCCACGATTTTCGAAGGTGTCCGAGGTTCGGATACTCTGGTGCGGTTGCTCGCCTTGGAGCGGGCCCTCTGACCGATTCACGTACTTACCTATCAGGAGTCAACCGTGGCTGCCGTCTGCGACATCTGCGCCAAGAAGCCGGCCTTCGGCAACAACCGGCCGTGGTCGCGCAAGATCACCAAGCGCCGGTTCAACCCGAACATCCAGCGGGTCCGCGCGACCGTGAACGGCACGCCCAAGCGCCTCAACGTCTGCACCGGCTGCCTCAAGGCGGGCAAGGTCAGCCGCTGACCTGCACCAGAATCTAGGGAGCATGCCTGGAGGCCGTCACCCGGAGGGGTGGCGGTCTTCGTGGTTCTCGGGAAGATTCACCGGTTATGTGGTGAATCCGACCGTTCTGTCGTGAAGTTTCGTGCCAGAACGGTCAGATTCACCGGTTATGCGGTGAATTGTCCCGCCGCCCCTAGAAGTGGGTCCAGCCGGTCGGACCGTCGTACGCCGCCCCGTCGACCGTGACCACCGGCCTCCCCACCGGCCTCGCCATCGGACACCGCGCCGATCACCAGCCATCCGTCGGGCACGGAGCCGACATCGGGGAACGTCGCCAGCAGCGCGTGGTCCTCTCCCCCACCGAGGATGAAGCTGAGCGGGTCGGCGTTGGTGGCCGCCCCGACCGCCACCAAGGGCTCCGGGACCTCGAACGCGTCCCGGTGGACGTCGATCGCGACCCCCGAGGCCGCGGCCAGGTGCGCGGCGTCCGCGAGCAGGCCGTCGGAGATGTCGATCATCGAGGTGGCGCCGGCCTCCGCGCCGGCCGGGCCGGCGTCGTACGGCGGCACGGGGCGCCGGTAGGCGTCGACCAGCACCCGAGGTGAGCGGAAGCCGCGTCCGAGCACCGCCAGCCCACCCGCCGACCACCCCTGGCGCCCGGCGATCGCGAGCACGTCGCCCGGCCGCGCACCGGACCGGAGCACCGGCGCCTGGGCGCAGGCGCCGATGACGGTGACCGCGATGACCACCAGTTCCGACCGGGTCAGGTCCCCGCCCACGACGCTCGCGCCGACCTTCTCGCACTCGGCGGCGAAGCCGTCGGCGAAGTCGATCGCCCACTGCGCGGGGAGGTCGCCGGGGGCCGCCAGCCCGATCGTGAGCGAGGTGGCGCGGCCGCCCATGGCGTTGATGTCGGAGAGGTTCTGCGCCGCGGCGCGGTGCCCGACGTCGGTCGCCGAGACCCAGTCGCGGCGGAAGTGGTTGCCCTCGACGAGCAGGTCGGTGGAGACCACGACGTGGCCGTTGCGCACCCGCAGGACGGCGGCGTCGTCGCCCGGGCCGACCAACACCTGGTCGCCCTGCCGGAACCGGCTCACGAGTTCCGCGATCAATCCGAACTCACCGGCATCGGCGAGCGTGGCCTCGGTGGGGATCGGCATGAGCCCATCCCACCAGAAACCCCGTTGCGGCCAGGGAACGCCTCCCTATCGGCCCTGCCACCCGGCGCGGTAGGTTAAGCGTCGCTGAGCCCCACCCACGATGCGCGAGGGAGTGCACGAATGGTCGTCCAGGCGTACATCCTGATCCAGACCGACGTCGGCAAGGCCGCCGAGGTGGCCAAGGAGATCGCCCAGGTCAAGGGCGTCACTCTTGCCGAAGACGTCACCGGCCCTTACGACGTGATCGTGCGAGCCGAGGCCCGCAACGTCGACGAGCTGGGCAAGCTGGTGGTCTCGAAGGTGCAGAACCTCGACGGCATCACCCGCACCCTGACCTGCCCGGTCGTGCACATCTGAGTGCACGTTCCGGACCGTCTCCGACGCCCTGTGTCCTTCGGGACCCGGGGCGTCGTCGTGTCCGGCTGCGGTCTGCTGCTCCTGGCCTGCTCGGGGCCGGTCGAGATCGACCCGCCCAACGTTGCTGCCGACGACCGGGCCACGTGCGAGTCGTTCGCGGAGGCGCTGCCGGCGACGTTGAACGGCGAGCGTCCGGTCGAGACCGAGCCCGAGGACCCGCTCGGCGCGGCCTACGGCGACCCGGCGCTCGTGGTGACCTGTGGGGTCGGCGTTCCGGAGGGCTTCTCGGCGACCTCGGCGTGCGAGCAGGTCGACAACGTCGGCTGGTACGCGCCGCCGGAGCAGTACGACGACCAATCGGCCGCCGTCACCCTCTTCTCCGTGACCCACCGCCCCGTGGTCGAGCTCGAGATTCCGGCGGCGTACCGGCCCAACGGCGTGGCCGCTGCCCTCGCGGAGCTCTCCGATCCGGTGAAGCAGCACCTCGAGCGCGTCGACGACTGCTTCTGAGCGGCTAGCGCAGCCCGGTGTCGCGGGCGAGTGCGAGCCTGATCAGCCGGTCGACCAGGCTCGGGTAGTCGACGCCGGTGGCGTCCCACATCCGGGGGAACATGGACAGCGGCGTGAACCCGGGCATCGTGTTGAGCTCGTTGACGACGATCGACCCGTCCGGCATCACGAAGAAGTCGACGCGGGCCAACCCCTCACCACCCACTGCCTCGAAGGCACGGACCGAGAGCTCCTGGAGCTCGCGGACCGTCTCTGCCGGCAGGTCGGCCGGTACGTCGAGCTCGGTGGCCTCCTCGGGGAGGTACTTGGCGGCGAAGTCGTAGAACTCGTGGTTGCCGGTCACCCGGATCTCGGCCGGGACGCTGGGCTCGGGTGACCCGTCGAGCGTCTGCAGCACCCCGCATTCGATCTCGCGGGCACCTTCGGCAGCGACCTCGACCAGGACCTTGGGGTCATGGACGAGTGCACCCTCGATCGCGGCGTCGAGCCCGGCGGGGTCATGCACCTTGGCGATGCCGATGCTCGATCCGCCCCGGGCGGGCTTGGCGAACAGCGGGTAGCCGAGCTCGGCGGCCCGGGCCCGAACGGCCGCCGGGTCGCGGCGCCACTCGCGCGCATGCACGCTGATGCTGGGCAGCACCGGCAGACCGCTCGCAGCGAGCACCACCTTCATGTAGACCTTGTCCATGCTGACCGCCGAGGCGAGCACCCCTGCGCCGACGTAGCGGACCCCGGCCATCTCGAGCAGCCCCTGGATGGTGCCGTCCTCGCCGAAGGGGCCGTGCAGCAACGGGAACACGACGTCGACCTCGCCGAGCGTGCGCGGTGGCTGGCTGGGCTCGGTGACGACCAGATCGGTGCCCGCCTCGACCCGCTCCAGCGTGACGGACGCGCGGTCGGCGTCGACGCTCGGCAGCTGGTCGGCGCTCTTGATCCGCAGCCGCTCCGGGTCCCCGGACTCGAGTACCCAGCGGCCGTCGGTGGCGATCCCGATCGGCACCACGTCGTAGGCGTCACGATCGATGGCCGCCAGCACGCTGCCGGCGGTGACACAGGAGATCGCGTGTTCGCTGGACCGCCCACCGAAGACGACGGCGACGCGGGGCTTAGCGGGCTGATTCATCGCGACGACCCTATCCACCTACGCTTCGGGGTATGAACGAGGACGCGCCCACTCTGAAGCCGGCGACGATCGCGGTCACCGCGGGCCGCCCGGCGCACGAGCCCGATGCGCCACTCAACGAGCCGATCACCATGGCCTCGACGTACGTCGCGGGCGCCGAGCGCGAGTACGGCCGCTACACGAACCCGACCTGGTCCGCCTTCGAGGAGGCCCTCGGCGCGCTCGAAGGCGGTCGCGCGTTGTCGTTCGCCTCCGGGATGGCCGCCGCCGGTACCGTGCTCGACCTGGTCGGCCAGGGTGCCCGGGTGGTGGCTGCGCGGCACGCCTACCACGGCAGCGTGATGGCGCTGGCCGACCTGGAGTCCAGAGGCCGGCTGCAGGTCGAGCTCGTCGACATCACCGACACCGACGCTGTCGTGAAGGCGTGCGATGACGCCGCCCTGGTCTGGCTGGAGTCGCCGAGCAACCCCGCGCTCGAGATCGCGGACATCCCCACCATCACCGCCGCGGCGCACGACGCTGGTGCTTCGGTCGTCGTCGACAACACCTTTGCGACGCCTCTGCTCCAACGGCCGCTCGACGACGGCGTCGATATCGTGCTGCACTCCGCCACCAAGTACCTCTCCGGCCACAGCGACGTCGTGATGGGCGCTCTCGTGACCCGCGACGACGCGCTGTACGACGTACTCAAGGGCCGCCGCGACCTGATGGGCGCCGTGCCGGGTCCGTTCGAGGCCTGGCTCGCGCTTCGTGGGCTGCGCACGCTTCACCTCCGGGTCGAGCGGTCCCAGGCCAACGCGATCGAGCTGGCCCGGCGGCTCGAGGGGCACCCGGCGATTGCCGAGGTGCGCTACCCCGGCTTCGGCGGCATCCTCGCCGTCGTCCTCTCCGGCGGCGCGCTGGCCGCCGATCTGCTGACGCACTCGACGCGGCTGTGGGTACACGCGACGTCGCTGGGCGGCGTGGAGTCGACCTTCGAGCGCCGCCGCCGGTGGAAGACCGAGGCCGCCAGCATTCCGGACGCGCTGGTGCGGATGTCGGTGGGCATCGAGGATGTCGAGGACCTGTGGGCCGACCTGGAGAGCGCCCTGGCAACGCTGACCCGTCGCTAACTCCCGCGTTCCAGCGCTGACCCGTCGCGAAGTTTGCGACGGGTCAGCTTCAGTCGATCTCGGCCTTGGTGTCACGCGAGATGAAGGCGTCCATCATGTCGTTGGCGGTCAGTTTGCCCGCGACCACCTCGTCGACGTGCTGGGCGATCGGTGCGTCGATGCCGGCCTGCTCGGCGAGGGCGCGGATGGAGGAGCAGGACTTGGCGCCCTCGGCCACCTGACGGGTGGATGCGTAGATCTCCTCGGCGCTCATCCCCCGCCCGAGATTCTCGCCGAACGTCCGGTTGCGCGAGAGCGGTGAGGAGCAGGTGGCGACCAGGTCGCCGAGCCCGGCCAGCCCCATCACGGTCATCGGATTGGCTCCGAGCCGGGTAGCGAGCCTGGCGGTCTCGGCGAGACCACGGGTGATCACCGACGCCGTCGTGTTGTCGCCGAACCCGAGGCCGACAGCCATCCCCACCGCGAGGCCGACGACGTTCTTGTAGGCGCCGCCCAGCTCGCACCCGAGCACGTCGACCGACGTGTAGGGCCGGAACGCCGGCGAGTGGCAGCGTCGCTGCAACGTCTCCGCGACCCCCACGTCCTGGCAGGCAACGACCGACGCGGCCGGCTCCCGGCGAGCGATCTCCTTGGCCAGGTTGGGCCCGCTGATCACCGCGATCCGGTGCGGCCCCGCCCCGGTCACCTCGGCGATCACCTCGCTCATCCGCTTCAGCGAACCGAGCTCGACGCCCTTCATGAGCGAGACCATGACGGCGTTGTCGGCGATGAACGGCGCGAAGACCGTCAGGTTCTCCCGCAGGGTCTGCGAGGGTACGGCGAGCACCACGACGTCCGCGTCATGGACGGCCTTCTCGTGGTCGGGGGTCGCCGAGATCGCCGGCGGCAACTCGATGCCGGGCAGGTAGTCGACGTTTTCGCGCCGCTCGTTGATCGCGACACAGACCTCCTCGCGGCGGCCCCACATCGTCACCTCGTTGCCACCATCGGCGAGCACCATCGAGAACGCGGTACCCCACGAACCGGCACCAAGTACTGCGATCCTGCTCATGCTTCCTCCCGTGGCTTCTTCTTCGGGTTGCCAATCTCGCTCACGCCAGCCCGCTTCGGGTCGAACCGGTCGGCGGGCGCCTGCTCCCCGCGGATCTCCTCGACCAGCGCGGTGATCGCGGCCATGATCCGATCGGTGGCCTCCTGGACCACCGCGGGTGTCTGTTCGCGACCCAGCAGGTCGCCGAGGTCAACCGGGGCACCCGCCTTCACCGTGATCGTCTTTCGCGGGAACAGGTCCGGCTTCTTCGAGTACGGCGCCAGGAGCTGGTGGGCTCCCCAGTGACCGACCGGGATCACCGGGCAGCCGGTGGCCAGCGCGATCCGGGCCGCCCCTGACTTGCCCTTCATCGGCCACATCTCCGGATCCCGGGTGATGGTGCCCTCGGGGTAGACCACGATGCACTCGCCGGCGTTGACCGCCGCCACCGCGGAGTCGAAGGCGCCCACCGCGTTGCGGGTCAGCCGTTCGACGGGGATCTGGCCACCGGAGCGGAGGAACTTCGACAGCGCCTTGTTCTTGAAGAGGTCGGCCTTCGCGAGATAACGCGGCAGCCGACCATGGTCGTAGACGAAGTGGGCGGCCGTGAGCGGGTCGATCTTGGTGACGTGGTTGAGCACGATCACGCAGCCGCCGGTCGCGGGAATCCGTTCACCGTCGATCCAGTCGGGCTTGGTGGTCAGGAAGAACAGCGGCTTCAGGATGGAAGCACCGACGGTGAACACCCAGCCGCGCTTCTGCTGGAGCTTCCGAACCCTCACGAGGGTGCACGCTACTCGCCCGGGTCGGGTCGCCCCACGCGCCGACGCGCCGGGCCTGCTGACAAGATCGGGGCGTGCTGCCGCAGTTCGCCCTGGTTGTCCCGGTGAAGCCGCCGACCCTCGGCAAGTCGCGCCTGACCGGATTCGACGACGAGCAGCGGCGTGCCCTGGCGCAGGCGTTCGCGCTCGACACGGTCGCCGTCTGCCTGCAGGTGGGCGCGGCGGGCGTGCTGGTGACCACCGACGACGCCGAGTTCTCGGCTCGCTGCAGCGCCCTGGGGTGCGCGACGATCCCCGACGGGGATACCAACGACCTCAACGCGGCGCTGTCGCAGGCCGCGGCGGAGGCGCGCCGGCGCTGGCCGGATGCCGCTCCCGTCGCGCTGTGCGCCGATCTGCCGTCGCTGCAGGCGTTCGACCTGGAGCAGGCGCTCGGCAGCATGGCCGCGGGGATGCACGCGTTCGTGGCGGACGCCGACGGCACGGGAACCACGCTGTACACCGCGTCGTACGACGCCTTCGACCCGCGATTCGGGGTCGGATCCTGCGCCGCGCACCGGTCCGCCGGCGCTACCGAGATCGAGGGCAGCCTGGCCACCCTGCGCCGTGACGTGGACGATCTCGACGGGCTGCGGGCGGCGATCGGCCTCGGCGTCGGTCCCGAGACGTTGCGCCTCGCCCACCTAGTGGCTGCGGCCGGCTGAAACGACAACGGGCCGCCCCCGCAGGGACGGCCCGTCGTTGACTTGCTGGTTCAGCGCTTCTTCGCGGCCTTCTTGGCCGGGGCCTTCTTCGCGGCCTTCTTGGCCGGGGCCTTCTTCGCGGCCTTCTTGCCGGCCTTCTTGGCGGCCTTCTTGGCCGGGGCCTTCTTGGCGGCCTTCTTGGCCGGAGCCTTCTTCGCGGCCTTCTTGGCCGGGGCCTTCTTGGCGGCCTTCTTGGCCGGAGCCTTCTTCGCGACCTTCTTGGCCGGAGCCTTCTTCGTCGTGGTCTTCTTGGCCGTCGACTTCTTGGCTGCGGTCTTCTTGGCGGCCTTCTTGGCCGGTGCCTTCTTGGCTGCCGACTTCTTGGCCGGTGCCTTCTTTGCCGTCTTCTTCGCCACTCTCTTCGCCGCCTTCTTTGCTGTCTTCTTCGCCGCGGATGCGGCCTTTCTGGCCGGCGCCGTTGCCTTCTTGGCGCTGGGTGAAGCAGCCGCGACCGTCAGGCTCGGCAATTTCTTGGCGCCGGAGACGACGTTCTTGAGCTCGGCACCGGCTGTGAACTTCGGCACCGACTTCCTCGCGGCCTTGATCCGGGCGCCAGTCTGCGGATTGCGAACCATCCGGGCCTCGCGCACCCTCTTCTCGAAGGAGCCGAAGCCGGTGATCGCGACCTTCTCGCCCTTGGCAACTTCTCGGGTGATCGTGTCGAGGACCGACTCAAGCGCATGGGCTGCGGCCTTGCGGTTCCCCTCAAAACGCGCTGCCAGCGCGTCGATGAGCTGAGACTTGTTCACTAGCTTCCCTTCCAATGAACCGTTAGTGCCGAGCCGATGCCCGACTTTCTTCAACGCACGCTAGGCATTCGTGGCGGTGGTCACAATCACCACGCGCGGGAATTCGCAGACTTTTCAAGCGCGCAATTCGCGCTCTAGGAGTGCGTACGTTGCGGTTCAGGGATCCCGAAGAGCGAGAATCCCCAACCAGGTAAGGGAAATCTCGATCTTCAACGCAACTAGAGAGTCGCTGGCTTCCAGCTGGGGCGCGCTGCTTCGTAGGAAGCGATCTGGTCCGCGTGACCGAGAGTGATGCCGATGTCGTCTAGACCTTCGAGCAACCGCCACCGCGTGTAGTCGTCGATGTCGAAGGAGTCCTCGATCGCATCGGGTCCGTCGCCGGCACGCACCGTGCGCGACTCGAGGTCGACGGAGATGGCAGCGCCGGGCGTCGCGTCGAGGTAGTCCCAGAGTCGCTGGACGACCTTCTCGTCGACCTGTGCGGCGAGCAGTCCGGACTTGCCCGAGTTGCCACGGAAGATGTCGGCGAAACGCGGTGAGATGACGACACGGAACCCGTAGTTCTGCAGTGCCCAGACGGCGTGCTCTCGCGAGGAGCCGGTGCCGAAGTCGGGCCCGGCAACCAGCACCGAGCCGGCGGCGTAGGCCTCGTTGTTGAGGACGAAGCTCGGGTCGTTGCGCCAGGCCGAGAACAGGCCGTCCTCGAATCCGTCGCGGGTGACGCGTTTGAGGTAGACGGCCGGGATGATCTGGTCGGTGTCGACGTTGCTTCGTCGCAACGGCACACCGACGCCGGTGTGGGTCGTGAACTTGTCCATGTCAGGCTCCCTGCGTCTGCGTCTGGGCCGGCGCGAGCGGCGGCAGGTCGGCGGGCGAGGACAGGGTGCCGCGGACCGCCGTAGCCGCCGCAACCGGCACGGACACGAGATGCGTCCGGCCACCCTTGCCCTGCCGGCCCTCGAAGTTGCGGTTGGACGTTGAAGCGCTGCGCTCCCCTGGCTGGAGGGTGTCCGGGTTCATGCCGAGGCACATCGAGCATCCGGCGCCGCGCCACTCGGCGCCGGCCTCCTTGAAGATCACATCGAGGCCCTCATCCTGGGCCTGCATGCGCACGCGCACCGACCCCGGTACGACGAGCAGTCGGGTGTCCGGGTCCACGTGTCGGCCCTTGATGATCTCGGCGGCCAGTCGCAGGTCCTCGATCCGGCCGTTGGTGCACGACCCGACGAAAACGGTGTCGACCTTGACCTCACGCATCGGGGTGCCCGCCTCCAAGGCCATGTACTCCAAGGCCTTCTCAGCAGCGATCCGGTCCTGGGGGTCGTCGAAGTCGGCGGGGACGGGCACGGCGCCACCCAGCGGCACGCCCTGGCCGGGGTTGGTGCCCCAGGTGACGAACGGCGTCATCTCCGAGGCATCGAGGACGATCTCCGCGTCGAACTCCGCGTCGTCGTCGGTGACCAACGTCTTCCAGTGCGCCACGGCGGCGTCCCAGTCGGCGCCGGTGGGCGCCTCCGGACGACCTTCGATGTAGTCGAACGTCGTCTGGTCGGGCGCGATCAGCCCGGCCTTGGCGCCCCACTCGATGCTCATGTTGCAGATGGTCATCCGGCCCTCCATGGAGAGCTCTTCGATGGCCGGGCCGCGGTACTCGACGATGTAGCCCTGTCCCCCGCCGGTGCCGGTGTGAGTGATCAGGGTCAGCACGAGGTCCTTGGCGGTGACGCCAGGCGGCAGGCTTCCGTTGACGGTGACGGCCATCGTCTTCGGCTTCGCCTGCATCAAGGTCTGCGTGGCGAGTACGTGCTCGACCTCGGAGGTGCCGATGCCGAACGCGATCGCGCCGAAGGCGCCATGAGTGCTGGTGTGCGAGTCGCCGCACACGATGGTCATGCCCGGCTGGGTGAGACCCAGCTGCGGGCCGACGACGTGCACGATGCCCTGCTCCACGTCGCCGAGCGGGTGCAGCCGGACGCCGAACTCCTCGGCGTTGCGCCGCAGCGTCTCCACCTGGGTCCTCGAGACCGGGTCGGCGATCGGCTTGTCCCAGTCGAGGGTGGGGACGTTGTGGTCCTCGGTCGCCAGCGTGAGATCGGGACGGCGTACGGTCCGGTCGGCGAGCCGCAGACCGTCGAACGCCTGCGGGCTGGTGACCTCGTGGATGAGGTGCAGGTCGATGTAAAGCAGGTCTGGTTCACCCTCGGTGGCTCGGACGACGTGCTCGTCCCAGACCTTCTCCGACAGGGTCCTGCCCCCAACCGACATCTGCTGACTCCTTCGTATCCCCCGTGGCGCTCCCGCGCGTCCACGACTAGGTCACACAGGCTAGCGCTTGCATCCCATGGAGTGAGACGGCAGTATTGCTATATGGACAACTCAAGCGGCGTGGGCGTGCTCGACAAGGCCGCGCTCGTGCTGACCGCTCTCGAGTCCGGGCCCGCCACCCTGGCCGGCCTGGTCGCCGGCACCGGCCTGGCGCGACCCACCGCGCACCGGCTCGCCGTGGCGCTCGAGCACCACCGGCTGGTCGCCCGCGACATGCAGGGCAGGTTCGTGCTCGGCCCGCGCCTGGCCGAGCTCTCGGCCGCGGCCGGCGAGGACCGCCTGTTGGCCACCGCTGGACCGGTGCTCGCGCGGCTGCGCGACATCACCGGCGAGTCCGCTCAGCTCTGGCGTCGCCAAGGCGAGCACCGCGTGTGCGTCGCGGCCGCCGAGCGGCCTTCGGGCCTGCGGGACACGATCCCCGTCGGATCCCAGCTCACCATGCGCGCCGGCTCGGCCGCGCAGGTGCTGCTCGCGTGGGAGGACCCGGAGCGGATGCACCGCGGTCTCCAGAACGCGGCGTTCTCCGCCGCCGCCCTCTCCGGCATCCGCCGCCGCGGCTGGGCCCAGTCCGTCGGTGAGCGGGAGCAGGGCGTCGCCTCGGTCTCCGCCCCGGTGCGCTCCCCCGGCGGCAAGATCATCGCCGCGGTCTCCGTCTCCGGCCCGCTCGAGCGGCTCTCGCGTCAGCCCGGCCGGATGCACGCGCCCGCCGTACTCGCTGCCGCGGAGCGGCTCTCCGAGTCGCTGCGCCGCGCGGCGGCCGAGTAGCGGCGTTCTGGATACCTGGGTACCCAGGTATCCAGAAGGTTCACGGGTGTTGCAGCAGTCCTGAACCTTCGGGATACCTGGGTAGCCAGGTATCCCGAAGGTCGTCGAGCCTCAGAACAACGCATCCTGCTCGAGCCCGAGCAGGGTCTGCTTGCGGTCGAGTCCGCCCGCGTAGCCGGTGAGAGTGCCGTCGGCACCGATCACGCGGTGACACGGGATCACGATGGGGATCGGGTTGCGCCCGTTGGCCAGTCCGACCGCGCGCGAGGCGGCGTTGGTCTTGC
This sequence comes from uncultured Actinomycetota bacterium, assembly GCA_963827185.1. Lineage (GTDB taxonomy): Bacteria > Actinomycetota > Actinomycetes > Propionibacteriales > Nocardioidaceae > Nocardioides. The sequence goes on from CAWGZQ010000002.1 coordinate 491,300, forward strand.
CGAGCCGGGCGGCGATCTCGCCGTACGACGCGGTCTCGCCGTAGCCGATGCCGCGCAGCTGCTCCCACACCTGCTGCTGGAACTCACTGCCGACCGGAGCCAAGGGCAGGTCGAACTCCTTCAGGTCGCGCGCGAAGTATGCCGTCAGCTGGCGACACGCCTCAAGGAGCACCGGGTGCTGGTCGTCGCGGTCGCCGCGCGGGCGGCCGTCGCTGTCGGGGAACGGCGAGAACTCGATCTGGGTGATCGCCCCCGCCTGCTCGACGATGCGCAGCTCGCCGACGGGTGAGGTCATCAGGGTCCACATTTCAGGTCTCCTCGGTGCTGGAAGTCGGGGTGCTGGAAGTCGGGGTGCTGGAAGTCGGGCTGCTCAGGGATTGCCAGAGGTGCATCTGCGCGTAGGAGCGCCAGGGTCGCCATCGCTCGGACAGGTCGCCGGCGAGTGCCGAGTCCTGCCCCAGCGCCGCGAGCGCGTGCCGGGTGCCGAGATCGGTGGGCAGGAAGACGTCGGGGTGGCCCAATGCTCGCAACGCGATGTAGTCGGCGGTCCAGGGCCCGATGCCGGGTATCTCAAGAAGCCGAGCGCGGACGTCGTCCCGGTCGGGGCCGCGGTCGAGGGCCAGTGAGCCGTCGGCCAACGCAGCGCAGAGCGCCACCAGCGCCCGACCGCGGGATGCCGGCATCGGCAGCTCTGCCGGGTCGAGCGCGGCGAGCGTGCCCACGTCGGGGAAGAGGTGGGTCAGCCCGTCGGTGGGCTGGCCGATCAGCCGCCCGTACCGCTCGGTGAGCCGCGCAGCCGCCGTCCGCGCGCCGGCGACGCTCACCTGCTGGCCCAGCACCGCGCGCACCGCGAGCTCGTTGCCGTCGACGTGGCCTGGCACCCGAAGACCTGGGTGGCGCCGGGCCAGCGGACCGACGATGGGGTCACCGGCGAATGCATCGGCCACCGCCAGCGGGTCGCAGTCGGCATCGAGGAGGCGACGCGCCCGTTCGGTGGCCGACGTCGTGTCGCGCAGGTCCTCGAGGGTCAGCGTCGCCCGGACGAACGCCGTCTGACCCGGCTCGACCACGTCGGGTACGTCGAGCCGCACGGTCCCCGTGCCGTGGGGAAGCGCGAGGGTGCGGGCGTACCAGCCGACGCCGGCCGTCTCCACACCCGGGATCGCCCGGGTCGCGAGGAAGTCGAGGAGCGGTGTGCCGGCGAACGGGGTGCGTACGGCGAGGCGCACGGTCACCACACCTCGTCCGCCCTGGCCGCCCCGGCGTCCGCGCAGGTCGGTGGGCGTGGCGGCGTACACCTCGCGCACGGTCTCGTTGAACTGCCGCACGCTGGCGAAGCCGGCCGCGAACGCGACGTCGGCGTAGGAGAGATCGGTGGTCTCGATGAGAACCCGTGCGGTCTGGGCGCGTTTGGCCCGGGCCAACGCGAGCGGGCCGGCGCCGAGCTCGGCGGTGAGCATCCGCGAGAGGTGGCGGGGCGTGTAGCCGACTCTCCTGGCCAGGCCCTCGACGCCCTCGCGATCGACGACGCCGTCGGAGATCAGCCGCATCGCGCGACCGGCCGCGGTGGCCGCGACGTCCCAGTCGGGGCTGCCCGGGGTCGCGTCCGGCAGACAGCGTTTGCAGGCGCGGTACCCAGCGGCCTGGGCCGAGGCCGGGCTGGCGTGGAACGCCACGTTGTGGAACCCGGGGGTGCGCGCCGGGCAGGAAGGCCGGCAATAGATGCCAGTGGTGCGCACCGCGCAGTAGAACACGCCGTCGAAGCGGCGGTCACGTGACTTCAGCGCCCGGTAACAGGTCTCCGGGTCCAGCGTCTGCATGCGTCCATCATGGCCGAGCCCACCGACACTATCTCGCGGGAATCGGACATAGCCGTTCAGGAGGTTCACAGGCGGATGGGCAATGATGCTGGCGATGCCCCGCGCCACCGCACCCATGGAGCCCCACCACCGGCACACGGTGCGTCGGGTGATCCTGTCGAGCCAGGTCGTGCTTGCCGTGCTGACCGCGGTCGCCGTCGTGATCGGCTACCACCAGCTCAACGGCAACCTCGACGACGGGGAGCGCATCGAGCACCTGGTCCCCGAGCCGGAGAAGGGTCCGCTCAACATCCTGGTCATGGGATCCGACTCCCGCGAGGGCGAGAGCAACGACCTCGAGGCGGAGGGCGCCACCGACGAGCGGTCCGACACCACGATCCTGATCCACGTCTCCGCCGACCGAGAAGACGCCTATGGGGTCAGCCTGCCTCGCGACGTGATCGTGGACCGGCCGGACTGCGACCTACCGGGCCAGACCATTCCCGGCGAGACGGCCACGCTCTTCAACACCGCGTTCTCCGTCGGTGGCGCTCAGTGCACGATCCAGACCGTGGAGGCGCTCACCGGGATCTACATCAATCATTTCGTCACGATCGACTTCAACGGGTTCAAGGACATGGTCGACGCGGTCGACGGGGTCGAGGTGTGCATCCCCAAGGACGTCGACGACGACGAGCACGACATTCACTTCGATGCCGGAACCCAGGAGCTGTCCGGACAGGAGGCGCTCAACTACGTGCGCGAGCGGTACGTGCTCTCCGTCACCGGCGACATCGGACGGATGAAGCGGCAGCAGGCGTTCATGGCCTCGATGGTCAACAAGGTGATGTCCGCCGACACGCTGTCGCGGCCGGACCGGGTCTACTCGTTCCTCGACGCGGCGACGCAGTCGATAGCCGTCGACGACGGCCTCGACTCGATCGCGGCTCTCGCCGACCTCGTTTCCCAGTTCCGCGACACGGGGCTGGCCCGCATCAAGTTCGTCACGGTGCCGATCGAGGAGTACGAGCCCGACCCCAACCGACTGATCTGGGCCGCGGAGGCCGAGGACCTGTGGCAGCGAATTCGCCACGACCAGCCGCTCGGCCGGGAGTTCAGCGAGGGCAGTCTGAGCGCCGACGACCCGGTCGGTACGACGGCCGACTCGGGCTCGTCGTCCGGCGCCGGCGTCCCGAGCGGCGACAGCTCCGACGAGCAGCGCCTGGCAGCCGGGCTCTGCGCCTAGGACGTACAGCGGGCGGCACGAGAAGTCTGCCCGAGAGCGCCGGGTACGCAGATCTTCACCTGTGCGACTCCGTCACGGCCACCGGCTCAGCCCCACTGACCCGGGGTGTGAGGTCGTCGATGTGACATCCGGCTGGCCTGGCGGGGCAGCAAGTGCTTTGCGGCACTCTCCGGCGTAGTATTGACACGAACATCCAGGTCCGGGTCGAGGGAGGCGCGACCGTGCGACAGTTCGTCAGACAACCGGGATCAGTGCGTTCTGGGCGGCTTGTCGGCTGCCCAGCGAGGGCGCCGGCCGGCCCCTCGGGGACGGGGCCACGATGAGCGATGGAGCGGCGGTCTTCGCCCGCGTCGTCGCCGAGATGATCGGGGCGGGCGCGGAGCCCGAGCCGCCCGAGCGCTTCGCGACGCGTTTCGCGCGCGGGGCCAGCGATCTGTGCCCGGGAGCTGAGGTGGCCGTGATGCTGCTGGGTCAGGGTGACGAGCCGCCCGTGATCAGCGGCTCGACGCCACGCGCTCACGCCTTCTTGGAGTTGGGGATGCGGTTGGCCGAAGGCCCGGCGCACCAGGCGCTCACGACCGGTAGGCGCGCGGCCACCGTCGCACTTCGGGACCGGGCGCCCAGCGGATCGCGACCGGGGGCACAGTTGGCCGGCTGCGAGACGGTGCACACCGTGCTGATCCGCGGCGCGGGCGAACCGATCGGGGTGATCGAGGTGCTCGCGTCGTCCGAGACGGGCGACCTAGGCTTCCTGGAGCCTCTCGCTGACGTGGTGGGCGGGCACCTGACCCGGCAGGCGGAACTGCAGGCGGCCCAGAGGCTCGCGGGTCAGCTCGAGACCGCGCTCCGAGACCGGGTGGTGATCGAGCAGGCCAAGGGGATGATTTCTCAGAACTCCCGCGTGCCGCTGGAGTCAGCATTCGGGTCCCTTCGTCGCTACGCCCGCAACCACAACCAGCGCTTGACCGAGCTGGCCGAATCGATCGCCTCCGGAGAGACCGATCTCGCCTCGATCCCCGTCGACTACTTCCCGATGAGCGCACCGCGCCGCAGGGAGCTTCGAGAGCGGGCCTTGGATCGTCTGCACGAGACCAGGACGGAGACCTTGCGACACCGTGAGCGGGCCAGCCGATCGGCGTCCAGGAGCGTGGAGCTTCGGCTTGAGCTGGAGAACGCCCGCGCGCTCCGCCGGTCGGATGCGTTGGGACGCGCGATGGACCGGCAGCTGCGCGAAGACTCACTCCCCGCGCCGACGACCAAGCAGCTTCCGCGGGTCCTGGTCCGAGAACAGACCGGGCCACTTCGCTCCTTCGTCCTCGACGCTCTCCGCGAAGACGCCCGGTTTGATGTCCACTCGGCCCCGGACGATGCCGAGATCCTCGGGCGCAGCGTCGTGGAACAACCCGACCTGGTGATCGTCCGAGGTGATGGCCGATGGGACGCTCCAGGGGTGCCACGCCCGGTCGGCGACGGGGACTCGTCGTTCCTGGACGACCTTCGCCGCTACTGTCCCGACAGCCGCACCCTGCTGGTCGCCGGTGGTCCCGAGACCAACGGTGGGCTGAGCCACCATGTCGCGCTGTGGGGCACCGGCGTCTACGACGGGGTCGTCTCGTTCGGCGACGCGCGGGCACTCGTCACGTTGACCGCGAAGCTGTGTGGCCTACGTGGCTGACTCGACGGTGTCGGCCGGCCGTACGGCATTTGACATCGTCGCGATAGCCGCTTCGGCCGGTGGCCTGAAGGCGCTCCAGGCGGTCCTGGGTGGACTCGACGAAGGCTTCCCCGCTGCCATCGTGGTCGTTCAGCACCTGGACCCTCGCCACAAGAGCCTCCTGGCGGAGATCCTCAGTCGCCGGGTCAACCTCGCGGTCGTGGAGGCCGGGGCCGGCGACCGACTAGGGCCGGGAACCGTCCATATTGCACCGCCCAACCGTCACCTGCTGGTGAATACTGATGGAACGCTGACGTTGTCGGAGTCTGAGCTCGTCCATTTTGTGCGACCATCGGCCGACCTGCTGTTCGAGTCCGTTGCCGGCAGCTACCAGGAGCGGGTCATTGCGGTGGTGCTGACCGGTACCGGGGCTGACGGAAGCATGGGGGTGAATGCCGTCAAGAAGATGGGGGGAACCGTGATCGCGCAGGACGAGCCGACCAGTGAGTTCTTCGGCATGCCCGGCGCTGCTATCGCGACCGGCGATGTCGACTTCGTGCTGCCATTGGAGGACATCGGGCCCGCCCTGACGACGCTCGTTGAGGGCAGCGGGTAGTGGCCAGCAACCCGACCTCCGATCCAAGCTTCGAGGCGCTGATCGAGTACCTCGGACGCACCCGCGGCTTCGACTTCTCCGGGTACAAACGGCCCACCTTGATGAGGCGGGTTCAGAAGCGTGTCGACGACCTGCACCTGCCCGGCTTCGCCGAGTACCTGGACTATCTGGAGGTCCACGCCGACGAGTACGAGGTGCTGTTCGACACCATCCTGATCAACGTCACCTCGTTCTTTCGTGACCCCAATGCCTGGGACTACCTCGCCGAGTCGGTCGTGCCCCAGATCGTCGCTAGCGCCGACGGCGACGCGATCCGGGTATGGAGTGCCGGCTGCGCGTCCGGCGAAGAGGCCTACAGCCTGGCCATCTTGTTCGCCGAAGCGATGGGCGACGCCGACTTCCGGGCCCAGGTCAAGATCTATGCGACCGACATCGACGAGCACGCGCTCGCTCAGGCGCGCACCGGCACCTACCCGACCGAATCCCTGGACGCCCTTCCCGAAGGTCTGCGGGAGCGCTACTTCGTCGCCACCGGCGCAGAGCACGGCTTCCGGCCGGACCTGCGTCGCTCGATCATCTTCGGTCGCCACGACCTCACCGCCGACGCCCCGATCTCCCGGCTGGATCTCGTCGTGTGCCGCAACACCTTGATGTACTTCAACTCCGAGGCCCAGGCCGCGATCGTGCGGCGCCTGCGCTACGGCCTGAAGCCCGGCGGCTACCTGTTGCTCGGGCGCGCAGAGACCCTGCTCTCCTACGGCGAGCTCTTCGAGTCGCTCAACCCGTCCGTCCGCGTGTTCACCCGGACCCCTGAGGCCGTCACGCGCCGAACCACCAGGATCCCGGGCGATCCGGCAACCGACGCCGAAGGCGCGGGTCCTCCTAGCGTGATGTCCGCGACCGCGCTCGAGACGATTCCGGTTCCGCACCTGTTGGTCGACCCGGACGGACTCGTCATCGCGATCAACGCGGCGGCGCGCCTCAGCCTGGACCTGATGCCTGCCGATGTCGGCCGTCCCTTCCAGAATCTGGAGATTTCCTACCGCCCTGTCGATCTGCGCACCCCGATCGAGGTCGCCACCACCGAACGGCGCACCGTCGAGCTGCGCGGTGTCGAGCGTCGCGGCAGCGACCACGACGCGCGCTTCTTCGACGTCGTCGTTTCGCCGGTCGGACATCCCCGGCAGCCGCTCCAAGGCGTCGCCCTGGCCTTCCTGGAAGTGACCGACCTCAAGGAACTGCAGACCGAGGTCAAGCGGACGAGCGAAGAGCTGGAGACGGCCTACGAAGAGCTGCAGTCCTCGAACGAGGAGCTCGAGACCACCAACGAGGAACTTCAGTCGACGGTCGAAGAGCTGGAAACCACCAACGAGGAGCTGCAGTCCACGAACGAGGAGCTCGAGACCACCAACGAGGAACTCCGGTCGAGCAACGAGGAGCTCGAGGAGCTCAACAACCAGTTGCGGATCCGTACCGACGAGGCCAGGGACGCGAGCAGCTACCTGGCATCCATCGTCGACGGAGTGTCGCTGGGCGTCGTGGTGGTCGACGAGCACCACGTCGTACGCACCTGGAACATCGTCGCCGAGGACATGTGGGGGCTCCGCGCCGACGAAGTCGTCGGGCAGAGCCTCTTCGACCTCGACAGCGGCCTCCCGGTCGAGGAGCTCCGCTCCCAGATCGCCGTGACCCGCGACAGCACCGACAGCACCGACAGCACCGAGGATCTCCTCCTCGACGCGGTCAACCGTCGAGGGCGTCGGGTGCGCCTCCGCGTTCGGTTCACCCAGCTCTACGCCAACGAAGGGCGCGGCGTGGTGATGCTGATCGAGGATGTCGGCGTCGATCCTTCCCCAGCCAGCTGACGGATCGCCAGCTAGTGGTGCGGGTGCGGTGGCTCGATCCGACCGGTCGCGCCGTGTCGGGAGAGCCTGACTCTCGGTGGTACCCCCGACCGGATTCGAACCGGCGCTACCGCCTTGAGAGGGCGGCGTGCTAGGCCGCTACACAACGGGGGCCTGATCAACCTGCGGAACTCTATCGAGTCCCGGAAGGAGCGGCCAAATCACCGCTCTCCGCTGGGATACTAGGACTCGAACCTAGACTAACTGGACCAGAACCAGTCGTGCTGCCAATTACACCATATCCCACTGACTTACTGGTGTTCGGCCCTTCCTGACGACGCCGTCAAGCGCCGTCCGATGGGCCGACGGGAACCTTACACGCGCCCGCGGGAGGCCTCCAAAACGCCCGGTCTCGTCGTCCTCTGCAGTCCCCGCCGGCGGCTCAGGAACACGGCCAGGGCCAGGTAGACGAGCGACTGGGTCAGGGTGACCGGGATGCTCCACCAGGTGCCGCCGGTGGGGTTGAGTGCCGAGCTCATGTCGCCGTACGCGAGGGTCAGGCCGAAGGCCAGCCAGTTGTTGAGCACATGCATGGCGATGCCGGCTTCGAGGCCCCCGGTGAGGATGACCAGGGTCCCGGCGACCAGGCCGAACGCCAGTCGGTCGAAGAAGATCGGCCAACTCTGGCCCGCGCCGTGCGCGAGCGCGAAGAGCACCGAGGGGATCACGACCGCGACCCACGGGGTCCGGGTCAGGCCGCCGAACGCCTGGGTGAGGTAGCCCCGGAACGCGTACTCCTCCCCCGCTGCCTGCAGCGGCGTCAGCAGCAGCACGATCAGCAGGAAGTCGCGCGTGGTGCTGGTGAAGTCGTTGGCCTCTCCCGACAGCTCCGCGCCGCCCTGGTCGGGCAGCAGCCCGGAGACCAGCACCGTCGCGATCAGCGCGAGGGCCGCGATCCCCAGGCAAGCCACGAACCAGCGCCACCGGATCCGCGGGGTGACCGACGACAGCCAGCGCGGCCGCAGGCCGTGCAGCACCCTGCTGATCGCCCAGGTCACCGGGATCGCACTCGCCAGCACCAGGAAGACATAAGCGAGGCCAGCGGGGGTGACCTGGTCGGTGTCGATCAGCCGGTCGATATCGAGATCTGTCCCGGTCACGGCGTACCCGACCGAGAACCCGGCGAGCACCACGAACGGCGCGAGCACCACGACCCCGAAGGCGAGCGAGACCACCCCGACGACGGGCCGCCACCAGCCACCCGGGCCCGAGACCGCGTGCTGGATCCGGTGGTACGGCTGCCCGGGTTCGGCCCCGATCACTGCAGCGCGCTCTGGAGCCTCGCCATGCTGCGCTCGCGGCCGAGCAGCTCCATCGACTCGAACAGCGGCGGCGAGACCCGGCGACCGGTGATCGCCACCCGCACCGGACCGAACGCGTTGCGCGGCTTGAGGCCGAGACCGTCGACGAGGCTGGCCTGCAGGGCCGACTGGATCTCATCGGTCGACCACGGGTGGATCTCGGCAAGAGCGTCGTACGACGCCTGCACGACCGAGCGGCCGTCGGCATCGAGCAGCTTGTCCACGTCGGCCTGGTCGCGGACGAACGACGCCTCGTCGACGAACAGGAAGCCGAGCATGTCCGGGGCCTCCGTGAGCTTGTTGATCCGCTCGGCGACCAGCGGCATCGCCAGCTCGAGCAGCTGTGCGTCGGCGTCGTTGACCGGATCGGAGACCACCCCGGCCGCCTTGAGAAAGGGCAGCGCCCGGTGGGTGATGTCGTCGGTCGAGAGCAACCGCATGTGCGCGGCGTTGATCGCGTCGGCCTTCTTCAGGTCGAACCGCGCCGGGTTGGGGTTGACGTCGCCGATGTCGAACTTCTCGACCATCTCCTCGAGGTCGAACACGTCGCGGTCGGCCGCGATCGCCCAGCCGAGCAGGGCCATGTAGTTAAGCAGCCCCTCGGGCAGGAAGCCGGCGTCGCGGTAGCCGAGCGCGTTGGCCTCGGGGTCGCGCTTGGAGAGCTTCTTGTTGCCCTGCCCCATCACGTAGGGCAGATGGCCGAACTCGGGGACGGCGTCGGAGATCCCCAGCTCGACGAGGGCCTGGTGCAGCGGGATCTGGCGCGGAGTGCTCGAAAGGAGATCCTCCCCGCGGAGCACGTGGGTGATGTCCATCAGCGCATCGTCGACCGGGTTGACCAGGGTGTAGAGCGGGTCGCCGTTGGCGCGGCAGAGAGCGAAGTCGGGCACGAACTGCGTTTCAAACGTGATCTCGCCCCGGACCAGGTCATTCCAGGTGACCGATCCGTCCGGCATCCGGAACCTGACGACGGAGGCGCGGTCGTCGGCCTTGAACGCCGCCAGCTGCTCGTCGGTGAGCTCGCGGCAGTGGCCGTCGTACCCCATCACCTTGGAGCCGGACGCCTTGCGGCGCTCGTCGACCTCCTCGGTGGTGCAGTAGCAGTCGTAGGTGTACTTCGACTCCTTCAACCGGGACAGCGCATCGAGGTAGAGAGCGGCACGCTCCGACTGCCGGTAGGGCGCATAGGGACCGCCGACCTCCGGGCCTTCGTCCCAGGTCAGGCCGAGCCAGCGGAAGAGGTCGAACAGCGCGTCGTAGGACTCCTGGGTGTTGCGGGCCGCGTCGGTGTCCTCGATCCGCAGCACGAAGGTGCCGCCGTGATGGCGCGCGAACGCCCAGTTGTAGAGCGCCGTGCGGACCAACCCCACGTGCGGGCTCCCGGTCGGGCTCGGCGCCATCCGGACGCGGACCTTGCTCGGCTGGGTCACCGTGCCACCACCTTGTTCGTCAGGGAGCCGAGGCCGGCGATCGAGACCTCGACCTCGTCGCCCACCTCCATCGGACCGACACCCTCGGGGGTGCCGGTGAGGATCACGTCGCCGGGGAGCAACGTCATCACGCTGGAGACGTAGGCGACCAGCGTGGGGATGTCGAAGACCATGTCGGCGGTGTTGCCGTCCTGCACGACCTCGCCGTTGAGGTGGGTCTGGATGGAGACCCCGTCGGCGAAGTGCTGCGGGTCGAGGTCGGTCTCGATCCAGGGACCGAGCGGGCAGAACGTGTCGAAACCCTTGGCCCGGGTGAACTGCACGTCGGAGCGCTGCAGGTCGCGGGCGGTGACGTCGTTGCCGATCGTGTAGCCGTGGATCACGTCGGTCGCCTTCTCGGCCGGCACGTCGCGGCAGATGCGCCCGATCACCACCGCCAGCTCACCCTCGTAGTGCAGGTCCTTGGTCTGGTGGGGATAGGAGATCGGGTCGCCGGGACCGCACACGCTGGTGTTGGGCTTGATGAAGAAGAGCGGCTCGTCGGGCACCTCGTGGCCGAGCTCCGCGGCGTGCGCGCGATAGTTGCGGCCGATCCCGACCACCTTGCTGCGGGGCAGTACCGGAGCGAGCAGCCGGACATCGGGAAGGCGGTGCTCCTGGTCGAGCAGCTTGACGCCGACGTAGAGCGGGTCACCCGCCAGCGCCACGACCACCGCGTCCTCCGCCGGCTGGCCCAGCTCGTCGAGATCGCCCGTGATCACGCCGTACGCCGGCTCGTCTCCCGTGGTGAACCTGGCAATACGCACTCCTCGACCCTATCTATCTAGGCTCGGACGTCGTGAGGGTGCTGGACGAGCAGACGTGGCGGGCCCGGGCGGAGGTCCATCGCGCCCGGGTCGAGGCGTTCGTGGCGCCGCATCTGGAAAGGCGCCTGGCCGGCGAGAAGCACCCGGTGCACGACTTCCTGTTCACCTACTACTCCTACCGACCCGCGCAACTGCGGCGGTGGCACCCCGGGTACGGCGTCGGGCTGGCCGGCGGCGACGAGTACGCGGAGCTCAAGGGGTACGCGATCCGGGGTGACGCCGCGCACGTCACCGATGATCACCTGCACTCGCAGCGCCCGTTGGTCGAGTCGTTGAACCGCCTCCTCGCTGCGACCGCCTCCCGGCCGGCCCACCTCGGCTGCCTCGGGCTGCACGAATGGGCGATGGTCTACCGGCTCGGCGAGGACCAGACCCGGCACGCGGACTGGCCGCTTCGGCTCGGCGCAGCCGGCACCGACGAGGTGGTCGAGGGACACCGGGTGGCGTGCACCCACTTCGACGCCTACCGGTTCTTCACCGAGCCCGCCCGGCCGCTCAACACCCTCTCCCCCGGTCCCGACGACCGGGCGGCGTACGAACAGCCGGGCTGCCTGCACGCCGGGATGGACCTCTACAAGCACGCCTTCCGGCTCAGCCCGATGGTGTCCTCCGACCTGGTCGCCGACTGCTTCGAGCTCGCCCAGGACATCCGGGTCCTCGACATGCGCGCGTCGCCGTACGACCTCACGGACCTGGGCTACGAACCGGTCCGGATCGAGACACCCGAGGGCAAGCGCGAGTACGCCGCCGCGCAGCAGGGGTTTGCCGAGCGGGGCGCGCCGCTGCGTGATCGCCTGATCGCAGAGAGCGAGCGACTCCTCACCGCATCGGAAGTCGCAGCCAGCGCGGGACCTCCGCTGCGTAGGTCGCGTAGGTAGCCCCGAAGTTCTCCGTCAGGGCTGCCTCCTCCGCAGGAATCTGCACCCGATCGATCACAGCGACGAAGGCGACCACGGGAAGGACGCCCATCCACCTGCCCCGCAGGACCGCCTGTGCCGCGAGCGCACCGGCCATGCCGACGTACATCGGGTTGCGCGAGATTCGGTGCGGTCCTCCGGTCACGAGCGCCGTGGCCTGGTCCGGGGACATCGGGTTCACCGTGGTCTGCCCGCGCCTGAACTCGCGCACGGAGGACAGGGCGAAGGCGGCCGATGCCCCTCCTGTGGCGACGGCGAGGACACGGGGCACCGCACCGAGCTTCCGCGCAGGTCTCGTCATCACCCGCTGCGCAAGCCCCGCGCCGGCAACCAACGCGAGCGGGGGAACCATGAACCTGTCTCTCATGCTGCCTCTATCTCTGGCGGACGTGCGCCTCGCCGGTCGTGACGATAGGCGACCGGCTGATCGCCGAGTGCGACCGGTGGCACGCATTACCGCAGGACCCCACCGCGGGCGCTCAGGCCGACTAAGGTCGCCCCATGGATGTGGCGGCTCGGCACAACGTGGTCGTCTCCGGGCTGGCCGACGGCCCACCCATCGTCTTCGCCCACGGGTTCGGGTGTGACCAGCACATGTGGCGGCAGGTAGCGCCCGCGTTCGAGGCCACCCACCGCGTCGTTCTCTTCGACTTCGTGGGAGCGGGCGCCAGCACGACGCCCTATGACCCCGCCAAGTACGCCACGCTCGACGGGTACGCCGCCGACGTCCTCGAGATCCTTCGTGGCCTCGACCTTCGTGACGTGGTGTTCGTCGGACACTCGGTCTCAGCGATGATCGGCGCACTCGCCCAGGTCGAGGCCCCGGACCTGTTCGAGCGATTGGTCCTGGTCAGTCCCTCGCCCCGCTACATCGACGATGCTCCCTACATCGGAGGATTCGACGAGCCAGCGATCCGCGGGCTCCTCGATGCGCTGAGCAGCAACTACCTGGGTTGGTCCGCGTCCATGGCCCCGATGATCGTCGGAAATGCCGACAGACCCGAGCTCGGCGAAGAGCTGACGCAGAGCTTCTGTCGGATGGACCCCGAGGTGGCCCGGGGCTTCGCCACGGCGACGTTCCTCTCCGATCACCGCGATGTGCTCCCCCTCATCTCGGTTCCGACTCTCGTACTCCAGTGCCAAGACGACGTCATCGCTCCCGTCTCGGTCGGGGAGTACGTAGCCGCCGCGATTCCGCAGGCCGAGCTCGTCCTCCTCGACGCCACCGGCCACTGTCCCAACCTGAGTGCCCCGGTCGAGACCGTCTCCGCCATCTCTGCCTTCCTCCGGCTCCAACCGGCGGCTGAGCGTGGCGCGTGAAAAAGCAACCGACGCCTTTCAGGTAGCGCTGCAGGCCGATGACCCGGTCGCCCTCTACGAAGGGGCGCCGTGTGGCTATCTCTCCACAGATCTCGACGGGCGCATCGTCAAGGTGAATCAGACGTTCCTGACGCTCAGCGGCTATGGGCGGGACGAGCTGCTCGCCCGTCCGTTGCGCGACCTGCTCACGCGGGGCGGGCAGATCTTCGAGCTCACACACCTCCAGCCGATGCTGCGCATGCACGGAGAGGCGAGGGAGATCGCGCTCGACATCGTGATGCGCCACGGGGAGGTGCTGCCCGTGCTCATCAACGCGGTGATGGACACCACCGTCGGCCAGGTCCCGATGGTGCGGATCGCCGTCTTCGACGCCACCGAACGACGCCGCTACGAGCGGGAGCTGTTTGCGGCGAAGGAGCAGGCCGAGTCCTCCGAACGACGCGCCCGGACGCTTGCTCGCACCCTGCAGCAAACGCTCATCCCGGCGAGCCCACCGACGATCCCCGGGCTCCTCACCGCCGCCGCCTACCGACCGGCTGGCGACGGAACCGAAGTGGGTGGCGACTTCTACGATCTCTTCCCCATCAGCGACGACGCATGGGTGCTGCTGATGGGCGATGTCTGCGGCAAGGGAGCCGAAGCGGCCGTCGTAACGTCGCTCGCGAGGAACACCGTGCGCGCGCTGGCAGTGCGGCACGACCGGCCCGCCGAGGTGCTGACCCTGCTCAACGAGGTCCTGAACCGCTACGAGTCCGAGCGGTTCTGCACGGTGGCGCTCGCCACCCTGCGGCCGGAGGGCTCCCACTGGCGGGTCGCCTTCTCCGTGGGCGGCCACCCACCGCCGCTCCTCATCAGTGCTGAAGCGCCGCCGGTGATGATCGACGCGCAGGGTCCCCTGGTCGGCATCTTCCCGCACGCATCGTTCTCGGACTTCGACCTGCTCCTCGGCCCCGGCCAAACCCTCCTGGTGCACACCGACGGCATCACCGAGGCGCGCAGCTTGGAGGGCTACTACGGCGAGGATCGGCTCCTGCGCAAGGCCGGCGAGCTGGGTCCGGTGCCCGAGACGCTGGTCGAGGGCCTGGTCACGGATGCGGTGACGTTCCAGGAGTCGTCCACACGCGACGACATCGCTGTGGTCGCCGTGGGGGTCCCACCGGTCACTGACTCGACCACGGCACGCGGCTGAGGCGACCTGTCGGTGCTGGGGGCCAGACTGAGCCCATGGAGTTCGAGGCGGAGCTGTGGCTGTGGTCGGCCAAGGACGGCAACAGCGACTCGTGGGTCTTTGTGACCGTGCCCGAGGAGGTGAGCGACGAGATCCGTGACCGCGGTGGTCCGCCGCGCGGCTTCGGCTCGGTGCGCGTGGAGGTCACCATCGGGGCGACGACCTGGCGCACCTCCGTGTTCCCCAACGGCAAAGCGGCCGGGACCTTCGCGCTGCCGTTGAAGAAGGCGGTGCGCAAGGCAGAGCGCCTCGAGGCGGGCGACACCGCCTCGGTCGCGTTGCGGGTGATCGAGGAGTGAACGTCCGCGAGGCCGAGCAGTCGCTCGCGGGCTGACGACAGCGCGGTGGATTCAACGCGTCTGGTACGTCAAGGCCACCGCCTTGTTCCAGCGGGTGGCAGCGGCAGTCTGCTGTCGGGTGTGGGCGTCTCCACGACGCCCGGCGCCCGTTCGTCGCTCCGGACTGCTGGACCACCGACGGCCACGTTCGCCGGTTGACCCTCGGACCGGCGCCGGCGGCGGAGTCAGCCATACTGGCGGCGATGTCCGACCGCTCAGGAGTGCCCATGACCCAGTCGTTCGACCAGCTCGCGAGCAGCATCCTCGACGGCAAACCGGCGACCGAGGACGACGCTCTTGCGGTCCTGCGGGCCCACGACGACGAGCTGATCGACCTGGTCGCCGCCGCCGGTCGGTTGCGCCGCGAGCACTTCGGCAACACGGTCAAGGTCAACTACCTGGTCAACCTCAAGTCGGGTCTGTGTCCCGAGAACTGCAGCTACTGCTCGCAGGCGCTGGGTTCGACCGCCGACATCTTGAAGTACACCTGGCTCAAGACCGACGAGGCGATCGAACAGGCGGCGGCGGGACTCCGCGGCGGCGCCACCCGCGTGTGCATGGTCTCCAGCGGCCGCGGCCCGACCGACAAGGACGTCGACCGCGTGGCCGACATGGTCGGAGCGCTCAAGTCCGAGCACCCCGGCGTGGAGGTCTGCGCCTGCCTGGGCCTGCTCAAGGACGGCCAGGCCGAGCGACTCCGCGAGGCCGGCGTCGACGCCTACAACCACAACATCAACACCGCAGAGTCCCACCACGACACGATCGTCACGACGCACACGTACGCCGACCGGGTCGACACCGTGACCAAGGCCAAGACCGCTGGCCTCTCCCCCTGCAGCGGCCTGATCGCGGGTCTCGGCGAGACCGACGAGCAGCTCGTGGAGGCGCTCTTCGCGCTGCGCGACCTCGACTCCGACTCGATCCCCGTCAACTTCCTGATGCCGTTCGACGGCACGCCGCTCGAGAACACCTGGGACCTCACCCCGGCCCGGTGCCTGAAGATCCTGGCGATGGCCAGGTTCGTCTGCCCGGACAAGGAGGTCCGGATCGCCGGCGGCCGCGAGATGCACCTCCGCTCACTGCAGGCCATGGCCCTGAACGTCGCGAACTCGATCTTCCTCGGCGACTACCTCACCTCCGAAGGGCAGGCCGCCGAGGCCGACCTGGAGATGATCCGCGACAACGGCTTCGTGGTGCTCGGCGCCGACGAGCCGCTCGTCGCCGGATCCCCCGCCGACCAGGCTGCGCCGCACACCGAGGCGCGCCGCCGCGGCGCCGGCACCGACGTACGCCCCAACGCCTAGGCCTCCGTGACGACGCCGGACCACGGCCTGCTCGCGTACGACCGCGAGCACCTCTGGCACCCCTACACGTCGATGACCGACCCGATGCCGGTCCGGCAGGTGGTGGGCGCCGACGGCGTCCGCCTGCGGCTCGCAGACGGCACGGAGCTGGTTGACGGGATGTCGTCCTGGTGGGCGGCGATCCACGGCTACCGGCATCCGGTGCTCGACGCCGCGCTGGCCGCGCAGGCGGCGCGGTTCTCGCACGTGATGTTCGGCGGGCTCACCCACGAGCCGGCCGTGCGTCTGGCCGAGCGCCTGGTCGAGATCAGCCCCGTGGGGCTGGAGCGGGTCTTCCTCGCCGACTCAGGATCGGTGTCGGTCGAGGTCGCGCTCAAGATGGTCATCCAGGCGCAGCGCGGGGCCGGCCGGTCCGGGCGCAGCCGGATGTTGACCGTGCGGGGCGGCTACCACGGGGACACCTTCGGCTGCATGAGCGTGTGCGACCCGGTGGGTGGGATGCACGGCATGTTCGCGGACACACTGCCGCGGCAGCTGTTCGCGCCACAGCCACCGGCCGACGAGTCCGACGTCGACGCCTGGGCCGCCGAGGTCTCCATGCTCGCGGCCGCACACGCCCACGAGCTCGCCGGGCTCATCGTCGAACCGATCCTCCAGGGCGCGGGCGGAATGCACATCTACCCCGCCGAGTGCCTGCGGGTGCTGCGCCGGGTCGCCGACGACCACGACCTGGTGCTGGTCTTCGACGAGATCGCGACCGGCTTCGGGCGCACCGGCACCATGTTCGCCGCCGATGCCGCCGGGGTCTCCCCCGACATCATGTGCGTCGGCAAGGCGCTGACCGGCGGCTACCTCACGCTCGCGGCCGTGCTGTGTACGCCGGCCATCGGCGAGCGGATCTCGGCCTCGGAGTCCGGGGTGCTGATGCACGGGCCGACGTACATGGGCAACCCGCTGGCCTGCGCGGTCGCCCTGGCCAACCTCGACCTGCTCGCCGACTCCGACTGGGCCGGCGAGGTGGCCAGAATCAACCGCGGCCTCACTGCCGGCCTGGCGGAGTGCCGTGACCAGCCGGGCGTGGCCGACACCCGCACGATCGGCGCAGTCGGCGTGGTGCAGCTCGACCACCCGGTCGACGTCGTGAAGGCGAGCGACGCCGCGATGGAGGAGGGCGTGTGGCTGCGGCCGTTCCGCGATCTCATCTACACGATGCCGCCGTACCTCACCGACGACGACGATGTGGCCCGGATCTGCGCGGCGATCCAGCGGGCGGTGACCGTCGGATGAGCCCGTGGGAGACCTGGCTGTCGGAGCAGGCAGCCGAGCGTGAGAAGGCCGGCCTCCGTCGCTCGTTGGCGCCGCGGCCCGCCAACGACCGCGTCCTCGACCTGGCCGGCAACGACTACCTCGGGCTGTCCCGAGACCCGGTGGTGACCGCCGCGGCGGCGGACGCCGCGCTGCTGTGGGGCGCCGGCGCCGGCGCTTCGCGACTGGTGACCGGCTCGCTCGCGCTGCACGCCCGCCTGGAGGAGGCGCTCTGCGACTACACCGGCCGGGCCGCCGCGCTGGTGTTCTCGACCGGCTACCAGGCCAACCTCGCGGTGGTCGCGGCGCTGGCCGACCGCGACACCCTCGTCGTCTCGGACGCCCACATCCATGCCTCGCTCGTCGACGCGGTCCGGCTCTCGCGGGCCCGGCTCGAGGTCGTGCCGCACAGCGACGTGGCGGCCGTACGAGCCGCGCTCGCCGCACACGAGGGGCGGGCCCTGGTCCTGGTGGAGTCGATCTACTCCGTGCTCGGGGACGAGGCTCCGTTGAGTGAGCTCGCCGCGGCCTGCGCCGACCACGACGCGCTGCTGCTGGTCGACGAGGCGCACGCGCTCGGGGTCCGCGGACCCGGCCTGGTGCGGCAGCACGGACTCGCCGGCGCGGAGCACGTCCTCGTGACCGCCACGCTCTCGAAGGCCCTGGGCTCGCAGGGCGGCGCCGTGCTGTGCTCCCCGGCCATCCGAGAGCACCTCGTCAACACGGCCCGCCCGTTCATCTACGACACCGCGCTGGCACCGGCCGCCGCGGCGGGTGCGCTGGCGGCGCTGGGGGTGCTGCGCACGCGGCCGGACCTGTCCGACGTCGTACGCCGCCGCGCTGACGACCTCGCCGCCGCACTCGGGGTCGAGCCCGCCGCCGGCGCCGTGCTGTCGGTGCCGATGCCCTCGCCCCAGATCGCGCTGGCGGCGCAGAGATCGGCGCTGGAGCAGGGTCTCCGGGTCGGCTGCTTCCGCCCGCCCTCCGTACCCGACGGCGTCTCGAGGCTGCGGATCACGGTCGGCGCGGGCGTCTCCGACGACGACTGGGCGCGGGCCACCGAGGTGCTCGTCGCAGTGGTCAAGGAGCACGGTTGATCGTCCTCGTGACCGGCACCGGGACCGGGGTCGGCAAGACGATCGCGACCGCGGCGCTGGCCGCCACCCGACCGGGCCCGATCAGGGTCGTCAAGCCCGTGCAGACCGGGATCGGCG
This sequence comes from uncultured Actinomycetota bacterium, assembly GCA_963827185.1. Lineage (GTDB taxonomy): Bacteria > Actinomycetota > Actinomycetes > Propionibacteriales > Nocardioidaceae > Nocardioides. The sequence goes on from CAWGZQ010000002.1 coordinate 509,742, forward strand.
ACGGCTCGCGGGGCGACGCTGCGGTGGTGCACGACCTGACCGGGTGCCCGGTCGAGGAGTGGACCCGGCTCGACGAGCCGCTCGCGCCCGACACTGCCGCGCGACGGGCCGGCGTACCGATCCCCCGGGTCGGCGAGTACGCCGAGAGGCTGGCGCCGCTCGGAGCCATCGACGGGACCACGATCGTCGAGGGGGCCGGCGGGCTGCTGGTCCGACTGGACACCCACGGCGGCACCCTGCTCGACCTGGCGGCGGCGCTGAGCGGGATCGAAGTGATCGTCGTCGTGTCCCCCGGGCTCGGCACCCTCAACCACACCGAGCTCACCGTGAACGCGCTCCGGGACCGCGGGCTCGAGCCGAGCGGCCTGATCATCGGCTCGTGGCCGGCCGAGCCGGACCTGGCCGAGGGCTGCAACCTCGACGACCTGCCGCGGGTGAGCGGCGTACCGCTGCTGGCGGTGATCCCCGAGGGGGCTGGCGCGATGACCCGCGAGGCGTTCGTACGTGCGGCCCCGGGGTGGTTCGCGCGGTGACCAAGGTAGGGCTCGTGGCGCGGACCGATGACCGCAGCCCGCTCGAGCTGCTGGTGCCGCTGGCTGCTCGGCGCTGAGCGTTCCGGCAGTACGAAACTGACGGTTCTGGTCACGAAACTTCGTACCAGAACGGTGCAATTCACCGGTTATGCGGTGAATTTGTCCGCAGCGGTCACCACCCCGGCGGCCGCAGCCCGCACCAGGGCGCTGCGGCCTCCACCTGCGCGGACAGCGACAGCAGCAGCTCCTCCTCGGCCGGCCGGGCGGCCAGCATCACGCCGACCGGCAGCCCGGCCGAGGTCCAGTGCAGCGGCAGCGAGACCGCCGGCATGCCCGTGAGGTTCCAGGCCGAGGTCCACGGCGTGAACGCCTTCTGCGCCTCGAAGTCCGCGGCCGGATCGGCGTCGTTGCGGATCGCGCCCACGGGCAACGGAGGCGCGGCCAGGGTCGGCGTCAGCACCGCGTCGTACGGCGCCAGCGCGGTCAGCGCCTCGGCCGCGAACCGGCGCATCGCGCCGATGGCCAGGCCGAACTCCGGCGCCGCTCACCGCCCGGCCACGCTCGGTCAGCCAGCGGGTCAGCGGCCGCAGCAGATGCTCGCGGTCGGGCGACACCACCGACAACGCGGTCAGCACCGCCCAGCAGGTCTCGAACACCGGCACCGCGTCCGGCGGCAGGGGCACCGGCACGTCGGAGATCTCGTGACCGAGTGACTCGAGCACCGCGCTCGCCGCGTCGTAGGCCGCCACGCACTCCGGGTCGACCTCGACATCGGCGATCACCGGCGCGATGAACCGGGCGATCCGCAGCCTGCCCGGCTCCCGGTCGCAGGCCGCCAGGAAGGTCCCACGCGGCGGTGGCGCCCAGGCGGGATCCCCCGCTCGCCGGCCCGCGAGCACGTCGAGCATCGCCGCTGCGTCGCGCACCGTGCGGGCGAGCGAGCCACCGGTCGCGAGACCGATCGGGTCGCCGTACATCGGGTAGCCGCTGATCCGGCCGCGGGTCGGCTTCAGCCCGACCAGGCCGCAGCACGATGCCGGGATCCGGATCGAGCCGCCGCCATCGGAGCCGTGCGCGACGGGTACCAGGCCGGCCGCCACCGCCGCGGCCGCACCGCCCGAGGAGCCCCCGGCCATCCGGGTGCGGTCCCAGGGCGTCACGGCCACGGGTGCGACGTCGGGCTCGGTGTAGCACGGCGAGCCGAACTCGGGCGTGTTGGTCTTGCCGAGGCTGACCATGCCGGCGGCCTCGATCGAGAGGGTGATGCCGTCCGACACCTCCGGCACGAAGTCGCGGAACGCCTCCGAACCGAACATGGTGCGGACCCCGGCGGTCAGGTTGAGGTCCTTGATCGCTGTGGGGACTCCCCAGAGCGGACCGTCGCCGTCGGGAAGTGCGGCGGCCCGCTCCCGCGCCTGGTCACCGCTGGTCGTGACGAACGCCCCGAGATCATCGAGCCGCTCGATCCGGTCGAGGTAGTGCTCGGTCACCTCGACTGAGGTGAGCTCACCCTTGCGGATCAGTGCGCCCTGCTCGAGCGCGGTCAGGTCGTGCAGGTCGTGCAGGTCGGCCATGTCGCCGACGCTACCGACTACGCCGCGGTGGGGACCGACGACAGCGACCGCAGCGCGTCGATGAAGCGTGCCAGGATCTGCGGGTCGTTGAGCACGTCGACCTCGAGGGCCGACTGCGACACCAGGGCCGCGTCGATGACCTCGGCGCCCGCGATGGTGGCGGAGCGACGCGCGTCCTCGTGCGCCCATTTGCCGCCGTACGGCGTGGGGGTGGCACCGACGACCCCGAACCGCTTGCCGGTGATGGCGCCGACGCCGTACGGGCGCGACAGCCAGTCGATGGCGTTGTTCAGCACGGCCGGCATGGTGCCGTTGTACTCCGGGGTGACGGCGAGTACGGCGTCCGCACCGGCGACTTGGGCACGCAGCCTGACGGCCGCGGCGGGCGCCTCAGCCGCGTCGAGGTCCTCGTTGTAGAACGGCAGGTCGTGCAGCCCATCGGCGATCTCGACGACCACACCGACGGGCGCCTGCTCACGCAGCGCCTCGGCGATACGGCGGTTGAGGGAGTCGGCGCGGAGGCTGCCGACGAGGACGGTGATCCGGGTGGTTGTGTGAGCCATGTCAGGCTAAACGGACCGTAGTCCGGTTATATTCCGCTCCACGTGCCCCGATTTTCGCGCCAAGATGTCCTCGTCATGGACCTCCTCCCCCTCGCCGACGCCCCCGCCCCGGAGCGCAGCGATGCCGCTCGCAATCGGGAGGCCCTCCTGCGCGCCGCCCAGGAGCTCATCGAGGAGGACGGGATCCAGCGGCTGACCATGGATGCCGTCGCCGCCCGCGCCGGCGTGGGCAAGGGCACGGTCTTCCGCCGTTTCGAGTCGCGCGAAGGACTGATGGCCGCGGTGCTCAACCGCTCGGAGACCGAGTGGCAGGGGCAGGTGATCACCGGCAAGCCGCCGCTCGGCCCGGGCGCACCCGCGCTCGAGCGGCTGCTCGCCTTCGGCCATTCCCGGATGGAGCTCAACCTCAGGCGCGCCCCGCTGATCGAGGCCGCCGGCAAGGCGGCGTCGCGCAGCTATGCGGCGGAGTCGTTCGCGGCAATGCACATGCGGTACCTGCTCGACCAACTGGAGGTCCGCGGCGATATCGCGCTGCTCGCCTCCGCGCTGCTCGCCCCCCTGGAGGCGATCATCCTGGTGCACCAGACCGAGCGGGAGCGGATCCCGCTGGACCGCGTGCAGGCCGGCTGGGACGACCTGGTTCGCCGAGTGATCCGCGCCGACTAGAGATCGGCGAGGAGCCCGCGCATCCGGGCGATCTCGGCGCTCTGGGAAAGCTCCACATCGGCGGCCAGCTCGGTCACGAGGACGTCCACCCCCTCGGTCGCGAGGTTCTCCGCCATCCGGATCGCGCCCCGGTGGTGCCGGATCATCCCCTGCAGGAACAACCGGTCGAACCTGCTCCCGCGAGCCCGGGCGAGCTCGGCCAGCTCCCTCGAGCTGAGCATGCCCATCAGTGGGTCGTGGCCGTGCTCGCTGTGGTCGTAGTCGCGTGGGTCGTCGCCCGGCTGCGGCACCTCGATGCCCTCCCGCTCCAGCCAGGCCGACATCATCAGGATCTCCGGTCCCTGCGCGGCGCGGATTCTGGCCGCCATCCGTCGGACGTCCGGGTCGACGGCGTACCTCTTGGCCAGAGCGGCCATCTTCACCGCCTGCGCATGGTGCGGAACCATCATCTGCATGAACGCGACGTCCGCGTGACTCGGCTCCTCAGCGACCGGTCCATCCGGGGCGCCGGTGCTGGCCTCCTCACCGGGTCGACCCGGCTGGATGACCGTCAGGTCGCCCTGGGTTGCACCCTCGTCCGGGACCGACGCGGGTTCGTCGCCCGCACCGCCGCTGCACGCCGCCAGCAGCAGGAAAGCGGCCGTCGCCACCGAGATTTCGAAAGTTCTGTGTGCCCGAGTATTTACTTTCATAACTCTTTCAAGGTACGACGATTACTCACATCGTGCATCGGCTGTTCTCGGGAAGGACCTTGCCATGTTCTCGACCCCCCTGGCGATCCGGCGACCACTCCTCGCCTTGCTCGCCTCCCTCGCCCTGGCCCTCACCATGGTGCCGGGCATCTCCTCCGCCCACGACGACAAGGACCACTCGAAATCCAGTGGCCACCTCAAGGGCTGTCCACCTTCGTTGGTGAAGAAACTCGAGCGCTCCGGCGACAACTTCGGCATGGGCTGCGACCTCGCTGGCGGCAACCTCGCCAGGCTCGACGACAGCGACACCGTGCTGCCGCCCGGCGCGGTCGCCAGCAGCAAGAACATCGGCCTGGTCGCCAACATCCCCAAGCAGGGGGCGTTCGCGGCTGAGGACGCCTTCAACAGCGATCTGGCCTTCAAGGGCAAGTACGCCTTCGCCGGCAACTACAACGGCTTCATGGTCTACGACATCCGCAAGCCGACCCGGCCGAAGGTCGTCACCCAGGTGGTCTGCCCCGGCTCGCAGAACGACGTCTCGGTCTGGAAGAACCTGCTGATCCTCAGCGTCGACTCCAGCCGCAGCGACGACTCCTGCGCCAGCACGTCCCTCCCGGCGACCGAGAAGGAGGCCTGGGAGGGCGTCCGGGTCTTCGACATCTCCGACCCCGAGGCCCCTGAGTACGTCGCCGCGGTGGAGACCCCGTGCGGCTCGCACACGCACACGCTGGCCCCCGATCAGCGCGGCCGCAACCTCTACGTCTACGTGTCGTCGTACCGCCCGAACGAGACCTTCCCCGACTGCCAGCCGCCCCACGACAAGATCAGCATCGTCAAGATCCCGCGCAGCGCGCCGGATGCGGCGTTCCTGGCGGCGACTCCGGTGCTGTTCCCCGATGGCGGGATGCCCGACGGTGGCTACTCGAGAGAGACCAGCGGCTGCCACGACATCACCGCCTACCCGCAGCGCGACGTCGCGGCCGGCGCTTGCATGGGCGACGGCATCCTGATGGACATCTCCGACCGCGAGAACCCGGTGGTGACCGAGGAGGTGACGGACACCGAGAACTTCGCGTTCTGGCACTCGGCGACCTTCAGCAACGACGGTCGCAAGGTGGTCTTCACCGACGAGCTCGGCGGCGGCGGCGGGCCGACGTGCAACCCGACCGTCGGAGACAAGCGCGGCGCCAACGGGATCTACGACATCGTCGGCGGCAACCTGGAGTTCCGGAGCTACTACAAGATCAAGCGGACCCAGGCGAACACCGAGAACTGCGTGGCCCACAACGGCTCGTTGATCCCGGTCAAGGGCAAGGATCTGATGGTCCAGGCCTGGTACCAAGGTGGCATCTCCGTCTTCGACTTCACCAACTCGAAGAAGCCGAAGGAGATCGCCTGGTTCGACCGGGGCGCGCTCGATGCCGACCGGCTGATCCTCGGCGGCTCGTGGTCCGCCTACTGGTACAACGGCTACATCTTCTCCAACGACATCCAGAAGGGCCTGGACGTGCTCAAGCTCACCGACAAGCGCGTCAAGAAGGCCAAGCGGATGAACGTGTTCAACCCGCAGTCGCAGCCGTCCTTCAACGGCTAGCGAGGCCCCGCTCGCGTCGAGTCGGCGCGTCCATAGTTCGTGGACGTGCCGACTCGGCGTTTGTCAGGACGTGTGGTGCCGGCGCAGGCCGTAGGTGAGGCCGTCGACCAGCGCCTCCCACGACGCCTCGATCACGTTGGCCCCTACGCCGACCGTCACCCAGCTGTGCTCACCGTCGCTGGTGGTGATCAGCACTCGGGTGATCGCGTCGGTGCCGTGGCCCCAGTCGAGGATCCGGACCTTGTAGTCGACGAGCTCGAACTTCGCCACCTCGGCGAACGCCTGCCCGATGGCCGCGCGCAGCGCACAGTCGAGCGCGTTGACCGGGCCGTTGCCCTCGCCGGTGACGACATACCGCACGCCCTCCGAGGTCAGCTTGACGACGGCCTCCGAGACCGCCTCCTCATCGGGCTCGGCGTGCGTGAGCGTCTCGACGATCACCCGCCAGGACTCGACGTCGAAGAACGTCGGACGATGGCCCTCCACCTCCTCGGCCAGCAGCAGCTCGAACGACGCGTCCGCCGCCTCGAACGTGTAGCCGCGCGCCTCGAGGTCCTTGACCCGGTTGGTGACCCGGACGACGAGGTCCTGGTCGTCGGCGAGGTCGTAGCCGAGCTCGCGGCCCTTGAGCTCGATCGAGGCTCTGCCGGCCATGTCGGAGATCAGCAGCCGCATGTCGTTGCCGACACCCACGGGGTCCATGTGCTGGTAGAGGTTCGGGTCGACCTTGATCGCGCTCGCGTGCAGACCCGCCTTGTGCGCGAACGCCGAGGAGCCGACGTACGGCTGCCGGGCGGCGGGCGGGATGTTGGTGACCTCCGCGACCGCATGCGCGATCCGGGTCGAGTCGCGCAGCAGGCCCTGCGGAAGGACCTCCCGATCCAGCTTGAGCTCGAGGTTGGCCACCACCGCGATCAGGTCGGCGTTGCCGGTCCGCTCGCCGTAGCCGTTGATGGTGCCCTGCACGTGGCTGGCGCCCGCATCGACTGCGGCAAGCGTGTTGGCCACCGCGCAGCCGGTGTCGTTGTGGCAGTGGATGCCGACCCGGACCCCGGTGGTCTCGATGACGTCGCGCACGACGTCGGATACCCACGGCGGCAGCATCCCGCCGTTGGTGTCGCAGAGCGCAACCACGTCGGCCCCCGCTTCGGCCGCGGTCCGCAGCACCTCGAGGGCGTAGTCGCGGTCCAGCCGGTAGCCGTCGAAGAAGTGCTCCGCGTCCAGGAAGACCTGCTGGCCCTCCGCACGCAGGTGCGTGACCGTGTCGCGGACCATCGCGAGGTTCTCCTCGAGCGTGGTCCGCAGCGCCAGCTCGACGTGCCGCGCATGCGACTTGGCGACCAGCGTGACCACGCTGGCCCCGCTCTCGCGCAGCGCGGCCGTCAACGGGTCATCGGCCGCCTTCATCCCCGCTCGCCGGGTGGCGCCGAAGGCGGCCAGCTTGGCGTGCCGCAGGTCGAGCTCCTCTCGGGCCCGCCGGAAGAACGCCGTGTCCTTGGGATTGGCGCCCGGCCAGCCGCCCTCGATGTAGCCGACCCCGAGCCCGTCGAGGTGGCGGGCAATGGACAGCTTGTCGGCGACGGAGAGGTTCAGTCCCTCCTGCTGCGCACCGTCGCGCAGGGTGGTGTCGTAGACGTGGAACTCGCCTTGCAGGTCCATGGGTCACTTCTTCATCGAGAGCTTCGGATTCACAACAACAAAAAGACCTCTCGAGTTACGAGAGGTCAGCGCGTCGGGCGGAGGGCTCGGCGCGCTAGCAAATAATGATCTCCTGGTGCGGCATACCGCCCATGCTGCCACGCGGGGCACCCGGGAGCCGGAGAATTCCGATATCCGGTCACCGCCCGCGGCACCTCGACTCGGGGCCACCTCCGCCGCTGCCCCGCTTCCGGTCAGAGGGAGATGTTGCGGAACGGCTGGTCCGTGTCCGGCCACCAGGACACGCTTCGGTCGGCGGCGACCAGTGCCAGCCCGGCCGCAGCGACCACCAACAGCACCACCCCGGCAACCCACGGCCCGAGCGACCGGGCGACCGGCACCACGACCCGGTTGATCGGTGAGCGCAGCCGGCTGCCGCCGGGCCCCCACCACAGGGAGCCGGCCAGCACCACGCCGCTGGCGAACAGGGTCACCGCGTCGCCGGCCGCGAAGGCGTAGCAGATCAGCGCCACGGAGACCGCCAGCCCGGCAGCCCAGAGCACCAGCATCAGCGTGCCCGGGATCGACTGCACGAGGTGCCACGGGGTGTGTACGACGAGCTGCGCGCCGTCGTACCACTTGCGACCCCGGCGCAGCCGCCGGTCGTCGGCGGCGCTGCCGGCCAGCGAACCGCTGCGCAGGAGCCACACGACCGTGACGACCACGGCGGCAGCCACCCACGGGGCGGCCGCGCAGGCGGCACCGACCACCAGCGCGCCGCCGAGGACGAGCAGCCCGCGTCGGACCCGCTCGGCCAGCGGCGGCTTCGGCGGCGGGTAGGCGGCCGCCGGATCCCAGGCCTGCTCCCAGGGGTGGTCGAGGCGCTGGGAGAGCGGCTTCTCCGCGAGCGGCGATGGCGGGTCGAGGTAGCCGATCGTCGGGGCGGCCGGCACCGGCTGCGCCGGACCCGGGCAGGAGCAGGGTCTGCGGCGCCGCGGTCTCGGGGCGGGTCACGCCGTCGGGAGCCTGCGGACCCGCGATGGCGAGCGGCACCGTGAACGGGTCGTCGCCCAGCGGCACCGGCGGCGGCACCAGCAGCGGTTGCGGCCGCGTGGTCTGCGGGCGCAGCCAGGCCAGGATCGCGTCGAGGGTGGGGCGCTCCAGCGGAGCCGGCCGCAGGCAGCCGGCGACCACGTCGCGCAGCGGCCCGGTCATCCCGCTGAGGTCGTGCTCGCCGCGGCGGACCCGGTCCATGATCGCCATCGAGGGCCCGCGCCCGAACGGAGGCGATCCGGTCGCGGCGAACGCGACGGTCGCCGCCCACGAGTGCACGTCGACCGCGGGCGTCGCGTCGTCGCCGTACAGGATCTCCGGCGCGAGGTAGCCCGGCGTACCGAGCAGCCAGCCGGTGTGGGTGAGCTTGGGGTCGTCGGCGACCCGGGCCAGGCCGAAGTCGATGAGGATCGGCGTGCGGCCCTCCATCAGGACGTTGGAGGGCTTGATGTCGCGGTGCAGCACCCCCACCTCGTGCACCGAGGCGAGGCCCTCGGCCAGGCAGGCGGCGAACCACAGCAGGTCGGCGCCCTCGATCGGCCCCTCCTCGCCCACATGATCGTGCAGCGAGAGCCCGGGGACGTAACGGGTGGCGACGTACGGGATCTCGGCCCAGGGGTCGGCGTCCACAATCTCGGCGACCCAGGCGCTGCGGACGCGGCTCAGCGAGCCGACCTCGCGGGCCAGCCGAGCGCGGGCCTCCTCGTCGCCCACGATGTGAGGACGCAGCATCTTGAGCGCGACCCGTTCGCCGCCGGGACGGCGGGCCAGATGGACCACGCCCATGCCACCCTCACCGATCCGGTGCAGGAGCGTGTAGTCGCCCACGGTGGTCGGCCCCGCGGACGCCCCGCCCCCGGGCTGCGTCGTCACACCGAAAGATTACCCGTGGTCGTTGTCGGATTCGGGCAAGGTTCTTCGTGGAAAGGGTGAGGTAACAACCCCGAAGGAGCGCCTCGTGAACAGCATCCCGATCCGCCCGGGCACCGTCCTGGTCAGCATTGGCACCTCGGTGGACGGCTACGTCGCCGGGCCGCACCAGGGTGCCGAGAATCCCCTCGGCGAGGGCGCCGAGGAGCGCCTGCACACCTGGATGTTCGACCCCGAGGAGGACAACGCCACCGACGTGGCGTCGATCCTCGGCGCCAGCGCCTACGTGATGGGCCGCAACATGTACGCCGGACCGGGTCCCGGCGACTGGGACCCGAACTGGCGCGGCTGGTGGGGCGAGGAGCCGCCGTACCACGCACCTGTCTTCGTGGTGACCCACCATGGGCGGGAGCCCCTGTCGATGGCCGGCGGGACCACGTTCCACTTCGTCACCGACGGCCTGGTCGCGGCCGTGGAGCGCGCCAAGCAGGCGGCCGGTGCCGGCTACGTGCTGATCTCCGGCGGCGCCGCGGTGGTCAACCAGGCGCTGCGGGCCGGGCTCATCGACGAGCTGTGGCTGCACGTCGCCCCGGTGCTGCTGGGCGCCGGCGAGCGCCTGTTCGAGGGCGTGCAGCTGGCCGATCTCGAGCAGATCGAGGTGCGGCACACCGACCTCGTGACGCACCTGCGCTACCGGGTGCCGAGGTAGCCGACCGGCTCGGCAGACCCGGGTGGCCTCACTGACAGCCGCAGCCACCGCCGGCGGTCGCCTCGGCGCCGCAGCAGCTGGACTTCTCGCTGGCGTCGCAACACGTGGACTGGCGCGCGGTCGAGCAGCAGGACGCAGCTGCCGGCTGGGCGGTCGGCTGGGCGAGGTCTGAGTCGTGGGGATCGATCGTCATGATGGGGTGCCTTCCGATGGGTCGGTCTGACACCCACCCAGACGACACACCCGGTGCCGGGACGCAGCCCGCCGGGAAGGTGCGTCCTTTTGGCACCGTCCACGTCTTCATGGATGTCAGTGGATGTCAGCGTCGGGTGACGGCGTCTACGCTGGTCGTCGTACGTGGAGAGGAAAACGGATGAGCGCGCAGAGATCGGCGACCGTCTTCGCCTCGTACCAGCCTGCGGACCCCCCGGACGCCGCACTCGAGGCGGCCTGGCGAGAGTTCGCCGGCGAGCTCCGAACGTTCATCGGTCGGCGCGTCGCGCGACCCGAGGACGCCGACGACATCCTGCAGCTCGTCGCCCTGCGCCTGGTTCAGAACTCCGGCAAGGATCGGGATCGCCAGACCCTGCTTGCCTGGCTCTACACGGTGACCCGCAACGCGATCACGGATTACTACCGGTCGGCGGTCCACCGTCGAGAGGTCAGCACCGACGCCCTCCCCGAAGGTCCGGTTCAGGATCTGACGGACGAGGAGGACGTCGAGCAGGTACGCGCCGGCCTCGCATCCTGCATCCGCCCGCTCCTCAAGCTCCTTCCCGCCGAGCAGGCCGCTGCGCTGGAGCTCGTCGACCTCGGCGCGGTCAGTCAGGTCGAGGCGGCTCGCCGCGTCGGCATCTCGGTCTCGGGGATGAAGTCCCGCGTGCAGAGAGGCCGCCGCGGTCTACAGGACCTCGTCACGGGGTGCTGCGAGATTCAGCTCGACGTCCGCGGAGTGGTGCAGGACTTCATACCTCGCGTCGGCGACGACTGCCACTGCGCGCCGGAAGACGCCTGACGGTTTCTCGCCCGCTGTCCGACCGGCTCCAACGTGCGGTGCGTCCATCCACGGACAACCACGTCTGAGAACCCGGGTCTCGCCCTCTCGGGGGCGAGACAGCTCACCGAGTTCGAGTCGAGAAGGAGTCTGTCGATGTTCAAGCGAAAGTCCGCACCTGTTGGAGCCCTTGCCATTGCCCTGGGGGCACTCGTCCTGCTGGTCGCCATGACCGGCAGCGCGACCGCTGGGGCTCTCATCACCGGCAAGCAGATCAAGAACGGATCGGTGGCCGGGAAGGACCTGCGCAACGGATCGGTGACCGGGAAGGACGTCAAGGACCGCTCGCTGAGCCCCGATGACTTCTCCGGTTCGCTCGAGGGTCCGCAGGGACCGGCCGGGCCCGCGGGCCCCCAGGGACCCCTCGGGCCCGTCGGCCCCCGAGGCGCGGACGGCGTCACCGGGATCGAGTACCGGACCGTGCCCATGAGCCTCCCCGCCGGTGCCCTCCGGCAGTGGACCGCCGAGTGCCCGGCCGGCAAGAAGGTGATCGGAGGCGGCGTCTCCAGCTCCGACCCGTACTATTCCCGGGTCCTCGAGTCGGCGCCGCTCAATGAAGGCCGGGGCTGGTTGATCGGCCTGGCCAACACCACGTCCATTCAGATCACCGGCTACGCCTGGGCCGTGTGCGCCACCGCATCATGAAGGCCACCACCACAGCCCGAGAGGAGCGCGCCATGACCGCCGCTCGCTCGCCCCTGTTGCGGAGGATGGGCACCGTGCTCGCCGGGGCGGCCGCCCTGATCCTGATGCTCGGGACCAGTGTCACCGCCGCGAGGTTGGTCACTGGCCAGCAGATCAAGGACGGCACCGTCACCGGAATCGACATCAAGAACGGGTCGCTCACCGGAACCGACGTCAAGGACGGTTCGCTCACCCCGGCCGACTACTCGGGCGAGGTGGTCGGACCGGCCGGCCCCACGGGCGCGCCGGGCCCGGCCGGAATGACTGGGGCACCAGGCCCGAGCGGTCTCCCCGGCGTTCGGGGCATCACCTACGCGACGTCGGTTCGCTACGACGTGCCTGCCGGTAAGTGGACGGGCTCCACCGCGAAGTGCCCCGCGGGCGGCTGGGCCATCAGCGGCGGCTTCGCCGCGGAGAGCGGCGCAAACGTGGGCCGAATCCTGAGCTCCGCACCTTTGTCGGACGGCACTGGCTGGTCGTCCTTCACCCGGAACGAGGGCTCCGTCGACATCCTCGGCGGCTACACGTGGGTCACCTGTGCCAGGACCCGGTGAGCGATCACGGGTCGCGCACCTGGAGCGGCACCGTCGGGTGCCGCTCCCGGTGCTCTACTTCGGCACCCCGGTCGTCCTGCTGTCCACCCTGAACGCCGACGGCACATCGAACCTCGCTCCGATGTCCTCGGCCTGGTGGCTCGGCCAGGACGCCATGGTGGGCATGTCGGTCCACTCCCAGACCAGCGCCAACCTGCTCCGGCACGGTGAGTGCGTGCTGAACCTCGCTGCCAGCAGCCAGGTCGACCACGTGGACCGCCTGGCCCTGACGACCGGGCGAGCAGACCTGCCGTCGTACAAGATCGCCATGGGGTATCGGTTCGTGCCCGACAAGTTCGGTGCCGCCGGCCTGACCCCGGCGGTCTCTGACGAGGTGGCACCCGCGCGAGTCGCGGAGTGCCCGATCCAGCTCGAGGCCCGGCTGGTCGCGCGACACGACTTCGTGTCCACCGACGACACCCACGCCCATGCCTTCCAGCTGCGGGTGCTCGCCGTGCACGTCGAGGAGTCCCTGCTGCTCGACAACGGCCACCACGTCGACCCGGTCCGGTGGGACCCGCTGATCATGAAGTTCACGGGCTTCTTCGGTAACGGCAGCAGGCTGCGCCCGAGCTCCCTCGCCACGGCCTGGGGTATGCCGGACGCCCCCGACCTGCGTCCTCCAGTGCGGCGCTCCGTCTGATCCTCCGGACAACACCGGACCGAGGAGCAGACGTGGAACCACTGGAAGAGAGCTTCGACCGCGTACTCGCGGTGGTCGCGCACCCTGACGACCTGGAGTACGGCTCATCCTCGGCCATCGCGAAATGGTCGGCGGCCGGCAAGCAGATCGGCTACGTCATCGTGACCGACGGGGAAGCAGGCATCGACGGAGTACACCCCGACGAGGCCGGACCGTTGCGTCGCGCCGAGCAGGTCGCCTCCGCGACCATCGTGGGCGTCGACGACGTGGTCTTCCTCGGCGCACCCGACGGGATGCTCGAGGGCGGCCTCGAGCTGCGTACGTCGATCGCCCGGGAGATCCGACGGTTCCGCCCCGACGTACTCCTCACCGCCACGCACCGCCTCACCTTCGGCGACCGGCAACTCAACCAGGCCGACCACCGCCACGTCGCGATGGCTGTGCTGGACGCCGCCAAGGATGCCGGCAACCGCTGGTTCCGCACCGATGCGCTCGACGACGCCGACCCCCATCCGGGGGTCCACAGCATCCTGCTCATGGGATCGACCGATCCGACCCATGCGGTCGACGTCACCGAACACCTCGAGACCGGCATCGCGTCCCTGCGCGCCCATCAGGCGTACCTGGCGGGCCTCGGCCGGGCCTTCGACCCGGCCGGTTTCCTCCGCGAGAGCACCCGCGCACCCGGCCTGGCCATCGGCGTCCCCCACGCCGTCGCGTTCGAGCAACTGCTCAACCTCAGCGTCTGAACCCCATCCATCCACTGACTGGAGTAGATCCATGAGCGACGGCATCACGGTGCACCAACTCAGCAAGCGCTACACCGAAGGGCCGCATGCTCTGCGCGACGTGACGTTCGACATCCCACCCGGCTCGATCTTCGGCTACCTCGGCCGCAACGGGGCCGGCAAGTCGACGACGGTCCGCATCCTCGCCACCCTCACCACCCCCACGAGTGGCTCCGCGACCGTCGGCGGAGTCGACGTCGTGGCCGACCCGCGAGAAGTACGACGCCGGATCGGCGTCACCATGCAGGACGCCGCCCTCGACGATCACGCCACCGCCCGCCAGCACCTGCGGCTGATCGCCGGCCTCTGGGGAATGAGCCGGCCGACCGCCGACGCCCGCGTCGACGCGCTGTTGCACGCATTCGGTCTGACCGAGGCCGCCGATCGCCGGATCGGCAGCTTCTCCGGCGGGATGAAGCGGCGGGTGGACATCGCCACCGCGCTGCTGACCGAGCCCAGGTACATCTACCTCGACGAACCCACCACCGGCCTCGACCCACAGAGCCGCCGGGCCTTGTGGGCAGAGATCGCCAAGCTCCGCGACGGCGGTGCCGCGATCCTGCTCACGACGCAGTACCTGGAGGAGGCGCAAGAGCTGGCCGACTCCGTCGGCGTCCTCGACGCCGGCCGCCTCGTCGCCACCGGTTCTCCCGACGATCTACGCCGCCACGCCTCCCGCACCACCGTGCGGCTCACCCCGCGTGACCCCGCGCGCCTCGACGACCTCACGGACGTGATCAACGGCCACCGGGACGCGAACCTCCGCGACACGCCCTCGCGTGACCTGCACATCGAGCTCCCCGCCGACGGCGGCGCCGAACGCGTCGCCGCGCTGCTGACCGGGATCCGCGACTCCAAGATCGAGCTCGACGGCCTTCAGGTGTCCGAGCCGACCCTCGAGGACGCCTACCTCCGCCTCACCGGCGACGGGATGTCCGCACCTGACCGCGACCGCACCAACGCCGCCTAGGAACAATGACATGACCAAGTTCGTCAATGATGCTCGGCTGATCTTCGTCAAGAGCCTGCGCGAGTCGCGGCGCGATATCGGGATGGCCTTCGTCTTCCCCATGGTCCCACCGCTCTTCTTCGCCGTCCTCGCCGCCGCCACCTACTCCGACGTCGTCCGACTTCCCGGCTTCCCGGTCGACGACTACATCGTCTGGCTCGCCCCCGGCGCGATGATGATGCCCGCGCTCATCGGCGCCGGCTTCACCGCGACCAGCACCGTGCTCGACGCGCAGACCGGCTACCTCGACCGGCTCCGCACCCTCCCGGTCGCCCCCGGCAGCGTGTTGATCGGCCGAGTCGCGTTCGACGTACTCCGCGTGCTGCCCGCAGCCCTGGTCGTCCTCGTCACCATGGTCGCCCTGGGCGCCGAGGTCGACGACGGCGTGCCCGGAGCCATCGCCGTCCTCGGTCTCACCGCACTCCTGGCGCTGGCCTGGAACGGCCTCTACTACGTCGCCACGCTGCGGTCGATGAACCCGCAGACGCCGATGGCGATGCAGCCCATCTTCCTGCCCTTCGTGTTCCTCTCGACCATCTACATGCCCCGCGACCTGCTGCCCGACTGGGTACGCAGCATCTCCGACGTCAACCCGCTCACCCACCTGACCGAAGCAGCCCGCGGCTTCATGACCGAGCCCTTCGACGGCACCGAACTCCTGCTCGGCACCACGGTCCCGCTCGGGATCGCCGCGGTGAGCTTCGGCCTGTCGCTGCGCATCTGGCACGGCATGAACCGCGCCGACTGACGCCATCGCGTCGGCACCCCTGAAGATCCCGGCTCGATCACACTGAA
>CAWGZQ010000003.1:0-494936 GCA_963827185.1 uncultured Actinomycetota bacterium
AGGAGACGAACATGACCATCGACACCCACGAGAACAGCCAGCTCAAGGTCGCTCACCGCGGCGTCTGGGCCTCCGGCGACTACCCCTCCGTGGCCGCGGAGGTGATCCCGGAGCTCGGCCCCACGCTGGTGCGCGCGGTCGGGATCCGGCCGGGAGAGAAGGTCCTCGACATCGCCGCCGGATCCGGCAATGCCGCCGTCGCGGCCGCTCGGATGGGCGCCGAGGTGACCGCCAACGACCTCACCCCCGAGCTGTTCGAAGCCGGGCGGCGCGACGCCGCCGCCGCCGGGGTGAGCGTGAGCTGGCAGCAGGGCGACGCCGAGGATCTCCCGTACGACGACGCCAGCTTCGACGTGGCGCTGTCGTGTGTCGGGATCATGTTCACGCCGTTCCATCAGCGCGCGGCGGACGAGCTGATCCGGGTGGTGCGGCCCGGCGGCCGGATCGGGCTGGTCAACTGGACCCCTGGTGGCTTCATCGGGGCGATGTTCGCGGCCCTCAAGCCGTACGCCGCCCCCGCCCCCGAGGGCGCGCAGCCCCCGCCGCTCTGGGGCGATCCCGATCACGTGCGACGACTCCTCGGTGCCGCGGTCACCGACCAGCACAGTGAGCGACGGATGCTCGTCGTAGATCGGTTCGCCACCGCCGAGGAGTTCCTCGGCTTCTTCAAGCGCGCCTACGGCCCGACCATTGCCGTCTATCGCCGCCACTCCGCCAACCCGGACGTCACCGCAGAACTGGACGACACCCTGCTCGCACTGGCCCGGGAGCACTTCCGCCCCGGCCACCCGACCATGGAGTGGGAGTACCTCCTGCACACCGCGCGGCGTACCGGCGGATGATCGCCGCAGGGTGGCGGAACTGCTAGCAGACCTGGTGCATCCAGCCGAAGGTGTCCTCGGCGCGGCCGAACTGGACATCGACCAGGGCCTGCCTGATCCGCATGGTGAGGTCCGTCGACGGCGGAGCCGGCACCTCGCCACCCGCCGACTTCAGGGCGCCCACCGGCGTCACCACGGCGGCGGTGCCGCAGGCGAAGATCTCCCGGATCCGGCCTGAGGTCACGCCGTCGCGCCACTCGTCGATCGAGAGCTTCCGTTCCTCGACCTGGTGGCCGAGCTTGCCGGCGAGCTCGATGATGCTGGCGCGGGTGATCCCCTCGAGGATCGTGCCGGTCTCGGGGGTGACGATCCGGCCGTCGTCGAAGACGTAGTACATGTTCATGCCGCCGAGCTCCTCGACGTACGTGCCCTCTTGTCCGTCGAGGAACACCACCTGATCGCAGCCTTGCGCGGTGGCTTCCTGCTGGGCCACCAGCGAGCTGGCGTAGTTGCCGCCGGTCTTGGCCGCGCCCATGCCGCCCCGGCCGGCGCGGGTGTACTCCTCGGTGAGCCAGAGGGTCACCGGCTTCACGCCGCCCTTGAAGTAGGCACCGGCGGGGCTGCAGATCACCATGAACGTGACGTGCTGCGCCGGCCGGACGCCGAGGAACTTCTCGCTCGCGAACATGAACGGTCGCAGGTAGAGGCTCTTCTCCCCCTCCGGATCCGGGACCCAGCGTCGGTCGACCGTCACCAGCGCGTCGACCGCCTGCACGAACTCGTCGACCGGCAGCACGGGCAACGCCAGCCGGTTGCTGGAGCGCACCATCCGGGCCGCGTTCTCCTCGGGCCGGAACGTCCAGATCGACCCGTCGCCGTGCCGGTAGGCCTTCATCCCCTCGAAGGTCTCCTGCGCGTAATGGAGCACCGCGGTCGCCGGGTCGAGGGTGAGCGGCCCGTAGGGCGTGATCCGGGCGTCGTACCACCCGCGATCGGGAGTCCACTCCACGGTGAACATGTGGTCCGAGAAGTGCACGCCGAACCCGGGGTTGGCCAGGATCTCCGCGAGTCTCGTGTCGTCGACCTGGTGATCGGAGAGCGTGGTGCTGATCTGCATGGTGCTCAATTTAGTCGGTCTTCCTACTAAATGGGACTGGGAGGGGATGAGTCCGCGGGTTCTTCGGCAGGCCCGGGGCTGTCGGCTCGCCCTGGAGGGGGTGCCCAGCGCGGCGGAGTACCCCGGACGTCAGCCGGAAATCCGGGCCGCGATCGCGTCGCCGACCTCGGCGGTGGTCCGGGGGGTGCCCGGTACTCGTCCGGCGAGGTCGTCGATCACGGCGCGCTCGATCACGGCGGCGTCGTCGGCGTACCCGAGGTGATCGAGCAGCAGCGACGCGGACAGGATCGCGGCGGTGGGGTCGGCCTTCTGCTGGCCGGCGATGTCGGGGGCCGAGCCGTGGACCGGCTCGAACATCGAGGGCGTGGTGCGGTCCGGGTTCACGTTGCCGGACGCGGCGAGACCGATGCCGCCGGTGATGGCGGCGGCCAGGTCGGTGATGATGTCGCCGAACAGATTGTCGGTGACGATCACGTCAAAACGAGACGGGTCGGTGGTCATGAAGATCATCGCCGCGTCGATGTGCATGTAGTCGGTCGTCACATCGGGGAACTCCCGGCCCACCGACTCGAACAGCCGCCACCAGACCGAGCCGGCGTTGACCAGCACGTTGGTCTTGTGGACGAGCGTGAGCTTCTTGCGGGTACGACGGTCCGCCCGGGCGAACGCGTCCCGGATCACCCGCTCGACCCCGAACGCGGTGTTCACCGACACCTCGGTGGCGACCTCGTGCGGCGTACCGACGCGCAGGGCACCACCGTTGCCGGTGTAGGGGCCCTCGGTCCCCTCTCGGACGACCACGAAGTCGACCTCGCCCCCTTGGATCACGTGGTCGGCCAACGGCGAGGTCACGCCCGGGAAGATCCGGGACGGCCGCAGGTTGACGTAGTGATCGAGCTCGAAGCGCAGCCGGAGCAGCAGGCCACGCTCGAGGATGCCCGGCGGCAGGTTCGGGTCGTTGGGCTTGCCGCCCACCGCGCCCAGCAGGATGGCGTCGTGGTCACGGATCTCGGCGAGGACCGCGTCCGGCAGCACCTCTCCGGTCGCGAGGTACCGCTCCGCCCCGAGGTCGTAGCGGGTCGGCTCGAACTTCACGCCGGCCGGAGCCGCCACCTCGAGCACCTTGAGTGCCTCGGCGGTGACCTCCTGCCCGATGCCGTCGCCGGGGATGACGGCGAGCGCGAGCGTGCTGCCAGTACCGAGATTCGCGGGGGTCGTCATGTGGCGGAACGCTAGTTGTCGTCGGGGCGCTCGGCGCCGTTGTCTCGCAGGTCAAGCGCGGCCTGCAAGGTGTCGGTGTTCCGTGGGTTCTCCGGGTCGTGCTTGGCCGGTCCCCACTCGGCGGGATACATCTCGTACATGGGTCCACTCCTGATCGTGTCGGCCATCGAAGCCGGAGAGGCCCGCCGCAGTGGGGAACGGTCGGACCCGTGGATCGCACGGGAGTGAACTGGCCTTCGAGGGTTGCGGATCGCGCAAGGCGCAAGAGGCTGACCCGCCGCGGAGGGCGTCACCGGCTTCGATGAAGATGTTCGAGAGGCCGCACAACGCCGTCCACCGCAGCGAGGTGGCCTCTCTTAACAGGCCTCGCTGCGGCGATCGATGAGTACGAACACGCTCCGCATGATGAGGACACCGTACGGCGTACCCCCTCGACCGCGCAGGTGGTTTCCGGCATCTGTTCGCGATCCGAGACGACCGGCTGGTGGTGCGAGACTCCACCCATGAGTGCTCCGCCCGACCTGCCCGACGTGGTGCATCGCGCCTTCGACGTCTCCCGGAAGGCCGGGTACGTCTCGTTCTGCCGCAACGAGACCGGCCGGCTGCTCGCGACCCTGGCTGCGACGCGTGGCGGCACGATGGCCGAGTTCGGCACCGGCTGCGGTGTGGGCACGGCCTGGTTGCGATCCGGCGTCCGCGGCAGCGAGGCCCGGATCCTGACCGCCGAGCTGAACCCGAAGCTCGCGCACGCCGCGCAGGAGATCTTCGAGGACGACCCGCTGGTCGAGGTGCTGGCCGCGGACTGGTCCACGCTGCTCGACAAGGGTCCGTTCTCGCTGCTGTTCCTCGACGCCGGCCAGCCCAACGAGGTCGGCGTCGACGCCGTGGCCGACCTGGTCGAGGAGGGCGGGATCGTGGTGCTCGACGACTTCACCCCGTGCGAGATCTGGCCGCCCGTCTCCGGCGGCCGGGTCGACACCTTGCGCGAGCGGTGGCTCACCGACGAGCGGTTCACGACCGTCGAGGTGATGGTGGCCACCGACGCCGCCACGCTGATCGCCACTCGACGCTGACTGCTGCGGGCTGCGGGCTGCGGGCTGCCTCGGCGGGGTCAGAGCACCGCGTCGAGGAACGCCCGAGTCTCGGCGTGCGTCGGTGACGCGATCAGCTGGTCAGGCGGACCCTCCTCGAGGATCCGGCCGTCGTGGAGGAACACCATCCGGTCGGCGACCTCGCGGGCGAAGCCCATCTCGTGGGTCACCACGATCATGGTCATGTGCATCTCGGTGGAGAGCGACTTCATCACTGCCAGCACCTCGCCGGTGAGCTCGGGGTCGAGGGCCGAGGTCGGTTCGTCGAAGAGCATCACGTCGGGTTCCATGGCCAGCGCCCGGGCGATCGCCACCCGTTGCTGCTGACCGCCGGAGAGCCGGATCGGGTGCTCCCCCGCCTTGTCGGCCAGGCCGACCCGGTCGAGCAGGTCCTTGGCCCGTTGGGTGACTTCCTCATCGGTCCATCGGCCGGAGCAGCGCGGCGCGCAGGTGACGTTGTCGAGCACGGTCATGTGCGGGAACAGGTTGAAGTGCTGGAACACCATGCCGACGTGCAGCCGGAGCTGCCGGATCTGCTCGCTCTTGCGATGGGTCCGGTACCCGCCGTCCAGCCGGATGCCGGCCACCTCGACAGAGCCTGAGGTGGGATCGTCGATGAAGTTCACACAGCGCAGCACCGTGGACTTGCCCGATCCCGATCGCCCGAACATCACCACCACCTCGCCGCGGTGCACCTCCAGGTCGATGCCGCGGACGACCTCGAGTCGCCCGAAGCTCTTGTGGAGCTGGTGCAGCCGGAGCACCACGTCGCGCGCCATCAGTGCGGCTCCTGGGCCTGGCTGGCCCGGGCCACGTGCGCACGGTCATAGCCCTGACCGATCCGCGCCTCGAGGCGGCTCTGGAAGAACGTGAATATCACGGTGAGAACCCAGTAGGTCATCGCGACCGCGACGTACGCCTCGAGGTTCTTGAAGTCCGCCTTGCCGACCAGCTGGGAGCGACGGAAGACCTCGGCGCTGGCGGCCGTCACGCCGAGAAACGACACCAAGGCGGTGTCCTTCATCATCGCGATGAACTCGTTGCCGGTCGGCGGGATGATCACCCGGAACGCCTGCGGCAGCACCACCTTGCGCATCTTCTGGACGTACGTCAGACCGAGCGCGTCGGCGGCCTCACCCTGGCCACCGGCCACCGACTGGATGCCGGCCCGGAAGATCTCGGTCATGTAGGCGCCGTAGTTGAGGCCGAGGGCGATGGTGCCGGCCGTCGCCGCGTCGAGGATCAACGCCTGGTCGAAGCCCTCCGGCAGCCAGGTGTACTTCTCGGCGAGGTTCCGGCCGACCGGAGGCAGGGCGAGGTAGATCAGGAACATCTGAACGATCAGTGGCGTACCCCGGAAGAACGACACGTAGAAGCCCGCGACGCCGAACGCGACCGCGTTGCGGGAGAGCCGGGCGAGCGCGCCGAGGAGCGCCAACACGATCGCCAGCGCGATGCCGCCTACCGCGATCGCCGCGGTGTAGGGCAGGCCGCCGAGGATGTAGCGGATGTTGTCCCGGATCCACTGCAGGTCGAAGCCGGCGGCGTTGCCGAAGAACGCGATCAGGGCGAAGAGCACGACCCACACGGCCGCGCTCTTCGCGCGGAAGGGCACCCGCGCGGACGCGAGCTGGAACCGCTCCCAAAGGTCGCCCGGCCCCCGGGCGCGCCTCACCCCCCGATCCATGCTCCGCGCCGTCAGTCCTGGGTGGTGGTGTCGAGGCCGTACCACTCCTCCGCCAGGCCCGACAGCGTGCCGTCCTCATGCATCGCGGCGATGATCTCGTCCACCGCTTCATAGAGGCTCTCCGACGACGGGGCGGAGCTCTTGTCGAAGCCGACAGCCAGCGGCTCGTTGAACACCGGGTCGCCGGCGATCTTCACCGGGTTGCCCGCGTCGATGTAGCCCTGGGCGGTCGTCACGGAGGTGATCACTGCATCGACCCGGCCGTTGACGAGGTCCTGCAGGGCCGTCGTGTCGGTGTCGTAGCCGGAGACCTCGGCGTCGTCGATGACGAAGTCGAAGGTGTACCCCTCGATGTCGAGCTCCTTGGTCAGGAACTGGTCGTAGGTGCAGCCGCCGCAGACGCCGATGGTCGCGCCGTCGAGGTCGGTGCTGATGTCGGTGACGTCGTCGTCGTCGGCCCGGACCACCACGACGGCGGGGACGTAGTTGTACGGCTCGGTGAAGTAGAGGACCTGCTGCCGGTCGTTCGTGGGTGTCATCGAGCCCACCGTGGTGTCCCAGCGGCCGCTCCAGCTGCCGGCGGTGATCACGTCCCAGGCCGGCGTCTCCCAGGCGACGTCGACGCCCAGACGCTCGGCTATCTCGGTGGCGACGTCGATGTCGAAACCTTCGTACTCACCCGTCTTCTCGTTGAGCGAGGACTGCGGGGGGTACGCCGGGTCGGTCGACACCGTCAACACGCCCGCCTCGCACACCTCTGCGAGCAGGTCGGCGGTCTCGCCCGCGCAGGCCCCCTCGCTGGACGGGCCGCTCGACTCGTCGCCGTCGTCTCCGTCACCTCCGCAGGCGGTCAGTGTCAGGACGAGTGCTGTCAGTACGGCAACGGGACGGAAACGGATGCGCATGGCGCCACCTTCGGGATCTAGAAGTGCTCAGATACTGCCAGAGCGGCGCGTCCGGCCGGTGCGAAGTCCAGGCATCCGCCCACCGACGGCAGTCCGTCAGAGGTCGGTCAGCGGTTCCCGCGGCTCACCTGAACCGGGCTGACGGTTGAAGTCGGAGTCCTTGCGGCTGATGATCTCGCGCCGCTCCTCCGGCGAGAGGGCCTCGAGCGCGGCTCGCATCGCCGCGGGCTGCCCGCTCACCTCGGGCGCCTCGGGGATCGGGATCACGGTGTGCACGACGCGGTCGTCGTAGATGTGCACCGTGTTGAACGCCTGGTGCCCATCGACGCCGGAGACCAGCCGGTCGACTGGAGCCGGGTCGGTCGTGTAGCAGCTCGCCGAGGCGACCGAGACGGGGATGCCGGCGAACGTCGAGTGCGAGGTGTAGTGGAAATGACCGCCGAGGATCTGCCGCACGTCGCTTCCCGCCAGCACGGCGGCGAGCCGGTCCTGGTCGAGCAGCTCGATGATCGCGGCCGGCTCCAGGGTCGGCACCGGGATGGGCGGATGGTGCATCGCGAGGATGGTGCCGTGCTCGGCCTTCGTGCTGAGCTCGTCGCGCAGCCAGTCGAGCTGGTGGTCGGCCAAGGCCCCGTGGTGGTACTCCGGAAGGCTGGTGTCGAGCGCGATGATCCGCAGCCCCCCGAGGTCGTACACCCGGTCCTGCGGCCCATCGTCGTCGCAGTCGAAGAGCCCCCGCGCGTAGGCCGTGCGCTCGTCGTGATTGCCCATCACCCACACGACGTGGGCGCCCATCGCCGCAGCAGCCGGCTCCACGAGCGCGCGCAGTCGGGCATAGGCCTCCGGCTGCCCCTTGTCGGCCAGGTCACCGGTGAACACCAGGGCTTGCGGCACCGGATCGAGCCGGCTCAACCGCTGGAGCGCGCCCACGAGCCCGTTCTCCGGCACGACAGCGCCGTACTGCTTCTCGCCGTGCGCCAGCAGGTGGACGTCGCTGAGGTGGGCGATGGTGAACCGAGGCGGGGGGTAGTGGCCGTACTGCACGAACAGACGCTAGCGCCGGACACCATCGTCGAAGCCCTCAGGCGCCTGATCCAGCCTCCCTGCGCTGGTGCAACCGCTCCTGGGCGGCCGGCAGGTAGGCCAGGCACGGCGCCTCGGCGCCGGGGTGCTGCTCGGTGAGGTGGAAGATCCACCGGTCCATCGCCGCCATGAAGCCGTTGTCCTGCCCGGGGCGGTACGCCGACCACTTGCGGTGTCCCTTGGCCACGCACTCGACGCAGCTGACCTTGTAGACGAACTGCCCGTCGTCACCCACCTGGATCTTCACCGTGGCCAGCGGGCCGGCCTCGACGGCGGCCTTTCGCTCCCGAGCGGATCGACTCGCCGGCATCAGAACTCGCCGTCCGCCGCCTTGCGGATCACGATCCTGGTCCACGCGCCCAGGTAGACCCGGTCGTCGGAGGCGACCTCCTGCTTCTGCCCCGGTGCGATCGGGGTGGCCGGCAGCGGGCCGACCGAGCCTCCGACGAACGTGCCGTTGGAGGAGCCGAGGTCCTCGACCCACCACCGCTTGCCGTCGGTGGTGAGCTGGGCGTGCCGTCGGCTGATCCCGTTGTCGGAGGACAGGTCGATATCGGGGGTGATGTTGCGGCTGCGGGAGGCCCGGCCGATCAGGATCGAGGTGTGCTGGAGCGGTACGACGATCGGCACCCCCGGCGAGGGCAGCGGGTCGGTGCTCTTCTGGTCGGCGTACCAGTCGGGGTCGATCCAGACCTCGGCCACCCATCCCCCGTCGAGCTTCGCCGAAGGGTTGGGGTCCGCCGCAGGACTACCCACGTCCGCGCCCTCCGAGGCGACGGACGGGGTGATCGCGCGCGGCATGCTGCCGGTCGTGAAGTCATAGCCGCACGCCTCGCAGAACAGCGCGTCGACCGGGTTGGTGGCCTGGCAGTTCGGGCAGGTGCCGCCGGAGCCCGCCTCGCCCGCCGGGTCGAGCGTGCTGAACGTCGAGGTGTCGTCGGGGGTCGGCGTCGCGTCCGCGTCCATCGCGATGCCGCAGACATCGCAGTAGTCGGTGGCCGTGGTCTCGTGACCGGCCGGGCACGTGCTCATCGGCTCAGCCACTCTTCTTGATCCGGGTGGTCTTCGTCGAGGCGGTGTCGAGGGCCATCTCGTCGGCCTTGTCGACGGCCCGCTTGAGCTTGACCGTGCCCTCTTTCTCGTCCTCCACATCGACGACCTTGCGCAGCTTGGAGGTGGCCTCGTCGTTGCCGGTCTCGGCGGCGAGCCGGACCGCTCGGCCGAGCTTGGTGGTGGCGGTGGCCTCGTCGCCGGCAGCCTTCGCGGCCAGTCCCTCCTGGATCATCGCGGCCAGCTCGGTCTGTCCCGTGTAGTGCGCGACCTGCTGGTCGATCTTCGCGGTGAGCTCGGAGTCGTTGGACCAGGTGGCCTTCACCAAGCCCTGGGTCACGAGGTTGGTGCCCAGGGCGAGCTGGACCCGGGCGGCGAGCTGCTCCTGCCCGATCGCCTTGGCGGCGACGCGGACGCCGATGTGGTAGTCGCGCGACTCGTCGGACCAGGCACCCGTGGGGTAGCTGCCGGTGAGCGCGTCGACCTCGGTACGTCGGTCGGTGAGGTCCTCTACGGTCGGCGAGACCTGCCGGACGAAGAGCACCTGCGCGCCCTGTGGCGTCCAGACCCGCAACTGGGCATCGGTGACCCCGCGGCTCATCGCGGTGCGCATGATCTCCTGGAACTGCGCCTGCATCTGGTCGGGTGACGGGATGATGTCGACGGTCCCGAGCAGCGCCTGGGCGATCCGCCGGATCTCCTCCACCTGCCAGTCGGTGCCGGCACCTCGGCAGTCACACTGGAAGACACCGGTCGCGTGGCGAATGGCCGCGTCGAGCTTGTTGGAGTCCTCGCGGTTCTCACCGTCGGTGAGCAAGATGGCGTGCCGCTGGGTGACCTCCGGCACCGACGCGAACAGCGTCAGGGCCAGGTCGAGCCAGGTGCTGATCGCCGTGCCGCCACTGCCGACGAACGCGCCGATCGCCTCGGACGCCTGGGCCCGGGTGGCGGAGTCCATGGGCACCATCCCCGGACCCGAGGACACCGGTGGGTAGGCGAGCATCGCGCGGTCGGAGCCGGCGACCACCGCGAACCAGGTGCCGTCGACGATCTCGGCGAGGGCCGCCTGGGCGGCTTGCTTCGCGGCCGCCATCGTCTGCGGACCCATCGACCCGGACGTGTCGACGATGATGATCTCGCCGGCCGATCCGCCTCCGGTCTGGCCGGCGGTGCCGGCCCCGGCGCAGGTGATCGTCACGATCGCGTTGACGTCGGTGCCACCGTCGGGAAGGAACTCGTTCTGGTAGACGGCGGCGGTGAACTCAGCCATCGGACTCCTTCTGCTCGGTCTGCTCGGTCTGCTCGTTCGGCTCGGCCTGTGCTCCGGCATTCTGCCCGTCGATCCGGGCGAGGGCGACGGTGATGTTGTCCATTCCGCCCTGGGCGTTGGCGAACTCGGTCAGCGCCAGCGCCAACGTCGCCGGATCGGTGGTCCCGGCCGCGGCGATCTGCGCCACCAGGGCCTCGGGCTCGGAGGCGTAGTTCCACAAGCCGTCGGAGCAGACCAGCACCCACCCGGCCGCGTCCAGGGTCCGCTCCCCCACCCGGGGCGCGAGGTCGGGTGCGTCCCGGCCGAGCCATCGGGTGATCGCGTGTCCCTGCGGTCCGGTCTCGGCCTCGAGCCGGTCCATGCCGGCATCGATCTGCATCTGCGCCCCCGAGTCGTCGACGGTGAGCCGCACCCCGGGCGCTCCGTCGGGCAGCCAGTAGGCGCGAGAGTCGCCGACGTTGGCGTACGACAGCACCGCACCCTCGACGATCGCGGCGACGAACGTCGCGGACGGCGGATGCTCCGAGCCCTCGGGGGTGAGGGCGACGACCGCAGCGTTGGCCGCCCCGACTGCGTCGGCGAAGACCTTGGTGACCGCCGAGAGCCGGCTCTCCGGCGTGCCCATGCCGCGGGGCAGCGGAGTGCGTAGCACCTCTCGGGCGGCGCGGGCGCCGGCCAGCGACGCCTCGTCCGATCGGTCGGTGTGGGAGACCCCATCCAGCACCACGAGCACGCCGCGTGCTGATCCGTCCGCACCGGCCAACAGCGCCATCGCGTCCTCGTTGCGCGCGTGCCGGATGCCTCGGTCGCACACCCCGGCGATCCAGGGTGCGGGGGTCTCGCGGAAGTGGTCGCGCTCGCTGGGCTGCTTGGTGCCGCACTGCTCGCAGTAGCCGTCCGGGCCCACGCCTCCCCCGCAGCTCACGCAGGGGCGCCGGCCGCCGATCACCGGGGCCGTCCCGGCCACCGGACCGATCCGGGTGGGCGCGCTGATCGGGCCGCTGCCGAGATCATCGGCCGCCGCGGTGGTCGCCGCGGGCGTCGCTGCAGTCATCCCCGCAGTCGTCGCCGGGGCCCCCGACGCAGCGGCCGGATCGCCGATCGGCTGCCCGCAGCTCTCGCAGAACCTCGCGTCGGCCACGATCTCGGCGGCGCAGCTCGGGCACGTGGTGGCGCTCACGTCAGCGTCCAGGCCCGCACCGCGTTGGCCTGGTTGACCAGCTCCACCCTGGCCTGCAGGTCGGGAGCATCCCGGGCCAGTGCCCGGAACGCGCGTTCGAGGCCCTCGCGGATCCCCGACTCGGTGGCGTCGTACGAGCCGATCTTGACGTTGACCTTGCCCCGGCCGGCCCGCACCACCGACAGAGCGTGCTGAAGGATCCGCACGGTGTACTGCTGGCGGGTGATCCCGTCCATCGGGACCGACTCGATGCTCTTCATGGCTTGGTCGAGGACGCCGAGATCGGTGCCGCTGCCGGCGAGCAGCACCTCGGCGCGCAGCTGCCTACTCTCCGGGTAGCCGCGGCTGGTCTTCGGCACCTGGTCGAGTGCCGCCACCGCTCCCGACGCGTCCTGGCGCTGGGCTCGCACGCGGGCCATCCCGAACGACGCGGGCGCGACGTACGCCGCGTCGGTGGCCGCGCAGGTGGCGTACAGGCCCTCCGCGACGTCGGGGAGGCCGCCGCGCTCGCAGGCCACCGCGAGGGCCAGCTTCGGGGCCAGCTCACCCGGGATCTGCTGGTAGACCGCGTTGAACGACGCCTTCGCGCCTTCCCAGTCCTGCAGCTCCATGGCGGCCAGTCCGTCCATCCAGAGCGCCCGCCACTCCCACGGGTCTTCGGTGAGCAGCGCGGCCGCGTGTTGCTTGGCGAGGTCGGGGTGCCCGCCCCGCAGCGCAGTGAGCGACCTGGCCAGCCATACCTCCGCGGTGGCTTCGGGCGCCTGGTCGAGCTGGGTCAGCCGCTCCTGCGCATCGTCGTCGGCGACCCCGGTGAGCCACGAGTGCTGCGGGTCGGTGGTGTCGGGGTGCAGACCGGGGAGCTGGGCCCATTCGAGGACCGCGCGCGACGTGGTGGGCGGCTCGAACAGCACCGAGGCCGCCGACG
This sequence comes from uncultured Actinomycetota bacterium, assembly GCA_963827185.1. GTDB lineage: Bacteria > Actinomycetota > Actinomycetes > Propionibacteriales > Nocardioidaceae > Nocardioides. The sequence goes on from CAWGZQ010000003.1 coordinate 12,351, forward strand.
TCAGCGCGGTTCCGGTCGTCTGGCGGGCCACCACCTCACGCAGCACGCCGAGCAGCTGGGTGCGCAGCTCGTCGGCGGAGGCGAACCGATCGGCGGGGTCGGCGGCGCAGCACTTGGCGATCAGCCAGTAGAGCGAGTCGTACGTCGCGAACAGCGGCGTCGACTCCGGCGGCGGCAGCGTGCTCAGGTAGGTGCCCTGGTAGCCGCGGAACTCCATGCACAGCACGACCAGGGTGCGGCCGATCGTGTAGATGTCGGAGGCGACGCTGGGCCCCACCTGGGCCACCTCCGGCGCCTGGTAGCCGACCGTCCCGTAGATCGCCGAATCCTGGTCGTCGATCCGCCGGACGCCGCCGAGGTCGATCAGCTTCATCGCGTCGCCGACCTGGATCATGTTGTCGGGCTTGAAGTCGCAGTAGACGAGGCCGAGGTCGTGCAGGTACTGGAACGCGGGCAGCAGCTCGAGGATGTAGGCGAGCGCCTGATCGACCGGCAGCGGGTCGTAGGCCCCGTTGTTGTCCGACATCCGCTGCTTGAGCACCTGCTTGAGGGAGCGGCCGCCGACGTACTCCATCACGATGTAGCCGGCGCCCTCGTGGGTGACAAAGTTGTAGATCTCGACGATCAACGGGTGCTCCACCTGCGCGAGGAACCGCTGCTCGGCGATCGCCGCGGCCAGCGCGTCGGGGTCGCCGGAGTTCAGCAGGCCCTTGAGCACCACCCACCGGTCCGAGACGTTGCGGTCGCGGGCCAGGTAGATCCAGCCCAGGCCGCCGTGCGCGATGGCGCCGGACACTTCGTACTGCCCGGCGATCAGGTCGCCGGCCTTGAGCTTGGGGGTGAACGAGAACTGCTGGCCGCACTGCGGGCAGAAGCCCTCGGGCCGCCCCGGCTGGCCGTCCCGGCCGCGGCCGATCGAGGTGCCGCACTTGGAGCAGGTCCGCTTGTCCTCGGGGACGTTGGGGTTGTCGATGATTGCCTTGGTCGGATCGACCGGTGGCGCGGGCGGAACGCTGGTCAGGCCGGCGCCGAGTCGCGCCGTGCGCATCCGCTGGGACCCGGATCGGGTTTGCCGGGTGGCCAGGGTCGAGTGCGAGGCGCGCTCCGATCCGAAGGCTGCGGACTGCACCTTGCTCGCCGAGGTGGCGACCGACTCGCCACCGCTCAGCGGCTGGGCCTCCTGCGCGGCCGGCGCGGGCGAGTCGCCGGCCATCCCGCAGGTGTCGCAGTAGCCGTCGGCGATGCTGCCCGGGCAGCCGGGCTGGGCGCAGCGGGTGCCGTCGGCGACGGTCGGAGCGGCAACGGCCGCTGGTGCCGGAGCCGGCCCGGCGACACCGGCGGCCGGTGCCATCCCGCAGACGTCGCAGTAGCCGTCAGCGATGGTCCCCGAGCAGCCCGGCTGTTGGCACTTCACGATGCGGTCTCCTTGGTCAACCAGGTCTGGTACGTCGTGACGAGCTGTCGGCACACCGTGATCGGGGCCGGGCGGCGGGCCAGCATCTCCCGCGCCTGTCGCTCGCTGGCGGCCAAGTCCGCACCGTCGGCCAGGCCGAGGCTGCGCGCCTTGGCGACGTAGGCGTCCAGCAGGTCGGCCAGCTCGGCGTGCTCGGCGAGCGCCGCGGCGTACTTCTCCTGGGCCAGGGTCATGGCGCGGGCCACCCGATCGAGACGCTCGACATAGGAGCCGAGGGCCTCCGGCGTGTTGGGGACCGGTCCGAGCGCATCGACATCCGGAACGGCGTAGTGCGGCGCCGGGTCGACGGTCTCGACGCACCGGGCGGCCAACTTCTCCAGGGCCGCCTCCCGCGCCGCCAGGTCGGCGCGCAGCTCGCGGGCGCCGATCACCCGGTCGCGGGCGCTGCGACGCTGGGCGTTGCCGACGATCAGGTCCCGTTCGTACGTCGTGGCCTCGATCTCCAGTGGCCCGAGCATGCCCCCGACGTCACCACCGCTGCGGGCCCGCTCGGTGATCTCGGCGAGCCGCTCGGCCAGCCCGGCGAGCCGCTGCTCCGCGGTCTCGCGGACGGTGGCCGGCTCGAGCCGGATCTGATCGCGGAGCCGGACCAGCTGCGCCCGGAGCTGCTTGATCCGGGCGGCCGACGCGTCGGCGCCGGGCACGAGCGAGAGCTTGGTGTGCAGCTGCGACGCCAGCGCGTCGGACAGTCGGCACGCCTCGGGCAGCGACACGGCCAGCCCGCCGGGCAGGTCGCTCGCGCCATCGAGCCGGCCCCAGATCAGCGTCGAGATCCGCAACCGCTCGTTGTCGAGCACCCGGCCGCCGTCCCAGGTCGCGAAGATCAGCTGGTAGCGGTCCGAGACCGCCTTCCAGGTGGAGAGCGAGAGCGCCATGTCGGAGCTCAGCTCACTGCCGCGACCGGCCGCGATCGCCGCCGCATCGAGCTCCTCGAGCTCGGTACGCCGGGCGCGCACCCACGCTTCCAGGTCACGCAGGTACTCCTGGATGACGGCCGGCTCGATCGGTTGACCGATCGCGCCCGGAGCGGCGGGTGCGGTGTTCATCAGCGCCCGTAGACCGGGCGCGGCTGACCGGTCCCCTCTCCCAGCGTGGGACCCAGCCACGTGTCGTAGCTGTCCTTCCAGGACCCGTCGGCCCGCATCTTCTCGAGCACCGCGTTGATGAGCCGGACGAGGTCGGTGTGGTCTTCGTTGACGGCGATGCCGTACGGCTCGGCGGTGAAGGCGTTCTGCTCGGGCACCACGGCGTACGGATCCTGCGCGGCCAGGCCGGCCAGCACGGTGTCATCACCGGTGATCGCGTCCGCATCGCCCCGCTGCAGCTTGGCCAGGCATCCGGTGTGGTTCACGGCCGGGACCACGATGGCGTCCGGCGCCTTGTCGACGAGGTTCTGCAGGCTCGTGGTGCCGTTGGGCGCGCACACCCGCAGGCCGTCGAGCTCCTTGACCGAGTCGACCGGGTTGGCCCGGTCGGCCAGGTCCTTGCGCACCAGGATCTTCTGACCGGCCTGGTAGTACTCCGCGGAGAAGGCGACCTGGGTCCACCGGTCGCAGTTGATCGTCATGTTGCGGGCGACGATGTCGATCGCGCCTTCCTCGAGCAGGGGGATCCGCTCGGAGGCGGAGATCACTCGCAGCTCCACGTGACCGGTGGCGGTGCCGAAGATCGCCGCGGCGATCTGGTTGACCAGGTCGATGTCGAAGCCCTCGATCTCGCCGGTGAACGGGTTGTTGGACCCCAGCAGGAACGAGTCGGCCGAGACGCCGGCGATCAGTCGGTCGCGCTCGCGGATGTCGGCCAGGGCGCCGGCGCGCAGGTCGTCGACCGAGCCGTCGGGGGCGAACGAGCGAGTCGGGTCCCCACAGCTGACCGGGGCGGCGGGTGCGGGCAGGGAAGGGTCGCCCGCGGCCGGAGGCTCCGGGACCGCGGTGTCGTCGTACCCCCCGCATCCCGCGAGCAGCAGGACGGCCGCGGCGAGCGCGCCCACGAGGCGGCTCATGCGTACTCCTTGCGTCGCTGGTTGACGCCCCAGGCACAGGTGGCCGCCGCGATCAGGCCGAGGAGCAGGGTGGCCAGGGCGAGGCCGAGCGCGAAGCCCCGGCCGGAGCGCAGGGTGTCGGTGGTCACCGCGGCCGCACGGTCCACGTTGGCCTGGGCCAGCCGGTCGACGCTGTCGAGGGCAGCGGAGGCGCCGGCCTCGTCCCGGGTGGTGGCTTTCCCTACGGCGTCGCGCCACCGCCCGCTGCTGTCGAGCTCGACGATCTCGTCGTGCAGCGCGGCGTAGCGCTCCCAGGCCCTCAGCGTCCCCTGGGTCGCCAGCTGTTCGACCTGCGTCGCCGCGGCGATCCAGGCGTCCTCGAATGCCTGGCCCGACCCGCGCTTGATCAACCGCAGACTCTCGTTGGCCTTCGCGTCGTTGGCCAGGGTGCGTACGGCGGCCGCGTCGGCGGCCTGCTGATAGCTGCCGTCGAGCAGCTCGTCGTTGTCGCCCGACTGGTCCTGGGCCAGCGAGGTGGCCGCCAGGGTGGTCACCGCCACCGCCAGGGCGGCGGCGGCGATCCCGACGTTGAGCCGACGGTGGAAGCGTCGAGCGATCTGCCGGTTGAGCCACCACAGCACCACCAGCGCCGCGAACCCGATCCAGAAGATCCAGATCGGGTGCTGCCCGGACATCTCGTCCTCGGCCCGCTGCGAGTTGGCGGTCACCAGGCCCTGGATGATCGGCACCGCCTCGGCCCGCAGCGCGGAGCCGGCCTCCAGGAGGTACTCGGCGCCGATCGGGTACCCCTGGCGGTTGTTGTCGCGGGCCTGAGCGATGGCGCTGGCGTAGGTCGCGACCGCGTTGTTGAGGGCGGCGAGCGCCTCGCGATCGGCCGACTGCGCTTCGGCCGCGTCGGTGATCCCGCGAAGCATGTCCTGGAGCGCCTGGTCGTACTCGGCGCGTTGATCGGCCGGTTCGAGCCCGCCGACGAGGAACGCGTTGGTGGCCAGCGCGTCGGCCCGGAGGAGCGACGACTGGAGCTCCTGGACCCGCACCACCTGCTCGGTGTTGTCCGCGGCCCGGCCGTTGGCCTGCCAGCCCAGGAACTGCAGCAGCGCCGAGACGACGCCGAAGATCAGGCAGACCGCGACCGCGGCGACCTGCCACCGGTTCAACAGGCTCGGAACGTCCTCGAAGCCCTGCGGAGCGACCGCGGGAGTCGGCACGCCGACCTGGGCGAGCGTGGCGGTGGGCGGCGCGGGTGCCGGGGCCGCCTGCGGCTGGGTCACGGCGTCGCCTCCGTCGTCGGATCGTCGTCCATGGGGGTGGCTTCCCAGGCCACCGGCTCGGTGGGCCCGACCCCGGCCTCCTCGACGGTGTCCAGGTCGTCGGCATCGAGCTGTCGCAGCTGCTCCAGGGTCGGTTGCTCGATCTCGCGCAGCCGCCAGGCGTGTCGGCCGATCGCGGCCTCGAGCATGTTGCGTACGTAGCGGGCGTTGCCGAACGTCGGTCCGCGCTGCACGGCGCCGAGCATTTCCCGCAGCCGGTCGAGGACCGCCTCGTCGACGTCGTACTCCGCGCCCTTGGCCATCACCTCGAAGATCTGGACGAGCTCGTCGTCGGTGTAGTCGACGAAGTCGATCTGGGTGCGGAACCTGCTCTCCAGGCCGGGGTTCTGGGAGATGAAGACGGCCATCGGCACCGGATAGCCGGCCACGATGACCACCAGGTCGTCGCGCTTGTCCTCCATCTCCTTGACCAGCGTGTCGATCGCCTCGGTGCCGTACTGGTCTCCGGACAGCGAGTAGGCCTCGTCGATGAACAGCACGCCACCCTCGGCGGACTTCACGAGGTCGGCGGTCTTCATCGCGGTCTGTCCGAGGTAGCCGGCCACCATCTCGGAGCGGTCGACCTCGACCAGCTGTCCCTTGGAGAGCAACCCGAGCGCACGGTAGATACCCGCCACGAGGCGCGCGACGGTCGTCTTGCCGGTGCCGGGGTTGCCGTTGAAGATCATGTGCCGGGTGATCGTCGGCGCGGCCAGGCCGGCCTCCTTGCGCAGCCCCTCGACCCGCAGCACCGCGGCCTGCCGGTGGATCTCCGCCTTCACTGCGGTCAGCCCGACCAGATCGTCGAGCTCGGCGAGCAGCTCGTCGACGGTCTTCGGCGGCAGCTCCGGCTCGGCCTCCGCTTCCGGCTGCTCATCCTCCGGGGGCTCGGTGGGGGCGACCTGGGTCGGGTCCTTCTCCTCCTCGCTCGGCTCGCGCTGCTCGCGCCCCTCGAGCCCCTCGAGCGGGAAAGCGCCGGGCGTCTCGGGCGGCACGTCGGTCAGATCGAGGTTGGTGAGCTTCCGCTGCACCTGGCCCAACTGCTCCATCACCTGCGTGAGCAGGTGCGAGCCGACGCCGGGGACCGGCTCGCGAACGCCGGCCGACGCCGTCGGGACCGGCGGCGCCTCGCCGAGCTGGGCGCTCGATGCCATCGCGGCGTTGCCGACGACCCGAGGGTTCTCCTCCCCCAGCGAGATCGCGGCCATCGCCACGTCGGCGAGCGCCTTGGCGTACGTCGGCGCGTGCGCCGAGCGAGAGACCGACAGCTCACTCATGGTCGGCGTGGGCCCGGCCCGGTAACGCCGGCCGTGCGACGCGGCGTCCTGGAAGTCCTCCGACGAGCGACCGCCGCCGGTCTCCTCCGACCAGTCGAGGAAGGCGCCCTTCGCCGGCTCGGCGACGGTGGCGGCCAGCGATTCGCCCTCGCGCCTCGCGACCGCGGTGTCGACGCCGGCCGCGCGGGCCGCCGTCTCCAGGGCCGCGAGCGCCTCGGAGAGTGACGGCGCGCTCATGCCGGCGGTCCCAGGGTGAGGTCGTCGGGGCCGTGCCCGAACTTCGCCTCGAGGAACTTGCCGTGCAGCAAGAGCTCCTGGGCGTCGGCCCGGTTGGCCGCGTCGAAGATCTTGTCCATCGTCGAACCGAGCAGCTCCAGCTGGTCGATCAGCACCATCAACGAGGTCTTGTAACCGTCGATCGGCCGGGTGTCGGCCCACTCGCGCGGGAGCCGAAGGTAGCCGCCCACGGCTTCGGGGAGGTAGTCGGTGGCCGTCGCCACTACGGCGTACCCGTCGAGGCTGCCGGGCCCGAGCTGGCGCAGCCGGGGCAGGGTGGCGTTGATGGTGCGTGCGATCCGGACCACCCGCGCGCTGACGACCGGAGGCGCGTTGCCGTCACGCAGCATCGCGTTCACCCGGTTGAGCGCGGCCAGGATGTCCTGCTCGGTCGGCGCCGCCGGCACGGGCGAGTCCTTGGGTTCCTTGGCGCCGCGGAGCCCTTGCCACCACGACTTCAACCCCACCTGGTCCCCGAGCCCGTTCAGCTGTGCGGCAGCGACGAGAGGTCCAGGGCACCCGCCGCGTTGCGGGCATCGTGCTTCTGGACGCGCTCGAGGTAGGCCTTGGACTTCTCGACCTCGGTCTCGAGGACGCCGATCGTCGTGGACATGGTGTCGAGCGCCTTGAGCTTGAACTCGTCGATGGAGTCCATCGTCGCGTAGATGTTGGCGAAGGCCGCCTGGAGCTGCTCGATGCCGATCTGCGATGACGCCGCCTGCTCCTGGATCGCCGCGGAGTTCTCCTTGAGCATCTCCGAGGTGCGCTGGATCATCCCCGAGGTGGTCGAGTTCAGCGCGCTGATCTGGTCGAGCACGAACTTCTGGTTGCCGAGCGCCTGCGCGACGATCACGGCGGTACGCAGCGCGGAGATGGTCGTCGTCGAGGCTCGGTCGACGCCCTTGATCAGCTCGATGTTGTTCTTGATGATCACGTCGATGGCCAGGTAGCTCTGGATCGAGACCGCCAGCTGGGTGAGCAGGTCCTGATGCTTCTGCCGGACGTAGAAGAGCACGTCCTGCGACAGCGCCTTCGCGGCATCCGGGTCGCTGAGCTCGAGCTCGGCGATCTTCGCGGCGAGCTTGGTGTCGAGACGCTCGGCGACGTAGAGGTACTGGTTGAGCCGGCCCATCACCGCCCACAGGTTGGTCTTCTCGAGGTTGAGCGCGACGTTGTCCTTGGTGAGCTCGTCCTGGCCGTTGCGCAGGCTGTGCAGGATCCCGTTCAGCTGACTCTGCGAGCTCTGGTACTTGCGGAAGTAGTCGGTGATCTTGTCGCCGAACGGCAAGATGTCGAGCCAACGTTTGACCCCGGAGGCCTGGCTGGGGTCGAGGTCCTCGATGGTGCGGCGCAGCTCGAGCAGGGTCTTGCCGACCTGCGAGCCCTGTGCGATGCCGCCCTCCTTGAGCGCCCGGACCGGTTGTTCGAGCATTCGGTTGGAGGTCTCGGCCGCCTTGCGGATGTCGGCGTCGCCCATCGTTCGCACGCTCTCGGCCTGGGCCGCGAACTCCGGGCTCCTGGCGTCGGCGGAACCCAGCGCCGCCATGAACGAGTCGACCTTGCCGTCGAGTTCCGGCACCACCTCGGCCGCCACCTGAGGCGCCATCTTCGGCGCCTGCGTTTCCACCACGAGAGCCGGCGCCTCGACCGCGGTCAGCTGGACGGCTGGATCGGGTGGGGCGAGCGGAGCGGCGGCCGCCGCCGCACCTTCGGGCTCGGCAGCGGGGGGTGCGGCCGGAGGCTCAGCAGGAGGCTCGGGGTTGCTCATGCCGGGAGCGTAGCGGCCCCGGGGGCGGGTCGTCTCCGGTCAGAGCTCCACGAGGAAGTACGGGATCAGCCACTGCGCGATCGGGCCGATCCCGAACGCGAACACCAGGGTGCCGATCCCGAGTACGCCGCCCAGGGTCAGTCCGATCAGCACCACCGCGACCTCGAGTCCGGTGCGGACCAACCGCAGTGACACGCCGGTCCGGCGATGCAGCCCGGTCATCAGACCGTCGCGCGGCCCGCGACCGAGCTGGGCGCCGACGTAGACGGCGGTGGCCAGGCCGCAGAGGAGTACGCCGCCCAGCATCAGCCCGACCCGCGGGACCATCGAGTCCGGCCGGTCCAGCAGGGCCAGGGTCGCGTCGGCACTGAGGCCCACGACCAGAGCGTTGGAGATGGTGCCGATGCCCGGCATCTCCCGGAGCGGGATCCACAGGATCAGCACGACGAAGCTGAGCACCACAACGGCCTGACCCAGCGTGATGGGCAGGTGCCGGATCACGCCGGAGTGCAGGACGTCCCACGGCGCCAGGCCGAGGTCGCCGCGGACCATCATGGCCAGCGACACGCCGTACATCACCAGGCCGACGTAGAGCTGGGTCAGCCGGAGCGGCAGCCGGCCGGCCCGCAGCTGGGCCAACGGGCCGAGCTCGATCAGCAGCGGCATCGGCACTGCTGCGGGGGTGGCGGTCTCGGTCACGCCAGAATTCTCTCGGCAATTGGACTCCTAATAAATAGCCAATCGTGGAATAGTGGACTGCATGACACAGTCCATCAGCGCAGCCCGGACCGCCACCCTGGTGGCCGGCTTCAACCGCAGCCCCGCCTACGCCGGACTCGCGGAGGCGCTGCGGCTGCTGATCGGCGACGGTCGGATCGGCCTCTCCGTCCGACTGCCCAGCGAGCGCGACCTCACCGAGCGGCTCGGGGTGTCCCGGACGACGGTCACCCGGGCGTACGCGGCGCTGCGCGAGAGCGGCTTTGCCGAGGCGCGGCAGGGTGCCGGGACCTTCACCCGGGTGCCTGGTGGCCGGGCCCGCGCCCATGATCGCGCGTTGCTCCCCCGGCCCGGCGACCACGACGCGATCGACCTCAACTGCGCGGCTGCCTCGGCCCCACCGGGACTGGCGGCGGCCTACGCGGACGCGGCCGCCCAGCTGCCGGCGTACTTCGGCGGCCACGGCTACTTCCCGGCCGGCCTGCCCCAGCTCCAAGCGGCGATCGCGGACAGCTACGAGAACCGCGGCCTCCCCACCACTCCCGAGCAGATCATGGTGACCCCGGGCGCACTCTCAGCCACGGCGATCGTCGCGCAGGCCTTCACCGGCCCCCGGGACCGGGTACTCGTGGAGAGCCCGGTCTACCCCAACGCCACCCAAGCCATCCGGCATGCCGGCGCCCGCTTGACCCCGGTGGCCGTCGACCCCGACGGATGGGACCTGGACCTCGTCGGCGCCGCGGTGCGTGACGTGAAACCCCGCATGGCCTACCTGATCCCCGACTTCCAGAACCCCACCGGGCACCTGATGACGGAGTCGGAGCGGAGTACCTATGCCCGGCACCTCGAGCGAGGTCAGGTCATCGCGGTCGTCGACGAGGCGCACCAGGCGCTGGCGCTGGACGGCCAGGAGATGCCGGCGCCGTTCGCGGCGTTCGCCGCCCAGGCGATCACGATCGGTAGCGCGAGCAAGTCCTTCTGGGGCGGGCTCCGGCTCGGCTGGATCCGAACACCGCGAGAGCGGATGGGCGAGCTCACCCGGGCGCGGGTCGGGCTGGACCTCGGCGCCCCGGTCATGGAACAGCTGGTGCTGGCTCGACTCCTGGCCGATGCCGACGCGGTCGTGACCGAACACCGCCGACGACTTCGTGAGCAGCGGGACCGGCTCGCCGCGGCCCTCACCGAACACCTGCCGGAGTGGAGCTACCGGCTACCGGCCGGCGGGCTGGCCATGTGGTGCGAGCTGCCGCTCGCCCTCGGCACGGCCGTCGCCGACGAGGCCGACCGGCTGGGCGTGATCGTCGCCCCGGGGCCGGCGTTCGCCGTGGAGGGCGGGCTCGACCGGTTCGTCCGGATCCCCTGGACCCGATCCGGCGACGAGCTCGAGGAGGCGGTCCGCCGCCTTGCCCGGGCCTGGGACCGGGTGGCCCGCCGCGGCGGCGGCCCGGATCGTCCGACCGACCGGGTGCTGGTCGCCTGATCGAAAGTTTTATTGCGTGAGGGCTGGACGTGACGCCCGTCACTGAATATGTTGTGTCGAACAACATATGGCCGCCGTCACAGTCCCCTGTTGACCGCATATACGGCGCGGCCTCGGCATCGCAAGGAGTTGGTTGAAGTGAAGCTCAGGAGCGTCGTGATCACGACCCTGGGGCTCGGCCTCAGTCTGTCGCTGGCGGCATGCGGCGACGACGACGACAGTGGCGGGTCGGGTGGCGACTCGGGAAGCACCGAAGGCAAGGTCGGCGTCATCCTTCCCGACACCGAGTCCTCGGTGCGCTGGGAGACCGCGGACCGTCCGGCCCTGGAGGCCGCCTTCGAGGCGGCCGGCGTCGAGTACGTCATCCAGAACGCGGAAGGCGACAAGTCTCGGATGGCCCAGATTGCCGACACGATGATCGGCGACGGCGTCACCGTCCTCGCGATCGTCAACCTCGACGCCGCCTCGGGAGCGGCCATTCAGGAGAAGGCCAAGGCGGCCGGTGTGCTGACCCTCGACTACGACCGGCTCACGCCGGGCGGCTCGGCGGAGGTCTACGTCTCCTTCGACAACACCAAGGTCGGCGAGCTCCAGGGACAGGGGCTGGCGGACTGCCTGGGCAGCAAGCCGAGCAACATCGTGTACCTGAACGGCTCGCCCACCGACAACAACGCCACCCTTTTCGCCGAGGGTGCGCACGGCGTCCTCGATGCGATGTCCAACTACAAGGTGGTCGGTGAGCAGGCTGTGCCCGACTGGGACAACGAGCAGGCTGCGGTCATCTTCCAGCAGCTGTACACCCAGGCGGACGGCAAGGTGGACGGAGTACTCGCCGCGAACGACGGCCTCGGCGGCGCCGCGATCTCGATCCTTGAGGGCAACGGCCTCGCCGGCAAGGTTCCGGTCACGGGACAGGACGCCACGGCCACCGGCCTGCAGAACATCCTCGCGGGCACCCAGTGCATGACGATCTACAAGTCGGCCACGCTGGAGGCCGGCGCGCTCGCCGACGCGGCCATCGCACTGGCATCGGGTGAGGAGCCCGCGACGACCGGGACGGTGGTCGACCCCGAGACGGGCGAAGAGGTCCCGTCGGTCCTGCTCGACCCGCAGGCCATCACCAAGGAGACCGTCGGCGACGTAATCGCCGATGGTGGGCAGAAGTACGAGGACGTCTGCACGGGCGACTTCAAGTCTTTCTGCACCAAGGCAGGCATCAACCCCTGACGGCGACGGGCTCCCGTGCCCACCCGGCGCGGGAGCCCGGTTCGTTGTTCGCCACAACAAAGAATCGTCGGGGAACCCGACGCAGCGCCCACCCACCTCAGGAGTGCACGATGGCCGAGACCTCGACCCCCGGCTCTGCGGAGCAGGCCGAAACCGCCCCCTTGCTCGAGCTGCGCGGCGTCAACAAGAGCTTCGGCGTCGTTCACGTCCTGCACGATGTCGACTTCGCGGTCTATCCCGGCCAGGTCACCGCTCTGGTGGGTGACAACGGGGCCGGCAAGTCCACCCTGGTCAAGGTGATCGCCGGCATCTACGGACGTGACAGCGGCGAGTACTTCTTCGACGGCAAGCCGGTGGTCGTCCACGGACCGCGCGATGTCGCCGCGCTCGGTGTCGAGATCGTGTACCAGGACCTCGCGCTCTGCGACAACCTCGACATTGTCGAGAACATGTTCCTCGGCCGCGAGCTACGCCATGGCGTGACGCTCGACGACCTCGCGATGGAGAAGCGGGCCCGCGAGACCCTGGCCTCGCTTTCAGTGCGCACCGTCTCGTCGGTTCGGCAGAGCGTCGCGAGCCTCTCCGGCGGTCAGCGTCAGACCGTCGCGATCGCCAAGGCGGTGCTCTGGAACTCGAAGATCGTGCTCCTCGATGAGCCGACCGCGGCCCTCGGCGTCGCCCAGACCCGGCAGGTCCTCGATCTGGTCCGGAGGTTGGCCGACCACGGTCTCGGCGTCGTGCTGATCTCGCACAACATGAACGACGTGCTCGAGGTCGCGGATCGGATCACGGCGCTCTATCTCGGTCGGGTGGCCGCCGACATACCTGCGAAACAGGTGAACCACAACCAGATCGTCGAGCTGATCACAGCCGGACGGTCCGGGGACCTCGGAATCACCAACGCCGCATCAGCGGCCATCTGAGGGGGGAGACAGATGAGCGTCAAGTCCGACAGTTCCGTGGCCGACGAGAGCGGGGCGGCGGCCGGCAACGACTTCTCGGTCGACTCCCACCAGGCTGCCACCCTCGGCGATGCGGCACGTGACTACCTCAACCGGCTCCGCGGCGGCGACATGGGCTCGCTCCCAGCGATGCTCGGTCTGGTCGTGATGTTCGTGGTCTTCTCGCTCGCCCACGACCGGTTCCTTACGACGTACAACATGGCCAACCTGGTGGTGCAGTCGGCGTCGATCTGCGTGCTCGCCATGGGCCTGGTCTTCGTGCTCCTCCTGGGCGAGATCGACCTCTCCGCAGGCGTGGCCGGTGGCGCGTCGGCGACCATCACGGCGCTCGCCATCGTCGACCAAGGCTTCTCCTGGTGGACCGCGACCTTGGCCGGAATCGTCGTCGGCGCCCTGATCGGTCTGCTGATCGGCCTGCTCGTCGCACTGCTGGGCATCCCGTCGTTCGTGGTCACCCTGGCGTTCTTCCTCGCCCTGCAGGCGGTGCCGCTCAAGCTGATCGGTGCCGGCGGATCGGTCCGGGTCAACGACGACGTCATTCGCGGCCTGTCGATCAAGAACGTGCCGGTAACGGCAGGGTGGGTGGCCGCGATCGTGATCGTGGTCGGCTATGTGGCGCTGTCGCTGTGGAAACACCGCTCTCGGGCAGCCAGGGGCCTCGTCCACAAACCCCTGCCGTTGGTGCTCCTGCAGATCGTGGTCCTCGCCGGCATCGTCATCGGCATCACGGCGCTGCTGAGCAGGAACCGGGCACCCAACCCCGACTTCTTCAACATCAGCGGCCTGCCATGGGTGGTTCCCGTCGTGGTGGCGCTGCTGCTGTTCTGGACGTTCATGCTGACCCGAACCCGCTTCGGCCGGCACCTGTACGCGGTGGGGGGCAACGCCGAAGCCGCGCGCCGGGCCGGCATCAACGTGACCCGGATCAAGATCGTCGCGTTCATGATCTGCTCCGGCATGGCCGCGATCGCTGGCATCCTCAGCGCGTCCTACACCGGCAACGTCTCGCCGGGAGCCGGCGGCGGCAACGACCTGTTGTACGCCGTCGGCGCCGCGGTCATCGGCGGCACCAGCCTCTTCGGCGGCCGGGGTCGGGCGATCGACGCGGTGATCGGCGGCCTGGTGATCGCCACCATCCCCAACGGGCTGGGGCTGCTCGACCAGGCCAGCTACATCAACTTCCTGGTCACCGGCAGCGTGCTGCTCCTGGCAGCGAGCGTGGACGCGATCTCCCGGCGACGCCGTTCCGCGGCGGGCGTGTAACCAGATGCCCACCACCGGACGCGGTGGCACCGGCACCAATCAGGAAGCCGTCCGCCGCCACAATCTCGGGACCCTGCTGCGACATGTGCATCACACCGGTGAGCCGTCACGTGCGGAGCTGACCAACCTGATGCAGCTCAACCGCAGCACCATCGCGGGCCTGGTCACCGAGCTCGAGTCCCTCGGCCTCATCGAACAGAGCGTCCCGGCCGCGGGGCCGCGGGGCGCCGGCCGCCCATCGGCCGGGGTCCGGATGACCGAGCAAGGCCCGTACGTCGTCGCCGTCGACCTCGGCGTCGATCGGGCGCTGGTGGCCAGGGTCGGTCTCGGCGGCCGGGTCTGGGAGCGTGCCCAGGCGGCCATCCCCCACGACCCCGAGGCCTGGCAGGTCGGGGCGTCCGTGGCGAGCCTGATTCGCGACGTCGTCTCGTGGGCGCCGCCCACCGCACCGCTGCTCGGGATCGGGATCGGCGTGCCGGGTCTGGTGCGCCGCAACGACGGCCTGGTCCGGCAGGCCCCCAACCTGGGCTGGCTGGACGTCTCCTTCGGCTCCATCGTGCTCGCGGCGCTGTCCCTCGACGTCCCGGTCAGCCTCGGCAACGATGCCGACCTCGGCGCGCTGTCGGAGCACCGCCGCGGCGCCGCGGTCGGCGTAGACGACCTCATCTACATCTCCGGCAACGTCGGCGTCGGTGCCGGCGTGATCAGCGGCGGCGTCCGGCTCGAGGGCGCGGGCGGCTACGCCGGCGAGGTGGGCCACCTCAACTTCGACCCCGAGGGCCTGCCGTGTCACTGCGGCAGCCGCGGCTGCTGGGAGACGGTCGTGGGCGCGCACGCGATCGCGGCGAGCCTCTCCCTTCCCGCCGATGACGCGGTCCGTCTCGACCAGGCGCTGGACGAGCTCGGTGCGGCGCCGCGCGAACTGCGGCCGGTCGCCGGCAACATCGGACGCGGGATCGGCGCCGTCGTCAACGCGTTCAACCCCAGCATGGTGATCCTGGGCGGCTACTTCCGACCGCTCTACCGCTTGCTGCGCAGCGAGGTGCAGGCCGGCGTGGCGGCCCGGGCACTCGCCCCCGCGCTGGAATCGGTGCGGCTCGCGCTGCCCGGCCTCGGCACCGACTCCGTGCTGCTCGGTGCCGCCGAGATGGCGCTCGAGCCGGTCTTCGATGACCCCGTGGCCAGCCTCGCGACGGCGGTCACCGACGCCCACGCCCGCCTGGCCGGCTAGCCGGACAGCTCGGCCTGGCCGTCGTAGACCCCTTCGAGGGCGCGTTCGGCCGCGCCCAGGGCCGCGGACTCGGTGCCGAGCTCCCCCGTGCGGAGCTCCGGGGGCAGCTGAACCGGGGCTGCCATCGAGGCGGCGAGCACCCTTCGGGCCGGGGCGAGTACGACGTCGGCCAGCGGCCCGAAGTAGCCGCCCAGGACGATCACCCCGGGGTCGAGCACGCCGGACAGGATCGCCAGGCCGCGCCCCAGATGCTCGCCCACCTCGGTCAGCGACGCATGCACGCCCGGGTCGTGCGCCGCCACGTCGGCGACGGCTCGCGCCGTCGCCTCCGGGGTGTCCAGCTCGGCCAGGCCCACCCGCGCGAGCACCGCGAGCAGGCCGATCGTCGCCTCCCAGCAGCCCAGCCGGCCGCATCCGCAGCGGGCCCCGCGCTCGCCGATGGGGAGGTGGCCGACCTCGCCGGCGAAGCCCCGGGCGCCGCGCACCAGGCGGCCACCCTCGATCAGTCCGGCGCCGATCCCGACGGTGCCGGTGAGGTACAGCAGGTGCTCGCTGCCGCGGC
Source organism: uncultured Actinomycetota bacterium (assembly GCA_963827185.1). GTDB lineage: Bacteria > Actinomycetota > Actinomycetes > Propionibacteriales > Nocardioidaceae > Nocardioides. The sequence continues at coordinate 27,900 of CAWGZQ010000003.1, forward strand.
CGGCGCCATGGTGTAGCTCGGCGAGCGCCCCGCAGTCGGCGTCGTTGCCGACCCAGGTCCGACCGGGCCACCCGAAGGCGTCGTCGACCGCCGTCGCCAGCGACGTCCCGGTGATCCCGAGGTTGGGAGTCCACGCGATGGTCCGGTCGTCCTCCGCGATCAGTCCCGGGACCGCCACCGCCGCTCCGACCGGATGGGCACCCTCGCGGGCGAGCAGCGTCGCGACGTCGCGGGCGAGCCCGGCCAGCGTCGACTCGACGGCCCGGGTGTCCTCGACGGTCCGGGTCAGCCGATGCCGCACCGCGCCGGACAGGTCCACCACCACGGCCGCGACGTACTCCACGTTGGCCTCGAACCCGACCCCCACCGGCCGACCACCCGCGAGCGTCAGCCGCAGCCCGGGTCGGCCCCGGTCACCGCTGCGCACCTGCTCGAGCTCAGCCAGCGCCCCGGCCTGTTCGAGGTCGCCGACGATCACGCCGACGGTGGCCTTGGCGAGCCCGGTGCGGCCGGCCAGCTCTGCGCGGCTGGCCGGGCCGTCGTGGCGAAGCGACCGGAGCACGGCGGCGGCATTGCGGCTCCGGACGTCGGGCTCAGCCACGGACCCCGTACAGGTGCTCGAGCGCGAGCTGGTCCAGCCGCTCGTGCCCCGCGCCCTTCGCCGCGAGCCCCTCGACGTCCGGGAGCGGCCACTCGAGCAGCTGCTCCCAGGTCTCGTCGTCGCCGAGGGTCGCCCGCGCGAGCTCGGGCAGCCTCGCGTCGTCGAGCGCCTGGCGCACCTCGGGGTCGGCGCGGAACGCCCGCACCTTCTCGCGGAGGATCAGGTAGTTGTCGATACAGGCCTTCGCCGAGACCCAGACACCATCGTCGTCCTCGGTGCGCGCCGGCTTGAAGTCGAAGTGGACGGGGCCGTCGTAGCCACCGGCCAGCAGCGTGTCGACCACCCAGAACGCGCCGCGCGCGTTACCGGCGCCGAACCGCAGGTCCTGGTCGTACTTCGGGCCGTTCTGACCATTGAGGTCGATGTGGAAGAGCTTTCCGTGCCAGAGCGCCTGCGCGTACCCTGCCGCGGCGCTAAGCCCGGCCATCTCCTCGTGCCCGATCTCGGGGTTGAGGCCGACCAGCTCGGGTCGGTCCAGGGTCTGGATGAACGCCAGTGCGTGGCCGACCGTCGGCAGCAGGATGTCGCCGCGCGGCTCGTTGGGCTTCGGCTCGATCGCGAACCTCAGGTCATAGCCGCGGTCGATGACGTACTCACCGAGCAGGTTGAACGCCTCCTGGTAGCGGTCCAGCGCGGCCGGGACGTCTTTCGAGGCGCCGTACTCCGCGCCCTCGCGGCCGCCCCAGCAGACGTAGGTCTTGGCGCCGAGCTCGGCGGCCAGGTCGAGGTTGCGCATCACCTTGCGGATCGCGAACCGGCGGACGTCGCGGTCGTTGCTGGTGAACCCGCCGTCCTTGAACACCGGGTGCGTGAACAGGTTGGTCGTCGCAGTGGTGACGACCAGGCCGGTGTCGGCGAGACCCTTCTTGAACCGCTCGATGATCGCCTCGCGGGCGTTGTCGTCGCTGCCGAACGGGATCAGGTCGTCGTCGTGGAAGTTGACCCCGTAGGCACCGATGCCGGCCAGCCGCTCCAGGGCGTAGACCGGGTCCATCGGCGGCCGGGTCGCCTCGCCGAACGGGTCTCGGGCCTGCCAGCCGACGGTCCAGAGCCCGAAGGAGAACTGGTCGTCGGGCGTGGGCGCCGGGATGTTGGATGACGTCGCGGGGGTCATTGCTGCCTCTCGGTGGTGGGTGCGGGATGGTCACGGAGCGCGGCATACCGCTCTCGTACGTCGGGGGTGGGCTCGGCCTCGAGGGTTTCGGTGTCGGGCAACGGCCAGGCCGGCGGCTCCGCCGCTCCCGAGCGCGCCCAGGCCGCCTGCCGGGCGGCCCCGCGGGCGACGTACTCGCCAGGAGGCGGGAGTACGACGGGGCGGCCGAGGATCGCCGGGGCCAGCGAGCGCACCGCCGGGCTGCGGGCCGCGCCGCCCACGAGGAGCACTCGACGGAGTGGTTCACCGGTCGCGGCGAGCAGCGCGTCGACGGCGTCAGCGAGCGCGCACAGGAGTGCCTCGAACGCCGCGCGGGCCAGGTCGGCGCGGGTGGTGCGGGTGGTGAGTCCGGTCCAGGTGCCCACGGCGTCGGGGCGGTTGGGAGTGCGTTCGCCGCCGTAGTAGGGCAGCAGGGTGACGCCGTTCGAGCCGGCCGGGGCGCTGAGCGCCAGCGTGGCGAGCTCGTCGTGATCGACGCCGAGCCAGGAAGCCTGGAGGTCGAGGATGCCCGCGGCGTTCATCGTGGTGACCATCGGCAGGAAGCCGCCGGCCGCATCCGCGAACCCGGTCAGCACCCCGGTGCCGTCGGCAACCGAGTGGCTGCTGACCGTCGAGGCGACCCCGGAGGTCCCGATCGAGACGAGCACGTCCCCCGGCTGCAGGTCCAGACCCAGTGCGGCGGCCATGTTGTCGCCGGTACCTGCGGCGATCGGTCGGCCGGCGGAGGTCTCAGCGGCTACGTCGCCGGGCGGGACCACGCGGGGAAGCCGCGGCTCGTGGCCGAGCGCGGCCTTGGCCAGGTCCGGTCGCCAGGCACCTTCCCGGGTCGCGAAGTAGCCCGTCCCCGACGCATCGCCGCGGTCGGTGAACGCCGCGGTTCCCGGCGCGGCCAGGTGCTGGGCGACGTAATCGTGAGGTAGCAGCACCTCGGTCACGGCTGCGGCCCGTTCGGGCTCGTGGTCGCGCAGCCAGCGCAGCTTGGTGACCGTGAACGACGCCACCAGCACGCTGCCGATCGCGTCGGCGCACGACTGCGGGCCGCCCATCTCGGCGATCAGGGCCGCGGCCTCCGGGGCGGACCGGGTGTCGTGCCAGAGCAGCGCGTCGCGCACGGGTTCACCGTCGGCCCCGAGGGCGACCAGGCCGTGCTGCTGGCCCCCGACCGCGACGGCCTCCGCGCGTCCGAGCAGCCCGGCCCCGGCCTCGTCGATCGCGGCCAGCCAGGCCCGCGGATCCACCTCGGTCCCGGCCGGATGGGGCGCGCTGCCCGCCGCCACCACGGTGCCGTCGGCCGCGTCCACGAGCAGCGCCTTGGTCGACTGCGTCGAGGAGTCGACGCCGAGAACAAGGGCCATCCCCCTATTTAGTACGAGGCTCGAACTAAAGTCAACCTTGGGCGCGTGCCGGGATAGTCCGCCGCGTACGGCACCCCCAGCAGGCGGATCAGGGGTGCCGGAGACGGCGGACTATCCCAGATGTGGGTTTCAGCCGAGGTCGACCGCGCGTGCGGCGACGGCGTCGATCGCCTGCTCGATCTCGGCCAGGGACTCGGACGGGATGGCCGAGTCGACCGAGAGCGCGACGAGCGCGTGCCCACCCTTGGCGTCGCGGGAGACCTGCATGCCCGCGATGTTGACTCCCGCATCGCCGAGGATCTGGCCGACAGTGCCGACCATGCCGGGGCGATCGCTGTAGTTGAAGAACGCCAGGTGCTCGGTGGGCTCGATGTCGACGTCGAAGCCGTTGACCTCGACGATCCGCTCGCGCTGGTTGATGCCGATCAAGGTGCCGCTGACCGATACCTGGGAGCCGTCAGCGAGGGTGCCGCGGATGGTGATCAGGTTGCGATGGTCGGGGCTCTCCGGCTCGATCACCAGGCGTACGGCGGTGCCCCGCTCGGCCGCCAGCAGCGGCGCGTTGACGTAGGAGACCTGGTCCTCGACGATGTCGCTGAACACGCCCTTGAGCGCGGCCAGCTCGAGCACCTTCACGTCGTACTCGGTGATCTCGCCGCGCACCTCGACGTCGATCTGCTGGGCCACCTCGCCGGCGACGCCGGTGAAGATCCGGCCGAGCTTCTCGGTCAGCGGGATACCCGGGCGAACCTCCTCGGCGATCACGCCGCCCTGGACGTTGACGGCATCGGGAACCAGCTCGCCCGACAACGCCAGCCGCACGGATCGGGCCACCGCGATGCCGGCCTTCTCCTGGGCCTCGTCGGTGGACGCGCCGAGGTGCGGGGTCGCGACGACGTTCTCCAGCTCGAACAGCGGGCTGTCGGTGCACGGCTCCGAAGCGAACACGTCGAGTCCGGCAGCGGCGATCGATCCGGTCTTCAGCGCGTCGTAGAGCGCGGTCTCGTCCACGATGCCGCCGCGGGCGGCGTTGACCAGCACCAGGCTGGGCTTGGCCTTGGCGAGCTCGTCGGCTCCGATCAGGCCGATCGTCTCCGGGGTCTTGGGGAGGTGCACCGACATGAAGTCGGCCTCCGCGAGCAAGGTGTCGAGGTCGACCAGGCGGACGCCCATCTGGGCGGCCCGACCGGCCTGCACGTAGGGGTCGTAGGCGACCACGTTCATGCCGAACGCGCTCAGCCGCTGGGCCACCAGAACCCCGATCCGACCGAGGCCAACGATGCCGACGGTCTTTTCGTAGAGCTCGATGCCGGTGTACTTCGACCGCTTCCACTCGCCGTCCTTCAGGGCGGCGTGCGCCGGAGAGAGGTGGCGGGCAGCGGCGAGCATCAACGCCACCGCGAGCTCGGCGGCCGAGACGATGTTGGACGTGGGCGCGTTGACGACCATGACGCCGGCCTGGGTCGCGGCCTTCACGTCGACGTTGTCGAGCCCGACTCCGGCCCGGGCCACGACCTTGAGCCGCTGGGCGGCGTCGAGCGCCTCCTCATCGACCTTGGTGGCGGAGCGGACCAGGATCGCGTCGGCATCCACGATGGCCGCGAGCAGCTCGGCGCGGTCGGCGCCGTTGCAGTGGCGGATCTCGAAGTCCGGTCCGAGCGCCTCGACGGTGGCGGGGCTCAGCTCTTCGGCGATGAGTACGACAGGACGGGTGGTGGCGTCAGTCACGGCGCTTCCTCGGTAGGGATGGCAGAGGTGGTCGCACGACGCTGTGCCGAGCGCTCACCTTACCGGAACACCCGACGGCCGCTGATTCGTCCCGAGCGCGTGGACGGGCGCGATAACGGCTGGCTCCCGGGTCGGTTGATGCCTACGCTCGTCGGGTGAAGCTCTGAGGTCGCCCCCGCCCCCACCACCTCTTCGACGGAGCTTCCATGTCTGCTGTCCTCAGCGTGTCCTCGGTGTCCTACGCCTGGCCCGACGGCACCACCGCTTTCACCGATCTCGACCTCCTCGTCGGCCCCGGCCGATCGGGGCTGGTCGGCACCAACGGCGCCGGCAAGTCCACGTTGCTGCGACTCATCACCGGGGAGCTCGCTCCCCTGTCCGGCCACGTCTCCGTGACCGGCCGAGTGGGCTACCTCCCCCAGGACGTCACGCTGCGCGGGGACCAGCCGACGACCGAGTTCCTCGGCATCGACCGCACCGCGCGGGCGATCCGCGCCGTCGCGGCGGGGTCGACCCTCCAGGCCGACTTCGATGCCATCGGCGACGCGTGGGACGTCGAGGAGCGTGCCACCGCCGAGCTCACCCGCCTCGGACTGCCCGCCGACACCCTGACCCGCCGGATGGGTGAGCTGTCCGGCGGAGAGGTCACCCGGCTGGGGCTCGCGCGGCTGCTGCTCGACCGCCCGGACGTGCTGCTGCTGGACGAGCCGACCAACAATCTCGACGCAGCCGCCCGGGGTCGTCTGTACCACGTCGTGGAGTGCTGGCGAGGGGCAATGCTCGTGGTCAGCCATGATCGCGAGCTGCTCGAACGGGTCGATCGGATCGGTGACCTGCGCGACGGCGCGGTGCGCTGGTACGGCGGCGGCTACAGCTCGTACGTCGAGCAGCTGGCCACCGAACGGGCGGCCGCCGAGCACGCGGTGGCCTCGGCACGCTCCGACGTACGCCGCCAGAAGTCGGACCGGGTCGAGGCGGAGCGGGTGCTCGCGCAGCGCGAGCGGCAGGGCCGCGCCAGCCAGCTGTCCGGGGGCATCCCCAAGGTCGTGGCGGGCGCCAAGAAGCGGGCCGCGCAGAACTCCGCCGCGGCGTACCGCAAGGTCCACGACGCCCGGCTCAACGATGCCCGCGACCGGCTGAGCCGGGCCGAGTCCCGGTTGAGCGAGGATCTCGAGATCAGGATCGACCTGCCCGCCACCGAGGTGCACCGCGGCCAGCAGGTGCTGACCACGCACGGGCTCGTCCTGTCCACCGGGACGGCGGTCGGTCTGGACGTGACCGGGCCCGAGCGGATCTCCGTCACCGGACCCAACGGGGCCGGCAAGACCACGCTGCTGCACACCCTCGCGGGTCGCAGCGATCCGCGCGCCGGAGCGGTGACCGCGCAGGTGCCGGTCGCCCTGCTCCCGCAGCGGCTGGACCTGCTCGACGACAACCTCAGCGTCTTCGAGAACGTCGCCCTCCGGGCGCCGGCGGTCGACGTCAACGCGGTCCGGGCGCGGCTGGCCCGGTTCCTGTTCCGCGGAGCCGCGGCGGACCGGCAGGTAGGCGTGCTCTCCGGCGGGGAGCGGTTCCGAGCGACCCTCGCCGCGCTGCTGCTCGCTGACCCGGCTCCCCGCCTGCTGCTCCTCGACGAGCCGACGAACAACCTCGACTTCGCCTCCTACGACGCGCTGGTCACGGCGCTGACCGGCTACCGCGGGGCGCTGATCGCGGCCAGCCACGACGAGACCTTCCTCGAGGACATCGGCACCAGCCGAACCGTCCGGCTCTGAGCCGCCGCCTGGCCTACGCTGCGCGGATGGAGATCGGAGGGCTGCAGGTCCGCACGGTGACGCTGGCCGACGGCCGGCTCGGCTGCGCCGCGACGCCCGACCTCGTCCGCGCCATCCTCAGTGACCCCCGCGTGCGGCTCGACGACGGTCGTACCGCGACGGCCGAGGTGCTGCGTTCCGGGCGCCTCCACGCCGAGGTGCACGGCCGACTGCACCGGCGCAGGTTCCTGCCGACCCGTGCACAACCCGGGCCGGTGCTGCTGATCCAGCCCGAGTGATGCCAGGCTGTGCAGGTGCAGACCCTGGAGACCGCACGACTGGTGCTCCGGCCCTGGGACCACGAGGATGCGCCGCGACTCCTCGACCTCCAGAGCCGGGTCGAGGTGATGCGCTGGCTGGGCGACGGTGAGCCGAAGCTGATGCGGGATCTCGACGAGGCACACGCCCGGATCGACAGCTACGCCGCGCGCTCAGAAGACGCACCGCAGGGCTTCTGGGCCGTCGTCCCCCAGACCGGTGGTCCGCCCGCCGGGACGTTGCTGCTGCTGACCCTCCCGCACGCCGACGCCGGCGAGGTGGAGATCGGCTGGCACCTGCACCCGGACGCGTGGGGCCAGGGCTACGCCAGCGAAGCCGCGCGGGCCGTCCTGGCCCACGGTTTCGCGCACGGCCTGCCGGAGATCCTCGCGGTGACCCACCTCGACAACTACCCGTCGATGGCCGTGTGTCGGCGCATCGGGATGACCCACCGGGGCGTCGTCGAGAAGTGGTACGACGGCCCGTCGGAGCTGTTCCGGATCACCGCGGCGGACTGGGCCGCCGGACCGCACCCCGGCTGATCCCCCGGGGGCCACCTCCCTCGACCCCTAGGTGACCTCGGGGTCCGTTCGGGGTGGTCCCAGGGACGTGCCCGAAGCGCCGGAGCTCTTCCAACGGCGAGTCTTCGGGACATGATCACCATTGACTCTCTGACCAGAAAGTACGGCGCCTTCACCGCCGTCGACGACATCACGTTCACCGCCGCGCCCGGCCGGGTGACCGGCTTCCTCGGACCCAACGGGGCCGGCAAGTCCACGACCATGCGCGTCCTGGTCGGCCTCACCGCGCCGACGTCGGGCAGCGCCACGATCCTGGGACGTCGGTTCGCGGATCTCCCGAACCCCGGACGGGAGGTCGGCGTACTCCTCGATGCGTCGGCGCAGCACGCCGGCCGGACCGGCCGCGAGATCCTCGTGATCGCGCAACGGACGATGGGACTGCCGAGCTCGGCTGTCGATGCGATGCTCGAGCGGGTCAGCCTGACCCCGGAGGAGGCGGGCCGACGGGTACGCAACTACTCCCTCGGCATGCGCCAGCGGCTGGGCATCGCCACCGCACTGATCGGCGACCCCGAGGTGCTGATCCTCGACGAGCCGGCCAACGGGCTCGACCCGGCCGGCATCCGCTGGATGCGCGACCTGCTGCGCGACTTCGCCGACCAGGGCGGCACGGTGCTGCTCTCCTCGCACCTGCTGCACGAGATCGAGGTCATCGCCGACGACATCCTGGTCATCGGTAACGGCCGGATCGTGGCCCAGGGCACGAAGCAGGAGCTGCTCGCCGCCGGAGGCACCCTGGCCCGCTCCATCGACCCGGCCGGTCTGGCCCGGGCGCTGGCCGTGGCCGGCATCGAGGCCACCCCGGGCGCCGAGCGCGCGATCCTGGTCGACTCCGACCTCGCGACAGTCGGACAGATCGCCTACACCGCCGGCATTCCCCTCACTGAGCTCCGGGCGGCCGATGGCGCCGGCCTGGAGGAGATGTTCCTCGCGCTGACCGCTGAGAGCCAGCGCGACCACCTCGACGGCACCGAAGGAGCCGCAGCATGAGCACCACGACCCTGACCGCCCCTACCGGCACGATCACCCGGGCCCGAGAGCGCGTCGTTCCGGATCCGATCCCCACTCGCCGGATCGTCGGCGTCGAGCTGCGCAAGATGTTCGACACCCGCTCCGGCTTCTGGCTGATGGTGAGCATCGTGATCCTCTCGATCCTCGCCACCGCGGCCACGATCATCTTCGCTCCCGACGATGAGCTGACCTACGGGTCGTTCGCCGCAGCGGTCGGGTTCCCGATGGCCGTGGTGCTGCCGATGATCGCGGTGCTCTCGGTCACCAGCGAGTGGAGCCAGCGCAGCGCGCTGACGACGTTCACGCTGGTCCCGAGCCGCGGTCGCGTCATCGCGGTCAAGGCGTTCCTCGCGGTGACCATCGGCGTCGTCTCGATGCTGCTCGCCGCGGCCATCGGCGCCCTCGGCAACGTCGTCGGCAGCAACATCGCGGGCGTCGAGACGACGTGGAACATCAGCGTCGCGGATCTCTCCCTCATCATCCTGGCGAACGTGCTCGGCATGATGGCCGGATTCATGCTGGGCGTGGTGTTCCGCAACTCCGCCGGCGCCATCGTGGGGTACTTCGTGTTCTCGCTGGTACTGCCCGGCATCGCCGAGGCACTCGGCGCAGCGACCGACTGGTTCCGCGACAACGCGTCCTGGGTCGACTTCAACACCGCGACCGGTCGGCTCTTCGAGGGTGCCGACGGGATGACCGGGGAGGTATGGGCGCAGGTCGGCCTCACCAGCTTCGTGTGGGTCGCCCTCCCGCTCGCCATCGGGATGCGCTTCCTGCTCCGCTCCGAGATCAAGTAGCGGATACCGACCCAGCAGCGTGCGGCTCGCGCCGAATGGTGCGGGCCGCACGTGCGCGCCCCCCTCCTGCAGACCCCCAATATCGATGATCCGTCGGATCAGGTACCGGTGCCAGTCTGACTCGAATCGCACGAGAGAGGGGCGCCGGTGCCCACTCGTCTACCCAGACCGGGCGTGGTCGTCGCCACGATACTGATCGCCTGCCTCGGCGGTGCGCTGCTGGCCACGCCCACCGTGGCCCAGCCGGCCCACCATCGACTGCACCCATCAGCGGTGCCGGCGACCACGCCCCACCTGCTCGACGGCGCCACCAAGGCGATCGCCGAGGTAGGCGAGCAGGTGTTCGTGGGCGGCACGTTCACGACGGCACAGAACCCCGGCACCAGCGCGGTGCTGTCGACGCCGTACCTGCTGAAGTACGACCGCGCGACGGGCCTGGTCGACCAGTCCTTCACGCCGGAGCTGAGCAGCGACGTCACCGCGATCGTGCCGAGCCCCGACGGGTCGGCGTTGTTCGTGAGCGGCACCTTCAAGAAGGCCCGCACCACCAACGTGCGGAACCTGATCAAGATCGACACCGCGACCGGCGCGCTCGTTCCCGGCTTCAAGAATCCCAGCCCCAACGGGGGTGTGCTCGACCTCGCGCTGGTTGGCGACCGGCTCTTCGCGGCCGGTTCGTTCACCACCATGAGCACGGTGCCGCACGGCGGCCTCGCCACGCTCGACGCCACCACGGGCGCGGTCGACGAGTACATGGGCATCCACGTGGCCACCAACCACAACTGGCCGTCCGGGACGGCCAAGGCTCCCGTCGGCGTCGCCAAACTGGCGGCATCTCCCGACGGGTCCAGGCTCGTCGCGATCGGCAACTTCAAGTCCGCCGACGGACTCGCGCGCGATCAGGTGATGCAGATCCAGCTCGGCGACTCCGCGGCCATTGTCGATGCCAACTGGAAGACGCTCCGCTACACGCCGGCCTGCTCGAGCAACTCCTTCGACTCCTACGTCCGCGATGTCGACTTCTCCCCCGACGGGTCCTACTTCGTGATCGCGGCGACCGGAGCCGGCCACACCGGCACGCTGTGCGACTCCGCGGCCCGCTTCGACACCGCGGTGACCGGCCAGACCGTCGAGCCCACCTGGGTCGCCTTCACCGGTCAGGACACGCTTCTCTCGGTGGCGGTGGCCGACACGGCGGTCTACGTCGGCGGGCACCAGAAGTGGATGAACGCCGTGCAGAGCGGCGCCGACCAGCAGTCCGGGCAGGTGCCCCGTCCGGGGCTCGCGGCCCTCGACCCGCTCAACGGCGTACCCCTGTCGTGGAACCCGGGTCGCCATCCGCGCGGCGTCGGCGCCGAGGAGCTCCTTGCCACCGACCAGGGTCTCTACGTCGGCAGCGATACGCAGTACATCGGCAACAGCGAGTACCGACGGGAGCGGCTCGCCTTCTTCCCGCTCCAGGGCGGCACCGCGCCGGTCACCCAGCCCGACCCGGTGCTCCCGCGAACCGTCTACCGGTTCAACGGCTCCGCGATGACGTCGTTCACCTTCACCGGCAGCTCGATCACCACCCCGACCACCGTCCCGAACGCGGGCGGCCAGAACTGGACCAACCTGCGGGGCGCATTCATGATCGGCGGCAAGCTGGTCTACGGGTGGAACGACGGCAAGCTCTACTACCGCACGTTCGACGGCTCCACGTACGGCCCGGCGGTCCTGATCGACCCGTACAACGACCCCGCCTGGAGCACGGTCACCATCGGCGGCAGCTCGACGACGTACCGCGGCCGCGTCCCGACGCTCTACACGCAGATGAACAACGTCGTGGGGATGGCCTACACCGAAGGGCGGATCTACTACTGGCGCAGCGGCGCGCTGTACTGGCGCTGGTTCTCTCCCGAAAGCATGATCGTCGGCGCGCAGGAGTTCGCGATCTCCGGCGCCAACCTGCCGTCGTCGCGCACCCTGCGCTCGTTGTTCTTCGCCAACGGCGCGCTGTACGCCGGGATGTCCTCGAACAAGGACGGGAACGACCTGTGGCGCCTCTCGGTAGACAAGGGAGTCGCGAGCGGCGGCTGGGTCAAGGTCAGCGGCCCCGGCATCGACGGGAACTCCCAATGGGCCAGCGGGACGCTCTTCCTGGGCCCGCTCGCCAACGAGCCACCGGTGCCGTCAATCTCGGCGAGCTGCTCGGGCCAGGTGTGCACCTTCGACGGCTCCGGCTCCACCGACGCGGACGGCGCGGTGCTCAGCTACGCCTGGACCCTCGGCGACGGCGGCACCGCGAGCGGATCGCAGGCGACGTACGGCTACGCCGGCCCCGGCACCTACCAGGTCACGCTGACGGTGACCGACGACGACGGCGCCACCGGCTCGACCACGACCCAGGTCGTCATCGAAGGCATGACGAGCCCGATCGGGTTCCGGGACTCCACGGGGAAGGTCACGAACGCCACCAGCGTCGTCACGCCGATCCCCGCGTCGACGCAGGCCGGTGATGGCCTGGTCGCCATCGCCTCGGTGTCCAGCACCACGGCGCCGCCCACCCCGGACGGCTGGACGCCGGTGGGCGATCCGGTCGTTGCCGGGACCCTCACCACCGTCGTGTGGCAACGGGTCGCGACCGCCACCGATGCGGGGCGCAACGTGACGGTCCCCCTGGGGCCCACGGCGGTCAAGGCGTCGCTCACCGTCCTCGCCTACTCCGGCACCGACCCGAGTGGTCCGGTCGCCGCGATCGCGGGAGAGGCGGAAGCGACCACCGGGACCAGTCACCTGAGCCCGATCGTCGCCACGCCCGGTGGGTGGGTGATCACCGCCTGGGCGGACCGCTCATCGACCACGACGACGTTCACCGAACCCGCGGGCTCGACGGTGCGCCAGCTCCTGATCGGCGTAGGTGGCGGGCACGTCGACAGTCTGGTGGTCGACACCGGCGCCCCGGTCGCGAGCGGCAGCTACGGCGGCCAGGTCGCGGTCACGGACGCCGCTAGTCGTGGCACGAACCTCACGATCGCCCTGCACTGATCCCGGTCAGTGCTTGAGTGTGGGGTCCCACCGATTGGCGATCAGCTTGAAGCTGGGGGTGTCGTCGAGCGAGGTCATCGCCTCGTAGATCCGTTCGTACTGCGTCGACGCGATCCGCCAGGCGCCGTCGGCGTCCTTGCGGTAGGTGTCGATGTAGTAGCCGCCACCCCGGATCTGCACCTTGAACTCCGGCACGATCACGGTGTCCTCGAACGCCCACGAGCCCCTGGCGGTGTCTCCGTCGACGTCGATCTCGGGGTGGTTCGCGATGTGGATCGTGATGATCCCGGTGCCGAGGTTCTCCGACATGAAAGCCACCACGTCGGCCCGGTTGTCGTAGTGCAGCGGCTGGTCCATCGCCTGGGTGCCGTAGCGCGCGACGACGTCCTCGGCCAGGCAGTCCCCGAACTCGTCCCACTGCTTCAGGTCGAGCGTCCGGAAGTAGCGGTACTTGAGGCGCTTGATCTCCTCGATCACGGCAAGGTCCATGCCCAGCACCCTAGAACGCGTTCCAGTTTCCGCTGACCCGTCGCAAACTTTGCGACGGGTCAGCGGGGTTGAGCGTGAGTTTGCGCCGGGTCAGCGGGCGGAGGAGCCCTCGACGTAGTCGGAGTCGTGCGACTTCACCCAGGCCATCAGCTTGCGGAGCTCGCGGCCGGTGGTCTCGATCGGGTGCTGCTCGGCCTGCTCGCGGAACTTCGTGAACTCCGGCGACCCGTTGTCCATGTCGCCGATGAAGCGCTCGGCGAACTTGCCGTTCTTGATGTCCTCGAGCACGGCGACCATGTTGGCCTTCACGTCGGGGGTGATCACCCGCGGGCCGGAGACGTAGTCCCCGAACTCGGCGGTGTCGGAGACCGACCAGCGCTGCTTGGCGATGCCGCCCTCGTACATCAGGTCGACGATCAGCTTGAGCTCGTGCAGGCACTCGAAGTAGGCGACCTCGGGCTGGTAGCCGGCCTCGGTCAGCACCTCGAAGCCGTACATCACCAGCTGCGAGGCGCCGCCGCACAGCACGGCCTGCTCGCCGAACAGGTCGGTCTCGGTCTCCTCGGTGAACGTGGTCTTGATGCCGCCGGCGCGGAGGCCGCCGATGCCCTTGGCGTAGGACAACGCGAGCGGCCAGGCGTTGCCGGACTCGTCCTTCTCCACCGCGACCAGGACGGGTACGCCGCGGCCGTCGACGTACTCGCGACGCACCAGGTGGCCGGGACCCTTCGGCGCGACCATGAAGACGTCGACGCCGGCAGGCGGGGTGATGTAGCCGAAGCGGATGTTGAAGCCGTGGCCGAACACCAGCGTGTCGCCCTCGGCGAGCTGGGGCTCGATCTCCTCGGCGTACAGCTTCCGCTGGTGCTGGTCGGGAGCCAGTATCACGATCACGTCGGCTTCCTCGGCCGCCTCGGCCGGAGTCACGACCCGGAGCCCCTCGGCCTCGGCCTTGGCCCGGCTCTTGGAACCCGGCTGCAGGCCGACCCGGACATCGACACCCGAGTCGCGCAGCGACAGCGCGTGCGCGTGGCCCTGGCTGCCGTAGCCGATCACGGCCACGTTCTTGCCCTGGATCAGGGCCAGGTCGGCGTCGTCGTCGTAGAACATCTCAGCCACGGTGGGCTTCTCCTTCTGGGTTGGGACTTGCTAGGCGAGTCAGCCCGCCACCGGCGGGGTGGGTACGGCGACCGGGCGCAGCGAGCGCTCGGAGATGGAACGGGAGCCTCGGCCGATGGCGACCTGGCCGGACTGCACGAGCTCGCGGACCCCGAAGGGTTCGATCACCCGGAGGAAGTCGGCGATCTTGCCGGAGTTGCCGATCATCTGGACGGTCACCGCGTCGGGTGCCACGTCGATCACGGTGGCCCGGAAGATCTGGGCGGTGTCGAGCACCTGGCCACGGGTCTCGGCCGTGGCGGAGACCTTGACCATGATCAGCTCGCGGTTGACCGAGGCGGCCGGGTCGAGCTCGACGATCTTGATCACCTCGATCAGCTTGTTGAGCTGCTTGGTGACCTGCTCCAGCGGCGAGGACTCCACGTTGACCACGATCGTCATCCGGGAGATCTCGGCGTGCTCGGTCGGGCCGACCGCCAGGGAGTCGATGTTGAACCCGCGACGGCTGAACAGGCCGGCGATCCTGGCCAGTACGCCGGGCTTGTTCTCGACGAGGACCGACAGGGTGTGAGTGCTCACTACAGTTCGTCCTCGTCGAAGTCGGGGGCCAGGTCGCGGGCGTACTTGATGTCGTCGTTGCTGGTGCCGGCGGCGACCATCGGCCAGACCATGGCGTCGCGGTGCACCCGGAAGTCGACCACCACGGGCACGTCGTTGATCTCCATGGCCTTCTCGATCGTGGAGTCCACGTCGTCGGCCGAGTCGCAGGCCAGACCCACGCAGCCGTAGGCGTCAGCGAGCTTGACGAAGTCGGGGATCCGCTTGGAGTCGAGATCGGTGTTGGAGTAGCGGCTGTTGTAGAACAGGGTCTGCCACTGCCGGACCATGCCGAGCGACTCGTTGTTGATGATGGCGACCTTGATCGGGATGTTGTTGATCGCGCAGGTGGCGAGCTCCTGGTTGGTCATCTGGAAGCAGCCGTCACCGTCGATCGCCCAGACGGTCTGGTCGGGGACGCCGACCTTGGCGCCCATCGCGGCGGGTACGGCGTAGCCCATCGTTCCGAGGCCGCCGGAGTTGATCCAGGTATTCGGGCGCTCGAACGGCACGTAGTGCGCTGCCCACATCTGGTGCTGCCCGACGCCGGCGGTGTAGACGGTGTCGGCTCCGGAGATCACGCCGAGGCGCTCGATGACGTACTGCGGGGCGAGCGCGTCCTGGGGAGCGTCGTACCCGAGCGGGTACTTGCTCTTCACCCCCGCGAGGAACTGGACCCAGGCCTCGAAGTCGCCGGTGTGGCCGGCATCGGCCTCGGTCCGCAGCGCGACGGCGAGGTCGCCGATCACCTCGCGGACATCACCCACGATCGGGACGTCGGTGTAGCGGTTCTTGCCGATCTCGGCCGGGTCGATGTCGGCGTGGATGACCTTCGCGCCCGGCGCGAAGGAGTCGAGGTTGCCGGTGACCCGGTCGTCGAATCGCGCGCCCAGGCTGATGATCAGGTCGCTGCGCTGCAGGCCGGCGACCGCGGCGACGGTGCCGTGCATGCCGGGCATGCCGAGGTGCTGGGGGTGACTGTCCGGGAACGCGCCGCGCGCCATCAGCGTGGTCACCACCGGGATGCCGGTGAGCTCGGCGAGCACCTTCAGCTCCGCGGAGGCCCGCGAGCGGATCGTGCCGCCCCCGACGTAGAGCACCGGTCGGCGGGACTCGAGGATCAGCTTGGCGGCCTCGCGGATCTGCTTGGCGTGCGGGCGCGCGACCGGCTTGTAGCCGGGCAGGTGGATCTCGCGGGGCCACGCGTAGTCGGTCATCGACTGGAGCGCCGACTTGGCGACGTCGACCAGGACCGGACCGGGACGTCCGGTCGAGGCGATGTAGAACGCCTCGGCGACCGTGCGCGGGATGTCCAGCGGGTCGGTGACCAGGAAGTTGTGCTTGGTGATCGGCATCGTGATGCCGCGGATGTCGGCTTCCTGGAAGGCGTCGGTGCCGATCGCCGCGGCCCCGACCTGCCCGGTCACGGCCACGATCGGCACCGAGTCCATGAGCGCGTCGGCGATCGGGGTGACCAGGTTGGTGGCGCCCGGGCCGGAGGTGGCCATGCAGACTCCCACCCGGCCGGTCGCCGCGGCGTACCCCTGCGCGGCGTGTCCGGCGCCCTGCTCGTGGCGTACGAGGATGTGCCGGATCGAGGAGTCCATCAGCGGGTCGTACGCCGGCAGGATCGCGCCGCCGGGGATGCCGAAGATATCGGTGACCCCGGCTGCCTCCAGCGACCGGATGAGGCTCTGGGCCCCGGTCATCTGCTCCGTCATCTGTCCTGTCCTCGGTCCTCGATCGAATCCACGTACTCGCCTCAGCACCTGCGTTACATGAAAAGGCCCCTCGGTTGCTAGGCAACGAGGGGCGACGCGCGGGCTAGTGGCTCAGCCGGCGCGTCCGATGCGTACAAGGTGCTCGTAGTGCATGCGGACACGGTAGCCGTCGGTTGGTCGTCTCGTCTGCCGAGTCTGTCAGGCGTCCCAGGATACGGGACGCCGATCCCAGCATGTGGTGGGCACGTTCGGGTCAGGGGTTCCGCCCCTGCCACGTGGTCACGCAGCACTTGTTGCCGTGGGCGTCGGCGAGCACCCAGAACCTCGGGGCCCGCTCGTCGCTGACCAGCGTTCCGCCCGCCGCCAGCGCTGCCTCGACCCGCGTCTCGGCGACCTCCGGTGGCACCCGGATGTCCAGGTGAAACCGCTGCCGGGGCTCGGCGTGCGGCTCGGCGTCCTGGAACCACAGCGTCGGCAGCCGGCCCGAGCCATCGGTCAGCTCGACGTTGTCCTGGGCCGAGGGCTGGAGCCCGAGCACGGCCGCCCAGAACGGCTGGACCGCCGCGTGGTCGGCGGAGTCGAGCGCGATCTCCAGGACCTGGACGGCGGCCGGGTCGGCCGGCGCGCCCACCTCGGCGGCGAACCCGCTGATCTCACGCGCCAGCTCGACGTCGCGCCGGGTCACTCCCCCGGCGTCGTGGCTGGTCAGCCGCACCACCACGCGCGGGTAGGTGAGGTCGATGTCGGGGTGATGGTTGCGCTCCTCGGCGGCGGCGCCGATCCGGTTGACCAGGTCGAGCCCCTTCACGAAGCTCCCGGTCTCGAACCTCGCGTGCAGCTCGGCGAACATCATCCGCCAGTCGGCAAGACCTTCGGTCTCGACGTCCTGGGGCGTGAGCCGGATCTTGTCGTCGTCGTTCACCGTGGCACCACCACTTCCATGATCTCTCCGGGCGCGCAGGCGATCTCCGAGCGGTACCCGTCCGTCCCTGCGACCCTCCCTCGCCGCTGCGGCCCGCGCAAGCGTCCCGTCAGATCGGGACGCGCCGCCCTGACATCTGGGACGCCGGGCGCACCACAGTGACCTGGTCACTATCACCAGACCAAGGAGACAGCAGTGAGCACCACCGCAACCCCCGACCTGACCCGCGACCAGCGATCCCGCCGGGCCCCCGCCCCCGGCCGGGCCTGGGCGATCGCCGGCCTCGGCGCCGGAATCGCCGGCGTCGTCGGCATCCAGGCATCCACGGGCATCGACGCCGTGTACAACGAGAAGTACTCCGGCAACGCGGACCGGATCGCCGACCGGCTCGGGGACCTGGTCCCGCAGCTTCTGGCCCTGCACTTCGGCATGGTGATCTCGGCGCTGCTGCTGCTGGTGTTCGCGGCCGGGCTGCGTCGTCGGCTGAAGGCCCAGGCACCGGAAGGCAGCCTGCTCCCCGACGTCGCCGCCGGCGGCCTGCTGCTCACCTCGGTCGCCGCCCTGCTGGGCGCCGGCTTCACGACCGAGATCGTGTTCGGGGTGACCGACGACGAGATCCGGCTGGACTCCGAGTTCGCAGCGCTCGTCGGCCACTGGGTCGGCACCATCCCGTGGCTGTGGGTCGGCGCCGGCGCCACCGGTGTCGCCGTGGCGGTGGGCGCTCTCCGACACGCCGCCGCACCTCGCTGGGTCGGCTGGGTCGCCGCCGTACTGGGCGGCCTGACCCTGCTCTTCGGCATCTCGCCGCTGCAGTACATGGCCGGCCTGACGGGGCCGCTCCTCGTCCTGCTGCTGGGTATCGGATTCGGGTTCGGCGACCGCCGATTCCGGGCGGGCCGCTGAGGGCCCGGAGCTGTTCGGTGAAAAGCCCCGCAGGGCGAACGGCGCCGACCTAGAGTGCGCGCCACCATGATTGTGGAGCCCGTCTCGGCCGCAGCGACGCCCTCGCGCGCCGCCGGCCGGGACGGCACCCTCCGAGCCCGGGTGGCCGCGGCGATCGCCGTGGTCGCCTGGGCGATCGCCGTGGTCGCCGTCCTCCTGATGGTGCTGGGCGAGACCGCCGCTCGACGCCAACCTGTGGTTCTTCGTCGTCGACGTCGCGGTCGCCTGCGTCTACGGCACCGTCGCCGCGGTCACGCTGTCCCGCCGCGCCCACCCCGTGCCGTGGATCCTCGGGCTGGCCGCAATCGGCGGCGGCCTGGCGGCGTTCGGCTACGGGTACGACGCCTGGTCCGCGCGACCCGGGGGCATGGAGCCGATCGAGGCGCTGCTCAATCTGCAGAGCATCGCCTGGGTACCCGGCACGCTCGCCCTGTTCCTCGTCGTCCCCTGGCTGGTCCGCGACCGTCCGTTGCGGATCGAGTGGGTGGGGCTGTTCGCCGGTACGGCGCTCACCCTGGCCGTGACGTACGCGCAGGTGTTCGACGAATCCGGCGTCCGGTCGCTGCTGTGGTGGTGTGTCGCTGTCGGCATCGTCACGGCCGCCGCCGTGGAGGTTCGGCACCGGTTCGGCCCGGTGGCGGAGCGCAACGGCCTCGGCTGGCTGGCGCTGGGAACCGCGATCCTCGCGGTCTCGTTCGTGCCGGTGCTCACCCAGTGGTCCTGGCTGCCCTACTGGCTCACCCCGGTCCTGCACCTGGTCTCGCAGACGGTGTTCCCCGCCGCGGTGCTGGTCGCGGTGCTGCGCAACCGGATGTGGGGACTGCGCCTGGTCGTCAGCCGAGCGGTCCTCGCCGGCCTGGTCGCCACCGGCCTGATCGTGCTCTACCTCGCGGTCACCCTGTCGCTCACCGCCGTGCTTCCCGGCGACGGGCTACCGCAACTGCTGGCCGCCGGCTCGGTGGCGGTGGCCGTCCAGCCGGTGCGGATCAGCCTGTCCCGCCGGGTGCACCGGCTCGTGTACGGCGACTCCGCCGATCCGGGCCGCGCGGTCCGCCGGCTCGGGTCACAGCTGGTCGGCAGCGGCACCGTGGAGGAGCTGCTCAAGGGCATCACCGAGGACATCGGTCGCTCCATGCGGCTCGAGTCGGTCACCGTCGTCGCGGGCGAACTGGAGCCGGTGGGCTGGGGCGTGCCGACCGAACGCCCCACCGCGGTCGACCTGCAGCACCGCGGCGAGCGGGTCGGCACGCTCGAGGTGTCGCCGATGCCCGGCGAGTCGCTGTCGGCCCGCGACCTCACCACCCTCCGCGACCTGTCGTCGGTCGTGGCGACCGTGGTCGCGGTCGGCCGGGCCGCCGCCGAGCTCGCCGAGATGCGGCACCGACTTTCACAAGTGCGGCTGGAGGAGCGCCGGGTGATCCGGCGAGAGATCCACGACGGCCTCGGGCCCTCGCTGGCCGGGATCCGGCTCGGGCTCCAGGGTGCCCGGAACCTTCTCGACAGCGACCCCGCCGCCGGACAGGCGCTGCTCGCGGACCTGCAGGACGAGGTGGAGGCGGCGACCGACGGCGTCCGCAGCCTGTCGCACCACCTCCTGCCGCCCGTGCTCGACGAGCTCGGGTTGGCAGCGGCGCTGACCGAGCTGGCCGCGCGGTACGACGGCCAGGCCCTGGACGTCTCGGTCGAGACCGACCGGCTCGACGACCTGGACCCGCAGCTCGCGGCCGCGGCGTACGGCATCGCCAGCGAAGCGACCACGAACGTGGCCCGGCACGCCCGGGCCGCCCACTGTTGGATCTCCGTTGTCCGGCACGTCGACGGCTACCTGACGCTCACCGTCGAGGACGACGGGACGGGCATCGCGACGGACGCCTCGGTGGGGGTCGGCAGCCGGTCGATGCGCGAGCGCGCGGTCGAGCAGGGCGGCACCCTCGAGGTCGCGCGGCGCGAGGGCGGTGGCACCCAGGTGCGCGCCACCCTGCCGCTGACGGGGGTGCGTCGTGGCTGACCACTCGATCCGGGTCGCGATCGTCGACGACCACCCGGTGTTCCGGCTCGGCATGGTCGGCCTGCTCGGGTCGCTCGACGGCATCGACGTCGTCGGCCCAGGCCGCGTCGGCGGCGGAGGCAGAGCAGCGTGTGGACGACTCGGTCGACGTGGTGCTGATGGACCTCCACCTCGGCGATGACTCCGGGATCGAGACCACGCGGGCCCTGGTGCGGGCCCGTCCCGGGCTGGCCGTCCTGGTGATCACCATGGACGAGGATGACGAGTCGGTCGTGGCGGCGATGCGCGCGGGTGCCCGTGGCTACCTGCTCAAGAGCGCCTCACCGGCCGAGGTCGAGCGCGGCATCCGGGCGGTCGCGAACGGGGAGGCGATCCTCGGGCCCAGCGTGGCCGGTCGGGCGATGGCGACGCTGACCTCGGGGCGGACCGCCGTGCGCGTCCCGTTCCCCGAGCTGTCCGATCGCGAGCGGGAGGTGCTGGACCTGGTCGCCCGCGGGTTCGACAACGCCACGATCGCCCGCCGGATGGTGCTGAGCCCGAAGACGGTGCGCAACCATGTCTCCAACGTGCTCACCAAGCTGGCCATCCCCGACCGGGCCGCGGCGATCATCCGGGCCCGCGACGAAGGCCTCGGCGCGGCTGACTAGCCGAGCTCCGCGCGGATCGCGGCGACCCCGCTCTCGACCTCGGCGTACGACGTCGAGAGCGGCGACAGGCCGAGCCGCAGACCATCGGGGTCGCGGTAGTCGGGCAGCACGTCGCGCCGCCACAGCGCTGCGGTCACCTCGCGCATCCGTGGGTGCCGCAGCGTGAGGTGGCCACCGCGGCGGTGCGGGTCGCGAGGCGAGGCCACCTCGACGTCGCGCAGATCGCGTTCGACCAGCGCGATCGCGTGCTCGGTGAGCCCCACCGACTTCGCGCGCACGGCGTCGATCCCGGCCTTCTCGACCAGCGCCAGCATGTCCTGGAGGGCGATCATCCCGACGATCGGCGGGGTGCCGCTGAGCATCCGCCGGATGCCGGCCGCCGGCTGGTAGACGGGCCCCATCAGGAACGGGTCCGCGGCCCCCATCCAGCCCTGGATCGGCTGGGTCACCTCGTCGAGCAACCGGGCCGCGACGTAACAGAAGGCGGGCGATCCCGGACCGCCGTTGAGGTACTTGTAGGTGCACCCGACGGCCAGATCGACGTCCCACTCGTCGAGGAGCACGGGCAACGCTCCGGCCGAGTGGCACAGATCCCACAGCACCACCGCGCCGGCCTCGTGCGTCATCCGGGTCAGCGTCGGTACGTCGGCGACCCAGGCCGATCGGTAGGCCACGTGGCTCAGCAGGACGACGGCGGTCTGCGGTCCCAGCGCCGCCTCAAGCCGCTCCGCGGTGATCCCCGCTTCGGGGTCGACGTCGACCCAGCGCAGGGTCAGCCCGCACTCCCGGGCGATCCCCTCGGCGACGTAGCGGTCGGTCGGGAAGTTGTCGCGATCGACGACGATCTCGCTCCGCCCCGGGCGCAGCGCGACGGCCGCGCGCAGCAGCTTGTAGAGCAGCACGGTCGTGGAGTCGCCGACGATGGTCTGCCCGGCGTCGGCGCCCACGGCGACCCGGCCCAGGTCGTCGCCGATCACCCGGGGCAGCTCGAGCCAGCCTTCGTCCCAACCGCGGATCAGCCGAGCGCCCCACTCCCGCTCGACGAAGCTCTGGAGCCGCGGCCCGGTCGCCCTCAGCGGGCGCCCGAGGGAGTTCCCGTCGAAGTAGACCAGCGACGACTCCGCCCCGACGAACTCGTCGCGAAAGTGGGCCAGCGGGTCGCCCCGGTCCAGCTCCTCGGCGCTCTTCACGGGCCTTGTCTACAGCAGCCGGATCACTGGAAGGACACGAACCGGACGTTCGGCCGCAGCCGGGCCACGTCGGCCGGACCCATCCGGCGCACGTCCTCGTCGTAGAACAGCTTGAAGCCCATCGTGAACTGACTCGGCCGGGCGACCGCGCGGTAGGTGGATCGCTTCTGGTCGGGGGTGCCGAAGCCGTCGACGTGCTGCACCATCGCGAGGTTGGCCCGCGGCCCGATCCGGTCGATCTTCTCGATCATCGAGGTCCGGAACTGATGCAGCACGAACAGCTTCTCCGGTAGGCCGTGACGCTTGGTGAGCTGCGAGAGCCAGCGCGCAGTCCGGTTGACCTCGTAGGCCGTCACCGAACCGATCACGGTGCCCGGCACCGCCCGTCGCATCCGCCACTCGGGGTCGAGCGCCAGGCCCACGTGCGGCTCCTCGAGCGCCCATTGCCAGCGCTTGGCGACGTCCAGGAAGTTGCTGTGGCCGGGCTGGATGTCGAGCAGCACCAGCGCGTGGTTGCGCCGGGCCGCCTCGATGTACCGAGCGACGTCCGCGCGGGCGATGTCATGGCTGTAGCTGCCGTCGGAGCCGGCCGATCGGTCGGCCACGGTCACGATGAGCTCGTAGACCAGCCGCACCGGCCGACCCGCACCCTTGAAGGCCTTGGCGGCCAGCCGCAGCCGCTCGTGCATCACGTCCGGGGGGTTCTCCCCGAGCACCCCGAGGGCGCCGGTGCCGGCGGTGCCGTAGTACGCCACCAGGAAGCGGCCGTCGTCGAAGATGCCCCGCTGGGGGTGGGCCCGGACGACGCTGCCCGGCCGGCTGGCGGGCGGCGCCGCGAGCGCCGGCAGCGGTTGCCCAGCGGGCGGGGCGGCCTCGAGCAGGGACTGCTCGCGTGCGCCGTCGGAGTCGGTGATGCGTACCAGCCCGGCGGCGGCGATGAGCACCGCGATGGCCGCCACCGCGACGGCGACGCCGTGGCGTTCGAGGTCGGGACGAGGAATCCGCGAGGTCACGATGTCAGGAGGTCACCGCTCCGTGCGCGGCCGACTGGACGACCTTGGCGTACTTGCCCAGCACCCCGCGGGTGTACTTCGCCGGCAGCGGCTCCCAACCCACCTTCCGGTCCTCCCAGTCGTCGCCGTCGGGCGTCACGTCCAGGGTCCGGTTGAGCACATCGAGGGTGATCGGGTCGCCATCGCGGACGAAGGCGATCGGGCCACCGTCGACCGCCTCGGGGGCGATGTGGCCGACGCAGAGTCCGGTGGTGCCCCCGGAGAACCGACCGTCGGTCACCAGCAGCACGTCCTTGCCGAGGCCGGCGCCCTTGATCGCACCGGTGATCGCGAGCATCTCGCGCATGCCGGGGCCGCCCTTGGGACCCTCATAGCGGATCACCACGACGTCCTTGGGCTTGATCGTGCCCGCGGCGAGGGCGTCCAGCGCGGCCCGCTCACCGTCGAAGACGCGGGCGGTGCCGGTGAACACCGAGTCGTCGAAGCCGGCCGACTTCACCACGGCGCCCTCGGGCGCCAGCGACCCCTTGAGGATGGTGAGCCCGCCGGTCTTGTGGATCGGCCGGTCCATCGTGCGGATCACGTCGTCGTCGACCATCGGCGGGGCGATGTCGGCGAGGTTCTCGGCCATCGTCTTGCCGGTGACCGTGAGCGCGTCGCCGTGCATGAGCCCGGCGTCGAGCAGCGCCTTCATCACCATCGGGATGCCGCCGACCTTGTCGACGTCGTTCATGACGTACTTGCCGAACGGCTTGAGATCGCCGAGGTGCGGGACCTTGTCGCCGATCCGGTTGAAGTCGTCGAGGGTCAGGTCGACCTCGGCCTCGCGGGCCATCGCCAGGAGGTGGAGGACGGCGTTGGTCGAGCCGCCGAGTGCCATCACCACGGTGATCGCGTTCTCGAACGCCTCCTTGGTCATGATCTGCCGGGCGGTGATGCCCTTGCGCAGCAGTCCCACGACGGCCTCGCCGGACCGATGGGCGAACCCGTCGCGGCGGCGGTCGACGGCGGGCGGCGCGGCCGAACCGGGGAGCGACATGCCGATCGCCTCGCCGACCGCGGCCATCGTGTTGGCGGTGTACATGCCGCCGCAGGCACCCTCGCCCGGACAGATCGCCCGCTCGATCCGGTCGACCTCCGCGCGGCTGATCTTGCCGGCCAGGCAGGCACCGACCGCCTCGAACGCGTCGATGATCGTGACGTCGCGGCCGTCGACCTGGCCGGGCATGATCGAGCCGGCGTACAGGAAGACGGCGGCGAGGTCGAGCCGAGCCGCGGCCATCATCATGCCGGGCAGGGACTTGTCGCAGCCGGCCAGCAGCACCGAGCCGTCGAGCCGCTCGGCCATCATCACGGTCTCGACCGAGTCGGCGATCACCTCGCGCGAGACCAGCGAGAAGTGCATGCCCTCGTGGCCCATCGAGATGCCGTCGGAGACGGAGATGGTGCCGAACTCGAGCGGGTAGCCGCCCGCCGCGTGCACGCCGTTCTTGACGGCCTTGGCGAGCCGGTCGAGCGAGAGGTTGCAGGGGGTGATCTCGTTCCAGCTCGACGCGACGCCGATCTGCGGCTTGGCGAAGTCCTCGTCCTGCATGCCGACCGCGCGCAGCATCCCCCGGGCGGCGGCCTTCTCCAACCCGTCGGTGACGTCCCGCGAGCGCGGCTTGATGTCCGGCTGATCCATGCGTGCAGCGTACGGGGCCGTCGGGGGTGTCTTCGTCACACCTTCGCGGCGCGGACCACCATCACGTCGGGAAGGTCCGCGACGACCTGCCGCCAGGTCTCCCCCGCGTCCGAGGAGCCCCAGACGGTGCCGTTGCGGGCCCCGAAGTAGAGACCGGCCGGGTCGTGGTCGTCCGCACACATGGCGTCGCGCATCACCCCGACGAAGAAGCCGTCGGGCAGACCGTCGCCGAGCTCTTCCCAGGAGCCGCCGGCGTCGCGGGAGCGCCACACCCGTGCCTTGGCGTCCGGCGGGTAGCGGCGCTCGCCGCCGTTGATCGGGAAGACGAAGACGGTGTCGGGCTCGTGCGGGTGGACCACGATCGGGAACCCGAAGTCGGCCGGGAGCCCGTCCGCGATCGACTCCCAGCTCTCGCCGTGGTCATCGGAGCGGTAGACGCCGCCGTGGTTCTGCAGGTAGAGCCGTTCCGGCCGGGAAGGGTGCCGGGTGACCTTGTGCACGCACTGGCCGAACTCCGGGTACTGCTGCCCCTCGGGGAGGAACTCGGCGCGGATGCCCTGATTGCGCGCGGTCCACGAAGCGCCTGCGTCCGAGGTCTGGTAGACGCCGCCCGTCGAGATCGCGACGGTGATCGACGCCGGGTCGGTCGGGTGCGGAAGGATCGTGTGGAACGCCTGACCGCCGAACCCCGCGCCCCAGTCGGCGTGCTGCGGGTGGTCCCAGAGGGCGCGCTCGAGGGCGAACGACTCGCCGCCGTCGTCGGATCGCCAGACCGCGCCCGGCTCGGTGCCGGCGTAGACGACCCCGGGGGTGGTCCCGGGCACCAGCTGCCAGATCCGCTCCACCGACGCGCTCACATCCTCGGGGAACCGAATCGCGCCGTCGGCGGACTCGTGCCAGGTCGCGCCCCAGTCTTCGGTACGACGAACCTGGGGGCCGAGCCAGCTCGACGAGGCGCCGGAGAGCAGCCGCGGCCGGTCGCCACGGGTGTCGATCAGGCAGGAGTAGACCTCCTCCATGTCGTGGTGCGGACCGGAGAAGTCCCACTCCTCCCGCGCGTCGTCCGACCTGCCGACCCACAGTCCCTTGCGGGTCCCGACCATCAGCACCGTGCTCATTGACACTCCTCACCTAGGCGTCCAACTTGTCGTCCACCTACATTGACTCGGTGACGACGCCGCATCCATCGGTCAGCGTCTCACCGATCTGGCTGGTGCTGACCGGCATCGTGTCGGTGCAGCTCGGCGCCGGCATCGCGAAGAACCTCTTCGACGAGGTCGAGCCGACCACCATCGTCTGGCTGCGCCTGGTGACCAGCGCCGTGGTGCTGGCGGCTCATCGTGCGCCCAGCGGTGCGCGGCCGCTCCCGCGCCGACTGGCTGGTGGTGCTCGGCTTCGGCGCGACGCTGGGCCTGATGAACTGGGCGATCTACCAGTCCTTCGCCCGGATCCCGCTCGGGATCGCGGTCACCATCGAGTTCATCGGACCGCTGGCCCTGGCGATCCTCGGCTCGCGCCGGGCCCGCGATCTGGCTTGGGTGGTGCTCGCCGCGCTGGGGGTAGCGCTGCTCGGGCTGGAGAAGGCCGAACTGGACCTCGTCGGGGTGCTGTTCGCGTTGCTCGCGGGGGCGGCCTGGGCGGCGTACATCCTGCTCAGCGCGCATACCGGCCGGCGTTGGCAGGGGCTGGACGGGCTGGCCATGGCGAGCGTCGTGGCGACCGTGCTGCTCACGCCGCTCGTCCTCGGCACGGACGGCGAAGGCCTCGGCGACGCCCGGATCCTGGTGATCGGCGCCCTCGTCGGGCTGCTCAGCTCGGTGATCCCCTACAGCTGCGAGATGGCCGCGCTGCGCACCCTCCCGCCGTCGGCCTTCAGCATCCTGATGAGCCTCGAGCCCGCGGCCGCCGCGCTGGCCGGCATCATCGTGGTCGGCGAGTTCCTCTCCGGGGTCCAGTGGTTGGCCCTGGTCTGCGTCGTGGTGGCCAGCATCGGCGCCACCCGCAGCCGGCCGACGATCGGCACGCCGGCCCCCGACTGAGCCCGGGGAGTTCACCGAGGAAGTCACTCGGCCGTGATGCGTTCGGCGCCGAAAGGGTCTACGTTCGACGAACCCCCACTCGGAGCCGCCCCCATGTCTTCATCAGCCCCGTTCGCATCCCTCCTCCACCACCTCCGCACCTGGCCCCTGACCTCCCAGGAGCAGTCCCGTCGCAACGCGATGGTGGCCGCTACCGCGTGCGCTCAACGGCGAATCGAGCGCCAGGAGGTCGCCGACTACTTCGGCTCGCGCACGCCGCCGGCCGAGCCTGACGCGGCGCAAGCACGCTCCAAATAGCCGCCGAGCCCCCTGGGTCGGGCAGAATTGAGGCATGTCCACCTCTGCGGCGCGCGCCGCCGACACCGCCGCGACGCTCGGCTTCCGCGACGTGCTCTCCGACGACGGCACCCTGCTCCGGGCCTGGACCAACGATCCTGAGGGGCTGATCGACGGTCCGACGGTCGTGCTCTGCAACGGCCTCGGCACCAGCCCCTACGCCTGGCCCGCGCTGCTCGAGCCCGACTGTGGCGTCCGCGTGGTGTCGTGGAACCACCGCGGCACCGGAGGCTCCCAGCGGCCCGCCGACGCCGCCCACGTCGAGATCCAGCATTTCGTGCAGGACGGGCTCTCGGTGATGGACCACTTCGGCATCGACCAGGCCGTGCTGATGGGCTGGTCGATGGGCGTCAACACGATGTTCGAGCTCGCCGTCCACCACCCCGAGCGGGTGCGCGGGCTGTTCGCGGTGGCGGGCGTGCCCGGTGACACGTTCGCGACGATGCTCGGCCCGCTCTACCTGCCGCGGGTGATCGCCCGCTCGATCACGGTCGGCTTCGCCAGCGTCCTCAAGTACGCCGGCAAGGCGGTCACCCCGGTCAGCTCCCGGCTCCCGGTCGGACCGCGCGCGATCACGGTCATCTCGCACACCGGGTTCATGTTGCCCGTGCCCGACCCCGAGCTCGCCGCGCGGGCGGTGAGGGAGTTCCTGACCACCCCGGTCGACTGGTACTTCCACCTCGCGCTGAGTACCTCGAAGCATGCCCGGGTGTCGCTGAGCAAGGTGCAGGTGCCCGCGATGTTCGTCGCTGGGTCCTACGACATCCTCGCGGGGACCCGCGACATGGCCTCGGCATCGCGGCGCCTCGAGCGCGGCGAGTACGTCGAGCTCCGCGGCAGCCACTTCATCGCGATGGAACAGCCGGACCGGGTCCACGCACTGCTGCTCGACTTCCTCGACCGGATCGGCTGATGCGCCGGGCTCTCGGCATGCTGGCCTGCGCCCTCGCCCTGACGGCGTGCGACCAGGGCGGCAACGAGAGCACCCTCGAGACCACCGGCACCACGCCCGCCGGGGAGAGCGCCTCCCCCACCGAGCCGACCGAGCCGACCGACCCGACGTCCGCCGCTGACTCGACTCCCGCGGTGGTCGAGACGATCGCCACCGGGCTCGAGGTGCCGTGGGGTCTGGACTTCTTCGCCGACGGCGATGCGATCGTCACCGAGCGCGACAGCAAGCGGGTCCTCCGGATCGCCGCCGACGGCGACCACGAGATCACCGAGCTCGGCACCATCGAGATCGCGGAGCCGATCACCGAGGCCGGGCTGCTCGGGGTGGCGCTGTCCCCCGACTTCGAGACCGATCGCACGGCGTACTTCTACGTGAGCACCAACGACGACAACCGGGTGCTTCGAGCGGAGATCGCCGGCGACACCCTCGGCGAGCCCGAGCCGATCCTGACCGGGATCCCGGTCGGGCAGATCCACGACGGCGGTCGCCTGCAGTTCGGGCCCGACGGCTACCTCTACGTCGCCACCGGGGAGACCGGCAGCGGTGCGCTCGCGCAGGACCGGGAGTCGCTGGCCGGCAAGATCCTCCGGATCACCACCGACGGCGACCCCGCGCCGGGCAACCCGTTCGGCACGGAGGTGTGGTCCTCGGGCCACCGCAACGTCCAGGGCCTGGCCTTCGACGACGGTGCCCGGCTGTGGGCCTCGGAGTTCGGGCAGGACCGGTTCGACGAGCTGAACCTGATCCGCAAGCGCGCGAACTACGGCTGGCCCGAGGTCGAGGGCCAGGGCGGCGCGCCCGAGTACGTCGACCCGCAGCTCACCTGGTCGACCGACGACGCCTCCCCTTCCGGTCTGGCCTACGCCGACGGCTACCTGTGGATGGCCGCGCTGAAGGGTCAGCGACTGTGGCGGGTGCAGGTCACCGGCGACCGGGCCCGCGACCCCCAGCCGTTCCTGATCGGCGAGTACGGCCGGATGCGCACGATCGCGGTCGCCCCCGACGGGATGCTCTGGTTGACCACCAGCAACCGGGACGGCCGCGGTGACCCGACCGCCGACGACGACCGGATCCTGCTCATCCAACCTTGACGATGACCCGGCGCGACGCGCGACGCAGGGTCGTCAGCACCGCGGGACCCAGCACGATCAGGGCCACCGAGGTCGTGATCGCGCGGCCGGTGTCGAAGCTGCCGGTCGACGTGATCAGCGTGTAGGCGACGAACCGCTCGAGGTTCTCGACCAGCGGCGCCCCCGCGACGTACGACAGCGCGCCTTCGTGGCCCGGCACCTCGACGCCGAGCAGGAACGGCCAACCGGAGAGGTTCATCAGCACGCCGAAGGCGTACGCCGCGAGCACGCCGTACCCGACCAGCATCGCGATCTCCGATCGGCCGGTGAGTCGGCGCGGCAGCAACCCGGCGCCCATCCCGATCCAGGCGGCGACGAGCATCTGGTAGGGCAGCCAGGGGCCGACCCCGGCGGTCATCAGTGCGGAGGCGAACAACGATGTGCAGCCGAGCACGAACCCGAACCCGGGACCGAAGACCCGCCCGGCCAGGATCAGCAGGAAGAACACGAACTCCACGCCTGCGGTCCCGGCGGAGAAGACCCGCAGGATCGCGTTGATCGCGCTCAGCACCCCCAGGATCGCCAGGATCCGCGAGTCCATGCCGCCCTCGCTGAGCTCGGCGAGCACCACGAAGATCACCACCGGCAGCAGCGCGAGGAACAGGAACGGCGGATCGACCCTGGTCGTCCCGGGCTCCACCTGCAGCAGCAACGGCCAGCACAGCATCATCAGGCCGGCCACCGAGGCCGTCCCGAGCACCGCGGCGCTGCGCGGCGTGATCGGCACCGCCTGCGTCGTCATGCTCACGCCGTCTCCATCGCCGCGATGACCTCGTCGACCCGCAGCCAGGCCGGCCCCAGCACCTTGGTCACCTGCGGCGCGAACGAAGGCGACTCGGCCACCACTCGGCGGACCGGGCCGGAGGACACGACCTCGCCGTCGGCCAGCACCACGACCTCATCGGCGGCCCGGGCCACGAACTCGACGTCGTGGGTCGCCACCAGCACCGAGCGGCCCTCCTTGGCCAGCCGGCGCAGGATGCCGGCCAGCGCGGCCTTCGCCGCGTAGTCGAGTCCCCTGGTGGGCTCGTCGAGGAGCAGCACGCTCGGCTCGGCCACCAGCACCAGCGACAGCGCGAGCGCCAGCCGCTGGCCCTCGGACAGGTCGCGTGGATGCGTGTCGCCGGCGATGCCGGGCACCAGGCCGTCCAGGATCTCGCGGGTGCCCGGACCACCGGCGGCGCACTCCTCGTCGACGGACTCGAGGTAGAGCAGGTCGGTGGCGGTCTGGGGCAGCAGGCCGACGACGGCCCGGCGTTCGGCGCCCTCGAGGTCCGCCGGGTCGCCGGCGCCGATCCGGACCACGCCGTCCCGGCGGCGCCCGGTGCCCTGCAGCGCCCACAGCAGCGAGGACTTGCCGGAGCCGTTGCGGCCCATCAGGGCGGTCACCCGGCCCTGGCCGAGCGCGAGGTCGAGCTCGCGCACCGCGACCGTGCGGCCGTGGCTGACCGTGAGGTCCTTCGCGGTGAGTCCGGCCGGCGCCGGGGCCAGCTCCGGCACCTCGGGCGGCGTGATCCGGAGCGTGCGGGCCAGGCGGCGCGCGTCGCGCACGGTCAACGGCAGCGGCTGCCATCCGGCCGCCCGGCCGAGCTCGACGATCGGTGGCGCGACGGGCGAGTCGGCGAGCAGCTCCGCGGTCGCGCCGACCCGCACCCGGCCGGCGCCGGTGAGCAGGCACATCCGGTCGGCGAACGGCACCACCCGCTCGAGCCGGTGTTCGGCCAGCAGTACCGAGATCCCGAGGTCGTGCACCAGGCGGGCAAGCGTGGCGAGCACGTCCTCCGCCGCCGTCGGGTCGAGGGCCGAGGTCGGCTCGTCCAGCACCAGCAGCCGCGGATGCATCGGCAGCACCGATCCGATCGCGACCCGCTGCTGCTCACCGCCGGAGAGGGTGCGCAGGTCGCGGTCGCGCAGGGCGGCGATGCCGAGCAGGTCGAGCGTCTCCTCGACTCGTCGGCGCATCGTCTCGGCCGGGACACCGAGCTGCTCCATGCCGTAGGCCAGCTCTTCCTCGACGGTGTCGGTGACGAAGCCCGCCGCCGGGTCCTGGCCGACGTACCCGATCACATGCGCACGCTCCCGGGGCGGGGTCTCGACGATGCTGACCCCGTCGAGCAGCACGTCGCCGGTGAGCATGCCGCCGGTGAACCTCGGCACCAGCCCGGTGACCACGCCGAGCAGGGTGGACTTGCCGACCCCGGTCGGCCCGGACACCAGCACGAGCTCGCCCTCCTCGACCGTCAGGTCGACGTCGGCGAGCACCGGGAAGGCGTCGTACCCGAAGCTGACGCGGCGCAGCTCGATCATCCGAGGACCTCCTTCGGACGGGGCGCCGCCACGGCAGCGAGTACGCCGACCGTGGCGCCGACCAGCGCGACCAGGCTGACCTCCGGAGCCACGGAGAGGTCGGGGTAGGCGATCGGCAGCTGGTAGCGGTTGACCCACCACCCGATGGCCGCGACCACGACTCCGGTCGCGATCACCGCGACCTCCGGTGCTCGCCACCGGTCGGGCCGGTAGTGGGTGCGCTGCACGCGCCGACCGGCGTTGACCAGGCCGGCCACCGCGACCGCCACGCCGGCCAGCAACATCGGCAGCGCCAGGATCCGAGGCGCGGTCTTGTCGAGCAGCGCGTACACGCCCACGCACACCCCGACCAGTCCGGCGAGCATCAACGCGCCCGTGATCCGGCGCTGCGCTCGAGAGGCGCCGCCCGATCGGCCGTAGCCGCGGGTGTCCATCCCCGCCGCGAGCGCGAGCGAGCGTTCGAGCGCATCCTCGAGCACCGGCACCAGCAGCCGACGGAGCCGCCGGACCCGGCCGGTCTCGCCCGCCCGCAGCGCCTGCGCCCCGCGCACCCTGCGCACACTCTCCACGAACTGCGGCAGCACGGTCACCGCCACGACGAGCGCCGTACCGATCTCGTAGAGCGCCGGCGGAACCGAACGGAGCAGCCGCTTCGGGTTGGCGAGCGAGTTGGCGGCGCCGACACAGATCACGATCGTGGCCAGCCGCATCCCGTCGTAGAGCCCGGCGAGCAGCGCCTCCTGGGTGACCGGGCCCAGCAGCGAGAAGCCGCGCACCCAGTCCGGCAGCGTCACCGCGGGCAGGTCGAGGATCACGGTGCCGGGATAGGTGCCGGCGAACAGGATCCGGAACACCACCCGGAGGACGATGATCACCAGGCCCAGCAGCACGTACAGCCGGAACGACGCGCCCCACGGTTGGGTCGAGCGACGCGCGGTCACGACCACGGTCGCGACACCGACGAGCAGCAGCAGGACCAGCGGGTTGGTCGTGAACGACGCCGCCACCGCGAGGCCCAGCGCCCACAGCCACCAGGCCACGGGATGCAGGTCACGCGGCAGCCGCGCGTTCACGTCCTCGGACTCACGTGACCGACCCCCGGCGCCGCAGCGCGAGGACGACACCGGCCGCGACAAACAGGAGCCCGATCAAACCGGGAGCTACCCAGCCGGGCAACCCGTCGGAGTCCTGCGGCTCGGCCGCGGACCCGGCCTCACTCGCCCCCGGTTGCGTGGGGCTCGTCTCCGGCGCGGTCGGCGAGACCTCGTCCGACGCGTCCGGCTTGGGATGCCGTGTCCGGTCCATGCCGCCCTTGCCGTGCTCGACGTCCTCCGAAGCGGACGGCGAGGACGAGGGGCGGGCGCCCGGACTCGCGGAGTGACCGGGACCTGAGGACGGGCCAGAACCGGGCGCCTGCTGCTCGCCCTCGGGTGCCGGCTCGTTGGGCGGTTGACTCGGCTGCGGCGGCGGAGGCTGCGCGTCGGGGTGGCTGGCCGCCGCACTCGGGGGTGCGGTGCCGTTCACGTCGTCCCAGGAGAACGCCACCATGCCGCCGTCCGGCACGTTCAGCGACCCGGCACCGAGCGAGCTGTAGGTCCAGCTCGAGGCGTCGCCGTCGGACCACCACAGGCCCCAGAACGCGTTCGCCGGCGAGGTGTTGACGCACGGGTCGCTGGCCGGCACCCCGTTGACCCGGCAGACGAAGCCGGGCTGGCGCGACGCGTAGTTCAGCGAGAACCCGGCGGCCGGGAACAGCGACGACGCCGGATCCCCGCCACCCCCCGGGACGCACACCTGGTGGACGCCGCCGCCGAGGCCGTTGAAGTCCACGACAACGCTCACCCCGCTCGCCCCCGAGCAGGGAGCGGCGGGAGCCGCGGCCGCAGGCGGGGCGAGGCTCGCCGCCGCGGCCACCAGGGCCGCGGCGACGAGGCGGACGAGCGGGGTCATCGGGTGACGACGAAGCCCTGGGCGGCGCGGCGGTTCTTGAACTCGCCGAGCACCACGACCTTGACCCGGCCCGGCTTCTTGCCCACGGAGAACCGGGCGACGCCGCGGTGCTTGGCGTTGGCGGTGCCCCGATCGACGCGCTTGCCTCGGTAGATCACGGTGAAGCTCTCGCCCGTGGCCAGCCCGCGGATCTTGACGACCTGGTTGCCGCCCTTGACCACCCGCGACTTCAGCTGGATCGGCAGCCGCTTCGCGTCGAGGACGTGAAAGCTCCGGGCGCTTCCCGCCTCTTCGCCGTCGGTCCACGCGTACCCGCGGCGCGCCGTCCCCGACGGCAGCGTCACCGTGCCGCGGGCAAGGCCGCCGAGATCGGTTGCGCCGAAACCAGCCGCCGCACCCCGAAGCGTGAAACACACGGTCTCCCCGGGTGTGCGCTGACCCGCGGTCACGACCACCCTGTCGCCGGGCTGGTGGAAGCGGCGGAAGTCGTCGACGATGGTGACGCCGCCTACGGCCGAGTCGGGCGCCCACTGCAGAACGGGCAACGCCTGGGCCGAGGCACGTCGCCACTGGTCCTGTTGTTCGATGGTGATGCCGTCCTTGCGGCCGGTGACCAACGCGGTGGGGTCATAGGAGACTGCGCCCGCTTCGTCGTTCAGCTCCGTCTCGCATGGAGCAGGCTCATCGACCTGGAAGGCGCGCACGTAGCCGGCCGCCTTCTGCGCGGCGAGCTCCGCACCCGCCTCGCCGAGCGCCCAGCCGGCCAGCCCGGTGCTGTTGGTGTTGGCGGTCGGGATCTCCGACCCCGATCCGAACGAGCCGTTCGAGGCCTGCTCATCCACCAACCAGGCGACCGCGTCGTCGATCACCGCCTGCACGTCGGTGTCGTCGGCCTGCGGCAGCAGCGCGAGTACGGCGAGCGCGGTGACGTCGGTGGACGGGGCCGCGTTCGGGTCGGCGTCACAGGACTGGTCCGGGGCATCGACGGCCGCGAAGTCCGGCCGGAAGAAGCCTGCGCCCTCGCCGGTGCACTGCTGGGCGATCAGGAACTCGGTGGCCGCCTCTGCCTCGGTGCTGCCCGCCGACTCGAGGGCCCGCGCCGCGAAGGTCTGGCCGAAGACGTTGGCGAAATCGCCGAACTCGCTCGCGTCCTGGATCCGGCCGAGGGTGGCCCCGGTGTCGGAGACGCGCTGCTCGAGGCGGTCGACCAGGTCGACCCCGCCATACGACGCGGGGTCGTCGCCTGCGGTCGTCGCGAACACGGCCGCCTTGGCCAGGGACCCGGCGTACGACTCCGTGGTCCCGTCGCCCACGTAGCCCGCGATCTCGTCGGCGAGGGCGGTGCTGATCTCGTCGAGGGTCGCGTCCTCGCCGCCCACCGCGCCAAGGGCCAGGCCCACGTCGACGCTGAGCCCGTAGTCGTTGAACCCGCCGAAGTTGGGGTTGTAGACCAACCCGTCGGTGAGCTGGCTCTTCAGCCACGAGGCGCCGGCCACGACCGGCGCCGGGTCGGGCTCGGCGGCGTTGGCCGGGGCGGCCGTGAGCGCGGCGAACGAGCTCAGCGCGAGCGCGGGCACGGCGATGAGGCCGCACACACGACGGAGCCGGGGTGACCCATGAAGGTGGGACATGATGATCCTTCCCGCTGCACAGCGGGAGGGGTGAGCCCACCCGCTGGTTTCCTCGACAGCGTGTATTCAGGACGCGTCGCGGCGGGTGCTCCGGCTCACGCGTACCGCCGAGACGGTGCGCGCCTACGGTTGCGGGTCAGCGCCGGATTTCGACCGGCTTCCCCCACCACGGGCGTGATTGATGGTGCGCGCAGCGTACCGCTCGCGGATCAGGAGAGCTTCTCCAGGATCAGCTCACGGACCCGGTTGGCGTCGGCCTGACCGCGCATCTCCTGCATCACCGCGCCGATCAGGGCGCCGGCCGCGGCCACCTTGCCGTCGCGGATCTTGGCCGCGACGTCCGGGTTGGCCGCGATCGCGTTGTCGACGGCCGCGCCGAGCGCACCCTCGTCGGAGACGATCGCCAGACCACGGGCCGCAACGATCTCGGCCGGCGTGCCCTCACCCTCGAGCAGCCCGTCGAAGACCTGGCGGGCCAGTTTGTCGTTGATCTGCCCGCCGTCGACCAGGGCCTGCACCTCGGCCACCTGCCGGGGAGTGACCCCGAGCTCGGCGATCTCGACGCCCGTGTCGTTGGCGCGGCGGGCGAGCTCCGAGAGCCACCATTTGCGCGCCGCGGCCGGAGGCGCTCCGGCGGCGATGGTCTCCTCGACCAGGCCGAGCGCCCCCGCACCGACGGTGTCGCGCATCTCCAGGTCCGAGAAGCCCCACTCCGCCTGCAGCCGGGTGCGCTTCTGCGCGGGGTTCTCCGGCAGGGTGCCGCGCAGCTCCTCCACCCACTCCCGGCTCGGCGCCATCGGCACCAGGTCGGGCTCGGGGAAGTAGCGATAGTCCTCCGCGTCCGACTTCTCCCGGCCGCTGGTGGTGATGCCGGTGTCCTCGTGCCAGTGCCGGGTCTCCTGGAGGATCTTCTCCCCGGCATCGAGGATGGCCGCGTGCCGCGACATCTCGTAGCGGACGGCGCGTTCGACCGAGCGGAACGAGTTCACGTTCTTGGTCTCGGTCCGGGTGCCGAGTACGTCGGAGCCCTTCGGCGCGAGCGACAGGTTCACGTCGGCACGCAGGTTGCCCTGGTCCATCCTGGCCTCGGAGACCCCGAGCGCGAGGATCAGGTCCCGCAGCTGCTGAACGTAGGCGCGCGCGACCTCCGGAGCCTGGGCACCGGCGCCGACGATCGGCTTGGTGACGATCTCGATCAGCGGGATGCCGGCCCGGTTGTAGTCGACCAACGAGTAGTCGGCGCCGTGGATCCGGCCGGTGGCGCCGCCGACGTGGAGCGACTTGCCGGTGTCCTCCTCCATATGCGCGCGCTCGATCTCGACCCGGACCGTCCGGCCGCCCACCTCCACGTCCATGAAGCCCTCGAACGCGATCGGCTCGTCGTACTGGCTGGTCTGGAAGTTCTTGGGCATGTCCGGGTAGAAGTAGTTCTTCCGCGCGAACCGGCACCACTCAGCGATCTCGCAGTTGAGCGCCAGCCCGATCCGGATCGCCGACTCCACCGCCTTGCCGTTCACCACCGGCATCGCACCGGGGAGCCCGAGGCAGACCGGGCAGACCGAGGTGTTGGGCTCCTCGCCGAACGACGCGGGGCAGCCGCAGAACATCTTGGTGGCCGTGTTGAGCTCGACGTGTACCTCGAGTCCCAGGGCCGGGTCGTACTTCTCGAGGACCTCCTCGAACGGGACGAGGGTGGCGGTCATGCCGTCGCTCCTTCGATGAGCTCGGGGGCCTGGGCCAGCAGCGGCCCGCCCCACTGGTCGCGCAGCAGCGTCTCCAGCGCGGCGCCGACCCGGTAGACCCGGTCGTCGGCCAGCGCGGGCGCCAGGATCTGTACGCCGGCCGGCAGTCCGTCCTCATCGGCGAGGCCGCTGGGGATCGAGATCCCCGGGACCCCCGACAGGTTGGCCGGGATGGTGGCCAGGTCGTTGAGGTACATCGCCAGCGGGTCGTCGACCTTCGCGCCGATCTTGAAGGCGGTGGTCGGCGCCGTGGGCGAGACCAGCACGTCGGCCTTCTCGAACGCGGCATCGAAGTCGCGGATCACGAGCGTGCGCACCTTCTGGGCCTGGCCGTAGTAGGCGTCGTAGTAGCCGCTGGAGAGGGCGTAGGTACCGAGAATGATCCGGCGCTTGACCTCGTCGCCGAAGCCGGCGTCGCGGGTCGCCCGCATCACCTCCTCGGCGCTCGGGCTGTCGACGCCCTCGGGCAGCACCCGCAGGCCGTAGCGCATCGCGTCGAACTTCGCGAGGTTGCTCGAGGCCTCCGCCGGCAGGATCAGGTAGTACGTCGCCAGCGCGTGCACGAACGTCGGGCACGACACCTCGACGACCTCGGCACCCGCCTTGACCATCAGGTCCAGCGACTCCTGGAAGCGGGCCAGCACGCCGTCCTGGTAGCCGTCGCCGCCGAGCTCCTGGACCACGCCGATCCGGACGCCGGTCAGGTCGCCATCGGCACCGCGGCGGGCCGCGTCGGTGAGGTCGGGCACCTTGTCCTGGACCGAGGTCGAGTCCATCGGGTCGTGGCCGCCGATGATCTCGTGCAGCACGGCGGCGTCGTGGACCGTGCGGGTCACCGGCCCGACCTGGTCGAGGGAGTTGGCCAGCGCCACCAGCCCGTAGCGCGACACCGAGCCGTAGGTCGGCTTCACACCCACCGTCCCGGTGACCGCGCCCGGCTGGCGGATCGAGCCGCCGGTGTCGGTGCCCAGGGCGAGCGGCGCCTCGTAGGACGCCAGTGCCGCGGCCGAGCCCCCGCCGGAACCGCCGGGGATCCGGTCGAGGTCCCACGGGTTGCGCGTGGGGCCGTACGCCGAGTGCTCCGTGGAGGAGCCCATCGCGAACTCGTCCATGTTGGTCTTGCCGAGGATCGGGAGGCCCGCCTGGCGGAGCCGGGTGACCACCGTCGCGTCGTACGGCGGCACCCAGCCCTCGAGGATCCGGGAGCCGCAGGTGGTCGGGAGGCCGCGCGTGGCCAGCACGTCCTTGACCGCGATCGGCACCCCGTCGAGGACGCTGGCGGCGCGTCCCGCGGCGCGGCGTTCATCCGAGGCCGCGGCCTGCTCGAGAGCGCCGTCGGTGTCGATGTGCAGGAACGCGTGCACCGCGCCGTCGACCGCGGCGATCCGGTCGAGGTGGGCCTGGGTCAGCTCTACCGAGGTGGTCTCGCCCGCGGCCAGCGCCGCGGCCAGCTCGGTCGCGGTCTTCCGGGTCAGGTCACTCACTGCTCGTCCCCCAGGATCCGCGGGACGGCGAACCGCTGCTGCTCGACCTCGGGAGCTCCCGACAGCGCCTCGTCCGCCGTCAGGCAGGGCCTCACGACGTCGTCGCGGAACACGTTGGTCAGCGGCATCGGGTGAGACGTGGGCGGGACGTCGTCGCCGGCGACCCCGGCGATCGAGGCGACGGACTCGAGGATCACCGTCAGCTGGGGCGCCAGCTGGTCGAGCTCGGCGTCGTCCAGGTCGATGCGCGCGAGCACCGCCAGGTGGGCGACCTCGTCGCGGGTGATTTCGGGCATGGGCCCAATCCTAGGAGGGCGTCGCCGCCTCGGCGCCGGTGCCCTGATGCACGTCGAGCCGCAGCAGGCGGCTGGTCACATCGACAGCGGGTCCGAGCAGGAAGATCACGGCGATGGTGCCGACGCCGATCGTCGCGCCGAGCAGCCAGCCGATCAGCGCCCCGCCGCCCTGGACCATGCTGTAGCTCCACCTGAACGGCACCGGCGGATCCCAGGCCAACGCCGCCGCCTCGGCCGGTCCGGCGCCGGTGTTGGCACCCAGGTAGGCAGCGATGCCGAGGGCGAGCACCGGGAACGCCGCCGCGAGTAGCGCGACCCGCCAGGGCAGGTCGTCGGGGGTGTCCAGCACGTCGATCAGGAACGAGACGGTCCACCCGACCACGACCACCTGGATGATCGTGCCGAGCCCTGGGTACACCCGGCGGACCGCCGCGACCACCAGGAACAGCACGCTGATCAGCAGGTTGGCGAACAGGAACGAGATGCCCGTGGCCATGGAGACCCCGTTGACCAGCGTCGAGTACCCGTCGGAGCCCAGGTCCGCGGTCAACAACAACGCGACACCGGTGCCGAGCACGAGGCAGCCCAGCACCACCATCGCGACTCGGCGCGGGGGGTATCTCACATCCAGGCCAACGTGCGCTCGGCGATTTCTATGCCGACGTCCTCCTGCACGAAGTGGCTGCCGTCCAGCCGGGCGTGGGGCTGACCCTTCGCTCCGGGCACGTGCTCCTGCAACGGACCGTCGGCCTTGCCCAGGATCGGGTCCCGGCGACCGAAGAGGGTGAGGAAGGGCTTCTCCCACGCGCCCAGCCGCTCCCAGGCCGCCCGGTTGGCGGGCACCGCCGGGTCCTCGGGAGAGGTCGGCACCAGGCCCGGGAAGGCCCGGGCCCCGGCCTGGTAGGCCGAGCTCGGGTACGGCGCGTCGTAGGCCTTGCGCTCCGCGGCGCTGAGCTTGCGGTGGGTACCGATCGCCACGAACCTCCCGGCGCTGAACACCGGGGTGCGGCGAGCGAAGGTGCGCCAGGCCCGGAACGCCAGCGGCGTGCCGTGCTGGGCGGTGGGCAGGAAACCGTTGGCGACCACGATCCGGGCGAACCGGTCCTCGTGCTCGGCGGCGAGCCGCAGCCCCAGCAGGGAGCCCCAGTCCTGGCAGATCAACGTGATCCCGCGCAGGTCCAGCGCCACGATCCACTCACGCAGCCAGTCGATGTGGGCCTGGTAGCTGTAGTCGGCGACCTTGCTGGGCTTGTCGGACTTCCCGAAGCCGATCAGATCGGGCGCCACCGCTCGCATCCCGGCGTCGGTGAACACCGGGATCATGTGCCGGTAGAGGTAGCTCCACGACGGCTCGCCGTGCAGCATCAGCACCGGAGCGGCGTCGGCCGGTCCCTCGTCGACGTAGTGCAGGCGCAGCCCGTCGCCCACGGTCGCGTAGTGCGGTGCGAACGGATAGTCGGGCAAGCCCGCAAACCGCTCGTCAGGTGTTCGAAGGGCGTCCATGGGTACCGATCCAACCATCGGCGGCTCTCTTTGCTTGGTGCGGCCACCCAACCGATGCTGGCAGTTGCCGCATCTGACCGGGTGACGAGCAAGGGAGCCGCCGATGCCACGCAGTCCCTCAGATGGGGAGTTCACGGAGTTCGCCCACGCCTCCTGGGCGCAGCTATATCGCACCGCCTACCTGCTGATCGGCGATCCGACCGAGGCCGAGGACCTGGTGCAGACAACCCTGGCCAAGACCTACGCATCCTGGTCGAAGGTCCGGGACGTGAACGCCGCACCGGGCTACGCCCGGACGGTGCTGGTCAACACCGCCACCTCGTGGTTCCGCAAGCGCTCGTGGCGCAACGAACGGCCGACCGCCGAGCCACCCGACCTCGTCCACGAACCCGACCCGAGCGACCGACCCGCGCTGATGAGCGCGCTCGCCGTACTGCCCCCGCGGCAGCGGGCCGTGATCGTGCTGCGCTACTACGAGGATCTGAGCGTCGCCCAGACCGCCGCTGCTCTGGGTGTCACCGAGGGCACCGTCAAGAGCCAGACCTCCGACGCCCTCGCCCGCCTCCGCAGTCTGCTCGGCGACGCGGTCGTCCCGCACACCCTGGGAGCCACCCATGACTGAACGCCTGAACCAGCTACTCCACGCCGAGGCCGACCTGCTCGACATCCCGCCCGTGGCAGCCGACGCCGCGCTCACCCTCGGCCGCGGCATCCGCCGACGGCGGGGCGTCGCAATGGTGGGTACGGCGGCTGTCGTGCTGGCCGTGGCCGGTGCCGTCACTGCCGTGGTGGCGGATGGCGGCGGCGACGACCGGGCCATCGAACCGGCCGCGCCGCCCCCAGCGAGCGCGCCGGCCTTCGGCTTCGAGTCAAAGGTCTACCTCGGTGATCGGACCGCGACCGTGCCCGACACCGTGCACTCACTGCACTACACCTCCGCCGGCGTCCTGGTCCGCAGCAACCCGAACGACGGCGCCTCAGACGGCTCCGGCCCCGAATCGCTCACGCTGGTGGGGTACGACGGCACCACGACCGACCTGGGCACCATCCCCGAGGGGGTCCGGCCCGCCACGGACCCGGACGAGGCGGTCTATGTGCTGGCCGAGGGCCGCGGTGACGGCTTCGTGGCCGTGGTCCGCGATGCCACCAACGGCGAGACCCTCAACGAGGTACCGCTGCCCGATCTGCCGCCGAGCTACTGGGAGGTGCCGCCACTCGCGCTGGACGGCGGGACCCTGTACGTCGGCTACCAGTCCGAGGCGGCAGCCGTCGACCTCTCCACCGGTGCGCACCGGGTCGTCGAGGGCATGGGCGGCGGGATCCCCGAGGTACCGGCTGGCCGCGTCGTCACCGTGAAGGCCACCAGCATTTCCGTGCTCGACGCCGCCAGCGGTGTACTGGTGCGGACCTTCGAGGTCGGCCACGACGCGTACGGGACGCTCTCCCCCGACGGCCGCTACCTGGGCGTCTCGACGTTCGATGACACGACGTTCGAGGAGGAGCTCACCACCTACGACGTCGCCACGGGTGAGCCCGTCGATCTCGGAGAGCTCGCCGGCACCTCCCAGCTCGGCTGGACGCCCGCCGGTGATGCCTTCGCCGTCGCCCAGGGCGTATTGACGACCTGCGACCTGGACACGGGCGACTGCACCCGGCGAGACGCAGGCGTACCGGTCGATGCCTACGTCAAGCTCGGGGGCCTGGCCTACGAGTCCTGACCGCATCCCGCGCTGACCCGTCGCGGACGTGGTGGCGGGTCAGCGCGGCCTTGGATCAGAGCGCGTCGGCGCCGCCGGCCAGCAGCGCCTTGAACCCGGCCTCGTCGAGGACCGGGACGCCGAGCTGCTCGGCTTTCTCGGCCTTGGAGCCGGCGTTCTCGCCCACCACGACGAAGTCGGTTTTCTTCGAGACCGTCCCGGCGGCCTTGCCGCCACGCAACAGGATCGCCTCCTTGGCGCTGTCGCGACTGAAGTCGTCGAGTGAGCCGGTCACCACCACGGTCAATCCTTCGAGGGTGCGCGCGACCGACTCGTCGCGTTCGTCCTGCATGGTGACCTGGTCGCGCTCCCACTTCTCGACGATCGCGACGTGCCAGTCGACCTTGAACCACTCGATCACCGCCTCGGCGATCGTCGGGCCGACGCCCTCGGCGGCGGCGAGTTCCGCCTCGGCGGCCGACCGGATCGCCGCCATCGAGCCGAACTCCTGGGCCAGCGCTCGCGCGGCGGTCGGGCCGACGTGCCGGATCGACAGCGCCACCAGCACCCGCCAGAGCGGGACCTGCTTGGCCTTGCCGAGGTTGGCGAGCAGCCGTGCCCCGTTGGCGGACAGCTGCGGCCCCTCCTCGCCCTTCTTGGCGGCGCGGGTGAACAGCGGCACCGTCAGGAGCTTGCCCTCGTCGAGGTCGAACAGATCGCCCTCGTTGTCGATCGCCGCCGCCTCGAGCAGCGCGACGGCCGCTTCGTAGCCCAGGCCCTCGATGTCGAAGGCACCCCGACCCGCCACGTGGAAGACCCGCTCCCGCACCTGGGCCGGGCAGCGCTCGTGGTTGGGGCAGCGCAGGTCCTTGTCGCCCTCCTTCTGCTGGGCCAGCGGGGTCGAGCAGGACGGACAGGTGGTCGGCATCCGCCACGATCGGAGCCCCTGAGGCCGGAGCCCCAGCACCGGTCCGAGGATCTCCGGGATGACGTCGCCGGCCTTGCGCAGGATCACGGTGTCGCCCGGTCGCACGTCCTTGCGCTTGACCTCGTGGGCGTTGTGCAGCGTCGCGTTCTCGACGGTGGAGCCGGCGACCAGGGTCGGCTCCATCACGCCGTAGGGCGTCACCCGGCCGGTGCGGCCCACGTTGACCCGGATCTCCAGCAGCTTGGCGTTGACCTCCTCGGGCGGGTACTTGAACGCGATCGCCCATCGCGGCGCCCGGCTGGTCGAGCCGAGCCGACGCTGCAGGGCGACCTCGTCGACCTTGATCACCACACCGTCGATGTCGTAGGCGACCAGGT
The DNA here is from genome assembly GCA_963827185.1 of uncultured Actinomycetota bacterium. Lineage (GTDB taxonomy): Bacteria > Actinomycetota > Actinomycetes > Propionibacteriales > Nocardioidaceae > Nocardioides. Next base: position 70,989 of record CAWGZQ010000003.1, read on the forward strand.
CGTGGCGGTGCTCGCCGGCGTGCTCGATGAAGCCCCCGACCTGCTTCAGGGAGTCCAGCACCTGAACCTGGTCGGAGGTGGGCAGTCCCCAGGCCTTGAGCGCTGCGTAGGCCTGCGACTGGGCCACTGGCTCGAAGCCGGTGCGGGCGCCGATGCCGTGGCAGACCATCCCGAGATCGCGGCTGGCGGTCACCCGCGGGTCCTTCTGTCGCAGCGATCCAGCGGCGGCGTTGCGAGGGTTGGCGAACATCGGCTTGCCGGCGTCGGCCATGGCGGCGTTCAGCCGCTCGAACGCGTCCGCGGGGAGGAACACCTCGCCACGCACTTCGAGCAGGTCGGGCACGGGGTAGTCCTTGGTGCCGCTCAGCCGGTGCGGGATCGGGTCGATCGTCTTGACGTTGGGGGTGACGTCCTCGCCGGTGGTGCCGTCACCTCGGGTCAGCGCCCGGACCAGCCGGCCCTTCTCGTAGAGCAGGTTGATCGCCAGTCCGTCGACCTTCAGCTCGCACAGCAACGCCGGAGACTCGACGCCGTCGCGCCCCAGCCGGGCGTACCAGGTCTCGAGCTCCTCGAAGCTGAACGCGTTGTCGAGGCTCTCCATCCGCTGCAGGTGGTCGATCGCGGTGAACTCGGTCGAGACGGCGCCACCGACCTTCTGGGTGGGTGAGTCCGGCGTCCGCAGCTCCGGGAACTGCTCCTCCAGCTCCTGCAAGCGGCGCAGCGCCTGGTCGTAGGCGGCGTCGGACAGCGTCGGCTCGTCGCGGACGAAGTAGCGCCAGCGGGCGTCCTCGACGACGTCCACCAGCCGTTGGTGCTCGTCGCGAGCCTCGGCCGGCGCGGGTGTCGGCGGCGTGGTCGATGATTCGGTCACGGGCACATCTTGCCGTAGCCCACCCCCGGTCCAGACCGCGCAAATTAATCGATTTGTCGGGAATGAAACGAGTACGTACTCTGCTTGTTGAAACGAAACAGTTCCGTTCTATCTGTGACAGAGGCCACATCATGACTGCCGTCGACCAGACCCGCCCCCGGATCGAAGGGGACCGCGAACAGGAGATCCTGGACGCGACCCTCGACGTGCTGGCGGAGGTCGGCTACGACCGGCTCACCATGGACGCCGTGGCCACCGCGGCCCGCGCTTCCAAGGCCACGCTCTACCGCCGCTGGAACAACAAGGTCAGCCTGATCATCGAGGCGCTGCTCTCCCAGAAGGGGCCCGCGCTCCAGGCCGACACCGGCACGCTGCGCGGCGACCTCCTCGATGCTTTCTGCGGCATCGGCGGCCTGACCGACGCGCGGCAGATGGCGATCCTCAGCAGTGTGATCACCGCGATCGCCCGCGACGCCGACTTCGCCGAGGCCTGGCGCACCGAAGTCATCGGTCCCAAGGTCGCGGTGGGCCGGGCGATCTTCGAGCGTGCCCAGGATCGCGGCGAGGTCCGCGAGGACGTCGATCTCGACCTGCTCGCGCCGGCACTGCCCGGCATCATCCTGCACCGGCTGTTCCTCATGGGCCGACCGCCCACCGAGGAAGTGATCACTCAGGTGATCGACCAAGTCATCATCCCGGCCGCTACCAGCGGCATCTCCTCACCGCCCCCCACCAAGAAAGCGGATTCATGACCGACGTACTCATCGAAGACGAGGTCGCTCCGGACAAACAGTCCAAGGGCTGCACCTCGGCTGGGCCCTCGTGCTCATCTCTGTGGCCCAGCTGATGGTGGTGCTCGACGGCACCATCGTCAACATCGCACTCCCCTACATCCAGGCCGATCTCGGCATCTCCAACGCCAACCTGACCTGGGTGGTCACCGGCTACGCGCTGGCCTTCGGCAGCTTGCTGCTGCTCGGTGGCCGGCTCGGTGACCTCTACGGGCGCCGGCGGATCTTCATCATCGGCCTGACGGTCTTCGGCATCGCCTCACTCCTCGGTGGTCTCGCGACCAGCGAGGGCCTGCTGCTGGCAGCCCGTGGCCTGCAGGGTCTCGGTGCCGCGCTCGCGTCGCCGGCCGCACTGGCCCTGATCGCCACGACGTTCCCGGCCGGGCCGAAACGCAACCGCGCGTTCGCCGTGTACGCCGCGATGTCCGGCGCCGGTGCCGCGGTCGGGCTGTTGCTCGGCGGCTGGCTCACCGGCCTCGACAGCATCGCCGGCCTGGACGTCAGCGGCTGGCGGATCACCCTGCTGATCAACACCCCGATCGGCATCGCCGCCGCCCTGCTGGCTCCGCGCTTCCTGCGCGAGTCCCAGTCCCACAAGGGCTGGCTCGACCTTCCGGGTGCCGTCACCGGAACCCTCGGTCTGCTCGGCCTGGTCTACGGCTTCAGTCGCGCAGGCAGCGAGGGCTGGGGCGACACCTTGACGATCGCGAGCCTGACCATCGGTGCGGTGGTGCTGGCGCTGTTCCTCTACATCGAGAGCCGGGTCGAGCACCCGCTGCTGCCGTCACGGGTGTTCCTGAACCGCACCCGCGCGGCCAGCTTCGGGGCGATGTTCCTCGCACCGGCGGCGATGTTCGCGATGTTCTTCTTCCTCAGCCAGTACATCCAGAACATCATGGGTTACAGCCCGCTCGAGGCGGGCGTCGCATTCCTGCCGTTCTGCTTCGGGCTGGTGTTCGCGGCGGGTCTGGCCTCCAACCTGATCAACCGCTTCGACCCCCGCTACCTCTCTGGGATCGGCACGCTGCTCGCGGCGGCGGGTCTGTTCACGTTCTCGCGGCTGCCCTACGACACCTCGGCTCCGGTGAGCTTCGTCCAGGGCAGCTACGCCAGCGACATCCTGCCCGGCATCCTGCTGATGTCCTTCGGGATGGGCATGGTGTTCGTGCCGCTCACCCTGACCGCGGTGCACCACTTGCGGGACGAGGACTCCGGCATCGGCTCCGGCGTGCTCAACACGATGCAGCAGGTGGGCGGTGCGCTCGGACTGGCGCTGCTCTCGACGCTGGCCACCCAGACGTTCACCGACCGCGGCCAGGAGCTCGCCACGGCGGGCGGCCTCGACCCGGTGGCCCAGGGCCAGATCTTCACGGAGGGCGCGACCGATGCATTCCTGTTGGGCGCGATCATGATGGCCGGCGCCTCGCTGGTCGTCTGGCTGTTCCTGAACGTGAAGCACACCGAGCTCGCGACCGACGGCCCGGAGACCCCGGTACACGTCTAAGCGGTCAGCTCGACGGCGGCCCGGCGGGAGAGATCCATCACCCGCCGGGCCGCCGGCATGCTGCAGCCGGCCAGCCCGCAGGTGGCGGAGATCCCGAGCCGCTCCCCCATCGTGGCCGGGTCGAGGCCGACCTCGTCGAACCAGCGCAGCACCCGCTCCACGACCACCGCCTCGCCGATCTCGGCGCCGCTGGTGGGGAGCACTCCGAGCACGACGGTCTCGCCGGCCTCCAGCGCCTCGGCGAGTACGTCGTGATCCGCCGGCTCCAGCAGGTTCAGGTCGACCAGCAACCCGCGCGCGCCGGCACCGCGGAGCAGGTCGAGCGGGGTGCCCGCCGCGCACGTGTGCACCCACGGCTCGGCGCCCTCCTCGGCGATCGCCGCCAGCACCCAGCCGAGCGCGGCCGAGGCCTCGGGTAGGTCGACGGTGCGGTGCCGCCCGAAACCGGACGCGGTCGGCACCTTCCCGCCGAGCACGCCGGCCAGCGCCGGCTCATCGAGCTGAACCACCAGCCGGTCCACGTCGGGCAAGCGCCTCCGTACGTCGCGGACGTGGCCCCGCACGCCCTCGGCGAGGGCCTGGGCCAGGTCCCGCCGGGCACCGTGGTCGGCGAGGATCTTGTCGCCGCGGGGTCGCTCGACGGTGGCGGCCAGCGTCCACGGGCCGGCGATCTGCACCTTGAACGCTCCGAGGTAGCCCTCGGCCGCCTCCTCGAGCGTGTCGAGATCCTGGGCGAGCAGGCTGCGCGCCCGGCGTTGGTCGATCCCGGGCGCGTCCGTGAGCCGCCAGCCGGCGGGCTGCAGGTCGGCCCCGAGGTCGGCGACCACCGCGAGGGCCCGCCCGGTGATCGAGGCGGTCGCACCGCGACCGGGTGTCTCCGGCAGGTGCGGCAGGTCCGGCAGCTCGCCGAACACCACACCCACGGCCTCGTCGAAGGCGTCCTGGTCCGCTCCGGGCAGCGAGCCCACGCCGGTGGCGAAGGCCATCAGGACCTCATCAGGAGGTAGCGGAGATCGTCGCGGAGCCGACCACCCGGGTGCCGTCGTAGACCACGGCGGCCTGCCCCGGGGCGATGCCGTAGGCCGGATCGAGCAGCTCGATGTCGACCGCGCCGTCGGCCGTGGTCACGACCGCTCGGTGCTCGGCGCCGTGCGCGCGCAGCTGGACCGTGCCCTCGAGCCGAGCCGGCGTCGTGCCGCACCACCGCGGCCTGATCGCGGCGAGCCGTCCGACCGCGAGCCGTTCGCGCGGGCCGACCGTGACGGTGCCGGAGACCGGCTCGATGTCGAGGACGAAGCGGGGCTTCCCATCGGGCGCCGGCCGACCGATCCGCAGGCCTTTGCGCTGGCCGATCGTGAACCCGTAAGTGCCCTGGTGCGATCCGAGCACCTCGCCGGTCGCTTCGTCGACGATGTCGCCTTCGAGTTGACCAGCCCGGTCACTCCCCAACCTCTCTGGGAGCTTCTCCCTGAGCCAGCCGGCGTTGTCGCCGTCGGCCACGAAGCAGATGTCGTGACTGTCGGGCTTGTCGGCCACCAGCAGGCCGCGTCGGGCGGCCTCGGCGCGCACCGCCTCCTTGGTGGTGTCGCCCAGCGGGAACAGCGAGTGGGCGAGCTGATGCTGGTCCAGCACGCCGAGCACATAGGACTGGTCCTTGCCGTGGTCGACCGCCCGGTGCATCTCGATCAGCCCGTCCCGGCCAGTCCGGAGCCGGGCATAGTGGCCGGTCGCGACCGCGTCGAACCCCAGCGCGAGCGCGCGCTCCAGCACGGCCGCGAACTTGATCTTCTCGTTGCAGCGCAGGCACGGATTGGGCGTCCGACCGGCGGCGTACTCGTCCATGAAGTCCTCGACGACGTCCTCGTGGAACCGCTCGCTGAGGTCCCACACGTAGAACGGGATCCCGATCACGTCGGCCGCGCGACGGGCGTCGTTGCTGTCCTCGATCGTGCAGCAACCGCGCGCACCGGAGCGGTAGGACTGAGGGTTGCGGGAGAGCGCGAGGTGGATGCCGGTGACGTCGTGACCCGCCTCGGCTGCGCGGGCCGCGGCGACCGCCGAGTCGACGCCCCCGGACATGGCGGCGAGAACCTTCATTGCGTCCGTGCGCCGCGCGCCCGTTCGACGACCGCTGCGATCTCGCGCACGAGCGCGTCGACGTCCCCGGTCGTGCTGGTGTGGCCCAGGCTGAACCGCAGCGAGTGCCGGGCCGCCTCATCGGCGCAGCCCATCGCGAGCAGCACGTGCGACGGCTGAGGTACGCCGGCCGAGCACGCGGAGCCGGTCGAGCACTCGATGCCGCGCGCGTCGAGCAGCATCAGCAGCGAGTCGCCCTGGCAGTCGGGGAATCCCAGGTGCGCATTGCCGGGCAGCCGGAGCTCTGCGTCACCGTGAAGGTGCGCGTCGGGCACCTGCTCGATCACCCGGCGGACCAGGTCGTCCCGCAGCGCAGCCACCCGGGCGGCGTGCGCGGGCTGCTCCTTGACCGACAGCTCGACAGCGGACGCGAACGCGGCGATCCCGGGGGCGTCGAGAGTGCCCGACCGGATGTCGCGCTCCTGTCCACCGCCGTGGGAGATCGGGGTGACCTCCACCTCGCGGCGGACCACGAGAGCGCCCACGCCGTAGGGGCCGCCGAGCTTGTGGCCGGTCAGGGTCAGCGCGTCGACCCCCGAGGCCGCGAAGTCGACGGGAACGGCGCCCACTGCCTGCACTGCGTCGGTGTGGACCGGGATGCCGTGCGGGGCGGCGATCGCGACCACCTCGTCGATCGGCTGCAGGGTGCCCACCTCGTTGTTGGCCCACATCACCGAGATCAGCGCGACCGACTCCGGATCCCGCTCGACCGCGGCCCGCAGCGCCTCGACATCGAGCCGGGCCCGGCTGTCGACCGGCATCAGCTCCACGCTGGTGCCTTCGTGCTCGGCGAGCCAGTCGAGCGGGTCCAGCACGGCGTGGTGCTCAACGGTCGTGGACAGGATCCGGGTACGTCGCGGGTCGGCCGCCCGACGGGACCAGTAGATGCCCTTCAGCGCGAGGTTGTCGGCGTCCGTGCCGCCGGAGGTGAAGACCACCTCGACCGGACGGCAGTTCAGCGCCTGCGCGATGGTCTCGCGGGACTCCTCGACGACCCGGCGGGCGTGCCGCCCGGAGGCGTGCAGCGAGTTGGGGTTGCCGACATCGGCCAGGTGCCGCGTCATCGTCTCGATCGCCGCCGGCAGCATCGGCGTCGTCGCGGCGTGGTCGAGGTAGACGGTGTTCATCGCATCCCCCAGCGTACGGCTCACAGCAGCACCAGGTCGTCGCGGTGGACGACCTCCTTCTGGCCGCGGCGGCCGAGCACGTCGGGGATCTCGGTCGCGTCGTAGTTGATCAGCCCTCGGGCGACGACGATCCCGTCGGGGCCGGTGAGGTCGACCGGGTCGCCGGCGACGAAGGTCCCGGTCACGCCGGTGATGCCCGCGGCGAGCAGCGAGGCGCGGCGATCCACCACGGCACGCACCGCCCCGTCGTCCAACAGCACCGCACCCTGCGGCTGGGTCGCGTGCGCCAGCCACAGCTGCCGCGTGGGCCGGCGGCGACCCGTGGCATGGAAGAGCGTGCCGACCTGCTCACCGGCCAGCGCCGCTCCGGCTCGCTCGGCCGAGGTGACGACCACGGGGATGCCCGCCCCGGCCGCGATCCGGGCGGCCTCCACCTTGGTCTGCATCCCGCCGGTGCCGACCCCAGCCGTGCCGGCGCGCCCGAAGCGGACGCCGTCGAGGTCGCTGGGTGAGGTCACGTCGGTGAGCAGCGTGCTGCCCGGAGCGTCCGGCCGGGCGTCGTACACACCATCGACGTCGGAGAGGAGCAGCAGCAGGTCGGCGTGCACGAGGTGCGCCACGAGCGCGGCCAGCCGGTCGTTGTCGCCGAACCGAATCTCAGTGGTGGCCACGGTGTCGTTCTCGTTGACGATCGGCAGCACGCCAAGGTCGAGAAGCTTCGCGAAGGTCTGATAGGCGTTGCGGTAGTGCGAGCGCCGAGTGACGTCGTCGAGGGTCAGCAGCACCTGACCGGCCACCACGCCGTGCCGAGCCAGGTCGTCGGTGTAGCGGTGCACGAGCAGGCCCTGGCCCACCGATGCCGCGGCCTGCTGAGCGGCCAGCCCCCGCGGGCGGCGCTGCAGCCCGAGCGGAGCCAGGCCGGCGGCGATCGCTCCGGACGAGACCAGCACCACCTCGGTGCCCCGGGCGCGGGCCGCGGCCAGTACGTCGACCAGCGCGCTCACCTGGGTCGGGTCGATGCCACCGGTCGCGGTCGTCAATGACGAGGAGCCGATCTTGACGACGACCCTGCGGGCCTGGGTGACCTCAGTCCTCATCGTCGGCCGCCCAGTCGGGATCGTCCGCCGATCCGATCTCATAGGTCGTCGGGCCCGGTGCCTCGCCGCGGTCGAGGCGGCGGGCGACGTCGGCACGGGTCTCGCCCTCGGCCCGCTCCGGCATCCGCTCCTGGATCTCGCGGCGGCGGTTGGCGGCCGGCCGCTTCTCGTCGAAGCGCTGGTCCTCACCGCGCCGGGCGAGGTTCTCGGCACCCGCGTCGATGCCGGGCTTGAAGTCGAAGACCACCGAATCGTCCGGGTGGCCGATCAGCACGGTGTCGCCCTCCGCCGCGCCGAGTTCGAGCAACCTGGACTCGACCCCCAGCCGGTTGAGCCGGTCGGCGAGGAACCCGACGGCCTCGTCGTTGCTGAAGTCGGTCTGCCGGACCCAGCGCTCGGGCTTGGCGCCCTGCACCCGCCAGCCCTCACCGGTCTGCCGGACCGTGAACTCGGCGCCGCCATCGGCGCTCGGCGGGCGGAGCACGATTCGCTGGGCCACCTCGACCTGACGCTCGGCCCGGGCCGCCCCCACGATCTCGGCCATCGCGAACCGGAGCTCGCGCAGGCCCTCGCCCGAAGCCGCAGACACCGGGAACACCCGGAAGCCGCGGTCGCGGAGGTCGTCGACGACCAGGTCCGAGATGCCGCGACCGTCGGGGACGTCGATCTTGTTGAGCGCGACCAGGCGGGGCCGGTCCTCCAGCCCGCCGTAGCGCGACAGCTCGCCTTCGATCACGTCGAGGTCGTCGGACGGATTGCGCCCGGGCTCGAGGGTCGCGGTGTCGAGGACGTGCACGAGGGCCGCGCAGCGCTCGATGTGCCGCAGGAACTCATGCCCGAGGCCGCGTCCCTCGCTGGCGCCCTCGATCAGACCGGGCACGTCCGCCACGGTGTACGTCGTGTCGCCGGCGGTGACCACGCCGAGGTTCGGCACCAGCGTCGTGAACGGGTAGTCGGCGATCTTGGGCCGGGCCCGTGAGATCGCCGCGATCAGGCTGGACTTGCCGGCGCTCGGGAAGCCGACCAGCCCGATGTCGGCGACCACCTTCAGCTCGAGGATGACGTCCAGCTCGCCGCCCGGCTCGCCGAGCAGTGCGAAGCCGGGGGCCTTGCGCTTGGCCGAGGCCAGCGCCGCGTTGCCGAGGCCGCCGCGACCGCCCTCGGCGATGATCAGCTCGGTCCCCTGGCCGACCAGGTCGGCGATCACGTTGCCCTGGGCGTCGCTCACCACGGTGCCGTCGGGCACCGGGAGCACCAGGTCGGAGCCGTGGCCGCCGTTCTTGTGGGCACCCGCCCCGTGGCCGCCGTGCTCGGCGCGCCGCTGCGGGCTGTGGTGGTAGTCGACCAGCGTGGTCACGTCGGGGTCCACGCGCAGGATCACCGAGCCGCCGGGACCGCCGTTACCGCCGTCGGGTCCACCCAGCGGCTTGAACTTCTCCCGGTGCACCGAGGCCACGCCGTTGCCGCCCCGGCCCGCGGCGATGTGCAGCGTGACCTGATCGACGAACGTGGGGACGGCCATGGCTCTCTCTCGCTGAGAAGTTCCGAAATGGGACGAAGGGCGTCCCGAGTCTAGGGACGCCCTTCGTGATGCTTGGTGCGGTGAGCGTCAGTCACTCACCCGGGACGATGTTGATGACCTTGCGCCCCCGCTTGCGGCCGAACTCGACCGAGCCCGCGACCAGCGCGAACAGGGTGTCGTCGCCGCCACGGCCGACCCCGCTGCCGGGGTGGAAGTGGGTGCCCCGCTGGCGAACGATGATCTCGCCCGCGTTGACGACCTGACCGCCGAAGCGCTTGACGCCGAGGCGCTGGGAGTTGGAGTCGCGTCCGTTCTTGGTGGACGCGGCGCCCTTCTTGTGAGCCATTGCGGTAGTCCTTCAGAGCTTGATGTCGGTGACTTTGACCTGGGTGTACTTCTGGCGGTGACCCTGGCGCTTCTTGTAGCCGGTCTTGTTCTTGAACTTCTGGATGACGATCTTCGGGCCCTTGATGGCACCGAGGACCTCGACGGTCACGGCGGCCTTCTCGAGCCCGGTCGCGGTCACCTGCTCGCCGTCCACGGCCATCACGACCGGGAGGGTCAGCGTCTCGCCCACAGCGGTGGAGATCTTGTCGATCTCGATGACGTCGCCGACAGCGACCTTCTGCTGCTTCGCGCCTGCGCGCACGATCGCGTACACCGCGTTCTCCTTCAGGGGGGTTCGACTAAATCAGAGGGGCACACCGTCCGGGCACCGAGGATCAATACTACGGATCCGCGTGGGTGACGGCAAAACGTCAGCGCTTGCGCGACCCCTTCTTCTTGATCGGGACATGCTCGACGGCCGGGGCCTGCTCGGCCTCAGGCTCGGCCGCGGCCCCGTCCTGCTCCGGAGACGCGGCGGGCGGCCCGGCCGGACGGCTGGCCGCACGGCCCCGGGTGCGGGTGACCACCTTGGGCGGCTCCGGGGGGCCGGTCTCCTCGGCGACGTCCGGCTCGGGCTCGGCCCCTGCCTCGGGTGCGGGCTCCGGGTCGGGGACCTCGATCGCTGCCGGCGCCGGCGCTGCGGCCGGGCGGCTGGCCCGCTTGCGGGTGCGGGTGACGACCTTGGGCGGCTCGGCCGCCTCGGGCTCGGCCGGCTCGGGCTCGGGCTCGGCCTGCTCGGCCGCGGGTTCGGGCTCGGGCTCGGTGATCTCCACTGCCTCGGGCTCGGGCGCCTTCGCCGGGCTACTCGCCCGCTTGCGGGTCCGGGTGACCACCCGGGGCGGCTCAGCCGTCCCGGTCGGCTCGGTCGGCTCGGTCGGCTCGAGCTCGGTCGCCTCGATCGGTTCGGTTGCCTCGATCGGCTCGGTCGGCTCGACCTCGGACTCCTCGGCGGTCTCGGCCTTCGCCATCGCGGCGACGTCCTTGGGCGAGGGCGGCTTGGTCACCGTGGGGGTGTCCTCACCCTGGCCACGGCCCCGGCCACCCCTGCTGCGCCGGCCTCCGCTGCCGCGGCGGTCGGAGTCGTCGCCGCCCCGCTTGGCCTCGACCGGCATGTCGTGAACCTTCAGCCCACGGCCCTGGCAGTGCTCGCAGTTCTCGCTGAAGGCCTCCAGCAGGCCGGTGCCGATCCGCTTGCGGGTCATCTGGACCAGGCCGAGCGAGGTGACCTCGGCGACCTGGTGGCGGGTCCGGTCTCGGCCGAGGCACTCCACCATCCGGCGGAGTACCAGGTCGCGGTTGGACTCCAGGACCATGTCGATGAAGTCGACGACGATGATGCCGCCGATGTCGCGCAGCCGGAGCTGGCGGACGACCTCCTCGGCGGCCTCGAGGTTGTTCTTGGTGACCGTCTCCTCGAGGTTGCCCCCGGAGCCGGTGAACTTGCCGGTGTTGACGTCGACGACCGTCATCGCCTCGGTGCGGTCGATGACCAGGGAGCCACCCGACGGCAGCCAGACCTTCCGGTCGAGCGCCTTCGCGATCTGCTCGTCGACGCGGTACTTCGTGAACAGGTCGGGCCGGTCGCCGTCGCCCGGCCGGTACTCCTCGAGGCGGTCCGCCAGGTCCGGAGCCACGTGGGCGACATAGTCGCGGACGGTGCTCCAGGCGTCGTCGCCCTGGATGACCATCCGGGCGAAGTCCTCGGTGAACAGGTCGCGAACGACCTTCAGGGTCAGGTCGGGCTCGCCGTACAGCAGCTGGGGGGCGTTGCCCTTGGACTTCTTCTCGATGTCCTCCCAGCGCGCCTTCAGCCGTTCCACGTCGCGGGTCAGCTCATCCTCGGAGGCGCCTTCGGCCGCGGTGCGGACGATCACGCCCGCGGTGTCCGGCACGATCTCCTTGAGCAGTGTCTTGAGCCGGTTGCGCTCGGTGTCGGGCAGCTTGCGCGAGATGCCGCTGGTGGTGCCGTCGGGGACGTAGACCAGGAAGCGGCCGGCCAGGGAGACCTGACTGGTGAGCCGGGCCCCCTTGTGCCCGATCGGGTCCTTGGTCACCTGCACGAGCACGGTCTGTCCCGAGGTCAGCACCGACTCGATCTTGCGCGGTGTGCCTTCCTTGTGACCGAGCGCGGACCAGTTGACCTCGCCGGCGTACAGCACCGCATTGCGGCCCTTGCCGATGTCGATGAACGCCGCCTCCATCGAGGGCAGCACGTTCTGCACCCGGCCGAGATAGACGTTGCCGATGAGCGAGGTCTGCGACTCGCGGGCGACGTAGTGCTCCACGAGCACCTTGTCCTCGAGGACGCCGATCTGGGTGAGGTCCGCGCGCTGCCGGATCACCATGACCCGGTCGACGGACTCGCGGCGGGCCAGGAACTCGGCCTCGCTCACGATCGGTGCGCGGCGCCTCCCGGCCTCGCGACCCTCCCGGCGGCGCTGCTTCTTCGCCTCGAGTCGGGTGGAACCGGCCACCGCGGTGATCTCGTCCTCCGCGGACCGGGGCTTGCGGACTCTGGTGACGGTGTTCTGCGGGTCGTCCCCGGTCCCGTCGCCGTCGTCGCCCTCGCGACGGCGGCGGCGGCGACGACGCGTGGACGAGTCGCCCCCGCCCTCCGAGTCGGAGTCGTCCGTGGAGTCATCGGAACCCGTGGCCTGGTCGTCCCCGCCCTCGCCCTCGCCGGGCTTGCGGCGACGGCGGCCGCCGCGGCGGCGACGGCGGCGCTGGCTGTCGCTGTCGCCGTCGTCCGAGTCTCGGTCGGCCGGCGCGTCGGCGGCCTTCTTCGCGGGCTCGTCGGCCTGCTTCTTGGCTGCTGGCTTCTTCGTCGCCGGCTCGTCGGCCGACTTCTTGGCCGCGCTCTTCTTGGCCGGCCGGGTCGCCGCGGTCTTCTCGGGCGCCTTGAACAGCACCGCGGCGGCTCCCGCCGCGGGCTGCGCCTCGCCCTTCTCAGCCTTCTCGGGCTTCCCAGCCTTCTCGGCCTTCTCGGCCTTCTCGGGCTTGTCGGCCGCCGCCTTCTTGGTCGCTGCCTTCTTCGCGGGCGCCTTCTTGGCGGTCGTCTTCTTCGCCGCGGTCTTCTTGGCGGCGGCCTTCTTGGCCGGTGCCTTCTTGGCCGCCTTCTTGGCGGCCGGAGCCGCTGCGGCAGGGTCTCCGGCGGGTGCGTCAGTGCCGGTGTGGTCGTCAGCCATGCTGCTCCTCGACCCGGCGCACCGCAGGTGGCCGGGTGTGTCCGACGCCACCGCCCCGCGCGTTCAGGGATGGTGGCGCAAAAAGCCTTCGTGTCTTGTTCGCCGCCTGCCGCGGTCAGCGAGTTGCCCCGCGTCGCGTCGGGCGTCGACGATGCCGAGTATCGCACACGGCCGAATGCAACCGATTATTGAGAAGATTCCAGCGGGTCGCCGATGGAGCCGTCTTCGGCCAGCGGTCCCTGAGCCAGCCGGGTCAGCAACGGAGCCGGTCCGGTGTCGATCCCGGTGCTGCTCCGCAGCCCGGTGAGTACGTCGTCGGGCCGGACCGCCGGGACCGTGTGCCGCAGTACCAGGTCGAGGCGGCAACCCTCCCCGTGGTCGGTGACGTCCAGCGAGACCACGGCCGCCCGACAGTCGAACTCCCGCAGCCCCTTCTTGGTCATCCGCTCCACGACGACCGAGTCCGTGGCCAGGAACGCCGTCGCCGCGCGCTGGCCCTCCTGCGGGCTCGTCGAGGTCAGGTCGAGCGCCCATCGGCTCGCGACGAGAAGGTCGGTGAGGCCCCCGCCGGGTGAGACGACGACCTGCAGCACGTCCAGCCCGTCGGGCATCGCCTCGTCGAGGGCGCGCTGCACCTCGGCCGGGTCGACGATCTCGGCCAGGGCGATCTCGAGGTACTCCGCCTCGCTCGCCGAGCCGGTCGGCGCCGCGCCGGCGTAGGAGATGCGGGGATGGGGGTTGAAGCCCGACGAGTAGGCCATCGGGACCCGGGCCCGGAACACCGCGCGCTCGAACGCCCGGCTGAAGTCACGGTGACTGGTGAACCGGAGCCGGCCGCGCTTGGCGTAGCGGATCCGGAGTCGCTGAACCGGCGGCGCCTTCTGTTCCGGCTGCTCTCGCGGGGTCATCCGAGTGCCTCTTTCATCGCAGCCGAAGGGTAGACGGTGCCCACCCGAAGCCCAGCAAGCCAGTCGGTGAGCCGGGCCGCCTCCGCCGCGAGCGCCTTCCGGGCAGCGGACGAAACCTGCTCGAGCAGGTGGAGGTGCACCTCCCCGGCGTCGTCCTGGACCCAGCAGCCGACGATGCGGCCGTCGACCCAGGCCGTGGTGCCCGCATTGCCGTTGCGGTCGAACAGCGCCGGGCCGTGTCCGCCGAGGTAGAAGTCCCGACTCTTCCAGCCCATCACCGTGGCATCGAGCACCGGCAGCAGGGCCACCCAGTGCCCCGGGTCGGCGACCTCGTCGAGGTCGTCGGGCAGCAGCCACCCGGTGGCACCGCCGTCGAGCGTCACTTCCACGGCGTCCAGATCGGCGAGCGCGGTCCTCGCCGCCCCCTTCGTGGACCCCAGCCACCACTGCAGGTCGTCCACAGTGCCGGGGCCGAAGCTGTAGAGCCACCGACGCACCAGCTCGGCGTAGCCCTCGCGGGGCCCGAGGGGAGCGGGACGCTCGCCCAGCCAGGTCGTCATCAGGGTCCAGAGCGGCCGGGCGGTCCGCCAGTGGCCGGCGTTGTTTCCGCGCACGATGGCTCCCTCGACGGCGAGCTGGGTCAGCACCCGGGGCGCGATCGGGAACCGGCCGCCGTACGCCTTGTCCAGCGAGACCTCCAGGTGCCCGGCCAGCTCGGGCACCTCTTCGCGGAGCCGGGTCGCCGGCAGCTCCTCGCCATCCTCGAGTCGCGCCAGCGTGGCCCGCATCGCCCGCTCGAGCCAGGCGTCGCCGTCCTCGGCGAGACCATGGGTGAGGGCCTCCTTGGCCAACCGGACCCGGAGCATCGCGGCGCCCCGGGCCGAGGCGCTCCCCCATGCCGCCGGCAGCAGCTCGCGCGGGAACACGAACAGTGTGCGGCGCATCGCCAGCTGCTTGACCAGGGAGCGGTCGACGTACAGCGCCCGGTCGACGTCGTCGACCGTGAGCCGCGGCACCCGGGCCCAGAGCGAGAGGTAGACCGTCGCCGGCTCGGTCGCGTGCAGCACGGTCAGCGCCCGCACCGCGGACTCCGGGTCCGGCGCCTGGCTCGACGGCGCCAGCGCGTGGCGTCGAGCCAGCCGGGCACGACGCTGGGAGTCCGGGACATGATGCATCTGGACATCCTCACCGATGTGCCACACCACGCCGCAGCGAGGCAATAGAGTCCCTGTCGTCTCGTTCCCAGTCAGGAGATCTTTGTGACCACTCCCCCCAACCCTCCCGAAGGCAACGACAACCCGTACGGCGCGCCGCCCCCTCCGGGTCAGAACCCCTACGGCGCCCAGCCCTTCCCCGGCGGCGACCCGTACGGCGGCCAGCCCGCCCCGCCCAAGACCGACGGGGTCTCCATCGCCGCGTTCGTGACCGGCCTGCTGTGCTGCGCCCCGATCGGCGTCATCCTCGGCATCCTCGGCATCCGCCGGACCAAGAACGGTGAGCGCAAGGGGCGCTGGGCCGCGATCACCGGCCTGGTGCTCGGCGGTTTGGGAATCCTCGCCTGGATCGGCCTCGCGGTCGGTGGCGTGTGGGTCTTCAACAACGCGGTCACGCCCGACAACGCCGAGGTCGGCCAGTGCGTCAACATCGACACCGACGACAACGAGGTGTCGATGCTGAAGAAGGAGTGCGACGAATCCCACGACGGCGAGATCGTCGCCGTCGAGGAGGTCGACTCCGACAACAAGGACGCGATTCAGTCCGGGATGGCCGACTATTGCGTCGAGCTCCTCGATGCCGAGGACCTGACGACCCTGCTCTCGAACGACGAGATCGAGGTCAAGGCCGTCATCGAGGACCCCAGTGACGTCAGCAACGGCGACCACATCGTGTGCTACGCCGAGGCCAAGGACGGCAAGCTGAAGGAGAAGCTCCTCTAGGAGTGCTCCGGCGCCGGCTGCTGCCGCTCACACCACGCTGAGCGGCAGCAGCTGCTTCCCGGTCGGACCGATCTGGATGTCGGTGCCCATCTCCGGGCAGACACCGCAGTCGTAACACGGCGTCCAGCGGCAGTCCTCGACCTCGAGTTCGGCACCGTCGGCCACGGCGAGCGCGTCCTCCCAGTCGGCCCACAGCCAGTCCTTGTCGAGGCCGGAGTCGAGGTGGTCCCACGGGAGCACCTCGTCGTACCCACGCTCGCGGGTGGTGTACCAGCCGAGGTCGACGCCGGTGTCGGCGAGCGCGGTCTCGGCGGCCGCGGCCCAGCGGTCGTAGGAGAAGTGCTCGCTCCAGCCGTCGAACCGGCCGCCGTCGCGCCATACCTGCTCGATGACGGCGCCGACTCTGCGGTCGCCGCGGCTCAGTAGTCCTTCGACCACGCCCGGCTTGCCGTCGTGGTAGCGAAAACCGATCGCGCGGCCGTACTTGCGGTCCTCGCGGACGGTGTCGCGGAGCTTCTTCAGTCGATCGTCGGTCGTCTCGTGGTCGAGCTGACTCGCCCACTGGAACGGCGTGTGCGGCTTGGGCACGAACCCGCCGATGGACACCGTGCACCGGATGTCGTTGCGGCCGGTGACCTCACGCCCCTTGGCGATCACGCGCTTGGCCAGGTCGGCGATCGCGAGGACGTCCTCGTCGGTCTCGGTGGGGAGCCCGCACATGAAGTAGAGCTTTACCTGGCGCCAGCCACTGGAGTAGGCAGCGGCGACGGTGCGGATCAGGTCCTCCTCAGTGACCATCTTGTTGATCACCGCGCGCATCCGCTCGCTGCCGCCCTCGGGCGCGAAGGTGAGCCCGGAGCGGCGGCCGTTGCGGGAGAACTCGTCGGCGAGAGTGATGTTGAACGCGTCGACCCGGGTGCTCGGCAGGCTCAGGCTGACGTTGGTGCCCTCGTAGCGGTCGGCCAGCTGCGTGGCCACCTCGCCGATTTCGGTGTGGTCGGCGCTGCTCAGCGACAGCAGGCCGACCTCCTCGAAGCCGGACTGACGGATGCCGTTCTCGACCATCGCGCCGATGGTCTCGATCGAGCGCTCGCGCACCGGGCGGGTGATCATCCCGGCCTGGCAGAACCGGCAGCCGCGGGTGCACCCGCGGAAGATCTCGACGGAGTACCGCTCGTGCACCGTCTCGGCGAGCGGGACCAGCGGCTTGGCCGGGTAGGGCCAGGCGTCGAGGTCCATCAGCGTGTGCTTGCGGACCCGGTGCGGGATGCCGGGACGGTTGGGGACGACGGCCGCGATGCCGGCTCCGGCTTCAGCGGCGGCGTACGTCACGTCGTAGAACCGCGGCACGTAGACGTTGCCGGTCACCGCCAGCCGGCGGAGCAGCTCCTCGCGGCCGTCGGGACGACCCTCGGCCTTCCACTCGCGGACCACCTCGGAGATGGCCAGCACGATCTCCTCGCCGTCGCCGAGCACGGCCGCGTCGAGGAAGTCGGCGATCGGCTCCGGGTTGAACGCCGCGTGCCCGCCGGCCAGCACGACCGGGTGCTCGTCGGTGCGGTCGGCCGCGTGCAGCGGGATCCCGGCGAGGTCGAGCGCGTTGAGCATGTTGGTGTAGCCGAGCTCGGTGGAGAAGCTCAGCCCGAACAGGTCGAACGCGGCCACCGGCCGGTGACCGTCGACGGTGAACTGCGGGATCTGGTCCTCCCGCATCACCGCCTCCATGTCCGGCCACACGGAGTAGGTGCGCTCGGCCAGGATCCAGTCCCGCTCGTTGAGCACTTCGTAGAGGATCTGCACGCCCTGGTTGGGCAGCCCCACCTCGTAGGCGTCGGGGTACATCAGTGCCCAGCGGACCTCGACGGAGTCCCAGTCCTTCACCACCGAGTTCAGCTCGCCTCCGACGTACTGGATCGGTTTGGAGACCGACGGCAGGCGCGGCTCAAGACGGGCGAACAGGGACTCTGGCACGTCCGAACTCTACGTATCAGAATGCGCAGATGCACATGCGCGCCGTGCGAGCACCCGTGGCCTTCGACGGTTTGCGGTTCCTCGAGGGTGGCGCCACGGTGCTGGTCGACGGTGACCGGATCGCCGGCGTCGAGGCGTTCGGCTGTGACCTGCCCGAGGGGTGCACGCTGACGGCGTACGACGGCACGGTGCTGCCGGGGCTGATCAACGCGCACACCCACCTCGTGGCCGACGGATCGCCCGGATCCCTGGAGCGGGTCGGGGGCCAGACCGACGACGAGATCGACGCGACCATCGACCAGTCGCTGCGCGACCAAGTGCGGGCCGGGGTTACCACCGTCCGCGACCTCGGCGACCGGCACTACCGAGCGCTGGTGGCACGCGACCGAGCTACGCCGGGACTGCCGCGGATCGTCGCCGCCGGACCACCGATCACGACCGAGGGTGGCCACTGCCACTTCCTGGGCGGCGAGGTGCGCGGCCTCGATGAGATCCGAGCCGCGCTGGACGAGCGACGAGATCGCGGCGTGGACGTCGTCAAGGTGATGGCCTCCGGCGGAATGCTGACCCTCGGCACCGACATCTACGGCGTGCAGTTCCCGCCGGAGGAACTACGCGGGCTCGTCGAGGCAGCCCACGAGCTGGGCCTGGACGTCCTGGCGCACGCACACTCACTTTCCGGCATCGAGCACGCACTTTCCGCCGGTGTCGACGGACTCGAGCATTTCACCGGCCTCACCGAGGAAGGGCTGCGGATTCCCGATGCGCTGCTGGCACGCGTAGCCGCCGCGGACGTCATCGTGGACCCGACCCTGGGCTTGGATCAGGCGGCGTTCGAGGCGCTACCGGAACCGCCGCCCGGCATCCAGGAGATGATCAGGAGGACGGGCCTGGACTTGCCCACGTTCGTCGCGACGCGGATGGAAGTCATGGCTCGTGTCCGAGCCCACGGCGTGTGCGTCGTCACCGGCGTAGACGACGGTGCGATCGCGACCAAGCCGCACGGCAGCATCGCGCTCGCGATCGAGGACCTCGTGACCGCCGGTTACCCGGTTGCGGAGGCGCTGGTGACGGCGACCTCGTTCGCCGCGGAGGCCTGCGGGCTCGCCGAGATCACCGGTTCGCTACGGGCCGGACTGGCAGCCGACCTGCTGGTCGTCGACGGCGACCTCCGCACCGGGCCGGAGCCACTGGGGGCACCGGTGTCGGTCTGGGTGCGTGGAGTCGCGCACTAGGATTCCGATCCGTGATCCGAGCCGTCGCCGCCGCCCTCGTCGCCGCGCTTGCCCTAGCGGGATGCAGCGACGACGAGCCGACTCCCGACGACGAGGTGATCGTGCTGTCGCCGCCGTCCGCCGGCTCCTCGGGGCACGCGCATCCGGACGGGGACGAGGCCACCGGGGACGGCACCCGGTTCAGCGCCGGCGGCCTCTCCCTGGTCGACGTACGCCTGCCCCGCTTCTCGGGTCAGCCCGGCGACCTGTCCTTCCGGATCGTCGACCGGCAGGGCCGGCCGCTACGGAAGTACGTGATGGAGCAGACCAAGCGGCTGCACCTCTACGTCGTCCGCAACGATCTGCAGGACTTCCGGCACCTGCACCCCGTGCTCGGCAAGGACGGCACCTGGCGGGCCCGGGTCGCGCTGGCCGGACCGGGCTCCTACCGGGTGCTGACCGAGTTCACCCCGGGCACCGATCCCGACAACGGACACCTCGTCCTCGGCCGCAATGAGGTGCTGCCCGGCTCGTGGCAGGCGGTCGCGCCGACCGGCGGCCCGGTCAACAACGACGGCGTCATCCGGGTGGCCATCGATGACCCGATCGCCTCCGGTCCGGACGGCCAGCTGCAGATCGCGGTCGACGACGTCGCCGGCGCGGTGACCCTGGGCACGTACCTGGGCAGCTACGCCCACGTCACCGGGTTCCACATCAAGACCGGCGCCTTCGTGCACGTGCACCCCCTCGGCGAACCCGAGATCACCGACGGCGCCACCCGGCTCACCTTCCACACGGAGTTCGAGAAGCCGGGCCGCTACCGGTTCTTCGTGCAGGTCCGCCTCGACGGGTTCCTGCACACGGTGCCGGTCACGGCCACCGTCGAGTAGGTCCGGCCGCGTCGTTCCGGACCCGGGTGGGCCAGGCGGCGATGTGACGCGGCCGATCCGGCGTACCCGGACGGAGTGAAGTCCCCGACCACGGTGGGCTGCACGCTCGGCGAACGCGGGGATGACCGACTTCCCTCCGTCGGTGTACGAGGGTGAACCGCCCCACCCTCACCCCACGTCGAACGACAGCGTGACCACCGGGTTGTCGAACTCGGTCGCTCGCAGGCTGACCTGCACCAGCCACGTCCCGGGGGACGGAATGACGGCCTCGGCGGCGTAGGTCCCGGCGCCGACCGGGGTGAGCGGCAGGACGCCCAGGTCGACATCGGCAGAGGCCAGCGAGACCTCGGGGGCGGCGTACGCGTCGACCGGGTCGCCGGCGGCGTCCTGGATCTGCACGGTCACCGTGTTGGCGCCTCGCTCGCCCGGGGTCATCGTGGCCAACACCCGGAGGTCCCCGAGGGCGACGCTCTCGACGCTGCCCGACCCGGGCGCGGCCGCCTCGGCCTGCTCGCGCGGCGGCTGGTTGACCAAGAACCCGGTGACACCGAGGACCGCGAGCAGCAGGCAGGCCTCGGCAACCACGGTGCGCCGGACGAGACCGGCTGCGGCCACGCCCTGGTCGTGCCCGACGGAGTCGGAGACCCGGGGCAGCAGCCGGTACCTGTTCCAGGCGGCGATCGCGACGACGAGCAGCGCGATTCCGACCTTGACCAGCAGCAACCGGCCGTAGGTGGTGCCGAACAGCGCGTCCCAGGATCCGAGGATCCGCCAGCCCACCACGGTGCCGCTGGCCACCAACAGCACAAGAACGCCGGCCGCGACCGAGGAGAAGCGGGACACCACGGTGGCGGTGTCTCTGCGCCGGCCGCGGATCGCCGGCAGCGTGATCGCCAGGCCGACCAGGCCGCCCAGCCACACCGCACCGGCGCTGAGGTGCAACGCATCGGTGACGATGAGCAGCGGAACCGGCTCGTAGGCCCGGGTGTGGCCGACCAGCGCCGGTGACCAGACCGCCAGCGCCGCCCCGGCGGAGACGAGCACCCGTCGCTCGCCCAGCCGCAGTGCGGCGACCAGGCCGACGAGCTGGAGTGCCACCACCAGGAGGTCGTCGCCCACCAGGTCGAGGTCGTACGCCGCCGGGTCGGTGAGACCGGCCAGCCCGAGACCCCGCTGATATGCCCCGTTCAGGGGCACCGCGAGCGCGGCCGCCCCCACCGCGGTGACCGTCGCCGCTCGCTGCACCCTGCGCAGCCGCGCCGCGGTCTCCGGTGACGGACGGACGCCGCCGAACATCCAGGCGCCGAAGACGGCCAGGCCGGAGGCGACCAGCAGCCCGGCGTAGCCGACCCCCTGAACGATGCCGAGGTCGGTCGCGGCGCCGGAGGTGGTGCCCGTGTCGACGTCGGGCGGTACGACGGTCTCACTCGGCGCGCCGATCGAGAAGGTCAGCGATCCGCTGATCGGGTGGCCGTCCTCGGACACCACCCGCCAGGCGACGACGTAGGTCCCGTTGTCGAGCTCGTCGGGGAGGTCGGTCGTGACGATCTCGTCGGCACCGTTCGACGTCGAGTCGACCGGCTCCCCCGCCGCGTCGAACACCCGGACCGAGTCGTCGGAGAGCACGACCCGCTCGTCGTAGGTGAACGTGATGACGTCCGGCGTTTCGGGCAGCACCGCACCCTCCACCGGGTCGGTGGAGATGAGGGTGGCGTGCGCGGCTGCCGGCGGAACCGCCAGGAAGAGCGCGAGCGCGGCCAGCCACCCGGCGGCCAGCGCTCGCGCCCTCCAGGTCACGAGCTGCGTCGCGTCCGGGCCAGCGCGGTGCCGCCGACGAGCACGCCGAGCGCCCCGACGCCCAGCCCCGCCATCGCCAGCCCATTGCCGTCGTCATCCTTCTCGTCGGCGCTCGCCTCCGGCTCGGACCCCTCGTCATCGTCACCATGGCCGTGACCGTCACCGGTCGCCTCGGTGATCGTCATGGTGGGTGCGGGGAACTCCAGCTCCTCGGCGTCCTGGCCCTCGGCGGGCACCTCGGTCCAGGGGTTCTCGCCCTCCTGGCAGGTCTGCACGACCGGGAAGGTCAGCGTCTCTCCGGCCGCGTCCGGAAGCTGCAGGGACAGCTCCCAGGAGTCCCGGTAACCCTCCGGCAGCGGTGTCTTCGCCGTGTAGGTCACCTCCGCGACCCGCTCGGTGATCTCGTTGCCATGCGCGTCGGTGATCGGCTCGTCGAGCTGCTCGATGGTCTTGTCGACCTCGTAGAGCGCGTTGCGGGTGGGACTCACCGAGTTGATCCCCTCCGGCATCTGGATCGTGATCTCGGTCGTGGGTGAGCCCGCGCAACCGTGACCGGCGGCGAAGGTGAGCACCGTGTACGCACCCGCGGCGGTGTCGCTGGGCGTGACGGTGACATGGGCGGAGGCAGGGGCAGCCAGGCCCCAGGTGATCAGTCCGGCGGCGCCGGCGGTGGCGCCGAGGCGCGCGAGAGTACGTCGTACCTGCATGGTGAATGTCCTTCGTGGTTGATGGTCGTGGAGGTGCGTTCTCGGTCAGGCCAGGCCGACCGGCGGTCCACGAAGGCGGAGGACGACGAGCGGGTGTCGCGGCGGCAGCACCGGTGCATAGCGCGCCAACGGACGTCGCCACGTCGGGGCAGCCAGCCGCCCGACCTCGGACCAGGTCAGCAGCACCTCGACGGCGCGCCGACGCAGCTCCCAGACCAGCGCGGCGACCAGGCCGCCCGCGACGTGGGCCAGCACCATCTGCCAGGTGAGATCGAGGTGGCCACCATGCGCATGACCCGCCGGAGGAGCCAGCACCACCAGCCAGCAGTGCAGCAGGAGCTGGGCGACCACCAGGGCCGGGGCCAGTAGCGACAGCGGCACCCGGCCGCGTAGCGCCACGGTGCCGACGGCGCAGACCAGACCAGCCGCCCCGAGCATCCAGCCCAGCGTCGGCAGTGCCCCACCTGCCCAGGTGTGCGCCGCGATCAGCACGGTCATGATCTCGACGGTGGCCAGGGCCGAACGCGCCAGGACCCGGCGTCGAGGCAGCACCTGGGTCGAGAGCACGGAGGACATCTTGCCAAGCGCGGGTCTTAGGCGCGCACCAGGATCCGCCTTTCGGGCGCCAGCCGTGCCGAAGGCGCGGATCTCCCCCGCAGATGGATGTTCTGCAGCAGGCCCACGGCAAGCAGGCCCGCGAACATCGAGCTGCCGCCGTAGGACACGAACGGCAGCGGTACCCCGGTGACCGGCATGATCCCCAGGCACATGCCGATGTTCTGGAATGCCTGGAACCCGAGCCAGCAGGCGATCCCGGCCGCGGCCACCCGCCCGAACACGTCGTCGCTGCGCGCCGCGATCAGCAGCGCCCGCCAGATCACGATCGCCAGCAGCGCGATCAACAGGCCGGCGCCGATCAGGCCGAGCTCCTCGCCGGCCACGGTGAAGACGAAGTCGGTGTGCTGCTCGGGTACGAAGCCGGACTTCGTCTGCGACCCCTCGAACAGACCCTGGCCGAAGAGGCCGCCGTTGCCGACCGCGATCCGGGCCTGTTCCACGTTGTAGCCGGCGCCGCGCGGGTCCAGGTCGGGGTTGGTGAACGCGAGGAACCGGTCGAGCTGGTAGTCCTTCAGCCAGCCCGACGTGACCGCGGCGAACGCGGCGGCACCGCCGCCGAGGCCGATCAATCCCAGCCAGCGGCGCGGAGTACCGGCTGCGGCCAGCACGCCGAACACGGTGGCCGTGAGCACGAGCATGGTGCCGAGGTCGGGCTGGAGCAGGATCAACGTCGCGGGCAGTGCCGCCACGGCCAGCATCGCGGTCGCGTCGACGACGCCGATCCGGGCCCGCCAGCGACCCTCGGACCGCTCCGCGACGACCAGCGCCATCCCGATCACGACGGCCAGCTTCGCGAACTCCGACGGTTGGATGGACAGCCCGCCGACCATCAGCCACGACCGGGACCCGTTGACGGTGCTGCCCATCGTGAGCACCAGGACCAGGCCGCCGACCGAGGCGGCGTACACCAGCGGCGCCAGGATCCGGACCCAGCGGTGGTCGGTGGCCATCACCACGAGCATCAGGACCAGCCCGATCGCGATGTTGACCACCTGCTTGTGGAGGTAGGTCTGGTCGGTGGCCGACCAGACCAGCAGGCTGCCGAGCCCGCAGAGGAGCAGCACCGCACCGAGCAGCACCCAGTCCACACCGTTGACGCGCCGGATCATGGGCGGGCCCCCGTCGGCGGCAGGATCGAGCCGTCGTCGCGGAACGTCGGCAGCTCCGAGGGCGGGGTGCTCCCGGGGATCGCGGCGGCGGCCGGGTCGACCCGTTCGCCATCGACGCCGTACAGGGCCTCCCAGATCTTGCGGACGCCCGGGCCGGAGGTTCCGGAGCCGGTGCCGCCCTGGCTGATCATCATCACCACGACGTAGTCGTCGGAGTACGACGCGACCCAGGAGGTCGACTGCTTGCCGTAGACCTCGGCCGAGCCGGTCTTGGAGCGGATCGGCACCTCGTCGAGCGGGAAGCCGACCATCCGCCAGGACATGGTTCCCTGCCGGGTGACCCCCTGGAGGGCTTCGTCGATGTAGCCGATGACGTTGCCCGGGACGTCCACGGTGCCGCCCACCTTGGGCGCGATCCGGCGGACCACGGTCCCGTCGGGGGCGACGACCGCCTTGCCGATCCGCGGCTCGTAGAGGGTGCCGCCGTTGGCGATCGCCGCATACCCGCGGGCCAGCTGCAGCGGCGTGACGATGGTGTCGCCCTGGCCGATCGCGAAGTTCGCCGCGTCGCCGGCGCGGTAGGCGTACCCGTCGATGCAGAACTCCTGGGCGAACTTGTAGACGAAGTCACTGGTCTGCGCGTTCTGCGGGCGATCGCCGAGCCGGCAGTAGTAGTCCTTCTGCGTCTCGTAGTAGGCGCGCTTCCACTTGCGGTCCGCGATCCGGCCCGAGGCCTCGCCCGGCAGGTCGATCCCGGTCTCGCTGCCGAACCCGAAGTCCTTGGCTTCTTCGACGAGCGGATCGCGCGCGCGCACGTCGTCGATGTCGGATCCGAGGCGCCGCCAGAAGTCGTACCCGACCCGGTAGAAGAAGGTGTTGCACGAGACCTCGAGCGCCTTGTCGAAGCCGATCAGCCCGTAGGCGCCGGACTCGTAGTTCTTGAAGGCGCGGTTGCCGACCTGGAACGACGAGGAGCAGTTGAGCCGGGTGTCGAAGCCGTAGCCATGGGTCAGCGCGCCGGCGGCCATGAACGGCTTCCAGGTCGAGCCCGGTGCGAACTGGCCCTGGGTGGCCCGGCCGAGCAGCGGCGTGCCCGCCTTGGCCGAGTAGAGCCGGGTCAGCTGCTTCTGCGAGATCCCGCCGACCCACACCGAAGGGTCATACGTCGGCTGGCTGGCCATCGCCACGATCCGGCCGGTGTCGGCCTCCATCACCACGGCCGCGCCGGAGTCGGCGGCGTAGCGCTTCCCGGTGACGGGGTCCACGGTGGCCCGGGCGGTGGCGATCATCTGCGCGAGCTGCTGCTCGACGATGCCCTGCACCTTCGCGTCGATCGAGGTGACCAGGGTGTCGCCGGGCTGGCTCTGCAGCTCGCCCTCGTCGTCGAGGACCCGGCCCATCGAGTCGACCTCGACGCTCCGGTAGCCGGGGATGCCGCGCAACCAGGCGTCGTACTCCTTCTCGACCCCGGCGCGGCCCACCCAGGAGGCGCCGTTGACCGAGCTGTCGCCACCCTCGCGGGCCTTGTCGAACTCGTCCTCGGTGATCGGGCTCAGGTAGCCGAGGACGTGGGCGGCATTGATGCCGAACGGGCGAGGGTAGGCGCGGACGCTCTGCTGCTCCACGAGCACCGCCGGGTAGTCCTCGGGCTGCTCCAGGATCCGGAGGGCGTGCTTCTGCCGGACGTCCTCGGCCACCGGCACCGGTTGGTACGGCGACCCGTTCCACTCGGCGAGTCGACGCGTGATCGACCGCGGCGTCACGCCCAGCGCCTTCGCCACGCGCTTGAGCAGCCGGCGCTGCTGCGTCGCCTCGAGGTCCTCGAGCATCGAACGGTCGATCGAGACCACCCACGACATCCGGTTGGCGACCAGGGGCCGCCCCATCGCGTCGACGATCAGGCCGCGCTGCGGCTGCACGACGATCTCGCGCACCGACTGGGAGGCGGCCTCGCCTTGGTACCTCTCGCCGGAGACCACCTGCAGGTAGTACAGCCGCACGAACAGGGTCGCGAACAGGGCGAACACCAGGGCCTGGATCACCACGAGCCGCAGCCGGCTCTTCTGGGCGGGGGACAGTTGGGGGGCGCTCATCGGATGACGGCCTGCTCCGGCTCGAGCCGGCGGAACAGCCCCATGACGAGGGGCAGCACGAGCGGCGTCACCAGCAGGTCCCAGGCGACGGCGCCGGCGATCACCCCCATCAGGTCCGGGATCGCGACCGCCGGGTCACGCAGCACCATCCCGCTGAGCGCGAAGACGGAGGTGCCGAGGAACGAGCACGCCGCGACCGTGACGAGCACCGCAGGCAGGGTGGGCCGGACGTCGCTGAGCGCCCGGCCGGCGACGTACCCGACCACCAGCAGGGCCAGCGCCCAACGACCCGCGACATGGTCCGCGGGGGGTGCCAGATCGAGGAGTACGCCGGCCGCGAAGCCGAGCACCATCGCGAACTGGGCCCCGCGAACCAGGGCTGCTCCGACGACCACGAGCAGCACCACGTTCGGGACGATGCCGTGCCACGCGAAGTGCGGAAACACCGTGACCTGGAGCACCAGCGCGAGAGCCAGGGCCACCGTGGCGCCGAGCGCCCGGGAGGTCGTCATCGCTCGAAGCCCCCGTTCGCCTCGATCACGGCCCGGTCGCTCTCGGTGCCCCGCGGCACGACGACACCGACCAGGTCCAGGGCCGCGAAGTCCACGAAGGGTTCGATGACGGCCCGCTGGGAGCTGTCGCGGAGGCTGGAGAAGACCTCCGTGACCCGGCCGATCGGCACCCCGGCGACGTAGGGCCCCTCGCCGTCGCTCCCCCAGGTCACGACGATGTCGTCCCGAGCCGGGATGACCGACCGATCGACCAGTCGCAGGTCCAGGCCGGCGTCGTCACCGGTCGTGCCCTGTCCGCTCAGGAACCCGAGATCCATGGTCTCCCCGATCCGTCCGCCCACGGTCGAGTCGGCGTCGACGATCAGCAGCACGGTGGCGGTGGTGCGGGTGACCCGCAGCACCCGACCCACGAGGCCGTCGTTGTTGAGCACGGTCATGTCGGGGTGCAGCCCGGCGCGGGAGCCGGCGTCGATGGTGACGGTCGCGGAGAAGGACTGGGAGGCGCCGAGCCCGATCACCCGAGCGGGCACCAGGGCGTACCCGACCCGGTCCGCGGCGGTGATCAGGCCGTCGTACTCGGCGAGTCGGTTGCGGTCGAACCCGGACCTGCGGACCTGCTCCCGGAGCCCCGCGTTCTCGGCTTCGAGGTCATCGATCTCCGCGCGCATCGAGTCGTGGTCGCGGAACCACTCGGGGATGCCCGCGATCGGGCGGATCACCGCAGTGGTCCCGGCCTCGATCGGACCGAACACCTCGCCCACTGCGCGTCGCGCCGGCTCGACGACCGAGCCGTCGTCGGTGCTGGCGTCGAGCGTCATCAGGCTCACGCACGCGAGCACCAATGCCGCGACGAGCGCACGGGGCGGGGTGTGTCGGGGGGTCATCTCAGAACCGTCGCTGCTCGGTGACCAGCACCTGCTGCAGTGCCTCGAACTCCTCCACGCAGCGGCCGGCACCCTTCGCCACCGAGACCAGTGGGTCCTCGGCGACGTGCACGGGCATCCCGGTCTCGTCGCGCAGTCGCTCGTCGAGGCCGCGGAGCAGCGCACCGCCGCCGGTCAGCACCATGCCGCGATCCATGATGTCGCCGGCCAGTTCGGGCGGGGTGCGGTCCAGCGTCGTCCGGACGGCGTCGACGATCGCGTGCAAGGGCTCTTCCATCGCGACCCGGACGTCGGCGCTGGACACCTCGACCGTGCGGGGCAGCCCGGAGATCAGGTCGCGGCCACGGATCTCGGCCTGCGGCTCGTCGGTGCTCGGGAACGCCGAGCCGACGGTCAGCTTGACCTCCTCGGCGGTCCGCTCGCCGAGGAGCAGGGAGTGCTCCTTCTTCATCCACGCGCCGATCGCCTGGTCGAGGTCGTCACCCGCGGTCCGGATCGAGAGGGACGTGACGACACCCCCGAGCGAGATCACCGCGACCTCGGTGGTGCCGCCACCCACGTCGACGACCATGTTGCCGGTGGCTTCGTGGACCGGAAGGCCGGCACCGATCGCGGCCGCCATCGGTTCCTCGATGATGTAGACCCGGCGGGCGCCCGCCTGGTAGCCGGCTTCCTTGACCGCTCGCTGCTCGACGGGAGTGATGCCGCTCGGTACGCAGATCACCATCCGCGGCTTGGCGAAGTAGCGACGCCGGTGGACCTGCTGGATGAAGTAGCGCAGCATCTGCTCGGTCGCCTCGAAGTCGGCGATCACGCCGTCCTTGAGCGGACGGATCGCGGTGATGTGTCCGGGCGTGCGGCCGATCATCCGCTTCGCCTCGTGACCGACGGCCAGCAGTTCACCGGTGGTCTCGTTGATCGCGACCACGCTGGGCTCGTCGAGGAGCACGCCCTTGCCCCGGACGTACACCAGGGTATTGGCGGTGCCTAGATCCACGGCCATGTCCCGACCGATGAAGCTGTTCGCCATGAGCAGGCCTCACGTGGCTTCGGCGCGCGCTTTCGGGGAAGGTGAGGGAGACGGGCGCACGCATCCGCCGGACCCGATCCGAGCGTAGGTTTCGTGGCGGCCGGATCAGCGGAGGCACGCCGACCCGCGGTCGATCAGAGGGCGGGGAACCAGATCCCGATCTCACGCTCGGCGGACTCGGGCGAGTCCGAACCGTGCACGAGGTTCTCGCGGTTCGAGAGCGAGAGATCGCCACGGATCGTGCCGGGGGCGGCCTGGCGACCGTCGGTCGCACCATTGAGGGCACGCACCACCTCGATCGCCTCGTCTCCCTCGAGCACCATCGCCACGAGCGGACCGCTGGTCACGAACGTCCGCAGTGGCGGGTAGAAGTCCCGCTCGACGTGCTCGGCGTAGTGCCGGTCGGCGAGCTCACCGTCGATCAGCCGGTGCTCCAGGGCCACGATCGTCAGGCCCTTGGCCTCGAACCGCGACACCACCTCCCCCACCAGTCCCCGTCGTACGGCGTCGGGCTTGAGGAGGACCAGAGTGCGCTGCGTCATGGCGCGCACACTACTGAGTCAGGCGAGCGACCTGGCGCGCCGGACCACGTCGTCGGGGGGTGGCCCGACCGAATCGCTGGCCGTCACCGGCGCCTCGGCCATCCGACGCAGCGGGATGTACCCGCCCCAGATGCCCGCCGCCACGTCCTCCGGCTCGTCGACCGGGTCCCCGCCTCGGGCCTTCATCGACGCATCGTGCAGGGGCACGGCGAGCACCGCGGTCGCGGCCAGTTCCTTGCGGGTGTTCGCCCGGAGCGTGGCCGAGCGACCGGGAATCATGTGGTCGACGATCATCGCCAACGCCCGGGCCCGCTCGTCCGGGTCCTCGACCAGACGAGCCTGGCCGATCACCACGGCGGAGCGGTAGTTCATCGAGTGGTGGAACGCCGAGCGGCCGGCCACCAGTCCGTCCACCTCCGTGACGGTGACGCACACGGCAGCCCCGCCGGCGCGGCGTACCCATCCGGCGGCGACGGATCCGTGCACGTACATCGTGCCGTCCCGGTCCGGCCCATCGAGGTCCACCGCGTACGCCGTGGGCAGCACCACCGGGTGGTCGCCGACGTTCACCCCGATGTGCGCGACCAGCGCGTCGGCGAGGAACGCGTGCAGGGCGTCGCGATCCGCCACGGCACGGTCCCGGCCGCGACTGATCCGGGTGCGCGGCGAGGGGGAGAGCGGGGTGGTGGTCACGGCACTATCCTCGACCCCATGTGGCCTGCACGCACGGGCCAATTCTCGACCAGATTGCCAGGACACTTTCGATGCCGACCCTGCCGCTCACCTTGGACCGCTCCGCGCCCACTCCGCTGGGCCTACAGCTCGCCGCCGGCGTCCGCGAGCAGGTGCTCGCCGGCACCCTCCGCCGAGGTGACCGGCTGCCGAGCAGCCGGGCGCTCGCCGCGGACCTGGGGGTCTCCCGCTCGGTCGCCGAGCAGGCCTACGACCAACTGCTGGCCGAGGGCTGGCTGGAGGCGCGGCGCGGCTCGGGCACCTACGTCGCCTCGGGCGGGCTGGCACCGAGCCGGATCCCGCCACCGCGGATCGACCGCGAGCCCCGGCGTCTCGTCCGGCTGGACACCGGGACGCCCTGGATCGATCCGCGACACGCCGCCGGGTGGCGGCGGGCCTGGCGGGACGTGTCGACGGCCAGCCCGCCCAGGGGGTACGACGACCCGCGCGGGCTGCCCGAGCTCCGGGTCGCCCTCGCCGAGCATCTCGCCCGCACTCGCGGGCTGCGCTGCGGCCCCGACGAGGTCGTGGTGACCGGTGGCACCACCGACAGCCTGCGGCACCTGCTCGGCGCACTGCCTCCGGGCCGGGTCACCGTCGAGGACCCCGGTTACCGCGCGGCCGTCGCGACCGTGCGGGCCGCCGGACGTGAGGTCCAGGACCATCCGGCCCTCGACCCGATCACCGACCTCACCGGCCGGGTCGCGGCGTACGTGACCCCGGCTCATCAGCACCCGCTCGGCCGGGTGATGCCGGCCGAGGACCGACTCCGGCTGCTCGAGGCCGCTCGGCGCGCGGACGCGGTCGTCGTCGAGGATGACTACGACTCCGAGTTCCGCTACGACGTCGCCCCCGTGCCCGCGCTGGCCACGCTGGACCGCGGCCGCGTCGCCTACTTGGGCACCGCATCGAAGAGCGTCGCGCCCAGCCTCCGGCTCGGCTGGCTGGTTCCGCCACCGCAGCTGCTCGACGCGATCAACGCGCGCCGCGAGGCGACCCACGAGGCGGCGCCGTGGCCGATCCAGCGCGCGTTCCTCTCCCTGCTCCGCGACGGGTACGTCGACCGGGTCGTCCGCACCGCCCGTCGGGTGTACGCCGAGCGCGCGCCCCGCGTGGCCGCCACGCTGTCGCCGCACGCCGAGCTCGCCGGGCCACTCGCCGGCATGTACTCCACCTGGCTGATCTCAGCGGACCGGGCGCGGCACGCTCACGAGGCCGCTCGCGAGGCGGGGTTCGACGTTCCGCTGCTCGCCGACTACTGCCGCTCGGCCCGGCTCACCGGCCTGATCGTCGGCTTCGGCGGGATCACCGACGACCAGCTGGACCGCGCGCTCGACGTGCTCGGCGAGAGCCTGGCCGGGGATCGCGGCTAGTCGTCCAGAGCGGCGTAGGCCTCGGCCCGCTCGCGCTCGATCTTGCGCCCCAGGAAGTACGCCGTCCCCCACAGCAGCGCGAAGATCGGGCCGAGCACGAACATGATCGTGACCAGCATGCCCAACCCGATCGCGCCGACCTGGATCGCCCAGCCGAGCAGATAGGCCCACTCGCTGCGGAGCAGGCCGGCGACCAGCAGGCAGGCCAGCATCAGCCCGAGTCCGACCGCCAGCGCGGTCGAGGTGGCGACGTCCGAGATCGAGATCATCACGGGGGTGGTCAGCCCGATCGTGATCGCCTCGAGGGAGAGCACCGCGGCGCACATGCCACGGCGCGGGGAACGCGGGGTCTCGCTCATCGCGGGCCTCCGAGCAACCGGCGGGCCTCGCCCACGGTGACCACGGAGCCGGTCACCAGCACCGCGCCCGACCCGAGCGGGTCGCCGAACGCCTCTCCCGCCTCGGCCAGCGCGGCGGCCTGGTCGATCGCGTCGGACAGCGACGGCGCGATGGTCACTCGATCCTCGCCGTAGATCTCGACCGCGGCCTCGGCCAGCCGGGCGGCAGGCAGCGCGCGATCCGTGGAGTTCTGGGTGCAGATCAGGTGGTGGAGGTGCGGCTCGAAGGCCGCCAGCACGCCCTCGTGGTCCTTGTCGGCCATCACGCCGATCACCCCGATCAACGGCGCGAACTGGAACGACTCGTCCAGCGCATCAGCGGTGGCCTGGGCTCCGTGCGGGTTGTGCGCCGCGTCGAGGACGATGGTGGGGCTGCGCCGGATCACCTCGAGCCGGCCCGGGGAGCTGGCCTCCGCGAAGGCGCCGCGCACCAGCGCGTCATCGAGCGGGTCCTCCCCGAGGAATGCCTCGACGGCGGCCAGCGCGATCGCCGCGTTCTGGGCCTGGTGCGCGCCGTACAGCGGCAGGAACACCTCGTCGTACCGGGCCCGCAACCCCTGCAGGGTGATGAGCTGCCCGCCGACCGCCGGCACGCGGGAGACGACCCCGAAGTCGAGTCCCTCGCGGGCCAGGTTCGCGCCCACCTCGGCCGCGTACCCGAGCAGCACCTCGGCGGCCTCCGGCGGCTGCTGGGCGAGCACGGCGACCGCACCCGGCTTGATGATCCCGGCCTTCTCGACCGCGATCTCGGCCGGCGTGCCACCGAGGTAGGAGGCGTGGTCGACGGCGATCGGCAGCACCACCGCCACCGTCGCGTCGATCACGTTGGTGGCATCCCAGACCCCGCCCATGCCGACCTCCACGATCGCGACGTCGACCGGTGCGTCCGCGAACGCGGCGTACGCCATCCCGACGATGCTCTCGAAGAAGGAGAGCGGGTGCGCCTCGCTGGCGTCGACCAGGTGGGTGTACGGCGCCACGTCGTTGAACGCGCGCACGAACGCGTCGTCGTCCAGCGGCTCGCCGTCGATGCAGATCCGCTCGCTCATCCGCTCCACGTGCGGCGAGGTGAACCGGCCGGTGCGCAGCTCGAGCGCCCGCAACAGGGTGTCGATCATCCGGGCGGTCGAGGTCTTGCCGTTGGTGCCGGTCAGGTGGATCGACGCGTAGGTGCGCTGCGGGTCCCCGAGCAGCTCCGTGAACGCCCGGATCCGGTCCAGCGACGGCTCGAGTCGGGTCTCGGGCCAGCGGGACAGCAAGGCATCTTCGACCTCTGCGATGGACTCGGCGAGCCGGGGTGCGGCGGATTCGGTCATGGCGGGACCACTCTAGGGCCCGCCCGAAGGCGTGACCGCAGGCCCAGTACCCGCTCGTCGTCCTCGCGGCGCTGGTACTCCATCTGCTGCTTGATCATCGCCGCCACGCGCTGCCGGATCAGCTCGGCGCCCAGTCGGCCGGCGTGTTCGCAGCACACCTCGACAGAGTGGCTGACCTTCGTCTCAGCAGCGATCTCGACCACGAACTCCCGCAAGCCGACCGTGGCGACCCGCAGGCAGCCGTCGTCGGAGCAGACCTCGGCGGACCACCACTCGGGCCGGCCTGCTCCATCGCGTTCTGCGCTGCTTCCCGCTCTGACAGCGCAGGGCGAGGTCCACGCCCAGGTCCTCTCCGGCCTTGCTCATGTTCCGCTCCTTTCGCGAGCCGCAGTCGCCAGCCACCCGGGTCCGCGCGGTGAAACCTGGAACACGTTCTATGGCTCGATATGCTCGTCGAATGTCAGACATCACCCAGCGGTTCGACGAGTTACGTGCCGCGGACCGGGTCGACCCCGCCGCCCTGGACGCCCTGTGGGCGGACCTGGCAACGGTCACCGTCGACGAGATCCTCGGCCCCTGGCGCGGTGGCGACTTCAGCACCGGCCACGTCGCAAGCACCGTGCTGGAGCAGGTGCGCTGGCACGGCAAGCGGTTCGACGGCCCGCTGGACGCCAAGCCCCTGATCTGTCGCGGGGAGGACGGCGAGCTCTACTCCAACCTCGCGGCCGGCGGCGGCGCCGAGGCCTCGCTGTGGCCGGTCGAGTTCCGGGGCGAGACGACGGCGACGATGGTCTACGACGCGATGCCGGTCTTCGACCACTTCAAGCAGGTCGACGCCGACACGTTGATGGGGATCATGAACGGCAAGCTCGAGTCGGCCTTCGGCGTGCAGGACCTCTACTACTTCTGGCTGGAGCGGGACGCATGAAGACCACGGCAGTGATCGTCAACGAGCAGGGTGGCGAGTTCGGCTTCGAGGAGGTTGACCTCGACGAGCCTCGCGACGACGAGGTGCTGGTGCGCATCGTCGCGGCCGGCCTCTGCCACACCGATCTCTCGCTGCGCGACAACCTGCCGCCCGAGATGTTCCCCCGCATTTTCGGCCACGAGGGTGCCGGCGTCGTGGAACAGGTCGGCGCCGGGGTCATCGGCTTCGAGGTGGGCGACCACGTGCTGATGAGCTTCCGCTCGTGCCGTGCGTGCCCGGCCTGCCAGGAAGGGGCCGTCGGCTACTGCGAGAACTCGCTGATGCTCAACTACATGGGTTTCCGGATGGATGGCTCGACCACCCACCAGCGCGACGGGCAACCCGTCTACGGCTCGTTCTTCGGCCAGTCCAGCCTGGCCCGGCACGCGATCGCGTACGCCGACAACTGCGTGGTCATCGACAAGTCCCTCGATCTGAGCAAGCTCGCGCCCTACGGCTGCGGCTTCCAGACGGGGGCCGGCACCGTGCTCAACCTGCTGCGCCCCGAGGCCGCCGACAGCCTGGTCGTCTTCGGGTGTGGTGCCGTCGGCCTGGCTGCGGTGATCGCCGCGGCCACGACCGGCTGCACGGTCGTTGCGGTCGACCTCACCGACGCCCGGCTGAAGGAGGCCGAGCGCTTCGGCGCAGTTGCCGTGAACCCGACGACGCTCGGTGAGCAGACCGTCGTCGACCGGGTCAAGGAGCTCACCGGCGGCGGGGCGACGTATGCGATCGACACCACGGCGGTGTCCGAGGTGGTCAAGCAGGCCCAACAATCACTCAGGATGCGCGGAACGCTCGTCGCGCTCGGCCTGGGCGCGGAGGAGTACGCGATCGACGCGATCGACCTGCTCCAGAACGGCAAGGTCATCCGGTCCTCGATCGAGGGCGAGTCCGACCCGCTGGAGATGCTGCCCCGGCTGATCGAGCTGAACCAGGCGGGTCACTTCGACGTCGACGACCTGGTCGTCACCTACCCGTTCGAGGAGATCCAGACCGCGATCGACGACGTGCTGGCCGGCCGGGTCGTCAAGCCGGTGCTGGTGTGGTGACGACGAGGTTGGCCATGTCGACCACGGGCCGGTAGCCCAGCGCTTCGTAGACGTGGTTCGAGGTGGGGTTGTCCTGGTCGGTGAACAGGCAGACCTGGTGACCGTCATCGAGCATCAGCTGCGACACCTCGGCCACCGCGGCGCTGGCATAGCCCTGGCCGCGCCGGTCGCGCGGTGTGTAGACGGGACCGATCCGGACCACGCCGTACGCCGGGGCGTTGCCCGCGGTCAGGTGCACCACCTCGCCGTGCTCGTCCTCCCACAGCCACACCCGACCCTGCTCGATCCGGGGCAGCAGCGCGGCCCCGTTCGGCGGCTCGAGCATCATGTGCTCGCCGGGCCGACCCGCCTGCTCCGCGGCATCCACGTCGAACGCGAGGAACCAGCGCAGCACCAGGCCGAGGTCGTCCGGCTTCGCCGGACGCAGCCTGCCGGGCACCGGCCGGGGCGGTACCACCGTGGTGACGGAGTGCAGCCGGGTCCGCTCCGCCACCCGCGCCGCTCCGCCGGTCAACCGGGCAGTTTCGGCGGCGACCAGCTGCGCCGCGGGCAGGGAGCCGTTGACCCCGAGCGCGGGCTCGTCCCGCTCGTGCAGCGCCCGGGCCAGCCCGACCGCCGCCTCGTCCGGCATCGCCAGCACGAGCAGCGGGTACGGCTGCCTCGGCGCGGTCCGCATCGCCACCCCCAGCACCCGCGACCCGTCCCGCACGGTCAGCCACCACCGCGGCCCATCGCCCCGGGGAAGGTCCACGTCGTCGACGGCGCGCCGCGTCACCGTGGCGATCACGGTGTTGAGCACCGCGTCGGCCGCGAGGTAGTCACCGGCCGCGTCGAGGAACGCCGCGGGGTCGTCGTGGAAGACCAGGTCCATCGCGAAACCGTACTGACCTGCGTCGATGACGTGGTACCGCATTTTCCCGACGCAGCGGCTCGCCCATAAACTCCGCCCATGACGCAGACCTCCGCGCCCGATGCCGTCGTGGTGCCAGCAAAGCCCGCACTCGAGGGGCTCGAGGCGAAGTGGGCGGCCCGGTGGCGCGAGCAGGGCACCTACAAATTCGATCGCACCCAGCCGCGCGCGAACGTCTTCTCCATCGACACTCCCCCGCCGACGGTGAGCGGCAAGCTGCACGTCGGGCACGTGTTCTCCTACACCCACCCCGACCTGATCGCCCGCTACCAGCGGATGAGCGGCAAGTCCGTGTTCTACCCCATGGGTTGGGACGACAACGGGCTGCCCACCGAGCGGCGCGTGCAGACCTACTACGGGGTCCGCTGCGACCCGAGCCTCGCCTACGACCCCGACTTCACGCCGCCGGAAGAACCCGACCCGAAGAAGCAGATCCCGATCAGCCGGCCCAACTTCGTCGAGCTGTGCGAGCGGCTGGTCGAGCTCGACGAGCAGGTCTTCGAGCAGCTGTGGCGCACCCTCGGTCTCTCGGTCGACTGGGACGAGCACTACACGACGATCGGCGCGAAGTCGCAGCTCGTCAGCCAGACCGCGTTCCTGCGCAACTTCGCCCGCGGTGAGGCGTACCTCCAGGAGGCACCCACCCTCTGGGACGTCACGTTCCAGACCGCGGTCGCCCAGGCCGAGCTCGAGGCCCGCGAGTACGCCGGGCACTACCACCGCGTGGGTTTCCGCCAGGCCGAGGGCCAGCAGGTCTTCATCGAGACGACACGCCCCGAGCTGATCGCGTCGGTGGTCGCGCTGATCGCGCATCCCGACGACGAGCGCTACCAGCAGCTGTTCGGCACCACGGTCGCCTCTCCGATCTTCGGCGTGGAGATCCCGGTCCTGGCTCACCCCGCGGCAGAGATGGACAAGGGCGCCGGCATCGCCATGTGCTGCACGTTCGGAGATCTCACCGATGTCACCTGGTGGCGCGAGCTGAACCTTCCGGTCCGGACCGTGATCGGCCGTGACGGCCGGTTCTCCCGCGAGACGCCCCCGTGGCTGGCAGGCGAGGAGGCCGCGGCGGCGTACGCCGACCTGGCGGGCAAGACGGTCTTCTCGGCCCGGGAGGCGACGGTCGCCAAGCTCCGGGAGACCGGTGACCTCGACGGCGAGCCCACACCCACGCAGCGGATGGCCAACTTCTACGAGCGCGGCGACAAGCCCCTCGAGATCGTGGCCACCCGACAGTGGTACATCACCAACGGCGGCCGCGACGCCGGTCTGCGCGGCGAGATGCTCGAGCACGGCGCCGAGATCGACTGGCTCCCCACTCACATGAAGCACCGCTTCGACAACTGGGTGGGCGGCCTCAACGGCGACTGGCTGATCTCCCGACAGCGGTTCTTCGGGATCCCGTTCCCCGTCTGGTACCCCCTCAACGATGACGGCGAGCCGGACTACGACCACCCGCTGATGCCGAGCGAGGCCGAGCTCCCGGTCGACCCGTCGACCGACGCACCGGGCGGCTACACCGAGGACCAGCGCGGCAAGCCGGGCGGCTTCGTCGGCGACCCCGACGTCATGGACACCTGGGCGACCTCCTCGCTGACCCCCCAGATCGCCGGCGGCTGGGCCACCGACGACGACCTGTGGCAGCGGGTCTTCCCGATGGACCTGTGCACGCAGGCCCACGACATCATCCGGACCTGGCTGTTCGGCCGCGTCGTGCGCGCCCACCTCGAGAACCACGCAACCCCGTGGCGGCACGCCATGCTCTCCGGCTGGATCCTCGACCCGGACCGCAAGAAGATGAGCAAGTCCAAGGGCAACGTCGTGGTTCCCACCGAGATCCTGGAGAAGTACGGCGCCGACGCCGTCCGCTGGCGGGCCGCGATGACCAGGCCGGGGCTCGACTCGCCGTTCGACGAGACCCAGATGAAGGTCGGTCGGCGGTTGGCGATGAAGGTGCTCAACGCCTCGAGGTTCGTCCTCGACGGTGTGGGCGCGACCACCGTCAACCCGGTCCAGGTCTCCGAACCGATCGACTGCGCCCTGATGGGCCGACTCGCCAACGTGGTTTCCTCGGCCACGGAGGCCTTCGAGGCGTTCGACTACACCGCGGCGCTCGAGATCACCGAGAAGTTCTTCTGGGAGTTCTGCGACGACTACCTCGAGCTGGTCAAGGAGCGCGCCTACGCCGAGGAGGGCGGTGACGCCACTGCGTCGGCCCGGGCGGCGCTGGCGCTCGCGCTCGAGGTGCAGCTCCGGCTGCTCGCGCCGTTCCTGCCCTATGTGACCGAGGAGGTCTGGTCGTGGTGGCGGACCGGCTCCATCCACCGGTCGGACTGGCCGACGGTGACCGAGCTGGGCGCCGCTGCGGCGACCGACCCCACCGCCGTCGATGCCGTGGGCGCGGCGCTGATCGGTATCCGGGGCGCGAAGTCGCAGGCCAAGGTCTCGATGCGCGCCGAGCTGTCCCGAGTGGAGATCGCCGGGCCGGAGACGCTCGTGCGCGCCGCCGAGCTCGCGAGCAACGACCTGCGCGCGGCCGGCAAGATCGTGGGTGACCTGGTGTTCACCGCGAACGACGCGGTCGAGATCGCGGTGACCGCAGAGCTGGTCGGCTCCGACTAGGGGGCCGGCGTCTCGTCGATCGAGTCGTCGGGCTCGCTGCCGGTGCCGTCCTCGGTTTCGGGCATCCCGTAGGCGTTGGGGTCGACCTCGTCCTCGGACTCGGCATCCGCCTCGGCCTCGTCGCCTTGCTTGTCCTTGCCCTTCTTCTTGCCCTTCTCACCTCGGTGCTTGCCGGCTACCTGGTCGTCGCCGACCGGCAGGGCGACCTCGCCGGGGTTGACCGTGACCGGAGGCAGCATGGCCAGTCCGGAGGTGGGGCCGGACTCGGCGTCCGCTCCGTCCGCCGGGGTGCGCTCGGCCGGCTGGTCCGGGTCCGGCGCCACGGCTCCGACGTCACCGACGTCACCGACCGAGCCGGTCCCGTCTCCGCCGGTCACACCCGGAGCGAGCTCGGGTCCCGGAGCAACGGGCCCACCGAGGTACCGCGTGGTGGCGGCCCTGGCATCGGCGACCGATGCGCCCGCGAACACCGGGCGATGGCCGTCTGGCTCACTGGCGCGGACTCCGGTGACCAGCACGAAGCAGCAGATCGCCGCGACCGCCGCAAAAACGTAGAACGGCCGCTGTTGCTTGGCGCTCACCGAGAAATCCTCCCTAGTCCCGAGATCAAGCTTCGACAGGTCAGTCTTGCCGATCAGGAGCGCTCTTGGTCGATTCTGCACCGAAATTCCGTCGGAAATGACTAGGCGGACGATGCGGAGACGCCCAGATCAGGCGGACTTCTTCTTCTTCGCCTCGGACTCACGCGGCACCAGGGTGGGCGCGACATCGTCGTCGACCACCTCTCGGGTGACCACGACCTTCGCGATGTCGCCGCGCGAGGGCACGTCGTACATCACGTGCAGCAGGACCTCTTCGATGATGGCCCGCAGCCCGCGAGCGCCGGTGCCGCGCTCCATCGCCTTGTCGGCGATCGCCTCGATCGCATCGGGGGTGAACTCGAGTTCGACCCCATCGAGCTCGAACAGCTTGTGGTACTGCTTGACCAGCGCGTTGCGCGGCTCGGTGAGGATCTGCATCAGCGCCTGCTGATCGAGCTTGTTGACGCTGGCGATCAGCGGGAGCCGACCGACGAACTCAGGGATCAGTCCGAACTTCGTGAGGTCCTCGGGACGCACCTCGGCGAGCAGGTCCTCGGCCGCCCGCTCGGCCTGACCGCGCACCTCCGCGGTGAACCCGAGGGTCTTCTTGCCGACCCGCTGCTCGATGATGTGTTCGAGGCCCGAGAAGGCACCGCCGACGACGAACAGGATGTTGGTGGTGTCGATCTGGATGAACTCCTGGTGCGGGTGCTTGCGGCCACCCTGCGGGGGCACCGAGGCGGTGGTGCCCTCGATGATCTTCAGCAGAGCCTGCTGGACCCCCTCGCCGGAGACGTCGCGAGTGATCGAGGGGTTCTCCGCCTTGCGGGCCACCTTGTCGATCTCGTCGATGTAGATGATGCCGGTCTCGGCCTTCTTGACGTCGTAGTCGGCGGCCTGGATCAGCTTGAGCAGGATGTTCTCGACATCCTCACCGACGTAGCCGGCCTCGGTCAGGGCGGTGGCGTCGGCGATCGCGAACGGAACGTTGAGCATCCGGGCCAGCGTCTGGGCGAGGTAGGTCTTGCCACATCCGGTCGGGCCGATCACCAGGATGTTGGACTTCGCGACCTCGACGGCCTCGTCCTTGCTGTGCTTGCCGGAGATCGGCTGCAGGCCGGCCTGCACGCGCTTGTAGTGGTTGTAGACCGCGACGGCGAGCGCCTTCTTGGCTCGCTCCTGACCGACGACGTAGGAGTTGAGGAAGTCGAAGATCTCCTTCGGCTTGGGCAGCTCCTCGAGACCGACCTCGGTCCCCTCGCTGAGCTCTTCCTCGATGATCTCGTTGCAGAGATCGATGCACTCGTCGCAGATGTAGACGCCGGGACCGGCGATGAGCTTCTTGACCTGCTTCTGGCTCTTGCCGCAGAACGAGCACTTCAGCAGATCGCCACCGTCACCGATGCGCGCCACGGGGGGCCCTCCTCATGAGTGGTCCTACAGGTTCGCGAACCATCCGAAGGTACCCCGAGCCGCCCCCGATGGGGGGACGACACGGAGTTTGGCCACCGGACACGATCGCCACGCTCAGGAGGTCGCCAGGGCCGGGGCGGCCTTGCGCGACTCGATCACCGCGTCGATCAGGCCGTACTCGACGGCCTGCTCCGCGGTGAGGATCTTGTCCCGCTCGATGTCCCGGCTGACCTGCTCGATGTCGCGCCCGCTGTGGTCACTGATCATCTTCTCGAGCAGCTCGCGCATCCGCAGGATCTCGTTGGCCTGGATCTCGATGTCCGAGGTCTGACCGAACGTGCCTTCGGTGTAGGGCTGGTGGATCAGGATCCGGCTGGTCGGGAGCGCCAGCCGCTTGCCGGGCGTGCCGGCGGCGAGCAGGATCGCGGCCGCCGAGGCCGCCTGGCCCAGGCAGACGGTCTGGATCTCGGGCTTGATGAACCGCATCGTGTCGTAGACCGCGGTGAGCGCGGTGAACGAGCCACCCGGCGAGTTGATGTAGATCTGGATGTCCTGGTCCGGGTTCATCGACTCCAGGCAGAGCAGCTGGGCCATCACGGCGTTCGCGACGTCGTCGGAGATCGGGGTGCCGAGGAAGATGATCCGGTCCTCGAAGAGCTTCCCGTAAGGGTCGATCCGGCGGAAGCCGTAGGACGTCCGCTCCTCCCACTGGGGGATGTAGTAGTTCATGGCGTCAGTCCTTCTTGTGGGCGGGTCGGCCGTCGTCGGCGGCTTCGCGGGCGCTCTTGACCACCTGGTCGACCAGGCCGTACTCCAGTGCCTGCTCGGCGGTGAACCAGCGGTCCCGATCGGCGTCGGCGATCACCTGATCGAGACTCTGGCCGGTGTGGTCGGCGATCAGCTGAAGCAGCACCTTCTTGATGTGCAGCGACTGCTGAGCCTGGATCTTGATGTCAGATGCGGAGCCACCCATGCCCGAGGACGGCTGATGCAT
The DNA here is from genome assembly GCA_963827185.1 of uncultured Actinomycetota bacterium. GTDB lineage: Bacteria > Actinomycetota > Actinomycetes > Propionibacteriales > Nocardioidaceae > Nocardioides. Next base: position 112,179 of record CAWGZQ010000003.1, read on the forward strand.
CATGATCCGCGCGTGCGGCAGCGCGTAGCGCTTGCCCTTGGTCCCGGCGCACAGGAGGAACTGGCCCATCGAGGCGGCCAGGCCCATGCCGACGGTGGCCACGTCGTTGGGGATGTAGTTCATCGTGTCGTAGATCGCCATGCCGGCGTCGACGGAACCACCCGGGCTGTTGATGTGCAGGAAGATGTCGGCCTCGGGGTCCTCCGCCGAGAGCAGCAGCAGCTGCGCACAGATCGCGTTGGCGTTGGCGTCACGCACCTCGGATCCGAGGAACACGATCCGCTCCCGCAGCAACCGCGAGTAGATGTGGTCGTCGAGGACATTGAGTCCACCTGGAGTCTGGGTCACGCGCCGACCCTAGCCCGTGCGGACCGGCGAGCCACGGCATATCAGGCGCTGTTCGCGCAGAGCAGATTCCGCGGCGAGAGCTCAGGCCTCGGCGGCGGCCTTCAGTCGCGACACGGTCCGGGCCATCCCGGCCTCCAGCTCGTCGGCGTGCCCGACCCCGCCGCCGAGGAAGACCCGGGCGAACAGCTTGCTGATCATGGTCAGCTTCCGGGGCACCGGCCGGCGGTGGACGACGCGGGTGCGATCGCCGTCCGGGCTGAGCTCCCAGATCCAGCGGGCGCCGCTGGACTTGGTGTCCCAAGCCAGCGAGCGGCCGGGTTCGAGCACGGCCACGACCGATCGGCTCGGCCAGAAGACGGCCTTGCGTCGGTTGATGCCGAGGTACCACTGGTTCGGCCGGAGACCGCCGCGCTTGAGCGGCAGCATCTTCACCAGCTCGGGGCTCCAGTCGGGCATCCTCGAGAAGTCGCTCAACAGCTCCCAGACGGTGGCAGCGGGCGCGTCCACGATCGTTTCGGTGCGGAGCTCGCGGTCGGCAGTGTGCGGGGAGGTCATGCCAGCCATCGTTCCATGGCGCCGAGCACCTCGGGATGGTTGAGCAGCCCGAAGTGGTCGGTACGCCCCACGTGCAGCACCTCGGCGCCGGGGAACAGTTCGCGGCCGCTCCGATCCCGGCCGTACGCCGAGCGCGGTCGCACCAGCAGGTCACCCACGACGTGCCCGACCGGGTGCCGCCGGGACGCGGTCACGGTCGCGGCGACCAGGCGGTAGCGAGCGTGCGGAAGCGGCGGAACGTCCTCGGCGAGCCCGGCAACCAGGTCGTGGACGCCCACCGATCGCCAGTCGAGAATCCGGCCGAACGCCGCCGTCTCCGGCAGCCTGCCGAGCCCCCGGCTGCCGTGCCCGATCCCCCACGCGATCGGGGCGCCGAGGTGCGGGGTGCCCAACGTGATCACGTCGGTGACCAGCGCGTTCCAGTCCTTGGCGGCGGGCTCGGCAGCGACCGCGCCCGCAGCCCGCATCACGAGGCCGCCGAGCGAGTGACCCACCAGCGCGATCCGGGTGACCGGCACCGGCCAGGCATCGACGACCTGCTGCATCAGGGAGGCCAGCGCCACGCCGTTCTCGCGGAGGCCGAGTCCGGTGTTGGCGCGGAGGAAGACGGGGGTCCAGCCACGCTGCCTGAGCGTCTCGCCGTACGTCGTCCCGGTGCGGTCGCGATGCCGGTTCCAGTAGGACTCGTTCTCGCAGAGCCCGTGCAGGAACACCACCAGCCGGCCGGTCGGCTCGGGGAACGCGGCCGCGAGCCCCGCCGGGTCTGGCGCGACGTCCCGGCCCGCGTGCCGGACGGCCATCGCGATCGCGAGCTGGGGTCGCTCCTTCACCAGGCGGTCGCCGATCAGCCCGTTGACCGCGGCGTTGACGAACCGGCCCTGCCGCCCGGTCTCCAGTCGCGGCCCCGCGCCCGTCGCGGCCAGCTTGTCGAGACCCCGCGAGGTCACCCGCAGCCCGGCACCCAGGCCGCCGTAGACCGCCCCGGCGATGCCGCGGTGGACGGCACCGCCCCCCGCTCGGTCGGTCCAGGCCAAGTGGGTGTCGCGCACGCTGCGCACCACTAGCTCGTCTGCCACTTCGGACAACAGGGACAGGGCGTCCAACACCCCGGGACCGCGCGTCATGGCGGCAGGCTAGTGCACTGAGTGCACGTTCGTGCACTCAGTCTTCGGGCGTGTCCTCAGCGTCGGTGGCTCGGTGGCCTCGGCGGCCTCGGCGGCCTCGGCCTCCGGGTCACCGATGGAGCCGTCGGGACGCAGGTTCTTCAGCTCCACGACATTGCCCGAGGCGTCCTTGACGCTCGCGGACTCGACGATTCTGGCCAGCGCCTTGCCCCGCAGGATCTCCTGCACCATCTCGGGCACGTGGTTGTGCTGGAACATGTGGTTCGCGAACTCCTGCGGGTCCTGCCCCGCCTGCTGCGCGCGGCGAACGAGGTGCTGGGACAGCTCGTCCTGCTCCACCCCAAGCTCCTCGCGCTTGGCGATCTCGTCGAGGAGGAACTGCGCGGCAATCGCCTCGCGGACCCGGCGGTCCAGGTCGGCCTCGAACTCCTCGAGCGTCTGGCCCTCGTCCTCGAGGTACTTGTCCATGGTCACGCCCGCATAGGAGAGCTGCTGCTCGACGCTCTGCCGACGCGCGTTGAGCTCGTCGGTGACCACCGTCTCCGGCAGCGGGATCTCGACCTGGTCGAGCAACACTTCGAGTACGGCGTCGCGGGCGGCCGCGGCCTGCTCGAGGCGCTTGCCGCGGCCGAGCCGCTCGCGCACGTCGTCGTTGAGCTCGGCGATGGTGTCGAACTCGGAGGCCATCTGGGCGAACTCGTCGTCCAGCTCGGGCAGCTCCTGCTCCTGGACCTGCGAGACGGCCACGCCGACCTCGACGTCCTCGCCGATCAGGTCGCCGCTGACCAGCTGGGTGGTGAAGGTCTTCTCCTCGCCGGCGGCCATCCCGGCCAGCGCCGCGTCGAGTCCCTCGATCATCCCGCCGCGGCCGACCTGGTAGGACATGCCGGCGACCTCGGCACCCTCGACGGGCTCGCCGCCGCGGGTGGCCTTGAGGTCGATCACCACGAAGTCGCCCTCGGCGGCCGCGCGCTCGACGTCGCTCAGGGTGGCGAACCGCTCGCGGAGCGCCTGCACCTGGTCCTCGACATCGGCGTCGGTCACCGCGATGTCCTCGACCGAGGCGACCAGGCCGTCGTAGGCGGGAACCTCGATCTCGGGCCGCACGTCCACCTCGGCGGTGAACTCCAGGGTCTCGTTGTCCTCGAGCTTGGTGACCTCGATGTCGGGCTGGGCCAGCGGGGTGAGGGAGTTCTCCTCGAGCGCCGCGAAGTACTTCTGCGGCAGCACCTCGTTGACCGCCTCATCGAGAACCGCGCCGCGGCCGACCTGCTGGTCGATCACCATCGGCGGGACCTTGCCCTTGCGGAAGCCCGGGATGTTGATCTGCTGGGCGATCTTCTTGTACGCCGCGTCGAGGCTCGGCTTGAGCTCCTCGAAGGGCACCTCGACGGTCAGCTTGGCCCGGGTCGGGCTCAACGTCTCGACGGCGCTCTTCACCAGTGTTCTCCTCTAATGGTCTGCTGCACCCCAGGATGGGGCTGGAACGTCGGGGCGACAGGACTCGAACCTGCGATCTCCTGCTCCCAAAGCAGGCGCGCTAGCCACTACGCTACGCCCCGCCAAGTGGCCGTCCGGAACGGTTCCGTCAGGCCTCTTGGAGCGGATGACGGGAATCGAACCCGCGTAGCCAGTTTGGAAGACTGGGGCTCTACCATTGAGCTACATCCGCAGTGATTTGTGCGCGCTCATGGTGCCACAGGCGGCGGCCTTCGCCCCAAACGGCTCCCGCTGGTGAGCGCTCACCAGCGGCGATGGACGACCACGATGGCGCGGTCGTCGTCCCGGGAGCCGAGCGAGACCGCGAGCCGGTTGGCCGCGTCGTCCCAGGTGCCCCGGAGCAGGGACTCCATCTCACCGAGCATCCGGTCGATGCCGAGGTCGATGTCGCGGCGTGGCTCCTCGACCATCCCGTCGGTGTAGAGAAGGACGGCGTCGCCCGGCCCGATCCGGCCGGACACCGAGGAGAACTCCGCGTCCTCGATCAGGCCCAGGATCGGGCCCTCGGTGCGCAGCACCTGCCAGCGCCCGGATCCGGCCTGCCGGTGGACGGCCGGCGGGTGGCCCGCGGCGCGGATGTCGTAGGAGCCGGTCACCAGGTCCAGGGACATGTGCACCGCGGTGGCGAACCCTTCGGCCCAGTCCTGGAGGAACAGGTAGTCGTTGGCCGCGGGCAGGAAGTCCTCCGGCTGCATCGCGCCGATCAACCCGCCGAACGCGCCGGAGAGCAGGAGGGCGCGGGCGCCGGCGTCCTCGCCCTTGCCCGACACATCGACCACGACGATCTCGAGCCGGGTGCTGGACAACGGTCGGGTGGCGACGACGAAGTCGCCCGCGAACGGCGTCCCGCCGGCGGAGTACAGCGCGGACTGCACCGACCAGTTGCCGGGCAGGTCGGGGATCCCGGCCTGGGTGAGGATCCGGTCGCGCAGGTCGACCAGCATCGACTCGCCCCGCGGACCGGCCACGCCGAGGCTGGTGCGCTGGTGGCTGGTCATCAACACCACGAACCCCATGAGGAACGTGACCAGGGTCGCCACGATCGTGGCCGGGGTGACCTCGTCCTGGCGGGAGACGGAGACGGTCAGGCCCGCCATCACCAGGATCACGAACCAGGGCAACGAGCGCGGACCCAGGAAGATGCTGCCGAGGAGCAACGGCAGCATCAGGACCGAGAACGGAACCTCCACCGGCTGGAGGACGACGCCGCCCGTGAGCAGGATGGTCGCCACGGCGAGAACCAGCAGCAACCTGGTCTCCGTGGACAAGCCCCGGCGCAGCATCAGCGCGATCCGGGTCCGGGGCATCACGCCGCGCACGCGCCTGCTCAGGGGATGGGCGGTGGTCATGGGGGCAAGGCCTTCTTACTGGGGTCCGAGAACGGGGTCAGCCTACGGCTCGGGAGCGGAAAGCGGGCTGACAATGCGCGCACCAGAAAAGGTTCCGGGCATCGAGCACCGCGGTCCGGATCGGGCGCCCGCATACGTGACACGGCTGACCGGTCCGCCGGTAGACGTAGACCTCGCCGCCGTGGTCGTCAACGCGCGCGGCACGCCCCATCGCCTCCGGGGTGTGCTCGGGCCGGACGGTGTCGATCCGCCCGGTCCGCACGCCGATCGCCATCAGCTCGACGAGGTCGTCCCACATCGCTCGCCACTGCCCACTGCGGAGCGTTCGGCCGGGACGCAGCGGATGCATCCGATGCCGGAAGAGCAGCTCGGCGCGGTACACGTTGCCCACCCCCGCGAGCACGCCCTGGTCCATGAGCAGACGACCGATCGGCAGGCTGCTGCGTCGGACCCGCTCCCAGGCCCGGGCGGGATCGGCGTCGGGGCGCAGCGGGTCCGGTCCGAGCTTCGCGATCGCCGCCTCCCGCTGCTCGCGGGTGACCAGCTCGCAGGCGGTGGCGCCGCGCAGGTCGCCGTACGCCGTCGGCGTGGTGATCCGGAGCCGGACCTCGCCCACCGGAGGCGGCACCTCGGCGACCCCCGACTCGACGACGAAGCCACCAATGAGCCCCAGATGGATGTAGACGAACCGGTCGCCCGGGAACTCGATGAACAGCTTCTTGCCCCACGCCTCGGCGCCGACCAGGAGCTGACCGTCGAGCAACGCCGCCGAGTCGGCGAACCGGCCCTGCGGGCTGCCGACCCGGACCCGGCGCCCGGCGAAGGCGTGCGTCAGGTCGCCGGCGAGCCGGTGGAGGGTGTGCCCCTCAGGCATCGGTGCCGGGCAGCTCGCCGGTCGTCTCGTACGTCGTGAGCTGGCCGATCCGTCGGACGTGCCGCTCGTCGCCGCTGAACGGCGTGCTCAAGAAGACGTCGACGAACCGCGTGAGGTCGTCGACCGCATGCATCCGGCCACCGACCGAGATGACGTTGGCGTCGTTGTGCTCGCGCGCCAGCGACGCGGTCTCCTCCGACCAGACCAGGGCGGCGCGCACGCCGCGCACCTTGTTGGCGGCCATCTGTTCGCCGTTGCCCGAGCCCCCGATCACCACGCCGAGGCTGTCGAGGCCGGCCTCGCGGTCCGCGGCGACTCCCCGAGCGGCGCGCAGGCAGAAGACCGGGTAGTCATCCAACGGGTCATAGCCGAACGGACCGTGGTCGACCGGCTCGTGGCCGTGCTCGGTCAGCCACGAGACGAGATGGTCCTTGAGCTCGAGGCCGGCGTGGTCGCAGCCCAGGTGCACGCGCATGCCGCCGGATTCTGTCAGAGCATCAGCGGTGCAGGGCGAGGAAGCCCGCCACCTGCCGGACGAGCGGCTCGGTCGCGGTGAACACCCGGTGCCGCCAGAACCCGTGGACCTGGCCGAGGTAGCGGGTGGCCACCACCTCGACTCCGAGCTCCGCGAGACGGCCCGCGAGGTGCTCGCCCTCGTCGCGCAGCGGGTCGTGCTCGGCGGTCACCAACAGGGTCGGCGGCAGCGTCGCCAGCCGGTCGGAGCGCAACGGCGCGAGGTCAGGGTGCGTGAGGTCGGCCGGGGTGCCGGCGTACTGCTGCCAGTACCAGGCCGCCTCGCGCGCGTCGAAGCCGTCGGCGGCGGTCCGGTAGGACTCGAAACCGGCGGTCGGGTCGAGGAACGGGTAGATCAGCACCAGGGCGCGGAACCGCCCCGGGTGGCGCAGCGCGGCCACGAGCGCGAGGTTGCCGCCCGCACTGTCGCCGTGGGCGTACCAGGGCCCGCCGAGGTCGGGTTGCCGGGCGAGCCAGCCCAGCGCGGTGTCGACATCGTCGGGCGCCGCCGGGAACGGGTGCTCGGGCGGGCGGCGGTAGTCGACGCTCAGCACCGCGATACCGGTTCGGTTGGCGAGCCGCCGACAGGCCGCGTCGTGCACGTCGATGTCGTTGAAGACGAAGCCGCCGCCATGCAGGTGGACGATCAGGCCGGCCGCACCGGGGTCAGCCAGCGGCCGGTAGAGCCGGCAGCGGACGCCATCGGCGTCGACGTCGCGGACCTCGCCCACCTGTTCGCGTGGCTCCTCGGCCGCCAGCGCCAACGCCTCTGCACGAGCGGCCGCGATGTCGTACCCCTCGACCCACAGCGGGACGTCGGCGGCGGACGCCTCGACCGCCGCGCGGGCGTCCGGGAACAGCACCATCGGGGAACCCCGGCTACCGCTGCATCAGTGCGTCGAGGCCCACCGCGATCGCCGCCGCCACCCGGAAGTCGACGCGCTGGTCGGGCACGTGCACGGTGTAGCGGTCGCGCACCGATCCCTGCCGTTCGACGCCCAGGAGGGGCTGCCCCTCGGGGGTCACGAAGTCGAAGTGGATCGGCAGGAACGGGATGTCGGCGAAGCGGCGGAGCAGGGCGACCCCCTGGCTCCGCTCCTGGCCGGTGCCGGCGTAACCCGGCCCTTCGACGTGGAAGGTCGAGCGGAGCAGGCTCTTGCCGAAGTCCTTGCGGAAGAAGCCGATCTGCTGGTGGCCTTCGTCGAAGATGTCGTAGCCCGCGTTCAGGTCGATCGTCTTGCGAGCCTTGAAGCTGAACACCGGACGCGCCTTGGTCTCGTCGGCGTAGAACGTGACCTCCTCCTTGAACGCCATCCGCTTCTGCTGCGCGACGCCGAAGGACTGCCCGAAGCTGCCGTCGGGGTTGACCGCGACCAGCTCGTAGCGGTTGGTGGTCATCGCGAACTTCTGCTTGACGTAGAAGATCGGCAGGTGGGTCACGTCGGTCATGGCGCGACCCTATCCAGGCAATATCCAGGCGATCAGAGCGAGGTCATCACGCCGACCGACTCCGGCTGGAAGCTCGGGAAGACGGCTGCGCTCGAGACGCCGAACCGAGTGGTCACCACCTCGGCCAGCACGCTGCGGTAGTCGGTCGTCACGGGTACGTCGGAGTCGTGGTCGCCGGTAAGGCGCGGCATCGTGCCGTAGTAGCGACCGCCCTTGACGCCCGCGCCTGCCAGGAACATCGCGTTGCCGTAGCCGTGGTCAAGGCCGTAGTTGGCGTTCTGCGCGACCCGCCGGCCGAACTCGCTCAGCGCCACCAACGTCACCTTGCTCGCCTGGTTGCCGAGGTCACCGAAGAACGCCGCCACCGCAGCGGCCAGCTCCGCGGTGTTGTTGCGCATCCCGCCCCACTCGAGAGTCCCGAGATCCGAGTGCATGTCCCAGTCACCGTGGTCCACGGTGATCACCGAGACCCCCACGTTGCCGCGGACTACTCGAGCCGCCGAGGCCATCGCGGCACCGAGGTCGCCCCGCGGGTAGCTGCCCCGATTGTCCGTGGTCTCCTTCACCGGCGCGAACGCGTCGACGGCCGCGAACATGGAGCGCATCGCCCGCCCCGTCGGGCTGGTGCTCCGGTCCCACAGCGTGTGCAGCGACTTGCGACGGAGGTCCTGCGGATCCCACTGGTCGTCGCCGGCGATGCCCACCGACGAGACATCGGTGGCGGACAGGGCCGGGTCGTCGCCGTACAGCGAGGTCGGGAGTACGCCGCCACCCAGGGCGAAGCCCTCCAACGGCGACTCGTGGGCGTCCACGCCGATCAGCCGGTTGAGCCACCCCCGTCGGGCCGGTGATCCCGGGTCGGCGTCCTCGAGCTCCTCCATCGCCGCGAAGTGCGAGCGGTTCGGCGCCGGCAGTCCGGTGCCGTGGACCGCGGCGAGCCGGCCGGCGTTCCACAGCGGCAGCAGCGGCGACAGCTCGGGATGCAGCCCGAACGTGGCGTCCCGAGCAAGCAGCCGATCGGCGGGGACGGCGATCTGGGGACGGGCCTGGTAGTAGACGGGGTCGGAGTGCGGCACCACCAGGGACAGGCCGTCGGCGGCGCCGCGCAGCGACAACACCACCAGGACCGCGTCGGCTTCGGTCGGCGCCGCGGCGGCGGCCGTCACGACAGCCGAGCCGAACGCGGTGGTGGCACCGATCAGCGCGGCGCCCCGGAACAGCCCCCGTCGGGAGATGCCGGCGTACTCGTCGCAGCAGGGGCGGACGGGCTCAGTCATCGCTCTCACTTGCTCAGGTGCGCGGGGCAGTCGAGGACGGTGGACAGCAGCCGGTGGAAGTTCCACTTCATCAGGTCGTGCTGGGCGTTGATCCGGGTCTCGGGGCGCAGCCCGGTGACCTCGCAGCAGGCCTGCAGCAGCAGTGCGGTCGACCTGACGCCGAGCAGCTGCTGGGCCAGATGGTCGACGAGGAGGTCGAGCCGGATCTCGCGCCTCGGAAGCCAGTCCGTGTGCGCGCGGTAGGTGATGCCGTCCTTGGGCCACCAGCTCCCCGACATCGCCCAGTGCACGTCCATCGAGGCCAACATCCGGGCGGGGGTCGCCCACGACTCGTTGTCCACGGGTGGGCCGTCGGGCCGCGGCCAGCCGTGCGGGGCGGCCCCGACGGAGTGGCACTGCCAGAGCACCGCGCGGGTGGCGTGCGAGCCGGCGTTGGTCGGCGGGCGGTGCAGCTTCACGCCCAGCGCGCGATACGTGGCGACCACGTCCTCGATCGGATCGCGGACCTTGGCGTTGCGCGACTCCTTGAACGCGGTCGAGCTGACCAGCGCCCGAAGCACCGGACGGATCTGGGTGTCGTGCTGGAGATAGACCTTGGCCAGCCGATTGACCAGCGCCGTGGGCGGTTGGTCCCGGACCAGCTTGGTCGCCAGCTTGCGGGCGATCCGGTGGGCGGTGGCAGGGTGCCGCGCCAGGTAGTTCAGGTAGTCGCGGGTCACCCCCCGCCCGTCGGGGTTGGCATTGGCGTGTTCGAAACCCATCACCTTCACCCGACCGACCCAGTGGTCGTCGGGTGAGTACTCCGCCGACCAGGTTCTCCACAGGTCGACGTCCCAGCCGGTGAGGATGCGAGCGGAGTTCTTGACGTCGTCCTCGGTGTACTCGCCGCGGCCCACGGTGTGCAGCTCCAGCAGCTCGCGCCCGAGGTTCTCGTTGGGGTTCCTGCGGGTCGACACGGCGTTGTCGAGGTAGATGCCCATCGCGGGGTGCGTCACCGCCGCGTGCAGGATCTCTCGGTAGCTGCCGAGCGCCCGGGCGCGCACCTTCCGGTCGTAGTCGAACCGCCACGTGAACGTCGCGTCGCCGTTGGCCGGGACGTTGAGGTGATCGAGCCAGAACCCGGTCATCAGCTCATGCACCGGCCGCTTCGTCCGGATCCGCCGCAGCAGCAGCCACCGCTGGTACGACTCCATCACCTGCCAGCCGGCCTCGACCTCCTGCGCCTGCCGCTGCCAGAGCTCGTATGCACCGAGTTGGAGGCTGGGCCACCACGCGAGAACTGCGTCGGCGGACGAGTCGCGGATGCCACGGGGCGAGAGCTGACGCTCGAACCAGTCCTTGCCACCGCCCGCGGCCCGCACTTCGGCGGCCAGGCGCGGCGTGACACCGGCGGAGAACCGGCCGACCAGGTGCCGGGCACCTGGGGACAGCAGCTTGGCGCCTCGGTACCGCGCCGGGTGGTAGGTCTCGGGCAGCGCGGTCGCAGGAAGCGCGCGCAGCAGTGCGCGGCGCGAGGATCCCGCTGCGCTGTTGCCCACGTCGGCACCCTAGGTAAAGACGGTGGTCGACCACGAGGTCCGGTCGGACCTGTCGGATGACCCGGAATGACTACCGGGCCTCGGACTAGGTTCCCACCATGGCTCCCCGACTCCTGATCCCGACCTATGCCGCCCTCGCGGTCGGCGCACTCGTCGCCACGTGGTGGCACAACATCGCGTTCATCAGTGATGGCGGCTCGCTGGCCGGCTTCCTCACCGACGGGTACGCCAATCACGTGGCGGCATCACTCATCAACGACCTGTGGTTCATGGTCGGTGCGGCCTTCGTGTTCATGCTCGTGGACGCACGTCGTACCGGGGTTCGCCACGTGTGGCTCTACCTGGTCCTCTCGGCCGGCATCGCGGTCAGCGTGATGTTCCCGCTGTACCTCATCGCGCGGGAGCGCCAACTCCGCGCGGGCCAGGTCAGTCGGGCGTGAGTCGGCCGAGGTCGGTGGTGCCGGTGCGGTCGCGGTGGTACCAGTGGCCGGCCGGTGATTGCCACAGGTAGGTGCCGGGTCGCAGGAACCGGTAGCGCCAGCCGCCGTGGGTCTTGGTGCGGTGATGTCGCCTGCATAGCGGCGCGATGTTGTCTGTGCTGGTCGAGCCGTCGGCGTCGTAGGGGACGCAGTGGTCGTTGTCGCAGCGTCGCGCGGGGCGCGTGCACCAGGGGTGGATGCAGGTGCCGTCGCGTTCGGTGACCTGATCGGCGAGCCGGTCGGGGACTTCGTAGGCGTCGACGCGGTGGTGGTCGTTGAGGTCGAGGATCGGACGGATGATCACCTGGGTCTCGGGGTTAGTGCACCAGCCCCTGACCTGCTCGACGCTGATCGGTGTCCGGGTGGTCTCGCAGCGGCCGGTGGCCTGGTCACGCAGGTGGACGTTGATCAGGACCTGACGCGGTTTGGTCGTGGGGCCGGGGCCTCGGCCCAGGTAGTGCCGGGCGATCACCCCGACCGCTCGGGAGCGGCGCACCTGGAGCGTCTCGGTGGAGCCCGCTGACTTCAGCTCCGCGGCGGCGTGGGCCAGGGCGGCCTCGAGGTCGAGGCCGTCGCCGGTCTCGAGAGCGGCCGCGACGTCCACGGTGCCGTGCCGACCCGCGTCACCGAGGTGGACCTCGACCCGCCGATGCTCGGCGGCGGCGATCCGGCGGGCTTCGGCCTCGGCCGGGTCATAGGTGTCCAGGGCCTCACCGCAGAGCCTCTCGGTCTGGACGACTCCGACCTTGTGCGCGGTCGCGGCCAGGTGTCGGTCCACGTGCCCGGCACCGGCCCGGGGCAGCAGCATCGTGTGTCGCGCGATCCGGGCGGCCCGCCACCAGGCCAGCTCACCCCCGACCACGCGTTCCCAGATCCGGGGCAGCCGGTAGCGGACCTCCACGACCGCCCCGACGAAGCGACGGCCGGCCTCCATGCTCATCCCGAGCGCCGCCGCGAGCTCGACCACCGCGAACTCCGAGACCCACGGCGCCCCGACGCCAGCCAGCGGGAGGCCGGTGTCCCGGCCCCGCTCGACCACGGTCGCGGCCTCCTCGGCCGGGACCTCGTGGGCCGCACAGAACTCCACCACCCGCTCGAGCATCCGGACCTCGGCCGCATCCCGCGCCGCCCGCTCCGCGCGCACCGCGGCGAGGAGACCGACCCGTGGGTCGCCCCCGAACTCAAGCACCGATGCTGCCGCCATACCCCCGATACTGCCCGCGACCACCGGCACCCATCGACGCACCAACAACACCTGTGGAAGACCCCGTCCCGACACTCACCTGTGCACGAAACCCGCACCGCCGAGCCGTCAGGACTCCAGGCGGGCGAGCTCCTCCTCGACGACCGTCGGGTCGAGCTTGGTGAAGATCGGGGTGGGCTTGGCGACCGATGTGCCGACCGCGATCGGGTGCCGCTGCCAGGTGGGGGCGCCTGAGTAGTCGCCGGTGATGACCGGATAGCCGGGCCCGCCGTCGAGGTCGTCGGCCTCCTCGATCCGCGGCATCGGCGCCACCTCGCCCTGGCCGCCCAGCGCTCGGTCGACCGCGTTGGCGGAGAAGGGCAGGAACGGCGCCAGCACCAGGTTGAGGTCCTGCACGCATTGAGCCACGACGTGCAGGATGGTGCCGAGTCGCTCGCGCTCGTCGTCGCCCTTGAGCTTCCACGGCTCGTGGTCCGAGACGTACTTGTTGACGTCCGCGACTACCCGCATCGCTTCGCCGATCGCCTGCTTCTGTCGGTGGCGACCGATCAGGTCGCCGACCACGTCGAAGGCCTCGGCCACCTTGGCCAGAACCGCCTCGTCGGCCGCGGTGAGCTCGCCGGCCGGTGGGATCTCACCGAAGCTCTTGTTGATCATGGTGGCCGTGCGGTTGACCAGGTTGCCCCAACCGGCCACCAGCTCGTCGTTGGTACGGCGGACGAACTCCGCCCAGGTGAAGTCGGAGTCCTGGGCCTCCGGGCCGGCGGCAGCCACGAAGTACCGGAACGCATCGGGCTGGTAGCGGCTGAGCAGGTCGCGCACGTAGATCACGACGCGTTTCGAGGAGGAGAACTTCTTGCCCTCCATGGTCAGGAACTCGCTCGAGACCACCTCGGTGGGCAGGTTCAGTGCGCCGTACTCGCGGGGCTCCCCGCCCTTCGAGCCCTGGCCGGAGTAGGCCAGCAGCTCGGCCGGCCAGATCTGGCTGTGGAAGGTGATGTTGTCCTTGCCCATGAAGTAGTAGGACAGCGCGTCGGGGTCGTTCCACCACTGACGCCACGCCTCCGGGTCGCCGGTGCGGCGCGCCCACTCGATCGACGCCGACAGGTAGCCGATCACTGCGTCGAACCAGACGTAGAGCTTCTTGGTCGGCTGGTCGCGCCAGCCGTCGAGCGGCACCGCGATGCCCCAGTCGATGTCGCGGGTCATCGCCCGCGGACGGATCTCCTTGAGGATGTTCTGGCTGAACCGGATCACGTTCGGCCGCCACAGCCCGGTGCCCGCGCGCTCGTCGAGCCACTCCCCCAGCGCGTCGGCCAGGGCAGGCAGGTCGAGGAAGAAGTGCTGGGTCTCGATGAACTCCGGCACCTCGCCGTTGATCCGCGAGACCGGGTTGATCAGATCGGCGGGGTCGAGCTGGTTGCCGCAGTTGTCGCACTGGTCGCCGCGGGCGCCGTCGTAGCCGCAGATCGGGCAGGTGCCCTCGATGTAGCGGTCGGGCAGGGTGCGGCCGGTCGACGGCGAGATGGCGCCGTACGTCGTCTGCTCGACGAAGTAGCCGTTCTCGTAGACGCCGAGGAACAGCTCCTGGACGACCGCGTGGTGGTTGGGCGTGGTGGTGCGCGTGTAGAGGTCGTAGGCCAGCCCGAGGGAGACCAGGTCCTCGGCGATCAGCCGGTGGTTCTGGTCCGCCAGCTCCTGGGGGCTGACGCCGGCCTCGTCGGCCGCGATCAGGATCGGGGTGCCGTGCTCGTCGGAGCCCGAGATCATGAGTACGTCGTGTCCGGCCATCCGCATGTAGCGGCTGAAGACGTCGGAGGGCACGCCGAAACCGGCAACGTGGCCGATGTGGCGGGGGCCGTTGGCATAGGGCCAGGCGACGGCGGACAGGACGTGGGTCATGCCGGAATCCTAGAGACCGGCGAACCTCACGACCCGCTCGGCCGCCCGCCGCCGGATGTTGGGCAGTTTCACGTAGAGCCGTTGCCCCGGGCAGGCGGTCTGGTTGGTGTCGCGGTGGCCGTCGATGACCGGGAGCCGAACCGTCCGGCCGGCCGGGAAGCGGTCGCTGCCGTGGGAGTAGACGCGCACCTTGCCGGCCGGGTTCCGGTCGTACTTGTCGAGCTTCCAGGCGGCGAGCTGCACGATCGCCGTCTTCACCTTCTTCCAGGGCCGGGCAGTCTCGAAGTTGCCGATCACCGCGACGCCCGTCGAGGTCGAGTTGAAGCCGAGCGTGTGGGCGCCCCGGACCGGCTTGCCCGGCCCGCCGGCCCGCCCGACCCAGGTCCGGCCGAAGCGGTCGACGAGGAAGTTGTACCCGATGTCGGACCAGCCGAGGTTCTGGGTGTGATAGCGGTAGATGCCCCGGAGCAGGCCGGGGACGTCGGACCGTTGGTACCGGTTGGCGTTGACCGTGTGGTGCACGTGCACCTGCTGGATGGTCCGGTTGTAGTGCGGCTTCCCGTCACGCAGGCGCGGGTCGGCACCCCAGTCCGCGCGGCTGCGCAGCTGGGGCCGCGGCGGGGGCTGCGGCTTCGACGCGGCGCGAGCAGCGGTAGGCAGGGACACCGGCTGCGGCTCGATCAGCGTCAGCTCCAGGCCAGGGGCGGGCGCCGTCTCCGACTCGACCTGGACTCCGTCGCTGGCGCCGACCCAGATCAGCTCCGCGCCCGTGCCGGCCTGCGGGATCCGCTCGACACGCTGCCACGAGCCCCACCTGCCGTCGGTGCGGACGCGGACCCGCAGCCGGGCATCGCCGGAGGACCAGGTGAGACCGACCATCGAGAACCGAGCGGCGTCCATCTGCGCCGTGCGGTACCAGCCGCGCGAGTCCGGCTCGAACTCATCACGCAGTGGTACGTCGACCGCGGCGACACCGCCGCGTTCGGAGGCCAGCCGCAAGGTCTGCGGCGGATCGGTGGGGTCCGCCCCGGCAGGCACCGCCAGGGTGCCGACCAGCAGCACCGAGATCGTTGCCCCCGAAATCAGCGCAGCACCTTCACGTAGGCCGTCCCACGGCCACGCTCAACGATCCCGGTGCCGGTGTAGGTCACCCGCACCTTGTACTTGATGGAGCGCAGGTCATCGATCCGGACCCGCACCCGACCGCCGCTCGGGCGCACGGTCTGGGACTCAGGGCCGATCCGGATGGTGACCTTGCCGCCGGGGTTGTTCACGCCCGGGGCCACCACGTCGACGACCACCACGGCCGATCCCGATCTCGCCACGGTCGCGATCTTCAGCGCGGACGGGGTGGTGACCGGTCCGCCCAGCCGGAAGTTCAGCACCCGGGTCTCGTACTTCGCCCGGGTCAGGGTGACCTGCGCGGTGATCCGTGAGCCGGCGTCGGCCGGAAGCACGGCGTACTTCGCGTCGGTCGCGCCGGCGATCGGAGCACCGTCGCGGAACCACGCATAGCTGATCTCGGCGTCGTTCGGCTCGAACGTGCCCGGCTCGATCCACAGCTGTGATCCGACCCGGTTGAGCCCGGCCGCGTGGAACGGCTCAACGACGTCGATCTTGCCCAGCACCACGGGTCCCACCGGCGCGGACTTCCGCACGGCCTTCGTGTAGCCGTCGCGCCACGCGACGCTGACCGCGGTGATCGCCTTGCCGACGAGCTCCTTGGTGAGCGTCAGGTTCGGACCCGTGGCCCCGGCGATCGTCTCGTTGTTGGCGCGCCAGCGGATCTCGGACTCGTCCGGCGTCGGCGACCACGCTCCCGGCGTCGCGGTCAGCGTTTGGTTGACGATCGGGTCGCCGGTCACGACCGGACTCTCGACCGGACTGAACGCACCGGCGGCGACCGGGCCCGACGTCGGCAGCGTGCTCGTCGTGGGCGCGAAGTTCTTCTTGGTCGCGACGACCTTGACGGCCACGGTCCGGCCGACGAGCTCGGGGCCCGGGGTGTACGTCGCCTCGGTAGCCCCCGGGATGGCGGTGCCGTTGGCGAGCCACTGGAAGCGGACACTGGCGTCGGGCTTCCAGGTGCCGGCCGTCGCCGTGAGCGGCTGCCCGACCTGGGGGGTTCCGGTCACGGTCGGCGGGGTGACGTTGTCGATCTGCTTGTCGACGAAGTGGATGAAGCCGCTGGGCCAGCCGGTGCCTTTGCTCAGCTTGCGCCAGTGGAAGTCGCCGCCCCAACTGTCCTCGGAGATGATGATCTCCGTCGGTGAGATGACCCGCTCGACGTACGCGACGTGGCCGGCGGAGCCGGCGCCCGGGACGTTGGCCCGCCACCAGGCGACCGCGCCGACCCGCGGTCGTTGATCGGTGATGTCGGCCATCTCGCGGCCCCAGTAGGTGGCGTTGCCGCCGCCCGACCACGGTCGGACGTTCGGCATCCCCGCCTTGACCATCCGATAGGCCACGTAGTTGGTGCAGTTGTGCCCGGAGTACATCCGCCAATACATCTTGTCGTTCTTGGCGGCGTACCCGGCGTTGCCGTAGCCCGCGCTCTTGCAGCCGGTGTAGCCGGTGCAGATGTAGCCCGACGTGATCGCCTGGGCCGGGCCGAGCAGTGGCACCAGCGCCAACAGCACTCCGCCCAGCGCGAGCGCGCAGACGTAGCGAAGGAGACGACTGACCCGGGGCACGGGAGACACCTTCCGCCACGGAGCGGTCGATATGCAACAAAAAACCCAAGAAACCCACCAGTCACAGGCGTGTCACGCTTGACTTTTCATAATTACAACCGTGTGACTCTGCCCGCTCGCGGCGATTCGTGGCCGGGTGGCAGGATCACCGCCATGCCTGGAACCAACCTCACCCGGGAGGAGGCCGCTACCCGCGCGGCCCTGCTCACCGTGACGTCGTACACCGTCGACCTGGACCTCACCGCCGCGCCCGACAAGGGCGTCGCGACCTTCGGATCGACCACCACCATCGAGTTCGACTGCGCCCAGCCCGGAGCCGAGACCTGGGCCGACCTGGTCGGCGCGACGATCCACGAGATCTCGCTCAACGGCGAGCCCGTCGGCCCCGAGTCGTACGCCGACAGCCGGATCCCGCTGTCCGGGCTTCAGGAGCAGAACGTGCTCGTCGTGCGCGCCGACTGCACCTACTCGCGCACCGGCGAGGGACTGCACCGGTTCTTCGACCCGTCCGACGGCCGGGTCTACCTCTACTCGCAGTTCGAGGTGCCCGACGCGCGCCGCGTGTTCACGACGTTCGAGCAGCCCGACCTGAAGGCGCCGTTCACGTTCAACGTGACCGCACCCGCCCAGTGGAAGGTCGTGTCCAACGCACCCACCCCGGAGCCGGTGCCGGTCGAGGGGCAGAGCGACACGGCGGTCTGGAACTTCCCGCAGACCAAGCCGATGTCGACGTACATCACCGCCGTGGTGGCCGGTGAGTACCACGAGGTACTCGACAGCTACGAGGGCAAGAACGGCACCATCCCGATCGGGCACTACTGCCGGCAGGCGCTGGTCGAGCACCTCGACCGCGACGAGCTGGTGTTGCTGACCAAGCAGGGCTTCGAGTTCTTCGAGGAGGCCTTCGGCTTCCCGTACCCCTTCGAGAAGTACGACCAGCTCTATGTGCCGGAGTACAACATGGGCGCGATGGAGAACGCCGGCTGCGTAACCCTGCGCGACGAGTACCTCCCCCGCAGCCGTCAGGACAAGGCGTTCTACGAGTTCCGCTGCTCGGTGATCCTGCACGAGATGGCGCACATGTGGTTCGGCGACCTGGTGACCATGCAGTGGTGGGACGACCTGTGGCTGAACGAGTCGTTCGCGGAGTGGGCGTGCTACCACGCGGCGGTCGAGAACACCGAGTTCACCGAGTCCTGGACCGGCTTCACCAACGCCCGCAAGAACTGGGCGCTGCGTCAGGACCAGCTGCCGAGCACGCACCCGGTGGCCGCCGACAACTACGACCTCGAAGCCGTCGAGGTCAACTTCGACGGCATCACCTACGCCAAGGGCGCCAGCGTCCTCAAGCAGCTGGTCGCCTGGGTCGGCCTGGAGAACTTCCTGGCCGGGCTCAAGCAGTACTTCCACGACCACGCCTACGCCAACGCCCAGTTCGGCGACCTGCTCGGCGCACTCGAGAAGGCGTCCGGACGCGAGCTCGAGGAGTGGGCGGCCGAGTGGCTGCAGACCTCCGGCGTCAACACACTCACGCCGCAGTTCGAGCTGGACGCCGAGGGCAACTACCTCTCGTTCGCGGTCCAGCAGACCGCGGCCGACGACTACCCGACGCTGCGCCGGCACCGGATCGGCATCGGCCTCTACGACGAGCAGGGCGGCCGGCTGGTCCGCCGTACCAACGTCGAGGTCGACATCGCCGGCGCCTCCACCGACATCGCCGAGCTCATCGGCCAGCGCCAGCCCGACCTGCTGCTGCTCAACGACGGCGACCTCACCTACGCCAAGATCCGCCTCGATGAGCGGTCGCTGGCCACTGTCGTGGGCGGGCTCTCCCGGCTCGACGACTCGCTGGCCCGCGCGCTCTGCTGGGGCGCCGCCTGGGACATGACCCGCGACGCCGAGATGACCGCGACCGACTACGTGCGGCTCGTGCTCGCCAACGTCGGCGCCGAGACCGATGCGTTCGGCACCAAGGCGGTGCCGGGGTACGCCGCGATGGCGGTGCACACCTACACCGCACCCGAGCACCGGGCCGACCTGTGGCTCGAGTGGGAGCAGGGACTGCGCAAGCTGCTGGAGAGCGCCGACGCCGGCAGCGACCACCAGCTCACGTTCGCTCGCGCCTATGCGACGACCGCGCACAGCGACCAGGCGATCGCCGACCTCGAGGCGCTGCTCGACGGGTCGCTGACCTACGAGGGCCTCGCGGTCGACACCGACCTGCGCTGGCTGGTGCTCGGGGCGCTGGCCCGCACCGGGCACGCCGACGAGGAGCGGATCGCGGCCGAGCTCGCCAACGACAACACCATCTCGGGCCAGGAGCACGCAGCCGCCTGCCGCGCCGCGCGGCCGACCGCAGCGGCCAAGGCCGCCGCGTGGGACCAGGCGATGGTCGACCCCGAGGTGCCCAACGAAACGCACCGCAGCGTCGTGCTGGCGTTCAACAAGCCCGGCCAGACCGAGCTGCTGCAGCCGTACGTCGCGCAGTACCTCGCCAGCGTCGACAGCACCTGGGACCGGCTCGGCGCCCACAAGGGGGCCGTCGCCCTCGAGGGCATGTTCCCGCGGATCCTGGCCTCAGCCGACCTGCTCGCCCAGGTCGACGCTTACCTCGCGACGGCCACCGCCAACCCCGGCGCGCTGCGCAAGGTGACCGAGGGCCGCGCCGACGTGGCTCGCGCGCTGGCTGCCCAGGCGAAGGATGCCGTGCGGGGCTGAGCCAGAACTGGAGTTCGGCCGGACGGCATCACCGAGCCCGGGCCGCCGCGGCCGTGGGGACCCCGTACACCGACGGAGGGAAGTCGGCCGTCCGCGCGTTCGCCGAGCGTGCCGCCCACGATGGTGGGTGACTTCCCTCCGTCCGTGTACGCCGGATCGACCTGAGACACGGTCCCGGACCCGTACTTTCGGCTGGGCCAGCACTGGCCATTGAACCGATGTGCGCACGATGCGATGCCGCGAGGGTTGAACTCATGATCACTGTTGAGTCCCTGACCCGGAGGTACGCCGGCTTCACGGCCGTCGACGACGTCTCCTTCACGGCCCAGTCGGGTCGCGTGACCGGTTTCCTCGGTCCGAACGGCGCCGGCAAGTCCACCACGATGCGCGTCATGGTGGGTCTGACCGCCCCGACGTCCGGCTCGGCCACCATCGACGGCGTCCGGTTCGCCGACCTGCCC
The DNA here is from genome assembly GCA_963827185.1 of uncultured Actinomycetota bacterium. Lineage (GTDB taxonomy): Bacteria > Actinomycetota > Actinomycetes > Propionibacteriales > Nocardioidaceae > Nocardioides. The sequence continues at coordinate 132,163 of CAWGZQ010000003.1, forward strand.
AACCCCGGCCTCGAGGTCGGCGTCCTCCTCGACGCCTCGGCTCAGCACGCCGGCCGCACCGGACGCGAGATCCTCACCATTGCCTCCGACACCATGGGCCTGCCCCGCACCCGGGTCGACGAGATGCTCGAGCTGGTGAGTCTGACCCCCACTGAGGCCAAGCGCCGCGTGCGCAACTACTCCCTCGGGATGCGCCAACGCCTCGGCATCGCCACCGCGCTGCTCGGCGACCCGAGGGTGCTGATCCTCGACGAGCCCGCCAACGGGCTCGACCCCGCGGGGATCCGGTGGATGCGCGACCTGCTGACAGGCTTCGCCAGCCAGGGCGGCACGGTGCTGCTGTCCTCGCACCTGCTGCACGAGATCGAGGTCATCGCCGATGACCTGGTCGTGATCGGCAACGGCAAGATCGTCGCGGCCGGCACCAAGGATGAGCTGCTCGCGGCCGCCGGCACGCTGGCCCGCTCGACGTCTCCGCGCGACCTCGCCCACGCGCTCGAGCAGGCCGGGATCCCCAGCACGCTCGCCGGGGACGGCTCGGTCCGCACCGATGCCGACCCCGCGCGGGTCGGGGCCGTGGCCCTGACCGCCGGCATCGCCCTCACCGAGTTGCGGTCCGCCGAGGGCGCCGGGCTCGAAGACATGTTCCTGTCGCTCACCGCCGACACCCAGCGCGAAGGAGTTGCGGCATGACCGCCACGATCGTTCCACCGGCCTCCACCACGGAGACCGCACCCGCCCGCCGGTCCGCCCGTCCCATCCCCACCACGCGCCTCGTCAAGGTCGAGCTGCGCAAGATGTTCACCACCCGCTCGGGGTTCTGGTTGCTCGTCAGCATCGGCGTCCTCACGGTCATCGCGGCCGGGTCGGTCCTCGTGTTCGCTCCCGACAGCGACGTCACCTACGGGACCTTCGTGAGGGCGAGCGGGTTCCCGATGTCGGTGGTCTTGCCGATGATCGCGATCCTGGCCGTCACCAGTGAGTGGAGCCAGCGCAGTGGGCTCACGACGTTCACGCTGGTGCCGAGCCGCGGACGCGTGATCGGCGCCAAGGCGATCGCGACCCTCCTGGTGGGCCTCGGCTCCGTGGCCATCGCCTTCGCTGTGGGCGCGCTCGGCAATATGGTCGGTTCTGCGCTCGCCGGCGTCGACACCGTCTGGGACGTGTCGCTGTCCATGGCGCCCCAGATGGTGCTCGGCAACCTGGTCGGCATGGCGATCGGTTTCACCCTCGGTGTCGTGCTGCGCAACTCCGCGGCCGCGATCGTGGGCTACTTCGTCGTCTCCCTGGTCATGCCGGGCATCCTCGTCCTCCTGGCCCAGGTGCGCTCGTGGTTCGAGGACCTGCAGCCGTGGATCGACTGGAACGAAACGCAGGTGGCGCTCTTCGAGGGCGCCACGGACACCGGTGAGGAGTGGGCGATGCTCGCCTCGACCACGATGATCTGGATCGTCGTCCCCCTCATTGTCGGGGTGCTGTCCCTGCGCCGCTCCGAGGTCAAGTAGCCAGACACAGAGCCAGCCACATGGGCAGGCGGTATCCGGAACTCAGCTGTGGGTTCCGGATACCGCCGTTGCGTGGCGGATCGCCTGGATCGCCTCAGCGTGCGAGCAGTTCACTCTGTGGGTGCGAAGCTCCCCGGCGCGGAGTACGTCTGAGCGACGCCGCTCGCCGCCGGCCTTCCTGCCGACGGAGCGGCCCGGCCGCTACTCGCGGACCCGGCCGGTCTCGTACCCCCACATCGCGACCTCCACCCGGTTTCGGGCGCCGAGCTTGGCCATCAGGCTGCCGATGTGGGTCTTCACCGTGCTGAGGCTGATGTGCAGCTCGTCGGCGATCTCTGCGTTGGTGCGACCCCTAGCGATGGTGAGCAGCACCTGCTCCTCGCGTTCGGTGAGCGGGTCGAGGGGCTGCGCGGTAGGTGCCGCCCGACCGGTGCCCGCGAACGTCGACAGCAGCCGACGGGTGATGCTGGGCGAGATGAGCGCGTCACCTCGGGTGGCGGCCCGGATCGCCTCGCCGAGCAGCTCGGGTCCGGCGTCCTTCAGCAGGAAGCCGGTGGCGCCGGCCAACAGCGCGCCGTGCACGTACTCGTCGAGGTCGAAGGTGGTGATCACGACGACCGCGACGGGGTTCTCGACGCCCGGCCCGGCCAGCAGACGGGTCGCTTCGACGCCGTCGAGGACGGGCATCCGGATGTCCATCAGGCACACGTCGGGACGGAGCTCGCGGCCCAGCCGCACCGCCTCCCGCCCATCGCGCGCCTCCCCCACGACCTCGATGCCGTCCAGGGTGCCGAGGATCAGCCGCAAGCCGGTTCGCACGAGATCCTGGTCGTCGGCGACCAGCACCCGGATGCTCACGCCGACACCTGCCGCGGCAGTGTCGCGTTGACCGCCCAGCCGCGACCGGGGCAGGGACCTGCCCGGCACGCGCCGCCCAGGAGCAGCGCTCGTTCCACCATCCCGGTGAGCCCGAACCCCGCTTCGGGAGCGGGGTCGGCCGGGCCCGGATCACCGTCGTCACGGACGACGAGGCTGACCGTCGACTGGTCGCCGGCGACGCGCACGTCGATCAGGGTGGCATTCCGGGCATGCCGCCGGGCATTGGTGACCGCCTCCTGGGCGATCCGGAAGACAGCGGCGTCGATCGTGGCCGGGAGGGCGGCCAGGTCACCCGAGACGCTGACCTCCACCCGCGGCCCGGCAGGCGATGCCCCGGACAGCCGCTCGAGGTCGGCCACGCCGGGCTGCGGGGCGTAGTCGACGGGCGCCTCGTTGCGCAGTACTCGGACCATCGCCCGCATCTCCGCGAGCGTGCGCGTTGCCTCCACCTCGATCACCTCCAGTGCCTCGAGCGGCGACGAGGGGCTGGTCGCCGCGAGGGCGCGCCCCGCCTGTGCCTGGATGGCGATGGCGGAGACGTGGTGGGCCACCGTGTCGTGCAACTCGCGTGCCAACAGGACCCGTTCCTCCGACTTCACCTGCTCCAGCCTTCGCTCCCGGGCGCCGTGCTGGGAACGCACGGCCCAGCCCATGGCAAAGGCGGACAGCAGCACAGCGACGCCGCCGACCGCCTCGGCTGCCCCGGTCCAGTCGACGAAGATCGCGAGGATCGCCCGGACCAGGATGATCACCAGACCCGCCACCGCCTCTCGCCCGGAACCCCAACGGAAGAGTGAGTAGGGCAGCAGCAGGACGTAGAGCATCGAGTACACGTCGAGCGTCGGTGCATCGGCTGCGATCAGGCCGATGTCGACGACAGCGGTCACGCCGAAGACGGTGGCCACCACCGCGAGCGGGTGGGTACGTCGCCAGAGCAGCAGCGGCGCCAGTCCGACCGTCAGCGCCACCGACAGCCCCGGCAGCGGCAGGTCCTCACGCAGGACGCCCTCCAGCACCACGGAGACCGTCACGACCACCAGCAGCGCCCAGTCCCGCCGAACCCGAACCGGTGGGGCCGAGGGTCGGGGTTCCTCCAGCAGGGACCGCAGTGGATTGCTCACCCCCTCAGCGTAGGGATGGAGCGCCGCCGGGGGACCGGCCGAAAGTCTGACCCCGGCACCGGCCGAACGCACGAGCGGCGAGGGCATCACGGCCGATGCGTGCCGACCACGAGCGCGTCACGGCGCCCTGATCCTCGGCGGCGCACTGCTCGTCGTGTAGGGCGCCCGGCCGCCGGGACCGCGGGTCCCCCGCGGGTGGTGACGACCGCTCAGTCCTGCGCGTGCAGGGTGTTCTGCGAGCGAGCGTGATCGGCGAGCATCGCAACGCCGCGGCGGAGGCCGCCGACGAGGTCACCGACCGCGAAGGCGGTCTGCATGGCGACCACGGCGAGCTTGACCTCGCCGTCGGTGAGGTTGCGGCGGACGTGCGCGCCGGTAACCACCTCGATCGCGCGGATCGAGGTGTCGACCATGATCAGGATGCTGCGCGCGGGCGCGACCAGGGAGTTGTGCAGCCGGGTCGCGAAGGCGTGCGGGTCGCCCTCGGCCTGGCCGACGAAGACGGAGAACTCCGCTCGGCTGAGCTGCTCCGCCTTGCGGATTGCGGCGTCGAGCGCCGCCCGGTCGGCGGCACTGAACGGGTCACCAGCGGCCACTGGCTCCCCCGGCCTGGGAGTCCTCGGTGTCCGGCCCGGCGAGCTCGCCGGCGCTCTTGCTCGGCCCGCCCAGCCACTGGTTCTCGGTCACCGGCTGGCCCGGGGCGATCCGCTCACCGCGGATGATCGACGGCGCGTAGACCAGGAAGCCGATCAGCACGAACAGCAGCAGCGGCACCCCGCCGAGCAACAGGATGGCGTACAGGTTGTCGACCTCGTCGGGGGTCTCCCAGAGCTCCGGGACATCCGCGGACGCCGGGCCCGCCAGCATCAGCGAGCCGACGCCGAGCGAGATCCCGGCCAGGGCGAGCAGGAGCAGACGACGGAGCGTGGTCTTCATGGTCACGACTCGAACAATATCCGGTGTGGTGCCCGCTACCTCGATCCAGCCTGCCGAACTGCTATGCATGGGGGATGCCCCCGCTGCCGACTGCTGACCCCTGCGCCGACGGCGAGACCATCTGCGACCTGGTCTACGACGTGACCGGGAACGACACGCTCGCGGAAGGATCCGACATCTTCATCGGGGTTCCCCTGGTGCTGCTCGGGCTCGTCCTGGTCGGACTGCTTCTCCGCTGGCTGCTGCACAAGCTCGTCGACCGGCTGATGCGACGGGCCGAGGTCGGCGTCCTCCCCGACCGGGTCAGCCCCGCGGTCTCGGCACGCCGGGCGCAACGGGCGATGACGATCGGCAGCGTCCTGAAGAGCGTGATCACGATCGTGCTGATCGCGGTGTTCGGGACGATGATGCTGAGCGAGGTCGGCGTCAACATCGCCCCGATCATCGCCAGCGCCGGCATCATCGGCATCGCGCTCGGCTTCGGCGCCCAGTCACTGGTCCGGGACTTCCTCTCCGGGATGTTCATGATCTTCGAGGACCAGTACGGCGTCGGCGACGTCGTCGACGTCGGCGAGGCCACCGGCACGATCGAGGCCGTGACGCTGCGGGTCACCCGGCTCCGCGACCTCAACGGCACGGTCTGGTACGTCCCCAACGGCGAGATCCTCCGGGTCGGCAACATGAGCCAGAACTGGTCGCGGGCCGTCGTCGACGTCAGCGTCGGCTACGGCGAGGACCTCACCCGGGTGAAGCGGGTGCTGGCGGAGGTGGCGCACGACCTCTGGGAGGACGACGACTTCAGGGACCTGATCATCGAGGAGCCGGAGATCACCGGCGTCGAGATGCTGGCCGCCGACTCGGTGAACCTCCGGGCGCTGATCAAGACCAGGCCGATGGAGCAGTGGGCGGTGGCGCGCGAGATGCGGCAGCGGATCAAAGCCCGCTTCGACCACGAAGGCATCGAGATCCCGTTCGCCCAGCGAGTGGTCTGGCACCGCGACGCGCAGCCCCGGCGGGAGGACGCCGCCGACGCCTCGGGAGAATGAGCCCGTGAGCAGCACCTTCTACGAAGACATCGGCGGCGAGGAGACCTTCCGCCGCATCGTCGCGAAGTTCTACGAGGGCGTCGCCGGCGACGAGGTGCTCCGCCCCCTCTACCCCGAGGAGGACCTCGGTCCCGCCGAGGAGCGGTTTCGGCTGTTCCTGATCCAGTACTGGGGCGGGCCCACGACGTACTCCGACGCCCGCGGCCACCCCCGACTGCGGATGCGACACGCACCGTTCGCCGTGACGCCCGAAGCAAAGGATCACTGGCTCCGGCACTTCCGGGCGGCCCTCGACTCCGTCGATCTCACTCCCGAGCAGGACGCGCAGTTCTGGGACTACGTCACCCACGCCGCGCAGTTCATGGTCAATTCGTTCGAGTGAGCTCCGCCAACCGGTCCCGCAACGGCGCCGGCGGCTCGATCGAGCGCTGCGCCTCGAGGTCGTAGAACACCGAGGTCACCTGGGCGCGGGCCAGCACCGTGTCGCCGTCGCAGATCTCGGAATGGATCGTCATCGAGCGGCGACCGAAGCCACCCAGCTGGGTCCAGCAGTCATAGGGCTCCGGCCGGAACAGGATCGGCAACCGGTAGTCGACGTCGGTCTGGGCGATCACGAAGTGCATCTGCGGGAGCTCCAGGTCGCGCGCCAGCGAGGCGAACCAACGGATCCGAGACTCCTGCAGGTACTCGAAGTACTTCACGTTGTTGACGTGGCCGTAGACGTCGACGTCGGAGAACCGCACATGGATCGGATAGTGCCCGGACTCGTCGCGAGCGACGGTGAACCGGCCGGGTCTCGGCCGGGGCTCCGGCTCGAGGAACTCGGCCAACGCGACCCGCTCGTCGTCGGTGAGCCGCCGGGGGTACTCACCGCGGAAGACGTACGGCGACAGCACGGTCGACGCTCGCAGGTAGACCACGCGCCCGGCGTCGTCGTCGTCGTGGAAGACCTCGTAGGCCATCGTGAACGTGGCCGCTCGGATCTCGGTGACCCAGCACTCGATCTTGACCGGCCGGAACCGGAACAACAGCGGCGCCCGGTAGGTCACCTCGTGCCGGACGACGACCACGCCCTCGGTCAGCTCGCCGGACTCCGGCCGCGCATGCGTGCGCAGCATGTCCACCCGGGCTTCCTGGAGGTAGTCGACATAGACCACGTTGTTGACGTGGCCGAGCATGTCGAGGTCGGCCCAGCGCATCGGGCACTCGTAGAGGTGGCGCACCCGCCGATCCTCGCAGGGATCGGCTCAAGCAACCTCTGCAGGCTCGACGGTCACGCGCACGCCGTTGACCTCCGGGGTGATCCGGCGCTCCAGCGCCAGCGCAAGCCCCGCGATCGCGGCGCACCCGGCGATCAACAGGGCGACGTAGGCACCCGCGAGGTGGTGCTGCAGGAGGATTCCCGCCACGGCGGGCCCGGCGATCGTGCCCGCCTGGAACGCGCCGGCGCTGATCGCGTTGTAGCGCCCGCGGAGATGGTCGGGGGCCATGTCGTTGGTGATCGCCGGGATCGTCGGCTGCAGCAGCGTCTCGCCGAACGCGAACACTGCCATGAACAGCAGCACGCCCAGGACCGCCGCCGCCTGCCCCGGCACCAGGCCGGTGGCCCCGAGGATCGCCCAGGCCACCACCCAGACGCCCCCCATCACCAACATCACCCGGGTCCGGCGGCGGCCGGCGATCCGGTTGAGCATCCAGAACTGGAGCGCCACGATCACCGCGGTGTTGACCGCGAACGCGAAGCCGACGGTGCGGGTCGAGACCTCGGCGATCTCGCGGGAGAACGCCGGGAACCCCGCCTCGAGCTGGCCGTAGCCCACGAACATCGCCAGGAACGTCAGCAGCGTGAGCCAGCGCACCGAGGGCTGGCGGAGGATGGCGGCGTACGTCGCCGGGGTGGCGGCATCCGCCTCCTCGGGCTGCTCCGCGCGCCCATGGACATGACGCAGCGGTCCGAGCAGCAGGGCAATCGGGACCAGCATCGAGGCCGCGTCCGCCAGGAAGATCATCGTGAAGGTCTCGGGCCGGGACACATCGACGAAGAAACCGCCGATCACCCCGCCGAGGCCGATACCGAGGTTGACCAGCGCGAAGTTGACGCCGAAGTAGCGCTGCCGGAGCTCGCCCTCGACCACCGAGGCGATCAGCGCGTTGAACGCCGGCCAGACGATGCCGAAGTTGATGCCGATCAGCACGAACGCGCCCGCCGCGACGGCGGGGTGGGTGGCGTAGGCCAGCACGACGTTGCCGACCATCATCGACGAGGTGCCGATCAGGATCATCACCCTGGCGCCGTAGCGGTCGGTCAGCGAGCCAGCGGGCATGGTCACGAGCAGGGCCACCACGGCGATCAGCGCCATCAAGGTGCCGGAGAGCCCGAGGGCGAAGCCCCGGACCTCGTGGAGATAAATGATCGTGAACGGCAGGGTGAGCCCGCGGCCGAGGGTCTGGATGGCGACGGTGGACAGCAGCCATCGACCTGAGGTGGGGAGCTCCGCCCAGAACGCCCGAAGGCCCGGAGCACGGGTCGACATGAGACAGATGGTCCCCCAGCGCACCGACAACCGGCCAACCAATAAGGTGGCGGCATGCCTGAAGCAGTCATCGTCTCGGCCGCCCGCTCCCCCATCGGCCGCGCCAACAAGGGCTCGTTGAAGGACCTGCGTCCCGACGACCTCACCGCGACCATCGTCAAGACCGCCCTGGAGAAGATCCCGGCGCTCGACCCGAACACGGTCGACGACCTCTACCTCGGCTGCGGTCTCCCCGGCGGAGAGTCCGGCAACAACATGGGCCGGATCGTCAACGTGCTCAACGGCATGGACGACGTGCCGGGCGCGACGATCACCCGCTACTGCGCCTCCTCGGTGCAGACCACCCGGATGGCGTTCCACGCGATCAAGGCCGGCGAGGGCGACGTGTTCATCTCGGCCGGCGTCGAGATGGTCTCCCGGTTCGCGAAGGGCACCTCCGACCACTGGCCGGACACCAACAACCCGCAGTTCGACGAGGCCAAGGCTCGGACCGAGGAGACCGCCAAGGGCGGTGTCGACTGGCACGACCCGCGCCAGGACGACGTACTCCCCGACATCTACATCGCGATGGGGCAGACCGCCGAGAACGTGGCACGCATGCGCAACCTGGACCGCAAGGAGCTCGACGAGTTCGGTGTGCGCTCGCAGAACCTCGCGGAGAAGGCCATCGCCGCCGGCTTCTGGGAGCGGGAGATCACTCCGGTGACCACGCCCGACGGCACCGTCGTGACCAAGGACGACGGCCCGCGCGCGGGCGTGACCTACGACGCGATCTCGCAGCTGGACCCGGTGTTCCGGCCCGATGGTGTCGTGACCGCCGGCAACTGCTGCGCGCTCAACGACGGCGCCGCGGCCGTGGTGATCATGTCCGACACCAAGGCGGCCGAGCTCGGCGTCACCCCGCTGGCCCGGATCGTGGCCACCGGTGTCAGCGGCCTGTCCCCCGAGATCATGGGCCTGGGCCCGGTCGAGGCGACCAAGCGCGCGCTGGCCAACGCCAAGATGAGCATCGGCGACATCGACCTGGTCGAGATCAACGAGGCATTCGCGGCCCAGGTCGTGCCGTCCTACCAGGACCTCGGCATCGACCTCGACCGGCTCAACGTCAACGGTGGTGCGATCGCCGTGGGTCACCCGTTCGGCATGACCGGCGCCCGGCTCCAGAACACGATGCTCAACTCGCTGGACTGGCACGACAAGACCACCGGGCTGATCACCATGTGCGTGGGCGGCGGCCAGGGCATGGCGCTCATCCTGGAGCGGCTCCGCTGAGCTCAGCGGGGCGGGCACTGCTCGGCCGTAGACTGGCGGCGTGACTGAGGGAAAGTCCGAGCCGCGCTGGCTCAACGCCGACCAGCAGCGGTCGTGGCGAGCGCTGGTCCTGGGTTACACCCTGCTCAACGATCGGCTCGACGATGACCTGCGCAGGCAGGCGAACATCTCGCTGACGGAGTACGAGATCCTGGTCCGCCTCTCCGAGCGCGACGGGCAGATGCGGATGGCGCAGCTCGCCGACGCGCTGGCGCACAGCCGGAGCCGAGTCACCCACACGATCCGCCGGATGGAGAAGGCGGAGCTGGTGGTGCGCAGCACCTCACCCGACGACCGACGCGGGGTCATCGCCGCGCTCACCGACAAGGGCTGGCAACTGCTGCGAGACATTGCCCCCGTTCATGTCGAAGGGGTCCGCGACCACCTGGTCGACCTGATCAGCGACGAGGACTTCGCTGCCCTCGGCCGGGCGATGAACGCGGTCGCCGACCACCTGATCGCCCGGCATCCCGAGATGGAGATGCGCGAGTAGGCCGAACCCGTCAGTCTCGGGTGAGTCGCCGGTGCGTGACCCGGTGCGGCCGAGCGGCGTCCTCGCCGAGGCGCTCGACCTTGTTCTCCTCGTAGGACGCGTAATTGCCCTCGAACCAGAACCACTTGGCCGACTCCTCGTCGTCGCCCTCCCAGGCCAGGATGTGGGTCACCACCCGGTCCAGGAACCACCGGTCGTGCGAGGTGACCACGGCGCAGCCCGGGAAGTCGAGCAGCGCATCCTCCAGCGAGGAGAGGGTCTCGACGTCGAGGTCGTTGGTGGGCTCGTCGAGCAGCAGTAGGTTGCCGCCCATCTTCAGCGTCAGAGCGAGGTTCAGCCGGTTGCGCTCACCGCCGGAGAGCACCCCCGCCTTCTTCTGCTGATCGGGGCCCTTGAAGCCGAACGACGCGACGTAGGCGCGCGAGTTCATCTCGAAGTTGGCGACCTTGATGAAGTCCAGGCCGTCGGAGACGACCTCCCAGACGTTCTTGTTGGGGTCGATGCCGCCGCGACTCTGGTCGACGTAGGAGACCTTCACGGTCTGCCCGACCTCGAGCTCACCCTGGTCGGGCTGCTCCTGCCCGGTGATCATCCGGAAAAGCGTGGTCTTGCCGACGCCGTTGGGGCCGATGACGCCGACGATGCCGGCGCGCGGGAGGGAGAACGACAGGTCGCGCATCAGCGGTCGGTCGTCGAAGCCCTTGGTGAGCTTCTTCGCCTCCAGCACGATGTCGCCGAGCCGGGGGCCGGCGGGGATGTTGATCTCGCTGGTGTCGATCTTGCGCATCCGGTCGGCCTCGGCAGCCATCTCTTCGTAGCGCGCCAGCCGGGACTTGCTCTTGGTCTGCCGGGCCTTGGCGTTCGAGCGGACCCACTCCAGCTCGCGCTCGAGCATCTTGGCGCGCTTGGCGTCCTTCTGGCCCTCGATCTTGAGCCGGTCCTTCTTGGTCTCGAGGTAGGTCGAGTAGTTGCCCTCGTAGGGGTGGGTCTGCCCGCGGTCGAGCTCGAGGATCCACTGCGCGACGTTGTCGAGGAAGTACCGGTCGTGGGTGACGGCCAGGACCGCGCCGGGGTACGCCGCCAGGTGCTTCTCCAGCCAGTCGACCGACTCCGCGTCGAGGTGGTTGGTGGGCTCGTCGAGGAGCAGCAGGTCGGGCTGCTGGAGCAGCAGCTTGCACAGCGCCACCCGGCGGCGCTCGCCGCCGGAAAGATGGTCCACGAGCTCGTCGGCGGGCGGACAGCGCAGGGCGTCCATGGCCTGGTCGAGCCGGCTGTCGAGGTCCCAGGCGCCCGCGTGGTCGAGGTCGGTCTGCAGGTCGCCCATCTCGGCGAGCAGCTTGTCGTAGTCGGCGTCCGGGTCGGCGAGCTCCTCGCTGACCTGGTTGAACCGGTCGAGCTTGGACTTGATCTCGTGCACGGCCTCCTCGACGTTCTGCTGCACGGTGGTGCCGTCGGTGAGCGGAGGCTCCTGCTGCAGCATCCCGACGGTCGCGCCAGGGTCGAGGATCGCGTCGCCGTTGTTGGCGTTGTCGAGCCCCGCCATGATCTTCAACAGGGACGACTTGCCGGTGCCGTTGGGCCCGACCACACCGATCTTGGCCCCGTGCAGGAAGGACAGGGTCACGTTGTCGAGGACGACCTTGTCGCCGTGGGCCTTGCGCACATTGCGCAGGGTGAACACATACTCCGCCATGGTCCCCGAGCCTACGCAGCGAGGTGGCTGGAGACCTGATCGGGGGTCAGGCCGCCTCCTCACGAGCCGGCTGGCTGGGCCGTCGGGTGAACGCACTCACGCCCTTGCTCAGGTCGTGGCCGACGAGCAATGCCTCGACCTCCAGCGCGACCACCTCGACGTGGTTCTTGTTCACGTAGCTGCGCTGGGTGAGCCGGCCCTGCACGACGACCGGGTCGCCGCGTCGCAGGGACCGGCTGCAGTGCTCGCCGAGCTGACGCCAGGCGCTGACGGAGTACCACTGGGTCTCGCCGTCGGCCCACTCACCGGACTTGCGCTGGAACCGCCGCGGCGTGCAGGCGATCCGGAAGTTGGCGACCAGCTGCTCGCCGGCCTGGCGCAGCGTCACGTCTCCACCGACGTTGCCCTGCAGGGTCACCATCGTCTCGTTGAACATTCGTCACTCCTCGTCTCGTCGATCTGGACGAGACGAGCACACGCAACGGCACCGACAAGCACTGCCAGGTGATCGACAGCCTGTGGACAAGTCCGCAGCACACGCCGCCTGTGGATGAATGCGGCTCAAGGCGCCACGGTCGCGAGAACGAAGTCGGTGCCGTCCCATCGCCAGATCTCATCGCGGGGCTCGCAGTGGGGATAGCTGTCGCAGTCGTGTTTCGCGACCTCGAAAACGCCGTCGCCCTCGACGTCGACGACATGGGCCCAGTAGAAGCGAACCCGATACTCGCCGTTCTCCGCGAGCGTGCCAAAGTCGGCCATTCCGCCTGGCTTCGGACGTAGCACCGTGACCCCGTTCTCGCGTCCGGGGTCCCAGTTCACGAACATGTTGCCGGCCGAGTCGATGGCGGGAGTATTCAGTTCCATGAGGTACCAGGGTCCAGCAGTCTGCGCTCGCCACCGTGTCCTGCCGTCGGCATCGACGACCCTGATGAACCCCTGGCCGGCGCCGTCGTCGTAGTCGACGCGGAAGCTCGAAATGAGCGTGGCCGGCCCCCAGGACGGATGCCGAAAGCTGACGCGTCCGGTCTCGGTCCCAAAACTCGGAAGAGCTGGGAGGTGCTTGGCAAGCCAACGGCCCGCTCGATCTGCAGTCTCGGCGCCGTACGAGAGGTGTCCCTCGAGGTTCTTGGACAGCTTGAGGGCCAGCGTGCGGACCACGAGGTCCTGCCACCGTTTCGGCGATCGACAGACCAAATCGTCACTCAGACAGTAGGAACTGACGCGGTCGCGGATCACCCGCGGATAGGGAGCGAACCATCCCTTGGGAACCCTGCCAGTGATCCGGGTGTGGATCGCGATGCCGAGGTCCCGACCCCGCTCTGGATCCCATCTGACGATGGACTCCCTCGAATCGAACGTCGGGTCGCCGAGCAGCGCGATCCCGCTGATAAACGGCTGCTGGCCGTTCCCCATCGGCCACTCGCCGTTGAACTGCCGGTCGATCCACGCGCTGAGCCGGCGCATCGCGATTCGCACGGCCCAGGCACCCTGGGAGTAGCCAATAATCTGGAAGCTCTCCCGGCCGCAATCGTCATAGAAGCGCTCCTTGATGGCCGCGACGATCGCATCGGCGCCCCGATCGATGCTGTCGAAGAACTTCCCGGTTGCCAGCTCCTCAACCGGCAGAGCGGGGTAGACGACGCCCTGACGAACGCTGGTGAGGCCCTTGCGATTCGCGGCGCCCTGAGCGACGCCAGCGGTGATCTCGCCCGGCATGCCCTGTCCCCACGCCGTGTCAGCGTTGTAGGACTCCACCAGCAAGGGGTTGTCGTCCGGCGACTGGGGCGACTCCCCCGAGCCACGTGCGACCAGAAGAACGAGGTCCGGACACCCCTCGAAACCCGGCCACTGAGCGCCGGCGAGCTTGCCCGGAGTAGACGACGCCGGTTCGGCCGGCGAGAGCGTGTTGTCCGCTGGCTTCCAGCCATTCACGGCGGTTGCCACAGGGGTGACCGCCACCGGCAATGCCAAGGCGAGCAGGACCAGCAATCGCGTCGCGGCACGGGCCTTCAACATGAGCAGCGATGCTAGCGGTCCCCGCTAGGCACACCGCTCTTCTGCTCACCGGACATCTGGGCCATCTGGGCCCCGTCCATCAGCACCCAGCCAGGTGGGGAACATCGGGTTCTGGATCGACAACCCTGCGCGCCCTGCGGGCTCACTTCAGCGCCCGCGCCAGACCCGTCCCCACGGCGGCATGCGCCTCCAGCTCGGCGCGCACCGGCAGCACCACCAGCTCGACCGCGACATCGTGGACGGCGGCGCGGAGCCGCTTGTCGGCGGCGGCGGCCCGGCGTCGAGCGGTCATCCGGACCAGGCCCCGACACAGCAGCGCCAGCAGGATGCCGAGCGCCACTCCCCCGACCAGCATGATCGTGGGGATCGGGAGATCGCCGAGCTCGGGCAGCGTGGGCTTGTCCAGCTCGAGGAAGTCCATCACCGCGAGCGTGGCCAGCCAGCCGGCGCCGGCGAGTGCGGTCAGGATCAGCATCCACTGGAGCAGGCGTACGGCGCCGGCCCAGACGGGGATCCTGGCGGCCTGAAGATCGGTGTCGGCCATCGCCCGGTCGAGTCGATCACCGAGCTCGTCGAGCCGCGCCGAGGAAGCGCGGCGTACCGCGTCGACCCAGGGCCGGCCGAGGCCCTGGGAAGCGAGATCGGCCAGGGCGCGCACCTCGGCGTCGATCCGGGCCCGCTGCACCGGCGTCGTCGTCGGGAGCGAGGTGCGGGACCGTCCGCTGAGCTGCTTGCCCGCCGCCCCCAGCTCGAGATCCAGCTTCTTCAGCGGATCGCGCCGCAACCGCGAGAGCCAGGAGACCACCGGCCAACCCGTGGCCCGGCCCGCCCGGATCCGGGTGGCCCGCTCCACCGCGCTGACCACGGTCGGGACCCCGGCGGCATCGGCGAACGCGTCCTCGAGCGTCGAGGCGCGGCGCTCGGACAGGTGGCGCGGCGCGGCATCGCCGTGTGCCTCGGCCAGCCGCCGAGCGGCCGCCCGCAGGTCGGTGCCGAGGCGGGTGCGGGCCGCCTTCTTCTCGGCCACCCGCTTGGCCACCTCCGCGCGCAGCTCGCTGATCCCGAGCCCGTGGCGCGCGCTGATCGCGAAGATGGGTACGTCGTGGAGTCCATCGGCGTCGAGCAGTCGGCGGACGTCGTCGACCATCGACTGGCGCCGGTCCTCCGGCACCGTGTCGATCTGGTTGAGCACCACGACGGTCACACCGGCGTGCTCATGCAGCGGCGCGAGGTAGCGGTCGTGGATCGCCGCGTCGGCGTACTTCTGGGGGTCGAGCACCCAGACGAGCAGATCGGCGAGCTGCACCAGCCGATCGACCTCGAGGTGGTGGGCGACCTCGGTCGAGTCGTGGTCGGGGAGGTCCAGCAGCACCACGCCGTCGAGAGCGCTGTCCTCGTGGCGGGTGTCGAGCAGGGAATCGCGCCGGGTGTAGTGCCGGGGCGGGATGCCCAGCCAGGTCAGCAGCTCGTCGGCGCCCTGGGTCCCCCAGACACAGGCGGTCGCCCACGACGTCGTCGGCCGGCGGACCCCGACCGAGGAGAGCTCGAGACCGATCAGCGCGTTGAAGGTGGAGGACTTGCCGGAGCCGGTCGCGCCCGCGATCGCGACCACCGTGTGCTCGGCGGACAGCCGAAGCCGGCCCGCCGCGCGCTCGGCGACCGCCGCGGCCTCGTCGACCACGGCGTCATCGAGGTGACCGCGAGCGGCGGCCACCGCGGCCCCGAGGCCATCGATCCGGGCACCGATGTCGGTCCCGCGGGTCACCAGCCTCCGGGCCCCTTCGAACAGCGATGTCACAGAGTTCCTTCCGCGCCCTCTCCGAGCTTCGAGGCCGCAAAGCGCAGGTCGTCGATACGACGCGCCGCCTCGCGCACCTGGTCGGCCGCCCGCGGTTCGAGCTGCAGCCCGTCGGTGAGCGAACCGTAACGAGCCCGCTCCTCATCGAGCAAAGCGCCGACGCGCTCCACGAGCGCCTGCCGGGCCCGCTCGGCCAGCGAACGGACCGCCTGGTCGCCGAACACGGCCTCCAACAGCTTCTGCCCGACGACCGCGGAACCGCCCGCGATCCCGGCCTCCGCGCCGGTGACGCCGGCGGTATGGGCGAACACGACGATCATCAACGCGACCGAGAGACCGTTGACGCCGAACGCGAGGAACCGAGCGGTGTTGCGCTTGTCGGCACCCTCGTTGCGCACCATCTCGAGGACGTCGCTCTGCCACTCGCGGACAGCCCGGTCGGTCCGGCGGCGCAGGTCGCGCGAGGCGCGGCCGATGTCGTCGGGAGCGAACTGCAGGAGCGCTCGCCCGGCATCGCTCTGCCGCCACGCGGCCTCGGCCCGCTCGGCGGCCGCCTCGGCATGCTCCAGGATCAGGGTCTCCAGGCCGGACTCGACGGCGACGGTGACCCGCTCGGCCTGCTGCGGCTTGCCCTTGACGGCGTTGACCACCCGGTCCCGGATCCAGCCCACGCGGGCTTCCAACGACTTGAGCAGCTCGCCGGAACCGACGAACTCCTGCCAGCGCGCGAGCACCTCGCCGCGCAGCAGCGTCCCGTCCGCCGACTCCTCGACGACCACGGCCATCGCCCGGTCGTACGACGCGTCGGCATCCGCGCGCAGCTGCGCGGCGGCCCGGACCTGGTCGTCGACCGCGTCCGCGACGGCGTACGAGCGGCGACTCGCGGTGCGAATCGCGCCCTCCAGCGTCTGCTTGACCACCGAGCCGCGGGCCTCCACATCCGAGGCGAGCGAAGCCAGCCAGGCACGGATCTCGGCCACGTGATCGGGTGGCAGCAGCCCCTCGTCGTCGAGCGTGCCCTCGGCGACGATGAACAGCGGCGAGTCCTTCAGCCCCCGGCTGGCCAGCATCCGGGCGAGGTGGGTCGACACCGTCTGGGTGGCCTCGTCCGGGGTGCGGTCGAGCACGACCGCCACCGAGGTGGAACGTTCGGCGGCCTGTTTGAGGAACCCCCACGGCACCTCGTCGGCGTAGCGGGCGGCCGAGGTGACGAACAGCCAGAGGTCGGCGGCCGCCAGCAGCTGGGCGGCGAGCTCGCGGTTGCGCTCCTCGACGGAGTCGACGTCGGGAGCGTCCAGGATCGCGAGCCCGGGCGGCAACGTGTCGCTGGCCACCAGCTGCAGCGCGTGGGGGTCGTCGGTGGCGTGGTCGACGCGTTCCAGATCGGGGAGCAACCGGTCCTGGCCGAACCAGCCGGCGTCCTCGGGGTGGTGCACGAGCACCGGCGACCGCGTCGTGGGCCGCAGCACCCCCGGTGCGGTGACCTGATGACCGACCAGCGAGTTGACCAGCGTGGACTTGCCGGCGCCGGTCGACCCGCCGACCACGGTCAGCACCGGCGCCTCGAGCGTCATCTGACGCGGGATGACGTAGTCCTCGAGTTGGTCGACGATCTCGCGCAGCGTGGTCCGCTGCTCCTCGGACCCCGCCAGGTCAAGCGGGAGCCGGGCGGTCTGGAGGGCACCGCGCAGCTGGATCAGCGCGGTCAGCATCCGGTCACCGTCTGCGGAGGTGGTCATCGGACTGGCACGACCTGTCCCGGGAACGCGACGTGCGGACGGACCGCGTTGATCCGCGCGACGAAGTCCTGGCCGCGGGCCTGCCAGTCCTTCGGGGCGGTGCCGCGGAGCAGGCGATGGTGCAGGAACCCGAGCTCGACCGTGGCCTGCTGATAGTCGCGCATCGCCCGGGCGGCGGCCCTGCCGCCGTACTGGGCGGCGTACTGCCGGGCCGCGCGGCGGGCCCGGAGATCGACCACCCAGCCGATGTCGGTGGCCGGGACCAGGCCGCGCTGCGCCGCGTCGGCGAGCGCCGCGCTCAGCATCCGGGCCTCGGAGCGCTGGGCCCAGATCGCGATGCAGAACAGGCCGACCAGTGCGGGCGCCATCAGCGCCAGGTAGACCAACGCGAAGCTGCCGAGCCCGAAGATCGTGGAACCGTTCCAGACGCCGTGGGCGGTGACCGCGAGCAGGTAGCCGCCCGAGATGGCGAGCACCTGTCGCCCGCGACTGCGCGACATCACCGCGATACCGATCCCGATTCCGGTGAAGGCGGTGAACAGCGGGTGCGCGAACGGACTGAACACGCAACGGACCACGAACGTGCCCGTGACGCCGGCGATGCCGCCGGGGCCGGTCATGTCGGTGCCGTCGTAGGCCGCCGTGAGATAGAGGATGTTCTCGGTGAACGCGAAGCCGATACCGACCATGCCGGCGTAGACGATGCCGTCGAGGATCCCGTCGAGCTCGGCCCGGCGCCACCAGAGCAGGAGCAGCAGGAAGAAGCCCTTGCTGGCCTCCTCGGTCACCGGCGCCACGATCGCGAGCGACACGTCCTCGCTGAACCCGGCGACGTACCCACCGACACCACCGATCACGATCGCCGCCACCGTGGCCACGAAGGCGCCCCAGAGCAGCCCGTAGGCCAGCAGCCGCTTGGGCTCGGGTTCGTAGCGATCGAGCCAGAGGTACGTCGCGATGAGCGGCCCCACCGGAAGCGCGGCCAACCCGGTCGCCAGCAGGGTGATGCGTGGGGCTCCGGAGAACGCGAGCAGCAGCAGCATCAGCAGCGCCCCGAGGGCCACCAACACGGTCACCACGACCGTGAAGGCGATGCTTTCGTGTCGGGTCCGGGGCATGGTGGAAGCCTATCCGTCGGGGTCGGTCCCGCTGATCGGGACGGCGTACTGTGGCCCTCGTGAGTGAGGAGATCGCGCCCGAAACCAGCACGCCGCACACGGAGTCGCACGACCCCGCCGTGCCCGAGGCCTACGCCGCCTTCATGCGGACCGGATGGGGCGACCGCGAGCTCGACCTGCCGCGGCACCCGATCGCGACGTACGCCGCCGAACGCCGGACCAGGCTGGCCGGCATGTTCCCCGGCGAGCGGCTGGTGCTGCCGGCCGGCACCTACAAGGTGCGGGCCAACGACACCGACTACCGGTTCCGCTCGGACACCGCACACACCTACTTCTGCGGCAACCAGACCAGCGACGCGGTCCTGGTGATCCAGGGGGACGGGGCGGGCGACTCCGTCCTCTTCGCGCGGCCGCGCTCCGATCGCGACACCGACGAGTTCTTCCGCGACCGGCAGTACGGCGAGCTGTGGGCCGGGCGGAGGCCGTCCCTGGCTGAGCTGTCCGACTCGCTCGGCATCGAGGTGCGACACGTCGACGAGCTCGACCAGGCGCTGGTCGGGACGGGGAAGACTCGGGACGCATCGGTCGACGACGACCTGGCCCGCGTGGTCTCCGAGATGCGGTTGATCAAGGACGACTGGGAGATCGACGAGCTGCAGCGGGCCTGCGACGCGACCACCCTGGGGTTCGAGGACTCGGTCAAGGAGTGGGACGGCGTTCTCGAGCACGGCGAGCGCTGGCTGGAGGGCACGTTCTTCCGGCGAGCCCGGGCGATGGGCAACGACATCGGCTACGACTCGATCGTCGGCGGCGGCCGGCACGCGACCACGCTCCACTGGATCGAGAACTCCGGCCGGATCACGCCCGGCGAGCTCGTGCTGCTGGACATGGGCGTGGAGGGTCACAACCTCTACACCGCCGATGTCACCCGGACGCTGCCGGTCAACGGGACGTTCACCGAGCTCCAACGCGAGCTCTACGACCACGTCTACGCAGCCCAGCAGGCTGGCCTCGATGCGGTCCGGCCCGGCGTCCCCTTCCTGGCCGCGCACGACGCAGCGATGGCGGTGTTGGCGCACGCCCTCGACGACCTCGGGCTGCTGCCGGTATCCGCCGAGGAGGCGCTCGACCCGGAGTCGAAGGTCTACGCGCGCTGGACCCTGCACGGCACCAGCCACATGCTCGGCATGGACGTGCACGACTGCGGTGCGGCGGCACCGGCGTCGTATCGCGACGGCACCCTCGCCGAGGGCATGGTCCTGACGGTCGAGCCCGGGCTGTACTTCCAGGAGGACGACCTGTTGGTCCCCGAGGAGCTGCGCGGGATCGGGATCCGGATCGAGGATGACGTCGTGGTGACCGCTGACGGGTCGCGCAACCTGTCCGAGGGACTCCCCCGCCGCGCCTCGGACGTCGAGGAGTGGATGTCCCGGTTGATGCCGAGGGCGTGAGATGAAACTCGACAAGGAGCGACTGCGTCGCGGCGCACTCGCGTTCCTGGCCTATGGGTTCGTCACGGCGCTGGTCTGCGCGCCGGTGGCCGCCGAGCGGGCGATAGAGAACGCGACGTTCGAGGACCGGCTGGGCACGCTGCCGGTGGAGATCAGCCTGGCCCACAACGGCGTGTCGACGCTCGACACCGGAATCCTGGGCAGCGTGCACTGGGAGCGCACCGGTTTTGCCGACTTCGGCGCCAACATCCGCGCGACCGGGCCGCCCGAGGCCGGCGGGTCGCTCGCCTCCTACGTGAGCCCGCGGTTCATCGAGGCCAACGCCCAGTTCGTGAGCGATCCCGCGGTCGTGGCCCGGGCCTACGGCGAAGAGCTCCGGGGCCAGCTCTTGGGGCGCTTCTGGCAGATCGAGCTGGCGGCCTTTCTGCTCGGCGGCCTGGCGCTCACGTTGCTGTTCCGCGGACGCAGCCCGCTGGCCTCGATCCCGACCGGCGGTCGGCGACTGGTGGTCGGCGGACTCGTGGTCGCGGCGGGCATGGTGACCTCGTCCTTGGTCGCCGTCCAGCTGTTCGGCGGCTGGGAGGGGAACGCGGAGGTCGCCAGGTCGTATCCGATGACCGGCTACGACGACATCAGCTTCAGCAGCCCCGCAGCGCTGGAGATCGCCCAGCAGGTGCAGCCGTTCATCGTCAAGAACACCGATCGGATCCGGGCCAAGGCCACCGCCTACGAGGAGGCCACTGCCGCCTCGTTCGCCGAGGTGCTTCCGGAACACGCCACCGAGCTGACGCCTCGGGAGGGTGAGCGGATCGTGCTCGGCGAGGCCGATCCCCAGGGCAGCCAGGTCGGCACCAAGGTGCGGGCGGCGATGTACCCCCTCCTCCAGCAGTACCTCGGCGAGGAGGCGTTCGCCATGCGCACGATCTCCGGCGATGTCAGCTCCAACGGCACCGTCGCCGAACGCGGCTTCGTCGCGGACGAGGCGGGGGCCGGCCCGGGGATCCGCGTCGTCGCCGTCAAGGGCGATCACGACACCGACACCACGGTCGACCAGCTCAGGGACAACGGCGTGGCTCTGCCCGACTTCGACGTCACCGATGTGTCCGGGCTCCGGGTGGTGGCCGGCGACGACCCGGCGTTCAAGACGCTGTTCGGCGGGATGGTCGTCAACGAAAGCGGGATCACCGAGACCGAGCTCGGCGAGATGCTCCGCGCCAAGATCGACGACGAGGAGGAGCCCACGGATCCCCTCATCGTGCTGTTCCACCAGCCCCGGTCGGTGGCCGGGTACGTCGGCATCCGCAGCACCGGACAACTGGCGGCCGGCGAGGGTCGCGAGACGACCCCGTGGGACGACGAGATCCCCGATCTCCCGCCGGGTGCGATCAACATGGGGCACTACCACGACCCGGACGGCCCCTGGGTCATCTGGAACACCGACGGCGACCTGGTGACCTGGACCGTCGTGAGCCAGCTCGGCACCTCCGGCGGCGTCGAGGAGAACCCCACGTTCAACCGGTTCTCGACACCGTTCTCCACGCCGCTGAAAACCGTGAGCACGCAGCTCCAGTACTTCAACGCGGAGACCGGGCTCCAAACCGGCTATGCCGACATCAGCGTTGCCGTCGACGGCACGGTGACGATCGGCGAGCGGATCGATGTCGGGCTTCCCGACGGTGAGCCGGTCCCCGTTGACGAGTTCGACCTGACGTCCGCCACCGAGTGAGCGGAGCGTCTCGGCGACTGCCGTGGTGTTCGCCCCCGCACCCCCTGCCGCCACGGACGAGCTGGTGCGGGTCGGCGAACGGGCGGCCGCGCTGCAGCGGAGTTCCCCAGAAGTAGCGATGCCCCCGGGGGTAGTTCTGCGACAGATTCACCCGCGAACGACCCGTCCGAGAGGAGCTCTCAATGCGACGTCTCCGGCAGTTGCTGCCGCTCACCGCGGTGCTCGCGGTGCTGCTCTCAGGTAGCCAGATCCATGCGGCGGCACCGGCGCTCAGCGAGTGGCGCCAGCAGGACGGGAACGCCGCGAACAGCAGGGCCAACCTTCAGGAGCGGGCCCTGTCGACCGCCAACGTCGGCGCGCTCGAGTTCGACGTCGCGCTGGCGCTGGCACCGGATCCAGAACCCGACTATCCGGATCGCTGTGCGCGCGGGTGGTTGCACATTCCGGCGGTCACCAGCACTCGGTTGTTCACCGCGTACGGCGACGATCTGGCCGCCTTCGACACCAGTACCGGCGCCCGGGTGTGGCGCAAGCCTCTCTTGCTCAGGCCCAACCACCGCGAGCGCGCCCATGTGGTCGTCGCCTACGGGTCTCGGGTCTTCGTCGGTGTCACCGACTGCAACTCGGAGTCCGACCCGTCGATGCGGTTGGTCGCCTTCGACGCGGCAAGCGGTCGGATGCTGTGGCAGCGCACCGGCATGGAGGGATGGAGCACCCTGGTCGCCGCCGAGGGGCGGCTGGTGCTTTCGGGCGCCACGGTCTACGGCCTCGGGTTGCACGTGTTCGACCCAGCCACCGGGACGACAGTGTGGGGCCGGTACGACGGGTGCCCCGAGGGAAGAGCACTCGTGGTCCGCCGCCTGGTGATCACGAACAACTGTCGCGACGGCGAGGACGGTTTCGACCCCAAGCTGGAGGCGCGCCGGCTGTCCGACGGGGCGCTGCGCTGGACCCGGCCGGGGACCTGGAATCCTGAGCGTGGCGACCTGCCGACCGCCGCGGGTCGCCTGATCCTCGGTCGCGACGGAAACGGGGAGCTGGCCGCGCTGGACGCGAGCACTGGCGCGCCGCTGTGGTCGGCACCGCACAGCCACAGCAGCCTCGCGGTCGACGGCTCCCGCGTGTACGCCCGCTGCGGCCAGGACCTCTGCGCCCTGTCCCGCGCCACCGGCACCCCGCTGTGGACGCGGCCCGCTGCCACCGGAGGCATCGTGGTCGCCAACGGCGTCGTCTACCTCGCGGACGGCCAGGTGCTGCGCGCCAGCTCCGGCCACAGCCTCGGCCGGATCTGGGTCGACGGGCACCGCTTGGCGGCCGTCGCGGACGGACGAGTGGTGGCCCTCGATGACACCTTCCGTGCCTACGACCTGTACGCCCCACGGCGGTGACGATCGGACGGTCGTCGCTGCCCAGTCCATCCTCCAGCCGCCGAGCAATCGCCCGCGGCGGCCCGAGAAGACTGTGAGCCCCGGCCACCTCGCAGCGTGCGCGCGGACCGGAAGCCCCGGCGGGAACTGCACGCTGGATATCCCTATGCTTGTCCCGACTGCAGTCCCCCGCCCCCGTAGCTCAGCTGGATAGAGCAGCGGCCTTCTAATCCGCAGGTCCCAGGTTCGAGTCCTGGCGGGGGCGCAAGAACCTGTGTTACTTCGCCTGAGAGGTGACATTCGGCCTTCGGTTGATGGGTGCCACACCTTCGGGTGATGGGTGACACCTACTTCGGCTGATTGGTGACACTCCCGAGATGCGGAGATGAGTGCGGCTGAGCAGCGGTATCAGGCCGTGCTGGCGGTGATCAGCGACGGTGAGACGGTCACGGATGTGGCGGCCCGGTTCGGGGTGGCGCGCAAGACCGTGCATGACTGGCTGGCCAAGTACGAGGCCGGTGGTCTGGAGAACCTGGGTGATCGGTCGCATCGGCCGCGGTCGGGTCCACACCAATTGCCGGGTGAGGTGGAGGCAGCGATCGCACGGATGCGACGTGCGCATCCGTCGTGGGGTCCGCGGCGGATCGCCGCGACCTGGGCGGCGACAAGAGCGACCTGGCCGAAATTCCCGTGAGCACGGGACCGCACGATCTGCCGAAGAGCGGGCGGGAGTGGTGCTGCCTGAAAGCATGGCCTACATGACCCGCAATGATCCGGCGCACTGGCAGAACGAACCTGTGCGACTGGTGCCTCACGACCCCACCTGGGCGGCGCTCTTCGACGTCGAAGCGCGTGCACTGGCGGCCGTGATTGGCCCATGGATCACGGGCGGTATCCACCACATCGGCAGCACAGCGATCTCCGGGCTGGATGCGAAGCCGATCATCGACATCGCTGCGGGCGTCGACAGCCTGGAGGCGTCGCGGCCATGCATCGAGCGCCTCGGACAACTTCGATACTTGTACTCCCCGTACCGCGAAGAGGTCATGCACTGGTTCTGCAAGCCCGACCCCAGCCACCGCACGCATCACCTTCACCTGATCCCGACTGGTTCTCCAGGGTTTGACGACGAGATCGCCTTCCGGGACTACCTTCGCGCGCACCCAGATGTGGCCAGCGAATACGGCGAACTCAAGCAACGACTCGCGGCTGAGCACGCCAACGACCGCGACGCATACACCCGCGCGAAGACCAACTTCGTGGAGTCTGTGACAGCGTCGGCCCACGCTTGGCGGGCCACTCACGCCGGGTAGCGAGTGCATGCACATGCCGCGCGCCAGAAAGGGACTGAGCTCCATGTCACAGTACTGTGACATGGAGAAATGTTCTGGCACCGTGACATATCTTGATGTTCCGGTATTATGACATTCATGGGTGGAGTGATTGCGGACCCCTCAGCACTCGGTGCAGCGCTGCGTGAGGTACGGACAGCCCACGGCTGGACCCAAGCCGAGCTCGCCGAGCGCGCCGGCGTGTCCCGGCGGCTCGTTATCGAGCTGGAACGAGGCGCCCGACCGCGGACCGAGCTGGTGCGCGTGTTCGCGGTACTCCGGGCGCTGGGCAAGTCGATTCAACTGGTCGACGACGAGCCCAGCACCTTCGACGACGTCCTGAGCGAGGTACTGGGATGAGCCCGCGGCCGAACCGCCTAGCGGTGGTGCTGTACGGGCAGCTTGCGGGCCACATCGAACGCAACGGCGGGTCTATCACGTTCACATACGACGAGGACTACCTGGCCGGCCCGCGACCCACGCCCCTCTCGCTGTCGATGCCGCTGTCGGCCACCACCTACACAAACAAGTGGGTGCAGGCCCACCTCAAGGGCCTACTGCCCGACAACGACGAGGTCCGCCGTCGCTGGGCAAGACATTTCGGGCTGCGCGACGGCGACACCTTCGGGCTGATTGCAGCCATCGGCAGCGACGCCGCCGGCGGCGCCGTGTTCTTGCCCACCGAGGACTACCCCCAGCAGCTGGACACCGGACACGTCGAACCCATCGCCGAGGCCGGCATCGCCGACCGGCTGCGCCGCCTGCGGGCCGACGACACCGACTGGCTCGGCGAGGACGAGCACTGGTCGCTGGCCGGCGCCCAAAGCAAATTCACGCTCCGCCGCACTGACAACGGGTGGGGCATCGCCCACGGCACCGTGCCGTCCACCCACATCATCAAGCCTGGCATCGGCCGCATTCCGGCACAGGCGCTCATCGAGCACGTTTCGATGCGGGCCGCGGCCAGTCTCGGGCTCGACGTGGCGAACACCAGCTACACCGAGTTCGAGGACCAGCCGGCAATTGTCGTGGAACGGTTCGACCGGATGCGCCGGGGCGGGCAGTTCGTGCGGGTGCACCAGGAGGACTTCTGCCAGACCTTTGGGCTGAATCCCGACCGCAAATACGAGGCCGACCGCGGCCCGGGCGTGCAGAAGATCGCCGATCGGCTCCGGGACGTGACCGCCGACGACTCCGTGCAGCGGTTCGCCCGGGCGGTCGTCGTGAACTACCTGCTCGGCGCCCCGGACGCTCATGCGAAGAACTACTCGATCCTGCTCGTGGGCCCGGCCGCTCGCTTCGCCCCGCTCTACGACCTTGCCACCGGTCTGACCGTCGACCGAGGAGACCGGCTTCGCTATCCGAAGGCGGCGATGTCGATGGGTGGGGAACGCGCCTTCGGCGAGGTCCACGGCCAGCACTGGAACACCTTCGCCCGCCGAGTCGGGCTGCCCATCGACCAGGTCAGGACCTGGGTCAAGCAGACCGCCGCCGACCTTCCCGACGCGGTTAGCGACGCACTCACCGCGGTCCAAGCCCCTTACGCCAGCGCCCCCGAGGTCCAGCTGCTGCTGCCCCGCCTCCAGCACCTGGCCGACCTCACCACTCGGGCCCTCGATACCGAGCGCAGGGGCCGCCAGCCCACCGGCGCCGGCGCGCGTGCCCTCGCCGCCGTACGGGTCGGCTCGTAGGCGGCCCGGACCGGACCGGCCCCGGCGGAGCGATTGCGAAGTTGATCGTGATCGCGAGCAGGTCGAACATGGCGAGATTCGAGAACAAGTGGAAGAGAAAGTGGACGGGCAGCACGATCAGCAGCACGAGCATCATCAGCAGTACACGTGGCAAGCGGCGCGCCTCTGAGCGGCGGCCGACCGGCTCAGGTCCCAGGTTCGAGTCCTGGCGGGGGCGCTCTGTCTTTCACCGGGGGCGCCTTGGCGGTGCCTTCCTTGGCCTTGCCAAAATTCACTTGTTGGCGTACTATTCGCCTTATGGCAAACAGTATCGACGTCGACGACCCGCTGGACCGGGTGTTCCTGGCGTTGGCGGACGGTTCCCGGCGGAGCATCGTCGCTCAGCTCGCTCAGCGCGGGTCGCTGAGCGTGGGCGAGGCAAGCACGGGTCTCGCCCTCTCGCCGGCGGGGATCACCAAGCACGTCAAGACGCTCGAGGGGGCGGGCCTGGTCACCCGCCGTCTGCAGGGGCGCAAGCACGTGCTCAGTCTCGAGTCGGATCGGCTGCTGCTGGCCGAGGACTGGATCGACCGCTACCGCACGCTGTGGACCCACAGCCTGTCGCGGTTGGCGTCCCTGGCAGCAGAGATCGAGAGCGAGGAACGGCCATGAGCACACCCCCGAAGCTGGCGCTCGAGGTCGACCAGCTCATCCGGGCCCGCCCGGACACCGTCTTCCGGTTGCTGACCGACCCCGCGCTGTACGCGCGCTGGTTCGGACCGGAGGGCGCCGAGATCGCGGTCGACGAGATGACGGTGCAGCTCGGCGGACGCCTGGCACTGACCATCCACCTCCCCGCGATGAACCTCTCGGTCGGGATCGAAGGCTTCTACGAGGTCATCGAGCCGCCGACCAAGCTGGTGCACACCTGGCGCAGTCTCGATGAGGAACTGGTCACCACCGTGGAGTTCACGATCGAACCCCAAGGGGACGCGACCCGACTCACGGTCCACCACCGCGGCTTCGTCGACCCGGTGGACCTGGAGCAGAACCAAGGCGGTTGGGCCACCCACCTCCACGTCCTGGCCGACCTGGCTGTCGAGCTGGAAGCGAGCCGGCCCTGACCAGCCAATCCACCCTCCCCTCGCTGACGCCTCCACTGAAAACCCCTCCGAGAGAACAGGAAAATCATGCAACTCGTAGATGCCCTCTCCGCCGCCAACCAGGCAGTGCAGTCGATGCTCGACGCAGCACCAGTGCCGAGCGCCGATCTCCCCCGCCCCACCCCGTGCGCCTCCTACGACGTCAGCCAGCTCATGGACCACGTCAGAGACACCCACCTGCTGCTGATCAACGCCGCCACCGGCGGATCGGTCGAGCTGACGGCGCCGTTGACCGAATGCCACGCCGAACTCATACGCACCGCGCGCGCGGCCTGGGACGAGCGCGGCCAGGACGGGACCGTTGGTCTGGCCGGTCACTCGCTGCCGGCCGACTTCGCGCTCTCCCTTCATGTGGTCGAAACGGTCGTACACGGCTGGGACCTCGCAGTGGCGCTGGGCCGAGAGCTCGACCTGCCCGACGAGCTGGTCGAACTCACCTGGGAGCTGGTCCCCCAGGTCGCGAGCGACGACAGCCGAGGCGCTGACGCAGAGGCTCCCTACGCGCCAGCGGTCTTCACCCATCCCGCGGCAACCTCGATGGACCGGTTGATCGCCTTCACCGGGCGCGACCCCGAGTGGGGGACGAAGCGGGCAGCGGTGGCCTAGCCCGTGCGTAGACTCCCGGCGTGCCGGCACCCGCCGCCGCACCACGGGCTCGGGCGTTGAACCTGCTGTGACCCATGGAGCGACCTGGAATGAGCGACAGCTGCGGCACCGCCGCCGAACGAGTCACGGCCTTCCTCGGCTTCAGCTGCGAGAACGCCGACCCGGTGATCACGCTCCGCAGCCCGGGCGACCTGAGCAGCTGGACCCAGCCGGTCCTCGAGCTCACGATCATCGTCGGTGCAGTGCTGGCGCTGATCCACGCCGTACGACGGCTGCGGCAGCACGGCGATCCGACCAACCTCGCGCTGTGGCTCGGCTCCCTCGTCTACCTGCTCGTCACGGAGCCGCCGCTGTACTTCCCCGAGTGGTTCGGCCTCGACCAGGCCGTCGGCTTCATCTTCGCCCACAACGTCTTCACGGTGCAGTTCATGTTCGACCGGCTGCCGCTCTACATCGTGGCGTTCTACCCCGCGATGAGCGCGCTCGCCTACGAGATCGTGCGCGCCACGCGGGTGTTCGCGACGCGCGGGCCGCTCGTCGGCGCTCTCTGCGTCGCGCTCGTCTACCAGGCCTTCTACGAGATCTTCGACCAGCTCGGGCCGCAGCTGAAGTGGTGGGCCTGGAACCTCGACAACGACGTCAACCATCCGTTGCTGGCATCGGTGCCGGTCAACAGCGTCTGGATCTTTGCGTCGGTGTCGTTCGGGGTGCTCACCTATCTGGTGGTGCGGCTGGTCGGCGTACCGACCGAGCGGGGCCGACCGCCCCGCGGCGCTGCGCTGGCCTGGCGGATCGTGGCCGCCGGCGCGCTCGCGCCCGTCGGCATGATGATCGCGAGCATCCCGACCGGGATCTTCGGTGGCGACGACCCCAACGTCACTGCCCAGGCGATCGTCATGGGCGTCGAGATCGTCGCCCTCTGGCTCGTCGGTGGCGCGCTCCTGATCCGGCAGTGGCGCAGCAACGAGCAGGCACCCCCCGAACCCGACGGCACCGCGAGCCGGTTCCTCCGACTGTTCCCCGCGGCGTACCTCGTGGTCTTCGCGGTGCTGTGGGGAACCGCCCTCCCCGACTACTTCGGCGCCACCGACGGCCTCACCGAGGCGGGGACGGCGGTGGGCAGCCTGCCGTACGTCGTCCTCTGCTTCGCGTTGGCGACGGTCAGCCTGGTCTTCGCCCTCAGAAGCCGCGCCGCGCGGCCCGCGATCGCCGACAAGGCAACGTCGGACGGCCGTACCTGACCAGTCGGTCACCAATTTTGGCGAGGTTGTGCGGCACCCTCGGCGTGTCCTCCGCGAGCCGCCCTAGCCTCCCGAAATGGCAACAGATGGGGCTGTTCGTTGGGTCGGCGTGCTCGCCACCTGGCTACTGGCAATGTCACTGCTGACCGCACTGCCAGCGCCGAGATCCGCCGCGCAGGCCGCGCGCGGTCCTGGCGGCCAGAGCGACCCGAGCGGCGTCGCCGGCCCGGCCATGCTCAGTTCGGCCGCCGACCGCGCCCACGCGCTGAGCTGCAAAGGCGACCTGGCCGGCTCGAGCCGCACCCCCGTCCTGCTCGTCCCCGGCACCGGCAC
This sequence comes from uncultured Actinomycetota bacterium, assembly GCA_963827185.1. Lineage (GTDB taxonomy): Bacteria > Actinomycetota > Actinomycetes > Propionibacteriales > Nocardioidaceae > Nocardioides. The sequence goes on from CAWGZQ010000003.1 coordinate 161,240, forward strand.
GACACCGATGGAGATCTGGGGGCGCACCTACCGACCGGTGCTGCTGCGCCGCGGCTACCCCGTCTGCCTGGTGCGAGTGCCGGCGGTGGGGACCGACGACGTACAGGTCAACATCGAGTACGTCGCCACCGCGGTGCGCAGGATGTCGGAGCGCGCGGGCCGCAAGATCTCGATGATCGGCGTCAGCCAGGGTGGGCTGCTGTCCGTGGCCGCGCTGCGCACCTGGCCGTCGCTCGGCCGGCTCGTCGATGACGTGATCGGCCTGGTCGGGGTCTACGACCGGGGCTCGCAGGCTCTCGTGGAGCGCTGCCAGCGCGCGTGCCTCCCGGTCCTGCGGCAGATGTCACCGGGCTCGGCGTACCTCACCGCCCTGCACCGGCGCCCCCTTCCCCCGGACCGTCGTTCACCAACATCGGCACCCGAGGCGACCAGACCGTCACGCCGCAACCCCAGGCGAGCCGGCTGAAGGGCGCCACGTCGATCATGGTCCAGGACGTCTGCCCGGGCCGCAGGGTGCCCGAACCCCAGCACGCGATGATGCTCGGCGACGCGGTGGCGCTCCAACTGGCCCTCGACGCGCTGGAGCACCGCGGCCCCGCTTCTGCCGCCCGGCTCTGGCGCGTGGTGTGCTGGCAAGGGTCCTACGCAGGGTTCGACCCGGACGACCTGCGGTCGCACGAGGACCACACCGCTGAGCTCGCGGCGAAGACCATGACCGAACCGGCGCTCTTCTGCCGGGACCTGCGCAGCTGCCGCGACCCGGAGCTCCGGGGCCGCGCGATCAGCGCCACCCGCTACACGATCGGGTGGGATCGGATCACGATCCGCACCCGCGTCAAGCTGCCGGGCCGGATCAAGGTCGTCGGCGGCACGCGCGTCATCGCCCAGGTCGGTCCGTCCCGGCAAGGTCGTGCTGCGGGTGCGCCGTCCGACCGGACCGGGCCGGATCAAGGTGCTGACCCGGCCCCGGTCCTACAACGCCTGGGCCGTCGAGGCGACGAAGTCGATCCCGGCTCGGTCCTGACCGACTAGACCCGGACCGGAGCGAGGATCGCGAGGACCTCGTCCGCGGTCCGCGCCTCGCGCAACCGGGCGACGGCATCGTCGTCGGTGAAGACCTCCGCGAGCCGCGCCAGCAGGGCCAGGTGGTCGTCACCGGCGCCGGCGATGCCGACGACGAACTCGGCCGGCTTGCCGTTCCAGTCGACCGGCTCGGCGTACCGCACGAACGAGATCGCGGTCCGCCGGATCGCGCCCTTGGCCTCGTTGGTGCCGTGCGGGATCGCCAGCCCGTTGCCCATGTGGGTCGACACCGAGGTCTCACGGGCGTGCATGGCTTCGACGTACGACGGGTCCACGGCGCCGCTACGCACCAGCAGTTGGCCGGACTCGTCGATCGCCTCGTCCCTCGAGCGAGCGGTGCCGCCGAGCACGATGGCGTCGCTCACCAGGACGTCGCCCGTGAGCCCGGCTGTCGGCCCGTCGGCCGGGGCCGCGCCGCCTGGTCCCGCCTGGTCGATGAGCTCGACGATCTCGTCGTACCGCGGGCTGCCCATGAAGTTGTCCACAGAGATGTGCAGGGCCGACGGTGTCTGCTGCTTGGCCCGCTCGGTGAGGTCCTGGTGAGTGACCACGAGGTCATAGCTGTCGGTCAGGTTGGAGATGGCCTTGTTCACCACCGTCACCTCACCGTGCCCGGCGGCGTGCACCTTCTTCCGCAGCACCGACGCACCCATGGCGGACGAGCCCATCCCGGCGTCGCAGGCGAACACGATCGACTGGATGCCCCGGCCGGAGCCGAGGACCGATGAGGCGAGGGACCCCTTGCCCTTCATGGACTCCATGCTCGCGGTCGCACCGGCGAGGTCGCCGGAGTCCTCCCCCCGGTCCAGCTTGAGCAGCACGCTCGCCACCAAGAAGGACACTCCCGCCGAGAGGATGACCGACAGCGTGACCCCGGCGATGCTGCCGGCCGGGGACTGCAGCCAGACCGCGATGATCGAGCCGGGCGCAGCGGGGGCGCGCAGCCCGGAGTCGAAGATCAGGTTGGTCGCGACGCCGGTCATGCCGCCGAGGACGACCGCGAGGAGCAACTTGGGCTTCATCAGCACGAACGGGAAGTAGATCTCGTGGATACCGCCGAGGAACTGGATCACGGCGGCACCGGGCGCCGACGCCTTGGCGATGCCCTTCCCGAAGACGGCGAACGCCAGCAGGAGGCCGAGGCCGGGGCCGGGGTTGGCCTCGATCAGGAACAGGATCGACTTGCCCTCTTCGACCGCCTCGCTGGTGCCGAGCGGCGTGAAGACCCCGTGGTTGATGGCGTTGTTGAGGAACAGGATCTTGGCCGGCTCCACGAAGATCGAGGTCAGCGGCAGCAGGCTGTTGTCGACCAGGAAGTCGACGACCCTCTCCGCAAGATTCGAGAACGACTCCACGAACGGGCCGGCCACCAGGAAGCCGCCGATCGCCAGGATCATCCCCCAGATTCCGGCAGAGAAGTTGTTGACCAGCATCTCGAAGCCGGGCCGGATCTTGCCGTCCCAGAGAGCGTCGACCCGACGCATCGTGTAGCCGCCGAGCGGTCCCATGATCATCGCGCCGAGGAACATCGGCACGTCGGCGCCGGCGACGGCGCCCATCGTGGCGATGGCGCCCACCACGCCACCGCGGATGTTGTCGTCGCCGTACGCCATCCGACCACCCGTGTAGCCGATCAGCACCGGCAGCAGGTAGACGATCATCGGTCCGACGATCCCGGTGCCCTCCGCGGAGCCCCAGCCACCGAGGTCCTCGACGAAGCCGTAACCACCGTCGTAGTTGAAGATCTTGTCGCCGATCAGCGTGATCCAGCCGGTCTCGATGAACAGAGCGGTGATCAGGCCCCAGGCGATGAAGGCGCCGATGTTCGGCAGGACCATGTTGGACAGGTAGGTGCCGACCCTTTGCACATGGAGCCGAGCGCCGCCACGAGGCGCAGCGGTGTCGATGTCGGTGGCGGTGGAGGCCATCGTGGTGTTCCTCTCGTAGAGCGAGGCGTGACGCGCATCACGCCCCAGTGCTCCCAGTTTGCACGGAAACGGGCAAATTGCCAAGCACTCGGGCACAGATATCGGCCCGTTGATGTGGCCTTTTGCCCGAAATCGGCATAGCGTCGGCAACATTCGCCCCCATCGACCCCGTCGGAAGGACCCACCGAAATGAAGGCCCTGCGCTTCTACGCCCCCGAGGACGTCCGGCTCGAGGAGGTGCCCGAGCCCACCTGCGCTCCCGACGAGGTCAAGCTCCGGGTGCGCAACTGCTCGACCTGCGGCACCGACGTCAAGATCTTCCACAACGGGCATCAGAACCTGACTCCCCCGCGCACCATCGGGCACGAGATCGCCGGCGAGGTGGTCGAGGTCGGCGCCGACGTCAACACGACCTACGGCTCGAGCTGGGCGGTGGGCGACCGCGCCCAGGTCATCGCCGCCGTCCCCTGTGGCGACTGCTACGAGTGTGGCAAGGGCTGGATGGCGGTCTGCCAGAACCAGACCTCGGTCGGCTACCAGTACGACGGCGGCTTCGCGGAGTTCATGATCGTCCCGCGCCAGGTGCTCAAGGTCGACGGACTCAACCGGATCCCCGACAACGTCGGGTACGACGAGGCCTCGGCCGCCGAGCCCTTCGCGTGCGCGATCAACGCCCAGGAGCTGCTCGGCATCGAGCCCGGCGACACCGTGGTGGTGTTCGGTGCCGGGCCGATCGGGTGCATGCACATCAGGATCGCCCGAGGGGTCCACCAGGCCGGCCCGGTCTACCTCGTCGACGTCAACGCCGATCGGCTGAAGATGTCGGCCGATGCGGTGGATCCCGAGGAGACCATCGACGGCTCGCAGGTCGACGTCGTCGAGAAGGTCCTGGAGCTGACCGGCGGTCGAGGGGCCGACGTGATCATCACGGCCACCTCAGCGAACATCACTCAGGAGCAGGCGATCTCGATGGCTGCGCGCAACGGCCGAATCTCGTTCTTCGGTGGTCTGCCGAAGACCGACCCGTTCATCAAGTGCGACTCCAACGTGGTCCACTACCGTCAACTGCACATCCACGGCGCCAACGGCTCGGCACCCGAGCACAACAAGCGGGCGCTCGAGTACATCTCCACCGGTCAGGTGCCGGTCAAGGACCTGATCACCCGGCACCTGCCGCTCGACGATGTACTCGACGCGTTCGCGATCGTGAAGAACGGCGAGGCGATCAAGGTCACCGTCGAGCCGTAGGGCCGCTCGCTCAGCTCCCCACGACAGCGCGCACCGCTTCGCGGCCGGCCGCCGGATCGGCCGCGGCGATCGCGACCCTGGCGGCTTCGGCACAGGTGCTCGAGCTGACCGCCGACAGTTGCGCTCCCACGGCTCGGACCGCGGCCGGCGCCATCGACAGTGACGTGACGCCCATGCCGACGAGCGCGACCGCCAGCAGCGGGTGTGCCGCCGCCTCACCGCAGACGCCCACGGGCTTGCCGGCTCGCTGGCCCGCCTGGGCGGTCTGGGCGATCAGCTCCAGGACGGCCGGTTGCCACGGGTCGGTGAGGTGCGCCAGGTCCGAGGCCAGCCGGTCGGCGGCCATGACGTACTGCGTCAGATCGTTGGTGCCGATGGACAGGAAATCGACCACCTCCAGCATCCGGCCGGCCAGCAGCGCGGCGCTGGGCACCTCCACCATGATCCCGGCTTTCAGCCCGCGGCCGCGCACCTGATCGGCGAAGTCGGCCGCCTCGGCGACCGTGGCCACCATCGGAGCCATCACCCAGGTGTCGGCTCCGCTGGCCGTGGCAGCGGCGGCGATCCCGTCGAGCTGGCGTTCCAACAGGCTCGGGTTCAGCGCGGCGAGCCGGAGCCCGCGAACGCCGAGCGCTGGGTTCTCCTCGTCCGCGAGGGTGGCGAACGCGATCGGCTTGTCCGACCCTGCGTCGAGGGTGCGGACGACGACGTGTCGCTTCGCGCCGCCGAAGGGTTTCAGCACCTCGGCGTAGATCTCTGCCTGCTCGTCGACGCTGGGCTCGTCGCGACGGTCCAGAAAGCACAGCTCGGTGCGGAACAGCCCGACCCCCTCGACGGGGGCCTGAGCGCCGATCCGCGCCGACTCCGCGTCGGCCACGTTGGCCAGGAGCTCGACGTGTACGCCGTCGGTGGTGCGGGCCGGGCCGGACCATTCCGCGAGCGCCTCGCGCGCCGCGCGATCGGCCTCGACCCGACGGAGGGCCTCGTCCTCGGGGACGTCGGCGTCGACCGTGCCGGTCGCCCCGTCGACGAGCACCAGGGTCCCGGACCGGAGCTGGAGCGCTCCGGCGACGCCCACGACGCAAGGAATGCCGAGCTGACGCGCGATGATCGCGGTGTGACTGGTGGCGCCCCCGCGCTCGGTCACCACGGCCAGAACCATCTCGGGATCCAGCCCGGCCGTGTCGGCCGGCGCCAGGTCGTCGGCCACCAGCACCGAGGGGCGGTCCGGCCGGGCCACGCCCGGCTCGGGAACGCCGAGGAGGCGGGCGACGATCCGGCGCTCGATGTCGAGCAGGTCGGTGGCGCGCTCGGCCATGAGTCCGCCCATCGCGGTGAACACGTCCACGAACTGGGCGACCGCCTCGTGCACCGCCACCAGCATCCCGGCGCCGTCGGACACCCGGGTGGCCACGCCCTGGCGGAGCCCGGTGTCGCGGGCCAGGCCGGCGCTGGCGGTCAAGACCTCGGCCACCGCCCCACTCGCGCGGGTGGCCCGATCGGTGAACCCGTCGGCCACGGCGGTCGCCGCCGCGTCGTAGGCGACCATCGCCTGATCTGCATCGGCGTGGCCCCCGTCGCCGTAGGCTGCGATCGCCTCGGGCGGGAGTTCTTGGGACACCACCACCACGGGACCGTGGGCGAGCCCGGGAACGACCGGAGTGCCCTGCAGCGCGGCGGCTGGATCGGCGGACGGCGAGATGGTGACCATGGCCACATGGAACCTCACCCCGGCCTTGACAGTCAACACATTCGGGGCTAAAACAACAAACTCACAGATCTTTCGGGTCGGTCAGGCAGGAGAGACATGTACGCCGAAGAACGACACCAGGCCATCGCCGAGCTCGTGGCGACCCGGGGCCGGGTCGCGGTGACCGAGCTGGCTCGACACTTCGACGTCACGACCGAGACCGTACGACGCGATCTATCCCAGCTCGAGAAGCTCAACCTGCTCCGACGGGTCCATGGCGGCGCGGTCTCGACCCGGTCGGTGACCATGCTCGAGGCACGCCTCGACGACCGCGACCAGGTGAACGCGGCGGAGAAGGATCGGATCGGGCAGGCGGCCGTTTCCCTGCTCCCGGAGGGCGGCTGCACGCTGCTGCTCGACGCCGGCAGCACCACCGCCAGGTTCGCCGCGCACCTGCCGACGACCGAGCAGTGGACGGTGATCACGCACGCCGTCCCGATCGCCGGCCTCCTGGCGCCGCTCCCCCACATCAAGCTGCATCTCCTGCCTGGCCAGGTGCGAGCCGCCACCCAGGCCGCGGTCGGCCACGCCACGGTCGAGGCGATCGGACAGCTCCGCGCCGACCTCGCGTTCATCGGGACCAACGGCATCTCGCTGCGCCACGGCCTGTCCACCCCGGACCCCGAAGAAGCAGCCACCAAGCGGGCGCTGGTGGCCGGCGCCGATCGGGTCATCGTGCTCACCGACGCCAGCAAGGTCGGTCAGGAGCGCACCGTACGGTTCGCCGACCTCGAGCAGCTCGACGTCCTGGTCACCGACGACGGGATCGACACCGCCGACGCGAAGGCGTTCGAGGCCGCGGGGCTGGAGGTAGTTCAGGCGTGATCGTCACTCTGACGGCCAACCCCAGCTTCGACCGGACGATCGCGCTGCCCGAGCCACTCGAGCGAGGAGCCGTGCACCGGGTGGCCGCGATGACGTCGCAGGCCGGCGGCAAAGGGGTCAACATCTCGCGGGCGGCGGTCGCAGCGGGGCTCAGGACGGTGGCCGTGCTCCCGGCCCGCTCCGACGACTCAATCGTTCACGAGCTGACCGCGGCCGGCATCGAGTGTGATCCGTCTCGACCGGCCGGTGAGATCCGGATCAACCTCACGCTCACCGAGCCGGACGGCACCACGACCAAGCTCAACAGCCCCGGTCCGGCGGTGACCGCCGAGCATCTCGATGACCTCGCCGCCACGCTGGTGCGGAACGCGCGCGCCGCGACCTGGACGGTGCTCGCTGGCTCGTTGCCACCGGGAGCGCCGGCAAGCTTCTACGCCGACCTGGTCGCGCCAGTGCGAGCGGTGAGCCAGGTCGCCGTTGACACCAGCGACGCGCCGCTGGCGGCGCTCGTCGAACGCCTTCCGGAGGTCGCCCCCGACCTGCTCAAGCCGAACGCCGAGGAGCTGGCCTCGATCACCGGCACCGATGCCGCGGCGCTCGAGGCCGATCCCAGCACGGCAGCGAAGGCGTCCCGCGTCCTGGTCGAGCGAGGTGTGGGTACGGTCCTGGCCACGCTCGGCGGCAAGGGCGCGGTGCTGGTCAACTCCGAGGGCGCCTGGTTTGCGACGCCGCCCCCCACGACCGTGGTCAGCACGGTGGGTGCCGGCGACAGCACGCTGTTCGGCTACCTGCTCGGCTCGCTCCCCGAGCTGCCCGCCCCTGACCGGCTCGCGCTCGCGGTGGCGTACGGCTCGGCCGCCGCGGGCCTGCCCGGCACCGGGATCCCGCACCCCGGCGATGTACACCCCGAACTAGTGACCGTCCGGTCGCTCGACCCCTCGTCCTAGGAGAGTCCATGTCCAACAAGTCCGTGATCGTCGGGTCCTCCGTCGGCCTGCACGCCCGTCCCGCCGCGATCATCTCCGAGGCCGCGGCGGGCCTCGGGGCCGCGGTGACCATCAACGGCGTCGACGCCAGCTCGTCGCTGATGATCATGACGCTGGGCGCGAAATGCGGCGACACCGTCGAAGTGGCCGGGGACGACGAGGCGGCGGTCGCCACGATCGCCGAGCTCGTCGAGCAGGACCTCGACGCCGACGCGGAGTAAGTCGGCAGCTCGGGCCGACGGATCGCTACGACGTACGGTCTCCCGGACACCGGTTCGGCGATAAGTCGGGGTTCGCGCGGCACCGGAGGTACCGTCCCGCCCATGCGTGCCGCGATTTCAGTGATCGCCCTCCTCCTGGTCGTCTCCGGGTGCGGCAACGACCAGCAACCGGCCACGCCGAGTACCGACCTGCCGAGCCTCACCCCCACAGCCGACGGCAGCACAGACTCGACCGGTACCCCGGGCGCACCGACCGCGACGAACACCCGGACCCCGAGGCTGTCCCCCCAACAGGTAAGGGTGGCCCGAAAGACGTTCGGGATCTGGCTCCGGGCATTCGCGGGCGGCGACGCCGACCGGGCCTGCCCGCTGCAGACGCGCCGGTTCACCCAACAGCAGATCAGGCGCTTGGTCGAGCAGGACCACATCGCGCGCGGGGCCACCTGCCGGGAGCTGGTGGAGACCGCCGGCATCCTGTTCCGGGCACTCCGGCTCGACGCCAGCGATGCTGTGGTGACCAGGGCACCATCGAGCCCCGATGAGGTGGCCTTCGCCGTGATTTTCAAGGACTTCGCGCAGCTCGGGTACTCGATCATCCGCACCCCCCAGGGGTGGCGGCTGGATCAGGACCTCACCGCGAGCTGAGGCCCCGCCAATGCCGCAGCCTCAGGCCCGCCATCGTCGCAGCATCACGACATGCTCGGGGGTGAGCTCGTCGAGACTGCTCACTCCCAGAAGGCGCATCGTGCGCTGGATCTGGCCGGTCAGGATCTCGATGGTCCGATCGACCCCGGCGCGACCGCCGGACATCAGGCCGTAGAGGTAGGCGCGGCCGACCAGCGTGAACCTCGCGCCGTGCGCGACGGCCGCGACGATGTCCTGACCCGACATGATCCCGGTGTCGAGGTGCACCTCGACGTCGCTGCCGACCGCGTTCACAACCTCGGGCAGCAGGTGGAACGGCACCGGCGCCCGGTCCAGCTGCCGGCCGCCGTGGTTGGAGAGCAGCACGGCGTCGACGCCGACGTCGCGCACCCGGCGGGCGTCGTCGACGGTCTGGACGCCCTTGACCACGATCTTGCCGGGCCACTGGTCACGGACCCAGGCCAGGTCGTCGTAGGTGACCGTGGGGTCGAACATCGTCTCGATCAGCTCGGCCACCGTGCCGCCCCAGGAGTCCAGGCTGGCAAAGGCCAGCGGTTCGGTGGTGAGGAAGTTGAACCACCAGGCCGGCCGGGGGATCGCGTTGAGGAGGGTGCGTGGGGTCAGGGTCGGCGGGATCGTCATCCCGTTGCGCACATCGCGCAGCCGGGCACCCGGCGTGGGTACGTCGACGGTGACGAGCAAGGTGTCGTAGCCCGCCCGAGCTGGCCCGCTGGACCAGCGCCATGGACCGGTCCCGGTCTTTCCAGACATAGAGCTGGAACCAGTGCCGGCCTCCGGGCGCGGCAGCGGCCACGTCCTCGATGGAGGTCGTCCCCATCGTCGAGAGGGCGAACGGGATGCCGGCCGCGGCCGCCGCGGTCGCGCCCGCGATCTCGCCTTCGCTGTGCATCAGCCGGGTGAAGCCAGTGGGTGCGATGCCGAACGGCAGCTCCACCCGCTCCCCCAGCACCACCCTGGCCGTGTCCACCTTCGACACATCGCGCAGGATCGCCGGGCGGAACTCCACGTCCGCGAACGCCTGCCGTGCCCTGGCCAGCGACACCTCGCCGTCGGCGGCCCCGTCGGTGTAGTCGAACGCCGCCCGGGGGGTACGGCGGCGGGCGATCAGCCGCAGGTCATCGATCGTCAGGGCCTTGGCCAGCCGGCGTCGCTTGGCGGACAGCACCGGGCGCCGGAAGCGCAGCAGCGGCGCGAGGTCGCGCGGCCGAGGCAGCCGACGTTTCACGAACCGCGCCTACTCGGGCGTGGTCTGGCGCTGCGCGTCCTCGCAGCGCTTCAGCCGAGTTTCGAGCCGCTTGATCTGTTGTCGCAGGTCCTCGATCATCTGCGTCATCCGATCCACTTCGCCGTGGAACTGGCGATGGACGGTGATCTTCGCGGAGTCCACGACCGCCCCGCAGATGAGGCACAACCTGGATTCAGCCATGCACCTGATCTCCTTCGGGACGGCCCGACGCCTGAACGGCCGTCGGAAGGTCGAGGTTACCCCCTCACTCCGACGGCACCCTGAGGCCGCATGCCCTCGTCGCACGCAGCACCGCGTACGAGCAGGGCCGCTCCGGGGCCGATGTGCGGACGGCCCGATCCTCTGGTTCCTGATCATCGCCGGCGCCATCACCGCCGCGTTCCTGCACCACCGGCGCAACGGCCAGACCGCCGGTCCGCGGGCAGGTGAAGCGGTGCTCGCCCAGCGGTACGCCTCCGGCGAGATCGACGAGGAGGAGTACGCCGCCCGCCTGGCCGTGCTGCGCCGAAGGTGAGCCCTGTCCCTCGTCGGGGAACCGGGGTACAACGGAGGTAGCCGACGAAAGGGCCCGATGTGAGCACGGAGACCGAGTCCCCTAGCGGCACCCGCCGCGAAGCCAGCGAGCGCGAGGCCCGCGAGGTCGCCGAGGCGGCCCGCGACACCACGTGGACCAGGCCCAGCTTTGCCAAGGAGCTCTACCTGGGCCGGTTCGATCTCGACCTGATCCATCCGCACCCGCGCGCCGACGCCGACGCCGTCGAGCGCGGCGAGGCGTTCCTGGCCCAGCTCCGGGAGGTCTGCGAGCGCATCGACGGCCGGGCCATCGAGCGCGAAGCCGCGCTGCGCGACGAGGACGTGGCCGCGCTCGCCGAGATCGGCTCGTTCGGGATGAAGGTTCCCGAGGAGTACGGCGGGCTCGGCCTCTCGATGGCCTACTACGGCAAGGCGCTGATGCTCGCCGGGTCCATCCACCCGACCATCGGCGCCCTGTTGTCGGCGCACCAGTCGATCGGCGTCCCCGAGCCGGTCAAGGCCTTCGGGACCGAGGAGCAGAAGCAGGCGTTCCTGCCGCGCTGCGCGAAGGGCGCGGTCACCGCGTTCCTGCTCACCGAGCCCGACGTCGGCTCCGACCCGGCCCGGCTCGACAGCACGGCGGTGCCGACGGAGGACGGAGCGTCGTACGTCCTCGACGGAGTCAAGCTGTGGACCACCAACGGGGTCGTCGCCGAGCTGGTCGTGGTGATGGCCCAGGTGCCGCCACACGCCGGCGGCAAGGGCGGCATCACCGCGTTCGTCGTGGAGACCGACGCCGAGGGCATCACGGTCGAGAACCGCAACCAGTTCATGGGCCTGAAGGGTCTCGAGAACGGCGTGACGAGGTTCCACGAGGTGCGGGTACCCGTCGCCAACCGGATCGGCCGGGAGGGCGAGGGCCTCAAGATCGCGTTGAGCACCCTCAACACCGGTCGGCTCGCGATCCCCGCGAGCTGTGCCGCGGCCGCCAAGTGGTGTCTCAAGATCGCCCGCGAGTGGTCCTCCGAGCGGGTGCAGTGGGGTCGGCCGGTCGGCGAGCACGGCGCCGTTGCCGAGAAGATCTCGTTCATCGCGGCCACCACGTTCGCGCTCGAGGCGGTGCTCGATCTGTCCGCTCAGCTCGCCGATGCCGGCAGCAAGGACATCCGGATCGAGGCCGCACTGGCCAAGCTCTGGTCGAGCGAGATGGCCTGGAAGGTCGCCGACGAGCTGGTCCAGATCCGCGGCGGCCGCGGCTACGAGACCGCCGACTCGATGGCCGCCCGCGGTGAACGCTCGGTGCCCGCCGAGCAGATCCTGCGGGACCTGCGGATCAACCGGATCTTCGAGGGCTCGACCGAGATCATGCATCTCCTGATCGCGCGCGAGGCCGTCGACACCCATCTGCGAGCCGCCGGGGCGCTGGCCGACAAGGACTCCTCGAGCAAGGACAAGGCGAAGGCCGCGGCCAAGGCCAGCGGTTTCTATGCGACCTGGTTCCCGAAGCTGGTCGGCGGCAAGGGCACCCTGCCGGGTGGGTACGGCGACTTCGACGACCTGGCCCCGCACCTCCGCTTCGTCGAACGGTCCTCGCGCAAGCTGGCCAGGCAGACGTTCTACGGGATGTCGCGCTGGCAGGCGAAGCTGGAGTACCGCCAGAGCTTCCTCGGCCGGATCGTCGACATCGGCGCGGAGCTGTTCGCGATGGCCGCGGTCTGCTCGCGGGCCCGGATGCTCCGCGAGGACGATCCCGCGGAGGGCGCCGCCGCGTTCCAGCTGGCCGACGCGTTCTGCCAGCAGTCCCGGCTCCGGGTCGAGGAGCTGTTCGGGCGGCTGTGGGCCAACACCGACGACACCGACAAAGCGATCGCAGCCTCGGTGCTCGAGGGCGACCACGCGTGGCTCGAGGCCGGCGTGATCGACCAGTCCGAGGGCACCGGGCCGTGGATCTCGGCCTGGGAACCCGGAGCGAGCGAGAAGAAGAACCTCTGGCGGCCCTACGGGGGCTGACCGAGGTTCGCTCCCACGTCGACACGCTGCAGCAATCCCGCAGGTGCGGGGCCGAACGGGATACAAAGGATGAGGCCCCGCACAGTATGAGTGTGCGGGGCCTTGTGACTTCTGGGGCTGTTGAGCAAATAGGTGAGGCCCGGTCAAGTATGAGTTGACCGGGCCCCGGTGTCTTCGGGACCGAAGTCCGTCCGACACGGACAGTTCTACGCCTCGGACGGCACGGCGCGCAAGGGGTAGGCCTCCCGATAGTCCCGGATCTCCCCGAGGAGCCGGGTCTTCACATCCTCCGGGGCGTACGACGCCGTCACCGCCGCCCGGGCCAGGTCGGCGACGCCCTCCTCGTCGAGCCCCAAGAGGTCGGCAGCGATCTCGTACTCCTGGTTGAGCGTCGTGTTGAACATCGGCGGATCGTCGGAGTTGATCGTGACCACCACGCCGGCCTCGACGAAGGCCTTCAGCGGATGCTCAGCGAGGCTCGCGACCGCCCGGGTGGCGATGTTGGACGACGGGCAGACCTCGAGCGGAATCCGGTGCTCGGCGAGGTGGGCGAGCAAGGTGGGGTCGGCGGCTGCCGACGTACCGTGCCCGATCCGCTCGGCGCCCAGCTGCCGGATCGCATCCCACACCGTCTCCGGTCCCGTGGTCTCACCCGCATGCGGCACCGAGTGCAGGCCGGCGGCGCGGGCCGCGGCGAAGTGCGGCTCGAACTGCGGGCGGGACACCCCGATCTCCGGCCCGCCGAGCCCGAAGGCCACCAGGCCCTCGGGCGGATGGTCGAGCGCGTACCCGAGCGTCGCGTCGGCCGCAGGCACTCCCGACTCACCCGGGATGTCATAGATCCAGCGAAGCACCAGCCCGAAGTCACGCTCCGCGGCCACCCGCGCGTCCTCGATCGCCTCCGTGTAGGCCTCGATCGGCACCCCGCTCAGCACCGAGGTGTACGGCGTGCAGGTGAGCTCGGCGTAGCGCAGCGACTGCTCCTGGGCCATCTCGCGGGCGATCTCGTAGGTCAGCAGCCGCACGTCTTCCGGGGTGCGGATCAGGTCGACCACCGCGAGATAGACCTCGACGAAGTGCGCGAAGTCGCGGAACTCGTAGAAGGCGCGCAGCTGCTCGGGGTCCGAGGGCACCGTCCCGGGGTGTCGTTCGGCGAGCTCGGCAACGATCCGGGGCGAGGCGGAGCCGACGTGGTGGACGTGCAGCTCGGCCTTGGGCAGCCCGCGAATGAACCCGGGCAAGGAGGAGGCGTGGTTCACGCGGCTGATCGTGCCACGGGCTCAGCTGACGGCCGCAACCAAATTGTCAGCCAGCTCATCGAAGGTGCGGCCCTCCCGGTACTCCTTGCCGTCCAGGTAGATGGTCGGGGTGCTGTTGATCCCGCGGTCGGCGGCCGCGGCCGTCGCCTTCTCGACCCAGTCCGCGCCGTCGCCGCTCTCGATGCCCGCGCGGATGTCGGCCTCGTTCGCGCCGGCCTCGACGGCCAGGTCCACGAGCGCGTCGACGTCGGGGAACGGCCCCGACTCTGCCGGCTGGTTCTCGTACAGCAGGTCGTGGAACTCCTTGGCGACGTCCGCTCCGGACTCCGCCAGCACGACCGCGAACACCGCCGCGGAGTCGACGGAGTACGCCTTGCGCGGGTCGCCCTCGTCGGCGAACAGGTTGAAGGGTCGGTAGCTGACGTAGACGTTCCCGGCCGCGGCCGCGGCCGCGAGCTTCTCGCGGGACGCCGCCTCGAACGCCTCGCAGACCGGGCAGAGGTAGTCCTCGTAGATGATGATCTCGTGCGGGGCGTCCTCGTCGCCGATGCTGACGTCGTAGGCGTAGTCCGCGGCCGCGCCGACGTTCTTGTCCGCCCCCTCGTCGCGGGACTTGTTGATCGCGAAGCCGACGCCCACGATCAGCGCCATCACCGCGACTACCCCGATCGCCGTGAACAGGTTGCGGCGGCGCTCCTTGGCCTTCTGCTCGGCGAGAGCCGCAGCCGCCTTCGCGGCGCGCTCGGCTGGCGTGGACTTCTTCGACATTCAGGCTCCTTCAGGCTCGTCGACGGCAGGGTCGGCGAGGTCGGCATGATCGGACGTGGTGCGGAACAAGAGGCCGTCCAGGGCGAGACGCGATCGGGACAGCCCCACGAGGAACACCGACAGCCCGAGCAGCGCCGTGTCGCGGGCGATCTCCCAGGGGTACTTCGAGGCGGCGTCCGGGTCGTACCCGCCACCCCCGAAGCAGCCGCAGTCGATCTCCATACCGCGTGCCCAGACCGAGACGATGCCGGCGATGAAGACCACGAAGAGCGCCGCCGAGACCGCCGCCGCGCCACGGACCAGGAGACCGAGCACCAGCATCCCGCCCACGACGACTTCCAGGATCGGCAGCAGGTGACCGACAGTGACCGCGGTGTCACCGGGCAGCAGCTCGTAGGCACGCACCGCGTTGACGCTCTGATCCGGGTCCGGGAGCTTGATCGCACCGGCGTAGATCCACACGCCGCCCACGACGAGGCGCGCGACCAGCCCCGCCCATCCCCTCACCCGGACGACGCTACGGGAGCCTCCTGAACGGACCCTGAGCGACCCTCGGACGTAGTGTTGCCCCTCGTGAACGAACGACTCATCTGGATCGACTGCGAGATGACCGGCCTCGACATGGTCAACGATGCGTTGATCGAGGTGGCTGCGCTGGTCACCGACTTCGACCTCAACGTGCTGGGCGAGGGCGTCGACATCATCGTGCGACCCCCTCCCGAGGCGCTCGAGCAGATGATCCCGTTCGTCCGCTCGATGCACGAGAAGTCGGGCCTGCTCGACAAGCTGGCGCACGGCGTGACGCTCCCCGAGGCCGAGGAGCGAGTGCTCAGCTACATCCGCGAGCACTGCGCTCCGGACAGCCGGCCGCCGCTGGCCGGCAACACCGTCTCCACCGACCGGCTCTTCATCGCCCGGGACATGCCGGCGCTGGATGCGTTCATGCACTACCGGATCGTCGATGTCTCCTCGATCAAGGAGCTTTCGCGGCGCTGGTACCCGAAGGCGTACTTCGGCGCCCCGGCCAAGCGCGGCAACCACCGGGCGCTCGCGGATATCCAGGAGAGCATCGAGGAGCTGCGCTACTACCGGGACACGGTGTTCGTCCCGTCACCCGGTCCGGACTCGGCCGCGGCGCGGGCCATCGCTGAGCGGCACGGCGGGGCGCTGACCGGCTCACCGGAGCCCACCCCCGATTCAGCCAGCGCACCGGATTCCGTCTAGACTTCCTCCCGGTCCCGAGCAGCACGTTGGGGCCGCCTGGTGGGTATAGCTCAGCTGGTAGAGCGCCGCCTTGTGGTGGCGGATGTCGCGGGTTCAAGTCCCGTTACTCACCCCAATGCCCCACCTGCGGAAACGCAGGTGGGGCTCAGGAACCGTGAGCGGGGCGGGCCGCTTTCGGCGTTTCGGGCCGTTCGAGCGTGTAGACGACCTGCGCGGCGAACAAGCTCGGCCAGCGCCGCCACGGCACCACGGGGTAGCCCTTCTGGCCCTCCACGGTCACCACCTGCAGGCCGTGATGCGCCGCCCAGTCCCGGAAGTCGCGCACCGTCCAGTGCCGGATGTGCTCCTTCGCGTGGAACATCAACGTCGTGTTCGGGAAGCGGCCGAAGAGCCCGAGCCGGGCCCGGTGCTCGATGTAGCCGATGTTCGGGCACGAGATGACGATCCTGCGGCTCGCGTCACGCATCGCGATCAGCACCTCCTCCGCGTCGTGGATGTGCTCGATCGCCTCGAAGCAGGTGATCACGTCGTACGACCCCTCGAGCGGCTCGGCGGTCAGGTCAGCGGTGAACGCCGACAAGCCGGCCTCTTGAGCCACCTTCACCGCCGCCGCGCTGATGTCGGTCCCCTGGACCGTGACGTCGGGGCGCTGCTCCGTGAGGTACTTCATGAATCCGCCCGTGCCGCAGCCGACGTCGAGCACCGACGCGCCCATCGGGATGTGTCGCAGCGCGAGCTCCCAGCGCGGTTGCACCCTGGTCTCTTCCACGGCGCGGTGCTCCCAGTACCCGTCGTAGTCCTCGAAGGACCGGAGGGGGAGCGGCTCACGGTAGGTCTGGAGCGTGAGTCGCTTGGCCAGTCTGCTGCTCATGGGAGTACCGCCGCGGGTCGAAAGTCGATGCCGGTGAACGCTACGGCGAGCGCGGCCACCTCGGGTACGCCAAAATTGGGGATGCGGCGAGGTGCTCGAGTGCACTATGCCCGGCCGAGCACCGAGGGCGGCAGGTCGATGTCGGGAACGAGCTCGACGAGCAGCGTCCGGACCCGGCCGTCGAGGTCGGCGATGATCCGCCGCACGGTCGCCTCGTCCTGGCCGCCCGGGTCATCGACCGGCCAGTCGACGTACTTCACGCCCGGCACGTACGGGCACTCCTCGCCGCAGCCCAGGGTGATGGCCAGGTCGCTGGCGGCGATGGTGTCCCTGGTGAGCAGCGTCGGGTGTTCCTGCGAGGTATCGAGCCCGAGCTTTTCCAGGACCTCGGCGACCTCCGGATGGATGTGGTCGCCGGGCTGGGTGCCGGCGGACAGCGCACGGACCCGGCCACCCGCGTAGTGCTCGGTGAGCACCCGGCTGATCACGGATCGACCGCCGTTGCGTACGCACGCGAAAACGACCTGGGGAATCATGACTTGCTCCTCGGCTGGGCTTGCGGGTGCGGTACGACGACGTCGGCGGCCGCGCCGGCGACGTCCAGGTAGAGAAACCGGACCAGAACGACGGCGACCGTGCCGCCGACCAGCTGGGCCAGGATGAACCACGGGACCGACGCGGGGTCGATGCCCGCGAACGTGTCGGAGAAGGCTCGGCCCAGGGTGACGGCGGGGTTCGCGAACGACGTACTCGACGTGAACCAGTAGGCCGCGCCGATGTAGGCACCCACTGCCGGAGCGGCCAGCGCCCCGCGGCCGGTGCGGGCCAGCGCGAAGATCAGCGTCACCAGGCCCGCCGTCGCGACGACCTCGGCCAGGAACAAGTGGGCACCGCTGCGTTCGGTGCTGGCGAGCTCGGTCACCGGGACTTCGAACATCAGGTTTGCCAGCACCGCGCCGGAGATGCCGCCGGCCATCTGGACGCCGATGTACGCCAGCGCGTCGGGGCCGGTCAGTCCGGTGCCCGCGCGTCGGCCCAGCAACCAGTCCGCGGCGGAAACGATGGGGTTGAAGTGACCGCCCGAGACCGGCCCGAACATCAAGATCAGCACGGTCAGCCCGAGGAAGGTGGCGGTCGAGTTCTCCAGCAGCTGCAGCCCGACGTCGTCCGGAGAGAGCCGCTCGGCTGCGATGCCGGAACCGACGACCACCGTGACCAGGAGCGCCGAGCCGAGGAACTCGGCGACCAGCCGGCGGCTCAGCAGGTGCTCCCGGCGTCCGAATCCGCGGCGGTGCGCTCGAGCAGGACGGTGTCGCGCCAGACACCGTCGAGCTGGCCGATCCGCCTGCGCACCGCGAGGGTCCGGTAGCCGGCCGAACGGTGCAGCGCCAGGCTGGCCCGGTTCTCCGGGAAGATCGACGTCTGCAGGGTCCACATGCCCGCCGCGTCCGCCTCGTTGACCTGGGCGAACAGCAGCGACCTGCCGACGCCGCGGCCCCGGGCCACCTCGGCGACGTAGACCGAGGTCTCCCCCACCCCGGAGTAGCAGGCTCGGTCCGAGACCGGCGAGACCGCGGTCCAGCCCACCACCTCACCGTCGAGCTCGGCCGCCCAGGCAAGCCCCGGTAGCCACCGGTCCCACATCTCGTCGATCGTCGGGACCTCGGTCTCGAACGTGGCGTTCCGGGTGCGCAGCCCCTCCTCGTAGATCTCGAGCACCCGGCTCATGTCGCGCCGGGTCACGGGGCGGGTCACCACGTCACTCGGCAGATCCTCGGGGCAGCACGGGGGCGCGGAGAGCGTTCCCATCACGACGTCGGCCGCGTGCGGCAGCCCGGTGCAGCAGGCCACGTTGACCGACACCATGCTCGAGGTTCCCACCTTGTCGACGTTGACGAACCCGACCCGGCGCAGATGCTCCACGTGGTGCGAACAGGTCGATTGGCTCACCCCCAGCTCGGCGGCCAGATCGCCGATGCGCACGGCACCAGCGGTCGAGGTCGAGACGGCGTGCAGCAATCGCACCCGGGTGGGGTCGGACAACACCGCGAACCACTCCGCGTAGCTCTCGGCATCCTGCTTGCCGAGGCCGTCTCGGGTGTCTCGGTGGCTGTCGGCCAGGGGTGCGCTCGTCATGTGACGCAGTGTACCTTGCATTCATCGAAGTTGATCGATACTGTTTCATCGACATCCATCGATATAGATTGCACGGAGGATCCCATGTTGCATCCCATCGCCATCGTCGGGGCCGGACCGATCGGCCTCGCCGCCGCGGCCAACGCCGCCGAGCGTGGTCTCGACTTCGTCGTCCTGGAATCCGGCCCCGAGGCGGGCGCGGCGATCGGCGAGTGGGCCCACGTGCGGCTCTTCTCGGCGTGGTCCGAGCTCATCGACCCTGCCGCACGTCGCCTGCTCGAGGCGGCCGGCGACTGGACCGCTCCCGATGACGCCGCCTACCCCACCGGCGGCGAGTGGCAGACGCACTACCTGCGGCCGCTGGCCGACCTGCTCGCCGCTCGCCCGGAGGGCGCGGTGCGCTACGACGCCCGGGTGACCGGGATCGGCCGCGCCGGCCGCGACCTGCTGGTCGACTCCGGCCGCGAGCAGGATCCCTTCGCCGTACACCTCGAGACGACCGGCGGCCGCGAACGGCTCCTGGCGAGCGCCGTGGTCGACGCCTCCGGGACGTGGCGGCAGCCCAACCCGCTGGGTGCCGACGGCTACCCGGCGTTGGGCGAGCCCGAGAACGCGCACCGCTTCGCCTACGGCACTCCCGACTTCTCCGACCCCGCGGTCGCCGCACGGTACGCCGGCAAGCACGTCGCCGTGGCCGGCAAGGGCGCCTCGGCCCAGGGCGCGCTGATCGGGCTGGCCCGACTGGCCGCCGTCGATCCCGCGACGCGGGTGACCTGGCTGCTGCGCCGGCCCTCCGTCGGTGACGCATTCGGTGGTGGCGACAACGACCAGCTCGAGGAGCGCGGCAAGCTCGGCCAGGCGGCGAAGGCCGCCGCGACGAGCGGACACGTCACCAACGTCACCCAGTTCCGCACCGAGGTGGTCAGCGCCCAGGACGACGGTCGGGTGACGCTGGTCTCGACCAACGGGCAGCGGGTCGACGACGTCGACGAGGTCATCGTGGTCACCGGCTACCGACCGGAGCTCGGCTTCCTCTCCGAGGTGCGGCTGGACCTCGACCCGGCGCTGGGGTCGCCTCGCGTGCTCGCCGACCAGATCCACCCGGACCACCACAGCTGTGGCGATGTGCGGCCGCACGGCCACCGGGAGCTGGCCCAGCCCGAGCCGGGTCTGTACCTGGTGGGGATGAAGTCCTACGGCCGTGCCCCCTCGTTCCTGGCGATGACCGGCTTCGAGCAGGTCCGCTCCGTCGTTGCCGCCCTGGACGGCGACCTCGAGGCGGCCGACCGGGTCGACCTGGTGCTGCCCGAGAGCGGCGTGTGCAACGGGGCCGGGGCCTTCGACGACCCGGACGCGATCGCGGTCGGCGGAGGCTGCTGTGGACCCGCCGTCGCGGCGGAGCCCGAACTGATCACGCTCGGCCGCTCGGGGTGACCGAACCCTCGACCGACAGATTGTCGGCCGACCTGCAGCCCGGCGCGCTCGACGGCGCCGGGCTGCGGCACGTCGTGGCGGTGCTGAGCACCGTCCAGATCGTGTCGTACGGCGTCCTCTACTACGCGTTCGCCGCCCTGCAGTCCTCGATCACCGCGGACACCGGCTGGTCGGGCATCGCGATCACGGGCGCGTTCTCGCTCGCGCAGTTCGTCAGCGGAGGCGTCGGCATCTGGGTGGGTCGGCATCTCGACGAGTTCGGACCCCGGCGGGTGATGACCTGGGGCTCTCTGCTCGCGATACCCGGCCTCGCCGCGATCGCCGTTGCGCCGAACCTCTGGATCTTCTACGTCGGCTGGCTGGTCGTCGGAGCCGCGATGGGTGCGACGCTCTACCCCTCGGCGTTCGCCGCGCTCACCCGGTGGGGCGGGAACCAGCGGGTGCGGGCCCTCACCACGCTGACGCTTGTTGCCGGACTGGCCAGCACGGTGTTCGCGCCGCTCGCCTCCGTGCTCGACGACTGGCTCGGCTGGCGCGGCGCCTACCTCGTGCTGCTGGTGGTGCTCGCCGGGATCACGGTGCCGCTGCACTGGTGGGGCCTGCGGACCCCGTGGCGCCCGGCCCACCACGACCTCGACCCCGACACCCATGCCGATCCCGGGCGCCAGGTCGCGGCCGTCACGCGCAGCACGCCGTTCGTGCTGCTCGCCGTCGCCAACGCCCTGGCTGCTCTCACCACGTTCGCGGTCCTGATCAACCTGGTGCCGATGCTGGTCGAGCAGGGCATGAGCCGGAACCTCGCCGCCGTCGCCCTGGGCCTCGGCGGCGCGGGACAGGTCCTGGGTCGGCTCGGTTACGCCCGCTTCGCCCGGGTCACCTCGGTCACGGGCCGCACGGTCTCGGTCATCCTCGCGCTCGGGGTCGCGACCGCGCTGCTCGCTCTCGCGCCCACGTCGACCGGCCTGCTGATCGCGCTGAGCATCCTGCTCGGCCTGGCCCGCGGCATCTACACCCTCGTGCAGGCGACCGCTGTCACCGATCGATGGGGACCCAGTGCCTACGGCGCGCTCAACGGCGTACTCACCGCGCCGGCGCTGGTCGCCGCCGCGGCCGCGCCGTTCGTGGGCGCGGCCCTCGCCCACCTGACCGGCAGCTACGCCGCTGCGTTCCTCGTGCTCGCCGGGGTGGCTGTCGTGGCGGCGGGACTCGCGGTCCGGGCGACGCCTCAGTCGGTCCAGCTGCCCGACCGGCCGCTCGGCGGCTCGTCCACGACCTCGACCGGCTGAACACGATCTCGGCGCTGACCGAGGCGATCGCGATCCCTACGCGAGGTGCTGGTCCGCGAAGGAGCTGTCGTAGGTCAGTCGGTCCCAGTCGGTGACGATCGGCACCAAGGCACCGGCCGCCCACGCGTCGAGCTGGTCGTGGTGGTGGACTCCGCGCGGGTCCCCGTCGGCCCCCAGGGGGACCACCCAGCCGCTCGCGGCGCGGTCGGAGAGGTCCCAGACATAGCGGGCCACCGAGCCCCGGTAGACCTCGTCGGTGAGGCCGGGCAGCGATCCGGTGCACCGCACGCAGTCGCTGTCGCCGGACACCGGCAGCGCCGGGATCGACGGGACCTCCCGTCCCGCCAGCTCGAACGCGTGCACCGGAGTGACGACGTGGGTGTCGCCCCAGGTCGGCGGGTGGCGGCGGCTGTCGTCGAGGGCGAGCCGGGCCAGCGCGGCGAGGTCGATCCCGTACGGCGTCCCCGCGGCGACCAGGTTCGGCAGCGAGAGCGCGATCCGCATCGTGACGTCCAGCCAGGGCGCGAAGAGCGGTGAGTGCTCCGGCTGATGGAGCGGTGCGAAGACCGGCTCGGCGGCGATCCGGACCACCAGCGCGGACCGCCAGGCGGCGAACGCCGCGGCGGTCGCCGAGTCAGCGTCCATCCGGCAGTCCCAGTCGTCGAACTCCCCCGGGACCAGCCGGCGCAGCTGCTCGACGGACGGCAGGAAGGTGTCGTTGTGGAACGCGCGGAAGTCGTCGGGCGTCAGGTCGTCGCGACCCGCGAGCAGCTCGTGCAGCCGGCGGGCCCGGTACGGCGCCGCAAAGGTGGTGCCCACCGCCGCGCTCTGCGGTCCGCGGCGTTCGTTGGCGGTGACCACCTGGCCATCGGCGGCGATCTCCTCGCGATGCACGTCGTCGAGCCAGCCCGTCCAGGCGCCGGCAGCGTCACGCACGGGCACCTTGCCCGCGAGCCGATAGCGCACGGCGCCGTGCCGGTCGGCGATGACCGCGTTGTTGACCGGCTCCACCCAGTGGTCGAGGGCCCGGTCCACGTCGTCGACGCTGCGCGGCCCGCAGCAGCGGGAGCAGTGCCTCGAAGCCGAGGTCGCCGAGCACGGTGGAGGCGTTGCGTAGCCGCAGGCCGGGCTCGAACTCGGGGTCCCGCGGGTCGTCGCTGAGGTCCTGGTAGTCGGCCATCGCGTTGGTGATCGCCCAGGCCACGTCGCCGGCATGCGCGAAGTGCGGGGTCCCCGGCACGCCCGGGAACGCGAAGCCGACGACATCGAACTCGTCACACGCCAGCCGGATCTGCTGGTAGACCCCCGGCGACTCGATGATCCGGTGGGGGTCACCGCCGATCAGGGGCAGACCCGACGCGGTCCGCCCGCCGCCGACGGCCCAGGCGTTGCTGCCACTGGCCAGCGGCCCCTCGTGGTCGAGCAGTGCCGCGTCGACGCCGAGCACCCGCTGGGCCCGGCGCCGCCAGAGCACGCCGCCCAGTCCCGCGAACAGGATGTGCTGCGCGTGGAAGGCCGCCAGCGGCATCCACTCGGGCCACGGCTGCGGCTCGATGCCGAGCTCGACCAGCTCCGGGGCGTCCGAGTGCAGTCCGGCGTTGATGCCCTCGACGTACGCCGCGACGAAGGCGCGAGTCTCCGCGTTCAGGCGGCCGTGAGCCCGCCGGGCGGTCTCCACGATCAGGGTGTCGCGACCGAACCGGTCCCAGACGGCCAGCTCCGGTCCGAGGATCTCCTCGGTCGTGCTGGTCGCCCGTCGCCGGAGGTACTCCAGCTGCCAGGCCCGATCGCGCGCGGTCACCTCACCCTGGCCATGAGCCAGGTCGGTGACCGAGCCGGCCCGGACGTGCGGGACGCCGTACGCGTCGCGATAGATCCGGGCCACGCGCCAAGTATCGGCTCAGACCGGGATCTGACCGAAGCGGCCGTGCTGGAAGTCCTCGTAGGCCGCCAGCACCTCGGCCTTGGTGTTCATCACGAACGGGCCGCCCCAGGCCAGCGGCTCCCTGATCGGCCGGCCACCGACGACGACCACGTCGAGCTTCGGCGAGCGGCCCTCCTGGGTCTGGTCGGCGGTGATCGTGACGTAGTCGCCCGCACCGAGTGCGGCCGTCTGGCCGGTGCGGATCGGCCGACCCTCGACCCCGACGGAACCCTGGCCGTTGAGCACGTAGACGAGGGCGTTGAAGTCGACGTCCCAGGGCAGGTCCAGCCGGGCACCGGGCTCGATCGTGGCGTGCACCAACGACATCGGGGTGTACGTCGAGCCGGGTCCGGCGTGGCCGCCGACCGTGCCCGCGATCACCCGGACCAGCGCGCCCGCGTCGGGCGACGTCAGCAGCTGCACCTCACCGGAGCGGATGTCTTGGTACTTCGGGTCGTTGAGCTTGGCGTCGCGCGGCAGGTTGACCCAGAGCTGGATGCCGTGGAACAGGCCGCCCTGCTGGACCAGCCACTCCGGCGGCGCCTCGATGTGCAGGAGGCCGGACCCGGCCGTCATCCACTGGGTGTCGCCGTTGGTGATGGTGCCGCCACCGCCGTGCGAGTCCTGGTGGTCGAAGGTGCCGTCGATGATGTAGGTGACCGTCTCGAAGCCGCGGTGCGGGTGCCACGGCGTGCCCTTGGGCTCGCCCGGCGCGTAGTCCACCTCGCCCATCTGGTCCATCATGATGAACGGGTCGAGCTGGGCCAGGTCGATGCCGGCGAACGCGCGCCGCACCGGGAATCCCTCCCCCTCGTGGCCCTCCGGCGCGGTGGTCACGCTCCAGATCGGGCGCGGCTGGTCGCCCAGGCCGGGCTCGCTCAGGCGGGCCAGGACGGTCAGGTCGTCAACGGTGATTGCGGGCATCTGGCCCACCTCCTCGGGTCACCTCTCCCAACGATAGTTGAAGATTGGATATTCCGGTCGGCGGACGATGTCGATTTTCCTCACCCCCGCCCCGCAGGTAGAGTTCGCGACGCTTCACGCGCCAGTAGCTCAATTGGCAGAGCAGCTGACTCTTAATCAGCGGGTTGTAGGTTCAAGTCCTACCTGGCGTACCACGTGCTGTGAATGAGCCCGGGTCCTCCTCGACGGAGTGGCCCGGGCTTCTGCATGGCGGCTTCGACCGATTCCGGTCCGCTTCTCTCCCGCTGCGCCTATGGTCGTTCAGGGGGGAGGAGGTCGGCATGCCATTGGGTAAGGCCGCGCCCTACGACGAGGGGGTCCTCCGCGCGATCATCGAGGCCGCGCCGAACGCGATGATCATGGTCGACGACCTCGGCCGCATCGTGCTGGTCAACTCCGAGGCGGAGCGGTCCTTCGGCTACGGCCGTGAGGAGCTGTTGACCATGTCGGTCGACGACCTGGTTCCCGACCGGCTGCGCGACGGACATGGAGGCTTCCGCCGGGGATACGCGACCACTCCCGAACGCCGTGGGATGGGCCTGGGCCGCGAACTCTTCGGGCGGCGCAAGGATGGCTCGGAGATGCCGATCGAGATCGGACTCAACCCCATCGAGACGGGCACCCAGAAGTTCGTGCTCGCCTCCGTCATCGACATCACCGAGCGGTTGCGCGGCCAGCAGGCCAAGGCGCTGGAGCACCAGAACGAGCTGCGGCGGTCGATGCTCGACACCATCCCGTTCAGCGTCCTCGCGACCGATCCCCATGGCCGGATCATGAACGCCAACCCGGCCGCCGAGGCCCTGCTCGGATATCGCCAGGCGGAGTTGATCGGGACCTTGATCACGAGGATCGACGCCGAGCTGCGCGACACCTCCCCCGACGGCACGCCGGCGCTCGCCACCACCACTGGCGTGGAGAGCGAGTGGACCTACCGACGCAAGGACGGCCGGCTGATTCCCGTCAACGAGGCGGTCGTGGACCTGCCCGGGGACGATGCCGCGCCCCAGGGGTTCCTGGTGATCGCCTACGACATCAGCCGGCGGATCGAGGCTCGCGCTCGGATCGAGTACATGGCCACCCACGACGCGCTCACCAGCCTCCCCAACAGAGTGATGCTGATGACGCACCTGGGCACGGCGATCGAGCGGGCCGCCGCGGACGGCACCGAAGTGGCGCTTCTGTTGATCGACCTCGATCACTTCAAACGAGTCAACGACTCGCTCGGGCACCATGTGGGCGACGACCTCCTGCTGCAGGTCTCGGAACGTCTGCTTGCCTGGACCCGGCGCGACCACCTGGTCGCCCGGTTGGGCGGTGACGAGTTCGTGGTGGTCTACAGCGGTCCCTCGGCCCGCGACGACCTTTCCGCGCGGCTCGACGGCCTGCAGGGCGTGCTCGGTCGACTGTCGGTGCAGGGCTACGAGCTGGCCGTGACGGCCAGCACCGGAGGGGCCAGCTACCCCCGGGACGGCACCACCCCCGCGCAGCTCCTCAAGCAAGCCGACGTGGCGATGTACCGGGCGAAGTCCGCCGGCCGGAACACGGTCCGGTGGTTCGAGCCGGACATGCGCGAGGAGAACGACGGCAAGCTCGCCATGTCGGCCGCCCTACGGCAGGCCCTCACCTCCGACCAGCTGTCCACCGCGTATCAGCCCCAGGTCGACCTAGCGACGGGCGAGCTGGCCGGCTTCGAGGTCTGGCCCGCTGGCTGTCGCCGCGGCACGGCTGGATCTCACCCGACCGCTTCATCGCCGTTGCCGAGGACGGCGGCATGATCAGAGAGCTCGGGAGTTGGGTCCTGAACCAATCGTGCACCGACGTCGCCGCGCTCCAGCAGCAGCTGGGCCAGCAGCTGCGGTTCTCGGTCAACGTCTCTCCGCACCAGCTGCGCGGTACCGCGTGGCTCGACGAGGTCCTCGCAGCTCTGGCGCGCACGGGGCTCGAACCCACCCAGCTCGAGCTCGAGATCACCGAGGGCGTCCTGATCGACGCGCACGGCGACGCCGTCGAACTGCTCGCCCGGATCCGGCGCGAGGGCGTGCAGATCGCGGTCGACGACTTCGGTCGGGGCTACTCCAGCCTGGCGTACCTGACCAGCTTTCCCGTCGACAAGCTCAAGATCGACCGGTCGTTCATCCAGGAGATCGCCTCGGACAACGCTGATGCCGCCATCGTCGACGCCATCATCGTGATGTGTCACGCACTGGGCCTGCAGGTGGTCGCCGAAGGGGTGGAAACCATCGAGCAGGAGCGCTATCTACGGGCCCGGGGTTGCGACGAGGCGCAGGGATTTCTCTATGGACCCGGCGTCGCCGTCGAGGACGTCCCGGCAGCCGTTCGCCGGCTGCATGTCAGCGATGGGACCACCGTTTCCTGAGACCGGCCGCTCACGCGGGCGTCGCGCCGAGCATCGCTTCGCGGACCCGCTCCGAGAGGTTCATCGACAGGCCCTTCTCGATATAGCGAACCGCCCCCGCCGCGAGCGCCCGCTCGGCCATCATCGCGTCATCGAATCCGGAGAGCACGATCACGCGGGTCCCCGGCACCGCCTCGGCGATCCGGGTGAGCGCCTGGAAGTCCGTCGACGCGTGGCATCGCGAGGTCAAGGACGACCACGTCGGGGCGCAGCTCCTCGGTCTTCTCGACGGCCTCGACCCCGTCGCCCGCCTCGCCGACCACGTCGAGCCCCCCTGACTCGAGCTGCGCTCGCAACAGGTCGCGCACCTGGGCATGGTCATCGACCACCAGCACCCGGATCGGGCCTTCGTCGGCGGGCTCCGAGCTGCGGCCGGCCCGGTCCGGGCTCCGGTGCCGCCAGCGAGGAAGGCACGCTGCGGGTGAGGTCGCCGGGGACGAGCGGCTTCCCATCGGGATTGACCAGCAGGTTGTTCATCATCGTGCGAGCCGCGGACAACACCATCTTGAGGTGCGCGGCCGCGCCGGCTCGATCCCCGCTGTCGATGCACAGCACCGCGGCCGTCAGGCCCTGGACCAGGTTGTCGTTGATCTCGAGCGCCTGCCGCCGCCGCACCTGCGCCTCGCGCAGGTTGGCCGCGAGCTCCTCGCGCTCTCGCTCGGCGAGCACGCGCCCGGTGATGTCGTAGCAGATGCCGCGCATCCGGACCGGCGTCCCGTGCTCGTCCGTCGGGAACTCTCCGCTGCAGATCAGGTGGCGGATCGCACCATCGGGTCGGACGATCCGGAAGGCCGACTGAAAGCTGCCGCATTCCAGGTATGCGCTCTCGATGACCTTCCCCATGCGCTCTCTGTCCTCGGGGTGGATCATTGCCATGAACAGTTCCTCGGTCGCGTTGAACGACTGTGGTTCATAGCCGCAAATGCGATACACCTCGTCGGACCAGGTGTTGATGTCGGTGGGAATGTGCCAGTCGTAGTCGCCCATCGCGGCCAGGCGCTGGGCGCTGTTGACCCGGGTCCGCAGGTCTGCGAGCGCTCCTTGCGCCTCCTGCAGGGCCGCCTTGAGCGGCTCGACTCCATGCTCGTCCATGTCAGTTCCCGGCCCTTCCTGGGCCGACGAGAGCAGCCGTGAGCGGCTCGTCGCGGTGGATGGTGCGGTCTGCGTCCCACGCGGGGAGACAGAAGTCGACGACGGCGGAGCTGCCGATCAGGTGCTCCCGGATCCGCCGGCCGCATGTCAGTGATGGGATCACCGTCTTCTGAGACCGGCTGCTCACGCGGGCGTCGCGTCGAGCATCGCTTCGCGGACCCGCTCCGAGAGGTTCATCGACAGGCCCTTCTCGATATAGCGAACCGCCCCCGCCGCGAGCGCCCGCTCGGCCATCATCGCGTCATCGAATCCGGAGAGCACGATCACGCGGGTCCCCGGCACCGCCTCGGCGATCCGGGCGAGCGCCTGGAGTCCGTCGACGCGTGGCATCGCGAGATCAAGGACCACCACGTCGGGGCGCAGCTCCTCGGTCTTCTCGACGGCCTCGACCCCGTCGCCCGCCTCGCCGACCACGTCGAGTCCCCCTGACTCGAGCTGCGCTCGCAACAGGTCGCGCACCTGGGCATGGTCATCGACCACCAGCACCCGGATCGGGCCTTCGCGGCGGACTCCGAGCCCCGCCCGGGCTTCGGGCCCGGCCCGGGCTCCGGTGCCGCCAGCGAGGAAGGCACGCTACGGGTGAGGTCGCCGGGGACGAGCGGCTTCCCATCGGGATTGACCAGCAGGTTGTTCATCATCGTGCGAGCCGCGGACAGCACCATCTTGAGGTGCGCGGCCGCGCCGGCTCGATCGCCGCTGTCGATGCACAGCACCGCGGCCGTCAGGCCCTGGACCAGGTTGTCGTTGATCTCGAGCGCCTGCCGCCGCCGTACCTGCGCCTCGCGCAGGTTGGCCGCGAGCTCCTCGCGTTCTCGCTCGGCGAGCACGCGCTCGGTGATGTCGATACAGGTGCCGCGCATCCGGACCGGCGTCCCGTCCTCGGCCGTCACCACCTCGCCGTTGGAGGAGAGGTAGCGGACTTCCCCGTCGGGTCGGACGATCCGCTCCATCATCTGGTAGCCGCCACCGGTCTGGTAGGCGTCCTGGTGGATCCCTTCGATGCGTTCCCGGTCGTCGGGATGGATCATCGACAGGAACCGTTCGTAGGTCGCGTTGAACGACTGTGGTTCATAGCCGTAGATGCGATAGAGCTCGTCGGACCAGGAGTTGGTGTCGGTGGGGATGTGCCAGTCGTAGTCGCCCATCGCGGCCAGGTGCTGGGCGCTGTTGACGCCGGGCCCGCAGGTCCGCGAGCGCCTCTCGGGCCTCTTCCAGGGCCGCCTCGAGCGGCTCGACTCCATGCTCGTCCATGTCAGTTCCCGGCCCTTTCCGAGCTGGCGAGAGCAACCGTGAGCGGCTCGTCGCGGTGGATGGTGTGGTCCGCCTCCCACGCGGGGAGACAGAACTCGACAACGGTGCCCGGTCCGGGCTGGCGCTCGTAGGCGCCGATCTCGCCCCCGTGTCGTTCGACGATCCGTCGACAGATGCCGAGGCCGAGGCCGGTGCCGGGGTAGTCCTCCGCGTGGGCGCGGGTGAACTCCTCGAAAACGGATTGGTGCAGGCCGGCGGGGATCCCGATCCCTCGGTCGGCCACTCGTACTGTGACGATGCCGTCGCGCCGGAGTTCGGCGCTGAGCCGCACCGACGCTGCCTGACCCGGCGCGACGTACTTCAAGGAGTTGCCGATCAGGTTCTGCAGGAGCCGGCGCAGCATCGCGGCATCGCCGGCGACCGGCGGGATCGGATCAATGTGCACCAGTCCGGGCACCTCCAGCGACTCGACGAGGTCGTGAGCGATCGTCGCCAGATCGACGCGGCTCCTGGTGACCTCCTGGTCCGCTGCCGTCGCGTCCGCCAGCATGTCGCCCACCAGACCTCGCATCTGTTGGGTGGCCGCCCGGATCCGCCGGACCATGTCGAGCTCTCGCGACGGCTCGCCGTCGGTGCCGGGATCGGAGACGACCAACTGGGCCGAGAGGAGCTCGACCCACCCGTCGATCAGCATGATCGGACTCTGTAGCTCGTGGGCGGCCCGGCGGGCGAAGGTGGTCATGTCCTGCTGCCGCCGCTCTAGCTCAGCCTGTAGCCGAAGACTCTTCTGATGGCTCGCCGCCAGGAGCAGCCCGATCATGATGGTCATGCCGGCGAACCCCTGAGCCAGCACCACCTGAGTGCTCTGCGAACCGATCCCGACGAACATCCCGCGGTCGGTCAGGCTCAGCCAGACCACTGCGGCGCCGCTGAGAATGGCCTGGCTGGATACGACGAGCGGAGCGAACCTCAGTGCCGTCCACACCGTCGTCGCGGGCAGCAGGAGCGTGAAGGGCAGCGCGCTGAGGTAGTCGAGCCCGACCAGCCCCGCGGGGGCCGCCACCAAGGCGGCCATCTCGAGCGCGCGGGCCCTGCTGACCGGACTGCCCGTCGGGTGGCTGCGGCCGACCAACCGATGGATCAACAGCAGTCCCGTGGTCCCCAGGGCGAGCACGCTCAGGACGTTGCGTCCCCACCACGCCACGACGGAGAGCGGTTCGAAGGATGCCCCGGCCAGCAGCAGCCCGACGCTGCCGATGCCCACCCCCACCGCAGACCCGACCGCGATCGCACCCATGAACCGCAGCAGGGCGGCCGGGGTCTCCAGTGGTGGGCGGCCGCCCCGGATCCCGAGCTCTGGGCACCAGCGTCGAACCAGCAAGACGACCGCCGCGACCTGGCTGAGGTGTGCCGCGGCGGCCACCACCCCGAACGCGGACGAGGAGCGGGTCGCCAGGCTGATGGCGATCGTGGCGGCGATGAAGAGCACCACACTGAGAGTGACCTCGCTGCGCCGCACCAGGCTCAGGTACCACAGCACGGCGATGCCGGTGGCCGGCCAGACCAGCGACAGCGACTGGTTGTCCAGGGAGGTGGCGCGCCCCAGCATGCCTGCCGCCACGTACAACGCCGTGAAGACAGGAAGCGTCAGCCAACCCTCCCGCATTGCTCTTCCTCCCTCTCGGAAGGTACCTCGATCGCGGCGTTCTCGCCCGGATCTTGGACGAAAGGGCCCATTGGGGGGAGCGCGTGCGACCGGTCCACGCCGCCATCGCTTCGCCCGCAGCCAATCCGGAACCTCCCCGGCCCCGAATCTCGGGCAAGATGTCAACGAGGGGAGCGAGTGGCGTGGCTCGACGGATCGCGGTGGTTGGTTCGGGGGTGGCCGGACTCACGGCTGCCTACGTGGCGTCCAGAAGCGCGCACGTCACCCTCTTCGAGGCGGACGAACGGCTGGGCGGGCACGCGGACACCCACGTCGTCCACGAGGGCTCACGCGAGCTGGCCGTCGACACCGGCTTCATCGTGCACAACCCGCGGACCTACCCGGTGCTGCTGCGGCTCTTCGCCGAGCTCGGCGTGCAGACCCAGCCCTCCGAGATGTCGATGTCGATCCGCGACGACGGCTCGGGTGTCGAGTGGGCGGGAGCGCTCGGGCTCGGTGGGCTGGTCCCCACGTTGCGGACGCTGGGTCGGGGCCGGTACCTGCGGATGCTCGCCGAGGTGCCCCGGTTCCACCGCCGCGCCCGGGCCCTGCTTGCCGGTCCGGACGATGCCCGCACCCTGCGCGAGTTCCTCGCCGACGGCGGGTTCACGTCGTACTTCGAGCGGCACTTCATGGAGCCGATGGTTGCCGCCGTCTGGTCCTGCGACCCCGACGTGGCGCTGGACTACCCGGCCCGCTACCTGTTCACCTTCCTCGAGCACCACGGGATGCTGGGCATCTTCGGCTCTCCGCAGTGGCGCACGGTCTCCGGCGGATCTCGTGAGTACGTCGCCCGCGTGGCGGCCGCGCTCCCCGAGGTCCGCACCGGCTGCAAGGTGACCTCGGTCCTCGAGACCGCGGACGGCGTGGAGATCACCGACGGCAACGGCATCGTGTCGACGTACGACGCGGTGGTGATCGCCACCCACCCCGAGCAGGCGCTCTCGATGCTGGCTCAGCCGACGGCGGCCCAGCGCGAGGTCCTGACCGCCCTGCCCTACTCCGACAACGTCGCGCTGCTGCACACCGACGCCTCGGTCCTGCCGCGGGCCACCCGCGCTCGGGCGTCCTGGAACTTCCGCCGCCCCCGAGACCGCCGCGGCCCGGTGCTCGTCACCTACGACCTGACCCGCCTCCAGCGCCTCGACACGGAGATCACCTACCTGGTGACGCTCGGTGGCGAGCACCTCGTCGATCCCGAGAAGGTCATCGACCGGATGGAGTACGCCCACCCGCTCTACACGCCCGCATCCGTGGCGGCCCAGGGCCGGCTCGGCGAGATCGACACCGACCGGATCGGCTTCGCCGGCGCCTACCACGGCTGGGGCTTCCACGAGGACGGCGCGAGGTCTGGCCTCGCCGCGGTCGAACGGCTCGGCTTGGCGTGGGGGCCAGCTCAGGTCTCCGGGGACTCGACGATGGTCGCCGACGCTCCCCCTTCGACCACCGGCGCGGAGACCGGGATCTACCAGACCACGGTCACGCACGTCCGCCGGACGCCGTTCAAACGAACCTTCACCCTGGGCTCCCACACGTGGCTGGTCGACCTGGACGCGCTGCCCGACCACGGGTTCCTCGGCCGGTTCGAGGGTCGGGACCACCTCGGCGATCCGCACCGCAGCATCCGCGAGAACGTCGAGGCATTCCTCGCCCGGCACGACATCGACCTCCGTGGCGGCCGGATCCTGATGGCCGCCCAGGCCCGGGCCCTCGGCTTCTGCTTCAACCCGATCACCGTCTTCTGGTGCCGCGACCGGGCCGGCGCCCTCGCCGCCACCGTGGTCGAGGTGCACAACACCTACGGCGACCGGCATGCCTACCTCTTGCGGACCGACGAGAACGGCCGGGCGGCGACGCCCAAGCGGATGTACGTCTCGCCGTTCCATGGGACCGACGGCTGGTACGAGATCCACGCTCCCGAGCCGGACGACCGGCTCACCGTCAGCGTCACCCTGCACACCCGCCAGGGAGCCCGCTTCACCGCAGCGCTGGCGGGCCAGCGAGTCGAGACCGGGCCCTGGCGAGCGGCACCGGCCGCGTTGCGGGGCTGGCTGCTGATCCACGCACATGGAATCAGACTCTGGATGAAAAAGCTGCCGGTCCGAACCCGGCCCCGACACCGACAGGAGGGCGTGCAGTGACCATCGCCCCAGCCCCAGTCCGCACCGAGAACTGGCCGGGCCTCGACGCCGTACCCGACGGCCCGCGCTCCCGGATCGCGTCCCGCATCGCGCGGCGACTGTTCGTCGCGGCCGTCTCGCGCCTCGACGTCACCGTGCACGTCGGTGACGAGACCTTCGGCCGCGGCGGTCCGACCGCCACCGTTCATCGTCCGGAGGAGTTCTTCGCTCGACTCGGCCGCGACCAGCTGATCGGCTTCGGCGAGGCCTACCTGACCGGTGCCTGGGGCACCGAGCGCCCCAGTGAGCTCGGCGACTTCCTCGCCGTGCTGGCCGCGGAGCTGCCGCAGCTGGTGCCCGCTCCACTGCAGAAGCTGCGATCCGTGGTCGTCTCCCGGCCGCCGGGCAAGCACCGGGGCAGCCGGAAGAACACCCGCGACAACATCGCCCACCACTACGACCTCTCCAACGACCTCTTCGGCCTGTTCCTCGACCCGACGCTCAGCTACTCGGCGGCCCTCTTCGAGGGCGATCCCGCGCTGGCGACCCGCGACCAACTCGCCTCCGCCCAGGGCCGCAAGATCGAGCGGCTGCTCGACGAGGCCGGCGTGGGCGTCGACACCAGGGTGCTCGAGATCGGCACCGGCTGGGGCGAGCTGGCGATCCGGGCCGCGCGCCGCGGCGCCACCGTGCACTCGATCACGCTCTCCACCGAGCAGCTTGCCCTGGCCGCCGACCGGGTCGCCGCCGCCGGCATGCAGGACCGGGTCTCGATCGAGCTGTGCGACTACCGCGCCGTCTCCGGGGAGTACGACGCGGTGGTGTCGGTCGAGATGATCGAGGCCGTCGGCTGGGAGTACTGGCGCACCTACTTCGAGACCATCGACCGGGTGCTGGCGCCCGGGGGCCGGGTCGCCATCCAGGCGATCACGATGCCGCACGACCGGATGCTCGCCACCCGACGCACCTACACCTGGATCAACAAGTACATCTTCCCCGGAGGCTTCCTGCCCTCCGTGCGGACGATCGACGAGATCACCCGCGCACACACCGACCTGCGGCTCGTGGAGCGGCTGGCGATCGGGCAGCACTACGCGGCGACCCTGACAATGTGGGACGACGCTTTCCTCGAGAACGCCGACCGGGTGCGCTCGCTCGGATTCGATGACACCTTTGTCCGGATGTGGCACTTCTATCTCGAGTACAGCCGCGCCGGCTTCACCTCCGGCTACCTCGACGACCACCAGCTGACCTTCAGCAAGGCCGGTGCTGAGTGACGACCGCATTCCTGGTGGCCGCGGCGCTCGCACTGGTCGCCGCCGCGTTGACGATGACGATCACCGCCCTGGTCGGCCGCGCCCAGGGGCGGGTGGCCATCGTGGATGTGGCCTGGGGCCTGGGATTCGTGCTGGCCGCAGCGGCCGCCGCGCTGGTCGGTGCGCTCGCCGACGAGGGTGATCCGGGCCGCCGCTGGCTGCTCGTCGGTCTGGTGACGGCCTGGGGGCTGCGCCTGGCCTGGCACATCCGGGGCAAGTCGGCCGGCCACGGCGAGGACCCGCGCTACGTCAAGCTGATGGGGGGCACGCTGGCCGAGGTCGGGATGGCGCGGGCGGTGCGCAAGGTGTTCGGCATCCAGGGAGCCGCCGTGTGGCTGGTCTCGCTGCCGGTCCTCGTGGGCGTGACGGCCGAGGTCGAGTGGTGGCCCGTCGTGTGGGCCGGCGTCGCAGTGTGGGCGCTGGGATTGGTGTTCGAGGGCCTGGGCGACGCCCAGCTGGCGGCGTACAAACGGACGCCGAAGGCGGATCGCCCGCCGGTGATGAACCAGGGGCTGTGGCGGTACACCCGCCATCCGAACTACTTCGGCGATGCCTGCGTCTGGTGGGGGCTGTGGCTGGTCGGCGGCCTCGCTTCCGGTTGGCTGCCGGCGCTGGCGACGGTGCTGGCGCCGATCGCGATGACCTACTTCCTGGTGTTCGCCACCGGGGCCCGGCTGCTCGAGTCGGAGATGATGAAGCGTCCTGGCTATCCCGAGTACGCGGCCCGCACCTCGATGTTCGTGCCGCTGCCGACCCGCTCGAAGTGAACTGGAGTACCCGACCCGTCATGGAACGCAGCCCGAGGCTCCTCGACGTCGCCACCCCGGCCGAGCCGGGTGGGCTGGTCCTGGTCCTGCATGGGGGCGCCAACCGCAAGGGCAACCCGATGGTGAGCCCGGCCCAGCTCTCGGTGCTGCGGATGAGGCCGATCGCCCAGCGCATCGCGAGCGCCGGCCGCGGCCGGCTCGGGGTCTTCCGGCTGCTCAACTCACACCGCGGCTGGGACACCACCCACACGCCCGTCGACGACGTGAACTGGGCGTTGGGCGTGCTCGAGGAGCGGTACGGCGCCGGCGTACCCGTCTGCCTGGTCGGCCACTCGCTCGGCGGCCGCGCCGCCCTCTTGGCCGGGTCGGCGCCGGCGGTGCGCAGCGTCGTCGCGCTCAACCCGTGGGTCTATCCCACCGACGAAGTCGACCTGAGCGGTCGACGGGTACTCGTGATCCATGGCACCCAGGACCGGGTGGCGTCGATCGAGAAAGCCACCACGGTCGCCCGGCGCCTCGCGACGAGCACCGACGTCTCGTTCGTGACGGTCGAGGGTGGTCGGCACGCGATGCTGCGGCGCAGCGCGGAGTTCGTGCGGCCGGCCGCCGAGTTCGCGGTCGAGACGCTGCTTGACAGGGACGCACCCCATCGCTGGGGCGCACGCCTCTAGCTCGGTCCCTGCCCGCGCATGTCGAGGGTGGTCAGGAGCCCCGGGTGATCGGAGGCGATGCCGATCTGACGGGTGCCCACCACGTTGACGCCGCCCTGGAAGAACAGATGCATCACGCCTCGGTCCTTGACGTAGCGATAGCCGGCCGAGGTCATCTTGGCCGCGGCGGTCCAGGCACCCTGGCTGTGGTGGGAGTTCATGTCGCCGCCGACGAGCACCGGCCCGTGCTGGGCGAGCACCCGGACCGAGTTGACCAGCACGTCCATGCCCCGGCTGTAACGCTCGACCCGGGACATCGACGCCCCGCCCGGCTGCGCCGGGAACTTCGCGGGGTTGGTGGGCATGTGCACCGAGACCACCGACACGATCGCGCCGTCGTCCTTGCGCTGGAACACCGCCCAGGTGGCATAGCGGTCCCACACGAACGCCTTGCCCGAGAGGATGCCCTTGTCGTCGTCGACGACCTTGAGCCGGCCGCCGTCGATCAGGCTCCAGCGGTCGGTGCGCCACATGACGACGTTGTTCATCGACTGGCTGCCGCCGGTGCTGCGATCCGGAGTGGGATCCCGGTAGGCGCCGTAGCCGGGTGCCGCCGCCTGGATGCCCGCGATGCTGTGCCGGCTGACCTCGTTGAGGGTCACGAAGTCCTCACCGTTTGCCGTCAGGGAAGCAATGGATGAGGCGAAGCCGGCGTCACTCGTGCGGTTGGGCAGGTTGGCGACCGCGGCGGTCACCTGCCCCTTCACCGCATCACCGACCGGCGCCTGGACGGTCGTCAGCGGCTGAAGCAGCAGCCCGGTGCCGATCCGCCCGGTGCTCGCCTTCACGAGCTGGGGCCCCTGCTCCGGCTTGATCACGTGAGCCTGCTGGATCACCCGCCGGGGGGCCCGCTTCTTCTTCTTTGGGAGCGTCGAAGGTGGCTCCGGCACCGACGCCAATGTCATGCCACCCAGGGCCGACCCGCGAAAATCACCAGGCGCGACCTCGGCCAGGGCGATGCCGCCGGCCACCACCGCCAGCGTCACCACCAGGGAGGCGGCGAGGATCACCGGGTCCCTCGAGGGACCCGAGCGGTGGCGGCTCATTCGGTAGAGCCTAGACGAGAAGGCCGGGTCCGCGACCATCCCCAGCCACCCGTCAGGCCGCCGAAGCCACCCCCTCTGCGACCGCCGACTCCAGGGCGATCTGGAGGATGTCGGTGACCCGGCCGACCGGGCGCACGGTCAGTGCCTCCCGGATCTCGGCCGGTACGTCGTCGAGGTCCGGCTCGTTGCGGGCCGGGATGAACACCTCGGTGAGCCCCGCCCGCTGAGCGGCGAGTAGCTTCTGCTTGACCCCACCGATCGGCAGCACCCGGCCGCTCAGCGTGACCTCGCCGGTCATCCCGACCTCGGTCCGCACCGCACGGCCGGTCAGCAGCGACACCAGCGCGGTGACCATCGTGACGCCTGCCGAGGGACCGTCCTTGGGGACCGCGCCGGCGGGCACGTGCAGGTGCAGCGACCGTTCGAACGCGGCTGCCTCGATGCCGAGCTCCGCGGCGTGGGCCCGGACCCAGGAGAGCGCGATCCGTGCCGATTCGGTCATCACCTCACCGAGCTGGCCGGTGATGGTCAGGTCGGCCTTGCCGTCGGCCGCGCTCGCCTCGATGTAGAGCACGTCCCCGCCCATGCCGGTGACCGCGAGGCCGCTCGCGACGCCCGGCACCGAGGTGCGCTCGTGGGCGTCCGGCGTGAACCGCGGCCGGCCGACGAGCTCACGTAGTACCGCCTCGTCGATGTCGACCCGATCGAGGTCGGGCGAGGCGAGTCGGGTCGCGGCCTTGCGGAACGCCTTCGCCAGCAGCCGCTCGACCTGACGCACGCCGGCCTCGCGGGTGTGGTTGGCGGCGATCTCGCGCAGTGCCGCATCGCTGATCGTCACCTCGTCGGGAGTGAGCGCGGCCCGCTCCAGCTGGCGCGGGACCAGGAAGTCTCGGGCGATCGCGATCTTGTCGTCCTCGGTGTAGCCATCGATCGTGACCAGCTCCATCCGGTCCAGCAGCGCTGCCGGGATCTGCTCCACCACGTTGGCGGTGGCGATGAACAGGACGTCGGACAGGTCCAGGTCCAGCTCGAGGTAGTGGTCCCGGAAGGTGTGGTTCTGCGCCGGGTCGAGCACCTCGAGCAACGCCGACGAGGGGTCGCCGCGGTAGTCGGCACCGACCTTGTCGACCTCGTCGAGCAGCACGACCGGGTTCATCGAGCCGGCCTCCTTGATCGCCCGGACGATCCGCCCGGGCAGCGCACCGACGTACGTGCGCCGGTGACCGCGGATCTCGGCCTCGTCGCGGACTCCGCCCAGGGCGACCCGGACGAACTCCCGGCCGAGGGTGCGGGCCACCGACTCCCCGAGCGAGGTCTTGCCCACGCCCGGAGGACCGGCCAGCAGGATCACCGCCCCGGACCCCCGGCCGCCCACGACATCGAGTCCGCGATCGGCCCGGCGGGCACGCACCGCGAGGTACTCGGTGATCCGGTCCTTCACCTCGGCCAGCCCGTGGTGATCGGCATCCAGGATCGCGCGGGCGGCGACCGGGTCGTTGTTGTCCTCGGTCCGCACCGACCAGGGCAGGTCGAGCACGGTGTCCAGCCAGGTCCGGATCCAGCCGGTCTCGGGGCTCTGCTCGCTGGTCCGCTCCAGCTTGTCGACCTCGCGCAGGAGCGCCTCGCGCACGTCGTCGGGCACCGCCGCCGCCTCGACCATGGCGCGGTAGTCGTCGACGCCGCCGGCGTCGTCCTCACCGAGCTCCTTGCGGATCGCGGCCAACTGCTGCCGCAACAGGAACTCCCGCTGGTTCGACTCCAGGCTCTCCCGGACGTCCTCGGCGATCTTGTCGTTCACCTCGGACTCAGCGGCGTGGTCGCTGGTCCAGGCGATCAGCAGCCGCAGCCGCTCGGCCACGTCGGGGGTCTCGAGCAGCTCGCGTTTCCGGTCGTTGGAGAGGTACGGCGCGTAACCGGCCAGATCCGACAGCGCCGCTGGGTCATCGATCCGGCTCACCGTGTCGACGACCTGCCAGGCCTCGCGGCGCTGCAGCAGTGCGATCACCAGCCGCCGGTACTCCTCGGCGAGCCCGAGCACCTCGTCGCGCGGCGCGACCTCATCGACCGGCTCGGCCTCCACCCACAGCGCTGCACCCGGTCCGGAGACCCCGGTTCCGATCCAGGCCCGGCCACCGGCCTTCAGCACCGCGGCCGGGCCGCCCCCGGAGAGGCGTCCGACCTTGTCGACGGTCGCGATGACGCCGTAGGACGCATAGCGGTCCTCGAGCCGCGGCGCCACGAGGACACGCGCCGTACCCTCCGCGCCGGTGTCCGGGTCGCGGGCGGCGAGCTGTGCGGCGTCGACGGCGGCGCGCGCGGCCTCGTCCAGCTCGATCGGCACCACCATGCCCGGCAGCACCACCACGTCGTTGAGGAGAACCAGCGGGAGTCGCACAGGATTGGTCATGCGGCGTCAACGGTCGGTGCGCTCTGCCCGATTCCGACGACGGGCGGTGTTCGCCGTCGGCTGAACGCAGCGGAGAAATTGAGAAGCCCCGCTGGAGATCGTCTCGGGTCGATCTCCAGCGGGGCTGAGCCAGATACTGCCTCAGCAGGTGGCGGTTTGTCCGGAAATCTCCGCACCGGTCCGATGAGACGTCCGTCACTCGTCGAGAAACGTGACCTCAAGGGGGTGTGTTTCGTGGGCGATCACCGCGCGGGCCCGGCTCCGGAGCTGCTTGCTGCTCCTCGGGCCCGAGATCACGACCCGCTGCCGACCTTGGCGCACCACCTCGATCGCCTCGATGCCGGCCCGCCTCAGGGCCTCGACCAGGATCGAGGGGTCCTGGCCCGTGGGAACTTCGTAGACCAGCGGCGTCTGCTCGGGACTGGTCGTCGAACGCTGCCGTCGGTGCTTCCGGCGCCACATGCCAACGATCTCCTCGAGAACGGAAGGGACACCCTCCCGGTCTCCTTTCCCAGGCGGGCCATGCCAGCCCTCAGCGAACGAACCGCCATCGGCTAGACTCCGACACTGGTTGCGAACGGCAACTATATCCAGCAGCGTAAGGACGCCCCGTGAGCCCCAATGTCCGCGGACGTCGTCCACTGACCTTCGCGGTGCTTGCGGTCTCGGTGTCGTCGTTCGCCCTGCTGCAGTCGCTGGTCATCCCGGTGCTCACGACCCTTGAGCGTGAGTTCGACACTGATCAGGCGACGGTGACCTGGGTGCTGACGGCGTACCTGCTCTCGGCGAGCATCGCCACCCCGCTGCTCGGCCGGATGGGCGATGTGGTCGGCAAGACCCGGATGCTGGTGATCACGCTCTCGGCGCTGGCGATCGGCTCGTTGATGGCCGCGCTGGCACCCAGCATCGGCTGGCTGATCGCGGCGCGCGTGGTGCAGGGTGCCGGCGGTGGAGTGCTGCCGCTGTCGTTCGGCATCATCCACGACGAGTTCGGCGAGAAGATGACCGGCGCCCTCTCCGTACTCGCCTCGCTCACCGCTGTCGGGTTCGGCTTCGGGATCGTGATCGCCGGGCCGATCGTCGACGCGTTCGGCTACACCGGGCTGTTCTGGCTGCCGACGATCGCCACTTCGGTCGCCGCGGTGGCGACGCTCCTGCTCATCCCCCCGTCACCGATCCGGACTCCGTCCCGGCTGCCGCTGCTGCCCGCCGTCCTGCTCGCGGTCTGGTTGGTCGCGCTGCTGCTCGCGCTCAGCGAAGGCAACGCCTGGGGCTGGACCTCGCCCCGGGTCCTCGGCTTGTTCGTGGCGGCGGCGGTGGGGATCGCGGCCTGGATCCGGGTGGAGAGCCGCGTTCCGGTCCCCATGATCGACATGCGGATGATGCGTCGCCGCGGCGTATGGACCACCAACGCGGTGTCGTTCTGCGTGGGCTTCAGCATGTTCGCGGCGTTCGGGTTCCTCCCCCAGTTCCTGCAGACCCCGAAGGAAGCCGGGTATGGCTTCGGGGCCAGCATCGCGGAGTCCGGCTGGCTGCTGCTGCCCTCGGCCGTGGCCAGCTTCCTGGTCGGCTTCTGGACGGCGCGGCTGATCCGGACCTTCGGCGCCCGGCGAGTGATCTCCGGCGGCGCCCTACTGATGGCGGGTGCCTTCGGCTCCATCGCGCTGTGGCACGACAGCACCTGGCAGCTCTACCTCGCGACCACTACCCAGGGCTTCGGCTCGGGGCTGGTGTTCTCGAGCCTCGCCGGCGTCGTGATCGTCTCCGTGCCCGCCCACCAGACCGGTGTGGCCAGCGGGATGAACGCGAACATCCGGACGATCGGTGGCTCGATGGGCGCGGCGGTGATGGCCGGCGTCGTCACCGCGCACCGTGGCCCGCTCGGCTACCCGGCGGAGAGCGGCTACACCGCCGGGTTCGTCCTGCTCGGCCTGGCCATGGTGGCCGCCGCGGTCGTCGCTCGACGGATCCCCGACACCCACGGGCGGCGGACGCGCTCCCCACTGGACGACGCCGGCGCTATCCCGCCAGCTTGACCGTGCGGACCAGGTCCGCGCGGATCTGTGCGTCGGTCCACGCGAACCGCACCCAACGGCCCTGCGAGAACAGCCGGGTCTGGTCCGAGGAGTACGGCGACAGCGGATTCTCCGACTGGCCGTAGGTGAGGATGGTGCGCGCGTCCGTGCGACCACCGGCCAGGAACGAGATCGCCTGGATGTGCGAGGAGCCGTAGGTGATCGGCCGGTACTTCTTCCGGTTCTGGATCGGCAGCCGGGACGCCAGCACGTTGGCGTTGCCGACCGTCGCCGCCGGTTCCACCACCGAGCGCGATCGGCGAGCGCGCCGCGGTCACCGGCCACCTGGAGCGAACCCCACTTCGCGGCGAACGGGACTGGCGCTTGCTGAGGAAGGCGATCGCGTCGGCCATCGCCTTGACCACGCTCGGCTCCGACTCGTTGAGGTCGCGGGGCGTGTGGAGCGGGTCCGAGGCGGAGAACGGCACCTCCCAGAGGCGTCTCGTCCGCAGGCACCCGAGCGATGAACTCCTCGAAGATGTGCGTGCCCACCGAGTCCGGGTCGGACCGGCCGTCCCAGCGCTTCAGCACCTGGCAGGCCTTCTTCTCGCCGGTGGCCTGACAGACCTGGTCGAGGTCGCCGCCCGCGCGCATCACCTCGGCGGCGCGCAGCCGGTTGGCGTGCTGGTGGCCGCGGAAGCTGGCCGGTGTCTCCTTGCGGCCGCCCTTGATCCGGTCGATGACGTACTGGCTCACCATCCGGGTGCGCATCGTGCGCACGCAGCGCTCGCAGCCGATGATCGTACGGATAGCCCTCGAGCGGCGACTTCGGGTTCGGCAGCCAGTACGAGTCGTTGGCGTTCATGACCCAGTCCTTGCGGATCACGTCCGGCAGGTGCTGCGGGCCGAGGATGCCCGGGCCGCTGCGCGTCGGCGTCGGTGCCCCACTTGCAGTCGGCTCTCGGCCCGGGTGCCGTCGAGGCCGGGCAGCCCGGCCACGGTGTCGAGCAGGATGCCGACCGGGGTCAGGCAGCGGTTCTTCATGGCGTTGGTGACGTGCGGGACGACCGAGTGGTCGGCGTACAGCACGTTGCCGTTGCGGTCGGCCGCCGTGGTGTTGACCCACGGCATCCCGCCGCCCTTGTCCTGGCGACGCAGCAGGTCGCGCACGTTGCGCGCCTTGCCCATGTTGAGGAATGTGTCGATGGTGCGGAGCTGCTCGCCGTTGGCGTCCCGGACCGCCCAGAAGCTGATCGGGCTCCAGCCCATGAACAGGTCCGGAGCGTCGATGACGTAGCCCTGCGGGGTCCGGTAGAGGTCCTCGGTGACGGTGTCGATCTTGCCGTTCTTCCGCTTGACCTTGATCTTCACGGTCCGGCGCTCGGCGTTCTTGATCAGGCCGTCGGTCGAGAGGTAGGTCGTGCCGGGACCGACCGTCTTGTACTCGTACGGCGTGAAGCGGTACGCCGTCGACACCGTGTGGCTCCAGGCGACGTTGTTGTTCCAGCCGATGTTGACGACCGGCGAGCCGATCAGGGAGCCCCCGGCGACGTCGTACTTGCCGGGGATCGTGAGGTGCTGCTCGGTGAACCGGTAGCGGCCGCGCCACGGGAAGTGCGGGTTGCCCAGCAGCATGCCCTTGCCGGTCGAGGTGATCGCCTTGCCGGCGGCGGTGGCGTTGGAGCCGAACGGGCTCTCCGGGTCGCGGCCCAGACCCTTCAGCAGCTTGGCCCGGTCGACCTCGGACGGCTTCGGCAGCGCCGGCAGCGGCAGGCCCGGGTCGTCGAGGGTCGCCGGATCGGCGTCCACGATCTCCTTGACGAAGACGCCGGTGGAGGCGAGCAGGTTGGCCGTGTAGACGCCGTACCAGAGGTCGATCGGGCGGGCGTTCGGCTTCAGGTACCTGGCGCCCGCGACAAGCCGGGTCGGTGACCTTGTTCGGTGCGCAGCCAGCGGTTGATGCCGGCCGTGTAGCCCTCGACCATCTGTCGGGCCTGCTTGCCGGGGCCGGCCTTGGACTTCAGCAGCTTCTCGACCACCCGTCGGTTGTGCAGGTCGGTGAGCAGCGCGTCGATCTGGAGGTTGGAACCCTCCATCGACACGTAGTCGTAGTAGCGCGCCTGCGGGCCGAACCAGCGCGAGCGCTGACCGCGCCCGGTGATCAGGGTGTCGGCGAGCACACAGATCGCCGACTCCGCGGCGGCGTACCCGCTGCCGTAGCCGAGCGAGCCGAAGTCGCTCGCGGTGATGTGCGGGATGCCGTGCTCGGTGAACCGCACCGTGGCCCGGTACTTCGACGCCTTGGCGGCCGGCGCGGCGACGGCCGGCGCCGCCTCGACCTGCGGTGCGGCGTCGGCGCTGTGGACCAGAAGACCCAACGGGGCGAGCGAGACGGAGGCGAGCAGGGCGACCAGGCGGGGTTGGAGCACGGGTGCTCAACTCCCGGGTGTGACGGGGGTTACGCCGATCAGCCGGACGTCGTCGCCGGCTCGCGGTGATCGAGCCGCTCGGTGGGTGAGCGGCGAGCGTCAGCGAGCGCCGACCAGACCGGTCCTGTCGGCGGTGGTGGGGCGTCGTTGCCGGGTTGCGGTGACCGGTGGATTTCGGCTCAACGGTGCGGGAAACCTCCACAAGCGCCGGTTCGAACGAGGTTGTCCACAGAAGAATCTGGCGGGCTTTGAGTGTCGGTGCGCGGTGCCAAAATGGACCCATGACAGCCACCGCGACCACGCATCGATCGGGTCCACCCGATCGGGGTCGCGGCTGCCCGGATCGACGACCTGCTCAAGGACGTCCGCGACGTCCCGACCTGGTCGATGAGCCCGGCCGAGACCGGTGAGGTGCTGGTCGAGCTCACCTTCCTCCAGGCCCAGCTCGCCGAGCTCCGGGCCCGGGTGACCGCGCACGGCCAGGTGGTCGAGGTCGAAGCCGCCTCCGGTGCCACCTCCACCGCGAACTGGCTGGCCCACCAGACCCGGCAGACCCGGGCCGGCGCCCACCGGGCCGCCCGGTTGGCGACCGCGCTGCGCCACCCAGGCGCACGAGCCGGTCCGGGTCGCGCTGGCCGACGGCGTGCTGCTGGTCGACCAGGCCGAGGTGATCATTGCACGCGGTCGACGCGCTCCCCGACGACCTCGACCCCGACCTGGTCGCCGATGCCCAGGCCCGGTTGATCGGGTACGCCGCGGACCACGACGCCAAAGCCCTACGGATCCTGGGCAGACGGATCCTCGAGGTCATCGCACCCGAGATCGGCGAGGCCCACGAAGCCGAAGCCGCTGGAGACGCGAGGAGGCCGAGGCGGAGGCCGCCGCGAGCTTCCGGATGGTCGAGGACGGCCACGGCAGGTGGCACGGCCGGTTCACCCTGCCCACCCTGCAGGGCGCGATGCTCAAGAAGGCGCTGATGGCCTACGCCGCCCCCAAGCACCGCGCAGCCACCGACGGCCAGGCACCGGTGCCCGGCCGGCCCAGCGAACCAGCGGCTGGGTCAGGCGTTCATGGAGTACATCGCCCGCTACCCCACCGACCGGCTCCCCCACGCCGGCGGCATGTCAGCCACCGTCGTCGTCGGCGATGGACTACGAGACGCTGCTCGGGAAGGCTCAAAGCCGCCCAGCTCGACACCGGCCACCCGATCTCCCCCGCCCTGGCCCGCAAGCTCGCCTGTGAGGCCGGGATCATCCCCGCCGTCCTCGGCACCAACTCCGAGGTCCTCGACCTGGGCC
Source organism: uncultured Actinomycetota bacterium (assembly GCA_963827185.1). Lineage (GTDB taxonomy): Bacteria > Actinomycetota > Actinomycetes > Propionibacteriales > Nocardioidaceae > Nocardioides. The sequence continues at coordinate 206,213 of CAWGZQ010000003.1, forward strand.
GCACCGCCCGGTTCCACTCGAAGGCCCAACGCATCGCACTCTGCGATCGAGCAGGGCGGCTGCACCGCCGAAGGCTGCGACGCCCCACCCGCAATGACCCACACCCACCACCACCAACCCTGGTCCCACGGCGGCAACACCGACCTCAAGAACGGCCGCCTGCTGTGCAGCCACCACCACGCCCGCGCCCACGACCCCGCCTACGCGATGACCAAACTCCCCGAAGGCAAAGTCAGATTCCACCGACGAACGTAGACCGCCGCGCGACCCCGATCAGCCGCAGCTCACTCGCCCTCGAGCTCGTCGAGCAACCGCTCCCAACCGGTCTGGGCGCAGTACCCGCAGCGCAAGCACTCATCGTTCGGCGCAGCGGGCCAGCCCTTCGGAAGGGGGCTGGCGCAGGTCGGGCAAAGGTCCATCCGTATATCGGAGCACTCCCGGCTGGGGCGCGCCCACAGCCGATCGGGTGGTTCCCGTAGCCCAGGCGACCCCAGGGTCCGTCCCAGCACCGCATCGGCAGAACGCTGTTGGAGGATTGATCCATGGCACACGTGCAACGTTTCGACCACGTCGGCATCACCGTCGCCGACCTCGACTCGGCGACGGCGTTCTTCGTCGGACTAGGGCTTGAGGTCGAGGGCACCGGAACCGTCGAGGGCGAGTTCGTCGAAGCCGTCTGCGGCATTCCGGGTGCGCACTGCCGGATCGCCATGCTGCGGCCACCCGACGGAGGGTCCCGGTTGGAGCTCGCCAGCTTCGTCACGCCCGACCACGTTCCCGGATCGCCGACCGCGATGGCCAACGAGCTGGGCCTGCGCAACGTCTCCTTCGAGGTCGGCGACCTGGACGCGGCCGTCGCCGCGGTAGCGGCGGACGGCTACGGGCTCGTCGCCGGCATCGGCGCCTACGAGAACAGCGTGCGGATGGCCTACGTGCGCGGGCCCGAAGGGATCATCGTGTCCCTGTTCGAGCAGCTCGGCTAGCCAGCGAGAACTTCGGGTTGACCGCGCAGAACGGCCCGGGCCTACTCTTCGACCATGGGGAAGCGGCCGACCGAGCAGCTCGCGGGCGAGCCGGCCGACGTCGCGTACTTCGAGAGCCTCGTCGACGCCCACCGGACGCGAGCCTTCATCCGGCTCATGCGAGTGCTGCCGAGCGACCCCCGCTGCCGGCTCTGTCGAGCCCCGTTCGGCGGTCGCGTGGGCAGCGTCATGCGGCGCTTCGGCCGGGGGCCCTCCCGGAAGAATCCGACGATGTGCAGCATCTGCTTCGAGCAGGCGCCGATGGGTGGCGTGCAGCTGGAGATCGGCGTCCTGTTTGCCGACGTCCGCGGGTTCACGTCACTCGCCGAGAACATGGCGCCCGACGACGTCGCGAAGATGCTCAACCGCTTCTACGCCGCCGCCTCCCCGGTCCTGACGAGGTCGGGGATCGTCGACAAGATGGTCGGCGACGAGGTGATGGCGCTCTACCTGCCGCGACTGATCGGAGAGCAGTGGGTGGACGACGTGGTCCGGGATGCCATCGACCTCCTTACGGCAGTCGGCTACAGCACGCCCGAGGGACCGTGGCTATCGCTGGGCGTCGGCATCGACATCGGACAGGCGTACGTCGGGAACGTCGGCGCCGGAGACGTCAAGGACTTCACCGCACTCGGTGATGTCGTCAACACCGCCTCCCGCCTCCAGTCAGCTGCAGCGGCCGGGCAGATCGTCATGTCGGAGCGACTGTACGATCGGCTGACCGACCCCCCGCCGAAAGCGGCCTCGGCCAGCTTGGACCTGAAGGGGAAGCAGGAGCCTGAGCGGGCACGGATCCTGGATCTGAATCCCGGCGGCTGACGGCTCGCATGACGACCAGCCGCGTGCCGCCCGCAGCGGACCGGCTAGAGGTACAGCCCGGTCGCCTCGTCGCCGAGCCGCTCGGAGGCCACCGCATGCACGTCGCGTTCGCGCATCACGACGTACAGGTCGCCCTGGACCTCGATCTCGGCCTTGTCGTCCGGGTCGAAGAGCACGTGGTCTTCCGGTTGGACCGCGCGAGCGTGCGGGCCGACGGCCACCACCCGTGCCCAGGACAGCCGACGGGCGCCCATGGCGGCGGTCGCGGGGATCACGATGCCGCCGGACGAACGCCGCTCCCCCGCCTCTTGGTCGAGCTCGCACAGGATGCGGTCGTGCAGCATCTTGATCGGCGTCTTGTCCGATCCCGCGCTCGCCGCCGAGAGCGTCAGGACGTCACCTTGCGGATGACCACGATGAGGACAACGAAGCCGACCACGCCGCCGACCGTCTTGAGGATGTTGTCGGTGCGTGGCTCGCCCGTCGATGCATCGACGTAGTGGCCCTTGACGGCGGCGACCTCGCGGCCGACGACCGTCTTGGGGTGGGAGCGATGGAGCAGCGTGTCGATGGTGTGCGCGAGGCGCTCGCGGGTCTCCTCGATCTCGCGCTCGAGATCCGAGGTCTGGTTGCTCTTGCTCACTCGGGCAGGCTACCAATGGCGGCCGGCCGGAACCCGACGGGGAGTTCCAGCCGGTGGGCACGCATCAGGTCGGCGTCGGTGAGCACGTCGTACGTCGACCCGTCCGCGACCACATGCCCATCACTGAGAACGACGGAGCGCGGGCACAGCTCGAGCGCGTACGGCAGGTCGTGAGTGACCATCAGCACCGTCACGTCCAGCGAGCGCAGGATGTCGGCCAGCTCGCGGCGAGACGCCGGGTCGAGGTTGGACGACGGCTCGTCCAGCACCAGGATCTCCGGCTCCATGGCGAGCACCGTGGCTACCGCGACCCGGCGACGCTGCCCGAAGGAAAGATGGTGCGGCGGACGGTCGGCGTACTCGCCCATCCCGACCTGCTCCAGGGCGGTCTTCACCCGCTGGTCGAGCGCGGCGCCCGAGACGCCGAGGTTCTTGGGCCCGAACGCCACGTCCGCGCGCACCGAGCCCATGAAGAGCTGATCGTCCGGGTCCTGGAAAACGATGCCGACCCGGCGACGGATCTCCATCAGGTTCGGCTTCGTGACCGGCAGGCCGCTGACCTCCACGGTGCCTGCGCCGGCCTGGAGGATGCCGTTGAGATGCAGCACCAACGTGGTCTTCCCGGCACCGTTGGGCCCGAGCAGCGCGACCCGCTCCCCCTCATGCACGTGCAGGTCGACGCCGAACAGTGCCTGGTGGCCGTCGGGGTAGGCGTACGCCAGCCCCCGCACATCCAGCACCGGGATGCTCATCGCAGGCTCCCGTCGTAGCCGCGCGAGAGCATCGCCAGGTGGACCCGCTCGCCGCGCTCGTAGGAGCGCACGAACAGCGCGCCCAGGGTCCGGGCCAGCGCCGGCCAGTGCCGCGGTGACCGCGGGTCGACGCCACGCGAGCGCATCGCCGTGAGCATCCGACCCAGGTCGGCGGTGACCACGTCGAGGTAGCGGATCATGAAGCCCATGATCTCCACGATCAGCGAGGGCATCCGCAGCCGCTGCAGCCCGGCGAGTACGTCGGCCGGCTCGGTGGTCGCGGCGAGGGTCAGCGAGGCGAGCACCCCGAGGCTGCCCTTGGCCACCAGACCCCAGGCAGCCAGCAACCCGTGTTCGGCGAGCGCCACGCCGAGCACCTCGACCTTCGGGCCGGTGGCCACGAACGGCATCAGGGCGGCGAACACCAGGAACGGCACCTCGATGACCATCCGCTTGCCGAGGTAGCCGAACGGGACCCGGGACCAGGCCACCACCCCGAGGAGCAGCAGCAGGTAGCCGCCGAACACGGGGTACCACTCCCTCGGCGTCGAGACGACGACGAGCATGAACCCGACGAGCGTCAGCAGCTTCAGGTGGGCCGGCGCCCGATGCACCGGGCTGTGTCCGTGGAAGTGCAGCCGATGACCGTGCCCGGCGCCCATCTCAGTCCGTCGTTTCGGGCGCGCGTCGACGCCGCAGCGCCAGGGCGAGTCCACCCATCAGGACCAGCACCACGACCACACCCGCGACCCCGGCGATGCCGCCACTGACCCGCTCGTCGTCGATGCCCTTGGTCTGGTAGTCGGCGAACGGGCCGTCGGCGGTCTTCGATTCCTCGGCGGAGTCGAGAAAACCCTGCTCACCGGCGACGAACTCCAAGCCGTCCGGGTGAGCGCTGGCGTAGTAGCTGCCGAACCCGGCGATCAGCAGGGCCGTGACCAGCCCGACGAGGAAGAAGGAACGACGGCTCACGCGGTGGCCGCCTTCCGGATCACGAGCTCGCGCTCGACCCGCAGATGGCGGGCGCCGTAGACCAGGTCGGGTCGTGCGGACAGCACCGCGGCGACGACGAGACCGGTCACGACTGCCTCGCCGATGCCGATGAGCAGATGCCACCCCACCATCACGGCCAGCACCTGGCCGGCGTCGACCGGGGCGGTGCCGCCAGTCGCGAACAGCAGCGTGAAGACCGCGGCAGCCACCGGGACCGAGATCAGCGCGCCCACGGCCGCCGCAGCGGGAATCGAGGCGTCCCGTCGGGGCAGCAGGGCGGCCACCGCGCGAAACACGACGTAGCCGACCCCGGCGCCCACCAACGCCATCAGCGTGATGTTGGTGCCGAGCGCGGTCACGCCACCGTCGGCCATGAACAGCGCCTGCACCAGCAGCACCACGCTGATGCACAGCGCAGCGGTCCAGGGTCCGACCAGCACGGCCGCCATCGCGCCACCCAGCAGATGGCCGCTGGTGCCGGCGCCGACCGGGAAGTTGATCAGCTGTCCGGCGAAGACGAAGGCGGCAACCAGCCCCGCCATCGGGGCGGTACGGTCATCGAGCTCGGTGCGAGCCTTGCGCAGCGCCACCGCGACTCCGACCACGGCGACCGCACCGGTGGCGATCGAGGTGGGTGCGTCGAGGAATCCGTCCGGCACATGCATGCGACCGACCCTACGTTATTGCGAACGATGTGCAACAACGACCACAGATCAAAGGAGCCCGCCGGTGAGCTCGACCCCACGCCTCTCCCCTGGTGACCCCGCCCCCGACTTCACGTTGACCGACGACGCCGGCGCGGAGGTCTCGTTGAGCGACCTGCGCGGCGAGCAGGTAATCGTGTACTTCTACCCGGCCGCGATGACCGCGGGCTGCACCAAGCAGGCCTGCGACTTCACCGAGTCGCTCGATGCCCTGCAGTCGAACGGCTACCGGGTGCTGGGCATCTCGCCGGACAAGCCCGAGAAGCTGGCCAAGTTCCGCGAGCGGGACGGGCTGACGATCACGTTGCTGTCCGACACCGATCGGGCCGTTCTGACGGCCTACGGCGCCTTCGGCGAGAAGATGCTCTACGGCAAGACCGTCCAGGGCGTGATCCGGTCGACGTTCGTGGTGGACGAGGCGGGAAGGATCCGGATCGCGCAGTACAACGTCAAAGCAACCGGGCACGTGGCGAAGCTTCGTCGCGACCTCGGAATCGATCCCTAGACTTGGGCTGCTCGTCCACGCCGGAGTGGTGGAACTGGCAGACACGCGGCATTTAGGATGCCGTGCCCCTTGGGCGTGGGGGTTCGAGTCCCCCCTCCGGCACCAATTCACGCTTACAGGAGCACCGCATGAGCACCCAGGACCCCTTCGGGACACCGCCACCGCAGCCCTACGGCCAGCAGCCGCCACCACCGCCCCCGGGCGGCCCGGGCTTCGGCAGCGCACCCGGCTACCCGCCGCCCCCGCCGCCGAAGAGCAAGACCGGCCTGATCATCGGGGTGATCGTCGCCGCCCTGGTGGTGATCGGCGGCCTCGTGGTCGGCGGGGTGGTGCTGCTCGGCGACGACGACAAGGACGACACCTCCAGCGAAGCCACGGATCAGGCGACCGAGGACCCCAGCGACGAGCCGACCGAGGAGCCCACTGAGGAGCCGACCGAGGAACCCACGGACGAGCCGACCGATTCGGGCTCCGAGGTCCTCGGCACCAACTATTCCTACGCGCTGCCCGGCCCGGAGTGGACCGACGCCACCGCCGAGATCACCTCAGCGGGCGCGGTCGTCGACTCGGGCATCGTGTGGGGAACCTCGCTCGACGATGCGCGGGCCAACGTGCTCGTCGAGGCGGGCTCGGCCACCGGCACGCTCGCGGACGAGCGCGACTCGTGGGAGGCCAACCTCAAGGCCGGCGGCTCCAAGCTCACGCGGCTGCCGAACGTGACGATCGACGGCGAGGACGCCCTGGCCGTCGAGTTGCAGGGGACCAACCAGCGGGGCACGGAGGTCTTCCAGACGGTATACCTGACCCTGCACCAGGACCTCGTGTACTCCATCGGGTTCACCAGGGAGCCCGCCGACGACCTGGCCGAGACCGCCTTCGACGCGGTCAAGGCGAGCTTCACCTGGACGAGCTAGGCATCCGGACGACGTCGGGCACCGAGATAGGGCACTGAGAGAAGTGATGAGAGACCTCCACGAGCAGCTCCGCAACCTGGTGGCACAGCATGGCACCGGGATCACTGAGAACGCCGAACAGTTCCGGGCGGCACTCGACGACTACCTCACCGAGGCCGATGCCAGCCCGGGCGAGCTGAACCTCCTCGTCGACGCGGTCCGGCTCGGTGGCGTCGAGCGGCTGCTCGCGATGTTGGACAACGGCGCCGATCCCGACGCCGCGGTCCGCGAGGCCGGCGGCGCGCTGGCCCGGGACCGCAGCTCCGACGAGCAGCGGGCCCGGTGGGCGGTCGCCGCGATGGGCTACGCGCTCGGGCGCGTTGGCGGCGTGGTCGTGCGCCAGCAGTTCGAGGGTGATGCCACCAGGCTGCCCTACGGCGCCACCGCGCCGGCGGCTCCCCAGCCTCCGGCGCAGCCCCCCATCCAGAGCCCCGTCCAGAGCCCGCCGTATCCCCCTCCGGCGCAGAGCCCGGCCTGGCCGAGCGCCCAGCCGACGCCTCCGATGCCGTCGTACGCCGCGGCCCCGCCGCGCAAGAGCCGCACCGGCCTCTACCTCGGCCTGCTCACGACGGGTGTGGTGGTGATCGCGGCCGCCATCGTGCTGGCCGTGGTCGCCCCCTGGGAGGACTCGAAGGACGGCGGCGAGGCACGCGACCCGGGAAGCAGCGCCACCCCGGCCGCCTGCGACCCGTGCCTGGAGGGTGAGGGCTACGAGTACCAGCTGCCCGACGGCTGGAAGGACATCACTGACCAGGTCCTCGCTGACAACCCCGCCCAGACCACCATCGACAAAGCGAGCGCCTGGGGCGACTCGGTCGCGGCCGGCCGCGCCAACATGATCACCGAGGTCTCATCGTGGACCTACGACGACCTCGACGACGCCTTGTCCGTGCTGAAGACCAACCTCGGCACGCTCGGCGGGACCCTCGAGGATCTCGACGACCGGACCATCGGCGGCAAGGAAGCCGCCGGGGTCCTGCTCACCCGCGACAACGACGGCGGGGTCAGCGTGGAGCAGCGGGCCTACATCGTGCAGAACGGTGACGATGCGGTCGTGATCACCGCGACGCACAAGGCCGGCGACGACGGTCCGCTGGACCGGTACGAGGAGATCTACGACTCCTGGTCCTGGGAGTGATCACCCGCCACGAGCCTTAGAGTCCGCACATGGACTCCGCGCTCACCTCGGTCGGGCTGCCGATCGCCCTGGCGGTCATCATGTTCGGGCTCGGCCTGGACCTGACCCTCGCTGACTTCCGCAGGGTCGGCCGGCATCCCAAAGCGGTGGTCGTGGCGCTCTCCTGCCAGCTGATCCTGCTTCCGGTCGTGTGCTTCGGACTGGTGCGACTCTTCGACCTCGATCCGCTGCTCGGCATCGGGATGCTGCTGCTGGCCGCGTCACCCGGCGGCACCACCGCCAACCTGTTCAGCCACCTGTTCCGAGGCGACGTCGCGCTCAACATCAGCCTGACCGCGGTGAACTCGATCATCGCGATCGGCACCCTGCCGCTGATCACCAACCTGGCCATCGACTACTTCGACCAGGGCGACTCGGTATCGATGCCGCTGTCCGAGGTGGTCAAGGTCTTCCTGCTGATCCTGGTGCCGGTCGGCATCGGGATGCTGGTGCGGGCCAGTCGGCCGACCTTCGCCCGGGCGATGGATCGTCCGGTACGGATCGGCTCGGCGGTGATCCTGGCGGTGCTGGTGCTGGGCATCCTCGCCTCGGAGAGCGACAACGTCGGCGACTACCTCGCCGATGTCGGCGTGGTCGCCGGGCTGTTCTGCGCGATCAGCCTGATGGTCGGCTACTTCGTGCCCCGTGCGTTCGGCGTGGTGGAGGCCCAGGCCATCGCCTCGTCGATGGAGATCGGTGTGCACAACGGCACCCTGGCCATCTTCGTGGCCGAGAACGTCCTCGACAGCACCGAGATCGCCATCCCGGCGGCGGTCTACTCGATCCTGATGTTCTTCCTGGCCGCTGCCTGGGGCAGCGTGGTGAGCCGCCGGGTGCGTCAGGTCCGGGTCAACAACTCGGCCACCTGAGGCGCGATCTCGCGCAGCGCGCGGCCGCGGTGAGAGATCGCGTCCTTGGCGGCGATCGACAGCTCGGCGGTGGTCATCCCCGGGTGGTCGTCGGCCTCGAACAGCACGTCGTAGCCGAACCCACCGCTCCCCCGAAGCTCCCGGATCACCCGGCCGTGCATCCGGCCTTCGACCGCCAGCTCGCTGCCGTCGGGAAGGACGATGCCGACGACGCAGACGAAGTGCGCGCCCCGGCGCGCGTCGGGTACGTCGGCGAGCTGGGCGAGCAACAGCTCGTTGTTGCGAAGGTCCGCCGCCCGCCTGTCCGGACCGGGCGGCCCCGACCAGCGTGCCGACAGCACCCCCGGCATGCCGTTGAGTGCGTCGACGCAGAGTCCGCTGTCGTCGGCGAGCGTGGGCAGCCCGGTCGCCGCAACGCCGGCCCGCGCCTTGATCAGCGCGTTGCCGGTGAAGGTCGGATCGTCCTCGACCGGCTCGTCGTACGACGGCACATCGTCGAGCCCCACGACCTGGATGCCGGGCAGGTGCTCGTCCAGGATGCGCCGCATCTCCTCGACCTTCTTGGCATTGCGGGACGCGAGGTGGATCTCAGCCACCGGCCAGCGCCTCGTGCTGCATCCGGGTGAGGTCGGCACAGCCCTGCTCCGCGAGCGAGAGCAGGGCGTCGAGCTCGGTCCGGTCGAACGCGGCGCCCTCGGCGGTGCCCTGGACCTCGACGTAGCTGCCCGCTCCGGTCATCACGACGTTCATGTCGGTCTCGGCGCGGACGTCCTCGACATACGGCAGGTCGAGTCGCGGCACGCCGTCGATGATGCCGACGCTGATCGCCGCCACCGACCCGGTGAGGGCCTTCGAGACGCCGAGGTGGGCGCACGCATCCGCCAGCGCGATGTAGGCACCGGTGATCGCCGCGGTACGGGTGCCGCCGTCGGCCTGCAGAACGTCGCAGTCGAGCTGCACGGTGTTTTCGCCCAGCGCTTCGTAGTCGATCACCGCACGCAGCGAGCGCCCGATCAGCCGGCTGATCTCATGGGTGCGCCCGCCGATCCGGCCCTTGACCGACTCTCGGTCCGAGCGGGTGTTGGTGGAGGCGGGGAGCATCGCGTACTCGGCGGTGACCCAGCCCAGCCCGGAACCCTTGCGCCAGCGCGGGACGCCCTCGGCGGCGGACGCGGCGCACAGCACCCGGGTCTTGCCGAACTCGATCAGCACCGACCCCGCGGGGTGGTCCAGCCAGTTGCGGGTGATCGTGATCGGGCGCAACTCATCGTCCGCCCTGCCGTCCTCGCGTGTTGAAGTCACGCGAGGACTCTAATGACCTACTTGAACTCGATCCGCAGCAGTCGCTGGATCCCGAGTGCCAGCGGGATGATCAGCCAGATCGTGCCGGCGACCAGGATCTGCGCCCACTCCTCGCCGGTCGGTTGGTAGTCGCCGACGAACAGGGGCGTCTGCGCGGTGTTGAACTCGATCCAGGGCGCGAGCTTGTCGAACCCTGCGCTCAGCGCCGAGAGGATGCCCACGGCGATCGGCAGGATCAAGCTGTAGGCGAAGTAGCCGACGATCGCGCCCGGCGTGTTCATCAGCAGCATCGCGATCGCGAAGCCGACGAAGATCCCGATCACGTTGGCCAGCACGAAGCCGTTGAAGAGCAGGTGCCCGTCGACCGACCACTCGGGGGTGCCGCCGGTCAGCGAGCCGATCACGGTTCCGACCACCGCGACGACCGCGGCCAGCACCATCACTCCCGCCGCCAGGCCGACACCCGCGATGAACTTGGCCGTGACGACCCGGGACCGCCGCGGCTCGAGCGTGAACGTCACCAGGCCGGCGCGCTGACTGGACTCGCTGGTGACCAGCATGATGATGAGGATCGGGAGGAAGTAGCCGAGGACGCCGCCGCTGATCGACAGGAAGTCGCCGTAGTCCTTGTCCCCGTCCGGCGCGGCCAGAGCGTAGATCGTCAGGACGGCCAGGCACAGGCCGAGGATCGACCCGGCGAACCAGCGGCCGGCGCGGGTGTCGAGCGCCTTGCGGAACTCGACCGCGGCCAGGCGGGACATCGGTACCTGTGGGGTGTTCGCGATATCGATCGGGATCGGGGCGGTGGTGGCGCTCATGCCTGGGCTCCTTCGGGGAGTACGTCGCGTTGCGAGTCGGAGGTGAGCTCGAGGAACAGGTCCTCGAGCCCGGCGGCGCCGGATCGCAGATCGGTGAGGACGACCCGAGCGTCGATGGCCACCCGGCCGACGTCCGCAGCGGCGCAGCTGACCCGCAGGCCCTCGCCCTCGCTGGTCACCGCGTAGCCCTGCTGCTCCAACGCGTGGGCGAGCTGCGGGTTGTCGAGGCTCATCACGAGCGTGCTGGCCTTGCTGCGGTCCATCGCCAGGAGCGACTTCTTGTCGCCCTGCGCGACGATCCGGCCGTGGCCGATCAGGATCATCTCGTCGGCGATCAGCTCCACCTCGTTGAGCAGGTGGCTGGAGAGCAGCACGGTGCCGCCGCGGTCGGCGTACCCCTTCAGCAGGGTGCGCATCCAGCGGATGCCGGCGGGGTCGAGCCCGTTGGCCGGCTCGTCGAGGATCAGCACCGACGGGTCACCGAGCAGGGCGTGCGCGATGCCGAGGCGCTGTTTCATGCCCAGCGAGTAGTTGCGCAGCCGTCGCTTGGCCTCGGTGTCGCTGAGCGCCACCAGTTGCAGCATCTCGTCGACCCGCGAGCTGGGCAGGCCCATGGTGCGGGCGCCGAGGGTGAGGATCTCGCGCCCAGTACGTCCCGCGTGCTGCGCGGAGGCGTCCAGCAGAACGCCGACGTGCCGGCCGGGGTTGGGGATGTCGCGGTAGAGGTGGCCGCCGATCGTGCTGCGACCGCGCGTGGCCGTGGTGAGGCCCACCATCACTCGCATCGTGGTGGTCTTGCCGGCACCGTTGGGGCCGAGGAACCCGGTGACTCGCCCAGGCTGCGCGACGAAGCTGACGTCATCGACGGCCTTGAAACCGCCATAAGCCTTGGTGAGGCCTTCGACTGTGATCATGGCCGCTACTCTGCCCGATGGCTGGTACCGGCACGTCGTCGCCTCCGTGGCCCACCGTGCATGACTCGGGGGAAAGGGTCCAGCGACTCAGAGCTCGTAGACCGCGCCCGGTTTCGCCAGCTCGACGGCGCCGTCGTACGCCGCGGTGGCCTCGGCCAGCGCCATGTCGCTGGCGTGCCACGGCGGGATGTGCGTGAGGACCAGCCGGCCGACGCCCATCCGGTCGGCGACCGACCCGCAGTCACTCCCGGTCAGGTGCAGGTGGGGCGGGTTGTCGTCGCAGGACCGGAACGACGCCTCCGCGATGAGCAGCGGCACGTCGGCCGCCACCCGGTCCAGGCCCGCGCACGGACCGGTGTCGCCGCTGTAGCCGAACGTGGTTCCGTCCGCGCTGATCCGCAGTCCGTAGGCCGGCACCGGATGGTCCACCTCGATCGGCTCGACCCTGAACGGGCCGAGGTCGAACGTGCCGTCGTACTCGCGGAAGTCGAAGTCCTCGCGCATGCCGGGGTCCAACGGCAGGTCGTAGGCGTGCGCCAACCGATCGCCGATCCCGGCGGGACCCCACACCGGGATGGACGGCTGCGGTCCGGCCGGCCCGTAGCGGCGCAGCACGTAGTAGCCGCAGAGGTCCATGTAGTGGTCGGGGTGCAGGTGGCTGACCAGCACCCCGTCGACGCTCAGCGGGTCGATGTAGTTGTGCAGCACCCCGAGCGCGCCGTTGCCGAGCTCGAGGAGCACCCGCCAGTGACGGCCGTCGCCGTCCTCGGCCTCGAGCAGGTAGCACGAGGCCGACGACTGCGGACCGGGGTAGGACCCCGAGCAGCCGATCACCGTGATCCTCATGCCAGCCCACCGACGAACTGGGTCGCCTCAACCATCTCCGGGCCCAGGAACCTGCGGCCGATCGTCTCGAAGTCGTCGGGCGCGCCGGTCGTCACGAACGTGTAGGACGGCTCGCCGTCCGGCCGCATCAGGCCCGTGGTGGCCAGCATCTTGTAGACGTCCTTGGCACACTCCTCGGCGCTGCTGACCAGCGTGACCTCGTCTCCCATCACATAGGAGATGACACCAGTCAGGAGGGGATAGTGCGTGCAGCCCAGGATCAGCGTGTCGACGTCGGCCTTGGTCAGCGGGTCGAGGTACTCGTGCGCGACGGCGAGCAGCTCCTCCCCGCCGGTGACTCCTGCCTCGACGAAGTCGACGAAGCGCGGGCAGGTCTGAATCGTCACCGCGAGGTGGGGTGCCGCCGCGAACGCGTCGTCGTAGGCCATCGACTCGGCCGTCGAGCTGGTGCAGATCACCCCGACCCGGCCGGTGTGCGTGGCGACCGCGGCGCGGCGCACCGCCGGCAGGATCACCTCGACGACCGGGACGTCGTAGCGCTGCCTGGCATCACGCAGCATCGCGGCACTCGCCGAGTTGCACGCGATCACCAGGGCCTTCACCCCCTGGCCCACCAGATGGTCGAGACACTCCAGTGCGTACTCGCGCACCTCGCCGATGGACTTCGGTCCGTAGGGCTGGCGGGCGGTGTCGCCGACGTACAGCAGAGACTCGTGCGGCAGCTGGTCGATCACCGACCGAGCGACGGTGAGTCCGCCGAATCCCGAGTCGAAGATGCCGATCGGGGCATCGGTGGTCGCAGGCACGACCACCAAGACTAGGGGTTGCGACCCTCCCAGCGCACGATCTGGCGATACAGGTCACGTTCCGTGGGTATCTTCGCTCCATGCTCGTACGACGGGCGGTTCTCGCCGGCACGCTCGCCGCCGCACTCGTCACACCGATCGCCGGAGCCACGGTCGCGGAGCCCCGCGGCGACACGGCCGCGCCCGATATACCGCGTGCTCGCCATCTCCATCGACGGGCTCACCCCGGCCGCTGTGCGCAGGCTCGGCGCGCAGGGGACGCCGCACCTCCACCGACTGATCCGGGAGGGCGCCAGCACGCTCAACGCGCGGACCCAGTACGAGCAGACCCTCACCCTGTCGAACCACGCGAGCATGGTGACCGGCCGCCGGATCAACAAGCGGCACCGCGGCCACGGCGTCACCTGGAACAAGCACGTTCCGGCAAGCACCGTGCAGCGGGCCGCGGGCCACGCCGTCGGCTCGATCTTCTCGGTGGTGCACAAGGCGGGTCTGAGCACGGCGCTGTTCGCCGCGAAGCGAAAGCTCTCGCTGTTCGGCCGCTCGTGGCCCGCCATCGACCGGATGACGATCAAGGAGTCCAGGGACGCGGCGCTGGTGCGCGCGGTGCGCGCCGACCTGCTCGACCGCCACCGCGCGTTCACGTTCCTGCATCTCGGCAACGTCGACAAGACCGGCCACGCGCGTGGCTTCATGACCCCCGCCTATCTCACCGCGGTCCGGAAGGTGGACCGCCGACTCGGCAGCATCCTGAAGACCATCGGCGACCACGAGGCGCTCGCCGACCTGGTGATCGTGCTCACCGCTGATCACGGCGGTCGGGGTGCCCACCACAGCAATCCGACGAAGCTCGCGAACTACCGGGTGCCGTTCCTGGTCTGGGGTCCCGGCGTGGTGGCCGACGACCTGTACGACCTCAACCCGACCTACCGGGATCCGGGCAGGAAACGGGTCGGCTTCCAGGGCAGGCAACCGATCCGCAACGGAGACCTCGCCAACCTCGCGGCGTACCTGCTCGGCCTGGGTCCGGTCCCCCACAGCCTCTGGAACGCCGACCAAGAGCTGCAGGTCGACTGACGCCCCTGCCGGTGGATCGAGGCGGCTAGCGCAGCTCCGCCGGCGTCGGCCAGGGGTTGAACCGACAGCCGTGCGTCCCCTTGGACTGCTGCATCATCACCGGCGCGGGCTTGCCCTTGCCGGGGCAGCCAGCATGTCCCTTGCCGAGCCAGTGACCGGTCTCGTGGTTGACCACCATGTGTCGGTAGTCGCGCCGGGACTGGTCGGCGGCGTTCCAGGCCGGTGAGGCGAACCGCCACCGGGTCTGGTTGATGATCACGTTGCGGCCGACCCGGCAGCTCCAGGTGCTGCTGCACCCCGACGAGAAGCTCGGCACCGTCCCGGCAGCCGCGAGCCAGAGCGTGAACGCGCCGCCCCGGGCGACCGGCAGGAAGCGGACCCCCTTGGCCCGCCAGCCGCGCGGATCCTCGTAGGTCTGCTGGGCGAGCCGACGAAACTCCTTCACGCTCGTCACGATGCGCCCACGGGTGCGCACGGAGTACCGCACGGTTCGGCGTACGTCGACCCGGTGCTTCACCAGGCCGGTGCGCGGCGACGTGGCGGTGCCGGGGGCGTGTCCGGGGGCGAAGGCGGTGACCTGCACCCGGATGCTGTGTCCGACGTCCCGTGGCAGGAACCGGTAGCGCGGCTTCGTGGCGCCCGGAATCGGCGTCCCGCTGCGCAGCCACTGGTAGCGCACCTTGCTCGGGGGGCTCGACCAGCGACCCTTCGTCGCCCGGACGTCCTGCGTGAACCGCTGCTCCCCGATCACCGTCGGCAGGTGCCGGTTCTCCAGCGGGTCCTCGTCCTGCGCAGACGCGGCTGGAGCCACGGCCGGAGACGCCAGCATCCCGCCCAGCATCAGCAGGGCCACCAGGATGCCTCGCGCTATGCCCAGAGCTGACCCTCGAGCCGGTCCTCGGCGTCGTCGATGGTGCCCTCGTAGGCGCCGGTGGAGAGGTACTTCCAGCCCCCGTCGGCGACCACGAACGCGATGTCGGCCGGCTCGCCGGCCCGCACCGCTTTGGCCGCCTGACCGAGCGCGGCATGCAGGATCGCGCCGGTGGAGATCCCGACGAAGATCCCTTCGAGCTCGAGCAGCTCACGCGTGCGGCGGACCGCGTCACGGGGGCCCACCGAGAACCGGGCGTCGATCAGGTCGGCGTCGTAGAGCTCGGGGACGAACCCCTCGTCGAGGTTGCGCAGCCCGTAGACGAGCTCGCCGTAGCGCGGCTCGGCGGCCACGATCCGCACCTCGGGTTTGGCCTCTCGGAAGAAGCGGCCGACGCCCATCAGGGTGCCGGTGGTGCCGAGGCCGGCCACGAAATGGGTGATGCCGGGCAGGTCGGCGAGGATCTCGGGACCGGTGCCCTCCTGGTGCGCCAGGGCGTTGGCGGGGTTGCCGTACTGGTAGAGCATCACCCAGTCGGGGTGCTCGGCGGCGATCCGCTTGGCCACGCGCACCGCCTCGTTCGAGCCACCGGCGGCGGGCGAGGACACGATCTCGGCGCCCCACATCCGCAACAGCTGGCGGCGCTCGTCGCTGGTGTTCTCGGGCATCACGCAGACGATCCGGTAGCCCTTGAGCTTGGCTGCCATCGCCAGCGAGATGCCGGTGTTGCCGGACGTCGGCTCGAGGATCGTGCTGCCGGGGCGGAGGCTGCCGTCCTTCTCCGCCTCCTCGATCATCCGCAGCGCCGGCCGGTCCTTGATCGACCCCGTCGGGTTGCGGTCCTCGAGCTTCGCCCACAGTCGGACCTCGGGGCTGGGCGAGAGCGCCGGGAGCCCCACCAACGGCGTTCCTCCGACGGAGGCGAGGAGGTTGTCGAACCTCATCGGGCGGTGTTCACCCGCCAGCGACCGCGGGGAGTACGACGACCTGGTCTCCGTCGCTCAGCTCCGCGTCGAGCCCGCCGATGAAGCGCACGTCCTCGTCGTTGACGTAGACGTTGACGAACCGGCGCAGGTCGACGCCACCGTCCTTGTCCTCGACCAGCCGCTCCTTGATGCCGGGGTGGTTGGCCTCGAGGTCGTCGAGCAGCGCGCCCAGGCTGGCGCCCTCGGCCGAGACGGCCTTGTCGCCGCCGGTGTAGGTGCGCAGGATGGTCGGGATCCGGACCTCGATGGTCATGATGCTTCTGCTCCTCGGTCGGTACTCAGTCAGGAGGAATCGCGGGGTCGACGCGGACCTCTTCCTCGGTCACCACGCCGTCCACGATCCTGTACGACCTGAACTCCACCGGGCCGTGGTTATTCCCGTGCTCACGCGTGCTGACCAGCACATAGTGTGCCCCGGGTTCGCTCGCGAGGCCGATATCGGTCACAGAGGGATACGCCTCGGTGGCCGTATGTGAGTGGTAGATCACCACCGGTTCCTCGTCCCGGTCGTCCATCTCCCGGTACAACGCCAGCAGGTCAGTGGAGTCGAACTCGTAGAACGTCGGGCTGCCCGCGGCGTTCACCATCTCGATGAACCGCTCCGGGCGGTCGCTCCCCTCGGGACCGGCGACCACGCCGCACGCCTCGACAGGGTGGTCCCGCTGGGCGTGCGCGACGATCGCGTCGTACGTCGCCTGCGTGATGGTCAGCAAGCCGCTACTGCTTGGTCTTGCCGCAGGTGAACTCGGCGTTCAGCTGGATCTCGTCGCCGCTGATCGAGGTGAGGGTGGCCTCGGCCGAGGCGGACTTGCCACGCTTGTCGATGTCGAAGGACTCGGCGTCGGCGGGGTTGCTCGAGTACGACGTGTTGCCGACCGAGAGGGAGATGCTGCCCTTGAACTCGGGTCCCGGGCTGTAGAGGGCCAGCCGGTTCTTCTTGTCGTTGAGCGAGAAGACGGCCCTCGGGCCGGTGTCGTCGGTGGACTTGCCACCGGTGCGGACCTGCGCATCGCCGTTCCAGTCGGCCTCGTAGGCCCCGCTGGTGCTGACGTCGGCATCGCACTTGGTGGTCTGGGCGACCAGATTCTTCTCTTCCTTGTCCTTGGGGTCACCGGTGATCACGCTCGAGGGCTGGTCGCCGGCCTTCTCCTTCTCTTTGTCACCGTCGTCACCGCTGCAACCGGCGGTCGCCACCGCCAAGCAGAACGCGGACAGGAGCATCAGGAGTCGCCTCATGGGGCGAGTCAACCATCGGGCCAAGCGGGCGCGCGGCGGGGGTCCCACCTATTTGGCCTTTTCTCAGGCGGGCTCTGCCTCGGCAGGCTCAGCCTCAGCCGAGCGCCCGGATCAGGGTTTCCTGCAGGTAGCCCACCCAGTCATAGATGTCATGGGCCTGGGAGCGCGGATCCTCGTCGGGGAGCGCGTCCCAGTAGGCCTCGTCGTCCTCCGCCACGCCGAGCCGCGTGGCCAGGGCCAGCCGGAGGTCGGTGAACGACCTCATCCAGATCTCGGCGGTCGGCTGGTCCAGCTCGACGTCGATCATCAGGCCCTCCTCCTCGAGCTGCGGGGGCAGTCCGGCCTCCTCGAGGCCGTCGATGATCGTGCACGCCGCGGCGGCCTTGCCGTCACGCAGCGCCGCCTCGGTGAACCGTCGGAACTCCGCGGCCGCCTCCTCGTCGTCGGAGTACGCCGTCGGGAACAGCCGCGCCAGCACCGGGTCCTCCGGCGCCGTGGTCGGGCCGGAGAAGTCCATCATCGCCTCGAGCGGATCCTGCCCGTGCGGGATCGCCTCCTCGTTGCGGAGCAGCTCCACGAGCTGGGCGGCCAACGAGCGCAGCAGATCGGCTTCGAACCCGGTGAAGTTCGCGATCACGAGGCCGCTGCGCCGGTGCCGGGTGAAGGCGCTCACTGTGCCCTCGCAAGAGCTCGCGACGCGCTCATTCTGACCTGCTGAGCGTCGCCCAGAGCCCGTACTCGTGCATGGCCTGGACGTCGCGCTCCATCTCCTCGCGCGAGCCGCTGCTGACCACCGACTTGCCGTCCTCGTGGACCTCCAGCATCAGCTTCTCGGCCTTCTTCTTGTCGTAGCCGAAGTACTTCTGGAACACGTAGGTGACATACGACATCAGGTTCACCGGGTCGTTCCACACGATCGTCACCCAAGGGGTGGACAGCACCGTGATCTCGTCAGGAGAGAGATCCGGCTCGACCTCCACGGGACTCGCTGCCGACACGTGGCCATGGTGGCACACTGCCGACCGTGACCGACTTGGACGTACGCCTCGACGAGGGTGCCCTGTGGCTGACGATGAACCGCCCAGAGGTGCTCAACGCGATGTCGCCCGAGATGAGCGACGGCCTGGCGCGGCACGCCGAGGAGGCGGTCAGTGACGCCGCGGTCCGGGTCGTGGTGCTGACCGGCGTGGGCGACGCATTCAGCGCCGGCGCCGACATCTCGGGGGAGAACGCGCACGAGAACTTCGACGTTCGCGCCCTCGACATGGCCAACCGGATCATCCGGTCGATCACCCAGCTCGACAAGCCCGTGGTGGCCGCCGTCAACGGGGTGGCCGCCGGCGTCGGCTGCTCGACCGCGCTCGCCGCCGACATCGTGATCGCCAAGGAGTCGGCGCTGTTCCTGCTGGCGTTCGCCCGGATCGGCCTGATGCCCGACGGCGGCACCACGGCGACCGTGGCCGCTTCGATCGGTCGAGCGCGGGCGATGCGGATGGCCTTGCTCGCCGAACCCCTCTCCGCGCGGGAAGCCTTCGAGGCCGGGCTGGTCACGCACGTCGCCGCCGCCGACGAGTACGACGACCTGGTCGCCAAGATCGTCCGCCGGCTGGCCGCCGGCCCGCCGCTCGGCTTCGCCGCCACGAAGAAGGCGATCAACGCCGCCACCCTCGGGCACCTCGACGACGCGCTGGAGCGCGAGCGGACCGGCCAGACGTTGCTGCTCCGCACCGCCGACGTCGCCGAGGGCATGCGGGCGTTCTCCGAGCACCGTCGTCCGACGTTCCGCGGCGAGTAGTCGACCCTCAGCGACACCACTTGTCGGCGATCGCGCGGAGCACCGTGAGGTTGCGGTTGGTGGCCACCCCGAGTTCCTTCTCGACCTCGGCGTTGGTCAGCCGGGCGCGGTGATAGGGGTCGGTGATCAGCAGGTGGACGGCACGACCCCGGACCCGCGCCACGTCGCCCCCGGTGGCGAGCGCCTCCACCCGGGCCGCGAGCGCCGCGCTGGGCTCCGTCTTGAGCAGTGACACGTAGTGCGTCCCCGGGTGGCCGTCGCCGACCTCCGCGGCCTCGTCGGCGATCCGGCACAGTTCCTCGGCGCGGAAGACGATCGCCGGCACCTCGAAGCCGCGGTCCGCGAGGTACGCCGCCTCGAGCGCGCCCTCGATCCGGGTGCGGGAACGCATCGAGGTCTCGAAGCGAACGTTTCCGGTGTTGATGTACGTCGCGACGTCGGTGCCGCCCGCCGCCTCGGTCGCCGCCACGATGTCACCCTGGGGGAACTTGCGGGTGGGGCCGAGGTTGATCGCTCGGAGGAATCCGACGTACGTCGCCATGGGGATACCGTGGAGCCCATGGCCGAGCAGGGCAAGCCCGGTGACGGACGCGCCACCCGATGGGACGCGCACCGCGAGGAGCGCCGGGAGGAGCTCGTCGAGGCGGCGGTGCGCGCCATCGACCGTGAGGGTCCCGACGTGAGCATGGCGGCGATCGCCGTCGAGGCCGGCGTCAGCAAGCCGGTGCTGTACCGCTACTTCGCGGACAAGGACCAGCTGCACGCCGCCGTGGGCCAGTGGGGTGCCGACGAAGTGCTCGGCCGAGTCGTTCCGGCACTGCTGGCCGACGCCCCGATCCGCGAGCGGATCAACAAATGCATGGATGCCTACCTGCGCGCCATCGAGGAGCACCATCAGGTGTTTCTGCTGCTGGTCCGGCATCGGGTCGGAGGGTCCGATCCGCTCGCCGACGGCAAGGCCCGGATCGCGGCCGCCCTCGCGCGAGTGCTCGGCGACGCTCTGCGCGAGCTCGACGTGGATGCGGCCGGCGCCGAACCGTGGGCCCAGAGCATCGTCGGGCTGGGCCTGACCACGGGCGAGTGGTGGCTCGAACGACGCACCATGTCGCGGGCGGCGGTGAGCCGCTATCTGGCGGCGTTCGTGTGGCACGCCCTGGAGGGCGCGACGGCCGAGGCCGGGCGGCCGATCTCGACGTTCGGCGCCCCGCCGGCGGGCATCAGCGAGCTGCGCCGCCGGTAAACCCGGCGAGTGATGCGCGGCATTCCTCCGCGACGGACCTAGTCTCGGCCGCATGCCCTGCGACTTCTGCGGCCAGGAGTTCGACCCGATCTCCACGCGCTGGCTGTGCCCGCACTGCCACCAGAAGGCGAACTGCTGTGACGGCGCGCCACTGGCCGCTCAGTGTGCGACCGAGGCACCCGCGAGCCGCACCAGCGTGGCGGCGGTGGCCTCGCCGGAACGCACCGCGCCCTCCATGTAGCCGTTCCACACCGGGGAGCACTCCGTGCCCGCCCAGTGGATGCGACCGATCGGCTGCGTCAGCGCCGGGCCGTACGCCGTCCACACGCCCGGCGTCAGGTGCGCTCCGTAGCAGCCGCGGCTGAACTCCTCGGCCATCCAGTCCCGCTCCAGGTACTCGACCGGGTGCCGTGCCTGCTCCCCGAAGTAGCGCACCAGGCAGTCGACGAACGCGGCTCGCCGCTCGTCGGGTGTCCGCCGCGCCCACTCCCGGCCGTCGTTCGCCTCGACGAAGCCCATGATCACCCCCCGCTGATAGCCGGGCGGGGTGTTGTCGAAGGTCACCTTGACCGGCCCCAGGTCCGATGCGGCCTGCCCGTTGAGTCCCTGCTCCCGCCAGAACGGCGTGTCGTAGACCAGATAGAGCTTGAACACGCTGCCGGCCGGCACCCGCTGGGTCAGCTGATCGCGCCAGCTCGGCAGCGGCGGGTCGTACTCGAGCCGGCCGGCGAGCGTGGGAGGCAGGGTGAGGACGGCGTAGTCGGCGTCGTACGTCGTCCCGTCTCGGGTCACCACGCCCACGCCGTCGGCGGTGTGCTGCACCGTGCGCACCGGCGCACCGAGCACCACCCGGTCGCCGAGCTCCTCGGCCATCCGCTCGCAGACCCGCACCGATCCGCCGTGGATGCGGTCCTGCTGGGCGCCCTGGTCGACGGCCATCAGCGTCTCCAGATCGGTGCCGGACTTGGTGTAGAACAGCGCGTGCAGCAAGGACATGTCGTCCGGCTCGGCCGAGAACACGGCCTCGCAGAAGATCTCGAAGTAGGCCCGGCCGATCCGGGTGCGCAGGTGCCGGTCGATCCAGGTACGGAACGTCTGGCCGTCGAGCACCTTGGCATCCGGGCTCGTCCACGGCCGGTCCAGGTCGATCGAGTCCGCGAGCTTCTGGAACTTCGCCAGCCCCCGCCCCAGGTCGGCCAGCACGATCGGGCCGAGCTTCGGCACCGCGCCCTTGGCGGAGCCCATCAGCCCGCGCTTCCCGAGCAGGTGCAGCACCAGCTTGCCCTCGTTGTAGAGCGGGAAGGTCTCCAGTCCGAGCTCCGCGACCAGCTCGTACATCCGGTCCTGGGTGGGTCCGATCCACTGCCCGCCCACCTCGATCCACTGTCCGTCGGCGAAGTGGCCGTTCTCGGTACGACCGCCGACCCGGTCCCGGGCCTCGAGCACGGTCACGCTCCGTCCGGCCGCTACCAAGGCCCGGGCGGCGGCGAGGCCGGCCAGCCCGGCACCCACGACCACGACATCGCTCCGGCTCATGCTGCTTCCCTTCTCGCCGCGCGGTGGTAGCCGCTCCACACCCGCCGCAACCAGCCCGGCCGGGTATCGGTCAGATCGGCCGCTTCCAGCGCCGCCAACCACTCGTCCTCCACGTCGGCGGCCCGGGCGAACGCGGCGGCCGAATCGGGCGGGTCCGCGAGCCACTCGGCCTCGACCGCGTGCCGAGTGGGCAGCACGATCGCCAGGGCGCGCGCCCAGTCCCGGAGGGCGAGGCGATGGATCCGCTCGTGGCGCCACCAGGTCGTCGTGTCGTCGGCGCGGTTGGTCGGGAGTGGGCCGAGGTCGGCGGGCTCCGCGACCCGAACCGGCTTGAACAGGCTCAGCGCCGGGTCCGCGGTGGCAGTGGTCCAGTGCAGGGGCTCGGCCCGCAGGTCGGCCACCCACGACGCCACGGTCTGGCTGGCGGTGACCAACCCGCCGGCGTGCATGTTGGGGCCGCGCATCGAGCCGTTGACCCGTGACCAACGAGGCGCTCCCCCGGTCCCGTTGTCACGCAGGATCTCCATCAGGTCCGCGGGCTCGACCGCGCCGGCCGCGAGGCGCTCGGTGAGCCCGCGTCGTACGGCGCATTGCGCGACCCGACCGCGCAGCGGGTCGCGGAACCGCTCGGCGAAGCCGGGGATGGTGAGGCCGTTGGAGATGCTGCGGGCCCGGCCGGTGACGGTCTCGGTCGCCCAGTGCCGACCCGCCGTCTCCAGCACGATCGCGCCGTCGGGGTCGGCCACCAGGAAGCTGTTGTGATAGCTGAACTTCGGGTGCTCGTGACTGCACGACCCGACCTGGCCGTGCCGCTCGAGCAGCTCGACGATGACCGCCACCGCCTGCTCGGCCGAGGCGGCCCGCTCGAGCCCCAGCCGCACCAGGTCCATGCCGAGCAGGCCGGGTTCACCCTTGGTCGACTCCTTGGTGAACACCGCCTCGTTGCCGATCACCAGGCCGTGCTCGTTGGCCCCCATCTCGGCGCCCCACATCCACCACGGGCGGGAGATCGCCACCGCGTGCGTGTGCGGCACCTGGGGGATCTCGATCCAGGTCGCCCTCAGCCGGGCCTGAGGCGGATGGTCGGCGGCGGGGTGCCACTCGAGGACCTGTGCCTCGTTGGCGTCCCGGTCGCTGTTCTTGGCGAAAAGCAGACCGTCCGGGGCCATCGCCACCAGCGTGTCGCACACCCCGGAAGGATGTCAGAGGTTGCCGCGGGCGTCCTGCTCGCGCTCGATCGCCTCGAACAGCGCCTTGAAGTTGCCCTTGCCGAAGCCGAGCGAGCCGTGCCGCTCGATGAACTCGTAGAACACCGTCGGCCGGTCTCCCATCGGCTTGGTGAAGATCTGCAGCAGGTAGCCGTCCTCGTCGCGGTCGACCAGGATCTTGCGCTTCTTCAGCTCCTCGATCGGGACCCGCACCTCGCCGATCCGGGCCCGCAGCTCGGGGTCGTCGTAGTAGGAGTCGGGGGTTTCGAGGAACTCGATGCCGTTGTCGCGCAGGATGTCGACGCTGCGCAGGATGTCGTTGGTGGCCAGCGCGATGTGCTGGCAGCCGGCGCCCTCGTAGAACTCGAGGTACTCGTCGATCTGCGACTTCTTCTTGGCGACCGCGGGCTCGTTGAGCGGGAACTTCACCCGGTGGTTGCCGCTCGCGACCACCTTCGACATCAGCGCGGAGTAGTCGGTGGCGATGTCGTCCCCGATGAACTCGGCCATGTTCGAGAAGCCCATCACCTTGTTGTAGAACTCCACCCACTCATCCATCCGGCCGAGCTCGACGTTGCCGACGCAGTGGTCGACCGCCTGGAACAGCCGCTTCGGGTGACCCTCCCGTCGGGCCACCGTGGTCGCGCGCGCGACGTAGCCCGGCAGGTAGGGGCCGTGGTACTTCGACCGGTCGATCAACGTGTGCCGGGTCTCGCCGTACGTCGCGATGGCGGCCAGCCGCACGGTGCCGTGCTCGTCGGACTCGTCGTGCGGCTCGACCAGGATCGTCGCACCGACCGAGCGGGCGTGCTCGATGCACCGGTCGACGTCGGGCACCTCGAGAGCGAGGTCGACGACGCCGTCGCCGTGGCGTCGGTGGTGGTCCAGCGCCGGGCTGTCCGGCGTGACCCCACCGGTGAAGACGAACCGGGCGCTTCCGGAGCGCAGCACGTAGGACTTGGCGTCGCGGCTGCCGGTCTCGGGCCCGCGATAGGCCTCGAGCTCCATGCCCAGCGCCAGTTGGTAGAACGTCGCCGACTGGGTGGCGTTGCCGACCACGAAGCAGACCGCGTCCATGGCGGTCACCGGGAACACGTCGCGGCTGGCGTCGTACTCCACCAGCCCGACCAGCTCCTTGAGCTGCTCGAGGGTCAGGTCGGCCTTGAGCTCGTCCGGGGTCAGCGTCATGCGGACATGCTGCCGTCCGGCGACAATCTGTGCAACAGTACGTCGAACGAGTAGACAATCTGCTCACTATTGGGGGCCAATGTGGACGATCTGGATCGCACCATGATCGAGTTGTTCGCCGATGAGCCCCGGATCGGCGTCCTCGAGGCCTCGCGCCGCCTCGGCGTCGCGCGCGGCACCGTGCAGGCCCGGATCGACAAGCTCGTCGCCACCGGCGTGATCACCGGCTGGGGACCCGAGCTCTCCACCGAGGCACTGGGCTACTCCGTGGTGGCGTTCCTGACCCTGGAGATCACCCAGGGCAAGGGGCACGACGTGGTCGCCGACCACCTCGCCGGGATCCCCGAGGTGCTCGAGGCCTACACCATCACCGGTACCGGCGACATGTGGTGTCGCGTCGTCTCGCGGTCCAACAGCGACCTGCAACGCGTGATCGACCGGGTCGTCGGTTTCGCCGGCATCGTGCGCACCTCGACGGTGATGGCGCTGGCCACCCAGGTTCCCTACCGGGTGCTGCCGCTCGTCCGGTCGGCCTGACGGGTCAGCAGCGTCCGCAGCTCCCCCGCCGCCACGGCCACCCGGGGCCCGGCGGCCTCGATGTCGAGCTCGCCGAGAGTGACGATGCCGACGCTGGCCTCCAGACCCTCCACGTCCGGCACCGGGGCGGCCAGACCGCGCGCGCCGGCCTGGAGCTCGCCGGCCGTCGTCACATAGTCGGCCCGCTGCCCGGCGGGCTCCCTGCCGAGCAGGATCGCCTTGCCGGCCGCGCCCTGGTCGAGCGGATGCCGGGCGCCGACCCGGTAGCTGACGTGGAAGTCGGTCCACGACGGCTCGACGACCGCGAGGGCCAACGCCTCGGCGCCCTCAGCGACCGTGAGATGAGCGGTACAGCCGACCTCCTCGGCGAGTCGGCGTAGCACCGGGGCCGCGATGTCACGGAGCACCGGGTGGACGGCGGAGGCGAGGTGCAGGATGCCCAACCCGACGTGCAGCCGCGAGCGCGCGTCGCGGCGCACCAAGCCGTGCAGCCCGAGCGTGGTCACCAACCGGTAGACCACCGTCCGGTTGACCTCGAGTCGGTCGGCAAGCTCGGTGATGGTCAGGCCACCGGGCGCCGCTGCGAGAACGGCGAGCACGCGCAGCCCGCGATCGAGGGTTTGCGAGGTCTCCGCGGCCATGCCGTCGAGCGTAGAGGCACTACAGTCAGCGACCATGCTCACGCCGGCGGAGATCATCGCTGCGATCAACCAGGCGTTCAAGCAGACGACCGGCGTCGGGGACCACCGTTCGCTGCACGCCAAGGGCACGTTCTACCACGGCACCTTCACCGCAACGCCCGCTGCGGCCGAGCTGTGTCGCGCCGGGCACCTGCGCGGCGACCCGGTGCCGATCCGGGTGCGCTGGTCCAACGGCACCGGCCACCCTCGGCACCCCGACAAGGCCCCCGACGTACGCGGGATGGCGGTCTCGTTCCGGCTCCCGGACGGCACCGCCACCGACCTGCTCGGTCAGACCGCGCCACGGTTCCCGCTGCGCACCCCCGAACAGTTCCTCGCCCTGGTTCGCGCCGGGGCGAACCCGGCCCGGCTGCCGCTGTTCCTGGCCCGCTATCCCTCGATGATCCCCGCCGTCGTCGCCAATGCCCGCGCCGGCTCGCTCGCGTCGCCGGTGAGCTTCGCCGAGGCGACGTTCTACCCGATCCACGCCTACCAGTGGATCGCTCCGGACGGCGGCGAGTCGTGGGTGCGCTACACGCTCGTGCCGCTGGCCGGGAAGGACGACCGGCTCGCCGAGAGGTTCGACGGGCCCCGACCGCCTCACCGAGGAGATGGCCGCGCGACTCGAGCGCGGACCCGTGCGGTTCCGGCTCGAGGTGCGGATCGCCGGTCCGGGCGACGACCCGCACGACCCGACCTCGGTGTGGTCGGACTCGGCGCGGGTGGTCGACGCGGGAACGGTCGAGGTCACCGGGCTCGACCCCGACCGTGAGCAGAACGGCGAGGTCGTCGTCTTCGATCCCAGCCGGATCGTCGACGGCATCGAGCTCTCCGACGACCCGATCCTGACCTACCGGCCCGCCGCCTATTCGGAGTCGGTCCGGCGCCGCACCGCGCAGCGCCCCTAGGACGTCCGCCGGATCGCCCACTCGCGGACCAGGTCGATCCGGGCGCGCAGCTGGTCGGCGTTCGCGACCGCCGCCGCCGGGCCCCCGCACTCCTTGCGCAGGGCGGCGTGCGTGACGGCCGTGCGCCTGGCCGGTGCGGTGGTGCCAAGCCCCGACCAGCCCGTTGAGCTCACGACGCAGGGCCGCCAGCTGTTCGTGGGTGGTCAGGGCGGCCGTCTCGGGATCCGGGGTCGCCACGCGTCGCGACTTCGCCCGGTCGGACTGGCGTTGCGCGAGCAGCTCCTTCATCTGGCCCGGATCGAGCAGACCGGGGATGCCGAGGAAGTCCATCTCCTCCTCCGAACCGAGGTGCACCTCCCCCTCGTGGCCGAACTCGCCGCCGTCGTACAGCACCCGGTCGAAGCGGGCCTCCGAACCGAGCGCCTCGAACGGCAGCCCGTCCTCCTCCGAAGCGGCCGACTCCCCGGCCTGGGCCTGCGCGAGCAGCTCCCGCTCGGCGGCGAAGATGTCGGCCTCGTCGGTCACCTTCCGACCGAGCACGTGGTCGCGCTGCACCTCCATCTCGGCGGCGTACTCCAGCAGCTGGGGCACCGAGGGCAGGAACACCGACGCGCTCTCGCCGCGGGCCCGGGCACGCACGAAGCGGCCGACCGCCTGGGCGAAGAACAGCGGCGTGGAGGTCGTGGTCGCATAGACCCCGACCGCGAGCCGAGGGATGTCGACGCCCTCGGACACCATCCGGACCGCCACCATCCACCGGCGGTCGCCCTCGGCGAACTCGGCGATCTTTCGCGAGCCGGTGTTCTCATCGGACAGCACGACCACGGGCGGCTCGCCGGCGATGTCCTTCAACAGCTTGGCGTAGATCCGCGCGGACTCCTGGTCGGTGGCGATCACCAGGCCGCCGGCGTCGGGGACGTGCCGGCGTACCTCGGTCAGCCGTCGGTCGGCGGCCGCGAGCACCTGCGGGATCCAGGAACCGCCCGGGTCGAGCGCGGTGCGCAACGCCTGGGCAGCAAGGTCCTTGGTGAGGGGCTCGCCGAGCCGGGCCGCGATCTCGTCGCCGGCCCGGGTGCGCCACTGCAGGTCGCCGGAGTAGGCGAGGAACAGCACCGGCCGCACCACGTGGTCGGCGAGCGCCTGCTCGTAGCCGTAGGAGTGGTCGGCCACCGACCGCGGGACGCCGTCAGCACCGGGCGCGTAGGTGACGAACGGGATCGGGTTGATGTCGGAGCGGAACGGGGTGCCGGTCAGCGCCAGTCGCCGGGTCGCCGGATCGAACGCCTCGCGGATCCCCTCGCCCCAGGACAGCGCGTCGGCTGCGTGGTGCACCTCGTCGAGGATCACCAGGGTCTTGAACCGCTCGGTCCGGACCCGCATCGCCAGGGGGTTGACCGCGACGCCGGCGTAGGTCACCGCGACGCCGAGGTAGTCGCTGGCGATCTTGCCCTTGCCGGCCGAGTACGTCGGGTCGAGGGGGAGGCCGGCCCGGGCGGCCGCGTCGGCCCACTGTCGCTTCAGGTGCTCGGTCGGGGCCACCACGGTGACCCGGTCGATGATCCGTCGGCCGAGCAGCTCCGCGGCTACCGACAACGCGAACGTCGTCTTGCCGGCTCCGGGGGTCGCCACCGTGAGGAAGTCGCGCGGTTGCCGACTCAGGTAGTCGGCCAGGGCGGCGGACTGCCAGGCGCGCAGGGACGTGGCTGTCCCCCAGGCCGCGCGGTCCGGCCAGGCTGGGGTGAGATTCACTCCGCGCTGTCTCCTGGGCCGTCGCCCGGCTTCAGTGACTTCCAGATCTCTTCGCACTCCGGGCAGACCGGGAACTTCTCCGGAGCGCGGCTCGGCACCCAGACCTTGCCGCACAGGGCGACGACGGGCGTGCCCATCACCATCGCCTCGGTGAGCTTGTCCTTCTCGACGTAGTGGGAGAACTTCTCGTGGTCACCCTCGTCGGTCGGGACGGTCCGCTCGTCCTCACGGACCTTGGTGTCGGTGGTGGTGCCGAAGCCGATCTGGGTCACAAGGCCACTCTATGCGCCTCCAGCAGCGCCGCGGGATCGACGGGGTCACCGCCACCCGGACGGACCTCGACATGGACGTGCGGGCCGGTGGTGTGACCGGTCATGCCCACGGCGCCGATGACCTCACCGGTGGCGACCTGCTGGCCGACGGCGACGGTCAGGGCGTCCTGGTGGCAGTACCAGATCTCGGTGCCGTCGTCGGTGGTGATCACGACCTTGTTGCCGTACGAGCCGTCGTACTCGGCCGCGGTGACGACGCCGGAGGTGATCGCCCGAATCGGAGTGCCCTGCGCGACCGCGAAGTCCAGGCCCGTGTGCACGGTGGACCAGTTGCCGCTGGCGCCGAACCGGCCGGTGAGGCGATAGCCGGTGACCGGCACCTGCCAGGGCAGCGGCTTGATGACCACGGCCTGCTGGATCCTCATCGGATCGGGAGCGGGCACCGCGATCGGCCGGGTCGGGCCGGCGGAGGCATCGGAGCTCGTCACTGTCAGGCCGGCGGCGAGCGCGGCCACCAGGCCGGTCGTCAGCGTTGCATGGCGGAGACGGGAGATCATGGCGGACTGCTTCCTGCTCTCTGGTGCAAGCATTTGCTTGCTCTAGCAAGCAACCAGTCAGCCAGCGGCTCCGCGGCGTTCTTCAACTCGAGCAGGGGCCAGATGTAGCCCCGGTCACACGCCGCCGGGGCCGGCCCCGCTCAGGAAGGTAAAGCAGCGCGACGAGCGTCACGCCTGCTCAGCCGAGGTTCAGAGCCCCGCGACGACCGCCAGGAGGCGCTCGCGCTCGTCGTCGGTGAGCGGTACGCCGAGCTCCGCAAGCCGCTCCGAGAGCTCTCCGTCGCGCAACGGCCGGTGCTCGGTGGCTGCACCGGGGCGGCGCACGGTCACCGTGTCGGCGGTGACGCTCAGGTGCCGGCCGTCGAGGTGCCTGGTCACCATCAGCGAGCTGCGGAAGTGGGATCTCGGGAAGGTGCTCGTGTAGTGGTGCCCCATGAGTACGTCGACCGGGCGCACCGGGAGCTCGTCGGAGGAGTGCATGAGCTCCCACCCACCGTCGCGGTGCCGGTGCAGCTCCCACGCGGCCTCGTCGCCCACAGCGCGGCGCACGCGGTAGTCCCAGCCGCCGCTGGACTCCTCATGCCCGTCCGCCAGCGGAATCGGCCGCAGCACGCTCATCCCGAACCCCGGGTCGGCGAGCAGACGCTGGCCCTCGAGGACGACCTCGACCACGAAGTGGGTCCGCGGCGCGGCGACGTCGCCGACGCGCCCGAGCCGGCGGGTCACGTGGTAGCCGAGCCGCTGGGCGGCCGCGGCGAAGATCGTGCCGTGCTCGAAGCAGTAGCCGCCACGGCCGCGACCGACGAACTTGTCCTGGACCGCCGCGATGCCCACTCCGGGGTGATCGCCGAGCAGCACGTCGATGTTGTCGAAGGTGAAGGCCCGCACGTGTGCCTCGTGCAGTTCGCCGAGCGCCTCCCGGCTGGGCGGGCGCGCAGTCAGGCCGAGTCGGGAGAGGTAACCGTCGAGATCGAGGGAGTCGATCTCCCACGGATCGTCGCTCACTAGTTGAGGTCCGGGTCGACGGGCCGGGTGGAGTGCATCGCCAGGTCACCCGGCTGCCGGCGCAGCACATCGCGCCAGAGCTCGCGTGAGTCGGCGCGGAAGACGTCCTCGCCGCGGCCGGGTACGACGTACCAGTGCCCCTCGTCGATCTCCTGCTGGAGCTGTTCGCTTCCCCAGCCGGCGTACCCGGCGAAGATCCGCAGGCCCGCGAGCGTGCCGCTGACCAGCTCGACGGGGGTGTCGAGATCGAGCAGCCCGAGCGCACCGGAGACCTCGCGAAAGCCGACGGCATCGCCGTCAGTGGACGTGCGCAGCGCCACCGCCAGGGCCCCTTCGGTCTCGACCGGTCCGCCCTGGAACAGCACCTCGGGCTCCGCGACGACCTCGCCCCAGGCACTGAGCACCTCGGAGACGGCCAGGCCCGTCGGCCGGTTGAGGACCACCCCGAGGGCACCGTCGTCCCCGACGTCGAGCATCAGAACGACGGTGTCGGCGAAGTTCGGGTCCAACAGCACCGGGGTGGCCAGCAGCAGCATCCCGGGCTGGATCTCGGTCACCGTCCCATCATCGCCCAGAACGAGCCACGGTCGGCAAGCGAATAGCAGAACGCGGCCCCGGTGCCGACGCGGGAGGGAGGGAGATTGCGTCGGGCCGGGGCCGCGGGTTGGTGGGGCAGGGTCAGGCCGCGACGACCGCCTTGAGCCGCTCGAGCAGGCTGGGCTGCTCGAGTCGGTCAGCGGGCATCGTGACGCGGTGCTCGTGGCCCCGTCGCGCGCCGGCCTCGATCTTGGCGCCGATCGGTGCGGAGGTCTGGTCGTCGACGCTGGACTGGCCAGCCATCACGGCGAGCAGCACGTGCTCCTTGGCCGTGGCCTTGGCCATCGCCGTGGCCATGGCCGCGTTCGTGGGCTCGGCCCGGTAGTGATCCAGGATCTTGCGCACACCCGGCAGCTCGTCGGCCGCGTGGGCCCAGGCGACCTCGACGGCCTCCCGGAGATCCAGTGGTTGGGCGACCAGCTCGCGCTCGATATGGCCGGTCAGGCGGGTGTGCCACTTCAGCTGAAGCGCGGCGAGCAGGGTGAGCTCGTCGCCGAACGCCTCCGCCACGCCGGCCACGTCCATCGGCAGGATTCCGTCGCGCCGCACGCCGGCGGTGGCAATCACGGAGCGCAGGATCTCGCCCCGGTGGTGAAAGGCAGTCCAGGTCATGGTCAGCTCCTTCTCGGTCAGGCTCCGGCTGTCCGAGGGGTTCGCGGCCATACCGGAGGTACGTACTCAGAGTATGGAGCCGCCTGCCGGACTCCAAGCTCGGGCAACGTGATTCCGCCCACCTGCGTGATCGCCGTTACACCTAGACTCGGCCGCGTGGTGAAGTCCTCGGTGAGCAAGCTGGTCCCCAAGGTCCCGAGCGTGCCGGGTGCGAGCCGCCGAGCGGCGTACTCCGTGTCCACGAAGCGGGCCCTGATCGACGTCGCCGAGGACCTGTTCACCGACAACGGCTACGCCAACGCCTCGCTCGACAGCATCGTCGCCGGCGCGCGGGTCACCAAGGGCGCGCTCTACCACCACTTCTCCGGCAAGCAGGCATTGTTCGAGGCGGTCTTCGACCGGATCGAGTCCGACGCGGCACAGACCATCCAGAAGGCCATCAAGGGCACGCGGGATCCCTGGAAGAAGGCGATGGCCGGCGTCGAAGCCTTCATGGTCATCGTGCAGCAGCCGCGCTACCGCAGAATCGTGATCCAGGAGGGTCCGGCCGTCCTCGGCTACGAACGGTTCCGCGAGCAGGAGGAGCGGACGACGTACGCCAACGTCCTCGAGATCGTGCGCGCGGTGCTCACCGCCGGCACCTGGGAGCTCGAGGAGGAGATGCTGCAGACCTTCGCGCGGATCTTCTTCGGCACCATGTCGGCGGCCGGTGAGGTCGTGGCGACCGCGAACGACACCGAGTTGGCAGCGCAGCGGGTCGAGACCGCCGTGGGGTTCCTGCTGTCCGGCATCCAGACCCTCGTGGAGAACGGCGGCGAACTGCCGCAGGTGCCGACTACTTGAACGTCACGTCGCCGGAGTCCTCCGGCACCAGCTCGATCCACACTCGCCCGGCCGGGACCGTCAGGTCGCCCGCCTTGGTCGACAGGGTGAGAGCGGCGTCCAGCGCCTTCTTCGCCCAGGTGCCGCGCACCAGGTGCCCGTCGTGGAAGATCATCGCGTCCCCACTCCCCTCGAACTGCGTCTCCGGCACCGGGTTGCCGGCCGGGTCGCGGTAGCCCGCGTCGCCGACGGGGACCCGGAGTACCAGCACGGTGTCGGCCGCGAACTCGTCGCCAGCGGCGGCGTAGGTGTTCTTGTTGACGTACCCGCCCTCGGTGAAGGTCCACGACGTGGTGTGCCCGCCGGAGAACGTCGCCGACAGGGACGTGGCCGCCTGGCCCTGCGGGAGGTCGCCCTCGCTCCCCCACGGCAGGTAGTCGTCGGGGCGAGTCTTCGTGTGCTCGGCGGACTTGGCCACCTCGCCGAGGTCGGTGAACAGGTTGTACGGGGCGCTGCGGTCGCCGGCCCGGAAGAACCCGGAGGAACCCTCGGTGTAGTAGTCGATGCCGGCGTCGCCGATCCGTTGCAGGGTCACGCTGGCGGCGCCGCTGGTCACCATCGAGCCGCCCACCGGCGAGACGATGCCGATGTCGCTGGCGCGCATCGACCGGACCGGACCGACCTCGCCCGGGATGTCGGAGTAGTAGAACGCGGCGAGCCGGGTCATCCCGCCCTCGACGAGCTCCTCGACCACGAGGTCGGCGCTGCCGAGCCCCTCCTGCGGAGCGCTGGCCGAGGTGTTGTCCATCTTCAGCACCAGCACCGGGTGCTTCTGCTCAGAGGACTGGCCCGCCCCGACCGGTAACCCGGTCAGCGGCCAGGTGTCGGAGCGGCCGATCGTCTGCGAGTTCGACGGCGGCGCACCCGCCGCGGTCGCGTCGTCGTTGCCTTGGACATCGTCGCCGCCGCCGCAGCCGGCGAGCACCAGGCTCCCGATGGCCAGGACCGCGAGGAACGGACGAAGCGGACGCGGGCGCACTTCACGCATGGTGGGGAAGCTCCAAACGTCTAGTGAGTTGGTCGACTTTACCTGGTTCGGTTCCAGTTTGAACCCGGGAGGGTCGATTTCCGAGACTCCGCGCCGGTGTGTCGTCAGCCGAGCTTGGCGCCGCCGTCGACGTACAGCGTCTGGCCGGTGATGTACGACGCCTCGTCGCTGCACAGGAACGCGGCGGCAGCCGCGATGTCCTCGGGGAAGCCCACCCGGCGCACCGGGTTGGCCTCGGCGTTGAGCTGGCGGAACTCCTCGACATCCATCTTCAGCCGCGCGGCGGTGGCGTCGGTCATCTCGGTGGCGATGAAGCCGGGCGCGATCGCGTTGGCGTTGATGCCGAACGGACCGAGCTCGATCCCGAGCGTGCGGGTGAAGCCCTGGACGCCCATCTTGGCCGCGGAGTAGTTGGCCTGGCCGCGGTTGCCGAGCGCGGAGACGCTCGAGAGATTGAGGATCTTGCCGTACTTCTGCTCGACGAAGTGTTGCTGGGCCGCCTTGGTCATCAGGAAGGCGCCCTTCAGGTGGACGCCCATGACCAGGTCCCAGTCGTCCTCGGTCATCTTGAACAGCAGGTTGTCGCGGGTGATGCCGGCGTTGTTGACGAGGATGTGGATCCCGCCGAGCTCCTCGACGACTCGCGCCACCGCGGCATCGACGGACTCGCCATTGCTCACGTCGCAGCCGATGCCGATCGCCTTGGCCTCCCCGTTCACGGGCAGCCGGGTGGCCGCGTCGCTCGCGGCACTCTCGTCGAGGTCGATGATCGCGACACTCGCGCCCTCCTCGGCGAACCTGCTCGCGGTTCCGAAGCCGATACCGCGTGCGGCCCCGGTGATGACTGCCACGCGCCCGTCGAAGCGGCCCATGCGTTCCTCCTGTGTCGTCAGATCGTCGGGGGTCACCCTAACCAGCCGGGCCGCCGCGACCTCATCCGAGCGCCTCGCGCAGCCGCGCGGCGTACGTCGCCGCCTCGCCGTCCCGGTACTTCGTCCGCGGCCAGAAGAACCCGCGGAGGCCGTCGCCCTTGGTCCGGGGGACGACGTGGCAGTGCAGGTGCGGCACCGACTGGCTGACCACGTTGTTCATGGCCACGAAGCTGCCCTGGGCCCCGAGCCCATCGACCATCGCGGTCGCCAGCCGCTGCGCGTTGGCGAGAAAGCCGTCCCGCAGCTCGGGCGGCAGGTCCGGCAGGGTCACCAGGTGTTCGCGCGGCACCAACAGCGCGTGTCCCTTGAACACCGGGCGTCGGTCGAGGAACGCCAGGAAGCCCGGCTCGTCGAGCACCACGTCAGCCTCGACCTCCCCGGCCACGATCTGACAGAAGACGCAGTCGGCCATCAGCCGAGGACAGGGAACCGGCGCTGGGCGGCGAGCTCGTCGATCGCGTCCTGCATCCGGCGGCGTACCTCTTCGTCGACCTCGGCAATGTCGGGGTCCTCGCCGAACTCGGCCTTGATGTCGATCGGCTCCAGCACCTGGGTGACCAGCTTGCTGGGCAGCGGCAGGTTGGGCGGGAACGCGAAGGTCAGCCCGAACGGGAAGCCGAAGGCGACCGGCATGTACTTCGTGCGCAGCAGCTTCTCGAGGCGCAGCAGCTTGGCCAGGAGCTCGCCGCGCCACAGCACGTACATCTGCTCCTGGCCGCCGATGGTGACCACCGGGACGAGCGGCACGTTGGCCTCCAGGGCGGTGCGGACGTAGCCGGTCCGGCCGTTGAAGTCGATCTTCGTGGCCAGCTTCGTCGGCCGAAAGACGTCGTAGTCGCCGCCCGGGAAGACGATCGTGGTCCCACCGCCCTCGAGCACGGCGTGGGCGTTCTGGCGGGTGGCCTTGAGGAAGCCGACCTTGTCGAAGACCTGCCCGGTCTTGCGGTCCAGCCAGAGCATGTCGTGGGCCAGCACGTAGAGCGGCGCGTCCATGCCGTAGTGGTCGAAGTAGGCCACCGCGATCACCGGCACATCCATCGCGACCAACCCGCCGGAGTGGTTGGACACCACCAGCGCACCGCCCTCGCCGGGGATCCGGTCGACGTCGCGGACCTCGGAGCGGAAGTAGTAGCGGGTGGCGAACCGAAGCAGCGGCATGAACTTGCCGACGTACTCCGCGTCCCGGAGGGAGAGGTCGGGCTCGGCGTCACTCATGTCGCCATTGTGGCCCAGCCGGAGCAATGCCGGACCGGGGGTCTCAGCACCCCGTATTTACACCCATACCGACGCCATCGCATACCCAATTCGGGTGGTTTTGGGCGCGTTCTACGCAGGAGCGCGAAGGTCGAGCCGAACTTCCAGGGCGCAATCGGTTCCCACGTCGTTAGTCCGTGGCAGCCGCCGTGTTCCGTCCTGGAGGTGCCACCCACCATGTTCCGACGATCGCGCCTTCGGGCGCCCATCCTGGCTCTGTCGGCCGCTCTTGCCGTCACGCTGAGCCCCACCGTCACTGCCACCGCGACGGCTGCTCCGGCGGCCGTCACGATCCCCAATGCCGGATTCGAGCAAGGGACCACGGGCTGGACCGCCGCAGCGTCCACGACGCGCGTCGGCCTGACCACCGGCCATGAGTCGGCGAACGCCCTGAGGGTGACCAGCTCGACCTACGGTCGCACCATCCGGAAGAGTCGGCCGACCTGGCGGAGCGTTCCGGCCGCCGTCAAGAGCACGCAGCTGGTCTCCGATGGCGCCGCAGCCGGGTCCACGTACTCGTGGTCCGTGCTGGTGAAGTCGAACCGGAGCGATCGGATCGGACAGCTGACCGTCCGCGAGGTCCTCAATGGGCAGCAGCTCCAGGCTCCTTCGACCTCGGTGAGCCTCGAGCGCAACGTCTGGACCCGGGTCGAGGTGCTGATGACCAAGAAGGACGCGGCATCGGGCTTCGAGCTGCGGCTGGAGAGCCCGCGGCAGTGGGCCTGGGACATTCTCAGCTTCGACAACGTGACCGGAACCCGGCTGACCACCCCTCCGCCGCCGCCGCCCCCTGGCCCGGTGCTGTCCAACGGATGCTCCGCCACGATGCGCGGAATCCCGTCCTGCGGTGCCTACCTGGGCTCGGCGTACGGCTCTAACACCGACCCCGTCACCATGGAGAACGAGACCGGTCGACGCCTCGGCATCCACCGCGTCTACTACACCGCCGCGCAGGTTTCCTCGGCCGTGCGGATGGCGACCAAGGACGTCGCCGCGGGCCGACTGCCCTGGGTCAGCTTCAAGCTGCCGCACTCGTGGGAAGACATGGTCGCCGGCAAGGGCGACGCCTGGGCGCTTGACCTCGCCAAGCAGATGGGCGCCCTCGACGGGCCGGTCTGGCTGGCCTTCCACCACGAGCCGGAGACCGACGGCGACATGCAGGCATGGCGCAAGATGCAGGAGCGTCTGGCCCCGATCGTGCGCGGAGCGGCGGACAACATCGCCTTCACGGTGATCATGACCGGATGGCACCAGTTCTACGGCGATGCCCAGTACAGCCTGGCCGCCATCTGGCCCAAGGTGAAGGTCGACGTGGCCGCCTTCGACATCTACGAGAACTACGGCGTCGTCAAGGCCGGGAAGACCACGACCAGGTGGACCAACCTGCGGACGTCGTACTTCGAGAAGATCTCGGTCTGGGCGAAGAGCGTGGGCGTGAACTGGGCGATTGCCGAAACCGGGTTCACCGACGCCGCCTCGGAGGTCGCGCCGCACTGGGTGTCCACCACCTACGCCGACCTGCAGGCGACGGGCGGTATCGCCTTCGCGTACTTCAACACGACGCTGAACAGCGTGGCGCCGTGGAACTTGGGGACGCAGATCAAGAAGAACTCCTACCGCGAGGCCGCGGTGGGGTCGCCGTTGCTCCCGATTCCGTGAGCTAACGCGCACACGAGCCCGGCGCCTGGGTCCTCCCACCTAGGTGCCGGGCTCGTTCGCGCGCTGACGACGTTCCGGCGCCAGTCCCTTACCTCGAGGTCAGGTCGCTGAGAACCTGCCGCGCATCGATCAGGGTGACGTTGGCGTTTGTCGCCGCTTCGTCGACCAGGCCCTCACTGAACCCGGACTTCGACGCCAGCACGATCTCGGGGGCGCTGACCTTGAGACCCGCCTGGACCATCGCGGGCAGCTTGAACTCGACGAGGTCGGCGAGGACCTTGGCTGGCATCGGCTTGGTGGTCCACTTCGCCTCTGCGACCGCGACCACCTTGGCGCCATTCAATGCGACGGCGTCGACCTCTTCTGTCAACCGTTCCTTCTTCGCGCGCAGCCGGTTCAACGCCGGCCCCCACCACACCCCTACCTCGCTGGAACCGGCATGGCGAGAGCGAATCCAAGACACGACGGCCTCCTCGAACACGATCGCGGTGTGCTCGGGCAGGAACGGCACGATGTGATGTGCGACGTGGGCGGTGGGGTCAGCGCCGGCTTCCAACTCTCCTTGGAACGGCTGGATGAACGTGAACCAGAATCGGATGAAGTGGTCCGTGCATCGGTACTGCGTCACCCGCGATTTCGGCTTCGCGCCGACCGGGCGTCGACGCTCGACCAGACGCAGTGACTCCAGCGTCGTGAGGTACTTCGAGAGCTCCCTGCCCTGCATACCGAGGCCCGCCGCAAGGTCGGAGAGATCTCGGGGGTTGCGCGAGAGGCGAGCGAGGATCGAGACGTACACAGTCGGTTCGCGCAGCTCGGTCCGCAGCAGTGTCGGCGGCTCGTTGAACAGTTGGCTGTACGGGTCGACGATCGCGCTCGCGATCACCTCGGCGAGGTCATCCTTCGCCAGCGCGCTCAGGTAGCGCGGCATCCCGCCCGCTATCGCGTACCGGCCCAATTGCTCAAGGGGGTCATCCGTCTCGAGGAGCAGGGTCGCCTCGTTGAACGGCATCGGCCACAGAGGCAGCGGACGCAGGCGCCCATGCAGCGGGTTTCGTTCGGACTGCAAGCTCTCCATCGTCGCGATCGACGATCCGGTCAAGATCAGCTTGAGGTGGGAAGAGTCCTGCTGCTGTTCCATCACCGCCTGGATACTGGAGAGCGTCCTCGACTTCTCCGATTCCGTCGTGCCGAGCAGGTACGGGAACTCGTCGATGACCGCCAGGACCTTGCGGTCACGGGCCATGTCGTAGAGAACAGAGAAGAGACCGGCGACATCGTCGACACGCGGCGTGACCCCCAACGCCCCCCGCAGCTGGCCCCCTAGGTGGTCGAGCTGCTGACCAATGACGATCTGATCCGCGACCAGGACGACCGCCGGCTTGTCGTGCGCAAACCGGCGGAACAGCCAGGACTTGCCGACTCGGCGCCGCCCGTGCAGGTTCACCGGCTCAGTGGAGTCGGACTCCCACCACCGCTCGAGCACCTCCAGCTCGCGCGTACGGTCGCGGAACCTGTCCCGCATGGGCCATGAGTACGTCTCGACCGCCACCAGCTCCTCCGCTCCAGTGAGTGGTGATTAGGCTAATCTAAATTAGGCTAATTTAAAACCGCTTAGTGCACGACGCGGCCACAACCACGAGTGCCGCCCCGACTGGTGTCGGAGCGGCACTCGCTCAAGAGGGAAGAGTCCTCGCCATTGCTGCGACGACCCCTGCGTGCGTGGAGCTGGCGGGAATCGAACCCGCGTCCTCGAGCGTCGAACCAGGTCTTCTCCGGGTGCAGTCAGTGAAGTCGTTTTCTCGGTCCCGGCGCTCGCACTGACACGTCGCCGACAGACCCAGTCAGGATTGAGTCCCGATCACCCCTCCTGACAGAGAGTGACCAGCAAGTCTCCTAGTCGACGCCAGGGTCCGGGACGGAGACGGATGCCCGGTCTGACGCTTCGATCACCGCTCAGGCGGCGAGAGCGAAGGAACTGCGCTTAGCGTTGGCAGTTATTGGTTTCCAGCGATCGTTTACGAGATGACGCTGGCTCCTCGACCCGCTTCCCCTGGAACTAACGTCCCAAGTCGAAACCGATCAGCCCCTCTTGAGTTGTACCTACAGCGTACCCACCTCAACCGACAGGCCCCATTCGTTCATCCCCGCCGGAGCGCATCACCCGCGCCCCCAGGACTCGTTGGAGCAGTCATGCCCCGACGCCCGACCGTCGTACTGACCGCGCTGGCCGCGCTGGCCGCGCTGGCGTTGTCGACCCTGGTCGCGGTGGGGGCCGCTCCGGCCATCGGTACCTCCGAGGCCGCACCCGCCAAGGGGCGGGTGCTCTGGCTCTGCCACCCACGGCTCGCCCACAACGCCTGCGAGATCCCGCTCGACACGACCTACCAGCACACCGGCAGGGCATCGCGCGTCTCGACGCCGCCCCGCCGGCCATCCCGCCAGCGACCTGTCGACTGCTTCTACGTCTATCCGACGATCTCCAACGACAAGTCGAGGTACGCCGCGCTCCGCCGGTCGGCCGAGGTGCGCGCGGTGACGAACTGGCAGGCGGCCCGGTTCAGCCCGTCCTGCCGGATGTTCGCGCCGGTGTACCGGCAGGCAACGATGGCCTCGCTGGTCGCGAGCATGCTGGGTCTCCCTCGCGAGCCGGGGCCGGGGTACGACGACGTCCGGGCGGCCTGGCGGCGCTACCTCGCTCACGACAACCACGGCCGTGGGGTGGTGCTACTGGGCCACTCCCAGGGGGCCTTCGTGCTGCGCCAGCTGATCGCCGACGAGATCGACGCGCGCCCCGACATCCGCGACCGCATCGTCGGCGCGCTGCTCCTCGGCGGCAACGTGGAGGTCGCTCGGCGCCGGACCACCGGCGGCGACTTCGACCATCTCCCGTTGTGCACTCGCAAGGGCCAGGCCGGCTGCGTGGTCGCCTACTCGACGTACGGCGGCGACCCCGGGTCGGACGCCAGGTTCGGCAACAGCCGGGAGCTCAAGCAGGGCCGGGAGGTCGCCTGCACCGATCCCGCCCGGCTGGCCGGCCGGCCCCGAGCCCCGGTCGCCATCATCCAACCGAGCGCGGCGTTCCCTCCCGGGCTCTTCAAGCTCGGCGTCCTTGCCACCTACGAACTGCAGGTGCCGAGCGCCGCGACGACCTGGGTCAGCCCGTCCGGTCGGTACGTCGGTGGCTGCCGCCGGATCGATGGGGTGCACGTCCTCCGCTACCGGCCGACCGAGGGCTCTCGCCAGCCGCGGGAGTTCCCGCCGTCGTGGGGCACCCACTTGATCGACTTCAACCTGGAGCTGCAGAACCTGACCCGCATCGTCCGGCTGCAATCGCGCACCTGGCTGCGCACCCACCGCTAGCGCGCGTCGCCGAACAGGCGGACGCCGTTGTCCCAGCACACCGCGCGCAGCCAGTCGTCGCCGAGGTCGAGCCGGGCCAGGCCCTCGACCTGGTGCGCGTACGGGTAGGGGATGCTCGGGAAGTCCGAGCCGAACAGGATGCGCTCCCGCAGGTCGGCCAGCCGCCCCACCAGCGCGGCCGGGTAGGGGGTGAAGAACTCGGTGAACACCATCGTGGTGTCGAGGAAGACCCTCTCGTGGGACTCGGCGAGCTCGAGGAACTCCGCGAACTCGGGGGCGCCCATGTGCGCGATGATCGCGACCAGCCGCGGATGCCGCGCCAACACCCGGCGCAGCGGCTCGGGGCCGGTGAACGCGTTGCCGACCGGTCCCGAGCCGGCGTGGATGACGATCGGCGTGCCGGCGTCGGCGAGCAGTCCCCAGACCGGGTCGAGCAGCGGGTCGCCGAGGTCGAACTCACCCACCTGCACGTGCACCTTGAACACCTCGACACCCTCGGCGACCAGCTCGGCGACGTACGCAGCCGCCTCCGGCTCGGGGAAGAACGTCGCCGACCACAGCGACTCGGGCACGTCGGTGGCGAACTCGCGCGCCCAGCCGTTGAGGTACGCCGCCGCGCCGGGCTTGTGGGCATAGGGCAGCGTCGGGAACCGGCGGACCCCGAAGGAGCGCAGCTGCGCGACCCGCTCCTCGACGCTGCCGCGGTAGCGGATCGGCCACTCGCGGCCGATCTTCGGCCCGGCCGCGTCGAACTGCGCCCAGACGGCGCGCTGGATGTTGGCCGGCAGGAAGTGCGCGTGGACGTCGAACAGCCCCGGCAGTCCCAGCTCGCGCCAGAACGCAGTGACCGCCCCGGCGTCATCGGCGGCGGGTTCAGTCATCCATGCCCTTGAGCCGGCGACCGACGGCCTGCTCCTTCTCGCGGTCCGCCTGCCGCTCGGCCAAGGCCTGCCGCTTGTCCCACGACTTCTTGCCCTTGGCCAAGCCGATCTCGATCTTGGCGCGACCGTCGACGAAGTACAGCGCCAGCGGGATGACGGTGAGGCCCTTCTCGTTGACCCGGCGCTCGATCTTGTCGATCTCGACCCGGTTCAGCAGGAGCTTGCGCTTGCGCCGGGCGGCGTGGTTGGTCCAGGTGCCCTGGGTGTACTCGGGGATGTGGACGCCGTGCAGCCAGGCCTCGTGGTCGTCGATGTCGACGAACCCGTCGCCGATCGTGGCCCGGCCCATCCGCAGCGACTTCACCTCGGTGCCCTGCAGCACCAGGCCGGCTTCGAAGGTGTCCTCGATGAGGAAATCGTGGCGCGCCTTCTTGTTCTGCGCGATGAGCTTGCGCCCCTGCTCCCTGGCCATAGTGGGGACAGTCTATTTGGGCTACTCAGAGGTACTGCATCGGATCGACCGGATTGCCGTTGCGCAGCACGGTGAAGTGCATGTGGCAGCCGGTGGACCACCCCGTCGGTGCCCACGAAACCAACGACGTCCCCGCGACCCACACGTGCGCCCTGGGAAACGTTGTAGCGGGACATGTGGTTGTAGACGAGCGTGAGGTTGGCGCCGTTGACGGTGCCGATCGAGAGATACAGCCGGTGGCCGTAGACCTCGTCGTAGTAGGTGCTGACCACGGTGCCGGCCGCGCCGGCGAACACCGGCGCGCCGCACGGCGCGCTGAAGTCGGTCCCGTTGTGGAGGCCCCAGTAGCCGTAGATCGGATGAGTGCGATAGCCGAACCCCGAGGTGACCGGGCCGTTGACGGGCGCCGCGATCAGGCCACCGGTGGCGCCGTTGTAGGTCTGTCCGCTGGCCGCCTTGGCCGCGGCCAGGATCTGTAGCCGGATCTTCTTCTCGCGGGCCTCGAGCCGCTGGAGCGCCGCCCGGTCGGCCTGCCGCGCCTTCATCGCGCGCTGCCGCGCATCCCGACTCGTGGCGACCAGGCGGTCGACGGCGGCTTTGGCGTCCCGGGCGTCGCGGTACAGCCCCTCCACCACCGCCAGGTGGTCGGCCGCCTCGCGGCGCCGGTCGGCCACCTTGTTCTTGGCGCCGTGCACCTTCTCCTGCTGCTCGCCGAGGCGTGCCTCCGCCGCGTCGAGGTCGGCGTACACCGAGGTCTGGTGCCCGACGACGGCCTTCTCGGTCGCCATCCGCCGCATCAGGTCAGTGGGCGACTGGGCCTCGATGTACGACGCCAGCGCCTGCACCCGCGGGTCACCCTGGGTGTAGAAGCGGGTGACGGTGTCCTTGACCTGCCCCTGCTGGAGCTCGACGGCGTACGCGCCCTCGGTGAGCGCGGCCGTCGCGAGCATCAGCTCGTGCCGGGCGCCGGTCAGCTCGATCTGCATCCGGGCATCGGCGAGCTTCGCGTCGGCGAGCTTGTCGCTGACGATGTCCAGGTGGTCGCGAGCCGCGCTGAGCTTGACCTGGGCGTCCGCCAGGTCGCCGGTCGCCCGCCGTAGCGCGACGCTCGCGTGCTCGAGGTTGTCGTGGACGTGGTCGATCTGCTCCTGGACCTGCCGCTGCTTGTCCTTCAGGTCGTCGTCGGCTAGGGCCGGGATCGCTACGGTCGCGAGCACGAGCGCGGACACCACGAGGGCAGCAGCGGAAGCCCGCCGACGGATAGCGCTGGGGAAGTAGCGCACGAATCAGCCTTGCGTTCGGGGAAGTGAACGCCTCGACCCTAAGCGCTGCGGGTCAGACTTTGATGTATTTGCGGGTCA
Source organism: uncultured Actinomycetota bacterium (assembly GCA_963827185.1). Taxonomy (GTDB): domain Bacteria; phylum Actinomycetota; class Actinomycetes; order Propionibacteriales; family Nocardioidaceae; genus Nocardioides. The sequence continues at coordinate 249,179 of CAWGZQ010000003.1, forward strand.
GCAGGAGTGTCGGAATCAGGGTCAGCAGCGGACCCACGATCGCGATCCCGGCCTGACGCCACCCGAACAGGGCCTGGAGGTAGTCGTCCCAGCCGATCCACGGCAGGAAGTCGATCAGGTCCGCCAGCCCGTCGGTGATGCCGAACTGGACGAACGCCGCCAGCGCGCCGGCCGCCAACATCACCCCGAACGCCGCGGTCACGAGTGCCTCGAGGAGGAACGGCAGTGCGATGTACAGCGTCGAGGCGCCGACCAGCCGCATGATGCCGATCTCCCTGCGCCGGGCCAGCGCGGCCAGCCGGATCGTGTTGGCGACCAGCAGCAGGGCCGCCAACACCAGCATCGCGGCCGCCAGCCACGAGCCGTACTTCAGCACGTCGATGATCGTGTAGACCGGCTTCAGCTCGTCGCGTACGTCGCCCACGAAGCTCACCCCGTCGAGACCCTGAACCGCGCTCTTGATGCCGTCGGCCTCCTGCGGGTCCTTCAGCGTCACCCAGTAGGACTGCGGCATGTCGGCGGAGGTCAGCGCGGCGTCGTCGCCGTCGAAGTCGAGGTCCGGGTAGAGCTCCTTGGCCTTCTCGAACGCGACCTCCTTCGACTCGTAGTGGAAGCCGTCGACCTCCGGGCTGTCGTTGATGGCCTTCTCGATCAGCGTCTGCTGCGGGTCGGTGACCTCACCGGTGCAGGCGTTGTTGCTCGGGTCGTCCGGCGTGCACAGCCAGACGATGACCTCGAGCTGAGAGCCGAGGTGGTCGGCGGTCTTGTTGGCCTGGATGTTGAGCAGGGCCCCGATGCCGACCAGGGTGAGCGAGACGAAGAGAGTCAGCACCACCGCGATGTGCATGGAGAGGTTGCGGCGGAGCCCCTGACGGAGCTCGCTGAAGACATAGCGCAACTGCATGAGGTACCTGGGATCTCCTTGTTCGCGGCGGTTAGTGCTGGAAGCCGTAGGCGCCCATGGCCTCGTCGCGGATCACGCGGCCGTGGTCGAGCTCGACCACGCGCTTGCGCATCTGGTCGACGATGCCGTGGTCGTGGGTGGCCATCAGGACTGTCGTACCGGTCTCGTTGATGCGCTCGAGCAGGGTCATGATGCCGACGGACGAGGTCGGGTCGAGGTTGCCCGTGGGCTCGTCGGCGATCAGGATCATCGGTCGGTTGACGTAGGCGCGTGCGATCGCGACCCGCTGCTGCTCACCACCGGACAGCTCGTCGGGCATCCGCTCGGACTTGTCCTTGAGGCCCACGAGCTCGAGGGTCTCCGGCACGACGCGGCGGATCTCGCTGCGGGACTTGCCGATCACCTGCTGGGCGAACGCGACGTTCTCCGCGACCGTCTTGTTGGGCAGCAGCCGGAAGTCCTGGAACACGGTGCCGATCTGCCGACGCAGCCGGGGGACCTTCCAACCGGCCAGCCGGTTGATCTCCTTGCCGGCGACGTAGACGCGACCCTGCGTCGGGCGGGTCTCGCGGAGCACCAGCCGGAGCGCGGTCGACTTCCCGGACCCGGAGGCGCCGACGAGGAAGACGAACTCGCCCTTCTCGACGTCGACCGTCACCCCGTCGAGCGCCGGCTTCCCGGGGCCCGGGTAGCTCTTGGTGACCTTTTCGAAGCGAATCACTGGCCCGACAGTACGCGAGAGCCGCAACGTAGATTGACGGCATGCCGGTCGTGCGTCGCCTCCTGCTGGCCGCGACGGTGACCGCCGTGGCCGTCGGCGGCGGCGTCCTGCTGCACGGGTCCGGCGATCCGGCACCGCAGCAGCGGGAGCCGAGCAGCACCGCTCTGTCCTCCTTCGACACGTCCCAGGTGACGATCCTGCGGACGGCGTTCTGCGACCGGGTGCCCGAGGTCGCGGTGCAGGAGGCGCTGGGGACCGCGGCGGACGACGCGCTCGCGTATGGCAACGGCGACCGGGCCCGGCTCGGACCCGGCCTTCGGGACCGGGCCCACGAGTACGGCTGCGCCTGGAGCGCCGACGGCACCACCGCGGCGGCGTGGGTCTATGCCCCTCCGGTCCCCCGCTCCTCAGCCAGCGAGCTGCTGCGCCGAGCCCGGGCGGCCAAGGACTGCGAGCCAGTGACCGAGGCCCCGGCGTACGGCGAACCGTCTACCGGTCTGGTCTGTACCAGCACCCGCGGCCGGGAGGTCACGTTCCGCGGACTTTTCGGCGACGCGTGGCTGGTCTGCAGCCGCCGCACGACAAGCGTTTCGCGCAGGTGAGAGCACGATTCAAGCGGTCGATCGTACCGGTCGCTGGTGCGTCGCCGCGGCCCGGGCAGCCGCCGCGGCCGCACCCTAAGTCGGGTAATCGGAGCCGGTTAGGCCACGCGAACGTCGGGAGACACTCGTAGATTCGATGGATGCGTTCTCCTCGCCGCTCCACCGCCACTGGCCTGCTCCTCGCCGTTGCCCTCGCCGGCACCCCCGTCCTGCTGTCGCCCTCGGCCCAGGCGGCACCGGACCGGGCCGATGATCGGACGGTGGCCAAGGCCGCCGATCGGTACGGCGTCAGCGAGGGGGCGCTCCGGTCGCGACTCCGAGAGGATCCGAACCTGCGGCTCACCGCAGGCGGGGTGGCGTTCCTGATCGATCCGGCACCGGCGGACACCTCCCCGGCGACGGCCCGCGTCCTCGCGCAGCAGTTCCCGCTGCCCGACACCTTCCTGCTGCACAGCAAGCCGGACTCGCAACGCACCATCTATCTGGACTTCAACGGCGGGAACGTGAGCAACACCTTGTGGAACGGCCCGTCCGGCAACAACCTGCCGAACGGCGACCACCCCGCGATGGACATCGCGGGCAACGGACCCGCATTCACCAACACCGAGCTGCTGGAGGTCCAGGACATCTTCCAGCGGGTGGCCGAGGACTATGCCCCGTTCGACGTCGACGTGACGACCGAGCAGCCTCCCGCCGCCGATCTCGATCGGACCAACGCCGCGGACCAGGTCTACGGCACCACCGCGCTGATCAGCCCCAGTGCCTCCGCGTTCAACACCATCTGCGGCGGCGGCTGCGGCGGGGTGGCGTTCATCGGCGTCTTCGACCACTACTCCGGTAAGGACGGGTTCGTCCGAGACGCACAACCAGCTTCAGCCGGCCTGGGTCTTCCCGCAGGCGCTCGGCAACGACCCGAAGAACATCGCCGAGGCCACCACCCATGAGGTCGGGCACAACTTCGGCCTGGACCACGACGGCACCTCGACGCTCGGTTACTACACCGGCCACGACATGTGGGCGCCGATCATGGGCGTCGGCTACGACCGACCGATCGCACAGTTCGCGCTGAACGACTACCCGGACGCCGACCTCGGCGGCCCCAACCCGTCGCTCCAGGCCAACCCCGATGACGTCGTCACGATCACCCAGTTCGGCGCCGGCTTCCGCAGCGACGAGCCCGGCACCTCGATCGCGAACGCCGGTCCGGTGCCCGTCGGCTCGGCGTACATCCACAACCGGACCGACGTCGACTACTTCTCGCTCGGGAGCTGCTCGGGCAACGTGACCGTCAACGCGAGCAATGCGCCAGTCAGCCCGAACCTCGACATCGAGCTGCAGCTGCTGAACGCCGGCGGCAACCTGATCGACACCGACAACCCGCCCTCGGCGTTCGTCAACCGGGACGTCGCGTCCGGGATGGACGCTTCGGCGTCCGGATCGTCGCTGCCGACCGGCCAGTACTACGCGCGGGTCGACGGCATCGGCCGCGGCTCCGCGACAACGTCGTACACCGACTACGGCAGCATCGGCGCCTACACGCTTCAGGTGAGCGGCTGTGGCAACGTCGTGCCGGTCACCCCGCCATCGATGCCGCTGAACCTCGCCGGGCTCTACCTCGGCGGGAATGCGGTGCAGCTGACCTGGTCGGCTCCCGCCGACGATGGCGGCTCCCCGCTCACGGGCTACAACGTGTACGAGGACGGTGTCATGATCGGTTCGGCTCCGCCGGACTCGACCGGCGGCGTGGTCGGCCAGGTGCCGTCCGGAGTGCGTGACTACGGGGTCGCCGCGGTCAACGCCGAGGGCGAGGGCCCGCAGGCGCACGTGCTGGTTGACGCCACGGACAACCAGCCGGAGGAGGCCACGCCCGGCAAGCCGCGCATCGGCAAGGCCAAGCCGGGCAAGCGCGGCGGCAAGAAGACCGTGAAGATCAGCTGGCGGCCCCCCACCTTGGCGGCGAACCCGGCGATCGACGGATACAAGGTGATCGCCTACAAGTTGAAGCGCGTCAACGGCAAGCTCAAGTACGTGAAGGTCACCACCTCCCCGCTGTATCCCGCGAGCAAGCTCTCGACCACGTTGAGAGGGAACGGCAAGTACAAGTTCGCGGTGAGGGCGCGCAACGACCTCGGCTTCGGCCCGAAGAGTCGGAAGTCGAACGCCGCCCGGGCGCGGTAGGTACCTCGTACCGTTCGATGTGGGCGTCGATGCCGGCGTCCACATCGAACGAGGTCGTTCCGCCCATCCGGTGCCGAGTAAAGCAACGGCCCTTTCCCCACGCGGACCAAGGCACCGGCCCTAGCGTCACCAGATGCTCCCACTGATCGGCAAGCCGACCGCAGTCATCGCCGCTTGCCTCGCCCTTATCGGCGCCCCATCAGTGCAGGCCGCCACGGCCGCGCCGCCAGCGGATCCCGGGACGGGGCGCACGCCCGACGATCCGAGCATGCGGACGACCGAGAGCGGTCGGGTCTACTACGTCGACCCGGTTCGCGCCGGGACGCCCCTGCGCGCCTCCACTCCCCGGCCCCGCGCCTTCGCGCCGCTCAAGGACACCTTCGAGCTGCACAGCAAGCCCGGCTCGAAGCGGACCATCTACCTCGACTTCGACGGGACCGTGGTCTCGGGGACCGAGTGGAACTCCGGAGGCCTGCCGGACGGCTTCTACGCGGGCTGGGATCCAGCCGAGGACGGTACCGCCTTCTCCGCGTCCGAACGGGCGATGGTGCAGGAGATCTGGCAGATCGCCGCGGAGGACTTCACCCCGTTCGACGTCGACGTCACCACCGAGGATCCGGGCGTCGCTGCCATCGATCGCTCCGGCCCGGCAGACCAGGTCTTCGGTACCCGCGTGCTGCTGTCGGGTGACCCGGTCGCCAACGAGCACCTCGATACCTACGGCGTGGCCTTCCTCGACGCCTTCGACGAGACCGACGACCACGAGAGGTACCAGCCTGCCTGGGTCTTCCCGGGCCCCTACAGCACGAAGTCCATCGCGGACACGATCAGCCACGAGGTGGGGCACAACCTCAATCTGGACCACGACGGTAAGGGCGGCGTGGAGTACTACGAAGGTCACAGCGACTGGGGACCGATCATGGGCGCCAGCGACTACCGGCCGATCGCCCAGTGGAGCAACGGCGACTACGGCGGCACCAACACCGAGAACGACCTCGCGGTGATCGCCGCCCACGGCGCCCCTATCCGCAGCGACGAGGCCGGCAGCACGCTGGCCAGCGCGGGCGAGTTCCCGACGGGCTCTGCCTACATCAGCGGAAGGAACGACAGCGACATTTTCGAGCTGGGCGAGTGCGCGGGAAAGATCACCCTTCGGGCACGGCCGGACTCACTGAGCCCGAACCTGGACATCAAGCTCGAACTGCTCGGTGCCGACGGCAACGTCCTCTCCAGCGATGACCCGCCCTCGGCGGGCGTCGACGATGTCAGCGCGACCGGGATGGATGCCGCGATCTCCGGAACCCTCGAGTCCCCGAGCTCGCTGTACGCCCGCGTCGACGGGGTCGGCAGAGGCAACCCGGCAACGTCGTACAGCGACTTCGGGAGCGTCGGGCGCTACACCCTGACCGCGACGGGTTGCGACCGTGTCCCGCCGGTCGTGACCGTCGAGACACCCGGCAAGCCCACGATCACCCAGGTCAAGTCGGGCCGGCCCGGGGGCAAGAAGACCGCCACGGTGCGGTGGCTTCCACCGAGCAACGCCGCGGACGCCCAGGTCACCGGGTACCAGGTGCGCGGCTGGCAGATCCGCAACGGTCGGGTGGTCCGCAAGGCGACCACGGACATCTATCCGGCCGACGTACGCCGGTCGGTGTGGACCCACCGCAATTCGCTCCGGTTCCGGTTCGCGGTCCGCGCAGTGAACGAGGACGGCTACGGACCCTGGACCGGGCGTTCCCGGGCGGTCACCCTGCGCTGACCGATCGGCTCCGCCACGAGCCACGACCCCGTAGCGTGAGCGCGTGCTCCGCTATCGGCTCCCCGCCCAGCTCGGCGTCGTTGTCGTCGCGGCCCTCGTGGCCTCGACGCTCTCCGGCCCACCCTCGGGGGCGTCGAACAGCGACCCCACCCCTCACGGCGACCGGATCCAGCGGCTCGCTGCGGTCAACGGGCTCGGCGTCGACGCGATGCGCGACCTGCTGGCCGACCCCGCGGTCCGGCTCACCGACGCGGGGCGTGCCTACGTCGTCGACCCCGCGGCTCCGCAAAGCCTCGGCCGGGCCGCGCCGACCACTGCGCTGGCGGTCGCCCCGCCGCGCCAGACCTTCCGGCTGCACAGCAACCCGGGCGTGAAGCGCACGATCTTCCTGGACTTCGACGGCACCACGGTGCAGAACACCGCGTGGAACGACCAGCTCGGCGTCCGCAACGGCGGGCACACCGGCTGGGACCCGGGCAACAACGGCCGCAAGTTCAGCGCCCGCGAGCGCCGGATGGTGCAGAGCATCTGGGCCCGGGTGGCCGAGGACTACGCGCCGTTCGCGGTCGACGTCACCACCGAGCAGCCCAGCGAAGACCGGATCACTCGCCGCAACAAGACGGACAAGGTGTTCGGCACCCGGGTGCTGATCACCGACAGCCGGCAGGCGCACGAGGCGATCTGCAACCGCAACTGCGGCGGCGTCGCGTTCCTCAACGTGTTCTCGGTCCCCGGCCCCGCGCACCGTCGGCACCAACCGGCCTGGGTGTTTCCGGCTGGGCTCGGCCAGGACGTGAAGGCGGTCGCCGAGGCGGCCACCCACGAAGCCGGCCACACCTTCGGGCTGGTGCACGACGGCGCCCTGCTGACCGACTACTACCAGGGCCACGGCACCTGGGCACCGATCATGGGGGCCTCCTACTTCCGGCCGATCACGCAGTGGAGCAACGGCGGCTACCGCCTGGCGAGCGCCCACCAGGACGACGTATCGGTCATCGCCCACCGGGGCGCACCGCTCCGCCGCGACGAGGCCGGCTCCCGGCTGAGGTCTGCGGCCCGCAGGCTGCCCGCCGGCACGGCGTACATCTCCAGGCGCAACGACGTCGACGTCTATGCGCTCGGCCGCTGCACCCAGCCGGTCAAGGTGCGGGCCACCGGGGCCCGGATCAGCCCCAACCTCGACATCCGGCTCCGGCTGTTCCGCAACGGGCGGGTCGTCGACGTCGGCGACCCACCGTCCCGGTGGGTCAGTCGGGACCGGGCCAGCGGGCTCAACGCGGCCGTGCGGCATCAGGCCAAGCCCGGGAACTATTTCGTCGCCGTCGACGGGGTAGGTCGCGGCGACGCGTCGTCGTCCTACAACGACTACGGCAGCCTCGGCGGCTACCGGCTGACCGTCCGCGGCTGCTGAGGCCTAGTTGGACCTGGCTCGCTCGGCTCCGCTGCGCCAGCGGATGCCTGCCTCGAGGAAACCGTCGAGGTCGCCGTCGAACACCGCCGACGGGTTGCCGACCTCGTAGCCGGTGCGCAGGTCCTTCACGATCTGGTACGGGTTCAGCACGTAGTTGCGCATCTGGTCGCCCCACTCGCCCTTGACGTCGCCACGCATCCCATCGAGCTGGGCCTTCTCCTCGGCCTTCTTGAGCGCCAGCAGCTTGGCCTTGAGCACCACCATGGCGCTGGCCTTGTTCTGCAGCTGGGACTTCTCGTTCTGACAGCTGACCACCGTCCCGGTCGGGATGTGGGTGAGCCGCACCGCGGAGTCGGTGGTGTTGACCGACTGGCCGCCGGGGCCGCCGGAGCGGTAGACGTCGGTGCGGATGTCCTCGTCCGGGATCTCGATCTCATCGGTCTGCTCGAGCACCGGGACGACCTCGACGGCGGCGAACGACGTCTGGCGTCGGCCCTGGTTGTCGAAGGGGCTGATCCGGACCAACCGGTGAGTGCCGGCCTCGACCGAGAGCGTGCCGTAGGCGTACGGCGCATGGATGGCGAAGGTCGCGGACTTCAGGCCCGCTTCCTCCGCGTAGGAGGTGTCGTAGACCTCGACCGAGTAGGAGTGTTGCTCGGCCCAGCGGGTGTACATCCGCATCAGCATCTCGGCGAAGTCCGCCGCGTCGACGCCACCGGCACCGGAGCGGATGGTCACCAGCGCCTCGCGGCCGTCGTACTCGCCGGACATCAGGGTGCGCACCTCGAGCGACTCGACGGCCTTCTTGACCTTGGTCAGCTCGGACTCCGCGTCGGTGAGCGTGGCCTCGTCGCCCTCTTCGCGGCCCAGCTCGACCATCAGCCCGATGTCTTCGATCCGGGTGGAGAGCTCGATGAACCGGTCGAGCTGGCCCTGCAGGTCGGAGAGCCGCCCGGTGACCCGGGTGGCGTTGGCCTGGTCGTCCCACAGGTCGGGGGCGGCCACCTGGACGGCGAGCTCGTCGATCTCCCGGCGGATGGCGTCCAGATCGAGCACCTGGCCGATGGTGCTCATCGTCGCCTGGAGCTGCTTGATCTCGGTCTCGAAGTCGGTGCCTGCCACAACGGTCAAGACTACGGGGTCGCCCCCGAGGCGGCGCACGAGCACTACTTCCTGCCGAACACCTGGGCCGCCCACCAGTAGCCGCCGCCCCGCGGACCGCCACTCCGGTGAGCCGGACCACCCGGAGCACATTCGCCTGGTGCCCCGGACGACTTCATCCACGCTTCGACGATGCTTGCGGGGAAGGGACCATAGGCCACGTTCTCGCCGACCCAGGCGACGCGACAGGCCTTCTGGATCTTCGCGGAGCGAGGAGTGCGGCAGGTTTGTGTCCGGGTGCTTCGCGAGGTACTTCGCCCGCTCGATCGCGAACCGTTGGAGGCACTCGTTCCGCTTGATCGGGGCCGGTCGTTCTTGGCCCGGATGTCGTTGACCCGTTGGAAGATCTTGGCGCCGTACTTCGTGTGCGCTGGGGTCGCGGCCGGCGCCGGGCTGCCGACCAGGGCCACGGTGCCGAGGAGGGCCACCGCAAGCAGTCGCGCGGTCCCGGTGCGGAGAGACGTGTGACTCATGTGACTGACGATAATTGCCACGCCGACCTGGCGGGCGCGATTCGCGCATGATTCTCCCGCGTACGGGTACTTCGCCGTCATGGTTATTGGACTGGGCATCATCCTGATCGTCGCTGGGCTGATCTTCGCCTTCGACGTGGTCAACATCGACACCACCGCCGTCGACACGGAGACCCTCGGGTGGATCCTGCTGGTAGCGGGCATCCTGGCCATCGTGATCTCGCTGGTGGTCAACCAGCAGCGCACCCGTTCGACCACGATGGTGGAACGCCGCGACGAGCGACCCCAGGTGTGACCTCGCCGCCCGAGGTCGGCAGCGACCACGAGCACACCTGGACCCCCAAGGTCGTCGAGTACGCCGAGGGCGGACCGGTCGAGGAGTTCGAGTGCGACCGGTGCGGCGAGGTCTGGTTCCGCTGAGCTGAGCCGGCTCGCGTCAGCCCTCGGTGCCGTCGAAGTCTGCGCTGTCGACGACCGCGCCGTCGGCCAGCAGCGAGACCGTGCCTGAGGGCGGGGGCGGCGAGCCGGCCCCACCGGTCGCGCGGACGGTCAGGGCCACCGCGCCGGCCCGGCCATCGCCGCCGTACGAGCAGTTCACGGTGGCGAGCGACTCGCCGCCCTCAGGGCTGCCGCAGACCCAGCCGTCGCCGGCGCTGTCGACGAGTTCGACCCCGGTGTCGAACAGGTAGCTCACCGAGAGCGCCCGCTGCTCCCGCTTCGGAACCCGCGGCGTCACCGCCACCGTCCACGGGTCCGACGTCTGGTCGCCGAGGTGGGTGATCGCCACGTTGCGGATCTCGAGCTGGCACTTCCGGTGCCGTCCGAGGTTGCCGCTGAATCGCGTCGGGGCGCCCGGAGTCAGGGTGTAGCCCTTGCGGGCGGCCGCCCGGACCACCCACCGACCCTGTCGTCCGTCACCGATGACGAGGTCGTAGCGAACGCCGGTCGTCTTCACGATCCGCACCGACCCGTAGGTGCCGCACCTGGTGATCTCTCTGGTGACCGGCGCCACCGGCGAGACCTGTTGTGGGGTCGGGTCGGGGGACGTCGACGTACTGGTGGGCGTTGTCGGTGTCGGGTAGGTGTACGTGGTGGTCGGGTAGGTGTAGGAGTTGGTCGGGTAGGTGAACGTCGGAACGGGCCCGGTGGGGAAGGCGGGGAAGGTCGGCGCGGTCGAGCACGGTCGGCGTGGGCAGCGTCGCCTCGGTCGGGAACGAGAACTCGGGCGTCGACGGGAAGGTCGGCAGCGTCGGCAGGCTGGTCGACGGCGCACCCGTGGGCTGGCTCGGCCCGAAGGTGACCCCGGTGTCGGGCTGGGGGGCCGCATCCTCGCCGCCCCCATGGCGGGCCAGGGCCCAGCTGGTGGCCGCGATCGCGGCCACCGCCACGATGGCCGCCGCAACCGTCAGCGGAGTCCGACCGCGCAGCTTGCTCAGCCGACCGGGCTGCTTCGGTTCCTCGGTCGGGGGGACCTTCGCCTGGTCCTTGCTCGCCGCATCCAGGGTCTCCGCTTTCGGAGCCGCAGGATCGGGTGTCGTGGGGTCCGGCTCGGGCCCTTGGCGCGGTGGGCCGAATTCCCCAGTCATTCGCTCATCCATCCGTCGTCGTTGTAGCCGCTGATCAACCCGCCCATCATGAGGGGCAAGGCCCCGAATCGCGCATATTTTCAGGCTCATTTCAGGATGTCACAGGTCACGCACCGGCCTGGCGGCTTGCGGCCATGGCCGGACTCCGCCAGCGCGCGACCTGTTGGCCGGCGGCGCGCCGACCCGGCACCGACCGTGGCGTGATTGGCTGCGCCCGCTGCTCCGGCGACCGCGGGCAGCGGCGGCCGAGGACTACTCCTGGGCTGCGCCCGGCTCCGAGTGCTCCGCGGAGCTGAGGAGCTGACGTACTGCCGTGGCGCCCAGGGCGCGGTAGGCCTCGAAGTCGAACTCGCTGTAGAGCTGGTTGCTCGTGCTGGTCCGCGGGAAGTCCAGGTTGTCCGAGGAGTACGTCTCGATGTCCCAGGTGAGGTCGTCGAGCAGGATCGCCTTGGCGAGGAAGATCTTGCCGGTAGGCCGGGGTCGGCTGGGTGGGCTGGAACTTGTAGGTCCCGATGCACCACGCCGCGCCGGACCTGGTCTCTGCCAGCCGCCGCATGCCGCGAGGATCCATGGTCGACCTCGCAGTCGAGGTCGATGCGCGCGGTGGCGATCGCCCGGCCGAGAGTGCGGAAGGTGTCCTCGGCATCGTTGGAGGCGTCGAGCACGTAGATCCGGTCGGGTTGCGGCGCAATGCCTCGATCAGGCCGAGGTTGTCGTAGTGACCGCCGTCGGTGACGTAGAGGAAACGGTCGTAGACCGAGGCCTTGCCGAAGCCCTCCTTGGCCAGCCGCCCGAAGCCCGGCTTCTTGAAGATGTTGCGGATGACCTCACCGACCATCGCCAGCCAGGCCCAGTCGGTGCCGCGCTCGCCGCCGACAGTGCGTCGCGAAGGCCTTCCGGGCGCGCTTCTGCTGCTCACCGGAGACGTCGATCCCGGCCGTGCGGAAGAGTGACCGTGCGAGGTCGCGGCGCGCGGTCGAGGCCCTTGCGGACCCACCGGTCCTTCGCTGATGCGGAGGTCCCACGGGCGATCGGACTCGTCCCGCGGCAGCGCGACGGCGATCTGCCTGCGTCGACCCAGCGACCGCAGCCGGCACGAGCCGCTTGATCAGACCCACCTCGTCGATCCAGAGCGGGTTGGGCAACCAGACGCCGAGGCGGGCGTTGCCGAGTGCGAGCACGGCCCGGTAGGGACCGAGCCTGACGTTCTCGCGGCCGGCGAGCGGTGAGAAGGCTGCCGCACTCATCGCCACTGCAGCCGGGATGGTCGCGTCGCGGTAGCGGGCGTCGGCCGCGAACTCGTACGTCGCACTGGCGCGCTGGGCCGCACCCTCCGGCAGCAGTCGATCGGTGAGACCGATCTGGTGGTGGTCGAAGACGAACGGGATGCAGCCCCGCTTGGACGGCACCACTTCCTCGTCGGTGACGTTCGCGACCGCACAGGCCACCAGTTCGGGACCGCACCCCGCTGGAGGCAGGGCGTCGGAGAACCGGAGCGGCCGGCGGTACGGCACCGGTTGCACTCCCTGTCGCGTGCGTCGGACCAGGAAGGCGTAGGAGATCCGCTCCCGGAAGAAGTGGTGCAGCGAGGTGCGGTTGGCATCGGTGCCGACCTTGGTGGCGAGCAGCAGGAGACCGAACCAGCCGGCGTACTTCCACTCCGAGAGGAGGGTCGGGTCCGCGACGAGGGCGGCCACCCAGCGCAGCAGGACGACGAGCAGGATCACGACGACGGCCACCACGGCCAGCCAGGGAACGATCGGGTCCTTGATCTTGGCCCACACCTTGCCGAGGAGCCCCGTGAAGCCCGATCCCGGCGTCGTGCCTCCCGTGCTTGCGCTCTTGGCGCTCGCCAGGACCGCCATCACGGCCGCCACCACGGTGGCGATCGAGACGCCCGGCACCGTGACGGTGGATGCGGCGGACACGGTGCCGTCTCGGGTGACACCGCAGGCGCTCGCGGACTCCAATGCCTGCGTGCAGACCTCGGTGGGGACGACCCCCAGCTGGTGCAGCAGGCCGGCCCAGACGGAACCGCTCGTGGCGGCGTACTCAGCGAGCTCGGCCACCAGGGCAGGGCACACCCAGCACGAGCGCGGTCAGGGCCAGGCCACCGACGACGAGGTAGCCGGTGATCGCGCGCAGGGCCGAGCGGAGCGCGAACGGCACCGTCCAGAGCCGATCCCACAGCTTCTCCAGCAGGAAGAAGCCGAGCCCCGCCACCGGCACCACCCAGACCCAGTTGAGGAACCACCAATCGTTGGCGACACCTCCCGCCATCGACGTCCCGCCGGCAAAGCTGGTCAGCCGCCCCGAGCTCAACATCAGCCAGGCCAGCAGCCAGGAGATCCCACCGAGCACGGCGGCGATGAGCAACAGGTTGACCGCGATGCCGAACGGCGAGGGAGAGGGCGGCCGGGTGGCGACCCGGACGCCGTTCAGGACGTAGCGCGTGTGCCGCCGCAGCCACTGGGTCTCGGGGCTGGTCAGAGCGAAGGCCGGCTGGTCGCCCTCGGGGCTCTGCCAGTCTCCTCGCCGCGGCCGCCCGGCTCGACGGGCTCGTCCACGGGGTTCCAGCGCAGCACGTGGTAGGCCGCGCCCATGTAGCCCCCGCCGCTGACGCCGACCACCGCCCTGGCCTTCGGGTAGATGTCGGCCGCCGTGAGCTCCTGGAGGCCGCCCAGACTGAACGCCGCCGAGCGGATGCCGCCGCCCGAGCAGCAGATCACCGTGCCGCGCTTGCCCGGTCCGGGAACGCTCGCCAACGACGGCCTGCCACCGCGGGCGCGGGCCTGCCGGTAGCCCACGAAGGTGACCGCTTGGAGCACCAGGCCGATCGAGCACGAAGGCCCGCATCAGGAGCGGTGAAGCCGGTGCCCTCCGCCCCGGCCCCGAACGCCTCGCCGAAGGAGAGCGCCAGTCCGTGGGACCCCTCACCGAGGAGCACCCAGAGCCGCCAGTCCTCCCAGAGATCGAGCAGCGCACCGACGAAGACGAGGCCGAGGCCGAGCTGGTTGAGCCGCAGCACCCGGGCCTCGGGCCGGCAGGACCGGATCAGCCCGAAGGCGCGATAGGCGACGAACACGTACGCCACCACGAACAGGACGTCGATGAGCAGCGACAGGCGTCCCGGGACCACCAAGGGGAACGTGTAGACGCTGGGCAGGTCCCCCTCGACCACCTGGCGAAACGGCTGCTGCAGAAAGAACAGGCCGACGGCGATCAGGATCGTCTGGCGGAACTCACGCCACCTGCCGCGCTGGACGACCATCGCGGCATCCAGCCGGAAACCCTCGCCGGCGCGGCCGCCCTGCTCCACATATCCCGAACTCTCCACGGTGCCTCCGCGGCTCGTCCTGCCCGAATTCGCCAGGCTAGCGAAAGTAAAGACAGCTGCGCCAGCGATCCCGCCCTCGGATGTGGACCGCACTGCGGCTGTCGCTCGACGTAACGCCGGATTCTGCAACTCGTTCTAGTGGCATGAGGAAGCCTCTGGCGCTGCTGCTTGCCCTCCTACTCGCTCTGCTGCTGGCGCCGGCGCGCGACGCCGCCGCGGCGAACGCGAAGGCCGCTCCCCTCGACCCTGACCCGATCCCGCAGCTCCAGCGCGAGGGCCGGTACGTCGTCGACGAGCACGGCCGACTGGTGATCGTGCACGGGCTGAACTTCGTCTGGAAGCGGGCGCCGTACGTGCCGCCGGACTCGCCGGAGGGCTTCACCGCCGCGGACGCGGAGTGGCTCTACGAGCACGGGTTCAACGGCGCCCGGCTCGGCATCCTCTGGCCGGGCGTGAACCCGACGGCGCCGGGCGTCGTGGACCCGACGTACTTCGACCGCTGGGACCGGGTCGTCGACCTGATGGCCGACCAGGGCATCTGGATGCAGTTCGACATGCACCAGGACCAGTGGCATGAGACCTACGGCGGCGAGGGCGTGCCGGACTGGGCAATGAAGCGCCCGTCGCCGTGGTCGTTCTTCCCGTTCCCGAGCATCCCGTTCCCGTTCGCGCTACTGGACCCCCGAGGTCTCGACGGTCTACGACCGGTTCTGGGCCAACAAGCGCAAGCTGCTCGACCACTGGGTGACCTACTGGACCCAGGTCGCCGCCCACTACAAGGACCAGCCCTACTCGATGGGCTACGACCTGATCAACGAGCCCTGGGTCGGTCGCGAGTGGGCCGCCTGCCTGGCCGGCGGCTGCAGCGAGAGCTACGTGAAGGAGCTCCAGCCCGCCCAGGACAAGGCGCTGGCCGGCATCCGTTCGGTCGACCCGGACAACATCGTCTGGTACGAGCCGCAGCAGCTCTCCAGCGGCCTGATGCTGCCGACGTACCTCAAGGGCGTGCCGGGCGAGGCCAACCTCGGCCTGTCCTGGCACAGCTACTGCAGCGCCACCTTCATGGCCTCGCTCGGGGTCCCGCTGGACTTCACGCCGGCGTGCGAGGACTTCGCCGCCGAACGCAACCAGCACGCGCTGGACCAGGCCGCGACGATGAACGCCGTCCCGCTGATGAGCGAGTGGGGCGCCACCGACAACGCCGAGGCGCTGGGCATCGACGCGGATGCCGCCGACGCCAACAACATGGGCTGGCTCTACTGGGCCTACAAGTTCTGGAACGACCCGACCACGGCCGACACCGACCAGGGGCTGTTCACCGACGACGCGGACCTGGACAGCGTCAAGCCCGACAAGCTCCGCCAGCTGGTGCGGACCTACCCGCAGGCCACGGCCGGCCGGGACCTGACCTACGAGTACGACCAGGCGACCGGCGCGTTCACGATGTCGTACGTCGCCGACTCCTCGATCGACGCGCCGACCGTGATCTTCGTCAGCCCGATCACCGCACCCCACGGCTACGACGTGGTCACCAGCGCCGGGACGGTCACCAAGAACGGGTCGTACGTCGAGCTCGACGTACCGACCAGCGGGCCGGTGCAGGTCACGATCACGCCGACGCCGTAGCGCTGGCGTAGCACTGGGTCTAGACCAGGGAGCGTTCCCCGCATACCCGACCTAGTATCGATTTCACGACCCAGCGGGGGGCCTCGTGAGCACTGACATTCTCGTGCCGGAGCGCGACTACTCCAGCCTGTCGGTCAAGGACCTGCTCGAGGCCCGCGACCACTACCACTGGCACCTCACCCACATGCGCAACGTGGTCGGGACCGCGATCGGCCTCTACTTCGTGCGCGCCGACGACCCGTGGCCGAGCAGGAAGCGCTCGGTGCGCGACATGCGGGAGGCGAAGACCTCGACGGTCAAGCCACCGCGCACGTTCGTGAACAGCGAGATCCGGGACTACTCGTGGCCGTGCGTCCTGGTGCTGGTGGACGCCTGGATGTACGAACCGGACCAGGCGGGCGCGAAGAAGAAGCAGAAGCTCAAGCCGGGCGACATCGTCCCCAAGATCCTCTACCTCCCCGACGGCCGCACCATCCCGGTCTGCGTGATCAAGGTGGAACGCACCGAGCCCGACCGAGACCTGCTTCCGTCATGGACCTGGCCGCGGAGCACGATCGGTGGCGGGTTCCCGCTGATCAGCAGCACCCAGGGCCGCGACAACATCGCCAGCGTCGGCACCCTCGTCACCGACGGACACACCAACTACGCGCTCACGAGCAGGCACGTCGCCGGACCCGAGGGACATCCGGTGAGCACGATCCTGGGCGGCAGGCGGGTCCGGGTCGGCCGCTCGTCCGGCCTGCAGCTGAGCCGGCTGCCGTTCTCGCAGGTGTATCCGGAGTACCCCGGCCGCCGGACCTTCGCCACCCTGGACGCCGGCCTGATCCGGGTCCGGCGCGTCGACCAGTGGAGCTCCCAGATCTACGGCCTGCCGCCCAGCGGCGAGCTCGCCGACCTCAGCGAGCTGACCATCGGCACCCGGCTGATCGACAGCCAGGTGCTGGCGTACGGCGCCGCGTCCGGCCTGCTGCGCGGCAAGGTCGCGGCGTTGTTCTACCGGCACCGAAGCCGCGGTGGGTACGACGACGTCACGGACTTCCTGATCGCTCCCTTGAAGGGCTCCCCGAGTTCTCAGCCGGGCGACTCGGGCACCGTGTGGCACCTGGTCCAGAAGGACCACGACGACCTCGAGACACCGCCTCGCCCGCTGGCCCTGCAATGGGGTGGCCAGCGGTTCAGCGGCACCTCGGCCGCCGACCCGTCGGGCTACAACTTCGCCCTCGCCGCCAGCCTGACCAGCGTGCTGCGGCTGCTCGACCTCGAGCTCGTCGTCGAGCACAACACCGCAGCCCAGCCGTTTTGGGGAAAGACCGGGCACTACTCGATCGCCAGCATGGCCTGCCAGGCCGTCACCACGCCCGCGCTCGAGACGCTGTTCGCCACCAACATCGACCGGATCGGCTTCGCGCTCGCCGATCTCGATCCCCGCGAGATCGACACCGTCACCAAGGAGGCGAAGCGCGCGAAGGCCTTCATCCCGCTCGCCGACGTGGCCGACCTGGTCTGGAAGAACACGGCACGGTCCGTCCCCGGCGGGCGCGATCCCTCACCGCACATCGGGCCCGAGCATCCGGTCCACTACGCCGACATCGACGTGCCCGGCCCCGACGGGCGAACCCTGCGCGAGCTCTGCCTGGACGACAACCGGCGGGTCGACGTCGAGTACTGGCAGGAGTTCTACGACGCGCTGGGTCACACCAGTTCCAAGGAACGCGGGCTGCTGCCGTTCCGGGTCTGGCAGTTCTTCGACGCGATGGTCGACGCGGTCCACGACCGCGACCCCACGACGTACGTCTGCGCCGCCGGTCTGCTCGCGCACTACGTCGGCGACGCGTGCCAGCCGCTGCACGGCTCGCAGTACGCCGATGGGCTGGGCGACCCCGACAAGACCGGCGCCGGGATCCACAGCGCCTACGAGACCGCGATGGTCGACCATCGCGGCACCGAGGTCGTCGCCGGGATCACCGATGCGCTGGCGGCGAAGGTGCTGCCCAAGCCGCGCCAGGTCCGCACCGGCCGCGGCGCCGCGACCGCCGTGGTGCGGCTGATGGACCGCGCCGCCGGCCGGGTCGACCCCGAGACGCTGGTGCTGGCCTACGCCGCCACCCAGGTCGGCCGCACCACCAAGGGACCGACCTCGAACCGTACGGTCACCACCGCCCTGTGGGAGCAGTTCGGGACCGGCACCGTCCTCAACATGACCGACGGCGCCCTCACCCTCGCGATGATCTGGGACGCCGCCTGGAATGTCGGCGGCGGCAACGACCGGACCGGCTGGGACCTCAGCGCGGTCGATCGCGCCCAGCTGCAGGCGCTCTACGAGGACACCGGCTTCGTCGAGTCGCTGGACCTCGACCACATCGGGGCCGTGCTGAAGCACGAGTACCCCGACTAGCTCAGGCCGGGCTGACCGGCGCGGCCGGCCGGGCGGGCGGTGACCTAGGGCCGGTTTACTCCGAGCAGAACGACCCCAGCCCACCGCTCACTCCGGGCTGACCACCGCCGCGGCGGAGGCGCCGACGGTCGGGTGCTCCGGCGATCCGGGGATAGTGAGCGGCAGGTCGAGCGGTGCGGTGAGCCGCACCTCGACGGTGGTCGCGGTCACGGTCACCTGGGCGGTGAGTCCGGGGTACTTCCGATACGCACCGACCTCTCCCAGGTAGTCGTGAACCGCCGCCCGGGCCTGGGCCGCCGTGAGCTCGAGCTCTCCGTCGGGTACGCCGCCGCGGTAGACGTCCTCTCCTGTCGCACCGAGGTCGGCGCCGCGCAGCGCGGCCCCGTCGGCGAGGGTGTCCAGGCCCTGGCGCTGGAGGTAGGCGGCGCTCGCGTCGATCACCACCGCGATCGCGAGCAGGAGCACCGCCGCGAAGCCGATGATCAGCACCGACACCTGGCCGCTCTCGTCACCGGCCCGCATCGGCGACCTCCTGGTACTGACCGATCGGCACCGTGTGGCTCGCGTCCAGCGCGAAGCTCGGCCGGTCGCCACCGAGCGCGTCGGGCATCAGCGGCAGCCCGACCCGGGTGGCGATCCGGACGGTGATCACCGAGGTGCCGCTGTGGCAGTCGTGCGGGTACGGCGTGCACGTCACCGTCACCGACAGCGGCGCATCGTCGAGACCCTGGTCGGCGAGCGCCTGCTCGGCGACGGCCCGGGCCCGGCGCTCCCCCTCGGCGTCGGTCGGGGCGAGCGCGTAGGCCCGGCCGGCCGACCTGGCGGCCGCGGACGCCGCGAACGCACCCTTCTGCACCTCGAACACGGTCAGCACGATCCACAGGATCGGCACCAGCAGCAGGATGCCGAGCCAGACCAGCTCCACCACCGCGCTGCCGCTGTCGTCTCGCCTCATCGGTCCGGCTCCTCGACCGCCCGCCCCGACACCGAGACCTCGATCGCCGGGCCGCCCAGCCCGAGCGCCGGGATCCGGGCGCGGACGGTGATCTCGACCCCCGGAGCGCCGTCGATGGAGACCGGGCGGACGCTGACCTCCTCGGCGTACCGACCGGCGATCGCGTCACCGATCTGCTCGCGGGTCGCGGCTACCCCGTCGTCCGGCCCGCGGTCGGCGGTCGCGGCGACCCGGGCGCCGTCGGACGCGGCGGCGGCCAGGGTGTTGCGCACGTGCAGCACCAGCGCCACCTGCAGGATCCCGAGGACCAGCGGGACGAGGACGACCAGCACCAGGACGAAGTCGACGACCGCGGCGCCGCGTTCGCGCGGCACTACTTCACCGAGTTCAGCGCGCTCCGCAGCATCGCCGTCAGCTGGCCCTCGGCCAGTCCCCAGATCGCCATCACCAGACCCGCCGACATCACCGTCACCAGCACCCAGCCGGGCACGTCGCCACGGTCGTCGCGATCCGCGACCAGGGCGATGAACAGTCGCGACAGGAGGGCGGAGAGTTGCTCCATGATCGAACCTTTCCGAGATTTCAGGGAGTGGTCAGGGACAGGCCGATGACGCCCGGCCAGAACGCGAAGAGAACCGTGATCGGCAGCACCAGGAACACCACCGGGACCATCATGAAAATCTCGCGACGAGCCGCCACCTCGATCAGCTCTCGTCGCCCGGCCTCCCGGACGTCGGCCGCCTGAGCGTGGAGTACGTCGGCCAGCGGGGTGCCGCGTTCGACGGCGACCGCGACACCTTGGGCGAACCGCGCGACGAGCGGCAGCCCGGACCTGGCCGCGAGCTGGTCGAACGCAACCGCGATCGGCTCGCCGGTGCGAATGCCCGCGAGTACCCGCCCCAGGTCGGCGGACAGCTCACCCCCGCTGCGCCGCCCGACCCGCTCGAGCGCGACCACCGGGCTCTCGCCGGCCGCCACCGCGAGGGCGAGCAGCTCGGCGATGGCGGGGAACTCCTGGAGGATCAGTCGCTCGCGCCGACGGACCTGGCCGGAGAGGTGGTTGTCGCGGGCGAGCACGCCGACGGCGAAGGCGACGAAGCAGAGAGCGAGGGCGACACCGGAGCTGGCGGCGGGGTTGCTCAGCGCGCGCAGGACGCCGTACGCCGCGGCGGTGGCGAAGCCCGCGAGGCCCCACAGCACCTGCTCGACGCGGAAGTCGGGCACGGTGGCGTTGAGGTTGGCTCGCTCGAGCCGGCGGCGTACCGACTCCGACCCACCCAGTACCCGCTCGACGGCGTCGCCCGCCGACCGGAGGGCCGGGCCGAAAACCCCCCGCGCTGCCGCGGTGGTGGTGGGCGCCGGTCTGACTCCCCCGGCGCCCACGCGCGGGACGTCCTGCACATAGGGCAGCACCCGGAGCGCGAGCTGTGGTCGTCGGATGACCAGCAGCCGCGAGATGACCATCAGCAGGCCGAGGCCGGCTCCCGCGCCGGCCACCGCACCCCAGAGCGCCGGAGTCACGAGAGGATCCGCCGATCGACCGGGAGTCGACCGATCCGCATCATCAGCCGGTAGGCCAGGAGGCTTGCCGCCGCCCCGAAGGCGAGGATCAGGGCGCCGGTCGTGGAGCGGTACCGGGTGATCACCTCGGACTGGAACGACATCAGCAGCAGGACGGCCCAGGGTGCGGCGACGGCCAGCCGGGCGCCGTTGACCGCCCAGGACTGCCGGGACTCGAGCTCGGATCGGGTCCGCGCCTCGTCGCGCAGGTAGCCGGACAGGTTGCGCAGCAGCCGGCCGAGCTCGCCGCCGCCGACCTCCCGGGCGATCCGCAGACCTTCGACGACCCGATCGCCCACCGGGTCGGCGAGCCGCTCCTTGAGTCGGTCCAGGCTCTCGCCGAACCGGCCGCTGACCTGGTAGTCGAGCGCGAACGCCGAGAACGGCGGCCGCAGCGCCTCGGGGCCGCGCACTCCCAGTCCGGCCAGCGCGTCCGGGAGCGACATCCCGGCCCGGACCGCGGACGCCAGATGGTCGACCGCCTCCGGCCAGACCTCGGCGAAGTCACGCTGCCGGCGGCGGGCCCGGCCCGACACCAGCGCGACCGGCAGGTAGGCACCCATGGCACCGAACGCGACCGCCACCGGCGCGGTCCGGGAGACGACCTGAATCACCAAGCCGGCCAACAGGCCGCTGGCCACGCACAGCACCACGAACCCGGTCGCCGAGACCCCCTCGAGGCCGGCCCGCGACAGCAGTCGCGCGAGCGCGCCGTGGGTGGGCGTCGTACGACGGGCGTGCCGCGGGACGAAGAAGGCGGACCACACCAGCAGTAGACCGAGCCCCACACCCAGCCCCACCAACGCGCCCATGCCCGGACCTACCGTGCCTCGTTGAGGAGCCGGGTGACGTCGATGCCGACCCGCTCGAAGCGCTCGATGCTCGGCGGCATCCCGCTGCTACGCCGAAGCTCGCCACCGACCCGCTCGAAGATCGGCTCGCACTCGATCACGTCGCTCTCCACCCGGCCCGGGACCGCAACGACCTCGTTGACCCGTCGTACGCCTTGATGGTCGATGCCCAGATGTACGACGAGGTCGACGGAGGCCGCGACGGTCGGCACGACGAACCGAGCTGAAATGTTCTCGCCGGCCAGCAGCGGCAGCGTGCACATCTTCACCAGCGCCTCGCGGGCGCTGTTGGCGTGCAGCGTGCACATGCCGGGCAAGCCGGCGTTGAGGGCGAGCAGCAGGTCGAGGCACTCCTCTGCCCGCACCTCGCCCACGATGATCCGGCTGGGCCGCATCCGCAGCGCCTCCTTGACCAGGTCGCGCAGCCGGATCTCGCCGGTGCCCTCCAGGCCGGACTGCCGGGTCTGCAACGGCACCGCACCCAATCCGGTGCGGCCGCAATCCGGGTGCGGGAACCGCAGCTCCCACACCTCCTCGGCCGAGACCACCCGATCACCTCCAGGGATCGCCGCCGCCAGGCAGTTGAGAAGCGTCGTCTCATAGACTCGTAGCTGCAAAGTCGAAGGGCCGCTCGCGATCCGGCTCATACAAAGCACTAGGACACCTGCGACGGCCCCGCCGCCCAGGACCCAGAGCAATGTTGTCGGCAAACGATCGTTGCTGTTCAAGACCCCCGAGAGGACGCCGGAGAGCACCGCGGTTGCAGCTATCAAAAGGCCAGAGCGAGTGGCGAATGCATCGGCCTGCGCACGC
Organism: uncultured Actinomycetota bacterium; assembly: GCA_963827185.1. Taxonomy (GTDB): domain Bacteria; phylum Actinomycetota; class Actinomycetes; order Propionibacteriales; family Nocardioidaceae; genus Nocardioides. Next base: position 271,511 of record CAWGZQ010000003.1, read on the forward strand.
TGCTCACCCAGTTGGCGATCAATCTCAGCTAGGAGCGCAGCCGTTGTCGCAGGTGCGGGCATCAGCTTCCTTCGTGGCCGACTGGCTGTGAGGAGGCGATCCTACGCTCTGGGGCGAGCCCCTGGGGAGCGTGAACCGTCGCAGGCGACCGCGTCGTCAGGTCTCGCCCGCCAAGGTCGCAGTGGGGATGTGCATCTGCCGGGGTGCGGCCGTCTGACATCTGATTTTGTGACGAGGCGTGCATAGCGTCGGGGGTCTGCTGTACGAACTGGTGACACCAGCGAGTTCGCCGTTGCCCGCGCCGTCGCCGACCGCGGTGACCTGCGCCACGGTATGCCGGCCGGAATGCACTCAGCGACGAGATGTTGTGCCGGCCAATATCGCAAAGCGGATGTGCACGCGGCGGGGTCGGCCCGTTGCGTGCCTGTCACCTGATCGTGCAGCAGACCCCCCAGTCCGTCTCTCATATGTGCGCCCATCCGTGGCCTACTCAGTGGCCGGGCTTCTCATCTCATGGCCTGCCGGACTCCATACAGGCCGCTCAGTGTTGCGGGTCCAAACAGTCTGCATCACGCCCCCGACACCGCCCGGCGACACGCCGCGAAGCGGTGGTCACCGCCCTGCCCAGCCTTACGGCGGCTATCCGCACTTTCACTTTTTTTCTCCCCCACGCGGGCAAACCCCACGCCCGCGCGGGGCCCCTGCGGACCCGAGAAGCCGCCGCCCCTGTGGTCCAGGCCCAAACGAGTTGTGTTGCTATTTCAAGTCAAGGGCGGCGCTGAAGCGCCGCCAGGAGCGCGGGCATCGAGCTTGACGGATTTCGCCCCCTCTCCCATACCTCCACCGTGTCACCGGCGCGACGCTCCGCGTCCGTGAACGCTTCGTAGGGGAACGAGTTCGGGATCGACTTCTCAGTGTGCTTGTACCTCGACAGGCGCCGGAGTGTGGCCTTCTGTGGTGTGGTGCGCTGCGCAGTCTTCGTAGTGCCAAATCAGCCAAATCTCAAAACACGGGTTCGAGACGACAATCGGTATGTTAGCGACGCCGACCCTCGACCAGGGTTGTGTCGAGCGTGGCGTGATCGTCGACATCCACCACGACCCAAACCTCATCGAATCCATCTACGTCGGCGCCATCGATGCTTATAGCCGCTTGCAGCACGCGCGAAGGATCCTTGCCCACGCCCTTCGACCGAACCCCTCGCACCGCCGTTCCAGAAGAACGTAAGTGCTGCACCAAACCCTCGAAATACTGCACCTCGGTCTTGAGACCCTCGGTCACGATGAGGAGGCGGCTCCGCTCTTTGCGTCTTGGGCGGCCTTGATTGAACGCCCGTCCTCGTTGTGCCACTTAAACCAGCTCGAGGTCTTCTTTGTCTTCATTCTCCGCACTCGTCAGCGCCGCCAAGAATGACGGAGCCACTGCGGGCACCGCGCCATATCGCCCCTGCAGATACCTCCGGGAGAGATTCTGATCAGGTCGAGTTGGGAAATCGGAGAGGCGATACAAGAATCGCTTCACGCCGTCGCGGTGCTTTTCGACGAACCAAACCTCTTGAGGAGTCAAGCGAGCATCTGCAGTCGGGAGACATGAAATACGTGTCATGGGTGGTGAAGATGAGCTGCGATCCGGTCCTGTTCACTGACTCGTCCCTGAAAAGTTGGATCATCACCTGGGCGAGCTGAGGATAGAAGGCTGGCGTCGAGCTCGTCGATGATGAGCACACCGCCTCGGCGGATGGTCTCGATGGCAGGCGCTGCAAGAGACAGCCAAGTAAGGGTGCCCGTGCTTTAGGGCCGATGACGGCAAGGGATACATCTTCTCGTCGACACCTTGATGCTGGAACATCAAGCTTCGCGAGATGTCGGCGTACATCTTCTCCACTTGCTCGTCTGAAAGTTCGGTGGTCTCGACCGCCTCGTCATCTTCGTCCTTGGCGACATTTCCCGACCTCGACGATCGCGCGGAAGAATTTTTCAGGATCTTCTGCGTCGAACTCTTTTTCTTCCAGTTCCGCGTCAGTGATGCCGATATCCGCGACTCGCAGCATCGTGCGAAGGTTCTCCATTGACAATGATCCATCGGCGACGTCCTTCAGCACAGAACGCAAGCGGTTCTCTCTGTCCTCTTCACCAAAGCGCGCGATATCAATGCCCTCAACGATCGCCGTATGGACAGGAGTCAGTACGGGATGCTTCAAGTAGGGGGCATTGGAGAGAAGGAGTTCCTTCTTGCCCGTCAGCCGAGCAAGAGCAGCGCCCCCACCTCCCAGTTCGCGTCCGAAGTCGAACAACTTTTCACCAATCCCGCGTTCGAATAGGACTCGCCTTCGCCCGGTGGGAAATGTGTACAGCCATTCTTCTTCGATGCGCTTGCGTGTGATCGAGAACCCGTACTCATGCCGAACCCCATCGAGAACGAAGTCCAGCACGAAGCTCGAAGGACGCTTCCGCGACTCCTCATCCAACGCAAACGGCGCTCGGGGGAGGGCGCTGCGCCCCTCCCACCCCGCCGCTGAATGCTCCACTGCACCATGCATGTACCGCAACGCATCCACCACGCAGGACTTGCCGGAAGCATTCGCGCCATAGATCGCGGCGATGCGATTCGTGTTGTCCACCCATGTCCCGTCCTTTGGGACGTTTGTCTTCATGGACGGCAGGACCAGTGTCAGATCGACTTCGTCCCGGAAGCTCTTGTGGTTCTCAAAGGTGAATCGTAGGAGGAACACGGCACCATCATGCAGCCTGCAGCCAGAAATTCGTCCAGTTTCGACGAAATCTGGACGCTGGATGCGCCCGCCAGTGCCCTGAAGCTAGATCCCATGAGGGTGTTTTTGCGACTATTCGGGTTGCCAGCCTGCGTCCCGCCGGCGACCAAGATGTTGAGCCCCGCGCGCACCGACGCCTCCAAGAACGCCGCGGATCGCGAGGTCAGCGTGCCGAGGTCGACGAGGTCGGAGAGCCGGCCAGCCTTGAGCACGAACTTGCGGATGTTGACCGCGCTGAACCCCCGGCTGATGCCTTCGAGTACGACGTGCAGCCGGTGTCCCTCGGGCAGCATCGCGTCCACGAACGGCTGGCTGATGTCGATCCGCCGGCCGCTCGACTTCAACATCCGCTCCACCAGCTCCTCGACCTGCGCGGCGCTGAGCATCAGGTTGGTCAGCTCGTGCCGACCGTTGCGGGCGATGAAGATCCGGCTCGGATCATTGATCCAGATCTCCTCGACGCTCGGGTCCTCCAGGTAGGGCTGCAACGGCCCGAACCCGGAGACCCGCGCCACCAGCTCACCGACCAGCGCGTCCACGTCACCGACCGGGGCAACCATCCCGGTCAGGCTGCGCTCGTCGTGGTCTCGGACGACGCCCTCGACGATCCGGCGTACCAATCCTGCGTCGCGCTGCGGGTCGACACCCTCGCTGCGCACCAGCCCACGCACCTGCCGGTCGAGGTCATCGACCAGCTCCCCGTCGTGCGCAGCGCGCGCGTCGGTAGGCGTCATCGCCATGAATGGCTCTCCCGAGAATGAGGCGGTCCTGGCTCCCGGAAACCTACGTCAAGGCGCGCGTCGGCGACAGACCCAGTTCGTGATCTGTGGACACCTCGCGAAGCGCAGCACTCGGTGCCCTAGGACGGATTCGGCCCTATCCTGGATGCATGAGCATCGTGACCGCCGTAAGCGCTTCGCTGCGCGCGGCAATCGTGGCTCATCGCGATGCTGTGGACGTCGTCCTGCACCGCTACGCGGCGGCGAATCCCCGGTTGTTCGGATCGGTTGCCCGAGGTGACGCCACTCCCGGCAGTGACATCGACCTGCTCGTGGATCTGCTTCCTGGGAAGGGCAACGAACTCCTGCGGGTGGCGGGGATCGCCGAGGAGCTGAGCCAGCTCCTCCAGGCTCGCGTCGACGTGGTCGCCGCCTCTCTGTTGCGTGACGAGGTGACCGCGAGCGCCCTGGCGGACGCGGTGACCGTGTGACTCGCTCCGAACAGGAACGGTTCGCCGACATCCTGTCGGCGATTCAGCGATGCCAGGAGTACGAGCAGCACCTCAACTCCAAGGATCTCGGATCGATGGCGTACGACGCCGTGCTACGCAACCTTGCGGTCATCGGTGAGGCAGTTCGCTCGCTGCCGAGCGAAACCCGCGAGTCGATGCCTGAGGTTCACTGGCAAGCGATCGCCGGGCTACGCAACATCGTCGTTCACGAGTACTTTCGTGTGAATCCCGACCTGATCATCGACATCGTCGATCAGCAGCTCGCACAACTCGCGGACCGACTCCGCGACCGCTGACCCCAGGTCACGGAACGCCGAGATGTTATCGCCCGCCAACATCGCAAAGGGGATGTGCAAGCGTGGTTCGCCCGGTCAGGTCAGCCTGACACCGGATGGGTCTGCTGCACGGTTCGGTGGCGGCCTGTCACCTGTTCGTGCAGATCGCAAAGGCGATCCTGCACGGGCATGCGCCTGAGCCGGGCCGTGCACAGCGCGGCCTCTGCCTGTGATCCCGCGGGCACGGCCGCCCGAAAGCTCGGCCCGAGCCCGAGGTCTCGCGGAGACTTCCAAAGGGCAAACAGCGTGGGCGGAATCTGTCACACTGCTCCCAGGTCAAGAGATCCACTCGTACGCCTCCGAACGTGAGTGGACGGCAACCTCGCTGAGACCAGCAAGGTGCCCTTCGGAGAAGACCAGGGTCCTTCCAACCGGACGGATCAAGGTGGGCTCTCCGTGCCCTGAAGATCAGGGAGCCGATCGTGACTACACACGACTTCGCCAAGTACGTCGAGCATCGCACCGGCATCCAGATGCACGCGCTCCTCCACCATGGCCACTGGATCCCGTAGATCGAGGTTGCCCGGCGCACGTGGCGCGGTGCTTGCCGCGCTCTCCGGACCGGCACTCCCTTGACCGGACGGCAGCGTCGATCGCCTGGTGGCGACAGTCGACTACGAGCCTGTGGACAGTCCAGGCAGTCCACTTCACCGACTCCGAGGCCTTGGCCTGGATGGCTCGACGGCACCCTCACCGTGAGCCCCTCTCCCGTCGCGAAGGCGGAGTGACGTGACCAAGTTCTGCATCAAGTGCCTGCGCGAGACTTTCCACATCCGGATCGCGCCGTACAACATCTGCTGCCAGGTCTGCGGCCGCAAGTCCATCGGCTGACGCCGAGCCGCCCCACCCGATGTGTCGGAGGTATCCGGCACTCTGACTCCACAACTGAATCGGTGTCGAGAGATCCCACGAGCAAGCGGCTTCGGACGCGTGGGAGGCAACCAGCTGAGCCCAGCAACGGTGCCCCCGAAGGCTCAAGACACGGTCCGCACGGCAACCCGCCGGAGCGGTCAATCAAACGGGCCAGAGCAAGTCGCTCTGGTCTCCGCGAGCCAAGGAGACCGCGCATGACGCGCATCATCATCGACGACGTCGAGGTCCATGCAGGACCTCGTCGACGCCTCGCCGACGTTCACAGCGATTTCAACGACGACCCGGCGACGTTCGACTCCGATCGAGGAGCGCTTCTCGACGCGGCCGCCACGAGACTGCGAGCGACGACAGACTGTGACGGCCGACGGCGGATCGCAGCCGATCGCCGGGTCGATCGCACCGGCCATACGTCCCGTGCCCCGAAAGCGGACACCACCTGCGGCTGACCGACTCCTGGGCTGCTGGAGCGACGCACCGCGGCGCATGCCTCGAAGACGACGTCCTCGCGCCCGAGCATGGGACATGCGCGGCGACGTCCTCGTCTTCACGGCGGCACCGAGTTCGGACGACTCGCCTCTTCTGGGGAACCGGTGGTCGGCAATCACCGCGCTGACGTCGTCGAGGGCCAGAAGGTCAAGGACGAGGAGCGGCCTGATGTGCCTACGTCCACGCCGAAGCAGCGCGTAACCGAGCGCGCGGCCGGAGGTCGTATCCGGTCAAGAAGGCCGAGGAGTACGCTGACCTCCTGCCGAGGCCTTAACGACTCGCAGCCAAGCGGCTCGACCCCAGCCGCCGGCGACGCCATCCACGCCGAGCATCAGCGCGAGCCGCGACATGGTCACCTTCGTCGAGCGCTGTCGAACGCATCACCGGTGTCGACAAGGCCGCATCAGACCACGACGGCGACTACCCGGTGCGATACAAGGACGCGCTCTACTACGTCCGAGTCGCAGGCAGCGACACTCGTCCGATCGTGCGGGTGTTCTCGACCGTGGTCGCCGATGTCGAGCCAAGCCCCGACCTCTACGAGGCCGTCAACGACATCAACACCCGCCTCGGGTTCTGCCGATGCTTCTGGGTCAACGGCCAGGTCCTCATCGAGTCCGAGCACCTCGGCATGACCATCCGGACCGAAGACTTCCTGGAGCTTGCCGAGAACGTCGCCAGCGCGAGCGACCACTTCGGCCCGAAGCTCGTCGAACGCTTCGGAGGCAAGCTCGCCTTCGACGACAGCAAGGGCGAGGAGTACGTCGAGCCACCGACCCCGGGGATGTACCTGTGACCGAGGAATCGCTGCAGGTTGAGCCATACACGGGCCCCGCTCTCGTCTACGGGCTGTGGCGTGAGAACGGCATCGTCGTTGTCGGCGCGAGCTGGGCAGCGAAGGCGGCCAACGAAATTGAAGCGATCGTCGAAGCCACGTCATGGGGCCAGGCCAAGGCGGCCAGCGATGCCGCAACCAACGTCTATGGCCCGCTCGGCGACGAACTCGAAAATCTTGACCTCGCGCCCGACGATCCAGTCGATGTCGACGAGATCCCCGGTTGGGCGGACGGCGACTGGCCACCGATGCTGTGCCTGTACACCGAGGAGTACCTACCGAGCGACTGGGCGATCGGCGAGGCGTACTCCACGATGCTGAATGGTGAGGGCATTGTGATTCGCAACGAAGATGAGGCGAGGCTTCTGGAGATCGCCCAGCGTGCGGGTGCTCGTCTCACGCGCGACGACTCCCTCATCGGCCGATTGGACCCCCAGTGGTGAACTGGGACGCCTACACAAAGGCGATCGTCGAGATCGAACTGTCGGACGGTCCGGTCACCGTCGGCACGCGCGGGACCCTGTGCGCCAGCGAAGTGCAGTTCCCGGACGGGCAGGGTCGCACGATCCACGTCATCACGGCCGACAACCCCGATGGCACTACCCACAGCCCTGAGGCCAATGAGCAAGCCAGGGAGCTGCTCCGGGCCGAGCTCGACCAGGCGGGCGTGCAGGTGTTCACCGCCGCCGGCGGGGACCTAACTTGGGAGCACACCGAAGCCAGCTTCGCTGTGGTCGGTCTGACGGATGACGAGGCCTTAGAACTTGGCCGCATGTTCGAGCAGGAAGCGATCTTCGCGTGGACTCCCGAGCACTGGGAGCTCATCGCCTGCGACAGCGGTGAGCGATTCCAGTATGCGTGGGGTGCGGTGAACGGAACAGCGGCACAGCTCGCGGACCGCGCCGATTTCCCCGAACTGACTCGATGGGCAGCCGGACCGCGAATGAGCCGCGTCTCGTGGGCCGAGGTCCGCGACCATCTCAAGAACCGCCTGATGATGGACGACGAATGGATCGTCGAGGACGACGAGTCGCTCGTGTGGTGGCCCACTCCCCTCCCCCTGCACATCGGCCTGCTCAGCGAAGGCGAGTTCCCCAACGGGGACAACTGGCTTCACGTGTGCGCCGAGACGGACATCGCCTACACCGAGGACGAATCGCTCGGCATCGAAGCTGCCGCGGCGTACCGCCACCGGTATCCGACGGGCACACTCATCTACGAAGACGGCTGGCTGCGGCTTTGCACCGCCATCGCCCTCAACCCCCTCGGCAGAAACGTCCTCAGTGCCTTCCACGAGTCGGTCCTGATTCAAGCCTCCGTGGCACTCGACCTCTCTGTGGAGTGGACCGAGGTTGACGGCCTTCTTTGGCGCGACGGCACCGCACTCGCCCACCCCACCAGCGGCGAACGCTCCGACGTCGACGAACTTGTACGGATCTACGGACCACACTTCCGAAGCCCCCACGAGATCCCGCCACGCATCGAGAGGACCACCGCCGCCACGTGGGCGCACGCGCGCGCATACCTGCGGGACAACTACATCCGCCAAGGGTGGCTACAGGGTTTCACCAATGAGGAAGTCGACTACTTCTACGCAGATGACGACAACCTCGTGGAGCTCGCGATCGGGGTGAATCCCGACGACTGGCGAATCGAGAAGTTCGGTGCCGGCGTGACCATCTGGGGCCGGCTCTTGCCAGGAGGCGCCGCGTTCGACGACCACGACGCCAATCTCATGAACATCGCCCTAATCCGAGAGTTCCCCCTCACGGTCCTCGGACACATCACGGGAGGCGAGGGCGAGAAGGATCGCGGATCGATCCTAAACGCCTATCTTCCATTCAACCCATGGGCGGAGTACGCAAGCCGTGGTCCGGCCGACATGGCGGTCGCGGTCGGCAACGTCGCCGCGGCTTCCGGCATGGTGTCGCGCACCTTTCGCCGCTGGTTCGACGAGATGGCCGCTGATACCGAGGGACAACTGTGACGCACGTGACGAGCTTCGAGTCGCGGAATTGACGCTCGAAGGACGATTCGCCGAGTGGCGCGTCGAGAGCGAGACCTTCGGTGTCGCGACGCCAGAGCGCGACAACGGTGACCGACAGCAGCGGAAGCGACAGCAGCAGGTTCGCGAATCGGGTAGGTCGAGGTCGCCGGCCCGCGCCCATAGGTGGCGCGCAGGTAAGGACGCCGGCCCCCGACAGCCGACGGGACGAGCCGGACGCTGCAGTCAGTTTGAACGGCATCTGGAGCCTGCGGGTTCACTGTGATCCGGCGGCGTGGAGGGCTCGGCGGCAATGCATCGGCACACGCCGAGCCGGATCGCGGTCGCGTGGGTACTTGCGGTCTTGACCGCGCTGAACCCCCGGCTGATGCCTTCGAGTACGACGTGCAGCCGGTGTCCCTCGGGCAGCATCGCGTCCACGAACGGCTGGCTGATGTCGATCCGCCGGCCGCTCGACTTCAGCATCCGCTCCACCAGCTCCTCGACCTGCGCGGCGCTGAGCATCAGGTTGGTCAGCTCGTGCCGACCGATGCGAGCGATGAAGATCCGGCTCGGATCATTGATCCCGATCTCCTCCACCGACGGGTCCTCCAGGTAGGGCTGCAACGGCCCGAACCCGGCGACCCGCGCCACCAGCTCACCGACCAGCGCGTCCACGTCACCGACCGGGGCAACCATCCCGGTCAGGCTGCGCTCGTCGTGGTCACGGACGACGCCCTCGACGATCCGGCGCACCACCCCGGCGTCGCGCTGCGGGTCGACACCCTCGCTGCGCACCAGCCCACGCACCTGCCGGTCGAGGTCATCGACCAACTCCCCGTCGTGCGCTGCGCGCGCGTCGGTAGGCGTCATCGCCATGAATGGCTCTCCCGAGAATGAGGCGGTCCTGGCTCCCGGAAACCTACGTCACACCAGCTGCCCGAGGACAGGGGTGCGCAGGCATCTGTGGAAACCCGACACCGGGACGGCATCGCGACCCGTCGCTGCGGATGCCGTCGTCGAACGAGCAGGGCCGGGTCGAGGCAATCGGACCCAGCCCTGCGCGTCACTCAGACCGACAGCTGGATCACGTTGGACTCGGCGTCGTCGAGCTCGTCGGCGTCGAAGATGAACGCCTGTGCCGTGTAGGCGCCCGGTCCGAAGCGGTCGACGGCGTCCCTCAGGTCGAAGTCAGCCTGGAACGAGCCGTCCGGCAGCGTGAGGGTGATCAGGTTCACCACGTCGCGACCTCCCGGCTCGGTCACGTCGATCACGACCAGCTGGTCGGCCACCGCCGGCTGGACCCGCCCGTGCACGACGTACCCGAACTCGCCGAGCTCCTTGTCGTGCCCGACCTCCATCCTGATCTGCGCCTTGCGCCGGACGTGCACGCGGTAGAACACGCCACCGATCGGATAGAACCGCGACGCCGCGGCCTCACCACTCGGCATCACGCTGACCGGGTAGCTGCGGTCCACCTGACCCCGGACCCGGACCGGCGCAAGACCGACGTACTTGCGGTGGTCGTCGCGCCGCTCCTCCCCACGCAGGCCGCCGATGTCGTACGCCGCCAGGTCCTCCGTGGGCCAGATCGCCACATCGAGCTCCTGCTCGGCCAGGCCCTCGAGCCAGACCCAGGCGAAGGGGATCTGGGCCATCCACCCCTTCGGAACCCCGGTGAGGGACACCTGGACGGCCCGTCGCTCGTCGACCGGGTTGCGGATCGCGGTGCGGACCAGCACCGGCTCGCAGGGGCTGCCGCCGGCGGAGATGAAGTCGGCGACGTTCTCCTGGGCGGAGTTGTTCTGCCCGCTGATCTCCCCCAGCTGCGCCGAGGCGTACGCCTTGAGGCAGGTGTGCTTGCCCACGACCGGCACCCAGTTGCAGCTCACGTCGGCCGATCCGTTGGCGGCGATCGACGGGATCGTGCTGATGCCGATCGGGGACCAGTTGCCGTTGTCGCCCACACCGGGCGGCGTGACGGCGTACTGCGTCACCTTGACGTTGGTGGCACCGGTCGCCCCGGAGACATGGACCCTGGACACGAACTTGTTGATCTTGTCCACGCGCGGCTTGTCGCCGTTGCCCAACGGCCGACCCTGACTGTCCAGGGCGTTGTCGAAGGAGCCGAAGGGATCCCGGTCGACCCAGATGTCCGGCGACGTGTAGTCCGACCCCCAGGGCTCCACGTTCAGGTCGAACGAGCCGTTCGGGTCGTTCGCGATGTTCTGGGCCCACTCGACCCGCACCCGGCAGATCAGCGGTCGCGCCTGGACCGCGTCGTCGAGCACGGTGATCTTGAGCGCACGGGCCGGGTCCTCCGCGGACTGGTTCTTGATCAGGGTGACCTGGTCGTGCAGCAGCGTGATGAACCGCGTCTGCTGGTTGTTGTTCATCACCCCCGCGATGGCTCGGGTCACCACGACGCCGCCCTGGTTGGCCGAGGCACCGAACGGGATGCTGTCGTCGAACACCTGGGCCGTGGTCCCGGGCCGTTGGCGGACCTGGACGTAGTACGACAGGGCGTCGGAGACCTTGATCTTGATCAGGTGGACGCGGTCCTGGCTCGGGTCGGTGTCTTCGGTGAGGCCGTGCGCGACCACGTCGATCGTGAACGCGTTGGCGTTGTGGTCCCAGATCAGCTCCCGGACGTTCTGGGCCTTGTAGTAGCCGAGCTTGTCGAGGTGGTAGCCGGAGAACAGCGGGTGGCTGTCGTGGCTCCCCATCATCTCGAAGGGTGCGGCGGTGGCGGCCCCGGAATCGACCAGGTCCGAGCCGTAGACGTCCTCACCCAGGGTCCCGGTGCCGTCACCCGAGCTCGTCGGCGCCGAGACGATGTTGTGCCCGAACTCGTGGGCGAAGCGTCCCCAGTTGGCCGACTCGTTGATGAACAGCGTGTTGATCGGGTTGTTGGTCGTCAGGTTGATCGAGATCCGGTTCGGGTCGGCAACCGGTAGCCCGTTGTCGTACGAGAACGTGCTCTGCGACCCGCCACCCCAAGCCCGCACGAAGGTGCCGTTGGTGAACGTGACGAAGGCGATCATCTGGTAGTCGTTGAGGTTCAGGCCCTGGTCCACGGCGGCCCGGGCACCGATCGCGGCGATCCGGCCGAGCTGGTTCTGCCGGAAGTTCTCGACGCTCGGCGAGGTGTCGATGAAGTCGGCGAGGGTGCCGTCGAGTGTCGCGAAGTTGGTCAGGGCGGTCGTGACGACGGTCTGGCCATAGCTCGCCTGGTTGTAGAACGTCCGGACGGTGCTCCACTTGGTGTCGACGTCGTTGCGGGTCGCCGTCGGGTTCGCCGGCGCGGTGTCGTTGGGCTGCAGCATCACGACCAGCACCTTGATCGTGCCCTTGGCCGCGACGTCACCGGCGCCCGGCGTCGGCGTGACGCCCGTCGTCACCACGGGCGGACCGTTGGTGGTGTCGTCCCCGGGCATCGCGTAGCCGGTGATCGTGAACGGAGCCGCGGAGGTCGCAGTGCCACCGGCCACCGTGACCTCGACCGGGCCGGAGTCAGCGTCCGGCGGCACGAGCACCTTCAGCTCGGTCGTCGTGGCGGCCACGACGAAGGCCGGCGCACCGCCGACCAGCACGTCGTTCTCCCAGCGCGTGGCCGAGAACGGGCCACCCGTGATGGTCAGGATGGTGCCGCGGGGGCCGCATCCGGGAGCGATGCCTGAGATGGACGGCCCCATGACCGTGTGCAGATGCTTGTCGAGCCACTCCTTGAGGCGCAGCGGCCTCCGGGCGAGCTCGAGCGGGATCAGGTCGAGCGGGTTGCGGGGTTTCACGGTCTGAGACATGTCGACTTCCTGAGATAGGTCGGGGTCCCGCTGTCTACGGGGCACTCACTGTCAAGGAGTGCGCCGGGACGCCGGTGATACATCCCGCCACGGCCGGGACCACGGCAGCACTCCGCAAGCGGGAGGCCCGCGGAGCGGCGATAGGCTCGGGCATGGCCTCGACCTCCCTGAGCGGGTCCGACCCGCTCGCGGCCGGCAACACGGCGCTGGGCGATGCGGCCTGGGGAGAGGCGCGGGCTCGCTTCGAGGAGGCGATCGGCACCAGCGACCAGCCCGAGGCGTGGGAGGGGCTGAGCCGGGCCGCCTGGTGGCTCGGCGACCAGACCGCGACGCTGGCCGCGCGCGAGCGGGCCTACCGCGGCTACCGCGGGACCGATGACCTCCGCGGCGCCGCCCGGATGGCGCTGTGGCTGGCCTCGGACCACCTGGACTTCCGGGGTGACGACGCGCTCGCGTCGGCGTGGCTGGGGCGCGGCCGACGGCTCCTGCACGGCGGCGAGCCGTGCCCGGAGCTGGGCTACATCACGCTGCTCGATGCCGATATCGCCCTGCTGGCGAGGTCGGACCCGACGACCGCCGAGCGCCTGGCCCGCGAGGCGCTCGAGATCGGGCGGCACGTTGCGGACGTCGGCGTCGAGGCCGTCGCACTCGCGTTGCTGGGGAGCTCGCTGGTGGCCTCCGGTGCGGTAGCCGAAGGCCTCCAGCACCTCGAGGAGTGCGGCGAGTTGGCGGTCGGCGGGGAGTTCGCCTACGCGGAGGCCACGGGATGGGCCCTGTGCCACACGGTCTCGGCCTGCGCGGACGTCGGCGACTTCGGTCGCGCCGAGCAGTGGTGCCGCGCGCTGCACACGTGGTCGGAGGCCTGGCAGGCGCGGCACTACTTCGGGGTCTGCCGCACGGCGTACGGCGAGGTGCTCGCCACCCACGGCGACTGGCCGACCGCCGAGCAGGAGCTGCTCAGCGCTATTGACGACCTGCGCACCACGCGCCCCGCACTCGCCGCGCCGACCGCCGCCCGCCTCGGCCGGCTGCGCCTGCGACAGGGCAACCTGACCGAAGCGGCCACCCTCTTCGAGGAAGCGCTCCCGCTGCCGCAGGCGATCCTCGGCCTCGGAGAGCTGGATCTCCTCGCCGGGGACGCGACGGCCGCGGCCGACGCGGCCGAGCGGGTGCTGCGGCGACCAGGCGAGGCGAGCATCCTGAACCGGTTCCCCGCCCTCGAGCTCCTCGCGCACGCCCGCGCCGCCGCGGGGGACCACGAGGGCGCGGACGCGACGACCACCGAGCTGGAAGGAGAGGCGGCGCAGCTGGCCACCCCCTATATGCGGGGCCGCGCCCGGACGGTGCGGGCTCGCGTCCAGGCGGCCGCCGGTGACCACGATGGCGCCCGGCAGGCCGCCGAGGATGCCGCCGACCTCTTCACCGGCTGCTCCGCGCCGTACGACGCGGCCACGGCGCGGCTACTCCTCTCCACGGCGCTCGAGGCGCTCGGCCGACCGGAGCGGGCAGCGGCCGAGGCGAGCGCCGCCCGTGCTTCGCTGGCGATGCTCAACACCAAGGCGCAGGAGCCCCGGCGAACCGACGCGAAGCTCACCCCTCGTGAGGCCGACATCCTCCGCCTGGTGGCGCAGGGGCTCGGCGACGCGCAGATCGCGGAGCGGCTGTTCCTCAGCCCACACACGGTGCATCGGCACATCGCCAACATCCGCACCAAGCTCGACGTCCCGTCGCGCGCGGCCGCGGTGGCCCACGCCACCCGCTCGGGCCTCCTCTAGACGGTGCTGGCCGGTTCCGGCCATCCCGCTGGATGGCCTGTTCGGGTGAAGAGGCGCGCCCCGATCCTCGGCAGGCTCCGTGGCATGACCACCACCAACCCTGTCTCCCGCATCGACGAGCTGCGATTCCGCCTGCAGGGCGGCGTGCACGAGCCCGGCGACCCGCACTACGACGACACCTGCACGCTCTTCAACACGATGATCGAGCGGCGGCCCCTGCTCGTGGTCGAGTGCCTCGCCGTCGACGACGTCGTCGCCGCGCTGGCGTTCGCCCGCGAACAGGACCTGCCGATCGCCGTCCGGGCCGGCGGGCACTCGGTCGCCGGACTGTCACTGTGCGACCAGGGCGTCGTGCTGGACGTTCGCGGCATGGCCGACATCGACGTGGACGCCGAACGACGCATCCTTCGGGTCGGCGGCGGCGCCATCTGGGCCGACGTCGATCGGGTGACCCAGGCCCACGGCCTGGCCGCGACCGGCGGGCGGGTGTCGACGACCGGCGTGGCCGGGCTGACGCTCGGCGGTGGATCCGGGTGGCTCGAGCGCAAGCACGGCCTCGCCTGCGACAACCTCGTCGCCGCCGAGCTGGTCACCTGGGACGGTCGGATCGTGCGCGCGAGCGAGCGCGAGAACCCCGAGCTGCTCTGGGCGCTGCGGGGCGGCGGCGGAAGCTTCGGCGTGGTGACCTCCCTCGAGCTCCGGCTGCACCCCCTGGGCCCCGAGGTCTACGCCGGCGTGGCGCTGTTCGCCGCGGACCGCGCCACCGAGATCGTCCGCGCCTACCGCGACATCATGAACGCCGCCCCCGACGAGCTCTCGCTCGCGTGCGCCTTCATCACCGCCCCCGAGGACGACGACGTACCGGCCGCCCTCCGGGGTGGTCCGGCGGTCGCGATCCTCGGGATGTGGGCCGGCGACGTGGCCGACGGCGAGCGGGCGTTCGCCCCGATCCGGGCGCTCGGCCCGGACGCCGACTTCCTCGGCCCGACCAGCTACGCGGAGTTCCAGTGCTCGGTCGACGACCCGCCGGGCTACCGCAACTACTGGACCGCCGAGAACGTCGTCGACCTCACCGACGAGGCCATCGACAGGTTGGTCCGGCGCGGGCGCGAGCTGCCGGCCGGACCGTCCCAGCTCTTCATCGTGGCCTGGGGCGGAGCGGTCCGCCGCTTTGACGCCGCGCACTCGCCCCTGGCCGGACGCGAGGCCCGGTTCATCGTGCACCCCCTCCTCCTCTGGGAGGACCCCGCCGACGACGAGCGGTGCCGCGAGCTGGCCCGCGCGTTCCGGAGCGATGTGCAGGAGTGGTCGATCGGGGCGACGTACCCGAACTTCCTCGGCGAGGAGGGCGCTGCCCGGATGGGCGCCGCCTTCGGGGCTAGCGCGGAGCGGCTGGCCGCGGTCAAGACCCAGTGGGACCCCCACGGGATGTTCCACACCCACCAAGCAATTCGAAGGAGCAGCTGATCATGTCCACCCCCACCGAAGCCTTGGAGCGGGGCCGTTCGATCTCCGCCAACGGGCTCGAGATCTACACCCAGCAGGTGGGCCACGGTCCCGACGTGCTGCTCATCGGCGGCCTCGGCGACACCATCGAGTCGTGGCAGTTCCAGCTCGACGGGCTCGCGGACCGCTACCGGCTCACCGCGTTCGACAATCGCGGCGCCGGCCGCACGCCGATGCCCGAGGGGCCGGTCACGGTCGAGGCGATGGCCGACGACGCCGCCGGCGTCCTGCAGGCGCTCGGCATCGGCTCCGCTCACATCGCCGGATTCTCCGGCGGCAGCGTGATCGCTCAAGAGCTGGCGATCCGGCATCCCGAGCTCGTGCGCAGCCTGGTCCTCCAGAGCACCTGGCCGGAGCCCGATGCCTACCTGCGCGCGTGGGGCCGACGCGTTCGATGGCTGAGCGAGGTCGCCCCCAGCGAGCGGGCGTTCCTGGAGATGTTCTTCCTGGAGATCTACACCGCGCGCGCCCACAACGAGGGGCTCGTCGACCTGATCATCGACGAGGTGTTGGACTTCCCCCACAAGCAGTCGACCGAGGACATGCAGCGCTTCCTCGACGCCTTCATGGAGCACGACACCTCGGCCCACCTCCCAGGTGTCGCCGCGCCGACGCTCGTGCTCGCCGGCGGACGCGACGCGACGAGTCGCCCCGAGCTGTGCCGCCAGGTCGCGGACCTGATCCCCGGTGCCCGGTTCGAGGTGTTTGCGGACGAGGCGCACCAGCCGTTCCAGGAGGTGCCCGACGCCTGGAACGCTCGGGTGGTCGAGTTCTGGCAGGAGATCGACGCTCGGGCCTGACCGTCGCGGATTCTCAACGGTCGCCGCGCGGGTCGCGGAGGCTCTCAGTCATCCGAGAGCCTCCGCGACCGCAGGCTGGGGCGCGAACCCGCCTACCGCAGCACCAGCTCGACGCCGCGGACCCGGTCCACCCGGTCAGCGTGGACGAGGTCGATCCCGCGGCCACCCTTGACGAGGTCGGCCTCCCGATCGCGGCTGTACAGGACGTCTCCACCCATCCCGCCTTCGATGACGTCCCGGCCGGCGTCGCCGATGAGCCAGTCCGCACCCCGGCCACCCTCGATGATGTCGTCGCCGGTGCCGCCACAGATCACGTCGCCGCCGCCGAGCCCGCGCAACCGGTCGTTGCCGCCCAGCCCGATGAGTACGTCGCGCCCCGAGGTCCCGACCAGGTCGTCGGCGCCGGAGGTGCCGACGGTCACCCGGTATCCGAGCAGCTGCCAGAACACGACCGCCACTCCCCCGCACTGCTGGGCAGTTCCCGGGTCCGGGTCAGGGTCAGGATCCGGGTCAGGATCCGGGTCCGGGTCCGGGTCCGGGTCCGGGTCCGGGTCCGGGTCCGGGTCCGGATCCGGGTCCGGGTCGGTCGGGTCCGGGTCCGGCTCGGCGTCGACCGTGGTCGTCGGTCCGGGCGGATCCGTCGAGAGGCTGCGGCGGGCCACCCAGTCCCAGGCGATCGCGCCGAAGGAGTAGCTGTGCCCCACCTCCGCGGGGTACGTCGCCGAGCCCGGCTCGACCCCGCCCTGCCACAGCACGTAGTCGCCGCCGTCGGTGGCGACGTAGACGTTCACCCGGGCCACGCCCGAGGTCGGGTCGCTCGCCGCCCAGGACACCTCGAACGGTCCGGTCGCCGTCGCGGGCGCGGTGACCGAGGCGGTCGGGAGATCCAGGTCCACCAGGTTCGTCCAGGTGTTGGTGCGGATCGGCTCGTTCAGGTCGAAGACGATGTCCGCCGCGTTCGAGACCACCGTGCCGGTGGGGTTCTGCTTGAGCTCGACGGAGTACTGGACCACGCCCTGCCCCTCGGTGCCGTCCACGTTCGGCGGCAGGAACCCCACGAACGGGCTGTCCGGCGGCGTGTCCAAGGTGACCGGGTCGAGCGTCCCGAAGTGCCAGGTCAGCTCACCGCCGGCGGCGACACTGGCGTCCACCTGCACCTGGAGCGGCTGATCGCCCACCACGTCGATCCGTTGATGGAGCTCGGTGCTGTCCTGGAGAGGCAGCCACGCGGTGTCGCCGAAGGCGACGCGCCCGAACCGCAGCGTCGAGAGGTCGTAGACCTCCGGGTCGAGCTGGCTGGCGATCCGCACCTCCTGGGCCGGCGAGCTCGCCGTCGGGTCGTTCTCGAAGTAGACCCGGTAGGTGTGCCGACCCTCCCCCCGGAAGGCGCGGTCGGGTCCAGCCCCACCGGGGCCGACGATCGCGTTGGGATCCAGCGAGCTCACCGGGTAGCGCGGCAGCGGTTTGCCACCCCACGGCGGGCGCAGGTTGGCCGGCGGTACGGCGAAGGGGGTCGGGGGCTCCTCGTCCTCGAACTCCTCGGGATCGCCGTCCTCCTCCTTGTCCGGGAAGCACTCCGCGAGCGCCTTGCGCAGGTTCTCGGGGATGCCGGCCGCGTCGGCGGCCTTGCCGATCGCATCCAGGATCTCTCCGGCGGCCTTCAGCGGCTTGGCCGCGACATCGGCCATGCAGCCGGCTCCATCCCCCTGAGCGGTGATCGACCGGTTGAGCAAGGTGCCGGGCGAGGGGAACCAGCTGCCGGCGGGGTCCATGAGCCGGGTCAGGTCCTCACTCCACGCGTTCGCGACGCTCTGCAGGGCCGCGGCACAGCTCGAGCCGGGGATCAGGAACTTGAACAGGTCGAACACGGCGCCGGCGCACGATCCTCCGGAGGCGGCCGCGGTCGTGAAGGAGCTCCCCGCACCGCCCTGCGCAGCGGCTGCGACGGCCGCGATGTTGTGGAGGTTGCAGGCACCCGAGGACACGGAGAGGGTGTGCTCGCCGCTGCCCTCAGGGGTCGTCACGTTGAAGATCATGGTCTCGACACCGCCCGGTCCCAGCCGGTTGATGAAGACCATCGCCCCCGCCTGCTCCTCTCCCTGGAAGGTGAACGGGTCTGCGGGGTTGACCGGGACGATGTCGCCGGCCTCGGAGATGGTGTTCATCGGGAAGTCCGGCTCGACATCGCTGCCCACCGGAAGACCAGTCAGGTAGACCGGTGCCGCGACCGCGTCGAAGTTGCCGGTGTTCTCGACCGTCACCGTGATCTGGTGCGTGCGTCCCGCGACGAACGCGCTGGCCCCGGTGACCGGGTCGACCGGACCGCTGACGGTGGTCCGCAACGCAGCGGGCCAGGCGGTCTCCAGGACCTGCACCGCTCCGTTGAGCACTCGTTCCTTGCTCCCCAAGCGCGCGACGACATCCCAGGCACCGGACTGGCCGGTCAGGTCGACGACCACGTCGACCTCACGGTTCTCTGCTCCGCGGTGACGCACGACCCCGTCGATCTCGACGTTGCCCTGCCGCAACGCGACAGCGGTGCCGTCGGCGAGGCCGACGCCCTCGAGACGAAGGGTGACGCTGCCCGCGCCGACCGACGGGTTGGCCACCACGGCCAGCTCGAACGGACCGCACGGGACGGTCAGGCAGGTCCCGTGAAGCTGGAAGGTCCCCGGCGCGGAGTTGCCCGGGCGAACCTGCACCGTGTAGTCGCCGTCCTCAGCAAAGGTGCGAATCGTCCCCGTGGAGGTCTCGGTCCTGACCAGGCTGCCCGCCGGGTCGTACACGGTCACGTCGTAGGTGGTCGCCGGGTCGGCGGGGTCATCGGCGACCAGGTCCATCCGGTCGCCGGCGCCGGCCGTGAACCGGAAGCAGCGGACGCTGTCCGGATTGTCCAAGATGTCCGTCGGGATCGCGAAGCCGGTGGTGATCGTCGGGATCGTCTCGCAGCCGACGGGTTCGGACAGCCGGCGCAACCCCACGCGGTAGGCCAGGCCCTCATCTCCCTCGACCAGCACCCGGTACGGCGGTCGCCCGCGCAGCAGGCAGCCGAACGCGGCACCGCAGCTGGCGCGGGTCGTGCCTTCGAAGTAGCCGGTCTGGTTCATCCCGTCCGCATCGACCAGCGTCCAGGTCAGGTCCGGGAACTGGGTCGGGCCCGATAGCTCGACCTGGACCCGGTTGCCCCTGCCCAGTCGGGAGATGAAGCAGTCCCGACCGTCGTAGTCGTGCCGGATCGTCATCGCGCTCGGCGCCAACGAGCGCGCGAGGCGTGCGGAGTCGGGGGACACGGTGTCGTCGATGGACGGGTCGCAGGTGTCGTCGTCCGCAATGCCGCGGACCCACAGATGGGTGGTCTGCGGGACCGCCACCGGCGCGTGCGCGTAGCCCCGCTCGTCATAGCTGTAGATCTCGTAGGACTGCCCGGCCCGCAGGTCGCAGGTGCCGTTGACGGTCCCGGCGCTGCTGCTGGTCCCGCAGGCGCTGCTCCCGCCGCGTGCCCACAGGGAGTAGCGGCCCGGAGCCGACGTACCGAAGCTGCCGGAACTGGTCTCGCCGCGGCCGTTCAGGCCACCCGGGGCGTCGGTGACCAGCAGCCAGTTGCTCCTGGCCGTCGGCTCCTCGGCGTTCGGCGCGACGTCGAAGGCCTGGCAGGCGACCTCGCCCGGGGTTTCCAGGGTGACGTCGTTGGCCTCGGCGTCGTGCCAGCCGGTGCTGCCGACGTGCGGGTCGCACCCGGTGGTGTCGGCGGCTTGGAAGACGCCCACCTGGCTCTCGAGCGCGACCGATCGGGAGTTGGTCACCTCGAGCGTGAAGTCCTCGCCCGCGTCGAGGTAGGTCCGCTCGAACTCGAAGGTCGATGACGCGCCCCCCAGCTTCGTCGAGCCGTTGGCATCGACCAACCGGGTGGTCAGCTGGCCGCCGACGACCGACGGTTGGGACGAGCGCACGTAGTAGTTGCCCTCGACCGCCGTCGAGAACGTGAAGCACACCGTGCTGGCGGGCTGGATCACCTGCCCGCCTGCGGCAGGGAGAGGTGCCCCCCACGTGGCGAAAGGCAGCGGGGTGCAGGCGGGCGGGTCGACGGCCGTTGCCGCAACCGGCACCGCCGCCATCACGCCCACGACGACGGCTGTCGCAACAAGCCGGACCAGGACCCTTCGAGGACGCACCATGAGCCGAACCTAGGACCCGCCGCGGCTCTCGAACCCGCGAAGTCGTTGACCCTACGGTGCTACGGGAAAACTCTGCGGTGCTCGGCGATCTTGGGCTTCGGACCCGCAACCCGCCTCCGCTGGTTATGGTCGCAGGGGTGAGCATCAAGGCGCCGGCTTCCCGGCCGGTCCAGGCTCTGGAGCGCACCAGCGAGCTCGCGGCCCTCGGCGCCGCGCTCGAGCAGGTCGGTGGGGGGACCGGGACGACCGTCCTGGTTCGCGGGCCCGCCGGCATCGGCAAGTCCACCCTGCTGGCTGCCTGCCGGGCAATGGCCGGTCGACGCAAGGGCATGGCCGCGATGACCCATGCGGGGCTCCCGCACGAGTCGCAGCACACCTACGCCGGCGTGGTCGGTCTACTGCACGCGGCGGTCAGGCAGCGTCTTCTCGCTCCCGGGCGGGATCCGTTCACCGGCGCAGCGCACCTGGCCCTTCCGCTCTTCGAGACCGGTCGGGTCGGCGCCCACGGAGAGTTCCCGCTGCTCCACGGCCTGCACTGGCTGTGCGCCGAGCTCAGCGAGGAGAACCCACTGGTGCTGCTCGCCGACGATGTGCAGTGGTACGACCAGCCGTCTCTGCGCGCGCTGTCCTATCTGGCCGAACGGGTCAGCGACCTCCCCTTGCTCCTCGTCCTCGCCGAGCGTTCAGGAGAGGACCCCTCTTCGACAGCGCTTCAGGAGCTGGGCGAGCGGGCCAGCACCGTCCTCGAACCCCAGCCGCTTTCCCCGCAAGCCGTGTCTCGACTCGCCCACGACTCCACCGAGGAGGGCCTCGCGCCATCGGCGGCGGTGGTCGAGGAGGTCGTCCGCCGCAGCGGGGGCAATCCGTTCCTGGCCAACGAGCTACTGCGCCTGCACGCGGGGGATCCCCAGGCAGTCCTGGCCACCGCGACCCCCGACTCGATCGTCAGCACGACCGAGCAGCGGC
This sequence comes from uncultured Actinomycetota bacterium, assembly GCA_963827185.1. GTDB lineage: Bacteria > Actinomycetota > Actinomycetes > Propionibacteriales > Nocardioidaceae > Nocardioides. The sequence goes on from CAWGZQ010000003.1 coordinate 293,050, forward strand.
TGCGGGCGACCAGCGACGTCGCGCGCGAGGTGGCCGAGGCCGTCGCCGTTCTCGGTGCCACCGCGCGGGTCCACGACATCGCGACCACTCTCGGTCGCGAGCGCGACGACATCGGCGCCGCCATTGACGACCTGGTCGAACGCGACCTGTTCGTGGTCGACGACACCGTCGGGTTCCGCCACCCGCTCATTCGGGACGCGGTCCTGTCCGGCCTGCCCACCGTCCGGCTCCATGAGCTCACTGTCCGGGCGGCGCATGCGGTCCACGATTCCCACCCCGCGCGGGCGGCCGCTCTGCTGGTCGACTCGGCCCCGTTGGCGCCGCTCCGCGAGGACTGGGTGGTGCCGGCGCTGCTCGCGGCGGCCTCCGCGGCCCGCGGCCGGGCCGGCGCGGCGGAGGCAGCGCGCTATCTGGAGCGGGCCCTGGCCGAGCCACTCGACGGCCCCGCCGAGCTGCAGGTGCGCCACGCGCTGGGCAGCGTGCTCGACGAGTCCGGTGACCCAGCGGCACTCGACCAGCTCGCCGCCGCCGACCGCCTGTGCGCCGAGCTGGGCAGCGAGCACGCGCCCGGCGTCGCCCTCAGCCATGCCGACGCGCTCTTCCATTTCGCCCAGCTCCTCGAGTCGGCTGCGGTCTGCCGAGAGGCCATCGCCGGGCTGCCCGCACCCGCCGACTCCGAGATCCTGCTGGCGCTGGAGGCTGCCGCGCTCAACGCCGAGGCCCTGATCGGAGTGAACCGGGCCCGCCCGGCGGCTCTCGAGCGCGATGTCGCCGCCGCCGACACCCCCGGCCAACGGGCCGTCCTGACCCACGTGGCCTGGGATGCCGCGGCCCGTGGGTCGCGACCACCGGACCAGGTCGCCGACCTGGCGATCGGGGCGATCGCGGACGGCCTGCTCACCGAAGAGGTCGGCGCGGCCTCGCCCACCTTCGTCTACGCCGGCACCGCGCTGGCCTGGGCCGGCGACTACGAGGCCGCACGGCACCATGCCGAGACCGGCATCCAGCGGGCGGCGGAGCGCGGCTCTCTCGTGGGTGTCGCCTACGCCACCTCGTTGCGAGCCGGCGTCGCGATCTATCAGGGGAACATCACTCAGGCGGAGACCGATGTCCGTCGGGTGCTCGACGAGCTGGCGGATGCCGACCCGATGTGTTTCGCCGTGACCCTCGGGTGGGCGATGGAGGTCGCCATCGAGCAGGAGGCGCCGCAGCCGATGGCCGACACCCTGGCCGCGGTGGGGCTCGACGCGGCAGTGCCCGACATCGGCACCCTCGACACGATGCTGCTGTCGCGGGCCCGGCTCCGAGCCGAGCTCGGCGATCGTGACCTCGCGTTGGCAGACCTCGCCGAGGTGGCGCGCCGCAGCGAGCGGTCGTCGTACCTCAGCGCCGCGTGTTCGCCGTGGCGTTCGATGTCGGCGCACGTGTTGATGCAGACCGGGGCCACGGAGCGGGCGCTCCAGCTCGCCGAGGACGAGGTGGCGCTCGCCCGGGAGTTCGCCGTGCCCCGAGCACTCGGCCAGGCCCTTCGCGCGCGGGCCGCCACCCGGGACGAACCCGACGCCGCAGTGGTCGATCTTCGAGAGGCGATCGACGTCCTCACCGACTCCGGGGCGAACCTGCAGCTGGCCGAGGCACTGGTCGAGCTGGGCAGCGAGCCTGCCGCCGGAGACGTCGCGGCGCGGCGGGCGCTGCTTCGCGACGGCATGAGCTCGGCCCATGCCTGCGGCTCCGGTCGCGTCGTCACCCGCGCCATGGACGCGCTGCGATCCACCGGAGCGCGCCCGCGCCGGCCCTCGCATCGTGGCGCCGATGCCCTCACCCCGCAGGAGCGGCGGATCACCCGCCTGGCGGCCGAGGGACGGGGCAACCGGGAGATCGCCGAGACCATGTTCCTGACCCGGCGCACCGTGGAGCTGCACCTCAGCAACGCCTACCGCAAGCTCGGGATCGAAGGTCGCAACGAGCTCGCCGCCGCCCTGGACAGCCCACCGGGCCACGACACCGTTTCGGACCGGTCGGCCCGCCGATGACCGGGTTGATAGGTGGGGTTCGTAGGCTCGCGGTATGCACCGACTCATCGCGAAGGTGGCGCTGACCGTCCATCTGGTCTTCGTCGCGTTCACGGTGCTGGGCGGGTTCCTCGCCTGGTTCATGCCGTCGGTGTTGTTTCCGCACATCGCTTCCGCCCTCTGGGGCGGTCGGATGCTGGTGTGGCGCAAGGCGTGCCCGCTGTCGACGGCGGAGAACTGGGGCCGCGTGCGTTCGGGGCTCCCGCCCCTCGACCACCGCGGGTTCGTCGCGCACTACTTCGAGGATCGGGTCTATCCGGCGGCGGCGGCTCGCCGGGTCGAGATCCTGGTCGGCGTCCTGGTGCTCGGCTCGTGGTTCGGGCTGGCGGTCCGCTGAGCCAGCCGCCCGGCACTGTGTGGGTCGCTAGGTGTGGGTCGCTAGGTAACGGGGGACCCGGCCACGATGACCTGGTCCTGTCCCTCCAGGTACGCCGTGACCAGGGCCCCGAGCGTGGGTAGGTGGTAGCCACCCTCCTGGACCAGCACCGTCGGCAGGCCGGTCGCACCGAGCGCCGAGCCGGCTGACCGGTAGCCGTCGACGGTGACCAGCAGCGGGCTCTCGGGGTCGTCGGCGGCGGCATCCACGCCGAGGGAGACCACCAGCGCCGAGCAGTCCGCGTCGACCACCCAGTCGGCGAGCTCCCCGATCGCCGCCAGCCAGGGGCCGTCGCTGGTCCCCTCCGGCAGCGGCAGGTTGCGGGTGCAGCCGGCGCCGTCCCCGGTGCCGGTCTCGTCGGCGTACCCGACGATGTGCGGGAACCAACCCGCCGCCGGGTCGACGTGGACCGATCCGTAGAGCACGTCGGCGCGGTCGTAGAAGATCGCGGCGGTGCCGTTGCCGTGGTGCGCGTCGATGTCGATGACGGCCACCCGCTCGTGCCCGCCGCGGCGCAGCGCCTCGGCCGCCGCCGCGGCGTTGTTGAGGTAGCACGAGCCGCCGAAGCCGGCCGGGGTCGCGTGGTGGCCCGGGGGCCGGCACAACGCGTACGCCGCGCGCTCCCCCGCCACCACCAGGTCGGCGGCCGTCACCGCGCAGTCGACGGCCGCCCGGGCCGCCTCCCAGGTGCCGGGGCCGACCACCGTCATCGTGTCGTAGGCGTAGGCACCCGCCTCCGCGTGCACCGCGGCCGCGGGCCGGGTGGGGATGCCGGCCGTCATCGCCGGCGTCGGGAAGAGGTACGGCACCACCCGGGTCTGGCCGACGAGCTCGGCGTACGGCCCCGCCCGCCACCGCTCCTCGGCGGTGGCGAGGAACTGCAGCAGCGACCGGTCATGCACCCCGGCGAGTACGTCGTCGGGCTGGGGACTCGCCTCGACCAGTCGGTGCCCGGCCTCGGTGAGCGCCTCGAGGATCGCGTCGACCCGGTCGGCCACCTCCGTTCCGGGCGTCGCGACCCCGACCCACACCTCGCTCTGCGGGTCGTGGGCACGCGTCGTCGGTGACCACACGACCGGTGCGCGGTACTGATCCATGAGTCAGCAGTATGGCGCCGAGCGACCGAACTGGACAGGATGAGCCCATGCCGCGCGCGCGTGAGATCGGGATCGAGATCGGCGTCCTCCCGACCGGACCGACCAACTCCGTCCTCGACGTCCCCGGGGTCGGCCTCGGTCACACCACCGTGCATCGCGACGAGGCGCCGCCGCCCGAGGGGCGCGGGCTCGCCCGTACCGGCGTGACCGCGCTGGTCGTGGCGGAGGATGCCTACCAGCGGCCGCTCGCCCTGGGCGGCGCGGTGCTCAACGGTGCCGGCGAGTGCACGGGGTTCATCGGCGCAGCCGAGTGGGGACTGCTCGAGACGCCGATCTACCTCACCTCGACCATGCAGCTGGGTCGCGTGTACGACGCGGCCTGCCGGATCGAGCTCGAGCGGGACGCCCGGGTGGCCGACGCCGTGGTGATCCCGGTGGTCGGCGAGTGCGACGACTCGTTCCTCAACGACTGCCGCCGGATGCAGGTGGAGTACGACGACGTGGTGGCGGCGCATGCCGCGGCCCTGGCGTCTCGCGGGACGGGGGCGGCGCCGGCGGAGGGCGCCGTCGGCGCCGGCACCGGGATGTCCTGCCTGGGGTTCAAGGGCGGCATCGGCACGTCCTCGCGCCGTACCCCCGAGGGACACACGGTCGCGGTGCTGCTGCTGACGAACTTCGGTGAGCGCAAGCGGCTGACGGTCGACGGGCACCATCTCGGCCGACTGCTGCCCGCGGACCCGGACCCCCAGCGACCGGCGGGTTCGTGCCTCGGCGTCGTGGTCACCGACGCCCCCGTGCTCAGCGCCGACTGCGCCCGGTTGGCCCGGCGGATCGGTCTCGGCCTGGCCCGCACCGGTTCGACCGCGCACCACGGCAGCGGCGAGATCTTCCTCGGCGTCTCCACGACCCGACGGGCCCCGGATCTCTCCTGGGAGGACGGCACGGTGGTCTCCGGTCGCGCCCTCGACGACCTGTTCGAAGCAGTGGTCGACGCCGCCGAGGAGGCGGTGCTCAACTCGATGCTGACGGCACCGACCACCACCGGCCGCGACGGCAACCTCAGCGAGGGCCTGGACCCCGCCACCGTGGCCCGGCTGATGGCGGAGCACCCGCGTGCCGACTGAACCCGAGGTCCGGATCCCGATGGCGGACGGCATCGAGCTGGCGGCCACGCTCTACCTCCCCGACGCCGACCGCGGCCCGCAGCCGTGCCTGCTGGAGGCGCTGCCCTATCGCAAGGACGACCTGACCTCGTCGTACGCCGAGAGCTATCGACGGCTGCGCGACGAGTTCGGGTACGCCGTCTGCCGGGTCGACGTGCGTGGCACCGGCTCGTCGTCGGGAGACCCCACCGACGAGTACCCCGAGGCCGAGCAGTCCGACCTGGTCGCGGTGATCGCCTGGCTGGCCGAGCAGGACTGGTGCGACGGCAACGTCGGCATGTGGGGGACGTCGTACTCCGGCTTCAACTCACTGCAGATCGCCGCCGAACGGCCACCGGCGCTGAAGGCCGTCTGCGCGATCTACTCCAGCGACGACCGCTGGACCGACGACGTGCACTGGCGCGGTGGTGCGCTGCGACTGGTCGACCTGATCGACTACGACCACTACATGACGCCGATGACCGTGCTGCCGCCGGTGCCGGAGGTGTGGGGCGAGGGCTGGCGCGACGAGTGGCGGCGCCGCCTCGAGACGGTCGAGCCCTGGATGCTCACCTGGCTGCGGGAGAACCGCGACGGCCCGTACTGGCGGCACGGCTCGCTGCGCTCGGATGGCGAGGGCCACGGCTACGACCGGATCGAGTGCCCGGTGATGCTGGTCGCCGGCTGGGCCGACGGCTACCGCAACAACACGTTTCGCACCGTGGCCGCGCTCGGCGAAGCCGGGGTGCCGCACCGGTTGCTCGCGGGCCCGTGGGTGCATGCCGACCCGACGACCGCCTACCCCGGGCCGCGGCTCGACCTGGACGTGGAGATGGTCGCGTGGTTCGACCATTGGTTGCGCGGCACCGATCCCGCCGACCCAGCGCACGACGACCGGATCGACGTGTTCGTGCGGACCACGACCCGGCCGGCCGCGTTCCTCGACCAGCACGAGGGGTACTGGATCCGCGACTCCTGGCCGACCGCCACCTCGTTCACCGAGACCCGAGCGCTCGACGGCCCGCTCAGCCTCGACGTCCGGCCGGACGTCGGCACCTCGGCGTGGATCGACTGTGCCGGCCACCTCCCGTGGGGGCTGTCCGGCGACCAGCGCGAGGACGACGCCCACTCCCTCGTCTACGATTGGCCCACCAACGGCGAGGTGCTGCTCGGGCATCCGGTGGTCCGGCTCCAGGTCAGCGCCAGCGCACCGCTCGCTTCGCTCTCGGTGAAGCTCTGCGACGTCTTCCCCGACGGCGCCTCCGCCCTGGTGACCCGGGGCAGCCTGGACCTCACCTACCGCGACGGCGTGCATGCGCCGGTCGAGCCGAGCGAGCTGGTGCCGTGGCAGGTCTACGACGTCGTGGTCGACCTCGATGCCTGCGCGTACCAGTTCGGGCCCGGTCAGACCCTGCGGCTCTCGATCGCGGGGTCCGACTGGCCCAACACGATCGCTCCCCCGGCACCGGTGACGCTCGTCGTACACGGGGGTTCGCTCGAGCTGCCCCGCTACGACCGGGTCGCCCGGGATCCCGGGTTCGCCCCCGGGGCCGAGACGTCCTCGGAGGACCCGACCGACGTCTCGTGGACCACCACCCGCGATGTCCTGCGCCAGACCACGACCTGCGCCGTGCGCCACGGCTCGACCTACGACGTCCCCTACGACGGCACCGCCACCGAGGAGTACGCCGGCGAGGTCGTCGTCGACAACGTCACCTTCGCCCAGCACGCAGCCGCGACCTGCACCTTCCGGCTCACCTGGCCGGGCATCGACGTGCGGGTCACCTCCTCGATGCGGATCGACGTGGGCGCCGACGGCTACGACGTGGCGATCGACGTCACGGCGTACGACGGCGAGCAGCAGGTGTCGCACCGGGAGTGGTCCGAGCACGTTCCCCGCTGACGCAAATCCCGTGGTCGAGCACCGGACCGCTAGTTGGGCTACGGCGCAGGGAAGGTCAGTCGGACCTGTCGCCCGTCGACGACTCCCCGGAGCCGCGCCCGCGCGTCGACCGCGCGGGTGTCCCAGCCGCCGCGCAGCCGGCCGCGTAGGTTGCCGTCGAGCGTGAGATCGACACTCATGCGCCGACGGTTGCGGTCCCAGGTCGCGAGGCCCGACACGGCCACGCCCTGCAGCAGGCGGTAATGGTCGAGGCGGAGCTTCACGACCACGTAGCCGGTGTAGCTGAAGGTGCCGCCGCGCAGCCCCACCCCGCTGCCGGAGTAGTTGTTCCACCAGCGACCCACGACGTCCTCCACCGTGAGCGCCGCCGCCAGGCCCGCCCGCCGGTCCCCCCTGCCCTCGACGTCAGCGAGCGTGCGGGGCACGATCCCGAGCGCCCGTACCGGCTCGACCTCCCGCGCGCAGCCGGACCGCTCCGACCCCGGCGAGCGCACGAAGGCGCGCAGGATGCGCTCGGCACAGTCGTCGCGGTCGCCGATCGCCGTCACGTGGAAGCTGTTCCGCACCACGACGTGCCGAGCGTCGGGAAACTGCTCCTTCACCAGCTCGCCCTCGGCGGCCGTCGTGATCGAGTCGAGCTCACCGCTCAGCACGAGCACCGGCACGTCGGGGTAGCCCGACGACGGCGTGATCGGACCCGCGGGGTTGTCCGCTGCCGCGACCGGCCAGCGGGTACACCAGTCGAGCGACTGCCACTCGGAGTCGGCGTACTCGCGGACCGTGAACGGCCCATAGGTGTGCGGATGCGCGCGGCTGCGGGCCGCGATCGCCCGCTCGAGCTGCCGCTCCCGCGGAGCACCGGGTCGTGCCGTCATGTCGTAGAGCTGCGGGTAGTCGTGGCACGCCACCGCGGCGTCCAGCCCCTCGCTGTAGGCCTTCACCGGTCCGGCGTTGGCGCTGCCACCGACGGCCTCCGCGACCAGCCGCAGCAGCGGCGCGCGGTCACCACGCAGCCCCGAACGGAGTGCCCCGGTGAGCTCGCGGTAGAACGCCGGCGCGTACGTCGCCCCGAACGCGACGCTGGTCAGCGCGGCGCCGTCGACTCGCACCTTGGTCCGAGTGCCCTCGGCGTCGTACGCCGTGCCCTGCCACGGCTGCTTCCGGACCCGCGCGAGCACCGCGTTCAGCGTCGGCAGGAACTTCCGTCCGGCGCTCCGGCACTCTGCGGAGCGCCTGCAGACCTTGGTGAAGGCGTTCCGCATCGCCGGGCCCTGAGTGGGATACCAACCGGACTCGCCGTACGTCGGGTAGGCACCGTCGAGCACGATGCTGCGGATCTTCTCCGGATGCCGGCCGGCGAAGGTCTGGATGAAGAAGGTGCCGTAGGAGTCGCCGTAGAGCGAGACCGACGGCAGCTCGAGCTTGTCGATCACCGCGGCGAGGTCGTCGGCCGAGCGCACCGAGCCGTAGTCGTCGGCGCGGTCGCCGAGCGAACGACCGCACTTGCCCGCGGCCACGTTGTAGGGCAGCTCGAGCCGCTGCAGGTCCGGGCAGCGCAGTGCCTCCGACCGTCCGGTGCCGCGCTGGTCGACGAGCAGCAGGTTGCGCCGGTCGAGCAGCGCGCCGTACATCGCGGCGTAGTCGGGTCCGCTGCCAGTCGTGCTGTACCCCGGTCCGCCCTCGTGCGGGACCAGCGTGTCGATCGCGGGCTGCTGCCGGGCCGGCACGAACGCGAACCCGACCCGCACCTTGCCCGCGGCCGGGTTGCCCGGCTCCCAGGCCCGTCGGATGCTGCCGCAGAGCGCGCGCTTGACGACCTTGCAGGGCGTGAGAGTCAACTCGCCCACTGGTACCGGCTGCGGCTCACGGTGCGGAGCGGCTGGCGCCGAGCCGGCCATCGCCAGCAGGGTGCCCACCAGAGCCAGCCCCATGGCCGGCGGTGTGAGCCGTCGCGTTCTCACGGCAACAGTCGACCGGTGTCGTAGGCCCGGCCGATCATCGACACCATCCGGGCCACGGCATCCTCGTTGGGCGCGAACGGACCCGGCCGGAAGTGCGGGCTGGCCAGCCCGCGCTGCACCGACTCGCACGCCGCCCAGTCCTGCTTGTTGGTGAGGTCCCAGAACTCCACCGCGCCGGCCGCGTCGGGTACCGAGCCGTCGGCACCGGGCAGTACCAGCCAGGAGCACTCCACCCAGGTCCGCTCGGGCGTGAGCGGCACCATCCGGTGCGTCATCACGTAGTCGGGGTGCGCGGAGACGAGCAGGTTGGGCAGCAGGTGGACGTACTCCACCGCCGTCGGCGGCGCATCCGGCAGCGGCGTCGCGGCCAGCTCACCGGTCAGCGACATCGTGCGCATCCCGTCGCGCAGGACCATCGCGCCACCGACCCAGCCCCCGGGCAGGTCGTAGTTGTGCCCCGACGTCGGCGGGCTGACCTGGCACAGCTCCGGGTGGATCAGCGGGCAGTGGTAGCACTCGTGGTAGTTCTCCGAGATCACCTTCCAGTTCGCCGCGACCTCGTAGGTGTGCCGCGCACCGACCACCAACGTCCCCGGCGCGTACGGCGTCACCACGGTGTCGAAGGCACCCAGGTGCTCCTCGAACGACGGCACCTCGGGCGACCCCTGCGGGTGCAGCGCGTGCCCGAAGACCCAGCCCTGCCACTCACGCACCGGGAGCTCGACCAGGCTGTGCTCGGCGAACTCGAAGCCCTCGTCCTCGCGGAACCCCTTCGCACCCACCAAGCGACCCTCGAGGTCGTAGGTCCAGGCGTGGTAGGGGCAGACCACCTTGCGCCGGTCCGAGGTGCCGCCCTCCGGCAGCAGCTCGTGACCGCGATGCCGACAGGTGTTGGCGTACATCCGCATGGTCTCGCCGTCGCGCACCACCAGACCCGGGATGTCGCCGACCATCACCGCGCGCTGGCGCACCGGTCGCTCGCCCTCGGGGAACAGGTCGGCGACCCGTCCCAGGCAGGTCCAGCCGCCCGCGAAGAGGTGCCGCCGCTCCCACTCCAGCACTGCGGGCGAGGTGTACTTCTCGGCGGGCATCATCAACACCTGGTCCACGGTCATCGGGCCTCCCTCGGCGTACGTCCTATGCTGCGATCTATGGTTGGTGGGGCGTGACGCGCAGTCGGCGCAGCGTCGAGCTTCGGCGCGACGAGATCCTTGCCTCGACCACCGAGACGCTGGACCGGATCGGCCTCGAGGCGACCCGGGTCACCGACGTCGCGAAGGCGTTGAACGTCAGCCCGGCGCTGATCTTCTACCACTTCGGCACCAAGGACGCGCTGGTCGCCGATGCGTTCGCGTACGCCGTCGAGCGGGACCTGGCGCGGCTGGACCAGGCCACGGCCGCCGGCACCGATCCGGTCGACCAGCTGCGGCGGGCGCTGCGCTCCTACGGACCGACCGGCCAGGCGTTGGGCTGGCGGATCTGGATCGATGCCTGGGCGTTGGCCCAGCGCGAACCGGTGATCCGCAAGGTGCTCCGGCGGATGGAGCAGCGTTGGTGCGAGGTGTTGCAGGCCATCATCGACGCGGGGGTTGCGGACGGGTCGTTCACGTGTGCCGACCCGGATGCGACCGTGGCCCGCGTCTCCGCGCTCATCGACGGACTCTCCGTGGCCGCGCTGGTCTATCGCACGGTCACCCGCGCCGAGCTGCGGGTCTGGGTGGCCGAGACGGTCGCCCGCGAGCTCGGGATCGATCAGGAGCAGCTGGCATGAGCCTGGACCGACCAACGTCATGTCACACCATCCAGTGGGCGGCGTAGTCGGGATCGGTGAGCCCGGGTCGGTCCAGCCGGAAGTCGGTGAGGTCGGTGGCGGTGCCGCCGTGGACAACCAGGTCGGCGAGCAGCCGACCGAAGGTCGGCGCGAACTTGAACCCGTGAGCCGCACCGAGACCGACCACGACGGACTCGTGCCCCGGCACCGCCGAGATCACGAAGTCGCGATCGGGGGTCAGCGTGTACTGACAGCGCAACGACCGGGTCGGTGCGCCGCTTCCCGGTAGCAGGTCGCTCACGAACGCGGCGAGGCGCTCCTCCATCGCGGGGTCCCGGTCCGAGGTGCGGCTCTCGGGATCGACGGTCGGCCCGCCGCAGTCCTGCGCGGCCTTGATGGTCGCCTCGCCGTAGGTCGGGAAGCCGTAGTAGCAGGGGTCGTCCAGCCAGATCCACAACGGCATCCGCTCGGCAGCGAAGCGCTCGGGCTGCTCCGGCTGGAAGTAGGTGACCTGTTCGAGGGTGACCTCGATCGGCACGCTGAGACCCAGGTGACCGACGACGTCGTTGACCCAGGCATCCGCGCAGACCACCAGCCCGCGACACCGGATGCCGCCGTCGGCGGTCGCCACCTCGAGCCCCCGCTCGCCGAGGTCATCGATGCCGGTGACCGGACTGTGCGGCCGCAGGTCGGCGCCGAGCCGCGTCGCTTGCTCCTGCATCGTCCGGGTGCCCAGCCCGGCCGGCACGATCGCGGCGTCGCGTTGATAGAGCGCCGTCACCTCGCTCGACAGGTTGAACTGCGGCCAGCGAGCCGAAACCTGCCCCGCGTCGAGGACCTCGTGCGCGATCCCGACCTCGGTGAGCGAGTCGGTGTAGTCGATGGCGGGGATCGCCGCGTCGCGCGGCAGCAGGTCGAGACCGCCCACCTTCGTGACGAGGCTGCGACCGCTGGCCCGTTCGAGCCGCGCCCAGTCGGCGTACGCGTCCTGGGTCAGCCGGACGTACGCCGGCGTGTGGTAGCTGTGCCGCAGGATCCGGCTGGTGTCGTGGCTGGCGCCGTTGGTGTGGCCGAGCTCGAAGCGCTCCAGGCCGACCACGCTGTGGCCCCGCGCGGCCAGCTCGTAGGCGGTCGCGGAGCCGAGCGCGCCCAGCCCGGCAACGACGTAGTCGACCGTCGCGCTCACGACGCGTCACCCAGCCGGGGCAGCAGCCAGCGCCGGATGTCGAGGCTGTCGTCCTCCATCGGCGCGAACCAACCGTGCCGGTAGCTGCGCGACGTCATCCCCCGCTGTACCGACTCGCAGACCGCCCAGTCCTGCCGGTTGACCAGGTCCCAGAGCTCGGCCGCGTCGCTCGGATCGAAGTCGGTCGCCCGCACCGCGTCTGCGGCGAAGAGCAGCGAGCACTCGACGCCGGTCCGGTTGGGCGCCTGCGGCAGCAGCACGAACACCGCGACGTGGTCGGCCGAGGCGGAGATCATCAGGTTGGGGTAGACGAGGTCGCCCTTGTGCCGGGTGCGCTCGTCGGCGTCCAAGCCCGGCAGCGGCGCGCGCGTGGTGGTACCGGACGTGGTGAACGTCCAGGCGCCTTCCCGGTGCGGGATGCCCTTCTCCCAGTCCAGGTCGCCGCCACCGCCGGCGAACGACGGCACCAGCCGAGACAGCTCGGGGTGCACGGGGCCGCAGTGGTAGCACTCGTTGTAGTTCTCGAGGATCACCTTGTAGTTGGCGGCGACGTCGTAGCTGAACCTCGCCCCGACCTCGAGGTCCGCGAGCCCGTAGTTGGCGAGGGTGCCGGCCGCCCGGTCGACGGACTCGGCCAGCGGCCGCGCCCGCTCCGGCGACAGGTGCACGAACACGAAACCACCCCAGGTCTGGACGCCGACCGGGTGCAGCGAGAACGCCGAGGGATCGTCGAGGTCGGTGTGCGGCGCCTTCAGCAGGCGGCCATCGAGGCCGTAGGTCCACGAGTGGTAGGGGCACCGCAACGCCGAGGCCTGACACGCGGAGGCCGGTCCCGACGGGGGCAGCAGCTGGCTACCCCGGTGCCGGCAGACGTTGTACGCCGCGTGCAGGACCGCCTGATCGTCGCTGGTGACCAGCACCGACTCGCCGGCGACGTCCAGCACCACGACCCGGGACGGCTCGGCCAGACCGAGCGCGTCCAGGCGGCCGACGCAGAACCACTCGCGGTAGAGCACGGCCTCGCGCTCGACCCGCCAAGCGGCCTCGTCGACGTACATCTCCCGGGGGAGCGCCTCCTGCACGGACACCTCCTTACTGATTCTCCAGTCAGTAGTGGAATCGTCTCACGAGCCGAGGTCCGTGGCCAGGTGACAGGCGACCCGATGGTCGCCCGCCGACGACAGCACCGGTGGGACCGTCGTCCGGCAGTGCTCGGCCACCCCCGCGGCCTCCGCCGTGCCGTCGGCGTACGCCGGGCAGCGCGGGTGGAACCGGCAGCCACCCGGGATCCGGGTCGGGTCGGGCACCTCCCCGGTGAGCACGACCGGCGTGAGCCGCTCGATCTCCGGCACCACCGAGAGCAGCGCCCGCGTGTAGGGGTGCCGCGCCTGCTCGAGCACCTCCTCCGTGCTGCCGCACTCCACGACCCGGCCGAGGTACATCACCGCGATCCGGTCGGCGATGTTCCACGCCAGGCCCAGGTCGTGGGTGACCACGACGATCCCGAGCCCGAGGGACTCACGCAGGCCGAGCAGCAGCGCCAGGATCTCGCCGCGGATCGAGGCGTCCAGCGACGAGACCGGCTCGTCGGCGACCAGCAGCCGCGGTCGCAGCGCCAGCGCCCCGGCGATCAGCACCCGCTGCTTCTGCCCTCCGGAGAGCTCGTGCGGGTAGCGCAGGAACATCCGCTCGGGCGGCCGGAGCCCGGCCTCGGCGAGCGCGGCGGCCACCAGCTCCGCCTCGGTGCGTCCCTCGGCATCTCGGGCCGCCCGCCGGTGCAGCCGGATGCCCTCGGCCACCGACTCGTAGACGGTCTGGCGTGGGTTGAGCGAGCCGGTGGCGTCCTGCAGCACCATCTGGACCTCGCTGCGCAGCCGGCGCAGCGCCCGCCCCGAGTAGGACAGTGGCTGGCCGTCGAAGCGCACCTCGCCCGAGGTCGGTCGCTGCAGCCCGACCATGGTCCGGGCCAGCGTGGTCTTGCCGGACCCGGACTCGCCGACCAGGGCCAGGATCTCGCCCGCGCGCACCTCGACATCGACGTCGTCGAGCGCCGTGGCAACGGTGCCGGCGCGAGTGGTGAACTCGACCCCGACCCCGGCGGTATCCAGCAGCGGCACCTCGCTCATGACTCACCCACCCGGATGCACGCGGCCTGGCCGGCACCGACCTGCAGCAACGGCGGCTCCGCCTCGGCGCAGGTGTCGATCACCCGCTCGCACCGAGGCGCGAATGCACAGCCCGGCGGCAGGTGGTGCGGGTCGGGCGGGTCACCGGCGAGCCCGGCCGGTGCGTACCTCGCGGCGGCGTCGCCCACCCGCGGGAAGGCTCGCGAGAGTGCCTGCGCGTAGGGGTGCGCCGGGGAGGTGAACACCTGCGTCGCGGATCCGCACTCGACCACCCGGCCGGCGTACATCACCGCGACCCGGTCGCACACGTCGGCGAGCACCGAGAGGTCGTGGCTGATGATCATCAGCCCGACCCCGAGGTCCTTCACCAGGCCCGAGATCAGGTCGAGGATCTGGGCCTGCACCATCACGTCGAGCGCCGTCGTGGGCTCGTCGGCCACGATCAGCTGGGGGCGACAGGCCAGGGCCATCGCGATCATCACCCGTTGCCGCTGTCCTCCCGAGAGCTGGTGCGGATAGACCCGGGACCGGGCCGCGGGCAGTCCGACCTGCTCGAGCAGCTCGCCGACCCGCGCGGAGATCTCCGCCGCCGAGAGCCCGGGCTCGTGCAGCCGGATCGGCTCGGCGATCTGGGTCTCGATCCGACGCACGGGGTTGAGCGAGTGCAACGCCCCCTGGAAGACGATCGCCGCGTCGGCCCAGCGCAGCGCCCGCAGGTCACCCCACCCCATCGTCTGCACGTCGCGACCCTCGACCAGCACCTCGCCCTCGACCACGGCGTCCTTCGGCTGGAGTCGCAGCACGGTGCTCGCGAGCGTCGACTTGCCGCACCCGGACTCACCGGCGACACCCACCACCTCGCCCGCGTCGACGATCAGGTCGACGCCGCGTACGGCGGGCAGCAGGCCCTCGGCGGTCCGGTAGGCCACGGTCAACCCGCGCAGCTCCAGCAGGTGGGCCATCACCGGCTCCGCAGCCGTGGGTTGAAGACCTCTTCCAACGCCTGGCCGATCAGCGTGAACGACAGCACCACGAGCACCACACAGATCCCCGGAGGCACGATGAACCACCACGAGCCGGTCGTCATCGCGCCCACCCCGAAGGCCGCCTCGAGCATCGAGCCCCACGACACCCGGCTCGGGTCGCCCAGACCCAGGAAGCTCAGCGTGGTCTCCGAGAGGATCGCCACCGCGACCGTGAGCGTCGTGTTCGCGAAGATCATCGGCATCACGTTCGGCAGCACGTGCCGGGTCATCTGGTGCCAGCGGCCGGCGCCGAGCAGCCGGGCCCGCTCGAGGTAGGGCCGCTCCTTGATGCTCAGCGTCTGGCTGCGGATCAGCAGCGCGGTGGCCGGCCAGCTGGTGACGCCGATGACGATCGCGATGTTGAGCAACGAGCGACCCAGCACCACGGCAAGGATGATCGCGAGCGGCAGGAACGGAATCACCAGGAACCACTCGGTGAGCCGATAGAGCAGCCGGGCCGGCCAGCCCTCGAAGAAGCCGGACACCAGGCCGATGATGGTGCCGATCAGCATCGAGATCGCGGTCGCGAACAGGCCGACCAGCAGCGAGATCCGGGAACCCCAGATCAGCATGGTCAGCACCGAGCGACCGTTCTCGTCGGTGCCGAGCCAGTACTCCCCCGACGGGCTCTCCAGCACGCCGCCGGTGGCCTTGGTGACCTTGAGGCTCTCGCCGTCGGCCAGCAGCGGTGCCGCCAGCGCGATCACGACGAAGCTGCCGAGGATGATCAGCCCGATCAGGCCGGCCCGGTGGCCGCGGAAGAGCTTCCAGTTGCGGCGCACCGCCGCGACCCTCCGGCGCCGGGCGATCTGGCGCGCGGAGAGCGGGATCGTCGAGCTCGCCGGGGTGCTCACGTGCGCACCCGCGGGTCGAGGATGCCGTAGATCAGGTTGGCCCCGAGGTTGGCCGCGATCACGGCACCCGAGGCGAGCAGGAAGGTGCCCTGCAGCACGTCGTAGTCCGGGATCGAGAGCGCCTCGTAGGACAGCAGCCCCAGACCCGGTATCGAGAAGATCGTCTCGATGGTGATCGCCCCCGACACGACGAAGCCGATGTTGAGCGCGGCCAGCGTCGTGGTCGGCAGCAGCGCGTTGGGTACGGCGTGCCGGCGGCGTACCTCCACGTCCCGCAGGCCCTTGGCCCGCGCCGTGACCAGGTAGTCCTCGCCGAGCTCGTCGAGCAGCGAGGACCGCATGATCAAGGAGTACTCGGCGAGATAGGCCAGGGTCAGCGTCAGCACGGGCAGGGTGAGGTGCCAGGCGGAGTCGAGCAGCCCGCCCAGACTCGATGGATCGGTGTCGATCGAGTTGAGCCCACCGGTCGGGAAGATGCCGGGGAGCGGACCGGCCCCGACCGACAGGCCGGCGATGAGGAGGAGGCCCAGCCACCACTCCGGCATCGAGTAGAGAGTGAGGGTGATGCCGGTCGAGAACCGGTCGAAGGATCCGCCGCGACGCCAGGCGCTCACCATGCCGAGGTAGACGCCGATCACCGTCGCCAGCAGGGTCGAGACACCGACCAGCGCGATCGTCGGCCACATCCGGTCGACGATGAGCTCGGAGACCGGCACGTTGTAGCGGATGGAGACACCCAGATCGCCCTGGGCGGTGTTCTTCAGGAACGTCAGGAACTGTTGCGGCAGCGGCTGGTCGAGCCCGTACTGCGCGCTGAACGCGTCGAGCTGCTCCTTGCTGACGACGCGTCCCCGGGTCAGGCTGCGCGCCGGGTCGCCGGGCAGCACCCGGAACAGGAAGAAGTTGACGACGAGCACGAACAGCAGGCTGCCCACCGCTCCGAGAACCTTGCCGAGGACGTAGCGCCCATATCCCCAGCGGCGAGCCGTGGGCTCGGGCGCTGCGTGGGTCTCGGCCGCTACGAGGGTCGTCAAGAGCGGGTCACTCCCGGGCGTCCGCCGAGGACCGCCGCCGCATCGCGACCACCCCGCCGCCGACCAGCACCAGCGCCAGGACGACGCCGCCGCCGATCAGCAGGGCGTTGCCGCCGTCATCCTCACCGCCCCCGGACGAGCCGGAGGCCCCCACCGCGGACGCGATGCCGTCGCAGTCACCGGCCTCGTCGGCCGGACGGAGCAGCGTGTAGTTGAAGGTGCCGTACTGCACCAACAGGACCCCTCCGGGATCCGGCTGCGGCTGGAAGCAGGCGAACCGATCGGTGCGGACCGCCTGGCCGTACTTCGTGTACGCCGTGACGAGGTAGGGCGAGTCCCGGAAGATGATCTCCTGCATCTGCTTGATGGTCTCGATCCGCTTCTCGTCGTCGACCTCGGCGTTCTGGGACTGGTAGAGCGCGTCGTACTCGTCGTTGCAGTACCACGAGTCGGAGGAGCCGCCACGGGCGTTGCACAGGAACACCGACAAGATGGCGTCCGGGTCGGGTTCGACGAACCATCCCCAGTGGAACGCGTCGAAGTTGCCCTCGAGGATGACGTCGGTGAGCTGGTTGCTCTCCATCACGCTCAGCTCGGCCTCGATGCCGATCTCGCCGAGCCACTCCTTGAAGAACTCCATGATCGTCGCCGACCGCGCCTCCTCGGCGCGCGCGAACAACCGGATGGTGCCGATCGGGCTGCCGTCGGGCATGGTGCGCAGCCCGCCCGCGCCGACCTCGTAGCCCGCTTCGTCCAACAGCTCGCCGGCCTTGTCCAGATCGAACGTGAACGCCTCGTCCTCCGGCGGCTCCCATCGGTAGGACTCGTAGGCGGAGGGGATGAAGGTGTCGCCACTGACCGCGGCCCCCTGGTAGGCGCTCTCCACGAGTCGGTCGTTGTCCAGCGCATAGCCGAGGGCGTGCCGGAAGGCCGGATCCTGCAGCGCGGGGTGGCCATCGCCGAGCGGCTCGCCGCTCTCGTGGTCGACCGCGCCCACGTTGAAGCCGATCTCCTCGAAGTACGGCGAGATGCCGTTCTGGGCGTGGATGCCGTCGCGGCCCTGTAGCGCCTCGACCTGGATCGGGGTGATGTCGTCGACGAAGTCGACCTCGCCCTTGATGATCGCCTGAATCGCCGGGTCCTCGCTCTTGAAGACCCGGAACGCCAGCCGGTCGACGTGCGGTGCGCCCCCGTAGTAGTCGGGGTTGGCCTCCAGGATGTACGTCGAGCCACCCGCCGTACCCTCGACGAGCCGGAACGGGCCGGAGCCGACCACGGCGTCGCCGTCCGCGGGTTCGTTGCGGTAGGACTTCACTTCCTTCTCGGTCACGTCGGACCAGATGTGCTCGGGCAGGATCGGGATCGGCAGCAGCGGCAGGACGGCGTTGGGCTGGGAGAGCTCCAGCACGACGGTCGTGTCGTCGGGAGCCGTTGCGGTCTCCACGGAGGTCAGGTAGGTGCTCCAGTTGCCGGCCTCGGGGCCGCCGTCGAGGATCCGGGTGTAGGTGCTGGCGATGTCGCTGGCCGTCAGGGGTTCCCCGTCGGACCAGGTGACGCCCTCGCGGATGTCGAAGGTCCAGGTGAGCCCGTCCGTGGAGGTCTCCCACGACGTCGCGAGCGCGGGCGCCGGCGACATGTCCTCCATGGTGTAGCCGACCATGAAGTCGTACATCAGGGCCCACATCTCGTAGGACGCCGCCTGGTAGCCGTTGAACGGGTTGAACGAGTCGACCTCGTCCAGGAACGCGACCGTGAAGGTCACCGGCTCGTCGTCCGCGGCACTCGCCGGCTGCACCGAGAGCGCCCCGAACGCCGCGAGGCCCACGCCCAGCGTCAGCGCCGTCATCGCCGCCGCAGCGGTGCGTACGGGACTACGGTGCCCTCTGTGAACAACCGGGCGACCATCCCGCCTCAGGCGCCGCGCGAAGCGCATGAGCACACCGAGCACGGAGTCGTGCGCGCCGACCCCTACCACTGGATGCGCAGGATGGACTCCCCCGCGCTGCTCGCTCACCTCAGGGCCGAACGACTCTGGTACGACACCGCCACCGGACATCTGAACTCCCTCGTCGAGACCTTGCGGTCCGAGATGTTGAGCAGAGTGCCCGCTACTGATCGGACAGTCAGTTGGCAACTCCATGGCTGTTCCTACTACACGGCACTCCCCGCGGGAAGAGAGCACCATCAGTTGTTGCGGGAAAGGAACCAATCGGAATCGCCCGAAGTACTGCTCGACGTCAACGATCTGGCCGACGACTCGGGGTACGTCGAACTGGGCCTGACCCTGGTCAGTCCCGACCAGAAGCTGCTCGCCTACTCGGTCGACCGCGCCGGCGACGAGGTCTATGAGCTGCGGTTCCGCGATCTCGAGACCGGCGAGGATCTGCCCGAGGTCGCCCCGCGGACCTACTACGGCGGAGCGTGGAGCAGCGGGTCGGACCACTTCTTCTACACGGTGCACGACGACGCCTACCGCCCGCATCAGGTGTGGCGGCACGCACTCGGCACCCCGATGGCCGACGACGTCCTGGTCCTGAGCGAGCCGGACGAGCGCTTCGAGCTGAGCCTGCGGGCGACCCGCAGCGGCGCGTTGATCGTGATCTGGGCGGAGAGTCGCGACACCCGTGAGGTGTGGGTGGTCGACGCCGACTCCCCGACGTCGTCGGCGTACTCGGTCGGCGGCCGGCGCTCCGGCATCGAGTACCACGCGGAGCACGTGCTGCTCGGCGACGGCACGGAGACCCTGCTGGTGGTCACCAACGACGGGGCCACCGAGTTCCGGCTCGCCCGTTGCCCGGTGCCGCGCGGATCGCACCAGGACCACACCTCCTGGGTCTCGGCCCGGGCCGAGCGTCCCCACGAGCGGGTGGAGCGGGTGGACGGGTTCGCCGGGTACGCCGTGCTCAGCTACCGCTCGCAGACCCGGCACCGGCTCCGGGTGCTACCGCTCGATGCCTGGGACGCCGAGGGCGTCGTCATCGAGTCGGCGTTCGACTGCGGCGGGGTCGCGATCGGGCCCAACACCGAGTACGACGCCGCGACCCTGACCATCGAGGACCAGTCGTACCTCGAGCCGCCCATCTGGTCGGCGGTCGACCTCCGCACCGGCGCCCGCACCGAGCTGCTCCGGCGCGAGGCGCCCGGCCACGACGCGTCGTCGTACATCTGCGAGCGACGCGACCTGCCCGCTCCGGACGGGACGCCGGTGCCGGTGACGCTGGTGCGGCACCGCGACACCCCGCTCGACGGCACCGCTCCGGCGCTGATCTACGGCTACGGCGCGTACGAGGCGGTGTACCCGGACCAGGAGTGGGACCCAGCGTTGCCGTCGCTGCTGGACCGGGGGGTGGTCTACGCGCACGCCCACGTGCGGGGTGGCGGCGAGGGCGGTCGCCGCTGGTGGCTGCAGGGACGGCTCGAGCGCAAGCAGAACACGTTCACCGACTACCTCGCGGTGGCCGACGGGCTGACCCACGCCGGACTGGTCGACGGGGACAGGATCGCCACGCGCGGGCTCAGCGCCGGCGGCCTGCTGCAAGGCGCGGTGTTCAGCCAGCGGCCGGACCGCTGGCGCGCGGTGGTCGCCGAGGTCCCGTTCGTCGACGTCGTCTCCACGATGTTCGACGCCTCGATCCCGCTCACCATCACCGAGTGGGACGAGTGGGGTGACCCGCGGCGGCGCGACCAGTTCGACTGGCTACTGGCCTACTCGCCCTACGACAACCCGCCGAGCGGTCCCCGCCCCGACCTGCTGGTCACCGGGGCGCTGCACGACCCGCGGGTGATGGTCTTCGAGCCGGCCAAGTGGGTGGCCCGCCTGCGCGAGACGGACCCCGAGTGGTCACCCCGCTGCCTGTTCCGCGTGGAGACCGGCGCCGGCGCCCACGTAGGGCCGGCCGGCCGGTTCGCCCACCTCGGCTACGAGGCCGAGATCTACGCGTGGGTCCTCGATCGCCTCGGCGCCACCTGACCGATGTCTGACCTCGGTGACTACTGACTCCGAGGTCAGTACCAACTAGCCTGGAACGCGATGATCACGACCACGCCATTTCACCCCCGGCTGAGCGAGCTCAACTCGCAGGGGCTCTACACGCACTGGCAGGGGCGACTCTCCGCGTTGCGGTACACCGATGCGCCCAAGCACGAGTACTTCGCGGTGCGCAACTCGGTCGGCGTCTTCGACACGTCACCGCTGTACAAGTACCGCGTGACCGGCCCGGACGCCGAGCGGCTGCTCTCCCGGGCGCTGGTGCGAGACATCCGGACCTGCCGGCCGGGCCAGGCGCAGTACACCGCATGGTGCGACGACCGCGGCTTCGTGATGCACGACGGCGTGGTGTTCCGCCATTCCACCGACGACTTCCTGCTGACGGCCGGCCGGCCGGCGCTCTCGTGGTTCCAGGAGCTGGGCGCCGGGCTGCGGGTGCAGCTCGAGGACGTGTCCGACGCCTACGGGATGCTCGCCGTCCAGGGCCCCCGTTCCCGCACCGTGCTGGCCGCCCTGCTGCCCGAGGCCGAGTCGCTGGCGTACTTCGACCACGTGCCGGCCAAGGTCGCCGACACAGCCGTCACCCTGTCGCGCACCGGATACACCGGCGACCTCGGGTTCGAGATCACCGTCGAGGCCGACAGCGCGGTCGAGGTGCTCGACGCGGTGCTCGCGGCCGGGGCGGCCCACAGCATCCGACCCTTCGGCGAGGAGGCCCTGATGATGCTCCGGATCGAGGCCGGGCTCCCGCTCGTCGACGTCGAGTGGCACGACGCCCGGCTGGCGCTGAGCGACGCCGACTGCGTGACCCCCAAGGAGCTCGGCTTCGGCTGGATGCTCCGCGGCGTCCGCGACGGCTCCCGCCGGTTCGTCGGGTCCGAGGCAATCCGGCGCGAGCTCGTCGACGGCACCTCGCGGTGGCACACCACCGGTCTCGTCGTCGACGCCGCCGACTGGGACCGGATCCACCGCGAGGTCGGGCTGTTCCCACCGAAGTCCGAGCACCCACTGCCCTACGAGTCGCTGGTGCTCGACGACCAGCGGACCGAGGTCGGCTACTGCACGAGCTTCGTCTACTCGCCGATGCTCCAGCGCCACGTCGGCATCGCCCGGGTGCGACCCGACCTCGCCCCGGCCGGCACCGAGCTGCGACTCGAGCTCGCGCTCGCCCACCACAACACGACGGTGCGGGTCACCACGACCTCGATGCCGTTCTTCGACCCAGCCCGGAAAAGGATGAGTGAAGAAGGCATGACGTCCCACGACTTCGACGCGATCGTCGTCGGTGGCGGTCACAACGGCCTCACCAACGCGGCGTACCTCGGCAAGGCCGGACTCCGGACGCTGGTGCTGGAGAAGAACGGCATGGTCGGCGGCGCGGCGATCACCGAGGAGCTGATGCCGGGCTTCTCGTTCACGACGTTCTCCTACGCGCTGAGCCTGTTGCGGCCCGAGATCATCCACGAGCTCGACCTGGTCCAGCACGGCTTCCTGCCGCTGATGATGCCGTCCTCGTTCCACCCCACCGGCGACGGCGACTACCTGCTGTTCGGCGACGACCACGGCCAGAACCTGCAGGAGATCCGCCGACACTCACCGCGCGACGCGGACGCCTACGAGCGCTATCACCACGACCTCGACCGGGTGTGCCGCGCGGTTCGTCCGCTCTTCGACAACGCGCCGCCGAACGTCTTCGGCAGCGACCCCGAGGATGCCGTCGACGTGAAGTGGCTGCTCGACCACCTGGGTGGCGTCGACCGCAAGACGATGCACGACGTCGTCCGGATGCTCACCGGCAGCGCCGCCGACTGGCTCGACGACTACTTCGAGCACGAGGCGATCAAGGGGTACCACGCGTCGTCCTCGATCATCGGCTCCAAGGTCGGTCCGATGTCGCCGGGCTCCGGCCTGGTGCTGCTTTTCCACAAGCTGGGCGAGCACGACGGCCACCTCGGCTCGTGGGCGTTCCACAAGGGCGGGAACGGCGGGTTCACCCAGGTGCTGGCCCGGGCCGCGCAGGCGAACGGCGCCGAGATCCGGCTCGGCGCCACGGTGGCATCGGTGCTGACCGAGGATGGCCGCGCCGTCGGCGTCGTGCTGGAGGACGGCACGGAGTTCCGGGCGCCGGTCGTCGTGTCCGCGCTGGACCCCCGTCGTACCTTCCTCGACCTCGTCGAGCCGCGCGAGCTCCCGCTCGACCTGGTCGACAACGTGCGCCGGATGAAGTTCCGCGGCGTCTCGGCGAAGGTCAACTTCGCCCTCGACGGGCTACCGGTCTTCCCCGCTCTCCCGGACAGCACCGCGCACTACGGCGGCTTCCTCAACATCGGCCCCACCATCGAGTACGTCGAGAGGGCGTTCGACGCCGCCAAGTACGGCTGGTACTCCGAGCGCCCGTTCATCGACGCCGCGATCCAGTCGGTCGTCGACCCCGACATGGCCCCGCCCGGCAAGCACGTCATGTCCTGCTTCGTGCAGTACGCGCCGTACGAGCTGAAGGGCAGCGACTGGGAGACCGAGCGGGACAACTTCGGCGACCGGGCGCAGGCCGTGCTCGAGTCGCACTTCCCGGGGTTCGGGGACCTGGTGCTGCACCGTGAGGTGGTCACCCCGGTCGACATCGAGGCTCGCACCGGGCTGACCGAGGGCAACATCTTCGCCGGTGAGTTCCTGGCGCCGCAGATGTACTTCTTCCGGCCGGCGCCGGGCTGGAGCCAGTACGCCACGCCGATCGAGGGCTACTACCAGTGCGGCTCGGGCACCCACCCGGGCGGCTGCGTCATCGGGGCACCGGGGAAGCTCGCCAGCCAGCGGATCCTGCGCGACCGCGCACGCTGACCCACTCGTGCCGCTACCCGCCGGCGTTCAGCCCCACTGTCGGTGGCCCCAACTAGCCTGTCCGGATGGCTATCGCTCACTCCCCCATGTTCGTCATCGACTGCGCCGATCCCGAGGTGCTCGCCGGTTTCTACGGCGAGCTGCTCGGGTGGAGTGCCGAAGCCTCGGCCGAGTGGGGCGAGGTCCGCTCTCCCGAGGGCAACGAGGGCATCTGCTTCCAACCCGTGGAGCACTTCACCGCCCCGGTCTGGCCCGATCAGCGGGTCCCCCAGCAGATGCACCTCGACGTGATGGTCGAGGATCTCGACGTCGCGGAGGCCGCGGTGCTCGCGCTCGGGGCGACCAAGCACGACCACCAGCCGGGCACCACCTTCCGGGTCTTCCTCGACCCGGCCGGTCACCCGTTCTGCCTCTGCAAGAGCTGACGGTCCTGGCTGGCTAGCCTGCGAACAGGTCGCCCATCTCGGACACGCGGTCCAGCACCTGGTCGAACCGGAGCTGATCGAGACCGAGCTCGTCCTCCGCGCCCTCCTCGACCTCGTCCCACGACACCGGCGCGGCGACGTAGGGCCGCTCCTTACCGCGCAGCGAGTACGGCGAGATCGTGGTCTTCGAGCCGGCGTTCTGGGACCAGTCGAGGAAGACCTTCCCGGAGCGCTTCGCCTTGGTCATCGTGGCGGTGACCAGCGAGCCGTGCTCACGCTGTAGTTCCTCGGCCACCGCCTTCGCGAGCGCGGTCGAGTCGTCGGAGGGCAGCCGCTTCGGCAGGTCGGCGTAGAGATGGAGTCCCTTGCTGCCGCTCAGCACCGGCTTGGCGCTGAGGTTTCGCTCGGCCAGCTGGTCGCGCACCAGCAGCGCGACGGCGCAGCACTCGTGCAGTCCGGCGGGCTCACCCGGGTCGAGGTCGATGACCAGGCGGTCGCTGTTCCGTGGCCGTCCGTTGCGGGCCACCGTCCACTGGTGAACGTGCAGCTCGAGCGCGGCCAGGTTGACCATCCAGGTCAGGGTCGCCAGGTCGTCGACGATCGGGAAGGTGATCGTGCCGTCCCCCTTCCCCGACCGGCTGCCCGTCGTGGGGACGGTCGCGGTGCGCACCCAGGACGGGGTGCCGCCCGGCGCGTTCTTCTCGAAGAAGCTCATGTCCTGGACGCCGTGCGGCCACCGGATCCGGGTCACCGCCCGATCCTTGAGGTGCGGCAGCATCGTGGGGGCGATCTGCGCGTAGTAGTTGAGCACCTCGCCCTTGGTGGTGCCGGTCCGGGGAAACAGCACCTTGTCGAGGCTGCTGATCTTCAGCGTCCGCCCCTCGACGTCGACGTGCAGCTCCTGCCGCTCCGCGGCCATCAGGCGGAGACCCACGTGGTGGTCACAGGTCGTCCGGACCGAGGTCGCGGCGGATGCCCTGGTACGACGGCTGCCGCAGCCGCTCGGCCCGGGCGGTGCGGTGGGTGTCGACGTCGACCACGAGCACGGGGTCGACCCAGTGCGACCCGTGGGCGTCTGGCCTCGGCACCTCGTCGGCGAACGGGCTGTCCGCCCGGCCGTGCGACGCGAGCTCGGCGGTGAGCAACCTGCTCGCTTTCGGCCCGATGCCACTGCCCACCCGGCCACGGTAGAGAAGCCCCTCCGGGGTCGGCTCCCCCACGAGCAGCGCGGCGAGGTGGGTCCCGCCCTCCTGGGGGCGCCAGCCGCCGACGACGTAGGACCCTCGCTCGCGGTGCGGAAACTTCAGCCAGTCCTTCGTCCGCTGGCCGAAGTAGTAGCGCGACCCGAGTCGCTTGCTGACGATCCCTTCCAGGCCTTGCTGGACCGCCGACTCGTAGAGCATCGGGCCGTCGTCGTAGGAGGCCGGCACCTGCCAGGCCGCCCCCTCGAGCTCATGGTGGAGCAGTTCACGACGGCGCTCGAGCGGCTCAGTCGTGAGGTCCACGCCGTCGAGGCGGAGCAGGTCGAAGACCATGAACGTGGCGGGAACCCGCGTCACCAACCGAGCCACGGCGGCGGGCGAGCGTACGTGCATCCGCTCCTGCAGCACCCGGAAGTCGGGCAGCCCGTCCTCGTTGAGCGCGATCACCTCCCCGTCGACCAGGAGATCCCGTCCGGGGAGCGGAGATGTGGCCAGATCGGGCCACGCGGCGGTGATGTCGTTACCGTTTCTGCTCACGAATCTGTCTAGACCGGCGTGGCAGTTGGCTAGCACTCGGATGCCGTCCCATTTGACCTCGTGAGCCCATGCCCCCGCGGGGATATGCGCTCCTGAGGTCGCCAGCATCGGTCGCATGCGGTCCATTGTGGCGTCAAACACTTCACTTTAACCCTCACGAGTTGGACAACGGGGAACCCCGGTCCGCTACGGTGAGCGCACATGGGGCACTCGGGTGTCGTCATCAGACTGCTCGGAAAGTCGAGTATGCGCTCTTGAGGGGATGAAAACGTGAAGCAGCACCTTGTCAAAATGGGGGCCCTGATCGGGGCGGCAACACTTGTGGGCCTTTCCATGGGTCCCGCGGCCGCGGCCGCACCGGCTGCCCAGGCCACCGCTAGTGGCCTGACGCTTGCCATCGCAGGTAGCCCGATCACCACTGGCACCACCGCGGCGACCAACGACGGCAAGGGCGAGAAGAAGACCGGCGAGGTCAACCCGCCGATCGCCGTCCTCAGCAACCAGGACGTCCTGGATGTCGGAGTCATCGCCCAGGACGCCACCGCCCAGATCGAGAACCGCAACGGCGTCTCGCGCGCCTGCGCCGGAGTTGCCGGTGACGGCGCCGTGGTCGCTGACGTGGGCGAGTCCGCCTGCCTCACGCCCGGCGACCCGGTCGGCATCAACATCGCCAACCTCGACCTGACCGGCGCGGTGCTCGTTGACCCGGAATCCGCGCTCGGCGCCCTGGCTCCGCTGCTGAACCCGATCCTGGACCAGATCCTGGCCCCGATCACCGCGGCGATCACCGGTGCGCTCGCCCCGCTCGAGACCACCGGACTGGTCGGCACCCTGGGTGCCGTGCAGTCGCGCTGTGTGGCCAACCCGAGCGAGGCTCAGGGCACCGCCAACATCGCGGACACCAAGCTGCAGCTCGACATCGCGGGCACCAAGGTCGACCTGGTCGAGTTCCCGGCCAACCCGAACCCGAACACCAAGGTCCTCACCGACCTCGATGAGGTGCTCGACGCGCTGATCGACGCGCTGCGGATCGACATCAACAACACCATCGACGGGTTCCTCGCGCCGCTTCAGCAGATCATCGACCCGGTGCAGGAAGTGCTCGTCGACCAGCTCATCGCGCAGATCGCCGACCAGCTCGGCCCGCTCGAGGAGAACATCCTCGACGCGACGCTGAACAAGCAGACGAGCTCCGCGGGTGGCAAGAAGATCGAGGTCACCGCACTCGAGCTGAAGCTGCTTCCGGGTGCTCAGCAGTTCGGTGCCCCCTCGCTGATCGACCTCAACATCGCGACCGTCACCTGTGGCCCCAACAGCCGCGTCGACGGTCCTGACGGCCCGGATGGTCCTGACGGCCCCGACGGTCCTGACGGTCCGGATGGCCCCGACGGCCCCCCTGACGTGCCCACCACGGTCGACGCCGGCGCCAACGCCGGCAATGGCCTGAACGAGGCCGCGCTGATCGGCGGGCTGCTGATGCTCGGTGGCGCCGCTGGCCTGATCGGCTACCGCCGCCTTCTGGGGCGCTGACCGACCCGAGATTGAGATGCCGCGACCGGCAACAATCGCGCTGCGATTGTTGCCGGTCGTAGGCTTTAGTGGACCACCGCTCGACAGACGGCATCCCCAGCCTGCGCGTGAGAACGACCCCGTGACAGGTCGGGCTGCCGGGAGGACTACCTAGCATGAAATTGCGCCTACCGCGCCTGCGTCGACCGCGGGACCGTCGTACCTGGATCGTGATCGGGCTGGCCGTCGTCGGCCTGGCCCTGGTCATCTGGGCCGTGCTCCCCTCGGACTCGCCCGTTCATCGGGTGCTCGGCAACGAGACCGAAGAGAGCCCCAGCGTCCAGGAGAACCTCCCCGACACCCCTGAGCAGGGCGCCGACGAGATCCTGATCCCGTCGATCAAGATCGAGGCGCCCCTGGTGCCGATCGAACTCGCCTCCGACGGAGTTCTCACTCCCCCAGCCGACACCGAGGTCGTCGGCTGGTGGGACGGGAGTGCCGAGCCCGGGACCGGCGAGGGGCAGACCGTGGTCACCGGCCACACCGTGAGCACCGGCGGCGGCGTGATGAACGATCTGCCGAAGATCGACGTAGGTGCCCTGGTCCGGGTCCGCGACGAGGGCAAGCTCTACGACTACCGCGCCACCGGCGTCTTCAAGCTCACCAAGGAAGAGGTGGCCGCCGGCGCCGAAGCCCTCTTCGGCCAGGGCACCCAGGGCGGCCGGCTGGTGCTGGTGACCTGCACCGATTACCACGACGGCGACTACGACTCCAACATCATCGTGTGGGCCGAGCCCATCGACAAGGACACGGCCTGACACCCCTAGCGGTCACGGCGTGCTGACGACGACCTCCCGGGTCATGCTGGCGGCCCGACCCCAACCATCGGTGACCGTGAGCGTCACCGTGTAGGTGCCCGGCGCCGGGAAGGTGTGCGACGGCGAGGTGGACGTGCTGTTAGCCGTGCCATCGCCCCAGACCCACTGGTAGGAGATCGAGTCGCCGGGATTGGGATCGCTGGAGCCCACGGCCGAGAAGTTGCACACCAGGCCGGCGCAGGCGGGCGGGTTGAGCACCGGGTTCGGTGCGACGTTGCCCGCCGGCTCGACGATGGTCACCGTCTGGACCGCTGTCGCGGTAAGACCCCATTCGTCCCGGGCGGTCAGCGTGACCGTGTAGGTGTTGGCGCTGGTGTAGGTGCGGGTCGGCACCGGGCCGGAGCCCGTGCCATTGCCGTAGTTCCACGTGTACGTCAGCGTCGCCGGATTCTCGTCGGTCGACCCTCGGGCGTCGTAGGTGCAGACGTTCTCATTGCACGAGGCCGTGAAGCTGGCCACCGGCGGGTCGTTGGGCGGGTGGGTCACGGTCGCGTGCCGCTCGTAGACCACGCTGACGAAGTCGTGCTGGTCGATGGCGCGGACCCGCACCGTGTAGTCCCCCGGCGGGATGACCGGTGTCGTATAGGAGAAGTTCGACCCCGGCGTGCCCGGGCTGTTGAGGAAGGCCGTGCGCCAGCTGGCGGTGGTGCTCGTGAACGTGCCGGTCGAGCTCATGTACTGGCCGGCGGCGTTCACGATCCCGACCTCGACCCGCTGCATCGCCTGGTCGTCCTCGGCTCGCCCGCTCACGAAGATCTTGCCGTCGGGGAACACCGTCCCCTCGGTCGGGCTGAGCAGCCCCTCATTGAGGACCGGTGGCTGGTCCCCCGGGTAGATCGGATAGCGCGCGGTGGCTCCCGAGGTCGATGGATCCTGCTGGCCCGACGAGTCGACGGCATACGCCGTGACCGACCAGTCGCCCTGGACCGGAAGGTCCACGGACAGGGCCCACGTCGTGTTCGTGCCGCCGGGCGGCTGAGGGTTGGCTTCCAAGGTGTTGAAGACACCGGAGAGCGACCCGTTCGGCAGCAGGTACCGCCGGCTCTCGAGCTCCTGGATGGCGACCATCACCCGGGACACCCCATGATCGTCGGTTGCGGTGCCGGTGAGGTCGAGGTGCAGCGCCTGACCTCCGGACACCGTCCCGGTGACATCGAGCCGGGCATCGGGCGGGGCATCGCCCGGGATCACGGCGTTCACCGTCAACCGGCCCATCAGGTTCGATGGCGTGCTGAGACCGATGTTGTCGGTCGCCCGGACCGTGAAGGAGTAGTTGCCAGGCGTCAGGTTGAACGGCGTGGTGTAGCTCCAGTTGAAGCTCTGCTGGTTCAGGCTCACCGGGGACACCCGGTAGTTGCCGGCGATGACACCGGTCCCCCAGCTCCCGTCGGCTGCCAGCCGCTCGCCGGTGGAGTTGTTGCGGAGTGTGATGTAGACCGAGGTCAGGGCGCCGTCATCGGTCGCCGACCCAGCGAAGGTGATCGGGCTCCCTGGAGCCACCGTGTACGCCGGCGCGGCGGTGGGCGGCACCATCACCGCCGGCTGGGTGATGGACACATTGGGCGCCTGCCCGTTCTGCGTCACGATCCAGCGCCGATCGGCGGTGTCGAGGTCGGACTGCCCGGCCGTGTCGATGGATCGGGCCTGGGCCCACCACTCGTCCTCATACGGGAGAGTCACCTCGACGGACCAGGTCGTGCTCGTCGCACCCACCACGTCCGGTTCGATCTGGAAGGTGTTGTAGGTGCCGGACACGGTCCCGTCGTTCTGCAGGTAACGGTTCTGACTGTCCCGCAGAGTCATCCTGATCGAGTTGACCCCCACGTCGTCAGTGGCGCTGCCCGTGATCGTGAAGGTCAGCGAGCTGACCGGGCTCGGTGGCCCGGTGACGCTGGTGTTGGGGGGCAGGTCGCTGACGCCGAAGGTCTCGAACTTCTTGGCGGCCTTGGTGTTGTCGGCGGTGCCGTTCGTCGCGATGGCGCGCGCCCGGACCAGCAGCTCACGGTTGCCGGAGATGGTCAACGGCAGCCGCCAGGTGCGGCTGGCACCGGTCCCGGGGTCGAGCGTCGCGTCGAACGTGTTGAGCGCGGTGGAACCCCAGGTGGTCAGGTCGTCGTTGAGGTACCGACCGGTGTTCCGGTCCATGATCTCGAGCTCGACCCGCTCGATCCCGGTGGCGGCGTTCGCGGTACCCGTGATCTCGAAGACCTCGTCGGCAGGCTTGATCCGACCCTCGATCGGGTCGGTGACCACGGTCTGGGTGCCGTTCTGGGCCGGAACCGAGTTGAAGTCGAAGAAGGCGATCCGGCCCACGTTGTAGCTGCCCTTGGTGTTCCCGTCGCCGCCGACGAACAGCCCGCGCGGCGTCGGCTCGATGTGCTTGTCGCCCTCGTAGGAGTTCGACGGCGCGAACCACTCCAACGCGTGCCCGTCCGCGGGGTCGAGGGCAGCCAGGTGGAAGCGCTTCACGACGGCGTCCCCCAGCGCGTAGCCCGACAGACCCTGCCCGGTGCCGTAGCCGACGTCATCGAGCCCCGGCCACGGCACCGGCGCGGAGATATCCTCGGCCCACTGGAAGTGCCCGCCGATGTAAATGCCGGCCTCGGTCCACGCGACCGAGTACACCGAGTCGAAGTGCCGGGAGATCCAGACCGGCTGCGCGTTGTTGTTGTTGTCCAGGTCGAAGACGATCACCGTGTCGTTGATGGGTGGCCGGTCACCACCCGACCCGCTGGCGACGGCGAACTGTGAGCCGTCCGGCGAGATGTCTCCCGCGTAGGCGCGCTGGATGCCGCCGACGAACTGCAGGTTGTCCTCCCACAGGGTCGTCTTCCACGGCGTCAGCGTGTTGGTGCGGGTGTTGATCACGGCCACGCCGTACCGGTCCTGGCCGTTGACCTGGCGCCCGGTGTGCACGACGAGCAAGCGGCCCTCATCCAGGGTGAGCTTGAGGCGCTGCACCGCGAGCTCGCCGTTGGTGCCGATCCCGCCAGTGATGTTGTTGACGAAGTCGGCGCGCACCTCCCCGGTCACGCCGTCGACGGCCACCAGGGCACCCCGGGGCACGTTGTTGATGCTCGAGAACCGACCGCCCGCGTAGACCGTGGTGTTGGTGACCGCGAGCTCGTTGACCTTGCCGTTGGCGTTGGCGGTGAAGCCCTCGATCGGCGCGCCGGTCGTCGGGTTGATCCGCGCCAGCGCCTTGCGGTTCAGCCCGTTGACGGTCCCGAAGTCGCCGGCGATGTAGAGCTTCGTGCCGTCCGGAGAGGCCTCCACGGCGACGACGGAGCCGTTGGTGAACGACGGCCGGAAGCCGGTGTCGATCTGGCCGGTGGTCCAGTTGTACGCCGCGAGGTAGGGCTGGTTCACGACAGCACCGTTGTTGGGCTGCCGGATCGAGGTGAACGAGCCCGCGACGTACACGCGCTGGCCGACGATCTCGATGTCCCAGATCTCGCCCGAGGTGATCGTGGGCTGGTCGGTCCGCGGCGTGTCCGGCACCAGGGTGGTGTGTCCCGGAGCCGGGTTCGGGGGCGCCGCCGTCGCCGTGTCGGTTGCGGTATCGGTGTGCCCGTTTCCGTCGTCCACGGTCAGCGTGACCGTGCGGGTACCCGCCGTGGCGTAGGTGTGCGTCGGGTTCAGACCCTCACCCACCTGGCCGTCGCCGAAGTCCCACGCGTAGGTCAACGTGTCACCGTCGGTGTCGAAGGAGCGGGAACCGTCGAACTCACAGGTCATGCCGGCACAGCCGGTCGTGAACTCCGCGACCGGCGGCTCGTTCGTCTCCGACGCATCGGTGCCGGGGTCCAGCACCACCGAGAACAGCACCGAGCGGGAGATCGAGGTGCTGGTCGTCGCGGTCCGGCTCGGCACGCTGCCCTGGGGCACCGCACCGTCGGAGTCGCCGAGGATGCCGCTGACCTTGCCGCTGCCGGAGGCCTGCTCCTCGGTGCGAGAGGTCGACTCCGCAGGCAGCGTCCAGGTCGTGGGGGTCGAGGACTTCTCGCTCCAGAAGTTCACCACCCACGAGTTCGCCTGCGCGGCGGTCGTCTCCGGGGTGCTGTGGCTCGTCGCGGACGAGTCGACCCCGCGGATCGAGGAGGCGGAGACCACTGCCGACCCGGTGCTGCGGTAGGCCGCGACACTCATCACCGACTTGATGTAGGCGCTGCTGCTGACCGTGATCGTGCTGCCGGCATCGACCGTGGTCGCCGACCGGGTCCACATCCGACCCCGGATCCCGTTCCCGTCACGCGCCTCGAGCTGGGTCCAGCCCGGGATCGACTCGGTGATCGTGCCGTTGGTGGTGTTCGTCGTCAGGAACAGCACCAACCGGTCGCCCGGCTGCACCGAGGTGGGGATCCGCACCGAGTGACCGGACCGGTTCCCCGACGTACTCGCTCCGCCGACGTAGGCGATCTCGCCCTGCTTCACAGCGGCCTGGGGATCGATCTCCCGGGTCGCCACATCGTTGCCGGTGGCATCGCTGACCGTCAGCGAGACCGTCCGTGGCCCACCGGTGGCATAGGTGTGCTGCGCGGTCTGCCCGGTCCCGTTGTTCCCGTCCCCGAAGTCCCACGCATAGCTCAGCGGGTCGCCCTCGGGATCAGTGGACCCCGACGCATCGAAGTCGCAGACCAGCCCACTGCAGTTCGCCGTGAACGAGGCATCCGGCGGGCCGTTGACCACGTCGCCAGGACTGATCACCACCGAGAACAGCACCGAGCGGGAGATCGAGGTGCTGGTCGTCGCGGTCCGGCTCGGCACGCTGCCCTGGGGCACCGCACCGCCGGAGTCGCCGAGGATGCCACTGACCTTGCCGCTGCCGGAGGCCTGCTCCTCGGTGCGGGAGCTCGACTCCGCAGGCAGCGTCCAGGTCGTGGGGGTTGAGGACTTCTCGCTCCAGAAGTTCACCACCCACGAGTTCGCCTGCGCGGCGGTCGTCTCCGGGGTGCTGTGGCTCGTCGCGGACGAGTCGACCCCGCGGATCGAGGAGGCGGAGACCACTGCCGATCCGGTGCTGCGGTAGGCCGCGACACTCATCACCGACTTGATGTAGGCGCTGCTGCTGACCGTGATCGTGCTGCCGGCATCGACCGTGGTCGCCGACCGGGTCCACATCCGACCCCGGATCCCGTTCCCGTCACGCGCCTCGAGCTGGGTCCAGCCCGGGATCGACTCGGTGATCGTGCCGTTGGTGGTGTTCGTCGTCAGGAACAGCACCAACCGGTCGCCCGGCTGCACCGAGGTGGGGATGCCCACCACGTGGTTCGACCGGTTGCCCGACGTACTCGCTCCGCCGACGTAGGCGATCTCGCCCTGCGTCACAGCGGCCTGGGGATCGATCTCCCGGGTCGCCACATCGTTGCCGGTGGCATCACTGACCGTCAGCGAGACCGTCCGTGGCCCACCGGTGGCATAGGTGTGCTGCGCGGTCTGCCCGGTCCCGTTGTTCCCGTCCCCGAAGTCCCACGCATAGGTCAGCGGGTCGCCCTCGGGATCAGTGGACCCCGACGCATCGAAGTCGCAGACCAGCCCGCTGCAGTTCGCCGTGAACGAGGCATCCGGCGGGCCGTTGACCACCTCGCCAGGACTGATCACCACGGCGAAGGTCACCGACCGCGAGACCGAGGTGCTGGTCGTCGCGGTGCCGCCCAACGGGGATCCCACGGTGACCGGACCCGTCGAGTCGCCGAGCACGTCGCCGACCTTTCCCGAACCAGTCGCGGCAGCTGCCGTTCGCTCGGTCATCCCACCGGGAAGCGTCCAGGTGGTCGCCGACGACGACTTCTCGGCCCACACTCCAACCAACCAGGACCCCGCGCCCACCGCCTCCACCTGGGGGAGTTCGTGGCTGGCGCCGGATGAATCCGAGCCGCCCACTCCGGACGCGCTCACGGACGGGGCCGACCCGGTGCTGCGGTAGGCGGCCACGCTGAGCACGCCCTTGGCGAACGCGCTCGTCGCGACCGAGACGTTGGTGCCGCCGTCAGTCGCATCGGCGGTCCGGGTCCAGAGCCGACCGCGGATCCCGTTCCCGTCGCGCGACTCGAGCAACGTCCAGCCGCTGACGGAGTCCGCAATCGTGCTGGACGTGGAGTTCGTGGTCAGCGCCAGCACCAGGAGGTCGCCCGGTTGCACCGACGCGGGGATCCCCACCACGTGGTTCGACCTGTTCCCCGCCGTACTGGCCGCGTCGACGAAGGTGATCTCGCCGGGGGCCGCAGAAGCCGGCGTCGTCAGGGTTGGGGCGGTGAGCAGAACGGCGACAAGGGGGATGCCTGTCGCGAGCCTGATCAGCAATCGCATGGGGTACAACCGCCGAGCGGCCAACCTACTGGACATGTGCTCCACCCACCCAACCTGAAGAGAGCCGGCTTCCGCGGCTAGGTGATCGTGACAGCGACCCGTGAGGCTGGCATGCCCGAAATTAGGCATCCGTCGCGCGACTCGCTGACCGAGGCGACCGCGTAGGCTCCCGTCATGCGAGCGATTTGGAAGGGTGCGGTCTCGTTCGGGTTGGTCAGTGTCCCGGTCAAGCTCTACTCCGCCACCGAGAGTCACGATGTGTCGTTCCGTCAGGTCCATGCCAAGGACGGCGGCCGGATCAAGTATCAGCGGGTCTGCTCCATCGACGGCGAAGAGGTGGCTTACGCCGACATCGCCAAGGGCTATGAGACCGAGGACGGCGAGATGGTCATCCTCAGCGACGAGGACATCGCCGAACTGCCCTCCGCATCCTCACGCGAGATCGCGGTCGAGAAGTTCGTGCCCAGCGAGCAGATCGACCCGATCCTCTTCGAGAAGTCCTACTACCTCGAGCCCGAGAAGACCGGCGCCAAGCCGTACGCGCTGCTCCGCCAGGCTCTGTTGGACGCCGATCGGATGGCCGTCGTGACGGTGGCCCTGCGCAACCGGACCAGTGTCGCGGTGCTGCGAGTGCGTGCGGACGTCATCGTCCTGCAGACCATGATGTGGCCCGACGAGATCCGCGAGCCCGACTTCAGCATCGAGACCGGAGAGGTCAAGGACGCGGAGGTCTCGATGGCCAACATGCTGGTCGAGACTCTGGCCGGAGACTTCGAACCCCGTGAGTTCGAGGACGACTACGCCGGTGCCGTCGAGGCGCTCGTGAAGGCCAAGATCGAGGGCGGCGAGGTCAAGCGGACCCCCACGTCCACGAAGTCCTCGGGCGAGGTGGTCGACCTGCTTGCCGCCCTGCAACGCTCCGTCGACGCGGCGAAGACCGCCCGGGGCGAGTCGGACGACGATGACGCGCAACCGACGACGGCCAGCAAGCGTGCGACGAAGAAGTCGAGCGCCAAGAAGACCCCGGCCAAGAAGTCGAGCGCCAAGAAGACCCCGGCCAAACGGCCGGCCAAGAAGAAGGCCAGCTAGGCGCGGTTAGATGCGCCGCTCGCGCCGCTGACCCGGCACCACGACCCGGCGATGGGCGGCGACCGCCGCAAGCTGAGAGGTCACGCCCAGCTTGCGCAGGATCGATTTCACCTGGCTGCGTACCGTGCCTTGCGCGACGTCCGAGCGGAGCGCTATCTCCTTGACCGTGAGGCCCTGGGCCAACATGCCGAGGACCGTCATCTCTCGGGGGCTCAGCAGACCCATCCGCACCACCAGGGCACGGTTCTCCTCTCCCTCGCGGTGCCATGCCTGGAGACTGCGCTCCCGAGTCGCATCGGTCAGTCCCTTGCGCCCCTGGGCGACCAGACGCAGCACCCGCGCGACCTTCTCGAGTCCCTCGGACATCGGAAGCACGCCGCGAACGCCGGCCTCGATGACCGCGCCCCAGCGACCCTCGTCCACGGAGTTGGTCAGCAACAGCCACCGGATCCGGACCGCCCGGACCAGCGCCAGGGTGCGGTTGAGCTGTACCGGGTCATCGATGTCGCAGAGGATCAGACCGGCTGAGGGGCGCAGCGCATCCACCGCCCGGGCGACCTGGGCGAGCTCCCTCGGTGTACCTCCAGCGGGGAGCGTGGTCGCCTGGATCCCCTGGCCGGTCAGTGCCATCCGCACCGCATCGGCCACCAGGGCGTGATGCGCGACGAGCACCACTCGGAGCCCCCTCCCGTCCTTCCCGCGACCCCACTCACCGCCAGGTCGATGAGTCGCCGCTGATCGTTGCGTCACATCACTCCCACTCAATCGAGAAGCTCATACATGACGTTGTCGATCGCACCGTTGAACTGGTCGGTCGCCGAGGACACCACCCGGCCATCTGCAGCCACCTTGCCGCCGACCGAGAACGGGACCTTGGCCGATACGTCGATCGCACCGAGCTTGGCGGTGACGTGTGCGTACTCAACGAGACCGCCCTCGGCTTCCAGCGACTCGACGGTGAGGGACACCACGTCGCCACTGCGTTCGCACGTCAGGCGATGCCACTCGTCACGCCCGATGGGGGCCGCGGCCTCGACGTACGCCGATCCCTTCGTTCCTGCCATCCGGCAGGACGGGACGCCATGGTCGATCTGGAGCTTGTACTGGACGCCGTCGTCGTAGAGTCCGCGTTGGACGACGTTGTCTCCGTTGTCCGACGCTGCCCCGGAGGACTCGGCATCGAGCAGGACATCAGCGCCGAACATGAAGTCTCGATCGCCAGGGCTGAGCGGATCGGCCGTGCCCCGCGCCCGGATCAGCAGCACCGCCGCCGGCGCGCCGAGCACGCCGGCGTACTCAGGGAACCTGATCGCGTAGCCCGAGCCCTGCCCGTACTCCCGCACGATCCGGCCTCCGCTGTAGGTCGACACCTCGCTGGACACATCCGCCCTACCGCCGTTGGCAACACTGGGCACGATGGCGCCCACCGGGGCTGCCCGATCCTCGAAATCGAGGTGCACCAGCTCCGTCGCCGGCGGGTCGGACGGGGGGCCGGCGCTGGATGTGGGCGTCCCAGCCGTACACCCGGTCGCCACGAGCAGCAGCACCAGCATCAGGCCGAACGCCCTCCCCCCGCGCATGTCAGTCCGGTCCAACGACGAGCGTCATCGAGACCACCCGTGACACGGAGGCGTCGGTCTCGGCCACCACCCCACCCACCGGACCGGGGGCGCCGCCCATCCCGCTGTCGGTGAGCAGGGCGTAGATGGCTCCGCCGCCCGAGCCCGCGGCAGTCGACCGGCTTTGCTGGCCGGCCTCGGCGGTCCAGGTGACCGGCGCCGAGGACTTCGCGGCCCAGTAGGACAGGACGTAGCTTCCTTCCTCGGTCAGGGTGCTGGTCGGCGAGGCGAAGCTGCTTTCCCTGGCGGTGCTCAACTCACCCGCGTGAGCGTGAACGAGCAGGCCCGGGCCACCACCGGTCGCCCGGTACCCGGCCAACGAGAGCGCCGATTTCGCGTACCCGCTCGTCGCCACGGTCACGGTGCCGCCCACATCGGCGGCGGTGGCGACCCGGGTCCACGCGCGGCCCCTGATGTTGCTGCCGTCGAGGGTTTCGAGCCCGGTCCACCCGCTGGGATTCGCTACCGAGGCATTCGTATTGTTGGTGGTGAGGAGCATGACCAGCAGATCGCCGGCCTGGGTGCCCTCCGGAACGGCCACCCTGTGGTTCGTGGAGTTGCCGGAGCTGCCGGTGGCACCGACGAATTCCACGCCGGCGATCGAGGCCGACACGGGGCGGATCTCGGTGTCCTGCAGACCCGCTTCGTCGGCA
The DNA here is from genome assembly GCA_963827185.1 of uncultured Actinomycetota bacterium. GTDB lineage: Bacteria > Actinomycetota > Actinomycetes > Propionibacteriales > Nocardioidaceae > Nocardioides. Next base: position 330,644 of record CAWGZQ010000003.1, read on the forward strand.
ACCGTGAGGATCACCGTCCGGGTTCCCGGACTCGAGTAGGTGTGCTGCGCGGTCACGCCGGTCGCGGTGACCCCGTCGCCGAAGGCCCATTGGTACGACGCGATGCCGACGTCGTCGGTGGACGCGCTCGCGTCGAACGAGCAGGTGAGCTCCATGCACGACGCCGTGAAGCTGGCGACCGGCGGCTGGTTCACCGAGACGGCGCCCCCACCGCCGGGGCCCTGGAACAGCCAGTGCGCTCGCGCGCCCGACCAGTTCACGCCATCCCCGCCGGGTCCGGAGACGACCGAGGCAGTCCCGGCAGCGGGCACCCCGGACTGCGGAAGCTGCAGCCACGAGAGCCGGCGGAGGTTGCCGTCCGGCGTCGCCCAGTACAGATGGGAGTCAGTGACGAACATGCCGCGAACCTGGGCGAAGTCGATCCCCGACACGTTGCCGGAAGCCACCAGGCGCTGGGCCCCGACCACATCGCTCTCGGGTGAGAAGTAGCGGTAGAAGAGCTGGTTCGACCCGCTCATGGTGAAGTAGATCCGGCCGCCGTCGAAGAACATCCCGGTAGCGTTCTGGAGGTCGGAGCGCCAGTCGGTCAGGGCGACGATCTCATCGTGAGTCCCCACGGTGACCGGCGAGCCGTAGGTGGTGCCATCGAAGGTACGACGCGTGAACGTGCCGTTGCTCGAGCCCACATAGAGCTGTCCGTTGACCATGAACGCTCCGCGCACCGAGGCCCAGTCGATCCCGCCCGACGGCACCGGCTGCGCGCTGCCCACCGTCTCGGTGTAGCGGCGCCGGGAAACGGCACCCGTCACGGCGGCCGTGTAGACATCGTTCGGCAGCACGGTGGTGCGGACCACGGGGTACGTCGTGCCACCCGGGAGCATCCGGGCGATCCGGCTCTTCAGCTGGAAGTTGCCGATCCGGTCCGTGTCGGAGGCCACCCACAGACCCTGCGCGGTGTGCAGGAAGTCGAACACTCCGACGCCCTTGGTCCGGGTGGGATCCCAGGACAGCGGGAGACCGTTCACCGGATCGAGCGCGGCAATCCCCTCCCGGGACACCGCGCCCGGTCCGGCTGCATCTCCGCGGAACGGGTTGTTCCACCAGCGCTGGTGACCGCCGATGTAGACCACCGAGTCGGTGACCTCCACGGCGTACGACGTGTCGCCACCGGTGTAGTCGACCCAGGAGGGCGCCACGTCGTTGCCCGTCTGGTTCGTCTCGAATCGCGAGGCGGTGTCGCAGGGCCCCTCGCTGCCGCCGTAGGCCCCGGTCGTGGACACCACGAAGTAGGAACCGTCGGGAGCGAAGTCCACGTCCCGCATGTACGAGTCGAACCTGCGCAGGCAGCTCGGGTGGAAGAACGTGGTGCGGAACGGTGCCACCTGGGCGGTCGGGCCGGACAGGTCGAGCAGCAGCAGCTGGTGCCGCTGCACACCACCCACCGTGTCGAAGTTGCCGACGGCGACCAGGCGGTCCCCGTCATCTGAGATGTCGATCTTGAGGACCTGCGTGTTGCCGCCATTGTGGTTCCCGGCGACCTGCTGGGCCATGTAGGTCTGGGTAGTCCCCGTCGTGGGGTCCACCGAGGTCAACCCGGCCTGGGGCCGGCCTTGCACATGGGTGAAGGCACCGGCCAACCACAGCCGTCCGTCACTGAGCCTCAGATCGCGGACGGCGCCGGTGATGCTGCCCGCGTCGAAGCCGGGGACCACCGCGCCGTCGGAGACCCGCACCCGGGCCAGGCCGTCCCGGGGGACGCCGCCGATGGAGCTGAAGCTGCCGCCGACGTACACCGTCTCGCCGTCCCCCGAGGGCAGCACGACCCGCACCGTGCCGTTGGGGTTGGGCACGAAGGTCGTGCTGATCTGGCCGCTGGTGGCGTCGAACGCGAGCAACCGGGACCGGGCCAGGGTGGTGGTGCTGCCATCGTTGCGAGCGCTGGTGAAGGTGCCGCCGACCACCATCGTGCCGCCGACCTGGACGACGGAGTAGACGCGGTTGTTCAGAATATGGGGGGTACCTGAGGCCGCCACCTCTTGAGTGAGCCGGACCTGCGGGTGATCGGGGGCGCCGGCGCCCGGGGCCATCGGCAGCAGCAGCGCGAGCACGACGCCCACGACGCCCACGAACACACCTGCCTTGCGCACGACGCACCTGCCTGGTCCTAGGGGTCCCCGGATCCACGACGGTAGGCCGGGCCCTCCGCGGGCAACATCGCCAATATGGGGGAGGGCATCCCCGACTCGTCCCTGTTGTCTGACGGGGTGCCTCGAACGACCTGGCCGCTGGCCGCCATACTGCTCGGGCTTCCGCTGTGGTGGGTGCTCGGCCTGGCCTCGGCCGCCCCGATCCTGCTGGCGGTGCCGATGGCGGCTCAGCTGCTCAGGTCTCGTCCGATCCACGTTCCCGCAGGGTTCGGTTGGTGGCTCCTGTTCCTGGTCTGGGTGGTGCTCGGCGTCACCCTGTTGTGGGTCGATGCGCCGGGTGCCATTCCCGGCGGAGGCGAATCCCGGCTGCTCGTCTACGGACTGCGCCTCGCCTGGTACGGCGCCTGCACGATCACCCTCCTCTGGGTCGTCAACCTGGACCGGGAGAAGGCTCCGGACCGGAGTGTGCGCGTGCTGGTGGCCGCGGTGTTCGTGATCGCCACCGCCGGCGGATTGCTGGGCACGCTGGCGCCCGACTTCGAGTTTCGGTCGGCGGTGGAATGGGTGCTCCCCGCCGGCCTCCGCTTCAACCCCTTCGTACTCTCGCTCGTGCACCCCGAGGCTGCCGACGTCCAACAGGTCCTCGGCGTCCCGAGCGCTCGGCCGAAGGCACCCTTCCCCTACACCAACACCTGGGGAAGCTGCATGGCTCTGTCGGCCGTGTTCTTCGTTGCGGTGGCCTGGCGCTCCCGAGCGTGGGTGCGACCGGCAGCGGCGCTGGTCGTTGGCGTCGCCGCGGTACCCATCGCGTACTCGCTGAACCGCGGACTGTGGGTGGCCTTGGCCCTCGCCGCCGTCGGTGGTCTGATCGTCCTCGGCGTCCGCCGCGGTCCAGGGTGGCTGCTCGGCGGGTTGGCGGTCGCGGCGATCATCGCCGGACTGCTCTGGTCCAGCCCGCTCGGCGATATCGCGGAGCAGCGGGCCGAGCACCAGCACAGCAACAGCCGGCGGGGGACGCTGCTGTCCGAGACGGTCAACTCGGTCAACCAGGGGTCGCCCCTGATGGGTTTCGGTAGCACCCGGGACGTTCAGGGCAGCTTCGACTCGATCGCGGGCGGCGCGACTCCGAACTGCCCGGCCTGCGGAGTGCCGCCCCTCGGCACCCAGGGCCACCTGTGGCTCGTTCTGTTCTCGCAGGGCTGGCTCGGCCTCGCCTTCTTCCTCCTGTTCATCGTCCTGGCCCTGGTCCGCAGCCTTCGTTGTCGGACCACGAACGAGACCGTGTGCACGCTCGTCCTGTTCGTCTTCCTGCTGCAGCTGGCGATCTACGACACCCTCGGGCTGCCACTGATGCTGGTGATGATCGCGATCGGCCTGGTCGCTCGGGAGCGGATCGCCCAGGAGCGTCCACGCACCGTCGAGCACCTGCGCCGCGAGATTCGTCGGGGAACACCGGTGATCGCAGCCCTGACCGTGACCGGCGCAACGGTCGGCGCGGTGGCCGCCTGGGGCACCGCCGAGCCGACGTACTTCGCGGAAGTCTCGGTCGAGATCACCCCCGCACCGGTTTACCTCGATACGGGGGACACGACCGGCGAACTGGGGTCGCGGCGGGTCCACGACATCACCCTGGACACCGAGGTGGCGCTGCTCCTGTCCGAGCGAGCGGTGTCGGGCGTGGAGAAGCGAACGGGCGTTCACTCCGACGATCTGCGAACGATGATTTCCGTGAGCGCCGTCTCCAACTCTCACGTTCTCGAGATCGGCGTCACCACGGGGAGTCCGACCTCGGCCGGAGAGGTCGCGGGCGCGGTCGCGTCGTCCTACCTGCGCGAAAGGCGCCGCTACCTCGACGCCCGGCGGGATCGTCTGCTGGTGCGGCTCGGCGACGAGCTTCGATCACTGGACGGCGTGGACGTGGCCGCCGACCGGGTGCGGCAGGAACTGTCCACCGCCGTCATCCGGCTGGAGACCTCCCGCTCGGAAATCGGCTCGGTGATTCGGCAGACGGCGAGCCGGCCGGTCGGCCCGCCGGTCGTCCTGGGCGCGACCACAGGTGTCGGGCTCGGCTTGCTCTGCGCCCTGGTGTTCGCGGGACTGAGTCGCGACGGGACCGGTGTCCCCCGCCGTCGAGCACGAGCGGTGTCGCGATGAGCCTGGAAGCGCCACAAGCCGGGCGCCGGGTGACCGAACTCTGGACCTTCGTGGCGGTCGATCCCCTGGCTCGGCCGTTGTCCCGGCGCCTGGCCACCTGGGATGCCGTCACCCCGAACCGGCTGACCGCGCTCGCGCTGACGCTAGGGCTCGCCGCCGCCGGCTGCTTCGTCGCGGGGCTGCCCAGGGTCGGCGGCGCGCTGTTCATCGTTCGCTTCTTGGTGGACTGCCTGGACGGTCGGGTCGCCCGCCTGCAGGATGCCTGCACGTCCCGGGGGGCGTTCTTCGACCTCGGCGCGGACGTGATCGGTGTGACGGCCGCCTTCGCGGGACTCGGCTGGTTCCTGGTCGATGCCGGCCATCTCGACGTCGTCTGGCTCGCGGCCCTGCTGGGTGCTCTCGGGGTCTACAACTGGGTGCTGGGGTACCGCAAGTCGCTTGCCGCCGGCGCGGGTCTCGGAACCGGTGGCGCGGCGCACCGGTGGGCCCCGGGCCGGTCGCCGGTGCGGCGATGGCTCGCGTTCTGCGACCGACACAATGTCTCGGCGGTGCCGTGGGCGGTCGAGTGCGAGATCGCCTCGTTGGGCCTGGCGCCGCTGATCCTGCCCGCGGACTGGCTGGGCGTGGGGCTGATCTCCGCGCTGGCGTTCTACGTCGTCGCCGACGCGGTCAACGCTCGCAGAGTCTGGCGGATCGCCGCCCTCATGGACGAGACGGTCGGCCGATGACCGCCGCGGTCGACGTCGTGGTGGCCACGAAGAACCGGCCGGAGCTGCTCCGGCTCGCGCTGCAAGGCATCCTCGGCCAAGACCACGACGGTCCGATCACCTGCCATGTGGTGTTCGACCAATGCGACCCCGATCACGACGTGGCGCAGGAACGCCCGGGCCGCACGGTGCGGGTGCACGTCAACTCGCGTCGGCCGGGGCTCGCCGGAGCGCGCAACACCGGCATCCTGGCCGGAACGGCGCCGTTCGTCGCGTTCTGTGACGACGACGACGTCTGGCTGCCGCCCAAGCTGAGCAGCCAGCTGAGTCGGATGGACGCCGAGCATGCGGCCACCAGCGTCACCGGCATCACTGTGGACTACGCCGATCGGAGCGTCGACCGGATCCCGAAGCCGGAGGAGCTCGAGCTGGCCCACCTCGTCCGGCACCGCGTGATGGCGGCTCACCCATCCTCGGTCGTGGTCCGTCGCAACGACCTCGTCGGGCCGATCGGACTGGTCGACGAACAGATCCCGGGCAGCTACGGCGAGGACTTCGACTGGCTGTTGCGCGCCGCCTCAGCGGGCACCATCTCGGTCGTGCCGCGACCGCTCGTCCGAGTGCGTTGGGGTGGGTCTCAGTTCTCGCGGCAGTGGCAGACGATCGTCGACGCGATCGACTACGGGCTGGCCAAGCACGTGGCCTTCCACGCGGATCCTCGGGCGCTCGGGCGACTGTACGGCCGGCGCGCCTTCGCGCTCGCGGCGATGGGCCGGCCCGAAGCACGGCGGGCGATCCTCCGGACGATCCGAGTGGCTCCGCTGGAGCCCCGGGCCTACCTGGCGGCAGCCGTGGCCCTGCGACTGGTGACCGCAGACCGACTCCTGCACGAGGCGCACCTCCGCGGGCACGGGATCTGACATGGCATCAGGCGACTTCGTCCGGCGTCCCCCATATGGGGCACTATCCGTCGGGCACCCACGTGGGCCTCGCGTAGGGTCGCGCTCGCGGTTGGGGGAACGACAGCAATTTGCCATGCCTGTGCGTGGCATACCGACCCGACCCCACGAGGTGAACGTTCGTGAAATCATCCCGCCGACGCCTAGCCACGGCCATCGCCGTACTCGCCCTTTGCTTTCCCGTGGCGGCAGCCGCCTTCGGCGGTCCCGCTGCGAAGTCAGAGCGCTCCGCACCCGCCGGGGCCTCGCCCGCCAAGGCGCCGGACAAGCCGATGTACCGACACATCATGCGCACCCACGTCTCCACGAGATTCACCGGACCTGAGGTGACCGTCGTGGTGCGCGAACATTCGCGCGGCGAGGTCGTCCAGACCCGCTCCAAGTCAGTCCGACCGGTCGCGGGTGTGGCGTCTCGGGTGCGCGTGGTGATGCGCTCCACCCGGGAGCGGCCGCGGTTCACCGTCCGGATGGTCGCCCCACCTCTCGGCCCGGGAAACGGCGTGCTGCTGGGCGACGCCGTCTGGCGACTTCACGTACTGGACCAGCCCGAACCCGAGCCCGAGCCGGAGCCCGAGCCCGAGCCCGAGCCGGAGCCCGAGCCCGAGCCCGAGCAGACCAACGTGCTGAGCAACGGATGCACGTACTCCAGCCGCGGTGTGCCGTCGTGCGGCGCCTACCTGGGCCAGGCCTACGGCTCCAACACCGACCCTTCCGGCTTCGAGTCCTCGACCGGACGCCGGCTCGGGATCCGTCGGACGTACTACACAGCCGCTGAGGTCAATGGCGCCGTCCGGACAGCGCGGAAGGACGTCGCGGCGGGCCGGATCCCCTGGATGAGCTTCAAGCTGCCCAGGTCCTGGTCCGAGATGGCGGCCGGCGCGGGTGACGCCTGGGCGCGCGACCTCGCGGTCAAGATGGGCAACGTTGGCGGGCCCGTGTGGCTCGCGTTCCACCACGAGCCCGAGGGCGAGGGGAACCTGGACGCGTGGCGACGCATGCAGGAACGACTCGCTCCGATCATCCGCGCACAGCGGAACCTCGCCTTCACCGTGGTGGTCACCGGCTACCACCAGTTCTATGGCGAATCGCAGTACCACCTGGACAACATCTGGCCGCGCGGCGTGAGCGTGGACGTCGCAGGATTCGATATCTACAACCAGCTCGGCGTGGTCAAGAACGGTCAGGAGAACACCAAGGGCACCGATCTCAACGCGGCGTACTTCGCCAAGATCCAGCCTTGGGCACGCGACCACAACGTCGCCTGGGGGCTCGCGGAGACCGCCTTCACGCACCGGGCCGCCGAGCTTGACCGGCACTGGATCGACCGCACCCACGCGCAACTCACAGCGGCGGGAGGGATCGCCTTTGCCTACTTCAACACCACGCTGCACAGCGCGGCCCCCTGGCACCTGGCAACGTCGGCGAAGCTCGCGAGCTGGCGTGAGGCGCACGTCGACACCCCCCTCCTACCCCGCCCCTGAACTGGAGCCGCGCATGGTCGAGAGCCGCATGGGAGCGCTGCTCTCGACCGTGCGTGCGCTCCATCCCGGAAGCGAGGTGGAGCTGGTACGCGGCCATCGGCGGGACCGCTCCGCGACGGCGGAGTACGTCGTGCTGCCGCACCGGCGCGCCCCACGACTGCTGGTGCCGGCCACTCCGGGGAGCGCCAGGGCGCGGGCCGTTCGTCGGTTCAGCGCGCAGGCGTCGTACTCAGAGGTGATCGGGCGGCTCGGCGTCTCGACTGCCGTGCGCGGACCCGGGGTCGCCGCCTTCGCCGATCGCATCGTGGTGCGGGGAGAACGCGACTCGCTCGCGGCGCACCTCTCGGGGGTGCTCGGCGTCCCGGTGACCTTCAGCATCGGGGTCGGCACCGATCGGGTGAACCGGAAGCCGGTGCTTCAGGTGTTCGGCCCCGCCGGAACCACGCTGGCCTTCGCGAAGCTCGGCGACTCGCCGCAGGCGCGCGCGGACGTGGCCGCCGAGGCCGCGGCGCTCGCACAGTTGGCTACCCGCGAGTGGACCCGGATCGCGATCCCGTCGGTGGTGCATTCCGGCGAATGGGGGGCGATGACACTCCTGCTGCTGTCTCCACTCACGACCAGTCCGTGGCGGGCGCCCCAGCGACGTCACCAGGCGCCGAGGGAGTCGATGGCCGAGCTCGCCACCGCGTTCCGGGGCGAGACCGTCGCACTCGGCGAGCTCGACTGGCTCCGCCGGCAACGTGTCGCCGCGGACTCGCTACGGAGTCCGGGCCGCCGGGCGACCACCGTGGCCTGCATCGACAGGCTCCGGACCACGTCCGGCTCGGTCGAGTGGGCCACCGGGGCCTGGCACGGCGACTGGACGCCGTGGAACATGGCGCCGTCGCGATCGCGGGTTCACCTCTGGGACTGGGAACGCTTCGAGACGGGCGTTCCGATGGGCCTCGACCACTGCCACTACGCGGTGAATCTCGTCACCCGCCGTTCCGGAACCAGTCCCGCCGCGTTTCGCGAGGGGTTGGCCGCGGCCGGCGCGAGGCCGGGTTCGCCGCAATCCCAGAGCCACGTTCTCGGCGCGCTCTACCTGCTCGCCGTCGCGGGACGTTACCTGCCGCTCGCCGAGGGACCGGGGGGTCGAAGCATCGCCGCGCGCGCCGACTGCGTGCTCGAAACACTCGTCTCATGGGTCGACACCGGCAGCGATCTCCCCCGTATGGTCCTTGGCCCCCGCTCAGGGCATGCGTAGAATCAACGGCGGACATGGCCCGAAGGCCAAGTCCCAGGGAGGTCGCCCATCCTTCGGTCCAGCGCCCCAGCAACGGCCGAAACCCAGCGGTGGACGACCTCCCGCAGCCACGAAGGGGCGAGCGCCTCATTCACGAGCGTCACGCGAACCTCCGGTCAATGCACAACATTGCCGTCGGGGTCCGGGACAGCCAAGTTTCTCCCATGATACCCGCGAAGTCTGCGGGCCAGCAATAGGCCCGGAATCCGGGGAGCGCGCACTTTTTCCGCTGCTCCGGCGGCGCCGGTGCCTGCGCGTTTCGTGACTCAGTCGCGGACACAGGCGAACAGCGTCCGCGCGTAGTTCTTCTCGTACGGCGGCACCGCATCGTGATCCGGGCCGAGGTCGATCACCCGGTCGAAGGTGCCGTACCGCTCGAGAAACTCGAGGATGTGCTCCCTGTCCCACTCGCGGAGCGAGCGCTGGAACCACTCTTCATGCGCCTGACCGGTGTCGAGGAAGAGCACCCGCCCGGTGACGCGATCGAGCAGCCTCAACAGCGCCAGCTCATCGACCGCACCCCGCCCGAGCACGAAATGGTGCAGCAGGCTGAAGCAGGACACCACGTCCCACTCCTGCTCGGCTGATCGCAGGAAGTCGACCGCGTCGGCGGTGACCACCTGCTGGGGCTCGATCCCGTACACAGCCGGGCCCAGCTGTGCGGCGAGCGGATCGCGCTCGACCCCCACGCTCGAGAATCCGAGCCGCGACATCCCGTTGACGAACCATCCGTACGCACTGGCCACGTCCAAGTACGTCGAGCCGGGTGCCGAGACGCCGATGTCGGCCAGCAGCTTCTCCATGCGATCCAGCCGATCGCGACAACGCCGGACGGTGGTCCAGGACAGCTCGAGCTCGGGAGCGTCCACCGGCTGGTACAGCTCGCGCCGCCCACCGATCCAGGACATCCGGTCGAGCAGGTCCTGGAGTGGCGTGCTCACCGGCAGCCGGCGAACCCTGGCCGGGACCAGCAGGTCTCCGGCCAGGCACCGCGCGGCCATCCGGTGGTGCCCGTCGACGAGCTGGAGGCAGTCGGAGTTCTGGATCGGGGTCAGCAGCACCGGGGCATCCGGATTGCTGCGGCCAGGGAACGGAGTCGGCTGACGACCCTCGAGCGCCCAGGCCAGGAAGTCCCGGGCAACCCGGACGATGCCCTCGTCGTCGTCGGCGCCGAAATAGTGCCCGCTGAGCCGGATACAGGTTCGCGCCATCTCCGCATACGGCGAGGTCAGGATCGTGACGTCATCGAGCGTTCCCTGCCGGGCCTGGCGGAGCAAGTCGGCATGAGGGCCGTCAGCGACCGGGCGCGAGGACCAGAGCAGGTCACCGGCAGCCGCGGCGTACTCGGCGGCAGTCAGGTCATTCTGGCCACCGAGCAGCACCCGCGACACCGGGACCTGGACCAGCCCGGACCGCCACAGGAGCGGCCCGGTCATCCGTTGTCGCAACGACGACGGGATGGGCAGCCGTCGCCACAGCCGCGCGAGCTTTCCGCCCATCTGGTTCTGCAGGCGAGTCACTTGTCGACGTGCGTGCATGGGGTGTCCTCCAGACTCCGCCAGGACGGCGCGCGGCCGATGAGTTCGGCCAGCGCCGTGTCGTGTGGTTCGAAATGCTGGTCCAGTCGTTCGCGCCAGGCTTCCGCCAACGGATCTTGGTCTCCCGCGTTCCACCGATCGACGCGCTCGGGAAGCCAGACGGGTAGTCCGAGCCATCGCTGCAGGTTCTCGAACTCCGAGTGGGGGTCGGCGAAGAAGGCGTCCGCATCCATCACGTACACCCGGTCCCTGCCCAGTGCCGTCATCAGCGCCGCGACCTGGCCGGCGTACTCCCCGCGGCCCAGGTAGGCGTGGTGCCGATGCTCGAAGCTGCGATAGCCGGAGTCCTCCGCCAGCCGGTCGGCCTCCCCGGACATCCGGTCGCGCTCGTCGGCGATCGCCTCGCCGAACGACGCCGTCTCGAAACCGCGCTTCCGCTCATGGCTGTGCGCCGAGATCGCCCGGTCCACGGGGTCGCGCAACATGACGGCCACGCGGGCATCGGGCAGATCCGCGGCGATCCGGCGGGGCGCGAGCGGGTGGAACATGTAGTAGCCGCTGCACTCGAACGAGGCCAGCGGCCCGGTCCGGCGGCCGGAGCGCCACCGGGCCAGCATCCGGATCGGGAAGTGCGCCCGATACCACCGGCGACCTCGGTGGTAGTGGTCGTCGAAGTAGCCGGTGCCCTTGACCACGGTCGGCCGGACCAGGTTCGGATGCTCGGCGAGCAGCCGAAACAGCGTGGTCGTCCCGGAGCGTTGGGCGCCCGCGATGATGAACGAAGGCTCCATGCGCCAGGCGGCGGTCAGCATTCCCCACGCCGTCACCGTCGCCCTGACGCTCCGCACGATCGGCGCGGGGAACCGGCCCCGGACCCAGCCCGCGAGATGTCGTACGCCGCGAGCACCACCGGGCGACCGGGTGCGACCTGCCAGCGCCGCGACGAGCACGTCGAGATGTAGCCGCCGACGCAGGCGGAACAACAAGACCGCGTAGGCCGCGGTGCCCAGTAGCAGGAGCACGCCGCCGATCGCCAGCCGGTCGGATGAGGTCGCGGACCAGATGGCGGCGGGCAGCCCGAAGCAGGCGAGGGCGAGCAGCGCGGCCACCAGCGGCTCCGACGAGAGCGACCGGACGCCGAGGTCCGTGCGCACCTGCCAGACGGCCAAGCCGCACCGCAGGGTCACCGCGCAGCCCCACGCCACGGCCGCACCCACCAGGCCCAGCACCGGCAGCAGCGCCAGGCAGAGCGCGATATCCACCACCAGGGCCGACACCGCGTTCATCATGCTCAGCCCGCTGCGGCCGGACATCAGGAGCAGGGTGTCGACCGGTCCGGTCGAGACGGCGAGCAGCATCGCCACGGCCATCACGCTCACCACCAGCCAGGTGTGGTCCTGGCCGTAGGCGTCGCCGAAGATCGACAGGTAGGCGAGGGGCGCGGCGCCCACGGCGACATAGATCGGCCACACGACGAGCACGTTCCAGGCCGTCGCCGTCCGATGCACGTCATGCAGCAGGGCCCGGTCCTCGCGCATCAGAATGGCGGTGAAGCGTGGCTGCATCACCTGCTGGAGCGACTGGGTGACGATCTGTCCGATGGCCACGAAGCGCGTGGCCGCGGTGTAGAGCGCGGCCGCGGCCGGTGAGATCACCGCGGCCACGATCACGATGTCGGCCTTCTGGATCGCGATCTGCGCGACCCGCGCCACCCCCCGGTACGCCGTGAACGCCCACAGCTCGTGGACCACCTCGGCCCTCCTGCTTGCGCTCTTGCGAGCCAGGGCGGGCTGCACCGAGAGTCGCCGGTCGAGGAAGGTCGTCGCGAGGGGCACCGCCACCGCGGCCGAGACGACGTACGCACCGCTCCAACAGAACATCAGGATCTGGAGGGATCCGTCTGCTGCGACGACGACCACCGCCGCCACCGTCTGTAGTCCCGATCGGAGGATCCGGTCGACGAACACGGTCGCGCGGATCCGCCCGAAGGCTCTGACGATGGACAAGGCGAGATCGGCCCCGACCGCAAACGGCAAGGCCAGGCCCAGGACGTAGATAGTGGACTCGAGGTGGTCTCCCGGCCCGAGAGCCCGCCCCCAGGAATGCGCGAACGCCCCGGCGATCGCGGCGAGCACCAATGCCATCCCCACGCACGGCAAGCACGCGGCCGACACGGCTTGACGGATGGCCTGTGGCCGGCCTTGCGCCTCGTAGCGCATCAGAAAGCGCGCGAAGCCCGCCTCGGTGCCCAGCGTCGAGATCGCCACGAGGACGAGGAAAACCGCCGTTGCGGAGAAGAAGAGCCCGGCCTCCCGCGGGGTAAAGCCACGGGCTACGGCTACGACCAGCCCGAACCCGGCCGCACCCGAGAACACGGCGCCGATCATCCCGAGGGCGCTCCCCCGCGCCACCCGCCCCAGCTGCCGCTCGAAGACGTCGCCCTTCACCGGTCACCGCCCCCGTGGGTGGCGCAGGAGCACCAGCGCCGCATTCGCGGCGCTCTCGCCGTGGCCGAGCGCCGACAGCGTGGCTGTGATGTCATCCACGGTCGCGCTGCCGACGGCTATCTCGACGAGCACCAGATCCGCGTGCCGGGCCAGCGCGCTGGCGCGCGAGCCACCGGACTCCGCGCCGGCGATGATCACGACGTCGGCGCGCTTACGCAGGTCCTCCACGAGCAGCCCCATCTCGGGCGCGACCACCAGATCCTCGAGTGCTGCCGGCTCGGTGCCCGGTCTCACCACGTTCAGGTGACCGGTCCGCGGCTCGAGCACACGGTCGGCGTCGACCGTCCCGCGCAGCACGTCGACCAGGCCCGGCTCTGCGTAGTCCTCGGCCTCGGCCGAGGAGACCTCGACGAGCACTACCTCGAGGTTCGCCCGGGCCAGGCTGACGGCCAGCGGGTTCGCGGTCACCGGATCGCCCTCGAGGGCGGTCGCCAGGATGACCAGCGGCCGCCGCTCACTTCGGGCCAGCACGCCCGCCCTCAGCCGGCCCAGCTCCTCATCGGTGGGCTTCGGCAGGGACAGGGTGGCCAGCGCCTGCGGAGCCGTGTCGGGCAGGTCGTCGGGTCCGCGGATCCACCCCGCGAGCCGCACCCGGCTGACCCCCCAGGCGATGCCCGCTCCCAACCCCACCGCCAGCCCCAGCAGACCCCCCAGGACCCGCGTGCCCAGCGGTCCGGCCGGGCTGGCTGCCGCCGGCGTGACCACCTGACCTGGGTCGATCGGCGCCGCGTCGATCCCGGCGCCCTGAGACCGCAGCTGGGCCAGGTGAGTGGTCGCCTCGATGATCTGCTGTTTCAGCAGAATCGCATCCGGGGAGCTACGCCGTGCCTCAGCCAGGGCGAGCACGTGCTCGTCGAGCTGGTCGCTCTGCTTCTCGATCTGTTCGTCGATGGCCGCGGACCGGTCGAACACCGCCGCCTCGCTCCGAGACCGGCGATAGGCCAGGAACACCTCGGCGAAAGCCTGGGCACGATCGGCAGCCTGGTCCGCGCTCCGGTCGGCGACCGTGATCTCGATCAGCTGGGTGTTGGCGGGAACCGCGGCCGAGACATCGGCCAGCTCGGCGGCCGTGGAGTCGCCACCGCGACGGTCCCTCACGATCCGGCCCACCTCGTCCGAGGCCACCAGTTCGGCCTCGGTTTGTAAATTGACCAGATCGGCTCCAGCCGTGCCGTCCGGGCTGAACGGATTGCCCTCGGTCGGGTTGAGCAGGATCACGGCCGTCGCTTCGAAGGAGCGTTCCTTGCGGTCGCCGTACGCCACCCCAGCGGTCGCACCGAGGGCGCCCAGCACCAGCGCCAGCGCCACCGTGCGAGGCACTGCGGCGCGCGGGGAACGTCGGACGGGTCGGGCCCACACTCGCACCGGTTGACTCCCCTCACACATGGCGGAAGCCCCCATCGTGAGCCCGGCGCGGGCGCGCGAGCTTCTGCCGGGCACGAAATGCCCCAACTTTGGGGATGGCCTCTGAGCGGCCGCGAGGGGGAGCGTGGCGTGATGCGGCCCAGCCGCATCCGGGGCTCACCGGTCGCCTCGGGGACGCCGTGGGGAGTCAACCGTGAGGTTCCCCCTACCGGACCCGCGGCCACTCGTGCCGCGGCCGGTGAGCCACTGGTCTAGACATTTCCCCAAATTGTGGTATCGATGCCCAAGGTGAAGGACATTTACCGCAATTGGGGCTTACGGTCGAAAATGCTGGGGTATAGCCCAGCGGGAGTACGTCTCGGTGATGAGTCTGGGGACTCGTTCATCTCGTTTGAACAGCCAGGACGCACCACCCGCTACTCATTGTCGACCCATTTCAGGTTCCCGCCGGACTCGCGGCCGCCGATGGGGCTGGCTGCTACCCGTCGTGCTGCTGGTCGTCCTCCCTCACCTGTTCGGGCTCGCCGTGATGTCGCCGGACGATTGGCCGATGGCGGCCTCCGTGGCCATCGTCCGGGTGAGCGCGACGCTGGCGGCGCTAACGGCCGCGTGCGTCCTGCTGTGCCAGTGGTGGATCACCCTCAACCAGAGTGCCGCCTGGCTGGGCGCCGCCGCCCTGGCTCTTGCCATCATGCAACTGCCTTCGGCGCTGCTCGAGCTGAACGATGCGACGGCCGCCGCCATCTACACGCCCGACACCGTGATCGACAGCGCGCTGGCGCTGGGCTTCGTCGCGCTGCTCGCGCTCGGCACCACGTCGAGAACCTTCCGGAGGAGGGAGGCTCCGTTCCTGCTCGGCACCATCGTCGGTCTCACGTTTGGCACGCTGCGCCTTGTCTTCACCACGACCGGCGCCGAGGACGCCTTGAGCACGACGACCGCGCCGATCTGGGTGGCCGCGACTGGCGCGGCGATCTTCGGTGGTCTTGTCGTGATCACCCTGCGTCGCTATCAGGCCCTGCCGGTCTGGGCGCGGAGCGAGCTGATGGTCGCCGCCGTCACAGTTTGCGTTGGCCGCACGGCGCGCGTCGAAGGCGACCGGGGTTACAGCCTGTGGGACCTGGCTGCGAACACCGTCATGCTCGGGGGGTTCCTGATCTTCGCCTTCACCGCGGCCGAGCTGCTCCGTCAGGCCATGCGCGACAAGGAGCGGCAGCTGGAACGAACGCTGGCGCGCGCGGAGTCTGCCGAACGTGCCCACCGCAGCGACGAGGAGACGTTCCACGAGTTGCGGAGCGCTATCGCCGGCGTCGGATCGGCCTCCCGGATCCTCGCCGGAATGAGCGAAGCGCTCTCGCCGGACCAGCGGCAACACCTCTCGGAGCTGATGTCGGTCGAGATGGCGCGCATGGAACGACTGCTGACCGGAGAGCGAGAGGCGCCGGCGATGGTGGCGCTGGACCCGCTGATCTCGAGTCTCGGGGAGACCTTCGGCTACCTCGGGATGCCGATCGAAGCGGCTCCGTCGGGTGTCACCGCCTGGACAGTGGCGAGCGATCTCAACGACGCCCTCCACGTGGTGCTCAGCAACGCGACCCGGCACGCGCCTGGCTCGACAGCGACCATCTCGGTCCGCGCGTTGCCAACCCGGGTCGAGGTGCTCGTCGCAGACGACGGACCGGGCATCCCGGCGCCGCTTCGCCACCGGGTGTTCGAGCGTGGCGTCAAGAACGGCTCTGGCGGGAAGGGATTGGGGCTCTTCATCGCCAGGGAGCTACTCGAAAGGAACGGCGCGAGCATCGAGCTGGTCGACAGTCCGAAGCAAGGCGCCGCGTTTCGGATCGACCTACCCCTGAAGGAGCACGCATGAACTCCCGAGTGACCGGCGCACCCCGCGGAGGCGCCCGAGTCTCGCTGGTCGAGGACCACATCCTGTTTGCCGAGGCGCTTGAGATCGCGCTCACCGTGGAGGGTCACGACGTGAGCCGGATCCAGCTTCCGGAGACGACCCGCACCGTGTCGACGCTGCTGCCGGCGATCATCCGTTCCCGGCCGCGCATCGTGCTCCTCGACCTCGACCTCGGCATCCACGGCAACGGCGGGCAGCTGGTCGAGCCCCTGTGCCGGGCAGGCATCGCCGTGGTGGTGCTCACCGGCAACCCCGACCGCGTCGAGTGGGGTGCGTGCATGCGCTACGGCGCGCGCAAGGTGTTGTCCAAGAGCATGCAGCTCAACGAGATCCTGGCCACGGTGCGCCGGCTCAACAACGGGCTGGCGGTGATCACCGCCGACGAGCGCGCCGAGCTGCTGCAGCTGTGGCACGGCCAGCGCGCGGCGTCGCATGAGCTCCGCCACCGACTGAGTCAGCTCACCCATCGCGAGCGCGAGGTACTCAGCCATCTGTGGCACGGCCACCAGGTGCGGGAGATCGCGGAGATCAGCGTGGTCTCGGAGGCAACGGTTCGGACCCAGGTGAAGTCGATCCTGGGCAAGCTGGAGGTCGGCTCACAGATCGCCGCGGTGGGGCTCGCCCACCGGGTCGGATGGCGTCCACCGCAACCCGAGCCGCCGGCCGGAATGACCGAACTTGGGTATGCACACCCAACTGCCCCGCACCTACCGTGAGGCTCGCCGCCTGCGGGCGGATCGACCCAGGAGGCCATGGTGCGGGTATTGCTGGTCAGTTCATCGGGAGGGCATCTCACCCACCTGATGGCGCTCCGCCCGTGGTGGCAGGAACACGATCGCACCTGGGTCACCTTCGACACGTTGGACGCGACGAGTCGGCTCCGCGATGAGGACGTCGTCTGGGCCTACCACCCGACCACGCGCAACGTGATGAACCTCGTTCGCAACACCTGGCTCGCCTGGCGAACCCTGCGTCGGGTCCGGCCCGACGTCATCTTCAGTACCGGGGCGGGCGTCGCGGTGCCCTTCTTCTGGCTGCACCGCGTCTTCCGGGTCGCTTCGGTCTACCTCGAGGTCTTCGACCGAGTGGACAGTCGCACCCTGACCGGACGGTTGTGCCGGCCGGTGACCGACCTGTTCCTCGTCCAGTGGCCCGAACAACAGGAGCTGTACCGCTCCTCCACCCTCGTAGGGCAGGTGTGGTGATGACCACATCTGCCCGACCATTCGTCGCCGTCCTCCTCGGGACCGACTCCCACCGCTTCGACCGGCTCGTCAACTGGGTCCGGGAGCTGTCGTGGGACCCAGGAACCGAGTGGTTCGTCCAGCACGGAGCGACACCGCTCGCCCATGGCTTGCACGGGAGGCCCCTGCTGGAGAGCAACGAGCTCGAGCGGCTGCTGGCTCGCGCCGATGCCGTCGTGACCCACGGCGGGCCGGGCCTCATCATGGAGAGCCGCAGCCATGGACACCTCCCGGTGGTCGTCCCGCGCGATCCCGCGCTCAACGAGCATGTGGACGATCACCAGCAGCGGTTCGTCGCCCGGATGGCGGAGGCCGAACTCTGCATCCCGGTGGACGGACCCGGCGCCCTCGGCGCCGCCGTCGACCGCACCCTGGCGGCCGGCCGGTCCAATGCAGAACACTCGAGCTCCACCCTGGCCGTCCAGGTCGCCAGCCTCGTGGAGGCTCTGGTGCGCGATGGCCCGGGTGGTCCTCGACGACGGCGTGGCTCATGGTCGCGCTGACGGAAGAAGTCGCGGGGCCCACGTTCGCGCCTGCCCGGTGGCCAGTACAGCTCATCCCGAGCGTGCTGGTGCTGACGATCCTCGCCGATGTCGGAGCCGGTGTCGCGGGCGCCGCGGCGGTGTCCGTCTCGCTGGGGATAGCTTTCTCCGTCGCCCTGTGCTTCGTCCCAGCCGTGTGGATGCTCTCGATGGCGCTCTTCCGTGGCTACGAGCAGGCCCTGATGCACCCGTGGACCGAGGACCTGAATCGGGTCGTCAAGGCCGCGCTGTCCGTGAGCGTCGCCACCATCGGCGTCGCGGCCTGGTGGTCGCTCGACCCGGAGCCCAAGCCGTTGCTGGTGCTCTTTGCCGTCACCGTCCCCGTGTCACTCGCTCCTCGAGCCGCCGCCCGGGTCTGGCGAGCGAGGGCCGCCGAGCGCGACCTGAGCCACCGGCGGCGCGTCGTGGTTGCCGGGCCCGGTCCGGACGTCATGCGGGTGGTGGCCGAGCTGCGCCGTACTCCGCGTCATGGCCTGGACATCGTGACCTCCGAGATTGCCGACCTCGGCGAGACGGTGCGAGCCCACCGGGCCGCCGCCGTGATCGCCGTGCCCTGCCCCGAGTTCGGACCGCTCCAGCTACGCCGGCTCGGCTGGGAGCTGGAACGCACCGGGACGGAGCTGTTTGTGGCGCCCGGTCTGATCGACGTTCTCCCGGCGCGCGCTGCGCTGACCGGCCCCGGAACGATGTCGCTGGTGCACGTCCGGGCCCCGGAGCTCTCCGGTTTCCGGAGGGTCGTCAAGGACGCCTGTGAGCGCGCGGCCGCCTTGCTGATGCTGCTGCTCCTGGCGCCGTTGCTGGCGCTGGTGGTCATCGTGATTCGGCTCGACTCCCCCGGACCAGCGCTGTTCCGCCAGCTACGGCTCGGGCGGCACGGCCGACCGTTCACGATGCTGAAGCTGCGGACGATGAGCGTGGACGCCGAGCGACGGCTGGGCGGCCTGCGGGATCTCAACGCCTCGGACGGCGTGCTGTTCAAGCTGCCGCAGGACCCACGGGTCACGCGGGTCGGCCGCATCCTGCGCCGGTACTCCATCGACGAGCTTCCGCAGCTGGTCAATGTCGTGCGGGGCCAGATGGCCCTGGTCGGTCCGCGCCCGCCGCTGCCCACCGAGGCGATCCGCTATGAGGCGGACGTCGAGCGGCGGTTCGCGGTGAAGCCGGGCGTCACCGGACTGTGGCAGGTGTCCGGGCGTTCGGACCTGACCTGGGAGGACTCGGTGCGGCTGGACCTGCGCTACGTCGACAACTGGTCGCTGGTCCTCGACCTGAAGATCCTGGCGCGCACCGCCCGCGCGGTGCTGCGCCACAGTGGGGCCTACTAAGGTTCGCCGCGCGCTCGCGAGGAATCCGGAACGGCCCGGTCGTAGCGATGCATCAGGGCATCGCTGAGCCGCGGGGCGATCAGGTTCAGTGCCTCGCCCGCGAAGGCCGCCACGCTGCCGACGGTGACCGGCCGGTCCTCGAGCGCTCGGACCACTCGGGCGCCCGCCTGCTCGGCGCTGATCCCCGTGCGGTCCTCGATCGATCCCGTGGGGACCACCATGTCGGTCCGGACCAGACCGAAGCGCATGTTGGTGAACGTGACGTTGTCGCCGTAGGTCTCGCGTCCGGCGATCCGCGACCAGGTGTCGAGCGCGGTCTTCGACGCGATGTAGGCGGCGAACTTCGGCGCCTTCATCTGAACGCCCCAGGTCACGATGTTGACGACGTGTCCGAACCGCTGCTCGCGCATGGCCGGTAGCAGGCCCATGGTGAGCCGCACCGGGCCGAAGTAGTTGATCGCCATGGTGCGCTCGAAGTCGTGGAACCGGTCATAGCTCAGGTGCAAGGAGCGTCGGATCGAGCGACCAGCGTTGTTGACCAGGTAGTCGATGGCGCCGTGGTCCTCGAGCACCTGCTTGACCAACGCGTCGACCGCCTCCCCGTCCGCGAGGTCGCAGGGGTACGTCGCCGCCGCGCCGCCGGTGGCCGCGATCTCCGACCGCAGCCGCTCCAGCTCCTCGACTCGTCGGGCCACCAGGAGCACGGTGGCCCCCCTCGCCGCGGCGGCCCGGGCGGTGGCCTCGCCGATGCCCGAGGAGGCTCCGGTGATCAGCACGGTGCGCCCCGCGAGCGGGCTGGCGAGGTTCGCGCCCACGAACCGACGCAGCCTGGTCAGCGGAGTCTGGAAGAGCAGCCCGGCCACGTCAGCCCGTCACCGTCTGGTCCTCGGCGCTGGCGATCAGGGCTGTCACCAGGTTGACCGGACGGATCCGGCCGCTCACGATCGGCACGCCCGAGTCACCGAAGTACGCCGACGGGATGCCGATGATCTCGGCGTCGTTGTTGATCGCCGCACCGCCGGAGTTGCCGGGAGCGATCCGGGTGTCGGTGTCGATCTCCGACCGGGATCCGAACTGCTCGGAGGGGATGAACGTCGAGATGACCCCCTTCGTGATGGTGACCGCACCGGACTGGGAGATGCCGGGGAAGCCGAGCACGGTGACGTCGTCGCCGGTGCGCAGCTCGTCGGAGTCGCCAATGGGGAGGGTCGGCAGCTGCAGGTCCTCCTCGAGCTCGCCGCCGTCCTTGTCGGCGTAGATCTCGATCACCGCAGCATCGAGGTGGCCGTCGGCCTCGACGACTCGGGCGCGGTACTCCGGGTCGGCGGGCCGGTCATCGCCCTGGGTGAGGGCGACCAGGACGTAGTCGGGATTGCGGATCTGCTCGTCGTCGGCGTACTGCTCGGCCAGACCCTCGGCCTCGGGCTCGGCGACGTGGGCGTTGGTGAGGATCAGCCCGTCGGAGCTGATGATCGAGCCGGAGCCCGAGTAGGAGACCGGTGCCCCGTCGGCATCGGTCGTATCGGCGGAGAGCCGCACGGTGGCGGCCTTCGCCGATTCGAGCTCCGCGTCGGTGAGCACCTGCATGGTGTCGACCGCGCTGGGGGGCGAGGCATCCCCGCCACCACCACTCTCGCTGTCGTCGCCGTTGATCAGCACCACCGGGATCGTGATCGCGGCGGCGATCACGACCAGCGCCGAGACGACGGAGCCGGCGACCAGCAGCCGACGGTTGCGGCGCCGGCGCGCGAACCGACGCTCCTCCTCGGCGGCGGAGAGGATCGGCACCAGCGCCAGCTCCGGACCGGCGACCGGGTGTCCCAGCCGCAGCTTCACGCTTCCCTCGAAGGCGTACTGCTCGAGCCGACGGCCGTCGAGGAAGGTGCCTTCCTGAGAGGTGTTCCGGTAGGTCCAGCCACCCACGGTGGCGCTGACCTGGCCGTGCATGCGCGAGCACACCGGGTCGTTGATCACCACGTCGGACTCGGGGCGCCGCCCGATCGTGAGGTGGGCTGGGTGGCGGAAGCGGAACTCCCGCCCCTCGGCGACCACGAGCAGGTCCGGACCGGTGCGGTCCGGGCCCGCGCCCGGAGGTCCCGGCGGCGGGGCGGCCAGGATGAACGTCTCGTCGTACCCGCCGAGCTGCGCCGGCGTCTGCCCGGGAGGTCGATCAGGCGGAGGTGGGGCGGCCGGCACGCTGACCGATGCGGACGCCGGCTCGGGTGCCGGCCGCACGACGTCGGGAGTGACCTTGAGGGACGAACCGGGCGCCGGCGGCCCGCACTGGATCGTGACCGGTCCGGTGACCCGATGCTCGGTGATCCGGCGTCCGTCGACGTAGGTGCCGTACTGGCTGCCCGAATCGACCAGCACCCAGCCGTCCTCCACGGGACGCAACTCGGAGTGCTGCCGTGAGACCGATCCGGCCGCGAGCACCACGTCGGCCTCGATGGATCTGCCGATGCGCAGCAGCCGGGGCACGTCGAACCGCAACGCGCGCCCGTCCACCTCGATCAGCAGGGACTGCATGCGCGCAGCCTACCCAGCAGTACCGGCCCGGAATGGCCGTCTTGCCCAGGCTCAGGGGCGGCGTACAACGACCGTCGCGGACTCGATCTGGATCCGGGCGCCCTCGAGCATCTCGATGGTCTGGTTGGGCTCCAGAACGTGCTGATGGCCCCCCGGATAGACCACCTGCCACGCGAAGTCGGAGGTGTTGTGGAGACCCCAGCGCTCGGGCGCCTCCGGGTGCTGGCGGGTGCGGCCGAGCAACTTCGGCTCGTCGACTCCCGAGGCAAGGTGGTCCGAACGCAGCGTGGTCAGCGAACTCACCGCGAGGTTGCGACGTCCGACCCTGAGGAGGAACGGCGGAGCCAGGGGCGTCGCGCACGACCGGCAGGTGCCCTCGGGGTTGGCGGAGTCCCAGAAGTTGGTGGTCTTGCAGGTGCCGCAGGCGAGCATGCCGTCGCGGAGCCGGTCCATCGCCTTGATCCACTGCCCCTCGGTGACCCGCGCCCCCGGATGCTCGATCCCCTTCACGAACGCCTGGACGAACAGGTCCCGCAAGAACTGCGGATAGATCTGCCAGTACTGCTGCACGATGTCGCTGGGCCGGTTGGACGCGTCATCGGGGTGCATGCAGAACACCGGATCGGTCCCGAAATGCGTCAGCAGCCACTGAGCGTCGCGGAGCCCCGCGTCGGTCCGGTCGCCCTCGAGCGGGTGACCGAGGAACAGCGAGTAGAACAACAGCACTGCCAAGGAGTGTCGGTCCGTGTCGGTGTTGGGCATGGTCCGGAACGTGGTGTCCTTCACCACCTCCGGCGCCATGAAGTACGGCGTACCGAGCACCCGGCCGCGACCGTTGTCGACCCCGACGTTGTCGTTGTCGCAGATCAGCACGTTGCCGCTGGACGGCTCGAAGAACACGTTGCCGAACGAGATGTCTCGGTAGCACAGCCCGCGCGCGTGCAGGCGGAGGAAGCTGAAGCTCAGCTGCCGGCACAGCTCGATCGTGGAGGCGAACGAGACATCGAGGGGGTTGCCGTTGCGGTCGGAGTTGGACAGCAAGTAGCTGAGTTCGAGGAACCGCGGGTCCCGCAGCTGCATCACGTAGCCGAACCCCGGCTCGCCCGACACCCGGGCCATGCTCATCGGCCACAGGAATCGGCCGTGGGGGGACCCGAACTCGACGAGCTGCTGCATCTCGTCGTGCTGCTCGGTGGTGGCGCTCTCCTTCTTGTACCACTTCAGAGCGAGAGGCTCGCCGACCGGGCGCTCGACCTCGTAGACGTAGCCCTGACCACCCTGGCCGATCATCGAGACGACTCGGGCGCGCCCGAGGGCGCCGAGATCAACCTCGGTTCCGTTGGCCAATACCATCGACGACGCCGACCTCCAGGGACGCGACCTGCTGAGAACTCCGTGACTCTTCGGCTGACAAGACATCGGACCGAAGTGATGTCAGGGTATAACTTCAATCGAGACCGGCAATGCGGGAGGAGGTGGGAAGTGAGCGATCGCCTCGGTGGTGCTCTGGCGCGCAAGCCGCTCCACTTCATCTTTGTCCTCGACGTCTCCGGGTCGATGCTGCGCGGCGGCCGGATCCAGGCGCTCAACAACGCCATCACCGAGGTGCTGCCCCACCTGCGCGACGAGGCCCGGGCCAACCCGCACGCGGAGCTGCTGGTTCGCGTGCTGGCGTTCGCCAACGAGCCCCGATGGGTGATCGAGGAGCCGACCTCGGTCGAGGACCTCCATTGGAGTCGGCTCGAGGCGGTGCCTAAGGGCTTCACCGAGCTGGGCAGTGCCCTGGTCACTCTCGCCGGCGCGATGCGCGAGATGGAGAAGCTGCCGAGCGCCTATCCGCCGGCCATCATCCTGGTCTCCGACGGCCGACCCACGCACAGCAGCGGCACCACCTTCGCCGAGGGTCTCCAGGAGCTGCTCAACGAGCGCTGGGGCGCCGCGGCCGTCCGGTTGGCGCTGGGTGTCGGCCGAGACGCCGACATGCACTCGATGCGTCGCTTCATCGGCAACGAGGACGTCCCGCTGCTGCGGGCCGACAACCCCGAGCAGCTCGTCGAGTACATCGTCTGGGCGTCGAAGGCGGCGAGTCGGGTGGCTTCCCGCCCGGTCGTCGGCGACGCCGCGATCACTAACGTTCCGCCCTCCCCCATCGGCGATCCGATCTGGAGCACGCTCGGATGAGCTCCGGGGGTTGGACAGTGGTGTCCGGCGCCCAGATCGGCTCGGTGCATGTGCGAGACGGGCGTCCACTCCAGGACGCCGTTCACACCTGGGTCGAGGGCGGCGCCGCCGTGATCGCCGTGGCCGACGGTCACGGCCACCACGAGCACTTCCGCAGCGACGTCGGCGCCCAGATCGCCGTATCGGCCGCGGTCAACGCGCTGGTAGCGGCGCTGCCGCAGTTCACCGACTCCGGAGCCGCCCATCGGGCGATTCCGGAGGTCGCCGCTCGGGTCGTCGAGGCGTGGGCCGACGGGGTGCGTCGGCATGTGACTGAGCACCCGTTCGATGCGGGGGCACCGCGCGACCAGCTGCGGCCCTACGGCACCACGCTGCTAGCGATGGCAGCCGTTGGCGACGCGCTCGCGCTGTTCCAGATCGGCGACGGCGACACCGTCGTCGTGGACGGCGCCGGCCGCGCCAGCCGCCCGCTGCCCGAGGATCCGGACCTGGATGGCGTCAGCACCGCCTCGCTCTGCCAGCCGAATCCGCTGAAGTCGCTACGCGCCGCGGCGCTGGACATCCGGCAGGGCGACATCGTGCTCGCCTTCCAGTGCACCGACGGGTTCGGCTCGTCCCGGGTCGACGCGGCGGGCTGGTGGCAGCAGACCGGTGAGGAGCTGGTGCGGTTCGGCAGGGAGCGAGGACTCGACTGGGTGGCCGAGCAACTCCCGGGATGGCTCGAGGAGCCCGCCGCCGTCGGCGGTGACGACACCACGCTCGCGCTCATGGTGCGCACGGACCTCCCGAGCCGGGTGGCTCCGCCTCACCCGGGGTAACCACCGTTACGCGTTGACCCACCAGTCTTCGACGTCCTGGAGGGTGCCGTCGCTGAGGCTCGCCTCCATGTAGCACTTGCACTCGGGTTTGTCCCAGTAGCGCACCGCAGCCCCGGAGGAGTTGATGTACTCCGCGGCCGCACCCTCTCGGGTGGCGCCGTCGAAGTTCCAGTTCCGCAACGGGTAGCCCTGGTCGGCAGCCTGTCGCTGCGCCTCACGGCGGTAGTTCTTGAAGTCTTCCTTGGTCCGGAAGACCCCCATGAACACGGTGATGCCGTCCGGGACTGAGCAGATGCTCTCCTCGACCTCACCATCCTGGATCGTCTGTATCCGGTTGCATTCCGAGAGGTTCACGAACTCCTCGGCCAGCGCGATCATGCCCTCGTCCTCCGGCTCGGTCGGCCAGGAGACCACGGGGTCGGTGCTCTCGAACTCCTCGGCGAGCTCCTCCATGGTGAGGGTGTCCGGCGCCGCCACGAACTTGCCGGACTGGAGGCCCTCGGTGCTGTCCCAGTAGATCGAGGTCGCGTCGGAGATGGCGACCGCGGAGCCGCTGTCGACGCCGTAGACCACGCCGGCGTCCGTGCGGCTGTAGCGGGTGGCGGGATCGGTGCCGGTGTTGGCGGTCCGATTGGCCTCGAGGTCCTGCTCCGTCTCGTAGGTCGTCAGCTCGAGAGTCCCGTCCTCGAACGTGCAGGCGAGCGTCTCGGTGGCTCCGTCGCCCGGCTCGGCCGTTTCGCACTCATCGACGCCGGAGCCGATGTCGCCCGCGAGCGGGTCGTACCGCTCGCTCACGGAGGCGATGTCGGTGGGCAGGTCGTCGACCGTGTCCGACGGGTCGCTGCCGCCTGATGGAGCGGAATCGTCGTCGCGGGTCACGATCAGCGCCACCACGCCGCCCGCGATCAGCGCGATCGCGGCGACCGTCGCGACGATGAGGGGCCAGGTCTTGCGCCGCGGCTCCGGCGGCAGCGGCGCGTTGCCGGGCCAGGACGAGGGTGGCGGCACCTGTCCAGGGTGCGGCGGCGAGCCACCTGCGCCGGCGGCGTACGTCGGCTGGGCCGGTGGCAGCGGTCCGGAGCCCGCGGGCGCAGCGCCGGTCACCGGTGGGCCGGAGTACTGGGTCGGCGGGGCCGGCGGCTGCTGCGGGGGCGCCGGCTGCGCGGCGGGGAACTGCGTGGGCGGCAACGGCATCGACGGCGGCTGCGGGGTGGCGTGTTGGGTGCGGTAGCGACGCACCTCGGCGTCGCTGACCTTGCCGATCGCGAACCCGAGCACCGCGCAAGCCCACTGGGCACCGGCGACGTCGGCGCTGCCACGGTCGCGGGCCAGCCGACTGCCGGCCTCCTCCACCGCCGCCGTGACCTGGGCGCCACTACCCAGCATGGACGTCAGCGACGCGAACGCGCCCAGTCGGACCGCATCGACCAGCAGGTTGATGTCGCCCGTGGTGGCCGAGTCCTCGTCGAGGAAGTCGTCCAGCGCACCGCGGAAGCTATCGGGATCGTCGAAGACCTCACGCCCGAGACGCAGGCCGAGCGCATAGAGGTTCTCGTGCAGCTCCATGGGTCCTCACAATTCCGGCGGAACCCGGGTGGTTCCAAAGGCGCTTGATCGTAACGTCAGAGAGTCAGGCTACGGGGATCGTTCACTCGAAATTCGCACCCGAGCCGGCGGCCGAACCTATGAGCCAACCTACGAGCCGAACGGATCGAGCCACCAGTCCGTGAGGACCTGCCGATCTCCGGAGTCGAGGAAGGCCTCCATAGCGCACCTGCATTCCGGCCGGTCCCAGTAGCGCACCGCGCTGGTGTCGTCGTGCTCGTAGTCCGCCAGGGTCCCCTGCTGTACCTTGCCGAAACTCCAGTGGGAGGGGGTGGGCTCCGGGTCCAACGCCACCCGGAGATCACGGTAGGTCTCGAAGTCCTCCATGGTCTCGAAGACCAGCAGCCACACGTCGATGTTGTGGGGGGCGGGACAGTAGCTCTCTTCCAGTTCGCCGGCCTCGCTGGTCGCGACACGATCGCACCCGGCGACGTCAAGAAATCGCTTGGCGAGGGCGATCATGCCCTTGTCCTCGGGTTTCGTCGGGTACTCGACGACCCCCTCGACGCTGTAGTACTTCTTCATCAGTCGGTCGACACTGGCCCTTGAAGCAGCCTGATACTTGCCTGCCTGAAGCGCCTCCGAGCTGTCCCAGTAGAGCGAAGAGGTCTCGGCCCAGGCCGCATCGGTTCTCGCGTCGACGCTCTGGATCGTGCCGGTCTCGGTGCTGCTGCGAAGGTTCCCCGGCTCGAGCCGGGTGTTGGCGCTGCGGTGCGCTTCGAAATCCTCGTCGGACTCGAACGTCATCAGCGTGAGAGTTCCATCGGGGAAGGCACACTCCACCACCTCGGTGGCGGAGTCGGAAGCCGGCGGATGCTCGCATGCGTCCACGCCGACCGTGACGTCCCTGGCCAGACCGCTGTAGCGAGCCCGTACCGAGTCCAGATCCACAGGCAGCTCTGCCGACCCGGCCGTGGTCTCGCTCCCTGCTGGGCCCGTGGGCTCGTCGGCGTCCTGGGCGGCGATGATGGCCACCGCCGCCGCCACGAGCACCACCGCTGCCGCGGCCCCCAGTAGGATCGGCGTCCTCTTTCGTGAGCCGGAAGGCGCCTCGGGCCGGCGGTCGGCCATCGAATCCGCGAGAGGATCGTCGCTGGGCGGCGACCCGTCGGCCGCTGACGAAGAGGTCAGCCGGGTGGGTGCGCCTCGGTGGCCCTCCAGCGGCTGTTGAGGAAAGCGGGTCGAGGGCGCCCCCTCCGAAGGCAACGGGTCGGCTTGCTGGGTGCGGTAGCGCTGCACCTCGTGGGCACTTGCCTTGCCGATTGCGAAGGCGAGGATGGCGCACGCCCACTGAGCGCCGGCGACATCGGCGCTACCGCGGTCGCGGGCCAGGCGACTGCCGGCCTCCTCCACCGCCGCAATGACCTGGGCGCCACTGCCGATCATCGAGGTCATCGACGCGAAAGCGCCCAACCGGACGGCGTCGACCAGCAGGTTGATGTCGCCCGTGGTGGCCGAGTCCTCGTCGAGGAAGTCGTCCAGCGCACCGCGGAAGCTATCGGGATCGTCGAAGACCTCACGCCCGAGCCGCAGACCAAGTGCGTAAAGATTCTCGTGGAGCTCCATAGCGCCCTCACCACCCGAAGTGAATCCCCCGCGCATCACGAGGCGTTCGATTTCTCGATGATAAGGGGCCGAAACCGTCCGCTGGCCAGAGATCGGCGCGACTGGAGTACTCAGACCGGAACGAGCGTCCCGATGCGTTCTGCCACCTCGGCGGCCGTCTTGGGCCGAGCGGCGAGATCGGCGTTCAGGCAGGCAGTGATCAGCTCGGAGGCCGCCGTAGGTAGCCCCGGGCTCACGGTCGGCGTCGAGGCCAGGATCGAGCGCACCATCATCAGCGGCTCGGAGGACGGCAGGTCGCCGTAGACCCCTTGCCCGGTCATCGCGTAGTGGAGGCTGGCGCCGAGCGACCAGATGTCGCTCGCTCGGGAGGCCGCGGCGCCGAGCATGATCTGCGGGTCGGTGAACTCCAAGCCGATCTGGCCGAGACCGGTCACCACGATGCCGGGCGTCAGCAGCTGCGAGAGCCCGAGGTCGGAGAGCCGGCCCCCGTCCTCGGCCAGCAGGATGTTGGCGGGCTTGATGTCGCGGTGGGCAATGCCTCGTTCGTGCAGTGCATGGGCGGCCAGCGCCGCGTCGCGCACGGCGCGAACGGCATGCTCCGGCGAGGGCGGCTGCGCGGGGCTCTCCAACGAGCCCAGGGGCAGGTACTCCATCGCGTAGTAGAACGCGCCGCCCTGCCGACCGGCGTCGTAGACCTTCACCAGCCGGTCCGAATCGGCGACGCTGAAATGCTTGAGCTCCCTGGTCGCGCGTCGGAACGCGTCGTCCGAGGTCGGCCCGGCGATCACCTTCACCACCACCTCGGGCTCGGCGATGCCGAGGCGTCCGGGCGGCGTGGCGAGGTAGTTGGTGCCGTAGTTCGACTCCCCCAACGGGCGGATGAACTGGTAGTCCGCGATCCCTTGCACAACCTCATCCTCCACATGCCCCCGGCTGGGCGCAATCGTAGTAGCGTTTCCGGGGCTGAACCCGGACACCGAAGGGGAGCTCATGGACCCGCTGCACGCCACCGTCATTCCGCAGCCGGACGCGGCGAACTATCTCCCGGCGCAGCCGGTTTCGGGCGATCTCAACGATCAGCTGCTCAGCACCGACTTCTGGACCGACGAAATGGTCGCGGCGGCGGGCATCCCGATCGTCGACGTCCCGTTCGTCACGGTGGGCGGAGGGATCGGGAGCTTCGTCACGGTCGACTACCTGCGGATCGCAGGCGTGCCGCCGGAGCACATCCGGGTCCTCTCCGCACTCGACCACCCGTGGCAGACCTACGAGTACCTCACCCGGGTCTCGCAGATCCCGCGCGGGGAGCGGCTCCGCTCGGACTCGGCATCTCGCCCCGACAACATCTGGGGGTTCCCGTCGTATGCGTTCGTGGAGGGGTTCAAGAACCCCCGGGTGTGGTGGCAGGTGTTCGTCGAACCGATCCTCGACGACTACTACACCCCACACGCCGGGCGCGCCTTCCGCGGCATGGAACGCGAGGCCAACCGGATCCGCTACAACGACATGCTGGCCAAAGGCCTGGTCCGGATCATCCGGCGCAGGTACGGCGGCGGCTACTTCACGATCCTCACGCCGCCCGAGGGCGTCACCGGCACCAAGCGGGTGGCGTTCCGGTCGCGGTTCGTGCACGTGGCGGTCGGATATCCCGGCCTGAAGTTCCTCCCCGAACTGCAGGCCTACCGGACCGAGAACAACGACTACCACCACATCGTGAACGCCTACGAAGCCCACGAACACGTCTACGAGCGCCTGATGACCACCCCCAGCACGGTGCTGGTGCGCGGTGGCGGCATCGTCGCCTCGCGCGTCCTCCAGCGGCTGATGGACGACCGGCTGCTGCACGGCGCCCAGACCCAGATCGTCCACCTGTTCCGGACCTTCATCAACGGCGCGAACGACGGCAACGGCGAGAACCCGCCCAGCATGTTCATGCGCCGCAAGGGCGCCGACGGCTGGGCCTACCAGGGCTTCAACTACCCGAAGTCGGTGTGGGGCGGTCAGCTCAAGCGCCAGATGCGCACGCTGGAGGGCGAGGAGCGGGCCGCGCTCTACAAGCGAATGGGCGGCACCAACACGCCGTACCGCCGCTACTGGCAAAAGCAGATGAAGACCGGCCGACAACAGGGCTGGTACCAGCTGATGGTCGGCACCGTCGACAAGATGGAGCCGCACGGCGACCGGATCGTCAACCACGTCCGGACCCAACAGGGCATCGTCCCGGTCGAGGTCGACTTCGTGATCGACTGCACCGGGCTCGAGGCCGACATCGCGGAGCACCGGCTGCTGAAGGACCTGCTCGATCACGGCGGAGCCGGTCGCAACCCGATCTCCCGCCTCGACGTCGAGCGCAACTTCGAGCTGCGGGGCACCCGCTCCGGCGACGGCATCATGTACGCCTCCGGGTCCACGACGCTCGGCGGCTACTTCCCCGGCGTCGACACCTTCCTCGGCCTGCAGGTCGCCGCCCAGGAGATCCAGGCGGACCTGGCCAAGCACGGCTTCGGCCGTCGGATCGGACCTATCCGATCAACGCTCCAATGGTTCAAATGGCTCTCCGGACGCCAGATCTAGAAGGGTCGAGATGCTTCCCACATTGAACGGTCGAATCCAGACCCGCCTCTTCATGCTGGCCACCTGGGGCGCGCTGATCACGCTGCTGCTGACGCCGATCCTGCCCGGCGACCCCGACTACCGGACGACGTACCTCATCCTGGCGACCGTTGCGGTGCTCGGCGTGATCTGGGAACTGATCTACCACGGCATCCAGCAGTTCCGCTGGGAGAAGGACTGGCCGACGCTGTTCGGCTTCATCACGTTCGTCAACGAGGGCGCGCTGATCTGGCTGCTGCTCAGGCTCGAGGCGGTGCCCGGCATCGAAGGCGTGCCGAAGTTCTCCGCGTTCGCCATCGACTTCTTGGTGATCTGGATGGTGATCTTCTTCTGGGTCAACGGCCCGATGCGGGTTCCGCTCATCCGCTGGCGCTTCTTCGGTGGAAGGATCATCTGATGGACTCCCACACCCACCCGATCGATTCCCCCGCGGCCTGGGCGGATGCCGACGTCGCGCCGGGAGCGGGCACCGGCACGCTGGCCCGGCTCGGCCGGGTGGTCCTGCTGGTCGGGTCCACCGAGCCCGGGCGGGTAGGTCCGCTGCTCGAGCAGGCGGCGATGGTGGCCGCCAACGGCGGTGAGGGCCGCCAGCTGGTCCGCGGCTTCGCCCTTCAGCTGTCCACGACCGCGGATGACCACCCATCGTTCGTCGCCCTCGCCCCCCACGAGACCGGACTGGCCGTTTTCGTGCAGGGCGACGCTGCGGTGGTGACGATCAACGGCGACCGGATCTCCGGCGCCGACTCCCTCGCCTGGGTCGAGCGACTGGTGCCGTGGCCGATCGAGCAGCTCGAGGCCAGCGTCGACGCGGCGGCCGGTCCTGGCGGCGCCCTGTTCCGGCTCACCGATGGGGTGGTTCCGGCCGGCGGTTTCACCGTCAGCGGGGCGCATGACCACGGCCCGGCCATGGTCGCGGTCGACTCGGTGCCCGCACCGCCTCCGGTGGTCGAGCAGGGCGAGCCCCGGGCGAGCCCGTCGTCGAGGCCCCCGCGCCCGTGAGCGAACCGGCACCCCCACCGCCGCCGCCACCCCCGACCCCCGCCGTACCCGTCCCGGACCGGCCGACCCCGGCCGCGCCGGAGGACGAGCTGGGTCACTTCGACTCGGTCCTGCTCAGCCAGGTCCAGGAAGATGCGCCGACACCGCTGCCGATCGTCTCGGAGCTCGTGGACGTCTCGCAGGTCGTCGACCCGGCGGTGCACGTCGAGGAGGTCCGCGGGGTCTACTGCAAGAACCGCCACTTCAACGACCCGCGCCAGCTGTTCTGCGCCGTCTGCGGCATCAACATGGTTCAGCAGACACCGGTCCTCGTGAGCGGGCTGCGTCCTCCGCTCGGGGTGATCGTGCTCGACGACGGGGCGGTCTTCCAGCTCGACTCCGACTACCTGCTCGGTCGCGACCCGGATGCCGACGAGCGGGTGCGGAACGAACAGCTGCGAGGCATCGCCGTTCAGGACCAGTCCAACCAGATCTCCCGGGTCCACGCCCGGATCGAGCTGCGCGGCTGGGACCCGGTGTTGATCGACAACGAGTCGACCAACGGCACGTTCGTGAACCCGCCGAAGACCGCCGAGTGGCTGCGGCTTCCGACCGGCGGTGAGCACGTGCTCACCCAAGGCACCCGGGTCCGGATCGGCCATCGCACGCTGGCGTTCAACACGCACGCTGGAGCGAGCAGCTGACGCGGACTACTCGACTGTGGGTGTGACCACTCCACCGAGGTCGACCGTTGCCCAGTCGACCGGAGTGGCGTCGACCTCGGCCCGCACTCGTAGCGCACCCGGTCCGGCGACGCCGCTGATCACCAGGGCGCCCTCCGGAGGCTCCGCCGTGGTGACGCCGCGCTCGCTCAGCCCGGTCCGCATCGCCTGCGAACGCCGGGTGTCGGAGTCGGCTCGCAGTCCGAGCACGACTCCGCTCCGCTGCGCGATCCGGCAGGCCACCACCACTGCCTCGTCGCCGTCCGGGTCCGGCGTCCACTCGACCGTGAGCGGCCCGGCCAGCACGGTGCCGGGCTCGACGACCACGACCGGGCAGTCGACGACCGAGACCACGGGGTCGGTCGACTCGTCGTCGCTCCAGGCAACGAGGTACTGCGGCCGCAACGCCTCGGCGAGCGCGACCAGGTCGCCGGTGAGATCGGCGCTCGGGTTGGCCATGATCCGGACCGGAATCCCGACTCGCTCCCCGGCGTGCACGAGCACCTGCTGACGCTCCATCGTCTCGGCCATCTCGGCGAGCTCATCGGTGAGGCCGCTGCCCATCTCGAGCTTGGCCCGCTGCGGCTCGAAAGCGGCCACCACCACCTCGGCCGAGCCGGCGCCGTCAAGCAGACCGAAGGCGACCTCGACCATGGTCATGCTGTCCACCCCCGGCACCGCCACGACCAGCGCCCGCGTGGCCGCCTCGTCGCCGAGCGCGGCCCGCTCGGCCTCGGCGATGTCGCGGGCGATCCGCCGCTTCGGGTAGGCGCGGGTCAGCAAGGGTCCGGTCATCACCGTGGTGACGACGGCCATCACCACCAGCATCGTGAACAGGGTGTCGCCGATCAGCCCCAGCTCGCGGCCCACGTTGAGGATCACCAGTTCGGTCAGGCCGCGGGTGTTCATCAAGATGCCGAGGGAGTTGGCCTGCCAGTGGGGTACGCCGGCGGAGCGGGCACCGAGGTAGGCACCGACGTACTTGCCGCCGATCGCCACCGCCAGGATCAGCAGGAGCTGGAGGAGGTTGTCACCGTTGAGACCGCGCAGGTCGACGTTGAGGCCGGAAACCAGGAAGAAGACCGGAAGCAGCAGCAGGACGCTGATCTGCTCGAGCCGGACCAGGATCTCGTGCCGGAGAGCGGCGGCTCCCTCGTGCGGAAGGATCGCGCCGAACAGGAACGCGCCGAAGATGAAGTGGACGTGCAGGTACTCGGTGGCTGCGGAGAAGAGCAGCAGCCCGAGCAGGACCACGGACAGGATCCCGGGGGTCAGTCGGCCGGCCCTGTTGTAGGCCTCGGTCAGCCTGTTCAGCTGCGGTCGGATCACGAACAGCGCGAGCAGCGCGAACGGGACCGCGAGCGCCACCAGCCACTGGTCGCTCTCGCCCTGCCCACCACCGATCGCGATCACGACGGCGAGCAGGGTCCAGGCCAGGACGTCGTCGGTGGCCGCACAGGCCAGCGCCAGCCCGCCCGTCTCCGTGCGGTGCATGCCACGGTCGGTGAGGATCCGGGCCAGCACCGGGAACGCGGTCACCGACATCGCCGCCCCGACGAACAGGGCGAACGGCCAGAAGTCGGCGCCGACCCGCAGGCTCTCGGGGAGTACGGCGGCCAGCCCGATGCCCAGCGTGAACGGCATCAGGATGGACGCCATCGACACCGACGCGGCGAC
The DNA here is from genome assembly GCA_963827185.1 of uncultured Actinomycetota bacterium. Lineage (GTDB taxonomy): Bacteria > Actinomycetota > Actinomycetes > Propionibacteriales > Nocardioidaceae > Nocardioides. The sequence goes on from CAWGZQ010000003.1 coordinate 364,496, forward strand.
CCGGCCCCGACCCTTGATCAAGGACGTGTCGAGCTCGAGGCCGACCACGAACATGAACAGGACCAGGCCGAGGCTGGCCAGCAGCTCGAGGAAAGGCCGCGAGTCGATCGGGAACAGATCCTGGCTCAGCTCGGCGCCGAGGATGCTGGGGCCCAGCATGATGCCGGCCAGGATCTCGCCAACCACTGCCGGCTGTCCGAACTTGGTGAACACCCAGCCTGCCGAGCGGGCGAGCACCAGGATCATGGCCAGCTCGACCAGGATCCTGGCGATGTCGTAGGTGTGCACGCGTCCCCCTTGTCGGATCGACACGATCCTAGTGACTGTGAGGCGTCCGTGGTTGAGGTGCGAGCGCAGGTGTCTGAAGGCCACCGATCCTCTGAGCATCGAGCGCGTCCTCGGGCCCGCCGTGGTTGCGCGCCGAAGGGGCTGGCTACGGGGACGGTAGGTGGCCGGCGCGCACCGTCGCCGGCCTGCGGCGCGCTGGCTGCCGCGCTCGCATTCCGCTCAACCGCAGGGCAAACCAGTCCGATGCTGCTCGCGGTTGAGTGTCGGTGCTCGGTGCTTGAATCATGGTCATGTCAGCAGCGCCACACTCCTTCGAGCAGCCCACTCCGGTGGGTCTGCTCGACGCGGCGCGGGTCTCGCGGCGGGCTCAGATGGCCGAGCAGGTGCGCGAGCTGGAGCTGGTGATCGAGTGGTGCGCCGCGCACGAGGTCGACGCCGATGATGCGGCCACCTATGTGGAGTTTGGTCGCGACACCGGCCTGGCGCTGGCCGGTGACGGTGCGCCGTACGTGTCGGAGTTCGCGGTCGTGGAGTTGGCTGCCGCACTGGGGATGACTTCGGACGCTGGGAAGCGCTACGTCGGTCGGGTGCTGGAGGTTCGTTATCGGCTGCCCGGGTTCTGGGAGGAAGTCGTCGAGGGTCGGCTGCCGTGGTGGCGGGCCGCGCGGGTCGCCGACCACACCCTGGCCCTCCCGAAGGCCGGGGCGCGGTACGTCGACCGCAGGCTCGCATCCACGGCCGCGCGGGTGACGTTCGGGCAGGTCGAACGCCTCGCCGCCGAAGCACTGGCCTTGTACGCCCCCGAGGAAGCCGCCGAGAAGCGTCGTCAGGCGATGGAGGCCCGCCGCGTCGACATCGACACCCCGGACGTGGGCGCCGACGGGGTCGTGGAGATCTCCGGTGGCCTGGAGCTGGCCGATGCCCTGGACCTCGACACCGCTCTGGACCACGGCGCCGCCGAGCTCAAAGCCCTGGGCTGCGATGAGACCCACGACGTACGTCGCTCGCTGGCCCTCGGTGCCCTGGCGCGCAAGCAGACCCAGCTCGACCTCAACCCCGAGGACCCCGCCGGGCAGGCCGGGCCGCTGGTCAAGCCCCGTCAGACCGTGATCCACGTCCACACCCACGACCAGGACCAGGCCCGGTGTGAGACCACCCGGACCCCGATCTCGGTCGACCAGGTCGGCGGCTGGTGCACGAACCCCGACACCCAGGTCGTGATCGCGCCCGTCATCGACCTGAACGAGCACGTTCATGTCGACCGCTACGAACGTCCCGAGCGGATGTGGGACCAAGCGGTCGAACGTGACGTGACGTGTGTGTTCCCGTTCTGCACCCGACCCGCCGCCTCCTGCGACTGCGACCACGTCATCCCGTTCGCGAGGGGTGGGCCGACTTGCAGCTGCAACACCGCGCCAGTTTGCCGCGGGCACCATCGCGCCAAGACCCACGACGGCTGGACCAGCCTCGCACTCGAAGCCGGCCACTACCTGTGGCGCAGCCCCAACGGCCTCTGGTTCCACCGCGGACCAGGCGGCACCCGCGACCTCGGCCACCTCACCCCCGACTAGCCACCCCGCCCCACACCCCGCCACCCCCGGCGGGGCGGATGGCATGCGGTCAAGCAGACGGATCGTTCAGCCGAAGGAGCTGAGCCGCTCTTCTGCGGTCAGGCGGCAACGGCGAGCGACACATCGGGGGTGGTCGACGATGACGTCCACGTCGATGATCGGCTTCGCCGCAAGGCCCGGCACGGACGTGGATCCGACATGTTCCACCACGACCACCGCACGAGGATACGGCGACCGGGTCAGGTGGTCTCCCAGCGGAACAGCCTGGCGGCGAGCAGCGTCACCACGATCGCGAAGCCGGCCAGGATCGCGATCGGGACGAGAGCCGCCGACGGGCCCTCGCCACGCACCATCACGTCCATCATTCCCTCGTTGAGGTGCTTGAGAGGAAGCAGGTTGGAGAACGCGCGCAGCCAGGATGGCGCCGTGTCCAGCGGGAAGAACGAGCCGCTCAGGAACGCCATCGGGAGCACGAGGAAGTTGGCCATGTTGACCGCGCCCTCCGCGGACTTCGCGATCGCCCCGGCGAGCAGTCCGATCGCCATGAAGCAGAGCGTGCCGACGACCAGCATCGGGATCGCCATCCACCAGGAGCCGGTGAGGGTCAGGTCGAAGCCCGCGGCACCGAGCCCGATGAAGATCGCCATCTGGGCCAGGGCGACGGCCACCGTGACCGCCACCCGGGCGCCGACGATCGTCTGGGTCGTGGCCGGCGAGAGCTGGAGGCGCCGCAGTAGCTTCGACTGCCGCCACCCCTGCAGGGTCGCCGCCGCGCCGAAGCTGGCACTCATCGCCACCGCCCAGCCGAGCAGCCCGGGGGTGAAGAACTGGATCGTCGAGAGCGAGTCGTCCTCGACCCGCTCGGCCTCGAAGGCGTACTTCGGTGGCTGGCCGCTCGCCGCGACGTTGGCGCCGTCGACGAAGGCGCGCAGCGTGCCCTGGGTGATCGCCGCCTTGACCTGCTCGGTCTGCGTGTAGTGCGCGATCAGGGTGTCCCCGCGCTGTTCGATCGCCACGTCGGCGTCGCCCTTGCGGACCTCCTCCAGCGCGGCGTCGAGATCGTCGGAGCGGCTGACCTCGAAGGTCTGGTCGAACGCCTCCTTCGCCCCCTGGGGGAGCGCCTCCACGATCGATACGTCGCCCACCTCAATCAGGTCGACCTTGGACTGGTCCTGGTCGGAGAAGAGCCCCCCGAACAGCACCAGGAACATCAGCGGGAACAGGATCGCGAAGAACACGGCGGCCTTGTCGCGCAGGAAGCCGCGCAGGATCGCGACGGAAAGCGCCCAGAACGTCGCCCCCCGGCGCGCGGTAGGTCCGGTCATGCGCGGTACTCCCGTCCGGTGAGCGAGAGGAAGACGTCCTCGAGGGTCCCGGTCTGCACGCGTACGCCGTCGAGCTGGTCGTGCTCGGCCAGCCGGGCCACGACCTCGGCCGGGCGGCGCGTGGTGAGGACCACGCCGTCGAGCGACTCGCTCGCGTCATCGACGCCGGCCAGCTGACGGGCCTCGTCGACCGCCAGCGCGCCGGGCGCCACCGTGATCCGGGCCGGGGCATCCAGGCCACGCACCAGCGCGGCCGGGCTGCCGATCTCCAGGATCCGGCCGTGATCCATGATCGCGACCCGGTCACAGAGCGCCTCGGCCTCGTCCATGTAGTGCGTGGTGAGCACCACCGTGCGGCCCGAGTCGTTGAGCCCGGACAGCAGGTCCCACAGGTTGCGCCGCGCCTGCGGGTCGAGCGCGGCGGTCGGCTCGTCCAGGAACAGCACCTCGGGGTCGTGCACCAGCGAGCAGGCGATCGAGAGCCGCTGCGCTTGCCCGCCGGAGAGATCCTCGACCCGGGTGTCTGCCTTGTCGACCAGCCCGACCCGCTCGAGCCACTCGTCGGCGGTGGCGACCGGGACGCCGTACAACGCCGCAAAGGTGCGGATCTGCTCGCGCGCGGTCAGGCGCTCGAAGAAGGATGACGCCTGCAGCTGGACGCCGATCCGCGGCAACAGCTCGGGGTTCCGGGGCCACACGGCCGCACCGAGCACGCGCGCGCTGCCGGAGTCGGGCTGGCGCAACCCCTCGACCAGCTCTAGCAGCGTCGTCTTGCCGGCGCCGTTAGGCCCGAGGATCCCGACGAACTCCCCTTCGGCCACCTCGAGGCTGACACCGTCGACGGCCCGTAGGTCGCCGTACGTCTTGACCAGGTCAACGACTTCGATTGCACTCACGAGACCCGAGCCCATCACACTCGGCCTCGGTGGTTCACGCGACTTTCGTCGAGGACGCCGCAACCTTCGGCCACGGGCGGGCGGTTTCGAGCTGCGCGGACAGGCTCAGCAGGGTCTCCTCGCCGTCGGTGCGACCGACCAGCTGGATGCCGACGGGCAGCCCGTCCTCGGCCGGCCCGCAGGGCACCGAGGCCGCAGGGTTGCCGGCGACGTTCCAGAGCGCCGCGTACGCGATCGCGGGCATCGCGGCCAGGGTCGAGCCGACGGTGCCGCGGCCGTCGAGCACGCCCACTCGCGGCGGCCGGTGCGCGATCGCCGGGGTGAGCAGCACATCGACGCCGTCGAACACGCGGTTGGCCTTGGCCGAGACCCGCTCGGTCGCCCGCAGCGCCGCGTCGATCACCCGCGGGGTCACCCACGAGCCGAGCCGGTACGTCTCGCGGGTCCGCCGCTCCAGCCGCTTGAAGTGCTCCACCTCGTCGGCCTCGGCCCGGATCCCGGCGAAGAACTGCGGCACGAACGCCACCGTCGGGTCGGGGTAGTGCGGCTCGATCTGGCGTACGTCGTGTCCGAGCTCGCCCAGCAGCCGGGCCGTGTCCTCCACCGCGCGCACGTGGATCGGGTCGGGCCGAACCCCACGGGTGACCGGCTTGGTCGACCAGCCGATCCGCAACCGACCGGGCGCGGTCGTCGCCGCCGCGACGAAGGATCCGGTCTGACCTGCCTGGTAGAGGTCGGAGTCGAGGTGGCCCCTGATGACGTCGTAGACGATCGCGGAGTCGAGGACGCTGCGGCTGAGCGGGCCCACCGTGCCGAGGGCGAACCACAGGTGCTCGTGCGGGCCGCTGCTGACCCGGCCGCGCTGGGGTTTCAGGCCGAACAGCCCGCAGCAGGCCGACGGGATCCGGATCGAGCCGCCGCCGTCGCCGCCGATGCCGACGGGGACCATGCCCGAGGCGACCGCTGCCGCCGTACCACCGCTGGAGCCGCCGGGCGAGCGGCTGTGATCCCAGGGGTTGCGGGTGAACCCGCGCGAGACCGACTCCGTGTAGGGCCAGGCGCCGAACTCGGGCATCGTGGTCTTGCCGACCACCACCGCGCCGGCCGCTCGCAGCCGCCGCACCACCTCGCCGTCGACGCGAGCAGGGGTCGAGTTGGCCTCGCCGCCGAACGTCGTCACGCAGCCCGCGACGTCGAGCTCCTCCTTGATCGCGATCGGTACGCCGTGCAGCGGGCCGCGATCGGCCTTCCGGGTCTTGTCGATGCCGTCCGCCTCCGCCAGCGCCTCCCGGCCGCGGACGAGCGAGAACGCGTTCAGGCCAGGATCGAGCTCGGCGATCCTGGCCAGCGCGGCCGCTGTCGCGGGCACCGCCTTGAGCCGGCCCGCCTGGGTCTGCCTGACGGTCTCGGCCACGCCAAGAACGGGAAGGTCGTCGGTCATCGGGTCAGGCTAGTGCCGTGACGATCACCACGATGGCGGAGGCCAGGATCGCCACGCCGCCGCTGGGCCGGCCGCTCGCCCACGAAGGCGGCTCAGCCGGTACGCAGCAGGCCCCGCACCACTCGTAGACCCACGGACATCCGGGCCAGGTCGGCGGCCTCGTCGGCGCAGATCTCCCCCAGCGTCTCGGTCGCGCGCTGCACGATGACCGCGTCCTCGTCCTCCCACAACGCGATCCGCGCCGGTGCCGGCTGGTCGGCCCCGGTGCTGAGCAGCACCTGCGAGGTGAGCTGTGCGTGCACCGAGTGCAGGTCGTCACGGAGCGCCGCGCGGGCCATCGTCTGCCAACGGTCGTCGCGCGGTAGACCGAGGATCCGCTGCACCAGGGTCGGCAACCCCAATCGCTCACCCAACGCGAAGTGCACGCGCGCCACGTCCTCCGCGTCCAGGGACTCCCGCTGAGCGATCTCGATCACGTTCAGCAGCATGTACGCCGGCGGGAACGTCGCGACCAGCCCGGCCAGGTCCTCGGGCACATCGCGCTTCATCAGCGCGTCCCGACGCGCTTCGTAGGCCTCCAGCTCGCGGCCCGTCATCAGCCCGGGCAAGGCGCCCATCGCGGCCTGGACCGGCCCGGCGAACGCATCCACCGTCCCCTGACTGTCGAGTGGCGGGCGCCGGTTGTTGATCAGCCATCGTGAGGCGCGCTCGACGAGGGTCCGCATCTCCAGCCGCATCTGGGTCTGGACGGAGGCGTCCAGCTTGTTGTCGTACTTCTGCAGCTCCTCGCGAAGGGCAAGAGAGCCGAAGATCTCCCGGCCCACGAAGTTGGCTCGCGTCAGCTCGGCCGGCGTCGCCCCGGTCTCGCCGGCCAGCCGCGGCCAGAACGTCAGCCCGGCGCCGTTGACCAGGTCGTTGACCACCTGGGTCACGATGATCTCCCGGCGCAGCGGGTGATCGGTGATCGAGGTGTCGAAGCCCTCGCGGATCTCGGTCGGGAAGTACGCCTTCAGGTCCAGGGCGAGGTAGGGGTCGTCCGGCAGGTCCGAGTCGAGCAGCTCGTCGGCCAGCACGATCTTGGTCCAGGCCATCAGCACCGAGAGCTCGGGCAGGGTCAGGCCCTCGTTCCGCTCGAGCCGCTGTCGCACCGCTCGGCTGGAGGGCAGCCCTTCCAGCTCGCGGTTGAGGATGCCCTCGGACTCCAGCTTCTTCATCCAGAACTCGTGGACGTGCAACAGGCCGGGCGCGTTGGCGTCCGCGTTGGCCAGCGAGAGGTTCTGTTCGTAGTTGTCCCGCAGCACCAGCTGGGCGACCTCGTCGGTCATCTTCGCGAGCACCTTGTTGCGCTGCTTCTCGGTGAGGTCACCGTCGCGGACCACTCGGTCGAGCAGGATCTTGATGTTGACCTCGTGGTCGGAGGTGTCCACCCCCGCGGAGTTGTCGATGAAGTCGGTGTTGATCCGGCCGCCGTTCAGCGCGTACTCGATCCGGCCGGCCTGGGTGAGCCCGAGGTTGCCGCCCTCCCCCACGCACTTCGCCCGGAGCTCGCGACCGTCGACCCGGATCGCGTCGTTGGCCTTGTCGCCCGCGTCGCCGTGCGTCTCGCCGCGGCCCTTCACGTAGGTGCCGATCCCGCCGTTCCACAACAGGTCCACCGGCGCGAGCAGCGCCGCGCGCATCAGCTCTGCCGGCGTCATCGCCGCTACGCCGTCATCGATGCCGAGCGCCCTGCGGATCGCGGGGTTGAGCTTGATCGACTTCTGCGTGCGCGGGAAGACGCCGCCACCCTCGGAGATCAGCGCGGGGTCGTAGTCCTGCCAGCTCGAACGAGGCAGATCGAAGAGTCGTTGCCGTTCGGCGTAGGACACGGCAGGGTCCGGGTCCGGATCGATGAAGATGTCGCGGTGGTCGAACGCCGCCACCAGCCGGGTGTGCTCCGAGCAGAGCAGGCCGTTGCCGAACACGTCGCCGGACATGTCGCCGATGCCGACACAGGTGAAGTCCTCGGTCTGACAGTCGGTGCCCATCTCCCGGAAGTGCCGCTGCACCGAGACCCACGCACCGCGCGCGGTGATGCCCATCGCCTTGTGGTCGTAGCCGACCGAACCGCCGCTGGCGAACGCGTCGCCGAGCCAGAACCCGTAGTCGATGGCCACGCCGTTGGCGATATCGGAGAACGTCGCGGTGCCCTTGTCTGCGGCGACGACCAAGTAGCTGTCATCGCCGTCGTGGCGGACCACGTCGCGCGGCGGCACCGACTCGGACTCGACCAGGTTGTCGGTGATGTCGAGCAGTCCGGAGATGAACGTCTTGTAGCAGGCGATGCCCTCGTTCATCCAGGCCTCGCGGTCGGAGGAGTCGGGCAGCTGCTTGCAGAAGAAGCCGCCCTTCGCGCCGACCGGCACGATCACGGTGTTCTTGACCATCTGCGCCTTGACCAGCCCGAGTACCTCGGTCCGGAAGTCATCGCGGCGGTCGGACCAGCGCAGGCCACCGCGGGCGACCGACCCGAAGCGCAGGTGCACACCCTCGACCCGCGGTGAGTACACGAAGATCTCGAACTTCGGCCGCGGCTCCGGCAGCTCCGGGATCGCCGAGGGCTCGAGCTTGAGCGAGATGTAGGCCTTCGGGTGCCCGTCGGGATCCGGCTGGAAGTAGTTGGTGCGCAGCGTGGCCTTGATCAGGGTCAGGTAGGACCGCAGGATCCGGTCGTGGTCGAGGCTCGCCACGTCGTCGAGCGCGGCCAGGATCCGGTCCTCGAGCGAGGCCAGCTCCTCGGTCCGGGCCGGGTCGTCCCCGGCCAGGGTGCGGCTGGGGTCGAACCGCACCTCGAAGAGCTGGACCAGGAGCCGGGTGATGTCGGTGTTGTTGCCGAGGGCACCCTCGATGTAGTCGAGCGCGAACGGCGAATTGCCCTGCTTGAGGTACTTCGCATAGGCCCGCAGCAGGGTCGCCTGCCGCCAGGTCAGCCGGGCGCCGAGCACGAGCTCGTTGAAGCCGTCGATCTCGTTGAAGCCGTCCCAGACCGCCCGGATCGCGTCCTGGAACAGCTCCCGACCGTTGTCCGGCAGCGCGCCCACGTAGTGGAGCCCGAACTCGTAGATGTGTGACGGCCGATCCAGTCCGACCAGGGCGTACGGGCGCTCGTCGACGACCTCGACCCCCATCGACGACAGCGTCGGCAGGATCTGCGAGAGCGACAGTGGCGGGCCGATCCGATAGAGCTTGAGCCGGGCCTCGCCGCTCGCGGCGTCGAGGTCCTGGTAGAGCGAGTGGTCGATGCCTTCCTCGCCCTGGATCGCTTCGAGGCGACCGAGGTCGAAGGACGCCGTACGCGGCGAGAAGTCCTCCTTGTAGGCCTCCGGGAACGAGTCGAGGTAGCGGCGGCCGAACTCGCCGCCGGCCTCTTCGCCGTACTCCGCGATCACGGCGGCGGTGAAGTCGTCGCGCCAGGAACGGCTCGCCTCGGCCAGCCGGCGCTCCAGGTCGGGGATGTCGATGTCCGGCAGCGACTGACCCTTGGGCAGGTGGACGACGAAGTGCACCCGCGCGGTCGTGCTCTCACCGATGCTGACGTTGAACTCGACGGAGTCGGCGCCCAGACGCTGTTGCAAGAGCTGGGCGAACCGCTCGCGGACGCCGGTGTTGTAGCGGTCGCGGGGCAGATAGACGAGCACGGAGACATAGCGGGCGTAGGTGTCCTTGCGGATGAACATCCGCACCGCCCGGCGCTCGCGGGCGTACATCGCGGCCTCGGCCATCGGTGCCAGCTCGTCGACCGGTGTGTGCAGCAGCTCGTCGCGGGGGTAGGTCTCGAGGGTGTCCATCAACGCCTTGCCGGCGTGGCTGCGCGGGTCGAACCCGCTGCGCTTCAGGACCGCCTGCGCCTTCTCCTTGACCAGCGGGATCCGCAGTAGCGACTCGGTGTACGCCGCGCTGGAGAGCAGCCCGAGGAACCGGCGTTCTCCGCTCACCTCGCCGGCCTCGTCGAACGTCTTCACACCGACGTAGTCGAGGTACGCCGGCCGGTGCACCGTCGCTCGGGAGTTGGCCTTCGCCAGCACCAACAGCGTCTTCTCGCGCGCTCGCGCCTTCACCGGGTCCGGGAGCCGGCCGAAGGACTCCGACATCTCCTGGTCGGAGCGCAGGATGCCCAGGCCGGACCCGGGGATCGCCCGCAGCAGCTCGTCGTCGCCCTGCCGCTCGAGCTTGTACTCGCGATAGCCGAGGAACGTGTAGTGCTCGTTGCCCAGCCACTCCAGCAGGTCGGCGGCCTGACGCACCTGCTCGGGGTCGAGCGGCGGGGGCTCGTTCCTGAGGCTGGCCACGATCTCGTCGACCTTGGCGTGCATCTTGCCCCAGTCCTCGACCGCCTCGCGTACGTCGCGCAGCACCCGCTGCACATCGTCGACGATCGCCGCCGGGTCCTCGCCCTCACGGATCCGGTCGATCTCGACGTGCATCCACGACTCGCGCACCGCGCCCTCGACGGGCTCGCTCGACCCGTCCTCGACGGGGAGCACCTCCTGCAGTCCGCCGGCGATATCGCGGACCACGTCGAAGTTCGGGTGGATGACCACGTGCACGCCACGCAGCTGGCGGGAGAGCTCCATGGTCAGCGAGTCGACGAGGAACGGCATGTCGTCGACGACGACCTCGACGACGGAGTGCCCGGCGGCCGACCACCCCATCTCGCTCAGGGTGGGGGTGAAGGCCCGGACCTGAGCGGTTCCCTGCGGCCGATCCAACGCCAGCTTGTAGTGCGAGGCGACGGCGCCGTAGACGTCGAGGTCGGTGCGATCGACGATGTCCTCGGGCGCGACGTGTCGGTAGTAGGCGTGGAGCAGGGCCTCCACGGTGTCGTGCGGGGGGCCACCCGTGCCTCGGCCACGCTTGGCGAGGTCGGTTGCCTTCGCGATCAGCTCGGCCTTGTCTGCATCCTGCGTCGTCGTTGACACAGGTCCGAGGCTAGCCCTCTTGGTGCTGGGCGGCGCAGGCCACCTGGCGCGGCAAAGCGACAGCGGCACCCGCGCGCCCAGCCGCGGGAGGCCTCGATCCGTCAGAGCTCGCTGCGCAGGTCCCACAACAGCGGGAAGTAGCGGAGCGGAAGCCTGCTGCGGAGGTACGTCGAACCGCTCGAGCCGCCGGTGCCCGACTTGGTGCCGATCATCCGCTCGACCATCACCACGTGCCGGGCCCGCCAGCTCGCGCAGAGCTCGTCGTGGGTCAGCAGCGCCTCGGCCATCGCCCAGATGGGTGCGTAGCTCGACCGGTCGTGCGCGACCGTCCGCAGCGAGTCCGAGATCTCCTCGGCGGTGGTGTGGGGCAGGTCGTGGGCAGCCAGCACGTCGACGAACGCGTCCCAGAGCGACGGCTCGTCGAGCCGGCGGCGGAGCCGGTCCCGCTCGGCATCCGTGAGCCCGCGGAAGCGGTCGACGTACGTCGGGTCCTTGGCGCCGGAGAGGAACTCCAGCTCGCGAAACTGCACCGACTGGAATCCGCTGGCCGGTGCCAGCCGTTGCCGGAACACGAGGAAGTCCTGCGGCGTCATCGTCTCCAGGACGTCAACCTGCTCGACCAGGACCCGTTCGATCACGTGCACACGCTGGAGCAGGTGCTGCGCCCACCACAGCTCGCCGCGGGTCAACGCGTCGCGCGCGGCCCCGACCTCGTGCAGCAGCTGCTTGAACCAGAGCTCGTAGACCTGGTGGATCGTGATGAAGAGGAGCTCGTCGTGGGCGTCGGACTCCAGGTGCTGGGAGTCGAGCAGCTGGGGCAGGCGCAAGTAACTGCCGTAGGTGAGCTGGGCGCCCTGCTCGCCGAAGGACACGAACTGGTCAGTCATGGATCCGAACGTACCCTCGCCGGCTGGGGTGCATGATGTGCGCCATGAAGTTCCGCACCGAGCTGTCCTACGACGCGAGCCCCGATGAGGTGTTCGCGATGCTGTCCGACCCGGCTTTCCGCGAGCAGGTGGCCCAGGCCCAGGAGGTCGTCTCCGTCGACGTGCGGCTGACCCCCAGCGGCGAGGGGTTCTCGCTCGTCAACGACCAGATGCAGAACACCAAGGATCTGCCCGCGATCGCCAAGAAGATCGCCGGCGACACCACCCAGGCCGTGATCACCGAGGAGTGGGCGAGCCGGACCTCGGGATCGGTCTCGATCACCGCTCCGGGCAAGCCGTCATCGGCCACCGGGACGATCCGGCTCGCGCCGGACGGGGACGCGACCGTCGAGATCGTCGAGCTCGAGGTCAAGGTCAAGGTGCCGCTGATCGGCGGCAAGCTCGAGAAGCTGATGGCCGACCAGATCGAGTCGGGCTACCGCGTCGAGCACACGGTGGGTCGGGCCTGGTTGCAGGACAACAAGTGAGCACCAGTCTGCGGCACGACCTGACGTACGACGCCCCGGCGGACGCGGTGACGGCGATGCTCGCCGACCAGGCCTTCCGCGAGGAGGTCTGCGACTTCATCGGCGTCACCCGCAAGAGCGTGGTCATCGAGACCGTTGGCGACGGCATGCACGTCACCGTCGACCAGTGGCAACCCACCGGACGGGTCCCGTCGTTCGCGAAGAAGTTCGTGGGCGAGGAGGTCAACATCGTGCAGCGCGAGATCTGGACCAATCCCCTGCTCGGCGACATCTCCATCACCATCCCCGGCAAGCCGGGCGACATGACGGGCACCGCCCGGATCGAAGAGGCGCACGGCGTAACCACCGAGACGGTGTCCCTGACCGTCAAGGTCGGCATCCCGCTCATCGGCGGCAAGATCGAGGACCTGATCACGGGGCTCCTGCTCAAGGCCCTCAAAGCCGAGAACAAGGTCGGGCGGGAGTACCTGGCGCGTTGAGATCGCCGGTGAGATTCACCGGTTATGTGGTGAATCTGCCGGTTCTGGTACGAAGTTTCATACCAGAACGGTCAGATTCACCGGTTATGCGGTGAAATGCCCCGCCGTCCCGCTCCTCCACCACCCGATCCATCCGCCGCCGAACCAGGATCACGATCCCCAGCACCAGGAACGGGCCGAACGCCAGGACCAGCGTCAGGACCTGCTCGAAGGGGTGCACCGCCCCGAGGTGCCACGGGATCACGCTCGGCTCAGCCCCTGCCCATGTGCGGGTAGCGGTGGTCCTTGGGCGGGACGAATGTCTCCTTGATCGACCGTGGCGAGGTCCAGCGCAGGAGGTTGACCGCCGCGCCCGCCTTGTCGTTGGTACCGGAGGCCCGGGCACCCCCGAAGGGCTGCTGGCCGACGACGGCGCCGGTGGGCTTGTCGTTGATGTAGAAGTTGCCGGCCGCGAAGCGGAGCCGCTCGGTCGCCCAGGCGATCGCCGTCCGGTCCTGCGCGATGATCGCGCCGGTCAGTGCGTACGGCGCGAAGCTCTCCATCTGCGCCACCACCCGCTCGAACCGGTCGTCGTCGTAGACGTGCACCGCGAGCAGCGGCCCGAAGTACTCGGTCGAGAAGATCTGGTCGGTGGGGTCGGTCGAGGCCACGACGGTGGGCCGGACGAAGTAGCCCTGGGAGTCGTCGGTCTGACCGCCGGCGAGCACGGTCAGGTGCTTCTGGCGCTTCGCCCGGGTGATCGCCGCCTTCAGCTTCGCGAACGACCGGTCGTCGATGACGGCGCCCATGAAGTGGGAGAAGTCGGTGACGTCACCCATCGACAGGCTCTCGACCTCACCGAGGAACCCGTCCTTCATCTTCCGCCACACCGACGCGGGCACGTAGGCACGCGACGCGGCTGAGCACTTCTGTCCCTGGAACTCGAAGGCGCCCCGGATCATCGCGACCCGCAGCACGTCCGGGTCGGCCGATGGGTGCGCAACGATGAAGTCCTTGCCCCCGGTCTCGCCGACGATCCGCGGGTAGGAGCGGTACGACGTGAGGTTCTCGCCCACGGTTTGCCACAGGTGCTGAAACGTGGCCGTGGAGCCGGTGAAGTGGATGCCCGCCAGGTCCGGGTGGGTCAGCGCCGCCTTCGACACGTCGATGCCGTCGCCCGGCAGCATGTTGATCACGCCCGGCGGCAGCCCCGCCTCCTCGAGCAGCTCCATGGTCAGCGACGCGGCCAGCTGCTGGGTCGGGGACGGCTTCCAGAGGACCGTGTTGCCCATCAGCGCCGGCGCGGTCGGGAGGTTGCCGGCGATCGCGGTGAAGTTGAACGGGGTGATCGCGTAGACGAACCCCTCCAGCGGCCGGTGGTCGGTGCGGTTCCAGATCCCGGGACTGTTGCGGATCGGCTGCTCACCGAGGATCTCGGCCGCGTAGTGGACGTTGAACCGCCAGAAGTCGATGAGCTCGCACGCGCTGTCGATCTCGGCCTGGTACGCGGTCTTCGACTGCCCGAGCATCGTCGCGGCGTTGATCCGCTGCCGCCACGGACCGGCCAACAGGTCGGCCGCCTTGAGCAGCACCGCGGCCCGTTCGTCGAACGGCAGGTCGCGCCACATCGGCGCCGCCTCGGTCGCGGCCTTGATCGCGGCCTCGGCGTCCTTGGTCGTGGAGTTCTTGAAGGTCCCCAGCACGTGCTGATGGTCGTGCGGCTGGACCACGGCGATCTCGCGGCCGCCGCCGGCTCGTTTGCGGCCGTTGATGTGCGCGCGCAGGGTGTGCTGCTTGCGCTCGAGGCGGTCGATCTCCACCACCAGGGCGTCCCGTTCGGGGCTGCCCGGCGCGTAGGTCAGGTTCGGCTCGTTGATGGGAGCCGGAGGCTGGGTGTTCGCGTCCATACAGCGACCTTAGGACAGCCCTCAGGGCTTCTTCGAGGCCGCCTTCTTGGCCGGCGGCTTCTTGCGGCCGCGCGAGGCGCCGCTGCCTCCCGCTGGCGGACGCGTCGAGCAGCTCGTCGAGCGCCTCGGCGATGCAGGTGCCGAGCAGGTCCGCGTCGGGCAGCCAGTCGCGGTCGGCGGTGATGCCGTAGAACACCTTGCCGTCGTACGACGTCACGGCGATCGCCAGCGGGTGACCCTGCACCAGGGGCGGCACCGGGTAGGTGCCGACCATCCGGGCCCCCGCGGCGTAGAGCGCCGACTGTGGTCCCGGGACGTTGGTCACGCTCAGCTGGTAGCCGCGGCGCAGCTCCTCGGCGGCCACCCGGGATCCGATCGCGTGGAACGTGGTCGGCGCGAAGCCGGCGATCCCGGCGAGCCGGTTGGCGGCGACCCCGCGGCCACCCTCCTTGTGCGCCTGGAAGGAGTAGGAGACCTGATGCAGCCGCACGATCGGGCTGGCTTCGCCGATCGGCAGGTCGACGAAGTGGGCGGCGATCTGGCTACCGAGCGAGGTGGCCTCGAGCTCCTCGTCGATCACCGAGACGGGCGCGACGGCGTGGATGCGGCGGAGCCCGGCCATCGATTCCGTGCGGGTCATCAGCCACGAGCGCAGACCGCCGGAGATCGTTGCCAGGACGACGTCGTTGACGGTGCCGCCGTGGACCTCCCGAATCTTGCGGTGGTCGGCCAGCCGGGTGTCGACGGTGACCACTCGACGCTGCTGGGAGAGCGGCCCACTGATCGGGGAGGTGCGCTGGGGCTTGCGGCCGGAGAGCGCGGCCGCCACCCGGCGGACCCGCTTGCCGGCGGCGCCGGCCTCGCGGAGCGCCGCGGCGGAGGTCATCAGCGCGGTGTCGACGACGGTGGTCGGTTCGGCCAGCGAGTCCCTGAGCGCGCCCACGACCAGGCCGACCGGCGACGGAGCCCGGTGCGGCTGCCAGGCGTCGGGCTCGAGGTCCTTCGGCTCCGGTGCCACGTCGAGCAGCAGCTGGCCGAGGTCGACGGTGTGCACTCCGTCGACGAGCGCCTGGTGGGTCTTGTAGAGCAGCGCCACCCGGCCGGCGCTGAGACCCTCGACGAAGTAGATCTCCCACAGCGGTCGGCTGCGGTCGAGGGGCCGCGACACAATCCGGGCAACGAGCTCTCGGAGCTGGTCGTTGGTCCCGGGGCGCGGCAGGGCGGAGCGGCGTACGTGATAGCCGATGTCGAAGTGCTCGTCGTCGCTCCACAACGGCGTGGCCAGGTGCCCGGGCACGGAGCGCACCCGTTGCCGGTAGCGCGGCACGAACGAGATCCGGTCGAGGATCAGCGCCACCAGCCGGTCGTAGTCGAACCCGGAATCACCGGGCTCGAAGATCTCGATCGTCGCGTTGTGCATCGGCGCCGACGGCGTTTCGGCAGTCAGGAAAGCCAAGTCACGCGGACGGATCCGCTCGCTCATCGGCTCAACCTTTCCTGTCCCGCGGACCGCTGGCGCCCGCGTTTGGCTCGCATGGGATTCTGACAGAGCCATGCCGCAACCGCGGCATCGTGTCCGCGATACGTAGAGGTGGCTCGAATGCGCCGGATCCTGACGGCGGCAGTGCTGGCCTGCACCCTGACGGGGGTGTCGGCATGCGGCGATGACGGTGATGGTGGTGCGACCGGGAGCGATGCCGACCCGAAGGTCGTCAAGATCCGCTTCTCCGACGGCAAGGTGACCCCGAACGGCGACCGGATCGACGTCGAGGTCGGCCAGCCCGTCGAGTTCATCGTGGCCGCGGACGAGCCCGGCGAGATCCACATCCACTCCGACCCCGAGCACGAGCTCATCTACGGCGAGGGCGAAGAGGCCTTCCCCGCGATCGAGTTCGACAAGCCGGGAGTGATCGTCGTCGAGTCGCACAACCTCGAACAGGTCGTCGTCCAGCTCGAGGTCAAGTAGACCTTGGAGAATATCGTCGAGGCCCACGGAATCGGGGGTCAGCAGGACCTTCCGATCTCCCTCGGGCTGGCGATCGCGGGTGCGGTGGCCGCCCTGGTCATCTCGTTCACGGTGCTCGCCGTCGCGTGGCGTTCGCCGCGCTTCGACGCCTCGACCAGCGGCCGCCCGGCCCCTGGCTGGCTCGACCGGATCGTCACGGCAGCGCCGTACGCCGTGGTGCTGCGGCTGCTCGGGCTGGCCGCCTTCGTCTACACCGCGATCGCGGCGATCTTCGGCAAGGACCTCACCACCAACCCGACGTTCGGCATCTTCTACGTGCTGCTGTGGGTCGTGGTCCCCCTCTCCTCGGTGCTGCTCGGGCCGGTGTGGAAGGCGATCAGCCCGGTCCGCTCGATCAACTGGCTGTTCGCCAAGCTCTCGGGCAGTGACCCCGAGCAGGGCGTCTTCGAGTACCCCGACCGGTGGGGGTACTGGCCCGCCGCCATCGGGCTGTACGCGTTCGTCTGGATCGAGCTCGTCTACTCCACGCCTCAGGACCTGGCGTCGGTGCGGTTCTGGTGCGCCGCCTACTTCGCCCTGATGCTGATCGGTGGCGCCCTGTTCGGCAACAAGTTCTACGAGCGAGCCGACCCGTTCGAGGTCTTCTCCACCCTGCTCTCGAAGCTGTCGGTCTGGAGCGTCCGCGACGGTCGCCTGATCGTCCGCAGCCCGCTCGCCAACCTCGACTCGGTGACGGTCCTGCCGGGCCTGGTTGCGGTGACCGGCGTGCTGTTCGGGAGTACGGCGTACGACTCGTTCCGCGAGTCGTCCCCCTGGATCAAGTTCATCCAGTCGTCCGAGATCTCGGGAACGCTGCTGACCAACCTGGCGTTGTTGACGTTCTGCGTGGCCGCGATCGGCATCTTCGCGCTCGGCAGCGTGCTGACCGGAGTCGATCAGGTGAGTCGCCGGAGCCTGCCCGACCAGTTCGCGCACTCCATCGTGCCGATCGTGGCCGGCTACCTGATCGCGCACTACTTCCGCTATGCCTTCGAGGTCAGCCAGCTCACGCTCATCTACGCCAGCGACCCGCTGGGCACCGGACGCGATCTCCTCGGCACCGGTGACGCGTCGGTGAACTATGCGCTCGGATTCCGTCCGACGCTGCTGGCGAACCTCAAGGTGGGGGCCGTGGTGCTCGGCCACGTCCTGGGTGTGGTGGCCGCTCATGATCGCGCCATCCGGCTGCTGCCCAGGCGCCACCAGCTGACCGGTCAGCTCCCCCTGCTGGTGGCGATGATCGTGTTCACCGCGGGCGGGTTGTACCTGCTGTTTGCGGCCTGACCGGGCCGACCAGCGCCTCGACGACACCCGACAGGGCGCGCGAGATCGCGGAGTCGCCCTGCTCGGCCAAGGTGCGGCCGGCGACGAGTGCCCGGTCGACGGTGGCCTGGTCGTCGGGGAGGAAGTGCAGGCCCACGGGTCGAGCGAAGCCGCCCACCATGCCGGCAACCTCGCGCTCGCTCCACCCGAGGGACGGGCGCATCCGGTTGATCACCACGCGCAGTGGGGTCGTCGGAACCAGCTCGCGCAGGTCGGCCAGCCCGCGGACCAGGCGGGACAGGCCGACCGGGTCGGCCGCACCCACCACGACGATCTCATCGGCCAGGTCGAGCGTGGCGAGGGTGAGCTGGTTGCGCGGCGGCCGGGCGCCGTAGTCGATGGCGGGGTCGTCCTCGAGGCTGGATCCGGTGTCCACGACCACGTGGGCCTCCTGGCGCGCGGTTTCCAGCAGGTGCTCGACGGCACCGGGACGGACCTCGACCCAACGGTCGGGACGCGGCAGACCGGTGATCACCGAGAACCGGGAGTCGATGGCGCGTTGCACCGACGGGAACCGCTCCGCCAGCTCGCCGCTGACGGTGAGCCGCGCCGCGGCCAGCACCCCGGAGACGCCGTCGACGATGCCGAGCTGCTGCCCGACGCTGGGGGCGTGCGGGTCGGCGTCGACCAGGATCGTGCGCAGCGCCCGCCGCGCCAGCGCGGCCGCGATCCCGGTGGCGACCGTGGTGCGGCCCGGCGCCCCCGCGGGTCCCCAGACCGCGATCAGCCGCCCTCCGGCCCCGGGAGCGGGCCCCGGGACCACGGCCTCGGCGTCGGCCCGGACCGGCACCTGGTCGGCGGCGGTCACGGCGTCGGGCAGCGCGCGGAGATCGTCGTCCCCGACGAGTTCGGCGATGCCGATCCGGGCCGCCCGCACCCGCCCCGCCTCCATCGCCTCCGCGGCCACCACCGCCACCGGACGGACGCCGTGACCGCGCAGGTGGTCGACCGCGGCCACGTCCAGTCCCGGGGCGTCCAGCCCGAGGACTCCGACGTCGGCCTGGCCGGCGGCGGCCGTGGCCAGCAGGTCGTCGACGTCGACGCAGCGCTTGAGCACCACGATGCCGGGGTGGGCGCCGAGGATACTCAGCGCGGGCGACTCCCAGGCGGCTCCGGAAGCGACCACGAGTACCACGATCGTGGGCCCGGCCATCAGGGCCGCCGGACGACCGAGATCGCCGGGTCCGGGATGCCGCCGACCACGCGGTAGAACGCGGTGACCTCGTCCTCCGGTACCGCGATCACGAGCTGGCGCAGCCCCGTGGTCGAGCCGAAGCTGGCGTCGGGCTCCGGGGCGTCCACCACGGTCACCTCGGTGAGCGCCGGCCCGGCGTCGGCCCGAGACCGGCCCGGCCCCGCGTCGAGAACGAATACGTCGACCACGGAGCCGGAGCCGACCGACGTCGGCACCCGCCCGGGCGGCACCTCGATCGAGATCTGCAGCCGGTCGCCGTCGGCCGCGGCACCCACCGCGGCGCGTGGGAGCAGCTCACCGGCGCCGACCCCGCGCGTCAGCTGGAGGTCGGCCGGCAGGGTGTCGTCCGCGGTGAAGTAGCGGTCCAGGTCCCTGGAGTCGGCGAACCTGACCCGACGGACCTCCAGGTCGGTTTCGCTCACCACGTCGCCGGCGCCCAGGTCGTCGACCACCGCCCAGACCGCCACGGTGTCGTCGACCGAGGCCAGCAGTCGGGCGCCCGCCACCACCGAGACGGCAACGATGGCGATACCGATCCAGAGCCGCGGGTCCCGCCAGCCCGGAGTGGTGGCACGGACGGCGACAGGGGGTGCCTGTACGCCAGGGCTCCCGAGATTCCTGGACACGGCTCCCATCATGCCGCTGGTCCCCCGCCCGGTCACCCCGTCATCCACAGGTCACCCTCGGGACGACCGGCACGCCGTCGGATGATGCGACCATGGCCGCATGCCGACCCCAGGGGCCGATGGACCCCGCTTCCTCACGCTCGCCGATGTCGCCGAGGTGCTCAACACCTCCAGCGCGCAGGTCTATGCGCTGGTGCGGCGCGGCGAACTCCAGGCGATCAAGATCGGCGGCCGCGGCCAGTGGCGGGTGGAGGCGACCAAGCTCGAGGAGTACATCCAGGAGGGCTACCGCGCCACCCAGCAGTTCGTGGCCGACCACCCGTTCGCCGAGTCCGACCCGGCGCTCGAGGAGAGCTAGCCGACCTCGCTGCCGAGGGTGATCTCGACCGTCTGCTCGGCCCCGTCGCGCACCAGCGTGAACTTCACGGTCTCGCCCGGCTGGTGGCTGCGGATCGCGACGATCAGGCCGATGCCGTCGGTGACCCGCAGTCCCTCGACGGCGATCACCCGGTCGTCCTTCTCCAGGCCGGCGGCCTGGGCCGGCGTGTCGTCGATGACCTCGTCGATGACCGCACCGTCGCCGTCATCGATCCCGCCGGTCTGCACCTTGGCGCCGATCACGGGGAACCTGGCCTCTCCGGTGCGCAGGATCTGATCGGCGGTCACCTTGACCTGCTCGACCGGGATCGCGAACCCCACCCCGATGTTGCCGGCCTCGCCGTCGATGGTGCCGCCGCCGTTGGTGGCGATGGCCGAGTTGACCCCGACGACCTGGCCGACCAGGTTGACCAACGGGCCGCCGGAGTTGCCCGGGTTGATGGCCGCGTCCGTCTGGACCGCGTTGATGTACGACGAGTCGTCGCCGGTCTGACCGGTCGTCACCGGACGGTTCAGGGCGCTGACGATGCCCGCGGTGACGGTGGAGCTCAACCCCAGGGGCGAGCCGATGGCCACGACGCCGTCACCGACGCGCAGCTGGCGGGAGGCGCCCAGGGCCGCCGGCTTCAGGTCGGCGGCCTCGGGCGCGTACAGGACCGCGAGGTCGTAGGTCGGACTGCGGCCCACGACCGTGGCCTCGTAGCGGTTGCCTTCGTGGTCGACGATCTCGATCCGGCCCTCGTTCTCGGCGGCGTCCTCCACGACGTGGTTGTTGGTGATCACATGACCCTGCTTGTCGAGCACGAAGCCCGAGCCGGTGGCGCCGCCCTCCTGGCTTTCGTACTCCGCGGAGATCTGCACGGTGCTCGGCAACAGCTCCTGCGCCACGGCCGCGACCGTGCCGCCGTCCTTGATCGGGGGCAGCGAGACGGTGTCGACCCCAGCCAGGCCGTCGGTCACGGTGCCGGCGGCCTCGTCGTCCTTGAGCTGGTCGAAGAGGACCGCCCCGCCCACTCCCCCGACGACTCCGATCACGAGCGCGATCGCCGCCACCGCCGGCCAGATCCAGCCGGTCACCTTCGCGCCGGCATGCTTCGGCTGGTCGGCGAGCATCGGCCGGGTGGCGGGCTCGCCGAAGCCATCCCACGGTCGCGCGGCGGGTGGAGGCGGCGGCGGGGTGGGCGGCATCCACGAGACGCCGGGGTCCGGTGTCGGCGCCTCCGGAGTCGACCCGATCACCGGTTGGGTATCGCCCAGGTCGACGTCGGGCTGCTCGTCGTGGTCGCTCACTGCATCATCATCCCCTGCGGGTGGGTACGGCGCTCGTCGGGGAGCCGCGTCGGGCTCGGTCAGGGCAGCTGGAGCCGCGCGGGGTTCGACGCCGGCGGCTGGCTGGGCGTGACCAGCTGGGTGATCGGGGTACGCCGCTCGATCGTGGGCGCGTCGGCGGGCGCCGCGCCCAGAGCGAGCACCCCCATCACGGCCGCTCCGACCGCGCCGCCACCGATCGCGGCCAGGCCGACATTGCGACGCATCCGATGGTCCGGACGACCGCCGCCCATCACCAGGAGCGCGTCGCCCGGCGGCACGCCGAGCAGCGACCCCTTCAGCCGGTCGGGCGCCCGACCGGCATCGAAGGAGAGGCCGGCGAGACGGGTTTTGACCCATCCTTCGCGCTCGACGGCGTCCCGGCAGAAGTGACAGCTGTGGACGTGCGCCCAAGCCCGCTCCGCGTCTTGCGGCGGCAGTTGACCGTCGAGCAACGCGCTGATCCGGGCACCAAGATGGGCCATCAGGACACGTCCCAAGCCGGCGCCATCACGGGCAGCGACGGACCGGAGTAGCGCTGGCGTCCCGCCGCCGGCGCCCGGTGAGCCAGCGCCTTGCGCAGCATCGCCCGGCCGCGGTGGATGCGCGAGCGCACCGTGCCGAGCTTGGCGCCGAGAATTTCGGCGATCTCTTCGTAGGTGAGCCCCTCGACGTCACAGAGCACGACGGCCGCGCGGAAGTCGGGCGGGAGCGTGGCCAGCGCGCTCTCGATGTCGTCGTCGAAGGTGCGGTCGACGTACACCGCGTCCGGGCCGGGCAAGGCGCTGGACAGGCGGGCGGCCCGCTCGTCGGACAGCGCGTCGAACCGGATCCGCTGCTTGCGGCGGGCCTGGTCGAGGAAGAGGTTCGTGGTGATCCGGTGCAGCCAGCCCTCGAAGGTGCCCGGCGTGTAGGTGCCCAACGAGCGGAAGACGCGCACGAAGACCTCTTGGGTGAGGTCTTCGGCGTCGTGCCGGTTGCCGGTGAGCCGGTACGACAGGCGGTAGACCCGGTCGGAGTGCTGCTCGACGATCTCGTCCCACGAGGGCACACCGACGACGTCGTCGGTCGTCCGGTTCGGGTCCATCGTCGGTCTCCTGGTCAGCACGGCTTGCGGATGCTCCTCCACGCTAGGTGACGCTGCTGAAAGAACCCTGTGAGAGCGGTGGGTTCTGCCTCTGACAACGAGGCGGGCGGCGCCGGTGTTCCCGGTGCTCAGGAGGGGCCCGGAGCGATACGGTGGGATCGGTCTCGCCGGGGCCCACACCAGGAGGTCGTCATCGCCAGTTCCGTGCAACCCCCCCAGCCCGCCACCTGGACCTACGCCGAGGACTACATCCGGGAGGACGAGATCCTCGCCGCCGCGCGATCCCGCTCCGAGGAGGTCGGGGTCGTCCCGATCGGCTCCGGCGGCGGCGCCGCCCTGCGGCTGCTCGCGGCGCTGATCGAGGCGCGCGCGGTCGTCGAGATCGGCACCGGCACCGGCGTCTCCGGGCTCTGGCTGATGCGCGGGATGCGCCCCGACGGCGTGCTCACCACCGTCGACATCGAGACCGAGCACCAACGCCTCGCCCGCGAGACCTTCAACGACGCCGGGATCCCGGCGCAGCGGGTGCGCACCATCGCCGGCGCCGCCCTCGACGTACTCCCCCGGCTGACCGACGGGCACTACGACCTGGTCTTCGCCGACGGCGACAAGGCGGAGTACTCCGCCTACCTCAAGGAGGCCATGCGGCTGCTGCGCCCCGGCGGCGTGGTCGCCTTCGACAACGCGCTGTGGCACAACCGGGTGGCCGACCCGGCCCAGCGCGACGAGGAGACCGTGGCGATCCGGGACCTCGGCCGGGAGATCGCGGAGCGCGATGACCTGCTCGGCGCGCTGCTCCCCGTCGGCGACGGCCTGCTCGTGGCCAAGAAGGTCTGGGCTCCCGAAACCGACTGACCCGTCGCAAACTTCGCGACGGGTCAGCGAGGTCGGGCGGGAGTTCGCGACGGGTCAGCGAGGTCGGGCGGGAGTGAAGCCTTCCCAGCCCTCGGCGACCGCGACGATGTCGCACTCCTCGATCAGGATCGGCGCGCTGCCGATGAGCTGGGATCCCGGAGCCTCGGCCGCGCCCGCGGTGAACGACGCCTGGAACTCGGCCCGGGCCGCGTCGGTCGCGAACACGTAGCAGCCCTCGAACCACTCGCCCGGCCGGACCCGCCAGGTCTTGAAGGCCAGCCCCGGCATCCCGGTGAACTTGGCGTGCGAGGTGTCGGCGACGTACGTCGCGAGCTGGTCCTCGATGCCTTCGGGGGCGTCCTCGAGCGACCAGCGGACGGTGAGACCCAGCACTAGACGATCCCTTCCAGGGGGTGATCGGAACCCAACCAGTCGAGCAGCACCCGGGCACCGAAGCCGGAGGGCCCCACGGTCCACTCGAAGCTCTCCTCCGGCACGTCGCCGGTCGAGGCGACGTCGAGGTGGGCCCAGGGCACGTCACCCGCGAAGTGCTGCAGGAACAGCGCCGCCACGATCGCCCCCGGACCCTTGGGGCCGTTGTCGGCGTCGGCGATCTTGGACGACAGGTGGTCCTCGTAGCCGGCGTACAGCGGAAAGCGCCACAGTGGCTCGCCCGCCGTCTCGCCCGCGGCCAGCAGCGCGTCGGCGAGCGCATCGTGGTTGGCGAAGATCCCGCCGACCTGCTGCCCGAGCGCCACCTTGATCCCACCGGTCAGGGTGGCCACGTCGACGAGGACGTCGGGGTCGAGCTGGTCGACGGCGTACGCCATCGCGTCGGCGAGCACCAACCGGCCCTCAGCATCGGTGTTGGTGATCTCGCTCGTGCGGCCGCCGTAGTGGCGCAGCACGTCACCGGGCCGGGTCGCCGCGCCGGAGATCGAGTTCTCCGCGGCCGCGATCAGGCCGATCACCCGCACCGGGCAGCCGACCGCGGCGAGCGCCGCCAGGGTCGCCATCACGACCGCACCGCCGGTCATGTCGCGCTTCATGTTGACCATCGCCTGGCCCGGCTTGATGGAGAGTCCGCCGGTGTCGAACGTGATCCCCTTGCCGACGAGCACGACGGTGGGCGTGCCGCGGCGCGCCTTCTTGGGGGTGTAGTCGAGCCGGATCAGCCGGGGTGGGTTCGCCGACGCGCGGCCGACGCCGAGGATGCCGCCGAAGCCCTGGGCGGCGAGCTGCTGCTCGTCCCACACCTGACACTTCAGCCCGTGCTCGTCGGCGAGCCGCTCGGCCTGGGCGGCCAGCCAGGCGGGCGTCTTCAGGTTGGCCGGGACCGTGGCCAGCATCCGCGCGAGCCACCCGGCGCCGCCCATCGCCACCGCGCGGCGGACGAGCGCCGGATCGGCGTCGGCGTCGAGGTCGGCGAGGACGATGCGGCGGACCGGCTGGTGCTCCGGCTCCGAGGAGCGCCAGTGAAAGCCGAACGAGCCGAGCGTCGCTCCCACGATGAAGGCCTCGAGGCCGGCCGTGGGCTCGAGCGCCGGGATGGTGGTGGCCAGCGTCCCGCGGTCGCGGGCAGCGCGGGCGACCGCTGCGCCCGCCCGCCGGAAGTCCGTGGGGCGCTGGGCCCCGACGCCGACCAGCAGCACCAGCCGCAGTCGTGGGCTGCCGGGGGTCCCGGCCGGGGCGGGGAGCCGGACGACCTCGCCGGTCTTGCCGACCGCTCGCTCGACGTCGAGCACGCCCAGCAGATCGACCCCGAGCGCCTGCTCGAGCGCGTCAGCCCCCGGTCCGAGCAGGGGTGCGTCGCCGTCGGCCACACCGGGCAGCACCGGGATCGCGACGACCTCGGCGTCCGCGACGGCATGCGGCAGCAGCCCGCTCACCGAGAAGTCGGGCGGAGCCACCTGGACAGGAAGAGCCGGGTAGATCAACCGACCACGTTTTTGAGGGCGTCACCCAGGGCGCCGGCCTCCTCGGCGTTGAGCTCGACCACGAGCCGGCCACCACCTTCGAGCGGGACGCGCATCACGATGCCGCGTCCCTCCTTGGTGACCTCCAGCGGACCGTCGCCCGTCCGCGGCTTCATCGCCGCCATGCGGCACCTCTTCCTGTTTAAACCGAGAGCAGTGTGGACCGCCCTACAAGCGTGCGCCGTCATTATCCCCTATGCGTCGGGTGACCTGAACCACAACCCTGGCAGACTCACGCGCATGCACGCCCGGTCGGCCCTCTTCGACCTCTACGGCGACCATCTGCGCGGCCGGGGCAGCCAGGCGCCGGTCGCGGCGATCGTGAAGCTGCTGGCCCCCGTCGGCATCGCGGCTCCGGCAGTGCGGACGGCGATCTCGCGGATGGTGATGCAGGGCTGGCTCGAGCCGATCGGCCTCGCCAACGGCCGCGGGTACCGCACCACCGAACGCGCCAATCGCCGCCTCGACGAGGCGGGCGACCGGATCTACGGGCGGCACCTGCCCACGTGGGACGGCGCGTGGCACCTTGCCGTCGTGGACCCGCCGCGAGTCCGCAGCGCGCGGACCCGGCTGCGGGCCGACCTGACGTTCCTGGGGTACGCCGAGCTGGCCGACAACGTCTGGGTGAGCCCGTTCGCTCGCGGGGAGCTGGAGTCGGTGCTCGAACGCGCCGGCGCGTCGGCACGCACCGCCCGGGCGGTCGACGTACACCCGGTGCCGACGGAGGCCTGGGACCTCGACGACCTGCGCGCGGAGTACGACGGCTGGCTGGCCAACGCGGGCGGTCTGGTCACCGAGCAGCTCGAGGGGCGTCGCGACGACGACGAGGCGGCGTTCGCCGCGCGGTTCCACCTGGTCCACGAGTGGCGGAAGTTCCTGTTCGCCGACCCGGGTCTCCCCGACGAGCTGCTGCCCGGTGACTGGCCGGGCCGCGACGCGGCCGAGCTGTTCCAGCGCGAGGCCACCCGCCTGGCGCCGGGAGCCGACCGGTTCGTCGCCCGCTGTCTGGACGATGATGCCTAGCGAGTGCCGGGACCGGTGCTGACAGACTGAGCGCATGCCCGATACACCCGTGCTCCTCGACCTGACCGACGGCGTCGCCACCATCACGCTCAACCGGCCGGATGCCATGAACAGCCTCGACGTAGCGACCAAGGTGGTGCTGCTCGAGACCCTCCGCACCGTGGCCGATGATCCGGCCGCGCGTTGCGTGGTGCTCACCGGCACCGGGCGCGCGTTCTGCACCGGGCAGGACCTCAAGGAGCACATCCGGCTGCTCGAGTCCGGCGGCAGCGAACAGCTCTTCAGCACCGTCGACGACCACTACAACCCGATCGTCACGACCCTGGCCGGGATGGCCAAGCCGGTGATCGCGGCGGTAAACGGCGTCGCGGCCGGGGCCGGGGCCAGCCTGGCGTTCGCCTGCGACCTCCGGATCGTGGCCGACACGGCCGGCTTCAACCTCGCCTTCGCCAACGTCGCACTGTCCTGCGACACCGGCGCCAGCTATCACCTGCCGATGCTGGTGGGCCGGGCCCGGGCGATGGAGCTGCTCTACTTCCCCCGCACGATCCGCGCGGACGAAGCCCTGACCATGGGCCTGGCGACCAAGGTGGTGCCCGCCGACGCGCTCGCCAGCGAGGTCGCAACGCTCGCCGGTCGCCTCGCCGCCGGGCCGACCGTCGCGCTCGGTGCGATGCGCCGCTCGGTGGCGTACGCCGCCGGACACTCCTTCGAGGAGGCGCTCGAGTTCGAGAGCTCGATGATGCAGCTCACCGGCGCCTCCGCGGACCACCCCGCCGCGGTCGCGGCGTTCGTGGCCAAGGAGAAGCCGGTCTTCGAGGGCCGCTAACCCGCCGACCCGGCTCTTGTCGTCCCCGGTGTCGCGGCAACACCGGCCGGGTCGACGTTATCCGGCTGGCTCGAACGTGATCGTGCCGTAGCCGGCATCCGGCCAGAGCGAGAGGACCTGCTTCGGCACGGTGCGGCGCAGGTAGCGCTTGCGGGGGTGGGCGCCGTACTCCACGGTCAGCGCGACGCCCTTGAAGGCGTGGTTGAACCACATCGTCATGGTGCCGTGGCAGACCGAGCCGCAGTCGAGGGACTTGGCCGGCAGGTGCAGCCGGTGCGCGACGCGTCGGGCGAACTTGGGCCGCTTGCTGTCGGTGTCCACCCCGCGCAGGGGCTGGTGGAAACTGAGGATGTAGTCGGGGCGCACCTGGCGCAGGAACCGCATCATGGCCTTGGTCTCCGGCTCGGACGCCGGCTTCGGGCCGGACTCGTAGTTGCCGTCGAGGTCCTTCCACTTGTAGGGGAAGTTGCGGTTCAGGTCGACGCCTTCGGCGTTCTTCCGGGTGCCGGCCGCCAGCCCGTCGGGGTTGTACGTCGGCACCACCCACAGGTCGACGCCGACCACCGGCCGACCGTCCTTGAACCCGAACAGGATGTGTCGCGTCTGCTGCTCGTTGCCGTGCATGGTGGAGAGCAGCACCACCGTCGGCACTCCTGGGCGAGCCGGCTCCCCCAGGTGGTAGGCGACGATGTCGCGCCCCTGCACCGACTCCCCGATCACCCGGCGCTCGTAGAAGGCCGGCTCCTGCTCGGCCCCCGGCGCCGCACCGGTGGCCGGCGCGAGCAGCGGCAGTGCGAGCAGCGCGCCGAACGCGATCAGCAAGCCCGAGCGTCGGCGCATCTCACACGATGGAGTTCAGGTAGGCGTAGGTGAACACGGCGACGCCGACCAGCATCCCGACGTGGGCGAGGACCGAGAGGCCGGGGCCATCGGACCAGGTGTCCTCGATGTCCCTCGCGGCGTGCTTGCCGTGCGTCGGGAGCCAGCGGACCAGGATCAGGAGCCCGGCGATCACCACGATCCACCAGAAGCTGAGCGCGGTGATGCCGACCATCGCCGCCCGGTCGTCTCCGAGGCTCTCGTCGGCGAACAGGAACACCAACCAGGCGGCCAGGGCGAGACCGCCGGCTCCGGTGTGCACGTTGAGCGTGGTACGGCCGACGTCGGCGCGCCCCGCGCCGATCTCGCCGCCCCCGAGCCGGAGCCGGGTCAGCACCACGACCACGCCCGCCAGAGCGGTGAGCACGTAGACGATCAGCTCGGTCGACATTCCCGGCAGTCTGCCCTACTGCGCTACGTCGTCGCCACGCTCGTCGCTGCCGACCGGCGCGTCGTCGCGCTGCTCTCGCTCCTCTCGCTCCTCGGCGAGCCGATCCAACAGGGCGTCGACCTCCGACATCCGGTAGCCGCGGAACGCGATCGAGAACCGCACCCGCCGCAGGTCGTCGGCCCCGACCGGGGCATCCGAGGGAACCAGCGCGTCCGGGCGGTCGTCGTACACCCTGGCCAGCGGGGCCCCCCGCCCGGAAGCGAACATGGCGACGCCGCCCATCGCCAGCACGACGAGTACGGCGAACAGCCACATCATCGTGGGTCCCTCATCAGAGGTCCCGCGCCTTCACCATCAGGTCGACGGCCTCCTCGATGTCGTCGGTCAGCGTCAGCCGGTCGAGATCGGCCTCCGCCATCTTGCCGTCGGCGACCACGGTGCTGCGCAGCCAGTCGATGAGGCCGGACCAGTAGTCCGTGCCGACGAGCACCACGGGGAACGCGGTGATCTTCTGGGTCTGGGCCAGGGTGAGCGCCTCGAAGGTCTCGTCGAGGGTGCCGAGTCCGCCGGGCAGCACCACGAATCCCTGCGAGTACTTCACGAACATGGTCTTGCGGACGAAGAAGTAGCGGAAGTTGATGCCGACGTCGACCCACTCGTTGAGGCCGAGCTCGAAGGGCAGCTCGATGCCCAGCCCCACGCTCAGGCCACCGGCCTCGCTCGCGCCCTTGTTGGCGGCCTCCATGGTGCCCGGGCCGCCGCCGGTGATGACGGCGAAGCCGGCCTCGACCAGTGCGCGACCGACCTGCTCGGCCTGCGCGTACGACGGCTCCTCGGGCTTGGTCCGTGCGGAGCCGAAGACCGCGACTGCCGGGCCGAGCTCGGCGAGCGCACCGAACCCCTCCACGAACTCGGCCTGGATCCGCAGCACCCGCCAGGGGTCGGCGTGCACCCAGTCGGAGGGTCCCCGCGAGTCGAGCAGCCGCTGGTCGGTGGTGGCACCGTCGACCTGGTCGCGGCGCATCAGCACCGGGCCCTTGTTCTTGGACTTCATCCTGTGACTCCCAGCCAGTGGCGAAGCTGCGTCTCGCAGCGGGTGATCTGCTCGATCGGCACGTGCTCTTCCTGCTTGTGCGCCAGCATCGGGTCGCCGGGGCCGAAGTTGACCGCGGGGACGCCGAGTCCGCTGAACCGGGAGACGTCGGTCCACCCGAACTTGGGATTGACCTCGCCGCCCACCGCGTCGACGAACGCCTTGGCGGCCGGCCGGTCGAGCCCCGGCAGGGCCCCTGGCGCGAGGTCGGTGAGGCTCACGTCGTACCCGTCGAAGTACTCCCGCACGAACGCCTCGGCCTCGGCCTCGGAGCGGTCCGGCGCGAACCGGTAGTTGACCTCGACCACACATTCGTCGGGCAGCACGTTGCCGGCCACGCCGCCGCGGATGAACACGGCGTTGAGGCCCTCGTGGTACTCCAGCCCGTCGATGACCGGTCGCCTCGCCTGGTAGGCGTTGAGCCGGGTCAGGATCTCGCCGGCGCGGTGGATCGCGTTGCGGCCCTTCCACGCCCTCGCGCTGTGGGCCCGTTCGCCGTCGGCGCGCACCTCGGCGCGCAGCGTGCCCTGGCAGCCGGCCTCGACCACGGCGTTGGAGGGCTCCATCAGGATCGCGAAGTCGGCGGTCATCAGCTCGGGGGCCGACTGGCTCAGCCGGAAGAGACCGTTGTGCTCGGCCTCGATCTCCTCGCCCTCGTAGAGGATGAACGTGAGGTCGCGGTTGGGCGCGGGTACGTCGGCCGCCAGCCGCAGGATGACGGCGTCGCCGCCCTTCATGTCGCAGCTGCCCAGGCCGTGCAGCAACGGCCCCTCGAGTCGGGCCGGGAGGTTGTCGTTGACCGGGACCGTGTCGATGTGGCCGGCGATCACGACCCGCTCGCCGAGGCCGAGATCGGTGCGCGCCACCAGCGTGTTGCCGTGTCGGCTCACGTCGAGATGGTCGACGCCGCTGAGCGCGACCTCGATCTCGTCGGCGATCGCCCGCTCATCGAGGCTGACGGACTCGATGTCGACGAGCTGCCGGGTGAGCGTGACGACGTCGGCACTGAGATCGAGCGGCATGACCCGTAGTCAATCAGCAGGAGGGAAGACGCAGAACTCGTTGCCCTCGGGATCGGCCATCGTCACCCAGCGCGACATCTCCCCCAGCACCCGCGCGCCGGCGCCCTCGAGCTCGGCGACATCGCCGCGAACGTCCCAGTGGACGCGGTTCTTGACCGTCTTGGGCTCCGGCACCGGCACGAAGACGAGGTTCTCGAACGGCATCCCCGGGACCTTGTCGATCCACCACCACGGGTTCGTGCCGTCGCTGTCGGCCCGGACGCCGAACCGGTCGGCCCACCACCGGGCCATGGTCTCCGGGTCGTGGGAGTCGACGATCACTTCGTACAGGCGGAACGCCGGCGGCTCGTCTCGCAGGAACGCACACAGCTCGCCTCCCTCCGGATCCTGCAGCACCGTCCAGCCGAGGCCGGTCTCGGACTGCGGGTGCAGGATGCTCGCACCGAGGTCGGTGAGCTCGTCGAGCGGCCGACGCGTACGTCCAGGTGCACCCGGTGCTTGACGGTCTTCTGCTCCTCGACCGGGTTCAGCTCGATCAGCAGCCCCTCGGGGCCGTGGATCGAGCCGGGATCGCCCGGCTCGCGGCCGGGCTGCAGGGTCGCGCCCAGGGCATCGGCCCAGAACCGTCCGAGCTCGGGCCCGTTGACGTCGATGCAGAGGGACTCCCACGTCGTACTCATCGCGCCATCCAAGCACCCGTCGGACGGCCCATGTAACACGTCGTTCACCCATCTACCACGCTGCTGCAACGGCCTGCTAGATAGGTGAACAACGTGTTACATGGGAGAGGCTCGCGCAGAACTGAAACACGTTCTAGTCTGAGCGGATGCGCAACGGAGTCGTCCTCTTTACGTCGGACCGCGGGATCACGCCCGCCGAGCTGGCCCGGGCCGCGGAGGAGCGGGGGTTCGACACGATCTACGTGCCCGAGCACACCCACATCCCGGTACGCCGCGACGCCGCACACCCCACCGGGGGCGACGAGCTGCCCGACGACCGCTACCTCCGCACCCTCGACCCCTGGGTGTCGCTGGCCACCTGCGCCGCGGTCACCTCCACGATCCGGCTCTCCACCGCCGTCGCGCTCCCGGTCGAGTCGGACCCGATCACGCTGGCCAAGACCATCGCCACCCTCGACCATCTCTCCGGCGGACGAGTCACGATCGGCGCCGGGTTCGGCTGGAACACCGACGAGCTCGAGGACCACCACGTTCCGGCCGCCAAGCGGCGCACCGTGCTCCGGGAGTACGTCGAGGCGATGCGCGCGCTGTGGACCGAGGACGAGGCGGCGTACGACGGCGAGTTCGTGAAGTTCGGCCCCTCCTGGGCCTACCCCAAGCCGACGCAGCCGCACATCCCGCTGATCATCGGCGCGGGCGGTGGCCCGAAGACGTTCGCGTGGATCGCCCGCACCGCCGACGGCTGGATGACCACGCCCGTCGAGCAGGACATCACCGGCAAGGCCGATGCACTGCGCAAGGCCTGGGCCGACGCCGGCCGCGAGGGTGCTCCCGAGATCCACGTCCTGATCGCGATGAAACCCTCCCCCGAGGACCTCGCCGGCTGGGCCGCGGCCGGCGCCACCGAACTGATCTGGGGCGTCCCCGACAAGCCCACCGACGAGGTGCTCGCCTACCTTGACCGGCTGGCCGGGCGGATCGGGCTGGGCTAGGAAAATTCACCGCATAACCGGTGAATCTGACCGTTCTTGTACGAAGTTTCGTATCAGAACCGGCAGATTCGTCGGGCGGGCCCGC
This sequence comes from uncultured Actinomycetota bacterium, assembly GCA_963827185.1. GTDB lineage: Bacteria > Actinomycetota > Actinomycetes > Propionibacteriales > Nocardioidaceae > Nocardioides. The sequence continues at coordinate 396,501 of CAWGZQ010000003.1, forward strand.
CCCGCATGCCGGTGAATCTCCCCAAAGCGGCGCCAGCCTCGATCGGCTCGGGCCCCTACGCTGAGCCGATGGGTCTCCTGCTCGTCGGCGGCACGCTCTGGGGAGCCGCGGGCCCCGCCGATCTTCATCTTGCCGACGGGGTCATTGCCGCCATCGGCGCGCCGCCCCCCGACGATCCGGTCGACACCATCGACGTGACCGGGATGCTGGTGCTGCCGGGGCTGGTCGAGGCGCACTGCCACCTCGACAAGACGCTGTACGGCGGCCCCTGGGTGCCGCACACCGCGGGTGATGCGCTGGCCGACCGGATCTCCCACGATCTCGACCGACGCGCGGAGCTCGGCGTCCCGGACGTCGACCGGATCACCGCCCTCCTGGAGCGGATGAGCGGCTTCGGCACCACGACGGTGCGGTCACACACCGACGTCGACCCCATCGTCGGGTTGCGCGGCATCGAGGCGGTCGCGGAGGCGTCGACCCGGCTCGCCGACCGGCTGAGCGTGCAGCAAGTGGCGTTCCCGCAGCACGGCATCCTGACCAACCCCGGGACCGAGGAGCTGCTCGACCAGGCACTCGCCGGGGGCGTCGAGGTGATCGGCGGCATCGACCCGGCCGGCCTGGATCACGACCCGGTGCGCCACCTCGACGTGGTCTTCGGACTGGCCGACAGGCACGGCGCCGCCGTCGACATCCATCTGCACGACGGCGGCAGCCTGGGCGCGTGGGAGCTCAGACTGATCGCCGAGCGCACCAAGAGCCTCGGGCACGGCGGCCGGGTTGCGGTGAGCCACGCGTACGCGTTCGGCGGCATGTCCGACCACGAGAGCGGCGCGATGGCCGAGACCCTCGCGGACGCCGGGGTCGCCATCGTCACCGGCGCGGTCTACGACTTTCCGATCCCACCCGTCAAGAAGCTGCGCGCGGCCGGTGTGACGCTCGCCTGCGGACACGACGGGATCCGCGACCTGTGGGGCCCCTACGGCAGCGGCGACCTGCTCGAGCGCGCCCGGCAGCTGGCCTATCGGAGCACGTTCCGCCGCGACGACGACATCGAGCTGGCGCTCCACGCGGCGACGTACGGCGGCCGGGCGCTGCTCGGACTCCCCTCCGCGCCGCTCGGCCCAGGGTCCGCCGCCGACCTGGTCGTCGTCGACGTACCGTCCGCCGCCGAGGCGGTGGTGACCCTGCCGCGGCGGCACCTGGTCATCAAGGCCGGGAAAGTCGTGGGACACGACTGACCCCAACAGGCAGACTGGGCCGCGTGGAGAACTCGGCCCTGTCCACCGCCCGGTCCGCGAGAGCGCTGCTCGCCTCGCTCACGACAGCGGAGCTCGCCCTGGCCCGCGGGTCGCTCGACGATCCGCGACTCACCCAGTGGAGCTATCTGCCGGGCGACCGCCCGGGTCTGCCAGTGGAGGGGCTGGGCTCGACCCAGCACGACCTGGTCATTGAGCTGCTCCGGTCGGCGCACTCGCCGGAGGGTGCCGACCTCGCGGTCGGAGCGATCGAGGTGGAGCGGGTACGCCGCGAGCTCACGACCGGTTCCCGACCGGGCGGCGACCGGTACTGGGTCCGGATACTCGGCGACCCGCGCGGCGACGCGCCGTGGGGCTGGCGGATCAACGGCCACCACCTCGCCGTACATGTCGTGGTCGCCCGCGACACCTTCACGGTGACGCCGCACTTCCTGGGCGCCGAGCCGGCGCGCGGGCCGTCGGGGCGCCGGCTGCTTGGGCTCGAGGAGGACCTCGGGCGCGAGCTGGCGATCAGCCTCGACCCGGACCAGCGTGAGCTGGGGCATGCCGCCGACCGCGCGCCCGACGACCTCCTCACTCGCCACGATCCGATCGCCGACCCCGACCTGCTGCCACTCGGCGTCGGTCGCGACCTGCTGCGCCCCGACCAGCGCGATGTCCTCGATCGGCTGGTCCGCCGCTATCTCTCCCGCGCGCCGCACGAGTACGCCGAGCACTGCTGGGCGGAAGCCCTCGAGGTGAGCGACGACCGGATCCGGTTCGCCTGGGCCGGCCCGACCGATCCCGGCCAGGGCCACTACTACTGCGTCACGGCGCCGGACTTCCTGATCGAGTACGACAACACCCAGGACAACGCCAACCACGCCCACTCGGTGTGGCGGCACCTGCGCGACGACTGGGGCGTCGACCTGCTCCGCGCGCACTACTCGCGGTCGCACACTGGCAGCCATCGCCAGGGCCACATCAGCACCACCTGACGGGCAATACCTACACCGGTCCGCCAACGTGATGCCTGACATGGCGAGGTTTCCCCGGCCGACCGGGGAAACCTCGCCCCGTCAGCTCCGCGACACCCCGACCACGGCCGCCAACCCCTCACCCACGGCGACGGTCTCGACCCGGTCGGCAGAAGCGTCACCGTCGCCCACGACGTACGTCGTCGCGAGCGTCTCGCCGGCGATCAGCGCCTCGTGCTCCCGCGCCGCGTCCTGCACCGCGCTCGACCCGGAGATGCTCAGCGAGATCCGGTCGGAGACGTCGAGGTCGGCGTTGCGCCGGGCCTGCTGCACCGCGCGCACCAGGTCCCGCGCCAGACCCTCGGCGGCCAGCTCAGCAGTGACCGCGGTGTCGAGGACCACGAAGCCGCCGCCCGGCAGCATCCCGGTCACGGAGTCGCTGTCCGCCGAACCGGCGACGGTGTCGAGGGTGTACTCCCCCTCCTCCAGCGCCAGCCCCCCAGCCGTCACCACACCAGACTCGGAGACCGACCAGTCGCCCGACTTCGCGCCCCGGATCGCCGCCTGCACGTCCTTGCCGAGCCGCGGCCCGGCCGCCCGGGCGTTGACGGTGAGCGACTGCGAGACGCCGTACGTCGCGGCCTCGTCGGAGTCGGCAGCCAGCAGCCGCACCTGCTTGACGTTGACCTCGTCGGCGACGATCCCCTCGAAGCCGGCAAGAAGAGCCGGGTCGGCGACCACCACGGTGAGCGTCGACAGCGGCAGCCTGTTGCGCAGCGAGCCGGCCTTGCGGAGTGCCGAGGTGGCCGAGCAGACCTCGCGCACCTGGTCCATCGCCTCCACCAGCGCCGCGTCGGCCGGCAGCAGGTCCGCCGCCGGCCAGTCCGTGAGGTGCACCGACCGGCCGCCGGTCAGCCCCCGCCAGACCTCCTCGGCGGTCAGCGGCAGCAGCGGCGCGGTGACCCGGCAGACCACCTCGAGCACCGTCGACAGCGTGTCGAACGCGGCCTGGTCGACCGACCCTCCGGTGGCCCAGAACCGCTCCCGGGAGCGACGGATGTACCAGTTGGTCAGCACATCGAGGAACGCCCGGGTCGAGTCGCACGCGTTGGCGACCTCGTAGTTGTCGAGCTGGTCGGTCATCGCCTCGACGTACTGCCGGCACTTGGCCAGCAGGTAGCGGTCGAGCGGGTCCTCGGACTCCGTCGACCCGGACCCGGTCACCCCGGCCGCGTTGGCGTAGAGCGCGAAGAAGTACCAGCTGTTCCACAGCGGGATCAGCACCTGCCGCACCGAGTCGCGGATGCCCTGCTCGGTGACGATCAGGTTGCCGCCGCGCAGGATCGGCGAGGACATCAGGAACCAGCGCATCGCGTCGGCGCCGTCGCGGTCGAAGACCTCGTAGACGTTGGGGTAGTTGCGCAGCGACTTCGACATCTTGTTGCCGTCGGAGCCGAGCACGATCCCGTGCGAGACGCAGGCCGAGAACGCCGGCCGGTCGAAGATCGCGCTGGCCAGGACGTGCAGCGTGTAGAACCAGCCGCGGGTCTGCCCGATGTACTCCACGATGAAGTCGGCCGGGAAGTGGTGCTCGAACCAGTCGGCGTTCTCGAACGGATAGTGCACCTGGGCGAAGCTCATCGACCCGGAGTCGAACCAGACGTCCAGCACGTCCGGCACCCGGCGCATCATCGACTTCCCGGTGGGGTCGTCGGGGTTGCGCCGGACCAGCTGGTCGACGTACGGACGGTGCAGGTCGGGGTTGCCCTCCCGGTCGTGCGGCAGCTCGCCGAAGTCGCGCTCGAGCTCCTCGAAGCTGCCGTACACGTCGATCCGGGGGTACGCCGGGTCGTCGCTGCGCCAGACCGGCACCGGCGATCCCCAGAACCGGTTGCGGGTGATCGACCAGTCGCGGGCGTTCTCGAGCCACTTGCCGAACTGCCCGTCCTTGATGTGCTCGGGCACCCAGCGGATCTGCTGGTTGAGCTCCTGCATCCGCTCCTTGACCGCGGTCACCTCGACGAACCACGACGAGACGCCCTTGTAGATCAGCGGCTCGCGGCAGCGCCAGCAGTGCGGGTAGGAGTGGTCGTAGGTCTCCCGGCGGAGCAGCAGGGTGCCCTCGGTGACCGCACCGCTGGTGGCTTTGAGGTCATCGATGATCGGCAGGTTGGCGTCGAAGACGAGCAGGCCGGCGTACTCATCGACCGGGGCGGTGAACTTGCCGTCCTTGCCGACCGGCATCACCGGCTCGATGCCCTCGCGGTCGGTGACCTCCTTGTCGACCTCGCCGAAGGCGCCGGCGCTGTGCACCAGCCCGGTGCCGTCGGTCGTGGTCACGGCCTCGTCGGCCGCGACCACCCGGAACGCGCGCTCGCGCCCCGCGAAGTAGGAGAACGGCGGCGTGTAGGTCAGCTCCAAGAGGTCGGCGCCCTTGCCCCGCCAGGCAACCTCCGGGTCGTCGCCCAGCTCGCGCGAGTACGCCGGCAGCCGGGCCTCGGCGAGGATCAGGCGGTCCTCGCCGACCATGACGTAGTCGATGTCGGTGCCGACCATCACGGCGAGGTTGCTGGGCAGGGTCCAGGGGGTCGTGGTCCAGGTGAGGAGCTTGGCGCCGAGGAAGGGGCCCTCGGTGGTCACCGAGAAGCCCACCGTGACCGAGGGGTCCTGGCGGTTCTGGTAGACGTCGTCGTCCATCCGCAGCTCGTGGTTGGACAGCGGGGTCTCGTCGTTCCAGCAGTAGGGCAGCACCCGGAAGCCTTCGTAGACCAGGCCCTTGTCGTAGAGCTGCTTGAAGGCCCAGATCACCGACTCCATGTAGTCGGGGTTCATGGTCCGGTAGTCGTGGTCGAAGTCGACCCAGCGCGCCTGCCGGGTGACGTAGTCGCGCCACTCGGAGGTGTACTGCATCACCGAGGAGCGGCAGGCCTCGTTGAACGCCTCGATGCCGAGCTCGTGGATCTCGTCGGTGGTCTTGATGCCGAGCTGGCTCATCGCCTCGAGCTCGGCGGGCAGGCCGTGGGTGTCCCAGCCGAAGCGCCGCTCCACCCGGCGGCCGCGCATGGTCTGGTAGCGCGGGATCAGGTCCTTGACGTACCCGGTGAGCAGGTGGCCGTAGTGCGGCAGCCCGTTGGCGAACGGCGGGCCGTCGTAGAACACGAACTCGTTGGCGCCGTCCTCACCCGCCTCGCGCTGCTCGACCGAGGCGACGAAGGTGTCGTCCTCCTTCCAGTACGCCAGCACCCGCTCCTCGATCTCCGGGAAGTTCGGGGTCGAGTTGACGGTGCGGTGGGCGCCGGTCGAGACCTTCGGATAGGTCATGGGGGGTTCTCCTGCGGAACGTCGGTGCTACTCGTGTCGGACCACGAGGACGACGGTTGCCGCGGTACCACCTCGCTTGCCGATCCCGGAGGAACGGCCGCTTCGTTGCGGCTGTGACGGGCCTACCCGTCCGGGTCTACTGCCTCCAGGTGCGGAGGGTTCTTCCGGAGGCTCGCCGCTGATGACGGCTCGAACGCCTATGCCGAAAGAATACGGGTGCCGATCCTTCCCGCACCAATCACAATCGGCGCATGACCGATCGCAGGTTTCCGGACATGTGGGTCGACCCCCAGGACGACCCTCGCCACACCGACGAGATGCCGTACGGCGAGATGGCGGTCCTGAGGGAGTACCTCGACCGCTATCGCACCACCCTGGAGATGAAGTGCGAGGGGCTCGACGCGGAACAGCTGGCCCGGCGATCGGTGCCGCCGTCGACGTTGTCGCTGCTCGGTCTGGTGCGGCACCTCGCTCGCGTCGAGCACTCCTGGACCCGGCGGGTGCTCGAGGGACGGATCGACCTGCCTCGGCTGTATCGCACCGAGGAGGACCCGGACCTCGACTTCAACGGCGCGGTCGCCGACGACGCGGTGGTGGCCGACGCCTGGGCATCGTGGCGGCGCGAGGTCGACCACGCCGAGCGCTACCTCAACGGGGTCGACTCCCTGGGCGAGCGGGTGCTGGTCGACGGGGAGGCGGTCGAGATCCGCGACATCGTCGTCCACCTGATCGAGGAGTACGCCCGTCATTGCGGTCACGCCGACCTGCTCCGCGAGGCCATCGACGGCCGCACCGGCCAGTAGCCGGTGGTTGAGGTGCGAGCGGAGCGAGTCTCGAACCACCGATACAGTGACCCCCCGTGACTGACGCACTCTCGACGGCCTGGGGCCACGGCCTCGCCACGCTCGACGCCGACGGCGCCCTCCTCGACGTGTGGTTCCCGGCGCCCGCGCTCGGCGAGCCCGACGCCTCGCAGGCTCCCGCCGAGCTGGCCGCCCTCGAGGGCACGGACGACGCGCGCCTGGTGACCCGCGAGGTACGCCGCGTGGTTGTCGCCGACCTGCAGTCCCCGATCGACGGGGCCGAGGACGCCTGGCTCCGGCTGCACCTGCTCTCCGGTCGCCTGGTGGCGCCGCGAACGATCAACATGGACGGCGTCTTCGGCGCGCTCACCAACGTCGTGTGGACCTCGGCCGGCCCGTGTGCCGTGGCCGGCTTCGAGAGCACCCGGGCCCGGCTGAAGGCGGCGGGCGAGCACGTCTCGGTGCACGGCATCGACAAGTTCCCGCGGATGGTCGACTACGTCGTGCCCACCGGCGTACGCATCGCCGACGCCGACCGGGTGCGGCTCGGCGCCCACCTCGCCGAGGGCACCACGGTGATGCACGAGGGCTTCGTCAACTACAACGCGGGCACCCTCGGCACCTCGATGGTCGAGGGTCGGATCTCCGCCGGGGTCGTCGTGGGTGACGGCTCCGACGTCGGCGGCGGCGCGTCGATCATGGGCACCCTGTCCGGCGGCGGCACCGAGGTGGTCTCGGTCGGCCAGCGCTGCCTGCTGGGCGCCAACTCGGGCATCGGTATCTCGCTCGGCGACGACTGCGTCGTGGAGGCCGGCTGCTACGTCACCGCCGGCACCAAGGTCACCATCATCGACATCGAGGGCAAGCCCAAGGTGATCAAGGCCGCCGAGCTCTCGGGAGCGAGCAACGTGCTGTTCCGCCGCAACTCCGTCTCGGGAGCGATCGAGGCCGTGCCCTGGAGGGGCGACGGCATCAAGCTCAACGCCGACCTGCACGCCAACTAGGCAGCGGCGATGACCTCCCCGCTCCGGCGGCTCGCCCTTGCGGGCGCCGCGGTCCTGATTCTCTCCTCATGCGGTGGCGCGGACGATCCCGAGACGGCACCCACCTCGGACGCCACGGACAGCAGCACCGAGTCGAGCACGGCGCCGCCGGTCGCACCGTCCGACGACCCGACCGGCAAGCCGCGCAAGTCGGACCGACCCGACGCGCCCAAGGACAGCACGGAGACCGAGGACACCGAGGAGACCGTCACCAGGGCACGGTTCTGCTCCGACATCGACCCGGCTCTACTTGGCCGCATCCTCGACCTCGACGGGCTCAAGACCGTGGTCGACACGGTGCCGGGCCAGGGCTCGCCGTACTGGACCTGCACGATCGCTCAGACCACCGGCACGTCGGTCGGCATCACGATGAACATCCTCGACGAGGCCGCCGACCCGAGCAGCGTCGCAGGGTTCCTCAACACGTTGGCGACCTCGTTCGGTCCGAGCAACTGCACCAACGTCGGCGACGAGGCGCTGGGCGCCGGCACCGGCGGGATCGACTGCAGCGGCACCTCGAGCGGGACCGGCTTCACGATGGTGGCCCGTGCGGCGATCGTCGGCGGCACCCAGATCGAGTGCCTCCTCGCGTCCTACGGCGCCGACGACCTGGCCAGCCTTCGGGCGGCGGCACCCGAGGTCTGCGGGCTGTTCCGCGCTCGGGTCGTCCGCTAGCTCCTTTTCCGAACCCCGCACACTTGGGCCATGAGGAGTCGGGTGGGAGTGGCGCTGGTGGGCGCCGCCGCGATCGGGCTCTTCGCTGCCGTGGGGTACGCCGTGCTCAACGGGGCCGACTCCCTGTTCCCCGCCTCGGACGAGTGCGAGGTCGAGGTCGACGGGCACCGGGTCGAGCTGACGGTCGAGCAGGCGGAGAACGCTGCCCTGATCACCGCGATCTCGATCCGCCGCGGGATGCCGGCCCGGGCGGCCTCGATCGCCCTGGCCACGGCCTACCAGGAGTCCGACCTGACCAATATCGAGTCCGGCGACCGCGACTCGGTGGGGCTGTTCCAGCAGCGCCCGTCCCAGGGCTGGGGCAGCGTCGAGGAGATCCTGGACCCGGTCTACGCCACCAATGCCTTCTACGACGCCCTGGACGGGGTCGAGGGCTACCAGTCGCTGGAGATCACGGTGGCCGCCCAGGAGGTGCAGCGGTCCGGGTTCCCCGACGCGTACGCCGACCACGAGGCCGACGCCCGCGCGCTCGCCTCGGCGCTCACCGGCCACTCGAAGCACGCGTTCGGCTGCGACATCGACGACGATGCGGGCGCCACGGATCCCGACCTGACCGAGAGCGGGCTGACCGAGCGCGCGGACGTCGTCCGACGCGAGGCGCTCGGCGTCTTCGGCGACCTCAAGCTCGGCGGCTTCGCGCCCGGCGGAGTGCGCGACGGGCACATGCGCGGATCGACGCACTACGACGGCCGGGCCGTGGACATCTTCGTGCGACCGATCACCGCCGCGAACACCAAGCGGGGCTGGGCGATCGCCCACTACCTGGTCGCGCAGGCCGACCGGCTCGACATCCAGACGGTGATCTTCGACGACCGGATCTGGAAGGCCGGCAACGGTGCCGAGTGGCGCGACTACACCCCGCCCTCAGGCTCCGGTGACCGGGCCATCCTCGAGCACCGAGATCACGTCCATGTCGACGTCTTCTCGTGATGGCGCCTAGCGAAGGTCGAGCTGCCGCAAGTCGGTGACGTCGGCGATCCGCACGAAATCCGCATCACAGTGCCACACGTCCGAACCATGCCGAAGCGCGATGGCGGAGATCAGGCAATCCGTCATCGAGCGCACCGTGTGACCGCTGCGTCGTACCGCGCGGGCGAGCCTCGCGGCCGCCCGGAAGTCTTGTGCCGGATCCACGGGGAGGTCTTCGAGCGTGCCGAGCTGATCTTCCAGTCGCCGCACCGTCAACGGGTCGGTCGGTCCCGCCAACAACTCCATCACGATCGGCTCGCAGGTCGCGATGCCGCCGGGATCGGTGGTCGCGAGGTCACGGAACCTGCCCTGCGCCTGAGATCCCGTTCCCCGCAGGTGCTCGATCCACACCGAGGTGTCGACCAGGATCACAACGTCGCCGGGGCGTCGGACCGCAGTGCGTCGAGGTCGCCGTCCCAGCCGATACCGCCGAGGCTCATCAGGCCTTCCGTGGTGGCCGTGGACCCTGCGGCCCGCCGCAGCGCGAAATCGACCGCCGCACGCTTGCTCTTCAGGTGGAAGCGGCGCATCACCTCCGCGACCAAGGTCTCGTCGATATCGATGTTGGTGCGTGCCATACACCAACAATACACCAACGCTGATCTACGCCGGCCGGGATGCCTTCGCCGGCGGCATGCCGCCATCGACGCCCACGCCCTTCGGCGCCCAGCCCGGCGGACCGAGCACGTAGCCGATCCGCTCCCGCCAGGTGCGCGCAGCCCGCACGTCATGACCGATCTCGGCGTACTGGCCGTACTCCAGCGTGAGCAGGTTGAAGGTGTCCACCGGCTTGGTGAGGCCGTACTTCGGCCGCTGCTGCTCCTCGACGAAGGTGCCGAACATCCGGTCCCAGATGATCAGGATCCCGGCGTAGTTCTTGTCGAGGTACTCCGGGTCGCTGCCGTGATGCACCCGATGGTGCGACGGGGTGTTGAAGACCAGCTCGATCGGCCGCCACAGCTTGTGGACCAGCTCGGTGTGCACGAGGAACTGGTAGATCAGGTTGACCGACCACGCGACGTACAGCGTCCAGGGCTCGAAGCCCAGCAGCGGCAAGGGCATCCAGAAGATCAGCTCGAACCAGGGGTTCCACTTCTGCCGCAGCGCCGTGCCGAAGTTCATGTACTCGCTGGAGTGGTGCGCCTGGTGCCCCGCCCAGCCGATCCGCACCCGGTGGCTGAACCGGTGGTGCCAGTAGTAGCAGAGGTCGAGCCCGACGAGCAGCGCCACCCAGTACCACCAGGTGTCCGTCGGGAGCTCCCACGGGGCGACGTAGACGAAGACGGCGGTGAACACGAAGAACGAGCCGACCTTGAACGCCGTCATGAACAGCACCGAGATCGCGCCCATGCTGATGCTGGTGCGCGCGTCCCGGCGGTGGTAGCCGGTGGGTGGCGCGTTCTGGTCGTGGTCGAGCCAGCGCAGCGCGCCGAGTTCGAGGAGCACGAACAGCAGGAAGAACGGCGCCGCGTAGGTCAGCGGGTTCTTCATCGGATCGAGCAGGTCACCCATGGCTTCTCCGGATCGGTCGAACTGCGCAGCAACCTACCGCTGGTCACCTGGTCCGTACGTCCATTCCCAGGACCGGCTTCCGGGTCTAGCGTGCGAATACTGCGGCTCAGGAGCGGGGCCGCCAACAGTTTCAGAACGGGGAACACCATGAACGCACGCACCTCCACCCGAGCCCTGGCCGCCGGTCTGGGCCTGGCCACCACCGCCGCCGTCCTGGTCGGCATGCCCTCGTCGCAGGCGATGGCGCGCGCCAACAACGCGGTCACCATCCAGGCCGAGAACACCGACCTGTCCGGCACGGTCACGAGCAAGCGCAAGTCCTGCAAGGACGGGCGCAAGGTCCTCCTGGTGAAGCAGAAGGGCGCCAAGGGCGGGGACGACGACACGGTGATCGCCTCCGACACCACCGAGCTGCAGAACGGTGTGGGCGTCTGGAGCACCGGCAACACCGGAATCGAGGGCCGCTTCTACGCCAAGGTGAAGCGCACCCCGAGCTGCAAGGGCGCCACCAGCCCGACCGTGCGCGCGGTGCGCAGCGAGGATTAGCCCCGGAGTAGCCCGACGATCAGTTCTGGATCAGTGACTCGAAGGCGCACAGCATCATCGGCGTACCCACGCCGAGGCCGCGCGTGACGTCCTGCTCGACCGCCACGGTGTCCACGCGCACCCTCGAGACTCCTCGGATGTTGAGGATGAGGGCGTCGAAGGCGCCGACCTCGTAGGTCTGGTCGGACAGCACGTCGTCGTCGCCGGTCACCGTGCCGCGGACGACGGTGCCAGGGGTGTTGTCGTCGAGCGCGCCCAGGACCGTCGCGAACGCCGCGCACCGCCGCTGGGTGTCGACGACGAAGAACCCCGCCTCGGTCGGCTCTTCGGCGATCGCGTCGGAGTCGAGGAGGATCGAGCGTGGGTGGCTGGCGCCCCCGATGCTCGCCGGGACGTCGAAGTCGGTGACCCCGGCGTTGTCGGTGATGTTCAGCTCGGTGACGTGGTGCCACTGGTACGTCGTGACCCGCACCTTCTTGCTCCGGAGGTTGACCTCGCCCAGCCGGTTCAGCCGGACGGTCCGATAGGACGCGATGCCGGGGGCGGTCGGCTCGACCTTGAAGCTGTACTTGCCCTGACCGTTGGTCTTCCGGGCGGCCAGCACTCCCCAGCCGGAGGCGAACTTGCGCTGGAGCGCCACGGTCACCCCGCGCGTGCCCGGCTTGATCGCGCCGAAGATCCGGGTGCCCTGACCGAGGATCAGCTCCGGGCTCTTCGCGCTCGCGGAGAGGGACGCTCGCTCAGCGGCCACGCGGTCGGCGGCCGAGGACGACCCGGACACCGCAGGGACGCCCAGCAGGGCGAACGTGACGGTTGCCGCGAGCAGTCTGGAGGTGCTTGCCATGATGACTTCCTTTCAGGTCGCGCAGAGCAGGCGCGGGGTGCCGATGCCGAAGAAGGCCGCGAGCTCGTCGTCGACGACGAACGCCTCCACCCGCAACGTGGTCACATCACGCACGTCGAGCGTGAGGTGCTGGGAGTCGCCGGCACCGTAGGTGTCCTGCCTGATCAGACCCCCGTTGAACCTGACCCTGGCGATGACCTCGGCTCCCTCGTCGTTGTCGTCGAGCGCTCCCAGCGTGGCGTCGAACCCGGCGCAGCGGCGCCCGCCCAGGTCGATCTGCAGGTAGCCGCCCTGGGGCTGCCCCGAGGCGTCGATGACGATCGAGTCCGGGTAGGACACCCCATCGATGGTGGCCGGGTCCCCGAAGCTCGACAGGCCGTCCCACTCGGCCCAGTTGCTGGCCGTCGTGGTGAGGTCGATCCAGCGGTACGCCGTGAGGGCCACGGTCCGACTGCTCAGGGTGCCGTGGGTCCGCCAGGGGAGCCGGATCACTCGGTAGCGAAGTGTCCCGGCGGTCTTCGGCGCCACCTTGAAGCGATAGCCGCCGTTGGCCTTGACCCGCTGCCGCGACAGGTTCTTCCAGCCTCCGGAGACCTTCTGCTGCAGCATCACCCGGGTGCTCGCCTGGGCGGGCCGAACCCGGCCCTTGACGGCGGTCTGCTGCCCCACGATCAGCGCCGGCTTGGTCACGTTCACCGAGATCGAGGCCTTCGGGCCCGCCGGCACGCCAGCCGTGGCCGACGGACCGGCGAGCGCTCCCGCCCCGGCCAGGGCAAGCGCCAGCGTCGCCACCAGCAGGTTTCGGATGGGTCTCACCTGGTCAGCTCGCGCAGAGCAGGCGCGGGGTCCCGATCCCCAGGTCACCCTGGGGTCCGGGCAGCACGACGAGGCCTTCGACGCGGAGCCGGGAGACACCCTGCAGGAGCAGCGTGAGCTGCTCGGACTCGCCCTTGTCGTAGCTGGCGTCGGAGACCACGTCGCCGTCGAGGCTGATCTTGCTGCCGACCCTGGATCCGGCCGCGTTCGCGTCCAGCGCTCCGACAGTGGCGTCGAACGCGACGCAGCGCGCGTCGGCATTCATGGCGACCTCGAAGAAGCCGCCGTCGGGATCGCCCTGGGAGTCGGCGTCGAGCAGGATGGAGTGCGGGTAGACGGTCCCGCCGATGGCGGCGGTCTCGTCCCACGAGATCCCGCCCCCGTAGTCGCCTTCGTCGACCGCGTTGTTCACGTCGATCCACTGGTACGACGAGACCTTGACCGTGCGACTGTGCACGCTGGTCGTGTACCAGGGCAGCCGGACGACGCGGTAGTGGTAGATCCCTCCCTCGTCCGGGACGGTGGTCAGCCGGTACCGGCCACCTGCGGTGGTCTTCGTGTTGCCCAGGCTCTTCCAGCCGTTGCCGAATCGCTCCTGCAGGCGCACCGGGAGGCCGGCCCGCTTGGGCTTCACCACGCCGGTGAACGTGACCGGGCTTCCCGCGAGGACCGCTGTCGGCGACACCCGCATGCTCACGGATCCCTTGCTCGGGTCAGCGCGAGTCTCTGCGGGCGTCGCCGAGGCGAGGGCGGGAGCAACGAGCAGGGCGAGCGCGACGCTCGCCGTCAGCAGACGGGTATGGGTCCCCATGTAGACCACCTCTTCCGCGGTCGATGCTAGTGCGTCCCGCGCGAGCATCGGCCGGATGCGCCAGATTCACCGCCACCGTCCGTAGATCCTTCTGGTGGCGGACTCCTCGACCCCTTCCACACTGGTAAAGACCAGGCTTGTCGGTCAGTAAAACCCGGTGCTGTAATCCCCTAGGGGCATCCTTCTCGAGGTGATCACGCATGGGGACTGTCGGGGCGGCCCGATCCAGCGCAGGGCCCGGAAGCCGCCATGCCCCCCGGCGCCGTGCGGCGATCGTGGTCGCGGCGGCCGCCACCCTGGTCGTCACCACGTTGACGCTGCCCGCCCAGGCCGAGCTCCTGGACGGGGCTCCCGCGGAGGCGGGGGCCGCGCCACCACTGACCTCGCCGCAGCAAGGCACCCCCGAGTCCCTCGACGGACTGCAGTACGGCGACCCGGCCGCGGGGATCGACCTGGTCGACGGACCGGTGACCGACAGCTACGGGACCGCGCAGCTGAGGCACCCGATCGACCTGCCCGACGGCCGGCTCGGTTGGCAGCCGGGAATCCAGCTCGCCTACGCCTCGGGCGGTGAGAACGACTGGCTCGGCGAGGGCTGGGACCTCTCGCTCGACGCCATCGAGATCCCGGGCCTCGGCGCGGACGTCTCGGCCGACGCCATCGAGGTCGACACGCGCTGGGGCGTCCCGCGATATCGCGACGACGCGGAGACGGAGACCTACCTGTACGGCGGCGAGCAGCTCGCCCCGAACGCGCACCGATTCCCCGAGCAGCCGATCTCGCCGCGGATCAGCGAGCGCCGCTTCACCAAGCGGGTCGACGGCGACTTCCTGCGGATCATCCGGCACGGCGACGACCCGACGGACTACTGGTGGGAGGTGCACGACAAGCTCGGCAACAAGTACTTCTACGGCGGCGTGCTCGATGACGTCGGGGACGGCGACTTCACGGGGGACGGCCATCAGGTCGCGGACGCGGTGCTCGCGACCGACGATGACCAGGTCTATTGGTGGGGCCTGACCGAGAAGTGGGACATCTCGAGCAACGTCGTCAGCTACTTCTACGACAAGGTCGAGGGCAGCACCGGGGTGACCGACCCGGACGGCAGCACCCAGAACGGGGCGCCGGAGGGGACCGAGATGTACCTCTCCCGGATCAACTACACCGGGTCGCGCCTGCGACCGGCGCTGGTGCCCGAGGGCACCGACCCGCTCCCCCGCTACGGGCCGTACGACGTCACGTTCGTCCGGGCGAGCCAGCTCGGCGAGCCCCGACGTCCCGATGCCTCCATCGACGCCCGACACGGCGGGCTGGAGATCACCGCCGACCTGCTCCGCCAGATCGAGGTCACCTACACCCCCGCTGGCGGCGGCCCCGGGGAATTAGTCCGCGGGTACGAGCTCGAGTACGAAGTCGGCCCGTTCGCGAAGGAGCTCCTGACGTCCGTCACCAAGACGGACTCCGAGGGGCAACCGCTGTCCACCCACACGTTCGACTACTACGACGACGTCCGCGAGGAGGACGGCAGCTATCGGGGCTTCGGGCCGGAGGAGGATTGGCACCCGGCGGGCGAGCTCTCGGACGACGGGCTGTCGAGCGAGTTCCTCGGCGTACCCAGCGGCAGCGCCCTGGGCAGCACCAAGTCGATCGGCGGAGACGGCCGGCTCTTCCTCGGCGTCTCGCTGTTCACTCCCGACAAGACCGTGGCCGTCGGTGGTGGCATCCAGCTCTCCGGTGCCGACAGCCGGACCAACGTCGAGTTCATCGACCTCAACGGCGACAACCTGCCGGACAAGGTGTGGCAGGCCCCGCAATGTGACGGCGGCGACGCCAACGTCTGCTACCGCCTGAACACCGCGCGACCCGACACGGACACCCGGGGCCTGCGGTTCGGCGAGATCCGCGGCGTGGACAACCTGTCGCACCTCTCGGAGGGCAGCGAGTTCTCCGTCGGCGCCGGCGCCGAGGGGTACATCGGCGGCAACGTCATGTACAACCACACCTGGACCTTCTCCACGCAGACGTCGTACTTCAGCGACGTCAACAGCGACGGGCTGCCCGACCTGGTCCGCGACGGCGACGTGCTCTTCAACCACCTCACCTCGACCACGCCCGGCGGCGAGATCTACTTCGGCAAGGAGAGCGGCACCACCGAGGTGCCGATCAAGCAGGACAACAAGATCCCGACGTCGATCGTGCCCACGCATGACGAGGTGGCCGAGGATCAGGCCGGCCAGTTCCCGCGCCAGGACACCGTGCGCCGCTGGGTAGCGCCCGCGACCGGTGACATCGAGATCACCGGGCCGGTCCACCTGAGTGCTCCCGACCTCAGCACGGACGGCGTCCGGGTGGCGATCCAGCGCAACGGGGTCGAGCTCTGGACCTCCGACATCGCGGGCCAGGACGCCGCGGAGCACGTCCCCACCGGCGTCGACGACGTCCACGTCGACCGCGGCGACCGGATCTACTTCCGGATCGGCTCGAAGAACGACGGTGCCGGTGACCGGGTCACCTGGGACCCCACCATCCGCTACCGGGACCGGGCGCCGAGCGAGGACGTCAACGGCAAGGACGTGTTCAGCTACACCGGGTCGACAGACTTCACCCTGGCCGGCCTCGACGGGTCCATCATCGGCGCGCCGTACGACGGCCGGATCAAGGTGTCCGGCGACCTGGTGAAGACCAGGCCGACGAGCGACGACATCCACGTCCAGCTGCTGCGCAATGGCGTGGTCGTGAAGGAGATGTGCGTCCGCGGGTCGACTGCCGGCCCCCTGCAGGACGACTGCGACGTGCTGGCCAGCGACCCGGACACCGGCACCTTCCCGTTCGACGTCGAGCTCGACGTCACCGGACGCCACACGAACGCCGCGGGTGACGTCGTACCAGGCGACAAGCTGAGCCTGCGCCTGGCGGTGGACTCGAACATCGACCCGAACGCCGTGAAGTGGACCCCCGAGCTTCGTTACCTGTCTGCGACCGACGAGGACGGCCACCCGATCCCGGTCGTCGACAACAACGGCGAGCCGACGATGATCCTCCAGGCGCCGTACGACGCCGACCTGTACCCGAACACCGACGTCGCACTGCCCCAGGGGACCGACGACAAGGACGACGTGCTGCTCCGGTTCGAGGTGGACCGCGACGACATCCCGGTCATCGCCCTCCCCGCGACCGTGACCTTCACCGCGAAGACCGACGACGGGGCACTCCGGTTCAAGCACACGTTCACGATCCCCGCGGGTAGCGGCGTGTACCGCTACCCCGAGGGACCGTGCGATCCCCCGCCGTTCAACACCTGCCCCAGCGACGACTTCCACTGGGAGGGCTTCGGCGGCAGTCTCGAGACGTTCTACGACTTCACGTTCGCCGACGGTGCCGTCGGCCGGGCCACCGACGTCTTCATCGACGGCGGCGCGATTCCGGCCGCGAAGTGGTGGCCCGGGGTGCGGGTCAACAACGACGAGGCCGACGTGTTCCCCCCGCCGTACCGCGGCTGGGGCTACGCGGGCTACAACGCCGACGGTCAGCGGGCGATCCAGCCGATCAACGAGGCGGACCTCGTCATCTCCCGCGAGGAGCTGCCGGACCCCGACGACGACCTGGACGACCCGGACTACCAGAACCCGATCAACGGCGAGTCCTATCCGTTCGCGCCGCTGCCGGCCAACGGCCTCTGGGTCGGGCCGAAGTTCGACGACAGCGATCCGAACGCCGACCCGCTCGACCAGCGCCCATGTGCCTGGCCGTTCACCGACTGTCTCGTGCCCCGCGGCACCTGGGGAGGGCCCGATCAGGCCAGCGCGTCGCTGCTCGGCGGCGACGTCACCGGCGCCCTCAAGCCCCACCAGATCATCACCGGGGACGCGTCCGCACCGGTGCTGTACGGCAAGGCCGAACAAGACAGCCTCGGCGCCTCGTTCCTGGGGCTCGGGGGCGGCGCCGCGTCCGGGTAAGAGCGAGAGCTCGGTCGACTTCCTGGACATGAACGGTGACGGCTACCCGGATGTGGTCAGCAGCAGGCACGTCCTCTACACCAACGAGAACGGCGGGTACGCCGAGGAGCTGGACCCCGGCCTGGAGAACGTCGTCCGGTTCCACCACGAGTTCGCGGACCAGGTGGGTGGCGGCGGGTCGCCAGCGGGCATCTCGACGGGCGCCGACGGGAAGGGTGCGGGGGCCGCCGGCGTGGAGGGCGGCGACGGGGGTGGCGGCTCGAAGGCGGGCAAGAAGGGGAAGAGCAAGAAGCGCAAGGCCGGCAAGATCGTGAGCAGCCTTGCGCAGAGCATGGGTGTCAGCGGCGAGCTCGGCCACCAGTCCACGAACAGCCAGACCGACGTCCAGCAGGAGTGCGCCACCAGCGAGGAGTGCGACACCCAGCTGGACCTCGCCGACCTCAACGGCGACGGGCTGCCGGACCGGGTCCGGGTGGAGCGGGACCGAGACGACGACGTCGGCGAGATCTACGTCAAGTGGAACCTCGGGTACGCCTTCACGAGTGAGGCCTTCTACGCGGCCGCGTCCCTCGACGAGGGCTCGAGCAGCTCGACCTCCCTCGATGTGGGCCTCGGGTTCGGCAGCGGGCTGCTGGACTTCAGCGGCGGCGTGTCGCTGTCGACCGACAACGAACGCACCGAGGTCACCTGGAGCGACGTGAACGGCGATGGCCTCGACGACCTGCTGACCGCCCACGTGGACCCGGTGACCGGGAGTTCGAGCCGGGTCAGCGTGCGGCTGAACACCGGGACCGGCCTCACGTCCATCCCCGACGGCCACTTCGGCGACTTCATCGACGACCACATCTCCCGGATGACGTGCACCGGCATCGGCGGCGGCGGCGACTTCACGGTCGGCATCCCGATCTTCAAGGGGATCGTGTACATCCTGATCAACCCCGGGTTCCACGTGAACAAGGGCAACTGCGCGCCGAGCACCGACTTCGTCGACGTCAACGGCGACGGCAACCCCGACAGCGTGAGCAGCTCGGACGACGGCGACCTGACCGTGGCGCCGAACCTGACCCGACGCACCAACCTGCTCAAGAGCGTCCACGGCCCCCTCGGCGGGCGGATCGACCTGGACTACGACCGGGCCGGGAACACCCCCGCCCACCCGGGTTCGCTGTACGTCCTGTCGAAGGTCGTGGTCGACGACGGCCATGCCGGGGCCGGCGTCGACCGGCAGGTCACGACGTACCGCTACGACGGCGCCCGGGAGAGCTTCGCCGAGCGCGAGGACTACGGGTTCCGCAGCGTCATCGAGGAGCAGCGGGACCCCTCGACGAACGACGTGTACCGCTCCTGGGAGCGGCTCTACAACACCCAGAGCTACTACACCCGCGGGCTGCTGCAGAAGGAGACCCTGCGCGACGCGAGCGGCACGCCGGTCACCTCGACCGACAACACCTATCGGCTGGTCGACACGAGCACCGGCAGCATCGCCGACCTGACGAGTCTGACCGGCAGCGTGTTCCCGGAGCTCAGCAGCGTCGTCGAGAGCTGGTACGACGCCAACGGCGACCCCGCGAAGTCCAGCCGGACCGACTACGAGTACGACGAGCGCGGCAACATCCTGACGATCACCGACCTCGGTGAACCGGGCACCGGCGCGGACGACGTCGTCGCCGAGATGACCTACCCGGACTGTCGAACCTCGAGTGACGAGTTCCCGTGGACGCAGTCGCCGGCCACCTCGTTGATCGTGCGGTCGGGCTCGACGGTCCTCCAGCGACGGGAGTCGGAGGTCGCGTGCGACTACGCCGCGGTCACCCGGGTGCGGGACTACCTGGACCCGACGAGCGAGGCGCCGAGCAACATCGCGGTGACCGATGTCTGCTACGTGCCGGTCGGCGGCCAGACCAGCGCCATCATCGGTCCGTCGAAGACCGGCGCGCTCGGCGCCAACCCGTGCGGTGACGACGGGCTGCCGGACGACCCGGGCCCTGGCCGGTACGCGATCACCTATGACTACACCGACCCGGATCGGCTCGGCGCTTTCGTCACCACGACGACCGACAGCTACGCGATGACGGAGACCTCGACCTACGACAACCGGTTCGGCCGGCTCGTCGAGACGACCGACCCCGTGGGCGCCACCACGTCCTACACCTACGACGACGCCAGCCGGATCCGGTCGATCACCGGCCCCCTCGAGCAGGGCAGTGGCGATCCGACGGTCGAGTACGAGTACCACCCGAACGCGCCCGTGCCGTGGGCGCTGGCGAAGCACGTCGACGCCGCCAACCCGGGCACCACGATCGACACCGTGGCCTTCGTCGACGGGCTGGCCCGGGTGATCGAGACCAAACGCGACGCCCGGGTCTTCCAAGGCCCGAACGCCAGCTCTCAGGACCGGATGATCGTGTCGGACCAGGTCGCGTTCGACGCCTTCGGTCGGCCGGCCCGGACGTTCTACGACGGGAGCGAGCCACTCGGTACTCCGGGGTCGTTCAACGGCGACTACGACGATCAGCACGCCACCGTGACCAGCTACGACGTGCTCGACCGGACCACCAGGACCGTGCAGCCGGGGGGCAGGACCACGGAGGTGACCTACGGGTTCGGCTCTGGGCCGTTCGCCGAGCCGATGTTCACCGAGCTCCGGGTGGGGCCGGGCGCGACCCGATCGCGCAGCTACAGCAATGTGCGGGGCGACGTCGTGGGCCAGGAGCAGCTGCACACGGTCAACGGCAGCGAGCAGCCGCTGCTGACGACGTACGGCTACGACCCGCTCCAGCGGCTCACCTCGATCGTCGACCCGACCGGAGCGAAGACGACGACGGCGTACGACCTGCTGGGTCGGCGCACCTCGGTCGACAACCCGGACACCGGCCTGACCCGGTTCGACTACGACCTCGCCTCGAACATCGTCTCCAAGCAGACCGCCAACCTGCGCCGGACGAACCAGCGGATCAGGTACCTCTACGACGAGTTCATCACGCTGACCGACATCAGGTATCCGCGCAACCCGGCCAACAACGTCACCTATGTCTACGGCGACCCCGGGGAGGACGAGAACGGCGCCGGCATGCTGATCCGGGTCGAGGACGGCTCCCGGACCACGACGATCGGCTACGACCTGCTCGGCAACGCGGTCCGGGAGACCGACATCATGAAGGTGCCGGATCTGAACCTGTACAACCTGCCAAAGCACACGTTCACGACCCGTCGCGCCTACGACACGTGGGGCCGCCAGCTCCAGATGACCTACCCCGACGGTGAGGTGGTCACGACCGCCTACGACTCCGGCGGGCTCGCGAAGTCGCTGACCGGTGTGAAGAACGGCAGCGCCAGCAGCTACGTCAAACGCGCCGAGTACGACCGCTTCGGCAACCAGCGGTTCACCGAGTACGGCAACGGCCTGACGACGCTGACGTCGTACGACCCGGACACGCTGTGGTTCGCCGACCAGCTGGTCAAGAAGGGATCGACGATCTGGTCGAACCTGCACTACACGTACGACCCGGCGGGCAACGTGCTGCAGCGCCGCGACACGCGACCCGCGCCCCCTTCGTCCCAGCTGAGCGGGCCCAGCTCACAGACGTTCACCTACGACGACCTGAACCGGCTGACCTCCGCGAGCGGCACCTACACCGATTCGGCCCGGCGGGTCCGGACGTACGCGCTCGGCGTGACCTACGACGAGGCCGGCCGCCTCGCCCGCAAGGCACAGGTGGACCTACTGGCGGGTCGGCCCCGCTACCCGACCACGTTCGACCTGAGCTATCACTACGCCGCCGCCCAGCCGCACGCACCCTCCCGGGTCGGCAGCCAGGCGAACACCTGGGATGCCGACGGCAACCTGACCGCCTGGTCGGAGGGCGGGGCCGGGCCGAAGCGGGTCATGGTCTGGGACGAGGAGGACCGGATCAGGTCCTCCACCGACAACAGCGCACTGACGACGACTTATCAGTACGACCACGACGGTGACCTGTCGATCGCGAGCGGCGCCCCACCGCTGGGGGACACCGAGTTCGTCAACGACGAGTACACGGTCGTCGAGGGCATCGCGTGGAAGACCTACTTCCTCAACGACGACCCCGTGGCCACCACCAGGGTCTTCGCCGGCGGCGGCGACGTCCCCATGTACTACTTCACTAACGACCTCACCGCATCGCCCTACC
This sequence comes from uncultured Actinomycetota bacterium, assembly GCA_963827185.1. Taxonomy (GTDB): domain Bacteria; phylum Actinomycetota; class Actinomycetes; order Propionibacteriales; family Nocardioidaceae; genus Nocardioides. Next base: position 418,235 of record CAWGZQ010000003.1, read on the forward strand.
TGGTCACCGACCAGGTCAAGGTGCTCGAGCACGCGTTGGTGCTGCCCGGTGGCCAGCCCTGGGTGGAGGAGATCCCGACCAGCCTGAAGCGGGCCAGGCATCCGTTCTCGGGCGGTTACTACGACCAGCCCAAGGCCCTCTACAACCTGGGCGATCGCTGGTACGACCCGCGCGGCGGGTTCTTCTACTCCGCGGATCCGATCCTGGTGGGCGACCTCGAGGAGGCCGTCGGCGACCCGATGCTGCTCAACGCGTACTCGTACGCCGCGGACAACCCCACCTCGTTCATCGACGAGACCGGCAACCAACGGGTATCGGCGCAGCTGGGGCACCGCGTCGAAGCGCTGGCCGCGCAGGTCGGCCTCGCGGTCAGGCTGGCCCACCTGGGCGCCTCGCTGGTCTACAACACCCCGGAGGCGAGGCGGGTCCGGGACCAGTTCAAGACCAAGGCCTCGCACGAGAAGACCGGGAAACGCCTCTCGTCGACGATCGGGCTCCTCGGCGATCCGACGCTGTTCGAGGTCGAGATCAGCCTGGACGCGGACCTGGGCTTCTCGGGGGCCGAGTTCAGCGTCCTCGGGGTGAGCAAGGAGGACATCGCCAAGGGGGTCAAGTGGAGCAAGAGGCTCCGCAAGAAGAAGGCGCCGTAGCGGGGGTCAGGAGGCGGACAGGCGCGACGCCGCCACCGCGACCCGCTCGTCGGTGGCCGTGAACGCCACCCGAACGTGCCGCCCCCCGGCCTTGCCGTAGAACGCCCCCGGGGCGACCAGGATGCCGAGCTCGGCGAGCCAGCCGACCGTGGCCCAGCAGTCCTCGTCGCGGCAGGCCCAGAGATACAGCGAGGCCTCGGAGTGGTCAATCCGGAAGCCTGCCCCCTCGAATGCCGTGCGGAGCGTCGCGCGCCGGGCCGCGTAGCGCGCGTGCTGCTCCTCGACATGGGCGTCGTCGTCGAGGGCGGCGATCATCGCGGCCTGCTGCGGCGCCGGCATCATCAGGCCGAGGTTCTTGCGGACCGCGAGCAGCTCACCGATGACCGCCGGGTCGCCGGCGACGAACGCGCACCGGTAGCCGGCCAGGTTGGACCGCTTCGAGAGCGAGTGGACGGCCAGCAGGCCCTCGTGGCTGCCGCCGCTGATGTCCGGGTGCAGCACGGAGTACGCCGTGCCCTCCCAGCAGCACTCGAGGTAGCACTCGTCGGAGACCAGCAGCACGCCGCGCTCCCGGCACCAGTCGACGACCTTCTTGAGGTGGTCGGGCGGCAGCACCCGGCCGGTCGGGTTGGACGGCGAGTTGAGCCAGAGCAGCCGCGGTGTCTCCGGCCCGAGGGAGGTCAGCGAGTCGGTCGCGATCGATCGCGCGCCGGCCAGCGCCGCGCCCACTTCGTAGGTGGGGTAGGCGAGCTCGGGGTGGACGACGAGGTCGCCGGGCCCGACGCCCAGGTGGACGGCGAGCGAGGCGATCAGCTCCTTGGAGCCGATCACCGGCAGCACCGCGTCGAGGCCGAGCCCGGTCACGCCGTGCCGTCGGGCCAGCCAGTCGACGGCGGCCCGGCGGGTGTCCTCGCGGCCGATGGTCAGCGGGTAGCCGGGGGCGTCGGCGGCGGCGCGCAGCGCGTCCTGGACGACGCCCGGGGTCGGGTCGACCGGCGTCCCGACCGAGAGGTCGACGATGCCGTCGGGGTGCGCACGCGCCGTGGCGGCGTACGCCGTGAGCTGGTCCCAGGGGAAGTCCGGGAGGCGGTCAGAGACCGCGCGCGTCACTCTTCGTGCTCTTGCGGGGGAAGGGCTGCCACGATCGGGTGGTCCTTGTCGATCTCACCCATCTTGGCCGCGCCGCCCGGCGAGCCGAGGTCGTCGAAGAACCCCACGTTGGCCGTGTAGTAGTCCTTCCACTCCTCGGGGGTGTCGTCTTCGTAGAAGATCGCCTCCACCGGGCAGACCGGCTCACACGCACCGCAGTCGACGCACTCGTCGGGGTGGATGTAGAGCATCCGCTTCCCCTCGTAGATGCAGTCGACGGGGCATTCGTCGACACAAGCCCGGTCCTTGAGGTCGACGCAGGGCTGAGCGATGACGTAGGTCACCAGAACCTCCTGGCACTGGATTCAATCGGGTGGAGCGGTCGGCGACAGCCTAGTATCCCCGCGTGCAGCATGTGCCCGCAGCCCGGGGACTGGGCCCCCATGTCGTTGGTCACAGGGTGGTCGTCCGCCGCCGGGTGCCCGGCGAGACCGGCCCGTCCGGTGGGCCGGCGATGACCGACGTGCTCGGCGTGTGTACGGCGTGGGACGAGCTGGCCTGCACGGTGCAGCCGGAGTCGGGGCCGGCGGTGCGGATCCCGCTGGCCGAGATCGTCACCGGGAAGCCGGTCCCGCCGCGGGCCTCGGTGCGGCACCGGGTGCCTCCCCGCGACGCGCAGGTTCGGGCGTTCGCGCTGTTCCCGGACCTGGAGACGGTGCCGCTGGGCGCCTGGACGCTGCGGCGGTCCGCCACCGCGACCGCCCGCCGGGCCAACTCGGTCCTGGCCTTCGGTCCCTCGGGCGTCGCCGGTGACGTCGACGCGGTGATCGGGCACTACGAGCGGCCGATCGCCGCGGTCCTCCCCGACACCCCGGAGGAGCGACTCTTCCTCGACCGTGGCTGGGGTCTCGAGAGCACCGACGCCGACACCAGCTTCCGGATCGCCGGGACCGCCACCGCGGTGCGGGCGCTTCCAGGCTCGGCGGTCGAGGTCGAGATCGACGACTCGTCCGGTCGCGCGGAGGCCCGGATCGACGACCGGGCCTCCGGGTACGCCGGCTGCGACGGCGACTGGGTCGGCCTGGGCGGTCTCTGGGTCGAGCCGTCGCTCCGCCGCTCCGGCCTCGGGCTGGCCGTCGTCGGGGCGCTGCTCGACTGGGGTGCGGCGCAGGGCGCCACCACGGCGTACCTCCAGGTGCTGGCCGACAACACCCCCGCGCTCGGCCTCTACGACCGGCTGGGCTTCCGGGAGCACCACCGCTACCGCTATCTCGCGCCCCCGCCGTCGAGTAGCGATAGCCCCCGACCGACGCCGGGCTGACCCGCGTGAGTTTGGGCCGCAACGGGGTACTGGGGCCTCGACGATTCCGTCGTCGCTGGGGCGCCTCGCTGCTCGACCACCGGTGGTCGAGCAGCGAGCACCAGCGAGCCCCCGACCGTGGTGCAGCGCGCGGCCGCGCTCGCCCAGCGGAAAGTGCCAAAAATGGCGGTGCGGCCCGGGCCGTTCCCGCAGCGGCAGGGAGAACAGTCCGGACCGCAGTCCGTGACACCGGTGTCCATGGGCCGGTGCGGAGCCTGAGCCTGCCTGCCGAGCGGCTCCGCGACCCGTGGGCCTGGTGGCCGGGTGGAGGGGCGGCCGGCCGGGCCGGCCGTCCCTCTCCCGAGTTGGACGATCCGAGTGCGTGACTCAGACCGACATGTCGTGCTACTTCAGGCGCTTCACCGGAGTGCGGTCGCGATAGGTGAAGGGCGTCCCGGAAACCTTGGCACGGTACTTCGTGACCCGGTTTCCGTTGCGGTCCTTCACGCCGAACTGGCGGTCACCGGAGCCATCGAGGCGCTTGACCTTGCCGACGTTCCTCCACTTGCCGTTCCCGACCTTCTTCTGCAGCCGGACCTTGGCGCCCTTCGCGATGTTCGGAGCCTTCACCTTGAGGATGTCCTTGCCCTGACTGCTCCTGCCGCTGAGCTTCGCGTTGATCTCCACCTTTTTGGTCCCACCCGAGAAGGTGACGGTGTCGGGACCAACAGTGGCGATCCGGACGCCCTCGGCGGAGTACATCACCGCGGTCACGGAAGCCGTGCCCGCAGATCCACCGACGAAGTCGTAGAACGCCTGTCCGTTGCCGTCGGTCCGCTGGCAGTTGTTCAGCAGATCCTCGTTGCAGGTGTCGTCGTCCTCGCTGGACGGGCCACCGCGCAGGAAGTCGACGATCATGTTCTCGATCGGCTGACCCTCCTGGTCGGTTGCCGCGACCACCTCGGTCACCAGCGACTGCACCGCAACCGTCTCCGGACCCTCCTGGCCCAGCGTGAACGTGCTGGCGTTGAAGTCCACCTCGTACCAGTTGACGGTCTCGGTGTTGTCCTCGACCACGACCGGGTTGCTCCCGAGGAAGTTCAACGGGTCGTTGGGGTCGAAGGCACTGTTGGCGGGGTTGTCGGTGTACGTCGTGGTGACCGGACCCTCGAGCTCGACCTCGATCGACTGGTTCGTCGCCGAGTCGGCGAACGCCCGAATCGACGGCTGGTTCAGGTCGAAGTCCGAGGTACCGGTGCTGTTGAACCCAGCGAGCGGGGTGTTGTCCGTCTCGTTGGTGTCCTGCTGCGTCCGGTTCTCGAACTGGTCCCAGGTGTTGACGTCGTAGTCAACGATCTGGCCGGAGCCGTTGCCCGGGATCGCGTCGATCTCAGTGTTACCGGCGCGGGCCTTGGGCAGGATCGAGGACTCCTGGTCATCGGAGAGCTCGACCATCAGCGGGTCGGTGGCCCGCGGGTTCAGCGGGTTGCCGATCGTGGTCCAGTTCATGTCGTGCTCGTCGGACGCCCCGCCGGCGGTCGCGTGCAGGTGATCCTGCACCACACCGTCGTCATCGAAGCCCACGTGCCGCTCGATGTTGGCCAGGAACGCGCCGCGGGTGTCGATGACAATGCCCGGACCGACGATGACGTCGCCGGTGTTGACGGTGATCGTGTCACCCACACCCTTGAAGTCGACCGGGGCACCGATCACGAAGTTCTCGAACGGGTCGGCGTAGCTGACGAACTCACCTTCGTCGATCGTCAGGTTCACGTCGATGTCGTCGAGCTCGACGTCGTCGCTGTTGAACGCGACAACCTCACCGATGCCAGCACCGCCGGGGCGGAGCGGGCCACCGAGGCCGGGGACCAACCCATCAGCGGTGGTGCCGCCGATCGCGTTGTGGATCTCCACCCGGGTCGGGGTGAGGCTCCGCAGCCAGTCCAGGTCGAGGTCGAGGCACGGCGGCAGGCCCGCCACCAACGGCGGGCAGTCGCCCGGGTTGATCTCGAAGCCGGTGCCCGGGTCGCTGGCCGCACCCATCAGGGTGTTGTCGAGCTCCTGGCCGACCGGGGCCGCCGGGTCGTTGACCTTGACCGAGTAGCGACCGTTGGCGTCCGTGACCGACGAAGCGGTCGTGGGGCTACCGGTGATGGTGCCGGCCGGCTGCTCCGCCTGCGGCGCGATCAGCGAGTTGTCACCAACATTGGCGTGGACCAGGGTCGTACCGATGGTGCGGCCCGGCAGCACGCTGCCGGACGGAAGCGCCACGGTGCCGCTCTCGGTGGTGCTGGTGTTGGCCAGCACCTGCGAGGTCGGGTACTCGTCCCAGGTGGTCAGCGCCTCGTCGGTCTCGATCGCGAGCGAGCCCGCGGCCGAACCCGAGGTGGCGTTGATGGTCACGGCCACGGCGTTGTTGTCGATGCCGGGCTGAACCACGACGGTCGCCTCACCGTTGGCGTCGGTCACCAGCGGGCCCCACGGGGTGCTGCTGTCGGCCGGCGTGTTGTCCGCGACGTCGCGGTCGATCGTGCCGGAGACGTTCGCGCTCTGGATCGGGTCGCCGTTGGCGTCCCGCACCGTGAACGTGAGTTCGGTGCTCTCATCGGCGTCCATCACGTTGCCGAGCGACGACTCGATGTCGATGCTCGCCGGAGCCTGCGGCAGGTTGGTGATCGTCAGCTTGTGGATCTGGTCGATCCCGTTGTCGTAGCTGCCGTTCTGGTTGACGTCAACGACCACGTAGGTCGCGCCCACACCCGGAGCCGGGTCCTGGTCCTCGACGCCGTCGATGCCGTAGCCGGCGGGGGCGGCGTCATCCTCGTTGAGGCGCACCGTGAGCTCGCCGTTGTGGTCGGTCTCGCCGTCGTCGAACGCGGCCGAGTTGTCCACCAGGCGGCCCATGCCGTCCGCGGCCGCCAGGTTGGCGCCCGCGACGTCGGACTCGTAGATGTCGAGACCGGAGACCGGGTTGCCGTTCTGGTCATCCACCGAGATCACCCAGTGGGCCTCCTCGTTGGCGGGGCCACCGGCGACGTTGGCCGGGAAGCCCGGAGCGGTCGCCTTGGCGATCGTGGTCACGACCTGGTCATAGACCGACAGCACCCGGACGTCGTCGCCCTCGGCGAAGATCCGGGTGGTCACCACGACCTCGTCGACCGGGTCGGCGGTGAGGTTGCCCGGGTTGATCCCGACGAGCGCCGCGTACGGCGTCAGCGCGTTCACGTCAGCCACGTCGGTGGAGTACGGGACGTAGTTCACGTTGTCGTCGACCGTGGGGCCCTCGTTCTGCACCAGGGTGCTGACGAACGAGTCGCCCACGCTGGCCACGGCCTCCTTGGTCTTGCCGGTGACGACGATCTCGTCGTCGGGGCTCAGGCCGACCATGTCGCGGTTGTTGGCCGCGATCGAGACGGGCATCGAGCCCACGTTCGGGGTCGGCGTGCCGAAGACGAAGTGGTCGTCGGTGGCCAGGATGGTGTTGGTTACGTCCAGCACCTCGGCTCGGAGGTCGGTGATCGCGGCGCCCTCGGCGCCGGCCGGGGCCACCCAGTCGCTGGTCGCCAGACCGTTGACGATCGGGACGGTCGCGATGTTGACCTGCGTCGCGCCCTTGAGGTAGCTGAACCGGACCGAGTTCTGTCCGACCTGTCCGCCGTCGGCCGCACCCAGCACGCCAGCGAGCAGCTGGACCGAGCTGTTGTTGCCGTCGAACTGGTTGGTGTAAGCGCCGGACTGTTGACCCGTGTACAGGTCGACGTCAATGTCCTCGCCTTGAGCGATGGTCTGCGCCTGGGCCGGCGCGAACGCCAACCCTCCTAGCGCTAGCGCGGCGATGGCCGATACGGCCATTCCACGCTTTCTGCCGCTGCTACTCATGATTTTCCCTTCGAGAGAGTCATCACCCGAGGAGGGGTGACGATTTCGTACGGGGCTCGAAGCCCTCCCTTGCTCGCCGCGCGGAGCACTGGCTCCGAGAGCGATCCTCGGGAACGTAAGTCTTTCCTGAGAAAGAAGTGGAGTAGATGCCACTCGGGCGGAACATGCACTTCTTGTGCGCAGAGTGACTATTTGCAAGAACCCCAGGGCCTCGTATGGTCACGGGTAGTTAGGGGCGCACCATGGCATCGATCAAACCCTCCGGCTGTCGGGTTCTGACGTCGTCCGGACGAGGTCGTCGCGTCCTGCTGCCCGACGAGGAGCCCGGCGGAACGACGCGGCAGCGGTGCAACGCCCGGATCGCCTGGCTGCTGATCACCAACCGGATGCTCGGCCGCCACCCCGAGTTCAGTCGGCGCAAGCCGTTCCTCGGCGCCCTGCTCGAGCGGGGTCGCAAGGTCGACCCCTCCACGGTGTCGCGGTGGGAAGCCGGATCGATGGAGGTCAGCGACCGGACGGTGGCGTTGTACGAGGAGGTGCTCGGGCTGCCCGCGAGCTCGCTGGCCGCGGTCAACGCCGGCATCCGGCGTACCTCCGGGGACTCGAGCACTCCACACGGGCACCATGAAGCGCCCACCGACCTCTTCGCGCTGGATCTGGAGCCGCTCGTCGACCGGGTCTCCGCGGGCGGCGGCACCGGCGGCGACTGGCTCGAGCTGACGCACAGCCTGGCGGACTTCCGGTATGTCCGGTTTCCGCCCGAGGTCTGGATCCGGTTGTCCGACCGGATCGTCGAGGGGCTGAGCACGTCGGTCGGCTGGGCGTTCGTTCGGCGCTATGAGGCAGCAGTGGACCTGCTGCACCGGCCGGAGGCCGTCCAGCACCTGAGCCGAGCGATCTCGGAGTTCCTCACGACCCCGGACGTGCAGTCCGTGCACCCGGTGATGGCGCTGTGGACCGAGGTCGACACCGAGGAAGCCGGCGCGCTCACGACCCGGCTGCTGGCCTCGGACAACCCGATGGCCCGGTCCGCGGCCGCGTGGACCGTGAGCGTCAAGCTCGCCCGAGGCCACACTGCCGGGATGGCCGCGGCAGCGATCGAGGCCTACGTCGAGCACGGTCTGCAGCAAAGTGACGCGGGGAGCGAGCTCCTCGAGTCGGCGAACGTCGCCGCCCACCTGCCCGACCGGTCGTGGGATCGGATCAGCAGCACGCTCGGGGACAACCCTGGGGTGAGCATGGCCCAGGTCGCCCGCGAGAGCGGCGAGCTGCGAGCCGGCGAGTGGGCCCCGACCATCGCGGACGACCTGGCGAGGACGGCCATCGCGGAGACGCCCGCCCCCGTGTCCGTGGGCCACGACCCGATGCTGCAGCGGCTGGTCCGCGAGGCCGTCCTCGATGTGGACCCGGCGCGGCGCCAGCAGGCCGGCATCACGATCTCGGCGAGCCCGTACGCGCCCGCGGTCGCCCGCCAGTGCCACGCGTGGGGGCACTCGGAGCACGCCGTACTGGCCGCGCGCGTTCAGGAGCTGCTGGTCTCGCTCAGCGACGCCGACCACGGGTCGACCCCGCGCATCCTGGAGAACGCGCTCGCCGAGCCGCGGGAGGCGATCCGGGCGCGGGCGCTGGGCGCGATCGGGGTGCGGCCCAGCGGACTGGACGCGCAGGAGGACGCCGCCATCGTGGGTCACACGCTCGAGGCGGAAACGCCGTCCGATCGCGCCGCCGGCCTGTTCGCCCTGGGCATGGCCGGCTCAGCCAGCCTGGGCCGGCTGGCCGGACACGACGCGATCGGCTCCGCCGCCCTGTGGTGGGAGCGGCACGGCCCCGCGCTCCGCGACCCGGACGCCGGCGGCGGGTAGGCCTCCGGCGGGGTCGAGCAGCGACGGGTGCCACCAATGACGGTGCCAAAAATGACGGTGCGGCCCGGGCCGTTCCCGCAGCGGCAGGAGAACGGTCCGGACCGCAGTCCGTGGCACTGGTGTCCGTGGGTCGGCGCGGAGCTTGAGCCTGCCTGCCGAGCGGCTCCGCGACCCGTGGGCCTGGTGACCGGGTGGAGGGGCGGCCGGCTCAGCCAGCCGCCCCTCTCCCGGGTTGGACGATCCGAGTCAGAGACTCAGACCGACTTGTGGAGCTACTTCAGGCGCTTCACCGGAGTGCGGTCGCCGTAGATGTAGGCCGTTCCGGAAACGTTGGCACGGTACTTCGTGACCTTCTTTCCGTTGCGGTCCTTCACACCGAACTGGCGGTCGCCCGAGCCGTCGAGGCGCTTGGCCTTACCGATGTTGACCCACTTCTTGCCAACCTTCTTCTGCAGCTGGACCTTGGCACCCTTCGCGATGTTCGGAGCATTCACCCGGAGAATGTCCTTGCCCTGGCTGCTCTTGCCGCCAAGCTTCGCGTTGATGTGCACCTTGGTGGTGTTGCCGGAGAAGGTGACGGTGTCGGGGCCAACAGTGGCGATCCGGGTGCCCTCGGCGGAGTACATCACCGCGGTCACGGAAGCCGTGCCCGCAGATCCACCGACGAAGTCGTAGAACGCCTGTCCGTTGCCGTCGGTCCGCTGGCAGTTGGCCAGCAGATCCTCGTTGCAGGTGTCGTCGTCCTCGTTGGACGGGCCGCCGCGCAGGAAGTCAACGATCATGTTCTCGATCGGCTGACCCTCCTGGTCGGTTGCCGCGACCACCTCGGTGACGAGCGACTGCACCGGAACCGTCTCCGGACCCTGCTGGCCCAGCGTGAACGTCGTGGCGTTGTAGTCCACGTCGTACCAGTTGACGGTGTCGGTGTTGTCCTCCACCACGACCGGGTTCTGCACGATGAAGTTGAGCGGCGTCATGACGTCGAACGAGCTGTCGCCCGGGTCGGAGTCGTACGTCGCCGTCATCGGGCCCTCGAGCTCGACCTCGATCGACTGGTTCGTCGCGGAACCGGCGAACGCCCGGATCGACGGCTGGTTCAGGTCGAAGTCCGAGGTACCGGTGCTGTTGAACCCAGCGAGCGGGGTGTTGTCCGTCTCGTTGGTGTCCTGCTGCGTCCGGTTCCCGAACTGGTCCCAGGTGCTGACGTCGTAGTCAACGATCTGGCCGGAGCCGTTGCCCGGGATCGCGTCGATCTCAGTGTTACCGGCGCGGGCCTTGGGCAGGATCGAGGACTCCTGGTCATCAGAGAGCTCAACCACCAGCGGGTCGGTGGCCCGCGGGTTCAGCGGGTTGCCGATCGTGGTCCAGTCCATGTCGTGCTCGTCGGACGCCGCGCCGGCGGTGGCGTGCAGGTGATCCTGCACCACACCGTCGTCGTCGAAGCCCTCGTCACGCTCGATGTTGGCCAGGAACGCGCCCTTGGCGTAACCGATGCCCGGGGAACCGTTGACCGCACCGGTGTCGACCGTGATGGTCTGACCGGCGGACTTGAAGTCAACCGGGGCACCGATCGCGACGTTCTCGAACGCGTCGTCGAGGGCGACGAAGAAGCCCTCGTCGATCGTCACGTTGACGTCGATGTCGTCGAGCTCGATGTTGTCGGAGTTGTAGGCGACAACCTCACCGATACCCAGACCACCCGGCATGAGCGGTCCGAGCGGCAACAGGCCCGGCCGCAGACCGTCAGCGGTCGTACCGCCGAGGGACTGCAGGCTGTTGAGGATCTCCACCCGGGTCGGGGTGAGGCTCCGCAGCCAGTCCAGGTCCAGATTCAGGCACGCCGGCACGCCGGGCACCGGCGCCGGGCAGTCGCCCGCACCGATGTGGAACCCGGTGCCGGGGTCGTTGGCCGCACCCTGGAGCTCGTTGTTGAGCTCCTGGCCGACCGGAGCCGCCGGGTCGTTGACCTTGACCGAGTAGCGACCGTTGGCGTCCGTGACCGACGAAGCGGTCGTCGGGCTACCGGTGATGGTGCCGGCCGGCTGCTCCGCCTGCGGCGCGATCACCGAGTTGCCACCAGCCAGGTGGGCCAGGGTCGTACCGATGGTGCGACCCGGAAGCACGCTGCCGGAAGGCAGCGCAACCGTGCCGCTCTCGGTGGTGCTGGTGTTGGCCAGCACCTGCGAGGTCGGGTACTCATCCCAGGTCGTCACGGCCTCGTCGGTCTCGATCGCGAGCGAGCCCGCGGCCGAACCAGAGGTCACGTTGACCGTGGCGTCAACCTTGTTGTTGTTGACACCGGGCTGAGTGGCGTAGGTCGCCTCGCCGTTGGCGTCGGTCACCAGCGGGCCGAACGGGGTGCTGCTGTCGGCCGGGGTGTTGTCCGCGACGTCCTTGGCGACCGAGCCGCTCAGGTTCGCGCCCTGGATCGGGTCGCCGTTGGCGTCCTTCACCGTGAACGTGAGCGTGGTGGTCTCGTCGGCGTCCATCACGTTGCCGAGCGAGGAGACCACGTCAATGGTCGCCGGAGCCTGCGGCAGGTCGGTGATCGTCAGCTTGTGGATCTGGTCGATCCCGTTGTCGAAGTTGCCGTCCTGGTTGACGTCAACGGTCACGTAGGTCGCGCCCACACCCGGAGTCGGGTCCTGGTCGGCGAGACCGTCGATGCCGTAACCAAACGGCGCAGCGTTGGACTCGTTCAGGCGGACCGTGAGCTCACCGTTGTGGTCGGTCTCGCCGTCGTTGAACGTGCCCGAGTTGTCCACCAGGCGGCCCATCCCGGCCGCGCCGGGCAGGTTCCCACCGATCTCGTTGGACTCGTAGATGTCGAGACCGGAGACGGGAGCGCCGTTCTGGTCCTTGACCGAGATCACCCAGCGGGTGTGCTCGTTGGTCGGCCCACCGGCGACGTTGGCCGGGAAGCCCGGAGCGGTCGCCTTGGAGATCGTGGTCACGGCCTGCTCGTAGACCGAGAGCACCCGCACGTCGTCGCCCTGGGCGAAGATCCGGGTGGTCACCACGACCTCGTCGACCGGGTCGGCGGTCAGGTTGGCCGGGTTGACGGTCACCAGAGCCGCGTACGGCGTCAGCGCGTTCACGTCGGCCACGTCGGTCGAGTACGGGACATAGTTGACGTTGTCGTCGACCGTGGGGCCCTCGTTCTGCAGCAGAGTGTTGGCGAACGAGTCGCCCACGCTGGCCACGGCCTCCTTGGTCTTGCCGGTCACGACGATCTCGCCGTCGGGGCTGCGGCCGACCATGTCGCGGTTGTTGGCCGCGATCGAGACCGGCTGCGAGCCCACGTTCGGGGTAGCGGTACCCGTCACGCCGCCGTCGTCGTAGGTGACCAGGACGTTGTTGGTCACGTCCAGCACCTGCGCGCGGAGGTCGGTGATCGCGAGGCCCTCGGCGCCGGCCGGGGCCACCCAGTCAGCGGTCGCCAGACCGTTGAAGATCGGCACGGTCGCGATGTTGACCTGCGTCGCGCCCTTGAGGTAGCTGAACCGAACCGAGTTCTGCCCGGCAATCGTGCCGCTCACACCAGCGAGCAGCTGGACCGAGCTGTTGTTGCCGTCGAACTGGTTGGTGTAGGCACCGGACTGATCTCCGGTGTAGAGGCGCAGAGTGCCCGCGGGCGTCCCTTGCGCGATCGTCTGCGCCTGGGCCGGCGCATACGCCAGGCCTCCAAGCGCGAGCGCGGCGATGGCCGATACGGCCAATCCGCGCTTCTTGCCGCTGCTATTCATTGATTTCCCTTCGAGGAGAGTCATCACCCAGGGAGGGGTGACGATTTCGCACAGGGCCGGAAGCCCCCCTTGCTCGTCGCGCGCGCCAGAACTGCGACACCCGCAACGGAGCGAACTTAAGGGTTTCCTGAGCCTGCAGCGGATTAGATGTATGTCCCGGCTCACATCTAAAAGAATCAGGTCTAGACCGAGCCGGCGAACTCGCCTCAACCGCGTCATGGACGGCCGTTTCGCACGTGGGTGCGGACCTTCGTCGAGATGTCCGACTGGTCGCTCCCGGTGCGGGTCCGCATCGGCTCCACCCCGTCCCTCGTGGGGCGCCGGGAGCGATGACTTTTAACGGTGCGAGGCGCCGGGCTACGTTCTTTAACGGAGGGACTCGGCACTCCCACGAGGAGGGGAAATCACATGCTCAAGGACAGCAAGGTGTCGGCGATCGCGCCGGCAGCCGATCTCGAACGAGCCCGCCGCTTCTACGCGGAGGAACTGGGCCTGATGCCCGCTGAGGAGACTCCCGCGGGCCTGACGTTCCACCTGGGTGGCGGGACCGAGTTGTTCCTCTATCCGACGGAGTACGCCGGCCAGGCCGGCCACACGGTGGCGGCGTTCCGGGTGAGTGACATCGGCGCGGAGGTAGCGGCGCTGCAGGCACGGGGGGTGCAGTTCGAGACCTACGACCTGCCCGAGGTCACCTGGGACGGCGTGGTCGCCTCCCACCCCGCGATGGGCAAGGTGGCGTGGTTCAAGGACAGCGAGGGCAACACCCTCGCCGTGGACGAGGCACCGACCTCGATCTGATCAGGCTCCACAGCCGCGGGGCAGGTTCCGACGGGCCGGCCCCGGCCGGGTCAGCGCGTCCATGGTGATCCCGATCGTGGTGAGCGAGGCCGGGATCAGCACGTGCTCGGAGAGCTCGATCGGACACAGGTTCTGGATCGTGAAGTTCGAGGTGTTCCGGCGGCCGGCGAGGTAACCGGACGTGTGCGGCCGCACCACCTCGTCGTACTTCGTGGTGATCTGGGTGTAGCTGACCCTGCCGGGGGTCTCGTCGCCCGCGTTGAGCTCGGTGAGGAACGCCGACCCGGCGGCCTGCTGGCCCAGCGCCGGCATCAGCGCATCCAGGATCAGGGACAGCGGGTTCATGCCGGGCGGGCCGGTGACCGAGGAGCCGTGGTTGGACGGCGCGACGCCGACCAGGTCGTCGACGAACCGGGCACCGCCGAGGAACTTGATGTAGTAGCGCGGCATCATCCCGCCCTGCGAGTGCCCGACCATCGACACCTTGGCCGCGCCGGTGGCGGCGAGCACTCGCTTGGTGAACTGCTTCAGCTCCCGGGCGGAGTCCGCGATGTCCTCGGAGGCGCGGTTGCCGTAGTCGAGCGAGTAGACGCAGAAGCCGGCGTCCGTGATCGTGCGCGACATCCGCTCGAGCAGGTGCTTGCGGTCGCCGAACGTGCCGTGCACGAGGATCACCGGCGTCGGGCGCTTCGCCGACGGCACGCAGGACCAGTCGTTGGCGCCGGGCGGGTCGCCGTCCGGCGCGGTGGGCAGGTCGGGGAGGTTCTCACCGGCCTGGGTCGGCGACGCCAGCGCGAGTGCGACGGCGAGGACGGCGGCCAGGGTGGCGAGGGTGCGGCGCATGCCGCTCCAACGAGGCCTGACCAGGCTGGTCACGTCCGGTCGTCGGGCAGCGGGTCAGTCGTCCAGGGAGCCGGGGGGCTTGCAGATGACCGTGTCGGCCGGGGTGTAGACGGTGTGGAACTGCTCGGTGTGGTCGACCGCGGACTCGCCGTGCTTCTTGAAGATCCGGGTGACGTCGATCTGGAACCCCGAGAACCCGGTGTTGGGATAGCAGTCCGGGGTGTCCAGGGTCCGGGTGCCGGGGCCGACGTAGGCATAGCGGTCGGAGGCGGTCGTGGTGATGTCCCAGATCTTCGTGGAGTACATCCGCACCACCACCTCCCCCTGCGAAGACGGGGTGCTGTCGTTGACGAACGCCTCAATCAGGACGCCGTACTCCGTGTCGTTCTGGAACCGCAGGTCGACGGACGGCCAGGCCACCGTCGCCTCGCGCCCGACCGGGTAGCGGTCGATGTAGAAGGAGTGCGGCTTGTGCTCGATGTCCTTGAGGCCGGCGAAGAACATCGCGTTGAACGCGGTCGTCGCCATCTGCGAGACGCCGCCGCCGAGATCCTCCTTGAAGATCCCGTTGCTGATGATGAAGCCCGTGGTGAAGCCATTCTCCCGGGTGCGCTCCCCGACCACGCCGTTGAGCGAGAACGTCTCCCCCGGCTTGAGCACGGTGCCGTTGACGAGGTCGGCGGCCCGGCCGATGTTGATGTTGCGGTAGGTCGCGTACGGGAAGTACGTCGTGAACTCGCTGACCTTCTCCTTGATCCCCAGGTCGCGGGCATCGCGGGTGCTGAAGTCGGCCGCGTCGACGGTCGCCTCCACCTCGAGCACCCGAGCGCCCTCGGGCCGGGCGACCAGGTCGAGGAAGGTGTCGGTGATGTCGTCGGGGTCGAACGTGACACCGGGCTTGGACGGGATCACCTTGGGTCGTCCGTTGACGAGCTCGACGCTGGCATCGACCGGTGCGCCCCGGCCGCTGGTGGCGCCCTCGACCAACCGGGTGATCCGGTCGGCGTCGACGGCCGGCACGAGCTCACCGTCGCGCGCCTTCATCGACAGGGCGCCGGCGTACTGACGCGGTGACAGGCGGACCCGCGACTTGTCGAAGATCAAGGTGACCGGCCCGGACATCGCCGGGTTGGCGAACGTCTCCAGCGCCTCGCGTACGTCGTCGCTGTCGATGGCTGGCTGGAGATCGACCAGCTCGAGCTCGACGGACGGCTCCTCGTCGAGATAGGCCGCCACCACGGCGACCGCGGCGGCGTCCGGGTCGACGGCGGAACCGATCTTCGGGTCCTTGGTCTCCACGCCGGAGCGGGTGAAGCGCACCCTCCCGTTCCGCGCGGGGGTACCGGTGTCGGCGCTGACCTCCGCGATCGCCGCTCGCAGGATCTCGTCATCGACCTCGAGGACGGCATCGAGATCGTCGCCACCGGTGTAGTAGTCCCAGAGGCTGCGCGGGTCCCACGACTGCTCGCCGCCGGCCGCGGCGACCGAAGCGGCGTAGTCGACGGACAGCCCGGCCTCGGCCGGCGTCAGCGACACCGGGGCCGCATCCTCGACCGAGATCTCGATCGGCGCTGCGGCGCGCTCGGCCAGCTCGTCCGCGAGACGCCGCTCTGCGTCGTCCTGAGCCAGCCCGCCGATGTCGACGCCGGCGACGCTGCTGCCGCGCGGAACCTTGTCACCGGCAGCGAGGACCGCGGCGGCGTAGCCGCCCGCCAACAGCAGGACCAGCGCGAGGATCAGCACGAGCACCAGCCGGCCGCCGGCGCGCTCGCGCTTCTCGGTTCCCTCCCAGAGGTCCTGCATGGTCACCGCGTCATCCTATGAAGGTGGCTGTGAAGGCGGCCGTTGCTGAGCCGCACCGTCCCGCCGCAGCGGGTGCAGCGTCACCGTAGCGGCCACGAGCAGGGCAACGGCAAATCCCAGCAGCAGATAGCCGGGAGCATCCGAGGCGATCGCGTACCCGCCGTCGGACCGCGGGAGGGCGAGGTAGCCGACCATCGCCACCCACCCGAAGGCGAACGGCAGTCGGGCCCACCACCCCGGCCTCAGGGCGTACGCCGTGGTGGCGGTGGCCGCGATCGCCAGCGGGAGGCCCCACCAGCGCTGGTGCAGCGCCACCGCGCTCAACCCGACGACCATCCCGAGTGGCAACGCGCCGACCGCGACGAGGGCCTTCACACACCCGCGAACAGGTCGGTCTCGAGGCCGTCCTCGTTCAACTCGCCGCGCTGCCCCTTCACGATTCGGTAGAACTCGAGCCCCCACGCCGCGCCGCCGACGTTGTTGGAGAGCGCGAAGAACGGGCCGTCGGTGGTGATCTGGGTGGCATGCGCGGCGAGCGCGGCCATCTTCTGGTCGAGGTAGTCCTGCCCGTCGACCACGGCGGCGAGATTCTCGTCGGCCGTGACGAACGGCGGGAGCGGTCCGTCGGGCTCCATCCCCTCGAAGGAGGTCGAATCACCGGAGTCGCGCAGCATCCGCAGCCCGGCGCGCATCCGGGACTCCGACATCGCGCCCCAGTAGATCTTGGCGATGTCCCACGGCTCCCCCAGGTCGGTGCGGTACGACGGCACCGCCGCGAGCTGGGCGGCGTACATCGCGACCCGGTGGGCCTGGATGTGGTCGGGGTGGCCGTAGCCGCCGAACTCGTCGTAGGCGACCAGGACCTGCGGCTGGACCTCGCGGATCACGCTGACCAGATGGGTGGCGGCCTCGACCAGGTCGGCGTGCCAGAAGGCGTTGTCGTGCACCTCGTCGGCGGGGATGGCGTGGCCGTCCTCGTGCCACTTCATCCCGGAGTCGCGGTAGGTGCCGAAGCCGCCGAGGAACCGGTGGTCGGTGACGCCGAGCTCCTTCATCGCGAGCTCGAGCTCGCCGCGCCGGTGCTCGCCGAGCCCGTCGTCGCGATCGGCGGCCAGGTGCTCCAGCTCGGGCACCAGGATCTCCCCCATCTCGCCGGCCGTGCAGGTGACGAGGGTGACGCCGCGCCCCTCGGCGGCGTACTTGGCCATGGTGGCGCCCTGCCCGATGGACTCGTCGTCGGGGTGGGCATGGACCAGCAACAGGCGGTGGGACGGAATCGAGCTCATGACCAGAAGCGTAATGATGGGTCCATGCAGCGCGGCGCCCTCCTCGCCCTGCCCCTCGTGTTGGTCGTCACCGGCCTCTCCGGGTGCGGGCTCTTCGACGGCTCGTCCAGCCTCGACGACGCACTGGAGTCGATGCCGGCCGCGATGGACCGGGTGGTGTTCTTCGATCGGGCCGCGGCGGTCGATCGGCTGGGTCTGGACGATCTCGACTCGGACTCGACTCCGGCCGAGGTCGACGCCTACCTCGAGGAGGGGCGGGCCCTTCCCTGGCGCACCGAGCTGGACCTACACCTCGAGCGGATGCTCGAGGACGCGCCGTTCAGCGCCCTCGACGTCGAGTGGGAGATCGTCGGGTACGCCGGAGACTCCGGCGAGTTCGGCCGCGTCTGGAAAATGTCCGACGACGTGGACCTGACCGCGCTCGACTCCGAGCAGACGCCGTACCTCCCGGCGTTCCGCACGCTCACCGCGGTCCCCGGCGAGCACCTGATCGTGAGCGGCCCGCTGACCGACGACGTACTGGACGCGATCCGCGACGACACCGACTCGCTCGTGGACACCGGGGCGTTCGACGAGCTCGTGGACAGCACCGACGACGTGGAAGTGGCCGACCTGGCCCGGGGCGATCAGGTGTGCCGCCGCGGCAGTCGCCCCGTGGATGACGAGCTCGGACTCGCCGCGGACCTGGGGCGCCCGGATTCCCGCGCGTTCTTCGTGCATGGGGGCGACGGCGGCACGAGGTCGGTGCTCCAGTTCGAGACCGACGCCGAGGCCGAGGACGACGCCGAAGCCCGGGCGATCTTCCTGTCCGAGTCCCCCTCGCCGATCAGCGGCGTCCCCTACTCCGAGTTCGGGATGTGGGAGATCGAGACGGACGACGCCCAGCTCCGGATCGACATCGACTACGACGAGCCGCAGTACATCCCAGCCGTCATCTCGCGTGGGGACCTGCTGAGCGTCTGCGCGCCGTGACGCCGCTTGTAACGCACCGTTACATCGTCCTTGGTACCCGTTTTCGGGTGTGGTGGACGATGTAACGGTGCGTTACATGGGGCAGCCCCCGCACCCCCGCCACCCCGATTGACCAGACCAGTTCGCTGCATCCGTAGCCGACCCGTGCTCGCAGGTCTACTGTCCCAAAGACCAACGCCCATCCGGGGGGCCAGGTTGCCGCCCGCGGGTCACATATAAGGGGTGCGTCATGGGAAGTCGCCGAGCAGCTTGGTTGGGTGTCCTGGCATTGGTGGTGCCGTTGGGCATCACCACCACCGGGCCTGCGGCAAGCGCCCATGACCCCGACCCGGGGTCGCTCGAGGTGGCCCCCGGCAACGTGGAGCTCGTCAACCGGATCGATGGCCACAAGGCGCCGACCAGCGCCCTGGCCAGGAGCGACAAGAGGCTGCTGGCGCGCACCGACTCGCGTCCGGTGGCGGTGATGCTCAAGTTCGACTACGACGCCGTCGCGACGTACCAGGGCGGCGTCCGGGGCCTGCGGGCAACCAGCCCTGCCGTCACCGGCAAACGGCTGACCGGCCGTAGCGACCGCGAGCGCAGCTACGAGTCCTACGTCCGCAGCCGGGAGCGCTCGATCAGGGCCGACATCAGCGCGGCCGTCCCGACGGTCCGGTTCGGCCGGTCCCTGACCACGGTGTACGGCGGCGTCTCGGCGGTCCTCCCCGCCAACCGCGCCAGGGCTGTGAACCGGGTCGACGGCGTGGTGGCGGTGCAGCGCAACGCGATGAACCAACCGCTCACGGACTCCAGCACCGACTTCGTCAACGCACCGCCGGCGTACACCGCGCTCGGCGGAGCCCCCGGCGCCGGCAAGGGGATCATCTACGGCAACCTCGACACCGGGGTCTGGCCCGAGCACCCCTCGTTCGCCGACCAGGGCAATCTGAACGCACCGCCCGGTCCGGCGCGAGGGTGCGTGTTCGGCGACAATCCGCTGACCCCCGCCAACGACCCGTTTGTCTGCCAGAACAAGCTGATCGGCGGGGTCTGGGAGACCCAGGACTACGACGCGAACCCCGCGAACTCGCCCGACCCTTACGCGGGCACGGCGCGCGACGGCGACGGTCACGGCACGCACACCGCATCGACGTCCGCCGGGAACATCGTTCCGGCATACCAGCACATCCTCGGCGACCGCGGCGAGATCCAGGGCATGGCGCCCGGCGCCTGGGTGGTCTCCTACAAGGTCTGCGGTCCCGACGGTTGTTACAGCTCGGACTCGGCCGGGGCGGTCGCGCAGGCGATCCTCGACGGAGTCAAGGTCATCAACTTCTCGATCTCCGGCGGCACCGTGCCGTTCAGCGACCCGGTCGAGCTCGCGTTCCTGGACGCGTACGCCGCGGGCGTCTTCGTCTCCACCTCCGCTGGCAACAGTGGCCCAGGAGCGGGCACCGTCAACCACCTGGCACCGTGGACCACCTCGGTCGCGGCCTCCACCCAGACGCGCGAGTTCATCTCGACGCTCTCCCTCACCGCATCGAACGGCGACAAGTTCACCGCTGACGGAGCCTCGATCACCGCCGGAGCCGGCCCGGCACCGGTCGTGATGGCGGCCAACGTGCCGGGGTACAGCGACCCGCTCTGTGGAACGCTTCCGGCCAGCTCGACCGTCTTCTCCGGCAAGATCATCGCCTGCCGGCGGGGCGGACAGGCTCGGGTCTGGAAGAGCTTCGTGGCCCACTCCGGCGGCGCAGCGGGCATGGTGCTCTACAACCCCGCGCTGGCAGACAACGGGACCGACAACCACTGGCTGCCGACGGTGCACCTGGCCGACGGGACGCAGTTCGTCGCTTTCATGAACGCACACAGCAACGTGACCGGCTCCTTCACCACGGCCAAGCGCTCGAACGGTCAGGGCGACGTGATCGCCGCGTTCTCATCACGTGGTCCCGGTGGGCTCTTCCTGAAGCCCGACGTCACCGCGCCCGGCGTACAGATCCTCGCCGGCGCCTCGCCGACGACCCCCTCACCCGACCCGGTCGGAGGCGGCAGCCCGCCGGGCGAGCTGTTCCAGTCGATCGCCGGGACATCCATGTCCTCACCGCACGTCGCCGGCGCCGCGATCCTGGTCAAGGCGGTCCACCCGACCTGGACACCCGGCCAGATCCGTTCCGCGCTGATGACGACTGCCGTGACGACCTTGGTCAAGGAGGACAAGGCGACGCCCGCCGACCCCTTCGACATGGGTGCCGGCCGGATCGATGTCGGCGCCTCGATCGCGGCCCCGCTGACGTTCGACGAGACCCCGGCCAACTTCATCAGCCTGGGCAACGACCCGGACAACGGGGTCGACCTCAACATCCCGTCGATCAACGCGCCGGTGATGCCCGGTCGGCTCACCACGACGCGCCGGGCCACGAACTCGTCGGGTCAGCACCAACGGGTGATCTCAAGCGCCACCGCGCCTCCGGGCAGCACGATCAGGGTGACTCCTCGAAGCGTGCTGATCGCACCCGGCCAGACCAGGGAGTTCACGATCACGATCGAGTCCACGGCACCCGTCGACACCCAGCAGTTCGGCGCCGTCAACTTCTCGACCCCATCATCGGCGCAGCATCTGCCGGTGGCCTTCGTCCGCACCCAGAGCAGCGTCAGCCTGACCCAATCCTGCATCCCCACGAACCTGAACCGGGGCGCGACGACGACCTGCTCGGTCGAGGTAGCCAACAACTCCTTCGACAGTCAGGACGTGTCGATCACCAGCACGTTGCCGTCGATGATGTCCCTCACCCAGGTCACCGGGGCCACCCAGCTCAACTCGCGGCAGGTCACGGCCAACGTCACCCTGGCCGGGGAGTCTCCGAGCGTGCCGTCGGTCGACCCGCCTAGTGCCGGGTTCGGCTACCTATCTCTGAGCCAGTTCGGGATCCCCGACACCCCGATCGGGGACGAACAAATCATCAACTACACCGTCCCGCCGTTCCAGTACAACGGTCAGGCCTGGGACAAGCTCGGGGTCGATTCCAACGGCTATCTGATCGTCGGGGGCGGGTCCTCGCAGGACAACGAGTGCTGCACGCTGCCGGCGGGCCCCGACCCATCCCGGCCCAACAACATCCTCGCGCCGTTGTGGACCGACCTGGACGGTACCGGCGCCCCCGGCATCCAGATCGCGTTGCTCACCGATGGCACCAACAGCTGGATCGTCGTGGAGTACCGGTTGAACGTGTTCGGGACCAACGACCTGCGCACCTTCCAGGCCTGGGTCCGCATCGGCGGAGTGCAGGACATCGTCTACGAGTACGCCGCCAATCAGGCCCACCCGGGACAACCGTTCCTCGTCGGCGCCGAAAACGCCGCCGGACTCGGCGACATGGAAGCCGTCCTGCCGACCACTGCCGGCCTCCGGGTGACCTCGACGAACCCCACCCCCGGGGACGTCCTGTCGTACTCGTTCCAGGCCAAGGGTGTCGGCATCGGCAAGGGCGACCTGGTTACGGAGATGAACGCCTCCGGCGTACGCGGGGTGACGATCGCCCGCACGCCGCTGGATGTCGGCGGGGGCGGCCAGGACGGCTAGCTGCTGCGGGACGTAACGCCAGCTGTAACGCACCGTTACATCGTCCTTGGTACCCGTTTTCGGGTGTGGTGGACGATGTAACGGTGCGTTACAAGTGTCAGCGCCGCTACCGCTGGCCACCCTCCAACGGCAGCG
Source organism: uncultured Actinomycetota bacterium (assembly GCA_963827185.1). Lineage (GTDB taxonomy): Bacteria > Actinomycetota > Actinomycetes > Propionibacteriales > Nocardioidaceae > Nocardioides. The sequence goes on from CAWGZQ010000003.1 coordinate 440,160, forward strand.
CTCGCCTCAGCTCGGCGAGGAACGGCCGATCCGGCTCCAGCCAGTCCACGTCGTCGAGCTCATCGACCGCGAGCCAACGCACCCGATCGTGCTCGGTCGGCTCCGGTTCGCCGGCAACTGATGGCAGCGATCGCGACGACCAGCTCGTACGACGCCCCGATCGGGACCGCACCGCTCAGCCAACGTCGGACCTGGATCGCCACGCCCAGCTCCTCGGCGATCTCGCGGACCAGCGCCGCCTCGGGCGTCTCACCGTCCTCCACCTTGCCGCCCGGGAACTCCCAGCGACCGGCCGCGGTCGCCGGCGCCGTTCGCCGGGCGGCGAGCACCCGCGCGTCGCGGACCAGTGCCGCACCTACGACCTGCTGCATGGCCGAACCCTAGGGTCAGGACATGGCGTACAGCGCAGGCGTGCACCTCTCGCGCACGGACGAGAACGTCGAGGAGATCGACGCCCTCGCCACCCGACTCGGTGGGCGCGTCGGGTTGGACGACGTCCTCGACGACCTGGACCGTCAGGGCCGACGCTCGCTGTTCCGGGCTCGCGCGGTCCACCGCGCCTACACCTTCGACGCCGCCGACCGGCGTGACCCGCGCTGGTGGCCGCAGGGCGTGAGCACCTCCGCGGACGCCTCCGACGAGGAGGAGATCGCCGGTCGACGAATCGTGGCCGTCGCCTGGTACGCCAAGGAACTGCCCGGCGACGAGGGCAAGCAGGGATCCCGGATCACGTTCTTCGACCTCGGCACCCGGCGCTACCGGCATGTGCTGCTGGTCCGGCCCGTGCTGAAGGACGGGCTGCCCGACATCGAGCCGCTGACCGTGCATGCGGGCGGGATCGTCTGGTTCGGGCCCTACCTGCACGTGGCGGCCACCGCCCGGGGCTTCCACACCTGCCGGCTCGACGACCTGCTCCGGGTGAGCGACGACGAGGTGGCGGCGTACGGACATCGCTACGTGCTGCCGGTCCGGTTCTCCTACCGGGCCGAGACCGACGAGGGGCACGAGCGACTGCGCTACTCCTTCCTGTCCCTGGACCGGGCGGCGTCACCGCCGAGCATCCTGGCCGGCGAGTACGGCCGGGGCGATTCCACCCGACGGCTGGCCCGCTTCCCGGTCGACCCCGAGACGCTGCTGCTCGCCACCGCGGAGGACGGCGTCTCACGCCCGGCCATGCTCGGTGACGGGGTCGGCCAGATGCAGGGCGCCGTGGTCGCTCGGGGCAGCTACTACGTCACGGTCTCCCACGGGCCGCGGACGTTCGGCTCGGTCTACACGGGCGAGCCGGGACGGCTCGTGCGGCACCGATGGGCGACGCCGATGGGGCCGGAGGACATCGCCTACTGGCCCTCGACCGACGAGCTGTGGTCGGTGAGCGAGCACCCGCGGCGACGCTGGATCTACTCGATGCGGCGCGCCCGGTTCGACTAGCCGCCGCTGCAAAATGAAGCCCGGGCCATTCGCGTGCAGCGGCGTACGCGAATGACCCGGTACTTCTGCGTTCCATTGTATGCCGCTTGTCTACGCGGTCTGGACCAGATGCCGGCCGGCCGAGGCGATGCCCCGGCCGGCCGGCCTCAGGACTGGATCAACGCACTCGCTTGACCGGCGTCGAGTCCTGCAGCGTCCGCGAGGTCGAACGGACAATCGCGACGTACTTCGTCACCTTGTTGCCGTTCCGGTCGCGCACCTTCAGCACAACTCGACCCTGGTTGTTGAGCCGACCCTGGCCGACCTTGACGACCTTGCCGTTGACCTGGCCGTACATGCAGCACCTTGGCGCCTCGAGCCGCCCTCGGCGCCTTGACCACGAGCACGTCCTTGTTGCCCTGGGACCTGGCCTTGACGATCTTGGCGTTGATCGACCGCTTCTGCTGGCCGAACTTCACGGTGTGGCTCACCCCGGCCGCCGGGATGATCGTCGTGCTCGGAGCGGGCTCGCGGACGACGGTCTCGATGATCGCCGTACCGGACTTGATGCCCTGGAACACGTACTGCGCCAGGCCGTTCTCGTCGGTCACGACCGCGGCGTCGCCGGAGCCGTCCTGCTCGTCGTCCGGACCGGCCCGGAAGAAGTTGACCTGCAGGCCCTCGATCGGCTCGCCGTTCTGGTCGACCGCGGCGTAGGTCACGGTGGTCGTGGAGCCCACCGGGAGCTGGCTGCCGCCCGTGTGCGCCATCGCGAACTGGCTGGTGGCGTAGTCGATCACGTACCAGTTGACCGCCGCGGCGTCGTCCTCGAACGTCGTGTCCTCGTTGTCCGAGTCACGCTCCGGCTGGAAGCCCGGCGCCACGTTGCCGTCGGTCCAGGTGTTGGAGTCGACGACCCAGTCGGCGCTGACGACCTGGTCGCCCGCCACCGTGGAGGACAGCGTCAGGGCCGGTGCCTCGTTCTCCAGCTGCGACATGGCCGTGGTGGCACCGTCGACGCCGTTGATCTCGGCGGCCACCAGGTTGTCGGTCAGGTCGACCGACTCGCCGTCCACGAGGTTGCCGAACTGGTCCTCGACGAACAGGTCGTACTGCACCGTTTCGGTGGTCGGGGCGCTCGGCAGCACCGAGACGGTCTGGTCGGCCGCGGCCGCCAGCTCGACGCGGACGTCGCCGCCGTTGAGCGGGTTCTCCGAGGTGAAGTCGACCGTGAAGGTCTTGCTCACGGTCCCGGCGGTCACCGTGACCGTGGTGGTCACCGTGTCGCTGGTCGCGAACGCGGCGTCCTTCTCGATCGCCACGACGGCGCCGGTGTTGCCGGAGTCATCGGTGGTGAACTCCTGCTCGGTGCCGTCGGACTTCCATTCGCCGTAGAGCCCGTCCTGCGCGGCTTCCGGGTCGGCCACCAGGTCGGCGGCGGTCTCGGCGTTCGGGCTGAGGAAGCCGTGGTCGACCTCGATCGTCACCGGGTAGTCGGTCAGGTCGACGTCGTCGGAGTTCTCGACGTTGACGTCAAGGTCCACCGGCCGTCCCGGAGTAGCCAGCGCGTCGACGAGGTTGGCACCACTGATCGTGATGTCGGCCGGGGTCGACGGGTCGGGGTTCTTCAGGAAGTCGACGTCCAGCGTGGGCGCCGTGTCGTTCGCGTCCCCGATGCCCGGCGTCGGCACTGTGTCCGCGTCGAGGTCACCGTCGAGCTCGTCCACGTTGGGCGTGGCGGTCGGGTCGACGATCGCGATGCCGAACGTGCCGTCCGCCTTGGTGACCGCGTCGGCCGTGGTGTTGCTCTGCCGAGTGGTGCCGGCCGGCTGTGCTGCCTGGGCCGCGACCACTGCGTCGCCGGTCGGACCCCAGCCGACCGAGACGTTGCGGCCCGCCAGAGCGGTGCCGTCCTCGAGCTCGAGGCTGCCCTCGAAGGTCGCGGTGCTGCCGGCCGGAGCCTGCGCGGTCGCGCCGTCCGCCCAGGTCAACTCCGCCTGCCCGGCCTTGACCACCAGGTCGGTGCCGGCCAGATCGGTCGGACCCTCGCCCGGGATGCCATCGGTGTTGATGTAGTAGTTCAACGTGTACGTCCCGGACGGCTCGCCGCCGGGGAAGGCCACGTCGTAGGTTCCATCAGCGTTGTCGCTCGCGACAGCAGCCGGCAGGTCCTTCGGGTAGCCGGCCGTGGTCGCGAACGGGGCGACGTGCCAGAAGTAGGTCACCGACTCGCCCGCGAGCGGGTTGTCGTTCTGGTCCTTGACGGTGACCTGGAGGTCACCGGCAGCGAACTCGTCGTCATCGAACGCGGCCCCGTCCGTCGACGACGCGGTCAGCGCCGCCGCCTCGGGCGTGTACGACGTCACGGTCACGGTGCGCTTGTGGTCGATCAGCGACTCGTAGGCCGGGTTGTCGGTGGTGTTGACCACGAACTCGTAGGGCGTGCCCGCGATGGTGCCGGAGAGCCCCGGGAACTCGGCGATCCCGCGCGAGTCGGTGTAGACGGTGGTGCCACCGTCTCGGATGACCTGCGCGCCGGCGATCGGCTTGCCCTGACCGTCGAGGACGGTCACGACGCCGGTGGTGGTCGCCGCGCCCTGCACGAACGCGGGGGTGGCCACCGCGTTCACCGTGGTGATCGACTGCTGGTAGACGTTGACCACTTCGGCGTCGTCGCTGTCGATGCCCGCGGTGACCCGCACCGCGGCCTCGTCGACGATCGGGGCGCTGGGGTCCCAGTTGTAGCCGCTGAGGTCCACCGCGCCCGAGAAGGCACGGGAGGTGGCGCCGGTCGCCACCGGCGCGGCCCAGTCCTCGGCCAGGGTGACGCCGGTTCCGCTGGGGCTGTCCAACGCGAGGGCGGGGTTGGCAGCGAGGTTGGACGTGGTGCCGGAGACGGCAGCGAGCGACTTGGTCTCGCCGGGCGTCACATACGGCTGGACGAAGACGCCCAGTCCCGAGCCCGCCGCGTGCGCGATATCCACCGACTCGGCGGCGGTGCCGACCTGGACCACCTCGGCGTCCGTGTCCAGCACGATGTCAGAGGCGTTCAACGCGACCGCCCGGACCTGCGTACCGATGTCGTTGAGCAGGGCGACCGGGGGCGTCCACTCCGTGGAGAAGGCGCCGTTGGCACGAGTCACGGTGGCGATGGTCGTGGGTGCGAGGTCGAGGAGTCCCTGGTACTCGAAGCGCACCTTCGCGGCGTTGCTGCCCGCGACTGGCGAGCAGGTGGACCGTGGTGTTGACGCCGTCGTACTTCACCGACGCGCCGGTCTCCGGGGCCAGCAGGGCGACCGCGCTGGCGCCTCCGGCCTGGTCCGCCAGGCTGTCTGCCGATGCCGAGCCCATCAGGAATGGCAGCCCGGTGACTGCGAGTGCGGAAACGGCCACCGTGGCCAGACCGCGCTTCATGCCGCTGTTTTTGCGCATACGAAAGTTGTCCCTCTCAGAACTAGAATTGTGGGTGCGCGCGACTTGTCCCTCCCCGCGCTCCCTGGATCACGATCGAGATCCACCCGTAGGACGGGCGGCACTCGGACTCGTGACGCCATCCTGCGGCAGCCGCTTCTTTACCCGGACTTTTTGCGGAATCCTCGATATCGGGCAAGAAATCCCTCTAGTTTCGGAGTACCGGTGGCAGCACCGGCTCATTCAGTCAGTCGGCTATGGGGGTCCCTGGGTGGAAATCAGCGAGACGGCGCCTGCTCAACGGCGCCGAGGCCGGCCTCAGCGCCTGCCCTTCGAGGCGACGCCGTCATCGCACGCTGGTTTTGACGTCGATTGTCGGCAGGCCTGGTTGCTCGCAACCAGTCGGCTCCTCTCCCCGAGCACCACCGACCTGCCGCGGGAGGTGTTCCTTGAGAAGGTCCGCGCCCAGGGCATCAGCATCGACGCTTCGCGGATCAGTCGGTGGGAGTCCGGCCAGCTGCCCGCGACCCACAAGCTGATCGACGCCTACGAGGACGTCATCGGGCTGCCGGACGGCGCGCTGTGGGCCACGAGCCGCCTGTTGCACCGCTCCTCCGGCCAGGACGACGCGTCGGGGTCGGTCCGGCCCGCGGAGCCCCGAAGCTCCGAGGAGCTCGACGACCTCTTCGACCGCATCGAGGCCAGGACCGCGACCGGCGGGCACTGGCTCCGGATGACCAGCGACCTGGCCCTCTTCGAACGCGTCTATCTCCACCGAACCACCTGGACCACGCTCTGCACGCAGCTCGTCGGCGAGCTGACCCGGTCGAGCGGGATCGCGTTCTTCCGACGCTACGAGGCGGCGTGCGCGCTGCTCGCTCACCCGCAGGGTGGTCGGCACCTCACCCGGAGCCTCGGTCGCTTCGTGCTGCACCCCGACGCACAGAATGTCGCACCGGCCATCACGCTTGTTGCGCGAGGTGTCCGACCAGGCGGCCGGCGGGTTGGTGCTGCGGCTGATGTCGGACCAGAACAAGATGCTGCGCCGCGGCGCGAGCGGCGTCGCGGCCGCGATGGTCGCGCGTGGTCGCTTCCCCCACGGCTCGGTCGAGACACTCGAGGCACACACCGGGCTGGAGCTCGGCAAGCGCGGCGCGATCACGCGACGCACCGACGCGATCGACCTGGCCACCCAGCTCCCCGAGGAGAGCTACGACCGGATCCTGGCCGCGATCCCCGAACCGTTCGTGCGGCAACGGGTCGAGCACGCGCGAGAAACACTCGAGCTGGTCCCCCGCGATCTCGCCCGTGCGGTCTCGGAGGGCGTGGCGACGTACGCCGAAGCGGCCACCCGGCGCGCGGCGTACGACCCCGACCAGATGCTCCGTCGGTTGGTGCGCGAGAGCCTGTTCCACGTCCAACGCGAACGCCGACACCTGGCAGCGGTGCTGCTCGCCGTGAGCCCGTACGGCGAACCCGCCGCGCGAGCCATCCTCCACCTGGCCTCCGACGCCGACGACCTGGTGGCCGGCATGAGCTGGTCGGTGCTGCGTCGGATGAGTCACGTCCTCGATCGGCGCAGGGTCGCCGACGCCGTCGCCGACGAGGCGAGGGACAGCATCCGGGCCCGGGGTCTGATGACCCTCGGGCTGACCTCCGGGCCGCTCGAGGACGACGCGGCGGAGCTGATGATCAGCACCGCGAAGGAGGCCGCCTCGCCGTCGCTGCGGCACGCCGCGGTGTTCGCGCTCGGCATGTCCGACCATGAGCGGCTCCGCGTCCTGGCCATGGACGATCCGGCGCTGGCCCGCTCGGTCAGCTGGTGGCGCTCGCTCGGGCCGGCGATCCACGACGAGGACGTGCTCGTCCCGGCTTGATCGGTGCTGGGGGCGAGGGATCCCCGGTCGGCCGGGGATCCCGCCACTTGTCGGGCAATATTTTGGCGGACATGAGGAGATTTCCCCGGTCGACCGGGGAAATCTCGCCTACGCCGACTACCGCGGGTACAGCGCGAGCTGCCGCGACTGGGCGACCAGCCTGCCCGCGGAGTCCCAGACCTCGCAGTCTTCCTCGAACATCCCGCCCGCGATGTTGCGGGTCAGATGACGCACCTTCAGCCAGCCCGGCGCCGGGCGGGCCCGCACGTGCGCGGTCAGCTCGAGGGTCGGCGCCCAGCCCATGGTCCCGAGCTCGAACGTCACCGGCGGGAGGGCATCGAGCACCATCAGCAGCTCGAGCGGGTCGGGCTCGCGCCCGTCGATCAGCCGGAACCAGGCGCTGAGCACGCCCTCGCCGCTCGGCTGGCCAACGGTCCAGCCGACCTGGTCGGGGTGGAAGCGCATGTCGAAGCGGTCCAGCAGCGGAGCCATCTCGCGGAGCTCGGGTGGGGCGAGCCGGTTGGACACGCACTCCTCGAGCGGCGGGAGCTGGATCTCCTCGGCCGTGGTGCGTACGTCGTCGGGCTGGCGGCCGAGGTTGCCGTACGTCGCGAGCACGGTGATCCGGGTGGTGTCGCCCTGCCTCAGATCGGCCGCGACGACGGACACGTTGCCTCCCTCGCGGCGCACGTCGACGTCGATCGTGGCCGGGCCCGGGGCACCCGGGGACAGGAAGTAGGCGCTCATCGCGATCGGGTCCGGCTTGTCGGGAATGGCGGTGGCGATGGCGTTGCCCAGGACCGCCAGCTGGTACCCGCCGTTGACCCCGCCGCCGACCACCCACCCCGCGGCCAGGTCGGCGCTGAACCGGCCCGGGCGCTCCTCGGCGACCGCAATCTGTCCGTCGAACTCATAGCCCATAGGGCTGATGTTATCGGGCGATTACTTCGGGTGTTTCGCCAGGTACCGGAGAACCGACGCCGCCTGGGCGCGGGCTCCCGCCGCATTGGGGTGCGCGGGGACGCCGATCGCCAGGTCGTTGACGGACAGGCCGAGCACCTCGGCGTACCGCTCGTTCATGCCGGTGCACAGGTGGTGCTTGCGGGTCAGCCTCGCGGTGTTGACCAGCTCGGCTCCTGCCGTCCGCGTCGCTCGCTTCAGCATCGCGTTGAGCTGCGCGAACTTGGCCCTGATGTAGCGAATGTCCTTGTCGACCGCCGGGACCAGTGGGTAGCAGGCGCCCCGAGGGATGACCCGCATGTAGTCGACCACGAGGATCCGGGCGTGCGGCGAGATCCGGTGGATCTGGCGGAGCGCTCGCACCACCAGGGGCTCGGCATTTCGGATGTTCTTGGCCAGTCGGTCGACGCCACCCTTGGTGTACTTGTTCTTGCAGCCGCCGAACGGCGTGAGCAGCCCCCCGACGACCGGAACCGGCAGGTCGGGAACCATCTCCAGCGGCGTCTCCACCGGCAGCACGTTGAGGCAGTCCATCGCGGCCGAGGCGATGCCGGCATCGTTGCCTCCGATGCCTACGGTGACCAGGTCGGTGGCCGCGGTCAGCCGATCGAACTGCGGTGGGTTGGCGCCACCGGTGGGCAACCCGGTCTGCGGGCGCCGGAAGTCGTCGGTGGTCGCGGATCCGCAGGACGCGTCGCGGAAGGTCCTGGCCCCGATCGCCTTCGCGACCAGCTTGGGGTAGTTCCGGTGCGACTGGGCGCAACCGAGCGGCGCGTGATCCGATGCCGGAAAGCCGTCGGAGTTCAGGATGACCACGTCGGCGGTCCAGGAGTCGCCGAGGGCGACGTACTCCGGGTAGTCGGCGGCAGCGGGCGCGGCAGCGGGCGCCGGGACCGGCGCCGGTGCCGCCGCCGAGGTGGGGATGACGGGCGCGACCAGGGCGACAACGGCCACCAGCGGCAACAGGAACCGGCTCGATTTCACGACCGGTCAACGAGATCGGAGAGCCGAAGTGACGTGGGTGCCGGACCTGGCCCGCCGAGGACCGGTCGCGCTGGCCTCAGGGAGTATCGGCACGCACCCGCGCAGCCAACCGCTTCGGCGCCTGGAGGCAGTAGCTGTCGGTGACCAGTTCGGCCACCTCCCCCCAGTCGGTGGTCTCGTCGAGAAACAGGCCGACGACGGTCTCGCGCCACGGCGGCGTCCAGAACGGGTGGCCGGATTGTCGCAGGATCGCGAGCTCCTCCCCCGCCGACTCGAAGGTCACCACCAGGGCTGGCCCGGCGGTGCCGGCATGACGCGACATCGCCGGCGGGCGACCCTGGTCGATGGCGCAACAGTGCACGAAAGTCCGGCCGCGGATCCGGAACCGGATCCCGACCCAGGCCTCCTCCTCGCGAGCATCCGGCAACGGCGCACAGATCGCGCGCAGCCGCGTCACCACCTCCATCGGCACGTCCACGCGGACATCGTCGCGCGGCCCGCCGACAGGGTCAGCCGACGACCTGCTCGGCGAGCGTCAGCATGCCCTCGATCCCGCGACGGATGTCGGTCGTCGTGAACGTGTACGACGTGTCGCCGTCGAGGACCGAGAGCGTCCCACCCCACAGGTAGGCGTCGTCGCCCAGGTCGATGTCTTCGGCATCGGGGGTGAGGTCTCGGGAGTCCGCGTGCAGCTGCTGCACCGTGACGCCGCTGTCCTCGAAGACGCCGCCGAGGTGTTCGTCGCGCAGGACCGTCACCGAGAAGAGCCTCGCCGGTGGGGCGTCGGTGTTGCTCCAGACGCACTGATCGCCGCCGGTCTGCTCCTGATGCACGAACTCACCTTTGTCGAACGTACTGCCGAACGCCGCGTCCAGGTCGGCGGGCGTGACGAGCGCGCAGACGTCGACCTGGTCACCCTCGGGCACACCGGAGCCAGGGGACTCCTCGGAGGAGGACTCCCCCGACTCGCCTGCCTCCCCCGGCTCGCCCGACGTCTCGTCGCCCTCGGAGATCGACACGTTCGAGTCGTCCGAGTCCGCCTGGTCGTCGTCCGAGTCGTCACCGCCGCAGCCACTGAGTGCCAAAGCCAGGATCAGGATGGCGCCCGAGACTCCGCTGGAGAAACGCATGCACAGAAGGTAGGGGATGCCCGCCCGGTTGGCGGCCGATGCCCGAGTTCTACCCTGATCCGCGTGTCGGTTTTCGAGGCAGGTGAGCGAGCGATGCTCGAAGGGATGCTCGAGGCCCAGCGGCAGGAGGTGGCCGGGCTCCTCGCCGAGCTCGACGACACGACAGCGCGGGCCCGGCTGGTCCCCTCGCTGACCACGCCGCTCGGCCTGGTCAAGCACGCCACCTTCGTGGAGAAGGTGTGGTTCCACCATCGGGTGGCGGGGGTGCCGCGGGCCGAGGTCGGACTTGCGGACACGGTCGACGAGAGCTTCGTCCTCGAACCCGAGGACACCGTCGAGGCGGTCCGCACCGACTTCCTCGCGGCAGCCGAACGGTCGCGCGCGATCGCCGCGGAGCACGACCTCGACGAGCAGTTCCCGTGGCACCACGGACCGGTGAACCTGCGGTTCATCTACGGCCACATGATCGCCGAGCTCGCCCGGCATGCCGGGCACGGCGACATCCTGGTCGAGCAGATCAAGGCGGGCCTCGACCCTCACACCACCTAGGTGCCGCAGGGCTCCGATCGGGCCGCCCGATCCGAGATCGCGGCTACTGGCTCGAGAACTTTCCGCTCAGTCGGCCGTGGCGATCGGCGCTGGACGCGTTGAGCCCGACGATCTCGACGGCCTTGCCCTTGCGCTGGTACTTCGTGGTGATGGCGTCCAGGGCGGCCACGGTGGAGGCGTCCCAGACGTGCGACTCGGTGAGGTCGATGACGACGCGGTCGGGGTCGTCGACGTACTCGAACTGGGTGTAGAGGTCGTTGCTGGAGGCGAAGAAGAGCTCGCCGGTGACTCGGTAGACCGCGGTGGCGCCGCCGTGCTCGTCCTCGACCAGCTCGCGATGGGTCTCGGTCAGGTGAGCCACCCGACGGGCGAAGAGGGTCATCGCCACCAGAACGCCGACGACGACGCCGATGGCGAGGTTGTGCGTCAGGACGGTGACCACGACGGTGGCGACCATGACGGTCGTCTCGCTCTTGGGCATCCGTCGCAAGGTCGCCGGGTGGATCGAGTGCCAGTCGAAGGTGCCGACCGCGACCATGATCATCACCGCCACGAGTGCGGCCATCGGGATGAGTGCGACGACGTCGCCGAAACCGACCACCAGGATGAGCAGGAAGACGCCGGCCAGGAAAGTCGAGAGCCGGGTACGGGCTCGGGAGACCTTCACGTTGATCATCGTCTGGCCGATCATCGCGCAGCCGCCCATGCCGCCGAAGAACCCGGTGATCACGTTGGCGGCACCCTGCCCCCAGGCCTCGCGGGTCTTGTCGGAGTGGGTGTCGGTGATGTCATCGACGAGCTTGGCGGTGAGCAGCGACTCCAGCAGGCCGACCACGGCCATGGCCAGCGCGAAGGGCGCGATGATCTCGAGGGTCTGCAGGTTGAACGGCACGTCGGGGACGAACCAGCTCGGCAGGCTGTCGGGCAGCTGCCCCTCGTCCCCGACGTCGGGCGCGTTGATCGCACCCACGAGGACGAAGCCGGTCAGCGCGACGATGGCGACCAGGGGCGCGGGGATCACCGTGTTGATGCGGGGGAAGCCGACGATCACGGCGATACCGACGGCGATCATCGGGTAGACCAGCCACGGCACGTGGATCATGTGGTCGATCTGGGCCTCGAAGATGAGGATCGCGAGGGCGTTGACGAAGCCGACCATCACCGAGCGCGGGATGAAGCGCATCAGCCTGGCGACGCCGGCCACGGCCAGCACCACCTGGATCAGGCCACCGAGGAGCACCGTGGCGATCAGGTAGTCGTACCCGTAGTCGCGCATGACCGGCGCGATCACCAGCGCGATCGCGCCGGTAGCCGCCGAGATCATGGCGGGTCGACCGCCGAGGAAGGAGATCGCCACCGCCATCGTGAACGAGGCGAAGAGTCCCACCCGAGGGTCGACGCCCGCGATGATCGAGAACGAGATCGCCTCGGGGATCAGGGCCAGGGCCACGACGAGTCCGGCCAGCACCTCGGTCCTCAGCAGGGCCGGGCTGCGCAGGGCACGGCGGACCGTAGGCTCGGCCCGGGGCGGCTCGACGGCAGGGGTCGCGGCAGAGGAGGGCAAGGCGGGCTCCGTTCGGGCACCCCGGGTCGGCCGGCCGCTGCGTGCGGGCCTATCGCTCGGGGTTGGATGATCGATGAGTGCGCCGGGGCGCTTGCCGGCGCCATCGCCGGCAGGAAGTCTGTGGTGACAAACCTACCGTTGCGTGAGGGTAGGGCCGAAATCGACGAGCGGCGGAGGCCGGACTGTGAGTGAGGATCGGGCCCCCGGCGTAGCGCCGGACGCTGCCGCCATCCAGATCGGGCAGGTCGCCGCGCGCACGGGGCTCTCCCTGCGCAGCCTTCGGCACTGGGACGAGGTCGGCCTGCTGCGCCCATCGGGTCGCAGCGACGGCGGCTTCCGCCTCTACACGGACGCCGACGTAGCGAAGATCCTGCTGATCCGCCGGATGAAGCCGCTCGGGTTCACGCTCGACGAGATGGCCGCCGCCCTCCGGGACATCGAGGTCTTGCGCCGGCCGGGAGCCGCGGGACGAGACGATGCGGCGGCCCGGCTGGGGACGGTCCTCGACGATGCCCGCGAGCGCCGGACCAGGCTGTTGGACCAGCTGGCCATGGCCGACGAGTTCATCGGCGCCCTCGGGCAGGAGCTGGCCGAGCCCCCGCCCTCGGGGTGACCCGGCTTCCGGCCACACGTCGCCGCGCGGGCACGGGTCGCTGGGTGTCCTGCGCGGCTACTTGACCGCGGTCGCGTCCATCTCGACCAGCAGCTCGGGCCAGGCCAGGGTGGCGACGCCGAGCAGTGTGCTGGCCGGCCGACAGCCGGCCCGCTCGAACCGACCCACGACGTCGACTGCCTCATCGGCTTCCCAGTACGTCTCGATGTCGGTCGTGTAGTAGTTCAGCCGAACGACATCCGACAGCTCGTAGCCGGCCGCCTGCAGCACCGTCTCGAGGTTGTCCAGGGTCTGGGCGATCTGCGCCTTCATGTCACCGGCATGGGCCGGCTTGCCGTCGGCATCCATCGAGGCGATGCCGGAGACGTGCAGAACGCGCTCGCCCCCGACGACCTCGATGGCCTGCGCGTAGCCGAGCTCGTCCTGCCAGGTCCAGGGGTTGATGGTGGTGCGGTGCATGGTGCTCATTCCTTCCGTGGTCACTGCCCGGTGACATCCAGGCCGTGGTTGAACAGGTCGTGCGGGTCGATCTGCGCCTTGAGGGCGGCCAGACGTTGGTAGGCGCCGGGGGTGGTGCCCCGCGCGACGCCGTGGCGACGGTCCACGCCCTCGACGTAGTTGAGGTAGTGCCCGCCGGTCAGGTCGGCCGCGATCCGCCCCTCGACGTCCTTGATCAGGGCGCGCACGGCTGCGACGTCGGCGTCGGACTCGGTCACCCCGACGAGCTCGAGCAGGATCGTGGCGTCGCGGTTGCCGTAGGCCGATGGACGGGCGGTGCCTCGCGCCAGGGCGCCGCCGGCATGGCGCAGCTCGGTCTGCACCAGCAGCGGCGGACCGTCCTCCGGGAAGGTCGCCCGGACGAGCTCGGCGATCGCCTCGTCGCCGATCGGACCCAGCCACAGTCCGGTGCCCTCGTAGCCCACCGGCTCGAGCGGGTCCTGGCTGATCTGGTCGATGCGGGCGAACGGCAGCGGCCCGAACTCGTCGCGGATCGGCGACCGCCAGTCGCGCCAGTACGCCAGCAGCCGGTCGCCGTCCTCGGCGGGGCCGTCGTAGGCGCCGCGGACGAGCACGAAGGACCCGCCGCGCAGGTCTGCGGGCACGTCCTCCAGGTCCGGGAAGTTCGCCAGGGTCACCGCCGAGGTCAGGTCGTCGGGCACGGTCGGTAGCCAGTCCCGCCAGCGCCGCATCACCTCCCGGGCCATCGAGGCCGGGTAGTAGAGGGTGCCGCCGTAGACCTCCGGGACGGGGTACAGCCGACACTCCATCGCGGTGACGACACCGAGGTGACCGGCCCCCGCTCCCCTCAGCGCCCAGAACAGCTCGGGGTGCTCGTCGGGGGTGACCCGCAGGAGCTCACCGCGCGCCGTCACCAGCTCGAAGGCGAGGACGCTGTCTGCTGAGGTGCCGTACTTGCGCGCCAACCACCCGAGCCCGCCGCCGAGGGTGTAGCCGACCGCTGAAACGTCCGGGGTGGAGCCCAGCAGCGGTGCCAGGCCGTGCGGCGTGACGACGTCGAGCACGGCCTGCCACTTCGCGCCGCCCGCGACGCGCGCGGTCTGCCGCCGCAGATCCACCTGGACGTCGTCGAGGCGGGCCAGGTTGATCAGGATCGCGTCCCTCGCGGGGAGCGCGGGCCCGTGCCCGCTGGACTGGATCGCCAGCGAGAGACCGTGGCGTCGCGCGAACCCGACGACGTGGATCACGGCGCTCGTCGAGGTCGGGACCGCGACCGCGAGCGGGCGGTGCTCGACGGCGGTGTTCCAGGTGGCCCGCCAGGTGTCGTAGCCGGGATCGCCGGGCTCGAAGACCTCGAGTGCGGGGTGGTCGTGCAGGTCCGCGAGTCGAACCTCCCCGGCGGGGCCCGCGGTGGTGGTGGCTGGCATGGCGTCGTACTCCTTCAGAACAAACCGACTAGTTGGTCGGTATCCTAGACCAACTAGTCGGTTTGTCAACGGGTAAGATCGGCCCATGGCCACCCCCGCCGCGCGCGAGCGGATCCTCGAGGCCGCCCATGACCTGGTCTTCGAGATCGGCTTCACCGCGACCACGGTCGACGCCATCGTCGCGGCGACCGGTTGCTCCAAGGGGGCGTTCTTCCACCACTTCCCGACGAAGGGCGCTCTCGGAAAGGCGCTGATCGAGCGCTACGCCGTGTCGGACGCCGAGGTGCTCGAGCGCCAGATGACGCGAGCCGAGGCCCTCACCGCTGATCCGGCCGAGCAGCTCATCGAGTTCCTGCGGGGGTTCGAGGCCGACATCGAGGCGGGCCTCATCACGCAGCCCGGCTGCCTGTTCGCCTCCTACCTCTACGAGCGGATCCCCGCGGAGGCCGAGTCCGACGCCGTGATCCTGGGCGCCATCGCCCTGTGGCGGGAGCGGATCCTGGCCAAGCTCGAGCAGGCCGTCGCCCTCCAGCCGCCCGCGCTGGACGTGGATCTCGCGTCCTTGGCCGACCACGTGTGGGCCGTGTTCGAGGGTGGGTTCGTGCTCGGCCGTGCCGTGGGTGACCAGATCAAGCTCCGGGACCAGCTCCGACACCTTCGCGCCTACCTGACCCTGCTCCTCGGCGTGGATGCCGCGACTTCCCCCCAGGCCCTGGCGCACGGGAGCTGATCCGCGTCGACGCAACCTGGAGGTCGTCACCCGGCCTGCGCCTGGGTACGGTGGTCGACATGGGCAGGTCACCGATGGTGGGACGGCGTCTCCGGCTGCCCGCCTATGACAGCTGTGACGACGAGGGCCGAGCGGCCTGAGAGCTGACGCCTACCGCGTCGGCCGAGCGCTCGTGTCCGACCATCCGTCTCTCTGACCGGAGTGACAGCCATGCCCGCTGCACCGTCGTACCGCCATGTCCTGCTGCTGGTCGCCGCCACCGCGTGTTGGGGGTGCGGCACCGTGCTGAGCAAACAGGTGCTCGATCGCGGGGTCGCGCCGCTGACCCTGCTCGCCCTTGAGCTCACCGCCAGCGTGCTCCTCCTGCTGCTGGCCACGTGGGTGATGCGGGTCCGCGTGGACTCCTCACCCGCGATGGCCAAGCTCGCCGTCCTTGGCATCCTCAACCCCGGTCTGGCCTACGCGCTCGGGCTGCTGGGACTGGTGAGCATCACCGCCAGCATGTCGGTGCTGTTGTGGGCGACCGAGCCGATCCTGATCATGCTCCTCGCCGTCCTGGTGCTGCGGGAACGGATCGCGCCGGCCACGGCCGTTGCGGTGGCCGCGGCCATGGTCGGGGTCGTGCTGGTGATCTACCGGCCCGGTGCGTCCGGTGATGCCGTCGGCGTGGCGTTGACCGTGTCGGCGGTCGCGGCCTGCGCGCTCTATGCGGTGCTCACCCGGAGGCTGCTCCTCGACGACAGTTCGTTGGCGGTGGTCGTGGTCCAACAGGTCGCTGCGCTCTGCTTCGCCGTCGTCGTTGCCGGCGTCGCCACCGCCACCGGAGCCGCCGACCTCGGCGTGCCCGAGGACCTCACGACGTGGGCGCTCGCGGCAGCATCCGGGATGGTCTACTACGGCTTCGCGTTCTGGTTCTTCGTCGGCGGGCTGCGCGGCGTACCAGCCTCGGTCGCCGGAAGCTTCCTGCCACTGATCCCCGTCTTCGGGCTCGCTGCGGCCTACCTGCTCGGAGACCGGTTCATCGACCGGCAATGGGCCGGCGCGGCGTTGGTGATTCTGGCGGCCGCGGCCGCCGCGGTCTGGCATCTGTCGCGTTCCTCCGGAGCCTCGGAGGAACCTCACAGCTCACGCAGCACGCCGCCCCGGTAGCTCGATCGTCGGCCGAAGCGTGGTCCACCTCGGCTGGCGATGTCTCCATGATCTCGAAATACCGGCACCCGCAGGCGCCCCGTGCGTAGAATCTGAGTCTGCCCGGGTCCCGGGCTATCGACCGCGAGCACACTCAGGAGCGCCCACCACTTCCTGGTCCACGCCAGGTGTCTGTTCTGGCGTGCCTTCGTTTCGGCTGCGCTCCTGCTCGTCGGTTCCGCTTGCATCTCCAGGTGGTGCAGCCTTCCCATCACGATTGGAGATACCGCATGTCTGCTCATCCGCAGGTCCGGCTTGTTTCAGCAACGGTGCCGCTGCTGAACGCCCTGAACGAGGACCGCACCCTGTTCTGCGAGCTGATCGGCTCGCCCATCCCGGACGGTTGGCCCGAGTTCCCTGAGGCCATCGGCTACACCCTGACGCATCTCCAGGCCGCGCCGGAGGCCGACCGCTCGTGGTCGATGCAGTTCTTCGTCGACCAGGAGACGGGAAGCCTGCTCGGCTCGGGTGGTTTCGCCACCCCGCCGGTCGAGCGAACCGTCGAGATCGGCTACGAAGTCGCTCCTGAGTTCCGGGGTCAAGGGTGGGGGACGGCGGCTGCTCGCGCTCTGGTCGAGCGCGCTGTCGCCAGTGGCGAGGTCGACCACGTCATCGCGCACACGCTGCCCGGCCCGAACGCGTCGACGGGCGTGCTCGTCTCGCTGGGGTTCGAGCACGTCGACGACCAGGAGGACCCGGAGGTCGGCCCGGTCTGGGAATGGCGGCGGACGACCGGGTCGTAGCCGGCGTCAGCTGGACGAGTCGGTGGGCGTGTCGGTGGGGGTGTCGACGATCTCGCGCAGGGTGGCGAGGTGGTCGGTGAAGGCCTTGCGGCCCGCCGCGGTGAGCTTGAGCCAGGTGCGGGGCCATTTGCCGACGTGGCCCTTGCGGATCACGATGTAGCCGGCTTGCTCGAGGGTCGAGGCCTGCCGGGACAGCAGCGAGTCGCTGACCTGCAGGGTCTCGCGCAGGAACCGGAACTCCAGCTCGTCGGCCTGGGCCAGGCCGGCGAGTATCGAGAAGCGCACGGGCTGGTGGACCAGGTCATCGAGGCGCGCCCGCGGGTGGGCGGTCATGCGCCGGGTCGGAGCCGCCTGGCCCACACCAGGAACGGCACGGCGGCCGCGATGCCCCCCAGGGTGAAGGAGAAGACGATGGCGCCGTCCAGCAGGGTCCCGATGGAGAACAGGGCAGCGGCGCTCCAGATGCCGAGCGCCCACTCCAGCCAGATCGGGGTCCTCCGCGTCCGCACCTGCCGGGCCCGACGCAGGTAGGGGAGATTGGTGCCCACCGTGACGGCGATCGCCGCCACCACGAGCGCCATGCCCAGCAAGCCGAGCCATCCACCGTCGTTGTCGTTGAGATCAATGGCCAGCCCGAAGAGCAGGATCGTGGCACCCATCCCGACGTACACCGGATGCTCCTGCGGGGCTCGGGCCCGCACCGCGGATTCGACCTCACCCGCGTCCTTCAGCATGGCTTCCGCGTCTTGGTTGCTCGGCTCCATCGCCATTCCCCTCGGTTGAGTACTTGACAAATGAGGAAACTACTTTCCTAGACGCTTTGTCAATGCCCCGATTCGGGGGTGAACTCGACCACGCCGAGCCTGCCGGTTCAGCCGTGGCTGACTTCTTCGAGCTGACGAGCGCGGCGGGTGCGCACGGCGTGGCCGGCGACGACCAGGGCCAGGCCTACGGCGTAGATCGCGGTGGTGAAGACGAGATACCCGATGGTGTCACCGAACCAGTCCCAATCAGGGTCGGAGAGATCACCGAAGGCCTCGTCGGAGCCGCGGGTCGCCTCCAGCACGAGCTGGGCGGTCTGGAAGGTGAACACGTGGGCGAAGGCGAGCCCGAAGGCGAGGAACGCGGCCAGTCGATTCCGGAGGAGGAATCCGAGCGGGAACGCGGCGAGCACGGCGATGACGATGACCATGGTGAGATCACTTTCTCTGGGAGGTGGAGGGTCGGAGCAGTGGAAGTCTGCTCGGGCGGAGAGGCAAGGACATCCGGGTCGTCCCTGGCCGCGCGACCGGATCATCCGTACGGGCCAGCACGTAGGCGATCGGGTCGCTGAACGGTCAGACTGTGACTCGTGCACCCGCGGCCGACCCACCTGGCTCTCGCGGCGTTGACGACTCTCTACGTCGTCGCCAGCGGCGTGCTCGTCGCCGCCGCACTGCCAGCAGGCGCCGAGGTAGCCCGGGTGGGTGCGCAGATCGCTGTCGCCGGAACGGGTCTGGTGCTCGCCTGGCTGATCGCGCAACGGGTCCGGATGAGCCCGGTGCCGCCGGCTCTGGCGACGATCTCGGCGTTCGCCGTCGCGGTGCCTGCCGTGGAGGATTGGGGTGCCTCCAGCACCTCATCGAACCCCTGGCCCGGCGCCGAGCTCGCCGGCCCCTTGGTGCAGGCGATCTGGCCGTTGCAGCTCGTCGGGTTCCTGCTGCTCCTGCTGAGCTTCCCGGCGGAGTCGCTGCGCCGGCGTACGGCGGTCCGGGCGCTGGCCGCCGGCGCCACCGCGACCCTGCTGATTCTCATCGGCAACTGGGGCACCCGCACCGACAGCGACTTCGCGGGCTGGCGGGTCCCGGTGGTCGTCGTGGGCCTGGCGGCGTTGGTCGGAGCGTTGACCCTGGCGGCCGTCGATCTCGTACGCCGGTCCCGGCGAGGCGGCGCCGACGAGCGGCGCCAATCGAGGTGGCTGCTCCTGGCCACCGGGTGCGTCCTCGTGCTGATGGCGGCGAGCTGGCTGACCGTCCCGGACCTGGTTCCGGCGGAGGTCGGCTACGCCGCGTTCCTGGTGGCTGTGTACGTCCTGGTGCCCGCTGCGGTGGCGATCGCGGTGGTCCGTCACGACCTGTTGGACATCGACCGGCTGCTCGGCGACACCGTGGCAGTGGTGATCACCCTCGCGGTCGCCGCACTGATGTGGGCGGCGACCGTGGTGCTCGTGCAAGGCGTGGTCAGAGACACGACCGGTGTCGAGACCGGCGCCGCTGCGTTCGTGACCGCGTTGATCCTGATGCCGGCCTATCGGTGGTCCCACCGCTGGAGCGCAGCCGTCTTCGACCGTGAGCGCACCGTGCTCCTCGGCGCCGTTCGCCACTTCGTCGCCGATGTGCACCAAGGGCACCGCGAGCCCGAGGAGGTGCAGGACGTGCTGCGGCGCCTGCTGCGCGACCCCGACCTGCGCGTGGGCCTCGCGATGCCGGGGCACGGAAGTCTGGTCGACCCCTCGGGTAGGCCGATCGAGGTGCGCGTCGACGTGGTGCTGCGCGCGGGAGAGGCCACGATCGGGGTGGTGGAGCTGACCCGCCCCAGCACCCGCCAGCGACGGCTGGCCCAGGAGGCGGCCCGCACCTGCTGGAGCGCGTTCGAGAGCGCCCGCCTGCGGGCCGGCCTCCGCTCAGCCCTGGCCGAGGTAGAAGCCAGCCGCGAACGCCTGGAGAGAGCCGCCTCGACCGAGAGACGCCGGCTCGAGCGCGACCTGCACGACGGCGCGCAGCAGGCGCTGCTCGCGATCGGCATTCGCCTGCGCTCCGCACAGGCAGGTTTGTCCAGCGGGTCATCCGAGCACGCCGATGTCGAGGTGGCGATCACTCAACTCGCGGAGACGGTCTCCGAGCTGCGCCGGATCTCGCAAGGCATCCGGCCGGCCCGCCTCGACGACGGTCTCGGGCCAGCCCTGGGCGCGTTGCGCGACTCGACGCCGATACCGCTCACCCTCAGCGTCGACCCGGCATTCGATGGCGAGGTGTTCGACGAGACCGTTGCGCAGACGGCGTACTTCGTCGCCGCCGAGGCGGTCGCCAACACGCTCAAGCATGCCCATGCCACCGCGATCTCCGTCGAGATCGCCCGGCGGGACGGGCGTGCCGTGGTCCGGGTCCAGGACGACGGCATCGGCGGTGTCGACCCGAGCAACGGGCTCACCGCTCTCCGGGACAGGGTGGCCTCGCTCGGCGGAACCTTGAGCCTGGTCAGCCCGCCCGGGGGCGGGACGCTCGTGGAGGCGATGCTGTGATGGATGTGCTGGTGGCCGAGGACGGCGTGCTGTTCCGGGAGGGCCTGGAGCGCATTCTGCGCGAGGCCGGACACCAGGTGCGCGCCGTGTCGAACGTCGACGAGCTGCTGGCCGAGGTCCGGCGGGCCCGCCCGGATCTTGTGGTCGCCGACATCCGGATGCCTGCACGTGCTGGCGGGGACGGCGCCCAGGCGGCTTCGGCACTTCGCCTCGAGGACCCCGAGCTCCGGATCGTGCTGCTCTCCCAGCACGTCGAGCTCCGACACTGCGCGCACCTGCTGGGGCAACCGGGCTTCGGCTACCTGCTCAAGGACCGGGTGTTGGCGCTCGACGAGTTCCTTGCTGCCCTGGAGTCGGTCGCTGCCGGTGGCGCCGCCGTCGACCCGGCCGTGGTGCGCGCACTGGTCGGTGACTCGGTCCGCGCCTCGCGGCTCGATGCGCTCAGTGCTCGCGAGCGCCAAGTCCTGGCGCTCGCGGCCGAAGGCCAGACCAACGCGCGGATCGCTGACGAGCTCGGCTGCGCGGAACGCACCGCTGAGAGCCACATGCGCGCGGTGTTCCAGAAGCTCGACCTGATGGACGACGGACTCTCCCACCGCCGTGTGCTCGCGGTGTTGGCGTTCCTCACCGCGCAGGAGCCTACGTAGTCGGGCTGGCCGGATCGCCGACGGCAACGTCAAGCCCACCGCGCTAATCCGCACGTTGCGCCGCGGCGCGGCACCCACGTACACCGACGGAGTGAAGTCGGTCCTCCTTGCGTTCGCTGAGCGTGCAGCCCACCGTGGGCGGGGACTTCACTCCGTCCGCGTACGTCGGATCGGTGGACCTGTGGTTCTGTCTCGATTCAGACGTTGAAGCGGAACTCGACCACGTCGCCGTCCTGCATGACGTAGTCCTTGCCCTCCATCCGCACCTTGCCGGCCTCCTTGGCCTTCAGCATGGAGCCGGTGGACATCAGCTCGTCGAACGAGATGATCTCGGCCTTGATGAAGCCGCGTTGGAAGTCGGTGTGGATGACGCCGGCGGCCTCGGGGGCGGTCGCGCCCTTGCGGATGGTCCAGGCGCGCGTCTCCTTGGGCCCGGCGGTGAGGTAGGTCTGCAGGCCGAGGGTCTCGAAGCCGACCCGGGCGAGTACGTCGAGACCCGGCTCGTCGACGCCCGTCTCCGCGAGCATCTCGCGGGCCTCGTCGTCGTCGCCGAGCTCGACCAGCTCGGCCTCGAACTTGGCATCCAGGAAGATCGCCTCGCTGGGCGCGACGATCTCGCGCATCCGCTGCTTGAGGTCATCGTCGGCCAGCTCGTCGGCGTCGCAGTTGAAGACGTAGATGAACGGCTTGGCGGTGAGCAGGGACAGCTCACGGATCAGGGTGCGGTCGATCGACGTCGCGATGATCGGCGTACCGCCCTCGAGCGCGGCGAGCGCTTCCTTCGCGGCGCTAACGGTCGGCGCCAGGGCCTTGTTGCCCTTGGCCTCCTTCTCCAGCCGCGGGATCGCCTTCTCGACGGTCTGCAGGTCGGCGAGGATCAGCTCGGTCTGGATCGTGGAGATGTCGTTGGCGGGGTTGACCTCGCCGTCGACGTGGGTGACGTCCTCGTCCCGGAACACCCGGGTGACCTGGCAGATCGCGGCGGACTCCCGGATGTGCGAGAGGAACTTGTTGCCCAGCCCCTCCCCCTCGGAGGCGCCACGGACGATGCCGGCGATGTCGACGAACTCCACCGTGGCCGGGAGGAGCTTCGCCGACTCGAAGACCTCGGCGAGTCGCGCCAGCCGGCCGTCCGGGACCCCCACGACGCCGATGTTGGGCTCGATGGTGGCGAACGGGTAGTTCGCCGCGAGGACGTCGTTCTTGGTCAACGCGTTGAAGAGCGTCGACTTGCCCGCGTTGGGGAGTCCGACGATGCCGATGGTGAGTGCCACGGGCGGGCAGTCTACGGGCGGCCGCTCGGCCGCCCGTGACCAGGATCTGCCCCGGGGAGCGGCCAGGTCCACTTTCTGGACCAGACAGCGACGCGGAGCGCGCCTACTGTCGGTCCATGGCCATCCTGGAGACAGTGCGCGTCACCGCGGTGCAGGCAACCCCGGTCATCCTCGACGCCGAGGCGACGATCGACAAGGCGGTGGACCTGCTCCGCAAGGCCGCCGCGGAGGGGGCCTCCCTCGTGGTGTTCCCGGAGACGTTCCTCTCGCTCTACCCGTCGGCGAGCTGGGCCGCCGCCGCGGCGACCTGGGCCAAGGGCGCCGGTGAGCTCTGGCAACGGATGTGGGCCTCGAGCGTCGATGTCCGTGGGCCGCTGGTGCAGCAGCTCGTCGACGCCTGTGCCGAGCTGGACGTCCACGCCGCCATCGGTGTCAACGAGCGCGAGGACGACCGCCCCGGCACCCTCTACAACACCCTGCTGATCGTCGGTCCGCATGGCGTCGTGCACCGCCATCGCAAGCTGATGCCCACGATGCATGAGCGGGTGTTCCACGGTCAGGGTGCGGGCGACGACCTCGACGTCGTAGAGCTCCCGGGTGGCCCGCGCGTGGGCGGCCTGCTGTGCTGGGAGAACCGGATGCCGTTGGCCCGCTGGCGGGTCTATCAGGGCGGACCGCAGATCTGGCTCGCCCCCACCGCCGACGACAGCGAGGGCTGGATCGCGTCGATGCGACACATCGCGATCGAGGGTGGAGTGTTCGTGATCAGCGTCCCGCAGTACATCCCGGCGTCGGCCTTCCCCGAGGACTTCCCGCTGCCGCTGCCCGAGGGCGAGGAGGTGTTCGGCCGCGGCGGAGCGTGCATCATCGGGCCGACCGGTGACGTCCTGGCCGGACCGCTGTACGACGCCGAGGGCATGCTCACCGCCGACTGCGACCTCGGGTTCGCGCTGGCCGCGAAGCGCTACTTCGATGTGGCCGGCCACTACTCGCGAAGCGACGTACTGAGCTGAGGACCAGGTAGCGGACGTCGGCGATGTCCCCGCCCCAGAGGACCGGGTCGTCGAGCAGCCGGAGCTCCGCCTCACGACCGGTGCCGCCCACCAGCTCGATGGTTCGCTCGGGCGCGAGCCCTCCTCCGGTGTGCCACGAGCCTTCGACCAGCAGCAGCCGTCCGGTGGGCGCGAGCAGCTCGACCCAGCGGGCCAGGGCGGCACCGGGGTCCGGCAACGCCCAGAGGACGTGCCGGCACAGCACCACGTCGTAGCTGCCCGCAACCAATGGCGGGTCGGCCGCATCGCCGACGGCGAACGAGACCCCGTCGCGGCCGGCGGCCTTGATCCGCGCCCGCGCCACCATGTCCCCGGAGTAGTCGACGCCGTCCACGGAGTAGCCCTCGTCGGCCAGGAGCACGCTGAGTGTCCCGGTCCCGGAACCGAGGTCGGCGACCCGCGCGGGCGCCGGCGGCAGGTGGCTCAGCAACAGCTCCCGCCACGCGGCCCGGGTCGTCGCGTCCCGCAGCCCGTGGTCCGGCTCGTCATCGAAGGTCGCGGCCTCGGCATCCCAGTACTCGCTCAAGTGGGTCAGGCTAGCCGTCGAATCGGTCGGACAGTGCATAGCGCAGCAGCACCACGTCGCCGATCGGCCGGCCCTCGACCAGGGTGGCCCGCCGGTCGGCGCCCCAGGGGAACCTGCCGTCGCTCACGAAGCGCCGGGCCCGGGAGTCGCCGACGAAGAACGGCGCCACGACCAGGTGCAGCTCGTCCGCCAGCCCTTCGGTGAGGAACTGCGTGTGGACGGTGCCGCCGCCCTCCACCATCAGGCGGCGTACGCCGCGGGAGTACAGGTCGCCGGCGACGTCGCACATCCGCACCTGATCACCGCCGTCGATCACCTCGGCGACGTCAGAAAACCGCGGCTCGAGGCGCTCGGCCGTCCGCGTCGGGCAGTAGACGAGCCGCTCCCCCTCGCCCGTCGTGAAGAACCGGGCCCTCGGGCTCAGGTCACCGCCGGAGGTGAGCGTCACCTTGGCCGGAGTGATCGGGCGGCCCTCGCCCACCCGCCGTTCGCGTCGCTCCTCGGAGCGGACCAGCAGCGCCGGGTCGTCGTTGCGCACGGTCGCGGCCCCGACCAGGATCGCGTCGCACCGCGAACGCACCTCGTCGACCCGGTCGAAGTCGGCGTCGTTGGACAGCAGCAGCCGCCCCTCGTTGGCGCTGTCGAGGTAGCCGTCCAGCGACATGCTGCAGCTCAGGAGGATGTAGGGCCGCTCGCCCATACCGGTCCTCCCCTCGTCCTGGTCGGTCGTGGGCCGTCGGCGCTGGGAGGCATCCGGGTGCCGCCCAGCACCACCAGGCCGGGCAGGGTCGCGACCAGCGACATCACGCCGTAGACGACGGCGACCTCCACCCCGGTAGCAACGCCGAGACCCGCCGCGCCGAAGATCCAGGCAGCGGCGCCCTCGCGGGGTCCCCACCCGGCGAAGCTCAGCGGGATCGCCGAGGCCAGCAGCACCGCCAACGCGATCGGGACCAGCTCCGACGCCGCCAGGTCCACGCCCGCGGTCCGCGCGGCGACCACGAAGACCACCACGTGCCCGA
Organism: uncultured Actinomycetota bacterium; assembly: GCA_963827185.1. Lineage (GTDB taxonomy): Bacteria > Actinomycetota > Actinomycetes > Propionibacteriales > Nocardioidaceae > Nocardioides. The sequence goes on from CAWGZQ010000003.1 coordinate 465,006, forward strand.
GGGCCGCGATCGCGGAGAGCACGGCGACCTGCGACCAGACGCCCGGTGCGGCAGCGACCAACCGCAGCTCCTTGCGGAGCCATCGGCGGGCCACGAACGCGACGGCCACCGAACCGATCAGGGCCCCGACACCCCAGCCGGGCAGCGGCGCCGGCAGGAACGGCAACGCCAGCACGAGGAGCCCCGCCTGCACCGCCTGACCGGAGACCCGGTCCCACGCCACGGATCGCAGCCCGCGCCCCATCGCCGCGGTGTCGCGGCCGTGCCGGACGCCGCGGTGCACATCACCCAGCACGCCACCCGGAAGGACGGCGTTCAGGAGCTGCGCCCGGTAGCAGGCGCGGTACGCCGCCCGGAACGGAACCGCGACGTCGAGGGCCCCGGCGAGCAGGCTCCACCGCCGGGCGCAGCATGCCGTGGTGAGCGCGGTGATCCCCAGCGCCAGCACGAGAGCCCCCGCGTCGATGCCGCGTAGCCCGGCGACGAACGGCTCCGCGCCCAACTGGAGGGCGAGGAGACCGATGATCGCGGCGCCGGTCAGGGGTCGGACCCAGGCCCAGAACGTGGTGCTGGTGATGGCCGCCCCCTACCCCTTCGTGCGGTAGCTGCTCGACGCGGAATCGGGGCCGCGCGTCGCCCGGCGGTCGCGATGGCTCACCTGCATCAGCACCTCCCCCACCCTGCGCGCGGTCTCGACCCATGGCGTGAGCGCTCGACGGCGGTGCGCCGCCGCGCCGCGCCAGCGGTCCCGTAGCTCGGGCTCGGTCAGCCACATGCGCAGCGCCGCCGCCAATGCTCCGGCATCGCCGGGTGGGACCAGCCGGCCGGGGAACGTCCCATCGACCGCCCTACCGACCGCCTCCGGATGTCCGCCGACCTCGGTCGCGACCACCGGGATCCCGCGGGCCAGCCCCTCCGCCACGGCCATGCCGAACGACTCCCGGTGTGAGGGCGACACGACCAGGTCGGTCGTGGACCGGAACAGGTCGAGCCGTTCGTAGGACACCGGTCCTTCGAAGCTCACCCGGTCGGCGAGGTCGTGTCGCTCCACGGCCGTGGTCAGTCGCTGCACGAACGCCGGGTCGAGGTCGAGCGCGCCCACCCAACGGCACCGCCAGTCCAGGTCCCGCACCTCGAGCAGCGCGTCGAGCAGGACGTCGTAGCCCTTGTCGGGCGTCACCGGGCCCACGCACAGCAGGTTGCCGCCGTCGGCCGAACCGGTGACCCGTGGCCCCCGGTCGACCCCCGGCACGGCGACCCGCACCCGGTCGGCCGCCAGTCCATGATCGTCGAAGACGCGATCGCGCGACCAGCGACTGGTGGCGATCACGGCGTCCGCGGCGCCGAGCACGGCGTGCTCGGCCGGCCCGCCCACCGGCATGTGCAGGAGTACGACGAGGCGCAGCCGGTCGGCCTCCGCCACCATCGGGATCGCCGAGGCGACCAGACCATCGACCATCGCGACGGCATCGTCCGGAAGCGCGGCGAGCACGCCCCCGATCGACGCGATGGAGACGCCGTGCTCGCGGACCGTCCAACCCTGTCGAGCGAGCTCCACGGACAGCCGGCGACCGTAGACGTTGCCGCCGCTCGGCCTGCGGTGATCGTCGATGCCTTCGGGGACCAGGAAGTGAATGGTCACAGCGCACGCTCGTAGCTGGCCCAGGCGATGTGGGACTCGCGCAGGGTGACCTCGATGCCGCTCAGCCCGCTGGCCCCCGGCCCCAGGTGCCCGCCCTGCACGCGCTCGGCGAGTCGGTCGGCGACCAGCCGGGCGAGCACCTCGGTCGAGCTGTTCTGGCCGGCCAGGCTCGGGTCGTCGTCGAGGTTGCGGTAGTTGAGCGAGCCGAGCACGCCGTGCAGCTCCTCGGCGGCTCGGCCGATGTCGACCAGGATGCCGTCGGCGTCGAGCTCCGGGCCGGCGAAGGTCGCGTCCACGACGTACGTCGCGCCGTGCAGGCCCTGGGCAGGTCCGAACACCTCGCCGCGCAGGCTGTGCGCGATCATGATGTGGTCCCGAACCGTCACCCGATACATCACACCACCTCGACGTCGTCGTAGGCGATCGAGTGGCATAGACCGGGGAGCGATCCGTTGGCGAGCTTCGCCATCACCTGGGGCAGCTCGGCGAACGGCGAGCACCCGGTGAGCAGCGCGGCATAGGCCGGGTCCCGGAGCAGCTCCAGCGCCAGGGTGAGCCGGTCGCGGTGGCTGCGGGAGCTCCGCCGAGCCGGCGCGACCGCACCGACCTGGCTGGACCGGAGGGACAGCCGCGACGAGTGGAACGCCCCGCCCAGCGGCAGCGAGATCGACGCGTCGCCGTACCAGGAGAGGTCCAGCACGGTGCCCTCGGCGCCGAGCAGCTCGAGCGAGCGGCGGAGGCCGGACTCGGTCGCGCTCGCATGCACGACCAGGTCGGCGCCGCCGGGAGCGTCGGCCGGCAGCGCGAAGTCCACGCCCAGCGCCGCCGCCACGCCGGCCCGTTCGGGGTCGACGTCGACGAGGGTGACCCGGGTCCCGGGGATGCCGGCCAGTAGTCGGGCCACGCAGCAACCCACCATGCCGGCGCCGACGACCGCCACCCGGTCACCGACCAGCGGCGCCGCGTCCCACAGGGCGTTCACCGCGGTCTCGACCGTCCCGGCCAGCACCGCGCGCTCGGCCGGTACGCCGTCGGGCACCGGGACCACCGCGGCCGCCGGGACGACGTACGCCGTCTGGTGGGGGTACAGGCAGAACACCGTCCGACCGAGCAGGTCTGCTGGACCGCGCTCGACCACGCCCACGCTCAGGTAGCCGTACTTCACCGGCCCGGGGAACTCCCCGTCCTGAAAGGGCGCCCGCATGGTCGCGTACTCGCTCACCGGGACCCGACCGGCGAAGACCAGCGACTCGGTCCCGCGGCTCACCCCCGAGCGCAGCGCACGCACCAGCACCTCGCCGTCGAGCGGCTCGGGCAGCGGAACCTCGCGGATCTCACCGCTGCCCGGCTCGACGAGCCAGTACGCGAGTGCCTCCTCGACCAAGTCGGCTCCTCTCGCGCATCCTGGAACACACCGTGCCATCGTCGTAGCACCAGTGTGACGACACTAGGACATGGAGGCGCCGATGGATCGGGTTCACCTGGGTCCTGCGGACCGGGTGACCGCCGTGCGCGCCGGCCTCGCCGGTGGTGTCGCTGCGCTGACCGTCCACGGGTTCTACGGCGACCCGCTGGTACCCGTCCTCGTCGCCCTCTGCGTCGTGGCGCTGATCCTGGACGCGGTCGACGGGTACGTCGCCCGGCGCACCGACACGGCGACCCCCTTCGGGGCCCGGTTCGACATGGAGGTCGATGCCTTCCTGATCGCCGTGCTCAGCGTCCACGTCGCGCCGACGCTCGGCTGGTGGGTGCTCGCGATCGGCGCGATGCGTTACGCGTACGTCGCGGCCGGCCGAGTGCTGCCCTGGCTGCGCCGCCCGACCCCACCGCGCTATTGGGCCAAGGTGGTCGCCGCGATCCAGGGGATCGTGCTGACGGTCGCCGCGTCCCGGCTGCTCCCGGACGACCTGGCGCGCACGGCCCTGGCGGTCGCCCTCCTCCTGCTGGTCGAGTCGTTCGGACGGGACGTCGGCTGGCAGTGGCGGCACCGCGATCAACAGGGAGCACACCCAGCCGCCGGCGCGGTGCTGACCGCGGCAGCCGGCACCGCACTGTGGCTCGCGTTGGCACCACCCCGACTGGTCGACGGAGTCGACCCCGGCGACTTCGCGCGGATCCCGGTCGAGGGGTTGGCGCTGGTCGGGGTCGCGATCGTGCTGCCGGCCCGGGTGCGTCGGGTGGTCGCGGTCGTCCTGGGGCTGGTGGCCGCCGTGCTCGTCGTACTGCGGGCGCTCGGGCTCGGCTTCGACGTCTACCTGGATCGGTCGTTCCACGTGCTCGGCGACTGGTCCTACCTACCCAAGGGCTTCGAGGTCGTCGCCGACACCGACGGTCGCGTCGCCGCCGTACTGCTGGCCGTCGGCGCGATGGTGTTCGCGGTGGCCACCGCGGCCGGGCTGACCTGGGCCGCGCTCCGGGTGAGCCGGGCGGCCGCCGACCACCGCCGCCGATCCGGCCAGGCGATCGCCGCCCTGGCCACCGTCTGGGTGCTCGGCGCCGTGGTCGGCGGCCCCGCCGCCCAGCTGGCGGCGGCCAGCTCAGCGGGGCTCGTGGTCGACACGGTCGGGCAGGTACGCGGCGACTTTCGGGACCTCGATGCCTTCGAGGAGGAGCTCCGGGCGGACCCCTTCGGCACCACCCCGGCCGATCGGCTGCTCACCGGGCTGCGCGGCAAGGACGTGCTGCTGGTCTGGTTCGAGAGCTACGGCCGGGTGGCGCTCGAGGGCTCGTCGTTCGCGCCCGACATCGCCGACCTGCTCCGAGCCGCAGACCGACAGTTGGCCGCCGCCGGCTACGACGCGCGGAGCGCGTTCCTCACCTCGCCCACGTTCGGGGCCGGCAGCTGGCTGGCCCACGCCACCCTCCAGTCGGGCGTGTGGGCCGACAGCGAGCAGCGGTACGGCCAGCTCCTCGACAGCGACCGACTGTCCCTCACCGGTGCCTTCGACCGCGCGGGCTGGCGCACGGTCTTCTCCGTGCCGGCCAACACCCGCGACTGGCCCGAGGGGGCGGCGTACTACGGCTTCGACCACCTCTACGACTCCCGCAACGTGGGGTACGCCGGCCCGGAGTTCGGCTACGCGTCGATGCCGGACCAGTACACCCTCGACTTCCTCCGACGCACCGAGCTCGCCCCCGCGGACCGGCCGCCGCTCTTCGCCGAGATCGACCTGGTCTCCAGCCACCACCCGTGGGCGCCGCTGCCGGAGCCGGTGCCCTGGGCCGAGGTCGGCGACGGCTCGGTCTTCGACGGGATGCCCGAGCGGGGCGAGCAGGCGGTGGACGGGGCCGCGGACCCGCCGACCGCCCGGCACCTGTACGCCGAGTCCCTCGCGTACACGTGGCGGACCCTGATCTCGTTCCTGACCACCTTCCCCGATCCCGACCGGGTGCTGATCATCGCCGGCGACCACCAGCCGCACTCGTTCGTCAGCGGCGACGACCCGGGCCACGACGTGCCGATCACGGTGATCGCCCAGGACCCCGACGTGATCGACCGGATCGCCGACTGGCACTGGCAGCCGGGGCTGCACCCCCGGCCCGATGCCCCGGTCTGGCGGATGGACCGGTTCCGGGACCGGTGGCTGACGGCGTACGGACCGGACCAGGCGCCGGCCCCCGGCTAACGGGCCCGAGCCGGACCGACCCGCTCGGAGTCCGCGCCGCTGCGCCGGAGCCGCACGGCGTACCAACTCGCCAGCAGGACCGCGGCGATCAGATAGGCGTTGCCGAGCACGTGCTGGAGCGCCCCCCAGTCGTACTCGCGCCCGGCGCCCCAGGGCGGCCACAGGATCGGGCGGGCGACGAAGATCAGGATCCAGGCCACGGCCACCGTCCGGTGCCGATCCCACAGCGCGAGCGCGATCGGCACCGCCCACACCCAGTGGTGCGACCAGGACACCGGTGCGGCCAGCAGCATCGCGAGCGCACCCAGGCAGGTGCCCAGCACCCGGTCACCGCGGCGCCACGCGGACGCCGCCACCAGGGTCACCGCGATCGCCAGCGGCCCGGCGACCGCGAGCCACAGCAGCGGTCCGGGAGTCTGGTCGAGGAGCCGGGCCAGGGCCCCGGTCACCGACTGGTTGTGAGCCAGTTCGGGTGGGCCGACCCGAGCGGGCTCGAACAACCCCTCGGTCCAGTACGTCGCCGACGATCGAGGCAGCACCACGAATCCGACGACGATGGTCCCGAGGAACACCGCGACCGCGCGTCGGGCCGCCTCCCCGCGCCCCACGAGGACCAGCAGCACCACGAACACCAGCGGCGTCAGCTTGACGGCGGCCGCGAGGCCCACCAGTACCCCGGCGAAGCGGCGGTGCTGGTGGTCGGGACGAAGCAGATCGACCAGCACGGCGAGCATCAGGATCAGGTTGACCTGGCCGAACGAGAGGTTCTGCCAGACCGGCTCGAGCGCCAGCGCTGCTGCCGCCACCACCAGGATGACCCACCAGGAGACGCTGTGGCCGCGCCTGCGCCGGACCAGCAGGACCGTCCCCGCGAGGCAGCCGACCGAGGCGCCGGTCAGCAGGGCCGCCGCCACCCACGACGGCACCAGGGCCAGCGGCACCATCAGCACCGCGGCGAACGGCGGGTAGGTGAACGGGTAGCCGTTGACCGGGTTGTCGGACCCGTAGACGGCGCTCTGGTCGAGAACCGCCTGGCCGGCGTACCGGTAGACGTGCAGGTCGGGGAACTCGCCGATGACCCCACCCACCAGGGCGCCGCCGATGACCGCGGCGAGGACGGCGGCGCGAGGGGTCACCGTCGACATTCTCAGCAGGTTCGGGCGGTGGCGCCAGTGCGACTGCGCTCAGCCGGACGCCAGTCGGGGCGCCATCGCCTCGAGCTGCCAGGCCGTGCCGCGCTCGAGATGGGCGACCTCGTCGGTCGAGAGTGTGTCGCAGGCGAAGCCCCAGTGGACGGCGACGTGGTCGCCCGGCCCGACGGCGTCCAGGAAGCACGCCCCGTCGGTGCGGTAGGCGACCCGCTCCTCCCGGTCGGGGCCCAGCGAGAGCGCTCGGCCGTCGTACGCCAGATGCGCCATCCGGACGAGCAGCTCCTCCGGCTCCACCTCGACCACGACAGCCCACGCGATGCGACACGAGTCGAGGACGTGCAGGGGTTCGGGCTGACCCGTGCTCAGCAGCCGGGACCACGGGTAGACGCCGAGGACGTGGAACGCGTGCGTGGGAGCGGCCTCCACCAGCAGGTCCTCGGTCAGGTGGTTCCAGTACTGGCCGGCCTGCGGCCTGATCCGCTCGAGCAGGACCGCCCCGAACCGGGCGTGGTCCACTTCGTCGGTGAGGTCGTTGCCGGTCCAGTAGCCGCGGACCACTCGTTCGGCCAAGGGGTCCTCGATGCCGGCGAGCTCGGCCAGCACCTCCTGGTAGGGCCAGGCACCCGAGAAGTGACGGGCGAGCGCGCGGTACGTCGACGTCCTCGCCCGCGCCCGGACGCCACGGCGCGCAGCGCCGCGGCGCCGGCCGGTCCGCAGTAGCCCAGGGCGTTGGGGGCGTGGGCGTACTTCGCGAAGAGGTGATGCCCGAGCGGGACGGTCATGCGCCGGAGGTCTGGCCCACCATCTCGGCGGCCTCGCGGTGCATCCGACCGAAGTTGTAGTACGCCGCGCAGGCTCCCTCGGGGGACACCATGCAGGTGCCGATCGGCGTCTCCGGTGTGCAGGCAGTGCCGAACACCTTGCACTCCCAGGGCTTGATCACGCCCTTCAGCACCTCGCCGCACTGGCACGCCTTGGGGTCCGCCACCCGGATTCCGGGCATCGAGAACCGTTCTTCGGCATCGAACTCGACATAGGCGTCGTTGATCTTCAGCGCGCTCTGGGAGATGAACCCGAGCCCCCGCCACTCGAAGTGCGGGCGCAGCTGCATGGTCTCGCCGAGCAGTTTGAGGGCCGCGAGGTTGCCTTCCTCGCGCACCACGCGGCCGTACTGGTTCTCGACCTCGCAGCGACCATCGCGGATCTGCTGCAGCAGCATGTGCACGGTGGCCAGGATGTCGAGCGGCTCGAACCCGGCGACGACCAGGGGCTTGCCGTAGACCTCTGGGACGAAGCGATAGGGCCGGGTCCCCACGACAGTGGACACGTGGCCGGGGCCGAGGAAGCCATCGAGCCGCAGGTCCGGTGACTCCAGGATGGCCTTGATGGGCGGCACGATGGTGACGTGGTTGCAGAAGACCGAGAAGTTCTGCACACCCAGTTGCTTGGCCCGGACCAGGGTGACCGCGGTGGACGGGGCGGTCGTCTCGAACCCGACGGCGAAGAACACCACGTGCTGCTGCGGGTTGTCGACCGCCACCTTGAGCGCGTCCAGCGGCGAGTAGACGAACCGCACATCGGCGCCCCGCGCCTTCGCGTCGAGCAGACTGCCCCTCGATCCGGGCACCCGCATCATGTCCCCGAAGGTCGTGAAGATGACTCCCGGCTGTTCGGCCAGCCACATCGCGTCGTCGACGCGGCCCATCGGGATCACGCAGACCGGACAGCCCGGACCGTGCACCAGCTCGATGCCGGGCGGCAGGATGTGCTCGAGCCCGTGCCGGTAGATCGTGTGCGTGTGCCCGCCACAGACCTCCATGAACTTGAACGTGTCGTCACCGGTGAGCTGCGTGATCGACTTGACCAGCGCGCGGGCGGCCGCTGGGTCTCGGAACTCGTCAACGAACCGCATAGCGGTACCGTCCATTCGGTCGGAGCGGACATGGCGATCAGGCGATCTGCGAGGAGTTGAAGGCGTCGATCTCGTTGACGTAGTCCTCGCCCATCTTCTGGACCTGGTCCAGGGTCAGCTGGGCCTCGAGCTCGTCGATCTTCGCCATCGCGAAGCCGACGTGGACGAGCACCCAGTCGTCGACCAGCAGGCCCTGTTCGGCGAGCAGTCGCACGCTGATCACGCGCTGCACGCCGTTGACGTCGACCTTGGCGAGATGCTGTTCGGGGTCGGTGATCTCGACGACCTGACCCGGTATTCCTAGGCACATGGCGAGTCCTCCTGTTCAGCAGATCCTGGGCAGCGGGTCGCCCACGAGCATGTCGACGATCCGGCTACCGCCGAACGGGGTGCGCAGTGCGACCATCCCGGCCGGCGTTTCGACGACCTGGCCGATGGTGGTCGCGCGGCTCGCCGAGCGGGTGCGACCGCAGCGCCGCCACCGCGGCGTCGGCCTCCTCCTGGGGAACGACGGCGACGAACTTCCCCTCGTTCGCCACGTAGATCGGGTCGATGCCGAGCATGTCGCAGGCGCCGAGTACCTGCGGCTGGACCGGCAACGCCGCCTCGTCGAGGATCACCCCGACACCGGCGGTCTGGGCCAGTTCGTTGCACACCGTGCCGAGGCCACCCCGGGTCGCATCACGCATCCATCGGGTCCCCGGTGCCGCGGCCAGCAGGGACTCGACCATCTCGGACACCGATGCGGTGTCGGAGACGATGTCATCGGCCTCGATCGCCAGGTCGCCACGGGCCAGCATCACCGCCATCCCGTGATCACCGAGGGAGCCCGAGAGCACCAGCCGGTCGCCGGGTCTGACCAGGTCCGCGCCGAGCTCACGACCAGCGGGGATCACGCCGACGCCCGCCGTAGAGATGTAGAGACCGTCGGCGGCTCCCTGCGCGACCACCTTGGTGTCACCGGTCACGATCTGCACGCCGGCCGCGTCGGCCGCCGCCTTCATGTCGGCCACGATCGAGCGCAGCCGGTCGATCGCGAAGCCCTCCTCGATCACGAACGCGGCCGAGAGCCACTGCGGCCTGGCCCCGCTGACCGCCAGGTCGTTGACCGTGCCGTGCACGGCAAGGTGACCGATCGTCCCCCCAGGGAACTCGATCGGCTGCACCACGAACGAGTCGGTCGAGAAGGCGAGCCGCTCCTGCGAGGGCAAGGTGAGCACCGCGCCATCGCCGAGCTGTTCCAGCTCGGGGTTGCGGAAGGCCTCGACGAAGACGTTGTCGGTCAGCGCCGCCGAGGACTTGCCGCCGGCGCCGTGCGCCAGCGTGATCACCTCGTCGATCAGCCGTGGTCGACGCTTGCGGAACTCCTCGATCTTGAGCAGCATCCGGTGCTCGCGGTCGACATGGGTCGTGGTCTCGGACGTCATGCAGGCACCTCCGGGTGTGGTCGGGCCGGCGGCCATCAGGTCGGCGACCCGTCGCTGGTTCTGCTCCTGGACGATCGACCAGAGCCGAAAGCCGACGCGGGCGTGGCTCTCCTGGATCCGGTGGATGCTCTGGGAGTGGATGGTGAAGCAGTAGTCGACGTCGTCGCTGGTCGACATCGAGCCGCCCGAGTGCCCCGCGAAACCGATCGTCAGGAGCCCACGCTTCTTGGCCTCGGTCAGCGCCACGATCAGGTCATCGGAGTTGCCGGAGGTGGACAGGGCGATCGCGATGTCCACGGGTCGCGAGTGGGCAATCACCTGGCGCGAGAAGATCAGCTCGAAGCCGACGTCGTTGCCCAGCGCGGTCACCACCGCCTCGTCGGCGGCCAACGACCAGGCCGGGACGGCGCGCCCGCGGGCCGGCCGCGAGAACAGCGAGGCGAGCGTGGCGGCGTCGGTGGAGCTCCCGCCGTTGCCGAAGGTGTAGAGCCGCCCACCCCGCGAGAACCGGTCGGCCATCTCGGCTCCGGCCGCCTGCAGTTGCGGCTCGTACTCCTCCAGGGAGTCCCGCTGCAGACGCGCGCTGACCTCCGCCTTGTGGCGGGCCGACGCGGCGAGATCGAAGAGCAGGCTTTCGGGATCCTCCTCGGACCCCTCGATGAAGGGGTAGAGGAAGTCGGTGCTGTCGGTGTCGTCGTTCATCGCGACTCCTCCTCGTCGACGCGAGCGATCGCCGAACCCGCATGCACCAGCACCAGGTCGCCCGGCGCCACCTCGCCGACCAGGGTGACGTCGACGGCCTCCTCGCCGGTTGCCGTGCGCACCAGAGCCGGGGAGTACGGCGTCTCGGGAGCCAGCACGACCTCCCCGGGGCGGCCCTCGTCACTGCAGGTGACGCACACCTCGTCGGTGCAGTCCGGGTCCGTCGAGACGAGCAGGCCGGGGTGCTCGAAGCACACATGGGTGAGCTCCCACAGCAGGTGGTAGAGGAGCACGAATCGGCCGGTGGCGGGAATCATCGGGTCGTCGGACTCCACCCACAGCACGTGGTCGGCGCTGCCCGGAGCAGGTCGCGGGCCGAACCCGATCCAGATCGTGTGCGCTCCCCAGGCCGGCGCCCGGCGCATCGTGTCGCGGACCTCCGGGTCGTCCGCGGAGGCGACCGCGATGATCACGTCTCCGGGTCGGGTGGCGACCCGGGCCTGGGCCACCGGATCGGGGTCGACCAGCGCCACCGACGGCAGCGCCCGCTTGCCCATGATCACCGGATGCACGAACTCCACCGCCACGTGATGGGCATGCGGCTCCCATTGCGGAGAAATCACCCACAACGTCGCCCCGGCGTGGAACTTGCGGGCCAGGGACAACGATGCCGAAGCGAGGTCGTCGCTGAGATCCTCGCCGATCAGGCTGGTCGGTTCATGGGTGGTGGTCACGTCGCTCCTCCTGTCGTTCCCGTCATCGCGTCGAGGCCGCGGGCCGCCCTCGCTCGACCGACCACGACCTGGCCGAGCGAGAGACCACCGTCGTTGGGCGGCACCCGTTGGTGAGTCAGCACCGAGAGCCCCGACGAGCGAAGTTCGGCGGCCATCAGGTCCAGCAGCAACCGGTTCTGGAAGACGCCTCCGGTGAGGCCGACCAGGTCGACGCCGCGCTCCTTCGCCGTACGGATGACGAGGCGCGCGGTGGCCGCGGCGAGCGCCTCGTGGAAGCCGCGGGCGAGGTCGGCCGCGGATCGACCCGCCCGCATCCCACCCACCAGGGACCGCACCAGTCGACCGAGCCGGAGCTCGCCGCCCTCGATGTCCATGGTCAGCGGCACCGGGTGATCGCTGGTCCGGGCGAGTGCCTCCAGCTCGACGGCGGCCTGGGCCTCGTAGGTGATGTAGTGCCGCACGCCCAGCAGTGAGGCGACCCCGTCGAAGAGTCGGCCCATGCTGGTGGTCTGCACGCAGCCGATACCGCTGGCCAGCTGAGAACGGACTGCCCTCAGCACCTCCCCCGGGCAGGAGGCGCTGAGGGCGAGTCGCTGGCTGTCCGGAATCTCCGCGGCGTCGAGCAGCGCGAGGGCGATCCGGAACGGGCTGCGGACCGCGAGGTCGCCGCCGGCGAGCGCGAACGGCTCCAGATGGCCGACCCTGGCGGCAGCTCCCACGTCTGCGCCGACCGCCAACAGCTCGCCGCCCCACACCGAGCGGTCGCAGCCGTAGCCGGTGCCGTCGTAGGCCACGCCGATCACGGGCGTGCCGACCAGGTCGTGCTCGGCCAGCAGCGAGGCCACGTGCGCGTGATGATGCTGGACGGTGACCAGGGGTACGTCGTGCTCGACGCTGTAGCGCTCCGCCCAGTCCCGGGTGGCGTAGCCGGGATGGTCATCGGCCACCACCAGCTCGGGCTCGGCGGCATGCAGCGCCACCATCTGCTCGACGGCCATCTCGAAGGCCCGCAGCGTCTCCAGGCTGCCCATGTCACCGAGGTGCCCCGAGCAGAACGCCATCCCCTCGCGCGCCAGGCAGAAGGTGTTCTTGACCTCGCCGCCCACCGCGAGCGTCACCGGACCGCTGTCGGCCAGTCGGACGGGGAGCGGGGCGAACCCGCGCGACCTGCGCACCGGCAGCTCGCCCTCCGGACCGAGCGCGACCACCGAGTCGTCACACGGGACGGCGATGTCGCGGTCGTGCATCAGGAACGCGTCGGCGAGGTCCGCGAGGCGAGTGCGAGCGTCCTCGTTGCGATGACACAGCGGCTCGTCCGCCAGGTTGCCGGACGTCATCACCAGGATCCCCGGGGTGTCCACTCCGTCCACCGGCTCGAGCAACAGGTGGTGCACCGGGGTGTACGGCAGCATCACGCCGGTCTCGTCGAGGTCGGGCGCCACCCCGTCGGCCAGCGGCGTCGACGAGAGCTGCGGAGCAGGACGATCGGGTGAGCCGGCTGCGTCAGGGTCGACTCCTCGGCCGGCGAGACCGACGCGAAGGTCCGGACCGTGGCGACGTCGCGGGCCATCACCGCGAACGGCTTGCCCGGCCGCCGCTTGCGCGTGCGCAGCGTCCGGACCGCTTCGGCGTTGGCGGCGTCGCAGGCGAGGTGGAACCCGCCCACTCCCTTCACCGCGAGGATCGCGCCCTCCCGCAGCAGCTCGCTGGGCGTGCGCGATGACCCCTTCGTGCGCTGCCCGGAACGGCTGCTGTCCGTCCTGCTCGAGCCACAGTCGGGGGCCACAGTCGTGACAGGAGATGGGCTGGGCATGGTGCCGACGGTTGCCGGGGTCGTCGTACTCCGCGCGGCACTGCGGGCACATCTCGAACGCCGCCATCGTCGTCGCCGGCCGGTCGTAGGGCAGGTCCTGGATGATCGTGAACCTGGGGCCGCAGTTGGTGCAGGTGATGAACGGGTGCCGGAAGCGACGGTCCTGGGGGTCGGCCATCTCGGCTCGGCAGTCGCGACAGGTGCCCACGTCCGGGGAGACCAGCGTGCGGACGCCGAGGCGGGTCCGACTGGGCACGATCGCGAACGTGGAGTCACCCCGCGGAGCCAGGGGCTGGGCCTGGACATCCTCGACGCGTGCCATCGGCGGCGCATCCTCGTGAAGCCTCCGCACCAGTTCGGCCAGCGCCTCGGCCGAACCCTCGGCCTCGATGAAGACGCTCGCCTGGTCGTTGCCGCAGTGCCCGGTGAGGTCGAGCTCGGCAGCCACCCTGGCCACGAACGGGCGGAAGCCGACCCCCTGAACCACGCCGTGGACCACGATCCGACGGCGCTGCCGGGGCGCTGCGGTGACCACGACGTCAGTCATCGGCACCATCCGGCACTGCCTGCGTCTGGCGCGCCTGCCCCATCATCTCGAGCCCGGACATCGCCTTCTCGGCGCCGGCCGCGTCGATGCGCTCCAGCGCGAATCCCATGTGGATCAGCACCCACTCCCCCGGCTCCACGGCCAGGTCCTCGAGCATGCCGAGGTTGATCGGCCGCTGGGCCCCGAGCACGTCGACCAGCGCGAGCATGCCCTCGTTGCCGTCGAGCACCCGCACGACCTGTCCGGGGATACCGAGGCACATGTCAGTCGCCCCGCTGCCGGGCCAGGGCCGGCACCCGCTCGTCGAGCAGTGCGCGCACCGTCTCCATCGCGGCGGGGATCGCGGCCGCCACCTCGTCGGTCAGGCCGATCCCCTCCGCCACGTCCGCGGGTCGGCAGCCCACCACGTACGTCGGAGGCAGCCGCCCACCCAGGTCGCGCAAACTGGCCAGCACGGCCACCGGCGCCATGCCGTGCGGGTCGAAGCTTCCCGTTCCGAGGTCCTGCTCGCCGACCTCCAGCACCATCACGGTTCCCGGGTCCTCCTCTCCGGGGAGCGCATCCACGATCACGAGTGCGTCGTACCCGTCCAGCAGGTCGTAGGCGAGGTGCATGCCGCGGATGCCGTAGTCGACCGCGCGGACCTCTTCGGGCAGGGTCCCGGACGCGGCGAGCCGACGGACGACCTCGGGACCGAACCCGTCGTCTCCGCAGAAGAGGTTGCCGATACCGGCCAGCAGCACTCGGGTCGTCAGGGGTGTTCCTCCTCGTTCGGGTCTTGCCTCTGGCTGGTCTCACATCGCCCGGATCTTGAGGTACCTCCTGATGTCGGGGATCGACATGACCAGGACGACGAGCAGACCGACGACGACGACGGCGGCGGTCACCGTCGTCACGATTCCGACGACTCTCATGAGTGACTCTCCTCTCGTGCTTGGTGGAGCGGTTCGAGCTCTTCGGGGCCGAAGTAGAAGTAGCGGCCGTACCACTCGTGCATGTCCGCAGCGGGATCGTCGACGAGGACGACCGCCACGTGGGTGCTGCCGTCGACATCGGAGAGAACCGCGGTCACCCGGGCCTCCTGCCCGGCGAAGAACAGGTCCTGCGCGTCTGCCCTCCGGGACGGATGCACGCGCACCAAGCTGCCCTTGCGCACGCTCACCCCGTCGATGACGACGCTGTCGGTCTCGGGCCGCACCGACTCGTCGGCCGCCGGATCCCACCACGGCACGTCGGTCTCGAAGGCCTCGGCGCTGACCTCGGGCACGACGTCCTCGCGATGCGGGTCCCTGAGGACGCCGTGCAACTGCTGCAGGGTGTCGGGCGACATCTGGTCGCAGCGGTCGATGATCTCCGCCGCCCGCGGATCGGTGGCCCGCGCCTCCGCCTTCTCGGCATCGGTCATGGTCATCACCCGCAGGGTCAGGATCTCGTCGATCTCCGTCGAGTCGAACAACGCGCCGGCGCTCTGCGGGGCGATCTCGGGATGGTCGTAGAGGATGATCGGGGAGCCCAGCACCACGTCGCTCGATCCGGGAGCGCCGACCAGCACCGGGTGACACCGGTGCTGCGTGCACCGTCCGGCGGCCGCGGCCGCGGCCTCGGGATGGTTCGAGCAGCGAGACGAACTCCGCACCGTCGGCGACCACCAGTGCGTGCGTCCCGATCAGCGATGCGCTCATCGCCTCGGCCTTGCCGTCCACCGCTCGCGGGGCGACGTTCTCGACCCGCACCGTGAGCTGCGCGAACTCGCCGTCGCTGCGGGCCGTCACCTCCGCGTCGACCGACAACGCTCGCCGCCGGCGAACCAGCCTCCCCACTGCGGATTCGCTGGCTGTCGAGGATCGGTTCGACCTCCTCGGCGCCGGGGATCTCGAACGTGGTTCGCAGCCGCTCCTCGCCACGCCCACCGAGGGCATTCCTGATGTCGAGAGCGGGCAACGGGAGCTCGCACTCGACCGCCTCGTCCCAGCTCAGGACCGACCGGCCGTCGACCACGAGCTCATCCACGCCGACGTACTCGTCGCCGACGAGCTGTTCGACCGAACGGACCTGGAGATGCAGGAAGCGGAGGCGCACCTTCACCGTCGCCGGTCGGGAACTCGGGTCGGCCACCGTTGCCAGCAGGCACTGGAACGCCATGCCCGGCTCCTCCGCGAAGCTGGCGGCCGACGCCCGCGGTGGACCCAGCACACCGAACTGCCATCGCGACTGGTTCTTGCTCGAGCTCGCCCGGTAGGGGTAGAGCAGGTAGCCCTCGTAGAGCACCGCATCGGCGATGGCGCGGACCTGGTCGAGGGTCATGGCGTCACGCTGTCCCGGGCGCCGAGCAGGGTCTGCACGGTCTCTTCCCAGCTCGTCAGGCCGTGCCTCGACCTGAAGTCGGCCAGGCCGGCCAGCACCTCGTGGTCGAGTCTGATCCAGCCCTGGTTGGGGAAGTACGACGCCATCATCTGCTTCCACACCGCCACCGGAAGCTCGTACGACGCCTCGCAGTCCCAGGGCACTTGCTGCACGGCGAACCCGTGCTCGCCCTTGGTGAACACGGTGCCCGAGAAGAGCAGCGCCAACGGGACGACCCCGTCCCCGACGGCGTGCAGATAACGCGACCCGGTGACGTCGAAGTCGTAGGTGCACGGCAGCGCCAGGTCCACCTCGGTGGACCCGGTGAACCCCTGGACCATCGCGCTGCACTGCATCCAGAGGAACGGCTTGAGGGTCTGTGACCACCGGTCTCGCTCGCCGAAGAGGGTGCGCAACCCCGTCTCGTCGGCCTCGTCGTAGTGCCGGCGCTGCGGCTCGATCCGGACCTGGCAGCGCAAGGCGATCGCGTGAATCGTCTCGCCCGCCGTCTCCTTGATCTGCAGCCGAGCGGTGAGCTGCGGGTCGGCGGCGTAGGGCTCGGGGAGGATCTCGGCGACCGAGAACGAGAAGGACGTCATCAGGCCACCCCCTCATCGGAGCCAGCCGGTGCGGGCCGGCTGCGCTCCGCGACCCGGTCGAAGTACTCCTCGATCGCGGCCAGCGCCTCCTGGCCGCCGTCGAAACCGCGCCACAGGCTGCGCAGCCGCCCGACCAGCTCGTAGCAGGTGTCGATGGGGACGACGTAGGCGCTGAACCCAGGATGGTTCTCACGGTCCGGCCCGCGCAGGAGCAGCGCCTCCACGTCGGGCCTCAGCACGCCGAGCTGCGGGTTGGCGGACACGATCCGACCCCAGGCCTCCAGCGGCAGCTCCGACTCGGTGGCGCCGGCCGGCCCCGGGTAGAAGGCCACCGTCCGGCCCTGAACCGAGTTGTGGAACAGGAACGCGAGCCCGACCGGGATCTGCAGCTCGTCCCACTCGCTGGCTCCGAACGCGAACTCGGGAAAGGAGAGGTACCGGTCGGGCACCGAGCGATATCGGAGCTCAGCGTGCTCGGCCGTGAAGAGCAGGTAGCAGCTTCGACAGGTACACATCAGCACCCGGCTCTCCAGGTTGACCACGTGCTGGTGCTCCTCGGCGATCGGCAGCGCGCACATCTCGCAGCGCTCCCCCACGACCGGTTCGGGGCGCGTGGAGGTGATCGTGTGCAGCGACGCCAGCGGGTTGCCGCTGCGTGGGGTGTTCATACCGAGACCGGGAGGGCGACGGCCAGGGAGGTGACCCCGCCCTCGGTCAGCAGCGGCACCGGGATCAGGTGCAGCGCGGCATCGTCGAGGCAGGTCCCGGCACGGCGTACGTCGTAGTGCGCCTGGCACCCCGGGCAACGCAGCACCGCCTCGCCCACCGCCGCGCCCAACCGTCGCGACAGGACGGCTCCACGCATCGAGGCCGCGCACCGGCCACAACGATCCTGATAGGCGAAGAGCTCGGCGCCGAGCCGACAGACCAGCACGCTGGTGTCGCCGGCCACGACGACCCTGGTGTCCCCTGGGGCCAGGTCGGCGAGCTCGGTCACCCGCTGCCACGCCGAGCCGGCGTCGGCCTCCTGCTCGGCGAGGCGGGTGCGGAGTGCCGAGACCTCGATCAGCGTCTCCGCCCCCGAGGCGGTGGGGGCGTCCTCCACGACGATGCCGGTGATGTCCGGCGCCGCCGCCTCGATCGCCCCCTCGACCGCTAGCTTGAGGGTCACCGCGGACGACGGACAGCCATCGCAGCTGCCGAGCAGCCGCAGTCGCACGACGCCGTCGTCGCTCACCTCGACGAGCTCGACGTCGCCGCCGTGCGAACCCAGGTAGGGGCGCACGCTCTCCAGCGCCAGCTCGACCCGCTGTCCGACGCCGTAAGGGTGCAGTCCGTGCACCAGCAGCAGGCTCGAGACCAGCTCATCGCCGGCCAGGGCCGCCAGCACGTCGTCGTCGAGGGCGCCCGCGTCGTGGACGATCTCGAGGACGCGCTCCAGCCCCGCGCCGTACAGGTCGGCCACCAGACGGACGAGCTCCTCGGCTCGTTCGCGCGCGACGACGCCACCCGAGCCACTCGCGTCGAGCAGGGATTCGATCCGCTCGCCGCTGGCCCTCAGGCGGTCGGCTGCCTCGGGATCCCCCATGCCGACTATCCGGAGACGGACTGGGTCGGCGAATGCATCAGCTCCAGCTTCTGGCCGTCCCCGAGGTACATGTGCACACCGCAGGGCAGGCAGGGATCGAAGCTGCGCACCGTGCGCATGATGTCGATCCCCTTGAAGTGCTCGCGGTCGTTCTCCTCGAAGATCGGCTGGCCCTGGACCGCGTCCTCATAGGGACCGGGGGTGCCGTAGGAGTCCCGCGGGTTCGCGTTCCACGGGGTCGGCGGGTAGGGGTGGTAGTTCGCGATCTTCCCGTCGCGGATCACCATGTGGTGGCTCAGCACCCCGCGCACCGCCTCGGTGAAGCCGCAGCCGATGCCCTCGTCCGGCACGGTGAACTTCTCCCAGGTCTTGGTGCGGCCGGCCCGGATCTCGACCAGCGCCTTCTCGGCGAAGTGCAGCGCGCACGCCGCGGCGTAGGCCTGGAAGTAGGTCCGCGCCCGGTTGCGCTCGATGGTGTTGCTCCACTGCGGGATCTTCCACTCCAGCTCCACCGGACCCTTGAGCGCCGTTTTCGGGAGGTTGATCTTGACGCTCGACCCGGTGGACTGCACGTAGCCGATGTCCACGAGTCCGGCCAGCGCCGTCGACCACAGCCGGGCCAACGGGCCACCGCCGGTGTCGAGGGCGAGGTAGTCCTTGCCGTCGAACCAGCGGGGCGACATCACCCAGCTGTACTTGTCGTCGAGGTCGCGCTTCTGCGGCTTGGGATTCGTGTGCTGGTTCCAGGGGTGCCGCCGGTCGACCGGGTTGCCGAGCGGGTCCTTCTCGACGAACATCTCCTGGCCCTCCCAGTCGTCGTAGTACGACGAACCGAGGAGGATCCGGATGCCGAGGTTGATCTCGACGAGGTCGGTGGTGACCAGCTTGCCGTCGACGACGACCCCGGGGGTGACGTACATCTTGCGACCCCACTCGGTCATGTCCCGGTACTCGAAGTTGCAGTGCTCCGGGTCCTGGAACGACCCCCAGCAGGCGAGCAGGATGCGCCGGTTGCCGACTTCCTCGTAGCCCGGCAGGGCCTGGTAGAAGAAGTCGAAGAGGTCGTCGTGCATGGGCACGACCTTCTTCATGAACTCCACGTAGCGCATCAGCCGGGTGATGTAGTCGGTCATCAGCTGGATGGTGGCCACGGTGCCCACGCCGCCCGGGTAGAGCGTGGAGGGGTGGACGTGCCGGCCCTCCATCAGGCAGAACATCTCGCGGGTCCACCGGCTGACCTGCAGCGCTTCGCGGTAGAACTCCCCGGTGAACGGGTTCAGCGATCGCATGATGTCGCCGATGGTGCGGTAGCCGTGCTCGTCGGCGTGCGGGGACGGGGTGGTGTTCGCCAACTCCAGGACAGCCGGGTTGGTCTCCGCGACCATCTTCTCGCAGTAGTCCACCCCGACCAGGTTCTCCTGGAAGATGTTGTGGTCGAACATGTACTCGGCGGCCTCGCCGAGGTTGACGATCCACTCACCGAGGTGCGGTGGCTTCACGCCGTACGCCATGTTCTGGGCGTAGCACGAGCAGGTCGCGTGGTTGTCACCGCAGATGCCGCAGATCCGGCTCGTGATGAAGTGTGCGTCGCGCGGATCCTTGCCCTTCATGAAGATCGAGTAGCCCCGGAAGATCGAGCTGGTGCTCTTGCACTCCGCGACGACCCGCTGCTTGAAGTCGATCTTGGTGTAGATCCCGAGGCTCCCGACGATGCGGGTGATGGGATCCCACGCCATGTCGACGAGACCCTCGGAGCTGCTGTCCTGGAACTTGCTGGGCGATGGGATGGTCGACGTCATGCGCGTCGCCTCTTCCTGGTGTCAGTGGAGCGGATGAGGGGAGAGGTGGGGTCACCAGGTGCGGGTGGCCCCAGTGGTCAGCTGCTTGCCGGGGGTGCGCCACTTGGGTTCCTTGTCGACCGTGCGGGTCGTCATCTGCCGCAGCCGACGAATCGCGCCGCCGTACGGCGCGATCACCGTCGTGGAGAACTTGCCGCCGGGGGGTTCGTCCATGAACGGCATGAACTTGTCGGGGAATCCCGGCATCGTGCAGCCGATGCAGATCCCACCGACGTTCGGGCAGCCGCCGACTCCGTTGATCCAGCCGCGCTTCGGGACGTTGCACTTCACCGTGGGTCCCCAGCAGCCGAGCTTCACGATGCACTTGGGTGAGCCGTACTCCGTGGCGAAGTCGCCCTGCTCGTAGTACCCGGCCCGGTCGCAGCCCTCGTGCACCGTCTGACCGAACAGCCAGGTCGGCCGGAGTGCGTCGTCGAGCGGGATCATCGGGGCCTGGCCGGTGGCCATGTAGAGCAGGTAGGTCAGGGTCTCCGACATGTTGTCCGGCTGCACCGGGCACCCCGGTACGCACACGATGGGGATCCCGGCCTTCGACTTCCAGTCCCAGCCGAGGTAGTCGGGCACGCCCATGGCGCCGGTGGGATTGCCCTCCATCGCGTGGATGCCGCCGTAGGTCGCGCAGGTGCCGACCGCAACGATCGCGGTCGCCTTGGGCGCCAGCCGGTCGAGCCATTCGCTGGTCGTCATCGGCTGGTTGGTCACCGGGTCGTTGCCGAACCCGCACCAGTAGCCCTCGTCGTGCAGCTGTTCGTTGGGGATCGAGCCCTCCACCACCAGCACGAACGGTTCCAGCTCGCCGCGGTCGGCCTTGAAGAACCACTCGAGGAAGTCGTCGGCGCCACCGTTGGGGCCACACTCGAAGTCGATGAGGGGCCAATGCACCGCGATCTGCGGGAGCCCGGGAAGGGCCCCGAGCGCGATCTCCTCGATGCTCGGTTGGGTGGCCGCGGTCAGCGAGACGGAGTCGCCGTCACAACTGAGTCCGGCGTTGATCCACAGCACGTGGATGAGCGTTTCTTCGGCCTTGATCGCCTCTGCAGTTGGCATGCCAGTCCCCTCATGTGATCGAAGGCGGGGTCTGGGCCTCGGTGGGAAATCGGACCGACGGAGTCGGCTGAGCAGGCGGGGTCTGGGCCTACGTCCAACTAGACTCCCGGGCCCACCGATGTGTCAAGGCTCACATTTTCATCGAGCCAGGTCAGCCAGTCCTCCAGGTGCTCCCCCGTGGCCGCCGACAGCGGGAGCACCTCCACGTCGGAGTTGAGCTTGCGGGCATCGCGGGTCAGGCGGTCCGGGTCGAAGTCGACGTACGGCAGCAGGTCGGTCTTGTTGACCACGACCAGATCGGCCGCGGCGAACATGTGGGGGTACTTCAGCGGCTTGTCGTCGCCCTCGGTCACCGAGATCACCACCACCTTGCGCGCCTCGCCGAGGTCGAACAGGGCCGGGCAGACCAGGTTGCCGACGTTCTCGATGAACAGGGTGCTGTCGGGCTCCGGGTGCAGCTGGTCGAGAGCGCGGGCCACCATCGCGGCGTCGAGATGGCAGCCGGCGCCGGTGTTCACCTGCACCACCCGCGCACCCGCGGCCTTGATTCGCTCGGCGTCGTAGAGGGTCTCCTGGTCGCCCTCGATCGACGCTGACCGGTCGGTGGAGTCGGGCAATGGTGCGCTCGAGCAGGGTGGTCTTGCCCGACCCCGGGCGAGCTCATCATGTTGAGCGCCAGGATGCCGCGCTCGGCGAGCCAGGCCCGGTTGCTCGCCGCCAGCTCGTCGTTCTTCGCGAGCACCGCGACCTCGAGGTCGAGCGTGTGAGTCCGCAGCTCCGGATCCGGATCGACATGCACATGGTCCTGCACCGTGCCCGTGGCCGTGGCCGCCGTGCTCGTGTCCGTGCTCTCGCGCCTGGTCTGGCGGTGGCCGTCGGCGTCCAGCGTCACGATCCGGGCGTCGGCGTCGCCGCAGCCGCAGGTGCTGCACATGTCAGTGACCTCCACGGATCGCACGGCGAGCTCGCGCCCGGAGACGACCTCGACGTCGGCGCTGCCGCAGGGGCAGAGCAGGATGGCGTCGTGCAGCGAGAAGTCCGCGCTGCACGTTCGACAGTTGGCTCGCCCGGGCTGCACCTCGATCTCGAGCGCGGCACCCTCGAGCGCGGTGCCAGCGGTGGCCAACTCGAAGCAGAACGACAGCGCGTCGGGGACCACCCCGGACAGCTGCCCGACGCGGAGCCGCACCAGGAACTCACGACCTGTCCGCCGGTGCGTTCGAGCACGGTCGTCACGACGCTTTCCGCGATCGCCAGCTCGTGCATGTCAGCTCCGTCTTCCTCGGTTCCACGTCGTAGGTCGACCACCCCGGTCTGGCAACGTCGGCACGCGAGCGGCCTACGGCTTCGGGCCGTGCGACTGGCCACCTGGAACGTCAACTCCCTGCGCTCGCGCATCGACCGGGTCGAGGCACTCCTGCAACGGCACCAGATCGACGTGCTCGCCCTGCAGGAGACCAAGGCGCGCGAGGACCAGCTACCGCTGATGGGGCTGCAGTCGTTCGGCTACGACCTCGCCTACGCCGGCACCAACCAGTGGAACGGCGTGGCGATCCTGAGCCGGGTCGGGATCGAGGATGTCGAGGTCGGCTTCGCGGACATGCCGGGTTGGGGCGACCCGGTGGCCGCCGAGAGCCGGGCGATCGGCGCCACCTGCGGAGGCGTGCGCGTCTGGTCCCTCTATGTCCCCAACGGCCGCAAGGTCGACGACCCCCACTACGTCTACAAGCTCGAATGGCTCAGTCGGCTGCGCGACGCGGCGCAGGCGTGGCGCGACGTACCGACCGCGCTGGTCGGCGACTGGAACATCGCGCCCCTCGACGAGGACGTGTTCGACATCGCGGCCTTCGCGAAGGACACCCACGTCACCCCGCCGGAGCGCGCGGCTTTCCAAGCGTTCCTCGACGACGGCTGGGTCGACGTGGTCCGGCCGCATGCCCCCGGACCCGAGGTCTACACCTACTGGGACTACTACCGACAGCGCTTCGAGCGCAACCGCGGCATGCGGATCGACTTCGTGCTCGGCTCCGCTGCGCTGGCCCGGAGCGTGACCGGCGCGTTCATCGACCGCGACGAGCGCGCCGGTCAGGGCGCCTCCGACCACGCGCCCGTGGTGGTCGACCTCCGCTGAGTTGTCGGTGCCCGCGTCCATGCTGGAGCCATGGACACGATCACGGTGCTGACCAGCCTTGCCGTCGGGCTCGCTCTCGGCTGCGTGGTCGGGGTGCTCTGGGCACGATCGCGGCCGTCGTACGCCGGCGGGGTGGTCGACCAGGCCGAGGTGATGCAGGGCCTCGACCGGCTGAGCGACCAGATGCAGGACCTCGACCGGCAGCGCGCCGCCTGGCAGGGCGAGTTCCACGAGCACGTCTCCGCCCTTCAGCGCGAGACCCACACGCTGTCCTCCGCGCTGCGGAAGCCGCACGTCCGCGGGCGCTGGGGCGAACTGCACCTGCGCCGTGCGGTGGAGCTCGCCGGGCTCGTCGAGCGATGTGACTTCGATGAGCAGGTGCGGCTCGACGGTGGCGCGCTCCGACCCGACCTGGTGGTCAACCTCGTGGGCGGGCGCCGCGTCGTGGTCGACGCCAAGGTGCCGCTCGATGCCTATCTCGACGCCACCTCGACCGACGAGCTCGGGGCGCGCGAGGCGCACCTGGTCAGGCACGCCCGACAGGTTCGCACCCACGTCGATGCGCTCGCATCGAAGGCCTACTGGAAGGCGCTCCCCGAGACCCCCGAGTTCGTGGTGCTGTTCGTGCCGGCGGAGTCGTTCCTGGCGGCAGCCCTGGAGACCGACTCCGGCCTGCTCGAGCACGCCGCCGACCGCCGGGTGGTGCTGGCCAGCCCGACCACACTGATCGCGTTGCTGCGCACGGTTGCGCACGGTTGGAGCCACGAGGCGCTGGCCGAGCAGGCCCGCGACATCCATCTGCTCGGCCGCGACCTGCACGGCCGATTGGCGACGCTGAGCGCCCACCTCGACCGGGTCGGCCGCTCCCTCAACAGCGCCGTCGGCCACTACAACCAGGCGATGGGGTCGCTGGAGTCGCGGGTGCTGGTCAGCGCCCGCCGGTTCAACGAGCTCTCCGTCACCGACGACGACCTGCCGGCCCCGCGCCCGGTGACCCTGCGCGCGGTCGATCGGGCCGTGCGGCGCGGCGTCGTCGACGACGAGGCAGCGGATCCTACGGTGGCTTCGTGAGCCACCCGCGGACCGTGTGGGAGGAAGGCCGCGAGCCCGGCCGTCAGGTCGTCGCGCTCGGAACCGCGATCGCCCTCACCGCCGTGTTGGCAGACCTGATGCTCACCGACGGGGTGGGCGTGCTGTTCGACGTCGTGTTCGTCCTGCTCTGCATCCTGCTCGCGCTGGTCGTCCGACCCGACGACTTCTTCACGGCCGGGGTGCTCCCGCCGTTGCTGATGGTCGGCGTCTTCGTGTTCCTCGCGATGGTCGGGCCCTCGACCCTCGGCGACGAGGGCGACGGCGCCGTGCAGGCCGTGATCTCGGGGCTCTCCCACCACAGCGAGGCCCTGGTCACCGGCTACGTGTTGTGCCTGCTCGTCCTACTGGTCCGCACCCGGGTGCTCACTCGAAGCGATCCGGGTCCCCGGCTCCACGCCTGAGCACCTCGGGCTCCCCCGACGACCAGTCCACCACCGTCGTCGGCTCCGCAGGCGTCTCGCCGGCTTCGATCACGACGTCGACCTCGTGGTCGAGGTCCTCCTTGATCTCCCAGCCCAGGGTGCGCGGCTCGGTCTCCCCGGGGAGGATCAGCGAACTGCTCAGCAGCGGCTCGCCGAGCTCCTCGAGCAGCGCCTGCACCACAACGTGGTCGGGGATCCGCACCCCCACGGTCCGCTTCTTGGGATGCAACAGCCGGCGCGGCACCTCGGGCATCGCCGGCAGGATGAACGTGTAGGGACCGGGGGTCGAGGCCTTGATCGCCCGAAACGCCGAGTTGTCGACGTGCACGAGCTGGCCCAGCTGCGAGAAGTCCTTGCAGACCAGCGTGAAGTGGTGCCGGTCGTCAAGACCACGGATCTTCAGGATCCGGTCGCGGCCAGCACGGTTGCCCACCCGGGAACCCAGCGCGTATCCGGAGTCGGTCGGGTAGGCGATCAGCGCGTCATCGCGCAGCGCAGCGGCGACCTGCTGGAGCAGCCGCGGCTGCGGGTTCTCCGGATGGAGCGCGACGAACTTGGCCATCGGTCGTCGCTCAGCGCTGGCCGGCGGCCTTGAGGTCGCGGCGCAGCTCCTTCGGTAGCGAGAAGATCAGGGACTCCTCGGCGCTGTGCACGGCTCGGGCGTCGGGGTAGCCGCGTTCGCAGAGGAACGCCAACACGCCGTCGACCAGCTCCTCCGGCACGCTGGCACCGGAGGTGACGCTGACGGTGTCGACTCCGTCCAGCCAGGCCTCGTCGATCTCGGACGCATCATCGACTCGGTAGGCCGAGGCGGCTCCAGCCTCCAGGGCCACCTCGACCAACCGGACCGAGTTGGAGGAGTTGCCCGAGCCGACCACGATCACCAGGTCGGCGTCGACGGCGATCTCCTTGACCGCGATCTGCCGGTTCTGGGTCGCGTAGCAAATGTCGTCGCTGGGCGGGTCGAGCAGCTCGGGGAACCGCTCCCGGATCGCGGCCACCGTCTCCAGGGTCTCATCGACCGAGAGCGTCGTCTGGGAGAGCCAGGCGACCCGCGACGGGTCGCGCACCACGATGTTGGGTACGTCGGCAGGGCCCTGCACGAGCTGAATGTGGTCCGGGGCCTCGCCCGCGGTGCCTTCGACCTCTTCGTGGCCCTCGTGCCCGATCAGCAGGATGTCGTAGTCATCGCTGGCGAACCGCTTCGCCTCGTGATGCACCTTGGTCACCAGGGGGCAGGTCGCATCGATCGTCTTGAGCTCGCGCTCCTCCGCCTGCCGGTGCACCTCCGGCGAGACGCCGTGAGCGGAGAACACCACGGTCTCGCCGGTCGGCACCTCGTCGAGCTCCTCGACAAAGATCGCGCCCCGGGACTCGAGGTCGGAGACCACGTGCTTGTTGTGCACGATCTGCTTGCGCACGTAGACCGGCGCGCCGTAGAGGTCGAGCGCCTTCTCCACGGTCACCACGGCCCGGTCGACGCCCGCGCAGTAGCCGCGCGGCGCGGCCAGCAGGACGGCGCGCTCGGCCTCGCTGGGCGTGAGGATCGCGGGCGTACCGAGGTCGGTGCTCATGCCCCCGAGTCTACGGACGGCCGCCCAGGCTCACGATTCGACGGGGGGTTCTTGGGTAGCGTCGGCGGCGTGACCGAGCAACCCCCGCACTTCCCGACCTGTCGCGCCTGCGGCGCGGAGCAGCTCGAGCTGGGCTTCATCGACGATTCCAGCGACGCGGGCTATTCGCGATGGATCCCTGGCGCTCTTCAGCGAGGAGTCTTCGGCACCGCCAAGAAGTTCCGCAAGGAACGCTGGATCGTGGAGGCCTGGCGTTGCGGCACCTGCCAGCACCTGGAGCTGTACGCGCGCGAGCGCCAACGAGGCAAGCGGAAGGCCCGCCACCCTCTCGGGTGACGGGCCTTTCGACGCTTGGCGGATCAGGCCTTGTCGGCCTCGACCTCGGCGTCACCCTCGGTCTCGTCAACGGCAGCCTCGGACTCGTCGGCCGGAGCCTCGTCCTCGATCGGCTGCTCCTCGGCGACCACGGACTCCTCCGGCGACGCCTCCTCGGCGAGCTCGGTCGGCGTCTCCTCGACGACGGGGGTCTCCTCGACCTCCGCCTCCTCGGTCGCCACCGGGGCCGGAGCCGCAGCCTTCGTCTCGACCTTCTTCTTCGCCTTCGGAGCCGACGGCTGGTACTCCTCGGTCACGAGCTCGATCACCGCCATGGGGGCGTTGTCGCCCTTGCGGGGACCGATCTTGGTGATCCGGGTGTAGCCGCCCGGGCGCTCCGCGAACGTCGGCGCGATGTCGGTGAAGAGGTGGTGCACGACGCCCTTGTCCCGGATGGTCTTGAGGACCTCGCGACGGTTGTGCAGGTCGCCGCGCTTCGCCTTGGTGATCAGCTTCTCGGCGTACGGACGCAGGGTGCGCGCCTTCGCCTCGGTCGTGGTGATCCGGCCGTGCTCGAACAGCGCGGTCGCCAGGTTCGACAGGATCAGCCGCTGGTGGGCCGGGCTGCCGCCGAGGCGGGGACCCTTCTTGGGAGTGGGCATTGCTTCTCTCGTTTCTCCCCGGCCGTGTCAGGTACCGAGGTAGTCGGTGACCCGTCGCAAAGTTTGCGACGGGTCAGCGTGGGGTCAGTACTGCTCGTCCTCGACAAAGGCGTCGTCGTCGTCATCGCCGTACGCCGCCAGGGCAGCCTGCGGGTCGAAGCCGGGTGCGCTGTCCTTGAGGGACAGACCCATCTCGACCAGCTTGGCCTTGACCTCGTCGATCGACTTCGCGCCGAAGTTGCGGATGTCGAGTAGGTCCTGCTCCGAGCGGCTGATGAGCTCACCCACGGTGTGGATGCCCTCGCGCTTGAGGCAGTTGTAGGAACGCACGGTCAGCTGCAGGTCCTCGACCGGGAGGGCGAGGTCGGCAGCCAGCTGCTCGTCGACGGGCGAGGGGCCGATGTCGATGCCCTCGGCCTCGACGTTCAGCTCGCGGGCCAGCCCGAACAGCTCGACCAGGGTCTTGCCGGCCGAGGCGATCGCGTCGCGCGGCAGGATCGACGGCTTGGTCTCGACGTCGATGACCAGCCGGTCGAAGTCGGTGCGCTGCTCGACACGAGTGGCCTCGACCTTGTAGGTGACCTTCAGGACCGGGCTGTAGATCGAGTCGACCGGCATCCGGCCGATCTCGTTGTCGGCGCCCTTGTTCTGGACGGCCGAGACGTAGCCACGGCCACGCTCCACGACCAGCTCCATCTCCAGCTTGCCCTTGTCGGACAGGGTGGCGATCTTGAGATCCGGGTTGTGCACCTCGACACCGGCCGGGGGCGCGATGTCGGCGGCGGTCACGTCACCGGCACCGGACTTGCGCAGGTACATGGTGACCGGCTCGTCGTGCTCCGAGGAGACGACGAGGCCCTTGAGGTTGAGGATGATCTCGGTAACGTCTTCCTTGACGCCCTCGATGGTCGAGAACTCGTGGAGGACGCTGTCGACCTTGATGCTCGTGACCGAGGCACCGGGGATCGACGACAGGAGGGTACGGCGGAGCGAGTTGCCGAGGGTGTAGCCGAAGCCGGGCTCCAGCGGTTCGATGACGAACCGCGAACGGAACTCGTCGACGGCCTCTTCCGACAGACTGGGACGCTGTGCGATAAGCACTGTTTCTTTCCTTTCCGAACCCGACCACTATTTGAGGGATTCGAATGTTGCTGGGTGGCGGTGTCTCGATAGGGGTTCGCTGCGCTCGCCCCACTCGAGAACCGTGACGGACCCTACTTCTTGGAGTAGTACTCGACGATGAGCTGCTCCTGGACCGGGAGGTCGATCTGCGCCCGGACCGGGACCTGGTGCACCAGGATCCGCATCCGCGAGGGAAGCGACTCCAGCCACGCGGGGACGACGCGCTCGCCGTGGGTCTCCCGAGCCACGATGAACGGGGTCATCTCCAGCGACTTCTCGCGCACATCGATCACGTCGTGGGCGGTCACCTGGAAGGAAGGGATGTCGACCTTCTTGCCGTTGACCTTGAAGTGACCGTGCGCGACGAGCTGACGGGCGTGGCGACGGGTCCGGGCGAAGCCGGCACGGTAGACCACGTTGTCCAGGCGGCACTCGAGCAGCTGCAGCAGGTTGTCACCCGTCTTGCCCGACCGACGCGACGCCTCGGTGTAGTAGTTGTGGAACTGCTTCTCCATGACGCCGTAGGTGAAGCGCGCCTTCTGCTTCTCGCGCAGCTGGAGGAGGTACTCGCTCTCCTTGATCCGACCGCGGCCGTGCTGGCCGGGAGGGTAAGGACGCTTCTCGAACGCCGAGTCGCCGCCGACGAGGTCGACACCGAGACGGCGCGACTTCTTGGTCATGGGGCCGGTGTAGCGGGCCATAACTAGTTCGCTCTCTTTCTCTGTGTAGTCGTCGTCAGACGCGCCGGCGCTTGGGCGGGCGGCATCCGTTGTGGGGGGTGGGCGTGACGTCCTGGATGGTGCCGACCTCGAGGCCGATGGCACCCAGGGACCGAATCGCCGTCTCGCGGCCCGAACCCGGACCCTTGACGAAGACGTCGATCTTCTTCATGCCGTGCTCCATCGCCCGGCGCCCAGCGGCCTCGGCGGCCATCTGTGCGGCGTACGGCGTGGACTTGCGGGAGCCCTTGAAACCGACGGTTCCGGCGGACGCCCACGAGATCACCGCACCGGTGGGGTCGGTGATCGTAACGATGGTGTTGTTGAACGTGCTCTTGATGTGGGCTTCGCCCTGAGCGACGTTCTTCTTCTCCTTGCGACGGACCTTCTTGGCGCCCGTACGAGCCTTGGGAGGCATTCGGAATCTCCTGAGTCAGCTGGTCGTGATGGTCGAGGGGGCGGCGATCGCGCGGATCACTTGGCCTTCTTCTTGCCGGCAACCGTGCGCTTCGGGCCCTTGCGGGTACGAGCGTTGGTCTTGGTGCGCTGCCCGCGGACCGGAAGGCCCTGACGGTGGCGGCGACCCTGGTAGCTGCCGATCTCGATCTTGCGGCGGATGTCCGCCTGGACCTCGCGGCGGAGGTCACCCTCGATCTTGAAGTCCTGCGCGTCGATGGCGTCGCGGAGACTGACCAGCTGTTCGTCGCCCAGCTCGTGGACCCGGAGGTTCGGGTCGACGCCGGTGCTCGCGAGGAGCTGCTGGGCGCGGGTACGGCCAATGCCGTAGATGTAGGTGAGTGCGACCTCAACGCGCTTGTCGCGCGGCAGGTCCACTCCAACGAGGCGTGCCATGTGTGGCGTGTTTCCCTTCGATCTGCAGCGGTTTCGATCGTGTCGCGCCCGG
>CAWGZQ010000004.1:0-299093 GCA_963827185.1 uncultured Actinomycetota bacterium
TTACTTGGGATAACGCTCGACAGGTCCGCGCTTACATCTACGGGGCTATCACCCTCTACGGCGCCACTTTCCAATGGACTTCAACTTCACACAAACTTTCTTACTGTCTCAGGAGCCGGCAGACTCCCATGAACGATCCCACAACCCCCCACACACAACCCCTGCCGGGTATCACATGCATGAGGTTTAGCCTCATCCGATTTCGCTCGCCACTACTCTCGGAATCACAATTGTTTTCTCTTCCTATGGGTACTGAGATGTTTCACTTCCCCACGTTCCCTCCACACACCCTATTTCATTCAGGTGCAGGTAACCGCACATGACTGCGGCTGGGTTCCCCCATTCGGACACCCCCGGATCACAGCTCGGTTGCCAACTCCCCAGGGCTTATCGCAGGCTCCAACGTCCTTCATCGGCTCTTGATGCCAAGGCATCCACCATGTGCCCTTCATAGCTTGCCAAACACAAACGCTCAACAAAAACAACAAAGACACACACTACATAAAACAACACCCACACTCACGAACTCCAACCAACGAAGCTCAGTGCGGGCGATGCTCGCGTCCACTATCCAGAAATCAAACAACAAGAAACCAAACAGCCAACAAGAACCCCATCACAGGGCCCCAGGGTCTGATGTCTCAGACACCCAACAGCGTGCTTGAAAACCACCACCCACCCCGGCAGCCACCGTTCCACCCACCCACCAACCCCCAGGGAAAACCCCACAGGCCAGCACGCGCAGTACTAGGCAACCACCACAACACGTGATGATCGTTCGTCGACGGCTCCACTATCCGAACACCACCAACAGCCCCACCAGACATTCGCCAGTGGCAGCCTCCCCCGAAGGGGTTGGGTGCGTGCTCCTTAGAAAGGAGGTGATCCAGCCGCACCTTCCGGTACGGCTACCTTGTTACGACTTCGTCCCAATCGCCAGCCCCACCTTCGACCACTCCCTCCACAAGGGTTGGGCCGTGGGCTTCGGGTGTTGCCGACTTTCGTGACGTGACGGGCGGTGTGTACAAGGCCCGGGAACGTATTCACCGCAGCGTTGCTGATCTGCGATTACTAGCGACTCCGACTTCATGGGGTCGAGTTGCAGACCCCAATCCGAACTGAGACCGGCTTTTTGGGATTCGCTCCCCCTCACGGGATCGCAGCCCTTTGTACCGGCCATTGTAGCATGCGTGAAGCCCTGGACATAAGGGGCATGATGACTTGACGTCATCCCCACCTTCCTCCGAGTTGACCCCGGCAGTCTCCCATGAGTCCCCAGCCACCCGAAGGCGCTGCTGGCAACATGGAACGAGGGTTGCGCTCGTTGCGGGACTTAACCCAACATCTCACGACACGAGCTGACGACAGCCATGCACCACCTGTACACCAGTATCAAAGAGACCCCTATCTCTAGGGGCTTCCGGCGTATGTCAAACCCAGGTAAGGTTCTTCGCGTTGCATCGAATTAATCCGCATGCTCCGCCGCTTGTGCGGGCCCCCGTCAATTCCTTTGAGTTTTAGCCTTGCGGCCGTACTCCCCAGGCGGGGCGCTTAATGCGTTAGCTGCGGCACGGAACCCATGGAATAGGCCCCACACCTAGCGCCCAACGTTTACGGTGTGGACTACCAGGGTATCTAATCCTGTTCGCTCCCCACACTTTCGCTCCTCAGCGTCAGGTAATGCCCAGAGAACCGCCTTCGCCACCGGTGTTCCTCCTGATATCTGCGCATTTCACCGCTACACCAGGAATTCCGTTCTCCCCTGCATACCTCTAGTCTGCCCGTATCGAAAGCCAGCACTGAGTTAAGCCCAGTGTTTTCACTCCCGACGCGACAAACCGCCTACGAGCCCTTTACGCCCAATAATTCCGGACAACGCTCGCACCCTACGTATTACCGCGGCTGCTGGCACGTAGTTGGCCGGTGCTTCTTCCCCACCTACCGTCACCACACACACTGTGCGACTTCGTCAATGGTGAAAGAGGTTTACAACCCGAAGGCCGTCATCCCTCACGCGGCGTTGCTGGATCAGGCTTCCGCCCATTGTCCAATATTCCCCACTGCTGCCTCCCGTAGGAGTCTGGGCCGTGTCTCAGTCCCAGTGTGACCGGTCACCCTCTCAGGCCGGCTACCCGTCGAAGCCTTGGTAGGCCATTACCCCACCAACAAGCTGATAGGCCGCGAGCACATCCCCCACCCACAAAAGTTTCCACCAACACCCCATGCGGAGGCCGGTCGTATCCGGTATTAGACCCCGTTTCCGAAGCTTATCCCAGAGTGAAGGGCAGATTACTCACGTGTTACTCACCCGTTCGCCGCTCGTGTACCCCCGAAGGAGCCTTACCGCTCGACTTGCATGTGTTAAGCACGCCGCCAGCGTTCGTCCTGAGCCAGGATCAAACTCTCCATAGAAAACCTGATACCCAGCAAACAACAAACCTGACAAATTGCCAGAATTATGTTTTGCCGAAAAACAACCCCAAAAAAACATCAGGGCATACAAACTAATCCGTCGACTATCAAACACACTGTTGAGTTCTCAAACATCAGACGCACACGCGCCGGACCTCGCGGACCGGTCGCAGGGCAACCTACAGAAACTTACCCGGTTGGTCCGACCCCGTCAACTTGGCGCGACGCTGCCGTTCTACCGGTGCCGGGGCGTACGCAACCCCCTCCGATTCGGCCTTCCGGCCGAGGTTTGTGGGGGTTGCTCACCGCGACGAGGGGAACGCTATCAGTCTCGCCGACACCGCTCAGCATCGGGGGTCACCATCGGGGGGTCACGGTCGGGGTGCGAGCCGGTGCCGACGGTACGGCGACACCGTGCGATCCCCCGCGATCCAGAACCGCCAGGGTCGGTCCGGGGCGCCGCGCAGGCCTACCCTCGGGCCGGTCAGCACCGAGACGGGCGCCGCGCCCAGCTCGAGCGTGATCGGGCCGGCACCGAGGTCGCTGCCGTTGTCGGTGAGCTCGATCCCCAGGGCGACGCAGAGGCGGGCCGGCCCACGAGCCAGGTCGCGGTCCGGTGCGCCCTTGCGGCGCTCGCGAGCGATCTCGGAGCCGGCAACGACCTCCCCCGCGCGCAGCAGCACCGCGCTCGGGCTGTCCTCGGGGCCGACGGTCACGTTGGAGCAGACGTGCATCCCGTAGGTGAAGTAGCAGTAGAGATGCCCGGCCGGCCCGAACATCACCTCGTTGCGCCGGGTCATGCCGCGGAACGCGTGCGACCCGGGGTCGTCCGGCCCGGCGTACGCCTCGACCTCGCTGATCCGGACCGCGACCTCGCCGTGCCGCACGATCCCGTTCAGCAGCAGTGGCGCTATCTCGAGGACCGGACCGGTCAGCTGCTCACGCAGGTGGGACGAGGCGCTCACGGTGTCCCGTCGCGATCTCCCGCAGCTCAGCCAGCTGGGCGCGTACGGCGTCCGGTGCGGTGCCGCCACGGCCGTTGCGAGCCGCCACCGACCCCTCGACCGTGAGCACCGACCGCACTGAGGGCGTCAGCCGGGGCGAGATCGCCGCGAACTGGTCGTCGGTGAGCTCGTTCAACTCCACGCCGAGCTCCTCGCACCGCCGGACGCAGGCACCCGCCAGCTCGTGGGCGACCCGGAACGCCACCCCCTCCCGAACCAGCCATTCCGCGACGTCGGTCGCGAGCGAGAAGCCCTGTGGGGCCAGCTCGGCCATCCGCGCCGTGTCGAACTCCAGGGTGGCGACCATTCCGCTGAACGCGGGCAACAGCACCTCGAGCGTGTCGACCGAGTCGAAGACCGGCTCCTTGTCTTCCTGGAGGTCCCGGTTGTAGGCGAGCGGGAGCGCCTTCAGCGTGGCCAGCAGGCCGGTGAGGTTCCCGACCAGCCGGCCGGCCTTGCCACGAGCCAGCTCCGCGATATCGGGGTTCTTCTTCTGCGGCATGATGCTCGACCCGGTCGACCAGGAGTCGTGCAGCCGGACGAAGCCGAACTCGCGCGTCGCCCACAGGATGACCTCCTCGGCGAACCTGCTGACATCCACGCCGATCTGCGCAGCAACGAAGGCGAGCTCCGCGACGAAATCGCGCGACGAGGTCCCGTCGATCGAGTTCGCGGTGGACCCCGTGAAGTGCAGCTCCCGGGCGACCAGTTCCGGGTCGAGGCCGAGGGTCTGACCGGCCAGTGCCCCCGATCCGTACGGCGAGTCCGACACGACGCGGCGCCGCCAGTCGCCGAGCCGGTCCACGTCGCGGAGCAACGGCCACGCGTGCGCGAGCAGATGGTGCGAGAGCAAGACCGGCTGCGCATGCTGGAGATGCGTGCGACCCGGCATGATGGCGCCGAGATGCTGCTCCGCCTGACCGGCAATCGCGTCGACGAGATCCAGCACCAGCCGACCGATCGTGATCGAGTGGTCGAGCAGGTACGAGCGGAACAGCGTGGCGATCTGGTCGTTGCGGGATCGGCCGGCCCGCAGCTTGCCTGCCGTCTCTGGTCCGATCTCCTCGACGAGCAGGCGCTCCAGCGCACCGTGCACGTCCTCGTCCGACGGGTTCGGTCGCAGCTCACCGGCAGCCACCCTGCGCGCGAGCTCGTCGAGGCCACCATGCATCTGGCTCAGCTCTTCGGCGGTCAGCAGCCCCGCCGCGGCCAGCGCGTTGGCGTGCGCGTGCGAACCGGCGATGTCGTAGGACGCCAGGCGCCAGTCGAAGTGCGTGGAGCGGGACAGGGCCTCGAGCTCGGGTGACGGCCCGCCCGCGAACCGGCCGCCCCAGAGCTTGCCCTCGTTCGTGGATCCATCGGTGTTCACGGCGTACCCCTGATCGTGCGTACGGCGTCCCGCATGATCTCGGTCAGCCGGGGGTTGGCCGCCGACCCGTCCGCATCGAGCGCCTCGGGCGTCCACCAGGCGGCGGCGTCGATGCTGGTGCGCTCGATGGGTTCCAGCCCGTCGAACCGGACCGCCGCCGGATCATGGTCGAGGGCGAGCGCGTAGTAGGTCTGGTCCTGCACCAGGCGCCATCCGCCCCAGTCGAACTCGGCGTCCTCGCGGGCGATCGGAGCGCTCAGCGCGGTCGGCTCGATCACGATGCCGGTCTCCTCGCGCATCTCGCGTACGGCGGCGTCGACCAGGCTTTCGTCCGGGTCGATGGCGCCGCCGATGCTGAACCAGTACGGCGCCTCGGGCACGGCGGGATCCCAGCCGTGCAGCAGCAGCACCTCACCGGCCGCGTTGACCGGCAGCACGCGAGCGCAGACCCGATGCCGGACCTGCCGTCCGTTCATGGTCGTCATCAGTCGGTACCGAACTCCATCGCGGCGTGGTCCAGCGCGTCGTCGCTGAGATCGCTCTCGGCCTCGGGGTTGCTGGAGATGACCTCGCCGCCGCCGGCCTCGAGCGCGCCCAGGAGGTGCCCGTGCTCGACCAGGACCTGGCCCTCGTCGAGGGGCTGGGTCGCGTAGATCTCGAGCTTGGCGCGCGAGTCCGCGATGTCCAGGTTGCGCATCGTGAGCTGGCCGATCCGGTCGGTCGGGCCGAAGGCGGCGTCGTCGTTGCGTTCCATCGAGAGCTTGTCGGGGTGGTAGGAGAAGTGCTCACCCTCGGTGCGCAGGATCGTGTAGTCCTCGCCGCGGCGCAGCCTGACCGTGACCTCGCCGGTGACGACGGAGGCGATCCAACGCTGGATCGCCTCACGCTGCATCAGCGCCTGCGGGTCCAGCCACCGCCCCTCGTAGAGCAGCCGGCCGAGCTTGCGGCCCTCGTTGTGATAGTTCGCGACCGTGTCCTCGTTGTGCACCGCGTTGAGCAACCGCTCGTAGCCGATCCAGAGCAGCGCCATCCCCGGTGCCTCGTAGATGCCGCGCGACTTGGCCTCGATGATCCGGTTCTCGATCTGGTCGGACATGCCGAGACCGTGTCGCCCGCCGACCTCGTTGGCGGCGTGCACGAGCTCGACCGGGTCGTCGTACCGCTTCCCGTTGATGGCAACCGGACGACCACGCTCGAAGCGGACGGTGACGTCCTCGGGGGCGATCTCGACCAGCGGGTCCCAGAACTTCACTCCCATGATCGGCTCGACGGTCTCGAGCGACACGTCGAGGTGCTCGAGCGTCTTCGCCTCATGGGTGGCGCCCCAGATGTTGGCGTCGGTGGAGTACGCCTTCTCCTCGCTGTCGCGGTAGGGCAGGTGGTGCCGCGCGAGCCACTGGCTCATCTCGGTCCGGCCACCGAGCTCGGTGACGAAGTCGGCGTCCAGCCAGGGCTTGTAGATCCGCAGGCTCGGATTGGCGAGCAGTCCGTAGCGGTAGAACCGCTCGATGTCGTTGCCCTTGAAGGTCGAGCCGTCCCCCCAGATGTCGACGCCGTCCTCGTGCATGGCGCGGACGAGCAGGGTGCCGGTGACGGCACGGCCGATCGGCGTGGTGTTGAAGTAGGCGCGGCTGCCGCTGCGGATGTGGAAGGCCCCGCAGGCCAGCGCTGCCAGACCCTCCTCGACGAGAGCGTGTCGGCAGTCGACGGCACGGGCCAGCTCGGCGCCGTACTGCATCGCCCGGCCGGGGATCCCGTCGATGTCCGGTTCGTCGTACTGCCCGAGGTCGGCGGTGTAGGTGCACGGAATGGCGCCCTTGGCGCGCATCCAGGCCACGGCCACGGAGGTGTCCAGCCCGCCGGAGAACGCGATTCCCACGCGCTCTCCGACCGGCAGGGTGGTCAGGACCTTGCTCACGAGGTGCCTTTCTGAGTACTGATCTGCGGGTGCGTTTCGGGATCGGCCAGGTCGAGGAACCGGCGGGCGAGCTCGTCGCCGCCGTCCGGCTCCTTGCCGATGACCAGGACGGTGTCGTCGCCGGCGATGGTGCCGAGCACGTTGGGCATCTCGGCCTTGTCGAAGGCGGACGCGAGGAACTGAGCGGCGCCCGGCGGGGTGCGAAGGATCACCAGGTTGGCGCTCGCTTCGGCGCTGACCAGCAGCTCGCCGCACAGGCGCGAGAGTCGGTGCAACCCCGCGGCCGTCTCGCCCGGGGCACTGGGACGACGGTCTCCGCCCTCGGCCGGTACGGCGTACACGAGCGCCCCGCCCGCCGCCCGCACCTTGACCGCGTCGAGCTCGACCAGGTCGCGGGACAGCGTCGCCTGGGTGACCTCGATGCCCTCGCGGACGAGCAGCTCGCGCAGCTCTCCCTGGGAGTGCACCTCATGGTGGGTGACCAGGTCGATGATCAGCTGGTGCCGGGCGTTCTTCGTGGCCGGGCGGAGGGCGGCGTCAGTCATGGCGTCGCTCCCAGAGGAAGGACAGGATCGCCTTCTGGGCGTGCCGCCGGTTCTCGGCCTCGTCCCACACCACGCTCTGCGGACCATCGATGACGGCCGCCTCGATCTCGGCGCCGCGGTAGGCGGGCAGGCAGTGCATGACGATCGCGTGCGGCTGCGCCAGGCTCATCAGGTCGCTGGTCACCTGGTACGGCGCGAAGATCGCCCGCCGCGCCTCCGCCTCATCCTCCTTGCCCATCGACACCCAGGTGTCGGTGACGACGACATCGGCGTCGGTGACAGCGGTGCGTGGGTCGCTCTCGGCGCCCACCGAGCCGCCGGTCGCGGTGGCGATCGCCTCGGCGCGCTCGAACATCGCCTCGCTCGGCCGGTGGGACTCGGGTGCGCCGACCACGACGTGCATCCCGGCGGTCGCCCCGGCCAGCAGCCACGAGTTGCCCATGTTGCAGGCGCCGTCGCCGACGAACGCGACCCGGAGCCCGGGCAGCTCCCCCCGCTGCTCGCGCACGGTCTGCAGGTCGGCCAACAGCTGGCACGGATGGAAGTCGTCGGTCAGCGCGTTGACGACGGGTACGCCGGCGTGCGCGGCCATCTCGTCGATCCGGGCCTGCTCATAGGTCCGCCACACGATCAGCGACGCCTGCCGCCCGAGTACCCGGGCCACGTCGGCGACCGACTCCCGCTCGCCGATGCCGGCCAAGGTGCCGTCGACCAGCATCGGGTGGCCGCCGAGTTCGGCGATGCCCGCCGCGAAGCTGGCCTGGGTGCGCAGCGTCGGCTTGTCGAAGATCATCGCAACCGTGCGCGGACCCGCGAGCGGCTGCGCGTCGTACGGCGTGTGCTTGAGCAGGGCGGCCAGGTCGAGCACCACCGACTGCTCGTGCGGGCTCAGGTCGTCGTCTGCGAGGAAGTGCCTCATGCCGGCTCGCCCGTCACGATCTCGGCCCAGGCCTCCCCGAGGGCGGCCACGTCCGCCTCGGTGATCGTGAGCGGCGGCGCGAACCGCAGCCGGGCCGGACCGGTGTTGTTGAGCAGGAATCCGCGCTCCTGACCTCGGGCCACCACCGCGGCCGCCGTGTCATCGGCGAGCTGGGCACCCAGCAGTAGTCCGCGCCCCTCGACCCGGGTCACCTGGGACACCGAGGTGAGGATCTGCCGTAGCTGGTCGCCGCGCGCGACCGCGGCGTCCATCAGGCCCTCCTTCTCGATCGTGTCCAGCACCGCGAGGGCCGCGGCGCAGGAGACCGGGTTGCCGCCGAAGGTGGTGCCGTGGTTGCCGGGCTCGAGCAGGCTTGCGGCCGTCCCGAGGCCGATGGTCGCGCCGATCGGGATGCCACCGCCGAGGCCCTTGGCCAGGGTGACGATGTCGGGGGTGACGCCGCTGTCGGTGTGGGCGAGCCAGGCACCGGTCCGGCCGACGCCGGTCTGCACCTCGTCGATCCAGAGCAGCGCGTCGTGGGCGGCCGTGATCTCCCGGGCCGCGGCCAGGAAGCCCTCGGTCGGGACGACCACGCCGGCCTCCCCCTGCAGCGGCTCGACGATGACGGCGGCGGTGCGGTCATCAACGGCAGCCGCGAGGGCGTCCGCGTCGCCGAACGGGACGAACGTGACGTCACCGGGGAGTGGCTCGAACGGCTCGCGGTACGCGGCCTTGGAGGTCAGGGCGAGCGATCCCATCGTGCGACCGTGGAACGAGCCCTCCATCGCGACCAGTCGGGTACGACCGGTCCGGCGGGTCATCTTGAGGGCGGCCTCGTTGGCCTCCGTCCCGGAGTTGGAGACGAAGACCCGGCCGTCGGGCTCGAACCAGCTCAGCAGCCGCTCGGCCAGCTCGACCTGCGGTGCGCTGGTGAAGAAGTTGGAGACGTGGCCCAGCGTGCGCAGCTGGGTGCTGACGGCTTCTACCAGCGCCGGGTGCGCGTGGCCGAGGGCGTTGACCGCGATGCCGCCGAAGAAGTCGATGTACTCGCGCCCGTCCTCGTCCCAGACGTGCGCCCCCGCACCCCGCGACAGCGCCAGCCGGGGCGGGCCGAAGGTGTTCATCAGCGCGCTGGGATAGCGCTCCTTGAATCCGTCGCTCACGACGTCACCTCCCGCGCCTTGCGCGTCTTGGTCTCGACTGCCGGGCAGCACCTGGGTGCCGACGCCTTCCTTGGTGAACAGCTCGAGGAGTACGGCGTGGGGCTCGCGGCCGTCGACGACCGTGGTCCGCGAGACGCCGCCCTCGATCGCCTGCAGGCAGGCCCTCATCTTGGGCACCATCCCGCTGGCCAGCGTCGGCAGCAGCTCGGCCAGCGCTTCCGGGCTGATCTCGCCGATGACGTCGGTGGGGTCCGGCCAGTCGGCGTACAGCCCCTCGACGTCGGTCAGCACGAGCAGCTTCTCCGCCTTCAGCGCCACCGCCAGCGCGGCTGCGGCCGAGTCGGCGTTGACGTTGTGGATCTGTCCATCGGCGTCCGGGGCGACGCTGGAGACCACCGGGATCCGGCCCGCCTCGATCAGGTCGAGCACCGCCTCGGGGCGCACCTTCGCGACCTCGCCCACGAGGCCGAGGTCGACCTCCTCGCCGTCCACCACGGAGGTGGCCTGTTCGGCGGTGAACAGCCCGGCATCCTCGCCCGACAATCCGACCGCCAGCGGGCCGTGCTCGTTGATCAGGCCGACCAGCTCGCGCTGCACCTGTCCGACGAGCACCATCCGGACGACGTCCATCGCCTCGGGGGTAGTCACCCGCAGCCCGCCCTTGAACTCCGACTTGATCCCGAGCAGGCCGAGCATCTTGGAGATCTGCGGGCCGCCGCCGTGCACGATCACCGGGCGAAACCCCGCGAACCGGAGGAAGGCGATGTCCTCGGCGAAGGCCCGCTTCAGGGTGTCGTCGGTCATCGCGTTGCCGCCGTACTTCACCACGATGATCTTCCCGTGGTACTGCTTCAGCCACGGCAAGGCAGCGGCCAGGGTGCGGGCCTTGGCCTGGTCGGGCTTGGCGGTGTCGAACTCGCCAGCGGTGGAGTCGTTGCTGTTCGGGGGGCTCATGAGGAGTACGCGCTGTTCTCGTGGACGTAGGCGTGGGTCAGGTCATTGGTCCAGACCGTGGCTCGGTCGGTCCCGGACTTGAGGTCGATGGTCACGCTCACCTCGCGCGGCTTGAGGTCGACGGCGGAGGGATCCTCGGCCGGGGTGGAGGACCGGCACACCCAGACGCCGTTGATCGCGACGTCGAGATCAGCGGGATCGAAGGCCGCGTCCGTGGTGCCGATGCTGGCCAGCACCCGGCCCCAGTTGGGGTCGTTGCCGAACACCGCGGCCTTGAACAGGTTGCTGCGCGCCACGCTCCGGCCGACCATGACCGCGTCGTCCTCGCTGGCCGCATTGAGGGTGGTGATCGCGATCTCGTGGTCGGCGCCCTCTGCGTCCTTGAGGAGCTGCATCGCCAGATCCGTGCAGGCCTGCGTCAGCGCCTCGGTGAAGTCGGGCAACGACGGGGTGATCCCGCTCGCGCCACTGGCCAGCACCGTGACCGTGTCGTTGGTCGACATGCAGCCGTCGGAGTCGAGCCGATCGAAGCTGACCCGGGTCGCAGCCCGGAGCGCCTGATCGAGGTCGGCGGCCGGCACCACCGCGTCCGTCGTGAGCACCACGAGCATCGTGGCCAACTGGGGTGCGAGCATCCCTGCGCCCTTGGCCATCCCACCGATGGTCCAGCCGGCGCCCTCGACCACGACCTGCTTGCTGACCGAATCGGTGGTCATGATCGCCTCGGCGGCGTCGGCACCGCCATCGACCGACAGCTCGGCGTACGCCAGGTCGACCCCCGCCAGCAACCGCTCGGGGGGGTTGGCCAACCCGATCAACCCGGTGGAACACACCACGACGTCGCCGGCACCGATGCCGGCGCCGGCCGCCACCTGCTCCGCGACCCGGTGCGTGGTCTGGAACCCGGCGGGGCCGGTGTAGCAGTTGGCGCCGCCCGAGTTGAGCACGACGGCCCGGACGATCCCGTCCTTGACGACCTCCTGGCTCCACAGCACCGGGTTGGCCTTGCACCGGTTGGCGGTGAACACGGACGCCGAATCGTGCGTCGGCCCCTCGTTGACGACCAGGGCGAGGTCCTTGGCGCCCGTCGTCTTGAGGCCGCACGCCACGCCGGCGGCCCTGAACCCGACGGGAGCGGTGATGGTCATGGTGCGAGCCCTACGGTCGTCAGGCCGGTCTCCTCGGGGAGGCCCAGCGCGAGGTTCATGCACTGCACGGCGGCGCCGCCGGTGCCCTTGGCCAGGTTGTCGACCACTCCGACAGCGATCAGCCGCCCCGCGGTCTCATCGACGGTCACCTGCACCTGGACGGCGTTGGAGCCCAGCACCGACTGGGTCTGCGGCCACCGACCGGGAGGGAGGACGTGGACGAAGGGCTCGTCGGCGTAGTGCTTGGCATAGACCCGATGTGCGTCCTCGGCACTCACCGCTCCGTCGAGCGGAGCCGAGCAGGTGGCCAGGATCCCGCGGGACATCGGCACCAGCAGCGGGGTGAAGCTGACCGAAACCCGCGCGCCGGTCGCCCTGGCGAGGTTCTGGGTGATCTCGGGCGTGTGCCGGTGGCTTCCGCCGACGCCGTACGCGCTGGCGTTGCCCATCACCTCGCTGCCCAGCAGGTGGGGTTTGGCGGCCTTGCCCGCGCCGCTCGTGCCGGACGCGGCGACGACCACGACCTCCGGCAGCACCAGCCCCTCGGCCACGGCGGGCAGCAGGGTGAGCGTCGACACCGTCGGATAGCAGCCGGGTACCGCGATCCGGGTCGCCCCCCGCAGAAGGGCGCGCTGGCCCGGTAGCTCGGGAAGCCCGTAGGGCCAGGTGCCGGCGTGCGTGCCGCCGTAGAACCGGTCCCATTCGGCGGGGTCGGCGAGCCGGAAGTCGGCGCCGCAGTCGATGACCACGGTCTCGTCCGGCAACTGTGCTGCGACCTCGGCGGACTGGCCGTGCGGAAGACCGAGGAACACCACGTCGTGGCCGGCCAGGGTCTCCCGGCTGGTCTCCTGCAGCACCCGGTCGGCGAGCGGCAGCAGGTGCGGCTGCAGGGTGCCGAGGTGCTGCCCGGCGTTCGAACCGCCGGTCAGCGCCCCGATCTCCACGTCCGGGTGGCCGAGCAGGAGTCGCAGCACCTCACCACCGGCGTACCCGCTGGCTCCGGCGACCGCTACCCGCTTCGACGTCATGTGCATGACTATACAGTCTTCTGCAACTTCATTTGCAAGCTGGCCTTGCGCCATCAACCGATAACCGGGTGCGCAGGTCTGCGCCTCACACTAGCGTCGCTCCCGATGACGCCCCTCGCCCACGCTGCCTACCTCGACCACGTCCGCACGGAGTCCCGGCGTTTCCGCGCGGTGCTCGCCGACTGCGACCTCGGCGCCCCGGTGCCGTCCTGTCCGGACTGGAACGCCGGTGACCTGCTCTGGCACCTCGGTGCGCAGGTGCAG
This sequence comes from uncultured Actinomycetota bacterium, assembly GCA_963827185.1. Taxonomy (GTDB): domain Bacteria; phylum Actinomycetota; class Actinomycetes; order Propionibacteriales; family Nocardioidaceae; genus Nocardioides. The sequence goes on from CAWGZQ010000004.1 coordinate 12,725, forward strand.
GGGTTCTGGGCCGGGGTGATCGAACGTCGCCCCGATGGTCCCGACTGGTGGAGCGAGCCTGAGCGGCCGGACTCCCCTGCCGGGTGGTTCGACGCCTTCGACGACGCCACCTCCCGGCTGACCGCGGGTCTGGAATCCGTTGACCCCACCGAACCCGCCTGGACCTGGTCCACCGATCAGACCGTCGGGTTCATCGGACGTCGACAGGCCCACGAGGCGCTGATCCACCGGCTGGATGCGGAGCTGGCGGCAGGCACCGTCACCGACCTCGATCCCACCCTCGCCGCCGACGGTGTCCACGAGGTACTGGCGGTGATGTACGGCGGCACGCCCGAGTGGGGCACCTTCACGCCGGGCGACGGACTGCTGCGGGTCGACCTGAACGAGTCGGCTCAGTCGATCTGGGTACGCCTGGGTCTGTTCTCCGGCACCGACCCCGAGTCGGGGAAGGCCTACCTCGACGAGCCGGATCTCAACGTGGTCCCGGACCCCGGGACCGAGCCGGACGCCGTCGTCGCCGGGCCGGCCGGACCGCTGGACGCGTGGCTCTGGAAGCGTGGCGACGACGCCGCCGTCTCCCTCACCGGCGACCACGACGTATGCGCGCGCTTCGCGGCACTCATCGCCGCTGACATCGACTGAGGCAACGCCTCAACGTGATCCCCAGGCCGGCACGCCGGGGTCTCCGGGCAGCTCGGGCAACAGCGTGGGCTCGGCGAAACCGTCGCCTTCGATCGAGGCGACCGCGAACCGCTCACCACCATCCTCTTCACGCACCATGACGACCACCTGGGTTCCGTCGGGCGACCACGCGGGGTGGCCCCACAGGACACCCTCGGCGCTCGGACCGGGCGTGCCCTTGGCGTCCATGGTGAGCAGGTCCCCGAACGGCCTCGACCCCTCATGCCGGCTGTAGAGCAACAGCCCGGCCTCTTCCGACCAGTCCGGGTGGCTGTCCCAGCCCTCCGTCCCGGAGGTCAGCGCCTCCGGCTCGGGCTCGCCGATCGTCGCCTGCCACAGAACCGTCGGGTCGTCCTCGGTGGCTCCGGCCTGGATGAAGACCACGGTGTTGCCGGAGGTCCAGGTCGCCGTGCCCTGCGCCTCACCACTCGTCGGGATGTTGGCGACGAAGGCCCCGTCCAGGTCCACGACGTACGCCGCGACGTAGCCGCCGAACTCATCGACGCAGACCACGGCCAGCCGGTTTCCGGCCGGGTTGAACCCGGGACGACCGGAGTACTGGCAGCCGCCGGTCGTGGCGAACAGCGGCCGACTCTCTCCGGTGGCGACGTCCAGCACCATCGGCCGCCCGGCGCCGCCCGGCGTCGTCTCCGAGTAGACGACGGTGGACCGGTCCGGTGAGATCGCCGGAGACCGGTCGTCCGGTCCGCTGGTCAGCGGCGCCGCCTCGCCGGTATCGCTGTTGATCGCGTAGATCCTCGTGACGTCGTCCTCGTCGGTCACCGGGGCCAGAATGGTGGCCGCGGGAAGTGCGCCCGGGACGGGGTCGCCACGGGGGCTTCCGGAGGCGCCATCCCCCGAGTCCCCGCCCGTGGGGTCGCCGGCGGAGGCGTTCGGATCGTCGTCCCTCGAGGCGAGCCACATCCCGGCGAACACCGCGGCGACCGCGATGGCGGCCACCATCAGGGCGGCGAGGGCCACGCGGGCCGCGCCACGACGCGGCGGACCCGGTGTGACGGAGATCGGCCTGGGCTCCAGGTCCTCGGTGGACGGGAAGGTGCGGGGTGTGTGCGCGGTAGCCGGTGCTGGTGGGGCCGGCCGCTCCGACTCCCGAGGAGGCGGCGGGGATGGCGGCGTCGTCGGGGAGGTTTGCGGGGCGAGGATCGGGATGCTCTGCGGCCCGGTGGGCGGGACGTCGGCCTCCTCGAGCAGACCGAGCGCGTAGCCGACAACGGCGACGGCCCACCGGCACCGGGGCAGGTCATCGGTGCCGCGATCGCGCGCGAAGCCGTCGCCGGCCTCCGACACCGCGGCCGGCGCCGAGCCACCGTGGTCCAGGATCGAGCCCAGCCGGTCGACAGCACCGAGCCGCACCGCGTCGACCAGCAGGTTGAGCTCGCCGGTGGTCGCCTCGTCCTCTGTCAGGAAGTCGTCGAGGGCCGCGCGGAACGCCTCGGCGGTGTCGACCACGCTCGGTCCCTGGCGCGCCACCAGGTCGTGCAGGTGCTCGTGCAGGTGCATACCGCTGACCCACCCCCTTGAACCGAGGGTTCGATCGTAGGCCCGGGCCTACCCCGGCGCCATCTAGTCAGACCCGCTGCACGGCGCCGGTGCGCTCGGCTGCGACCGCGACGGCGGCATCCCTGGCCGCGGAGGTCTCGTCCTCGGTGAGGGTCCGGTCGGGTGCCCGGAACCGCAGCGCGAAGGCCAGGGACTTCTTCCCCGCGCCGATCTGCTCACCGGTGAAGACGTCGAAGAGACGTACCGACTCGAGGAGGTCTCCGGCGCCGTGGCGGAGCGCCTCCTGAACCTCGGCGACCGTCACGTCGGCGCCGACGACCAGCGCGACGTCCTCCTTCGCGAGCGGGTACGTCGAGAACTCGGGGCCGGGCACCACGTCGACCGCGTGCCTGATCAGGAGGTCGAGGTCGATTTCGAGCGCAGCGGTGCGGAGCGGCACGCCGTAGGCCTTGCCGACCTTGGGGTGCAGTTCACCCGCGTAACCGAACTCCGCGCCGGCCACGCTCAGTCGCGCGCACCTTCCGGGGTGCCAGGGCATCCGGCTCGCGGAGCGGACCTCGACGTCGACGCCGAGCTCGCGGCCGAGCCGGCGGACCAGCTCGATCGCGTCCGACCAGCCCGCCTCGCGTCCAGCGCCCCACCAACCGGCGCGCTCCCGTTCGCCGGCCAGCACGACAGCGAGGTGCTGCGGCTGGCTGGGGATCGCCTCGAGCAGCTGGGCGAGCTCGTCGTCGCTCGGCCGCCAGTCGACGCCGTAGATCGGGGCCGGGCCGCGGTCGACGGGGAACGCCACCGTGCCGGTCTCGAACAACGCCGCGCCCGGGGCGCCTCGGCCGAGGTTGCGGGCTGCTGCCTTGAGCACCCCAGGAAGCAACGTCGTGGTGTACGCCGGCTCCTCCGAGGAGATCGGGTTGGCCAGCGGCACCGTGCGACGCAGCGGATCGTCGGCGGCCAGGCCGAGCAGGTCGAACGTGGCCGGACCGACGAACGGGAAGGAGATGACCTCCACACAGCCGGCGCCGGCAAGCGTGCGGCCGATCCGGCGGCGCAGCCGCTGTTCACGGGTGAGGCCACTGCCAGCGGCCTCGCGGGGCACCACGGACGGCACCTGGTCGTAGCCGACGATCCGGACCACCTCTTCGACCAGGTCGTACGGGTCGGTCAGATCGGGTCGCCAGGTCGGCGGCAGGAACCCCCCGTCGGCGGCGACACATCCGACCTTCTCGAGGTTCGCGATCGTGACGCCCGCGGGGATCTCGATCCCGGAGATGCGTGCGGGCAGGTCGGTGTCCATCGGGATCGTGGCGGGCGGCGGCGGCTCGCCAACCACCGTCACGCCGGGTTCGGCGGTGCCACCCGCGTACTGGACCAGCAGCTCGACCACCCGGTCCGCAGCGGCGGGGGTGATCACCGGATCGACGCCGCGCTCGTTGCGCTTGCCGGCCTCGGAGCTCAGCTTGTGGCGCTTGCCGGTGCGGAACATCGAGACGGCGTCCCAGTGCGCCGCCTCGACGAGCACCCGGGTCGTCTGCGCAGACATCTCGGTCGTCTCGCCGCCCATGACGCCGCCGAGGCCGATGATCCCGGAGTCGTCGGTGACCACGAGGTCGGCGGTCGAGAGCGCCCGGTCGGCGCCGTCAAGCGTGGTCAGCCGCTCCCCCGCGGCGGCCCGGCGCACCCGGATCGGGCCCTGCAGCTTGTCGGCGTCGTAGCCGTGGATCGGCCGGCCGAGCTCGAGCATCACGTAGTTGGTGATGTCGACGGTGAGCGAGATCGGCCGCATGCCGGAGAGCGTGAGCCGCTGCGCCATCCAGTCCGGGGTCGTCGCGGCCGGATCGATACCGCTGACGATGCGCGCCACGAACACCGGGCAGCCCTCGGGGTCGTCGATGACGACCGGGTACCCATCAGCGTTGGGCGCCGGCACCTCGCGTTGGGCCGGGTCCGCGTACGGCGCGTCGAAGCCCAGCGCCGCTTCTCGGGCCACGCCGCGCAGGGAGAGCGCGTACGCGCGGTCGGGGTTGATCTCGAACTCGATGACCTCTTGGTCGAGGCCGAGGACGGGACGGGCGTCCGTGCCCGGCTCCCCCGCATCCGCCGGCAGCACGATGATGCCGGCGTGATCCTCACCGATCCCGAGCTCGGCCGCCGAGCAGATCATCCCGGTCGAGACGTGCCCATAGGTCTTGCGCGCGGAGATCTCGAAGCCACCGGGCAGGACGCCGCCGGGAAGCACCACGACCACCAGGTCGCCGGGTGCGAAGTTGTGCGCGCCGCAGACGATGCCCACCCCACCCTCACCGGTGCCGTGGGCAGCAGTCAGCTCAAGGCCGACGTCGACGGTGCACCAGTTGATGGTCTTGCCGTTCTTCTGCGGCTCAGGCTCCATCGTCAGCACCCGGCCGACCACCAACGGCCCGCCGATCGCATCGCCGGGGCGGTGGATCGCCTCGAGCTTGAGGCCGAGCGCGGTCAGCCGGGCGGCCAGCTCGTCCGTGCTGACCTCGGCGGGGAGGTCGACGTACTCGCGGATCCAGGAAACGGGGGCTCTCATCAGGTCAGGTCGCTCTCTGCTCGGCCGTCGCGAGCGTCGTCGCGCGGAGCGCTTCCGACGACAACGAAGTCCAGGTGCCCGCGCGGCGGCGCGCAGCAGGCCATGGCAGAGAGTGTCATGGCCTAGATCTCCGTCCCGAACGCGCGGGTGAACCGCACATCGCCCTCGAACAGCGCGCGCAGGTCTTCGATCCCGTGCCGGAACATCAGGGTCCGGTCGATCCCCATGCCGAACGCGAACCCGGTGTAGCGCTCCGCGTCGAGGCCGCACGCGGCCAGCACCCGCGGGTTGACCACGCCGCAGCCGCCCCACTCGATCCAGCCCTCACCGCGGCAGGTGCGACAGGCGTCGCCGGCGTCGGTGGACCCACGTCCGCGACAGACGAAGCAGATCAGGTCGACCTCGGCGCTCGGCTCGGTGAACGGGAAGTACGACGGCCGGAAGCGCGTCGTGATGCCCTCGCCGAACATCGCCGTCGCGAAATGGTCGAGTGTGCCCTTGAGGTGCCCCATCGTGATGCCCTCGTCGATGGCGAGGCCCTCGACCTGGTGGAACATCGGGCTGTGCGTCGCGTCGTACTCATCGGTGCGAAATACCCGGCCCGGGCAGACCACGTAGATCGGCGGGGTCCGGGTCAGCATGGTGCGGGCCTGCACCGGCGAGGTGTGGGTCCGCAGCACGAGGTGCTGCTCGGGCGGGTCGGTCCAGAAGGTGTCCTGCATGGTCCGAGCCGGGTGGTCCGGGCCCAGGTTGAGCGCATCGAAGTTCAGCCACTCCGACTCGATGACCGGGCCTTCGGCCACCTCCCAGCCCATCGCCACGAAGATGTCGGCGATGTACTCCGAGCCGGTGGTCACCGGGTGCCGGGCGCCCATCGGGGTCCGGTCAGTGGGCAGGGTGACGTCGACGGTCTCGTCGGCGAGCATCCGCTCCTCGTGCTCGACCTCGAGCACCGCCTCGCGCTCGGACAGGGCGGCACTGACGGCACCGCGGGCCTGGCCGATTCGCTGACCGGCGTCCTTGCGCGCCTGCGGCGGGAGCGCCCCGATCTCTCGGTTGGCCAGCGCCAGCGGCGCCCGGTCCCCCGTGTGCTCGATCCGGACCCGTTTGAGCTCGTCGAGGTCGCCGGCACCCGCGATCGCCGTCAGGGCGGCGTCGCGCGCGGCCTCGACCTCTTCAGGCTTCAAGGCGGTGACCTCCACAGGGTCGAAGTCGGTATTGGGTCCGGACATGAGTCGCAAGTCTAGGAACCAGGACGCGGCGCCGGTGAGTGGGTTTCACCCACAGGCCACATGGTGGTCACCCGAGCCCCGCCACCCGGGGCATCCGTGATCGTCACCCGGCCGCCATGAGCACGGACCAGACCGTTGACGATGTAGAGGCCGAGACCCGATCCACCCCGGGCTCCCGCGGTCCAGAACTTGGTGAACACCCGGCGTCGCAGGTCGGTCGGAATGCCCTCTCCCCGGTCGGTCACTTCGACGATGAGCGCATCCTCCCCGTCGGCCGGAGCGGACCGCTGAACGGTCACGCGCACCTCGCCCTCACCGTGTCGAACGGCGTTCTCCACGAGGTTGGTCACCACCTGGGTGAACTTGTCCGGGTCGACGAGTACGTCGGGGAGCTCGCCGGTGATCGCCAGCTCGACCGATCGTGCGGTGCCGACGGATACGGACTCGACCACCCGGGACACGAGGACGCCGAGGTCGGAGGGTCGGGGGTACATCTGCAGCCGGCCCGTGTCGATCCGGGCGACGTCGAGCAGCTCGGCGATGAGCCGGCTGAGCCGGTCGGAGTCGGCGCTGACCGTGGTCAGCATCAACTTCTTCTGCTCGTCATTGAGCTTGTCCCAGCGGTTGAGCAGTGCCTGGACGAAACCCTTCACGCCGGTGAGCGGCGAGCGGAGCTCGTGCGCGACCGTGGCCACCAGGTCGGACCGCTCGCGGTCGAGCCGGGCCCGACCTCGGCCCGAGCGCAGCGTGACCGCGACGCCGGTGATGGGAGCGGCCGGTCCCCGTCGGTGGATGCGCGCCGCCACCAGCACCTCAGTGCCGTCCCGCAGCAGCCAGGACTGCTCCGGGATCGCCACTCGGATGCCCAGACCGTCGTACGGCGCGTTGCCGGCCACCCAGGCCTGGCCGTCCTGGTCGCGCAGCGTCAGTACCTCCGCGAGCGGCCTGCCGAGGCAGCCCGCCACCGTGGTCCCGAGCATGGTGGCCGCCCGTTGGGAAACCAGCGTGACCGAGCCGGCCGCATCGGCGAGCACCACACCCTCCGGCAGCAGGTCGGCCAGTTCCTGGGGGCCGGGCGGCAGGTCGGACACGGGCACCACGGTAGTGGGCGCGGGCCCGGTTCAGCCGCGCTGGACGCGCGCGCTCTCGTAGAGGCAGAGCGCGGCCGCGGTGGAGAGGTTGAGGCTCTCCGCGCGACCGAGGATCGGGATGCGGACGCGGTGGTCGGCAGCTGCGACGAGCTCGTCGGGGAGCCCGTGGGCCTCGTTGCCGAACAGCCAGGCCGTTGGGGCTGCCAGCAGGACACCGGCCGCGTGCAGATCGACCTCCCCACCACCATCGGCCGCCAGGACCTGTAGTCCGGCATCCTGCGCGGCCCGGACCGCGGCGTACGCGTCCGGCTCCTGGGTGACCGGGAGGTGGAACAGGCTGCCGACGCTGGCCCGCACGGTCTTGGGGTTGTAGGGGTCCACCGAGTCGCCGGCGAGTACGACGCCGTCGGCACCCGCGGCGTCGGCGCAGCGAATCACGGTCCCGGCATTGCCCGGGTCGCGGATCTCGGCGCAGATGGCGAGCAACCGTGGCGTCACCGGCGGGGTGATCTCGAGGAACCGGCAGACCGCGACCAGTCCGGCCGGCGTGACCGAGTCACTGAGCGAGTCGAGCGCGCGGTCCTCGACCACGGTCCAGGCCGGCGCCGCTGCGGCGAGCTCGGGGTACCGCTCGGTCGCGGCCGAGGTCGCGAACACCTCGAGGACGCATTCGGGCACGTTGAGCGCCTCGGTGACCGCGTGCGGACCGTCGGCAAGGAAGAGCCGCCGCTCGGCGCGAACCGAGCGACGGCTGAGCTTCCGAGCCTCCTTGACGCGAGCGTTGCCCGCGGCCAGAGGCGAATCGGTCACCGGGTTACGCGTCGACCTTGGGAGCGTTGACGTCCTCGGGCAGCGCGGCCTTGGCGGTCGCGACCAGCGTGTTGAAGGTGGCCACGTCGTTGACGGCCAGGTCGGCCAGGATCTTCCGGTCGACCTCGACGCCAGCCAGGTGCAGACCCTGGATGAAGCGGTTGTAGGTCAGTCCCTGGGCGCGGGCAGCGGCGTTGATCCGCTGGATCCACAGGCGACGGAAGTTGCCCTTGTTCTTGCGGCGGTCGTTGTAGCTGTAGACCAGAGAGTGGGTGACCTGCTCCTTGGCCTTGCGGTACAGGCGCGAGCGCTGGCCGCGGTAGCCGCTGGCGCGCTCGAGGGTGGTCCGGCGCTTCTTGTGGGCGTTCACTGCCCGCTTGACGCGTGCCATGGTGTTACTCCTTGTTCGAACGGATTGCGGGCGAGCTCAGATGCCGAGCATCTTCTTGGCGCGCTTGACGTCGGCCTTGGCGATCTCGGTGGTGCCGGACATCCGGCGGGTCACCTTCGAAGGCTTCTTCTCCAGGTTGTGCCGCTTGCCGGCCTTCTCGCGCAGGATCTTGCCCGAGCCGGTCACGCGGAACCGCTTGCCCGCTCCGGAGTGCGTCTTGTTCTTCGGCATCTGCTTCTCTCTCTATTCCTTGGTGCTTGCTTCGGTGGTGGCGAGGCTCGCTTGCGCTCGCTCGTCAACCACCGCAGGTCTCAGGCCTCGATCTCGGGATCGAGATTCTCGGAGCGGCCACGCTCCTTCTTCTGGGCGACGGGTCGACCGGCGTTGTGCGCGGTGCGCTCGGCGAGCTCTTCGGCTTCCTCGGCGGCGCGCTCGGCGGCCTTCGACTCCATGTCGGCGCGGTGTTGCGCCTTGGCGTCCGCCTTCTTCGTGTGCGGGCCGAGAACCATGATCATGTTGCGGCCGTCCTGCTTCGGCGAGGACTCGACGAACCCCAGCTCGGTCACGTCCTCCGCGAGCTTCTGCAGCAGCCGATAGCCCAGTTCGGGACGGTGCTGCTCGCGACCGCGGAACATGATGGTGATCTTGACCTTGTCGCCGGCCTTGAGGAATCGCACGACGTGACCCTTCTTGGTCTCGTAGTCGTGCTGGTCGATCTTGGGGCGGAGCTTCATCTCCTTGATGATCACGTTCGTCTGGTTGCGACGTGCCTCACGGGCCTTCTGGGCGTTCTCGTACTTGAACTTCCCGTAGTCCATGAGCTTGCACACGGGCGGGCGGGCGGTGGGCGCGACCTCGACCAGGTCGAGGTCAGCCTCCTGGGCCAGCTTCAGGGCCTGGTCGGTCGGCACGATGCCGACGGTCTCGCCGTTGGGTCCGACGAGGCGGACCTCGGGTACCCGGATCCGCTCGTTGATACGAAGCTCGGTGCTGATGTGTCCTCCATGAGTCTTGTGGGCCGGAACCCCGCCTCATCTCGGCCTGAAATGAGAAGTGGCTTCCGCTCTGTCGAAGCGGAAGCCAGTCGTGACACCTCACCACGCGCACCGTCGTGCGCGAGGCCGGGGCCTTCGGACCGGACCCGACGACCTGTGCTGCAGGGCGGTCGATGCGGGTGGGAGAAGTGTGTTGCCTGATCTCCGCTTGTTGATCGGCAAGGACATCCGAAGATGTCCGAACTGATCGGTCAACGCTGTGATGCTATCCGAACATTCCGCGGCGGGGCTAATCAGGAGCCGCGACCCAGCCCACCCGTCCGCCGACCCTCGCCAGCCGCCAGCCGGCGGCCAGCGCGCTCAGGTCCGCTCCCGCGACCGCCACGGTCACCGGACCGGAGACGTCGATCAGGAGCGCCTCGGCCCCCTCCTGCTGTGCCGACAACGCCGCGGTGCGCGTCGGGACCGGCACCGGACGGCCCTCGGGGTCCCACGCGGCGAGCGTGTCGGCGCAGCTGAAGGCCAGCAGCGCGGTGCGACCGTCGGCGCCGCGCAGCAGCACCGTGGCCATGTCACTCGACTTGTCGCGGGCCAGCCCATCGGGACCCGTTTCCACCTCGCCGAGCACGGCCACCACCGGCACCAGCAGTCGGGCGGCGCCCAGCGCGGCCAGCACGTCCGGATAACGGGTCTCGTCGGCGGCGTACGCCGCCAGCGCCGCGGCGAGGAGGGGCGAGGCCGCACCGGTGTCGTCGGGGTACTCCGACCCCTGCAGCAACCGCTCGTTCACCCGACCATTGTGGCCTGTGCGAGTCTTGAGGCGTGGACGACGTCGCCTGGGGTGCGCTGACGCTCAGCCTGACCCTGCTCGGCGGGATCTGGACCTGGTTCGCCTACCAACGGCGCGGTCTGGGTGCCGGACTGCGTGGCGCCGGGCTCACCCTCCTGCCGCTGGCGGCGTACCTGACCCGGACCTTGAAGATGTTCGGTCGGATCGGAGACGCGGTGGCCGACTGGGCCACCGACCTGGTGTTCAGCCCCCGGGTGTGGCTGGGCATCGTGCTGGTCGTGGTGTCCGGCGTCCTGTACGTCGCCGGGCGGACGCTCGACCGGCGCGGGGTCGGAGCCGAGGGCGGGCGCGAGCGCAGGTCGAAGCGGGTCAAGGGCGAGACGCCGCGGGCGGTGGAGCGCTCCAGCGGCGAGGACGACGACCTGGCCGACATCGAGGCCATCCTGCGCAGCCGCGGAATCACCTGATGTCGCAGGACTTCGTCGACCGCAACCGCCTGTGGTCGCGGCTTCGCGACGCCACGGCTGCCCTCGACGCCCCGCCGAGCTCGCCGGTCATGGCCGTCGACCTCGATGCCTTCGACGCGAATGCCGACGACTTGCGCCGACGGGCAGGCAGCACCCCGATCCGGCTGGCGTCGAAGTCGGTCCGGGTGCCGGCGCTGATCCGACGCGGCCTTGGCTTCGAGGGCTTCCAGGGGGTCCTCTCCTACACCCTGGCCGAGGCGCTCTGGCTCGAGGCGAACGAGGTCTGCGACGACCTGGTCGTCGCCTACCCGACCGTCGATCGAGCCGCGTTGAGCAGGCTGGTGGAGTCGCCCCGAGCCGCCGGGCGGATCACGATCATGGTGGACGATCCGACCCACCTCGACGTCGTCGACTCGGTGCGCGCGTCCACGGCGGTGCCGGTGCGGGTGGCCATCGACATCGATGCCGGCCTCCGCCTGGGACGTCAGCACGTCGGCCCCAAGCGCTCACCGCTCTACGACACCGCGGGCGTGCTGGAGTTGGCCCGCTGCGTCCTGACGCGTCCGGGATTCCGCCTGGTGGGCGCGATGACCTACGAGGGCCAGGTGGCCGGGGTCCAGGACGACGTGCCGTCGCAGCGGGCCCGCTCGGCCGTGGTCCGGCGGCTCAAGTCCCTGTCCCTGACCCAGCTCGAGGTCCGGAGGCGGGAGATCGCCGACGCGCTCCGCACCGTGGTTGAGCTGGAGTTCTGGAACGCGGGCGGGTCGGGCTCCGTCGAGGAGACGGTCGCCGACCCGGTCGTCACCGAGGTCGCCGCGGGCTCGGGCCTGCTGGCGCCGACGCTCTTCGACCACTACCAGTCGTTTCGGCCCCGGCCGGCCGCGTTCTACGGGCTACCGGTCGTGCGCCGGCCGTCGCCGCAGGTGGCGACGGTGCACGGAGGCGGGTTCATTGCCTCTGGTCCGGCCGGGACGGATCGGCTCCCCACGCCGTGGGCACCCGCCGGGCTGCACCTGACCGGCCTTGAGGGCGCCGGCGAGGTGCAGACCCCGCTCACCGGTCGGCCGGCGGCGCTGCTCACGATCGGCGACCTGGTCTGGTTCCGGCACGCCAAGTCGGGCGAACCGTTCGAGCACAGCGACCGAGTGCACCTGCTTCAGGGCGATCGGTTCGTCGACACGGTGCCGACCTACCGCGGCCACGGCTGTGTCTTCTGATCCGGCCGACCAGGTCCTCGCGCTCGCCGAATCGCGCCCACCGACTCTCGGCGCCGGCCGACTGATCTGCGTCGACGGCCCGGCGGGATCCGGCAAGACCACCCTTGCGACCGCACTCTCCCAACGCGCCGCCGCGTCGGTGGTGCACATGGACGACCTCTACGAGGGCTGGGCCGGAATGCCGACCGTCGCCGGGCACCTGGCCGACCTGCTGCGCCCGCTCGCCCGCGGGAAGCCGGGCCGCTACCGCCGCTACGACTGGCACGCCGACGAGTACGCCGAGACCGTCACCGTCGAGCCCGCGCCGCTGCTCGTCGTCGAGGGCGTCGCCTCGGGCGACCGCGTCCACGCGGACCTGGTCACAGTCCTGGTCGTGGTGACCGCGCCCGACGACGTTCGGCTCGCCCGCGGCCTGGACCGCGATGGTGCGGCCCTCCGCGACCGGTGGGTTGCCTGGATGGCGGCGGAGCGGAGGCACTTCGACGGCGAGGACACCTTCGCGCGCGCCGATCTGACGGTCCACACCGCCGACCCGTCGCAAAGTTTGTGACGGGTCAGCGTGGGGGGCGGTCCAGGAGCGCCCGCAGGTCGCGAACCGCGGAGCGGGCACGCTGACCGTCGGATGACTGGATGCCCATCGCTGCGCAGGTGCCGCCGTCGGCGAGGTCGAGGGTCACCCAGGGCGCGCCAGGCGGGAGTCGCGCGGCGATCACCTCCGCCCATTCGAACTCATGGCGGCGGTAGCCGTTGACCACGACCAGCCGCTCGGTCTCGGCGACCACTCGCGACCGGCCCAGGGCGTACAGGCAGCCCAACCCGACCAAGCCGAGTGCGATCACGGTGGCCTGCTGGAACGGGGTGATGGCCTCGCGGGTCTCGGCGTCGAACGTGACCCACAGGACCACCGACATCAGCACCAGGACGGCTCCGGCCACGGCACCGGCGATCCGCGGGCCGAGCGGCCGCCAGGTGTGCGGCAGCTGCACCGGTCCGGCGTCGGGCGAGCTCACAATCGGCAGGCGTGGATGTCGGTGAGGAGGATCCCCTTCGCCCCGATGTCCCACAGGTCGTCCATCAGCTTCTGGGCACCGGAGCGGCGGACCATCGCCCGGACCGCGACCCACCCTTCCCGATGGAGCGGGGAGATGGTCGGACTCGCGATGCCGGGGGTCAGTGCCACCGCGGCGTTGACCCGCTCCTCCTCGATGTCGTAGTCCATCATCACGTAGTTGCGCGCCACCAGGACGCCGTCGAGCCGGCGCTTGAACACCTCGAAGCCCTCGGGCACCGCGCCGGTGCGGGTGATCAGCACCGCCTCGGACTCCATCACCGGGTCGCCGAACGTCTCCAGGCCGGCCTGACGAAGGGTGCTGCCCGTCTCGACGACGTCGGCGATGACATCGGCGACCCCGAGCTGGATGCTCGTCTCGACGGCACCGTCCAACCGGGTGACGGTCGCATCGATGCCGTGCTCCTCCAGGAACGCCCGGACGATGCCGGTGTAGGACGTGGCGATCCGGGTCCCGGCGAGCTCAGCGAGGTCGGTGAACGTGCCGGCCGGGCCCGCGAAACGGAACGTGCTGCGCCCGAACTCCAGGGAACGCACCTCCTCGGCCTTGGCCCCCGAGTCGAAGAGCAGATCGCGACCGGTGATGCCGACGTCGAGGGTGCCCTCGCCGACGTACAGCGCGATGTCGCGGGGGCGCAGGTAGAAGAACTCCACGCCGTTGTCGACGTCGACGAGCCGCAGTTCCTTGGAGTCGGAGCGCTGCCGGTAGCCGGACTCGCGCAGGATCTCGACGGCGGACTGGGACAGCGATCCCTTGTTGGGGACCGCGATGCGTAACAGGGACATGCCGGGTGACCTCACAAGTGGGCGTAGACGTCGTCGAGCTCGATGCCACTGGCCAGCATCAGCACCTGGGCGTGGTAGAGCAGCTGGCTGATCTCCTCCGCCGCTCGGTCCTTGCCTTCATGTTCGGCGGCCATCCAGGACTCGGCGGCCTCCTCGACCAGCTTCTTGCCGATGGCATGCACGCCCGCGTCGAGGGCGCGCACGGTGCCGGAGCCATCAGGTCGGGTCCGGGCCTTGTCACTCAGCTCGGCCCAGAGCTCGTCGAACGTCTTCACAGGTCAAGCCTAGGCTCTCGGCGTCTCCGTCGTTCGCAAGCACCGACGGCCTGAGACCGAGATGCGTGGCGCGCGACTTCGAGACCGTCTAGCGTCGCGGCATGAGCGACATGGGGTCAGCGACCGACGGCGGGCGTGTGGTCAACCGCCAATGCCCCTTGTGCGAGGCCCACTGCGGCATCCGGGTGCATGTCGGAGGGTCCAGCCAGGTGCTGCGCATCGAGGGCGATCCGGACGACGTGCTCAGCCACGGCTACATCTGTCCGAAGGCCACCTCGTTGAAGACCCTGCACGAGGACCCCGATCGACTCCGGACGCCGATGATGCGGGTCGGCGCGGACTTCGAGCCGATCTCCTGGTCAGCGGCGTACGCCGAGATAGGTCGGCGGATCCGAGACCTGAGGCGCGCTCACGGCAAGGACGCCGTAGGCATCTACCAGGGCAACCCGACCGCGCACTCGTCCGCGGCACTCGCGATCGAGGGCCTCAAGAAGGTCCTCGGCAGCAAGAACATCTTCTCCGCCGGTTCCGTGGACCAGTTCCCGCAGTACCTGAGCTCGCTGCTGATGTTCGGCGACCACACCCTGCTGCCGGTCGCCGACATCGATCGCACCGACTACCTGCTCGTGATCGGCGCCAACCCGGCGGTGTCCAACGGCTCCCTGTCGACGATGCCCGACGCCCGCGGTCGGCTGAAGGCCGTCCAGGCGCGCGGCGGCCGGGTCGTCGTCCTGGACCCCCGGCGCACCGAGACCGCTCGATTGGCCAGCGAGCACGTGTCGATCCGGCCCGGTGGCGACCCGTACCTGCTGCTCGGGATGCTGCAGGTGATCTTCGCCGAGGGCCTGGACCGGACGCCCGCATGGGTCGAGGGCCTCGACGAGGTCCGTCAGCTCGCCGCGCAGCACTCGCCGGAGGCCGCGGCGGGCGCGGCCGGGATCGACGCCGAGACGATCACCCGGCTGGCCCGCGAGTTCGCGGGTGCCGGCTCCGCGGTCGCCTACGGGAGGCTCGGCGTGTGCCACTACGCCACCGGCAGCGTCACGCACTGGCTGATCAATGTCCTCAACACCGTGACCGGCAACCTCGACCGGGCCGGCGGCTCGATGTTCAGCTCGCCACCGGTCGACCTCGGCCGCCTGCTGCGCACGATCTGGGGGCCGTCGTCCTACGACGAGTACCGGAGCCGGGGAGCCGGCCTGCCGTCCCTGGTCGGCGAGCTGTCGCTGGCCGCGCTGGCGGACGAGATCACCCGCCCGGGCGAACGGCAGCTACGCGGCCTGCTCGTCGTCGCGGGCAACCCGGTCGTATCGGGCCCGGACGTCGCCCAGATCAAAGCCGCACTGGACCAGCTGGAACTGCTGGTGTGCCTCGACTTCTACGTCAGCGAGACCGCGCGGCACGCCGACTTCATCCTGCCGCCGGTGAGTCACCTCGAACGCGAGGAGCTCGACCTCGTGTTTCCGGCGTTCAGCGTCCGGAACAACGTGCGGTACTCGCGGCGGGCCTTCGAGCCTGCGAAGGGTGCCCCGGAGGACTGGGACATCCTGAACCGGATCGCGGCCGAGGTGCCCCGCCGAGGGCTGGTCCGCAGCGTGCTGAGAGCCGTCCTGCCGCGGGTGAAGGCGTCCCGCGTCACCGCCTTCCTGGTCTTCATCGGCCCCCGTGGCGCCTGGCGTCGACCGCGGCGCGGCGTCACCGCCGGCCGCGTGAAGCGGGCGCCGGGTGGCCTGGACCTCGGGCCGCTCGAGCCGCGACTGCCGGCGCTCCTGCGGACGCCCGGCCACCAGGTGCGCCTCGCCCCCGTCGAGCTGCTGGCCGAGGCCAGCGAGCTCGTCGCGCCCGCCGCGGGGTCGGCGTACGACCTGCAGCTGTTGGGTCGTCGGCACCTGCGCAGCAACAACTCCTGGCTCAATCGCGTCCCGGCGATGGGCAAGGGCGAACGGCGCTGCACGGTGCTGGTTCACCCCGATGACGCCGCTGCCAGGGGCCTCGACGACGGCCAGCTCGTCGCGGTCTCGTCGAGCGTGGGTCGGATCGAGCTGCCGGCCCAGGTTTCCGACGAGATGCGCCCCGGCGTCGTGAGCATCCCGCACGGCTGGGGAGGCCTCGACGGCGGCGCCAACGCCAACCTGCTCACCGACGGCGCGCTCGTCGACACCCTGTCGGGCAACGTCGCGATGAACGCGACCTGGGTCGTGGTCGAACCAGTCGGTGCGCCCAGCGTCGTCAGGGACCCAGCCGCGGGTCTCGCCACGAGTGCACCTCGCGCAGCGTCCGCGCCGTGAGCAGCGCCGCGGCGGTCGCCTCGTAGCCCTTGTCCTCCTGAGAACCCGCCACCCCGGCACGGTCCAGCGCCTGCTGCTCGGTGTCGCAGGTGAGCACGCCGAACCCGACCGCCACCGTGTGGTCGAGGGCCACCCGGGTCAGGCCGTCGGTGGCCGCGCTGCAGACGTACTCGAAGTGCGGCGTGCCGCCCCGGATCACCACACCCAGGGCGACCACGGCGTCGTAGCCGCGCTGCGCCAGCGCCGAGGCGACCACGGGCAGCTCGAACGCGCCAGGCACCCGCATGATCTCGGGGTCCCTGACGGAGTAGTCCGCCAGCGCCCGCTCGGCGCCGGCGACCAGGCCGTCCATCACCGTGGTGTGCCAGCTCGAGGCGACCACCGCGACCCGCAGATCGCTGCAGTCGACGGGCCGCTGATCCGGTGCGCCGTGGCCGCTCACGCGGGGTCCTCCAAGTTGGGCAGGTCATGACCCATCCGATCCCGCTTCGTGAGCAGGTACCCCAGGTTGTGGTCGTTGGGATGCGGGGCGAGCGGCACCCGCTCCGCCACCGGGACGCCGTAGTCCTCGAGCTGACGCACCTTGTCGGGGTTGTTGGTGAGCAGCCGGACGCTCTCCACCTTCAGATCGTGCAGCACCTGCGTCGCGGTGCCGTAGTGCCGGGCGTCGGCCGGCAGACCCAGGTCGAGGTTGGCGTCGATGGTGTCGCGCCCGCCATCTTGGAGCTGGTAGGCCTGCAGCTTCGCCACCAGCCCGATCCCGCGGCCCTCGTGGCCGCGCAGGTAGACCACCACGCCCCGGCCCTCGGCCACGATCCGCTCGAGTGCCTCGTCGAGCTGCGGCCCGCAGTCGCAGCGTCGGCTCCCGAACGCGTCGCCGGTGAGGCACTCGGAGTGCACCCGGGTGAGCACCGGGTCGGGCCCGGTGACATCGCCGTAGACCAGAGCGAGGTGCTCGCTGCCGTCGACGGTGATCCGGTAGCCGTACGCCGTGAAGTCACCGTGGCGGGTGGGCAACCGAGTCTCCGCGACCCGCTCGACCAGGTTCTCGTTGCGACGGCGGTAGCGGACCAGATCCTCGATCGAGATCATCGCCAGGCCGTGCTCGTCGGCGAACTCGCGCAGCTCCGGACCGCGCTTCATGCTGCCGTCGTCGTTGACCACCTCGACCAGCACTCCCGCCGGGGTGAGGCCGGCGAGCGTGGCGAGGTCGACCGCCGCCTCCGTGTGGCCGCGCCGGGCGAGGACGCCACCCTCTCGGTACCGCAGCGGGAACACGTGGCCCGGGCGGGTGATCTCCCACGGCTCGGTCGCGGAATCGGCGAGCACGCGCACCGTGTGCGCCCGATCAGCCGCGGAGATTCCGGTGCTGACGCCGTCGCGGGCGTCGACCGAGATCGTGTACGCCGTCCGCAGCTTGTCCTTGTTGTGCGGCGTCATCAGCGGGATCTCGAGCCGGTCGAGCATGTCGGCCGGCATGGGCACGCAGATCACCCCGCTGGAGTAGCGGATCGTGAACGCCATCAGCTCGGGCGTCGCTTTGCTGGCCGCGAAGATGATGTCGCCCTCGTTCTCCCGGTCCTCGTCGTCGACGACGATGACGGCGCGGCCGGCCGCGATGTCCTCGATGGCTCGCTCGACGGTGTCGAGCTGGTAGGGCTGGGTCATGACTGCTCCTTGGTGTAGGCGCGAACGAGCTTCTCGACGTGCTTGGCGATCACGTCGACCTCGAGGTTGACCAGGTCGCCAGGCTGCTTGAAACCGAGGGTGGTGCGGGCGAGCGTCTCGGGGATCAGCGAGACCGTGAAGGCGCTGTCGGTGGCGGAGACCACGGTCAAGGAGACGCCGTCGACGGTGATCGAGCCCTTGTCGACCAGGTAGCGACCCATCCCGTCGGGCAGGCTGATCTCCACGACCTCCCAGTGCTCGCTCGGCGTCCGGGACACGATCGTGCCGGTGCCGTCGACGTGGCCCTGCACGATGTGCCCACCCAGGCGCTTCTCGGCGGTGACCGGGCGTTCGAGGTTGACCTGGGTGCCGGGCCGGAACTCGCCCAGCGAGGTCTTGTCGAGGGTCTCCCGCATCACGTCGGCGGTGAAGACCTGGCCGTCGTGGCTCACCACGGTGAGGCAGCAGCCGTTGACGGCGATCGAGTCTCCCTCGCCGGCGTCGGAGACCACCAGCGGGCCGCGGACGCTGAGCCGGACGGCGTCGCCCTGGTCCTCGATCGCCTCGACCGTGCCGAGCTCCTCGATGATCCCGGTGAACATTCAGCTCTCCTTCTGGGTGCGGGGGTCTCGGCGACCGGTTGGACGCATGGTCAGCCGGACGTTGTCGTCGAGCACCGTGACGTCCTCGACCTGGAGATGGAGCGCTGCTGAGATCGTGGTGATTCCCAGATCGCCGACCGCGTTGCGACCGGCGCCGAGCAACATCGGCGCGACGTAGGTGACGACCTGGTCAACCAGCCCGGCCTCGAGGAACGCGGCGGCCAGCGTCGGCCCGCCCTCCAGGAACACGTGCTGCCGGTCGCGGTCGAACAGCTCCTTGAGCGCGGCGTGCGGGTCGCGGGTGCGCAGGTGCAGGCTCTCGGCTCCTCGAGACAGCTCAGCGTCGAAGATCCGCCGGTCGGGGTTCAGATCGCGCTCCCCCATCACCACCCGCAGCGGCTGCTGCGGCAGCGGCTGGTCATGCTCGTCGCGGACGGTGAGCGCCGGGTCGTCGACCTCGACGGTGGCGGTGCCGACCAGCATCACGTCGCAAAGCGCGCGCAGCCGGTGGGTGTCCCGGCGCGCGGCCGCGCCGGAGACCCAGCGCGAGGTGCCGTCGGCCGCGGCGCTCCGGCCATCGAGCGTGGTGGCGAACTTCCAGGTGACGTACGGGCGCTGGTGCTCGACCGCGAACGTCCATACGGCGTTCAGCTCGCGCGCCTGCTCGGTCAGCAGCCCGGCTGCCACCTCGACCCCCGCGGCGCGCAGGGTGTCGGCCCCGCCGGCCGCGACCGGGTTCTGGTCGGGCTGGGCGAACACCACGCGGCGTACTCCCGCGGCGATGAGCTTCTCCGAGCAGGGGCCGGTGCGACCGGTGTGGTTGCACGGCTCGAGCGTGATCACTGCGGTGGTCCCGCGGGCGGCGTCGCCGGCGACGCTCAGGGCATCGGCCTCGGCATGCGGGGTGCCCGCGCCGCGGTGGTAGCCCTCTGCCACGACCAGGCCGCCATCGTCGATCAGGACACAGCCCACGCGAGGGTTGGGGCCGAGCGGCACACCGGGCGTCGCGGCGAGCTCGAGCGCGCGCAGCATCGCCGCCTGCTCGGCCGCCGTGGTGGTCATCCTGGCCCCTCATGTCCGATCGCGGACTCCGGGGCCGACGGTGCGCCGCTCAGGGCCCGGCAGAAGTCGGGACGTTGCGGACGTCACCTGCGTGCGCTTCCCATCCGGACTTTCACCGTCGGTCCAGGACTCACACCTGGTCAACCGGTCACTGGCTGTGACCGGGTCGCGGACTTCTGATCGAAGGTTCTCGTTCAGTCACCGCCGGCTCGGAATTACACCGACCCCAGAGCACGCGAGCTATCAACTCGTCGGGACCAGCGTGCCACATCTGCGGCGGAGCCGGAATGTGACGCTGGGCACGGGCGGGATACCTGGGTACCCAGGTATCGCGGAGCTTCGGGGGTGTTGCATCGGCCCGGAACCTTCGGGACAAGCCGGGAACCTCCGCAGGGGAGGCCCTCAGCGGCGCGTGCGAAGGTGGCCTCATGTCCGCCACCTTCACCCGCCACGATCCGCCCGCCGTCCCCGCCCCCGAGGGTGGCTACACGCACGGGCTCGAGGTGTCCCACCCGAGCCGGTGGCTGCTGGTGAGTGGACAGATCCCCGAGGGGCCGGGCGGCGCGGTGCCGGAGTCGGCCGAGGAACAATGCCGGCTGATCTGGGCCCACATCGCCGCGATGCTCGACTCCGCGGCTATGTCGGTCACCGACATCGTGAAGGTGACGACGTACCTCAGCGACCGGTCGGTCGCGGTGGCCAACACCGAGGTGCGGAACCAGGTCCTCGACGGTCACCGCCCAGCACTCACCGTCGTGATCGCCGAGATCTTCAATCCCGCCTGGCTGCTGGAGATCGAGGTTCTCGCCGCCGCCTGAGCTCAGCCCGCGGCGGCCTCGGCGCGCGCCCGCAGGTCGGCGACCATCTTGTCCGGGTCGTCCGCGGAGTAGACGGCCGATCCCGCCACGAACACGTCCGCGCCGGCCTCCGCGGCCCGCTCGATGGTCTCCAGCGAGATCCCACCGTCGACCTGCAGCCAGGTCTCGATGCCGTGCTTGTCGAGCAGGGTCCGGGCGGCCCGGATCTTGGGCAGGCATAGGTCGAGGAACTTCTGACCGCCGAAACCCGGCTCGACCGTCATGATCAGCAGCATGTCGAGCTCGCGCAACAACTCCTCGTAGGGCTCAACGGGCGTCGCGGGCTTGAGCGCCATGCCCGCCCGGGCCCCAGCGGCGCGGATCTCGCGGGCCAGCCGCACCGGGGCCCGCGCGGCCTCGACATGGAACGTCACCGAGCCGGCGCCGGCCTCGACGTACGCCAGCGCGTTGCGGTCGGCGTCCTCGATCATCAGGTGCGCGTCCAGCGGCGTGTCCGTGGCTCGGCTCAACGCCTCGACCATCGTCGGGCCGAACGTCAGGTTGGGCACGAAGTGGTTGTCCATGACGTCGACGTGGATCCAGTCGGCGCTGCCGACCCTGGCGACTTCGGCCCCGAGCGCAGCGAAGTCGGCGTTCAGAATGCTCGGCGTGATCTGGATGCCCACGGCGGCAGCCTAGTCAGTCCACCGGTTCGTCCGGCGTCTCCTTGCCGTCAGCCTCGTCCCGGTCCGCCCACGCCAGCAGCGGCGCGATGTCGAAGACGTGGTCGTCGATGGCCTCGTGCAGGTCGCCGAGTTCGGCGTACCGGGCCGGCATGGTGAAGATCGTGAAGTCGTGGGGGTCGCACTCGTCGACCTCGTCCCACCGGATCGGCGCCGACACCCGGGCGTCCGGGAAGCCGCGCACCGAGTACGCCGCGGCGATGGTGTGGTCGCGGGCGTTCTGGTTGTAGTCCACGAACAGGTGGTGGGGGTTGCGGTCCTTGCGCCACCAGGTGGTCGTCACGTCGTCGGGCGCCCGCCGCTCCACCTCGCGAGCGAACCCGAGCGCGGCCCGGCGTACCACCTTGTGCCCGTGGTCGGGGCGGATCCGCACGTAGATGTGCAGCCCGGAACCGCCGCTGGTCTTCGGGTAGCCGACGGCCCCGAGCTCGTCGAGGATCTCGTGCGCCACGTGAGCGACCCGCTGCACCTGGGCGAAGTCGGACAGTGGACCCGGGTCGAGGTCGATCCGCCACTCGTCCGGCATCTCCGGGTCCTCGCGGCGGCTGTTCCACGGGTGGAACTCCACGGTCGACATCTGGACGGCCCAGATCACGCTGCCCAACTCGGTCACGCAGAGCTCGTCGGCGGTCCGGTTCCAGCGCGGGAAGTGCAGCCGGACCGTCTCGACCCAGTCCGGGGCTCCGGCCGGCAGCCGCTTCTGGTGCACCTTGTCGCCGGCCAGACCCTTGGGGAACCGGTGCAGCATGCACGGCCGCTCCCACAGGGCGTTGACGATGCCGGGGCCGACGGAGAGGTAGTACTCGACCAGGTCCAGCTTGGTCGCCCCGCTCTCCGGGAAGTACACGCGGTCGGGGTTGCTGACCCGGATCACCCGGTTGTCGACCTCGATCTCCACCGACGGCGACTTCGACGCTGCCACCCGTCCACCGTAGTGGTGCACCAACGGCCCCCCGATGATCAGCCGAGCAGGTCCAGGGCGAGCAGGTCGTCGGCGTCGTACGGCATCGACGTGGTCACCCGGTCGGCCAGACCGGCGAACCGCTCGCGCAGCCCAGCGCCGGCAGCCTCGAGCTCCGCGACCACCGCGAACGTGCGCGAGCACCTCGTCGTCGACCAGGTCGCCCAGCTCGTCCCAGCGGCCGGACTTGGTCATCGCGTTGGCCTCCGCGTGCAGGTCGCCCCAGCCGTGGTGGTCGAGCACCGGCCGGTACGCCGGCGTGGAGGCGTAGAACCCGATCTGACGACGCACGCCGGCCACCGCCGCCGCGAGCTGCTCCTCGGTCCGACCGGTCGCCACCAAGCAGAGCGTCGAGACCTCGAACGGCTCACCGGCGCGGCCGCTGGCCTCGCGCCCCCGCCGGACCGTCGGCTCGACCACCTCGGCGAGGTAGGACCGGGACAGCAGCGGATGACAGATCAGCCCGTCGGCGACCGCACCGGCGGCCTCGAGCATCAGTGGTCCAACCGCCGCCAGCCAGACCCGCGGGCTCGGGGTGTCGAGCTTCCCCGGCGAGAACAGCGGCGGCATCAGGGTGTGCTCGTAGAAGTCACCGCGGAAGTCGAGCTCGTCCCCCGTCTGCCACGAGTGCCAGATCGCCTGCAGCGCGGCGACGTACTCGCTCATCCGCGCGGCCGGGCTCGACCACGGCATGCCGTAGCGGCGGGTGATGTGCGGCTTGATCTGCGAGCCGAGGCCGAGCACCAGTCGGCCTCCGGCCAGCCGTTGGAGGTCGTAGGCCGCGTAGGCCATCACCATCGGGGTTCGCGCGAACGCGACGGCCACCGAGGTGCCGAGCTCGATCCGCTCCGTGCTGCTCGCCGCCAGCGTGAGGGCGATGAACGGGTCGTGCGCCGCTTCGGCGACGAACACGCCCCTCGCCGTCCCGCGGGCCTCCGCCTCACCTGCGAGCCGCGCGACCAGCTCCGGCCCGCCATGGAAGGCGATGTCGACGTCGATCGCAGCGCTCATCCGAGGAGGTTAGCCATGCCGGCTGGAGTGGCTGGCGACCACCACCGGCACCTCCTGACCATCCCACGTCGCGAGGAGCACACCCGGTCGTGCCGACTCCGCGGGATCGAGCGCGTGGACCACCACCGGCTCCGCACGCGCGCGCTGGCCGGGGACTCCCCAGGCGTGGGTGGTCGAAGGCGCTTCGCTGATCGTCCCGTCCTCGTGGTGGATCTGCTGCCGGGCATCGTGCCCTCCGGTGGCGATCGCCTCGGCGAGCACCGCACGGTAGACCGGATCGGTCGTGGCGTCGTAGACCCAGCGCGCGCCGAGGACCGAGTGGCTCATGGTGCTCACCAACGTCGGGCCGTCCGCCGGCGCGCCACGGTAGGTCAAGGGGACGTGGAAGACGCCACCAGCGGCCCGCCGCACGATGAAGGACTCGATGCCGACCTCACCCTCGGGATCGTCGAACCGGTACTGCCCGACCAGGCTGAAGTCAGGCTGATCCGCCGGGTACCAGGACTGGCGGGGCAGCCAGTCGGCGAGGATCTCGCGCTTCGACGGTCGCAGGGTCGCGGGGTACAGGATGGCGATGGGGGTCTCCTCGGTGTCGATCCGCGGCCTCAGCGTGCGCCTGAGACGAGACTGACGACGCAGTACCGCCACGAACATGGCGTCCGTGCCGTGCCGGTGCGGCCACAGCTGCAGGGTGAGAGGGAGCGGGCCGGCACAGTCCGGTACCTCCGGAAGCAGCTGCTGTGCGTCCGCCAGCTCGACGTCGGGCCGGGCCTTCAGGGTCGCGGTGACCACGTCCGCCGTCTCCGCCAGAACCGGCGAGCAGGTCGCGTAGACGACCAGCCCGCCGGGTCGCACGAGCTCGAGCGCTGCGGACAGCAGCAGCCGCTGGAGCGGGACCAGCGTCTCCAGGTCCTCGGGGCGACGTCGCCAGCGCGCTTCGGGGCGTCGCCGCAGCGCGCCCAGGCCCGTGCAAGGTGCATCGACCAGGACCCGGTCGAAGTAGGCCGGGCGAAGGGGCGGGGCGGTCCCGTCGGCGGTGAGTACGCCGATCACGCCCTCGGCGCCGGCCAGCGCCCGGGAGACCAGCCTGCTTCGGTGGTGCTGCCGCTCGACCGCGACCAGGCCGGCGCCGCGTTCGGCCGCGAGTCCGGCCAGCAGCGCGGACTTGCCGCCCGGTCCGGCGCACAGGTCCAGCCAGGCCCGGTCCGGGCCCTCGATCGGAGCCGTAGCGGTCACCAGGGCGACCAGCTGCGACCCTTCGTCCTGCACCCCCGCCCGGCCCTCCGCGACCGCCGGCACGGCCGCCGGATTGCCGCCGTCGAGCACCACGCCGTACGGCGAGTACGGCGTCGGCTCACCGGGCAGCTCGGCCCGCTCCGCGCGCCCGGGCCGGGCCACGAGGGTCACCTTCGGCGGCGCGTTGTCCGCCTCCAGCAGTGCCTCGAGGTCGGCGTCGCCGGCGGCCCGGCGCAGCTCCTCGACGACCCACTCGGGATGAGAGTGCCGGGTGGCTGCGTCCGGGGCGACCTCCGCCAGCCAGGTCGCCAGGTCCTGCGCCGCCACCTTGCGCAGCACGGCGTTCACGAACCCGGTAGCGCTCGTCTTTCCACGGGCCCGGACCAGGTCGACGCTGGTATTGATCGCGGCGTGTGGAGGGACCCGCATGTTGAGCAGCTGGTGGGTCCCCAACCGGAGGGCGTCGAGCACGACGGGGTCGGCCTTCCCCAGCGGTCGGTTCGAGCAGGTGGCCAGCACCGCGTCGTACGTGGCTCGCCTGCGGATCGTGCCGGAAACGAGCTCGGTGGTGAGGGCTGCGTCGCGAGCATCGAGCCGGTGCCGCTCGATCGCGATCGGGAGAGCCAGGTTCGTGTACGCGTCGTCCTCTCGCACGGACGCGAGCACATCGAGTGCCGCCAGGCGCGGCCGGTCAGCCCTAGCCATCAGAGAAGTGCGCCTTGACCAGCCGCTTCGGGGCGCGCGCGGCCCATGCCTCGGTGATGATCTCGACGAGCTCGTCGCGAGTGAGCTCGCCGAGCCGCGACTGCTGAACGAGCACGGCGTTGGTGCTCCGGAAGTGGTCGATCGTGAAGAACGGGGTGTCGGGGTCCTCGACCAGCGCCAGCTTCTCGGCCTCGCCGGGGGTGGCGATCACCAGCAGATCGTCGTACATCTCCCCCGTTTCCGGGTCGACCGCTGTCTGGTGCGGCATCCGGAACAGCAGGAACCCGCGGCCCTTCTCGCCCCTCGGGACTTTGTACGTCGGCCGGTCGCCCCAGGTGATGCCGAACTCCACTTCGGGCAGCGCCATGCAGATCGCATCGACGTCGTCGGGTGTGGCCGGGCGGCTCATCAGGCCGGGGAGCCGAATCGAGTCGCGGCGTCGGGGCGCAGCCCGCGGGCCCAGTCGGCGGCCGGCATCTGCCGCTTGCCGAAGGCCTTGACCTCGCCGAGGCGGACCGGATCGGTGCCGGTGCCGACCAGAACTTCCTGCTTGCCGATCCGAAGCTCGCCGGGGGCGGGCGCGTCCGGGTCGGCGACCACGACGACCGGGCCGATCTTGATCCGCTCCTCGCCGTGCGTGGACCAGGCACCGGGTCCGGGCGTGCAGGCCCTGATCCGGCGGTCGACGGCCACGGCCGGCTCGGTCCAGTTGATCTCGGCGGCCTCGACCGTGATCTTCGGCGCGAAGCTCAGCGCGTCCGTCGGCTGCTCACGGGCCTCCAGGGAGCCATCTGCGATCCCGTCGAGCGTTACCACGAGGAGTCCGGCGCCGCCCTCGGCCAGCCGGGCCAGCAGGTCTCCCGCGGTGTCGTCGGGGCGGATCCGCTCGGTCATCACGCCGTACGTCGGTCCGGCGTCGAGCTCCTTGATGATCCGGAACGTCGTCGCGCCGGTCACCTCGTCGCCCGCCCAGATGGCGTACTGCACCGGTGCCGCACCCCGCCAGGCCGGCAGGCAGGAGAAGTGCAGGTTGACCCAGCCGTGCTCGGGGATGGCGAGCGCGGACTCGGGGAGCAGCGCGCCGTACGCGACGACCGCGCAGGCGTCGGGCCTGAGCTCGCGCAGCGCCGCCTGGAACTCCGGCTCCTTGGGGTGTCGGGGCTTGAGCACCGGCACCCCGAGCTCCTCGCCTCGCCGGGCGACCGGACTGGACTCCAGCTGGCGGCCACGTCCCGAAGGCGCGTCCGGGCGGGTGACCACGCCGACCAGGTCGTGGGCGGAGGCCGCGATCGCGTCCAACGCGGGCAGCGCGGTCTCCGGCGTCCCGGCGAAGACGACCCTCACAAGCCGAGTCCCCCGGTGGCGTGGGGGCTGATCTTCACCGTCGGCTTCTCCAGGCCGAACCACTCGGACTCGCGAATCTCCTTCATCGCCGCCTTGCGAGCCTCGGCGTCGAGCCGGTCGATGAACAGCACCCCGTCGAGGTGGTCGGTCTCGTGCTGGATCGCGCGCGCGAGCAGCTCCGAGCCCTCGATCGTGACGGGCTCGCCGTGCAGGTCGAAGCCGCGGGCCACCACCGAGAGTGCGCGCCGGCAGTCATAGGTGAGCTCGGGCAGCGACAGGCAGCCCTCGGGGCCGTCCTGAACCTCCTCGGACAGGTCGAGGACCGGGTTGATCAGGTGACCGGTCTCCCCCTCGACGTACCAGGTGAAGGCGCGCAGGCCGACGCCGATCTGTGGCGCGGCCAGACCGGCGCCGGGCGCGGCGAGCATGGTGTCGGTGAGGTCGGAGATCAGGGTGCGCAGCTCCTTGTCGAAGTCGACGACCTCGATGGCGGGTCGACGCAGCACCGGGTCACCGAACAGCCGGATCGGCTGGATGGCCAACGGGGTCTCCTCGGGTTCGACGGCGCGGCAAGTCTACGAACCTAGAGAATGACCGGGTCCACCTGGATCCGGATGGCGTCCAGCTTGCGGCCCGACCGGGCCCGTTGCAGCTCACCCAGAGCGCGGGACAGCCCGCCGCCCTGAGCCCGCGGCACCCGGACCACCACCCGCTCCTCGTCACCGAGCCGGACCGGGCCGAGCACCTCGGCCGCCTCGGGCAGCTCCAACAGGGTGACCGCGTCGTCGATCGCCCCGGGCTCGCCGGTCATGGTGGCCAGCCGGGAGGCCGGCGGCAGGTGCGCCTCCTGACGCTCAGCGATCTCCCGCGAGGCAAAGCCGGCGTGGTCCCACCGCACCAAGGCCTGCAGCGCCGGCTCCGCGGCGTCGCCTACAGCGAGGGCGGTGCCGCCGGGCCGGACCAGCCCGATCGCGTTGCTCCACCGTCGTAGCGCCTCCTCGGCGGCACGGAGGTCGGCTCGGGCGAGCAGCATCCAAGTGTCGAGCAGCACCACGGCGGCGTACCCACCGTCGGCGACCGGCTCGGCACCCGGGGTCGAGACCACGATCGAGGGCTGGCCGTCGACCGCAGTGATGATCCGGTCGCGGGCAGAGGTTCGTACCCGGGTCTGCGGGAAGGCGCGGCCGAGCTCCTCCGCGGTCCGCTCGTCGCCGAGCACCGGGGCTCGCAGCCCCCGACCGCCGCACTCGGCGCAGGCCCACGGATCGGCCACGGTGCCGCACCAGCGGCAGGCCGGAGGTGTGGTCGGCCCGGTCAGCGCCAGCGGGCCCGCGCAGGTCGGGCAACGCGCGGGCGTGCGGCAGCGGTCGCAGGCCAGCGCCAGGGCGTAGCCGGCTCGCGGCGTCTGGACGAGCACCGGCCCCTGCTGCAGGCCCGCCGTGAGCGCGACGTGCACCTCGCGCGGGATCCGCGAGGGATGCGGGTCCCGGTGCTGGGCCTGCTCCGTTGCCCCACTCACGGCCACCGTGACCCGGCTCCGCAGGAGGTCTCGGGTTGCCGCGATCTCCTGCGCCCAGCCGGTGCGCAGCAGGTACTCGCCCTCCACGGTGCGCGCGAAGCCCCCGACCAGAACAGCGGCCTGCTCCCGCTCGGCCGCGCATCAGCAGCGTCTCGCGGGTGTGCGGGTACGGCGCCCGCGGCTCGGCGTACAGATCGTCGCCGTCGTCCCAGATCGCCACGAGGCCAAGGTCGTGCACCGGCGCGAACGCGGCGCTCCGGGTGCCGACCACGATCCGGCGAGCTCCGCGGGCCACGGCGAGGAAGTCGCGGTAGCGCGCCGCCGGCCCGCCGTCGCTGGTGAGTGTCACGTGGTGGCCGTGGCCGAGCACCGCAGTGAGCGCGGCATCGACGCGCGCCGCGTCCCTGACGTCCGGGACGCAGATCAACGCCCCGCGGCCGCTCGCCGCGGCGGCCCCGGCCGCGTGCGCGAGCAGCGTCGGCCAGTCGTCGCCGGGGGCGGCGCACCACACGGCGCGCGGGGTCCCGCCTTCGCGCAGGCGCTGAAGGTACGCCGGCGCCGGGCCATGGTGCGCCCAGGCTTCGGCGGCCACGTCGGGGTCCCCGCTGAGGCGGTCGGGCGCGGGTTCGGAGGGCTCCTTCTCGGTGGCCGCGTGCCGCGGTGGAACCGCGAGCCGCAGCACGTCCGAGCGGACGCCGGCATAGCGCTGGGCAAGGTCCCCCGCTAGGTCGGCGACCGCAGGGCTCAGCACCCGCTCCGCGCTCACCACGCGCCGCAACGGGGTGAGCCGCCCGGCGTGCTCGGAGTCGTCAATGCGAGACAGGACGTACCCATCGACGTCCTGGCCGGCGAACCGCACCTTGACCCGCACGCCCGGCTGCGCGGCGCCGGCCATCGAGGCGGGCACCAGGTAGTCGAAGGGACGGTCCAGGTGGGCGAGGGGTACGTCGACCAACACCCGCGCCACCGGGTGCTCCGTGGCGGGCTCGGCCGCGGCGGCCTTCTTCGCACGGGTCGCCTTCGCCTTCCGCCGCGAGTCGGCGACCGACGCGCGCAAACCGGGCAACAGGTCTTGCTGCTCCCCCGCCTCGGTCATGGCCGAATGTCTACCAGCGACCACCCGCGCACCCTCGAAATCACGCTGACCCGTCGCAAACTTTGCGACGGGTCAGCGGGGTGGAGCGTTAGTTTGCGACGGGTCAGGCGCCGACGGCGGCCTTGAGCGCGTCCGCGCGGTCGGTGCGCTCCCAGGTGAACTCGGGCAGCTCGCGGCCGAAGTGGCCGTAGGCCGAGGTCTTGGCGTAGATCGGCCGGAGCAGGTCGAGGTCGCGGATGATCGCGGCTGGGCGCAGGTCGAAGACCTGGAGCACGGCTTCCTGGATCTGCTCGTCCGGGACGGTCCCGGTACCGAACGTCTGGATGAACACGCCGACCGGCTTGGCCTTGCCGATCGCGTAGGCGACCTGCGCCTCGCAGCGTCGGGCCAGCCCGGCGGCCACCACGTTCTTGGCGACCCAGCGCATGGCGTACGCCGCGGAGCGGTCCACCTTCGACGGGTCCTTGCCGGAGAAGGCGCCGCCGCCGTGGCGAGCCATCCCGCCGTAGGTGTCGACGATGATCTTGCGGCCGGTCAGTCCGGCATCACCCATCGGGCCGCCGATCACGAAGTTGCCGGTCGGGTTGACCAGGAGTCGGTAGCCCTCGGAGGAGATCGGGGAGGTCGCGAGGATCGGCTCGATGACGTGCTTCTTCACGTCTGCCTCGAGGGTGTCGAGCGTGACGTCGGCCGAGTGCTGGCTGGAGAGCACCACCGTGTCGATCCGGACCGGGCGGTCCTCGGCGTCGTACTCGATCGTGACCTGGGTCTTGCCGTCGGGTCGGAGGTAGGGCAGCGTCCCGTCCTTGCGCACCGCGGTAAGCCGCTCGGCGAGCCGGTGGGCCAGCATGATCGGTAGCGGCATCAGCTCGGGGGTGTCGTCGCAGGCGTAGCCGAACATCAGACCCTGGTCGCCGGCGCCCTGCCAGTCGAGCTCGTCGGCGGAGTCGCCGACCCGGGCCTCGTGGCCCTTGTCGACGCCCTGCGCGATGTCCGGAGACTGCTGACCGATGGCGATCTGGACGCCGCACCCGCGACCGTCGAAGCCCTTCTCACCGTCGTCGTAGCCGATTTCGACGACCTTCTGGCGGACCAGCGCCGCGATCGGCGCGTAGCTCTTGGTGGTGACCTCGCCGGCGACCACGACGAGCCCGGTGGTGAGCAACGTCTCGACAGCCACCCGGCTGGTGGGGTCGTCGGCGATCAAGGCGTCCAGGACGGTGTCGCTGATCGCGTCCGCGATCTTGTCCGGGTGACCCTCGGTCACAGACTCCGAGGTGAAAAGGCGTCCAGCCACAGTGCTTACTCCGCTCAGGCAGGGGTCATTCGACTCAGGATGACTCAGGATAAGTGGCGACCAGCATGCAAGATGGTCATCTCAGGAAACGAATCACTGCGCCCGCGGTCACGGGCCACCCGCGCTAGAAGCGGGCGACGACCTGGTCCCAGATCACGTGCGCCAACGCCGTCTTGGAGCCGCGCGGCACCTCGACGGCAGCCCCGTCGGCACCCAGGATCACGGCTTCGTTGTCCGGGCTCCCGAAGACCGCACCCCCGCTGACGTCGTTGACGACCAGGAGGTCGCAGCCCTTGCGGCTGAGCTTGGCCCGGGCCAGGTCGATCACCGAGCCGGTGGCGTCGCCGGTCTCGGCGGCGAATCCGACGATCACCGCCGCGGGACGGGATCGCTGCGTCGAGATCTCATGCAGGATGTCGACGTTCTGGATCAGCGAGATCGTCGGCGCGGAGCCGTCGTCGGCCTTCTTGATCTTGGCTTCGGACACGTCCGCGCTGCGGAAGTCGGCCGGCGCCGCGGCCATCACCACCGCGTCGGCGGTCGCCGCCGCAGCCACCACCTCGTGGTGCATCTGGGCAGTGGTCTCGACCCGGACCACCTTGACGCCGGCCGGGTCGGGAAGGCTCACGTTGGCGGCCACCAGGGTGACCTCGGCGCCACGCGCAACCGCCGCCCGGGCGAGCGCGTAGCCCTGCAGCCCCGAGGATCTGTTGCCGAGGAACCGGACCGGGTCGAGGTACTCACGGGTGCCCCCGGCGGAGACCACCACGTGCCGGTCGGCGAGGTCGGCGGTCGCGATGCCGCGGGCCAGCACGTCCAGGCAGACCTCGAAGATCTCGGCGGGCTCGGGCAACCGGCCTTTGCCGGTGTCGACACCGGTCAGCCGACCCTCGGCTGGATCGATCACCAGCGCACCACGCTCACGCAGCGTCGCTACGTTGGCCCGGGTCGCTGGGTGCTCCCACATCTCGGTGTGCATGGCCGGTGCGAACACCACGGGACACCGTGCGGTGAGCAGGGTGTTGGTCAGCAGGTCGTCGGCCAGCCCGTGGGCGGCCTTGGCGAGCAGGTTGGCCGTGCTCGGCGCCACCACGACGAGGTCGGCACGCTGGCCGATCCGCACGTGCGGCACCTCGTGCACGCTGGTCCACACATCCGTATCGACTGGCTTGCCGGACAGTGCGGACCAGGTCGCGGCGCCAACGAACTTGAGTGCCGACTCGGTCGGCACCACGGTCACGTCATGGCCGGACTCGGTGAACAGCCTCAGCAGCTCGCAGGCTTTGTACGCCGCGATGCCGCCGGAGACCCCGAGGACGACCCTGGTCAGACGACTACTCCGTGCCGGAGCCGCGCGACGCGTCGAGGACCGCCTGCTTCGCGGCGGCTTCCTCGGCGGCCAGCTCGGCCGGGTCGACGTCCTCGCAGGTCAGCAGGTCGTCGCTGATCTCGCGCAGGGCGATCGACAGCGGCTTCTCCTGGACGTGCGTGTCGACGAGCGGACCGACGTACTCCAGCAGACCCTCGCCGAGCTGGGAGTAGTAGGCGTTGATCTGGCGCGCCCGCTTGGCGCTGTAGAGGACCAGCTTGTACTTGCTGTCGGTCTTGGTGAGCAGGTCGTCAATGGGAGGGTTGGTGACACCCTCGGCGGCGATGTTGGGCGCAGACACGCGTAAGCCTCGCTGTAGTTGATCGGGGTCAGGGGCGATCGGGGCGCGAAGGCTCCTGATCGAGCATCATCAAGGCTACCAACTGGTCGGCCGCATCGTGAACTTCATGGTTGATGATGGTCTCGTCGAACTCGTTCTCGGCGGCCATCTCCTCGCGGGCGGTATCGAGCCTGCGGGCCCGCTCGTCCTCGGTCTCGGTCCCCCGCCCGACCAGCCGGCGGACCAACTCCGCCCAGCTCGGCGGCTTGAGAAACACGAACAACGCCTCGGGCATCGAGTCGCGGACCAGCCGGGCGCCCTGCAGGTCGATCTCCAGCATCGATGGCCGGCCGGCGGCCAGCGCCTCCTCGACCGGCGCGCGCGGCGTTCCGTAGCGAGCGGCCTTGTGGACCACGGCCCATTCGAGCAGATCGTCCTCTTCGACCATCCGATCGAACTGCTCGTCGGAAACGAACCAGTAGTGCACCCCGTCGACCTCGTCGGGCCGCGGCGCCCGGGTCGTCGCAGAAACCGAGATCCACACATCGGGGTACCGCTCTCGGACGGCGGCGGCAACCGTCCCCTTGCCGACCGCGGTGGGACCGGCGAGCACGACCAGGCGACTACGAGGGGAAGTGCCCTCCGAGGTCACTCGCCGAACTCGCGCTCGAGCGCGGCGACCTGCTTGATGCCGAGCCCGCGCACCCGCCGTGACTCGGCGATCCGAAGCCGCTCCATCACCTGACGGGCCCGCACCTTCCCGAGGCCCGGCATCGACTGCAGGAGATCGACCACCCGCATCTTGCCGATCACTTCGTTGGTGGCACCCTCGCGGAGCACTTCGACGATCGAGGCTCCTGAGTTCTTGAGCCGATTCTTGATCTCGGCCCGCTCGCGACGTGACGCCGCGGCCTTCGCGAGCGCGGCCTGTCGCTGTTCGGGGGTCAGCGGGGGCAGAGCCACGTGAGCAGATCCTTCGAAAGCGAGGCGTCGGGAGAAGCGGTCGAGGCGACCGCCGGGGCCAATCTAGTCAGAACTCCGTGGCAGCGGCAATTGCCGGAATGGAACGGGTTCTACTGCGTGCCTACAGGGTCATCGGTGTCTTGCACACATCACGCGCCTGTTGCTCGACACCATCGAGCGCGGCGGCCATCGCCGGAGTCGCCAATGCCTGGGCGGCCGCATCGATAGCGGACCGCTCGTCGTCCGTGAGGTTCGTCGATGGCTTGCGACGGTCGTACGTCGCGGGGTCGACGCCGGCGGCCTCGAGTGCCTCGAGCAGGTTGCCGATGCGAGAGGTGATGATGGCCCACTCGTCCTCGAGGTCGTCGGGTGCCTTGTCCTGGAGCCGCTCGAACTCCGGCAGCGCATCGATCAACGAGGTGGCGGTGCCCCCCGCCAGGTCCTCGGACAGTGCTTCGCGCTGAGCCTTGACCTCCTGGCAGTACACCTCGAACGGATCGTCCTCGCCACACCCGACCACCAAGGTCGATGCCGCCGCGAGCATCGCCATCCGTACGACGATCGGCCTCATCCCAGGCTCCGCAGCTCGTCGTTGGACCGGACGACCGCGTCCCGCATCGCGCCCGGATCGGGTCCCAGCCGCAGCACCTCGCGAGAAGAGCTGGGCAGCACGTTCTGGCCGGCCGAGCCGAAGATCCGGGTGAGGTCGGCCGTCGTGCCGCCCTGCGCACCGTACCCAGGTGCCAGTACCGGGCCGTTGAAGTCGAGGTCGAGCTCCGTGGTCGGGATGGTCGCCCCGATCACCGCGCCGAACGAGCCCAGCGGCGCCGCACCGGCGTTCAGCTCGCGGAGATGGTCGAGCATCCGGCCGCCCACGGTGGTGCCGTCGACGGCGGCGCCTTGCACCTCGGCGCCCTCCTTGTTGGAGGTGAGGGCAAGGACGAAGACCCCGGCGGAGTGCCTGCGCGCCGTGTCGATCATCGGCGCGATCGAGCCGAAACCGAGGAACGGGCTGGCGGTGATCGCATCAACGGCCAACGGGGAGGACTGGTCGAGGTAGGCGTCGGCGTACGCCTGCGAGGTCGAGCCGATGTCGCCTCGCTTGACGTCCAGCAGCACCAGCGCTCCGGCGGCCCGGGTCTCGCGGACCACGCGTTCGAGGACCGCGATGCCCCGGCTGCCGAACCTCTCGAAGAATGCCGACTGCGGCTTGAGGACCGACACGTACGGCGCGACCGCCTCCACCACGGTCAACGCGAACGACTCCAGGCCCGCGACGTCGTCCGACAGCCCCCACTCGAGCAGCAACTGTGCGTGCGGGTCGACTCCGACGCAGAACGGTCCCCGATCCGCCATCGCCGCGTGCAGCCTGGCCCCGAACGTCATGCTCCGACTCCCTGAATGATCCGGCGAGGCCAGCGCGGCCCCTCGTAGATGAAAGCGGTGTAGCCCTGGAGCAGCGTGGCTCCCGCGTCGAGCCGCGCTCGGGCGTCCTCGACGGTGCTGATGCCGCCGACCCCGATCAGGGTCATCGACGGGCCGACCCGGTCGCGCAGCATCCTGATCACCGCCTCGGCTCGCTCGGTCAGGGGGCGCCCGGACAGTCCACCGGCGCCGATACCCTCGACGGTCGCGGCGGCGGTGGCCAGGCCGTCGCGGGAGATCGTGGTGTTCGTCGCGATCATCCCCTCCAGGCCGATCGCGACCACGAGGTCCGCGACCTCCAGCACGTCCTTGTCGGCCAGGTCGGGCGCGATCTTCACCAGCAGCGGCACGCCGTCCGCAACCTTCTGCACCGCAGTCAGGATCGGTTCGAGCTTCTCGACGGCTTGGAGGTCCCTCAGCCCGGGGGTGTTCGGCGAGCTGACGTTGACCACGAGGTAGTCGGCAAACGGCGCCAGCAATCGGGCGGACTTCTCGTAGTCGCCCACGGCCTCGCCTTCGGGCACCGCCTTGCTCTTGCCGATGTTGACGCCCAGCACCGGACGACTCCTCCGGCCGCGGGCGGCCAGCCGCGCGGCCACGACTTCCGCGCCGTCGTTGTTGAAGCCCATCCGGTTGACCACGGCCCGATCGTCGGGCAGCCGGAACAGCCGCGGTTGCGGGTTGCCCGGCTGCGGCTCACCGGTGACCGTGCCGATCTCGATATGGCCGAACCCCAGCGCGGCCATCGCGTCGATGCCGACGGCGTTCTTGTCGAAGCCGGCCGCGAGGCCGAGCACGTTGGGGAAGCTCAGCCCCATTGCCTCGACGCTCTCCCCGGGAGTCGACCGTCGGGCAAGCACCGGCCGCGCCCCGCGGATCGCCCGGAACCCCAGGTGGTGGGCCTTCTCGGCGTCCAGGCGCCGCAAGGCGTGGTCGAAAAGCAGTCGGTACATCAGGTACGTCGCGCCCAGTCCTGCAGCGACCGCACGCCGATATCGCCGCGCTTCAACGCCTCGATCCCCTGCACCGCCGCGCCGAGACCCTGGATCGTCGTGACGCACGGGATGTTGGCGCGGACCGCCGCGGTCCGGATCTCGTAGCCGTCGAGCCGGGCGGACCCACCGCTGGTGTCGCCGTACGGCGTATTGATCACCAGCTGGATCTCGCCGCCGAGGATCAGCTCGACGGTGGTCTGCTGCCCCTCCGGACCCTGGCCCTCGTGGTGCTTGCGCACGACGCTCGCGTCGATGCCGTTGCGTTTGAGCACCTCGGCGGTTCCCTGGGTCGCCAGGATCTCGAAGCCCTGGTCGGCCAGCACCTTGATCGGGAAGATCATGTGTCGCTTGTCGCGGTTCGCGACGCTCACGAACACCCGGCCACTCGTGGGCAGCGAGCCGAACGCGCCGGCCTGCGCCTTCGCGAACGCGGTCCCGAAGTCCGCGTCCAGGCCCATCACCTCGCCGGTCGACTTCATCTCGGGTCCGAGCACGGTGTCGACGTTGCTGCCGTCGGGCGCCCGGAACCGGTTGAACGGCATCACCGCCTCCTTCACCGCGATCGGCTGGTCGGGGGGCAGGGTGCCTCCGTCACCGGTCTCGGGCAGTACGCCGGCCTCCCGGAGCTCCTTGACGGTCTCGCCCATCATCAGCCGGGCTGCGGCCTTGGCGAGCGGAGTGGAGGTGGCCTTGGAGACGAACGGCACCGTCCTGCTGGCCCGCGGATTGGCCTCGAGCACGTAGAGGACGTCGGACCCCAGCGCGAACTGGATGTTGAGCAGGCCGCGCACCCCGACGCCCCGAGCGATCGCCTCGGTGGCCTCGCGGATCCGAAGGATCTCGCCGGCACCGAGGGTGATCGGCGGCAGGGCGCACGACGAGTCACCGGAGTGGATGCCGGCCTCCTCGATGTGCTCCATGACCCCGCCGAGGAACAGCTCCTCACCGTCGAACAGCGCATCGACGTCGATCTCGACCGCGTCATCGATGAACCGGTCCACCAGGACCGGGTGGGCCGGGCTGATCTCGGTGGCGCGCTCGATGTAGCCACGCAGCGACGCCTCGTCGTAGACGATCTCCATGCCCCGACCGCCCAGGACGTAGGACGGTCGGACCAGCACCGGGTAACCGATCTCGTCGGCGATCTCGCGGGCGTCGTCGAAGCTGCTCGCCGTGCCGTGCTTGGGCGCCGGCAGCCCGGCCCGGTGCAGGACCCGGCCGAAGGCGCCGCGCTCCTCGGCGAGGTGAATCGCCTCCGGTGAGGTGCCGACCACGGTCACGCCGTTGTCCTTGAGACCCTGGGCCAGTCCGAGCGGGGTCTGCCCACCGAGCTGGCAGATCACCCCAGCAACCGGCCCGGCCTGCTGCTCGGCGTAGACGACCTCGAGCACGTCCTCGAGCGTGAGGGGCTCGAAGTAGAGGCGGTCGGAGGTGTCGTAGTCGGTCGACACGGTCTCCGGGTTGCAGTTGACCATCACCGTCTCGTAGCCGGCCTCGCTGAGGGCGAGCGAGGCGTGCACGCAGGAGTAGTCGAACTCGATGCCCTGCCCGATCCGGTTGGGACCGCTGCCCAGGATGATCACCGCGGGCCGCTCCCGCGAGGCCACCTCGGTCTCTTCGTCGTACGACGAGTAGTGGTACGGCGTGGCGGCCGCGAACTCGGCCGCGCAGGTGTCGACCGTCTTGTAGACCGGCCGCAGTCCGATGGCGTGCCGGACGCCGCGCACGACGTCCGCTGTCATCCCGCGGATCTTTCCGATCTGCGCGTCGGAGAACCCGTGCCGCTTGGCCCGGCGAAGCAGCTCCGGGGTCAGCTCCGGAGCGGCGGCTACCTCGGCGGCCACCTCGTTGATCAGCAGCAGCTGGTCGATGAACCACGGGTCGATCCGGGTCGCCTCGAAGACCTCGTCCGGCGTCGCCCCCGCCCGCAGCGCGTCCATGACCTTGCGCAGGCGGCCGTCGTGCGGCTTCCGGATCTCCTCGAGCAGCCGATCCCGGTCGAGGTCGACCCATTCCTGGTGCCAGTCGAACACCGCGTCCTTGGACTCCAGGGATCGCAGCGCCTTCTGCAGGGCCTCGGTGAAGTTGCGGCCGATCGCCATCGCCTCGCCGACCGACTTCATGTGCGTGGTCAGGATCGGGTCGGCTCCTGGGAACTTCTCGAAGGCGAACCGCGGCACCTTCACCACCACGTAGTCGAGCGTCGGTTCGAAGCTGGCCGGCGTCTGCCTGGTGATGTCGTTCGGGATCTCGTCGAGGGTGTAGCCGATCGCCACCTTGGCCGCGATCTTGGCGATCGGGAACCCGGTCGCCTTGGAGGCCAGGGCGCTGGAGCGGGACACCCGCGGGTTCATCTCGATCACCACGATCCGACCGTTGTCGGGATCGACCGCGAACTGGATGTTGCAGCCGCCGGTGTCGACGCCGACCTCTCGGATCACCCCGATCGAGATGTTGCGCAGCCGCTGGTACTCACGGTCGGTGAGGGTCATCGCCGGGGCCACCGTGATCGAGTCGCCGGTGTGCACGCCCATCGGGTCGACGTTCTCGATCGAGCAGACGATCACCACGTTGTCGGCGGTGTCGCGCATGACCTCGAGCTCGTACTCCTTCCAGCCGAGGATCGACTCCTCCATGAGCACCTCGGTGGTCGGGCTGGCGTCCAGGCCGGCGCCCGCGATCCGGTGCAGGTCGTCCTCGTCGTAGGCCAGCCCCGAGCCGGCGCCGCCCATCGTGAAGCTGGGCCGGACCACGATCGGGTAGCCGAGCTCGTCCGCGGCGGCGACGCACTCCGCCATCGTGTGGCAGATGACCGAGCGGGCCACCTCGGCGCCCCACTCGGCCGGCAGGGACTCCACGACCCGCTTGAACGACTGGCGGTTCTCGCCCTTCTCGATCGCCTCGATCGAGGCGCCGATCAGCTCCACGCCGTACTTCTCCAGGACGCCGGCCTCGGCGAGGCTCATGGCGGTGTTCAGGGCGGTCTGACCACCCAAGGTCGCCAGCAGCGCATCGGGCCGCTCCTTGGCGATCACCTTCTCGACGAACTCGGGCGTGATCGGCTCCACGTAGGTCGCGTCGGCGAACTCGGGGTCGGTCATGATCGTCGCCGGGTTGGAGTTGACCAGTACGACCCGCAGGCCCTCCTCCTTGAGCACCCGGCAGGCCTGGGTGCCGGAGTAGTCGAACTCGCAGGCCTGGCCGATCACGATCGGGCCGGACCCGATCACCAGGACGCTCTTGATGTCCTCACGCCTGGGCATCGGCACCATCCATCAGGTCGCAGAAACGGTCGAAGAGGTACGCCGCGTCGTGCGGCCCCGCGGCGGCCTCGGGGTGGTACTGGACGGAGAAGGCCTTCAGCTCGCCGGTGTCATCACGCAGCTCGAGGCCCTCGACCACGTCGTCGTTGAGACAGACATGGCTCACCGTGGCGACGCCGTACGGCGTGTCCGTGGCCTGGTCCAGCGGAGCGTCCACCGCGAACCCGTGGTTGTGCGCGGTCACCTCCACCTTGCGGGTGGTCAGGTCCATCACCGGCTGGTTGATCCCCCGGTGGCCGTAGGTGAGCTTGTAGGTGCCGAACCCGAGGGCTCGACCGAAGAGCTGGTTGCCGAAGCAGATCCCGAAGTACGGCAGCCCGCGCGCCAGCGCTGCCTGGAGCAGCTCGATCTGGCTGGTCGTGGCGGCCGGGTCCCCGGGCCCGTTGGAGTAGAAGAGGCCGTCGGGGCCGACCGCGAGCACGTCGTCGAGGGTGGCGGTCGCGGGCAGCACGTGCACCTCGATGCCGCGCTCGGCCATCCGGTACGGCGTCATCGACTTGATGCCGAGGTCGAGGGCGGCCACCGTGTACCGGCGCTCCCCCTGGGCCGGGATCACGTAGGCCTGGTCGGTGGAAACCTCGCTGGCCAGCTCCGCGCCCTGCATCTGCGTGGACGCCAGCACCCGCTCGAGCAGCTCGGCCGGCTCGACCCCGGCCGAGGAGATGCCGACCCGCATCGCGCCGCGCTCGCGCAGGTGCCGGGTGAGCGCCCTGGTGTCGATGCCGGAGATGCCGACGACACCCTGGTCGCGCAGCTCGTCATCGAGGGAACGACGGGAGCGCCAGTTGCTCGCCCGCCGGGCGGGATCGCGGACGACGTAGCCGGCGACCCAGATCCTGCGGCTCTCCGGGTCCTCGTCGTTGACGCCGGTGTTGCCGATGTGCGGCGCCGTCATCACCACGACCTGCCGGTGGTACGACGGGTCGGTCAGCGTCTCCTGGTAGCCGGTCATGCCGGTGTTGAACACCGCCTCGCCGAAGGTCTCGCCCACGGCGCCGTAGGCCTCGCCGTGGAACGTGCGTCCGTCCTCGAGGACCAGAACGGCCGAGGTCGCTGCGGTGCTCATGCCACCCCCACCAGGCTCGCGCTGACCTCACGCAGCCGTGCCGCCACAGCGTCGTCCCGGGCCAGCTCCGAGGGCTCCTTGAGCTGGTCGTCGTCGTAGTACCCGCCGGTCGCGCCCTCGACCTCGGGGCCGATCGCCAAGTAGGTGATGCTGGCGCCGCCCTCCGCCGGGCTGCGCATGAACCGCTTGGCGATTGCCAGCACCGGCCTGGCGAACCACGGCCCGCCGGACCAGATGTCGGTGGCGACCGCACCCGGGTGCAGCGCGTTGACCACGACCCCAGTGCCGGCCAGCTCGGCGGCCAGGCTCCGGGTGTACAGGACGTTGGCCAGCTTGGACCGGCTGTAGGCCTTCATCACGGAGTAGCCCTGCTCGAACCCCAGGTCGTCGAAGTCCATCGTCCCTGGGTAATGCCCGGTCGACGCGGTGTTCACGATCCGCGACGGCGCGCTGCTGACCAGGACGTCCTTGAGCTCCTCGGTGAGCAGGAATCCCGACAGGTGGTTGACCTGGAAGGTCGCCTCCTGCCCGTCACCGGTCAGCGTGCGGGACGCATAGACGGTGCCGGCGTTGTTGACCAGTACGTCGATGCGCGGGCACAGCCGTCGGATCTCCTGGGCGGCGGCGAGCACGCTCTCGAACGACTCGTAGTCGGCGATCACGGTCTCGACGTCCGACGCCCCGGCGGCCCGCACCGCCTCGGCCGCGCGCTCCAGCTTCTCCGGACTGCGGCCCACGAGCACCATCCGGTGGCCCTCGGCCGCGATCTGCTGGGCAGACTCCAGCCCGATCCCGTTGGTGGCCCCGGTCAGGACCACGGTCTTGGCCGCGCTCATTGCAGCTTCCCGTCCAGGACGGTGGCCTTGCCGCGCAGGAACGTGGCGACCACCCGCCCGGGCAGCTCCATGCCGGCGTACGGCGTGTTCCGCGAGAGGGAGGCCGACTCCGACGCTTCGATCGTCCGACGGGCCCCCGGGTCGTAGAGCACGACGTTCGCTGGTGCCCCGTCCTCGATCGGCAGCCCGTGATCGGTGACCCGTCCGATCCTCGCGGGTGCGTACGACATCCGCTCGGCGACGCCGGCCCAATCCAGCAACCCGGGGTCGACCATCGTCGCCTGCACGATCGAGAGAGCGGTCTCGAGGCCGAGCATCCCGAACGCGGCCGCTGCCCACTCGCAGTCCTTGTCCTCGTGCGGGTGCGGGGCATGGTCGGTGGCCACGATGTCGATGGTGCCGTCGGCCAACCCGGCTCGGAGTGCCTCGGTGTCGGCAGCCGATCGCAGCGGCGGGTTGACCTTGTAGATCGGGTCGTAGGTCGCCGCGAGCTCGTCGGTGAGCAGCAGGTGATGGGGGCAGGCCTCGGCGGTGACGTTCCAGCCCTTCCGCTTCGCGTCCCGCACGATCTCGACCGATCCCGCGGTCGACACGTGGCAGACATGCAGCCGCGACCCCACATGGGCGGCGAGCAGGCAGTCCCGCGCGATGATCGCCTCCTCGGCCACTGCCGGCCAGCCGGCCAGGCCGAGCCGCCCGGACAGCTCCCCCTCGTTCATCTGCGCGTTCTCGGTCAGCCGGGGCTCCTGAGCGTGCTGGGCGACCACCCCGTCGAACGCCTTGACGTACTCCAGCGCCCGGCGCATCAGCACCGCGTCGCTGACGCACTTGCCGTCGTCGGAGAAGACCCGGACCCGGGCCGCCGAGTCGGCCATGGCGCCGAGCTCGGCCAGCCGCTCGCCCGCCAACCCGACCGTGACTGCGCCCACCGGGTAGACGTCGCAGTAGCCGGCCTCGCGGCCGAGCCGCCAGACCTGCTCGACGACGCCCGCGGTATCGGCGACCGGCTCGGTGTTGGCCATCGCGTGCACGGCAGTGAAACCACCCAGCGCGGCCGCCTGGGTGCCGGACTCGACGGTCTCGGCGTCCTCTCGGCCGGGCTCGCGCAGGTGGGTGTGCAGGTCGACGAGGCCGGGGAGCGCGATCAGGCCGGTGCCGTCGATCTCCTCGAGACCCGGACCGGGCTCGCTGGAGACCACACCGTCACGGAGTACGAGGTCGGTCGGGTCCGCCCCCAGGACCGAGACGTTCCGGATCAGGTAGCCGGTGCTCATTCTTCGCTCTCCTCGGTCAGGGTGGACTCGGATCCGCTCAGCAGCAGGTAGAGGACGGCCATCCTGACCGCTACCCCGTTGGTCACCTGTTCCACGATCACGGACCGGTCGGAGTCGGCCACGTCGGCGGTGATCTCCATGCCGCGCACCATCGGGCCGGGGTGCATCACGATCGCGTGCTCCTGCAGCGTGTTCATCCGGCGGGCATCCAGTCCGTAGCGACGCGAGTACTCGCGGGCGGTCGGGAAGAACCCGCTGTTCATCCGCTCCTGCTGCACCCGCAGCATCATCACGACGTCGGCCTTGGGCAGGACGCCGTCGAGGTCGTACGACGTCTCGACGCCCCAGGTGTCGACGCCGACGGGGAACAGGGTGGGCGGGGCGACGAGGGTGACTTCGGCGCCGAGGGTCTGCAGCAGCAGCGCGTTGGAGCGGGCCACTCGGCTGTGCAGCACGTCGCCGACGACCGCCACTCGGCGCCCGTCGAGCGAGCCCAGGTGGCGCCACATCGTGAAGGCATCGAGCAGCGCCTGGGTCGGGTGCTCGTGGGTGCCGTCCCCGGCGTTGACCACGCTGGACCGGACCCAGCCGGAGTGTGCGAGCCGGTGCGGGGCACCGCTGGCGCCGTGCCGCACCACGACCGCGTCGGCGCCCATCGCCTCGAGGGTGAGCGCGGTGTCCTTGAGGCTCTCCCCCTTCGACAGGCTGGAGCCCTTGGCCGCGAAGTTGATCACGTCGGCGGAGAGCCGCTTCGCGGCGGCCTCGAACGAGATCCGGGTCCGGGTGGAGTCCTCGAAGAACAGGTTGACCACGGTGCGGCCACGCAGCGCGGGCAGCTTCTTGATCGGCCGGTCCGCGAGCGAGCGCATCTCCTCGGCGGTCGCGAGCACCAGTTCGGCGTCGTCACGGCTCAGGTCGGCCGCGCTCAGCAGATGCCGCTTCATGAGCGATCTCCCCCGGTCGAATCATCGATGGACACGGCGTCCACCCCGTCGGTCTCCTCGAGCCGCACGCTGACCCGCTCGACCAGCGAGGTGGGGAGGTTCTTGCCCACGAAGTCGGCGCGGATCGGCAGCTCCCGGTGGCCGCGGTCGACGAGCACCGCCAGGCGTACGCCGCTGGGTCGGCCCACGTCGGTGAGCGCATCCAGGGCGGCTCGGATGGTGCGCCCCGAGAACAGCACGTCGTCGACCAGGACCACGGTCTTGTCGTCGATGCCTCCGTGGGGGATCTCGGTCGGCAGTAGCGTTCGCGCCGGCTTCATCCGCAGGTCGTCGCGGTACATCGTGGTGTCCAGCGAGCCGACCGGGACCTCAATGCCTTCCGTCGCCGAGATCCGGTCGGCGATCCGCCGGGCCAGGGGCACGCCCCGGCTGGGGATACCGAGGAGCACGAGGTCGCCCGCGCCCTTGTTGCGTTCGAGGATCTCGTGGGAGATCCGGGTCAGCGCCCGGTGGATGTCACGGGCATCGAGGACCACTCGAGCATTTGTCGGCAGATCTGCCGGTGCAGGCTGGGCGCACACGAAGCGCTCGACCTCCTTCTCCGCCTCACGGGACGGCTCGTTAAAGGATGTCTGTCGGGCGCCACCATACTGAGCCGCGGCGGCGGTTCACGAATCGACGCTCCGGTTCTCACGGGTCGGACGAACAAGGGTCCCTGGGTGCGGGCCCGGAGTCCCGCGCGTGGCTTGCTAGAGCGCTTCGGCCATCCCCGCGCAGGCCCGGAGCCATGACGATCGGGTCCCCTCGGAGAGCTGCGGGTACGGCACCACCGAGCCGGAGACGAGCACCGGGTCGTAGGGCACCCGGTAGACGGCCCGGGTCCGCTGTTCGTAGACCTGCTCGAGATCCCGGGCGAGCTTTTCGTCAACCCGGGCCGACGGGTCCGAGAGCACGCTGATCGTCTTGCGCTTGAGGTCGTGGTAGCCGGCGTCCTGAAGCGCGTCGAGCATCCACAGCCCGCTGTACCCGGTGTCCTCGCGCACCGTGCTGGTCACCACGAGGAGGTCGGCGGCCTCCGCGGCCGCCAGCCAGTTCTCGGCACGCATGTTGTTGCCGGTGTCGACGAGGATCACCCGGTAGAAGCGCTCGAGCAGCTGGTGGACCTCCTTGAAGTCCGTCGCCCGAATCGTCCCGGTGACGTCCGGCCGCTCGTCGGAGGCGAGGACGTCGAAGTGCGCGTCGCCCTGCGACCGGACGAACGCCCCGAGGTCGCCGATCCGGGACTGGTGGACGTCCTTGAAGCGGCCCAGGTCCGCCAGCAGCTCTCGGGTGGTGTTGCGGTGCACGCTGCGGGTGCCCCGGATACCCAGCGTGCCGCGGGTCTCGTTGTTGTCCCAGGCGACGACGCCGCCACCGCGCACCGTCCCGAACGTGTAGCCGGCCGCCAGCACCCCGGTGGTCTTGGCGGCACCCCCCTTGGGGTTGATGAACGCGATCGTGCGTGGGCCCTCGAAGTCCTTCTGAACGGCGTGCCGGGCCGTCTCGTGGGCCCCCTCCTTCGGCCCCATCGCGGGCTCGATCAGCCCGCCGGTCCAGCGCCGCAGTCGGCCTCGCCACCCCCAGGTGGCAGGTCCCAGCTCCATCTCGCTGTCCCGGCGGTCCAGGAAGTCGGTGGCGGTCATGAACCGGCGCGGCTCTTCCGGTGGCTCCGCAGGCGGCTGGAGGTGCGGTGCTGCCGAGGGCGGCGGGGCTGTCGGCGGGGCTGTCGGCGGGGGCGACGAGGGGAATCCCGGGATGGGGTCGGTCAGCGGGTCGC
Organism: uncultured Actinomycetota bacterium; assembly: GCA_963827185.1. Taxonomy (GTDB): domain Bacteria; phylum Actinomycetota; class Actinomycetes; order Propionibacteriales; family Nocardioidaceae; genus Nocardioides. The sequence goes on from CAWGZQ010000004.1 coordinate 57,224, forward strand.
TCCGAGTGGATACCCGGATGGTCGGTTCCGTGGACGCATCGAGCTGCTGTCGGGCGAACCGCTCGAGGTCCTCGGCGGTGAACAGCCGGTCGCTGGTGTCACCGGGCGCGGGATCCTGCTGGTTCATCGTCGTACCTCCGAGAAGCGGTCCGAGTGGCAGCCGTTCGACGTCGACTCGGTCTGCCGCGCCGACCCTATGTCAGGCGTGGTGCCCGGTTCAGGACAGGTCCAACCGGTTCACGGCTGATTCGATCGTGCGGTGCAGTGTCGGGTAGGCGTAGATCATCGAGCGCAGCGTCGCCACCGGCAGCTCCGCGTGCACGGCGGTCGTCAGCATCGAGAGGATCTCCCCCGCGGCCGGTCCCACGGCGGTTGCGCCGACCAGGATCCCCCGATCGCGGTCGGCCACCAGCTTGACCAGCCCGTCCTGCTTCGCCATCCAGCCGCGAGCGCCGAGGTCCTCGACCAGTGCGGTGCGGACCTCGAGCCCCTGCTCCCGCGCCTGGGCCTCCGAGAGTCCCACCGACGCCACCTCGGGGTGGGTGAACGTCGTGCGCGGAACCGCCCGGTAGTCGGCCGGCGGACCCTCCTGGCCGAGGATGTCGCGCACCGCGATCGCAGCCTGGTACATCGACATGTGCGTGAACGCGCCCTTGTCGGTGACGTCGCCGATGGCCCACAGGCCGTCAACAACCCGCATCCGCTCGTCGGTGTCCAGGCTCCGGGCGTCGGGGTCCAGGCCGAGGGTGTCCAGACCGAGGTCGGCCAGCACGGCGCGACGACCGGCCGCGACGAGCAGCTTGTCACCGGTCACGGTCTGGTCACCGAGGTCGACGGAGAACGCGCCGTCGGCGTACGCGACGGATTCGATGGTGACACCCGTATGGATCCGGATCCCGGCGGAGCTGAGCGCCCGCTCCAGGGCCGCGCCGGCTTCGGGTTCCTCGGGCGGGAGCAGCCGGGGCGCCAGCTCCAGAATGGTGACGTCCACGCCGAAGGCATGCAGCGCCTGGGCCAGCTCGACGCCGATCGCGCCACCGCCGATGACGACCAGCGATCCCGGCAGGTCGGTCAGCTTCACCACGTCGCGGTTGGTCCAGTACGGCGTGTCCGCGAGCCCCTCGATCGGCGGCACGGCCGGGTCGGTACCGGGGTTGAGCACCACCCCGCGCCGGGCGAGGTAGGTCGTCCCGTTGACCTCGACCTGCCGGTCCCCGACAAGGCGAGCCTTGCCGCGGGCAAAGGTCACGCCAGCGTCCTCGAGTCGCTTGACCGCGACGGTGTCGTCCCAATCGTCGGTGGCCTCGTCGCGGATCCGGGTGGCCACCGGGCTCCAGTCCGGGTGCACCTCCGCGGCGCCGGCCATGCCCCGGACCCGTCGCGCCTCGTCGAGCGTCTCGGCCGCCGCCAGCATCATCTTCGAAGGCACGCAACCGAAGTAGGGACACTCGCCCCCCACGAGGCGGTACTCGACCGCGACCACGTCAAGACCAGCTTCGGCGAGCCGAGCGGCCACGTGCTCACCGCCCGGACCCTGACCGATGACCACGACATCGACTTCGGTGCTTGCCGTCATGCGACAAGCCTCGCACGATGTGCCCATGCACACCCCCACTCGACGCCTCTTTCTCGGAGCCGGAGTCGCCGGCGGGGCCGCCCTCCTCGCTGGCTGCTCCGACGACTCCTCGCCTACCGAGCCCGGGGCGCCGACATCGCCGACCATCGACCCGCTCGCCTGGGACCCGCAGGACTGGGACTCCATTCGCGGGCAGTTCCTGCTCGATCCCGAGTTCGCTCAGTTCGCGGCGTTCGTGCTCTCGCCACACACCCGGCTGTTGGAGGCCGCCATTGCGGACCACCGAGCCCAGCTCGGCCGGGACACCGAGGACGCACTCCTCGTGGGTGCCAGCCATGAGGAAGAGGTGCGCGAGGCCGCGGCGGCGTTCTCCGGTGGCGACACCTCGCAGTACGCCTTGACCGGCAGCACCACGATGGGCCTGGCGATCATGTACGGCGGGCTGTCCCTGAACCAGGGTGACGAGGTCGTCACGACCGAGCACGACTTTTTCTCCACCCGCGAGGCGCTCCGGCTGATGACGCTGCGCACCGGCGCCAAGATCCGGCGCATCGACCTGTACGACGACCCGGCCGCGGCCACCGTCGACGACATGACGAAGCGAGTGCTCGACGCGGTCACCCCGAGGACGAAGGTGGTCGCTCTCACCTGGGTGCATTCGAGCACCGGCGTGCGGGTGCCGATCCAGGAGATCGCCGCCGAGCTGCGTGACGACATCCTCCTCTGCGTCGACGGGGTGCACGGGTTCGCCGCCGTCGATATCGACCTTCCCGATCTGGGCTGCGACTTCCTGGCGACCGGTACGCACAAGTGGCTGTTCGGACCGCGCGGCACCGGCATTCTGTGGGGCCGTGAGTGGGGGCCGCTGACCGAGCTCATCCCCACGTTCTCCGGTCCCGATGGCCCGAACCGGCTCACCCCGGGCGGGTACCACGCCTTCGAGCACGTCTGGGCGACTAAGGACGCCTTTGAGTTCCAGTCGAGCATCGGCCGGTCCAGGGTCGTGTCCCGGACCGTCGAGCAGGCCACCCTCCTGAAGGAGGGCCTGGCCGGCATCACGGGATTGACCCTCATCACGCCCAGCGACCCGCAGGTCTCGGCCGGGATCGTCTGCGTCGACATCGATGGGATGCTGCCGGCGAATGCGGTCCAGGAGCTGCGGGCCCGGGGCGTCGTCGCCAGCGCGACGCCGTACCAGACGTCCTACCTGCGGCTGGGCCCGAGCATCGCCACCACACCCGAGCAGGTCGACCAGGCGATCGAGGCTATCCAGGAGTTCGTCTAGCTGCGGTGCCCAGCCGGCCTCGCAGTGGCGTCGGAGGCTAGCGGCGCCGACCCCGGCTACCGGTCGAAGTAGCGGGCCTGGGCGAAGCAGAACAGCCCGTACGCGGCGAAGCCCAGCGCGATCGCGGTCAGGAGGGCCGGGCCCAACGGCTGATCGAGTACCTCGGAGAGCGCCTGGTCGAGGCCGCCGGACTTCTGTGCCTCGTGGGTCGCGGCGGCGTAGCAGAACAGGCCGCCCACCATCCCGAACGCGACGCCCTTGGCTGCGCAGCCGACCCTCCCCAGCCACAGATAGACCGTGCCGCTGGTCCCGCTGAGGCCCTTGCTGTCCATCTCCTTGGCGAACCGGTCGGTCCAGGATCGTCGTACTAGGGTCGCGCCGATCGTTCCGATGGCCACCCCGACCGCGGCGACCAGCAGTTGCCCCCCGGGTTGGTCCATCAGCTTCGCGGTCGTCGAGTCGGTGCCGCCCGACGACGAGCCCGAGCCGGTCGCCACCGCCACGGCCGACCACCCGAGGTACCCGTAGACCACCGCGCGCCCGCCGGAGACCAGCCGATGTCGAGTCCGGGTGAAGCCGTCCTCATCGCGATGACCGAACGCGGACTCCGCGCCTCGCCAGATCATGAGCAGCGCCATGCCGACGCCGATCGACCACACCGCGACCAGTCCGAACGAGCCCTGGGCCAGCTCGCGCACCGCGCCGCTGCTCGACGCCGACCCCGAACGGTCACCGAACGCGAGTTGGAGCGCCAACCAGCCGATGACGACATGGACAACGCCGTAGGCGATCAGACCGACCCGGGCCGCTCGGTCCAGCCAGTCGCTCTGATGCGCGCGCCTCGCCAGCGCCTCTGCCTCGCCCACGGATGACAGGTACCCAGATCAGGTCAGCGTGGACTTGTTCTTCTGGATGTTGCCCAGCACGCCGTTGACGAACTGCGGAGACTCGTCCGTGGAGAGCTCCCGGACCAGCGCCAACGCCTCGCTCACCGCTACCCCGTCCGGTACGTCGTCAGCGAAGAGCAGCTCGTAGACGCCGAGTCGGAGCACGTTCCGGTCGATCGCCGGCATCCGGTCGAGCGTCCACGCCTCAGAGTAGGTCGACAGCAGCTCGTCGATCCGCGCCGCGTGCTCGACCACGCCTCGCACCAGCGCCGCGGTGTACGCGTTGCTGGGGCCCTCGCCGTCGGCGATGGCGCGGTCCAACGCCTCGCTGGCTCCCTCGCCGCGCAGTTCGGCGGCGTACAGCACGTCGAGCGCTCGCTTGCGGGCCTTGGATCTGGCGCCCATCCGGGCGACCTCAGGCCTTGACGCGGCCGAGGTAGGACGAGTCGCGGGTGTCGACCTTGACCTTCTCGCCCTGGGTGATGAACAACGGGACCTGGATCTCGTGGCCGGTCTCCAACGTCGCCGGCTTGGTGCGCCCGGTCGCGCTGTCGCCCGCGACGCCTGGCTCGGTGAAGGTGATCTCGAGCTCGACCGAGGCGGGCATCTCGATATAGAGCACCCGGCCTTCGTTGGTGGCGATGATCGCCTCCTGGTTCTCGAGCAGGAAGTTCTTTGCGTCGCCGACGATCTCCGGTGCGACCTCGAGCTGCTCGTAGTTCACGGTGTCCATGAACACGTACGAGGTGCCGTCGTTGTAGAGGTACTGCATGGTGCGCTTGTCGACGCTCGCGACCTCGACCTTCACATCCGCATTGAACGTCTTGTCGACGGTCTTGCCGGACTGGACGGCCTTCAGCTTGGTGCGCACGACCGCGCCGCCCTTGCCGGGCTTGTGGTGCTGGAACCAGATGACCTGCCAAAGCTGGCCGTCCAGGTTGAGCACCATGCCGTTCTTCAGGTCGTTCGTGGTTGCCATGCGCGCGTGTCAGCCTTTGAGTCGATGAGTCGGGAGTAGCCGGCTGGGCCAGCCGCCGAGTCTATCGATTCACGCGGCATTCTCCTCATCGCCATCCGGTGCCAGGTGCGCCGTCCAGCGCGCCAGTACACGATGCGCATCGGCGCGAGATTGCGGCCGTTCCGGTCGGCAGATCGCCACCCGCAGCCCGTCGAGCAGCGCGACGACGGCGTCGAGATCATCGCGCGCAAGTCGGTACTCATAGTGCTGCGCAAGGTCAGCCAACTCGCTCTGGCGAATCTCCGCCACCGTGGGGGCAATCCAGTCATGGGTCCGCCACAGTTCGCACCAACCCAGCCAGGCCCGTTCGGTGTGAACGTCATCGTCGTCGCTGGGAAGCCACGCGGAAACTCCCTCCCCCCTGACCCGCAGCCGCCAGCGGATCTGGCGCAACCGGGCCTCCCCGGTGACATGGGCGGCGACCCGGAGCATGTGCTCGCGGGATCCGTAGTGGCCGGACAGGCTGGACGGGCTGATCCTGGCGGCGGCACCGATACCACGCATCGTCAGACCCTCGACGCCACGTTCGACGATGAGGCGGTTGATGGCGGCCGTGACCTGGTCAGTGCGCGTGTAGGGATCGATGAGACGTGGCATGGGGACATGAAGCCACAGTTCCGGCGTTCCTGTGCGCCTCCTCCACAGCCCCGGGCCCACGCGCTGCCGAGAGTCGGTTTCGCGTTGCGACATCGTTCGTTCATGGGGCGCTTTGAACGAACGATGTCGCAACCCGAAATCCTTTCCGGGGCGGAGCTCCGGGTGCTCGGCGCGCTCCAGAGGATCTCGACCACGTCCACTCAGACTTCGGCGACGAACTCCAGCGCCTGCCGGTAGCCCTCGATCCCCTTGCCGGAGATCACGGTGTTGGCGTGCGGCGTGACCAGGGAGGTGTGCCGGAACTCCTCCGGGCGCTCCATCGGCGCGGAGATGTGCACCTCGACCAGCGGGGCCGTGAGCTGCGCGCAGGCGTCGAAGATCGCGTAGGAGTAGTGGGTCCAGGCCGCGGCGTTGAGCACGACCGGGGTCACCGTGTCGGCGGCTTCGTTGAGCCAGTCGAGCAGCTCGCCCTCGTGGTTGGTCTGCCGCACCTCGACGTCGAGACCGAGGGCGGTGCCCCAGTCGACGCACAGATGGGCGAGTTCAGCGTAGGTGGTGGTGCCGTAGATGTCCGGCTGCCGGCGACCCAGGCGGCGCAGGTTGGGCCCGTTGAGAACGAGCACCTTGCGGTGCGCAGGGCCGGTCGGGGTCGTCATGAGTCTCCTCCGATCGCGTCGTACGCAGCCCGGAGGTCGTCCTCGGACGGTCCGGCGAGCACTGTTGGCCGGGCCAGGTCGTCCAGCACGACGAAGCGCAGCTGGTTGCCCCTGGCCTTCTTGTCGATCCGCATCGCGTCGTGCAGGTCCTCGAACGACGCGCCGGAGTAGGCGGTGGGAAGGCCCACGTGCGCGAACGCCGAGCGGTGCCGCTCGGCGACCTCATCGGAGAGCCGACCAGCTCGCCGGGCCAGCTCCGCGACATAGACACAGCCGATGGCCACCGCCTCGCCGTGTCGGATCTGGTAACCCTCGACCCGCTCGATGGCGTGCGCCAGGGTGTGGCCGTAGTTGAGCACCTCCCGGCCCGGGTGCCCGTCGCTCCCGCCGGTCTCCTTGAGGTCCGCGACGACGACGTCGATCTTCACCCGGATCGCCCGCTCGACGAGCTCGCGCAGCACCGGAGATGAGGGCGCCAGCTCGGCCGGGTCGTTCTTCTCGACCAGCCGCAGGATCTCCGGGTCGGCAATGAAGCCGCACTTCACCACCTCGCCCAGCCCCGCGCGCAACTCGTCAGCCGGGAGTGTCTCCAGCAGCGTCAGGTCGCACAGCACGCCCGCGGGCTCGTGGAACGCGCCCACCAGATTCTTGCCGGCCTCGGTGTTGATCCCGGTTTTCCCCCCGACGGCCGCGTCCACCATCGCCAGCAAGGTGGTCGGGACGTGCACGACTCGGACGCCGCGCAACCAGGTGGCGGCGACGAAGCCGCCCAGGTCGGTGGTCGCGCCGCCGCCGAAGGTCACGACCGCGTCGGACCGGGTGAAGCCCTCCTGGCCCAGTGCCTCCCAGCACGCCTCGGCGACCTCCGCGCGCTTGGCGTCCTCACCGTCGGGCACCGCAAGCATCGTCACGTCGAGGTCGGCGATCGGCGCGACGACGCTATCGATCAGTCCCTCCAGCCGGTCGGGGCAGATCACCGCCACCCGCTCGACGTCCGGACCGAGCATGGCGGGAAGGTGATGAGCAAGGTCGCGCCCTACGACCACGTCGTACGGCGACGCGCCGCCCACGTGCAGCACGGTGTCGTTCATGCGTCCAACGCCTTCCGGATCTCGTCGGCCACATCCTGCGGGGATCGTTCGTCGGTGTCCACGGAAAGGTCCGCCACCGACTCGTAGATGGGGGTCCGCTCGTCGAGCAGCGCCTTGATCCGGGACCGGATGTTGCCGAGCAGCAGCGGCCGCCCGACGCCGAGCCCGACCCGCCGTACCGCCTCTGCCAGGCCGACCCGCAGGAAGACCACCCGATGCTCGGCGAGCAGCTCGCGGGTGGACGGGTCCAGCACCGCTCCCCCGCCGAGCGCGAGGACCCCGTCGTGCGCGGCCAGCGCCGCCGCCACCGCGGTCCGCTCCAGCTCGCGGAAGTGGGCCTCGCCAGAGTCCACGAAAATGTCCGAGATCGCCCGGCCCTCAGCGGACTCGACGTCGGCGTCGGTGTCCCGCGCGGTCACGCCGTAGGCCTCAGCCAGCAGTCCGGCCACGGTCGACTTGCCGGCACCCATCGGCCCGACCAGCACGACGAGCGTCATTTGAAGCGGAGGGTGTCGAGGTAGCTCTCGGCGTTGCGCCGGGTCTCGCCCACCGAGTCTCCGCCGAACTTCTCCAGCACCGCCTCGGCGAGGACCAGCGCGACCATCGCCTCGGCCACCACGCCCGCCGCGGGTACCGCACACACGTCGGAGCGCTGGTGATGGGCCACCGCCTCCTCACCGGTGCTCACGTCGACCGTGCGCAGCGCCCGAGGAACCGTGGCGATCGGCTTCATCGCCGCGCGGACCCGCAGGATCTCGCCGGTGCTCATCCCGCCCTCGGTGCCGCCGGAGCGTCCCGACGTACGCCGGATCCCCTCGTCGGTCGGCACGATCTCATCGTGCGCCTTCGACCCGGGGGTCGCGGCGAGCGCGAAGCCGTCGCCGACCTCGACCCCCTTGATCGCCTGAATGCCCATCAGCGCACCGGCCAGGCGGGCGTCCAGGCGCCGGTCCCAGTGCACGTGCGACCCGAGGCCCGGCGGAAGGCCATGGACGACGACCTCCACCACGCCGCCCAGCGTGTCGCCGTCCTTGTGTGCCTGGTCGATCGCGGCGACCATCGCCTCGCTCGTGCCCGGGTCCAGGCAACGCACCTCGTCGGCGTCGAGTCGCTCGACGTCGTCGGGGCCGGGCCAGAGTCCGTCGGGCGCACGGACGCCGCCGAGCTCGATCACGTGCGCGACCAGGCGGGCACCGACGGCCTGCTCGAGGAAGTTGCTGGCGACCCGGCCGAGCGCCACCCGCGCGGCAGTCTCCCGTGCCGATGCCCGCTCCAGGATCGGGCGGGCCTCGTCGAAGCCGTACTTCTGCATGCCGACCAGGTCGGCGTGACCAGGACGCGGCCGAGTGAGCGCCTCGTTCCGAGCCAGGCCCTCGAGGATCTCCGGATCGACCGGGTCCGCCGACATCACCGTCTCCCACTTGGGCCATTCGGTGTTGCCGATCTGAATCGCGACCGGCCCACCCTGGCTGCGCCCGTGCCGGACGCCACCGGTCAGGGTCACCTCGTCCTGCTCGAACTTCATCCGCGCCCCGCGGCCGTAGCCCAGTCGGCGGCGCGCCAGGGACGCGGCGATGTCGTCGGTGGTGATCTCGACGTGCGCCGGCAGCCCCTCCAGGATCGCGACCAGGGAGGGGCCATGGGACTCACCGGCCGTCAGCCAACGCAGCATGCCCCCATCCTTTCATTCCCGGCGCCCGGGGCCCCGGCGGTCACCCGAGCGCGAGATTGCCGAAGAGCGGGCCGCCGAAGAGGATGCCCAACAGCGCGCCGACCAGAAGGAACGGCCCGAACGGATAGGCCTTCTTGAGCAGCGTGCGGTCCCAGCGCACGACCGCCAGCGCCAGGCCTGGCACTCCGAAGATCAGGAACCCCGAGTAGAGCCCCACGACGTACTCCGCCCACCCGAGATAGCCCAGCAGGAACCCGAGCCAGGCCGCGAGCCGAACGTCGCCGTAGCCCATTCCCGTCGAGTGAACGAACCAGAGCAGCCCGAAGAGCGCCCAGGCCACGACCATTCCGACCAGGCCGCGCACCAGAGCGTCGGAATCCCCGACCAGCGGCCAGGCGACCAGTCCGTAGGCGATCGCACCCAAGGTCATCGGTACCACCACGATGCGGGGCAGCAGTCGGGTACGGAGGTCGACCACCGCGAGCAGGGTGCCCACGGGTGCGAGCGGGAGGAGCAGCAACAGCAGCCATTCCACACCGGTCACCCAGCCGATCAGCGCGCCGGCGATCCCGGACACCGTGGCGGCGATCAACGCCAGCCGCGGACGCGCGGCCAGGACGACGTAGAGCTCCTTCGGGCCTTCGTCGCGCAGCGCCTTCTGGGCGGGGGTGAGTTCCTCCTCCGGCTTCGGCTCCGGGTTCGACTCAGGCTCAGACTCGGGCTCTGACTCCGGCTCCGGGAGCCGCCGGATCGCAAATGGCACCACCAGACCACCCACCGCTCCGACCGCGCCGCCGAGGACGGCGGCCCAGACCTCGCTCACCGCAGCGCCCGGAGGCCGGCGGCACGCATGCGCTCCAGCGGCGCGGACAATCCGGTGAACAGTGAGAACTGCAGCGCCGCCTGGTGCGCGAGCAGGTCGATTCCACTCACCAGCACTCGGTCGCTGGCGGCGACCGCGAGCGGCGTCGGCCAGGGGTCGTAAATCACGTCGAAGATCACGACCGGCTCGGCACAGCGAGACACCAGGTCGTCGTCCTGTGCCGCCGCCGGAATCGTGGACACCAGTACCTCACCGGTCGCCCGGTCCGATCCGAGCGACCCCACCTCGACCCGGGGCCGGTCGGGGTGGCTCTCGAGCGCAGCCACCGTCGGCTCGGCCCGCTCCGGGTCGCGGGCCAGCAGCCGCACCGAGCGCGCGCCGAGGTCGCAGAGCGCGAGACCGACGGACGCGGCGGTGGCCCCCGAGCCCAGGATCGTGGCGGCCGTGACCGGACCGTCGTAGCGCTCGCGGAGGGCGGCCGTGGCACCCGGTAGGTCGGTGTTGTCGGCGCGCCACCCGCCGTCAATCCTGACCAACGTGTTGGCCGCGCCCACCAAGGCGGCCCGCGCCGAGACCTGGGCTGCCAGCGAGATGGCCTCGCGCTTCAGCGGCATCGTCAACGAGAGGCCGCGCCAGCCGGAGTCCAGGTTCGCGAGGTGCGCGCCCAGGGTGCCCGCCGGCACCCGGACGGCGTCGTAGGTCCAGTCCAGACCGGTCTCGTCGTACGCCGCCCGGTGCAACACCGGGGACAGCGAATGCGCGATCGGGTCACCAAGAACGGCGCACTTCACTTGAACCTCAGCACGCCTCTGAGGTTCCGCAGTACTCGTTGAGCTCGTCGACGTTCCGCGCATGCTCCTCGGGCGTCTCCGCGAACTTCGTCTCACCGGTCTTGAGATTGACCGTGACGTAGTAGTACCAATCACCCTCCGCCGGATTCCCCGCGGCCTGGATGGCCGCGTCCCCCGGTGCCTCGATCGGGCCCGGCGGCAGCCCAGCAACCAGATAGGTGTTGTAGGGCGAGTCGATCTGCCGGTCCTCCCCCGTGGTCCGAGCACCGATGCCGCGACCGTGCGCGTAGTTGACCGTCGCATCCAGCTGTAGACGGCCGATCGTCCCGTTGGTTCCGGGGTTCTCGAGCCGGTTGTAGATCACCCGGGCAATCTTGGGCATGTCGTCGCCCCGGCCCTCCGCCTCAATCAGGCTGGCGACCGTCATCAGCTCGTGCGGGGTGTAGCCGAGCCGCGCGGCCGCACCCTCGAGGTCGGCGTCCTCGGCGGCCTGCATCCAGCGAGCCACCATCGCCCTCAGCATGCTGACCGGAGTCTCTTGCGGGCCGAAACCGTAGGTCGAAGGGAACAGGTAGCCCTCGGGGTTGCCCCCGGCGTAGTCCGGGAGGTCGAGCCTGCTCGGTTGCGCCAGCACCTTCTCGAACTGGGCCCTGCCGAAGTCGGTGTTCTTGACCAGCAGATCGACGATGTCCTCCACCCGGAGTCCCTCCGGGATCGTGACCTGGGTGCTGATGATCTGGCTGGGGTCGGTCAGGATGCCGAGGACATCGGAGGCCTTCATCTCCCGCTTCAGGGGGTAGAAGCCGACCTGGATCCCGGTCGCGGCCGGGTCGCCCGAAGCGGCGTCGGTGAAGGCGTCGACCGACGCGACAACGCCAGCCTCCTCCAGGTTGCGACCCATCTGGGAGATCGAGTCCCCCGCCTCCACCTCGAACGTCACCGAGCCCTTGCCCGGACCGGCATAGTCCTCCGGGTCGCCGAACTGGTCCTCGATCACGCCCTTGCCCCACATGAAGCCGAAGTAGAGGAGCCCGCCGAGCACGGCGAGCACCAGGATCACGGGAAGGCACCCGGTGGCCTTCCGGCGCCTGCGGCGGTTACCACCCGCCGCCCGAAGCGGCTCCGGCGCCGGGGCGGCCGGATCAACATCGGGGCTGATCTCACTCATGGTTCTCCTCCACGATCTCACCCGGCGGGTGCCCCGTGGCCCGCTCGGTGTCGAGTGCGTTCTGCAAGATGAGTACGGCGGCCGCCTGGTCCACCACCGATCTCCGGTCGCTGCCCTTGCGCCCCCGGTCGCGCAGCATAGCCTCGGCCGAGACCGTAGTGAGCCGTTCGTCGCACAGTCGCACCGGCACCGGCGCCACCCGGCGCGCCAGCGACTGCGCGAAGTCCCGGGTCTTCGCGGCGGCCGGCCCCTCGCCTCCGGACAGTGACCGCGGCAGGCCCACCACCACCTCGATTCCCTCCGACTCCTCGAGGATCGCGGCGATTCGGCGCAGGTCGCCCTTGCCGCGACGTACCGTCTCCACCGGGCTGGCCAGGAACCCGGACGGGTCGGAACGAGCCACGCCGATCCGCGCGTCGCCAGGGTCGATGCCGAGTCGAACGCCCGCCCTCATCTGGACACCATCAGGAGGACGACATCCTCGCGACCTCGACCGGAACCAGCGCCAACGCCTCGTCGAGCCGAGACGTGTCCGCGCCGCCGCCCTGGGCCACGTCGGCCTTGCCGCCGCCCTTGCCCCCGACCAGCGGACCAAGTGCCCGGACCAGTTCGTTGGCGCTCTGCCCCCGTGCCTGCGCCTCGTCGTTGACGGCCGCGACGACCGAAACCTTGCCTTCGGCGACGCCGATCACGACCACGACGCCGGGAGCTTCGACCGGCAGCCGTCCCCGGATGTCCAGTGCCAGGGTGCGTACGTCGCCGCCAGCGGCCCCGTCGACGCGGTGCGCGACCACCTTGGCGCCAGCGACGTCAGCCGCGCCGGCCGCGAGCTCGGCTCCGGCGGACACGAGTTGCTGCACCCGGACCTTGTCGATCTCCTTCTCGGCGATGCGGAGTCGCTCCAGGATGTCGCTGACCCGTTCGGGCAGTTCCTCCGGGCGCACCTTGAGGGTCTCGGAAAGCTGGGCCACCAGCACATGCTCGCGAGCCAGGAACCGGTAGGCATCGCCTCCGACGAGCGCCTCGACCCGGCGCACACCCGAGCCGATCGACGCCTCGCCGAGGAGCTTGACCACTCCCAGCTGGCCCGAGCTGCCGGCGTGGGTTCCGCCACAGAGCTCGCGCGCCCAGTCGCCGACCGAGATCACCCGCACCTGGTCGCCGTACTTCTCGCCGAACAGGGCCATCGCCCCGGCCTTGATCGCCTCGGACTGGGTCATCACCTCGGCGTGCACCGCCAGGTCATCGATCACGACGTCGTTCACGCGTGCTTCCACGTCGGCCATCACCGAATGCGGGATCGCGCCGGTCGCGGAGAAGTCGAACCGGAACCGGCCCGGGGAGTTCTCCGAGCCCGCCTGGGTCGCTGTCTCACCGAGGGCCTCACGGAACGCCTTGTGCACCATGTGGGTCGCGGTGTGCGACCGCGAGATCGAACGGCGACGCTCGAGGTCGACCAGCGATCGGGCCTCGCTGCCCACGGTGACCTCGCCGGCCAGCACCGTGGCCTGGTGCACGATCAGTCCGGTGATCGGCGACTGCACGTCGCGGACCCGCAGGCGCGCGCCGTTGTCGAGCTCGATCACGCCCTCGTCGGCCAGTTGCCCGCCGCCCTCGGCGTAGAACGGGGTGCGGTCCAGCACCAGCTCGACCTCGTCGCCCTCGCGGGCCGACTCGACGGTCCCGGAGTCGGCGACGATGCCGCGGACCCGTCCCTCGGAGACCACCTCGTCGTAACCGAGGAACTCGACGGGCTTGCCGAGGGTGTCGGCGATCGCGCGGTATGCCGAGGCGTCCTTGTGCTGGCCCTTCTTGGACCGGGCGTCAGCCTTGGCGCGCTCGCGCTGTTCGGTCATCAGCCGCCGGAACTCGACCTCGTCGACGGTCAGCCCCCGCTCGGCCGCCATCTCCAGGGTGAGGTCGATCGGAAAGCCATAGGTGTCGTGCAGCGCGAACGCCTGGTCGCCCGGGAGCTGCGTCTGCTCCCGCTCGGTAGCAGCGGTCGCGGCCAGGTCGAAGATCTGGGTGCCCGAGCGCAAGGTCTGCCGGAAGGCGTCTTCTTCGGCGTAGGCCACCGTGGAGATCCGCTCCCAGTCACGCAGGAGCTCGGTGTAGGTCTCGCCCATCTTGTCCCGGCTGACCGGCAAGAGCTCGGGTAGCACTCGGTCTTCACAGCCGAGCAACCGCATCGAACGGACCGCCCGGCGCAGCAGCCGGCGCAGCACGTAGCCGCGGGCCTCGTTGCCGGGCGTGATGCCGTCGCTGATCAGCATCATCGAGCTGCGAATGTGGTCGGCCACCACTCGGAACCGGACATCGTCCTCGTGCTGGGCGCCGTACTTGCGGCCGGTCAGCTCCTCGGCCCGCGTGATCACCGGGAACATCACGTCGATCTCGTACATGTTCTGCTTGCCCTGGAGCAGGTAGGCCACCCGCTCGAGGCCCATGCCGGTGTCGATGTTCTTCTTCGGCAGCGAGCCGATGATGTCGAAGTCCTCCTTGGACCGCACCGCGCTCAGCTCGTCCTGCATGAAGACGAGATTCCAGATCTCCAGGTAGCGATCCTCGAGCTTCTCCGGCATCGAGGTGCGCTCGGTGGTCTCGAACTCGCCGTCCGGGCCGTACTCCGGACCGCGGTCGTACAGGATCTCCGAGCATGGACCGCCGGGCCCAGGCACGCCCATCGACCAGTAGTTCTCCTTGGGGCCGAGCTTGACGATCCGCTCCGACGGCAGCCCGGTGACCTTCATCCAGAGCCGCAGCGCCTCGTCGTCACCGGCCAGCACCGACGGCCACAGCCGGCTCTCCTCGAGGCCCCAGCCACCGTCGGCGTGGGACTTGGTCACCAGGTCCCAGGCCAGCTCGATGGCACCCTCCTTGAAGTAGTCGCCGAAGGAGAAGTTGCCGCACATCTCGAAGAACGTGCCGTGCCGAGTCGTCTTCCCGACGTCCTCGATGTCTGGCGTGCGCACGCACTTCTGCACGCTGACCGCACGCGGATACGGCGGTGACTCCTGCCCCAGGAAGTAGGGCTTGAACGGCACCATGCCCGCGTTGACGAACAGCAGGTTCGGATCGTCAAGGAGCAGGGAGGCCGAGGCCACCGCCTGGTGTGCCCCCACGGTCTCGTTGTGCTCAAAATGAGCGACGAAACGGCGGCGGATCTCCGCGGTGTCCATCAGGCTTCCTCTCGAGAAGTGAGTTCGGGTATCCCATGGGGCACCAGCCCCAGGCGGTCGCGCAAACCGGTTTCTGCGTCGGCCCGGCCCTGAGCCACCTCGTCTCGGAACATCCGGGCGCCGACCACGGCTGCGCCCACCCGGTCGCGCATCCCGTCGACGGTGAGGCTCTCCGCGGCCCGGCGGGCACGGAGCATCCCGTAGATCCCCACCCCAGCCCCGGCGGCGAACCAGAGGCCGCGGCTCATGCGGCGCTGTCCTCGTCCTCGTCGAGCTTCACCCCGGCGCGTTGCCGCGCCTCCCAGTCCCGACGCGCTGCCCGGAGATCGGCCCGCCGCTGTTTGCGGGCGCGCTTGACCTCGCGGCGCATCTCGAACCTGATCCGGTTGCGACTCTCGGGCGTGAGCGCCCGGCGCAGCCCGGCTGCCAGCGCAGCCGCCTGAACGACGGTCTCGCGCAGCACGATGTCGGCGAACAACGACGGCGCGACGGTCTGGACTCCGCCCGTCGAGTCGCCGGTCAAGTAGCCGTCCCGAGGGACGAGCGACGGCATGTCGAGACCAGTGATGACGTACTCGCGCAACTGGTCGGCAGCCGGTGGAGCCGCGACCAGCCGCTGGATCTCCTCCACCTGAAGCCGCAGCGCCTCCGCCTCCGCATGCGCCGCGTCCAGTCGCCGCGCGATCCGCCGTCGGCCGCGCACGGTGACCGCGACAGCCGCGGCAATGACGACCAGCAGGCCGACCGCCGCGGCGGCGACGGCCCACACCGGCACGCTCACGTCCTGCATAAGGCGGAACCCTACCCGCCGCCGTTGGTCGAGCAGCGCGCCCCGGCGAGCGGCGTCGAGACCCCGCCGCCTCGGGCCCGCGTGGCTACCGCTTGTCGCCGCGGATCAGCTTCCTGATCCGCTCCCAACGCTCCTTGACCGCGGACTCCGCGCCCAGTGCCGTCGGTTGGTAGTACTCCTGCTCCAGCACCACGTCCGGCGCGTACTGCTGCGCGGCGATCCCGTAGGGCGCGTCGTGGCTGTACGTGTAGCCGGAGCCGTGCCCCAGCTTCTCCGCGCCGCCGTAGTGGGCGTCACGCAGGTGCGGAGGAACGCCGCCGATCTTGCCGGCGCGTACGTCGGCGCTGGCGGCGTCGATGGCCTTGATCACCGCGTTCGACTTCGGCGCGACCGACAGCGCGATCACCGCCTGGGCCAGGTTGAGCCGGGCCTCGGGCATCCCGATCAGTTGCACCGCCTGGGCCGCGGCGACCGCCGTGGTCAGTGCCGTCGGGTCGGCCAGCCCGATGTCTTCGCTGGCCAGGATCACCAAGCGTCGGGCGATGAACCGCGGATCCTCGCCGGCCTCGAACATCCTGGCCAGGTAGTGCAGCGCGGCGTCGGCATCGGAGCCGCGGATCGACTTGATGAACGCGCTGATCACGTCGTAGTGCTGGTCGCCCTGCCGGTCGTAGCGCACCGCCGCCTGGTCCACCGCGGTCTCGGCGGCCGGGAGGTCGATCAGGTCGGCGCCCCGCGATGCAGCCGCCCCCGCTGCGGCTTCGAGATAGGTGAGGGAGCGTCGAGCGTCACCGCCGGCCAGCCGGACCAGGTGCTCCAACGCGTCGTCGGCGATCGTCACCGCGCCGGCAAGACCGCGTTCGTCGACGAGCGCCGCGGCCAGCACCCCGCGGATGTCGTCGTCGGTCAACGGTTGGAGGCGCAGCAACAGGCTCCGCGAGAGCAGCGGCGAGATGACGCTGAAGAAGGGGTTCTCCGTGGTGGCCGCGACGAGCGTGACCCACCTGTTTTCGACCCCGGGCAGCAGCGCGTCCTGCTGGGCCTTGCTGAAGCGGTGCACCTCGTCCACGAACAGCACCGTCTCGCGCCCGCCGCCGACCAGCTCAGCGCGAGCGCCGTCGATCGCGGCCCGCACCTCCTTGACGCCGGCCGAGACCGCGGAGACCTCGACGAACCTGCGGCCGGTGTTGCGGCTCAGGATCGAGGCGATGGTGGTCTTGCCGGTGCCCGGAGGTCCCCACAGCAGCAACGACATCGCCTGGTCGCCCTCGACCAGCTGCCGCAGCGGCGAGCCGGATGCGCGCAGCTGCTCCTGGCCGACCAGCTCGTCGAGGGTGCGCGGCCGCATGCGTACGGCCAGCGGGGTGGAGGCGTGATCCGCCGAGGTCAGTGAGCCACCGCCGACCCGGGTCGGCAGCGCCTCACTCGTCTCGAACAGGCCCTCCACTCAGGCGAGGCTATCGGTCGACGCCGCCAACCAGCCGCTTGGCTGCGAAGTCGTACCAGGTGTCGTTGTATCCGGACCCGGTCACCTTCTCGATGTCCGAGCCGGCACCCCCGCTGACCGGCACACCGTGGTTGTCGACGCCGAGCAGCGACGTGGTGACGGGTTCGGCCGGGTGGTGGCCGATGTCGCCGGCAAAGTGGCAAGCCACCTTGTGCCGCTGGCCGATCTGGATCAGCGGTGGCTCGACCGCGGCGCAGATGTCCTGAGCAATCGGGCAACGGGTCCGGAACCGGCAGCCGGACGGCGGGTCGATCGGGCTAGGGACGTCGCCCTGCAGCTGGATCCGTTCGCGACGGCCGCCGATCTCCGCCTGCTTGACGTCCGGCACCGCGGAGAGCAGCGCCTGGGTGTAGGGGTGCTGGGCGTGCAGGTAGATCTGGTCACGCTCACCGATCTCCACGATCTTGCCGAGGTACATCACTGCAACCTCGGGGCAGAAGTGCCGCACCACCGCGAGGTCGTGCGCGATGAAGAGAAAAGCGACGCCGAACTCGTCCTGGATGTCGTGGAGCAGGTTGATCACCTGCGCCTGGATCGACACGTCCAAGGCCGAGACCGGTTCGTCGGCGACGAGCAGCTTCGGCTTCAGGGTCAGGGCCCGGGCGATGCCGATCCGCTGCCGCTGGCCGCCCGAGAACTCGTGCGGGTAGCGGTTGTAGTGCTCGGGGTTGAGGCCGACGATCTCGAGGAGCTCCTGCACCCGCGACAGGACCTGCTTCTTCGGGATCGTCTTGTGGATCAGCATCGGCGCCCCGATGATCGCGCCGACGGTGTGCCGTGGGTTGAGCGAGCTGTAGGGGTCCTGGAAGATCATCTGGATCTCGCGGCGCAGCGGCTTGAGGCCGCCGGTCCTCAGCTTTGCGATGTCCTGACCCTCGAAGCCGATCGAGCCACCGGTCGGCTTGTAGAGCCGGGTGATCAAGCGCCCGGTCGTCGACTTCCCGCAACCGGACTCGCCGACCAGCCCCACGGACCCACCCGTCGGGACCTGGAAGCTGATGCCGTCCACCGCCTGGACGTGACCGACCGTGCGTCGGATGAGCCCGGAGGACTTCACCGGGAAGTACATCTGCAGGTCCTTGACGTCCAGGATCGGCGGCGCACCCGAGGCGGTCGCCTCTGCGGCAGTCATATGCACCTGGGTCATGACGTCGCCACCTCCTCGCGATAGATCTCATCCGGATTGGCCAGGTGACACCGCTTGAGGTGGCCCTCGCCTCGTCCTCCGGGCGACAGCTCGGGCAGCTCCGTCACACACAGGTCGCCCGGCACCTTGTCCTTGTGCAGGCACCGCGGGCTGAACGAGCAGCCCGGTGGCAGGTTGACGAGGCTGGGTGGCGCGCCGGGGATCGGCACCATCTTCTCCTCGGGATCGCCCAGCAGGTCTGGCACGCTGGAGAGCAGGCCCCAGGTGTAGGGCATCTCGGGGTGCGTCAGGATCTCCTTGCCGGCGCCGTACTCCACGGCACGCCCTGCGTACATCACCAGGACGTCGTCGGCCATCTCGGCCACGACGCCGAGGTCGTGGGTGATGATGATGACCGCGGTGTTGAACTCCCGCTGAAGCGTCTGCAGCAGGTCGAGGATCTGCGCCTGCACGGTAACGTCCAGCGCGGTCGTGGGCTCGTCGGCGATCACCAGGGTCGGGTCGTTGATCAGCGCCATCGCGATCATCGCGCGCTGCCGCATGCCGCCGGAGAACTGGTGCGGGTAGTCGTCGACCCGTTGGCCGGGCTGGGGGATGCCAACCAGCTCGAGCATTTCGATGACGCGCTTCTTGGCGGCCTTCTTGTTGACGTCGTGATGGACCCGATAGGCCTCGGCGATCTGGTTGCCAACCGTGTAGAACGGATGCATCGCCGACAGCGGGTCCTGGAAAATCATCGCGACATCCCGGCCCCGGCGCTGTCGCATCTCCTCATTGGTCAGAGTCAACAGGTCGACGTCCTCGAGCAGGATCCGGCCGCTGACCTCGGCATTGGTGCCGCGATGCAGACCCAGGATCGCCGAGCTCGAGACGGACTTGCCCGAGCCCGACTCACCGACAATGCCGAGCGTCTTGCCCCGTTCGAGCTCGAACGACAAACCGTCCGTCGCCTTGACCACGCCGTCGACCGTCGGGAAATGCACCTTCAGATCCTCGACCACCAAGAACTTGTCCATCTGAGCAGCCACTTCCTACCCGAGCCGGACTCGGGGATCGATGAACGCGTAGGAGATGTCGACCACGATGTTGGCCAGGATCACGAACGACCCTGCCAGCACGACGACGCCGACCTGCGTCGGTAGGTCGAAGGCTCTGCTGGCCTGCACGGTCAGCAGGCCGAGGCCCGGATAGGCGAACACCTGCTCGGTGATGATGGCGCCACCGAGCAGCGTCGCGAAGTCAAGCCCGGCCATCGTCACAAGAGGTGTGAGGGCGGCCCGCAGGCCGTGTTTGAACAGCACTGTTCGACCCTTGAGGCCCTTCGCTTTCGCGGTCCGGATGTAGTCCTCGCTGAGCGACTCGAGGACGAACGCCCGCGTCATGCGGACGTAGGACGCCGTGAACAGGAGGGCCAGCGTGAAGGCTGGTAGCAGCAGGTTGCTGAACCACGCGGCAAGCCCGAACTCCTCTATGGGCGAATAGGACGGATAGGAGAGGAACCCCCACTTGACCACCACGAACTTCAGGAAGAACACCCCGATGAAGAACGATGGGAACGCGTACGCGATCAGGGTCATGCCGACGATGCCGCGGTCTAAGAACGATCCCTGGGTGACCGCGGCCAGGATGCCGAACAGGATCCCGCCAACCAGCCACATCACGAGGGCCACCAGGGCCAGCGAGATCGAGACCGGCGCCGCCGTCGCGATCAGGTCGTTGACCGTCTTCGCGTTGAGCTGGGAGTAGCCGAGGCACGGCGCCTCGCAGTGGGTCACGAGCGCGGGGGCGGCCGCTCGAAGCTCGGGGTCGATGGGGTAGTCGCGGCCGACGACCACGCCCTTGATGAATCCCGCCCACTGCTCGTAGGCCGGCTTGTCGTAGCCGAGCGCCGCGCGGGTGACGTCCTTCTGCTCCTCGGTGCAGTTCTTGCCGCACGCGAACCTGGCGGCATCGACGGGAGAGGCGAAGAACAGGATGAACGTCACCAGGGTCAGCGCCAGGAGTAGCACCAGACCCATCAAGACCCGGCGCACGATGTAGGCACCCATTTCTCGGTCTCGCCTCCTCGGTCGTCGATGGAGAGCGCCGATCACGGCGCTTCAAGTAGTGGGGCCGGAGCAGCCCCGGCCGGGTGGTGCTGGGGTGGGCGCTGTCCGCGCCCACCCCAGCCTCTCAGTGTGAGAGTTGGTTCAATCGAGCGTCAGTTCTCGACGCCGATCAGACCGATCTCCGGGTAGCTGCTCGACGCAGGCGTCGTGGTGAACCCGGTGACCTTGGAACCGCGGAGCCACGGGAAGCTGGTGATCTCCAGCGGGATGTAGGCGTAGTCCTCACCCAGCTGAAGGTCAGCTTCCTGCAGAGCAGCGACCTGCTCATCGACGCTCGCCGCGTTGGCGGCCTTGTCGACCAGAGCCTCGAACTCGTCGCTCTGGTAGCAGCCGTAGTCCTGACCGCACGTGGCGCTCGAGATGTTCGGCCGGCTGTCGAACAGCGGCGGCAGGACCGTGCTCATCGACGGCCAGTCAGCACCCCAGCCTCCCCAGGTGACGTCCAAGTCGTCGTCCGGGAGCGAGATCACGTCGTAGTACGTGTCACTCAGACCCTCGAGCGTGACCTTGAAGCCCGCCGCGTCCCAGCTCTCCTTGACGATGGCCATGGCCTTGTCCTGCGCCGGCGAGGCGCTGTAGCCGAGCTTGATCGCGAACGGGATCTGAACGCCCGCCTCCTCGAGCAGCGCGCGGGCTGCGTCCGGGTCACCGTCGTTGTTGTTGTCCTCGGCGAACGCCGGGTTGTCCTGCGCTCCGGTCACACCCGGGTTGACGATCGTCTCACCCGGAGCGGCCGCCTTCTCGCCACCCAGTGCCTTGACGTAGGCGTTCAGGTCGAGCGCGACGGCCAGGGCCTTGCGTACGTTGACGTCCTCCATCTTCGGCGAGTTGAAGTTGGGCGACAGGTACGAGTTGTACGGCGACAGCACGTTGAGGTACCGCTCCTGAACACCCGGGTCCTCCAGCGACGCGAACTGTGACGGGGCTACCCGCGCCGTGGTGATCGCGGTCTGGTCAGGACCCGCGTCGACGAGCAGTCGGTCGTTGAAGAGCTCACCGGCAGTGTCGGAGGGGTCGACCTGGTAGTCGATCGTGTCCGGCAGCGCCAGACGCAGCGCCTCCGGGTCGTCGGTCGCGGGGTCGTAGTTCTCGTTGCGAACCAACGTCGCGCCACTGTTCTTGTCCCAGACGCCACCCTCGACCTTGTAGGGGCCGTTGGAGAGCACCTTCCACTGGCTCTTGTCAGCCTCGTCGAAGTCCTCGCGGTACGGGTCGGTCATCATCATGCCGGCCGCGGCCTGCGGGAAGTCCGGCCAGGGCTTGTTGAACGTGAACGTGATGGTGTTGCCGTCACAGCTCACGAGCTCATCGAACGCGGCCTGCTCCTCGTCGGTGGCCTTGTAGGGGCCGGGGTAGCTGCCGTCGCCGATGTAGCTGAGCGTGTAGTTGGGGCCACCGATGATGATGTCGTTGGCGAACACCCGCGAGGTGCCGTACTGGACGTCCTCACAGGTGACCGGCTTGCCGTCTTCCCACGCCACGCCTTCCTTCAGCGTGAACTCCCACACCGAGGCGTCCTCATTGGGCGTACCGGTGTCGGTCGCCAGGTCGGGCACCGGGGTGTTCGCCACCTCGGGGTCCTCGGACATCGGGAACGCGACCAGGCCGCGGTACATCAGCCGGCGGAACCAGGACAGCTCGACGCCGTAGTAGACCCGCTGCGGGTCCGTGCTCTCGAACGGGAAGTGCTGCAGAACGGTCAAAGTGCCGCCCGCTGCGCCCGGCTCGGTGGAGCCTCCCGGTCCATCGTTGTCGTCGCTGTCCCCGCCGCATGCGGCCAGGAGAGTCAACCCAAGGACCGAGGCAGCACCCGCCGCCATGGTCCTCCTCAGTTTCAATCCCATTTGCTTCCTCCTTGGATGTGCAATCCGGATCCCGGGTGCACGTTCGACGACAGGGTGTCGACGAGTCTGGGGTGTAGGGCCCGTGACCACTTTCAGGTCACTTGTGCCCCTTCGGGTCAAGCGCGTCGCGGATGCCGTCGCCGAGCAGGTTGAAGCAGACGACGATCAGTGCGATCAGGAATGCCGGGGCGAAGAAGTAGACGAAGTCGTGCTGCGCGTAGCGCAGGGAATCGAAGAGCACGTTGCCGAGCGTGGGCGTCGGCGTGCGGATGCTGATCCCGAGGAAGGCCAGGGCCGCCTCGGCCGAGACGAACGCCGGCATGATCAGCGTGAACGACACCAGGATCGGCGCCCAGAGGTTGGGCAGGATCTCCTTGAAGTAGATCCGGAACCTGGAGGCGCCCAGGAGCTGCGAGGCCTGCACGAACTCACGCTCGCGAATGGACAGCACCTGACCGCGCACGATGCGGGCGACAGCGGTCCAGCCAAAGAGGCCGAGGATGGCAATCACGTAGAACGCTCTGGCGCCGTTGCCGCCGATGCCGATGACCTCTTCGATGAACGCGATGCCGGTCGCCGACAGGGCCAGCAGCATCAGCGTCTGCGGGAAGGCCAAGGTCAGGTCGATGGCCCGACCGATGATCGCGTCGACCCAGCCGCCGGAGGCGCCGGAGATGATGCCCAGGGTGACGCCCAGGAATACCGCGATCAGCGTGGCGCTGATCGAGATCCCCAGCGAGAACGTGATGCCGTACCAGATCCGGGACAACACGTCGCGGCCCAGACCGGGCTCGACGCCTAGCGGGTGGTCCCAGGAGATGCCGCCCCACTTACCGATCGGCAGCGTGTTCTCGTCAAGGAGATCCTGGTTGGACGTCTCCGGGTCCAAGACCCCCGTCTTCACCAGGATTGGCGCGGCGATCGCCGCCAGAAAGTAGAGCGCGACGATGAACAGCGAGATCATCGACAGCTTGTCCTTGCGGAAGCGCGCCCTGGCCAGCTGGGTCGGCGACTTGCTGACGACGGCCTTGCCATCGGCCTCTTCCGGCGTCTCTTCTGGCTCGCCGCCGATGAGATGGCTCTCCAGCTCACTTCCGGCTGTCATGCCCACCTCGCGTCCTGAATCGGTGCTGCTCCGAGTGACGCCTTCGCGCTGCGCCGCACTGGACTCTAGGTGAGCCAGACCACTCGCGCGATCATCAACGAGTAACGATATGGACACACCCTGGGACAGGCAGGTGTCCGCAATCCGGTGAGCACCGCAGCAAAGTTTGTCGCGATCCGGTCGCTGGCCGTTACTCCTCCGCAGCCTCTCCAGGCTCCGGAACGGCGTCCACCCCGGCTTCTTGACGCTGCTGCGGGGTGATCGGGGCGGGGGCGGCGGTGAGCGGGTCGAAGCCGCCACCGGACTTCGGGAACGCGATCACGTCGCGGATCGACTCGGTGCCGGCCAGCAGCGCAACGATCCGGTCCCAGCCGAACGCAATGCCGCCGTGTGGTGGGGCGCCGAACTTGAACGCATCGAGCAGGAAGCCGAACTTCGAGCCGGCCTCCTCGTCGTCGATGCCCATCAGCGCGAGGACACGGCGCTGGACGTCCTCGCGGTGGATCCGGATCGAGCCGCCGCCGATCTCGTTGCCGTTGCAGACGATGTCGTAGGCCCACGACAACGCGTTGCCCGGGTCCTGGTCGAACGTGTCGACCTCCTTGGGGGCGGTGAAGGCGTGGTGGACGGCGGTCCAGGCCCCCGTGCCGACGGCGACGTCACCGGCCGCCGTGGCCTCATCGGCGGGCTCGAACAGGGGGGCGTCGACGACCCACACGAAGCTCCAGGCGCTCTCGTCGATCAGGTCGCAGCGGCGACCGATCTCGAGGCGGGCCGCTCCCAGCAGCCCGCGCGTGGACTTCACGGGACCGGCCCCGAAGAAGACGCAGTCCCCCGGCTTCGCGCCCACGTGCGCGGCCAGCCCGGCACGCTCCGGCTCGGAGAGGTTCTTGGCCACCGGGCCACCGAGCTCGCCGTCCTCCTGGAAGAGCACGTAGGCGAGCCCCTTGGCGCCACGCTGCTTGGCCCACTCCTGCCAAGCGTCCAGCTGCTTGCGTGGCTGGCTCGCGCCACCGGGCATCACCACGGCGCCGACGTACGGCGACTGGAAGACGCGGAAGGGAGTGTCCTTGAAGTAGTCGGTGCAGTCGACCAGCTCAAGGTCGAGTCGGAGGTCGGGTTTGTCCGAGCCGAAACGCGCCATTGCCTCGGCGTACGCGATCCGCGGGATCGGCGTCGTGATCCGGTAGCCCACCAGGTTCCACAGCGCGGCCAGGATCTGTTCGGACAGCGCGATCACGTCGTCCTGCTCGACGAAGCTCATCTCGATGTCGAGCTGGGTGAACTCCGGCTGTCGATCGGCTCGGAAGTCCTCGTCGCGGTAGCACCGCGCGATCTGGAAGTAGCGCTCCATGCCGGCGACCATCAGCAGCTGCTTGAACAGCTGGGGGCTCTGCGGCAGGGCGTACCAGCTGCCGGGCTGCAAGCGCGCAGGGACCAGGAAGTCCCGGGCACCCTCGGGGGTGCTCCGGGTCAGCGTGGGGGTTTCGATCTCCACGAAGCCGTTGTCGTCGAGCACGTCACGCGCGGCCTTGTTGACCCGGCTGCGCAGCCGGATCGCGGCGTTCGGTCCGGAGCGACGCAGGTCGAGGTAGCGGTGCTTGAGCCGCGCCTCCTCCCCCACGTCGACGTGCTCGTCGATCGGGAACGGCAGCGGCGCCGCGGCGCTGAGCACCTCGAGGTCAGTGGCGACCACCTCGATGTCACCGGTGTCGAGGTGGGGGTTCTCGTTGCCGGCCTTGCGGGCGATCACCTCACCGGTGACCTTGATGCAGTACTCCGAGCGGAGCTCCCCGGCCACCTCGGCGTCGCGGATGACGACCTGCACGACACCGCTGGCCTCGCGCAGGTCGAGAAACGCCACCCCACCGTGATCGCGCCGCTTGGCCACCCACCCGGCGAGGGTGACGGTCTGGCCGACGTGCTCGGCGCGTAGTGCGCCGGCGTCATGGGTGCGGATCACGTGTCCTGCTCCTTGTGGTTGGGAAGGTGTTCGTTGACGGTCACCTGCGGTCGCAGGTCGCCATCGGGGGGTTGCCACGACGCAGGATCGGCGGCCACCTGGTCGCCGCTGCGGATGTCCTTGACCTCGTGCTGTTCTCCGGGGAACCAGACGAACGGGATCCCGCGGCGCTCGGCGTACCGGATTTGCTTGCCGAACTTCTGCGCCGAGGCGGCGACCTCGCACGGGATGCCCCGCGCCCGCAGTGCGGTGGCCACGGCCTCGCTCTCGCCGCGCGAGTCCTCCTCCACCAGGGCCACGAGTACGGCGCTCGGCACCGGGCGGCTGCCCGAGAGAACACCGTCGGCGAGGAGCGGGATCAGGGTGCGGGAGACACCGAAGGAGACGCCCACGCCGGGGTACGTCGTCTTGCCGTCGGAGGCCAACGCGTCGTAGCGGCCGCCACCGCCGACGGACTTCAGCCGTTCGTAGCCGGCCATGAAGATCTCCACAACCGTCCCGGTGTAGTAGTCGAGCCCGCGGGCGATGCGCAGGTTGGCCTCGACCGTCACCCGCTGCCGGTGGCCCGCGGCGCAGCCCTCGACCACCGCGGCGAGCTCGGCCAGCCCCTCCTCGAGCAAGTCGTCCTGGACGCCCAGCGCCCGCACCTTCGAGACGAACGAGGTGTCCGGCACCCGGATCGTGGCCAGCTCCAGACAGCGCTCGGCCTGCTCGGGAGTGGCGCCGGCCTCGGCGACCAACAGCTCGGCCACCCGCTCGGCCGGAAGCTTGTCGAGCTTGTCGATCGAGCGGATCGCGGCCGTCACGTCGGGAAGGCCCAGGCCCCGGTAGAAGCCCTGGATCAGCTTGCGGTTGTTGAACTGGAAGCTCAGCGGTGGAAGCGGCAGCGCATCGAGCGCGTCGACCATCACCCGCATCACCTCGATGTCGTGGTGGAACGGCAGCTCGTCGCGGCCCACGATGTCGACGTCGGCCTGGTTGAACTGCCGGTAGCGACCCTCCTGGGGCCGCTCACCACGCCAGGCGGGCTGGATCTGGTAGCGCCGGAACGGGAACTCCAGGTGCCCGGCGTGCTCCAGGACGTAGCGCGCGAACGGCACGGTGAGGTCGAAGTGCAGCGCCAGCCCGGCATCGCCCTCGCCCTCCTCGGCCTGCACCCGGCGGAGCACGTAGAGCTCCTTGTCGATCTCGCCGCCCTTCGCCAGCCGGTCGAGCGGCTCGACGGCGCGGGTCTCGATGTTCGCGAACCCGTGCAGCTCGAAGGAACGCGACAGCGACGCCACCACCTGCCGCTCGACGGCGCGGGCGGCAGGCAACAACTCGGGAAACCCGCTGAGCGGGGTCGGCTTGCTCACAGCTGGTTACAGTCCCCGCGTGACGCGTCCGGCGGCGCCGGACTCCTGCAGCTCGAGCAGGAAGGGATTGGTGGCGCGCTCGCGACCGATCACGGTCTGGTCGCCGTGGCCCGGGAGCACGACGACGTCGTCGGCCAGCGGCAGCACCTTCTCGGCGAGGCTGCGCATCATCGTGGGGTGATCCCCACCCGGGAGATCGGTCCGGCCGATCGAGCCGGCGAACAGCAGATCGCCACTGAACAGGACCTCACTGACATCGGCGTCGTACGGCGTCCGGAACGTCACCGAGCCACGGGTGTGCCCGGGGGTGTGATCGACGGTCAACGTGAGGCCGGCCAGCTCGAGGTTCTGCCCGTCCCCGAGCTCGCGCACGTCGTCGGGCTCGGCCCACTGGTGGTCGGCACCGAGCAGGCTCGGGAGCATCGACCTGGTCTCGGCCGACATCCCCGCGAGCGGATCCGTGAACAGGTGTCGGTCCTCGGGGTGGATCCAGGCCGTGGCGTCGTAGGTGCCCGCGACCGGTGCGACGCACCAGATGTGGTCCAGGTGGCCGTGGGTGGCCAGCACCGCGATCGGCTTGAGGCGGTGTTCCCGCACGAGCTCGGCGACGCCCTCGGCGGCATCCTTGCCGGGGTCGATCACGACACACTCGGAGCCGGGACCCGTGGCCGCGACGAAGCAGTTCGTGCCCCATGGTCCTGCGGGGAAGCCGGCGATCAACACCGGCCCAGCCTAGCCAGGCGAATCGAGGGACGTCGCCCCGGCCGGTACCACCGTGACTATCCTTGCCACTGCGCTGCGCATGCCGATGTTGGGCTATCAGGAGAAGGAACGCTTGTGACGAGCACCGAATGGGGTCGGGTCGACGAAGACGGCACCGTCTACGTGAAGACCGCCGACGGCGAGCGCTCGGTGGGGCAGTACCCCGCGGGCACGCCCGAAGAGGCGATGACCTTCTTCACGGAGAGGTACGCCGCCCTCGCGTTCGAGGTCGAGCTGCTGGAGCAGCGGGTCCGATCCGGAGTGCTCTCACCCGAAGAGGCCAACGCGTCGGTCAAGACCGTCCTGGGCCAGGTCACGACCGCCAACGCCGTCGGCGACCTGGCCTCGCTGGCCGGTCGACTCGAGGCGCTGAGCCCGGTCATCGAGGAGCAGCGCGAGTCCCGCAAGGTCGAGAAGGCCAAGAAGCAGGAGGAGTCGAAGCAGCAGAAGGAGCTCCTGGTCGCCGAGGCCGAGAAGATCGCCGCCGGATCCGACTGGCGCAACGGCGCCAACAAGCTGCGCGAGCTGCTGGACCAGTGGAAGGCCCTGCCGAGGATCGACCGGGCTTCGGACGACGCGCTGTGGCGTCGGTTCTCGGGTGCCCGGACGGCGTACACCCGCCACCGCAAGACGCACTTCGCCGAGCAGGACGAGAAGCGTGAGGGCGCGCGGGTCATCAAGGAGCGGCTGGCCAAGGAGGCCGAGGAGCTCGCCGACTCGACCGAGTGGGGTCCGACGGCCGGGCGCTATCGCGACCTGATGCGCCAGTGGAAGGCGGCGGGTCCGGCGCGCAAGGATCTCGACGACGAGCTGTGGGCGCGTTTCCGGGGCGCGCAGGACCAGTTCTTCGGCAACCGCGACGCCACCAACGCCGCCCTCGATGCCGAGTACGCCGCCAACGCCGAGGTCAAGGAGCAGCTCCTCGTCGAGGCGGAGGCGCTGCTCCCGGTCACCGACGTCGACGCGGCCAAGAAGGCGTTCCGCGACCTCGCCGACCGCTGGGACGCAGCCGGCAAGGTGCCGCGGGAGCGGATGAAGGAGCTCGAGGGCCGGATCCGCAAGGTGGAGACCGCGATCCGCGGCGTCGAGGAGGAGGCCTGGCAGCGCTCCGACCCGGAGAAGTCCGCCCGAGCCGACGACATGGTCACCAAGCTCGAGGCCGCCATCGCCGACGTTCAGTCCGACCTCGAGAAGGCCCGGGCCGCTGGCAACGAGAAGAAGATCAAGGAACTCGAGGAGAACCTCGAGTCGCGCCAGTCGTTCCTCGAGATGGCCAAGCGGGCCTCGCAGGACTACAGCGCGTAACGCCACGGAGTCGATCCGGCTCTTGTTGTCGCAAACACGGGCCGGGTCGGCGAGCCCAGCCACGGTTGGTCTGAACGACGCGGTGCCAGCGCTACTGCGTGACGCGGTAGGCGTCGAAGACGCCGGGGACGCCGCGGACCGCCTTGAGCACGGTGTCGAGGTGCTTGGCCTCGGCCATCTCGAAGGTGAACCGCGACTTCGCCACCCGGTCACGGGTGGTGTTGAGCGTGGCGCTGAGGATGTTCACGTGCGCGTCCGAGAGCACCATGGTGATGTCGGAGAGCAGCCGGGCCCGGTCGAGGGCCTCCACCTGGATGTTGACCAGGAACGTCGACTGGCCGGTCGGGGCCCACTCGACGTCGAGCACCTTCTCCGGCTGCTTGAGCAGCTCGTTGGCGTTGGTGCAGTCCTTGCGGTGCACGGAGACTCCCCCACCCTTGGTGACGAACCCGAGAATGCTGTCGGGCGGCACCGGGGTGCAGCACTTTGCCAGCTTGACCCACACGTCGGGCGAGCCCTTGACGATCACGCCGGAGTCGCCGCCGGAGAGCTTCGAGCGGCCGCGGCGTCCGGTGATGGTCACCGCCTCGGCGAGGTCCTCCTGGGCCCCCTCGTTGCCACCGTGCAGCTCGACCACGCGTCGAACGACGGCCTGGGCGCTGAGGTTGCCCTCGCCCACCGCCGCATAGAGCGCGGTGACGTCGGAGAGGTTGAAGTGGCCGGCCGCGAGGGAGAGCGACTCGTGCGAGAGCAGTCGCTTGATCGGCAGCCCTTCCTTGCGCATCAGCTTGGCGATCTGGTCCTTGCCCCGGTCGATCGCCTCCTCGCGACGCTCCTTGGTGAACCACTGACGGATCTTGGAGCGGGCCCTCGGCGAGCGGACGAACTGGAGCCAGTCCTGTGACGGCCCGGCGTTCACGGCCTTGGAGGTGAAGACCTCCACCACGTCGCCGTTCTCCAACGTCGACTCGAGCGGCACCAGCCGGCCGTTGACCCGGGCGCCGATCGTGTGGTGCCCGACCTCCGTGTGGACGGCGTAGGCGAAGTCCACCGGCGTCGCTCCCGCGGGCAGCGCGATCACGTCGCCGCGAGGCGTGAAGACGTAGGTCTCTGCGCGGTTGATCTCGAAGCGCAGCGACTCGAGGAACTCGCCCGGGTCCTCCACCTCGTTCTGCCAGTCGAGCAGCTGGCGCACCCAGGTCATGTCGTCGAGGTCGCCGACCTTCTCGGTCTCCCGGCCGGCGCGGCCGTCCTCCTTGTACTTCCAGTGCGCCGCC
The DNA here is from genome assembly GCA_963827185.1 of uncultured Actinomycetota bacterium. GTDB lineage: Bacteria > Actinomycetota > Actinomycetes > Propionibacteriales > Nocardioidaceae > Nocardioides. The sequence continues at coordinate 87,130 of CAWGZQ010000004.1, forward strand.
ACGCCGTACTCCGCCCGGCGGTGCTGGGCGAAGGTGCGGATCTGCATCTCCACCGGCTTGCCCTGGGGACCCATCACCGTGGTGTGCAGCGACTGGTACATGTTGAACTTCGGCATCGCGACGTAGTCCTTGAACCGGCCGAGCACCGGGTTCCACCGCGAGTGCAGGATGCCGAGCACGGAGTAGCAGTCGCGATCCTCGTCGACGAGGATCCGGATGCCGACCAGGTCGTAGATGTCGGAGAACTCCCGACCTCCCACGATCATCTTCTGGTAGATCGAGTAGTAGTGCTTCGGCCGCCCGGTCACGGTGGCCTTGAGCTTGGACTCGCGCAGATCGGCCTCGACCTGCGTGATCACCTCGGCCAGCATCTGGTCACGAGACGGCGCCCGCTCGGCGACCATCCGCACGATCTCGTCGTAGATCTTCGGGTGCAGGGTCGCGAAGGCCAGGTCCTCGAGCTCCCACTTGATGGTGTTCATGCCCAGCCGGTGGGCCAGGGGGGCGTAGATGTCCAGCGTCTCGCGGGCGGTGCGCTCCTGGCTGCGCTGCGGGACGTAGCGGAGGGTGCGCATGTTGTGCAGCCGGTCGGCCAGCTTGATGACCAGCACTCGGATGTCGCGCGACATCGCGACGATCATCTTGCGGATGGTCTCGGCCTGCGCTGAGTCGCCGTACTGGACCTTGTCGAGCTTGGTGACCCCGTCGACCATCTGCGCGACCTCGTCGCCGAAGTCCTCGCGGCACTGCTCGAGGGTGTAGGGCGTGTCCTCGACCGTGTCGTGGAGCAGCGCGGCCACCAGGGTCGGCTCGGTCATCCCGATGCCGGCCAGAATCGTGGTCACCGCGAGCGGGTGGGTGATGTAGGGATCCCCGCTCTTGCGCATCTGAGTGCCGTGCATCGTCTCGGCGGTGAGGTAGGCGCGCTCCAGCAGGACCAGATCGGCCTTGGGGTGGTTGGCGCGCACCGCGCGGAACAGCGGCTCGAGGACCGGGTTGGCGCTCTGGCTGCGGGTACCCATCCTGGCCAGGCGCGCGCGCATCCCCCGCCCGCCGGCCGATGCGCTCTCGGCAGCCGGCTCGGGCCCGCTCTCCCGCGCCTCCGGGACGGTGCGCTCCTCGGTCACCTTTGAAGTGTAGGAGCCCGGCGAGTCAGACCGTCATCAGCGAGGTGAGCGGCAGCTCGCCGATGGTCTCGCGGCCGGGCAGGAACGACAGCTCCATCAGGACCGCGGCCCCCACCACGACACCACCGCACCGCTCGACCAGCTCGCGGGTGGCCGCGACCGTGCCACCGGTGGCGAGCACGTCGTCGATGACCAGCACCCGATCGCCGGGCGAGATCGCGTCTCGGTGCAGCTCGAGCGTCGCCTCGCCGTACTCCAAGGAGTACGCCACCGCGTGGGTGGCGCGTGGCAGCTTGCCGGACTTGCGCACCGGGACCATCCCGACCCCGAGCGAGAGCGCGACCGGGGTGGCGAGGATGAACCCGCGCGCCTCCATGCCGACCACGCGGTCGACGACGGTCGCGCCGCCGGACTCCCGGCCGGCATCGGCGAGCGCCTCGATCACGATCCGCAGCGCGTCGGCGTCGCCGAGCAGCGGCGTGATGTCCTTGAACACGACGCCCGGCTCCGGGAAGTCGGGCACGTCCACCACGAGCCGCTCCAGCGCCGCGCGCGCCCCGTCGGTCCTCGTCACTGGGTGGCAGCTACTTCTGTCGTTTGGACTTCGACTGCCGGGACGGCTGCTGGCGACCGCTGGACCGGCTCTCCTGCACCGGTCGGCGGGCGTCGGGGACGGTCCGGCCACGGCCGGTCGCTCCCGTGGATGGCTGCCGGGTCGGCGCCGCCCCGGAGACCGGCGCGCCTTCCTCGAGCTCCTCGGGTACGTCGTCGGTCTCGTCCGCCACCGGCAGGTCCTCGGAGAACGCCGGCACCTCGGCGTAGGGGTCGGCCACCCGGGACTTCGCTCGCGCCTTCGCCCGCCGCTCTGCCTGCTGCACGGCGGTCTCGCCCTGCTTGAGGTGCACCACGAGCGGGGTCGCGATGAAGACCGACGAGTACAGACCCACTGCGGTTCCGACGAACAGCGCCAGAGAAAGGTCCTTCAGGGAGCTCGCGCCGAGCTGGACCGCGCTGACCCAGAGGATCGCCGCCACCGGGATCAACGCCACGATCGAGGTGTTGATCGAGCGCACCAGCGTCTGGTTGACCGCCAGGTTGGCGGCCTGCGCGTAGGTCGAGTGGGTGGCCCGAAGATCCTTGGTGTTCTCCTTCACCTTGTCGAACACCACGACCGTGTCGTAGAGCGAGAAGCCGAGGATGGTCAGCAAGGCGGTGACGGTCGCCGGCGTCACCTGGAATCCGGACAGGGCATAGACGCCGATCGTGATCAGCACGTCGTGAGCGAGCGCGACCATCGCACCCACGGACATCTTCCACTCGCGGAAGTAGGCCCAGATGAACAGCGACACCAGGATCAGGAAGACGCCCAGACCGATGCCGGACCGCTCGGCGACCTCCTTGCCCCAGCTCGGTCCGATCTCATCGCGGGAGATGTCGTCGATCGGGTCGGCACCGGTCGTCTCGGCCACCGCGGCAGCGATCTGGTCGCCCTCGTCGCTGGTCAGCGGCTCGGTCTGGACGACGATCGCCTCGTTGCCCTGCGTGGTGACGATGGGTGCGGAGGCATTGTCGATCCCGGTGTCGGCGACCACGGTGCGCAGCTCGTCGGCCGTGTCCTGATCCACCTGATCGGCGGGCAGGGAGACGATGTACTGCGAGCCGCCGGTGAACTCGATGCCGAAGTTCAGCCCCTTGACGGTCCAGCCGGCCAGGGCGATCCCCACGATCACCAGCGACACGGCGTACCAGAGCCACCTGCGACCGACGAAGTCGATCGACTTCTTGCCGGAGTAGAGCTCGTTGCCGAGCACTGCGAACTTGCCCATCAGGCTTTTCCTCCAGCGGTCCCGAGGGAAATCGACTCGACGCCGAGCGCACTCGCGTCGAGACCGGACATGCGGTGCCCGGTGTTGAAGAAGTTGAAGCGGGCCAGCCAGGACACCATGGGTTTGGTGAAGAAGAAGAAGACCACGACGTCGATCAGGGTCGCCAGGCCGAGCGCGAACGCGAAGCCCTTGACCACGCCCACCGCGAAGATGAACAGCACGATCGCGGCCAGGAACGACACCGTGTCGGCGGCCAGGCAGGTCATCCGGGCGCGGGCCCAACCTGCCTCGACGGCCACCCGCATCGACTTGCCGTCGCGCATCTCGTCTCGGATGCGTTCGAAGTAGACGACGAACGAGTCGGCGGTGATGCCGACCGCGATGATCAGGCCCGCGATGCCCGGCAGGGTGAGGGTGAAGTTGGCCGCCTCACTCAGCAGCAGCACCATGCCGTAGGTGATCACCGCTGCCATCAGCAGGGAGGCCACCACGACCAGGCCGAGGCCCCGGTAGTAGATGAGGCAGTAGAGCAGCACCAGCGCCAGGCCGATCGCGCCCGCGGTCAGACCCGCGGTGAGCTGGTTGCCCGCGAGCGAGGGACCGATCGTCTGCACCTGGGTCGAGTTGTCATCGAAGGAGATCGGCAGCGCGCCGAACTTGAGGCTGGTGGCCAGGTCGTTGGCGGAGGTCTCGTTGAAGTTGCCGCTGATCTGGGCCTGTCCGTTGGTGATCAGACCCTCCATCGTCGGCGCCGAGATCACCGCGCCGTCCAGGACGATCGCGAACTGACGCTCCGTGCCGACCAGGGCCCGGGAGATCGCGGTGAAGGCATCCTGACCGCCGCCGCCCACCTCCAGGTTGACCACCCAGTTGACCTGGCTCTGCGGAACCCCCGCGCTGGCGGAGCTGAGGTCGGTGCCCTGGATCACCGCACGCGAGAGCAGGTATTTCACCGCCGGCCGGTCCTGATCGGTGCCGGGGCTGTCCTCGGGCGGTTCACAGGTCATCAGCGGCTTGCTCGGGTCGTCGACCAGCGGGATGGTCACTGCCGCGTCGGGCGCGACCGAGGCCTGCGAGCCGTCGGCGTTGACGAGGGTCCCGTCCGCGGCACAGGCGTAGTCGGTGAACATCGCCGCAGCCTCGGGGCTGGGCGACTGCGACCACGCGAGCTCGTCGTCGACGGGCGCGGTGTAGGACTCGTCGTTGACGCCGGGGACGTCGTCGACGGGGGCCGACTCGCCGGAGCCCGGCTCCGCCGGCGACTCCGAGCCGCTGGGCTTCTGCGACGGCTCCTCCGACGGGTCTCCGGTCGGGTCAACCGCGCCGTCGAAGCCGACGGGCGGACGGTTGTTGCCCTCGGGCTCCGCGGGAGGCACGGTGAGCTCGGGTTGCAGCGGGTTCTGGGGGGTCGGTGTCGTCCCGGTGCCGCAGGGGGAGAAGTCGCTGCAGGCCACCAACCGGAACCGCAGCTGGGCCTGACGCTTGACGACCTCGACCAGGTCCTCGCGGCTCTTGCCGGGGATCTCCACGACGATCTGGTTGCCGCCCTGGGTGGTCACCTCGGCCTCGGCGACACCACTGCCGTTGACCCGCTGGTCGATGATGCTCCGCGCCTCGTCGAGGCTGTCGGAGGAGGGATCGCCGGTCGCCACCAGCCGGATGCTCGTGCCGCCCTGGAGGTCCAGGCCCAGCTCCGGCTTCCAGGTGCCGGTGAGCGCGACCAACCCGTAGGTGATGGCGACGCCCAGAAAGAACACCACGAGGGTGCGGCCGGGGCGGAGCTGCCTGGTTGCCATCAGCGCTCCTCCGAGCCTTCGTGACCGTTGGTCTCCTCGGAGACCTCAAGGGCCTCCGGCTCGTCGACCGGTACGACGTTCCCGATCGCGCCGCGCGCCACCCGGATCGTGACACCGGGCGCGATGTCGACCATCAGCCGATCGTCGGTCACCTCGGTGACCGTGCCGAAGATTCCGGACGTGAGCATCACCTCGTCTCCGAGGTTGATGGAGGACTGCATCCGGAGCTGATTCTTCTGCCGGCGGCTGGCCGGACGGATGATCAGGAGCCAGAAGAGCAGTGCGATAGCCACCAAGGGCAACAGGGAGACGAGCTCCTGCACGACAAGACCTCTCGAGCGTTTCGTGGGATTCGCGGCCGCCGCGCAAACGCAGGCAGGCCGACCGACGGGCAAGTGTAGCCGTGCCGGTAGGTCCGAACGCGAATCCCTGCGATCCGCGGCTCAGTCTCCGAACAGCGGGTCGTCATCGGGCTCTTCGGCCGGTGCCGGCGGAGCCTCCAGATCGAGGTGCTCCCACGCGGCCGGGGTCGCTACTCGGCCTCGCGGAGTGCGGGCCAGGAAGCCGTTGCGGACCAGGAACGGCTCGGCGACCTCCTCGACGGTCTCCCGCTCCTCGCCGACCGCCACCGCCAGCGTCGAGATGCCGACCGGCCCACCGCCGAACCGTCGGCACAGCGCGTCGAGGACCGCGCGGTCGAGCCGGTCCAGGCCGAGCTCGTCGACCTCGTAGAGGGCCAGCGCCGCCTGGGCGACGTCGAGCGTGACGACGCCGTCTGCGCGCACCTGCGCGTAGTCACGGACCCGCCGCAGCAGCCGGTTGGCGATCCGGGGCGTCCCCCGGGAGCGCGAGGCGATCTCCGCGGCGCCCTGATCGGTGAGGTCGACGCCGAGAAGGCCCGCCGAGCGATGGACGATGACGTCGAGCTCGGTGGGATCGTAGAACTCCAGATGTCCGGTGTAACCGAACCGGTCGCGCAGGGGTCCCGGCAGCAGGCCGGCCCGGGTCGTGGCGCCGACGAGGGTGAACGGTGGGATCTCCAGGGGGATCGCGGTCGCACCCGGGCCCTTGCCGATGATGACGTCGACCCGGAAGTCCTCCATCGCCATATAGAGCATCTCTTCGGCCGGCCGGGACATCCGGTGGATCTCGTCGACGAACAGGACGTCGTCCTCGTTGAGTCCCGAGAGGATCGCGGCGAGATCGCCGGCATGGGTGATCGCGGGACCGCTGGTCAGTCGCAGCGGCGCGGACATCTCCTGGGCGATGATCATCGCCAGCGTGGTCTTGCCGAGTCCGGGCGGTCCGGACAGCAGCACGTGGTCGGCGGCACGGCCGCGCTTGCGAGCGGCCTCGAGCACCAGGCCGAGCTGGGCTCGAACCCGGGACTGCCCCACCACCTCATCGAGGGTCCGGGGCCGCAAGGCCGCCTCGACGGCGCGTTCGTCGCCCTCTGCCTCGGCAGTGGTGAGCGACTTCAGGTGGGCCTGTTCGGCGGCGTCGAGGTCGTCCATCTCAGGCCTTGCTGAGCGAGCGGAGCGCGGACCGGAGCAACGCGGCCACATCCGGATGCGCACCGGCCTCGCCGGCCACCGCGTCCACCGCCTGGTCGGCGTCCCTCGTGGACCAGCCGAGCCCGACCAGGCCTTGATGCACCTGGCCGCGCCACGGGGCGGAGGTGGGAGCGGACGACGCCTCGTGACCGAGTGTGGGCATGCCGATCCGGTCCTTGAGCTCCAGGATGATCCGCTGCGCGCCCTTCTGTCCGACACCGGGCACCCGGGTAAGGGTCTTGACGTCGTCGCTGGCCACGGCCCGCCGGAGGTCGTCGGGGCTCAGGCAGGCCACCATCGCCTGGGCCAGCTTCGGCCCGACGCCCGAGGCGGTCTGCACCAGCTCGAAGGTCTGTTTCTCGTCGTCGTCAGCGAAGCCGAACAGCGTCAGCGAGTCCTCCCGCACGACCATGCTCGTCGGCAGCGTCGCCTCCTGGCCGGTGCGAAGCTCGGCCAGCGTGCCCGGCGTACACATCACCTCGAGGCCGACGCCGCCGACCTCCAGGACGGCGCTGGACACCGTCAGGCCGGCGACCCGGCCGCGTACGAACGCGATCATGCTCTGCTCCTCATCGTTGCGGCGACGGCCGCGTCGATCCTGGCCTGGGCTCCCCCGCGCCAGATGTGGGTGATCGCCAGGGCCAGCGCATCGGCGGCATCGGCAGGTCGGGGTACGGCGTCCAGCCGCAGGATCCGGGTGACCATCGCCCCGACCTGGTCCTTGGTGGCGCGGCCATTGCCCGAGACGGCCGCCTTGACCTCGCTCGGGGTGTGCAGCGCGATCGGTAGTCCTCGACGCGCGGCGGCGACCAGCGCGATACCGCTGGCCTGGGCGGTGCCCATGATGGTGCTGGAGTCGGAGCGGGCGAACACTCGTTCCACGGCCACGGCGTCGGGCGCGTGCTCGTCGAGCCAGGCGTCGATGCCCCGCTCGATGGTCACCAGCCGCTCGGCCACCGGCACCCCGGCGGAGGTGCGGATCACGTTGACATCGACCAGTCGTAGCGGCCGCCCCACCTCGCCATCGACCACGCCGAGCCCACAGCGGGTCAGCCCCGGGTCGATCCCCAGCACGCGCACGTCGCAGCCCTTCGTCCGAACACCTGTTCGGAGAACACGCTAACCGTGACCGGCGGCGGGGCCGGGAGCGACACGCGGGTCAGGCGTCTTCGAGCTGAGCCATGATCTCGTCGGAGACGTCGTAGTTGGCGAAGACGTTCTGGACATCGTCGAGATCCTCGAGCGCGTCGACGAGCCGGAACATCTTGCCGGCGCCCTCGCGATCGAGGGCCACCTGCAGATCGGGGACGAACGAGGCTTCCGCCGAGTCGTAGTCGATCCCCGCGGCCTGCAGCGCGGTCCGGACGGCGACCAGGTCGGTGGCCTCCGAGATCACCTCGAACGCCTCGCCGAGGTCGTTGACGTCATCGGCACCGGCGTCGAGCGTCGCCTCGAGCACGTCGTCCTCGCTGACCTCGCGGCCGTCCTGCCCGGTGGGGACCAGCACCACGCCCTTGCGGTTGAACAGGAACGAGACCGAGCCGGGGTCCGCGAGCGAGCCGCCGTTGCGCGTCATCGCCATCCGGACCTCCATCGCAGCGCGGTTCTTGTTGTCCGTGAGGCACTCGATGAGCATGGCCACTCCCGAGGGGCCGTAGCCCTCGTACATGATCGTCTGATAGTCGGCGCCGCCGGTGTCCTCACCAGATCCGCGCTTGACGGCGCGGTCGATGTTGTCGTTGGGGACCGAGGACTTCTTGGCCTTCTGGATCGCGTCGTAGAGCGTCGGGTTGCCGCTCGGGTCGCCGCCCCCCATCCGGGCGGCCACCTCGATGTTCTTGATGAGCTTGGCGAACATCTTGCCGCGCTTGGCGTCGACGACCGCCTTCTTGTGCTTGGTGGTCGCCCATTTGGAGTGGCCGGACATGCGGTGTCCTCTTCTGCTTCTGCGGCTACGTGGTGTGGGTGCGGTCGACCGGTGCCGCCAGCACCAGGTCGACGAACATCTGATGGATCCGGGTGTCGCTGCCCACCTCGGGATGGAACGCCGTCGCCAGCAACGGACCCTGCCGGACCGCGACGATCCTATCCGCGGCCGGGCCAACAGGGATCCGAGCCAGTACTTCGACGCCCGGACCGACCTCCTCGACCCAGGGTGCTCGGATGAAGACGCCGTGGACCGGTCCGTCGATCCCGTCGAGGAACAGGTCGCCCTCGAAGGAGTCGACCTGGCGCCCGAACGCGTTGCGTCGCACGGTCACGTCCAGGCCACCAAAGGACTCCTGGCCGGAGATACCGTCGACGATCCGGTCGGCCAGCAGGATCATCCCGGCGCAGGTGCCGAGGCACGGCAGCCCCGCCTTGATCCGGATCCGCAGCGGCTCGAGCAGCTCGAAGGTGCGGGCCAGCTTGCCCATGGTCGTGGACTCCCCGCCAGGGATGACCAGTCCGTCACAGGCGTCGAGTTCGGAGATCCGGCGGACCGGCATCGTCGCCACGCCGAGCCGCTCCAGGGCGTGCAGGTGCTCCCGCACGTCACCCTGTAGCGCAAGGACGCCGATCGTGGTCATCCCGCGATTTTAGGCGGCGCTCAGGACAGCCGCTCGGCGGCCGCCTCCACTTCGTCGAGCCGCGGGTCCCACGGGTCCGGCTTCTCCGCCACTGGACCGTCGTTCGTGAAGTCCATCAGCGCGTCGCCGGCTGCAGTCGGCCAGGCCGGGGCGCCGCCATGGTTCGGGTCGCCCGTCGTGGCGAAGCTCGCCCAGTAGTCGGAGATCTCGTCGGCGAGGTCGGCGTCGGCACCCACGAAGTCGAAGACAAAGGTCGCCTCCGCGGAATGGATCGCGCCACCCTGACCGGCGATCTCATCCGGCGAGGCGATGGAGAAACGGTAGCGATAGGTGGGTGCCCGGGCACTGTGCAACCGCGCGAGGTAGCGGGCCGGCTCGGTGAAGATCGCGTCGCTGATCAGGTGGAAGGCGACCCCCACCTCACCGCCGTACAACGCCAGGAACTCGGCGCGTTTGTTGCCCATGATCACGTTGCGCGCCGCAACCGGAGATCGGCCGAGACTGGTCAGGACCGGATCGGGGAACTCAGCGCTGTTGGTGCCGATGAGGTAGGGAACGGCCGCCTCGTCACCCGCGGCGAACGCATCGGCCACCCGTTGCGGCAGCACCTCGTCGAGGATCGGTAGCTCGCCGGCCAGCACGTCTTGCGGCGGGCCCAGGATCTTCTCCGCATCGAGGTCCCGCAGCTCGTCGGCGTCCATCCCGGGAAGGAAGTCCGCGCCTTGGTCGCGCGCCTCGGCCATGGAGATCGACTCCTCCCGACCGAGTCCGGACTGCACCACCGCCTGGTCGAACAGCCCGTCCGCGGCGGGCGAGGTCATCAGCGCATTGACCGACATGCCGCCGGCCGACTGCCCGAGGATCGTGACGTTGTGGCGATCCCCGCCGAAGCCGGCGATGTTGTCGCGCACCCACTCGAGCGCAGCGACCTGGTCGAGCAGCCCGAAGTTCGCGATGTCGCCACCCAGGGCCGGGTGGGCGAAGAAGCCGAACCGGCCCAGCCGGTAGTTGATGCTCACCAGCACCACACCTCGCTGGACCATGGCCGGAGAGTTCGCGATCGGGTAGACCCCGCTCCCGACCACGAACCCACCGCCGTGGATCACCACGATCACCGGCAGGTCGTCGGCGTCCTCGGGTGCGTTGACGTTGAGGTAGAGGCAGTCCTCCGATGAACCCGGAGCGACCAGGACGCCCGTCTGTCCGGGGGTCGGCCCGCCCTGGATGCACTTCGCGCTGTAAGCGCCCGCCGAGCGGGTGCCGGTCCAGTCGTCCGGTGGCTCGGGCGGCTCCCAGCGCAGATCGTCGACGGGCGGGGCGGCGAACGGAATGCCACGCCAGGCGTGAATGCCTTCGGTCGTGATGCCCCGCACCTTGCCGTGCTCGGTCTCGACGACCAGCGAGTCGCTGTCGTCCCAGGAGAACGAGCAGGCGGCGAGCCCGGAGGTGAGGCACAGGAGCGCGGCGACGCACGCGACGCGGACCCGGGTTCTCACAGGCGAAAGGCTACTGACCCATCGGTGAGCCGGCGCCGATCCCCATCAAGAACACAGGCTGACGACCGCGACCGTGTATGACCTCGTGTTCGAGGCCACCGAGGACCAGGTGGTCGAGCCGAAGTTGCGGTGCGCGACCACCCAGGCGGTGCCGCCCGAGATGGCGGCGGTGATCGTCCTCGTGGTGGCGGTCGTCGTCACGGTCTGGCTCCCTCCGGACCCGTAGTGGAGCGTGTAGCCGGTAGCCCCGGCGACGGCCGCCCAGTTGAACGTCACCGAGAGAAGCCCCAACGCGCCGCAGGTGAACGTGGCGGCCGCGGGCACCGTCGTCGTGACCAGATTCCCGGTCGGCACCGCGGCCGTGTCGCTGAACGCGGCCAAGGTCGGCGAGACCCGAGACGGCAGCAGCACACCGGCCCCCACCAGTGCGAGGGCGGCGACCACCGCCGCGACCACGGGCACCTGGCGACGAAAGCCCACCAACACCAGGCCGGCGACGAAGGCGCCGGCCAGGAAGACGGCGTACGGCGAGGCAATGGCGTGCACGGCGAACCCCAGATGATTCGCGTGCAGCAGCACCCGGTCGGCCTCGGCCACCGGGTACGGCGCGGGGTCCGGGCCCGGGTTGGCGTCACCGCGCAGGGTCAGGAGGGTCTGCCCGTCGACCAGATCGATACCCACGATCCGGTGGGTCACCCGCTGGTCCCCCGCCGGCGTGACGCTGACGACGTCGCCGATCGCGAGCTCGTCCGCCGCGACCGTCCGGGTGATCGCGATGCCTCCGGCGTCCACCGTGGGCGCCATGGAGCCGGACTCGAAGACGAGCAGCCGGATGCCGAACAGCGGGGCGACCACGGCCAGCAGGACGCACACCAGGCCGAGGCCGGCGCCGACGGTCAGGGCAACCTCACGGGTGAGAGTGCGCACGCGGGAGGTCGTCATGTCATTGACTGGCATTGAAGGAGAAGGTCAGGGCGGTCGTCTTGCCCTGCATCGCGTTCGGTGCGGTGCCCACCAGCAGGACGCGCACGCAGTACGTGCGGACCCCAGCACTCGCGAGGGACGCCGGGGCAGCGTGCAACGAGGAGGCAGTGGTGCTGACGTTCGCGCTCGTGAGAGCGGTCGCGGTCCCTCCTGTGCAGGTACCCGATCGGTTGTTGGCTGCCTGGGTGCCGGTGTTCCCGACCGTCGCGCCCTCGACGACGGTGAGCTGGAGTCCATTCAGCAGGTCGTTGTTGGAGGTGACGACAGCTGCGTTGTACGCCAGTGCCACCGAGCCTCCGTTGCCGACGCTGAGGGCCCTGGCCAGGCTCTCCCCCGGAGCCATCGCAGCAAGGGCCAGGGTCGTGTGCGTCCAGGTCCCGCCCGGGCCGCTCAGCTGGTTGGCGCTGGACTCACCGACGGTGAGGTCGAGGGTGCCGCTCGCGATGTCGCCGCCCGCAACGGTGGCCGAGTCGGTCCACGAGGCCAGGGTGCCGACCTGGGTGATCCCCAGCAGCAGTCCCAGGCTCAGGACCGCGCGCACCCGCCCGCTATGCCGGCGCCGATGCCTGGGGCGTGTTCGCCTCATCATCGAGCTCCTCCCGTCGGCGCAGCCGGCTTCGCAGCGCGCCACCCCAGGCCATGGCGGCGTACCCCAGCAGCAGGAACGCGACGGCGTACACCGCCCACTGCCGTTCCTGACCGGTGAGTGCCTGGTGCAGGCGGCCGAGCTGGGGCACCGAGTACCAGAGCTCACCCTTGATCTGGACCTCGCGGACCGGCTGTGGGTCGAACTTCTCATTGGCGTCGCCCTGCGTCTGCAGGACCCGATCGCCGTCGACGCCGACGCCGATCCCGACCACCCGATGCGTCACGACGGTGGCCTCTCCCGACTCGAGCTGATAGGTGATCACGTCCCCGATCGCGATGTCCTCGATCGGCGTGGGCCGCACCACGACCAGCGTCCCTGGAGGGAGGTCGGGTCGCATCGAGCCGGTGAGCACGTCATACGGCGTGCCCCCGGCGATGCGGGGTACTGCGACGGACACCATGAGCGCGGCAGCGGCTGACAGGATGACCGACCAGGTCGCGACCTGGCCGACGAAGGATCCCGCCCGACGGGCCGCGGTCATGGTGTCCGTGTCCGGGTGGCTCAGTGACTATCCGTCTGGGTGACCGTCATCGTCACGTCGCCGAGCGTGGCAGTCAGATCCTGGGAGGTGTTGTCGACCCCGGTCCCGAAGGGGAAGTCCACCGTGAACTCCGCAGTGATCGTGCTCGGCGCGCCGTCGTTGAAGGGATACGCAACGCCCGGCGTGACCGGGGCGCCGTCCACGTCGAAGGTCGCGCCCGTGGTCACCTTGCTGGCGAGGCCGCCGGTCCAGCTCGGCGTGGTGATGTCCAGGCTGGCCTCGAGGTGGTCGCCCTCTGCGGTCAGCGTGTAGGTGCAGGTCTTGACCAGCGAGTCGCCGGGAACGATTTCGCGGCTGCCGAGGTCGCCTGCGGTGCCCCCGACCCCGTCGAGCTGCCAGTCGCCGCAGGCCAGGAGCGCAAGGTCGAGCTGGCCGGAGCCCACGGTCGTTCCAGTCACGGTCTCACTGTCGTTCCAGTAAGCCAGCGTCCCGACCCCGCCCAGCAGCAGCACAGACGCCGACCCCGCGGCGATTGCGCCCTTGGTGCTCTTCTTCATTGGGTGTCCCTCCCCTTGCCGCCGGGCCCGGGCCCTCATGACGGTTGATCATTCGATCACCGCATTACAGGGCGCGCGCGAGGGGCGGCGGAAGGGAACTGCCGGACAATGGTCCGTTGTGACTATGCGATCGAACCGTTCGGCGTCCGCCCTAGTCATGGTGGCCGCGCTGGCACTGATGACGGCCTGCGGGGGCGACAACGCCTCGGATCGGATCGGCGGGGATGCCATCTCGCCAGCGCAGACCGAGGCAACCGATGCGACCGAGGCAACCGAGCCGGCGCCCGCCGAGGCGGCGTACCGCGCCTGGTTGGCCGCGCTCGAGTCGCACGATCCGGCCGGGGTCTGCGCGCGGCACGCCCCGGCTTTCACCATCGCGCTGCGTCAGCAGGCGATCCTGCTGCAGCGCGCCTCACTCGGCGACCCGTGCACCGGGTTCGTGGCGGTGCTCTGGGAGGACCCGGCACGGGAGTACCGGCCGACGGCGATCGAACTGACCCAGCTCACCGAGGAGGACGCCCTCCTGGCCGTCGACTTCCCGAAGGTCGATGAGACCGTGCGGATGGAACGGCGGCACGGTAGTTGGTACGTCGCCTCCACCGAGCCCCGTGGCTCCGACCGCTCGGCCGACTCCGAGCCGGCGCGCTGGGTCCGGCGTTGGTGCGAGCTCACGGTGGGCATGGGCAGGGATCGGGTGATCGCGTTGATGGGCGAGCCGTCGGGTGAGTACACCGTCGAGAACGGTGGCGAACCGCAACTGTGGTGGGCCGATCGTCAGTACGACTTCCGGGCCTACCTGGACAGCGACGACCGGGTCTTGGACCTGGTGGGCGACTACGACCGGCTCGACGCGGCCGACCGCGACCTGCTCGGCTGCCCTGAGCTTCGCTGACCTGCCGAGCCGAACTACCAGCCGCGCTCGGCCAGCCGGTGCGGCTGCGGGATGTCCTCGACGTTGATGCCGACCATCGCCTCGCCGAGCCCGCGGGAGACCTTGGCGACCATGGCCGGGTCGTCGTGGAAGGTAGTGGCCTTCACGATCGCCTCGGCCCGCTGTGCCGGGTTGCCGGACTTGAAGATGCCGGAGCCGACGAAGACGCCCTCGGCACCGAGCTGCATCATCATCGCGGCGTCGGCCGGGGTGGCGATGCCGCCGGCGGTGAACAGCACGACCGGGAGCTTGCCGCTCTCGGCGACCTCCTTGACCAGGGAGTACGGCGCCTGCAGCTCCTTGGCCGCGACGTAGAGCTCGTCACCCTCGAGGGCGGCCAGCCGACGGATCTCCCGGCGGATCGTCCGCATGTGGGTCACCGCGTTGGACACGTCCCCGGTGCCGGCCTCGCCCTTGGAGCGGATCATCGCCGCTCCCTCGGTGATCCGGCGCAGCGCCTCACCCAGGTTGGTGGCGCCGCACACGAACGGCACGGTGAACGACCACTTGTCGATGTGGTTGGCGTAGTCGGCCGGGGTCAGCACCTCGGACTCGTCGACGTAGTCGACGCCCAGGCTCTGCAGCACCTGCGCCTCGGCGAAGTGGCCGATCCGGGCCTTGGCCATCACCGGGATCGAGACCTGGGCGATGATCCCGTCGATCATGTCGGGATCGCTCATCCGGCTGACCCCGCCCTGGGCACGGATGTCGGCGGGAACCCGCTCGAGCGCCATCACGGCCACCGCGCCGGCGTCCTCGGCGATCTTTGCCTGCTCGGGGGTGACCACGTCCATGATCACGCCGCCCTTGAGCATCTCGGCCATCCCGCGCTTGACGCGGATGGTGCCGGTGGTGCTCTCCTGCTCGGGGGTTTCAGCCATGCCCTTATCGTACGGCGGTCAGACCGACGACCCGGAATCGGCCGCGGCCTGCTCGGCCATCACCTGCCGGTGCACCTTGAGCACCCGGAACCCCACCGTGTAGGTGCTCGCGAAGGCCAGCGCCCAGAGCGTGACGAACATCAGGATCGGCAGGTTGAAGATCGCCCCGAGGCCGGTCATCACCAGGATCGAGACCAGCCGGTCGGCCCGCTCCGCGATTCCGCCCTTGGCGTTGAGGCCGAGTGACTCGGCCTTCGCCCGTGCGTAGGAGGTCACCGAACCGGCCACCAGGTTGTACAGGCACAGGCACAGGTAGAGGTAGCTGTCCCCCGGTCCGGCGAAGTAGAGGGCCAGGCCCCCAAAGATCGCTCCGTCACCGATCCGATCCAGCGTGGAGTCCCAGAACGATCCGAACTTCCCCGTGATCCCGGTCAGTCGCGCCATGTAGCCGTCGATGATGTCGCTGAACACGAACGCGGTGATCACCAGGACGCCGATCAGCAGCTCGCCCCGTGGGAAGAACACGAGGGCTCCGGTGACGACACCGACGGTGCCGAAGAACGTGACCAGGTTGGGGGTCACGCCGAGCCGGATCAGCAGGTGGGCGAGGGGTTTCCAGACGTTGGTCCAGAATTCGCGGAATCTCTCGAGCATGGTGGCCGCAGGCTACCCGTGCGGTTGTCCAGACCGGGCTTGACCCACGGATCGATCTCCTGGATTCTCCTAACTATGTTAGGAACTCCGAAGCGCGATAGGATTGCCGAACGTCGTGAGGCCACGCGCCGGGAGATCCTGGACGCCGCCTGGGCCATCGCCCGGGAGGCCGGACTCACCCAGATCACGCTGCGAGATGTCGCGGATCGAGTCGGCATGCAGGCGCCGTCGCTCTACGGCCACTTCGCGTCCAAGATGGCGATCTACGACGCGATGTTCGGGGAGGCCTGGAGCGAGTACGAGCTCACCCTCGACCAGTTGGCGGGCGAGCTGGCGGAACTCGATCAGAGCGATCCGCGGGCCGCGATCCACGTGATGGCACGGCAGTTCTTCGACTTCGCCATCGCCGACCACCCGCGCTACCAGCTGATGAACGAGCGGTTGATCCCGGGCTTCGAGCCGAGCCCGGAGTCGTACGCGCCGTCGGTCCGCGTCATGGAGGACGCCCGCCGGCGGGTGCGGGACCTCGGCGACATCTCGGAGACGGACTTCATGATCTGGGTGTCGATCCTCGGCGGCCTGATCAACCAGCACTTCGCCAACGACCCGGGTGGCACCCGCATCAACGCGCTGCTCACCCGCGCCGTCGACATGTGGGCCGACGCCGTCGGCCTTCTCGAGAAGGCACCATCAACGACCTCTGACCGGAGGAAGAAATGAGCACGACCGCGCCCCACCGCGCCGACCTACGACGGCCCCACATCCCCCGGCCACTGGCCATGCAGCTCGCCGAGACCGAGTACGCCCGGATGGCCGACGCCCTAGCCGTCCTCGGTCCCGACGACTGGACCCGCCCGACCGACTGCACCCTGTGGAATGTTCGCCAGCTCGCCTGCCACCTGGTCGGCATGGCCCAGATGGTCGCCACGCCCCTCGAGATGCGCCGGCAGTTGCGCAAGGCGGACGCGATCGCCGAGGCCGAGGGCATCGACCAGTTGACGGCCCTCACCGGCCTCCAGGTCAGCGAACGCGACGACTGGTCGACCGACGACATCGTCGCTGGCGCCAAGAAGGTCGGGCCGAAGGCGACGCGAGGCCGGCGTCTCACGCCCGGGTTCATCCGGAAGCGGCAGCTCCCGAACCCTCAGCAGGTCAACGGCCGCGACGAGCACTGGGCGATCGGCTTCCTCAGCGACGTCATCCTCACCCGCGACCCGTGGTTGCATCGGATGGACATCGCCAAGGCGCTCGACTCCGAGCCGGTGCTGACCCCGGACCACGACGGCGTGATCGTGGCCGACGTGGTGGCCGAGTGGGCCGAACGCCACGGCCGCGCGTACTCCCTCACTCTCACCGGACCGGCAGGCGGCTCGTGGTCGCACGGCACGGACGGGGAGCGCATCGAGCTGGATGCCATCGACTTCTGCCGCATCGTCTCGGGGCGCGGCACCGTCACCGAAGGACTGCTGGCCACCCAGGTCCCGTTCTGATCCCGAGAGGAAACCACCATGGAGAAGCACAAGATCGGCACGGACGTCACCGTGCTGAGCGACCAGGCGGAGGTGCCGGGCATCGGTCACCTCCCGGTCAACACGTTCGTCGTGCACGCCGACCAGCCCCTGGTCATCGACACCGGGTTGAGCACCCCGGACAAGGACTTCGTCGCCGAGCTGGCCGAGGTGATCGACCCGGCGGATGTCCGCTGGGTGTGGATCACCCACCCCGACCGCGATCACACCGGGGGCCTCTGGGACCTGCTCGAGGCCGCTCCGCAGGCGCGGCTCGTCACGACGTTCATCGGGGTCGGCATCATGTCGACCGAATGGATGGTGCCGATGGAGCGCGTCTACCTCCTGAACCCCGGTCAGAAGCTCGATCTCGGCGACCGCACCGTGACGGGCTACCGTCCGCCGCTGTTCGACAACCCGGCGACCGTCGGCCTGCTGGATGACAAGACGGGCACCCTGTTCGCCTCCGACTGCTTCGGCGGTCCGTTGAGCAGCGCCGAACTCGCCATGGGCGGCGATGCCCGCGCCATCGGCGACGAGGAGCGGCGGGCCGCTCAGTTGTTGTGGGCGGCGATCGACAGCCCCTGGGTACGCAGCGTCGACGGCCAGAAGTTCGCGGCAACGGTCGACACGTTCCGCGGGCTCGACCCGTCGGCGATCCTCAGCACCCACCTGCCGCCCGCGATCGGGATGAACGACGCGATGTTCGCGGTGCTCGACGAGGCACCGGACGTCCCGGAGTTCGTCGGCCCGGACCAGGAGGCGCTCGAGGCGCTGCTGGCGACGTTCGAGCCCAGCTAGGAGCCGGGCCAGGCCTCGGCGAGCAGTTCCCTGGTGTCCGCCAACAGCTCCGGCAGGGTCTTGGTGCGGCCGATGATCGGCATGAAGTTCTGGTCGCCGGGCCAGCGGGGTACGACGTGCTGGTGCAGGTGGGCGGCGATGCCGGCGCCGGCGATGGCGCCCTGGTTCATGCCGAGGTTGAACCCAGCGGCGCCGGACACCGAGCGGATCACCCCCATCGCGGTCCGAGTGAGGTCGGCGATGGCGACCAGCTCGGCGTCGGTGGTCTCGGTGTAGTCGGCGATGTGTCGATAAGGGCAGACCATCAGGTGGCCGGGTGAGTACGGGTAGAGGTTGAGCACGACGTACGCGAGTTCGCCGCGGTGGACCACGAGCCCGTACTCGTCGTCCATCTGGGGCACCCGGCAGAACGGGCACTCCCCCGCACTTTCGTCGGAGGGTTTGTTCTCGCCGCGGATGTAGGCGATCCGGTGCGGGGTCCACAGCCGGTCGAGGTGGTCGGGGTCCCCCACACCCTCCTGATGCACGCGCTCGGTCACGTGCCGGTCCCCTGGCCGGTCGCCGCCGCGAACATCGCATCGACGCTGACGTGCGGGTCGAGCTCGATGCCGAGCCTGCGCGCGTGCCCGTCGATGATGTGCCAGACCGAGTCGCTGACCAGCCGGACGAAGAGGTCGGGATCGGGCCTCCGCTCGGGTCGGGCCAGCCACCGGCGGGTGGCGCTCAGGACGGCGCCCACGAGCCCGAACACCAGCGGGTCGAGGGCAGCGGCGTCGTCGTCGGAGAGCGGCGCACCCAGCTGATCGGCGCCGATCGAGATCAGCTCCTCGACCTGCGCGGCGATCCGCACGACCGAGACCTCGAGGGCGCTGGAGCCGGCCGCCCCCGGGACGTCGTGCTCCGCGAACCGGTGCAGGCTGGGATGGGCGACGGTCCAGCCGACGTAGGTGCCGACGATCCGCTGGATGATCTCGTCGATCGTGCCCGCGAGGGTGACCTCGGGCAGCAGCTCACCGGCCAGCATCTCGAGAATGGCCGTCTGCACCCCTTGGTCGAGGTCGGCTCGATCGGTGAAGTGCCGGTAGACGACGGTCCGGCTCAGGCCCGCGCGCTGCGCGATCTGTTGGACGTGGATGTCTTCGCCCGGCTCGGTCTCCTCGAGCACCGCGATGGCGGCGTCCAGGATCGTCTGCCGTCTGGCCTGGTTGTGCTTGTCCCACCGCAGCTGGCGACCGTCGGGACGGCCGCGCTCGGTGGACGCCATCTCAACCTCGCTTCTGCCTCAGCTTGCGACCAGCACTGTAACCGGATCGGCTCCCGGCATCCCGCGCCACCCGGCGCAGCTCGGCCGGGTCCACCAGCTTGAGCCGCGGGCGTCCGCGCTGCCTGCCCCGGCGCCGCTCCTCATGGTCGATCGCGCGCCAGCCGGCGGAATCGATCGGCAGCACCGCGCGCGACTCGAGCGTCGCCGCGAGATCATCGCGGGTTCGGGTAGGAGTCGGCAGGAGGCCCGCGTCCGCGTCGTCGAGCAGCCCGTCGACGGTCTCCTGGGCGCACGACTTGTTGGTGCCGATGAAGCCGGTCGGTCCCCGCTTGACCCAGCCGGCGACGTACACGCCGGGGCGCACGCGGCCGCGGTCGTTGGGGACGGTGCCGGTAGCGGCGTCGTAGGGCAGGTCGGAAACCGGTTGGCCGTGGTAGCCGATCGCTCGGAGCACCAGACCGCACTCGATGACCTCGGCGCACCCGTCGCGGGCAACCTCGACCCCGGTCACGGTCTCCTCGCCGAGGATGCGTACCGGGGTGGTGTGGAACCGAAGCACGAGCGTCCGCAGACCCGCTACCCGCGGCCGGGCCGCGAGCTCGGCGAGCAGGCGCTGCTTGGCGCCCTCGCCCTCGATCGGCGCTCCGGCCGTGTCGATCACGACGTTGAGCTCGTCGATGCCGGCGAGGCCAACCAGCTCAGGCATGGTGAACGCTGCCTCTGCCGGGCCGCGGCGACCCAGCACCACCACCTCGCGCACCGCGCCGAGCCTGAGCGTCGAGCCAGGCAGGGCCGCGATGTCGGTGCGGGCGAGGTCGTCGGGATCAGCGGTCAGGATCCGGGCCACGTCGAGGGCGACGTTGCCGTTGCCGATCACCACCGCCCGCTCGTGATCGAGCGGGACCCGCAGGTCCTGCTTGTCGGGGTGGCCGTTGTACCAGCCGACCAGGTCGGTCGCCGAGATCGACCCGGGCAGCTCCTCACCTTCGATGCCGAGCCGACGATCGGTGGCCGCACCGACGGCGTACACGACGCCGTCGTAGTGGCACGCGAGCTCGTCGTGGCTGAGGTCGCGACCCACCTCGACATCCAACAGGTAGCTGAAGCCGGACTCGCGCTCGATCGCCTCGAACAGCTGCGTGACCTGCTTGGTCGACTGATGGTCGGGGGCGACGCCCGCGCGTACCAGCCCGTACGGCGTGGGCAGCCGGTCGAACACGTCGACCGTGATCTCGGGGTGCTTGAGCAGCTCGTCGGCGACGTACATCCCGGCCGGCCCGGAGCCCACGACCGCGAACCGGAGCGGCGCGTTGCCGACGAGTCGGCGCTGACCGGGCACCAGCGCCAACGGGGTGCGTTCGGGGTGCGGGAAGACCTCGTAGTACTCCGCGTTGAGGGCAACGAACGGCTGTTCGTCGGCGCTCAGCGCGGTGTGCGGCTTGATCGCGTCCACCGGGCAGGCGGTCAGGCAGGCTCCGCAGTCGACGCAGGAGTTCGCGTCGACGTACAGCATCTCGGCTTCGGCGAACCCGGGTTCGCCGGGAGCCGGATGGATGCAGTTGACCGGGCAGGCGACGACGCAGGACGCATCGGCGCAGCAGGACTGCGTGACGACGTAGGGCATGGTGGCCTCAGGCGGCGGCGGAAGCGGGCTCGCTGCGGTAGCGCGAGGAGCGGCCGTCGATCTTCATGAGCCTCCAGACCCGACGGGAGACCGGGTTCATCATCTGGGTCTCTTCGGCGAGCATCCGGACGTCACCGAACAGGTCGCGCAGCATCTTCCGCGACTCGGGCTTGTCCCAGTAGAGGTCCTTCATGACGCTCCGCGGGATTCCCATGTCCTTCCGGGCCTGGCGACTCGGCACCAGGATCTCGTCGCACAACCACCGCATGATGATCGGAACCACCACCGACAAGACCGCGCGCTGGTGTCGCTTCAGCCTGGGGGCACGGTGCTCGAGGTACTGGTGCGCGAAGCCGATGTGGCGGGCCTCCTCGGCCACGTGGATCTGCATGATCCGCTGCAGCAGCGGGTGCATGTCGTCGCCGGCACGCAGGATCGACTTCTGCACGTGGTCGATCGGCTCCTCGCCGGCCAGCACGCCGTAGAAGAACCCGAACGGGATGATCCGCGCCGCCAGCGGCAGGATCGGGCCGAGGGAGCGGAACAACCGACTGCCTCCCGGCACATCCTGGCCGGAGCGGTTCACGAACTCCTGGAACATCTGGGTGTGGTGACACTCCTCGGTCGCCTCATGGGTCGAGTACCGGAACTCGGGAGACCCGTTGGGCAGTCGGAAGGCGTAGTTCATCAGGCCGGCGATCAGGATCTGCTCGAACTGCAGCCCGACCTTGACGATGTTGGCCTGGCGGTAGAGGCCGATCCGGATCTGCTCGTCCCTCGGGAGCGCCTGGTACCAGGGGTGTCGGCCCAGCACGTCCACCTGGGGCAGGATCCAACGCTCGTCGTCGGGGTCGATCGCGAAGTCCGGGTGGTCCCAGTCGATGTCCAGGAAGGCGTCGAAGTGCTGGTTCACCGACGCCTCGGACAGGGTCTGGAGGCGCTGCTCGTAGCTCTGGCCGTTCTCCTGCAGTGCGGTCATGCCAGCGAGGTTAATGTGACTCCACGTCACATGTAAAGGGTATGCGCGACGTTACGTCGCAGTAACTTTCTCCCACACCGACACGTGAGCCGTGCTGAGGGCAGTGAACGCGGTCCGGTCCCACCATCCCCAGCGCTCGCGCAGCCGGAGGCCCGCGATCCGGGCCATCAGGTCGAACTCGGCCGGCCACGCGTAGCGGAACGGCACCGAGGACCGGCGGTAGGTGCCGTCGGCCGTCCGCGTGTAGTGGTGGGACCACATGGCCTGGGTCACCACGTCGTACTCGTCGATGCCGTGGTGGTCGTCGCCGTGCGCGAACACCCGGAACCGCTCACCGTCGGGCACGGACCGCACGTGGGGCACCCCCGTCTCGACCACGAAACATCCGCCTGCCCGCAGGTGCCGGGCGGCGTTCTCGAACGTCGCGACCTGGGCGTCCTGCGTCGTGACGTTCCCGATCGTGTTGTAGACGAGGTAGACCAGGTCGAACTCCCCGGGCACCTGCGTGCTGGTGAAGTCACCGATCTCGATCCTCAGCTCGGCACCGCCCGGGCTTGGCCCGCAGCTGCGCCACCATCGCGGCCGACAGGTCGATCCCGGCCACCTCGACACCGCGAGCAGCCAGCGGCAGCGCTACCCGGCCGGTGCCGATCGCCAGCTCCAGGGCCCGGCCGCCCTCCCCCGCCAGATTGGCCAGGAAGCCCACTTCCAGCTCAAGGTGCTCCGGCTCGAAGCGCGGGTCGCCGTCGTCGTACTGCGCGGCAACGGGTTCATCGAAGTAGTTGGGAAGCATCGGTCGATGTTCACCCAGCCGGACCCCGAAGGCGACCGAATTCTTCAGACCTGCTCGCGGGACTCCACCGCTGCCAACACCCGCGCGATCGCCTCGTCGATCGGCACCCCGTTGTCCTGGTGGCCGTCGCGGTACCGGAACGAGACCGCGCCCGCCTCAACGTCGTCGTTGCCGGCGATCATCATGAACGGGACCTTCTGGAGCTGGGCGTTGCGGATCTTCTTCTGCATCCGGTCGTCGGAGTCGTCCACCTCGACCCGGAGCCCGACGGTCTTCATCCGGTGAGCCACATCGTGCAGGTAGTCGGCGAAGGTCTCGGCGACCGGGATCGCCTGCACCTGCACGGGCGCCAGCCAGGGCGGGAACGCGCCGGCGTAGTGCTCCACGAGTACGCCGATGAACCGCTCTATCGAGCCGAACTTCGCCGAGTGGATCATCACCGGCTGCTGGCGCGAGCCGTCGGGAGCGACGTACTCCAGGGCGAACCTGTCTGCCGAGGGCTGGTTGAAGTCGTACTGGATGGTCGACATCTGCCAGGTCCGGCCGATCGCGTCGCGCGCCTGCACCGAGACCTTGGGGCCGTAGTACGCCGCGCCGCCCGGGTCGGGGACCAGCTCGAGACCGGACTCGACGCAGACGTCCTCAAGCACCTTGGTGGCGATCTCCCAGTCCTCGTCGGAGCCGATGAACTTGTCGGGCTTGGAGTCGTCGCGGGTCGAAAGCTCGAGGTAGAAGTCATCGAGGCCGAAATCGCGGAACAGCCCGAGGCAGAAGTCGAGGAGGTGCTTGATCTCCCCCGGCGCCTGCTCCTTGGTGACGTACGAGTGCGAGTCGTCCTGGGCGAAGCCGCGCACCCTGGTGAGCCCGTGGATCACGCCTGACTTCTCGTGCCGGTAGACGTGACCGAACTCGAAGAGCCGCAGCGGCAGCTCACGGTAGGACCGCTGCCGCGATCTGAAGATCAGGTTGTGCATCGGGCAGTTCATCGCCTTGAGGCGGTAGTCCATGCCGTCGACGTCGAGCGCGGGGAACATCCCCTCGCCGTAGTACGGCAGGTGGCCCGAGGTGTAGAAGAGCCCCTCCTTGGCGATGTGCGGGGTTCCGACGTACTCGAAGCCCTCCTCGATGTGCCGGCGGCGGACGTAGTCCTCCATCTCCCGCTTGATGATGCCGCCCTTGGGGTGGAAGACCGGCAGGCCGGAGCCGATCTCGTCGGGGAACGAGTAGAGGTCGAGGTCGCGGCCGAGCTTGCGGTGGTCACGGCGCTCGGCCTCCTCGATCCGGTGCAGGTGCTCCTCGAGCGCCTCCTTGGACTCCCAGGCGGTGCCGTAGATCCGCTGCAGCTGCTTGTTCTTCTCGTCCCCGCGCCAGTACGCCGCCGCCGACCGCATCAGCTTGAAGGCCGGGATCCGCTTGGTGGTCGGCAGGTGCGGGCCGCGGCACAGGTCGCTCCAGGCGACCTCGCCGTCACGGCGGAGGTTGTCGTAGATGGTGAGCTCGCCGGCCCCGACCTCGACGCTGGCACCCTCGGCCGCGTCCGCCGCCTTGCCGCCACCCTTGAGACCGATCAGCTCGATCTTGTAGGGCTCGTCCTGGAGCTCGTTGATCGCGTCCGCGTCGGTGGTCACCCGCCGGGAGAACCGCTGGCCCTCCTTGATGATCTTGCGCATCCGGGTCTCGATCTTCTCGAGGTCCTCGGGCACGAACGGGGTCTCGACGTCGAAGTCGTAGTAGAAGCCGTTCTCGACCGGCGGGCCGATGCCGAGCTTGGCGTCCGGAAACAGGTCCTGCACGGCCTGGGCCAGCACGTGCGCGGTCGAGTGGCGCAGGATGTCGTGCCCGTCGGCGCTGTCGATCGCGACGGACTCGACGTCGTCGCCGTCGGCGAGCTCGTAGGCCAGGTCCCTCAGCGTGTCGCCGACCCGAGCCGCGATCACCTCGGCGTCGTCCCGGAACAGCTCCCACGCCTTCGTGCCGGCCGTGACCGCCTGCTCCGCGCGCTCTCCGGCGTGGATGCGGACGACCTTGATCTCGGACACGAATGCTCCCTGGGCTGGATGGTGGACCGAAGATCGATCGTATCGACCGGCCGCGCTTCGCCGCCCGCCGGTTTCCGATGAGTACGGCGGGGCCGGGATCCGACGTACGGAACGGGTATCGACAGCAGGGTGTCGATCACGCTCTGATGACGCATGGTCGGACTCTGGTCGGAGCACGCCTCGGGGTTCTTGCTCGTCGTCGCTGTCGTCGCTGTGCTCACGCTCGGGCTGCCGATGGTGATCGCCCCGCTCGCCTGGGCCCGTTCGCTGCGCTGGCCGATCCCCGACGCAGAGGATGGCCGCAACCTCTCGATCTACTTCGGCCGCTGCCTGGGCGCGGTGATCTGCGTGCAAGCCGCGGTGGTGCTGGTCCACGCCGGAGACGCCGACCTGCGGCCGGTGCTCTTCGCGATCCTGATCGGCAACTTCTCGCTGATGGTCGCTGTGCACATCTGGGGGGCTGTGCGCCGGATCCAACCACTGAGCGAAACCCTCGAGACGGGCGCCTGGGCCCTCCTGCTGGTGCTCGCGATCGCGTTCTACCCGACGTGAGCGGGTGGGTTCCCTGGGTGGGCGATACTGGGTTCGAACCAGTGACCTCTTCGGTGTGAACGAAGCGCGCTACCACTGCGCCAATCGCCCCAGACTTGCTCCTTGTTGCGGTCGCAGACTCTAACTCATGGCCGCCGCCGACTCACATTCCGGCTGAGGTGATCGGCCCTCGTAGGCAACCTGCGGGGCCGGTTTCGCGTCAGAACCTGTGTCCAGGCACGTCTCTTAGGCAGCAAGTGCCTTCACCTCGGCCGAAGGAACCCCATGTCGCAGCAACACGCCGCACCCGCGGTGATGCAGGAGATCGCACTCCAGTGCGAGGACGAGCTCGGCCGCCCCCTGACGTTCATCTCCTCGTTCGGCTACGACCCGGCCGACCCGTACGCCGTCTGGCTGACGTTCCACATCCCGGGCGGTGACGTGCACTGGGTGCTGGGCCGTGCGCTGCTGGCCACGGGCATCGACGAGCCTGCGGGCGAGGGTGACGTCCGCCTGTGGCCCAACCTGGACCCCGACGGGTGCGCGGTGGTCTCCATGGACTTCCACTCGCCCGAGGGCCGGCTCGTCGTCGAGGCCCGGAGCCGGGACATCTACCAGTTCCTGGCGCGCACCTGGACCGTCGTACCCCCCGGCTCCGAAGGAGCCAACGTCGACCTCGACGAGCTGGTCGAGGAACTGCTCGCCGGCTGACCGCAGCGCGGTGGATTCAACGTGCCTGGTACGTCAGCGCCACCGCGTTCTTCGACCGAACCGCGCACTGGGGGCCGCAGACCGAGGCCGAGTCTGCGGATCCGTCGTTCGATGTCGCCCGGGCCGTCACCAGGTCCAGCAGCTGTCCGCGAGTGATGACACCCGACTGCTCGGACAGCAAGGCGCGGCGCGGGTCCTCGGGCATGCTCCGATGCTCGACATCCGGGGTGAGCCTCTGCCACCCCCGCGGCGCGCCCTGTGGATGGCGGGCTTAGAAACCGAGCAGTTCGGGCTCCCGCTCCCGCCAGGCCTCGGCTGCGGCGGTCGTGATCGGTCCCGGCGCGACCAGCGGGCGGTCGTCCCAGCGATGCACGGCCTGTACGTCGCGGGTGGTCGAGGCGAGGAAGACCTCGGTCGCCTCGGCGATCACCCCGATCGGCTCGTCGACCTCGCGGCCGCCGTACCACTCGAGGATCAGGCCACGGGTGACACCGGCCAGGCACCCGCTCGCGAGCGTGGGGGTGCGCAGCTCCCCGTCGACCACGTAGAAGACATTGGTGCCGGTGCCCTCACAGAGGTCACCGGCGAGGTTCGCGAACACCGCCTCCCCCGCGCCTCGGCGCTGGGCTTCGGCCAGCGCGATCACGTTCTCGGCGTACGACGTGGTCTTGAGGCCGGCGGTGGCGCCGCGCTCGTTGCGGGGCCACGGCACCGTCGCCACGGCCGTGGTCGCCGGTTGCGGATCCATCGGGGCGGCGACCACCACCAGGGTGGGCTCGTGATCCCCGCGGCCGGAGCCGAGGGGCGCCGGTCCCGCGGTGTAGGTGATCCGGATCCGGCCCAGGGGCAGGTCCTGACCATCGAGCACAGCCCTCACGCCGCGGCGTACCGCCTCGACGTCGACGTCCGGCAGCCCCAGCCCCGAGGCCGACTGCGAGAGGCGATCGAGGTGCCGGTCCAGCGCGAACGGCTGCCCGTCGACCACCTTGATCGCCTCGAACACCCCGTCGCCCACGGTGAAGCCGTGGTCGCTCACCGAGACCGCGGGACCGGTCGGGTCGGGCAGCAGCTGTCCGTCGATCCAGGCGCGCATCCCTTCACCCTACGGACACGCCGCAGCCGGTTTGGACGGCCTGACCGCATCGGGTACGGTTCTCACGCGCATCAGGGCAACTCGATGTCGCAGGCGGACGTAGCTCAGTTGGTAGAGCGCAACCTTGCCAAGGTTGAGGTCGCGAGTTCGAGCCTCGTCGTCCGCTCGGAGAGGTCAGTGTCACGGCTGCACTGCACCGTGAGGGCCTTCGCGGTGGGTTGGCCGAGAGGCGAGGCAACGGACTGCAAATCCGTGTACACGGGTTCAAATCCCGTACCCACCTCCATCACCACCACAGACAACTTCATGCAACACCCTCGGGCGATTGGCGCAGTGGTAGCGCGCTTCCTTGACACGGAAGAGGTCACTGGTTCAAACCCAGTATCGCCCACCAGAATTCAGGCAGGTCAGAGAGTCATTTCAAGGGCACGCCACGGGCGTTCAGGCCCCGGGAGACCCCACACATCTGCCGCTCGTCGCGCGTCCAGACTCATCTGATGCCATTCTTTGGCTCTCATGCGAGCCGAGCATCTGGTTTCCCTCGTCGTTTCCAGGGTCGACTCCGAAGGGGTCCCTTGTCGCTGGGAAGTGCGCTGTTACACCGACGGGTGCGACTTCGGGGACGCACTGGACGCTTCCGACAACCTCGAATGGTTAACGCGACTCGTCGACCAGCACCGCTTCCAGCGCGCAACTCGGACGCCCTGAGGCTCGTCGGCACCGTCCACTCGCAGGCTGCAGGGGTTTGCTCGTTGGCGATCGCGAGCTCGACGCGCGAAGCAGGCCGGACCTGTGGGCGCGTTCGGCTTGCTCGTTCCGCCACTTGCGCGCCAACGGCGTCGCGATGATCGGGACGATCGCTGAGCCGACGCCGCCCACACCCCTCGACAAACGCGTTAGTGCTCGCTAACGTATCTGTGGTGACGGACCCGTTGACCGCAGCCGCGGAGCCCAACCGGCGCCGCATCCTGCAGCTGCTGGCGACGGGGTCGAGGACCGTCAGCGAGGTCGCCGCGGAGTTCCCGGTGACCAGGTCGGCGATCTCCCAGCACCTGCTGGTGCTGGCCGACGCGGGGCTGGTCGAGGCCGAGAAGGTCGGCCGCCAGCGGATCTACCGCGTCCTGCCCGACGGGCTGCGCAAGCTGCAGGCCGAGATCGACCGATTCTGGACCAGCGAGCTCGACCAGCTGGTCTCCGATGCCCACACCCTGAGGAGAGAGTCATGAACTACACCAAGAGCGTCACCCTTCCGGTCAGCCCGGACGAGGCGTTCGCGCTGCTCACCGAGCCCGAGCGACTGCGTCGCTGGCAGACCGTCTCGGCGGTCGTCGACCTCCGGGCCGGCGGTTCCTACCGGTGGACCGTCACCCCGGGACACATCGCCGCCGGCACCTTCCGTGAGGTGGAGCCCGGTCGTCGGATCGTCTTCGGATGGGGTTGGGACGGCAGTCCGGAGCTGCCGAGCGACGCGTCGACGGTGACCGTCACCGTCGAACCCGCCGCCGAGGGATCGATCGTGACCCTCGCGCATGAGGGCCTCAGCGAGGAGCAGGCGAAGGCGCATGCCGAGGGCTGGGACCACTACCTGGAACGACTCGAGCGGGCCGCGACGACCGGCGACGCGGGGCCGGACGAGTGGGCCTTCGCACCCGAGAACCTCACCCCGCTCATCGCGGCCGACGCCGCCCTGGCGGTGATCCAGCCGATCCTGCGCAACCTGACATCGGCCGACCAGCCCAAGCCCACCCCGTGCGCGGACTTCACGTGTCACGAGCTCGTCGAACACCTCTTCAACTCGCTCATCCAACTGGGCGCCATGGCCGGCGTCACGGTGACCAACCCCGAGGCCGGCAGTGCCGAGAACCGGGTGTCCGTGATGGCTGCCCAGGCGATCGACGGATGGCGCGAGGTTGACCTCGAGGGCACCATCTCCGGACCCGGCGGAGCGCCGATGCCCGCGTCGTTCGCGGCCAGCATCCTGCCCGTCGAGCTGGCCCTGCACGCCTGGGACATCGCTCAGAGCAGCGGCCAGACCATGCACGTCTCCGACGAGCTGGTCGAGTACCTCCGCGGGCTGGCCGAGGGCCTGGTTCCCGGCGGCCGCGGGTCCTCCTTCGCCGACGAGGTGACCCCCGCCGCTGACGCGAGTGCCATCGACCGGCTCGCGGCGTACGCCGGACGACAGCCCCTGGCCTGACCTCCCCGCTCCACCCCCCTCAAGACCACGGGCCGGCACCCGCCGACCCGGTGAAGGAAGGAATCACCAGCATGACCAAGTACGTGTTCATCTACCACGCGCCGATGACCCCCGCCGACGCCACGCCCCCCGATCCCGCGCAGATGGAAGCAGTGATGGGCGAATGGAACGCCTGGGCCGGCCGCGTCGGCGAGGGCATGGTCGACTTCGGTACGCCGCTCGCGGGCGGGGTGCGGGTGACCGCCGACGGCACCGCACCCAGCGGCCGTGAGGTCGCCGGGTACAGCATCATCGAGGCCGAGAACCTCGACGCCGCCCTGGGGCTGGCCCAGGGCCACCCCCACCTCAACATGCCCGGCGGCTGCGAGATCGAGGTCCACGAGGCGCAGGCGATCCCCGGGATGTGACCGGCGCTCGACGTAGGGGGGTTGCTAGCCGCCGGTCAGGGCTCGCAACCCATCCTCGTCGAGCACCGTGATCCGGCCGCGCCCCAGAGCGATCAGGTCCTGGTCCGCCAGCTCACCGAGGACCTTCGTGGTCGTCTCTCGTGAGGTGGCGGCCAACGCCGCGAGCTGTTCGTGGGTGAGCTTGACCTGTACGCCGCGGCCCAGCGGCCGACCTGAGCTCGCGGCGGCGAGCGTGACCAGGGCGCCGGCGATGCGCTCCGGGACCGACTTGAAGACCGCGTCGGACAGCCGCTGCTCGATCTCCCCCAGCCGTCGGCCAAGGGTCTCGGAGATCCGGGCCGAGATCCGGGAGTCGCCGAGCAGCAGCCGCTTCACATCGGTCTTGGTCATCACGCACACCACGACGTCGTCGAGGGCCTCGGCGAAGCTGTCGTGCATCCGCTGGCCGACGACGACCATCTCGCCGAAGATCGTCCCCGGCTCGATGATCGCGGTGGTGAGGGCCCGGCCGTCCGCGGAGACCCGGAAGATCCGGATCCGCCCCTGCTTGAGGATGAACAGCGTCTCGATCGGCTGGTGCGGGGAGTAGACCAGCTCGCCGAGGGCATAGGTCTTCATCGGCGCGGCCTGCGCCATCGCCTCCATCTCCACCTCGTCGAGGTCGCAGAAGATGTCGACCTCCGTCATGCACCAGGGCTGGTCCGGTCCGGGTCCAGCCGCGCGCTCGATGTCCACGTCGTCCTCTCTGCGCCCCGGCGACCACGGACGGTCGCCACCGACCAGATCCTCGGGATCGGCCAGTGTCAGGCAGTCGGGCGGTTCGGAGCCCATCGTCTCAGCCTCGCCACCGCAGTCAGTGCGCGACCGAATCGAGGGACGCCGCCGTCTGCTTCTTGCTGGCGAGCGCCACCACCACGCCGAGGACCAGGCCGAAGAGCAGGTGCTCGCCGATGAACACGCCCCAGCCCGCCATCTCCGCCATGTTCTCGACCGGGTCGCCGCTGTCGAAGATCGCCGCCGCGACCGGCAGCGCGAGGTAGCTGCTGAACACGAACACGACGAACCCGTAGACCGCACCGATTCCGGCGAGAGCGGCCAGCCCCAGGCGCAGTCGGGAGGCGACCATGCCGACGAGTGCGCCGAAGATCGCGCCGTACATGGCGCCGGTCATCATGTGGATGATCGCGCCGAGGATCGCCGGGCCGACGAGGAAGGTGAACGCGTCCCCGCCCTGCTGGTCGGCCATCATCGACGTCATCATGTCGGCGTCGTCGGTGAGCAGCGAGGCGATGTGGTACAGCGGCGTGAAGAATCCGGTGTCCTTCGACAGGGCCGCAAACATCGCGTACATCGCCATCGCCAGGGAGGCGATCACGCCGGCGCCGGCGCCGGCGACCAGGCCCCGGGTCAGGCTGGCTCTGCTCGTGCTGCTGGTCATGGTGGTGCTCCTTCGATATCGGTCGGACGGGATACGACCGATCGTGTCCCGGTGCCTCACTGCACGTCGGTGAGCGGGCTTACACAGGCGTCACTTCCGGTGGCGTCAACGCCTCCGGCGCCCGGCACCGGGCTACCGCGACCGGCGCTCGCTCTCCATCCGAATGGCCGCCAACGACTCCTCGACGGCATGGACCCAGCTGCGCGCGACGAGCTTCCCCCACAACTCGCCCGGACGGCCCAGGTCCGTGCCCAGCTCCCCCGCGTAGGTCAGTCGGGTGCCGTGGTCGGTGACGGCCAGCTCGAAGGTCTCGGTGACCAGTGGGACCGGCCCGCGGACCAGCCGGAAGCCGATCTCCCGAGGCGGATCGAAGGTGACGGTCTCCACCGTCACCGCCGTCAACCCTCCCCCGACCGGTGTGTGGTGGGCCGCGAGCACCATCCGCTCGGTGCGCTCCAGAATCCGGACCTTCTCCGCCATCGCGCGCGGTCGACGCTCGGCGTACGGCGCGGTGGCCACCGCGAAGACCACCTCGCGCGGGGCCGCGATGTCGAGGACGATCGGGCCGAGCCGACGGGTGCGCCGACCCACGCCGACGTCGAGGCTCAGGCGCCCCGTGACCAGGCCGACGTACGTCGCGGCGCCCGCGGCGCCGACGCCGGCCACGGTTGCCAGCGCGGTCACTACTCGCACGGCTTCTCCGCCGTGATCAGCACGTAGTCGAGCACGCCGTCGGCCACCGCCGCGCGGGCAGCGGCCAACACCGGGCCGGTGCGGGACACATCCACGCCGAGCGCCTCGAGCTTGGGGCGGGCGATCATCGCGAGCAGATCGAGGCGCGCGGCGATCTGCGCAATCATCCGCTCCAGGGCCCGGGTGTGCCGCTCCACCAGGATCCGCTGGAGCCCGGCGGCGCGCAGCAGGTCGACGTACTCCTCGCTGGCTCGCGCGTCGGCCACGCAGGCGACCCAAGCGGCGATCCCGGTCAGCTCCTCGGGAAGCCGCTCGCGGTCGGCGGTGATGTCAGCGAGCCCGACCCGGCCGCCCGGGCGCAGCACCCGCGCCATCTCCCGGGCCGCGGTCGGCTTGTCGGGAAAGGTGCACAGGGCGCACTCACAGAGCACCGCGTCCCTGCTGGCGTCCGGCAGCGGCAGCGCCTCGGCGTCGCCGAGCCCGAACGTCGCTCGTTCGGCAAGGCCGGCGGCGACCGCCGCACCGGAGGCCAGCTTGACGTTGGCCTCCGAAAGGTCGATGCCCTCGACGATCACGTCGTACTCCCGAGCAGCCAGCAGGCTGGAGGTGCCGAGGCCGCTGGCCACATCGACCAGCCGCTCATCGGGACGCAGCGCGAGCAGGTCGAGCAGGCGTCGCGTCAGCTCGGTCCCGCCCGGGTGGTAGGAGTCCCCCAGCAGCAGCGTGACCACGTCGGAGGAGTAGCCGGTCGCGCAGCAGGCCTTCACCTCCTCCGCGTCGAGTCCACCGGCGGACATCGCGCTCACCGCGGTACCTGCTTGCTGCCGTACTTCGTGTCCACCAGCAGGGGCCCTAGCTGGACAGCGTTCGGGACGACGTCGGCCACCTCGACGCCGGACATCTGCGCCCGCACCTGCTCGCGGTACCCGACCGAGTTGTACGCGCAGAACGGGATCAGCCGGCCGTCGGGCGTGATCTCCTCGACGCAGCACTTCATCAGCTGGCGCACGTTGAGCGTGTAGGGGTCGAGGAAGTCCTGGACCACGATCATGAACGTGTTCTCGGTGATGGTCGACAGCGCCTCGGGCAGGTTGACCCCGCACGCGTCCGAGCAGTCCAGGGCCTCGGCGATCTTCGTCAGCTGGTCATCAGAGGTGTCGGTCCCGAGGAACGCGGAGGCGCTCCACAGCTTCTCCAGCGCCCCGCGGATCTCGTAGTCGGGCACGACTCGGTTCGCGACGTAGTCCAGGTAGTCCTCGACCTGCAGCAGCCGCGGGATCGGTACGACCCCGAAGTCGGGATCGCCGGGAGCGCCCTGGGTCAGCAGGTACGTCACCGATCGGCAGGTGGGGGCGCAGCAGGGCACCGGGAAGAAGTCGTCGACGGTGAGCCACTCCGGGACCTGCTTGCCGATCGCATGCAGGACGTCGGAGTTGGTGAGCCGGGTCAACGGGTCGAACTCGATGTGCCGCCCGGAGTGGGTGACCGGCTGGAACGCCACCGACCGGACCGCCGGATGGGCCAGGCCGTGCCGGATCACCGGACCGATCTCGTGTTCGTTGACGTCCTTCTCGATCGCCGCGACCAGGATCACCGGCAATCCGACCTCGGCACAGTTGTCGAGCGCACGCTGCTTGATCTCACGCAGGTCGCGACCCCGGATCGCCTGATGGGTCTCGAGCTCGAGCCCGTCGAACTGCATGTAGATGCTGACCCGCCGACCCGGGCGGTTGCGGGCACCGAGCTCCGCGACGAACCGCTTGTCGGAGGCGAGCCGGATGCCGTTGGTGTTCAGGTTGACCGCGTTGATCGGCCGCTCCTGGGCGAGGTCGATCATCGCCAGGATGTCGTGGTGGATCGTCGGCTCTCCCCCGGAAAACATCACCACCTCGGGCTCACCCTCGGCCGCCACGAAGGCATCGAGCATGGTGGCGCACTGATCGAGGGTGATCGAGTAGCCGTCCGGCCCCTTGTCGCGCAGCGAGCCGGAGTCGGCGAAGCAGATCGGGCAGTCCAGGTTGCAGCCGGTGTTGACCTCGATGATCCCCAGGCAGGCGTGCTGCTTGTGCTCCGGGCACAGCCCGCAGTCCGACGGGCAGCCGTCCTTGACCTCGGTCTGGGTGGTCAGCGGTCGGCTGCCGGGCTTGTTGAACCGCTGCGCGGCGACGTACATGTCGGCGTCGCCGTAGACCCGGGCCTCGAACTCGCCGTGCTCCGCGCAGCGCTTCCGCAGGAACACCTGGCCCTCCCGCGCGTTGACCTCCGCGTCGATGGTGCGCTTGCACACCGGGCAGATGGATCGGGTCAGCTCGAGGAAGACCTCGTCGCGATCACGGGACGCCATGCTCCCGACAGTACGACGCACCCTCGCGACCCTCGGTGTGCCCGCTCACACAAAGGCCCCCACCTGCGTCGTACGGTCGACAGGGGTCGCGCCGGACCGATCCGGCGCCCCGAAACGGCTCCCTCGATCGACATCGACCAGCACAGGAGGATGCGGTGAGCACCACCACGCCCGGCCCCGACCACGCGGCAGGAAACCCTGGTCCGCGCCGACCAGAACTGATCGTCTTCGACGTCAACGAGACGTTGTCGGACATGTCTCCGCTGGCGGGTCGGTTCGAGGATGTGGGCGCGGACACGGGGCTGGCGGGCGCCTGGTTCGCCGGGCTGCTGCGCGATGGGTTCGCGCTGACGATCGCCCACGAGAACCCCTCCTTCGCGACGTTGGCGGCGGATGGGTTGCGCACGGTCCTCGCGGGCAGCTCGCTGAACCGCTCGCTGGATCAGTCGGTCGAGCACATCATCGGCGGCATCTCGGAGCTGGGCACGCACCCCGATGTAGCCGGCGGAGTCCGTGCGTTGGCGGCGCTGGGCATTCGCCTGGTCACGCTCAGCAACGGATCCGCGTCGATCGCGCGGCAGTTGATGACCGACGCCGCCCTTGTTGACGCCTTCGAGGCGTTCCTGTCCGTCGAGCAGGCGGCCCGCTGGAAGCCGGCCCCGGAGGCCTATGCGTTCGCGCTGGAGACCTGCGGGGTGGAGCCGGCCCGGGCGATGCTGGTGGCCTCCCACCCCTGGGACACCGACGGCGCGAAACGTGCCGGGCTGTCCACGGCGTGGCTCAACCGGAACCAGGGCAGGTACCCGGAGTACTTCCGGGCGCCGGATCTGGAGGTCGCCGCTCTCGACCAGTTGGCGACCCGGCTCTAGTAGCGCGGATCGCGCCGGACCTCGCAACGTGTGCCGGCTTACACCCATGGACCCCGGAGTGCGGGAAGGTGGTCAGGTGAGTCAGACCAGTCAACGGGCCCCGGCGACGCAGCGCGGCTTGCCCTCGATCCGGATCGGGATCGCCGCCGGCGTC
This sequence comes from uncultured Actinomycetota bacterium, assembly GCA_963827185.1. Classification (GTDB taxonomy): domain Bacteria; phylum Actinomycetota; class Actinomycetes; order Propionibacteriales; family Nocardioidaceae; genus Nocardioides. The sequence goes on from CAWGZQ010000004.1 coordinate 122,080, forward strand.
ACCGGGCTGCTCTGTTGCGTGGGACCTACCGCGCTCGCGCTGCTCGGCCTCGTGAGCGCCGGCACCGCGTTCGTCTGGGCCAACGATCTCTACGACGGCTATGCCTGGGTGTTCCGACTGGCCGGGTTGGCTCTCCTCGTGGCCCTGGGGGCGTGGTCGCTGCGCCGCCGCGGTCAGTGCAACCTTCGCGGGGCCCGCAACGCCTGGCGCCAGCTGCTCCTCGCCCTGGGAGTCGCAGTGGCCGCCTATGCCCTCCTGTACGCCCTGACCACGTGGCTCGGCACCTTCGCCTGAGCCCACGCCGCTCTCACCCGCACACCAGGAGAAGCCCGATGACCGAAGAAGCGACCATCAGCACGGTGCCGCTCAATCTCGCGTTGCTCACGCCTGAGGGAGCGCCCGTCGCGCTGGGCGACGTACTCACCCACCGGCTGACCGTGGTGCTGCTCGTGCGCTACTACGGGTGCCTGCCGTGCCAGGAATGGCTGATCGGCCTCGACTCGGCCGCCGCCGACCTGGCCAGCCAGGACGTAGGCGCCGTCGCCATCGGCGGCTCGGCCGACTATCAGGCGACCTGGCTTCGTGAGGAACGCGGCGTCAATCTTCCGCTCCTCCTCGATCCCGACCAAGGGTTCCGGGACCATGTGGGCGCGACCAAGCGGCTCACCTGGCGGCTCGCCGACCCACGCGGTGCCGCCGCCTACACCCGGTCGATGGCTCACGGCTTCCGCCCGCAGCGGATCACCCGGGACACGGTGCGCAGTCCCGGCGTCGTGGTCCTCGACCAGACCGGCGCGGTCCGGTGGCGGCACCTCGGCACCCGGATCGGCGACTACCCGGCGCTGGACGACGTACGCGCCACGGTCGCCCGACTGGGCTGACTCTGCCTGGACCGATCCTCGGCCCCCAGCATCACCGGCGCTCCGGGTCGGCGCGCGACTCCGGACGCTCCGCGCCGGGGCGGCGCAGGTAGCGCGAGGCCAGCGCCACCGCGATCAACGCTGCTAGCGCGAGGGCCCACCCGCCGAAACCGATCGCAGTGACCTGTTCGGCCAGCCATTCCTGGATCCCGGCGGCGGCCGAGACCACCGGGTCGGCTCCGGCGCCTCCGTGCAGGACCCGCAGCTCCCAGGCGCCGTACCAGGCGACATAGCCGCCGGCGATGGCCAGCGCCACGCCACCCAGTCGCGTGAGCAGAGCCCCGGAGCGGCGCATCGAGGTCACCAGCCCGCGTCGAGCCAGGGCCACGGCGGTGGCCGCCACCCCGACCGTCAGGCCCATCCCGGCGGCGTACGCGCCGAAGAGCACCACCCCGGCCGCGGGCTCCCCCGACCGGAAGCTTGCGACCACGACGGCCAGGAAGGGCGCAATCGTGCAGCCGAGCGACGCCACGGCGTACGAGGCCCCGAAGCCCATCATCGTCGGCCAGCCGGCGTCGATGGGTGAGCCGTTGGCGACCTTGCTGCGGCGGGGCATCGGGAGGCTCGGCAGCCGGCGGCCCGTCAGCAGCCACAGGCCCGCGAGGGCGAGCAACAACCCCAGCGCAACGGTGAAGGCCGGCAGATAGGACTGGACCGACGCGGCGACCGGCGCGATCGCGAGCCCGAACGCGACGAACACGGCCGCGAACCCGAGGGTCAGCGCGACCGTCGCCCGCAGGGCGCGGCCGACGGCTACGGCCGACGACTGGGGTGCGTCACCGAGGACGAACAGGGACAGGTAGGCCGGCAGCAGCGCAAAGCCGCACGGGTTCACCGCGGCGATCAGGCCAGCGCCCAGGGCCAGGGTGAGCGACCCGGCCTCCAGGCCCGGTATCCACGTCATCAGCCCTCGTCGACCAGCGTGGCGACCAGTTCGTTGAGCTCGGCGTCGTCGAGGTAGCCGTCGGAGACGATCTCACCATCGGCATCGATGACCGTGTACGTGGACTGGGCGGTGACCCGGAAGTGCCGCCACACCTCGCCGGCATCGTCGACCAGGTGGGTCAGGTTGGGAATCTCCTCGGCGAGCCCGGTGATGGCCGCTGCGCTGTCCAGGCCCCCCACCCCGACCACCGCGACCTCACCGTCGTACTTCTCGCCGAGGTCGGAGATGTTGGCGCTCTGCGCCCGGCAGGTCGGGCACCACGGTGCCCAGAACCACAGCACGGCTGGCTTGCCCGCAAGGCTGGAACCGGCGAACTCGGCCCCCTCGAGCGTGGTGGCGGTGAAGTCGAGATCGGCGTTCGCGCCCGTCCCGCTGGCGCTCGACCCGGTGCCGTCGTCGGTGGCCTCCGTGCTTCCGCATCCGGTCAGCGAAAGGGCGAGCGCGACCACGACGGCCAGGATCCAAGGCATCGTTCGAGTATTGCCGACGCCCCTAACCGGGTCTGTGAGCGCGCTTACCTCACGCTCGCCGCCCGCCCTGGAGCACCGGGCCCTGGCCCAGCTCGGCCAGGCCCTCGTGCGCCCGCTCGACCCACCAAGCCAACTCGGCGGCCTGCCGCGCTCGCACCCCGGCGTCGGGGTGATCCGACGCATCCAGGGCCTTGTTCCAGCCCGCGTCCAGCAGACCTGCAAGCAGTGCCGCCGCCATCGTGCGATCGTCGGTCTCCGGGCTCCGCGCGCGGAAGGCGGCGATCACCTCCTCGGGTGTAGCGGTCAGGTGGGCCAGCGAACCGGTGAGAAAGAACGCCAGATCGAGCGCCGCTGGTCCGTGGGTGGCGACCGCCCAGTCGAGCAACACCACCTCATCGGGAAGCAATGCGAGGTTGACCAGCCACAGGTCGGCATGGATCAGCGTCGGCGAGGCCCGCCTCAGGACGGCGATCAGAGGCGACGGGTCGACGAGCAGCGCGGCCACCTCGTCGGCCACCTTGCGGTCGACCAGTTGGGCGAACCGGGACCAGCCGCGCGCGACGTCGCGACCCAGCTCGCTCCCGGCCAGTGCCCCCAGCCGGCTGGGCGACAACAGCCCGACCCGCTGCTCGAGAGTGGCCGCCGCACCGGGCACCCGGCCGGCGTACGCCGCGTGGATCGCGGTGATCGCATCCAGGATCCGAACCACCTCCGGTGGCGCGAGGATCCGGTTCCAGCCGGGCACATTGTCGCCGAGATCGCGCATCACCGTGATCGCGGTCTCCCCCTCCTGGTACCCGTCGACGATGGCGTGGCCGACGCCTGCTGGCAGCAGGTCGAGCACACCCGACCCCCAGAGTGCGAGCTCACGCTGGATCCCTCCGGTCAGGGACACGGTGAGGTCGTCGGAGGCTCGGGACCGCTTCACGATCAGCCGGCGTCCGTTCTCGAGGACCACCCGCTCGATGAGCGCCCCCGACCGGCCGTCGTGACCGTCAAGAACCTCCCGCCGCGCCACGCTCGCAAGGATGTCGCTCATGCCGGCTGCCCGACCTCACTCGCATGCTTCTCGATCGTCGCTGCGTCCCAGACGCCCGTGCAGTACACCGTGAGATCGGTGACGCCTCCGGGGCCGGCGCGCAGCAGGTGCACTTCGCGGACCAGGCACTGCTCGCCACCGTGCGGAAAGGTGCCCTCGAGCTCAACGACCGATCCCTCGTCGGCGTCCCGGACCACGGACCGCGTCACCCGGTATCCCTCGTGGAACTCCTCCGCCGCCAGGAACTCGGTCACGGTGGCCGCGCCGGTCAGCCAGAAGCGCCACTGCGGCACGTTGACATCGCAGCGGACATCGCGCGCCAACAAGCGGCCGACCGCAGCAGCGTCTGCCGCGGCGAACGCACGCACCCAGTCGTCCCCGATGCTCACGACTCCTCCAGGCGGTAGAACCTGAACATGTCGTGCTCGATAGGTAGCACCTCGACCCCGCCGAAACCGGCCGCCTCGGCGTAGCCGCGCAGCGTCTCGGCGCGCATCACCGCCCCGGTGGCCACGGAGTCCGGCTCGGTGCGACCCGCGGGCAGGCAGTGCAACACGCTGGCGACGTAGAAGAACCGTTCCATGGGGTTCTCGGCCGGCGCCGCGAAGGAGTCCTCCACCCGCTCGTCGACGACCAGGTACGTCGCGCCGGGGGCACCGAGACGTCGCATCGTCTCGAGCGCCTCGACGGGCCGGGGCAGGTCGTGCAGCATTTCGAACGCGAGAACCAGGTCGTACCCGCCGTCCCCCTCCCCGAACGCACCGGTCTCAGCCACGTCGGCGAGCTCGAAGCGCACCCGGTCGCCGACACCGGCAACCGCGGCGTTCTGGCGGGCCGCTGCAACGGATGCCTCGTCGAGGTCGTAGCCGTCGACCCTCACCTGCGGCCACGCCTCGGCGATCGCGATCGCCGCCCACCCTGCGCCGCAGCCGAGCTCCGCGACCCGGGCCGTCGGCTCGGCCAGCCGCCCGGCCAGGCCGGGGATGCTGCTGAGCCACTCGGCTGCCAGCAGGTTGAGGAAGGCCGGCTTGTTGAAGTTGCCCTGGATGTCGTGGACGCCGTAGTCGGCATAGGGCACGCCCTCGCCGGATCGGTAGGCGCGCTCGAGCGCCGGCATCACCCCGCCCACGGCGTTGTAGAAGTCGAACAGCGGTCCGATGGAGGCGAGGCTCTCCGGCCGACAGAGGCACTCCTGCGCGGCCAGGGACAGTCCGAACACTCGGCGATCGGGATCGGTGTGCTCGGTCGTCACCTCGATCAGTCCCGCGACGGCCTGCTGCTCGAGCCACTCGCGGGCGTAGCGCTCATCGATGCCTGCGACCCGCGCCAGCGCCGACGGCGTGGCGGGCCCGTGCGACGTCAGCGCCTCGTAGAGCCCGAGCCGACGGCCCAGGGCGACGGATGCGGTCTCGAACGCGGCCAGGCCGGACCTGAAGAGCCGCTCGGCGAACGCGGCGACCTGGGTCTCGAGGTCGGTGGGGCTGGGTGCGGCGAGGGTCTCGATCGTGGTCATGGTGACCTCCTGAGAGTGGGTGTTACCCCTCAGGCGCCACATTCGGTGTGGCATCGCCAGACGCCGGGTGGACGTGCCACTTTGCCGGCCGCTCGGGTTGGTAGGAGCAGAAGACCCCGGTACGCACGGAGTTGCGCAGATGGGCGGCAAGCGACGGGTGGACCCGCCCGATGCGGTCGATCGCCAGCTTGATCCGGGTGCTCACCGCCTTGCGCGCGCGCTCGGCGGGGTCGCCGGTACGCCGGGCCCGCCCACCGAGCCCGAGGGCCCCGGTGAGCTCGGCCACCAGGAAATCGCGCTCGGCAGTGGCCCGCTCGACCCGGCCGCGGTCGTTGTCCATGGCCGCGGAGTCGATCTCTTCCTCGAGCTCGGTCAGCCGGTTGCGGTAGGCGGCCCGAGCCGCAGGGTCGATCCGCTCTCCGAGGTCGCGCTCGCGTGGTCCACCCCCCAGGCCGCCGCTGACCAGGTCAAGCACGTGGACCTCACGACCCGGTTCGGCCAGCAGCCGGGCCAGGTCAGCCAGGCCCTTCGCGTCCTTCACCCGAACGGTGGTGCCGTCGTAGCTCAGGCTCCAGAAGTCGCCCTCCGAGAGCCAACCGGCTGGTCCGGCAACTGACCCAGCATCAGGGACGGCCGGAGCCGCACCCAGGGCGTCGGCCACCAGGGCCACCTCCCCCCGCACTCCCCCGGCCCCGGCCTCCTCGACCGCGCGACGGGCGGCATCGAGGTGCCTCCGACCGGACGCCTGCTGGCCGAGTCCAGCGGCGAGCCGGGCCAGCTCCAGCTCGACCGGCCCCCAGCACACAGCCGCGATGCCGTCGACGACCCACATCCCGGCGTACGGCTCGAACGCGTCGTACATCGCCTGCATGCTGCGCCGGTCACCGAGCGCCACCGCGGTCCGTCCGAACATCAGCAGGGTGGCCAGGTGCTCAGCGTCGTCACCGATGCGCGTGAAGCCGTTGCCCGCGTGCAAAGCCAGCAGTTCGGCAGCTCGGTCCCGATCACCCGCCCGCACGGCGACATACCCGGCCCCGGCCGCGTAGCTGGACCACGCCGCCGGGTCGATGTCGAGAATGTCATCGAAGGTGTCGACCGGAGTGTCAGCACCGGTGGCCGCGTCGATGCCGGACTGGAGGGTGATCGCGAGCAGGCGGGCGTTGGTGCTGCCCGTCGCATCCGCGGCGGCGCGGGCCTGCGCCGCAAACCCCTCCGCCTCCGCGAAGCCGCCCCGGAAGAGGGCACGCATGCCCCGGAAGATCGGGATGTACCAGCTCAGCAGGGGCTGGCGGAGGTACTCCACACCGCGTTCGAACGCGGCGATCTCGCGCTCGACGGCGTCGAACTCGCCCAGCTCGAGGTGGGCGACCACGAGGAACCGGTGGCCCAGGACCTCGATCCCCCGGTCGCCGGCAGCGCCGCCGAGCTCGACGATGCGCTGCGCCATCTCCCTGCGCTCCCGGACGTGCCCGGGACCTGCGATCGCATCGCACATCGCCGCCAGGGCTCGCGCCTCAGCGGCGGCATCGCCCACCTGACGCGCCAGGCCGAGCGCCTCCTCTGCCAGTCGCCGCGACTCGTCGAGGGTCTCGGGGGTGGCCCGGGCGACCGACAGCTGCGCCAACAGCAGAGCGCGGAGGCCGGGCTCGTCCTCCGGCAGGACCGCGAGGGTCTCTTCGACGAGCCGGGTGTGCCGTGGGTCGTTGAGCGGCACCTCCCACCCCGCGACGCCGGTGCCGATACCCAGCACCGCGGCGGCCATCCGGCGCGGATCGCCCAACCGGCGCGCGCTCGCGGCGGCCTCGGCGAATCTCGCGCGCGCGGTCTGGAGTACGCCGGACCTGAGCAGCGCGTCGGCCTCGGCCAGCTGCAGGTCCGTCGTGCGGACGGGATCGGTGGGGACGCAGTCGGCAGCTCGGGCGAAACAGGCGGCCGCCTCCTCGTAGGCGAGCATTCCCAGGGCCCACACCGCCGCCTCCTCCCAGTGCGACGCCGCGGCCTCCGCGGATCCTGCGCCCTCGAAGTGCGCCGCGGCGCGGGCGTGCAACGAGGGATCACGGCTCGCGCGTGCGGAGAGGACCGTGGCGGCCCGGGCATGCAAGCCGGCCGCACGCGCGCTCGGGATCGACTCCGACACCACGGCGCGGACCAGGTCGTGGCCGAACGCGTACTCCACGCGCGACAGCCGCGCCAAGATCCCGCCGGCGGTTGCCTGCTCCAAGGCCACGCTGAGGTCGACGCCCGGTTCGTCGTCCGCGAGGACACCCTCGAGAACGTCGACGGCGAAGGTCTTCCCCAGCACCGCCCCTCCTTGGAGCACGGCCATCACGGGCTCGCTGAACCGCGCCAACCGCCGCCTGATCAGCACCGCAGCACCGGGAGGCACCGCCGCTTCGGCCATCTCGGTGCGGCCGCTCGCGTTCATGAAGCGGCCGAACTCCCAGACGAACAGCGGGTTCCCTCCGCTGCGCACGGCCACCTCACCCACGACCGTCTCGGCCACGGGGTCACCCATGGCCAGGGCGAGCACCTCGCCCACGGAACGGCTGTCGAGGCCGCCGAGCAGCACCGACGTGGCGGCCCTGCTGAGGCTCTCGAGCTCGGCCTCGGGCAGCTCGTCCTGTCGGCAGTTGCCCACGATCAGACACGGGAGCCCCCGCGTGGCCTCGACCACGAACGCGAGCAGCCGCAGCGACGCGACGTCGGCCCACTGGAGGTCGTCGAGCACGATCAGGAGGGGCGAGGTCGCGGTGGCCGCGACCAGGGCCCGACCGACTGCATCGAACTGCCGGAACCTGGCCGCATCGGCCTCGGCATGCCCGACGTCCGTCGCCTCGTTGAGGAGCAGCTCGCCTAGGTCCAACTGACGGGTGGCCTGTTCCCACAGCCACAGCGGCGGCGCGCCGGCGTGCTGCCAGGCCGTCGCCCACGTCGTCTTCGTGCCCTGTGCGACTGCTCGCTCGACGACGGCCTCCGCGAGCCGGGTCTTGCCGATGCCGGGCTCGCCCAGGATCAGCAGCAGCCCACCACGCCCGTTGGACAGGTCGTCGACGATGGCCGAGACGATCTTCAGCTCCGGCTCACGGCCGACCAGATGAGCTGTCACCGGTCACTCCTCGACGTGTCCCCCGACCCCGATGGTCTCGCTACCGCGGACGCGCTGCCAAGCCACCGGAGGCGCCGGCCCGCGTCAACCGGTGTAGGGCACCTCTTGGCGCCACCCGTCCTCGTCCTGGCACGCCGCTGCGTAGATCGCCTCCGCCACTCGATCGGGCGTGAACGGACCGTCCTTGCCGAGGGAGCCACGGACCGTCACCGACACCGCCCGGATGCCGTCGGGGGCGAGGGTGGCGTCGATGCTCTGCACCAGGTTGCGCAGCCCCGCCTTCTGCACTCCGAGCGAGGCGGCCGTGTGCTCCGGACGGTCAGCGGCCATGCTGCCGGTCACCGTGATCCGCGAGCCGGCGCCGAGGAACGGACGAACCGCCTGAACCGCGGTCAACAGCGCGCCGACCCCCAGAGCGACGTCCTCGAGCAGCTCCGCGACGGTGAGCTCCAGCGGATCCTTCGCGCGGAACGCGCTCGGGTTGAAGTGCAGTACGTCGACCCGGCCGAGCCGCTCGGCGAGGCCCACGATCGCGGCCGTCGCAGCCGGCACGTCGGTGAGGTCAGCGAGCCCGGTCTGCGCCGGCACGCCCAGCGAGCGGACCTCACCGGCCAGCGTGTCGAGGACGTCGGCGTGGACGCCGACCAGGCCGACGGCGTACCCCTCCCGCGCGAAGCGCCGGGCCACCGAACCGCTCACGCCCGGGCCCGCACCCACCACCACGATCGCGCGCTCGCTCATGCCGTCCAACCTCTCACAGCCCTCTCACAGCGGGGTCAGGAGCGACGCCGGCACCCACTCCTCCACCAGCTGCCAGGCGTCCGCGCGCAGCCGGACGGCGTAGACCACCCGGCCCTCCCACCCGCCGTCGCGCTGGCGCCACTCCGAGAGCAGTCCGGGCCGCTTCGCGCCATGCCGGTCGACGGCATCGGACACCCAGCAGTGCCGCGCCGGGCAGGCCTCACCAGCACGCACCCGCTCGGAGAGCGGGATCCCGCTGCCCTGCTTGCCCCAGCCACCACCCACCGACCCAGGGTCTCACATCATCGAACATCTGTTCGATCAGGCGTCCTCGTCGGCCAGATCCTCGCCGTGGGTGCCGGGGCGGGGCGCCCACGGCAGCTCCTTGGCTGGCCGCACCACGATCAGCCGGTCGCCGCGCGCCAGCTGGGTGACCACCGGGTCGAAGTAGCGGTAGACGTTCTCGTCCCGCAGCCACCGCGATCACCTGGTCCGGCAGCGCCTGCGGCTGCTGGCCCACCTCGGTGACCAGCAGGTCGCGCTCGGCGACCTCGAGCCCCTCGCCGTAGGTCAGCAGGTCCTCGATCACCGAGCCCAGCGCCGGCGACAGCGAGGAGAGCCCGAGCAGCCGGCCGACCGCGTCGGAGGACGTGATGACCGAGTCGGCACCCGACTGGCGCATCAACGCCGCGTTCTCCTGCTCTCGCACCGCCGACACGATGTGGGCGTTCGGGTTGAGCTGACGCACGGTCAGCGTGACGAGCACGTTGGAGTCGTCCCGGTCCGTGGTGATGATGACCTGGTCGGCGGTCTCCACCTGCGCGCGGCGCAGCACCGTGCGGCTGGTGGCGTCGCCCGTCACGACCGCGAGGCCGTCGGCGTGCGCATCGACCTTGGCGGCCTCGCGCGGATCGACGACCACAATCCCTTCGCGATCCAGCCCGTTGTTGACGAGGGTGTCGACGGCACTGCGACCCTTGGTGCCGTAACCGACGACGACGATGTGCTTACCCATCTTCTTCCTCCAACGGGCGACCCGGAACATCTCGCGGCCCTGTGAGGCAAGCACCTCCAGGGTGGTACCGATCAGCAGCACCAGGAACCCGATCCTGGCCGGGGTGACGATGAACGCGTTGAGCAGCCGCGCCTGGTCGGTAACCGGCGCGATGTCGCCGTACCCGGTCGTGCTCAGCGTGACGGTCGTGTAGTAGATCGCGTCGGTGAAGCTGACCCTGAACTGGTGCTCCGGGTCGGTGTTGTCGCGATACCCCTCGCGATCGAGGTACACCAGCAGCACCGTGCCCACCATGATGAACAGCGCCGCGAGCAGCCGGCGGCCGAGCTCCCACCACGGCGAGCGGGTGCGCTCGGGGAGAGCAATCCGGCCACGGGTGCCGTGGCTCGCTTCTTCCGACTGACCACGCACACGCCGAATCTAGTGGACCCACGACCGCGATCCGGTCAGGCGCGGTCCTTGGTGATCCGGTTCCGGAACCGGCTGACCAGCTCGAGCCGCGCGGTGGTGGTGGTCTTCTGCGGGAACACCGTGTCGAAGGCGGCGTTGACCGCCGCGCCGATCAGCACCGCGATCGCGACGATGTAGAGCCAGATGAGGACGGCGATCGGTGCCGCCAGCGGGCCGTAGATCGACGTGCGAGTCGGTCGCGGTCACGGTCAGCACCCAGCGCAGCAGGTAGGAGCCGAGGATCCAGGCCACCAACGAGAACGTCGCGCCGGGGAGGTTGAAGCTCCAGTTCGTCCGCACCGGCACGGACACGTGGTAGAGCGTGGCCAGGAAGCAGATGCACACCACGATCACGACCGGCCAGTAGAACGACCTCGACGAAGTCGACGCTGTCCGGCAGCCAGTCCCGCACCAGCGTCGGCCCCGCCACCACCAGCGGGATGGAGACGGCGCCGGTGATCACGGCGAGGATGTAGAGCACGAACGACAGCGCCCGGGTCTTGATGATCCCGCGGTGCCCGCCGAGCCCGTGCATGATCGTGATGGTGTCGACGAAGACGTTGAGCGCCCGCGAGCCCGACCACAGGGCCAGCACGAAGCCGAGCGAGATCACGTCGAAGCGCCCGCCCTGAGGACGTCGTTCATGGTCGGCACGATCACCTCGTTGACCGCCCGGTCGGTCAGGAACGTCGAGAACAGGTCGATGACGCCTGCCGGACCTCCTCCACCGCGGTCGGATGAGAACTGCTCGGTGACGTAGCCGATCGAGCCGGCCATCGCGAAGATCAGCGGCGGCATCGAGACGATGGCGAAGAACGCCGCCTCGGCGGCCAGTCCCGGTGACTCGGTAGCGGAGCAGGAGCTGACGGTGGTCACGATCAGTCGCCAGAAGAGCCGCCCGACCTTGCGGCGCAGCCCGTCCTGCTCGTCACGCGCGGTCCCTGGGCTCCACCGTATACGACCAACGTTATCCGGTCCGGGCGGCGGACACAGCGAAGCGCGCCGGCACCGGCCGGGCGGCTCGGCCGACGGATCGGTTCGACCGGGCGGTCAGACGCGGCTCCGCACCGGCTCCTCGTTGCCCCGTCGTCGTACTCGCCGTCGTACTCGCCGTCGTGGTCGAGCATCGTGGTCTCGTCGAAGGGGTCGTCCCCGGACAGCACCCGGTCCAGCTGGGCCCGGTCCAGGCCGCCGGTCCAGTGAGCCGATCAGCACGGTGGCCACCGAGTTGCCGGCGAAGTTCGTCAGCGCGCGGGCCTCCGACATGAACCGGTCGATGCCGACGATCAGGCCGACGCCGTCGACCAGGTCCGGACGGTGCGAGCTCAACCCGCCGGCCAGGGTGGCCATGCCCGCGCCGGTGACGCCGGCGGCACCCTTCGAGGCGACCATCATGAACAACAGCAGCGAGATCTGCTCACCGATGCACAGCGGGTCACCGATTGCGCTGGCGATGAACAGCGAAGCCATCGTCAGGTAGATCGCGGTGCCGTCGAGGTTGAACGAGTAGCCGGTCGGTACGACGACACCCACGGTCGGCTTGTCCACACCGGCGTGCTCCATCTTCGCGATCAGCCGCGGCAGGGCCGACTCGGAGGACGACGTGGACACGATGAGAGGAACTCACGGGCGAGGTAGCGGAACAGCGAGAAGAGGTTGATGCCGGTCGCGACCCGCAGCAGCAGTCCCGAGGATGACGAAGACGAAGATCGCGCAGGTCAGGTAGAAGCCGATCATCAGGACGGCGAGGCTCTTCAACGCGTCGACGCCGGTCTCGCCGACGACGGCGGCGATCGCACCGAAGGCACCGATCGGCGCGGCCCACATGATCATCGACAGCACCCGGAACACCAGCCGCTGCAGGTGGCCGATGCCGGCGCAGCACCGGCTGGCCGGCCCGACCCATCGCCTGCAGGGCGAACCCGACGAGCAGCGCGACGAGCAAGGTCTGCAGGACCTCGCCCGAGGTCAGCGAGGAGAACAGTCGAGGTCGGGATGATGCCGAGCAGGAACTCGGTGGTGGAGCCGTGACCCTCGGCGGCCTGCTCGGCGCCCGAGGCGCGCACAGACTCGGTCGATGTTCAGCCCGTCGCCCGGGTGCAGCATGTTGCCGACGAACAGTCCGATGGCGAGCGCCACCGTGGACATGATGATGAAGTAGCCGAGCGCGAGCCCGCCGACCTTGCCGACTCTGGCGGCACTGCGCACCGAGCCGACGCCGAGCACGATCGTGCAGAAGATGACCGGCTGGATCATCATCTTGATCAGGGCGACGAAGGCCTGACCCAGCGGCTTGAGCTCGACGGCGAACGACGGGGCGAGACGCCCGACGACGATGCCGAGCGCGACCGCGACGACGACCGCGATGTAGAGGTAGTGAGTGCGGTTGCGCGGGGGCGCACTCCGCCCTGCCGACTTGGTTGACTGGTCGCTCATGGTTCTCCTTAGGCCCTGGCCGGGTGCACATCCGGCGCTACGCATCCTGGGATCGTATGTGACCCGGGTCACTGTTCTGGTCGTAGAGTTCGCTGGTGCGCTCCCGGGACATCCCCGTCGCCCGCCAGGTCCTGGTGCTCCAGGTGCTGGTCGTCCTGCTGCTCGTCGTGGCCTCGATCGCGCTGGCGGCGTACGACGCTCACCGGGACACCCGGGACACCGCGACCGAGCGCGCTCTCGCGGTCGCCCGCTCGGTGGCCGACTCCCCCACCGTGGTCTCGGCGGTCACGACCGACGACCCGTCGACGGTCTTGCAGCCCTACGCCGATCAGGTGCAGCAGGACGCGGAGGTCGACTTCGTGGTGGTGATGAAGCTCGACCGGACCCGCTACACCCACCCGGTCGAGGCCCGGATCGGCGAGGAGTTCGTCGGCGACCTGGGCGACGCACCCGACGGCGGCGTGTTCACCCAGGAGTTCGAGGGCACCCTCGGCCCCTCCATGCGAGCCGTCGTGCCGGTGACCGACGCCAACGGCGAGGTCATCGCGCTGGTATCGGTGGGCATCACGATCGCGACGATCAACGAGCAGCTGCGCGACGACATCGGACTGATCCTGCTCGCCGCAGCCGTGGTGCTCGGCGCCGGGCTGGCCGGTGCCTGGCTGGTCAGTCGCCGGCTGCGCCGGGTCACTCACGGCATGGGGGAACGCGAGATCGCCCGGATGTACGAGTACTACAGCGCGGTCCTGCACGCGGTCCGGGAGGGCCTGCTGCTGCTCGACGACGAAGGCCGGGTGCAGCTCGTCAACGACGAGGCCCGCCGCCTGCTCGAGCTGCCCGAGGAGGTGATCGGCCGCAAGGTCCAGGACCTGTCCCTGCCCCCCGGTTTGGTGGCCGCTGCCCTGGGTCGGATCGCTGAGTCCGACGACGTCTACATCGCCGGCGACCGGATCCTCGTGGTCAGCTCCGCTCCGGCGACCTGGCAGGGCCGGGACGTCGGTGCGGTCGTCTCGCTGCGCGACCACACCGAGCTCCGCGCGGTCACCGGCGAGCTCGATGTGGTGCGCGGGTTGACCGAGAGCCTGCGCTCGCAGAACCACGAGGCCGCCAACCGGCTGCACACCGTGGTGTCGCTCATCGAGATGGGTCGATCCGACGACGCCGTTGAGTTCGCCACCCACGAGCTGCGGATGGCCCAACAGCTCACCGACCGCGTCGTGGGCGCAGTCGGTGATCCGGTGCTGGCTGCACTGCTGCTCGGAAAGACCGCCCAGGCCGTCGAACGTGGGATCGAGCTGACCATCGAGGGTGACCTACCGGCTGCCGGCGACGAGCTGCCCGCTCGAGACCTGGTCACGGTCGTCGGCAACCTCCTCGACAACGCCATGGACGCGGTGACCGGACGTGACCAGCGCCAGGTCACCGTCCGCTTCGAGGGGGACGACGACGAGCTCCGGGTGGTCGTCGGCGACGGCGGCCCCGGCCTCACCCCGGAGCAAGCCCGGCACGCGCAGGAGGCCGGCTGGTCGACCAAGGCAGCGTCCGGCGACGGCGGTCGCGGGATCGGGCTGGCGCTGGTCAGCCGGCTGGCACATCGGTACGGCGGCGAGGTGACGATCGGCCACTCGCCGCTCGGGGGTGCCGAGTTCACGGTCGCGTTGCGTGCGTCCGTGGGCGCCGGGAAGGAGCCATCGTGACCGTTCGGGTTCTCGTGGTCGAGGACGAGGAGGTCGCCGCCGAGGCGCACGCGGCGTACACCGCCCGGGTCGACGGTTTCGAGGTTGCGGGCATCGCCAGGTCGGCCGGCGAGGCGGCCCGCTTCCTCGCGGCCGACGAGCGAGTCGACCTGATCCTGCTCGACCTCCACCTCCCCGACGGACACGGCCTCGCGCTACTGCCCAAGCTGCGGGCCTCCGGCAGAGTCACGGACGTCATCGCGGTCACGTCGGCCCGAGACGCCGAGGTCGTCCGGCACGCCGTCTCGCACGGGGTGGTGCTCTACCTGCTCAAGCCGTTCACCTTCGCGACCTTCCGTTCCAAGCTCCAGCAGTACGCCGACTACCGCGCCACCTTGGCCGCCGCTCCCGCCCAGGTGGTGCAGGACGAGGTCGACCGGCTGCTCGGCTCGCTCCGGCCACCGGCCGGTGGCAGCCTGCCCAAGGGGATGAGTGCCGAGACCCTGCGGCAGGTGGTCGACCTCGTGCGCACCGCAGACCGGCCGCTCTCGGCCAACGAGGCGGCGGAGGTGCTGGGCGCCTCGCGCGTCACCGCTCGGCGCTACCTCGAGCACCTCGCCGACAACGATCACGTCCGACGGGCACCGCGGTACGGCGGCAGCGGTCGGCCGGAGATGGAGTACCGCTGGTCCGGCTGAGCCTCGCCGGTCAGCGGAGCCGGGAGCGCATCAGCAGCTGGTGGAACCCCAACCCCGTGAGCAGCGCCCCGAACGCCACCACGAGCCACGCCGCCGCGGTCGGGCCGCCGGTCAGGGTCAGGAACACGATCATCACGCCCGGCACGAACGCCGAGGCGCCGGAGACCAACAGCCCCGCGGAGGCGCGGTCGCGCCGGAGCAGTACCACCGCCAGCAGCGCCGGCAGCGCCTGGCTGAGCCCGATCGGCGCCAACAGCAGCACCGCCACCAGGGCCAGCGGGTCGCGTTCCCCGGCGTACCCGATCGCGGCGAGCGCCAAGGTGGCGACGCCGAGCAGGAGCTGGATCCCGATGACCAGCCGCGCTCGACGGATCAAGCCAGCTCGAGACCCGGGTAGAGCGGGTGCTTGTCGAGCAGCTCGGCGGATGCGTCCTTGACCTTCTGGGCCACCCCGTCGGCCAGCGTGTACGTCGCCTTCGACGGGGCGCCGGCCTTGTTGGTGCCGGGCTGGGTGTTCTGCAGCACCTGCACGATCAGCTCGGCCACGGTGTCGAACTCCTCGTGCCCGAACCCGCGGGTGGTCAGCGCCGGTGTGCCGAGACGGATGCCGGAGGTGTACCAGGCGCCGTTGGGGTCGGTGGGCACGGAGTTGCGGTTGGTGACGATGCCGGCGTCGAGCAGCGCGAACTCGGCCTGCCGGCCGGTGAGCCCGAACGAGGACACATCGAGCAGCACGATGTGGTTGTCGGTGCCGCCGGTGACCAGAGTGGTTCCCCGGGTCAGGAAGCCCTCGGCGAGCGACTTCGCGTTGTCGGCGATGGCCTGCGCGTAGGTCTGGAACTCCGGCTGCCGAGCCTCGGCGAGGGCGACCGCCTTGGCGGCCATGACGTGCGAGAGCGGACCGCCGAGCACCATCGGGCAACCGCGGTCGACGGAGCCGGCGTACTCCTCCTGGGCGAGCACCATGCCGCCCCGCGGTCCGCGCAGCGACTTGTGCGTGGTGGTGGTGGTGATGTGGGCGTACGGGACGGGGTTCTCGTCGCCGGTGAACACCTTGCCGGCGACCAGACCCGCGAAATGGGCCATGTCGACCATCAGGGTCGCGCCGACCTCATCGGCGATCTCGCGCATCTTCGCGAAGTTCACCCGACGGGGGTAGGCCGAGTAGCCGGCCACCAGCACCAGCGGCTTGAACTCCTTGGCCTTGGCACGCACGACGTCGTAGTCGAGCAGCCCGGTCTCGGGGTCGGTGCCGTACTGCTGCTGGTGGAACATCTTGCCGCTGATGTTGGGCCGGAAGCCGTGGGTGAGGTGACCGCCGGCGTCGAGGGACATGCCGAGCAGCCGCTGGTTCCCGAACTCGTGCCGCAGCGCCTCCCAGTCCTCCTCGGTGAGCTCGTTGACGTTCTTCTTGGCCGCCTGCTCCAGCCAGGGGCCCTCGATCCGGTGCGCCAGGATCGACCAGAAGGCCACCAGGTTGGCGTCGATGCCGGAGTGCGGCTGGGCATAGGCGTACGGCGCCCCGAACAGCTCGCGGGCATGCTCGGCGGCGAGCGACTCGACGGTGTCGACGTTCTGGCAGCCTGCGTAGAAGCGGTGCCCGATCGTGCCCTCGGCGTACTTGTCGCTGAGCCAGGTGCCCATCGTCAGCAGCACCGCGGGAGAGGCGTAGTTCTCGCTCGCGATGAGCTTCAGGGACCCTCGCTGGTCGGCCAACTCCTGCCGCGTCGCCTCCGCGATGCGGGGCTCGACCGAGGCGATCACCTCAAGTGCCTGCTGGTAGGCGGAACTGGTCGTTCTGGCGAGCGCGTCGGTCATGGCGACAGCCTAGGACGTGCCCGACGGCGGGTGATCCCGGGCGCAACTGTGACCTGGACCGCACGCTCCGGCGCGGCGAGGCGCGGAACCCTGAGTCCGTCTCAAATAGTGGCGACGCATCTCATTCCATGAGATTGGAGTTTGTGGGAAGCGCGTCCGAGGCTTGAGACTCCTTGACATGGTCAGTGCTGCAACGCATGCGCACCTCGTGGCTCGGCGCCACGTGGATTTCGGGCGCACCGGCAGCATGATGTGTTGGCCCCGCTGAACCGCCTCAGTCAGAACGTTCCGCATCCCGCGCCCAACGGCGAGCGCGGCACCTCAGCGAAGGACCACTTTCCCCATGCCCGACCTGCGCTTCCAGGCTCAGCCGGCGGCACACACCGAGATCCCGCGCCCCAAGCGCGCCGAGGGCCAGTGGGCGCTCGGCTACACGGAGCCGCTCAACAAGAACGAGCAGTCCAAGAAGGACGACGACCCGCTCAACGTTCGCGACCGCATCCTGCACATCTACTCCAAGCGCGGGTTCGCCTCGATCGATCCGGCTGACCTGCGTGGCCGGTTCCGATGGATGGGCCTCTACACCCAGCGGGCTCCCGGCTTCGACGGCGGCAAGACCGCGATGCTCGAGGAGGAGGAGCTCGACGACGAGTACTTCATGCTGCGGGTCCGCTCCGACGGCGCGCTGCTCGACGCCGACGCCGTCCGCACCCTCGGCCAGATCGGGGTCGACTTCGCCCGCGACACCGCCGACGTCACCGACCGCGAGAACATCCAGTACCACTGGATCCGGGTCGAGGACGTGCCGGAGATCTGGCAGCGGCTCGACGCCGCCGGACTGAGCAGCATGGAAGCGTGCGGCGACTCGCCGCGACCGTTCCTCGGCTCGCCCGTTGCTGGGGTCGCTGCCGACGAGATCATCGACGGCACCTCTGCGCTCGAGGAGATCAAGCGGCGCTACCTCAACAACCCCGAGTTCTCGAACTTCCCCCGCAAGTTCAAGACCGCGCTGACCGGACACCCTGGCCACGACGTCGCGCCCGAGATCAACGACGTGTCGTTCGTCGGGACGGTCCACCCTGAGCACGGCCCCGGGTTCGACCTCTGGGTCGGTGGCGGCCTGTCCACCAACCCGATGCTCGCCGCAAAGCTCGGCGTCTGGATCCCGCTCGACGAGGTGGCGGACGCGTGGGCCGGCGTGGCCGGCATCTTCCGCGACTACGGCTACCGCCGGCTGCGCTCGCGCGCCCGGTTGAAGTTCCTCGTCGCGGACTGGGGCGGGGAGAAGTTCCTCGAGGTCCTGGAGAACGAGTACCTCGAGCGCAAGCTCGTCCGGACCCCGTCCCCGGACTCCCCCGTCGGCCACCGCGACCACATCGGGGTCCACCCGCAGAAGGACGGCCTGCTGTACGTCGGCATCGCGCCGACCGTCGGGCGCGTCTCGGGCACGCTGCTCGTGCAGCTCGCCGACCTGATCGAGGAGTTCGGCGTCGCCGGCGCTCGGCTCACGCCGTACCAGAAGATCGTGCTGATCGGCGTCGACCCGGCTCGGGTTGACGCGCTGCTCGACCGGCTGGACGAGATCGGGCTCTCCGGACGCCCGTCGAACTGGCGGCGCAACACGATGGCCTGCACCGGCATCGAGTTCTGCAAGCTCGCCATCGTCGACACCAAGGACCGGGCCCGCGACCTCGTCACCGAGCTGGAGCGTCGATTCCCCGACCTGGACACCCCGATCACGGTCAACGTCAACGGATGCCCCAACGCCTGCGCCCGCACCCAGGTGGCTGACATCGGCCTCAAAGGCCAGCTCGTCATGCACCACGGCGAACAGGTCGAGGGATTCCAGGTACACCTGGGCGGAGCGACCGGGCTCCAGGCCAACTTCGGCCGCAAGCTGCGAGCCCACAAGGTCACCAGCGCCGGACTCGACGACTACATCACCAACGTCGTCCGCAACTACCTCGCCGACCGCGTCGACGAGGATGAGAGCTTCGCGACCTGGGTGGCCCGGGCGGACGAGGAATTGCTGCGCGGCGACAAGGCGTTGGAGACGGCATGACCTCCTCGCAGCGCGCGACCCCGTTCCACTGCCCCTACTGCGGTGACGAGAACCTGTGGCCCCACGAAGGGGCTGCCCTCGAGAGCAGCAGGGGCGCGTGGGAGTGCCGGTCGTGCCTGCGAGCGTTCACGGTGAAGATGCTCGGGCTGGTGCGGCCCAACGGGGTCACGTCATGACGACCTCGACCACCAACGACGCCCGACAGAACCGCGGGATCACGACGGAGGGCCGCTCCCCCGAGGAACTGCGCGAGCTGGTGTCGCACTGGGGTGCGGAGCTGGAGCTCGCGCCGGCCGAGCACATCATCGAGTGGGCCGCCGCCACGTTCGGCGACCGCTTCTGCATTACCTCCTCGATGGGCGACGCCGTACTCGCCGACATCGCCGCCAAGGTGGTGCCCGGCGTCGACGTGGTGTTCCTCGACACCGGCTACCACTTCGCCGAGACCATCGGCACCCGCGACGCGGTGGAAGCAACGCTCGACGTCAACCTGATCTCGATCACGCCCGTGCAGAGCGTGGCCGAGCAGGACGCCGCCCATGGCAAGGACCTCTACAAGACCGACCCCGACCTGTGCTGCGCGCTGCGCAAGGTGGCGCCGCTCACCGACGCCCTGGCCGAGTACGACGCCTGGGCGACCGGACTGCGTCGCGCCGAGACCCACAACCGCGTGATCGCGCCGGTGATCGGCTGGGACGCCAAGAAGGGGAAGGTCAAGGTCTCTCCACTGGCCCGCTGGACCGACGAGCAGATCGAGCGCTACATCGCGGAGAACGGCGTGCTCGTGAACCCGCTCGTCTACGACGGCTACCCCTCCATCGGGTGCTGGCCGTGCACCCGACGCGTCGCCCCCGGCGATGACCCGCGGAGCGGGCGCTGGGCCGGCACCAACAAGACCGAGTGCGGGATCCACTCATGAACGTCCCCAGATCCCTTGCAGCAGTGCCGACAGCGTGGTCGGTTCCGTTCCCCCGGAGCACTCACGAGAGGAGGCCGCTCTGATGGCCGCCCCTGCATTGATTGCCCTTGCTCACGGTTGTCGTGACCAACGGTCCGCACGGACCGTCACGGCGCTCGTTGGCGAGGTCAAGTCCCAGCGTCCCGACCTGCGGGTCGAGAAGGCGTACCTGGAGAGGTCCAGGCCGGAGTTCCTGAAGGTCGTCGAGAGGCTGGTCCGGGCCGGCTTCGACGAGATCGTCGTCGTACCCCTGCTGCTCAGTGACCCGCCGCCCACGGCGGTCACCGACGCGGTGGCCGAGGCCACGAAGCTGCACCCGGAGCTGAAGGTCAGGGTGACCGCGACCCTCGGCCTTGAGGCCTGCTTCCTCGAGGTGCTCGATGTGCGGATGCGCGAAGCGCTCTCCGCGTCCCGGATCCGCGAGCTCGACGCCCTGGTGCTCGCCGCCGAGGGCTCGACCGACCCGCTGGCCAACCAGGCCGTCGCGCGGCTCGCCCGGCTGTGGGGTACGCACCACAAGCTGCCCGTCACCGCGGCGTACGCCGCCAGCGCGCCGCCGGCCACCGGCGAGGCGGTCCGGGCCTTCCGCGGCGAGGGGCGCCGACACATCGCGGTCGCCTCGCTGTTCCTCACCCCCGGCCCGCTCGTCGACCGGGCCACCGAGCTCGCCCTCGAGGCCGGCGCGATCGCGGTCTCCGAGCCGATGGGCGCGCACCCCGAGGTGGCCCGCACGGTCCTGGCCCGCTACGCCGTGGGCGCCGTCGAACTCGTGCCCGTCTGACGCTGACCCGTCGCAAACTCCCGCTGAATCACGCTGACCCGTCGCAAAGTTTGCGACGGGTCAGCGTCAGGAGACGAAGCGCTCGAGGAGGTGCTCGAGCTGACGGCCGGGGTCGGTGGTGACGCCCCCGTGGACCGGACCGGGCTGGATCATCGTGCTGCGGGGCGCCTTGAGGAAACCGAAACGCTGGCCGATCGGCTCGCGGGCCGCCGCCCCGCCGCGGTCGTCGCCCGCGCAGACGCCGTCGACGAAGGCCAGCGCCTCGCACACCTGGCCCACGTCGACCTGCCGGTCGAGTGCCTGCAGGCGGTCGGCGTCAACGTGCCAGCGGGCGTCGAGGTAGTCGGCGGCCTGGCAGTAGAGCACCACCCCGACGTTGATGAACTCCTCGCGGTCGACGCGCGGGACGCAGCGGAGCACGACGTACTGGTAGGACAGCCTCATCCGGCCACCGCCTCGGGAAGCCAGGACCGGGTGTCGAGCCTGGCCGCCAGGAACTCGACGTACGCCGCGCGCTGAGCCTCCGGCGTCTCCGCTCCGGGGACCGGCTCGAGCCAGGCGTCCGGCACCATCGCCAGCACCTCGGTGAGCATCCTCCGGTCCACCAGGGCCGCGAGTTCATCGTCGATGGCGCCGAGGTCGCGCGCCTGCTCGAGCAGCACGTGGTCGGCCGGGTCCCATGGTTGGTTCGCGAACTTCTCGGGATCGCCGATCCCGCCGGCCCAGCCGTGATGGAAGTACAGCGAGGCCCCGTGGTCGATCACCCACAACGCCCCGTGCCACACGAGCAGGTTGGGGTTGCGCCACGACCGGTCGACGTTGGCGCACAGGGCATCGAGCCAGACGACCTTGGCGGCGTCGGCGGTGCCGCCGGGCAGCTCCCCGTCGTACCCGAAGGCACCGGGCAGGAAGTCCACACCCAGGTTGAGCCCGGGACTGGCGTTGAGCAGGTCCTGGACCTCCTCGTCGGCCTCGTAGCGCGCGATCTCCGGATCCAGGTCGAGCGCCACCAGCCGGGGCGTGTTGAGACCGATCCGTCGGGCCAGCTCCCCCACCACGACCTCGGCCACCAGCACCCGGAGACCCTGGCCGGCACCGCGGAACTTGCAGACGTAGGTGCCCAGGTCGTCGCCCTCGACGACACCCGGCAGGCTGCCGCCTTCGCGCAACGGCGTGACGTACCGGGTGACCGCGACCGTCGAGATCATCCGACCCGGGACTCCTGCTCGAGACGCCGACGCTGCTCGGCGACGTCGAAGTCGGCCTCCGGCCAGGCCAGGTCCATCCCGCGCAGCGCCTCGAGCAGCAGGCCGGCAATGGACACGTTCCGGAGCCACTTGCGGTCGGCCGGGATCACGTGCCACGGGGCCTGGTCGGTGTTGGTCCGCTCCAAGGCGATCTCGTAGGCGGTCCGGTACGCCGGCCAGTGCGCCCGCTCATCGATGTCACCGGGGTTGAACTTCCAGTGCTTGGTGGGGTCGTCCAGCCGGGCCAGCAGGCGTTCCTTCTGCTCGTCGGGAGAGAGATGCAGCATGCACTTGATGATGGTCGTGCCCTCGGCGACGAGGTCTCGCTCGAAGTCGTTGATCGCGCCGTACCGACGCTCGATCTCGTCGGCGGGCGCGAGCTCCCGCACCCGGGCGATCAGCACATCCTCGTAGTGAGAGCGGTCGAACACGCCCAGATAGCCCGTCCCGGGGAGCGCCTTGCGGATCCGCCAGAGGAAGTCGTGGGAGAGCTCCTCGTCGGTGGGGGCCTTGAAGGAGGCGATCCGAACGCCCTGCGGGTCGACCAGGCCGACGGTGTGCCGGAGGGTGCCCCCCTTGCCGGAGGTGTCCATCCCCTGGAGTACCAGCAGGATCCGCCGGTTGCCGCCCGCCTTCCCCTCGGCCCAGAGCCGCTCCTGCAACTCGGCCAGCTCCTCGCCCATCTCGGCGAGCCGAGCCTTGGCCGCCGACTTGTCGCCGGTGAAGTCCGGCGTCGCGTCGGTCGGGATCGCGGTCAGGTCGACGGGGCCGGGGGGCACGCGCAGGCTGGTCACGGAACCAACCTAGAGCCCGGGACTAACCCAGCACGGTCGGCACGTCCAGGGTGCAGCCGACGTGGGTGTCGGTGCGGTCGTCGTTGGTCTCGTCGAACCAGACACCTTCGGTGAAGCCCGCCTTCGCGAGCACCCGGAGCGAGGCCCGGTTGCGGTGGTCCGGCGCCGCGAAGTACGACGGCGCCTGCGGGAACCTGCGCCTGGCTCGGAGCATCCAGGCCCACACCGCGCGGGTCCCCAGCCCGCGGCCGGTCCACTCGGGCTCGCCGATCGCGTAGTCGACGCCGATCGCCGCCGGGTCTGGGCAGAGCATGGCGTACTCGGGGTAGTCGCCGACCACGTAGTCCTGGACGAAGCCGACGGATCTCCCGTTGACCTCGATCACCCACATCCGGGTCGGCGACATCCCGTCGATCCGCGGGCCGTAACGCTCCTCGATCTCCTCGGCCGTCGGCGGCCCGTCGCGTACCCACCACTTCATGACGTGCTCGGCCTGCCGCCAGCGGAGCAGGTCGGGTAGGTCGCCGCGGCCCATCGCGCGCAGCACCACCCGGGTGTCTCGATCGATCGCGAAGTGCTTCACCGGTCCGGACAGATCCTGAGGGAACGGGTCGACGTGCATGCTCGCGACGGTCCTCCGGGCCGCGACCGCCCAGGACTCCCCCGCATGCGAGACCCCGCTGTGCTGGCGGTCTCCGTCGTGCACCACGACGTGCACGACGGGATCACTCATCCGGGCATTGTCGCCCAGCGGCCTCCACCTCGTCGCGCACCACGGAGAACGCCAGGCCCGACCCATAGCCCTTGCGAGCCAGCATGCCCACGAGCCGGCGGGTGGCGGTGGCGTCGTCGAGCCGGGACATGGAGCGCAACTTCTTGCGCACCAGGGCCCGAGCCGCGGTCTCCTCGGACCCCGGCTCCATCTCGTCCAGCGCCTCGCGGACCACTTCGTCGGCAATCCCCTTCCGGCGCAGCTCCTGGGACAGCGCCCGCGGGGCCAGGCCCTTGGACCGGTGCCGGTCCGCGATCCACAGCCGCGCGAACGCCTCGTCGTCGATCAGCCCGACCTCCTCGAACCGGTCGAGGAGCGTCGCGGCCAGCTCGGGAGGCACCTGGCGGCTGGCCAGCTTGTCGGCGAGCTCTTTGCGGCTACGGGCCCGACCGGTCAGCTGATCCAGCAGGATCCGACGGGCCACCGCCTCGGCGTCGGCATCCGGACCGACGGACTCCACGTCCTCCGGCGGCGGCTGATCGGCTCCCCACGCCTCGACACCCAGGCGGACGTCGCCCTTCCAGGTCACGACCCGGCTCAGAAGGAGTCGACACCGATCGGCTCATCGGAGAGCTCGTCACCAGGGGCGTCGACCTGCGGACCGACGCCGAGCTTCTCGAGGATCTTCTTCTCCAGCTCGTTGGCCAGGTCGGGGTTGTCCTTGAGGAAGGTCCGGGAGTTCTCCTTGCCCTGACCGAGCTGGTCGCCCTCGTAGGTGTACCAAGCACCCGCCTTGCGGACCAGGCCGGCGTCGACACCGACGTCGATCAGGCCGCCCTCGCGGCTGATCCCCTTGCCGTACATGATGTCGAACTCGGCCTGCTTGAACGGCGGCGCCACCTTGTTTTTCACGACCTTGACCCGGGTCCGGTTGCCGACCATGTCGGTGCCGTCCTTGAGGGTCTCGATCCGGCGCACGTCGAGACGCACCGAGGAGTAGAACTTCAGGGCCTTGCCGCCGGTGGTGGTCTCCGGGGACCCGAACATCACGCCGATCTTTTCGCGCAGCTGGTTGATGAAGATCATCGTGGTCTTGGAGTTGTTGAGGGCACCGGTCATCTTGCGCAGCGCCTGGCTCATCAACCGAGCCTGCAGGCCGACGTGGCTGTCGCCCATCTCGCCCTCGATCTCGGCGCGCGGCACCAGCGCGGCCACCGAGTCGATCACGATCAGGTCAAGAGCACCTGAGCGGATCAGCATGTCGGCGATCTCGAGCGCCTGCTCGCCGGAGTCGGGCTGGGAGACCAGCAGCGCGTCGGTGTCGACACCGAGCGCCTTGGCGTAGTCGGGGTCGAGCGCGTGCTCGGCATCGATGAACGCGACGATGCCGCCGGCGGCCTGGGCGTTGGCCACCGCGTGCAGGGCCACCGTCGTCTTGCCGGAGGACTCGGGGCCGTAGATCTCCACCACCCGGCCGCGCGGGAGGCCGCCGAGGCCCAGGGCCACATCGAGCGCGATCGATCCGGTCGGGATGACTTCCAAGGGGGCGCGCGTCTCGTCGCCGAGGCGCATCACCGAGCCCTTGCCGTACTGCTTCTCGATGGTCATCAGTGCTGCATCGAGGGCCTTCTCGCGATCTCCGCCAGCCATTTTCGGGTCCTTTGCTCGTCGTCGTCCAGGCACATCGGCGACGCTAGAGCGAGCCACCGACACCGCCTGATCAGCGGTGGCACTTGCTGTGGAGAACCTCGCCGTGCGTCGTACCTGTGGACGGAAAACTAGCCCGAACATCTGTTCGAAGCACGGACCGCTGACGGCGTGTCGCCGGGGACTCAGGCAGGCAGTCGCACCACGAAGCGGCACCCTCGGTCGAGCGCGTCGGGAACGTTGACCACCTCAACCTCGCCCTCGTGCGCCTCGACGATGCCGCGCACGATCGAGAGTCCCAACCCGGCCCGCGCGGTGGGTACGTCGTTCCGCTCGGGAGTGCGTGCCGAACCCCCCTGCCAGGCCAGGTCGAAGACCCTGGCCCGCTCGGGCTCGGGGATCCCGTCGCAGCCATCGGTCACGCTCAGCTCCACCCCGCCGGGGACGGCCCGGGCGTGGATCTCCACGAGCCCTCCGGACGGAGTGTGCCGGATCCCGTTCATGATCAGGTTGTCGAGGATGCGAGCGAGACCGGCCGGGTCCGCCGTCACCAAGAGTCCCGGCTCGACGACGCCGTCCAACCGCACCCGGTGGGCCCGGGCGACCGGGTCCGCTCCTGCGATCGCCTCACTCACGAGGTCCCCCACGGGGACCGCCTCGGGCTCGAAGCGCAGGCTGCCGGCGTGCATCCGGGACAGCTCGAACAGATCGTCGACCATCCGAGCCATCCGGCCGACGTCGGCGGTGATCTGCCGGTAGTAGCGGTCGGGGTCGGGAGCCAGCCCGTCCTCGAGCGCCTCGCTCATCGCGCGCAGGCCGGCGAGCGGGGTGCGCAGGTCGTGGGAGACCCAGGAGACCAGCTCGCGGCGCGCCTCCTCGAGATGCGCTGCACGCGCCCTCGACTCCGCCAGCCGGTGGTTGGTGCGGGCCAGCTCGTCGGACAGCGCCTGGAACTCCCTCGGTCGCCCGGTCGCCGCGACAGCGGGGTCGTCCGCGCCGACCTGGCGTACCTCCTCGCGGAGGCCCCGCGACCACCGCACCAACGCCGCGCCCAGCGCGAACGCGACCATCAGGGCGATCGCGCCCGCGGCCAGCGTCACCAGGGTCACGACCTCGAGGTCGTGGGCGGAGATCAACATCCGTCGCGAGATCGCCAACACGCCGGCGAGCACGGCGAGCACGGCCACCGCCGCCACCAGGCCCAGCTGCCAGCGCAGCGAACGGCGGCGCAGAAGGTAGCCGGCCGCGAGCCCGATCGCACCCACAGCCAGCCCGGCCAGGGCCGCGGTCAGCAAGATCTCGAGCTGCTCAGCGTTCATCGTGCGACTCCCAGCGATAGCCCACGCCCCACACCGTCACCAGCCGGGTGGGAGTCGTGGGATCCGTCTCCACTTTTTCGCGCAGCCGTCGAACGTGCACGGTCACGGTCGACTGGTCACCGATCTGCCAGCCCCAGACCTCCCGCAGCAGCTCCTCGCGCGACCAGGCCTTGTCGGGGTGGGCCAGCAGGAAGCGCAGCAGGTCGAACTCCCGCCCGGTGAGGGAGACATCTTGTCCATCAAGAATCACCGCGCGGCGTACTTGGTCCACCGTCAGGTCGCCGTCGACCAGCACCTCGGGGACCGCTGGCGCTGGGTCCACCGCTCGGCGCAGCACCGAGTCGACGCGCAGCACCAGCTCACGGGGACTGAACGGCTTGGTGACGTAGTCGTCGGCACCGATCTCCAGCCCGAGCACCCGGTCCTGCTCCTCACCCAGTGCGGTCAGCATGATCACCGGTACCTCACTGGTGGCGCGCAGCCGCCGGCAGACCTCGAGGCCATCGACACCGGGAAGCATCAGGTCGAGCACGACGAGCTGGGGGTCGCTCACCGCCACTTCCGCGAGCGCGGCCGCGCCGTCGCCCGCCTCGGTCACGTCGTGCCCGGCGGCGCGCAGGTAGGACACCACGACCTCGCGCACTGTCAGGTCGTCGTCGACCACCAACACCCTGGCCACTCAGGCCTCCTTCTTCCGCCAGCGTAGGGCGCCGACGACCAGCACGATCAGCACCGCGACCCCCACCACGCCCAGCCAGGCCGCCAGGTAGGGGCGGTCGAGGTGGGTCGGGTTGTCGCCGATCTTCCCGAAACCGCCCAAGGCCGGGATCGCGACCAGGCTCAACGAGCCCACCACGATCAGCGCGACCGCCGCAGGTGCCCGCCACGTCCCCGACAGCCGGGCAACGGCGAGCCCACCGAGGATGACGATCCCGGCGAGCAGCACGTCGTGCGCGACGACACCCGCGACCAGCCAGGTGCCGGCGCTGGTGAGCTGGTCGAGATCCTGCCGGGACCACAGGAGCCAACCGCCGTACCCGGCGACGGGGAGTGCGGAGACACCCAACATCCAGCGGATCACGTGATCACCTCCACCCGACCGAGCCACTTGGTCTGCAACACCCCAGGTCGGTTCGGCGCGATCAGCCGGCAGGGATAGCCGTGATCGAGGGCCAGCGGCTCCCCGTTGAGCCCGAGAGCCAGCAGGGTGCGGTCGTCATCGGCGAAGTTGCCCTGCAGCGTGGTGACCCGAAACGGGCCGCGCTCCTGCAGGGAGGAGACGAGTACGTCGCTCCCGGCCGGCCCGCCGACCAGATCCAGTACGTCGCGAAGCCGGACGCCGGTCCAGGCACCGGAGGCGCTCCACCCCTCGACGCAGGCGATCGGCAGGTCCTCGGTGCGCTGCTCCATGGCGGCGAGGTCCGCCAGGGTGAGCCGGACCAGGGCTCCGGCGTAAACGACCTCGAGACGGTAGTCGGCGGAGGTGGCGGCGGCCGTGACCCGAGCAGCGGCCGCGGTCTTGTTCACCGGAATCCCCATCGGCCCGTCGCCCGAGTTGACGGCGAACACCGACACGCGTCGCAGGATCGGCACCGACGAGCCGGCATTGGCAAGCACGACCGTGCCGGCCGCCAACCAGGTGGTGCGCATCAGGCCACGGCGGGTCAGCGCGCCGGG
This sequence comes from uncultured Actinomycetota bacterium, assembly GCA_963827185.1. Lineage (GTDB taxonomy): Bacteria > Actinomycetota > Actinomycetes > Propionibacteriales > Nocardioidaceae > Nocardioides. The sequence goes on from CAWGZQ010000004.1 coordinate 150,105, forward strand.
CTCGGTCGCGGTCATCCGGTCGTGGATCACGGCGTCGATGTCCGCACCGAGGACATCGCGGATGACCGTCAGCTTCACGGCGATGTGCAGCAGCAGCGCCCCGATCGCGACCCAGGCAACGGCGTAGTGGGTGGACCGGAACGAGAAGTCCCAGGGGTACCACCGGGTGATGTTCAGCAGCCCCGACGCGAGCTGGAAGATGGCGGCCGAGACCAACACCGCGATCGACGCCCGCTCGAGCCCATCGATGACCAGCCCACGGAGGTCGCGCGGCGGGCGGAGGAAGAGGCGCGGGAAGACGCTCCAGAGCTTGACCAGCAACAGCGGTATCGCCGCCAGGCCGGTGACCACGTGCAGTCCCTGGGTCACCCGGTAGCCCCACGAAGGGCTGGTCGGGAACGGGATCGGCTGACCGGGATCCTGCGCGTAGTGGCTGACCAGGCCCGTGAGAAAGCAGATGCCGAAGGAGATTCCGAGCCAGACGCCGACCCGGGCGGCGACCGCGGGGCTGCGCAACCGGGACCTGAAGTCCTCCGGCGCCGGGACCCTCATCGCGGCTCCTCGAGCACGGCGCTGCGCCGGCCATCGTGGCTGTGCAGCGAGGCGAGGGCGAGGCCGGCTCGCCCGGCCACGTGGCCGATGGCGTCGGCGCCCACGACCGACCATCGGAACGGCGCGCTGACTGCCCCGCCGTTGATCAGCACCGCCCATTCGGTGCGGATGCCGCACTGCTCCGGATCGACCTCGACGACCACGCGTCCCCGCGGATCGAGGAGCTCGCGCACTCGGCGCAGCAGCGCGACCGGGTCGCCACCGATCCCGACGTTCCCATCGGCCAGCAGCGCGGTGTGCCAACGCCCCTCCCCCGGAAGCGCCCCGAAAACGTCGCGATGCAGTGCCGCGCCGCCGCGGCCGCGGGTCTGGGCCACCGCATCGCTCACGACGTCGATCCCGAGCACGACGTGACCCAGCTCGGCCAACGCCGTGGTCAGCCGTCCGGGACCACACCCAATGTCGAGGGTCGGCCCGTCGCACAAGGCGAGCATGTCGAGGTCGGCCACATCCGCTGGCTGGGCCCAGTCCTCCAGGTGCAGTCGCGTCCCGGGGAACGATGCGGTCGAGGTCACGAGCATCCCACCGCCGCCCAGGCCCGCGCGAACGCGGTGCCCGGTACCTGACCGGCAACCGCGCGGGCGTCGGCAAGCGTGTCGACGTCCCGCAGACCAGGCAGCATCGCGACCGAGGCGCCGGTTGCCGCTAGCGCCCCCCAGGTCAGTGCGTACGTCGATGGCGTCGACATCGGCACGGTGCCCAGGCCCCGCACCACCGCGGGGTCACGGCGCGCCAGCGCCCACCAGCCGCCGTCGTCCGCGGGGCCGAGGGCGACGTCGTGATCGGCGAGCGACCGAGCCGCCGCGATCAGCAGCTCCGGGGTCACCTGCGGGGTATCCATCCCGATCTGGACCACGTCGCCGAGGCCGGCATCGGCGTGCGCATTGACCAGCCGTGCGGCGAAGTCGCCGCCACGCTGTTCCGTCACCGTCCACCCGCACAACAGGTCTCGAATCCGCTCCCGATCGACGGCGCCGCCGAGGTCGCCGGCCAACGCGAGATGACAGTTCGCAGACCCGGCCGCTGCGGACGCCGCCATCAGGGTGTCGGCCAGGGCGGCCGCCGCGACCTGAGCCGCGGCCCGGTCACCGATGCTCACGCCGAGCCGGGTCTTGACCGAACCCGGCACGGGCGCTTTGGCGACGACGAGAACTCTCATCAGTCGAGCACCTTCCAGAAGTCGTGCGCCGCCCTCGCGGTTCCCCGGACTGATCCGGACACCTTGGACCGGGTCCCCTCGGCACGTGGGTGGTAGGCGACGTCGCGTTCCGCCACTCGCCATCCGGCCCGGGAGGCCTTCTGCAGCAGTTCGACGGGGTAGCCGAACCGACGGTCCTGAACGTCGAGCTCGAGGAGCGCGGAGCGCCGGACCACCCGCATCGGCGCGATGTCCCGGGCCTGGAGACCGGCGCGCCGACGCAGCCAGGCCACCACCATGGCGTTGCCGAGCCGGGCGTGCCACGGCCAGACCCCGCGCCCGACCGGACGCCGCCGTCCGACGGCGAGATCCGCGCGCCCGGCCGCTACCTCGGCCAGGAGCGGCACCAGGTCGTCCGGGTCGAACGAGCCGTCGCCGTCCATGAAGGCCACGTGGTCGTGGGTGGCGGCCAGCAGCCCGGCGTGCACCGCCGCGCCGTACCCCGGGGTCGACTCGGTGACCACTCGAGCTCCGTGCGATCGGGCGACCGCCGCGGTGTCATCGGACGAGCCGTTGTCGACGACCACGACGGAGAAGGTGGCAGGCACTCGCGGAAGCAGCACCGCAAGCGCCGGTGCCTCGTCGCGACACGGCAGGACCAGGTCGCAGATCGGCATACCTGCCAACCTAGGAGTGCCCGAGCGGCCGGCGGGGCCGGAACTCTTACGAGTCCGTGACCTCCGCCGGCCGCCGGCCGCGCGGGTCGGCACCGGCTATGACGCAGACTCGGTGTCAACCGTGATGGTGGCGACCCCGACCAGCAGTCCAGCCTTCACCGCATCGGTCTTGAAGGTGTCGTTCAGCAGGCCAGCGGCGGCCGCGGAGATCTTCACCTCGGAGCCCTGGAGGATCGCGGTACTGCCCTTCGTCTCCAGCGGCTGCAACGTGTTGCCGTTCAGGTCGAAGATCGGCACGCTGCTCACGGCCAGGTCTCCGTTGACCAGGACGTCGCCGTAGACCACGGAGACCCCCGGGTCGACGTTGAGGTTGCCAACGGTCACCTCGGTGTCACCGGCAGTGAGCGTGAACCCCGAGCCCTCGTGCTGGATCTGGCCGACCACGTAGTTCGGCACGGATCCCGGCTCGAACACCGAGACGTTGCCACCGGTGATCGGGAAGACCAGAGACCCATCGGTGAGCTTGGCGCTGCCGGCGACGCCGGGCGTGAGGCTGAGCGAGGTGAGGGCATCGGTGAAGCCCTGGTCGAGCTTGACCGCGGTCGTCTCGCCCTGAAGCGCCTCGATGGCGGCGACGGGCTGCGGCTTCTTGGCCTGGTCTCCGGAGTCGTCGGAGCACGCGGTGAGCGGCAGCGCGACCAGCGCGGCGACCGCGAAGCCGGTGAGGACGCGCTTGTGCCTGGAGGGAGCAAACATGAAGTTCCAATCATCGGTGGGTGGTTTCAGGAGTCGTTCGGCGCTGCGGGCCCAACGGATTGGTCGCCCTACGCTCAACCTCATGGCGACCCAGCACCCACCACGTGTCGGCCCCGCCGTGCCGTGGGTCGGGCTGCTGGCCACCCTGGCCCTCGTCGCCGCTTCGATCGTGGTGCCGGTGCTGACCGGCTGGGACACCGCGACCCGTCGCGACGACCAGGATCAGCTCCCGCCCCTGCACGGATACTGGGATCCGGGCTGGGGGCGCGGCACCGCACCCGCACTCGTCATCGCCCTGCTGACCTGGTGGCTCGCGACCGAGTGGGCACAGCGGTTGCCGTGGCGCCGACTGCTGCTCGCGTCGTACGTCGTGGGGCTGGCGTGGCTGCTCGCGCTCGCCTACGTCGACGGGGCGGAGGGGATCGAGCGCTCGCTCGGCAACCCGTACGAGTACCTACGCACCGCCCGCGAGATCGATGACGTCGGAGCGATGCTGGGCGGGTTCGTGGACCGGATCCCGTACGCCGCCGACGACAACTGGCCGACCCACGTGGCCGGCCACCCTCCCGGCGCTCTGCTGTTTTTCGTCGGACTGGTCCGGCTCGGCCTCGGCGGCGACCTGGCGGCCGGCCTGGCGGTGACCGCGCTGGCCGCCAGCACCGCCTGCGCGGTGCTGGTCGCGCTCCGCGCCCTCGGCGCGGAGGAAGCCGCCCGGGCCGCGGCGCCGTTCCTGGTACTCACTCCGGCCGCGGTGTTCATGGCGGTCTCGGCGGACGCGATGTTCGCCGCGGTGGCGGCGTGGGGGCTGGCGGCGCTGGCGTTCGCGGCCACGGCGGCGACGCGGTGGCACGTCGGCGCCTGGTCAGTGGTGGCCGGGCTGCTGCTCGGGTACTGCGTACTGCTGTCCTATGGCCTGCCCCTGCTGGGGCTCCTGGCGCTGGCCGTGCTGTGGTGCGCCCGGTCCTGGACCCCCTTGCCGATCGCGGTCCTGGCAGCCCTCGCGGTGGTGGTCGCGTTCGCGGTGGCCGGGTTCTCGTGGTGGGAGGCGTTCCCCGTGCTCCGCGAGCGCTACTACGACGGGGTGGCCTCGGACCGCCCGATGACGTACTGGTGGTGGGGAAACCTCGGCGCGCTCGCCCTGTGCGCCGGGCCGCTCGTCGGCGCGGGGCTGGCGATGCTCCGGCGCGGCAGCGACCGCACGGTCCTCCTGCTGGTCAGTGCAGCCGCCCTGGCACTCGCGGTGGCCGACCTCTCCGGGATGAGCCGGTCCGAGGTGGAACGGATCTGGCTCCCGTTCGTGCCGTGGCTGACCGTCTCGGTGGCACTACTGCCCGAACGCTGGCGTCGATGGGGCCTCGGTCTCCAGGTCGGCGGCGCCCTCGCCGTGCAGCACCTGCTCTACACGTCCTGGTGACTCCGCAGCGGCGCAGTGGCGAACTCGCGCAGACCCTGCTCCGGGGCGACGTCCGCGGTGAAGCCGAGGTCGCTCCTGGCTCGGTCGGGTGAGGCCACGATGTGTCGCACGTCGCCGAGCCGAAAGCCGCCGGTCACCTCCGGCTCCACTCCCGCACCGGCGGCGAGGTGACGCGCCACGTCCCGGATGCTCACAGGCCGCCCCGAGCAGACGTTGTAGGCGACCTGGCTTCCCGGCGCGGCCACCGCGACCGCGCCGACCGCGAGCACGTTGGCCCGGGCCACGTCGCTGACGTGCACGAAGTCGCGCATCTGAGCACCGTCCTCGAACACCTGCGGCGCCTCGCCGCGTTCGAGGGACGAGCGGAACATCGCGGCGACGCCGGAGTACGGCGTGTCCCGCGGCATCAGCGGCCCGTAGACGTTGTGGTAGCGCAGCGCGATCGCGCGGGCGCCCGCCTGGCGCGCCCAGGCGGCGGCGTAGTGCTCCTGCGCGAGCTTGGAGGCGGCGTAGCTGCTGCGTGGATCGAGGCGTGCAGACTCGTCGACCAGCTCCCAGCCGAGCACCTCGCCGCAGCGCCCGCAGTGATTGTCGAAGTCGCCCGCAGCGAGCGCCGCCACCTCCCGAGGAAGCGGCACCTGCGGACCGTGCGTCTCGCACCGGTAGTGACCCTCGCCGTAGACCACCATCGAAGACGCCAGCACCAAGGCGGACACGCCCGCCTCGCTCATCGCGGCCAGGAGGGACGCGGTGCCAAGGTCGTTGTGGGAGGCGTACGCCGGCAGGTCCGCGACGTCGACTCCGGACCCGACCAGCGCGGCCTGGTGGCACACGACGTCAACCCCGCGCAGCAGGCCGGTCCAGGCCCCGGCGTCGCGGACGTCGAGGGCATGGGTGTGGTCGGGAGGTGCCGCTGTGCCATGCGCCTGCTCGAGCATCAGGTCGACGCGCACCACCTCGTGGTCGTCGTCCTCCAGCGCAGCCCCGATCGCGCCGCCGATGAAGCCGGCGGAGCCGGTGAGCAGGATCTTCACGACGGTCCGGGGATGTCGTAGGTGAGCCCGACGTCGTCGGCCCAGGTCGAGCACGAGCAGCCGTCCGGCGAGGGCAGCTCCGCAATGACGGCGGAAAGCAGCCCGGTGAGCCGGGCCAGGTTGGCTCGGAACAGCGCGAAGACCTGCTCCTGGTCGACGCCGTCCCCCGACTCCAGTCCGGCATCCAGATCGGTCACCAGCGCGATCGCGGTGTAGCACTGCCGCAGCTCCCGGGCCAGCGGCGCTTCGGGGCTGCCGGTCATGTTGATCAGGGACCAGCCTTGGGCGGCATAGTGCTGCGACTCGGCGCGGGTGGAGAACCGGGGCCCCTCGATCACCACCATCGTTCCGCCGGGGGTGATGCCCGGTACCGCCGCCGCGACCACCGGGCTCAGCCGCGGGCAGTAGGGATCCGCGAACGGCAGGTGGCAGGCCCCGGTCTCGACGTACGACGCGATCCGCCGGTGGGTGCGGTCGACCAGCTGGTCGGGCACGACGATGTCGCCCGGCGCCACGTCGTGGCTGAGCCCGCCGACCGCGCACGGCGCGAGGACCTGCCGCACACCGAGGGAACGGAGCGCCCAGAGGTTGGCGCGGTAGTTGATCGCGTGCGGTGGCAGCTCGTGGTGTGCGCCATGCCGGGGAAGGAACGCGACCGATCGCCCGGCCACGGTGCCCACGGCGACCGGCGCCGACGGATCGCCGTAGGGCGTCGGGACGTGGTGCTCGCGCGCGTCCTCGAGGAAGGAGTAGAACCCGGTGCCGCCGATCACGGCGACGTCGGCAACTGGAGTCACTTGGCCAACTGTGCCGCACGCGCCGCTGCGGCCACGACACACAGAGCCAACGCAAGGGTGAGAAGCGCCAGCGTGGGGTAGCCCGCGAGGCCGACCACCAGCCCGGCCAGGGCGCCGGCACCGGCCGCGGTCAGCCCCATCACCAGGTCCGCAGCGCCCTGGACATCGGTGCGCGCGTCCAGCGGCGCGTGGTCGGCGATCATCGTCGAGGCGGCCACCATCGAGAACGACCAGCCGACTCCGAGGAGGAACAGCCCGGCGAAGATCTGCCAGTGCGCACCCTCGGGAGCCCACGCGCACAGCAGCAGCGACAGCACCAGGATCGCGCCCCCACTAGCGAGCACTCGCTCCCGACCGATCCGGTCGGCGAGCATGCCGACCAGCGGCGAGAACGCGAACATGCCGGCCACGTGGACGCTGATCACGACCCCGATGACCTTCAGCTCGGCGCCGCCGTGCTCCATGTGGAGCGGGGTCATCACCATCACCCCGACCATCGCCGCGTGCGCGGCGGCCAGCCCCGCAACCGCGAACCCCAGCACCGGTCGTTCGCGCACGGCGACCCGGGCCCGGTCCCAGGACGTGCCGGTGGGCTCGACCGTCGGTTTGCCGGCGACCTCGCGGGCCACCAGCAGCGGGTCCGGGCGGAGGAGGACCCCGACGATCAGCGCCGCAAGCAGCATGCCGACGGCACCGATCGCGAACGGACCGGTGAGCTCCGGGATGTCGAGGGTCCGAGACACGGCCGCCGACGGCCCGGTGAGGTTGGGCCCGACGACCGCGCCGATCGTGGTTGCCCACACCACGGTCGACAGCGCGCGGGCCCGGGTGGCTTCGGGGGCAAGGTCGGTGGCGGCGTAGCGAGCACCGGAGTTGGCCGCGGTCGCCGAGCCCAGCAGGGCCGCACCGGCCATCAGCACCAGCATCGACTCGACGACGCCGGCCACCACCGCCAGGACGGCGCCGGCACCGCCGATCAGGTAGCCGGTGGTCAGCCCGATCCGCCGGCCGTGGCGCGACATCAGGCGAGCCAGGAGGTACGACGCCACGGCGGCGCCGAGGACCTGCGCGGTCTGGGCCAGGCCGGCCAGGCTCTCCGATCCGGACAGGTCGCGCGCCAACAGGGAAGCCGTGGCGATACCGATGGTGATGCCGAGCGCGCCCACCGCCTGGCCGAGCACGAGCACCCGGACCGTCCGGCGCTGAACCAGGGCCAGGTCCGCCTCGGTCCGGGTGGTGGTCATCTCTCGCTCGCCGGCAGCTCCAGGGCCCGCCATACAGCAGTCCAGACCTGCTTGGGCGGGACGCCCGCGTCCAGGGCCTCCTGCGCGGTCCGCCGGCCCAGGTCCGCGATCACGAACTGGTCGGCCCAGACCTTGAAGTAGGCACTGCCAAGGTGGTGCTCGAGCCGGCTCCAGAACTCGGTGTGCCTCACGTCCCCACGTCCCAGAGGTGATGCACCACGTCGTGGAGGTGGTAGCGGCCGAAGCTCTCGATCGTGAAGGCGTCGCCGTTGCTGCGCAGTCCGCGTCGCCCCCAGGCGTCGTCCGGTACGGCGTCGTAGACCGCGGCCACCCGCTCCGCGGCCGCCACCAGGGCGGCCGACACCTCGCCCGGCGCCTGCTGGTCGTAGCGCGCCGCCACGGCGGCCGCGTCCTGGTCCCAGTTGGCGAACTCGGCGCCGTCCTCGGCGAGCATCTGCTCGAGCCGGTGGAGGAACAGCTCGTGCACATCGCGCACGTGGCAGGCGTACTCGGTGGGCGACCACACCGTGGGCTGCGGGCGCTGGGTCGCCTCGGCGCCGTCGAGGACCGGCGGCCAGGAGGCGGCGTTCTCCCGGATCGCGGCGCCAAGCTCTCGGCGGTCGACGGTCGCGCCGTCGAACCCGCAATCGGGGCAGGCGCGCTCCAGGACCCAGGTCCAGTCCTTGTTCTCGGGGATGATCGGCTCAGGCGTGGACACGGCCACATCCTGGCAGGCGGCACCAATGCTCGGCGCCGGTATTTCGGCCAACGGTCCGAGGAATGCCGCCATCTCATGCGGCACGGGACCGAGCGGGACCTGCCGACGGCGAGCTCGGTGTGCTCGACGTCACCCGCGCCCGAGCCTGGCCGGACTCAGGTCAGCAGGAGGCGTTCGAGGCGCCGGCGCACCACGAGCATCCCGAGCAGCCCCATCGCGACGAGATAGGCCACCGAGACCAGGGACGAGACCCCGACGGTGCCGAGGGTCAGCTCCCGACACAGCACCACGCCTCGGTAGAGCGGCGTGCACTCGACCACCCACCGCACCGGCTCGCTGTAGGAGTCGATCGGGAAGAACGTCGCGGAGAACAGGAACATCGGCAGCTGGACCAGGGTGATCTTGTCGAAGTCCTGGAAGTTGCGGATCCAGGTCGTCGCCGCCATGCAGACCGCGCTGAACGCGAATCCGATCAGCAGCACGGCCGGCAGCGCCAGCACCGCCCACCAGGACTTGACCAGCCCCATCACGGCCATCACCACGAGGAACACGAAGGCATAGCAGCCCCCGCGAAGCTGTCCCCAGATGATCTCGCCGCTCGCCACGTCCCGGGTCGTCAGCGGGGTCGCGAGCACCTGGTCGTAGAGCTTCGTGTACTTCAGCTTGAAGAACACGTTGAACGTCGAGTCGAGGAGGGCGCCGTTGAATGCCGACGCCGCGAGCATGCCGGGCGCGACGAACGCGGCGTAGGAGACCTCGCGACCGCCGAACTCGAACGTCGCCACCAGGGCACCCACGCCGATCCCGATCGAGAGCAGGTAGAAGAACGGCTCGAGGAAGCCGGTGAGGAACAGCTTCCAGGCCCGCTTGTAGGAGTAGTAGTTGCGCAGCACCAGCAGCCCCGCTGGCGGGATACCGCGGGAGCGGAGGGCGCTGCTCACGCGATCATCCGTCGGTGCAGACCGTTGACCGACCAGCGCCACCCGAACACGCAGCAGGCCAGCAGGACCGCGACGTTGACCGCCGCGACCCACCAGGTGACGTGGTCCAGCGCGAACATCCGCGAGAGGTTGACCCCGTGCCACAGCGGGGTGAGTCGGGCCAGCCAGGCGCCGACGTCACCGAGGTTGCTCACCGGGAAGAACGCGCCACTGAACAGGAACAGCGGGAACACCCCGAGCCGGAACAGCACCCCGAAGCTCTGGTCGGAAGTGACCCGGGCGCTGAACCCGTAGACGAGCAGCGCGAACGCCATCCCGCACAGCACCTGGGCAAGGAAGGCCAGCAGCGGCCCCCACCAGGTCGCGAACACCCCGAACGGCACCATCACCAGCGTGTAGACACCGCAGGTCGCGGTGAGGTGCAGCAGTACCGACCCGAGGTGGGCGGCGACCAGGTGGCGGGGCTCCAGCGGGGTGGCCAGCATCGACTCGTAGATCCGCTGCCATTTGATCATCCCCATCACGGGGTACGTCGTCTCGCTCACCGCGGTCTGCATGGCGTGCGCGGCGATCAGTCCGGGCACCACGAACGCGAGGTAGGAGGACGCGCCCTCCAGGGTCTCGGAGTCGGCGTCCACGAACTCCCCCAGCAGCACGCCCATGGCGAGGACGTACAGGAACGGGGACAGGAACGACGAGACCAGCACGCCCTTCCAGGTACGCCGCCACAGCGTCGCCCAATAGTCGACCTGGCGGCCGACGCCGACGGTGAGCGGGAGCCCCATCAGTCCACCAGCGTCCGTCCGGTCAGCCGGAGGAAGACGTCTTCGAGGGTGGACCTTCGGACCAGGGTGGCCAGCGGCGTGAGCCCGCGCTCGTGTGCCTTGGCGACCACCTCGTCGCCGTCGTCGGCGTAGACGAGCAACCGGTCCGGCAGCACCTCGACCCGCCGCCCGAGATCCTCGACCCGGTCGAGGTGGGCGGCATGCTCACCGACCCCGAACCGGAGCTCGGCCACCTCACGGGTGGAGTGCTCGAGGATCAGCTCGCGCGGAGCACCTTCGGCCACCACCACGCCCTTGTCCATCACCACCAGCCGGTCGCACAGCTGCTCGGCCTCGTCCATGTAGTGGGTGGTGAGCACCAGCGTCACCCCCGAGTGCTTCAGCCGGAACAACTGGTCCCAGAGCAGGTGTCGGGCCTGTGGGTCCAGCCCGGTCGTGGGCTCGTCGAGCAGCAAGAGGTCGGGCTGGTTGATCAGGGAGCGCGCGATCGTCAGCCTGCGCTTCATGCCTCCGGAGAGCTGCTCGACCATCGACCTGGCTCGGTCGGTCAGCTTGGCGAACTCGAGCAGCTCCGCGACCCGCTCCCGGACCTCGGCCTTCGGGATCCCGAAGTACCGACCGTAGACGTAGAGGTTGTCGCTGACGTCGAGCTCGGTGTCGAGGTTGTCCTCCTGCGGACAGACCCCGATCCGCGCCCGGATCGACGGCCCGTCGACCGCGGGGTCCATCCCCAGGATCCGCAGCTCGCCGGCGCTGACCGGCGAGACGGCGGCGATCATCCGCATGGTCGAGGACTTGCCCGCTCCGTTGGGGCCGAGAAAGCCGAACGCCTCCCCGGGTCGAACGTCGAGGTCGATCCCCCGCACCGCCTCGAAGGTGCCGAACGACTTGCGCAGCCCGCGGGCGCGGATCATCGACTCGGTCACGGGCGATGACACTAGTCCCGCTCACCGACCCGGGCCGAGCGAATAAGGTCCGGGCATGGAACGGCAGCACGCGGCCTCCGGGTCGCCGTACGAGTCCCAGATCGGTTTCTCCCGCGCGGTGCGGGTCGGCGACGTCGTCGCGGTCAGCGGTACTGCACCGGTCTGGCCCGACGGCGAGGTCGACCCGGATCCGGCCGCCCAGGCGCGGCGCTGCTTCGAGATCGCCCTCGGCGCGCTGGCCGAGTTGGGCGGAGGTCCCGAGGACGTGGTCCGGACCCGGCAGTTCATCGTCTCCCCCGACGACGCCGCTGCCGTCGGCGAGGTGCACGGCCGGATCTTCGGCGAGATCCGGCCGGCCTCGACCATGGTGGTCGTGGCCGGGCTGCTCGACCCCCGCTGGCGCTACGAGCTCGAGCTGGACGCGATCGTCGCCCGCCCATGACCCTGGTGCTGGTCGAGGGCCCGAGCGACGCGCAAGCGGTCGAAACCCTGGCCAGACTCTGCGGACTGGATCTCCAGGCGAAGGGGGTGCGGGTCGAGGCGTTGGACGGGATCACCAACCTCGGTCGCAGGCTCGCCGAGCAGGCGCCGACGGGTGAACCACTGCTCGTGCTGTACGACGCGGGCGAGGCCGCCTACGTGAGCCGGGCCATCGAGCGCACTGGTGCCGACGCACACCTCCACGTCTGCGACGCGGATCTCGAGGACGAGCTGATCCGCGCTCTGGGTGTTCCGGCCGTCCTCGACGTGGTGGACCGCGTCGGGGACCGAGAGATGTGGGAGCGGCTCACGCTGCAGCCGTTCCACCGGCACCGCCCGACCGAAGTCGTGCTGCACCGGTTCATGGGCACCACCAGCGGACGCAAGCTGCGCTACGCGGGGCTGCTCGTGGAAGCGGCGGTCGAACTCGACCGCCTGCCCCCACCACTGTCCGCACTGCTCGCGGACGCAGCCCACCGCTGAGAGCCACGAGCGCGCTACGTCGTCAGCAACTGCGCCCGGGTCGGATGCCAGGGCTTGATGAGCAGCCGCATCCGCGCCTCGGACGGCGTCTTGTTGCCCTTGCGCTCGTTGCATCGCGTGCAGGCGGCGACGGTGTTGGTCCACGACCAGTCACCGCCGCGCGATCGCGGGATCACGTGGTCGATGGTCGCCGCGTGCGCCCGGCAGTAGGCGCAGCAGTGCCGGTCGCGCGCGAGTACGCCGCGCTTGGTCCAGCCGGCCGGGCGGTGCAGCCAGGTGGTCGCGACATACCGCACCAGGCGGACGGCATTGGGCCACTGGTAGGGGCCGATCATCCGCTCGCCGTGCGACTCGTGCACCACCGCGACCTGGCGGACGAGCATCCGGACGGCGTGCTTGAAGGTGACCCGACCCATGGGCTCGTAGGACGCGTTCAGCAGCTGGACCGTCCCGGAGGTCGTGGGAACCATGGCGGGCACCTCCTCTTCTGCTCAGCAGACATGATCGTTGATCAGCCCGGCGAACGGGAAGGTTTTTCGGGTCAACCGATGAGTTGCGGCACCTCGCGGGTCGAAACGACCACCAGCGACGGACCGAGAGGGTGCGCGGGATGGCCGCGACGATTTCGCGCACCGGACACCGGACTCAGGCCTCCGCCAGACCGGACCGCTGCTGCCACCAGTCCATCGCCGCGGCATGATCACCGCCGTACGCCGCGCACATCGCCTCGGCTGAGGCAACGAGCAACCGACCGCGCTCGATGCCGGTCGCGGACTCCTGGGCCTGTCGGGCCAGATCCGCGGCCCGTGCCCACGCCTCGGCATCGCCCGGCAGCGGCAGCGCCGCCAGCTGCTTGGCGCTGAGCTTGACCGATCGCGCCGACAGGCCCGTCCCGAGGTAGCGGGCCGCGGCGAACGCGACGACCGGCGGCGCGAGGAGTACGGCGAGGACGTGCCACAGCCGATCGGGTGGTGGGGTGCACACCAGCGTCGGCACCGACGGCAGCCAGGAGCCATCGGCATCGACGACGGCCTCCAACACCGCGCCCTGGGTCGCCACCAGGACCTTCGGCACCAGCCGCGCGTCCACCCAGGCGGCCAGCGACCCTTCGGCCCGCAGCGCATCGAGGTCGACGACCGGCGCGTCGTACCGCTGCTTCGCGAAGCGGGTCGGGGTGTGCCCCCAGGTGCTCTCGGCCGGCTCGATCAAACCCGTCGTGATGAGCCGCCGCTCCCCCGGCTCTGGGCCATCGCGGCCGGCCTCGCGGACGAACGGCACCAGGCCGTAGTACTGGTCGCGGAAGTCGGCGGTGCAGGGCCCGAGGTCACCGAGAACCCCGTGCTCGGTGGGCAGTGTCACCGGCGGGATCCCGAACGACGGCGCGGCGATGGCGCTCCACTCCTCGCCCGACCCGGGTCGGCCTCGTTCCCAGACCGGCGCGCAGGTGAGCACCGGCGTCCCGTCGAAGACCGGCCGGTCCGAGGCCCACAGCGAGATCAGCGACCCGTCGCGGTCGAGCGCCGCCCGGACCGGCGCCGCATCCCGCGCCGCGAGCACGGACAGCGGTTGCACCAGGCCGACCCGGCCGCCGTCGCGAACCAGGCCTGCGGACCGAAGCAGGAACACCGCGCTGGTGTCGGTGTAGGGCCCCACTCCGTCCATCCGGACAGCTCGCGTGGTCAGCGTGCGGAGCTGGTTGAGGAACGGCGGGTTCCCCACCACGACGTCGTACGACGCGTCGGGCGCGAGCGCCAGGCCATCCCCTTCCACGACAACCGCCTCCAGCACCGACCGCGAGATCGTCGGCGCCTCGAGCCACAGCAGAAACCGGGCGAGCTCCACCGCCACCGGATCGAGGTCGACGCCGTGCACGCACGCCACCGCGTCGGCGGTCGACAACCCGGTGACCTCCGCGATCCGACGCACGGCCGGCACCAGGAAGGCACCGGTCCCACACGCGGGGTCCAGCACGCGCACCGGTCGGCGCGGACGGAGCAGCGGGACCAGCGCCTCCGCCAGCACGTGGTCGACCAGGAAGCCGGGCGTGTAGAACGCCCCGGACACCTTGCGCCCGGTCAGCAGCGCCTCATGCACCGCGCCGAGATGGAGCTCCGCACCGTCAGCGCGCCAGGGCGCGAGCGCCGCCACCGCATCCGCGGGCCCGCGAGCCCCCCACGCGAGGCCGCGGGCGTCGGCGATCTCGGCGCACGCAGCGCGCAGCGCAGCCGGCACGTCGTCATCGCCCAGCAGGCCGGCCGCCCTGAGCGTCGCCTCGCGCAGTTCCCGCACGATGGCACCCTAGGGCGATGGGCCGCTCCGGGATGCTGACCGACCGCTACGAACTCACCATGCTGAGCTCCTGGGTCGCCGATGGCACGGCCGGGCACCGCGCGGTGTTCGAGGCGTTCGCCCGCAGCCTCCCCGACGGCCGCCGGTACGGGCTTCTCGGCGGGCTGGGGCGGCTCCTCGACCTGATCGACGGCTTCCGGTTCAGCGAGGACGAGGTCGGCTGGCTCCGGGAGCAGGACGTCGTCAACGAGGAGACCGCCGACTACCTGCGCGCCTTCCGGTTCACCGGCGACATCGATGCGTATCCAGAGGGCGATCTCTACTTTCCCGGCAGCCCGATCCTTACCGTCAGCGGCAGCCTCGGCGAGTGCATCGTCCTGGAGACCATCGTGCTCAGCGTGCTCAACCACGACTCCGCGATCGCCAGCGCCGCGGCCCGGATGGTCACCGCGGCGAGGGGCCGGCCGCTCGTCGAGATGGGGTCCCGGCGGACGCACGAGGAGGCGGCGGTCGCGGCCGCGCGGGCGGCGTACCTCGCCGGCTTCGCCTCGACCAGCAACCTCGCGGCCGGCCATCGCCATGGCATTCCGACGGTCGGCACCGCCGCCCACGCGTTCATCCTCGGCCACGAGAGCGAGGCCGCCGCGTTCCGCAGCCAGGTGGAAACGCAGGGCACCGGCACAACGTTGCTCGTTGACACCTTCGACATCGTCCCGGGGATCCGTACCGCGGTGGAGGTGGCCGGGCCGAACCTCGGCGCGATCCGGATCGACTCCGGCGACTTGGCCGTGGAGTCGCGCAAGGCGCGGGTCCTGCTGGATGAGCTCGGGGCGACTTCGACCCGGATCATCGCGACCAGCGATCTCGACGAGTTCGTCATCGCGGGGCTGCGGGACGCACCGATCGATGCCTACGGCGTCGGCACCAGGTTGGTCACCGGGTCCGGTCACCCGACCGCGGCGATGGTCTACAAGCTGGTCGCGGTGGCGGCCGGCCCGGAGCCGGACGCCCCCCTCCGTCCGGTGGCCAAACGGTCCTCCGCCAAGGTGTCCATCGGGGGCCGCAAGACCGTCCACCGGGAGTTCGCCGAAGGTGTCCTCACTGGCGAGACCTTCACGCTCGACGACAGCCGCGGCAACGTCCAGATCCCAGCGGTGCGCGACGGCACCGTGGTCCACCGCCCGTCGCTCCCGAAGATCCGCGAACATGCCGCGGCGGCGCTCGCCTCGCTGCCCGACGGGGTGCGGGCCGTGGCCGCGGGCGACCCCTACCTCACCGTTCGACCCCGAGGAGAGCAGCCATGACCCGCGCGCTGCTGATCGTCGACGTGCAGAACGACTTCGTCGAGGGCGGCTCGCTGGCGGTCGAAGGTGGCCGCGCGGTGGCAGCGCGGATCAGCGCCCACCTCGCGGAGCACGCCGACGGGTACGCGCTGGTGATCGCCTCCCGCGACTGGCACGACCCGGATTCCAGCAACGGCGGCCATTTCCACGCGCCCGGCACCGAACCGGACTTCGCGACCACGTGGCCGGTGCACTGCGTGTCCAACGATGCGGGCTCCGACTACGCCCCCGAGCTCGCGGTCGACCGGATCACCCACCACGTCCGCAAGGGCATGGGCGTGCCGGCGTACTCCGCATTCGAGGGGGTGCTGGGCGATGGCCGGCCGCTGACCGACCTGCTGCGCGAGCACGGCGTCACCGACCTCGACGTGGTCGGGATCGCGACGGACTACTGCGTGCGGGCCAGTGTGCTCGACGCCCGGGACCACGATTTCGGCGTGCGCGTCCTCGATGGGATGCACGCGGGGGTCGCCGCGGACAGCAGCGCGGCGGCACTCGAGGAGATGGCGAGCGCCGGAGCCGAGCTATGAGTCAGGCCTCGCGGGTCATCATCTCCACGATGCCTTCCAGGACCTCACGCGCGATCTCGTAGTTCTCTGCCCCGAACTTGTCCTGCCACTGCTGCTCGAGGGCATACATGTGACGCTTGCCGTCCTCTGCCACCACCATTCCGGCCTCAGTGAACCGGACCAGCTTGGCCCGCCGGTCGGTCGGGTCCTCGGTCATCTCCAGCAGGCCTAGGTCGACCATGTCCCGGATCGCCTCACCCATCGACTGCTTGGTGATCCCCGCCCGGGCGGCCATGTCCGACGCGCGCCCCCCGCCGGAGTACAGCGTCGCGAAGACGGGGTCGTGCGCCGGCCGGATCTGCGTATGTCCGCGCGCGTGCCCCGCGCGGAGCATGTCCGTCGTGAGCAGGCGCAGCAACCGATCCACGATCGCGATCAGCGGCTTCCGCTGGATCTGTGGCTCGTCGGGGGTGCTTGACATTCGACAGGTTACCTTCCTATATTCGACAGGTGACCTTACCTTACCGCATCGCTGGGCTCTTCCCCAGCGACCCGCCAGCCGCCGCTCCACGCGGGTCGGCGATCGAGCAGGAGCTGCTGGCCTTCGACGCCGCTACCGGTGCCGCTGTCGAGATCGACCGGGTACGCCGCGCCGTCGCGGGCACTCCCCTGGCCGGTGGTGTCGCGTTCGAGCCCGGCGGCCAGGTCGAGCTCAACCTGCCCTGTGCGCCAGGCCTGCCCGAGCTCGCCGACTGCTTCACCTCCGCGGTCGGCGAGCTGAGGCGGCGCTGCGCTGACGCCGGCGTCCGGCTCGAGGCGACACCGGTCGACCCGCGCCCCCTCGACCGACTGCCGCTGCAGCTGCGCAGCGACCGCTACCTCGCGATGCAGGCCCACTTCGACCGGATCGGACCGGCGGGCCGGCGGATGATGCGGCAGACGCGCCGGCACCCAGGTCTGCCTGGACTGGTGGCCCGGGCGCGCCGGGCTCGAGCAGTGGCGGCTGCTGCTGCTCGCCGGACCGTTCCTCGCCGCCGCGCTCAACCACAGCTCGCGGCTGGCCACCTGGCTCGACGTCGACCCGGACCGCACCGGTTTCGACGACCGACTCCTCCACGGCGACGACGCCGATCGCGGCGTACGCCGACTTCGCCGCCGGCGCCACGGCGTTCGTCCCGGCCGCCGACCACCTGTCCACGCTTTTCCCGCCGGTGCGGCCGCGCGGTCGGTACCTGGAGGTGCGCTTCCTCGATGCCCTGCCCGACGACCGGGTGGTGCCGGTGGCGGGGCTCATCGCCGACCTGCTGTACGACGACGACCGGCGCCGGCGCCTGCTGGCCCGTCTGGAGCCCGAGCAGTCCCGGCTGGCCGAGCACTGGCGCACCGCCGCGCTGACCCCACAGGCAATTGCCCACGAGATCATGGACGTGGCGGCATGAGTTCGCTGTTCGTGACCGACCCGCTCGCAGGGCTGGACGCCGGCATCGACAGCAGTGTCGGGCTGATGGCTGCGGCTCAGGACCACGGCTGCGCCGTCTGGGTCTGCGCACCGGAGGATCTCGCCCTGATCGGTGGCCGGCTCGTCGCCCGGTCCGTGCGGATCGGGTTGCGGCCGCGGACAGCGCGCGGTGACCATCGCTGGCAGGTCGAGCCCCAGTGGTACGACGAGGTGGAACGCCGCTGCATCGACGTGGCTGCCGAGGTCGACGTCGTACTGCTTCGTCCCGACCCGCCGGTCGACCCGCGGTACCTGCGGACGACGTACCTCCTCGAGGTGGCGGCGCCGCGCCGGGGTGCGGGTCGTCAACGATCCTGCCGGGGTGCGGCAGGTCCAGGAGAAGCTGTTCCCGTTGCGCTTCCCGGAGCTGTGCCCGGCGACCACCGTCACGGCCGACGCGGCCGAGGCACTCGGGTTCCTGCGGAGTCACGGCGTCGTGGTCATCAAGCCCGTGGACGGGTTCGCAGGCATCGACGTCTGGCTGGTCCGCTCGGATGACCCCAACGCGCGCTCGCTGTCGACTCCGCTACCGACCGCGGCCGTCGGCAGGCGCTGATCCAGGAGTACCTGCCCGCGGTGACCGGCGGCAACAAGCGGCTGTTCGTCCTCGACGGCGAGATCATCGGCGCCGTCGACCGGCTCCCCTCGGCCGAGGATTTCCGGATCGGGCCGCCCTCGGTACCCACCGACCCGGATGCGGGCGATCGGCGGATCGTCGCCGCGCTCGCGCCCGACCTGCTTCGACACGGCATCGCGCTGTGCGGTCTCGACGTGATCGACGGGCGACTGATCGAGGTCAACGTCACCTGTCCCGGAGGGATGGCCAAGACCGACGCCCTGCTCGGCACCGACCTCAGCGGCGCCATCATCCGCCGGCTCCTCCCCCACCCCTGCCAGGAAAGGCTCCCCGCATGAACACCCTGCAGATCGTCTGCGTCGCCCTGCTCGCCCTCCCGGTCTTCGTGCTCGGCGCGAACGTCACCCGCCACCGCGCCATCCGCGGCGACACGGGCAACCAACAGCCCACGGACCCCGCCGACCGGATGTACATCGCGCAGCGGGCACACGGCAACGCGACCGAGTACGTCCCCACTCTGGCGGTGCTGATCCTGGTCTGCGGATCGCTCTCGGACAGCTGGTGGGTGGACGTGCTCGCGGTCCTCGCCGTCGCGGCCCGCTACCTCCACGCGATCGGCTTGCTGACCGCGAAGACGCTGGCCGGGCACGGCCCGGTGCGCGATGCGGGCGCGATGGGCACGTACGCCGCCGGCATCGCGCTTGCGATCACAGCGGTGGTGCTGGCGGTGTGAGCGGCCCGGTCATCGGGATCGCCGGCGCCGGATACGACGTCTCCCGGTTCTGGGGCACGCTCGGCGTACGCGGCGTGCCGACGACGTACGTCGATGCGGTCGCCGCCGCCGGCGGGCGTCCGCTGATCCTGCCGCCCGGCCACGGCGTCGACCTGCTCGATGTTGTGGACGGGGTGGTGCTCGCGGGCGGCGACAACGTCGGCGACGATCCCGACCGGGACCGTGCGGAGTTCGCGCTGACGCATGCGGCGCGGGAGACCGGAACCCCGATGCTGGGCGTCTGCCGCGGGCTGCAGGTGCAGACGGTTGCCGACGGCGGCTCGCTCATCGCCGACCTGGGTGAGCACCTGCCCCACATCCGGCCCGAGGTCGGCCACCTGGTGACCGCCGAGCCCGGCTCGCTGGTGGCGACGCTGCTCGGCGGCTCCCACCAGGTCAGCTCGCTGCACCACCAGGCGGTCGACCGGCTCGGGGTCGGATGGGCAGCGACCGCCTGGGCGGAGGACGGCGTCGTGGAGGCAGCCGAGTGGGTCGGCAGCAGCTGGCCGGCCTTGGGCGTGCAGTGGCACCCGGAGCTGGACGCGACCGGGCTCGCCCTGTTCGGGTGGCTGGTGGCGGCTTGTAACGCACCGTTACTTCGTCCATCGAACCGCTTTTAGGGTGCGATAGACGAAGTAACGGTGCGTTACAACTTCGCGCGCGGCCGTCAGGCGCTGTGCCCGCGCCGGATCGCCTCGGCATTGCGGGCGAGGTACGGCTGCAGCTCTTCGCCGAACCTCGCCGCGGTGACGGCGTACTCCGAGCGGAGCCGGGCCAGCGTCTCCCAGCGGCGCGCTCCCCAGAGATCGGCCCAGACGATGCGGGACATCCCCACGCCCTGCGCGCAGACGAGTGTCTGACGTTGCTTCTCGTCCCACATGATGTCTTCGACGCCACGGTCTGCCAGGCCGCCTCGCTCGGGACTCATGTACTTGATCCGGCCGTCGCACTCGAACACGTGGTTCCCCACGCGGATGTCGCACCAAGCGATGCCGCGAGGCGTTTCGATCGGGAACTGGGTCTCGGGAAAGCCAATTCCCAGCTCATGGACGAGTTCCCTCCCCAGCGACTCGATCACCGTCTGGGCGCCTGGATCCGCCAGCTCGACGGCGGCGCGTGCCGCCGTGACACCTCGCCAGGAGCGCATGGGGGCCACCGCGTCCCACAGCTTCTCCCGCGGCACTCCCATCCGCAGTGCGCTGTCGCAGGCCGGCAACCCGTGTCTGAGACCGCGCTCCCGCGCGATGTCGACCGCCGTTCGGGCCGGGTCCAGCGAGGGCAACCCATTGACCTCGACGACCTGGTCGTCACGGAATCGGGCCAGATGGTGCTTGACGCCCGCTTTCGTCCAGGCATTCGTCAGACCAGGCCGGGTGACGTGCACGAGTGGCTCGTCGGGCTCGAGGATGTCCATGCCGAGCTCATGAGCTGCGGAGTCGTGGCTCAACACCCATCCGCGCCGCATCTTCAGCACAGCGGCGCGAGCGCGAAGCCTTGCTCGCTCGCGATGCTCGTCCGCCGCGGCCCAGGTGACCGGGTCGGCGTACACACCACGCCGTACGAATGCCAGCGCGCCGCGCTTGAGCAGGTGCAGGATCAGCGACGGAGTGATGCCGAGGTCCAGCAGCTGCTCGCGGGTGATCAGTCCCGACTGTCTGCCGAACCATGCCTGCATACCCGGGTGCATGAACCGATCCTGGGCAGGACGCAGCAGCGCCAAACCATGGGTTCGGTGTCCTGTGGATGAGGTTGGCGCGACCGGGTCGAGTCGCTTGTAACGCACCGTTACTTCGTCCTTCGTACCCGTTTTCGGGTGTGGTGGACGAAGTAACGGTGCGTTACAAGGGCCGGCACTGTCGGCGCCCTGCGGCAGGATGGACCGGTGCAGCAGTTCAGCGAGCCGACGCGCGCCTGGTTCGGCGCGGCGTTCGCCGAGCCCACGGCCGCACAGACCGGGGCTTGGGAGGCGATCGCGGCGGGCCGCCACGCCCTGGTGGTCGCGCCCACCGGCTCCGGCAAGACGCTCAGCGCGTTCCTCTGGTCGATCGACCGGCTCCTGACGCACCCGCCCCAGGCCAAGGCGAGGCGCTGCCGGGTGCTCTACGTCTCCCCGCTCAAGGCGCTCGCGGTCGACGTCGAGCGCAACCTGCGGGCGCCGCTCACCGGCATCCGGCACACCGCCGACCGGATGGGCGTCACCACTCCGGAGATCAGGGTGGGCGTCCGATCCGGCGACACCAGCGCCGCCGACCGACGCAGGCTGACCACGCAGCCGCCGGACATCATGATCACCACCCCCGAGTCGCTGTTCCTGATGCTCACCAGCCAGGCCCGTGAGTCGCTCCGAGGCATCGACACCGTGATCGTCGACGAGGTGCACGCGGTCGCGGGCAGCAAGCGCGGCGCCCACCTGGCGCTCTCCCTCGAACGGCTGGACGCACTGCTCGACCGGCCGGCCCAGCGGATCGGGCTCTCGGCCACGGTCCGGCCGCTCGAAGAGGTGGCCAGGTTCCTGGGCGGGGCCGCACCGGTCGAGATCGTGGCGCCGCCTTCGGAGAAGTCCTGGGACCTCAAGGTCGTGGTGCCGGTCGAGGACATGACCGCCCCCGATGACTACGACGAGGAGTCCGAGGACGCACACACCCCCAGCATCTGGCCGCACGTCGAGCAGTCCGTCGCCGACCTGATCGGGCAGCACAAGTCGACGATCGTCTTCGCCAACTCCCGCCGGTTGGCCGAACGGCTGACCGCCCGCCTCAATGAGATCGCCGCGGAGGCCACCGCCGCCGATCAGGCACCCCCCGCCGAGATCCTGGCCCAGTCCGGGGTGTCCGCCGGCGCCGGCACGATCATCGCGAAGGCCCACCACGGCTCGGTCTCCAAGGAGCAGCGGGCGCTGATCGAGGACGACCTCAAGCGCGGCCGGCTGCCCGCAGTGGTCGCCACCAGCAGCCTCGAGCTCGGCATCGACATGGGCGCCGTCGACCTCGTCATCCAGATCGAGTCGCCGCCGAGCGTGGCCAGCGCCCTGCAACGAGTAGGAAGGGCCGGCCACCAGGTCGGCGAGACCAGCCGGGGGGTGCTGTTCCCCAAGCACCGCGGCGACCTGGCCCAGACCGCGGTGGCGGTGCAGCGGATGCGCACCGGAGGCATCGAGGCCCTGCGCATCCCCACCAACCCGCTCGACGTGCTCGCTCAGCAGATCGTGGCCGCGACCGCGCTCGATGCCCACGACGTCGACGAGCTGTTCGATCTCGTCCGCCGCAGCGCACCGTTCGCCAGCCTCCCCCGGTCGGCCTACGACGCCACCCTCGACCTGCTCAGCGGCCGCTACCCGAGCGACGAGTTCGCCGAGCTCCGGCCGCGGATCGTCTGGGACCGGGTGACCGGCACCCTCACCGGCCGGCCGGGCGCCCAGCGGCTGGCGGTCACCAGCGGGGGCACCATCCCCGACCGCGGGCTGTTCGGGGTGTTCCTGGTCGGCGTCGAGGGCCCCGGCAAGCGGGTCGGCGAGCTCGACGAGGAGATGGTCTACGAGTCCCGGGTCGGTGATGTGTTCGCGCTCGGCGCGACCAGCTGGCGGATCGAGGACATCACCCACGACCGCGTGCTGGTGACCCCCGCCCCCGGCGTACCCGGGCGACTGCCGTTCTGGAAGGGCGACACCCTGGGCCGCCCGGCCGAGCTCGGCGCCGCCATCGGCGCCTTCACCCGCGAGCTGGGGGCGCTCCCCCGGGCCAAGGCGGAGGCAGAGGCCCGCAAGCACGGCCTCGACGAGTGGGCGGCCGGCAACCTGGTCGGCTACCTCCACGAGCAGATGGCGGCCACCAACGTGCTGCCCTCCGACACCACCCTCCTCGTCGAGAGGTTCCGCGACGAGCTCGGTGACTGGCGACTGGTGGTGCACTCGCCCTACGGCGTCCCGGTGCACGCCCCTTGGGCGCTCGCCATCAACGCCCGGCTGCGCGAGCGCTACGGCGTCGACGGCCAAGCCGTGGCCTCCGACGACGGCATCGTGATCCGGATCCCCGACACCGACGCGGAGCCGCCCGGCGGCGAGATCGTGGTGTTCGAGCCCGACGAGATCGACGACCTGGTCACCCAGGAGGTCGGCGGTTCGGCGCTGTTCGCCTCCCGGTTCCGGGAGTGCGCCGCCCGGGCCCTGCTGCTCCCGCGCCGCGACCCCGGCCGCCGCTCCCCGCTCTGGCAGCAGCGCCAGCGCTCGGCGGCGCTGCTCGAGGTCGCGGTGAAGTACCCCTCGTTCCCGATCGTCCTCGAGGCGGTCCGCGAGTGCCTCCAGGACGTCTACGACCTGCCCGCGCTCGTCGCCCTGATGAAGCGGGTCGACACTCGCGAGGTCGCCGTCACCGACGTCGCCACACACACGCCGTCGCCCTACGCCCGCAGCCTGCTGTTCGGGTACGTCGCCCAGTTCGTCTACGAAGGCGACTCCCCCATCGCCGAGCGTCGGGCGGCCGCGTTGTCGCTCGACCAGGGCCTGCTCGCCGAGCTCCTCGGTCGCGCCGAGCTCCGCGAGCTGCTCGACCCCGAGGTGCTCGCCGAGGTTGAGGCGGAGCTCCAGCGGCTCGCGCCGGACCGGCAGGCCCGCGACGCCGAGGGACTCGTCGACCTGCTCCGCCTCCTCGGCCCGCAGTCTGCCGCCGAGCTCACGGCGCGCAGCGTGCCCGGCGCCGATGTCTCCGGCTGGTTGTCCGCGCTCGCCGACGCGCGACGGGTGGTCGAGGTGCGGATGTCCGGCGGCCCCTGCTGGAGCGTGGTCGAGGACGTCGGCCGGCTGCGCGACGGGCTCGGCGTTCCCGTCCCGCCCGGCACCCCCGACGCGTTCGCCGAGCCCGTCGACGACCCCCTCGCCGACCTGGTCGCCCGCTACGCCCGCACCCACGGCCCGTTCACCACCGACGACGTCGCCGCCCGGCTGGGCCTCGGCGCCGCCGTCGTACGCCACACCCTGCAGCGGCTGTCCCACCAGGGTCGGGTGCTCGACGGAGAGTTCCGGCCGGCCGGCAGCGGCTCCGAGTGGTGCGACGCGGAAGTACTCCGCAAGCTGCGGCGGCGTTCGCTGGCCCGGCTCCGCAAGGAGGTCGAGCCGGTCGAACCGGAGGCGCTCGGTCGCTTCCTGGCCGCCTGGCAGCACATCACGGCGACCCGGCTCCGCGGCGTCGACGGCGTGCTCAGCGTGGTCGACCAGCTCGCCGGCTGCCCGGTCCCCGCCTCGGCCCTGGAGCCGCTGGTCCTGGGGGCACGGGTCCGCGACTACGAGCCGGCGTACCTCGACGAGCTCACCGCCTCCGGCGAGGTGATCTGGGCCGGTCACGGCGCGCTCCCCGGCTCCGACGGCTGGGTCTCCCTGCACCTGGCCGACCAGTCGGCGCTGACCCTGCCCGACCCGGTCCCCTTCGAGCACAGCGAGCTGCACCAGGCCGTGCTCGACGCGCTCGAGCCAGGCGGCGCGTGGTTCTTCCGCCAGCTCTCCGACTCCGTGCGCGCCACCGACGACAAGGCGCTCAGCGCCGCGCTGTGGGACTTGGTGTGGTCCGGCCGGATCAGCAACGACACCCTCACCCCGCTTCGGGCCCTCACCCGCACCGGCACCCCGAGCCACCGCAGCCGCCGCCCACCGCCGCGGCCCGGCCGACCGGCCCGCACCGGTCCGCCCGAGACCGCCGGCCGCTGGGCGCTGCTGCCCCCGATCGAGACCGACCCGACCAAGCGCGCCCACGCCACCGCCGAGCGGCTGCTCGACCGGCACGGCGTGGTGATCCGCGGCGCCGCGGTCAGCGAGCGGGTGCCCGGTGGGTTCGCGGCGGTCTACAAGGTGCTGTCGGCGTTCGAGGACTCCGGCCGCTGCCGACGGGGCTACTTCGTCAGCGGCCTCGGCGCCGCCCAGTTCGGCACGGCCGGCGCGATCGACCGGCTCCGCACCTTCTCCGAGCTGCCTGCCGATGCCAAGCCGCAGGCGGTCGCGCTCGCGGCCACCGACCCGGCCAACCCCTACGGCGCGGCCCTCCCCTGGCCCGCCTCCGATGGCGGCCACCGCCCGGGCCGCAAGGCGGGCGCGATCGCGGTGCTGGTCGACGGTGTGCTGATCCTCTACGTCGAGCGCGGCGGCAAGACCCTGCTCACCTGGAGCGACGACGCCGAACGGCTCACCCCGGCGGCCCAGTCGCTCGCGGAGGCGGCGCGCCGCGGCTCCCTCGGTCGGCTCACCGTCGAGAAGGCCGACGGCTCGCAGCTGCTCGGCGGCGGCTCCACCCCGTTGCGTGAGGCCCTCGACGCGGCTGGCTTCGTGGCCACCCCGCGCGGCCTGAGGATGCGGGGTGCCTGAGGGCGACACCGTCCACCGGACGGCCCGCCAGCTGCACCGTGCCCTCTCCGGCCACCAGCTCACCCGATCCGACTTCCGGGTGCCGCAGCTGGCGACCACCGACCTGACCGGCTCGACCATCATCGAGACCGTGGCGCGAGGCAAGCACCTGCTGACCCGCGTCTCCGGAGATCAGCAGCTCACCCTGCACACGCACCTCAAGATGGAGGGCTCCTGGCGGATCTTCCGGCCCGGCGAGCGCTGGCGGCGACCGGCTCACCAGGCCCGCGTCGTACTCGGCACGGCCGCCGCGCAGGCGGTCGGATTCTCCCTCGGTATCGTCGCGCTGCTGCCCACCGCCGAGGAGCACACCGTCGTCGGCCACCTCGGCCCCGACCTGCTCGGACCCGACTGGGACGAGGACGAGGCCGTCCGCCGCCTCATCGAAGACCCCGATCGCCCGCTGGTCGAGGCGATCCTCGATCAGACCCGGTTGGCAGGGATCGGCAACATGTATGCAGCCGAGCTCTGCTTCCTCAGCGGCACCCACCCCACGACACCGGTCGGACGCGTCGCCGATCTCCAGCGGCTGGTACGTCGAGCCCACCAGGTGCTGGAGCAGAACGTCCAGCGCCCGACCCAGGCGACCACCGGCGACCTGCGCCAGCCGTTCTGGGTCTACCGTCGCAACCGTTCGGCGTGCCGACGCTGCGGCACGACGATCGAGGTCGCGATGCTCGGGGCAGCCGGCCGGGAGCGGGCGGCGTACTGGTGCCCGCGCTGCCAACCGGCGGGCTAGGCGCTGTCGATCGCGTCGAGGTCGCGGACGGCGTAGCGGTGGTGCTCCCACTCCTCGCTGAGGATCACGTGCACGCAGGAGAGCGTGGATTGCTGGTGGGCCGGGTTCCACGGGTTGGTGCGCGGCACGGTCAGGTCATCGGGGGTCACCGCGGCGAGGTAGTCGCGCACCATGGCGACCCGTCCTGCGCGGGCCTCGAGCACCTCGGCGTAGGTCGGCTCCTCGGTTGCGAAGACCGACAGGTCCAGACCCTCGTCACCGGCGCCTTGGTAGGCGATACCGAGCGGATGGAAGGGCTGCTCGATCCCCAGGATCGCCTTGCCCAGCCAGACATCGGTGGCCATCACCAGGTGCCGCACGGTGTGGGCGAACGACCACTCACCGTCGATGGATACGTCGACCACCTCGGGCGGCATCGCCGCGACCCGGTCGAGCGTGGCCGCCCAGGCCGCCTCGACCCTGGCGTAGGCCGCGCGCAGGCCCTCCGGGTCTCCCGCCGTGCGCTGCTCGCGGCCGGGGAAGCGACGGTTGAGCTCGGCTTCGACGAGCGGCACCACGTCGACCCCGTTGACCCGGAGGAAGGCGCCGCCCTCGTCGAGCCACGGCGAGTCGATCTCGGCGTTCGCGATCTCGATGCCGCGCAGCACTGCGCCGGACAGGTCGGCCCCGACGAACCGGGCGCCGCGCAGGTTGGTGTCGTGGAACTCCGCGCCCTGCAGGTCGTCGGAACGCCCGAAAGTGGCCACCATCGCCTCCCGACAGCGCGCGTCAGGCTGCGGCGGAGGCGACCGCGTCGGCGGTGTGGACTCGGCTGTTGACCGAGATCGGCGTCGGCTCCAGCGCCGACTCCTCCACTGCCACCGCGTCGGAGACCTCACGGAGAACGGAAGAGAGCGGCATCTCGAGCGCACCGCAGAGCGAGGCGAGGAGCTCGGAGGAGGCTTCCTTCTGGCCGCGCTCGATCTCGGAGATGTAGCCCAGGCTGACCCGGGCCTCCTTGGAGACGTCGCGCAGGGTCAGCCCCAACTCGGCGCGCCGCTCTCGCAGCACGTCGCCGAGCATCCGACGGAACAGCACCATGCGCGTCTCCCTTCTGCCGCTGGTGGACCCAACGCTACCCGACACCGGTTTCTTCCTCGCGGAGGATGGTGTCAGCCAGCGCCGACAGTGCCTCGGCACAGGTCCGGTCCTGGATCTCCGCACGGTCGCCCACCAGGTCCAGCGCGAGCGCGGTGTCGCCGCTCGGGCCGGCGATGCCGACGTACACGATGCCCGGAGGCTTGCCCTCCTGCGGCTCGGGTCCGGCTACCCCGGTCGTGCTCACGGCGTACGTCGACCCCATCAGCGCCCGAACGCCGCGCGCCATCGCTTGGGCACATTCGGTCGAGACCACGCCGTACCGCTCCACGAGGCCGGGATCGACGCCGAGCACCCCGACCTTCACCTCGGTCGCGTAGCTCACCACGCCGCCCAGAAATGTCTCGGAGGCGCCCGGCGCCGCGGTGAGGAGTGCGGCGAGCTGGCCACCGGTGAGGGACTCAGCGGTGGCCACGCTTGCGCCGCGCTCCTTCAGCGCGTCATGGACGACCTCGGCGGGGGTCACCGGCGCCGAGGAGCCTTCACCCTGAAGGTCACCTTCGTGACCGCGGCATGGGCCTTCGCGCTGCCGAGGTAACGCACCCGCACCGTCTTCTTGCCGGTGGTGCGCCACGTGCCGAGCGGGACGACGGCCTTTCCGCGGTCCAGCCGGACGGTCCGGGTCTGGCCCCGCCAGATCACCTTGACCCGGCCGGAGACCATCTGTCCGGCGGCCAGGACGGTGATCTTGACCCTCGACCTCGTCCGGTCGACGACCACTCGGTTCGGCTTGACCTTGGCCCGGACCGAGGCATCGGCCTTGACCACCTTGAGATCCGCCGACGACGCACTGGTCGCGACGTTGGCGTCGCCCTGGTAGGTCGCGGTGATCTCGAAGGTGCGCACCGCCGGCGCGGGGCCGATCGTCAGCGTCGCAGCACCCCCCGAGATCGGAGCGGTACCGATCTCGACGCCATTGGCCGTGAACACCACCTGGCCCGTTGGGGTCACTCCCGTCGCGGACACGTCCGCGGTGAGCGTGATCTCGTCCTGGCCGACCACTGCGCGCTTCGGGGCCACCGTGAGCTCGGTGCCGGAGATCGCCTTCGCGACCTCCACCTGGGCGGTGACCTCGGACGGATCGTTGGTGTCGTCACCGAGGTACTTGACGGTCAGGGTGTGGGCTCCGACCGAGAGCGCCGTTGCCGGGATCGTGATCGTCGCGGTACCCGTCGCGGCAGCGATCCGTCGCTGCTGGGTGCCACCGGTCAACGGGGCCGACCCGATGAGCGTGTCGCCTTCCCTGATCTCGACCGTGCCCGTCACCGGCCCGTCCGAGACCACGGTGACAGTCGCGGTGGTCGCGGTCCCGAAGCGGATCTCCCCCAGGCCGCCCACGGACGTCACGGTCTCGTTGTCCGGCGGCGCCTCGACGGTCACCGAGCAGGTGCTGCTCGCCGACGAGTGGGTCCCGTCGCCGGAGTAGCTGATCGTGAGCGTGTGGGTGCCCACCGGCAGCGCGGTCCCGCTGATCGCCACGGTCGCGACGCCGTTCGACAGCGTCGCGCTCCCGAGCGTGGTGCCGCCGTTGCGGATCGTCACCGTGCCGGTCGCCGAGGACGGCGCGACCGTCACCTGCGCCGACCAGTTGCTCCCGAAGGTCACCGTCGGGCAGGTCGCCGAGACATTGGTGGCCTTAGGCGGCGCGGCGGTGATGGTCGCCGTGAACGTGCCCGTGGCCGGGGCATGCGTGGCATCGCCGGCGTAGTTGACGGTCAGTGTGTGCGTGCCGATCGGCAGCGCGTTGCCGTCGATCGGGACCGAGGCCTGCCCGTTCGAGAGTGTCCCGGTGCCCAGCGACGTCGCGCCGTCGAGCACCTCGACCTGACCCGTTGCGGAGCCGGGCGAGACGAACACCTGGGCACTCCAGTCGGTGCCGATCGACACCGTGTCACCGGTGGCCGACACGGTGGTGCCGCGCTTGTTGACCGTGACCTGGAAGGTGTTCGTCGACGGGTCGTGCGTCGCGTCACCGGCGTACGTCACGGTGAGCGTGTGCAGGCCCACTGCCAGCGCTGTGCCGCTGATCGCGACGGATGCGGTCCCGCCGGTGAGGTTCGCGGTGCCGAGCGACGTCGCGCCGTCCAGCACCTCGACCTGCCCGGTCGCGGCCGCGGGAGTCACGGTCACGACCGCGTTCCACCCGGTGCCGTAGGCGACTGGTCCACCCGTTGCCGACACCGTGCTCGACGCCGCCGTCACCTCGACCGTGGTGGTCCCCGAAGCCGTGGTGTGGTTGGTGTCTCCGGAGTAGGTGATCGTCACGGTCTTGTCGCCGACGGTGGCGAACGGACCCACGGTCAACGTGGCCGAACCCTCCGAGAGCGTCTGGGTATCCACGTCAACACCGCCGACCGAGGCCGTGACGGTGCCGCCGGGGCTGACCCCCTCGACGGATACCCCGATGGTCGAGGTGCCGTCGTTGACCACCACCGACGCCGGGTTCGGCGTGCCGATGTCGAGGGAAGCCGTCGCCTGGAGCACGTTCACGTTGACCGTGCCGGTGGCTGCGCCGTTCACCCCGTCGCCGGCGTACTCGAGCGTGAGGTCGTGACTGCCGACAGCCAGCGACTCGGCCGGCAGCGCGATGCTGCCCGCCCCGCCGCTCAGCGTGGTGGAACCAATCGTGGTCACACCGTTCTTCAGCGTCACCGTGCCGGTGGCCGTCGGCGGCGTCACGGTCACCGGAACCGAGCCGGCGTCGCCGTACACGATCGTCTGGTCGGTACCGCTGACGGTGCTGTCGATCAGTCCGTCGCTCGTCTGCACGGGCACGTTGATCTCGGTGCCCGAGTTGTTGCCGACGAGCGTGAACAGCGTGGTGCCGTCACCGACCCCGGCCGGCACTGTGACGCTCAGCGTGGCGGTACCCATCGCGTCAGTCGGTACGGCGGTGAGCGTGTTGGTCACCGGGGCGGTACCCAGCGAGGTCGCGCCGTCGAACAGCTCGACCTGGGTGTCCTGGACATCGTCCACGCCGGTCATCGCGAGCGAGGAGACGTCCAGGGTCAGCGGGTCGCCCGCTTCGTACTCGGTCGGCGCGCCGTTGGGGTATGAGATCCCGACCTGGTTCTGCGCGTAGTCGACCGGCAACGGAGTCCCGCCGCCGTCCGGGGCGACCGCGGCGAGGTAGTCGACGACCGCCTGCAGGTCGGTCTTGCCGGTGTCCTGCACGTTGGCCCCGTTGGCGAACTCCTTGAAGTTGTCACCGGCGCCGGCGAGGAACGACGTGGCCGAGACGCTGTACGTCGTGGACGGGCTGATCGGCACACCGTCGAGCCACATCCCCGTAATCCGCGAGCCCTCCGCCCTGGAGGCGTCAAACGTCGAGGTGAATCCCTCGGAGGTGCCCAGCCGCAGGAACGGCCGGGACGGGATGTTGTTGTCCGCGTCGCGCTGCCACTGCTGCTCGAGCAGCGTCTTGATCTGGGCGCCGGTCAGGTCCATGGTCACCAGCGTGTTGGCGAACGGCTGGGTGTTGGCGGCCTGGCGGTAGGTCACGTCCCGCGGGTCGCCGACAAGGCCGACCAGGTCCGCGCGCAGGCCACCGGGGTTCATGAACCCGATGTCGGCCTCGGTCTTCCACCGCTGCATCTCCGCGACCAGGTTGCCGAGCGTGGACTCGCCGCCTCGGTTCTCGTTGATCTGCCCGTCGTCGCCGATCCGGCGGGCGCGCACGAACGGGTCCTCGATCTCGCCCAGCACGACGTTGCCGGCCCCGTCCGCGTAGGTCACCGCGGCGTCGACGATGTCCTGCGTGTCCGGGTCCGGGTCGTAGTCCTTGAGCTGGAGCACGGTCTGGCGGATGTTGACCAGGTCGCCGTTCGCGCCCGGCTCGAACTCGAACTGCAGCCGGTTGAGGTTGGCGCCGTACTGGCCAGCGGAGACCACCGGCCGCTTGGTCACGTCGCGGTTCTGGTCGATCCAGGCCTGCACCGGCACCTTGTGGTTGTAGGCGAGGTGGGTGTGGCCCGACACGATCGCGTCCACGTTCTCGTTGGCGCCCGCCACGATCTGGCCGAACGTCGAGTTGTCGCTCACCGATGAGAAGGCGGTCGTCGCTGCACCCTCGTGCACGAGCTCGATGACCAGGTCGGCCGCGCCGTCCGCGCCACAGCCGTTGGGAGCCTTGAGGTCATCGGCGCTGTCGTTGACCGCGTCGACGATGTCGGTGACGACGATGTCCTCGATGCCGGAGCCGGCAACGAGGGCCGGAAGGTCCTCGGTCACCGCGCCCACGAAGCCGACGACCCTGTCGTTGGGCAGCGTCTGACACCAGGTCTCCGGGAGCGCCGGGTCGCCGGCCTGGTGGCCGTTCTCCGTGTCCTTGAACTCGACGTTGGCGCCGAGGTACTCCCAGCCGGCGTGCACCATGATCCGGGTGACCAGGTCGTCGTAGCCCTGGTCGAACTCGTGGTTGCCGACCGAAGAGACCTCGAGGCCGGCCTCGTCGAGCGCCTCGATCGTCGGTCCATCGTTCTGGATGAACGACTCGAACGTCGAGGCGCCGACCAGGTCGCCGGCCGCGGCGAAGATCGTGCTGTCGTTCTGCTGGCGAAGCTCCTTGACCGCACCGGCCATCGACGCCGCACCGGCCGCGGCACTGCCCGGGTCGTCGAGGAGACGGCCGTGGAAGTCGTTGGTCGCCAGGATCTGCACGGTGTCGACGAGGGGGTCGGGGGTGAAGTCACCCACGTCGATGCCGATGATCTCCGGGTTGTGGTCGGAGCTCCGGAACACGGATTCGTCGTAGAGCGCGGCCGCGTTGTAGTTGAACCGGCTGTACTCGTAGTAGACCGCCTCGTTGGCGTTGATCTCCCAGATGTCCTCGCCGGTCACCATCGCCTCGGCCGCGTCGTTGGCGAAGACGTGGTCGAGGGACCCGGCCAGGCCGCCGAAGTTGTACGAGGTACTGCCGTCGGTCGGCTTCAGGTTCGTGTAGCCCGCCGCCTCGATCACCTGGACCGGGTCCTCGGCCGAGTAGGCATTGAAGTCACCGGTCAAGAACACCGGCTCGATGTTCTTGTCCGAGGCCACCTGGCCCGCGAAGGCGACCAGCGCCTCGGCCTGCCGCTTGCGGTCGCCGTTGTAGAAGCCGGCGCCGTCCCCCTTGTCCTCGTTGTCCCCGGTCGCCGCCGGCGAAGGTGCCTGCGGCCCACCCTTTGACTTGAAGTGGTTGACGATCACGATGAACGCGTCGTCACGTCCGGCACCGAACGGCTTGAAGGCCTGGGCCAGCGGCTCGCGCGCGTTGCGCATCGCCGGCGAGTTGACCAGCACCTGCGACCGGCCGACGAGCTCCACCGTGGCCGGGTTGTAGATGAACGCAGAGCGGATCGCGTCCTGCTCCTGGACGGTCGGCAGCGCCTGCGGTCGCGGCGAGGCGACGAACGCCCAGCGGTCCGGGTCGCCGGCGGCCTCGTTCAGCTTCGATACCAGCCGCTCGAGGGCGTCGTCACGGTTCGCGTCGGCCGGATCCTGCTGCGACAGGGCTGCGTCGTAGAGCTTGATCGAGTTCTCGACCTCCTCCAGCGACATCACGTCCGCGTCGATGGTGTTGATCGCGTTGACGAGCTTGACCTCCTGGCGCAGGAAGCTGGTCTCGTTGGCGGCACCACGCGGACCGGGCACCTTGACGTTGAGCCCGGTCAACGGGTCGACGGCGTCCTGCTCACAGGTGTTGTTCGTGATTCGCACCGCCGTACCGGACGCCGGCGGCACCGGACCGCGGTCGGTGTAGTAGCTGCACCGGCGCGGGTTGCCGAAGTTGTACGTGTTCCCCGGGCTTCCGCCGGTGACCCCGTCGCTGTCCGCGTACGCCTCGCCGAAGGTGTTGAAGTAGTTGAGCATGTTGAACGTGGCGATCTTGAGGTCGCCGGTGGCGCCCAGCACGTTCTCCGGTGCGTTGGTCCGGGTGTTCTCGATCGCGACCAGGTCCTGGCCGTCCTCGCCGCCCGCGACCTCTTCCCGAGGCAGGATCCGCCAGGACCCGAAGTCGTACTTGAGGATCACCGGCTGCGGGAACGTCACCGGGGCGCCGGTCCGTACGGGGTGGTCCGCGGTGAACCACGGGAACGGCGTGTCCTCGGTGGCGGAAGTGGCGTAGTTGACGCTCTTGGCGTCGTCGAGGAGCAGCAGGTGCGCGTCGTTGTAGGCACGGTGCGCGGCGAGGCCCGCGGCGTCCGACTGGTCGATGGTCTCGGTCGGGATCATCAGCGGGAGGGCGCTGCCGGCGGCGATCCCGATCTCGCCCTGCATCCCGAAGCTGGCGCCCGGCGAGCCGTCGTAGGCGTCGGTGACGGTGTAGGGGTCGGTCGGCAGGAACGCCTCGTGCTCGAACTCCTCGCGCGCCACGTCCAGCTCGGCGACCGTCGGGCAGCCGGTGCCGGGCAGCTCGCAGTCGGTGCCGGGGATGACGTCGTTGGGGACGACCGGCGGCTGCGCAGTCGTGGGGGTGACCGTGCTCGCGGCGGCCGAGGCGTTGATCTGGGTGGAGCCGAACCGCTCCCCGCGCCACGCCCTTCACCTCGACGGTGTCGCCGATGGTCTGCTGGGGCTTGTTGCCGGAGAACACGAAGACCGCGTCCGAGGCGCCGGGCGTGTCGTAGTCGAGGCCCGCGCCCTCCGCGCCGCCGGTCTGGATGACGAACCCGGCCAGGCTGCCGGTGCCGCTGGGGTAGCTCGCGGTGACCACCCCGCGGGTGATCACGGTGAGCCCCTCCTTGGGCGTGTCCGCGCCGGTGCCCTGGATCTCGGCGATGGTGAGCGTCCTCAGGGGGCGGCTCGACGGTGATCGTGAACTGGGTGGTGGCGGTGCCCGGCGTCGGGCGACGCCGAGTCGGTCACGGTGGCGGTGACCGTGGAACACGCCGGTCGCGCGTCGGCGTGCCGTTCAGCACGCCGTCGCTGGTCTCGGTGACGCCCTGCGGGCAGGCCGGTGAAGTCCCAGCTGTAGCGGCGACGTGCCGCCGGTGGCCGCCAGGGTGATCTGGGTGATCGCCGTGTCGACCGTGACGGTCCGATTGCCGGGGTTGGTCGCGGCCAGGACATTGACCACGGGCTGGGAGTTTCTCGGTGCCGGGGTGGCCGTGCTGAAGTCGTTCTTGTTGTTGTCGGTGTCGGTGTTGGACGCGTCGCGCGTGGTCGCCAGCGTGGCGCTGGGCGCCTCGTCCGCCGCCTGTGTCTCGTAAGAAGCTGAGTTCGTCGCCGCCCCGACGAAGTCGATGATGAGCGGGTCCGGCGTACCCGCCCTGACGTCCCCGTCCACTGGATCCAACCCACTGGTCGTGTTGGCCAGCCAGACCTGCCAACCGCCGGCCGCCATGGCCATGGTGCCCGTCGCATCGGGGGTCGGGAGCGGTTTGTTGAGGACCGTGGCGCCGGCAGCCTCCTGCACCAGGTAATGGCCGCCCGCGGGGATCGAACCTGTCAGCGGGGTGATGTTGCTTCCCGCCGCCACGCTCGTGTTGGTGGAACTCCGCCCCTGCACGCTCAAGCCGTCGACGACGATCGAGTTGCCGGTCGGGTTGTGGAGCTCGATGAAGTCGTTGGTGAAGGTAGCGTTGGTGTTGCCACCGCCGCCGTACACCTCGCTGATCACCAGGTCCTCGACCGTGCCGACGGGCAGCACGGCGTCGCCCGGGTTCGGCGGCGTCACGTTGCTGAAATCGGCACTGTTCGAGTTCGTGTCGGTGCCGTCGGAGGCCCTCTGGATCGACGAGCCGTTGTTGGACGGAGCCGATGCCGCGGTGGGTCCCTCTCGAGTCTCGGCAGTGCCATAACCAACGAAGTCCACTACGGCAGCGTTCGTAGGCGTGGAAACGCCGCTCGCAACAGCATCGTCCGGGTCAATGCCAGTAACGACCGACGCTAGCCAAATCTGCCCGCCACTGGCCGCCAAGGCTCGGTCCGCTGTTGGTCCCCACCTCAAGGTCGGCGTTCTCCACCGCGCTCCCAGCCGCGCCAGCGGATCCGAGTGACAACGACGAACTTGTCCCCAGGCGCGAGTGTGCCCTGACCAGCGAGCGAGACCGTCGCACTCGCGCTGGCCACGGCATGGTTGGTTGCCGCCCGATACTGGATAGACATTGCGTCCAGCGAAACGCCCACATTCGTCGGGTTGAAGATCTCGACGAAGTCGCGGGTATAGGTCGTCCCCGCCGCGCCACTTCCACCGCCGGGGTACACCTCGCTGATCACCAGGTGGTTGGGCGCCACTGCTTGGGCCGGTGCGGCAACGGTCACGACCGCGAGCCCCGACAGAGCGACGGCGAAGCCGGCCAGGGCAGCAACGAGGGGTCGGCGAGGAGCACGAGCGGTCATCAGTGGTTCTCCGGTGCTGGGAGGGAGCAGACAATGAACTCGGAGGCCCGGCCGATCGGCCGGGCCTCCGAGATGGAGCTGGTGCTACTTCTTCTTGTTGACGACCCGGAAACTCGCCTTGGCAGA
Source organism: uncultured Actinomycetota bacterium (assembly GCA_963827185.1). Classification (GTDB taxonomy): domain Bacteria; phylum Actinomycetota; class Actinomycetes; order Propionibacteriales; family Nocardioidaceae; genus Nocardioides. Next base: position 185,807 of record CAWGZQ010000004.1, read on the forward strand.
GTCGGCCTCGGTCGTGGCGTTGCCAAGGTACTTCACCCGCACCGTCTTCTTGCCGGTCTTGGCGTATCTCGGCAGGATGACCACGGCGCGCCCGTCGTTGAGCTTCCGCTTGTAGGTCTTGCCACCGACCTTGATCTCGACCCTGCCGTTCGCGGCATCGCCGTTCGACTTGACCACGACGATCACCTTGGCGTTGGTGCGGTTGCGCACGACCCGTTTCGGCTTCACCTTCACCTTCGCGTTGGCCGAGGCCTTGTCGGCGACCACGGGCACCAGGATCTCGGTCCCGGTGGTCGCACCGACCACTCGCAGCAGGTGCAGTCGACCGTCGCTGGGGACGGTGTACGGCAGCGACGCCGTGCCGGCCTCGTCGTACGGCGTTTCGGTGAGATCACTGTTGACCGCAGCGGTGCCGAGCGAGGTGGCGCCGTCGAACACCTCGATCTCGGCGTCCTTGGCGTCGTTCGCACCGGTCATCGCCAGCGAGGAGAACTCGATGGTCTGGTCGGTGACCGTGGCGCCGATCGATCGTTGCGACGCATCCACTGGCAGCGGCGTCTCGCTCGCGAACTCCTCCATGTAGTCGACCATCGCCTGCAGGTCGACCTGGCCGGTGTCCCGCTTGTTGCTGCCGTTGGCGAACTCGCGGAAGTTGTCACCGCCCGAGGCCAGGAACGAGTTGACCGTGACCGAGTACGACGCGGTCTTGCCGAGCGGGTCGCCGTGGAGCCAGATGCCGGTGATCCGAGAACCCTCGGGCAGCGCCGGGTCGTAGGAGTACTCGAACCCGTCGGAGGTGCCGAGGCGGAGGAACGGCCGGCTCGGCACGTTGCCATCGCCGTCACGCTGCCACTGCTGCTCGAGCACCGTCTTGATCTGGTCGCCGGTCAGGTTCATGTTGACCAGCGTGTTCGCGAACGGCTGGACGTTGGCCGCCTGCCGATAGGTCACCGTGCCTTCCGTGCCGCGCATGTCGGCACGCAGACCGCCAGGGTTCATGAACGCGATCTCGGCGGCACCGAACTCGCTCGGCTCGGTCGCCCACTGCTGCACTTCAGCCACCAGGTTGCCGAGCGTCGACTCGCCACCGCGGTTCTCGATGAGCTGCGGGTCGGGGTCGGGGTCGTCGTTGTCCGGCTGGGCGAAGCGGGCCCGGTCGAACGGTCCGGCGACGTCACCGAGCGGCACCGCGCCGAGAACATTCGCCTCGGCCACCGCGTCGGCGACGATCGTCTCGACGGCCGGGTCCGCCGGGTACAGCGACGGCGGGACACCCGGGCCGCTGCCATCGGGGTCGGGGCCCTCGAGCGGCAGGATCTCCTGGGTCTTCGCCGAGATCACGCCGTCGTCGGGGTCGACCGTGTAGACGAGCTGGTTGAGGTTCGTGCCGTACTGGCCGGCCGAAACCACCGGCCGGTCGGTCACCGCGCGCTCCTCGGTCACCCACTCGGCGACGGGGAACGAGCAGTTGTAGGCCAGGTGGGTGTGGCCGGAGATGATCGCGTCGACGTCGGGGCTGACGCCGGAGACGATGTCGCCCCAGGTGCTGCCCGGCGTGTCCATGCCCGCGCAGGTCGTGGTCGGCGAGCCCTCGTGCACGAGCATCATCACGAGGTCGGCGCCACCGGTGACCAGGTCGGCCGCCGCGTCGTTGACCTCGGTGACGATGTCGGTCACGTCGAGGGTGGAGATGCCCGCCGGCGACACCAGCGACGGCAGGTCCTCTGTCACTGCGCCGACGTACCCGACCGTCACGCCGCCGAGGTCCTGCGTCCAGGTCGGGGCCAGCGCGTGGGTGTTGTCGCTCTTGAGCCGCAGGTTGGCGACGATGTACTCCCAGTCGGCCAGGTCCTGCACCCGCACGTTGAGGTCGTCAAAGCCCTGGTCGAGCTCGTGGTTGCCCACCGCAGAAACGTCGAGGGTGGCCTCGTTGAGCGCCTCGATGGTCGGCACGTCCTGCTGGATGAACGACTCGAAGGTCGAGGCGCCGATCAGGTCTCCGGCCGCGACGAACGCCGTGTTGGGGTTCTCGGTGCGCAGTTGCTTGACCGCCCCGGAGAGCACGGCGGCGCCGGCCTCACTGTTGGAGTTGTTGATCAGGCGTCCGTGGAAGTCGTTGGTGGCCAGGATCTGGATATCGATCGGATCGGCGGCCTGCGCAGGTGCGGCGTTGACGATGGAGAGGGAGGCCGCCGCCAGGGCCACCCCCGTGATAGCTGCGAGCGAGCGGCGGCCGCGACGCGGCCTGGGGGTGTGGGGCACGAGTGAGCCTTTCGGACGGGGGGATTCGAAGCACCATAGCCCCGGGGTATGGAAAAGACTCCCCAACTTAGGGTGAAGTTTGAGAGATGCCGCGCCGGGCCCGCCATACGTCCCGGAAGAACTCGTAGCCAGACCACAACGTCAGCGCGACGGCGGCCACCAGGAACGCCTGACCGATGTAGAAGAGGCCCTCCCCGACGGCACCGAAGCGGTCGAACTCCCCGCCGTGCGCCTCGTCGCCGTGCGGCAGCGGCAGCACCAGCAGGCCCAGCGCCACCGCCTGCACCGTCGTCTTGATCTTGCCGAGCTCGGCGGCCTGGATGACCACGGACTTGAGGATCGACAACCGCAGCAGGGTGACGCTCCACTCGCGGGCGAGCACCACGATGGTCACCCACCACCAGATGTCGCCGACCACCGACAGCGCGATGAAGGCCATCCCGGTGATCGCCTTGTCGGCGATCGGGTCGGCGATCTTGCCGAAGTTGGTGACCAGGCCGCGTTTGCGCGCAATGTCGCCATCGATCTTGTCGGTCACCATCGCCAGGCCGAAGATCACCCAGGCGATGAGCCGCCAGGTGATCGACTCCCCGTTGTCCACGAGCAGCGTCCAGCCGAAGAACGGAACGGCCACGATCCGCAGCGTGGTCAGCGCATTGGGCAGGTTCCAGTTGCTGACCTGGGAGGTCTCCGTCATGCGATCTCTCTCGCGACCAGATCAACGCCTTCGGTACCGATGACGAGCGCCCGGACCAGGTCGCCGACCTGCGGACCCGGCCGCTGCAGGTACGTGCACCCGTCGACCTCCGGCCCCTGGTGCGCGGCCCGGCCGATGACCTCACCGTCCTCGAGCGACTCCACGAGTACGTCGACCTCCTCGCCGATGCGCTCCTCGGCGCGCTGACCGTTGAGCTGCTCCACGAGGTCGGTGACGTGCCGGACCCGGGCGGCGATCTCGTCGTCGTCGAGCTTGTCGTCGAACGACACCGCCTCGGTGCCGTCCTCGTCGGAGTAGCCGAACACCCCGGTCACATCCATCCTCGCAGCCTCGAGGAAGCCGCACAGCGTCTCGAAATCGTCGTCGGTCTCGCCCGGGAACCCGACGATCACGTTGGACCGGACTCCTGCGGTCGGGGCGTGCGAGCGAACCTGATCGAGCAGGCCCAGGAAGCTCTCCGGGTCGCCGAAGCGGCGCATCCGGCGCAGCACGGTGGGACTGGCGTGCTGGAAGGAGAGGTCGAAGTAAGCGGCGACCCCGGGCGTCGTGGCGATCGCCTCGATCAGCCCCGGCCGGGTCTCGGCGGGCTGGAGGTAGGAGACGCGCACCCGCTCAACACCGTCGATCGCGGCGATCTCCGGCAGCAGCGTCTCGAGCAAGCGAAGGTCGCCCAGGTCCTTGCCGTAGGAGGTGGAGTTCTCCGAGACCAAGAACAGCTCCTTGGCCCCCTCGCCGGCGAGCCAGCGGGCCTCGGTCAGGACGTCGTTGGGCCGTCGGCTGACGAACGAACCGCGAAACATCGGGATCGCGCAGAAGGTGCAGCGCCGGTCGCAACCGCTGGCCAGCTTGAGCGGTGACATCGGCCCGGAGTCGAGCCGACGACGCTGCACCGCGGCCGGCTCGGACGGCTCGACCTGCCGGTCCGCCGGGCTGATCGGCAGCAACCGCCGCCGGTCCTGCGGCGTGTGCGGGTGATGCTTCTCCCCCGCGACGATCGAGCGCAGCCGGGCGGCGATGTCGGGGTAGTCGTCGAAGCCCAGGACGGCGTCGGCCTCGGGCAACGACTCGGCGAGCTCGGCGCCGTAGCGCTCGGCGAGGCAGCCGACCGCGACCACGGCCTTGGTCCGGCCGTCCTGTTTGAGGTCGGCGGCCTGGAGCAGGGTGTCGACCGAGTCCTTCTTGGCCGCCTCGACGAAACCACAGGTGTTGACCACCACGGTGTCGGCGTCCTCGGCATCCGCGACCAGCCGGAACCCGCCCTCGGCGAGCCGCGCGGCCAGCTCCTCGGAGTCGACCTCGTTGCGCGCGCACCCGAGGGTGAGCATCGCTACGGAGAGATCGGTGTCGGTCATGTCTACCCAGGAGTATGACCGCCCGAGCCGTCCGAGGACGAACCGGCGCTGGCGGCGGATGAATACCTGGCTACCCTGGTAAACCGAAGGTTCCGGGGTGTTGCAACACCCCGAAAGCGTAGGAATCCCTGGGTAGCCAGGTATTCCGCCAGCACCGAACTACGAGCCGGCGTAGGTGCCCGAGGTCTCCTGGCCGGTGTCGCCGAGCGCGCCTCGCTCGGCGCCGTTGATGGTCGCGGTGACCGAGCCGTCGCTCGTCCAGACCCGGACCGGAGGGGAGACCTCGAGGCGGGTGCTCTGCCCGAAGGCCAGCTCGCCGTCGAAGACGAGGTCCCCCTGCCCGTCGCGCACCTTCAGCTTGGCGCCGCCACCCGCCGCGGTGAACACGACGGGGATCTCGGCGGCTGCTCCGGGACCCTGACCTGCTCGGCTCGGGGAGCCATTGAGAACCGGCGCCTTGCCGAGCTCCACCGGACCGTCCTCGATCAGCCGGGCCACCGACCAGACCAGTACGGCGGCCATCACCGCGGCGACCAGTACCGACCAGTTCAGGCCTCCGCGGGTGCCGCGGATCGAGCCGCCCTTGCCGGTGGCCAGCTCGGCCTCGAAGATCCGGCGGGCGTCGATCGGCGCGTCGACGTAGTGCTCGTCGTAGGAGCGCAGCAGCGGTGCCGCATCGGTACCCAGCACCCGAGCCAGGGTGCGTAGATGGCCGCGCGCATAGAAGTCGCCGCCACACGGGGCGAAGTCGTCGATCTCGATGGACTCGATGACGTGTGGCCGGATCCGGGTGCGTTCGGCCACCTGGTCCACGGAGAGGTTGAGCCGGCGGCGCGCTGCCGCCAACACCGGGCCGATGACCGGCTCGGGGAGGCTGCGCAGGTCCTCGATCACCACTGTGGACTCCGGCTCCGGCTCCGCCACCGCCCCGATCGCGATGACCGATTCCACCCAGTCGGCGTCCGGGTCGCGCTGCAGCTCGTGTACCTCGGGCAGGCTCGACACGGGCAGGGCGACTGGATGGTGCTTGAGCGCGTTGGCACCGGAGGTGAGGTGCCGCATCTCGGCACGGACCCCGACGGCGATCCGCCGGAGGTGGGTGGGGCTGTAGGGCCGCGACCGCTCGGGCGGTACGCCGTCGTCGGACGAAGCGTCGGCAGGCGGCCCGTCACCGGGGTTGAGGTCGTCGGGGAACGGCTCCAGCTCGACCACCTCGGTGGTCGTGCCCGCGAGGTCGCGGAGGGCATCGGTGAGCTCGTCCCAGTCGGCGCCGACGAGCCGGGTCGCCAGGGACAACCGCAGGGTCAGCTCGCGATCCCCATCCGTGACCACCACGATGCGGCCGTCTCGGAGCAGGCCGCTGCGCGGCAGGTGCTCCACCCGCTCGACCTCGGTCCAGGCGACTCCCCGCCAGGAACGCCCGGAGCGCATCCGGATGCCCTGCTGGTCGGCCAGCAGCAGAGGCGCCCGCGCGTCCAGGAACGCCGCCAGGTAGAGAACGGCGATGCCGCCGAGCACGGCCATCAGCACCCAGTCCAGCCAGCCGCCGTCGGTGCCGACGGCGCGGGTCAAGTAGGCGATCGCCAATGCGGCGGCGCCGAGGCCGACGACCGCGGCGAGCGGCCCGTCACGGCGTACCTCGACGTCTTCGTGTTCGTAGCGGTCGCTCACGACGCCTCCCCTTGGATGGTCATGATCACGGCATCGATCTCGTCGGGCTTGACCAGTACGTCGCGGGCCTTGGAACCCTCGCTCGGTCCGACCACTCCCCTGCTCTCGAGGATGTCCATCAGCCGGCCGGCCTTGGCGAACCCGACCCGGAGCTTGCGCTGCAGCATCGACGTCGACCCGAACTGGGTGGACACGACTAGCTCGATCGCCTGCACCACGAGGTCCAGGTCGTCGCCGATGTCGTCGTCGAGCTCCCGCTTGCTCGCCTGCGGCGCCGTGACGTCCTCGCGGTAGACCGGCTCCAGCTGGGTCTTGCAGTGCTTGACGACCTGGTGGATCTCCGGCTCGGTCACCCAGGAGCCCTGGACGCGCACCGCCTTGGATGCGCCCATCGGCAGGAACAGCCCGTCACCCTGGCCGACCAGCTTCTCGGCGCCGGGCTGGTCGAGGATCACCCGGCTGTCGGCGAGCGACGAGGTGGAGAACGCGAGCCGCGACGGCACGTTGGCCTTGATCAGGCCGGTGACCACGTCCACCGAGGGGCGCTGGGTGGCCAGCACCAGGTGGATGCCGGCCGCTCGGGCGAGCTGGGTGATCCGGACGATCGAGTCCTCCACGTCTCGCGGCGAGACCATCATCAGGTCGGCGAGCTCATCGACGATCACCAGCAGATAGGGGTACGGCGTCGGCACTCGCTCGCTGCCCGCCGGCACCTTGACCTTGCCGGCGCGGACCGCCTTGTTGAAGTCGTCGATGTGCCGGAAGCCGAAGTTGGCCAGGTCGTCATAGCGCAGGTCCATCTCGCGCACGACCCACTGCAGCGCCTCGGCGGCCTTCTTGGGGTTGGTGATGATCGGCGTGATCAGGTGCGGGACGCCTTCGTAGGCGTTCAGCTCGACCCGCTTCGGGTCGATCATGACCATCCGGACCTCGTCGGGCGTCGCGCGCATCAGCACCGAGGTGATCATCGAGTTGATGAAGCTCGACTTGCCGGAGCCGGTGGCGCCGGCGACCAGCAGGTGCGGCATCTTCGCCAGGTTGGCGACCACGAAGCCGCCCTCCACGTCCTTGCCGAGCCCCGCGACCATCGGGTGGTGGTCGGCGCGCGCGGTGTTGGACCGGAGCACGTCACCCAGCGACACAATCTCCTTGTCGCTGTTGGGGATCTCGATGCCGATCGCTGACTTGCCGGGAATCGGGCTGAGGATCCGGACGTCGGCCGAGGCGACGGCGTACGCGATGTTCTTCGAGAGCGCGGTGACCTTCTCGACCTTGACGGCTGCGCCGAGCTCGACCTCGTAGCGGGTGACGGTCGGACCGCGCGTGTAGCCGGTCACCTGGGCGTCGATGTCGAACTCTTCGAGCACCTGGGTGAGCCGCTCAACCACGTCGTCGCTGGCCCGGGAGCGCGCCTTGTGGGGCGAACCGGGCTTGAGTACATCGTTGGCCGGCAGCGAGTAGGCGATGTCGCCGGACAACGCGAGCTGCTCGACCCGCGCCGGAATCGGCGTGTGCGGGGGCGGTTCGAGCTCGCCGGTGGCCTCGGGGTCGCCGACCCCGGCCGGCCCATCCAGAGCGGGCTCGGCCTCGGGCTCGGGTGCGGGGTCGAGGCCCTTCTTGCGGCGCTTCCTCCGCTCGCGATCCTCCAGGACCGGGGTGTCGTAGGCGGGATCGCCCAGCTCGAGGCCGTCGAGGTCACGGTCTGCTCCGCGGCCGCGGCGGATTGGCTGGGTGTCCTCGGACGAGGGGTCCTCGGCGTCCGACCGGTCCCGGCCGAGCGCCCGGTCGCGGATGCCGACCAGTCGCGCCGGCACCTGGTAGAGCGGAGTGGCGGTGATCACCAGCACCCCGAAGAACGCCAGCAGCACCAGCAGTGGCACCACGATCAGGTCGGAACGCAGCAGGTCCTGCAGCAACGAGGAGACGACGAAGCCGACGGCGCCGCCGCCGTCCCGGAGCGGCGAGGTGTCACCGCTGACCGGCTCCGGGCTGCCGTTGGCGATGTGGACGAGTCCGAGTACGCCGAAGCAGAACGCCGTCCAGCCGATCACCTGGCGGCCGGCCGGCCCGTTGCGGACCGGGTCGCGCATCACGCGCCAGCCGACCAGAACGACGAGCAGCGGCACCAGCCAGCCCACCTTGCCGACGGAGCCGGTGACGGCGGTGCGGACGAACTCGAGCAACCCACCGGGCGCCTCGAACCAGACCGCGGCCGCGGTCACGATCGCGAGCCCGAAGAGGAACAGCCCGGCACCGTCGCGACGGTGCTCGGGTTCGAGATCGCGGGCGGTGTGCCCGATGCCGCGCGCGGCCGAGCCCACGCCGTGGGCGATGCCGAGCCAGACCGCGCTCAGCGCACGGAAAAGCGCGTGGAAGAACCGTGAGATCGGGCCGGGGCCGTTGCGGACGGCGCGTGGAGCCGGCCGCCGGTTGCTCGGCCGGCGCTTGCTGCTCTTCTGCTTCGCACTCCGGTTGCGGGTGCTCGAGCCGCCTCGACCGCCACTTTTCGACCTGGCAGAGGACGTGCTCTTGCTCCGCGATCCCGGCGGGGAAGACGTACGGGTCGCCATGGTCACCACACTAGGGCGATGTCACACCAGTCACACGCACCACACCGAGCGTGTCTCCCTCTGGACCACGGCGGTGCCGCGTCTTATGGTGCGGGCGGCGGCGTGAGCCACATCACCCGCCTCTAACCCGCTCGGAAGGGACTCACTCAAGTGAAACTTCTCAAGCAGGGACTCGGCCTGGTTCTCCTGGGTGCGAGTCTCTCGGCCGTCCCGGCGCTGCAGACCGCAGCCGCCGGATCACCGGCCGCCGCAGATGACAGCCACCTCGTGCAACAGATGCGCAGCGGTGCGGACGGGCAGATCGCCGTCCGGACCGACTCCGCGACCGGCAAGGTCGGGTTCGTGCGCGCCAAGAGTGCGCGCGGCGACCTGCTACCGGACGTCGCCGCCGAAACCCGCGCGGGTGCCCTCGCCAAGGCGCAGGCCTACGTCGACGAGTACGCGCGAGCCTTCGGCGCCCCGGCAGCTCAGTTGGAGCGGGCCGAGGTGTTCACCGACCGGCACGGATGGTCGGTCACCTACACCCAGTCCTACAAGGGCATCCCGGTGTTCGCGAGCGAGCTCAAGGCGCACGTCGACAAGCAGGGCCGGCTCACGTCGGTCAACGGCTTCGTGGCGCCCGACGTCACCGTCGCCACCACGCCCCGCATCTCCGGATCCGAAGCCGAACGCCGGGCGCTGTCGATGGTGAAGGCCCGGCCCTCCGGCTACGAGGACGGTCTGCCCGAGGGCATGACGCAAGGCCTTGAGGTCCGCTCCAACGACCTGATGATCTACCGGACCGGCTCGACCCGGGGCATCCCAGGTGTCGCCAAGCTCGCCTGGGTCGCCGAGGTCTGGAACCAGTCGACGGTGCGCGAGACGGTCATCCTCGATGCCCAGACCGGCAAGTACCTGAACCGCTGGTCGATGATGGCGCACGCGCTCGACCGCGAGCTCTATGAAGAGGACTACGCGCCTGCCAACCAGGTCTGGGCGGAGGGCGAAGAGTTCCCCGCCGGTCTCGATGAGGACCAGCAGAACGAGGTGCTCGGCGCAGGCGAGTCGTACTGGATGTTCGAGAACACCTTCGGCTACGACTCCTGGGACGGGGCAGGCGGCAAAATGATCACGGTCAACAACGACCCGACGATCAACTGCCCGAACGCGAACTGGAACGGCGTTACGACGAACTACTGCACCGGCGTCACCGGTGACGACACCGTCGCGCACGAGTGGGGCCACGCCTACACCGAGTCCACCTCCGGGCTGATCTACCAGTGGCAGTCGGGAGCGATGAACGAGGCGTACTCCGACATCTGGGGCGAGACCGTCGACATGCTCAACAGCCGCCACAACGAGGGGGGCGAGACGCCGGACGACACGGTTCTGCGCGAGCCGGGCAAGTGCTCGATCTATCAGCCCGCCGCCTACGAGCTCGGGGTCACGATCGACGCCCCGGCAGAGATCGCCGGTCCGTGCGAGTCGGCACCGGCCGGCTTCGGGCCGGAGTTCACCGGTACGCAGACGGTGAGCGTCGTGGTGGCCGAGGACGCCGAGGACCTCGACGCCGGTGACACCGGGATCAACGGGTGCAGCACGCCGTACACGAACGCGGCCGAGGTCACCGGTAACTGGGCCTACGTCGAGCGTGGTGGCTGCACGTTCCAGCAGAAGGTCGACAACGCCGAGGCCAACGGCGCACTCGGCATCGTGGTCGGCAACAACCAGCCTGGCCTGCTGTCGATGTCCGCCACGGCGAGCATCCCCGGGCTCATGATCACCACTGAGCGCGGCAACGACATCGAGTCGGTCCCGGGACCGGTCACGATGACCATCGAGCGGCTCGAGGACCCGAACGCCACCGACGACACCTACCGCTGGCTCTCGGGCGAGACCGACCCGGCGTTCGGCGGCGCGATCCGCGACATGTGGAACCCGACGTGCTTCGGCGACCCCGGTCGGGTCTCGGACGCCGAGTACCACTGCAACGACGACGACAACGGCGGGGTCCACACGAACTCCGGCGTCGTCAACCGCACCTTCGCGATCATGGTCGACGGGTTCGCGCCCTCGAACGTGCCCGCGATCGGGCTCGACAAGGCCGCCAACCTGTTCTGGCACACGCAGGCCAACCACCTGACGCCGGTCTCGGACTTCGAGGACCTGGCCGACGGCTTGGAGGCGTCCTGCACGGAGCTGACCGGCGACCCGATCAACGAGGTCACCCTGGGCAACCCGACCGAGCCAGACGGCTCGGACGGGGCCGCCACTCCGGAGCTGGCCGACCCGATCACGGCTGCCGACTGCGCAGATATGAGCGCAGCCATCGCCGAGACCGAGCTGCGGCTCCCGCCCGAGCAGTGCAACTTCCAGCCGATGCTGGAACAGGGCAACCTCGACTGTGGTGATGGCTTCGACGCCACGACCACTTGGTCGGAGGACTTCGAGGACGGGCTTGCCGGCTGGACGCAGGACTTCGAGTTCGGCGACTACAGCGGCATCGGGTTCCCCGAACTCACGGGCGCGGTCCACCACCCGTGGGAGACCACGCAGGACCTGCCGCTCACGACCGAGCTGCCCGGGGGTGGCGGCCAGCACCCGGCGTCCACCGTCGCGTACGCACCGGACCCGACCACGGGCAGCTGTGCGGGCGATGAGGACGACGAGTCGTCGCGCGACGGTCTGATCAGCCCGACGATCACGGTTCCGGACGGCTACCAGCCTCGACTCTCGTTCGAGCACCTGATGGCGAGCGAGGCGACCTGGGATGGCGGCAACGTCAAGGTCAGCATCGGCGGCGGCGACTTCGTCGAGGTTCCAGGAGCGGCCTGGCTGTTCAACGGACCCGAAGGCAACTTGTCGTCGCCCGCCGAGGGCAACAGCAACCCGCTGGCCGGTCAGAAGTCGTTCACCGGGACCGACGGCGGCGAGCCCACCGGGTCCTGGGGCACGTCGGTGATCAGCCTCGGGCGGCTCGGCGCCGGCCCGGGCGACGAGGTGCAGTTCCGGTTCGACTTCGGTCGCGACGGCTGCAACGGCGTCGACGGCTGGTACCTCGACGACCTGCGCGTCACCATCTGCGAGGAGCAGGAGCCGGAGCCGGAGGCGGTCGCGACCAACACCAAGGTCGTGAAGTACATGCCCAAGCCGGTCCCGGTGGGCCGCGACTTCCGGGTCAAGGTCAAGGTGAGCGCCGATGAGGGCACGCCGAACGGCCGGGTGCAGATCAAGAAGGCCGGCAAGCTCATCGGCTCCGCCAAGCTGCGCAACGGCTTCGCGATGGTCAAGGTGACCCGGCACTTCCGGCCAGGGAAGTACAACCTGGTGGCGAAGTACCTCGGCAACGACAACTTCAAGTCGAGTGCCGACAGGTTCAAGGTGCGCGTCGTGAGGCGCCGCTGACCCGTCGCAAACTAACGCTGAACCACGCTGACCCGTCGCAAAGTTTGCGACGGGTCAGCGTGGTTTTAGGCCTCGATGACGATCGGGATGATCATCGGGCGGCGGCGATGCTTGCCGCTCACCCAGCGGCCGACCACGCGGCGTACGGTCTGCTGCAGTTGGTACTCGTCGGTGTTGCCCTCGCGGACCGATGCGTCGAGCGCATCGATGATCGGCTGCTTGATCTCATCGAAGGTCGAGTCGTTCTCGGCGAACCCGCGGGCATGGATCTCGGGGCCACCGGCCACCTTGCCGCTGACCGAGTCGATCACCACGATCACCGTGATGAAGCCCTCCTCGCCGAGGATCCTGCGGTCCTTCAGAGAGCTCTCGGTGATGTCGCCGACCGAGGCGCCGTCGACGAACACGTAGCCGCACTCGACCTTGCCGGCAATCGTGGCCACCCCGTCGATGAGGTCGACGACGACGCCGTCCTCGGCGATCACGACGTTCTCGACACCGGTCTGGCGGGCCAGGTCGGCGTTGGCGAGCATGTGTCGAATCTCGCCGTGGACCGGCAGCACGTTGCGCGGCTTGACGATGTTGTAGCAGTAGAGGAGCTCGCCGGCGCTGGCGTGGCCACTGACGTGCACCAGGGCGTTGCCCTTGTGGACGACGTGGGCACCCCAACGGGCCAGCCCGTTGATCACGCGGTAGACGGCGTTCTCGTTGCCGGGGATCAGGCTCGAGGCCAGCAGGACAGTGTCGCCCTCCTCGATGTGCACGAAGTTGTGGTTGCGCTGGGCGATCCGGCTCAGCGCGCTCATCGGCTCACCCTGCGAGCCGGTGGAGACCAACACCTGGCGCTCCGGTGGCAGATCGGCGAGCTCCTTGGCCTCCACCATCACCCCGCCCGGCACCTTGAGGTAGCCGAGGTCCCGGGCGATGCCCATGTTGCGCACCATCGAGCGGCCGACGTAGGCCACCTTGCGGTCGTGGGCGACGGCGGCGTCGAGCACCTGTTGAACCCGGTGCACGTGCGAGGCGAAGCAGGCCACGATCACCCGCTGCTTCGAGTCGCGGAAGACCTGGTTGATCACCGGGGTGATCGACTTCTCGGTGGGCGTGAAGCCCGGGGTCTCGGCGTTGGTGGAGTCGGTGAGGAAGAGGTCGACGCCCTCCTCGCCCAGCCGTGCGAACGCCCGCAGGTCGGTGATCCGGTTGTCGAGCGGCAGCTGATCCATCTTGAAGTCGCCGGTGTGCAAGACCAGGCCGGCGCCGGTGCGGATCGCCACCGCGAGCGCGTCGGGGATCGAGTGGTTGACCGCGATGAACTCGAGCTCGAACGGACCCAGCGTCAGCCGGTCCCCCTCGCGCACCTTGTGGTGGACGGTCTCGCGGAGCCGGTGCTCGCGCAGCTTGCTGTCGAGCAGCGCCAGGGTCAGCTCCGACCCGACGAGCGGGATGTCCTGCCGCTCCCGCAGGAGGTACGGCACGGCGCCGATGTGGTCCTCGTGACCGTGGGTCAGGACCAGCGCCTCGACCTCGTCGAGCCGGTCTCTGATCGGCGTGAAGTCAGGAAGGATCAGGTCGACGCCGGGGTGGTGGTCCTCGGGAAACAGCACGCCGCAGTCGACGATGAGCAGCCGACCGTCGTACTCGAAGACGGTCATGTTGCGACCGATCTCGCCGAGCCCGCCGAGCGGGATGACCCGCAGACCCCCTTTCGGCAACGGTGCCGGTGCGGACAGTTCGGGATGGGGGTGACTCAAGTGGGTTCCTTTGCTGAGGTCAGATGAGACCGGAGGCGGCGAGCCCTGCACGCAGCGCCGCCACCTCCGAGTCGTCGAGCGGCACGAGTGGTGCGCGAACGTTGCGGTTGTCCAGTACGCCGAGCAGTTGGAGCGCGGCCTTGGCCGTGGTGGCGCCGTAGTTGGGGACGCCCATCACCGCCTCCATCGCCGGGACCAGCCGGGTGAAGATTCGGAGCGCCTCGACCTGGTCGCCGGAGGCATGGGCCTGCGCCATTGCCGCGAACTCCTTGCCGGCCGCGTGGCCGACGACGCTGACGAAACCGGAGGCGCCGTGAGCCAGCCAGCCCAGGTTGGCGACGTCATCACCGGAGTAGAGGGCGTAGCCCATCTCGATCAGCTTCACGCCGCGCACATAGTCGCCAACGGCGTCCTTGACCGCGATGACGGGATCCCAGGTGATCGCCTCGGCGTAGGTCTCCAGCGCGATCTGGGTGGCGGTCCGGCCCGGGACGTCGTAGAGCATCACCGGCACGCTGGTGGCCTCGACGACCGTGCGGAAGTGGTGGAGTACGCCGGCCTGGCTCGGTTTGTTGTAGTAGGGCGTGACGAGCAGCAGCCCGTCGACGCCGATCTTCTCGGCCTGCAGCGCCAGCTCGACCGAGTGCGCGGTGGCGTTGGTGCCGACGCCCGCGATCACGGTCGCGCGGTCACCGACGGCGTCCTTGACCGCGGCCAGGATCTGGCCGTCCTCGGCGACCGTGGTCGTCGGCGACTCGCCGGTCGTGCCCGACACGACGACGCCGTCGTTGCCGTTGTCGACCAGGTGACGGGCGATGGCAGCGGTGCCCTCGAGATCGACGGAACCGTCATCGGTGAAGGCGGTCGCCATCGCGGTGAGGACCCGGCCGAAAGGCGTGGCGGGTGCGGTCGTCATGGGTTCAGGTTATCGCCCGGGCCTGCGGGAGCAGCTCCGCCGCCACCAGCCGAAGGTGGTCGAGGTCCGCGAGGTCGAGCGTCTGCAAGTAGAGGCGGGTCTGGCCGGACTCGGCGTAGCGCCCGATCTTGTCGAGCACCTCCTCGACCGTGCCCGCCAGATGGTCGGCCCGGAGGGTGGCCTCGTCCTGCCCGATCGCCCGCGCCCGCCTGGTCACCTCGGCCGGATCGCTGCCGACGCACAGCACCATCGCGCTGGAAAAGGTCATGCCGGCCGGATCGCGACCGATCGCCTCGCAGGCCCGGCGGACCCGGTCGTTCTGCTGGACTCCCTGCTCGAACGGCACGAACGGCAGGTTGAACTCGTCGGCGTACGTCGCAGCGAGCGCGGGCGTACGCCGCGGGCCCTTCCCGCCGATCAGCACCGGAGGCTTCGCCTGGACCGGCTTCGGCAACCCGGGGCTGTCAACGACCCGGTAGTGCCTGCCGTCGTAGGAGAAGCCACCCTCGGTGGCCCAGAGCCCGGTGATGATCGCCAGCTGGTCCTCGAGCCGGTCGAACCGCTCGCCGGTGTCGGGGAACGGGATGCCGTACTTCTCGTGCTCCTCCTGGAACCAGCCGGCGCCGATGCCGAGCTCGATCCGGCCGCCGCTCATCTGGTCGACGTTGGCCACGCTGATCGCGAGCGGCCCCGGGTGCCGGAACGTGGCGCTGGTCATCATCGTGCCGAGCCGGATCGTGGTGGTGTCGCGGGCCAGCCCGGCCAGCGTCACCCAGGCGTCGCTCGGCCCCGGCAGGCCTTCGGTGCCCATCCCGAGGTAGTGATCGGAGCGGAAAAACGCCCCGAAACCGAGTCGCTCGGCCTCGAGGGCAACCGCGAGCAGGTCGTCGTACGTCGCTCCTTGTTGGGGTTCGGTGAAGATCCGCAGCTCCATATCGACCAGCCTGTCACGGGCCGGCGCGCCCCCTCAGTGCAGGTGGTCGGCCAGCTGGCCCTCGGGTCCGAACAGCTCGGTCCGCCAGGTCTCCAGCAGCTCCGTCGCGTCGATGTCGTCGGGGTGGAAGCCTTCGCGGGTGTAGGCGCGCAGGTGCTGGATCACGTCGCGCTCGAGGAAGGGCGAGTGCCGCAAGCGGGCGAGGCTGCGCACCAGCCGCACCGGGTGGTACGTCGACTTGTCGGTCAGGAGCATCGACAGCGCGGTCGCCCCGGCAACCAGCCCGAGCAGGCCCACGGACATGATCCGGAACCCCCAGCGCCGCATCCGCTCGGTCCCGCCGACGGCCCGGTAGGCGTCGAAGGCGACCGCCTTGTGCTCGGACTCCTCCAGGGCGTGCCACAGCAGAATCGACCGGACCTCGGTCTCCCCCAGCAGCTCCTGGGCGGCCGGCTTGCTGAGCAGCGCCTCGGCGATGGTGGCGGTGTAGTGCTCCAGGGCTGCGGTGTAGGCGAGCCGGAGCCTCGGTGAAACCCGCTTCTCCGCGTCGAGCAGCGACCACTTGACGAACCGCGCGACCCGGTGGGTGGGGTAGCCCATCTCCTGCAGTCGCCGGTTGAGCTCCCGGTGCTCGCGGCCGTGGGTGACCTCCTGGCCGATGAAGCCGGCCACCTGCCGCTTGAGCTCGGGGTCGGTGATCTGGTCACTGAAGTGGCGCACCGAGCGGACGAAGAAGTCCTCACCCGGCGGGAAGGTCGCCGACAGCACGGCCACCACGTGGCTCATCACCAGGTCGCCGTCGACGTAGTGCCTGCGCAGCGCGCCCTGCGGATAGGCGAACTTGATCCGCCGAGTGTGCACCTCGCGGTGCGGTACGGCTTCCCCCATGCGACCTCATGCTCCCGGCGTAGCGGACGAGGGGCAAGGGGGCGGACGCGGGAAGATTCACCGGTTATGCGGTGAAACTGCCCCTTCTTGCACGAAACTTCGTCGGGTAACGGTTCGATTCACCGGTTATGCGGTGAATCTTCCCAGGCGGCGCTCCGCACCCACCGAACCACGTCGAATCCCGCATACGCCGACCGTTGCGCCTCGACCCACTCGTCCCGGTCGAACGGCGGATAGAACGTGTCACCGGCCGGGGACAGCCGCACCTCGGTAAGGATCTGCTCGTCCGCGTGCGGCAGCGCCAGCGCGTAGATCGCGGCGCCGCCGGCGACGTACACATCGCCAGGAAGGTCGGCCGCCAGGGCCAGCGCATCATCGAACGACGCCGCCACCACGACCCCGTCGGCCGTCCACGCCGGGTCGCGGGTCAGCACGATCGTGGTGCGGCCCGGCAGCGGTCGCCCGATCGACTCGTACGTCGCCCGGCCCATCACCAGGGTGTGGCCGAGGGTGGTCTGCTTGAAGTGCGCGAAGTCGTCCGGCAGGTGCCACGGGATGGTCCCGGCGTCGCCGATCACGCCGTTCTGGGCGACCGCGGCGATCAGCACCACCCGCTGAGCGGGACTAGACGGCAATGGGTGCCTTGATGCCGGGATGTGGGTCGTATCCGGTGACCGAGAGGTGCTCGAGGTCGAACTCGTCGAGCGCCGTCACCGTCGGGTCCAGCACCAGGGTGGGCAGCGGCCGCGGGTCGCGGGTCGAGCTGCAACCGGGCCTGCTCGAGGTGGTTGGTGTAGAGGTGCGCGTCGCCGAGCGTGTGCACGAAGTCGCCGACGCCGAGACCGGTGACCTGGGCGACCATGTGCGTGAGCAGCGCGTACGACGCGATGTTGAACGGCACCCCGAGGAAGACGTCGGCGGAGCGTTGGTAGAGCTGGCAGGACAGCCGGCCGTCGGCGACGTAGAACTGGAACAACGCGTGACAGGGGGCCAGCGCCATCTGCGGGATGTCGGCGACGTTCCAGGCCGAGACGATGTGTCGGCGCGAGTCGGGGTCGCGACGGATCTGCTCGACGATCTGCGCGATCTGGTCGACGTGCGCGCCGGCTGGCGTCGGCCAGGAGCGCCATTGGTAGCCGTAGACGGGCCCCAGGTCGCCATCGGCGTCGGCCCATTCGTCCCAGATGGTCACGCCGCGGTCCTGCAGCCACTTCACGTTGGTGTCGCCGCGCAGGAACCACAGCAGCTCCGCGAACACCGACCGGGTGTGGACCTTCTTGGTGGTGACGAGCGGGAACCCCGCGGTCAGGTCGAAGCGCATCTGGTGACCGAAGACGCTGCGCGTCCCGGTGCCGGTGCGGTCGCCCTTCTCGGCGCCCTCGTCGAGGATCCGGCGGAGGAGATCGAGGTAGACCTGCACGGAGCCAACCTAGCCGTTAACGAGGCAGGAGCGAGCGTGCACCGCCGGCCGGGAAGAACGCGACGAGCCGGCAATGGCCGAACGGCTGCGCGCAGCGGCGTACCTCGCTGATCCGGGCCCGAGGCGCCTCGACCAGCAGCAGCACCGAACCGTCGGGCGCGAACCGGGCAGCGGACACGCTCCGGGGCTTCTCGAGGTCGAGCGGGACCGGTCTTGTCGTCCGCAGGTCGTAGAGACGGACCCGGGAGGTGGCCGCGCCGCCGCCCTCCCTGGTGAGGGCGTACTGCCCGAGGCGATCCAGCTCGCCGGGCAGGCGCACATCGTCGGCGGGCTTGATCAGGCCATCCCCGAGGTCGACCTGGATGAAGTTCTCCCCGTAGGTGAGGTAGGCCAGCCCCTCCTCGACGAGGACGATCCGACTGGACTGCTCGCTGAGTTCCCGCACGAGGACGCGTTCGTCGGACACCAGGTCGTAGACCACCAGCTCCGGGACCGCGGGGTCGACCCACACCGCCTTGTCCTGATCGTCGAAGACCGCGAACGAGGCCTGCAGACCCAGCGTCGCGATCCGGATCCGCACGCCGTCGCGGTCGACCGTGATCAGGTTGCCGCGTAGGTCGAGGTAGACCGCCCCGTCGCCCCACTGGGCGAACTCGCGGACGTCGTTGACATCGACCTGGGTCTTCGGGAGGTAGAGGGTGCCGTCGGCGTACCAGGCGATCGGCGACGGGTTGGCGTAGGCGACGCTCTCGACCGTGGCGAACCTCTCGGGACCCTCGTCGTCGGTCACCGGGTCGTCGTCGCGGGTCACGACGAGAAGGGTCACCAGACCGGCCACCAGGACGAGGGCCAGTGCCGCGCCGATCGAGCTCCGCCTGCGGCCGCGTCGACGCCCGGCGGACGCGGCGATCAATGCCTCGACGGGCGGCGGGTCCACCGGCACCAGCTCGACGGTGGGCAGCAGCTCCGGGATCCCGGCGTGCTCCAGCCGGCGGACCCGGGCCCCGATCACCTCCGACACCTGGTCCGGGGCCAGCCCGACCACGGCGCCGAGCACCAGCGCCCGACGGTCGTCCGCGTCCATCCGGTCGAGCTGCGCCTCCACGTCCGGCCACCCGGCTTCGGCGAGGTCCTCGGCATCGGACTCCGACGGCGGTCGCTCCCACCAGGCGTCCCTGCGCCGGTCCCACCGGTCGAAGAGATCCCGGAGCACGTGCACGTCGATGTCGGCCCACTCGTCGCGGGCGTCCCACTCGTCGTGGACCCGGGAGAGGGTGTCGGCGGCGACCTCGTGCGCCAGCCCGAGCGGGACGCCGATGGCGACCAGGCAACGCACCAGCTGCGCCCACCGCGCGGTGACGTACGACGTGAAGTCCAGGTCGTCCGTCATCGTCCTGGTCAGGCCCGAAGGGACATTGGCCCGTAGACCTGTCGCTCCAGCTCGAACAGCGTCACTGCTTCGACACCGACCTCAGCGAGCTCGGACCAGATCTCCCCCACCCACGACTCGGCATCGGCCTGGCTGGCGAACCGCTGGTCCGCGAGGTCGCCCGACACCTCCACCTCGCCGCCGTCGGCATCCTCGAGGCGCCACCACCACGGCCGCTCGGCCGGGCTGGGCTGGCGGAAGGTGGCGGGTTGCTCAGGGAG
The DNA here is from genome assembly GCA_963827185.1 of uncultured Actinomycetota bacterium. GTDB lineage: Bacteria > Actinomycetota > Actinomycetes > Propionibacteriales > Nocardioidaceae > Nocardioides. The sequence continues at coordinate 205,323 of CAWGZQ010000004.1, forward strand.
ATTCACGATCAGCCCTCTCGAACCGAGGTGTCGACGAAGGGAAGCGTGGTGACCTCGAAGATCTCGCGCCGTCCGCGGACGTCGACTCCCACCTGGGCGTCGGGGGCGATCCCCGATGAGACCAGCGCCAGCCCGATCCCGCACTTCAGGGTCGGGGAGAACGTCCCGGAGGTAACCTCGCCGAGGAGTACGTCGGGCGTCAGGCTCACCGACATGTGCGGCCGAGGGATGGCCCGGCCGGTGGACTTGATCGCGACCAGCCGACGCCGCGGCCCGGCCTCCCTCTCCTCGAGCAGCATGCCCTTGCCCCAGAACGTCTCCTTGCCCCAGCCGACGGCCCAGCCGAGCCGGGCCTCGTTGGGCGTGACGTCGGGCGAGATGTCCTGCCCGTGCAAGGGGTAACCCATCTCGGTGCGCAGGGTGTCGCGGGCGCCGAGACCGCAGGGCTGGATGCCAAACTCCGCGCCGGCCGCCATCAGCCGGTCCCACAGCACCCCGGCCGCTGCCTGGGCGCCGATCAGCTCGTAGCCGCGCTCGCCGGTGTAGCCCGTGCGGCAAACCACGACATCGTGTCCCTCGACGAGGGCCTCGGCGAACGTCATGTAGTCGTGCCCGACCGGCAACCCCGCCGCGGTCAGCACCTCGTCGGAGTGGGTGCCCTGCACCGCCAGCACGAAGTCGTCGCGGTGTCGGTTGACCACGCTGACGCCGTCGGGCGCGCCCGCCTCCAGGCGGCGTACGACCTCGGCGGTGTTGGCCGCATTCGGCACCAGCAGGACGCGGTCGTCGTCGTGGTAGTAGGCGATCAGATCGTCGACGATGCCGCCGGTCTCGTCGTCGCAGCAAAGCGTGTACTGGGCCCGACCGCGCCCGATCTTGCCGAGGTCGTTGGTCAGCGTCGCGTTGACGTACGCCGCCGCCCCGGGTCCGGAGACGACCGCCTTGCCGAGGTGGCTGACGTCGAAGATCCCGACGCCCTCCCGCACCGCGGTGTGCTCCTTGACCACACCCGCGGGGTACTCCAGCGGCATCGTCCAGCCACCGAACTCGGCGAACTTCGCACCGAGCGCGACGTGTTGATCGTGCAGCGGCGAGCGCTGCAGGTCGCTCTCCTCAGCCATGGCCGGAAACCTACCTCAGCGCCCTGGCTATCCTGCGCGTGATGAGCACCTACACGCTGCGGACCGCCAGCCCCGCCACAACCCGTGCCGACGCGGTCGTGGTGGGGGTGCTCTCGGGGGACGGCGGACCCACGATCGCGCCCGGGGGTGAGCCGGTCGCGAAGGCCTACGGACGGAAGTTCGCGCCGCTGCTCGCGACCCTCGACGTGAAGGGCAGGCCCGGCGAGATCGTCAGGGTGCCCACAGCCGGAACCCTCTCGTCGTCGCTGCTGGTGCTGGTCGGCCTCGGCAAGGAGGTCACCCCCGACTCCGTACGCCGCGCCGCCGGTGCGGCCGCCCGCACCGCGACGAACGCCGCCTCGGTGGCACTGGCCCTCCCCGCCGACACGCCGGAGCTGGTGCGTGCGGTGACCGAGGGGTATCGGCTCGGCGGGTACACCTTCACGGCGTACAAGAAGTCCGCGCAGCGGACCGCCCCGGGAGACGTCGTGGTGCTCAGCCCGATCGCGCGGCGCAAGGACACGATCGGAGCCTTCGAGGAGGCACAGGTCCTGGCCGAGGCGGTCGCCACCACCCGTGACTGGGTGAACATGCCGCCCGGCGACTTCACCCCGGCCGCCTTCGCGGACGCGGTCGTCAAGGCCGCCTCGCCGTACTCCAAGGGCAAGGGCAAGGTCACCGTGAAGGTGCACGACGAACGCAAGCTCGCCGAGCTCGGGTGCGGCGGCCTGCTCGGCGTCGGTGGTGGGTCGGCCGCTCCGCCGCGTCTGGTCGAGCTGTCGTATGCACCCCGCGGGGCGCGGCAACACCTGGCCCTCGTGGGCAAGGGCATCACCTACGACTCCGGCGGCCTCACCATCAAGCCGGGCGCGAGCATGGCCGAGATGAAGTCCGACATGGCCGGCGCGGCGGCGGTTGCCCAGGCCGTGTTCGCGATCTCCCAGCTCGGGATGCCGCTGAAGGTCACGGCGTTCCTGCCGATGGCCGAGAACATGATCGGCGGCGACTCGATGCGGCCCGGCGACGTCCTCACGCTGTACGGCGGCACCACCGTCGAGATCTTCAACACCGATGCCGAGGGGCGCCTGGTGCTGGGCGACGCGCTGATGATGGCGACCGAGCGCAAGCCAGACGCGCTCGTCGACGTGGCCACCCTCACCGGCCACATGGTCGCTGCGCTGGGTGACAAGCTCGGCGGTGTGATGGGTGACCCCGAGCTGGTCGACCGGGTGCTCGCCGCGTCAGACGTCGCCGGTGAGGACAACTGGCCGATGCCGATTCCCGAGCACATGGACGAGCGGATCCGCAGCAGCAAGATCGCCGACCTCGCCCAGCACGACTGGATCCGCTGGGGTGGCGGGCTGTTCGCGGCCGCATTCCTGCGCGAGTTCACCGCCGGTATCCCCTGGGCGCACCTCGACATCGCCGGGCCGTCGTTCAACAGCGGCGGCGCTTACGGCCACGTGACATCCGGCGGCACCGGCGTCTCGGTCACCACGCTGGTGGAGTTCGCCCGGGCGATGAGCGCTTAGCCGAGCCCCTGCTGCTTCTTGCGGCGGTTGTAGTCACGCATGCGCTGCGGGATGCCCACGACCGCCGCGTCGTAGGACGGCACCTGGTGCTTGTTGGCGAAGTCGTGGGCCCAGCCGATCGAGGGCACCCGGCGCCGGGTCCACTCGCCGTCGTGCGCGACCAGTAGCAGGGTCACCTCGCTGACCGCGGTCCGCGGCTCGACAAACCCCTCGACCCCCCGGCGCGCGGTGACGAACTCATGCAGGTGCTGCTCGTCGACCTTGTCGGAGGCGCGCACTCGCGTGGAGCCCGTGCGGTACGCATCTTGCGCGGGCCCACTCATGCGCGTTCGCGAGCCGCGACGGAACCGGTCCAGGAAAGCCATACGGCCAATTCTGCCCAATGACCCCAGCCGGTGTCCGATGGATGCCTCACCAGGGGTAGTGCAAGGATGGGCGGGACCCATTTCTCATGACGCATCTCACGGAGGGTTGAGAGTGGCCGACGGCAACTTCGACGTACTCATTCTCGGGGCGGGATCAGGGGGTTATGCCTGCGCGCTGCGCGCGGCTCAGCTCGGCCTGAGCGTCGGACTCGTCGAGAAGGGCGACCTGGGCGGCACCTGCCTGCATGTGGGCTGCATCCCGACCAAGGCGCTTCTGCACGCCGCCGAGATCGCGGACTCGACGCGTGACTCCGCCGAGTTCGGCGTGCGCGCCACCCTCGAGGGCATCGACATGGCCGGCGTGAACTCCTACAAGGACGGCGTGGTCTCCCGCCTGTTCAAGGGGCTCGCCGGACTGATCAAGTCGCGCGGCATCACCGTGATCGAGGGTGCGGGCCGACTGACCGGACCGAAGCAGGTCACGGTCGACGGCGTCGACTACACCGGTTCGGCCGTGGTGCTGGCCTCGGGCTCCTACGCGCGCAGCCTGCCCGGCCTGGATATCGACGGCGAGCGGGTGCTCACCTCCGAGCACGCCCTGCGGCTCGAGACGGTGCCGGCCTCGGTCGTCGTACTCGGAGGTGGCGTGATCGGCTGCGAGTTCGCCAGCGTGTGGCGGAGCTTCGGGGCCGAGGTCACCATCCTCGAGGCGCTGCCCCGATTGGTGCCGACCGAAGATGAGGCGTCGTCGAAGGTGCTCGAGCGGGCGTTCCGGAAGCGCGGGATCGTGATGCGCACCAGCACGCCGTTCCAGAGCGTCAAGACCACCGACCAGGGCGTCGCGGTAACGGTCGAGGGGGGCGACGTGATCGAGGCCGATCTGCTGCTCGTGGCCGTCGGCCGCGGGCCGGTGACCGACGGGCTCGGCTACGACGAGCAGGGCGTCGCCATGGACCGCGGCTTCGTGCTCGCCGACGAGCGGTGCCGCACCAACGTCGAAGGTGTCTACGCCGTGGGCGACATCGTCCCCGGCCTGCAGCTCGCGCACCGCGGCTTCCAGCAGGGCGTCTTCGTGGCCGAGGACATCGCCGGCCTCGACCCCCAACCGATCGACGAGACCGGCATCCCGCGGGTCACCTACTCCCACCCCGAGGTCGCCTCCGTCGGCCTCGATGAAGCAGCGGCGACCGAGCGCTACGGCGCCGACGCGGTCGAGTCGCTGACCTATGACCTCGGCGGCAACGGCAAGAGCCAGATCCTCAAGACCCAGGGCTTCGTGAAGCTGGTCCGCCGCAAGGACGGCCCCGTCGTGGGCGTCCACATGGTCGGCGACCGGGTCGGAGAGCTGATCGGCGAGGCGCAGCTGATCTACAACTGGGAGGCGTACGCCGAGGACGTCGCGCCGCTCGTCCACGCCCATCCGACCCAGAACGAAGCGCTCGGCGAGGCCCACCTGGCCCTGGCCGGCAAGCCCCTCCACGCCCACTCCTGACCCCTCGAGCTACAGGAAGCAACCACATGGCCACCGAAGTCAACCTCCCAGCCCTCGGCGAGAGCGTCACCGAAGGCACCGTCACCCGCTGGCTGAAGTCGGTCGGTGACGCCGTCGCCGTGGACGAGCCGTTGCTCGAGGTCTCCACCGACAAGGTCGACACCGAGATCCCGTCTCCCGTCGCCGGGACCCTGCTCGAGATCAAGGCGCAGGAGGACGACACCGTCGAGGTCGGCGCGATCCTGGCGGTCATCGGCGACGAGGGCGAGTCGTCCGGCGACTCCGGCGGCGCGTCCGAGCCGGAGACCGAGACCGAGGCCGAGCCGGAGCCCGAGCCGGAGCCGGAGTCCGAGCCGGAGCCGGAGCCGGAGCCCGAGCGGCGGAGCCCGAGCCGGAGCCGGAGCCCGAGAAGCAAGAGGAGCCCGCGGCCAGCAGCGACGACGGCGGCAGCGACGACGGTGGGGGTGGGGAGTCGACGTCGGTGAAGCTCCCGGCGCTCGGCGAGTCCGTGACCGAGGGGACGGTCACCCGCTGGCTGAAGTCGGTCGGAGACGACGTCGCCGTGGACGAGCCCCTGCTCGAGGTCTCCACCGACAAGGTCGACACCGAGATCCCCTCTCCCGTCGCCGGCAAGCTGCTCGAGATCAAGGTCGAGGAGGACGAGACCGTCGAGGTCGGGGCGGAGCTGGCCGTGATCGGGTCGGGGAGTGCCGCGCCTGCCGCCGAGGAGAAGGAGCCCGAGCCCGAGCCCGAGCCCGAGCCCGAGCCGGAGCCGGAGCCGGAGCCCGAGCCCGAGCCCGAGCCCGAGAAGCAGAAGTCAGAGCCCGAGCCCGAGCCGGAGAAGCAGAAGCCGGAGCCCGAGCCCGAGAAGCGGGCCGCCGAGCCAGCCGCACCGAGCCAGCCCGCGGCGTCCACGTCAGCGGCCGGCAGTGCCGGCTACGTCACGCCGCTGGTCCGCAAGCTCGCCGACCAGCACGGGGTCGACCTGGGCACTGTCGCGGGAAGTGGAGTGGGCGGACGGATCCGCAAGCAGGACGTGCTCGACGCGGCCAAGGCCAGCGAGGCACCCGCGTCGGCTCCGGCTGCCTCGGGGGCATCGGCAGCGGCGCCCAGCGTCACGCCGTCCCCGTTGCGGGGCACCACCGAGAAAATCTCGCGGCTGCGCAAGATCATCGGCGAGCGGATGGTCGACTCGCTGCACACCGGCGCCCAACTCACCCAGGTGGTCGAGGTCGACGTGACCCGGATCGCTCGCCTGCGCAACGCGACGAAGGCCGACTTCTTGGCCCGCGAGGGCGTGAAGCTGTCGTACCTGCCGTTCTTCGCGAAGGCGGCGGTCGATGCGCTCAAGGAGCACCCCAAGCTCAACGCGACGATCGACACCGATGCCGGCGAGATCACCTACTACGACGTCGAGCACATCGCCTTCGCCGTCGACACCGAGAAGGGCCTGATCACCCCCGTGGTCAAGGACGCCGGCGACCTCTCGATCGCCGGCCTGGCCAAGAAGATCGCCGACGTCGCCGAGCGGACCCGCACCAACAAGATCGGGCCCGACGAGCTCAGCGGTGGCACGTTCACGATCACCAACCTGGGCAGCGTCGGAGCGCTCTTCGACACCCCGATCATCAACAAGCCACAGGTGGCGATCCTCGGCCCCGGCGCCGTCGTCAAGCGCGCCGTCGTGGTCGACGACGCCGACCTCGGCGAGACGATCGCCGTACGACACATGCTCTATCTCGCGCTCACCTACGACCACCGCCTGGTCGACGGCGCCGACGCCGGCCGCTTCCTCCAGGACATCAAGGCACGCCTGGAAGCCGGCCAGTTCGAGGTCTAAGCCCGCTGACCCGTCGCAAACTTTGCGACGGGTCAGCGCGGGCGAGGCGTAGCTTGCCGGCCCTGGCAGGGTGGAACCCATGCGAATCGTGATGGCGGGCGCCTCGGGACTTCTCGGCACCGCGCTCGGTGAGCGGTTCCGGGCGGCCGGTCACGACGTCGTCCGGCTGGTACGCCGCCCAGCCGCTGGACCCGACGAGTCGCAGTGGGACCCGGACGCCGGGGCCATCGACCGGTCCGTCATCGAGTCCGCCGACGTGGTGATCAACACCGCGGGCGTCTCCCTCGTCGGCAACGTGCACTCCAAGAAGTGGGCCCGAGAGGTGCGGGAGAGTCGGGTCCGCACCACCACCCTGCTGGCCGAGACGATCGCCGCAGCCGGTGGCCGACCGGCGTTCCTGGTGAGCAACGGGGTCGCCTACTACGGCGATCACGGGAACGACGTCGTCACCGAGGACTCGCCCAGCCTCGGCGATGCGTTCCTGACCGGGGTCACCCGGGACTGGCAGGCGGCCACCGAGCCTGCTGCCGCGGCCGGCGCCCGGGTCTGCATCCTGCGCACCTCACCCGTCGCCACCAAAGCCAACCCGCTGTACCGGATGCAGCTCCCCCTGTTCAAGCTCGGCCTCGGCGCCCGGATGGGCTCGGGCAGGCAGTACGCACCGCTGATCTCGTTGCGCGACTTGCTCGGCGCGGTGGGCTACCTCACCGAGCATCCGACCGCGTCGGGACCGTTCAACCTTTGCTGCCCGGTCACACCGACCAACGCCGAGTTCACACGCGCGCTCGCCCAGGCGTTGCATCGACCGGCGTTCCTGTTCGCGCCGGCACCGATCCTGCGGCTGGCGGCCGGTCCGATGGCGCCCGAGGTGCTGAGCTCGATCAACCTCCGCCCCGCGGCACTGGAGCAGGCCGGCTACGCGTTCCAGGACCGAGACGTGCACGACGTCCTCGGCACGATGCTCAACGACTGACCGCCGCCACCTTCCACTCGCCGGCGATCCGCCGCATCGCGATCCGCCAGGCGCTCGGTGCGTCGGGTGGCAGCCGCAGCCCACTCGACGTCTCGGCTCGGGCGACCCGGTCGGTCACCCTGAGTACGACGGCGGCCCGGCGCTCCTCGATCACCCGGACCCGCAGCACCTGCGTCTCCAGGCGGCGCACCCGAAGGCCCTGATCGAGCCACCGCGACAACCGGGCCACGTCCCGCTCCCCCGCGGTCGACGTAGCGACGTAGAGGTGGCGCAGCCCAGCCAGGTCGCCGGAGGCCCACGCGGTGGCCCGACGCCGATCCCATTCGCGCAGGACCGCCACCGGACCGCCGTCCACCGGTCGTGGCGCCGAGACCGGGACGACCTCGGCCCGATCACGGTCCGACAACGCCACCACTCCCACCCCGAGCGCGGCGCAGGCCAGCATCAGCAGGATGAGGAGCAGCAGTCGCGGCAGCGTCACCCTCGATTTCTACCCCAGCTGCAGCGATCCCGCCGACGCTCTCCACAGGCCCCCGCCCGGCCGGGAACCACCCGCCCCGGCTCGAGTTCTCGCGGCACGCGAGTAGCGTTGTCGTCGTGAGCGACCTGGACTTCCGGACCGTCGGTCTCGGCGAGGATGCGGTGGACTACCTCACCGCCTGGGACCTCCAGCGCGACGTGCACGCGCGGGTCGCCGATGGCGACCAGGCGCCGACCGTGCTGCTGCTCGAGCACCCGCCCGTCTACACCGCCGGCAAGCGCACCCTGCCCGACGAGCGGCCGCTCGACTCCGGCGGCGCGCCGGTCATCGAGGTCGACCGCGGCGGCAAGATCACGTTCCACGGCCCCGGCCAGCTGGTGGGCTACCCGATCGTCCCGCTCCCCGACCACGTCAAGGTCGTCGACTACGTACGCCGCGTCGAGGAGGCGCTGATCCAGGTCTGCGCCGACCTCGGGGTTGCCACTGCCCGAGTACCGGGCCGCAGCGGAGTCTGGCTGCGGGCCGACGAGCGCGGACCCGAGCGCAAGGTCGCCGCCCTCGGGATCCGGGTCAGCCGCGGCGTCACCATGCACGGTTTCGCGCTCAACTGCGACGTCGACCTGGCCTGGTACGACCGGTTCGTTCCGTGCGGCATCGCCGACGCCGGCGTCACCACCCTGAGCCAGGAGCTCGGACGACGGGTCTCCGTCGACGAGGTGCTGCCCTCGGTACGCCGGCACCTGGGGCACTACCTCGACTGGACGCCGTACACCCCGACGCCGGACTACGACGCTCGCCCGGACCCTGCCAGCGCGCCGCGGATCCTGCTGGCGACGCCAGGTCAGCCGCCGGTATAGACGCCGATCGGTCGGATTCCACGTTCGGCCGCGCGCCCCCGGATCCGCCCCTACTTTGACCGGACCCTCTCAAAGGAGTCCTGTGCGCCTCTTGCGTCTCGCGGCGGTTACCGCCGCCATCGCCGTCACCGCCGTGCCCCTCACCAACGTCCAGGCCTCGGCTCCGAAAACCCGAACGAACGATGCGCACACGTCCCCCACCGATCGGGCCGAAGCGACCGCCGCACTCCGGCACGCGCAGCGCCTGATGGCCGGCTACCGGAAACAGAGCCCGACCATGGCACTGGCGCGCCTTCGCCAGGTCTACGACTCGCTCTCGACGAGCCAACGGGCCGCTGCGGACCGGCTGTTCCAGCGCCCGACTGACGACCCCGACCCTAACGGCGACGGGTGGAGTGTCGAGGAAGCGCCACCGATCTGTGACGAAAACCTGTGCCTGCACTACGTGGCCACAACGGCCGACGCCCCGCCGGATCTGGCCTGGGCCCAACTCACGTTCGCAACCCTGCAGGACGTGTGGGAGTACGAGGTCGAGACCCTCGGCTACCGCGCCCCTGCGCCGGACGGTACGCGTGGTGGCGACGACCGCTTCGACTTCTACCTCGCGGACAACCTGGGTGGCGACGGCTATTACGGCTATTGCAGCCCAGAGGCCAAGGTGCCGGGACAGGACTTCCGGCGCCAGAGCTTCTGCGTCCTCGATGACGACTTCGTGGAGTTCGGCAACGATCCCGTCGACAGCCTCCGGGTGACGGCCGCACACGAGTTCCTGCACGCGATCCAGTTCAACTACGACTCCGCAGAGGACGATTGGATCAGTGAGGCAACCGCCGCCTGGATCGAGGAGCAGTACGCCGACGACGTCAACGACAACCTCCAGTACCTCGAGGACGGTCAGCTCGGCAAGCCATCCTGGTCACTGGACCGCTTCGGGTCCTTCGAGCACTACGGGCAATGGATCTTCTTCGAGATGATGAGCAACGCGTACGGCGTCGACGTAGTGCGCACGTTGTGGGAGCGCATGGACGCCACGGAGGGCGCGAAGGACGAGTTCAGCACCCAGGCCATCAAGAACTTCCTCTCGACCCATGGGGTCACCTTCGCGGACTTCTACGCCGACTTCACCTCGGGCAACCTGATCCCGGCCCTGACCTACACCGAGGGCTCGCTGTCGGCATACAAGCCCGCACCGATCAGGCCGAAGTGGACGATCACGCGCGGCAGCAGCACCGGCGCCCGAAAGGTGATCCTGAACCACCTCACCTCGAGCAACATCCAGTTTCAGCCGAGGAACATCCCCAGATCCGGCAAGCTCAAGATCAAGATCAACGCGCCCAACAAGGTCACCGCGCCGGCCGCCGACCTTTGGGTGTTCATGAAGTCCGGTGTGGTCAGGGGCTACCGAGTGCGGCTCAACTCCTCCGGTGATGGGGCTGCGAGCCTGAAGTTTGATTCCGCGTCGGTGTCGAGGGTGACCCTGACGCTCACCAACGCGTCGACCCGGATGACCAACTGCTACAGCGGCAGCAACTACGCCTGCGGCGGCAAGGGCGTCGACGACAAACAGGCGTACTTCTACACTGCCACCGCTCGTTGATCCGTTGTTCCACGCGAGGGGAGCTCGCCCGAGTCCGCGCGGCTTACGGTGAGACCCGGAGCAGTGCCGCATACTCCTCGGCGTGACAGACCTCGTGATCGAGGCCTCCGGGCTGCGCAAGGTGTTCCGCAACCACCGCGGCGCGACCCGGGTGGCCGTCGACGACCTCGACCTCGCGGTGCCAGCCGGCGGCGTGCACGGATTCCTGGGCCCCAACGGCTCGGGCAAGACCACCACGATCCGGATGCTGCTCGGCCTGGCCCATGCCAGCGCGGGGACGATGCGGCTCTTCGGCCGGCCGGTGCCGCACGAGTTGCCGGCCGTGATCGGTCGGGTCGGCGCGGTGGTCGAGTCGCCGAAGTTCTCGCCCAACCTCTCCGGGGAACGCAACCTGCGGCTGCTGGCCGGAGTGATCGCGGCCGCGCCGGACGCCGTACCCCGGGCGCTCGAGACAGTCGGGCTGACCGGCCGCGAGAACGACCGGTACAAGACCTACTCCCTGGGCATGAAGCAGCGCCTCGCGATCGCGGCGACCCTGCTCAAGGACCCGCAGCTGCTGATCCTCGACGAGCCGACCAACGGCCTCGACCCCGCCGGCATCCGCGAGATCCGGGAGATGATCCGCGGTCTCGGCGAGCAGGGCGTGACGGTGTTGCTCAGCTCGCACATCCTGGCCGAGGTGCAGCAGGTGTGTACGTCGGCCACGATCATCGGCAACGGCCGGTTGCTCGCCAGCGGCCGGGTCGAGGACCTGGTGAGCGGCAGTGACTCCTTCCGCGTCGAGGTTCCCGAGACCGAGCCGGCCCGTGCGGCCCTGGTGGCCGCCGGGTTGGCGGCCACGATCGACGGCGCCGAGCTTCTGGTCGGCACCGACCGGCCCCAGGACGTGACCCGGGCGCTGGCCGCTGCCGACATCTGGCTCACCGGGCTGACCCCGGTACGCCGCGACCTCGAGTCGGTGTTCCTCGAGCTGACCGCCGACGACTCGTTGGGACGCGACGCATGATCCGGTTGCTGAAGGTCGAGCTCAACCGCCTGCGCTGGCGTCGGGCGATCGTCGTCCTGCTCGCCGCCGCGATCGTCGTACCGGTCATCATCTTCGTCGCGGTCGCCTACACCACGCGGCCGGTCTCCGATGGCGAACGCGCGAGCGTCGAGCAGCTGGTGGCCGATGAGACCGACGCGCCGTACATCCAGAAAGAGCTGAAGCGCTGCCTGCGCGCGCCCGAGAACTATGGCGTGGCGCCGGGCGAGGACGTCCAGCGGTTCTGTGAAGAGATGGTGCTGCCACAGGTCGAGTGGTATCTGAGTCGCCGCCCTCTCGATCTGTCTCAACAGCTCAAGGACGGCGCGGGGATCGGGGTCGCGGCGGTACTCGCGGTCCTGATGCTGCTGGTCGGGACGACCTTCGTCGGCCACGACTGGAACACCGGCTCGATGGGGAACCAGCTGCTGTTCGAGTCCCGACGGACCCGGGTGTGGGCGGGCAAGGCGATCGCGGTCGTCGGCGTTGCCGCGGTGGTTGCGGGACTGGTGCTGTTCTCCTACTGGGGAGGCCTGCTCGCGCTCGCCCACCAGCGCGATCTCGCGGTGCCGGACGGGCTGGTCAGCGACGTGTACGGCCAGGCGCTCCGCGCCACCCTGCTGGCCACGTTCGCGGGGCTGGCCGGCTACCTGCTGACCATGCTCTTCCGCAGCACCGTCGCCACTCTCGGCGCGCTGTTCGCGGTCGCGGTCGCGGTGCCGATCCTGTTCACCGTGATCGTCTTCCCGGGCCACATCAGCCTGCAGCCGCAGAACAACGGGTGGGCACTGATCCGGGGCGGCGTCGAGATCACCGACTACGACGACGACAAGTGCTGGGAGGATCCGATGCAGACCGAGGGCTGCATCGTCGAGATCACCACGACGGACGCGACGCTGTACCTCGGTGGGCTGCTGGTCGCGGCCGGGGTGCCGTCCCTGCTGCTGTACCGGCGCCGCGACGTACCCTGACCGACCGCCGCGTACAGTTGTTCGACGTGACGACCGCACCCTCTTCCGCACCCGTTCCCGAGGGCCGCAAGCTGCTCCGTCTCGAGGTCCGCAACGCCGAAACTCCGATCGAACGCAAGCCGGAGTGGATCAAGACCCGGGCCAAGATGGGCCCCGAGTACAACGCCCTCCAGGCGCTGGTGAAGTCCGAAGGGCTCCACACGGTGTGCCAGGAAGCGGGCTGTCCCAACATCTTCGAATGCTGGGAGGACCGCGAGGCGACGTTCCTGATCGGCGGCGACCAGTGCACCCGGCGCTGTGACTTCTGCCAGATCGACACCGGCAAGCCGCAGCCGCTGGATCGCGACGAGCCGCGGCGGGTGGCGGAGTCGGTGCAGAAGATGGAGCTGCGCTACGCGACCATCACCGGCGTCGCCCGCGACGACCTCGACGACGGAGGCGCCTGGCTGTACGCCGAGACGGTGCGCGCGATCCATGAGCTCAACCCCGACACCGGCGTCGAGAACCTGATCCCCGACTTCAACGGCAAGCCGGACCTGCTCCGCGAGGTGTTCGAGTCCCGACCCGAGGTGCTCGCTCACAATGTCGAGACGGTGCCGCGGATCTTCAAGCGGATCCGGCCGGCGTTCCGCTACGAGCGCTCCCTCGACGTGCTGACCCAGGCCCGCGACTTCGGGCTGGTCACCAAGTCGAACCTGATCCTCGGCATGGGCGAGACCCGCGAGGAGGTCTCGCAGGCGCTGCGCGACCTGCACGAGGCCGGCTGCGAGCTGGTGACGATCACGCAGTACCTGCGCCCGTCGGCCCGGCACCACCCCGTCGAGCGGTGGGTCAAGCCCCACGAGTTCGTCGAGCTGAGTGACGAGGCCGACCAGATCGGCTTCTCCGGGGTGCTCTCGGGTCCGCTCGTGCGTTCGTCGTACCGCGCCGGACGGTTGTACCGTCAGGCCATGGAGGCCCGCGAGGGCGCCTCCGCCTGACCGTAGTCAGGTTCGGACCACTCGAGCAGTGAGGGCGCGGCACAGCATGGCCAAGAAGGACGCCAAGAAGGACAAGAAGAACAAGGGGTCCGCGACCGACGACCCCACGAAGATGAGCCGTCGCAAGCAGATCGTCGAGACCTACCGGATGACCAAGGAGACCGACCGGGTCATCGGTTGGTGGATGCTCGGGGCGTTCCTGGTCGTCGGGGCGATTGGGTTCGGGATCTTCTGGATCCTGCCCGGGTCCGGAACCTTCGCCCTGGTCATCTCGATCATCGGCGGGACGCTGGTGGGCTCGCTCGGCGCGATGATCGTGTTCAGCCGCCGGGCCCAGCGGGCGGCCTACAACCGGCTCAACGGCCAGATCGGCGCCGCCGCACGCGCGCTGACGATGCTCAAGCGCGGCTGGAAGACCGACGAGATGGTCGGGTTCAACAAGCAGCAGGACCTGGTGCACCGCGTCGTCGGCCCCCCGGGGATCGTGCTGGTCGGCGAGGGCAACCCGCACCGGCTGCGGCAGCTGATGATCAGCGAGCGCAAGCGCCACGAGCGGGTGGTCGCCGACACCCCGATCCACGAGATCTACGTCGGCGACGAAGACGGACAGGTACGCCTGAGCAAGCTGGTCCGGCACATCCAGAAGATCGGTCGAAAGGTGAAGCCGGCGCAGATGACCGACGTACTCGCCCGGCTGCGCGCCCTGGACGCCGCCCGCCCGAAGGTGCCGATGCCCAAGGGTCCGGTGCCGACCAGCATGAAGGGCATGCGCTCGCAGATGCGCGGCCGCTGAGCGCTAGCCGAACGCCTAGCGCCCCAGCAGCTTCCGGAACGTCGGCATCGTGATCGTCGCGGTGCCGGCGAACAGGTCGTGCAGCCCGCGGCCGTCCTGGCGGAAGACGAGCGGCGGGATCACCAGCGCGATCATCAGCTGGCGAACCAGCACCTTGAGCGGGTTGATCGGCCGCAGGATGCCGCTGGCGGGTACGACGCGCAGCCCGGTCACGAGCTTGCCGAACGAGCCGGCCGCCAGCCAGGTGAGCACGGCCGACTCCACGACGTACACGACGAGCACGAGGTACTGATCCGGCCCGCCGGGCTCGGTGTACTCATCGAGGCCGATCAGCGCGATCACGATGAGCGTCGAGACCATCCAGTCGACGATCAGCGCCAGGATCCGGCGCAGCCAGGAAGCGGTCTCGAACGCGGCCTCGGTCACCGCGCCAGCGTAGAGGGGTCGGCCCTCACTGCTTCGAGCCGGCACCTACGAGCATCTCGCACGGGCCGCTGAAGCCCGACTCGTCCTCGAACTGACGTAGCTCCTCCTCGATCTGCTGCCAGGTGTCGGCCTGCTCGCTCTCGGACAGCCCGCGCATCATCTGGTGGAGCGCGCCGAACGACTCGCGCTCGAACCGCACGCACTCCGCGGCCGATGGCAGCTCCACCGGCGAGGCGACCGTGCGCACCTCAACGTCGACGCACCCGGCGCGTTCGAGCGTTGCGGCCAGGACGCCGGGCGCCCCCAGCGAGAACGGACCGGGCTGGCCGGGCAGCGGCGCCGGCAAGCCGGCCCGGGCCCGGATGATGCGCACCGGGATCGAGAAGAACGCGTTGGCCTCGGGGGTCGAGTACACGACTGCAGACACCTTGCCGCCTGGACGCAGCGCGTGCAGCATGCCGCGCAGCGCACGCTGCTGGTCGGGAAAGTAGATGAGCCCGACCCGGCTGACCACCGCGTCGAAGCTCCCACTGGGCAGGGTCTCCAGCTCCTCGCCGTCGAGCTCACGGGTCTCGACCTGGGACAGACCGGCGGCGGCCGCGTCGCGGGCGGCGAGCTCCAGCAGGTTGGGCGCGATGTCGGTGACGAGCACGTGCCCGTCCGGACCGACGCGCTCGGCGACGCGCAGCGACTGCTCCCCCGCGCCGGCCGCCACATCGAGGACGCGCGAGCCAGTCGTGATGCCGGCCAGGTCGATCATTTCCTCGGTGGCCGCACCGAGCCAGGTGCCGAGGAACGGTCCCCACCGGTGCCACGCATCGGCGGCGTCCTGCCACTGCGCGCGGGTGGTGGTCTTGAAGGCGAGCGGGTCGAAGGTCGCCGGGGTGGACGTGGTGGTCATCTCGATCTCCTCGTGGTGGGGGCAATGCCACCACGGTGCGACGGTTGGGGTCCCACAGATAGTCCAGATTGTGTACTTGTGCTCAGGGCTGCCGGTACCTACCGTGAGCCATGGCCGACTACGGACAGTTCTGCACCGTCGCCCGCGGGGCCGAGGTGCTCTGCGAGCGATGGACCGTCTTGGTGGTGCGCGAGCTGCTCTGCGGCAGCACCCAGTTCAACGAGCTCCGGCGCGGGGTGCCGCGGATGTCCCCCAGCCTGCTCGCCAAGCGGCTGCGGACCCTCGAGGACGCCGGCGTGGTCCGACGTACCGAGGTCGGCCGGTCGACGTCGTACCAACTCACGCCGGCCGGGGAGGAACTGCGGCCGATCGTGATGGCGATCGGTCACTGGGGTGCCCGCTGGATCGGCAGCCGACTCACCCCGGGCGAGCTCGATGTCGGGTTCCTGATGTGGGATGTCCGTCGGTTCGTTCAGCTCGAGGAGTTCCCCGCCGGCCGGCGGGTGGTGCTGCACTTCCGGTTCCCGGATGCTCGGCCCCGCGAGCGGCACTGGTGGCTCGTGGTCGAGGACGGCGTCGCCGATCTGTGTCGCGACGATCCGGGACACGAGCTGACCCTGGAGATCGAGTCGTCGGTCCTCGCGCTCACCGAGGTCTGGACCGGCGACACCACCTCCGACGAGGCGGTCCGGAGTCGCAAGATTCGAGTGGTCGGCGCCAGCGGCGACTCCGAGGCGGTGTGGCGCTGGCTCGGTACGAGCGCCTTCGCTCCGACCCGGCGGGCTGTGCTTCAGGGCACGTAGCGGGCGGGCTCGACGGGCGCAGGTCACCCGGAGTTTGGCCCTCGGGACAGGTGTTACATGCCTGAAACAAACCAGATACGGTCGAGAAACCGCCCCAACGTACGTTGCGGGCACCGCACTTCGGCGCAGCGTGGCTCCGGAGGCCCCACGCACCGCACATGTCGGCCTGCGCCCACGAAGCGCTGGCCAAGGAGGATGAATGTTCAGCAACAGCGACGAGGTGCTCGCCTACATCAAGGACGAGGGCGTCGAGATGGTCGACATCCGATTCTGCGACCTGCCCGGCATCCAGCAGCACTTCACCGTCCCGGTGTCCTCGTTCGGGCAGGATGTCTTCGACAGCGGCCTGGCCTTCGACGGATCGTCGATCCGCGGGTTCCAGGCGATCAACGAGTCCGACATGGCGCTGTTCCCGGACCCGACGACGGCCTACATCGACCCGTTCCGCACCGCCAAGACCCTCGTGATGAACTTCTTCATCCACGACCCGATCACCGGTGAGGCCTACTCGCGCGACCCGCGCAACATCGCCCGCAAGGCGCTGGCCTACCTCTCCACCACCGGTATCGCGGACACCGCGTTCTTCGCCCCCGAGGCCGAGTTCTACATCTTCGACTCGGTCCGCTACTCCACGGCCCCCAACGAGGGCTACTTCCACATCGACTCGATCGAGGGTTGGTGGAACTCCGGCAAGGAGGGCGACAACCTCGGCTACAAGACCCGCTTCAAGGGCGGCTACTTCCCGGTGGCGCCGTACGACCACTACAGCGACCTTCGCGACGAGATGGTCAAGAACCTCGAGGCCGCGGGTCTGCTCGTCGAGCGCGCCCACCACGAGGTCGGCACCGCCGGTCAGGCGGAGATCAACTACCGCTTCGACACACTGCTCAGGTCTGCAGACGACGTGATGAAGTTCAAGTACATCATCAAGAACACGGCCTGGCACAACAACAAGTCGGTCACCTTCATGCCGAAGCCGATCTTCGGCGACAACGGCTCCGGCATGCACGTCCACCAGTCCCTCTGGAAGGACGGCGTCCCGTTGTTCTACGACGAGTCGGGATACGGCGGCCTGTCCGACATGGCCCGCTGGTACGTCGGCGGCATCCTGAAGCACGCACCGTCGCTGCTGGCGTTCACCAACCCGACGGTGAACTCCTACCACCGCCTGGTGCCGGGCTTCGAGGCGCCGATCTCGCTGGTGTATTCCTCTCGGAACCGGTCCGCCTCGGTCCGGATCCCGATCACCGGCTCGAACCCCAAGGCCAAGCGCATCGAGACCCGGTTCCCCGACCCCTCGGCGAACCCCTACCTCGCGTTCTCCGCGCTACTGCTCGCCGGCGTTGACGGCATCAAGAACAAGATCGAGCCGGCCGACCCGATCGACAAGGACATCTACGAGCTCCCGCCGGACGAGATGGCCGAGATCGCCCAGGTGCCGACCTCGCTCGACGCCGTGCTCGAGGCGCTCGAGGCCGACCACGACTACCTGACGGTCGGTGACGTGTTCACCCCCGACCTGATCGAGACCTGGATCGACTACAAGCGTGAGCACGAGATCTCGCCGGTCGCGCAGCGCCCGCACCCGCACGAGTTCGAGCTCTACTACGACATCTGATCAGCCCGGTTAGCTGACCAGCGATAACAACGCCACAGGCCACTCTGACCTGCGGAAACGTCGCTCAATGCTTTCCATTAGTTTCCACCCCTGTGCGTCGTCTCGTGCGCCCAGGGTGCGCCAGCACTGGATGCGGCGTCGGCGGGCCTCCGGCCCTGTCCGACGACCGCATCTAGTGCATTTCGCGCCTTGTCACCCGAAGTCGGCATCACATGGGTATAGACCCTCAGGGTGAAGCCTGGATCGGCGTGCCCGAGGTACTCCGAGACTGCCTTGATGCTGACCCCGTGCTCGAGCCAGAGCGAGGCGCACGCGTGACGGAGCGCGTGCATCCCGTTGTCTCGCTCATTCGGAACACCCGCAGCCCGTAGCGCGGGACGCCAGATCGCCTGGTTGAAGTAGTTCCGATTGAGCGGCTTCCGCTCGCGACTGTAGAAGAGCAGGCCAGCGGTCGTCGGTGACTCGAGCCGCTCCCCCGGCAACGACTCATGGAGCTCGAGATGGTGGGCGAGCGCAAGACTGACCCATTCCGGCATCGGCACAGTGCGCGTCCGCCCGTACTTAGGCAGCGCGGGAAGAGGTCGGCCGGCCTCGAGCCGCATCTGCTGTCGGACGTGAAGTTCGTAACGCAGGAAGTCGACGTCCTGGATGCGCAAGCCGAAGGCCTCGCCCTGGCGGAGGCCACAGCCGGCGGCAGCGACGATCATTGCTCGATAGTTCGCCGGGATCGCTTCTGACACCGCGAGCACACGATCAATCTCCCAAGGGCGAACCTTCCGAGGTGGCGTTGCGGGTGGACGGACACCCGGCGCACGGGCCGGGTTGCGAGCGATCAAGCCGTCTTCACCGCCGCAGCTTGAGGATCGCGCCAAAGTTGATGAGGAGGAGCCGTACGTAGCCGGGCGACAAGCTCATCGGAGAGGCGACGCAGCCACCGCTGGATGGCGGCCGGCGTGATTGCGCCTAGAGGCCACTCCCCCCACTCCGGAAGGATGTGAACCCGCAGGCGCAGTTCGAGGGCGGCGCGTGTTGTCGGCTCGATGAGGCGTCGCTCGAGCCACTCGGCGGCGTAGTCGGCAAACGGAGTCCGCCCCGCCCGGTCGTCCACGTAGGACCCTCGATGAGGAGCCGATGCTCGAGCTCGACAAGGAATCGCTGCGCGTCTGCCTTCCGATCGAAGGACCGGTTGCGCGACTGACCATCCGGCTCCCGGTATCGCACCTGCCATCGTTTGCCCGAGCCGTAGCGCGCGCTACGAATGCGCGTCCCTGTCTTCCGATTGGTGGTGTGCCACCGATCCGCAATAGATGCCATGCGCTCCCTCGAATGCGTCAGCTGGGCTGGCAGCGCGGCCCTTGAAGCCACGCCAGGACGTCGCGAGGGTCATAACGGCAGTGCCGTCCAACCCTGAAGAACTTCGGACCGGTGCGCTTGTGGTTGAGCTTGTAGAGAGTCGCCACCGGAATGGCTAGGAACTGGGCCGTCTCCTCGAGAGTCCAGAGGCGGTCGGGCATCCCCGAGCCCTTTCGCACGTTCATAGGCCGTACGCGATTCGCTTAGTTGCCAACTGCGCCTCGAATGAATACCGGCCAGCCTCGTCCTGTAGACGGATCTCTCGCCCCAGCACTTGCAACGCCTCGGAGAGTGTTTGTGCCCCACCTAGCGCCCCAATGGCGGCCGCATACCCCCTCGCCGAGGGCAGGAGCCGACGAATGCTGCCGCGCCGATGGCCGCTCCTCACGCGCTTCAGTCCGATGGCGCCGTTGCGGAGCGACGCTTGCTGGATGGTGACCCACTCCGGTGCTACGGGCCATCGTGACCGCGTCTGGTCCATGGTGGGCGTCCGCAGCGAAAGCCACTCGTCAGTGAGATACCCCCACAGCTCAGGAAGACGCTCGAGCGCATCCAACGGATCGTCGATCGACGTCTGTGAGAGAACCCCGCGCATTACCTGAAACTCGACACGCAGAACTCGCTCTCCCGCGAGATACGCCTCCCCCCACACATCAGGCCACCAGTCAGTGCCTTTGGCCCGCGACTCCTCGGACTTGTCGTAGATGCGCGCCATGAGTCCCGACTTGCCAGTTCCGAAGCGCAACGTCTCGAGGGTTTGGTCCGCCTCCCACATCGCCATCTGCCGAGCGCGACATACAAACCGCGACCGATCCTCGCTCGCGAGACCCCAGCCTTGAACATCCGCGAACACATCGACGCGCGACGTACTCCACTCGACATCGCCCAACAGCAGTCTCGAGCGTCGCCATGAACCACAGCAAGGCCGCCTCGATCCCCTCGGCATGGATGAAGGCCGCCAGGGGCTGCACGTTGACTGTCGGAAGGTGGCGGCTCTCAGTGATGCCAACCGTGCCGTTCTCGTGCTCCAGGCGATAGGCGTACTTATTCAGGGAGCCCGCGGCGACCGAGAAACTCTCGCCGTCGATCTCGAGGTCTTGCGGCGTCCGCGTGGCGCGAGCAGCCTCCCGCTTCCGTTCAAGATCCGCGACCAGGGCCGGAGCAAGGTCAGCCCGCCCGGATAGGTAGAACGAGTCCACGCCAGACGCGAGCTCGATGAGCTCGGAGTCGCCATGGAGTCGCATAGTTGAGACTTTAGATGGCGCCTCAGCCGGAGTCTACGATTTGCGACAATCGGCGTGTCTACTCATCTGTGTTCGACGCCGACTGGAGGTGTGCCTCCAGATCGAGGGTGATGCCGGGGAACTCGTACTCGTCCGGGTGTGCCCCGAAGAGCTTCCTGAAGAGGGCGGTCTTGCGGTAGATCGAGGCTCGACTCATACCCAACTTCCGCAGCCCCTCGAATCCCCCGTACAGGTGCCAGACCACCCAGAAGCCGACAATGTCCGCCACTGCGTTCGCAGAGACGCTCCGAACGGCTGTGTTCAGCGGGGTCTTCTCGACAACGAACGTCGTGCCTCGCACGTACGCATCCCACGCGGCCCGCGCGCGGCCGCGTCCTTCTGCTGTCGGCATGCGGTCCGACCTGAAGTCGCTCATAGTCTCAGACTAGCGACTAGAGCGGCCAGGTGGGACACAGACACTGCCAGGTTCGCCGAACCGGTGCACCCGGGACCCGGTGTCTGCATTCAGATGACGACCTACGCCCTCAGCCTTCAGTCAGCCAGTCCTTGCATCAGTACCTCGAGAACTCGATTCGCCACCTGTTCTGCGGGTGGCCGGGTTTCCTCGACGGCGTAAAAGAGGCCCGCGACGGTGACGGCGCCAAAGATCGCTAGGGAGGCGTCGTCCGGGTTGTATTGGACGTCGGAGCGATCCGTCGGCAGCGCCTTCGATCAGAAGTAGCTCGATGGGTCGTTGGAACGCTTCGTTGAGGGCATGAGCGAGCTCGGGCAGCCTGGTCGCGCTGACCGAGGTCACCGACTAGCGCACGGCAGGCCGCCGGCTGTTCGAACATCACGGCGATCTGCGCGCGAACGGCCGCTTCGAGACGTTCACGGGCGGTTCCGGGGTGGTGCTGACGGCGGCGCCGACTTCGCCGGCCGATGCGCCGGAGCATGTCGGTCAGGAGGAACGCGAGGATGTCGTCCTTGCCGGTCGAAGTAGTAGTAGAGCGTGGCGCGGGGGATGCCGGAGGCCTCGGCGATGTCGTCCATCTTGGCCTCGGCGATGCCGCGCTCGGCGATCAGCTCTGCCGCGCCGTAGAGCTTGCTGGCGATCGGAGGCTGGCAATGGTCGCATCCTTGGCTCACCTTCTCCCTGGCGGTTGGACGCCGCTCCCGGTGTCCCTGAGTGTCGTCGACAGTGAACATCGCGCATGTTGTACTCCGAGTACAAACTCTAGATTCAGTCCAAACGATGCAGAGCACGGAGGTTTCTGTGGAGCCCGGGGCGTGGGTCGTCTGGCCCGACTCTGCGCGGTGGGACCCATTTCCCACGCCTGGTCGTCGTCGGCTGGCTGATCGCGGCTGTCGCAGTAACGGTTGCGCGCTGCCGTCCCTCCCGTCGGTGGTGGAACGCAGCAGCTCGGCGTTCCTGCCCGAGGACGCGCCCACGTTGAACACGTTGCACCGCATGGATGAGTCGTTCGGGTCGGGGCGCACCGAGTCGTTCGTCTACGTCGTGTTCCGCAACCAGCGAGGGTCTGCGCGCAGCGGATGACCGCGCCTACCGCGAGCTGGTTCGGACGCTGCAGGCGAGACGAGGAGCGGGTCTCCGACGTGCAGCACTTCGTCGGTAACAAGGACGCTCGGCGGCAGTTGGTCAGCGACGACGGTGAGGCCGCCTACATGGTCGTCGGGCTGACCAGTGGCGTGGGATCACCGGACTCGGAGCGAGACGTGCACTGGCTGCGGGATGCAGGTCGCCCAGGTGCCGGTGCCGTCTGGCACCACCACGAACGTGACCGGCGACCCGGCGATGATCACGGACCTGACGACGGAGGTCAACGCCGCGTCGGTGAGGATCACGGTGATCTCGGCTCTGCTGCTGATCATGATCCTGCTGATCATCTACCGCCGGCTCACCACGGTGCTGCATCACCGTGGTGACGATCGGGGTGGCGCTGGCCTGCGCTCGCGGGGTGCTCGCCTGGGCGGGTGAGCAGGGAATGTCGCTGTCGACTTACACCGATGCGTTCGTCACCGCGATCGTGCTGGGCGCCGGCACCGACTACTGCGTGTTTCTGATCAGCCGGTTCCGCGAGGCCTACGGACGCAGGGTACGACCCGCTGGCAGGCGGTTCAGGAGTCCGCGACACGGGTGGGACCGGCGTTGGTGGCCTCGGCGGGGACGGTCATCGTGGCTGCCGCGTGTCTGGGGTTCACCAAGCTGGCCATCTTCTCCACCACCGGTCCGCCGATGGCGATCTGCGTAGCGGTCACCGTCGCGGTGAGCCTGACCTTCACGCCTGCGTTGATGGTCTGGTTCGGGCCACGGATCGGTCCCGCCCGGGCGCCGGCGCCGACCTCGGCGTGGTCGCGGGTCGGCCAGTTGGTGGCGCGTCGACCCGCTCGAGTGCTCCTGGCCGGCACTGCGGTGCTGGTGGCACTGGCCGCGTTCTTGCCGACCATGGTGATCTCCTACGACCAGCGCAACTCCCAGCCCGAGGGCACGCCGAGCAACCAGGGGTTGGAGGTGTTGGAGGAGCACTACCCCCGCAACGAGACGCTGCCCGACTACCTGCTGGTGGAATCGCCCCGCGACATGCGCAACGCCAAGGATCTGGCCGTCCTCAACGAACTCAGCCGCCAGAGTGGCCAAGGTCGACGGCGTCACCGGGGTCCGCAGCATCACCCAGCCGGCGGTGAAGCCGCTCAAGACCGGCCTCGATCGCCCGGCAGCTCAAGACGACTCGCCGACGGGCTCGGCCGTGCCAGCGACGGCCTGGAGGAAGGACAACCCGGGCTGGAACGCCTCTCCTCAGGCAGCACTCGGCTCGCCGACGCGATCGATCAGGTGGCAGACGGCGCCGAACGTGCCCACGACGGCGTCGGACGGCTGGTGAATGGAACCAAGGACCTCGCCGGGGGACTCGGCGCAGCGTCCGACAACACCGATCGGCGCGGCACAGGGCGCTCGCCGACTGCAAGCAGGGCGCTGCTTCCCTGGCGACAGGGCTGCAGACAGCGCACGACCAAGTCAGCGTCGCTGTGGACGGCATCGACATGATCGTCCAAGCGCTCAATCGTGACCTGCTCTGCAACGGTCGACCCGGTCTGTCGCCGGCCCGGGAAGGGCTGGCCGAGATCCACCGCGGCCTGAAGGACGAACTGCTTCCCGGCTTGCAGCGGCGGCCGACGGCGCAGCACGCATCGCCGGTGGCCAAGGACATCTCGCCGGCGGCCTCGACCGTCTCGCCCGGGCTGGAGCCAGGCCCAACGCGGCGCCGACCGGATCGCCGACGGACAGCACCTCCTGCGCACCAGGCTGGGACAGATGGCCGACGGCACCTCGCAGATCGCCGACAACGCCGACGCGTTCGCGCCCGGCATCGACGAGCTCATCGACCAGACCGGCCGGCTCACCGAGAACCTGCAACGCTCGGAGTCCTACCTGAACACGGTGAACCGACAGGCCGACACCCCCGAGGCCGGAGGCTTCTACCTGCCCGCGACGCACCTGCGAGACGAAGCGGTTCGCCTACGCCCGCGACGTCTTCCTCAGCCCCGACGGGCACGTGGCGCGAATCCAGGTCACCGGCGACACCGACCCCTTGAGCCCCGACGGGCTACGCCGCTTCGACGAAGTGCAGGACACAGCCGAGACCGCCCTGGAACAGACACGCCTCTGCCGACGCCACCGTCAGCGGCACCGGCGCAGCCGGCCTCGGCGCCGACCTGAACCGCTACCTGTTCGACGACGCCAAGCTCGTCCTGCTGGCAGTGCTCCTGGTCGTGCTACTCGTGCTCATCATCACCCTGAGGTCACTCGCCGCACCGCTGTACCTGCTCGTCTCGGTCGCACTCTCCTGTGCGGCGGCACTCGGCCTGACCACCCTGGTCTTCCAAGACCTCCTCGGCCACGACATCCAGTTCGCCGTGCCCGGTGATCACCTTCGTGCTGCTGGTCGCCGTCGGCGCCGACTACAACATCTTGCTGATGAGCCGTATGCGCGAGAACGGCACCACCCTGACCCGCGCCAAGGTCGCCGAAGCAGTCACCCTCACCGGCCCCGTGATCACGTCGGCAGGCATCATCTTCGCCAGCACATTCATCGCCATACTCACCTCCCCGGTGATCACCCTGGCGCAGACCGGTTTCGCCGTGGCCGCCGGACTGCTGCTCGACACATTCGTGGTCCGCAGCCTCATCGTTCCCGCCTGCGCCGCTCTGCTCGAGAACCACAACTGGTGGCCCTCCCGCCGGCCCCGGCGTCCCGCATCTCCCACAGAATCACCGGCCTTAGCCCGAAGCACCAGCCCGCTCAATCGATGAGGTGTCGTGTCGTGTCAGACGCGTGGGTGCAGTTTGAGGGTGCTGTGTTACAGAGGCCGCACCCAGATTGCCGCAGGTGAGGCCGGTCGTCGCTTCAAGAGCCCTCGGTCTAGACGAAAATCGACATCGGCAGAACTTGCACCGCAGGCCCCGAAACGATCGGATCTGCGACGTTCAGCGAGAGCTCGTCAACATTTCGGAACCCGTCGATAGTGTCCTGCGCCATATCCGAGCCGGTCGCCCCCATGACAGTCCGACGCGTCAGATTGATCGAGTCTCCGTCTTGCAGGACCTTGGTCACCTTGCCGACCACTCTGAACTCGCCCTCGCGGAGGTTCTCCTTCGTGCCCTCGTTGTAGAACTCCGTCGCGACCGTGACCACGGCTTCCAGACCCTCGCTCGTTTCGAAGAGCAAGTCATGTACTGGCGACGCCTCGATGTCCTTCGCCATCATCGCCATGAGCTTCAACCCTTCGTTGTCAGTTGCCTGAGCAGGAGCCGGCTGTGCCGCGGCCGCCGCCGCGGCCTTCTTCGCCGGATTCCCTGATCGGGCATTGGCGGGCGCCGCGGCCGGCGTCACGTCGGGGTCCAGGTAGGGCTTCAAAGCGCCGAAGAAGTTGAGAATGTCTTCGAGCGGGTTACCGAGATACTCTCCCGTGAACTCGATCAGTTGACCCGCTTTGAGCTCGATGAGGTGCTCCGGCTCGGACACATCGCGGCATTCGTCGTCTTCCCGCAAGTATCCGTACAGGATGTTGAACAGGCTGGCTGCGGTGTGGTGTCGCTGGGTTTGCGACACGAACGAAGACTCATCACGCTTCTGAGTCGTTCCCTCGACGGCCGCCTCCGCGTCACCGAAGCCGAACAAGCGGGGCTCGGAGCCCCGACTTGCCTGTGAGCATCCGCTCTCGCGCGCCCATCTCTGTCGTCGTTTCGTCGCCGGACATCGACACGCCACCTTCTAGAGCAGCGAGGAAGCTGATCATCATGGGTACGTCCAAGTAGACAGGATGCGCGAGCGTGTAGCCGGGTGAGGACGTCATGCCTCCAACGGTATCCGTGGGCGCGGACCATTCGCGATCATCACGGCGACGTACAGCCTGATGCGTGCTCGCCATGTATCCCCGTAGTGCCACGTGGCGAGCTATGGAGCCCACTCGCTGTGTCTTCGGCCGGGAGCGGGTAGGTCCGCCCCTCCACGCACCGCTTCGCGCTGCGCGGAGCCTCTGCGGACGCCGAGAACCCCACCCGCCCGCGATGCGGCACCATCCCTTGTGCGCCAGCGGTGCGCCGAGTAGTTCGGCTATAGACCGTTCACCCAGGTCAGCGGCATCGTCAGACCGAGCCAGCGCTCTATTACGACATCTGA
Organism: uncultured Actinomycetota bacterium; assembly: GCA_963827185.1. GTDB lineage: Bacteria > Actinomycetota > Actinomycetes > Propionibacteriales > Nocardioidaceae > Nocardioides. The sequence goes on from CAWGZQ010000004.1 coordinate 231,375, forward strand.
GCTCGCATAGATGAACCCGCGGCCCACGCCACGCCAGCAGTGAAGAAGCGGCCCCTGACCAGCGAAGACGCCATCCACGTCTCAGCCGTCAGGGGCCGTTCTTCGCTCGATCTGACTCCACGTGCGGCCACACGCCGGCCCCGCAGGCGAGCCCGTCGGCTCAGGAAGCAGGCTCGAGGATTCGCGTGATTGGTGAACCGGCGAGCGCAGGGCTGTTCGCGGGCACGGCCCACACCTGTTCCTGAAGAAACCCTAGGAAGGCCTCAGCGGGCTCACGGGACCCAAACTCGAGGTCAAGGGTGACGAAGTGTTCGTCGTCGACCGGCCGCCAGATGCGGTGTGCGACAACCCCGGAATGCTCACGCTTCTCGGAGAACCGGTTGAAGGCGGCGTACCAGACCGTGAAGTCGGTGATGGGGTGCTCGATGCGAAGAGTGATCATGTGGCCCAGCGTGACGAGCGGCTCCCGGTGAAACCATCCCAATAGTCTGGGATCTTCGTGACGGCAACTTGGCCCACTCCGCTTCTATGCTCACCGGTATGGCGACCAGACCGTCCGCAAGCCCTTCCGCCCGGCTGCTGGCAGCGGTCAGACGCGTCTGCGCTAGCACCGTCGACGGCCGGGAACTACGGGCACGAGTCATAGACCTGATCGGCCGTGAGATGCCAGTCGATGCCTACGCGTACGTGCTCACCGACCCCGAGACGTCCGTGGGGGTCGATCCGCTTGCGAGCATTCCCGACCTGGACGAGCTCCCTCGGCTCATCGCGCTGAAGTACACCACGGCCACGCACCGCTGGACGAGCCTCACCGACGTCGTATCGCTCGCCGCGCTGCCGGTGGCTGCGAGGGGTCCGTGGCATGAGTACCTCCTTGCGCACGGGATCGTGGACGTTGCTTCGATGGCGCTGCGCGACCGGTACGGCTGCTGGGGCTTCATCGACCTGTGGTCGACGCGCAGCCCGTATGCGGAGCGCGATCTCGCGCTGCTGCGCGACCTGGAAGCCGTGCTTACCGCGGCGATGCGCGGCTGCCAAGCGTCGACGTTCGCTGCCTCGGCAAACGGCGGGGCAGGGTGCGACGACGCTGCTGAGGAGAGTCCGGCAGTCGTACTGCTCGACGCGTCGCCGGAGCGTGGGCTGGTCATCACAGGGAGCACTCCGGGTGCGGGGGTGTGGTTGTCGCGGCTGCTCCCCCAAGGCTCCGGACCCGCACCCGTGCCGGCTGCCGTTCTCAACGTCGCGGCGCAACTCCTTGCCTGGGAGGCAGGCATCCACGACTCCCCCGCACTCGGTCGTGTCCACGTTGGTGGCGGGGTGTGGCTGCGGCTGCGCGCTTCACGGATCGCCCCATCTGGCCAGCTTGCCGTCACGATCGAACGCGCAACGCCGGCGGATCGGGTCGAGGTGTTCGCCCGGGCCCACGGGCTGTCGCGCCGGGAACGCGAGGTTCTCGACGTCCTCGCCGGAGGGGTCGACACGGCAGACGCCGCGGCGCACCTGTTCATCACGCCCAACACCGTGCAGGACCACCTCAAGTCTGTATTCACCAAGGCGGGCGTGCACAGCCGCCGCGAGCTCTTGGGTCGCGTCCTCGGCGTCACGCGGGACTGAGGACGAGCAGCACGAACTCAGCTCTGGATCGCCTGGCCATGCCCTCCGCACGACACCTGATCCAGCGGGTCTGACCCCTGTCGGTAGTCGCCGCCCGAGGGTCCGTTAGGGTGCATTCTCCAATGTTCTTTGGAGGACTGGATGAGCGACGCGAAGGACGGGCTGTTCGCCGAACTGGCAGTTGTCGGTAAGGCGTTCGGCAGCGCCAAGCGACTCGAGCTGGTGGACCTGCTCGCCCAAGGGGAGCGCACGGTCGAGAGTTTGGCACGCGCAGCCGACATGGGGCTCAGCACGGTGTCGGCTCACCTGCAGGTGCTGAAGTCCTCGAACTTGGTACGGACGCGTCGGGACGGCACGCGCGTCTACTACCGATTGGCGGGTGACGACGTCGTGGCGCTGTACGGCGCGATGCTGACCGTGGCACGAACCCGGTCGGCCGATGTCGAGCAGGCCTTGGCGGCCTACCTCGGCGTTCCAGGGTCAGGTGAGATCGACATCGTGACTCGGCAAGAGCTGCTCGAACTGCTCGAGGGCGGGGCAGCTGTTGTCGACGTCCGTCCGCGCGAGGAGTACGCCGCGGGCCACATCCCGGGCGCCCGCAGCTTTCCGTTCGACGAGCTGCCGGGCGCTGTGGCGGAGCTGCGGGCCGCTGGCGACGTGATCGCCTACTGTCGAGGCGCCTACTGCGTGCTCGCGCACGACGCCGTTCGGTTGCTGGCTGGCGAAGGGATCCACGCCCGCCGCTTGGAGGACGGGATGTTGGAGTGGAGAACTCATGCGCTCCCGGTGGCGGTGGGTCAGTGATAGCAGCGCTTCACTTGTGGCCCGCTCGGCGGTGGCTGACGGCGCTCGCTGCTGGTGCCGCGTTCGTCCTGGCAGTAGGGATCCCCACCGATCTGATCGACACTCCGGTCTTCGGTCGCGAGGTGCCACCCACGTGGTGGGCCTGGCCGTCCCTCGTCGTCTCCTCGATGTTGGCTGGGCTGCTGGTGGGGTCCTACGTGGCCACCGCCGAGCCCGTGGCCGGTGACCGCCAGGCCAGGCGCGGCGGATGGATCGGCAGCGCGTTGACCTACTTCGCCGTCGGCTGCCCGGTGTGCAACAAGCTCGTGCTGCTCGCCCTGGGCAGCGCGGGGGCGCTGACTTGGTTCGAGCCCGTCCAGCCGCTGCTGCAGATTGCGGCGATCGCTCTCCTCGCCTGGGCGCTCAGGCGACGCCTTCTCGGCGAGATCTCCTGTCCGACCGATCGAAAGGAAGTTCATGCCTGAGTCCCACCCCACCCGCAAGAGTCCCCTCCTGCCCGTGATCGTGGCACTCGTCGCGGCCGTCGCCTTGGTCGCTGCCCTCACCGGCGCCTTTTCTGGCGAGGACGGTGCCGACGATTCGAGCGGGTCTCCGGGCGCCTCGCAGCAGTCGAGCACGAGCGACGACTCACTGGCGCGACGCCCGGCCGACGACCCACTGGCCAAGGGCGACGTCGACGCCCCCGTGGTGCTCGTCGCCTACTCCGACTTCCAGTGCCCGTTCTGTGGCAAGTGGGCTCGCGACACCGCCCCGACTCTCGAGGAGAAGTACGTCGCAGACGGCACCTTGCGCATCGAGTGGCGCGACTTTCCCTACCTCGGTCCGGAGTCGACGACCGCCGCCCTGGCCGGGCGCGCGGCCGCCGCGCAAGGGGCGTTCTGGGAGTTCCACGACGCGATGTACGCCGACCAGCTGCCCCCGAACAGCGGCGACCTGGACCAGCAGCACGTGGAGGCGATCGCCGAGGAGCTCGGACTCGACCTGCAGCAGTTCCGTGCGGACATGAACGCCCGGACGACCGAGGAACTGGTGGACGCCGACTTCCAGGAGGGCCAGGAGCTGGGCATCACGGGAACCCCGTCGTTCCTGATCAACGGCGTCCCGGTCATGGGCGCCCAGCCGACCCAGGTGTTTGAGGAGCTCATTGAGGAGGCCGCCGCCGGATGATCGAGATCGGCGTCGTCGCGGCCTTCGCCGCCGGAGTCCTCGCACTCCTCTCCCCGTGCAGCGCATTGCTCTTGCCGTCGTTCTTCGCCTATGCCTTTGCCACGAAGCGCGCACTAGTGATGCGGACGCTGGTCTTCTACGCCGGCCTGCTGATCACCCTGGTCCCGCTCGGAACCGGCGCCGCCGCAGCGTCGCGACTGATCTACGGCAACCGACCGCTACTCATCGCCGTCGCCGGCTGGACCATCATCGGACTGGGCGTCCTGCAACTGGTCGGCAAGGGCTTCGCGCTGCCGTTCTCAAGCCGCCTACAGGGTTGGTCCAACGGCCGCACCAGCGAAGGATGGCTCTCGACCTTGATCCTCGGTGCGGTCTACGGCCTTGCGGGCTTCTGCTCCGGTCCGGTGCTCGGCGCCATCCTCACGGTTGCCGCCACCCAGAGCTCGCCCTGGCGCGGCGGAGCCCTCCTCGCGGTCTACGCACTCGGGATGGCAGCACCTCTGCTGGTGCTCGCCGCCATCTGGGACCGGTTCGAGCTAGGCGGCCGCCGCTGGCTGCGCGGGCGCACCCTCACCTGCGGACCGCTGCGGGTTCACACCACTGCCGCCGCCGCCGGCGTCCTCTTCGTGATCATTGGAGTGGTCTTCCTCCGCTACGACGGCACCGCTGGCATCACCGGGGCCTTCGGCATCGGCGACACCGTCGACCTGGAGTTCAACGCCCAGCAGGCGGTCGCGGAGTGGGCCGCCGCAGTGCCGGACTGGCTGTTGCCCGCGATCATCCTGATCGGGGCACTGACGGTGGCCTGGCGCCGACGCGACGACGGCTCGAAGCGTGATCATCCGGTGCCTACCAAAGCGCGCGAGCGGATCAACCCTTCCCGTGGCGTGCGGCTCCGTTGAGTTCGGCGCGGTGCTGCAGGGCAGCTTGTGCCGCGCCGGCGTTCGCGTCATCCCCCGCCCACGCGCGCAGCACCGGACCCTGCAGCGCTCGGCCGAACGAGAAGCTGAGCTGCCACGGCTGTGGGGCCAGCCGGTTCAGCGCAGCCAGCCTGGAGGTGGCCTGTTCGTCGGACTGACCACCGGAGAGGAAGACCAGTCCGGGCACCGCGGCTGGTACCGACTGCCGGGCGACGGCGATCGTCCGAGCTGCGATCTCGTCATCGTCGACGGGAGTCGGGCAGCCCTCCCCCGGAAGCACCATGTTGGGCTTGAGCAGGCTGGCCTCCAGGACGACCCGGTGCTGAGCGAGCTGCTCGTAGACGGCGCGCAGCGCCGCCACCGTCACCAGGGCGCATCGGTCGATGTCGTGGGATCCATCCATGAGCACCTCGGGTTCCACGATCGGCGTCAGGCCGGCCTCCTGGGCGAGGGCGGCGTATCGCGCAAGGGCGTGGGCGTTCGCCTCCAGGCAGGCAACGGACGGCAGGCCGTCCTCGATCCTGAGGACGGCACGCCACTTCGCGAACCGAGCGCCGAGCGCGGCGTACTCCTCCAGCCGCAAGCGGAGTCCGTCCAGACCCTCGGTGACCACCTCGCCCGGATAGCCCGCCAGCGGTCTGGTGCCGGCATCGACCTTGATGCCCGGGATGAGACCTTGCTCCCGAAGCAACTCGGGGAAGGGAGTGCCGTCGGTCGCTGTCTGACGGATCGTCTCGTCGAACAAGATGACCCCGCTGATGTGCTCGCCCAGCCCTGGGGTGCTGAACAAGATCTCGCGGTAGGCGCGTCGTACCGCCTCGGTCGAGGTGACGCCGACCGCCGCCAGGCGTTTCGCCATGGTCGGGCTGCTCTCGTCGGCAGCCAGGATGCCCTTCCCTGGAACCACCAACTGCTGGGCCGTCGCGGACATTGACTCGATGCTCATCGGCTCTTCGTTCCTCTCGTCGTTGTCGAGGCGACGTCGGTCGGTAGGTCCGGTCGCGCGAGGGTCGCGAAAGGAGACGGTTGGTCCGCCTGGCGACGGCCGCGTCCTAAGGCTGTGGGTGGATGACGACCATCGGGCAGCCGGCGAAGTGCAGCAGCCTGTGGGTCACCGATCCCACGGCCAGTCCATGGAAGCCGCCTCGGCCGCGCGAGCCCATGACCAGGAGGTCGGCCTTGTGCGTGGCATCGGTCAGCACGGGCACCGGGTCCAGCCGGTGGACGTGGACCTCGACCGTGACGTCGGGGTACTGGTCGCGCAGGGGCACCAGCTGCTCCTCGACCTGCTTGCGCCGGATCGCGACCTCCTCGTTGTCCTCGGGCAGCGGACGCAGGAGGTGTTTGGGCCATCCCTGGGGCAGGCCCAGGGCGTTGACCACCCGGAGCCGCGCCTTCCGCAGGGAAGCCTCCTCGAACGCGTACTCGAGGGCCCGGGTCGAATCGTGGGACCCATCCGTACCGGCAACCACGCGATGGTGTCCGACTGAGGCGTGCCCGACTACCACCACCGGACACGATGCATGCCCGACGAGTTGGAGCGCCGTTGATCCCATCAGCAGGTTGCCAACGTCTTCGCCCTTGGCGCCCAGCACCACGCTATGGGCGCTCTCCGCCTCGGCGAGAAGCACCTGGGTGGGCGTGCCCATCGGCAGGTCGGTGGCGACCTTCAGGTCCGGGTAGGCCTCGCCGACCAGCGCGGCGGCGTCCTCTACGAGCACGCGACCGTGTCGCTCGGCTTCCTCGAACCGTCCTGGCGGAAAGACCGGGAAGTCGCCCTCCCAGCGCGGCAGCGTGTGAATCAGCCGAACCGGACAGCCGCGTAGTGCCGCGTCGTGCGCGGCCCACATCACCGCGCGCAGGCTGCGACCCGAGCCGTCTACTCCGACCACGATGGGCTGCGTCATCTCTGCTCCTGTCTCTCTTCGGTGCCACCAGTTCACGCGGCCCCGCCCGTCGCAGGTAGGGCCTGAGGACCCCACTACGAGAGGCACGAAGCCCATGGGAGGGTCGGGGTGCAGCACGTTGGTCTCGCCGCGTCGGCGTCGAGGGAAGGCGAGCGCCGCGGGCTTCGTTCAGATCAACGGAGGAAGAGCGCGCACCGCGGTGTAGACCGCGACGCCCAGGACGAGGAGCGTGAAGCCCGCCTGCAGCCGATCGGTGCCGATGTGACGGACCAGGCGGGCTCCGACCACGGCCCCTATCCCGGCTGCCACGGTCAGGACCGCGACCACGCCCCAGTCGGGTGCGACGCCACTACCGGCGCGGACCACCAGTGCTGCGCCGCTGGTGATCGTGATGACCACCAGCGAGGTGCCCGCGGCGTACTCCATCGGCAGGGAGAGCGCCACCAGCAGCGCCGGTACGACGAGAAAGCCACCGCCCACGCCCAGGAAGCCGGTGAGCAGGCCGACGACGGTGGCGGTGATCAGGACCTTGAGCGCGCGGGGGCACTGGCAGCTGAACGCTGGGCTGAACGTGAGGATCGGATCCTTTTTCTCTACGACGCGCGGTCGCTGGCGGCCTCCGTGCCGCAGCAACCGGAAGGTCAGCACGCCGCCGACCATGAGCATGAGTGCCGCGAAGCTGGCCAGCAGAACCTCGTGGGACACCTCGGCCGCGGCCCTCGCCCCGGCCGCGGCGCCGCCAATCGCGACGACGCCGAAGGCGACGCCTCGGCCCAGGAGCACGTTCCCGCTGCGGTGGGCCGCAGCGGCGCCGATCAGCGCGGTGACGCCGACCACGACCAGCGACCCCGTGGTCGCCTGGGAAGCCGTCTGGTCCAGCAGGTAGACCAGCGCGGGAACGGCCAGGATCGAGCCGCCGCCGCCCAGCGCGCCGAGCGAGAGCCCGATCAGCACCCCGGCGCCGACGGCCAGGACGAGCGTCATATCAGGCGTCGGGCCCGCTCGCCGGGTCCGTCCCCTCCGAGGACTCCGGGCGGACGAGGTGGAGTCCGACCTTCGCCGCGTTGTCAAAGGAGTCATCGACCAAGACCGGCGTGCGCCCGGCCGCATCGATGAAGGAGGCGGCGATGGAGGCCCGGTAGCCACTCGCGCAGTGCACCCACACCTCGCCCTCGGGCACCTCGGCGAGCCGACGGGGCAGCTCCTGGATGGGGAGGTTCACCGCCCCCTCGATGGCGGCGTCCTCGAACTCGTCGGCTCGACGCACGTCGAGGACGACGACGGGGCGGTGGTGGCGGACCTGAGCGAGGTCGGCGAAGTCGCTGGTCGGGAAGCTCGCGGGCGCGTCGGTCGACCATCGATCAGGACCGCCGGTGGCCTGACCGGCGGGGCGATCGATGCCGATCCGGACCAGCTCGAGCTGGGCCTGCGCCACGTCGTCCGCACTCTCGCCGAGCAGGGTCACCGGGGTGCCCCAGTCCATGAGCCAGCCCAGATACGTCGAGAACGCATCGTCGAGACCGAAGTTGAACGTCCCGGGAGCGTGGCCGGCGGCGAAGGCGGAGCGGGTGCGAAGGTCGACCACCCACTCGCCGGCCTCGATCCGGCGGCGCAGCTCGGCCGCATCCGCCTCGTGCACCGGCGACAGGTCCGGCGCCTCAGGGCCGGACCTGTTGGCCGGCTCCATGTGGACGTAGTACGCCGGCCAGGCTCCGAGCCCGTCGAGCAGGTCGCGCACGTAGGTCTCCTCGTCCTGGGTGAGCACCGGGTTGGACTCCTTCTCCTCGCCGATGGTCGAGGAGGTGGCCTCCGACTGCGTGGCCGCGCAGAACGAACCGAACCCGTGGGTGGGGTAGACCTCGGCATCGTCGGGCAGTTCCTCGGCGAGCCGATGCGCGGACGCGTGCTGCTGGCGGGCGAGGACGTCGGTGTGCTCGTCACCGAGCAGGTCGGGGCGACCGGTGGCGCCGTAGAGCAGCGAGCCCCCGGTGAACACGGCGTACGGCGCCTCCCGCTCGCCGTCCCGCACCGAGAGCGCGTAGGACAGGTGGGTGAAGGTGTGGCCGGGGGTCGAGATCGCCCGCAGCTTCATCCGTGAACCGATCTCGACGGTCTCGCCGTCGCCGATCGGGGTGCGGTCGAAGGAGACGTCGTCCGCGCCGTTGACCAGGTACGCCGCCCCGGTAGCGCGGGCGAGCGCGAGCCCGCCGGTCACATAGTCGTTGTGGATGTGGGTCTCGAACACGTGGGTGAGGCGCACACCGTCGGCCGCGAGGACCTCCAGCACCCGGTCGATGTCGCGTTGGGGGTCGACCACGAGGGCGACCTCACCGTCGTGGACCAGGTAGGACCGGTCCCCCAGCGACGGCGTTTCAAGGGTGCGGACCGTCAGGTCCGGTGCCGGATGTTGCTCGGCCTCCGTCGTCGCGGTGCGGGGAGCAACGGAGGTGTTGTCGGTAGAAGTCATCGGCTGCCTCACTTCTCGGTCGGGCGTCCGGACCGACTCCATGCGCTGGTGCCCCCGGCGACGTTGGACGCCTCGAAGCCGGCCGCGCGGAGGACTTCGGTCATGACGCCGCTGCGGTTTCCGGAGGCGCAGACGAGCAGGACCGGTCGATCCCGGTCGATCTCGCTGAGCCGGCGGGTCAGCTGGCCCATCGGGATGTTGACCGCGCCCGGGATGTGCCCCTCGGCGTACTCGTCGGGCTCGCGCACGTCGAGCACGGTCGCGTTCCGTTCCGCCGCGGCGGCGGCCTGGTCGATGTCGACCTCCTGCATCGCCGATCTCCTTCCGGGGCTCCGTGAGCCCGCACCATCTGCCGTGTCATGTCCGTCTCCACGGCGGTACCCAGAACCCCCTAGTGGGATACGGGGCTAGTTGGCAGGTACGTCGGACGGTCCGGCGCCGAGCACGCTCCGGGAAGCGCGTTCGGGACGAACGTCCTCGCCAGAGCGGGCCAACGCCTCAGTCGCTGCGAGCCCACTCCTCGGAGGATGGAAGCAGGCAGACAACCCTTGGAGGTCGGCATGCGTGCCCTGCGATTGATGAACTGGAAGAGCGAACCGGTGCTGAGCGAGGTTCCCGTGCCCGAGCCGGGACCCGGTCAGGTGGTGATCCAGGTGGGCGGAGCCGGGGCCTGTCACTCCGACCTGCACCTGATGTCGGACTTCGACGAGGGCCAGCTGCCTTGGAGCCCGCCCTTCACCCTGGGCCACGAGAACGCCGGCTGGGTGCACGCGATCGGCCAAGGAGTCCGCGGCTTCGAGCCGGGCCAGCCCGTCGCTGTGACCGGCGCCTGGGGTTGTGGGACCTGCTCACGCTGCCGCGAGGGCGTCGAGATCTACTGCGAGAACCCGGCCGGAGCACCGGTTCCCGGTGGCGGCGGGGGTCTAGGACTGGATGGAGGGATGGCCGACTATCAGTTGGTCCATGACTCGCGCTTCCTCGTCCCGCTGCCCGATGGCCTGGACCCGGTCCAGGCCGCGCCTCTCACGGACGCCGGGCTGACGCCGTACCACGCGATCAAGCGCTCGCTTCCCAAGTTGACCCCGGACGCGACCGCGGTCGTGATCGGCGCCGGTGGCCTGGGGCACATGGCGGTGCAGATCCTCAAAGCCACCTCACCGGCCGACGTCGTCGTCGTTGACCCCCTCGAGTCGGCCCGCGACCTCGCCAAGAGGTACGGCGCTGACCTCGTGCTGCCGCCCGGGGACGACGTCGTCGAGACGATCCGCGGGCACGCGCACGGCCGAGGCGCGGACCTGGTCCTCGACTTCGTCGGCTCGGACACCACCCTGGCCACCGCCGCAGCGTCGTCCCGATCGCTGGGCGACGTCACGATCGTCGGCATCGCTGGAGGAACGCTCCCCATCTCGTTCTTCAGCGTTCCCTACGAGGTCAGCATCCAGACGACCTACTGGGGAACTCGCCGGGAGCTGGGTGAGGTGCTGGAGCTCGCTGCCCGGGGACTGATCACGCCCGACGTCCACACCTACTCCCTCGAGGACGCATCCGACGCCTACCGGCGCCTGCGCGCCGGTGAGGTCGCGGGCCGCGCGGTCGTCGTGCCGTCCACGTCGTACGCCGGCTGAGGAGCCGGCCCTGGACGCGGACCGCGACCCGAGAAGAGGGGGCCAGGTGATCGACGACCGAGATCCCGAGCATGCCCCGCTTGACTCCGTGGTGCCGCTCTCCGGACTGCTGAACCGATGGGTGGCCGAGGAGGCGATCACCGTCGACCACGCCGCTCAATTGGCGCGCACCACGGGACCACTCGTCCGGACCGTCGGGTCGGAGCAGGCAGGGTCTTCGCACTCCCTCGCCGTCGAGGCCGTGGGTTACCCAGGGGGCGCGATCGTCGCCGGCGCCTCGATCCTGATCGCCGCCCGCTACTGGGATGACCTGGACAGCGCTTGGCGCCTGGGCGTTCTGGGCGCGGCGACGCTCGGTCTACTCGGCTGCGACGCGGCAGTGCCGACGGGCCCAGCGGGGGTCGGCGATCGTCTGCGTGCGGTCCTCCGGCTTGGCTCGACCGTCGTCGGCGCCGCCGTCTGGATGGGGCGCGGTCGTGGCGAGACGCCGGGGAGCCCGGCAGCGAGAACGCTCCCCACGCCACCGGTCATGGCAACGCAGCGAGATGTGCGGCCCGGGGCAGATCGAAGGACGGTCACGTGACCGGCGTCCACGAAGACTCGTCACGCGAGGCCACCGGCCGGGTCCTGGGTTGGGTATCCGGGCTCGGCCTGCTCGTCGTCCCCTGGATCGTCGCTGGTGTCCTCGCCACCGCGGCAGGCGTGGCGGGACAGGAGAACTGGAATCCCGAAGTCACGTTCCCCTGGTTCCTGCTCGCCGCCTTCCTCACCGGCCTCGGCTGGATCGGCTACGGGTGCGCGAGGATGCCTGGGTTCCGACGCGGTGCTCTCCCCGGGACCGCGATCGCGCTGACCGCGATCGCCGGGATCTACCTCGCGACCCTCGTCATCGGGAGCTGAGCGGGCCCCGGCCCTGGTGGAGGGTCCACGGACCTCCGCTGATCAGCTCTCCGACCGTGGGCCGGACTCGGCGCCGTCGGCCGGAGCGGTGTTCGAGACCTCCTCCACCCGGACGCCGTTCCAGAAGGCGACCCGGCCCTTGATCTTGCGGGCCAGAAACGATGGGCGCGGGTAGTACCAAGCGGCGTTGCGGTTGGTGATCCCGTCCACGGTGATCGAGTAGTAGGAGGACAGCCCCTTCCACGGGCAGAGGCTGCGGGTGCGGCTGGGCTCGAAGTACTCCGCCTCGAGCGACTCCGGCGGGAAGTAGCGGTTGCCCTCCACCACCACGGTGTCGGCGCTGCGGGCCAGTACTTTTCCCTGCCAGCTGGCCTGGTACTCCATGGGCTTCCTTGCCTCTCGTTGGGTCATCCTGGGTGCGACGGTCCGGACACCGTAGGCAGGGGTCGCGGCCGTGGACCGTGAGCACCCTTACGTTCGCGCCCGGGTGCTGATCGGGAACGTCAAGGATCGACGTGCCGGGACCGCGTCTCAGTCGAGGAGCTCGGTGTCGGGTTGGAAGGCGACCCAGGCGAACCAGAACGTGTCGAGGTGCGTGTGCGCCCGCAGTCGGCGGCCGGCCAGCGGACCGGCGATGGCCTGACCGAGGACGTTCCAGGTCGAGCCGGTCTGGTCGTCGCGGAACCCTCGCCCGTCAGACGTGAAGGTGAGGCTCCGGCTGCCCAGCTCGGGCGAGAAGACGCCGACGGTGCCGACGTCCCTGCCCTCGGCGATCTGTTCGGCATCGAGAGCCGAGCTCTGCCCGGGCCGATGCCACACCACCAGGTCGCGTCCGCCGACGGTGACCGCGATGACCTCCTGCTCGGCGATGCTCTTCCTGCGGATGGCCACGGCCTCCTCCCCCGTCCCGATGCCGACCACCCGTTCCTTGACCGGCAACCGGGGATCGCGTGGACCCGGCGGCTCGACCAACAGCGCGCCGTCCGGCTCGTCGTACCCCACGTAGGGATTGCGGCCGTAGTCGCGGGGGTGACCGGTGTCGCGAGTGAGCACGAGCGCGTTCGGGTGGGCGGAGCGGAACTCCGCCCACCCGACGGCGCCCATCGGGAGCGCCTTCAGCTGGGTTCCGGTGAGTTCGCCCACCGAGGCCTGGCCGGTCAGCTGGGGCCACAGCGACTCGGTCTGTCGGTCGTACATCACGAGGTTGTCGGCGTACAGCATCCCGGAGGTGCCGAAGTCCAGCAGCCGCTCTCCGGCCTGCCGGTGGAACGCGACGCCGGAGTTGCACAGCGGACAGTAGGTGACCGCCACCGGGACCCCACCGACGGTGTCGTTGACGATCTCGTGCCAGGTCATCACCTGCACCGGATAGGCGCGAGTCTCGCCGGCCACCGTGAGGGAGAGCACGGGTTCTTGGTCGTCCAGCCACTCCACCGTCCTTGCGGTCGCGAACATGGGGCGATCGATGGGCGGGATGCCGTCCGGGGGTGGGCCACCGGAGACCAGGTGGTCCAGGTCGATCAGTGGGTCGGGGAATCCGGCCTGGCGAGGGTTGTCCAGCGCCGAGGGGACTTCCTCACGAGGACTCGCGCCGACTGGCCGGTCCGCGTCCCGGTCGCTGTCGGGCCCGGTGCAGACGGCCAGCACCAGGAGCGCCGCTCCGGCGACCACCAGACCCGGCCGAGTTCTCATCAGTTCAGCCTCCTCCGCACGAGCCGTCCGTTCGGTAACCCGGATCACAGAAGTGCCCTGACTGGTCCATTGGCACGTTTCGTTGTGCGGGACCCCGAGGTGAGGCACAATGCCCGATGTGTCTCACACCGACTGGCGGCGACGCCCCGGCGCGAAGGTCGCGGTCGACGATCTCCTCGACGCCGCCGGTCTGGCGTTCGAGCGGTTCGGAGTCGCGCGAGCGACGATGATCGACGTCGCCCGGCTGGCCGGCTGCTCGCGGGCCACGCTGTATCGGCACTTCCCCAACCGGGAGGCCCTGCACCTGGGCTTCGTGCACCGCGCGACCTTGCGGATCGCCGCGACGATCTCGACCCCTCAACCCGCGATCGCCGGGCCCGCTGCGATGGTCGACCTGGTCATGCGCGGCATCGGTGCGGTGCGCTCGGATCCGCTGCTAGCGGTGTGGTTCGAGCCGCAGAACATGGCGATCCCGATCGCCGTGAGCCAGAACTCCGAGCTCCTCCGGGCGATGACCACCGGCCTGGCGGGGGGACTCGACGGCGACTCGAGCTCCCGGGCGGAGATCGAACTGCGCGGGGCCTGGCTGCTGCGCTGCATCGTGTCGCTGCTGGCCATGCCCGGCGAGAGCGAAGCGGCAGAGCGGCGGATGCTCGAGACGTTCGTTGTTCCGTTCCTGATCCCCCACCCCGACCACCAAGAGAGCCGATCATGACCTTCGAGTGCGACCAGGTGGGTATCGACTTCTTCGATACCGCCCCCACGATCCACCGGGTACGACGCGAGGTTGCGGCCTCGCCCGAGCAGGTGTTCGCGGCCTTCCTCGACGCCGACGCGTGGGTGACCTGGGCCTTCCCCATCACCGGAGTCGACTGGACGTCGGGCTTCCCCATCCAGGTCGGCTCGACCCGCACCGTCCACATGCGAGGCGGCATGGTCGGGTACGAGGAGTTCATCGCCTACGAGCACGGCGTCCGGATGGCGTTCCGGTTCAACGAGGCCTCCAAGAAGGGGGTCCGGGCCTTCGCAGAGGACTACCAGGTCACCGACCTCGGCAACGGCAGGTGCATCGTCGAGTGGACGATGGCCATGGACACCGGGCGCAGTTCGAAAGTCGTGAACGCGATCGTCAACCCGGCGATGTCGACCGGACTGAAGTACCTGCTGGGCCGGTTCGCCAAGCTCGTGGAGTCTGACTTCACGAAGTCCGAGGCGGCGTGATGACCGACCACGGCACCAGCGACATCGACCTCACTGACATCGACCTCACCGACGCTTCGGTGTGGGAACGCCGCACGCCGCACGACTGGCTCGATCGGTTGCGCGCGGAGAGCCCGGTTCACTGGCACCAAGAGTCCGATGGGCCCGGCTTCTGGGCCCTCACCCGGCACGAGGACGTCCGACGGGTGTCGACGTCGCCAGGAGAGTTCTCGAGCTATGTCGGCGGGCCGCTGCGCCTGGATCCGGACCCCGACAGCCTCGAACAGCTGCGGATGGTGATCATCGGCATGGATCCTCCGGACCACCGCGACTTCCGCACCATCGTGTCCAAGGCGTTCACCCCGAAGATGATCGCCCAGCTGGAGGCGTCGCTGCGGCACGAGACCGCGAGGGTGATCGGCGAGCTGCGTGAGGGCAACCGGTGCGAGTTCGTCACCGATGTCGCCGCGCGGATCCCGATGTGGTCGATCAGCGAGCTGATGGGGGTTCCGCCAGAGGACCGGCACCGGCTCTACGAGCTGAGCCACGCGCTCATCGACGACCAGGATCCGGAGATCGCACCGACCCCGGAGACGGCGATGATGGCCTCGGCCGAGATCTTCGGCTACGCCGCCGAGATGGCGGCCCGCGAACGCGCGAACCCCTCGGACAGCCTCACCAGCGCGCTGCTCGAGGCAGAGGTCGACGGTCGACGGTTGGACGACATGGAGTTCACGCTGTTCTTCCTGTTCCTCATCGTCGCCGGGAACGAGACGACCCGCACCGCGACCTCGCACGGGCTGCTCGCCCTGCTCGACCACCCCGAGGCGCTCGATCGACTGGTCCGCGACCCGAGCCTGATGCCGTCGGCCGTCGAAGAGATCCTCCGGTGGGAGCCCCCGATCCAGCACTTCCGTCGCACCGCCACCGCGGACCTCGACCTCGGCGGCCAGCCGATCGCGAAGGGCGACAAGGTGCTGATGTGGTACGCCGGCTCGAACCGCGACCCGGCCGTGTTCGCCGACCCCCACCGGTTCCTGATCGACCGGTCCCCCAACCCCCAGCAGTCCTTCGGGATCGGCCAGCACTTCTGCCTCGGCGCGAACCTCGCCCGGGTCTCGCTGCGGCTCCTGTTCACCGAGCTTCTCGGCACGGTCGAGAACATCCAGCTGGAAGCGCCGCCCCGGCGCCTGCACTCGAACCTGATCAACGGGATCAAGGAGATGCGGATCAGCTACGACGTGCGATAGCCGGCGGCGACCGCGGGCGGTGCTTCGGCCTTCGGGAGACTTAGGCTGGCGGCGATCACCATGCCTCCCTCCGACACTCCACCCCGCGACCGCAGGCTCCTGCTCGTGGTCGACGCGCCGTCGCTGCTGCATCGCAACCACCATGCCCGGTCCCACACCCGGATCACGGACCGTTCCGGCCGACCCGCCTGGGCGCTGCACGGCATGTTGCGCCAGATCATCGAGGCGATCGACGGCTTCGCCCCGGACGCCGTGATCTTCGGGCTCGACGACCGCACCTCCTCGGTGCGCAGGGACTTCTACCCCGAGTACAAGGCGGGCCGCACCGAGAAGGACCCCGAGCTCGTCGAGCAGCTCGAGCGGGCCGGGGCATTGCTCGATGCGCTGGGTCTGGCCACGCTCACGCCGCCGGGCCTCGAGGCCGACGACGTCAACGCCTCCGCGGCGGCATGGGCGGGCGCCAACGACTGGAACTGCGTCATCATCACCTCCGACCGGGACGCGTTCGCCCAGATCAGCGAACACACCCAGGTGCTGCGCCTGATCGACGGCGGTCTGGCCGGGTCACCCCTGCTCAACCCGGCTCGCCTGTACGCGATGTACGGCGTCGCGGCGGAGCGCTACCTCGAGTACGCCGCGCTCCGGGGCGACGCCAGCGACAACCTGCCGGGGGTCGCCGGCATCGGCGAGAAGACCGCCGCCGTCCTGTTGGCACAAGCCGGGTCGATGCAGGCTGTCTGGGCCGACATCGACCACAACAACGGTGTCGCTGTGCAGGCGGCGCTGGACGGATGGGCCGAGGACACCGGCGGGCGTCGACTGGGGGCCACCGTCGTCCGCCGGCTGAACGCTCCTGGGGCCCGCGAGCGGTACGACTTCAACGTGCGCGTGATGACCGGTCACGACGATCTGGATCTCGGGCTGACCCCCGACCTGCCCGGCAGCCCGGGCCTGCTGCCGCTCGCCCTCGACCGGGTCAGCGAGGTGGTCGGCTTCCTCAACGTGGAGGCGACCACGGCGCTGGCGATGCGGGTGCTCAGCAGTGATCCGGCATCGGCCGCGCGCGGCTAGAGCCGGCGCAGCGCGGTCTCGGCGGCGTTGAACCCGCCCATGCCATGCACGCCGCCACCGGGGGGCGTCGCGGACGAGCACAGGTAGACGCCCTTGACCCCGAGCGCGTAGGGGTTGGCCGCGAACCGTGGGCGGAACGCGATCTGCCGGGCGGTGTTCGCCCCGGCGGAGATGTCGCCACCCACGTAGTTGGCGTTGTGGGTCTCCAGGTCCGCGGGGCCCTTGCTGTCGACCGCGAGGATGCGATCGCGCAAGCCCGGGGCGAACCGCTCGATCTGGTCGATCACCGCGCGGGTGGCGTCACCGTCGTACCCATGAGGGACGTGCGCGTAGGCATAGATCGGGTTGGCGGTCCCGCTCGACCTGCTGCGGTCCACGAGGTACTGCTGACCCAGGAGGACGAACGGCTGCTCGGGCATCTCACCCCGCACGGTCGCCGCTTCGTTCCGGACGATCTGGTCGGCGTCTCCCCCCAGGTGCAGGGTGCCGGCCCGGTGACAGTCCGGGTTCGTCCAGGGGATGTCGCCCTCGATGGCGAGGTCGACCTTGAACGCCGCCGGACCGTAGGAGTACCGGGTCAGGGCGCGGCGGACCCGTGCGGGCAGCCGGTCACCCACGATCTCGAGCACCCCGGCGGGCGCGGTGTCCAGGATGACCACGTCGGGGGCGATCCCGGTCAGGTCGGCCAGCGAGTCCACGGAGCTCACCCTCGTCCCGGTGATCACCTTGCCGCCGTGCTCCGCAAGCTCGGCGAGCAGCGCTCGGGTGATCGCCTCGGTGCCGCCCTCGGCGACCGGCCAGCCGACGGCGTGGGCAGCGGCCGTGAGCATCAGGCCTACGGAGCCGCTGAGCGGGGTGGTCAGCTTGCCGAACGCATGTGCGGCGACACCCAGGTACAGCGCGCGGGCCGGTTCGTCGCGGAACCGGCGGGCGATCCAGGTGGCCGGCTGCAGCGCCTTCAGCCCGAACCTGCCCAGGGTGACCGGATGCGAGGGCAGGTGGACGACCGGCTGGAAGACCTCACCGATCAGGTCCTCGAAGTTGCGCACCGGCGCAGCGAAGAGCCGACGCCAACGCTGGGCATCGTCCCCCAGGGACGCGTCGGTGATGGTCAGGTCGCGGGCCACCAGGCCGGCTCGGCCGTCGTCGAGCGGATGCGCCAGGTCGACCTCGGGCCAGAGCCAGCGCAGGCCGTGCCGCTGGAGGTCCAGGGACGCGAAGTACGGCGAGGCGACCGCGGTCGGGTGAAACGCCGCACACTCGTCGTGCAGGAGGCCCGGGAGGCTGAGCTCGCTGGTGCGGGTGCCGCCACCCGGCCGGTCCTCCGCCTCGAGGACCGTGACGTCGATGCCCTCGTGAGCCAACCGGATGGCTGCAGCGAGGCCGTTGGGTCCGCTGCCCACCACCACTGCTGTGGTCACGTTGTCAGCTCCTGGCCTCTCGTCAGCGTCTGCTTCCGGACGAAACCGTCCGCGGTCCAGTCGACGTCGAGCGGAATCGGCCCGTCGGGCAGCCACGGCTGCGCCGCCACGCAATCCTGCGACGTTCCAGGTGCCTCGCTCGACGACGCCGAGAGCGGCGTCGATCACACGGTAGCGCTGCGGGCGGGTTGGCCCACGGGATGGCCTGCGACTCGCAGTAGGCGACCACCAGGTCGCCCGGTTGCCAGGTTCAGGCGCCGCTGCACGGCCGCGACGAGCCGCTCGTCGTGCAGGTGGCCGTCGCCGAAGTTCCAGCCGAGGATCGCGTTGCAGACGAACTCGCCCTCGCGCATCGTGCGCGACCTCGATGTCGTCGAGGTGCTCGTAGAGCACGGAGAACAGGCCCCGGCCCTGGCTGTGCATGCTGCGCCAGGCGAGACCCTTCTGCACCGTCATCTCCGCCTCGTCCTTCTCGTACTCCATCGGCACCATGCGCTGGAGCTGGTCGACCTGGTTCTCGACCATGGGGAGCTCGTTGAGCCGCTCTTCGATGCCGGGCTTCATCGCCCAGATCGGCCGAGGCCCAGTTGCCGGCGTACTGCCGCATCGAGGGAAGGAACGAGACCAGGTCGGGGCGGAGGTTGCCGAGGACCGGGAAGAAGCACAGCAGCGCGAAGATCGGCACCAGCAGCAGCGGCTCGGAGAAGTCCCAGATGTTGTAGACGCTGGCGTCGAAGCCGTCGCCGAAACCACCCCAGAGCACGATGGCGATGTAGCCGAAGTACACGTTCCACTCCAGCGGGACCGCGAGCGGGAACGTCGAGGTGATGAAGAGGTGGAAGATCAGCATCGCGACGGCGCCCAGCAGCGCGACGGTGTTGTTCGTCGTCAGCAGCAGCGTCAGCGGGATCAGCATCTCCACCGTGGTGCCTCCGACGTGCGCCATGAACCAGGCGAACCGGGAGGGGCGGAGGTCCTCGGGAGGGTTTCGGTAGTGCAGGCGCTTGACGAAGCCGAGCTGTCCGGGCGGTGTTGGACACCATCGGTGGCACCACGTTCATGAAGTGCTGCCCGAGCTTCGAGGTGCCCGCCCCGATCCAGACGACGCAGATGACGATCTTGAAGGCGACGACCAGGTTGACGAAGTCCTCGCCGGAGTCGATCGACCAGCCCAGCCAGGCCGAGAACAGCATGATCGGCAGGTACTGCTCGGAGCGAGCGGCCAGGAACATCGACCTTGTCGCGCAGACCCATCAGGGGCATCGTGACGAGGATCGGGATGAACGCCTCCGCCGGGATCAGCTCCTGCGGTCCCACGCCACCGAGCAGCGCGGCCGTCACCGGCTCCGCATCGACCACCAGCGGGTAGACCAGGCTGGCCAGGACGCCGAGGTAGAGCCCGACGTCGAACACGGTGCGCTCGTCGCCGCCGGTCAACGGGACGTGGCGACCCCAGGGCGCCATCCGGATGGTGCCGGGGCGGATCCAGTAGCGGATGTTGCCGATCATCGGCACGAAGTGCCCACACAACGGGCCGAACGCCCCGCCGAGGCCGAGCACCTCGAGCAGCATCAGCCAGACGGCGAGCTTCTGGTAGACGACGATGTTGTCGAACCAGGTCCCGGGATCGGTGAACTCGATGCCCGCCGTGGTCATCGACGTGATCGCACAGGCCGACCGCGAAGTAGAGGCCGAGCATCTTCAGGATGTAGACCACGTGCAGCACCCGGGGGGTGCCGAAGCCGTCCTCTACCCAGTGGACCGAGAGCAGCCGGACTCGCTCTCGCAGCGGAAGCCGGAGGAAGTCCGCCGGCGGCATCGGTGGCGGCGAAGGCGTGATGAACCCCATGTCAGTCTCCGTCCACCAGCACCGTGATCCTGGGTCAGATGCTCGATGCAGACGGGGCCGAGCGCAAGCACCGACATCCGAGAATGGTCAGCGGCGCGGCAGCAGCGGGGTGCCCCGCTGGGCCTCGCGCCAGCCGACCATCTTGGGTCGCGTGGTCAACGCCCACGGCGCGACACTGTTCAACGTGGTGTTGAAGTAGGCGAGGGCCACCCCACCGGCGCGCTCCAGACGACGGTGCGTCTGCCGGATCCAGTGCGGCTGCCGGCGGGCCGCCATGTGCGTGATGCCGGTCTCGGCGAGCCCCCACGCCACGCCCGCACGCTTCGCCCAGGGCGCAATCTTCTTGAAGTACGACGCGCGTACGTCGGTGCCCTTCGTGTTCCGCTCCCCGTCCTTGACCACACCGAGCTGGTTGTAGATGTCGAACCCGGCGACGTCCACCTTGATCCCCCGCGGCCAGAGGTTCTTCATCCGGTACTTCGCCTCGCCATAGAACTCGTGGTAGCCCATGACGATCACGGTGAAGGCCAGGTTCCCGTGGGCCCGCACGATCGGTCCCAGCCGCTGCTGCATCCGGCGCCAGTCCGCGATCGGGCCGTCGCCCTCGGGCTCGTGGTGGAAGGCCAGCCACACCGGCCCATCCAGACGTCCGAACCGGGCAGCCAGGTCGGCCGCCCAGTCGTCACCGGCGCCCGCGACCATCTCGCGCCAGGAGTGGGGCAGCTTGAAGCTGATCCAGGGCAGCCGCCCCGCGGCGAGATCGGTCCTCGCGATGGCGACGGCCGAGGACACCTGGTCGGCGCGGAAGTAGGTCCTTCGGACGCCGAGCCGGCGACCCACCTTCTTCTCCAACCCGCGGGGGTCGGTGTTGGCGCCGTACGCCTGCCCGAGGAACGCCCCGCAGGATGGCAGGCCGCGGGGGCTGAACGAGCAGCCCTTTTCAGATCGCGCCCCTCCGCTGCGGCGGCTTGAGCCGGCGGTGCGGCGGCACCGGCCGGCAGGCTCGGCGCGACGACAGCGAGGCCGGCCACGCTGAGGGTGGCTGCCGCGAGAGTGGCCGCCCAGTACTGGCGGAGACCGCTTCGGCGGGGGACGCGAGGGGCAGCAGGCACGGGTGTGGGCACACGACACCTATCGGCGCACCTGGGGCCGACCTTAGGGTTCTGACAAAGTCATCAGTCGGCGGCCGCGGGCCGACACGAGGAAACATCGGGAGCCGCGGCACGCGGGTTCGCGACGCCCGCTGCGGATGGAGAATCACACGGTGAACCAGGCGGACGAGGTGTTGATGGTCGCCGAACTGCGTGCCGCCGCGCTGGCCTCAGGCGAGCCCGACCGGCTGCGTCGACTGCTGCATCCCGAGTTCCGGTGGACGACGCATCGCGGCGAGCGGCTGGACCGGGAGGGCTACGTGCGGGTCAACACCCGCGAGCTCAGGTGGGTCAAGCAGCGCCTCGAGGATCCGGAGGTCACCGTCATCGACGACACCGCGATCCTGCTCTGCACGGCGCATGACACGGTGGTCCGCGACGGGGTCGAGACCACGCTCCGGATGCCGGTGACCCAAGTCTGGGTGCGCGCGCACCGAGGCTGGGTCTGCCTGGCCGGGCACGCCGGCCCGGAGCAGAGCTGACGACTGCTGACCGCAAGCCCCAGGCTTCGAACCTGGGGCTCGCGGCGGATCAGGCCCCGACGTCGACGGTCGCGTGTGCCTCGCACCACGGGTCGAATCCGCCGGCATCGAGGTGCTCGGGACAACAGGTGCAGCTGGGGGCCGCCGTCGGTTCGCTCACTCTCCGCTGCCTCCCAGCTCGAACGTGAGCCGCTGCGCGACCATCGGGCACTCGAAGGGGCTGCGCGCCCGCAGCCCGACGTTGTTGAGGTAGCCGACGACGATCCGGTACGCCTCGAACAGACCGACCTCGGCGTAGCTGACCCGGTGCTTGATGCAGTAGGCGTGCACGATCGGGCGGGCGTGCCGCAGGTTCGGCCGAGGCATGCTGGGGAACAAGTGGTGCTCGATCTGGTAGTTGAGGCCACCCAGAGCGAAGTCCACCCACAGCCCGCCGCGGACGTTGCGGGACATCAGCACCTGGCGACGCAGGAAGTCGATCTTCGAGGTCGGCGGCACGATCGGCATTCCCGTGTGGTTGGGAGCGAACGAGCCACCCAGACACAGGCCGAAGACCGCCGACTGCACGGCGACGAACGCGGCGGCCATGCCGACGGGCAACACCGCCAGCAGCACAGCGAGGTACGCCGCCAGCCGCACTGCCACCAGCAGCGCCTCGACCCGCTGCGGCCGGGGGGTGGTCTTCGTGAACGCCGGCTGCACGCTCGAGACGTGCAGGTTGAGTCCCTCCAACGTCAGCAGCGGGAAGAAGAACCAGCCCTGGTGCTGGCCGAGCCACCGGGTGAGCGCGCTCCGTCGCCGTTGGATCGCGGCGGGGGTGAACGCGACGTAGCCGGGGTCGATGTCAGGGTCACGGCCCTCCTGGTTGGGGGCTGCATGGTGGGCGTTGTGCTTCGCGCGCCACCAGGCGTGGCTCAGCCCGGCGAGTCCGGCCAGCACCCGGGACGCCCCGGTGTTCCAGGCCCCCGAACGAAATATCTGCCGGTGCGCGGCGTCGTGGCCGAGAAAGCCGAGCTGGGTCATCACCACACCCATGGCACCGGCGAGGAGCAACTGCAACCAGGAGTCCCCGAGCAGGAAGAACCCGGCCCACAGCCCCACAAAAGCGCCGCAGGTCACCGCGATCCGGGTCCAGTAGTAGGCGTAGCGGCGGCCCAGCAAGCCGCTGTCGCGGATCTCGCTCGCCAGGTCGGTGTACAGACTGCGCGCGTTCGGTGGCGGCGCGGGAGCGAGCGTCTCGGTCACCGGGGTTTCTCCTCGACATCGAAGCGATGCCGCCGGGGTCCGGGACGACGCCGTCGCAACGCGCGACGAGCTTGGCGTCAACTGTACGCCGGAGGCCACTCACGAGGAAGGACCCCAGGTCCGGCCGCACGCGCGTCCACCTCACCCCCTGGGCGCGGACAAGTCGGCCGAGTATGGGTAAGGTTAGGCAACCCTGAGAGAGGTTTGCCATGCCTAATTCGCGTCGAGCGGTGACTGCCTTGTCCGCCCTCGTGCTGTCGGCCGGCCTGCTGACCGCCTGCGGCGAGGACGCCGACAAGCTCGTCATCTACAACGCCCAGCACGAAGAGCTGATCGACGAGGTGGTCGAAGAGTTCACCGACCAGACGGGCATCGAGGTCGAGATGCGCAACGGCTCCGACCTCGAGCTCGCCAACCAACTGGTCCAGGAGGGTGACGCGTCGAACGCCGATGTGTTCCTGACCGAGAACTCCCCCGCGATGTCGTTGGTGCAGTCCCAGGGCCTCCTCACCACCCTCGACACCGGGTCGCTGGGCAATATCCCCGACCAGTTCCGGCCCGACGACAACTCCTGGACCGGCTTCGCGGCGCGCTCGACCGTCCTGGTCTACAACACCGACGCGGTGCAGCCCGACGAGCTGCCCGGGTCGCTGATGGACCTCGCCGACCCGGAGTGGGCCGGCCGGATCTCGTTCAGCCCCACGGGCGCCGACTTCCAGGCGATCGTGGCCGCAGTGCTCGCCCGGGAAGGCGAGGACGCCACCGCCGACTGGCTGGCGGGGATCAAGTCGAACGGCACGATCTACGACGGCAACAACGTGGTCCTCGAGGCGGTGAACTCCGGTCAGGTCGACGTCGGAGTGATCTACCACTACTACTGGTACCGCGACCAGGAAGAGGCCGGCAACAACAGCGACAACAGCGCCCTGCACTTCTTCGGCAACCAGGATCCCGGCGCGTTCCTCAGCATCTCCGGCGCGGGTGTGTTGGCGAACGGCGAGCACGGCGCCGACGCCCAGGAGTTCGTCGAGTTCCTCACCGGACCCGAGGGACAGGCGATCGTCTCCGAGAGCTACGCGCTGGAGTACCCGCTCAACCCGGCGGTCGACATCCGCAGCATCCCTCCGCTCGCCGAGCTGGACGCGCCCGAGGTCGATGTTTCCGAGCTGGACAGCGAGCAGGTCTTCGCCCTGATGCAGGACGCCGATCTGCTGTGACGACCCCCGCAGCCATCCGATCACCGGTGCCCTTGGTGACCGGGGTCCTGGTGGCCGCGTTCAGCCTGGTGCCCTTGATGTACGTCGTCGACGCGACGATCGCGATGGGCACCGACAACCTGTGGGACCTGCTGATCCGACCTCGGGTCGGTGAGCTGCTCGGCAACACGGCCGCGCTGCTGGTGGGCACGGTCGCGCTGACCCTGCTGATCGGGGTGTCCACCGCCCTCGCGGTGGTCCGCACCGACCTGCCCTGGAAGCCGCTGTGGCACGCCGTTCTCGCGGCCCCGCTGGCGGTGCCGGCGTTCGTCAACTCCTACGGCTGGGTGTCGATGACCCACGACGTGCAGTCGTACGCCGGTGCCGTGCTCGTGGTCTCGCTCTCCTACTACCCGCTGGTCTACCTACCAGTGGTCGGTTCGCTCGCGGGTCTCGACGCCGGTCCGGAGGAGGTGTCCTGGTCGCTGGGTCGTTCCCGGCGCCGGACGCTGTTCACCGTGGTGCTTCCCCGCCTGATGCCCGCCGTCCTCGGCGGAGCGCTCCTGGTGGCCCTGCACGTGCTCGCCGAGTTCGGGGCGCTGCAGATGCTGGCCTACCAGACCTTCACCACGGCGATCTACGGCCAGTACCGCTCGGCATTCTCCAGCGAGGGCGGCACCGTCCTGGCCGGCGTACTCGTGGCCTTCTGCCTGCTCCTGCTGGTGGTCGAGCTGTTGCTCCGTGGCCGGCGGCGGCTCTGGCGCTCCGGGAGGGGAACCGGCCGGCAGCCGGAACCGGTCCCCCTCGGCCGGGCCCGACTGCCGCTGATCGCTGGTCTGCTCGGGTTCACCGCCTTGACCCTCGGCGTCCCGGTCGCCGCGCTGATCCGCTGGACCGTGGTCGGTTCGTCGACGGCGTTCCCGCTCGGCGAGCTCGGCCGGGCTCTGGGCAGCACCCTCGGCCTGGGCGCCATGGGAGCGGCGTTGACCACGGTCATCGCGTTGGCACCCGCGTGGCTGGCGGTCCGCACCCGCGGCCCGGCCGGCGTCTTCCTCGAGCGTTGCACCTACGTCGCCAACGCGATGCCGGGCATCGTCGTGGCGCTGGCGCTGGTCTACTTCACGATCCGGCTGATCCCCGAGTGGTACCAAACCGTCCCGGTGCTGCTGGCGGCCTACGCGATGCTGTTCCTCCCCCGCGCCGTGGTGAGTGTCCGCGGTTCCTTGGAACACGCGCCGCCGGTGTTCGACGAGGTGTCGCGCAGCCTCGGTCAGTCCGGGTGGGCCACCCTGCGCCGGGTGACGCTGCCGCTGATCTCCCCCGGCCTGGGTGCCGCGATCGCCCTCTGCTTCCTGGCCGCGAGCACCGAGCTCACCGCCACCCTGATCCTGGCGCCGACCGGCACCCGCACGCTCGCCACCGAGTTCTGGTCGCACTCGTCGGCCCTGCAGTACGGCGCCGCAGCGCCGTACGCCGTCCTGCTGATCCTCATCTCGCTGCCGGCCACGGTGCTGCTGGCGCGTCAGGTGCGCCCGAGGAGCTCAGGATGAGCGCCGTCACCGTGCGCGACCTGGCCAAGAGCTACGGCCACCAGGCCGTGCTCCGCGGCCTGGACCTGGACGTGCCCGAGGGCT
The DNA here is from genome assembly GCA_963827185.1 of uncultured Actinomycetota bacterium. Classification (GTDB taxonomy): domain Bacteria; phylum Actinomycetota; class Actinomycetes; order Propionibacteriales; family Nocardioidaceae; genus Nocardioides. The sequence continues at coordinate 256,970 of CAWGZQ010000004.1, forward strand.
CGATCACCGCGGTTCTGGGCGCATCCGGCTGCGGCAAGAGCACCTTGCTGCGGATCGTTGCCGGATTCATCCGGCCCGATGCGGGCACGGTCGTGATCGGCGACCGCGCAGTCGAGGGTCCGCGCGGTCGGGTCGCCCCGCAGCGGCGAGGCGTGGGCTACGTACCTCAGGAAGGGGCGTTGTTCCCGCACCTGACCGTGGCCCGCAACATCGGGTTCGGGCTCTCGCGCGCCGAGCGCCACGGTCCCGCAGTGGGTCGGCTGATGGAGCTGACCGAACTGCCCCTCGACCTCTCCGATCGCTACCCGCACGAGCTGTCCGGCGGACAGCAGCAGCGGGTCGCGCTGGCCCGGGCACTGGCGCCGCAGCCGTCGGTGGTGCTCCTCGACGAGCCGTTCTCTTCCCTCGATGCCGGGCTTCGAGTCTCGGCCGGACGCACCGTCGCCCGGGTACTGCGGCAGGCGGGCGCGACCGCGCTGCTCGTCACCCACGACCAGGGTGAGGCACTCTCGCTGGCCGACCAGGTGGCGGTGATGCGCGAAGGACGCTTCGTCCAGGTGGGCCGACCGGACGAGGTCTACGACGCACCTGTCGACGTCGAGGTGGCCCGCTTCGTCGGCGGTGGATCGCTGCTCGACGGCACGGTGCGCGACGGCCGGGTGGACACCGAGCTCGGGTCGCTCGAGCTCGCGCACGACCTCGCCGACGGTCCCGCTGTCGTCGTGGTCCGACCCGAGCAGCTGGAGATCCACGAGCCCGGAGCCGGCGTCGCGGCCACGGTGGTCGAGGTCGACTACTTCGGCGCCCAGCTGGTGATCCTGCTCCAGCTTCCGTCCGGCACGCAGGTCTCGGCGCGCGGGCCCGCCACCCGGCCGCCACGTCCCGAGGACAAGGTCGGCGTGCGCGTCGACGGCTCGGTCCGCGCCCACGCCACAGGAAGCACCGGATGAGCCCGGCCACGCACACGACCCTGGCCCGGCCCGACGATCTGAAACGTCACGGATCCGCCCCGGCGCTCGTCGCGGGCGACGAGATCCTGACCTACGCCGACCTGGCCGACCTGGTCGATGAGCGCCGTGACCGGCTCGGTCAGACCCGACGGCTGGTGCTGATCGAGGCCAGTCCGGACGCGGAGTTCGTGGCCACCTACCTCGCCGCCCTGGCCGGCGGTCATCCGGTGCTGCTCGCGCCCGTGGGTGCGGGGGCCTCCGAGTCCTGGCGCGCGCTGCGCGAGACCTATGACCCCGACGTGGTCGTCACCAGGGAAGCCGGGATCGACGAGGTGCGGGCGGGAACTCGACACGACCTGCACCCCGAGCTGGCGCTGCTGCTCAGCACCTCAGGATCAACCGGTTCCCCCCAGCTGGTCCGGCTCTCGCGGGACAACCTGACCAGCAACGCCGCCGCGATCGCGCAGTACCTGGACCTCGGCCCCGCCGACCGCGCGGCCACCACGCTGCCGCTCCACTACTGCTACGGCCTCTCGGTGTTGCACAGCCATCTGGCCGCGGGCGCCAGCCTGTGGCTCACCGATGCCTCGGTGACCGCACCGGAGTTCTGGTCCGGCTTCGAGGCCGCGGGCGCGACGTCGTTCGCCGGCGTCCCGCACACCTTCGAGCTGCTCGAGCAGTCCGGGTTCGCCGAGCGGGTGCCCGCCCGGCTGCGCTACGTCACTCAGGCCGGAGGCGCGATGCCGGCCGAGCGAGTTCGCGCTCTGGCTGCGCTCGGCAGGCGAGCAGGGTTCGAGCTGTTCGTGATGTACGGCCAGACCGAGGCGACCGCGCGGATGGCGTACCTGCCACCCGGGCTGGCCGCCTCGCGCCCGGACACCATCGGAGTGCCGATCCCCGGCGGGGAGCTGCGGATCGACGACGGGGAGCTCGTCTACTCCGGCCCCAACGTCATGCTGGGGTACGCGACCACCGCCGCCGACCTGGCGCTGGGCCGCACCACCCACGAGCTCCGCACCGGCGACCTCGCGGTGCAGCACGACGACGGGCTCTACGAGGTGGTCGGCCGACGCAGCCGGGTGGCGAAGCTGTTCGGGGTCCGGATCGACCTGGATCGGGTCGAGCGGATCCTGGCCGAAGCCGGCATCGTCGCCCGCGCGGTCGACCAGCACGACCGGCTGGCGTTGTTCGTCCGCGACGGACGCGTCCGGCGGCGCGCGCTCGCACTCCTCCGCCAACAGCTGTGCGTACCGTCCTTCGCGGTCACGTGTCAGCTGGTCGCGGAGTTCCCGCTGACGGCCAGCGGCAAGACCGACTACCCGCGGTTGCGCGAGAGCGCCGCACCCTGCGGCGGGCCCGAGCCCGGCAACGTCGCTGCGCTGTACGCCGAACTGCTCGGCCGCCCCGACGCCGGACCCGAGGACTCCTTCGCGTCCCTGGGCGGAGACTCACTCTCGTACGTCGAGGTGTCGATCCGGTTGGAAGCCCTGCTCGGTCGGCTGCCGCGGCGGTGGCCGGAGCTGACTATCACCGAGCTCAACGGGCTCACTGAGCCTCGCGCGCGGCGTTCCTGGCGACTGCTGGAGACCCCGGCCCTGCTCCGGGCGATGGCCATCGTGGCCATCGTGGGTACGCACACGGAGTGGTTCCTGGCACCGGGCGGTGCCCACGTGCTGTTGGCGCTGATCGGCTACAACCTGGCCCGGTTCCAGCTCGCCGCCGGCACCCGCGGCGAGCGGGTGGACCGGTTGCTGCGGTCGCTGCGTGATCTCGCGGTGCCCTGCGTGCTCTGGATCGGCGGAGTTGCGGTGGTCTCGGGCAAGTACGACTGGCCGACCGTGCTGCTGCTCAACAACGCCCTGGGCAGCAGCGCATGGAGCGACAACTGGCAGTTCTGGTTCCTGGAGGCCACCGTCCTCGCGATCCTGGCGGCCACCGCACTGATCGCCGTGCCCGCTCTGCACCGGCTGGACCGCGACCATCCCTGGACGACCGCACTCGGCCTGCTCGCCGTGACCCTGGGCTACCGGTGGGCCGCGATCGGGATCGAGGCCGACCCGATGCAGCGCTACGCCGCTCCGCTCGTGCTGTGGTGCGTCGCGCTGGGGTACGTCGTGGCCCGGGCGCACCGCCTGCCGCAGCGGATCATCGCCTCGGGGCTCATCGTGATCGGGACCTTCGGCTTCTTCGGGGACCCGGCGCGCGATCTGACCGTGATCGGTGCGCTGCTCGTGCTGATCTGGTTGCGCGGGGTGCGGCTGCCCGCACCGTTCACCCGCCTCCTCGCGACGCTGGCCTCGGCATCGCTGTTCATCTACCTGACCCACTGGGTGGTCTACCCGCCGCTGGACGCCGACCACGACGTGCTGGCGGCGCTGCTCTCGCTCGCTGTCGGGGTGCTGGTCTGGGCCGCCTACACGCGGGTGCGCGCGGTCATTCCCAGAACACTCGGTCGACGACACCGCGCGCCAGTCGGGTCGCGCGCAGGTAGTCGTTGAGCATCTCGTCGGTGCTGCCCGCCGGATAGCCGAGGATGGTGGCCACCGCAGCCCGTTCGCGGGCGTCGCGCGGCAGCTGCTCGGCAGCCTTGCCCCGCGCCAACGTGACCGCGTTGCGCATCCGGCTGACCATCCGCCACCCGGTCGCCAGCGTGTGCGCGTCCTCGCGAGTGATCAGGTCGGCCGCCGCGGCGGCCTCGAGCGCCGCCAGGGTCTGGGCCGTGCGGAGCCCCGGCACCTGGCCGGCGTACCGCATCTGGAGCAGCTGGATCGTCCACTCGATGTCGGCGAGACCGCCCCGCCCCAGTTTGAGGTGCAGCTGCGGGTCGACGCCCTTCGGCAGTCGTTCGTGGTCGATCCGGCCCTTGATCCGGCGCACCTCGATCACGTCGTCCTCGGTGATGCCGTCCTCAGGGAACCGCAGCGGGTCGATCAGCTCCTCGAACCGGCGGCGCAGCTCCGGGTCGCCGACCACGGCGTCGGCACGCAGCAGCGCCTGGGCCTCCCACATCTTCGACCACTTCGCGTAGTAGCCGGCGTAGGCATCGAGGGTGCGGGTCAACGCGCCCTGTTTGCCCTCGGGTCGCAGGTCCGCGTCGATCTCCAGCGGTGGGTCGCCGCCCGGGGCGGCGAGCAGCCGGCGGAGCTCGTTGGCCACCGCGGTGGCGTACGTCGTCGCCTCGTGCGCGTCCGCGCCGTCCGCGGCCTCGTGGACGAACAGCACGTCGGCATCCGAGCCGTAGGAGAGCTCGAAGCCGCCGTAGCGTCCCATCGCCACGATCGCGATCCGGGCCGGAGCACTATCCAGGCTGCGTTGGACCTGCACGGCCCGGCCGGCAACGGCCAGCGTGGCCTCGAGGGTGGCGTCGGTGAGTCGAGAGAGCCCGACCCCGACATCCGCAACGTCGACCAGACCGAGCACGTCGCCCGCCGCGATCCGCAGCAGCTCCCGCTGGCGGACTCCCCGCACCGCTCGGATTGCCGTCTCCGTGTCGTCCTCGTGTCGGCCCGCACCGGCCAGCATCTCTTCGGTGATCGCCTCGGCGGAGAGCGGGACCAGGTCCTCGCCCAGCATCCGGACGCCCTGCGGCTCGCGCTCGAGCAGGTCGGTGACGTAGCGCGAGGTGGCGAGCAGATGGGCCAGGCGCTCGGCGACCTGGCCCTCGTCACGCAGCTCGCGCAGGAACCACGGTGTGCTGCCGAGGGTCTCGCTGAGGCGGCGGAAGCCGAACAGCCCGGCGTCCGGGTCCGGCCCGTCGGCGAACCACTGCAGCAGCGCCGGGAGCAGGGCCTTCTGGATCGCCGCGGTCCGAGTCACGCCGCTCGTCAGCGCCTCCAGGTTGCGCAGCGCGGCCTTCGGATCGGCGTAGCCCAGGGCGGCGAGGCGATCACCGGCGGCCTCCGAGGACAGCCGCACCTCGGGCCCGGGGATCCTGGCGACGGCGGAGAGCAGCGGCCGGTAGAACAGCTTCTCGTGCAGTCGCCGCACTTCTCGGCGGTGGTGTTGCCAGACCCGGTCGAGCGCCTCGGCCGACCCCTTGAACATGCCCATGCTGCGGCCCAGCCGACGCAGGGCGGACTCATCGGACGGTACGACGTGCGTACGGCGCAGCTGGTGCAGCTGGATCCGGTGCTCCAGCGTCCGCAAGAAGCCGTAGGCCTCGTGCAGCGCGTCGCCGTCCTCTCGGCCGACGTACCCGCCCCGGGTGAGGTCGGCCAGCGCCGAGAGGGTGGCCTTGGCCCGCAGGGAGCTGTCGGCGCGACCATGCACGAGCTGGAGCAGTTGGACCGCGAACTCCACGTCCCGCAGACCACCCGCGCCGAGCTTGAGCTGGCGCTCGGCGTCGCGGGCCGGGATGTGCTCGAGCACGCGGCGGCGCATGGCCTGGGTGTCGGCGACGAACCCTTCCCGCTCCGCCGCCCGCCAGACCAGCGGCGAGACCAGGTCGACGTACTCCTGTCCCAGGGCCAGGTCGCCGGCGACCGCCCGGGCCTTGAGCAGCGCCTGGAACTCCCAGGTGTGGGCCCAGCGGTCGTAGTAGCCGGCGTGGCTCGCGAGGGTCCGGCTCAGCGGGCCCGCCTTGCCCTCGGGACGCAACGCCGCGTCGACCTGCCACAGGGTGCCCTCGGCCGTGGGGTCGGAGCAGACCCGGATCAGGTGGCTGGCCAGCTGGGTGGCGGCCCGCGTCGCGGTGGTCTCGTCGGCCCCGTCGGCCGGCTCGTGCACGAAGATCACGTCGACGTCGGAGACGTAGTTGAGCTCGCGGCCCCCGCACTTGCCCATCGCCACCACCGCGAGCCGGACCAGGCCGGCCGGCTCCCCCACCTCGCGACGAGCGATCGCCAGCGCGGCGTCCAGGGTGCCCGCGGCCAGGTCGGCGAGCTCGGCCGCCACGTCGTCGACGCCGAGGCCGTGGGCCAGGTCGCGGGCGACCAGGCGGAGCAGCACGCGGCGGTACTCGACCCGCAGCGCGTCCGACGCCGGCGCGTGGTCGAGACCGGCGGTGGGCAGTTCGTCGTCCGGCTCGGCGCCGACCGCGCGCAGCAGCCCGGCGCGGATGGCGAACGCCGGCGGGCGGGTCGACCCGAGCAGCGGGTCGGTCAGCTCACGCCATTGCTCGGGATGCCGCACCAGGTGGTCGGTCAGCGCCTGGCTCGCGCCGAGCACGCTCAGCAGCCGCATCGCGGTGCCCTCGTCGTCGATCAGCGCGTCGACCAGCGCCGGACCGTCGTCGGCGGCGTCGCGCAGCCGGACCAGGCCGGCCAGCGCCGCGTCCGGATCGGCGGTGTGGGAGAGCGGGGCGAGCAGGGCGTCGATCTCGGGCCCGAGCTGGCCGAGGTCCGCGAGCGCGGCATCCGGATCCTGAAACCCCAGGCGGAGCAACGTGCCCTTGCCGGTGGCCGGCCGGGTCACGCGCGGCTCCGGGCCAGCGCCGCCAGCCGCTCGGCCAATGGCCGCCAGGCCCGCTCGAGCTCGGCCTCGGCCGCGTCGATCTCGGCCAGCAGTCGTTCCTGGTCGATCCCCGCTGCCTGATGCCGCTCCGCGTCGTCGCGCGCCCAGTGCTCGAGCACGCCTCGGTCGACCTCGGGGTGCCATTGCACGCCCCACACCGACGGGGCGAACCGGACAGCCTGGGGCTCCCCCTCCGGGGTCCGGGCGAGTACGACGGCGTCGTCGGGCACTCGGGTGACCAGGTCGTCGTTCCACTGCACCGCCCGGCGCGGCGTGCTCACCGCTCCGAGCAGCGGATCGTCGACGGCCGCGTCGGTCCAGCCGACGTCGAGGAGGCCGAGCTGCTGGCCGCGCGGGTTGGGCTCGACCCCGCCGCCGAACGCGACCGCGCAGATCTGGTGACCCAGGCAGATGCCGAGCGTGGGGGTGCCGGTCGCCGCGGAGTCGCGGATCAGCTCGCGCAGCGGGGCCAGCCACGGGTGCGGGTCGGTGGCCGCCATCGGGCCGCCGAGCACGAGCAGGGCGTCGTAGTCCCCGAGCGTGGGCAGCGGGTCGCCGGCATAGGGGCGGCAGACCGTCGCGACGCAGCCGGCGTCCTCGAGCCAGGTGCCGAACAGCGCAGGCGGGCAGTCGGCCTCGTGCTCGATCACCAGCACCCGGGGGGCACGCATGCTGCCCTCAGATGACCGGCAGCATGCGGTCGCGCTCGTAGGCGGAGACCTGGACGCGGTACTCGTCCCACTCGGCACGCTTGTTGCGCAGGAAGAAGTCGAAGACGTGCTCACCCAGGGTTTCGGCGAGGAGCTCCGAGCCCTCGGCGGTCTCGATCGCCTCGCTCAGGTTCTTCGGCAACGGCTCCATGCCGAGGCTCTGCCGCTCCCGCTCGGTGAGGCTCCAGACGTCGTCCTCCGCTTCGCGCGGCAGTTCGTAGCCCTCCTCGATCCCCTTCATGCCCGCTGCCAGCATCGCCGCGAACGCGAGGTAGGGGTTGCACGCAGCATCGATGGTGCGCAGCTCGATCCGGGTGGACTGACCCTTCAACGGCTTGTACATCGGGACCCGGATCATCGCGGAGCGGTTGTTGTGGCCCCAGCAGACGTAGGACGGCGCCTCGCCGCCGGACATCATCCGCTTGTAGCTGTTGACCCACTGGTTGGTCACCACGCTGATCTCGCGGGCATGGTGGAGCACCCCGGCCGTGAAGCCGCGCCCGATCTTGGAGAGCTGGTACTCCGAACCGGCCTCGTAGAAGGCGTTCTGATCACCCTCGAAGAGCGACACGTGCGTGTGCATGCCCGAGCCCGGATGGGTGGTGAACGGCTTGGGCATGAACGTCGCCCAGATGCCCTGGCTCAGCGCCACCTCACGGATCACGGTGCGGAACGTCATGATGTTGTCGGCGGTGGTCAGGGCGTCGGCGTACCGCAGGTCGATCTCCTGCTGGCCGGGACCGCCCTCGTGGTGGCTGAACTCCACCGAGATCCCCATCGACTCCAGCATCGTGATCGCCTCGCGACGGAAGTCCGAGCCCATCGACTGCGCGGTGTGGTCGAAGAATCCGCTGCGATCCACCGGCACCGGGTCCGCCCCGTCGGTGGGCGTGTCCTTGAAGAGGTAAAACTCGATCTCCGGGTGCGTGTAGAACGTGAACCCCTTGTCGGCCGCCTTGGCCAGGGTGCGCTTGAGCACGTGGCGCGGGTCGGCGTACGACGGGCTGCCGTCGGGCATCTCGATGTCGCAGAACATCCGGGCCGTGGACGGCCCCTCGCCGCGCCACGGGAGGATCTGGAACGTCGCCGGGTCGGGCTTGGCGAGCATGTCTGCCTCGTAGACCCGGGCGAAGCCCTCGACCGCCGAGCCATCGAACCCGATCCCTTCGGCGAACGCCCCCTCGAGCTCGGCGGGCGCCACGGCCACCGACTTCAGGAAGCCCAGAACATCGGTGAACCACAGCCGGACGAACCGGACGTCACGCTCCTCGAGCGCCCTGAGTACGAAGTCTTCCTGCTTGCCCATGGCGTCAGCCTAGTGGCGGTCACTTCGTCGGGACGTTCGCCTCTATTTCCGCGAGCCAGGCGGTGGGCTTGGCATCCGAGGGCATCCGCCAGTCACCGCGCGGCGACATGGTGCCGCCGGAGCTCACCTTGGGCCCGTTGGGCAGCGCGGACCGCTTGAACTGGCTGGCGAAGAAGCGCTCGGCGAACACCACCAGCCACCGTCGGATCGTGGCCAGGTCGAACGAGGTACGACTGTCTTCGGGGAAGCCAGGCGGCCAGTCACCGCGGGTCTCGTCCTGCCAGGCGTGCCAGGCGAGGAAGGCGATCTTCGCCGGACGGTAGCCGCGCCGGATCACGTGGAAGAGGGTGAAGTCCTGCAGGGAGTAGGGCCCCACGGAGTCCTCGGTGCGCTGCGGCAGCTGGTCCTCTCGGGTCGGGATCAGCTCAGGGGTGATCTCCTGGCCGAGGATTTCGTCGAGCACCTCGTTGGTCGGCTGCTCGAACTGGCCGGACTCGATCACCCAGCGGATCAGGTGCTGGATCAGCGTCTTGGGGACGCCGGCGTTGACGCCGTAGTGGGACATCTGGTCGCCGACGCCGTAGGTGCACCAACCGAGGGCGAGCTCGGAGAGGTCGCCGGTGCCGAGCACGATGCCGCCACGGTGGTTGGCGAGCCGGAACAGGTAGTCGGTGCGTAGCCCGGCCTGGACGTTCTCGAACGTGATGTCGTAGACCTCCTCGCCCACCGCATACGGGTGGTCGAGGTCCTTCAGCATCTGCTCGGCGGCGGCGGTGATGTCGATCTCCTCGAACGTCACGCCGAGCGAGGTGGACAGCCGGGTGGCGTAGGACTTGGTCGTCGATCCGGTCGCGAACCCGGGCAGCGTGAACGCGTGGACGTCGCTGCGCGGTCGGCCGAGCCGGTCCATCGCCTTCGCGGCCACGATCAGCGCGTGCGTGGAGTCGAGCCCGCCGCTGACACCGATGACGATCTTGGGCTGGCCGATCGCCCGCAGTCGCTGCTCCAGCCCGGAGACCTGGATGTTGTAGGCCTCGTAGCAGTCGTGGGCCAGCCGCGCGGGGTCGTCGGGCACGAACGGGTAGCGGTCGACCTTGCGGCGCAGGCCGATGTCGCCGCTCGGTGGCGAGACCTCGAAGTCGATCGTGCGGAACTCGGTGATCCCGGCACCGCGTCGGTTGTCGTCGAAGGTGCCCTGCCGCAGCCGCTCCTGCCGGAGCCGGTCGAGGTCGACGTCGGTGACCGACCGGCGCGGACCGTCCGGGAAGCGCTCGGACTCCGCGAGCAGGTCGCCGCACTCGTAGACCATCGTCTGGCCGTCCCACGACAGGTCCGTCGAGGACTCCCCCTGGCCGGCCGCCGCGAAGACGTACGCCGCGTTGCACCGGAAGCTCGCGCTGCGCACCAGCAACCGGCGGTCCTCGGCGCGGGCCACGGTGATCGGGCTGCCCGAGAGGTTGGCCAGCACCGTGGCGCCGGCAAGAGCGGCCTCGGCACTCGGCGGCACCGGCACCCACATGTCCTCGCAGATCTCGACGTGCAGCGCGAGCCCGGGGACGTCCTCGGCCCGGAAGATCAGATCCGGCCCGAACGGCACCTCGGCGCCGTCGAGGCTGATCGTCTCGCCGTGCCGGTCGTCGCCCGGAGCGAACCAGCGACGCTCGTAGAACTCCCGGTACGTCGGCAAGTAGGACTTCGTCGCCACACCGAGCACCCGGCCACGGTGGATCACCACCGCGCAGTTCAGCACCCGGGTGCCCTGCACGAGCGGCGCCCCCACGACCAGGACCGGCATCAGGTCGGCGCTCGCCTCGACGATCTCGGCGACCGCGCGGCGTACGGCGTCGAGCAGGGTGTCCTGCAGGACCAGGTCGTCGATGGCGTAGCCGCTCAGGCAGAGCTCGGGGAAGACCGCGACGGCGACCTGCTCGTCGTGGCAGGCCCGGGCCTCCGCGAGCACCGCTGCGGCGTTCGCGGCGGGATCGGCGACCGTCACCGGCAGCGTGCACGCGGCCACCCGCGCGAACCCCTGGGCGTAGGCCGAGTAGAAGTCCACCCGTTGAGTCTAGGGTTCGCGGCCGTCGTACCGATGAGTCGGCACCGCGGAGCCGGTCACAACCGACATGGATTCATCGATCAGCCCCTGCCTGTGGTTCGACGACAACCTGGAGGAGGCCGCCACGTTCTACACCTCGATCTTCCCGAACTCATCGATCGGGCACCTGAGTCGCTATACCGACGCCGGGCCGGGCCGGACCGGCCGGGTGATGGCCGGCGAGTTCACGATCGACGGGATGACCTTCCGGGGCATCAACGGCGGTCCCGAGCACGCGCGCTTCTCCGAGGCGGTCTCGTTCAGCATCTCGTGCCGGGACCAGGCCGAGGTCGACTACTACTGGGACTCGCTCGTCGACGGCGGCGAGGAGTCGGTGTGCGGATGGCTGAAGGACCGGTTCGGGCTCTCCTGGCAGATCGTCCCGCAGCGTCTCTACGAGCTGGTCTCGGACCCGGACCCGGCTCGGGCCAAGGCGGCGACCGAGTCGATGTTCACGATGCGCAGGATTGTGATCGCGGAGCTGGAGGCGGCGGCGAACGCCGCGGCGTAGGCGGCGCCGTCGCCCGCGTGACCAGCACCACAGCCGGCCGTAGGACGATCCGGGGCTAGCCTTGACGCGAGTCCGTGGACTCCACCAGGGAGCCGCGAGATGACCGCAAGGAGCTCGAGCATGAGCACGCCCGAGGAGGCCGCGCCCTACGGCAGCGGCCCGGCCCAGCAGCACACCCCCGTCAAGCGGGTCCGCACCCATCACCTGCGCGAGCTGAAGGAGCGCGGCGAGCGGTTCTCGATGCTCACGGCGTACGAGCAGTACGCCGCCGCGACGTTCGACGAGGCCGGCATCGAGGTGCTCCTCGTCGGTGACAGTGCGTCCAACAACGTCTATGGCAACGAGACGTCGTTGCCGGTGACCGTCGACGAGCTGATCCCGCTCACCCGAGCGGTCAGCCGCTCCGTCAAACGCGCCCTGGTGGTGGGCGATCTCCCGTTCGGGAGCTATCAGGCCTCCCCCGAGCAGGCCTACCTCACCGCCGTCCGGTTCATGAAGGAGGGCGGCGCCCACTGCGTGAAGCTCGAGGGCGGCGTCGAGATGGTGCCGCAGATCGAGAAGCTCACCCAGGGCGGCGTCCCGGTGATGGCGCACATCGGGTTCACCCCGCAGTCCGAGCACACCCTCGGCGGCTACCGGGTCCAGGGTCGCGGCGACGCCGCCACCCGGGTCCTGGCCGATGCGCACGCCATCGAGCAGGCGGGCGCGTTCGCGGTGGTCATGGAGATGGTGCCGGGCGACGTCGCTGCCCAGGTGACCAAGGAGCTGGCCATCCCCACGATCGGCATCGGCGCCGGTCCCGACTGCGATGGCCAGGTGTTGGTCTGGCAGGACGCGTTCGGGCTGCGTACGGGCAAGATGGCGCGGTTCGTGAAGCAGTACGCCGACCTGCACGGCGTACTCCTCCAGGCCGCGAGAGACTACGACGCCGACGTCAAGGCCGGTACCTTCCCCGGTCCCGATCACACCTTCTAGGAGCCCGATGACCGACCCGCTGCCCGACCAGTCCGGCCGGACCTTCGTGGTCACCGGCGCCAACTCGGGCATCGGATTCGAGGCCGCCCGCACGTTCGCTGGCGCGGGTGGCACGGTGGTGCTGGCCGTCCGCGACGTCTCCCGCGGCGAAGAGGCAGCGAGCAGGATCGACGGCTCCACCGAGGTGAGGCAGCTCGACCTGGCCGACCTGGCCTCGGTGCGCGCCTTCGCGAAGGCGTACACCGAGCCGATCGACGTCCTCGTCAACAACGCGGGGATCATGATGGTCGCCGAGGGGCGGACGGCCGACGGCTTCGAGCGTCAGTTCGGCACCAACCACCTCGGGCACTTCGCCCTGACCAACCTCCTGCTGCCGCAGGTCACCTCGCGTGTCGTGACGATTTCATCGGGCCTGCACAACGGGCCACAGCTCGACTTCGACAACCTCGACCTCGAGGGCGGGGCCTACACGCCGTCGAAGGCGTACCACCAGTCCAAGCTCGCCAACCTGCTGTTCACCTCCGAGCTGCAGCGCCGGCTCACGCAGGCCGGTTCCCCCGTGCTGGCGACCTCCGCGCATCCCGGCTACTCCGCCACGAACCTGCAGTCGCACCACGCCAACCCGTTGATGAACAAGGTGATGTGGCTCGGCAACAAGCTGATCGCCACCAGCGCCGAGTTCGGTGCGCGGCCGACCGTGCACGCGGCGGTCGCAGACGTGCCCGGCGACAGCTACATCGGTCCGAGCGGCTTTCGGGGTCTGCGCGGCGCGCCCGGCCCCAATCCGCGGTCCCGGGAGAGCCGGGACGCCGACGCCGCGCGGCGGCTCTGGGAGATCTCCGAGGAGCGCACCGGCGTCACCTGGCCCCGGCCGACCGAGTGAGGGTCTGAGCCCGGATCATCACTCTTCTTGCTGGCTGACTGACTGTCGGTGCCTGGGTGCATGCTGGCAGTCCCACCCCACCAGGAGGACCACATGGCAGTGCAACTCGACCCCTACCTCACCTTCGGCGACGGCAAGGCCCGCGAAGCGCTGGAGTTCTACCACTCCGTCTTCGGCGGCGACCTCGAGGTCAACACGTTCGGCGAGCAGCCGGACATGCCGGGCAACGATCCCGCCATGAGCGACAAGATCATGCACGCCCAGCTGACCGGCGACCACGGCGTGCATCTCATGGGCGCCGACGCGGCGCCCGGCATGGGTGAGCCGAGCGCCGCCTCGACCCAGATCTCCCTGAGCGGCGACGACGACACCGTGCTTCGCGGCTACTGGGACGCACTGATCGACGGCGGCTCGGTCACGGTGCCGCTCGAGCAGGCCCCGTGGGGAGACACCTTCGGGATGCTGGTCGACAAGTTCGGCGTCCCCTGGATGGTCAACATCCTCGGTTCCGCCCAGGAGTGAGAGCGGCAGGCAGGTCTACCGTGGCGGCATGCGTGCGCTGATCCTCGGTCTGCTGGTCGCCCTCGTGATCGGCACGGCTCCGGCCGTCGCCGAGCCTGACGTCCCGGCGGGGTCCAGCGGTGCCGAGCGGGTCGCGCCCAGATTCCGGGTGAGCACGCTGGCGACCGGACTCGACCACCCCTGGGACGTGCAACCGATCGGGGGCGGCCGGGTGCTGATCACCGAACGCGACACGGCGCGGCTGTGGGTGGCCACCGCACGCTCGAAGCATCGGGTCCGGTTCCCGAGCGGCAAGGTCTGGGTGGCCGGTGAGACCGGGCTGATGGGTCTCGCCATCGACCCGGACTTCGCCCGCAACCGCCGCTTCTACACCTGCCAGGGCGGGTTCCCGGTCGGCGGCGGGCACGACGTACGCGTGGTCACCTGGCGGTTCGTTGACGCCGCCGCGACCCGCGCCCGGATGGTCCGGGTGCTGCGGGACGGGCTCCCGGCCAGCAGCGGGCGGCACGGCGGTTGCCGGCTGCTGATCGCCCGCAACGGGTCGCTGCTGGTCGGCACCGGTGACGCCGCGGTCGGCACCAACCCGCAGAAGCTTGGCTCGCTCGGCGGCAAGACCCTCCGGTTGAACCGGACCAGCGGCAAGCCCTGGCCCACCAACCCGTTCATCGAGGGCAAGGGCAAGCGCCGCTACGTGTTCACCTACGGGCACCGCAACGTCCAGGGCCTGGCCCAGCGCGGCGACGGCTCGCTCTGGTCGATCGAGCACGGCTCCTACCGCGACGACGAGGTCAACAAGCTGGTCGCGGGTGGCAACTACGGCTGGAACCCGGTGCCCGGCTACAACGAGTCGGTGCCGATGACCGACTTCAGCCTGCCCGGCAAGCAGTACGCCGCCCGGTGGTCCTCCGGCGAGCCGACCCTGGCCACGTCGGGGGCCGCGTTCGTGCGCGGCAGCCGGTGGGGTGGGCTCGAAGGGGCGCTTGCGGTCGCGGCCCTGAAGTCGAGCCGGCTGCTGTTCATGAAGTTCGACGCGAAGGGCCGGCTCAAGAGCGTCCGAGCACCCCACGCGCTACGCCGCTTCGGCCGACTCCGCTCGGTGACCAGAGGCCCCCACAGCTCGCTCCTGATCACCACCGACAACGGTGGCGGCACCGACGTGGTGCTGAAGGTGCGGCCGCGCTGAGTCAGTCGACCCAGTCGAAGGCGATCCCGCCGCCGAGCAGCACGGCAAACCACACGACGTAGGCGATCGCGGCCACCCACGGCAACCGATCGGGGTGCAGCGACCACCAGGCCAGGCTGACCAGCAACAGGAACAGCCAGAAGAGGATCAACGGCACCGAGACGTACCACGGCAGCACGCCCACGCTCCAGCCGTAGAGGAACAGCGACGCCACCAGCATGCTCATGCCGATGAAGGGGCGCGGCGAGACCGGCTTCGGGCTGCGCACCCGCCGCCGACGAGCCATCACGGGCCTAGTCCTCCAGCTCGGCGTCGTTCCAGACCGGGTCGTTGTCCCACTCCTCGTTGCGCTCCTCCGCCTTCTGCAGGGCGCGCGAGGCCTCCTCCTCGGAGGAGTACGGCCCGAGCCGGTCGATCGGCGGGCAGATGTTCTCGGTCTCGACCCGGTGGTGCTTCACGCAGTACCAGTACTTCATGGGGGCGAAACTACACTCGTCTCTCGTGACGCCTGTGGCCCCGATGACCGTGTCTCCACGCCGCGTGGTGCCCGACCACATCCCCCGGCCGGAGTATGTCGACCGGCCCGCGCCGGCGCCGTACGTCGGGTCGGAGGTCAAGGACGCCGACACCATCGAGCGGATGCGTCGGGCCGGCCGGTTGGCGGCGCAGGCGCGCGAGCTGGTGGGGTCGCACGTCGTCCCCGGCGTGACCACCGACGATCTGGACCGGATCGGCCACGAGTTCCTCTGCGACCACGGCGCCTACCCCTCGACGCTCGGCTACCGCGGCTTCCCGAAGTCGCTGTGCAGCAGCGTCAACGAGGTCATCTGCCACGGCATCCCCGACAGCCGGGTGGTCGAGGACGGAGACATCGTCAACATCGACATCACCGCGTACCTCGACGGAGTGCACGGCGACACCAACGCCACCTTCTTGGCGGGCGACGTCGACGAGGAGGATCGACTGCTCGTCGACCGCACCCGCGAGGCGCTCGAGCGGGGCATCAAGGCGGTCAAACCGGGGCGCCGGATCAACGTCATCGGCCGGGTGATCGAGGCGTACGCCGACCGTTTCGGGTACGGCGTGGTCCGCGACTTCACCGGCCACGGCATCGGCACGGCGTTCCACAGCGGCCTGATCGTGCCGCACTACGACGAGCCGATGTACGACGACCTGATCGAGGTCGGCATGACGTTCACGATCGAGCCGATGCTCAACCTCGGCACCCACGCGTGGGACATGTGGGACGACGGCTGGACCGTCGTCACTCGCGACCGGCAGCGGTCGGCGCAGTTCGAGCACACCCTGCTGGTGACCGCGGACGGCGCCGAGGTCCTCACGAACCCCTAGACTGATCGACGCGGATGGGCTGGCCGGGCGACCGCGTGGGGCAACTCACGAGGAAGGTCCGGGCTCCGCAGAGCAGGGTGGTGGGTAACGCCCACCCGGGGCAACCCGCGGGAAAGTGCCACAGAAAGGAAACCGCCTCATCGTCCCTCTTCGGAGGAGCGGAAGGTAAGGGTGAAACGGTGGGGTAAGAGCCCACCAGTACGCCGGGAGACCGGCGTAGCTAGGTAAACCCCACCTGGAGCAAGGTCAGACAGCGCACGTTCGAGGGTTGCTCGCCCGAGTGCGCGGGTGGACTGCTGGAGGCGATCGGCAACGGTCGTCGTAGATGGATGGTCGCCCGCCGGTCTCGTACCGGCGACAGAACCCGGCCTACAGGCCAGCCCATCCGCATCACCCGGTCTCGAGGTGAAGCATGACCCCTCACGCGCCGGGTCGCGCAGGTGGCGTCGGGAGGGCCCTATCGCTCGTGCGACAGCGACCTGGCCGGAGATCGAGACTGGTCCCAGACCCTGCGACGGCCATGGGCAGGCCCTTATGGGCGGTCGCGGGGCCCGGCCTCAGAACACGTCGTAGTTCACGAACGCCTTGCACGATTCGGGCATCGCCGCGACCGTCGGGTCAGCGTCAATGCGAATGGTCTTACCGGCCGGCGCCAGGGCCGGGTACGCCGAGGTCCCGCCGATGATCTCCTCAGCCGCGTTGTAGCAGACCACTCCGACGCGGAGGTCTTCCAGGTCGGCGTCGGTGTCGTTCGCGAAGGCGAACGACGCTGTGTAGCCGCCGTAGTCATTCTTCGAGATTTCGGTTGCGTCCAGCACCGGCAGCGGGGCCTCCATCGGCTCCGAGCCATAGTCGCTGAGCGACACCGACGGGTCCATGCTGGCTACCGTGTCGGCGTCGGTGAGCTGGTAGGGAGTCACCGGAAGCACGAGTTCCTGCCCGACCCAGCTGAACGACTCGACCTGCTCCACGGTTTCGAGTATCTGACCGTCGGCGTCGAGGAAGTTGACGGTGACGGTGACGGACTCGCCGACGGCTGCCTCGCTGTCGGTGGTAGCGATCACGATCCCCAGCGTGCAGCAGTCGGTTTGACCGAAGCCGAAGTCAACAATCTCGACCGTAGGTTCCTCGTCCTCGCTGCCTGACACCGCGTTCTGGTCGCCTCCGTCCGTTCCAGCCGGTGTCGAACCCGAAGGGCTCTCGTCATCGTCGCCGCAGGCGCTGATGAGCGAAAGGACGACCACGAGCGGCACCAGCCAGGGGGAACGCATGGCCGGAGGCTACTCGGCATCTAGGTAACGCGGCTGCTGTCGAGCCGACGAGCAAGCCCCGGGGCCGCCCGGCCCA
Organism: uncultured Actinomycetota bacterium; assembly: GCA_963827185.1. GTDB lineage: Bacteria > Actinomycetota > Actinomycetes > Propionibacteriales > Nocardioidaceae > Nocardioides. The sequence continues at coordinate 274,253 of CAWGZQ010000004.1, forward strand.
GGTGCCGGGTGACCTACGGCGTTCGTAGGCTCATCTCATGAACGACAACCGCACCATGCGCGAGCGGATGCTCGCCGGTGACCTCTACATCGCCGACGACCCAGACCTTGAGGAGGCGTCGTACGTCGCCCGAGAGCGGATGGCGGCCTACAACGCGGCGCCCGACCGCGACCAGGTGGCCAAGCGTGCCCTCCTGGAGGAGCTGCTGGGCTCGGTCGGGGCGGACACGGTGCTGCGCAGCCCGGTGTACGTCGACTACGGCACCCACATCACGATCGGGACCGGGACGTTCGCCAACTACGGCCTGGTCGCGCTCGACGTCGCGCCGATCACCATCGGCGACGACGTGCAGATCGGGCCCAACGTGCAGCTGCTGACCCCCACCCACCCGGTCGAGCCCGGGCCGCGGCGGGAGAAGTGGGAGTCGGCGGAGCCGATCACCATCGGTGACAACGTCTGGCTGGGGGGCGGCGCGATCGTCTGCCCGGGCGTCACGATCGGGGAGAACACGGTGGTCGGCGCGGGCGCAGTCGTCACCAAGGACCTGCCGGCCAACGTGGTGGCAGTCGGCAACCCGGCCCGCGTCGTGCGCGAGCTCTAAAGCCGGAACTCCACCGAGCGGGTCCCGACATCCGCCGACGCCAACGTCACCTGCACGTCCGAGCCGAGCGGCAGTGCCTCCGAGCCGACCACCGGCGCCTCGACACCGGGGTCCCTGAGCATCACCACGCCGCGCATCGGGTCCTTCTCATCGACCGAGACCACCACGCCGGCGAACGACTCGCCCACCCGGTGGGCGAGCAGCCCGGCCTCGACCAGGTCGAAGACCGCCTTCTCGTAGGACCTGGCCCGGCCGCCGGACTGCTGCATGGTCTTCGGCAGCGCGGGCAGCGCCGCCAGCACCCACTCGGGCACCGGCTGCTCCGCACACAGAGCCACGCACACCTCGCCGGCGTACCGATCGACCAGCCGCCGCAGCGGAGCGGTGACGTGGGCATACTCGGAAACCAGCGCCGAGTGCAGCGACTCGGCGGGCAGCTCGCCGTCGAAGGCGACGTATCCACTTCCGCGGAGCAGCCGCGAACTCGCCACCACCATCGCCGCCTCCGCGGGAACGGTCGGATCCAGCGCCCGGATGAAGTCGGGGTAGACCAGCTCGGCCGGCCACTCGATGCCCAGGGCCTTGGCGGTGCGATGGAGACGTTGTACGTCGCGCGGGTCCGGCGGCGGCATCGTGCGCAGCACGCCCACCCGGGCGTAGACCATCAGGGTCGCCGCGCCGAATCCGGTGAGCAGCGAGATCTGCGCGTTCCACAGCTCGACCGGCAGCATCCGCCGGAACTCCAGCGCCCAGTGCTGGCCCTGAATGTCGATCTCCTGCTCGGGCAGCGGCAGCGACACCCCGCCGCGCACCGCGTCCCGCTTGATCCGGAGCTCGCCGATCTCCTTGAGCAGAAGCAGCACCTCGCCCGCCGAACCGTCGTCGATCATCTGCTGGGCGCCGAGGTAGGAGAGCTTCGCGGTCGACCTCACCAGCGCCCGCTCGACGTGGACGTCGGTCCCCTCGCCGATCTCGTCCACCCGGATCGTCCACAGCAGCGCGGGCCGGACCTGACCCTCGAGCAGGGAGCCGGCGTCTTCGGAGATCACCTTCGGGTGCAGTGGGACCTTGTTGCTGGCGCCATAGAGCGTCTCCCCGCGCCTGTTGGCCTCCAGGTCGATCGGATCGCCGGCCGAGACGAACGCCGCCACGTCCGCGATCGCGTAGCGCACGACGTATCCCTCGTCGGCGCGCTCGATGTGCAGCGCCTGGTCGAGGTCCATCGACCCCTCGGGGTCGATCGTGATGAACGGGATCTCGGTACGGTCCAGCTCGGGCAGCCGCGGATCCGCCGCCGCCTTCGCGGCGGCGGCTTCGACCTCGGCTGAGAAGTCAGGGTCGATCCCCTGCTCCTCCTGGATGCGCGCGATGCCGTCGCCGACCACCTGCGAAACCGCAGAGTCGCCGCCACCCTTGACCCGGACCACTCGGTTGCTCGGCATGACTCCGACACTAACGTTCGCTCCTGTGCTGATCCTGCTGCCTCCCAGCGAGGGCAAGAGCTCGCCGCGGCGCGGCAAGCCCCTCGACGACACGACGCTCGGCTTCCCGGTGCTCACCGAGGCTCGGCGGATGGTCCGGCAGGCACTCGTCGACCTGTGCGCCGACGACCCCGAACGCGCGTCCACGGTTCTCGATCTGTCGGCCGGTCAGCGGGATCTCGTCCAGCTCAACGCGCGGCACGCATCGGCCCCGACCGCCCGTGCCGACCGGGTCTACACCGGCGTGCTCTACGACGCCCTCGGCTTCGACACCCTCTCCCCCGCGGCCAAGCGACGCGCCGGCACCCGGGTCGCGGTCACCAGCAGCCTGTTCGGGCTGGTGCGACCCGGCGACCGGATCCCGGCGTACCGGCTCTCCGGCGACGCGTCCCTGCCCAGCCTCGGACCAGTGGCTGCGGTCTGGCGGCGGGCGCTCCCGGACGCGATGGCCGAGGCGATCGGGACCGGCCTGTTGGTCGACCTCCGGTCGGGCATGTACGCCGCGTTCTGGCGGCCACCGTCAGAGCTCGGCAAGCAGGTGGCCACGGTGCGGGTGCTGCACGAGGTGGCCGGGAAGCGTCAGGTGGTGAGCCACTTCAACAAGGCCACCAAGGGGCGCATCGTGCGTGCGTTGCTCGAGGACGGCCGCCAGCCGCGGTCACCGGCCCAGCTGGCCGAGATCCTCGGCGACCTCGGCTGGACCGTCGAGGTCGAGCCGGGCGCCAATGGCACCCGCCTCGACGTGATCGTCGCGGAGGTGTGATCGCGGGCTAGCGGGGCGCCTGCGCCAGGAACGGGGCCTCGATCGGTCGGGCGTTGTAGAGCCGCATCGACGCCATCGATTGGTCACCCTGCGGCCCGCCCTCGAAGTAGGTCAGCACCGAGACCGACGCGGGCGCCAGCTCCATCCGGTAGACCGACAACAGTGGTGCGTCGAGCGCGTGGGCGACCAGCGTCTTGATCGGCGTGACGTGGCTGACCACGACGATGGTCTTGCCGGGGTGCGCTTCGATCACCCGATCGCGGGCCGCGAGCACTCGCTGCTCGACCGCGCGGAAGGACTCGCCTCCGCCTGGTGCGTGGTCCAGCGATCCCAGCCAGGAGTCGAGCTCATCCTTGTGGCGCTCCGCGACTTCGGCGAAGGTCAGGCCGTCCCAGGCACCGAACTCCATCTCGGCGAACCCGTGCTCGACCACGATCGGATGCCCGAGCACCTCGCTGACGATCTCGGCCGACTCCAGGGTGCGTCGCACCGGCGAGGCGATCACCACGTCGACGTCGGCCGCGATCGGCTTCAGCCACTCGGCCGTCGCCCGGATCTGGTCGCGCCCCTCGTCGATGAGTCCCGGGTTGCTGCTACCGAGGCCGCCCGAGAACCGCTTGTCGGCGGTGTGCGCGGTCACGCCGTGCCGGAGCAGGATCAACGTGGTCGGCGCACCTGTCGGAGGAGCCCAGCCGCGCTCAACGGGCTTCTTCTTGGCCCGCCGGGGTGGCGGCTCGGAGCCACCGACGCTCACCCCGCTGCGCAGCCCGTCCAGCGCCTCGTTGGCCAGCCGGTCCGCGTGCTTGTTCTGCTCCCGCGGCACCCAGGTGTAGGTCGTCCCGAACGGCGCCAACGTGCCGGCCTCCATCGCGAGCGGCCGCATCCCGGGGTGCTTGATCTTCCACCGCCCCGACATCTGTTCGACCACGAGCTTGGAGTCCATCCGGACCTCGATCTCGGCGTCCGGGGCAAACTCCCGGGCCAGCTTGAGCCCGGCGATCAGCCCGGAGTACTCCGCCACGTTGTTGGTGGCCTCGCCCAGCGTGGTGCCGTCCTCGGCGAGGACCTCGCCGGTGTCGGCGTCCTTGAGCAGGGCGCCGTAGGCCGCCGGCCCGGGGTTGCCGCGGGACCCGCCGTCCGCCTCGATGATCACCCGGCGGGGTGCGTCGCTCACAGCCCGCTCTCATCGGTGCGGACCAGGATCCGCTGGCACTCCTCGCACCGGATGACCAGTTCGGGAGCCGCGGACTTGATGTGGGAGAGCTCCGAGGGGTCGATGGAGAGCCGGCAGCCGCCGCACGCGCGCGCCTTCAGCTCGGCGGCGCCCACGCCGTTCTTGCTCTCACGCAGCCGGTCGTAGAGGGCGAGCAGGTCGCTGGGCATGTCCGCGACCGCAGGCCCGCGATCGGCGGAGAGAGTGCTCAGCTCGGCGTCGATCTCGGCGGTCCGCCGGTCCCGTTCGGCGGTCAGCTCGGTCAGGCGCTCGTCGGCGGCGGCGATCTGTCGCTGCAGCTCGGTCAGCCGGACCTGGGCCTCCTCGAGCTCCTCCATCACCTCCAGCTCCTCGTCCTCGAGGGTGGTGATCCGGCGGTTCAGCGAGTCCAGCTCGTGCTGCATCCGCTCGAGGTCCTTGGGGTTGCTGATCAACCCCTGGTCCATCCGGTCCTGGTCCTTGGACCGCCGGACCTTGACCTGCTCGACGTCCCGGTCGGCCTTCTTCTGGGCGGCCGTCAGGTCGTCCACGGCGATCTGCATGTCCCGCATGCTGTCGTTGAGCTCGGCCCGGCTCGCCGTCAGAGTGGCGATCTCGGCGATCTCGGGCAGGGTGGCGCGCTGGTGACGGAGCTGGTCGGCCCGGGAGTCCAGGGTCTGCACGTCCAGCAGCTTGAGCTGGGCGGACGGGTCGGCTTTCAAGGGCGGCCTTTCACAATCTGAGTGTCCAGGGGTCGGTGTTGATCGTGCTCACGCGCGTCTCCACGCTATCGCCGAGGGTCTCACGCACCCTCGCCTCGACGACCGGCAGCCACGTCCACTCGGCCGCCCAGTGCGCGACGTCGACCAGGGCGGGACCGCCGCGCTCGACGAACTCCGACGCCGGGTGGTGCCGCAGGTCGCTCGTCACGTAGACATCGGCGTCGGACCGGGCCACCTCGTCGAGCAGGAAGTCGCCGGCTCCTCCGCACACCGCGATCCGGCGTACCGAGCGGTCCGGCTCGCCGGCTACCCGCACCCCGTGGGCGGTGTCGGGCAGGGCTGCGGCCACCGCGTTCGCGAACTCGGCGAGGGTGGTCCGCTCCACCACGCCGATCCGTCCGGTGCCAGCCTCTGACGACTCGGGGTCGGCCAGCTCGACGACGTCGTACGCCGGAGTCTCGTAGGGATGAGCGGCCAGCATCGCGGCCACGACCGCACCGCGGAGGGCGCGCTCGAGCACCACCTCGATCCGCACCTCGTCGACGGTCTCGACCTTGCCCACCGTGCCGATGGTCGGCTCGGCGCCCTCGAGCGGACGGAACCGCCCCTCGCCGGCCGAGGAGAACGACGCGAAGTCGTAGGCGCCGATCCGGCCGGCGCCTGCCTCGGCGATCGCCGCGCGGACCGGTGCGGCCGCATCGGCCGGGACGAAGACGGTGAGCTTGTCGACCCGCGCTGCTCGAGCGACCCGCAGCGGCCGCAGCTCGGTGAGCCCGAGGGCGGTCGCGAACGCCTCCGAGACCCCGCCCACCGCCTGATCTGCGTTGGTGTGCGCGGTCAGCAGCGCGCACTTCGCGCCAGCGAGCGTAGCGAGGGTGCGCCCCTTCGGCGTGGTTGCCGCGAAGCCGTGCACGGGCTTGAGAAACAGCGGGTGATGGACCACGAGCAGGTCCGCACCCCACTCCGCGGCCTCGGCCGCCACCGCCGGCGCCGGGTCCACGGCGAACATGACCTTCTTGACCTCCGCCGCGGGATCGCCGTAGGCCAGCCCGACGGCGTCCCACTCGTCCGCGGTCTCCGGCGGGTACCAGCCGTGGATCAGTTCGACGAGCTCGTTCAGCGTGGGCACGCCGGACAGGCTATCGGCGGGTCAGTTGACCTGGCGCTCGTAGCCCTCCCAGTAGGGCTCGCGCAGCTTGAACTTCTGCAGCTTGCCGGTCGCGGTGCGGGCCAGGTCACCGCGGAACTCCACGGTGGTGGGGGCCTTGTAGCCCGCCGCCTTCTCCTTGCACCAGGCAATCAGGTCGGCCTCGGTCGCCTGCTGCCCCTCGGCGAGGACGACGAGCGCCTTGATGGTCTCGCCCCACTTCTCGCTGGGCACACCGATCACCGCCACCTCGGCAACCGCCGGGTGGGAGAACAGCACGTCCTCGACCTCGATCGAGGAGACGTTCTCGCCTCCGGTGATGATCACGTCCTTCTTGCGGTCCTGGATCGTGACGTACCCGTCGTCCCCGATCACCGCGCCGTCGCCGGTGTGGAACCAGTCGTCGGCGAGCGCGCGCTCGGTCTCCTCCGGCTGCTCCCAGTAGCCCTCGAGGACCACGTTGGAGCGAGCCAGCAGTTCGCCGGCGCCTTCGTCCGCGTGATCGACCTTGAGGCGTACGCCCAGGGCCGGGGCGCCGGCGCGGGTCAGCCGGTTGGCCCGGTCCTCCGTCGAGAGGTCGTCCCACTCGGCCCGGGTGCGGTTGATGGTCAGCAGCGGCGAGGTCTCGGTGAGGCCGTAGATCTGGACGAACTCCCAGCCGAGCTCCTCCTCGACCCGGACCACGGTCTTCGTCGGCGGCGGCGCCCCGGCCATGATGATCCGGACTCGGTCCCGCCCGGGGATCGGGCCGTCCCACGTCTGCGCAGCCTCCAGGACAGCGGCGGCGACCGCCGGGGCCGCGCACATCACGGTGACCCCGTGCTGCTCGACCCGGCGCAGGATCTCGGCCCCGTCGATCTTCCGCAGCACCACCTGCGGCACCCCGAGACCGGTCATCGCGAACGGCATCCCCCAGCCGTTGGCGTGGAACATCGGGAGCGTATGCAGATAGACGTCCCGGTCGCTCACCCCCGCGTGCAGCGCGAACGTCAGGGCGTTGACCCAGATGTTGCGGTGGGTGATCTGGACGCCCTTCGGCCGGGCCGTCGTCCCGGAGGTGTAGTTGATCGTCGCCGTCGCTGCCTCGTCCGGCTCCCACGGCTTCGGCTCTGCGCCCTCGGGGGCGTACAGGTGTTCATCCTGGCCGAGCACGAAACGGTGCTCCGCGGTCACGTCGGCCAACGACTCGTCGATCTCGGGATCGACGTACAGGACCCGCGCGCCGGAGTGCTCGACGATGTAGCGCACCTCGTCGGGACGGAGCCGGAAGTTGACCGGCACCAACACCCGCCCATAACCGGTGACCCCGAAGAACGAGCTCATCAGCCGCGCACTGTTGTGACTCACCACCGCGACCCGGTCGCCGGCCGCGATACCGAGGTCGTCGAGCTGGGCCGCCTGGCGACGGGCTAGAGCGCCCAGCTCGGCGTACGTGAGGTCGCCGAGCGAGGCAGCGGGCTGGTCCGGCTCGTCGACCACACCGACGCGCTCGCCGTAGACCTGGACGGCGCGGTCGATGAAGTCGGAGACGCTGAACGGGACGAACACGGGTCCTCCTACGTCGGTGGCGTGATCCGTTAACTCTAATCACGCACGCGGCAGGGACCGGGTGGGCGCAGAGGGGATCGAACCCCCGACCACCTCCTTGTAAGGGAGGTGCTCTACCGCTGAGCTATACGCCCGTGTCGCGAAGCGGGTCGCACACTACCCGTGCGTAGGGCGGCGCAAAAAAAGTTGAACCGCTGGCGTCTCGGGTCACCAGCGGTTCAACACCATGAAGATTAGACGGCCGCGCCAAGTCACCGCATCAGTTGACTCGAAATTCCTGCAAATTGGCCCCTGCTGGCCTAGACCAGAGCGTGCAGCTGGCGCAGATGCTCGTCGAGGTCTCGACCCTCGGGCGAGGCGTTGTGTACCGACCAGGCGAGGTTCCCCGCCCGGTCGATGACGTAGGAGGACCGGCGGGCGGACCCCTTGGTCTCGTCGAAGACATCGTAGGCCCGCGCCACCTCGCCATGCGGCCAGAAGTCGCTGAGCAGCGGGAAGTTCAGGCCGTCCTGGTCGGCGAAGACCCGCAGCGAGTAGACCGGGTCGCACGAGATCGCGAGCACTTCGGTGTCGAAGGTGAGGAACTCCGCGAGCCGGTCCCGGATCCCCGTCATCTCGCCGGTGCAGACACCGGAGAACGCGTTCGGGTAGAACACCAGCGCGACCGCCTTGCGACCGCGATACGACGACAGCGTGACGTCCTGGCCGAACTGGTCGCGCAGCGTGAAGTCGGGGGCCGCACCTCCCAGCGCGAGACCCATCAGTCCTCCCGCTCGGCCAGCTCGCGCTTGAGCACCTTCCCGGTCGCGTTGCGCGGCAGCTCGGGGAGGAAGACGATCTCGCGCGGCACCTTGTAGCGAGCGAGGTTCTCCTTGACCCAGTCCTTGAGGTCGTCCTCGCTGCAGGACTCGTCGATGCGGACCACGAACGCGCGCAGCCGCTTGCCGAACTGGTCGTCTTCGACCCCGATAGCGGCCACCTCGCGGACCGCGTCGTGGCGGGCCAGACAGTCCTCGATCTCCTTGGGGAAGACGTTCTCGCCGCCGGAGACGATCATCTCGTCGTCGCGGCCCTCGACGTAGAGCAGTCCGCGCTGGTCGAACCGGCCGACGTCGCCGGTCGACATCAGGCCCTCGATCATGTCCTTGTTGCCGCCGCCGGTGTAGCCCTCGAACAGCAGGCTGTTGCCCACGAAGATCCGGCCGGGCTCTCCCGCGGGACACTCCTTGCCGGCCTGGTCGAAGATCCGGACGACGGTGCCCACCGGCGGTCGGCCGGCGGTGGTCGGCGCGATCCGGAGGTCGGCGGGGTCGGCGATGCTCCCGTAGGCCACCTCGGTCGAGCCGTAGGTGCTGTAGAGGTTGTCGCCGTACTCGTCCATCCAGGCGGTGGCCAGGTCCCCCGGCAACGCGGAACCCGACGATGACACGACCCGCACCGTGGACAGGTCGTAGGCGTCGAGCGTCTCCTGCGGGAGCGCCATGATCCGCTGCAGCATCACGGGGATCACGACGACGGAGTGGCAGCCCTCCTCCTGCATCACCTTCAGGCAGTCCTCGGGGTCGAACCGGCGGCGGAGCACGGCGGTCGTGCCCAGCAGCATCCCGAGTGCCAGGTGGGCGAAGCCCCAGGTGTGGAAAAGCGGCGCCGCGATGTGCATGGGGGTGCCCGCCCGAAGCGGAATCCGCTCGAGCAGCGCGACCGCCGCGTCGATGCCGGCCTCGCTGCGCGGGGCGCCCTTCGGCGTCCCGGTCGTGCCGGAGGTCAGGATCACCACCCTCGAGTGCTTCTTGGGCGCGGAATGGTCGGTGGTCGGGTGCGACCGCACCAGCGACTCGATCGTCTCGCCCTCGATCTCGCTGTCGGTCCAGGCGAGGATCCGACGCTCTGTATCGGCCTTGTCGAGCAGGCCGGAGAACTCCTCGTCGTGGATCACCGCGCCGGGAGCCTCGCGCTCGAGCACCTCCACGAGCTGCGGCCCGGCGAAGGCGGTGTTGAGATAGAGGATGTCGGCGCCCAGCTTCGCGGCGGCGATCGTCGCGTCAACGAAGAACCGGTGGTTGCGGCACATCACCGCCACGCTGTCGCCCTCGTCGATGCCCAGCTCCCGCAGCGCATGAGCGAGCGCGTTGCTGCGCTGGTGGATCTCGCCGAACGTGAGCGTCCCCAGCTCGTCGACGAGTCCCGGACGGTCGGGCCACCGGGCCGCCAGCGATGCGAACCCACCGGCCGGTCCGGTCCCCCACTTCGCAACGGCGAGCCCCACCTTGCCCAGCTTGATCGGGGAGATCGGCCGGATCACGCCCGCCCGGGTGAGTACTTTGGCGCTCGTGGCGGCCGAGCCCGCGCGAGCGATGATCTTCTGGATCAAGGAGTTGTCGCCTTCTGGTGGGTGCGGCTCAGGCCGGGTGCTTGGGCGCGACCAGGCGGCTGGCCGCCCAGTCCTGGCTGACCGAGGCCGTGGTCGTCTGCGCCAGGCCGGCGATCGGCGCCGCCTCCGCGATGTCGGTGGGGCTCACCGCACCCGGTCGGCCGATCTTGGGCGTGAGCAGCCAGATCGCTCCCCCGCCCACGAGGTCCGTCAGGGCGTCGACGAGGCCATCGACCAGGTCGCCGTCCTCGTCTCGCCACCAGAGCAACACCGCATCAACAACGTTGCCGTAGTCGCCGTCCACCATGTCGGCGTCGATCAGGTCCTCCACCGAGACGCGCAGGGCGTCGTCGGTGTCGTTGTCCCAGCCGAGCTCCTGGATCACCATGCCCGGCTTGAAACCGAGCCGGTCGGCGGGTCCTGTCTGTGCGGTCCCGCCACCCGCGGTCGAGCTCACCGGTTCCTCCAGTCGTTGGCTCGCGGCCTGACACCGCGAGGTGTGGAGTAGTCCAGCGGAGAAGGGCGGCGGACGCAACCCGTGTCCACCGATAGCCCTACTAAGCGGTAGCCATCACGGCTGGGGTGAGCGCTTGGTCGCGTGCGACGATGAGGCTGTGACCGAAGAGACATCCAGCACTTCTGGCACGCGTTCCGGCCGGCAACCCTCGGTGATCCATGAGGGCCTGCCGACCCAGCTGCCCGACATCGACCCCGACGAGACCAACGACTGGTTGGCGTCGTTCGACGCCCTCCTGCAGGAGCGTGGTCGCGACCGCGCCCGCTACCTCATGCTGCGCCTGCTCGAACGGGCCCGGGAGACCCAGGTAGGCGTCCCGGCGCTGCGGAGCACCGACTACATCAACTCCATTCCTCCGGAACGAGAGCCTTGGTTCCCCGGCGACGAGGAGGCCGAGCGTCGGATCCGCGCGTTCATCCGCTGGAACGCCGCGGTGATGGTCTCCAGCGCCAACCGCAAGGGCCTGGAGGTCGGCGGACACATCGCCACCTACCAGTCCTCGGCCAGCCTCTACGAAGTCGGGTTCAACCACTTCTTCCGCGGCAAGGACCACCCCGGGGGTGGCGACCAGATCTACATCCAGGGCCACGCCTCACCGGGCATCTACGCCCGCGCCTACCTCGAGGGCCGACTCAGCGAGGAGCAGCTCTACCGGTTCCGGCAGGAGGTCCAGCACGGCCAGGGCGCCGGCCTGTCGTCGTACCCCCACCCCCGGCTGATGCCGGACTTCTGGGAGTTCCCCACCGTCTCGATGGGGCTCACCGGCATCAACTCGATCTACCAGGCACGGTTCAACCGCTACCTCCACAACCGGGGCATCACCGACACGTCCGACCAGCGGGTGTGGGCGTTCCTCGGCGACGGCGAAATGGCCGAGCCCGAGTCGCTGGGCGCGATCCGAATCGCCGCCCGGGAGGAGCTCGACAACCTGGTGTGGGTGATCAACTGCAACCTGCAGCAGCTCGACGGCCCGGTCACCGGCAACGGCAAGATCATCCAGGAGCTCGAAGCCAACTTCCGCGGCGCCGGGTGGAACGTCATCAAGGTCGTCTGGGGTCGCGAGTGGGATCCGTTGCTGGCCCGCGACGTCGATGGCGTCCTGGTCAACCGGATGAACACCACACCCGACGGCCAGTTCCAGACCTACTCGACCGAGGACGGCGCCTACATCCGCGACCACTTCTTCGGCACCGACCCGCGGCTGCGCCAGATGGTCGAACACATGACGGACCAGCAGATCGTCAAGCTGCCGCGCGGTGGGCACGACTACCGCAAGGTCTACGCGGCCTTCGACTCGGCCACCAGCCACGTCGGCCAGCCGACGGTGATCCTGGCGAAGACCATCAAGGGTTGGACGATCGACGCCCTCGAGGGCAAGAACGCGACCCACCAGATGAAGAAGTTGACCCAGGACGACCTGAAGAAGTTCCGGGACCGGCTCTATCTCCCGATCTCCGACCGCGACCTCGAGCGGTCCTACGAGGAGAAGGGCGTACCCCCGCTGTTCCACCCCGGCGAGGACGCGCCGGAGATCGAGTACATGCTGGAACGCCGCCGGCAGCTGGGGGGCTCGTTGCCGCTCCGGATGCGGCGCGCCAAGCCGCTGACCCTGCCCGGCGACGCGATGTACGCCGAGCTCAAGCAGGGTTCCGAGAAGCACCCGATCGCGACGACCATGGCCGTCGTCCGCCTGCTCAAGGACTGGATGAAGGATCCGGAGATCGGACAGCGGATCGTGCCGATCGCGCCGGACGAGTACCGCACGTTCGGGATGGACTCGATGTTCCCGAGCGCCAAGGTCTACAACCCCGGCGGTCAGCAGTACGAGTCGGTCGACCGCAAGCTGCTGCTGTCCTACAAGGAGTCCGCGCAGGGACAGATGCTGCACGAGGGCATCTCCGAGGCCGGGGCGGTGGCCTCGGCGACCGCCGCCGGGTCGTCGTACTCCACTCACGGCGAGCACATGATCCCGTTCTACATCTTCTACTCGATGTTCGGCTTCCAGCGGACCGGCGACTCGATCTGGGCGATGGCCGACCAGCTCGCCCGCGGGTTCCTGATCGGCGCCACCGCTGGCCGCACCACGCTCACGGGCGAAGGGTTGCAGCACGCCGACGGTCACTCCCCGCTGCTGGCCGCGACCAACCCCGCGGTCGTGCACTACGACCCGGCCTTCGCCTACGAGATCAGCCACATCATGCGATCCGGCCTGGAGCGGATGTACGGCGAGACGTCCGACCATCCGCACGGCGAGGACGTCATCTTCTACCTCACGGTCTACAACGAGCCGGTCGCTCAGCCGGCCGAGCCGGAGAACGTCGACGTCGAGGGCATCCTGCGCGGACTACACCGGGTGGGCACCTCTGATGCCCCGCAGGTGCAGCTGATGGCCTCGGGCGTCGGGTTCCCCTGGATCCGCGACGCCGCGCGGATCCTTGCCGACGAGTGGGGCATCCAGTCCGAGCTGTGGTCGGTGACCTCCTGGAACGAGTTGGCCCGCGACGGTGTCGCCGCCGAGGAGTGGAATCTCCTGCATCCCGACGAGACCGCGCGAACGGCGTACGTCTCCGACAAGCTCGCCGGCTTCGACGGACCGACCGTGGCGGTGTCCGACTACATGCGCGCGGTCCCGCTCCAGATTGCTCGCTGGGTACCCAGCGACTACCGGGTCCTGGGCGCCGACGGCTTCGGCTTCGCCGACACCCGTCCCGCCGCCCGCAGGTTCTTCCACATCGACGCCGAGTCGGTGGTCGTGCAGGCCCTCCAGGCGCTCGCCGACGCGGGCCAGGTCGACCGTGGCGTGGTCAAGCAGGCTATGGACAAGTACCGGATCGACGACCCGACCGCGGTCGCCGACCGGGCCCAGGAAGGCGGCGACGCGTAGTTGGACTGACCGGTCCTACTGACCGTTGTGCCGTCCAGGTGACAGTTACAACGGTCAGTTGGACACCGCAACGGTCAGTAACATGCGCGCGCGCGCTCGACTACGCGGTGCCGATCTGGCTCACGCTCGCGAGCGGGCTGACCGGCCCGACCCGGCCGTCCCGAAGCAGTCGGCGAACCCTGGCCCGGGAGTAGCGAGCGGGCCGGGTGGTCCTGATGAAGTCGTGCAGGATCTTGGCGAACCGTTCGGGGTGGTCCTTGTGCGGGAAGTGGCCCGCGCCGGGGATCACCTCGACGCGCGCGTTGGGCGCGAGGGCGGCGGCGTTGCTGGCGTGCCGCACGGGGATCACCATGTCGTCGCGACCCCACACCACCGCCATCGGCATGGCTTCGGTGAGGTAGGCCCGGTCGGCCATGGTGACGATCTGGCCCTGCCAGTCGACCACCGCGCGGACCACATGCCGGATGGCGGCGCGGGTGGCAGGGTCCTTGAACGAGTCGTAGATCTCGGCGACCTCGTCCAGGTCGCGAGTGGCCTTCATGCCGGAGCCTGCCAGCGCCTTCAGCCCCGCCTTGCCGACATGGCGGATGCCGGGCAGGGTCAGCGCGCCCAGCACCTGATGCGACCCCGGGGTGGTGATCGCGCGGATCGCGGGCGTGACTTCGGGACCGAGCCCGCCCGACGCGACCAGCACGAGCCGCTCCGTGCGCTCGGGGAACTGGTAGGCGAACTGCATCGCGATGCCGCCGCCCAGGCTGTGTCCGACCACGGTCACCCGATCGATGTTGAGCACGGTGAGCAGGTCGCGCATGGCGTTGGCGTAGCCGCCGAGGCTGTAGTCGGCGCGCGGCTTGTCGGACTGGCCGTGACCCAGGAGGTCCGGCGCAATGACGGTGTAGTTGCGGGCCAGCGTGTCGATGACCGGTTCCCAGGTGCCGTGGTGGCAGCCGAGACCGTGCAACAGCAAGAGCACCGGACCGGAGCCGGTCTTGACGAAGGCGCGGCGATGGCCGTGGATCCTCACGTACTGGACTTCGTGCACCGGCTGGGACACCCGACCTCCTGGTCTCGGCAACTGGATGAGTCAAGCAGACTGCTCCGCAGCTAGACATAGCCGTTCGGGCATTTGACATGATCCTTCGCGATCTCATTTGCTGCGGATCTCCCTTGATCCATGGGGCATTAGGGTCGACGGGTGGCGCGAACACCCCAGACCCCTCATCAGCGCGCCGCCGCGTCGCTGGCCCGGAGCGCGGGCACGTTGAGCACCGCAGCCACGGCCCAGATGGATGCCGACATGCCTTGGTTCCGGGATCTCAGCGCCGAGGACCGCTCCTGGGTGGCGCTGATCGTGCAGGCCGGAATCGGCAGCTTCATCGAGTGGTTCCGAGCCGGTGGCACCGGGCCTCTCCAGGGAACCGAGGTCGCCTCGACAGTTTTCGGCGCCGCGCCCCGGGCGCTGGCCGGCGTCATCAACCTGCAGCAGACGGTCGACCTGGTTCGACTCTCGATCGAGGTTGTCGAGGCCAACGTCGATGAGTTGCTCGATCCCCAGGACGCCCCCGAGGTGCACGCCGCAGTCCTGCGCTACGCCCGCGAGGTCGCGTTCGCCACCGCCGAGGTGTACGCCCGGGCGGCCGAGGTGCGCGGCGCGTGGGATGCCCGGCTGGAGGCGCTCGTCGTCGACGCGGTGCTGCGCGCCGAGGCGGACGAGACGATCCTGTCCCGGGCCAGCGCGGTCGGGTGGGGCGGCCGCGGTCAGGTCGCGGCGGTCCTCGGGACCGCGCCGAGCGAGCGCACCGAGACCGGCCTCTTCGAGGAGGTACGCCGCGCGGCCAGGGACGGCGGGATGGACGCCCTCTGCGCGGTGCAGGGCGACCGGCTGGTTGTGCTGCTCGGCGGCGTCCACGATCCGCGCACGGCGGCCGAGTCGCTGGTGCCGGTGTTCGGCGCGGGCCCGGTCGTGGCCGGCCCGGTGTGCGACGACCTCGAGCACGCGCAGGTGTCCGCCCGGGCGGCGTTGGCTGGGTTCCGCGCGGCAACCGGATGGCCGGAGGCCCCGCGCCCGTCGCTCAGCTCCGAGCTGCTACCCGAGCGGGCCTTGGCGGGCGACGGCCACGCACGACGGCACCTGATCGAGGAGGTCTACCTGCCGCTGGTCGGGGCTCGAGGGACGCTGGTGGAGACGCTCACGGCGTACTTCGCGGCGGGGTCGTCGCTGGAGGGGGCCGCCCGGCAGTTGTTCGTGCACGCGAACACGGTGCGCTACCGCCTGCGACAGTGTGCGGATCTGACCGGTTTTGCGCCGGCCACTCCGCGGGATGGGCTGGCGCTGCAGATCGCGCTGATCCTCGGGCGCCAGTCCGGACGCGATCCGTCATCTTTGTAGGAATCCCACAAAATTTTACCCCCGAGATTCGTGGATGCCGGAGGCGCGGATTCGGTCCGTTGTTGGGCACAGTAGAGGTGTGCTCGTCATCGTCGCCCCCGGACAAGGGGCCCAAACTCCCGGTTTTCTGACCCCCTGGCTTGAGGACGAGACCTTCGCTCTCCGGCTGGAGTGGCTGTCCTCGGTGGCCGGGCTCGACCTCGCCCACTACGGCACCGAGGCGGACGCCGACACCATTCGCGACACCAAGGTGGCCCAGCCGCTGCTGGTCGCGACCGGGCTACTCGCCGCCCTCGAGCTGTTTCCGCACCCGGCTGATGCCTTCGACCAGATCGGCGCGGTCGCCGGGCACAGCGTGGGCGAGCTGGCCGCGGCCGCCGGCGCCCGGACCATCACAGCGGAGCAGGCCATGGTGCTGGTGCGCGAGCGCGGCAAGGCGATGGCCGAGGCCGCTGCAGCCACCCCGACCGGCATGACCGCGATCCTCGGCGGCGACCGCGACGAGATCATGGCCGCGCTCGCCGAGCACGGACTGGTCGCCGCCAACGACAACGGCCCCGGCCAGATCGTGGCCGCCGGCACGCTCGAGCAGCTGGCCGCACTGGCCGAGAGCCCGCCGGCCAAGGTTCGGTTGATGCCGCTCACCGTTGCCGGTGCGTTCCACACCGAGCACATGTCCCCGGCGGTCGCCCACGTCTCGCGGCTCGCCCTGTCGGTGTCCGTGCACGATCCCCGGATCCCGGTGATCTCCAACCGCGATGGCCACGTGCTGCACGACGGTCGCGAGGTGCTACGCCGGATCGTCGGCCAGATCGCCACCCCGGTCCGCTGGGACCTGTGCCTCGACACGATGAGCGACCTGGGCGTGACCGGCATTCTCGAGATGCCGCCGGCCGGCACGCTGACCGGCATCGCCAAGCGCGCACTCAAGGGCGTCGAGACGTTCGCCCTGAAGACGCCCGATCAGCTCGACGATGCGCGGGCGTTCTGCCAGAAGCACGGCGAAGGCTCGATCATCGACACCACACCGACCTGGCGGATGGTCGTCTCTCCGGCCAAGGGCACCTTCACGATGGCGCAGGCGGCCGCTACCGCCGAGGTCCTCGGCGCCGGCGCCGAGATCGGCGACGTCGCCAGCCTGCGCGACAAGGTCACCATCACCGCGGCCCACGGCGGCGAGGTCGTCGAGTGGCTCGTCGAGGACGGCGACCTGGTCTCCCCCGGCCAGCCGCTGATCCGGTTGCACCCGCTGGGTGCGGCATGAACACCCCTACAGCCGGCCTGCAGGTCAGCACCGGATCGCCGTACGCCGCGATCCTGGGGATCGGCGCCTACCGACCGTCCCGGGTGATCCCCAACTCCGAGGTCGTCGACGCGATCGACTCCAGCGACGAGTGGATCCAGCAGCGCTCCGGGATCAAGCAGCGTCGGTGGGCCGGCGCCGATGAGACCGTCCAGTCGATGGCGGTCGGGGCGTCCCGCAAGGCGCTCGAGCACGCCGGCGTCGACGCCCGACAGATCGACACGGTCATCGTCGCGACGATCAGCCACATGTTCCAGACGCCCGCCATCGCGACCGCGATCGCCCACGAGCTCGGCACCGACCAGGCTGCGGCGTTCGACATCTCCGCGGCGTGTGCCGGTTTCTGCCACGGCGTGTCCATGGCCAGCGACTTCGTCCGCGCCGGTAGTGCCGGTCACGTGCTCGTGATCGGGGTCGAGCGGCTCTCCGATCTCACCGACGTCGGCGACCGCGGGACCGCCTTCATCTTCGCCGACGGGGCCGGTGCCGTCGTGGTCGGACCCAGCGACACCCCGGGCATCGGCCCGGTCGTGTGGGGGTCCGACGGCGAGCAGTTCGACCTGATCAGGCAGAAGGAGGACTGGCGCGACGCGATCGCCTCCGGCGAGGCCGTGCTGCCCCACCTCGTGATGGAGGGCAACCCCGTCTTCCGCTGGGCGTCGTTCTCGATGGCGAAGATCGGCCAGCAGGCGCTCGACCGGGCCGGCATCACCGCCGACGAGCTCGACTGCTTCGTCCCCCACCAGGCCAACATGCGCATCATCGACGCGATGGCCCGCGCCATGAAGCTCCCCGACACCGTTCGGATCGCGCGCGACATTGCCGAGCAGGGCAACACCTCGGCGGCATCGATCCCGCTCGCGCTGGACCGGATGATCGCCGAGGGCGACGCCCGGTCCGGAGACACCGCACTGCTCATTGCCTTCGGTGCCGGCCTGGCGTACGCCGCCCAGGTCGTCACCGTTCCGTAGTAACCACCACCCGAGAAAACACAAGAGGAAAGGAACCGCCAGATGGCAACCACTGAAGAGATCCGCGCCGACCTTGCCGAGATCGTCAACGAGGTCGCCGGCATCGACGCCGACGACGTCCAGCTCGACAAGTCGTTCGTCGACGACCTCGACGTCGACTCGCTGTCCATGGTCGAGGTCGTCGTGGCCGCCGAGGAGAAGTTCGGCGTCTCGATCCCCGACGACGAGGTCAAGAACCTCAAGACCGTCGGCGACGCGGTCGCGTTCATCGAGCGCGCCCAGGCCTGACGGCCATCCCCATCCCTCAATCAGGAATCGAGTCTGCACAGATGAGTCGCACACGAGTCGTGGTCACCGGCCTGGGCGTCACCAGCCCGCTGGGTGGCGATGTCGCGAGCACGTGGGACGGTCTGGTGAACGGCCGCTCGGGTGTCCGCACGATCACCGACGAATGGGTGGCGGAGCTGCCGGTCAAGATCGCCGGAACCGCCGCGGTCGAGCCGACCGAGATCCTGGAGCGGGTGAAGGCCCGCCGGCTCGACCGGTCCTCGCAGTTCGCGATGGTCGCCGCCATGGAGGCCTGGCGCGACGCCGGCCTCGATGCCGCCCAGGAGGCCGGCGACCTCGACGGCGACCGGGTCGGGGTGGCGATGGCGTCGGGCATCGGCGGAGTGCACACGCTGCTCTCCAACTACGACGCGCTCAAGGAGAAGGGTGCGCGCCGAGTCTCACCGCTCGCGGTGCCGATGCTGATGCCGAACGCTCCGGCCGCCAACATCAGCCTGTACGTCGGCGCCAGGGCCGCGGTCAACACCCCGGTCTCGGCGTGTGCGTCCGGCAACGAGGCGGTCGCGCTGGGCGTTGACCAGATCAGGCTCGGCCGTGCCGACGTCGTCGTGGTCGGTGGCACCGAAGCCGCCGTGCATCCGTTACCGATGGCGGCGTTCGCCAACATGATGGCGCTCTCCAAGAATGCCGGGGACCCGACCACGGTCTCGCGGCCCTGGGACACCGCCCGCGACGGGTTCGTGCTCGGCGAAGGTGCCGGCGTACTCATCCTGGAGTCCGAGGAGCACGCCCGGGCCCGTGGCGCCCGGATCTACGCCGAGGTGCTGGGAGCCGGCATCACCGCCGATTCCCACGACATCGCGCAGCCCGACCCCGCCGGCCGGGGTGGCTCGCGCGCGATCCTGCGGGCGCTCCAGGAGGGTGAGATCGGTCCCGGCGACGTCGCGCACGTCAACGCCCACGCGACCTCGACCCCTTTGGGCGACATTGCGGAGGGCCTGATGTTGCACGCAACGCTCGGAGCCCACGTCTCCGACGTCGTGGTGACCAGCACCAAGTCGATGACCGGTCACCTGCTCGGTGCCGCTGGGGCGCTCGAATCGATTGCGACGGTGCTGGCGCTGCACCACCGGATCGCGCCGCCCACGATCAACCTCGACGACCAGGATCCCCAGGTGGAGCTGGACATCGCGACCAAGGCGCGGGACCTGCCGCTCGGCGACATTGCCGCGCTGAACAACTCGTTCGGATTCGGCGGCGCCAACGTCGCCGTGGCGTTCGGGTCGGCGTCGTGACCACCGCGCCGGCGGCCACCAAGCCCGCCAAGGTCCCGCGGGACCAGGACCCGCGGCACCCGGTCACCCGGCTGCGCGAGCTCCTCGACGACGGCACCCTCGAGCTCTTCACCCCCGACGACGACTCCGGGATGGTGGCCGCGATCGGCGCCGTCAACGGGACCCGCGTCGTGGCGTTCTGCTCCGACGCGACCGTGATGGGCGGCGCGATGGGTGACCTGGGCTGCCGGGTGGTCGTCGACGCCTACCACCGCGCGATGACTGACCGGGTGCCGATCATCGGCCTGTGGCACTCGGGCGGCGCCCGGCTCGCCGAGGGTGTGCTGTCGCTCCACGCGGTCGGTCGAATCTTCCAGGTGATGACCCAAGCGTCCGGCAAGATCCCGCAGATCTCGGTGGTGCTCGGGCCGGCAGCGGGTGGCGCGGCCTATGGGCCGGCGTTGACCGACGTGGTGATCCTCGGTCCCGAGGGCCGGATCTTCGTGACCGGCCCCGACGTCGTCCGATCCGTCACCGGCGAGGCGGTCGACATGCTCCGGCTCGGCGGCCCCGAGCCCCATGGGCGCCGATCCGGCGTCGTACACATCCTGACCGAGAGCGAGCACGAGGCCCTCGACCGCGCCCGCGGGGTGGCCGAACTGCTCGGCTCGCAGGGCAGCCTGGTCGTCGACGACGTGGTCGACCGGGATCTGGCCGCCGTACTCCCCGAGTCCAAGAAGCGGGCCTACGACGTCCACCCGCTCGTCGATGCCGTCCTCGACGAAGGCACGATGCAGGAGCTCCACGCGCGCTGGGCGCCCAACATCGTGACCGCGCTCGGACGGTTCGGTGGGCGCACCGTCGGCGTCGTCGCCAACAACCCGCTGCGGCTGGGCGGTTGCCTGGACTCGCTCTCTGCCGAGAAGGCGTCGCGCTTCGTCCGGATGTGTGACGCGTTCGGGGTGCCCCTGATCGTGCTGGTCGACGTACCCGGCTACCTCCCTGGTGTGGGACAGGAGTGGGACGGCGTCGTTCGGCGCGGAGCGAAGCTGCTGCACGCCTTCGGCGAGTGCGTGGTGCCCCGCGTCACCCTGGTCACCCGCAAGACCTACGGCGGCGCCTACATCGCCATGAACGCCCGGTCCTTGGGCGCCACCAAGGTGTTCGCCTGGCCGGGCGCCGAGGTGGCCGTGATGGGCGCAGTGGCGGCCATCCGGATCCTGCACCGGCGCAAGCTCGCGGAGATCTCCCCTGACCTGCGGCCACGGGTCGAGGCCGAGTTGGCCGCCGAGCACGAGCGGATCGCCGGCGGGGTCGACAAGGCCGTCGAGATCGGGGTCGTCGACGAGGTCGTGACCCCCGACCGCACCCGATCCGCGCTCGCGCACGCGATCCACGAGGCCGTGCAGAGCGACGGCGTACGCCGCGGGTTGCACGGCAACATTCCGCTCTAGGAGCCGCAGCCGTAACCGGGGCGGGGCCCCACCGTTGTTTATGACGGACGTCACACCACCGCGGAAGGCTGCCCATGTCGCTACGCAAGACTCTCGCTACCGCCGGGACCGTGCTGCTGCTCACCACCGGCCTGATCGCGAGTGCGCCGACCACGATGGGAGCTCCGCGCTACGACGTGGACAAGCCCAAGACCTGGGGAGCCACGCGCGCTCCCGACCAGGTGCTGAAGAACGGCTGCCACCGGTACCGCTACCACTACCGCATCGACGTCCCCGACTGGGCGGCCGAGATCTTCCTCATCAACCGCAACGGCCGGACCGTCACCCACGACGTGATCTTCCACGCCTCGGAACCGCGCAAGGCCTCTCGACGCTGGTCGTCGGTGATCTGCAGGGCGAGCACCGTCTACGGCAAGCACCGGATCAAGATGAAGATCACCTGGAACCAGCAGAGCGATGACCCGACCCCCGACAACATCGACGGCTACGTGAAGCGGTCGACCTTCCGGCTGATGCGCCCGTGACGGTGGCCTCGAGGTAGGTCAGACGACCTGGTGCAGCCAACGTACCGGAGCGCCCTCTCCGGCGTGCCGGAACGTCTCGAGCTCGTCGTCCCACGGCTTGCCGAGCAGCTTGTCGATCTCGACCAGCAGCGTACTGTCGCCGAGCGCCGCTCTCACCACGGCGGCCTTGAGCCGGTCCTCGGGGATCAGGATGTCGCCGTGCGGACCGGTGACCGCGTGAAAGACGCCCAGGTCCGGCGTGTAGGAGAAGCGCGCCCCCTCGGTCGACGGCGTGGGCTCCTCGGTGACCTCGAACCGCAGGTGGTTCCAGCCGCGGAGAGCCGAGGCCATGCCGGCTGCGGAACCGACGGAGCCGGCCCAGGACAGCTCGGTGCGGTAATGGCCCGCCTGCGCGGGCTGCGGCGTCCACACTGGGTTCACGGGGACGCCGAGTACGCCGCCCACGGCCCACTCGACGTGCGGGCACAGTGCAGACGGCGCGGAGTGGACGTAGAGCACGCCCCTGGTTGCGCTGGTGTTGATGCTCACTGCGACTCCTCTGTCTTCACCTCCGGCGCGAGCTACGCCTTCCCCGGCGGTCTCGACTGCGGGTGAATGAGCAGAAGAATGAGTAACGCGTGTGTAGTTATGACTCCATTGTGGCCCATGAGGCCGCTGAGCACCAGATATTGGGGTTCTGGGTGTCTACGTCGTGCGGCGGGTCGCGCTGGCGGCGCGCCGCGGACCGAGCTCCATCAGCGTGTCGACGACCTCCCGGGCGATGCCCAGACCGCCGAGGTGGCTCTCCCCGTCGATCACGCTGAGCGTGGCGTCCGGGAGTCGGTCAACCACGTGCTGCCCGTGCGCGAACGGCACGATGTGGTCGTCGTCGCCGTGCCACCAGCGCACCGGCACGGTCACATCGGCGGGGTCGAACCCCCAGTGCCGGGTGAAGAGCACGAGGTCACTGAGCGGCGCGGAGGTCTGGAACCTGCTGCCATTGAGCAGGTCATCGAGAAACATCGCCTTGAACTCGGGCCGAGAGAGCAGGTTCTTGTCACCGGGCGGCTGCACGGCGGCGTACAGATCCAGCCCGGGGCCGGCGAGGGGGCGCACGATCCGGATCGCCGCGGTGAGCGCCACGCCGAGTGGGACCCGCGCGGCAACCAGCAGCGGGGCCAGCCGAACGGCGAGCTGGATGATCCCGCCGTCGGGGGCGTCGGGGCCGCGCGTCGGTGCCACTCCGCCAAGGACGCCCACCCCGTGCACGCGATCGGGGAGCGCCGCGCCCGCCGCGAGTGCGTAGGGACCTCCTCCGGAGAGCCCGATGATCCGGACCTTGTCGATGGCCAGCGTGTCGAGCAGGATCTCTAGGTCGCCGGTCCAGTCGAGGACGTTGGAGTACAGGTGGGGCGTCGACGAGCCGATACCCGGCCGGTCGATCCCGATGATCCGCAGGTCACGCTCCTCGGCGTAGCTCCGAGCCTCGAGGGGGATCTGGCGGCGCGCTCCGGGGGTGCCGTGCATCCAGACGATGGCGGGGCCCAGCCGCGAGCCGTACTCAGCGAAGCTGAGCCGCCGATCGTCCCGAACGGCCACGGTGCCCTCGAGCGCTGGGCGCTTGACGTTGCTCATGCCGGGCAGTCTCCCACGCGGTCTCCTACAGTGACGGCATGTCCCACACCGCCCTCGAAGTACCCCCACGAGGACGGTCGCGATGGGCGCTCCTGGTCACCGGAATCGCGCTCCTGGTCGCGCTCGGGATCTGGTACGTCAACAATCCCAGCGCCCTGCCCACCTCCAATGCGACGGTGAACGCGTCAGCGGTGACCGGACAGCCGATCTACGTCGGAGTGTTCACGGCCAGCGACGAGTTCGAGCGCACCCTGCGCGTTTCCGGGGTGAAGGTGCACACCACCGCCAACACCCAGGTCGACGTCGTCCCGCACCTGTGCCGCGACGGGTCGCTGTCGGTCACCACCGAGCCGGCGGCGTTCTGCGGCGAGCTGGTCAACCCGGAGGGCCAGACCTTCGGTCCCGGCGACTCGATCGTCCTGGAGGTCTCGAGCGACGAGAGCGCGATCGCGGTCATCGATCGGGTTGAGCTCGGCTTTCGCGAGGGCCTGCAGTGGGGCACCCGCGAGGCCGGCTCGCGGGCGATCGTGTCGATCCGCGCCCGTTGACCCGGCTGCCTACTGGCGCTTCTCGAGCAGGTCAGCGCGCGTCGCGGCGTCGGTGATCTGGTCGCTGTCGACCGCCTGGGTGCGGTGGAACCACGCCAGCGCGTCGGTATCGCGGCCGGCTGCCTCGAGGGTGTCGGCGTAGGCATAACGAAGCCGGACCACCCAGGCCGAGCGGCTCTTGCTGTTGAGCGGCGAAAGCTCGAGGACGCGAAGCGCGGCGTCGAACTGCCCCAGGTCGCGGCGAGCGCCGGCCTCGACGATGGTCATCTCGGCCTTCGGGGCCGGCTCGAATCCCTCTACGGATGGGTTGCGGGCCAGCTTGATCGCCTGTTCGGGCTGGCCGAGCGCCCGATGGCAGTCGGCCATGATCGGCAGGTAGGCGGTCGCGCCGTTCATCCGCTTCGCAGCGCGCAGCTCGGCCAGCGCCTCGGCATAGTGCCCGGCGGCGTACGCCGCCTCACCCAGCGCCTCTCGCACCACCGCAAGTCTGGGCGCCCGCGAACGCGCCGCCTTCGCGTGCTGATAGGCGGTCTCGGGCTCCTCGTCGATCAGCATGCCGGCAGCTGCCAGGTGGCGGGCTACGCGGGCGGCCAGCTTCTCGGGGAGACCCTTCAGCTGAGCGCTGATACTGCGATCGAGTTCCTGCCCGGTGATGTCGGCGGGCAGCTCCGGACCGTCGTAGACGGCCTGCTCGGCCGAGCGCTCCCGCTGCTGGTCGGCGGGGCGCTTCCAGTCCCGCTTCTGCTGCGGTTTGCGGGCAGGACGGCGGTTCTCAGCCACGAGGGCTCACTCTCTGATGCCTATGGAATGTCTATAAATGAGTAGGGGGCCACCTTAGCGGCGGCCCCCTACCTAATGTTTGTCCGGCGGCGTCCTACTCTCCCACAGCCTCTCGGGTGCAGTACCATTGGCGCTGGCAGGCTTAACTTCCGGGTTCGGGATGGTGCCGGGTGTTTCCCTGTCGCTATGGCCGCCGTAACTTTATGAACCACGTGTCCAACGGTGTTGGGTGTGGTTGGTCTGGATTGTTCTCGTGGACGCGAGTGTTTGTTTGTGTGCGCGTGTTTGTGGTTTTGGTTGAGGGTTTGTGTTGGCAAGCCCTCGGCCTATTAGTACCGGTCGGCTGAACATTGCTGTTGTATACCTCCGGCCTATCAACCCAATAGTCTGTTGGGGGCCTTACCCACTTACGTGGTGGGAAACCTTATCTTGAAACGTGCTTCCCGCTTAGATGCGTTCAGCGGTTATCA
>CAWGZQ010000005.1:0-872500 GCA_963827185.1 uncultured Actinomycetota bacterium
CCCAGGTCGCGCCGCTCCTCCTCGCTGAACGCCGGCATCGGCGCCGCCGAGTCGCCGGCGGCCCGAGCGTCGCGGACGGTCGAGACCTTGTCGGAGATGTTGGCGAAGACGTCGCGGCTCTTGCCGCGCCCGTAGGTGACCGAGTTGGCGGCGGCGACCCCGATGTTGCGACCGACCTCGATCGCGTCCTGGTCGGCGCCCATGTAGAGGAACTGCCACCCCCACTGGGCGGTCTGCTGCTCCACCAGCGCCTTGATCGCCGGGTGCGTCCACTCCCGACTGGCGTTCTCGTGGCCGTCGGTCATGATCGCGACGATCACGGTGCCTGGCCGCTGGTCGTCCGGAAGCGCGGCGAGCTTGGCGCCGGAGTCGGTGATCAGCCTGCCCATCGCGTCGAGCAGGGCGGTGCTGCCGCGCGGCTGCAGGTCGAGGGTGGGTACGTCGGCGATCGGCCGGTCGGAGTAGACGACCTCGTAGTGGTTGTCGAACTGCGCGAGCGTCACCCGGCAGGCACCGGGCGTGCGCTTCTGCTCCTCGACGAACGCGGCGAACCCACCCTCGGTGTCGGACTTGATCGACTGCATGGACCCGGACCGGTCGAGCAGGAGGTAGATGTGGGTGAGGTTCTGGTCGGTCATGTGGAACTCCTCGGCTCGTGAATCAGGTGGTGGGTCGGCGCGGCTTGAACCGCATGGGCTTGGCTGCCGGTGCTGGTGCCGGTCGTGGGGACCCGGTCTCGTGGTCGTACTTGGCCCGCTCCACCGCGGCGGCGGTGACGCGACCGTCGTCGTTGGCGTAGGCGCCGAGCGTCTGGGTGCGGGCCAGGCGTGGGCCGACGGCGTTCTCCGACAGTCCGGCTCGCGCGCCGACCGATCGCAGGTTGGCCTTCCCCGTCAGCACCGCCTGCGCCATCGACTCGTCGATCAGCTCGGTGAGCTGGTCGGCGGCCTCGCGCAGGTGGGGAAGTGCCTCGTCGGGCTCGAGGTCCTCGGCGGCCTCGAGCGATCGACGTACGGCGGCGAGCTGCTGCGGGTTCGGCTTCATTGAGAGAGTGTGCCGCAGAAAGTGCGGATACGCAAGTTGTGCGGGCGCGCAGGTTGTGCGGCGTCGAAGCGTGTAACGCACCGTTACTGCGTCCACCTCACCCGCAGACGGTGTGATGGACACAGTAACGGTGCGTTACAACTCGACGCCCACGTCCGAGCGGTACGCCGCCGCCTCGATCAGCACCGCGTTCGCGTCGTCGACCCGAGCGACCCACGCCTCCGCCTCGGCCGGCGTCTTGCCGAACTCCACGTGCCGGGCCAGCAGCCGCTCGCGACGTACCGACTCGTCGCAGACCAGGTGCCAGACCTGGTCCAGCTCGGCCCGCACCGCCTCCCAGCGCGGCTCGTCGAGCAGGAGGTAGTTGCCCTCGGTGACGACGAGTGCAGCGTCGGCCGGCACCCGGATCGCGTCCGGCACCGGCTCCTCCACCGTCCGGTCGAACGCCGGCGCCGAGACCTCCTCCCGACGCCGGATCCGCCCGAGCAGGGCGGCGTACCCCTCCGCGTCGAACGTCTCCGGCGCGCCCATCCGGTCCCGCAGCCCGCGCCGCACCAGCTCGGCCTGCGACAGGTGGAACCCGTCCATCGGCACCACCACCGCGCCGTCGCGGGCGGCCAGCTCGGCCGCCAGGGTCGACTTGCCCACGCCCGGCGCGCCGCACAGGCCGAGCAGCCGGACGCCGGCGGGAATC
Organism: uncultured Actinomycetota bacterium; assembly: GCA_963827185.1. GTDB lineage: Bacteria > Actinomycetota > Actinomycetes > Propionibacteriales > Nocardioidaceae > Nocardioides. Next base: position 1,739 of record CAWGZQ010000005.1, read on the forward strand.
GCGGGGAGCAGCACGGTCGAACGTTATGCGTTCGCGGCGCCGGGGGACCGAAACGTACGCTGGAGGTCGAATGACGAACGCACCTGACTTCAATCTCGACGACGAGCTCACCGCCACCGACACCTGGGAGGACGAGGAGTTCGAGTCGGGCTATGCCGACGGCCCGGACCCCGAGGACACCCCCGGGGACCGTGTCGACCCCACGACCGGGGCGATGGACCTCGAGGAGCGGCACCTGCTCCGCAGGGTTGCCGGGCTGCGCACCGAGCTCGAGGACATCACCGAGGTCGAGTACCGCCAGCTCCGCCTCGAGCGCGTGCTGCTCGTCGGCGTGTGGACCGAGGGCACCGTCACCGACACCGAGAACTCCATGGCCGAGCTCGCTCTCCTCGCCGAGACCGCGGGGTCCGAGGTGCTCGAGGCGGTCTACCAGCGCCGGCAGAAGCCCGACCCGGCGACGTACGTCGGTCGCGGCAAGGTCGACGAGCTCCTCGAGCTGGTCATCTCCACCGGTGCCGACACCGTGATCTGCGACGGGGAGCTCGCGCCCAGCCAGCTGCGCAACCTCGAGGACCGGCTGAAGGTCAAGGTCGTCGACCGGACCGCGCTGATCCTCGACATCTTCGCCCAGCACGCGAAGTCCAGGGAGGGCCAGGCGCAGGTCGAGCTCGCGCAGCTCAGCTACATGAAGCAGCGGCTGCGCGGCTGGGGCGGCCAGCTGTCCCGCCAGGCCGGTGGCCGGGTCGGCGCCGACGGCGGCGGCATCGGTGGCCGTGGTCCCGGTGAGACCAAGATCGAGACCGACCGGCGTCGGATCAACGACAAGATCGCCAAGCTGCGTCGCGAGCTGAAGGCGATGCGCGGCACCCGCGAGACCAAGCGCAACGAGCGCCGCCGCAACCGGATCCCCTCCGTGGCGATCGCCGGCTACACCAACGCAGGCAAGTCCTCGCTGCTCAACCGGTTCGCCGGCGCGGGCGTCCTCGTCGACGACTCGCTGTTCGCGACCCTGGACCCGACGACGCGTCGTACGACCACCGCCGACGGCCGGGTCTACACGATGAGCGACACCGTCGGCTTCGTGCGACACCTGCCGCACCAGCTGGTCGAGGCGTTCCGCAGCACTTTGGAGGAGGTCGCCGAGTCCGACCTGATCCTGCACGTCGTCGACGGCTCGCACCCCGACCCCGAGGGTCAGCTCGGCGCGGTGCGCGAGGTGCTGGCCGAGATCGGCGCTGCCGACGTGCCCGAGCTGGTCGTGATCAACAAGGCCGACGTGGCCGACCCGATGGTGCTCGCCCGGCTCCGCCAGCGCGAGCCGCACTCGGTGGTCGTCAGCGCCCACACCGGCGAGGGCGTCGAGGAGGCGATCGCGGCGGTCGAGGCCGAGCTGCCGCGGCCGGACGTGGAGTTCCACGCGCTGCTGCCCTACGAGCGCGGCGACCTGATCAACCGGCTGCACCAGCAGGGCGAGATCGAGTCGATGGAGCACACCGGCGAGGGCACGATCGTCAAGGGTCGGGCCAACGAGGCGCTGGCGGGTGAGCTGGCGGCGTACGCCGTCTGAGCGAGATCCGCTAAATCGCTACGCCGAACCCGTACGAGGCCGCACACTTCTGCGGTGATCCATCGGGGGAGCGCGGCACGGTTGCCGCTCGTGGCGCTGCTGAGCGCTGTCCTCCTGGTGGGCTCGCTGCTGGTCTTCCACCTGTCGGCGGCCGCGGACTCCGCACGGCACTGCGCCCGGTTCGCCAAGGTCTCCGCCGAGCGCGCGGCCGCGGACACCGGGGCCGGCGCCGAGGTCGTGGTGATCGGCGACTCGTACTCCGTGGGGCTCGGGCTCGACCGCCCGATGGCGTCCTGGCCGAGCCGGCTGGACGGCCGGGTGCACGTGGCCGGCTTCTCCGGCACCGGCTTCAGCACGGGCGCCAGTGGCTGTGGCTCGGTGTCCTTCGCGGACCGGGCCGCCGATGCGGTCCGGGGCGGCGCGGACCTGGTGGTCGTCGAGGGCGGGCTCAACGACTTCGACCAGTCGGCCGCTGACATCAGCAGGGGGTTCGCGCGGCTGATGCACGAGCTCGACGGGAAGCAGGTCGTGGTCGTCGGGCCGGTCCGCGCACCCGCGCGGGCTGCGGACGTGCCGCGCGTCGACCGGCTGCTGTCCGGGCTCGCGCGGACCGCCGGGGCGACGTACGTCCGCACTGCCGGGCTCGACCTCGCCTACCTCGACGACCGGCTGCACCTCACCGAGGCCGGCCACCGCGAGCTCGGGGAGTACGTCGCAGGGGCCCTGCGCTAGACCCCGAGCTTTCCCCACGGCCCCCAGATCGCGAACGTCAGTCCGGAAGAGGCCTGGATGTTCACGAACAGCGTCTTCCCGTTCGGACTGAACGACGACCCCGCGAACTCATCGTTGTAGCGGGGAGTGCCGGTGCTCGAGGTCAGCCGGTTCAGCGCGATGTCGAACAGCTGGCCGCGCTTGGTGAGGCCACGGATGAAGTTGTCGTTGGTGCCGTCCTCGCACACGACCAGGGTGCCGCGGCGGGAGGTGGTCACGTTGTCCGGCAGGTCCAGGTGCAGCGGCCCGGTCGACTGGAAGACACAGGTGAGGGTCTTCCTCCGGGTGTCGTAGGCCCACACCTGGCCCGAGCCGTTGCCGTAGCCGCCGACCGTGTCCGGTCCGGTCTCCGCGGGCCCGCCGCCCTGCGTGGACGTGAAGTAGACGACGCCGTGGTGGCAGACCTGACCCTCCAGCCGGGAGAAGTGCGCAGCGCCCAGAGCCCGCCCCTGGTCGCCGACGAAGTTCAGTGCCGTGTCGTTGCTCGTCGGTGCCGGCTGACCCGGGGTGTAGGGGAACGTGGGGTCGGGGTCGCCGATGTCGACCCACCTGACCTGGTACGTCGCGCCGACCGTCTGCTGCGCCTCCAGGTGCGCGTTCGGCGCACCCTTGATGCTGAGCATCTGGAGCCTCCCGCCGTCGGCGAGGCGCCGGGCTTCGTGCGCGTTGTTAGGCGGCTTGTAGCGGTAGAAGCCGGAGGGGTAGCCGAAGTTGTCCTCGGTGAGGAAGAGATGGCCGGTGCCCCGGTCGAACGAGACCGCCTCGTGCGCGAACCGACCGGCGCTCTTGATCGGCTGCCGCGTCGACTGGCCCTCCCCGGGGAGGTGGCTGGCCGGCACCTCGTAGACGTACCCGTGCGGCTTCTGCAGCGTGACGTTGGGTGTGCCGGTGAAGTCGGGCCCGACGTCCGGACCGTTGACCGTCTCCTCGCAGGTGACCCAGGATCCCCACGGCATCTGGCCGCCGGAGCAGTTCATCATCGTGCCGTTCAGGCTGGTGAAGGACCGGATGACCTCACCGGTGTGCGTCACCTGCACGGTCGTGGTGCCGCCGCGCGCCATGGGGTCGTACGGCGCGCCGGGGCCGAACGCGGGGCCGGGGCTGTTGACCTCGTGGTTGCGCACCAGCAGCACGGTGCCCTTCGGCCCCCTGAAGGCACCCATGCCGTCGTGCCGGCCTGGCAGCAGCGTGCCGTCGGTCAGCGTCACCGGCGTCTCGGTGTCGTGGAAGGACCGGTACCTGAAGCCCGCCGGCAGGTGCAGCCGCACCTTGCCGTCGCGCTCGTCGGCGATCGGGATGAGCGCCGCCGCCAGCGGCGCCACGTGTGCTCCGGCCGGCATCGCGACGAGGCCGGCGAACGGCCCTCCGGCCGCAGCGCCGGCGGTGGTCTTCAGAAGGGTGCGACGTTGGATGGACATGCTGGCCTCCGAGCCCGAGATGATCCACTCAACCTAGAACTCCTGGGCCGGCGCGCAACCCCCTACTAGGGTGGATTTCGTGGCCGAGCCGACGCGGTGGGTGACCGACACGAAGGCGGGGCACTCGGAGTGGTACGTCGAGCGGTTCCGCACGATGGCGGCCGAGGGCGAGGACCTCGGTGGCGAGGCGCGGCTGGTCGACGCGATGCTGCCGCCGCGGTCGCGGGTGCTCGATGCCGGCTGCGGCCCCGGTCGGGTCGGAGCGGTGCTGCACGAGCGCGGCCACACGGTCGTCGGGGTCGACGTCGACCCGGTGCTGATCGAGGCCGCCGAGGCCGACCATCCCGGTCCGCGCTGGCTGGTGGCCGACCTGGCCGAGCTGGACCTTCCCGATGAGGAGCCGTTCGCGGGCGCCGTACTGGCCGGGAACGTGATGGTCTTCCTCGCGCCCGGCACCGAGGCCGACGTGCTCCGCCGGGTGGCCGCGCACGTTGAGCCCGACGGCTTCTTGGTCACCGGCTTCCACGTCAACCGCGAGCTGGCGCTCGACGCCTTCGACCGTGCGGTCGACGACGCCGAGCTACGCCTCGAGCACCGGTTCGCCACCTGGGACCTGCGCGCCTGGCACGACGACGCCGACTTCGCGGTCACCGTGCTGCGCCGCCCCTAACCGTCGAATCGGGGGTTGTGGCCCGTCGAATCGGGGATTGTGGCCCCGAATCAACGGACCACAAGGCACGAATCGACGGGTCACAAGTGACGAATCAACCTTCGGAGCTGAACGCCGCGTCGAACGAGGTCGCCGGGGGTTCGGAGTCGAAGCGACGCAGGAACTCCAGCGCCTCGGGCTGCCACGCTTCAGGCGGCCGGTGTCCAGGCGGCCTCGGGTGCGGACGCCGTACAGGTGGTGCGGCAGGCCGGCCGCGACATCGGCGAGGTCGTCCCACGCTGGTCAACCTGATCAACCCGTCGGCGATCGTGATCGGCGGCTCGATGGCCGAGGCCGGCGAGAGTCTGCTGGCCGGGATCCGCGAGGTCGTCTACTCGCGGTCGCTGCCACTGGCCACCGAGCACCTGCGGATCGTCACCTCGATGGCGGGTGAGCGGGCCGGCGTGATCGGAGCGGCCGCGCTCGCGATCGGCCACGTGCTGTCCCCGGACGTGATCGACGAGGCCAGCTTGCGCATCGTCGGTTCCGGTGGCTGAGGCTGGACGTGTAACGCACCGTTACGTCGTCCATCACACCGGTAGACGGGTGTGGTGGACGCAGTAACGGTGCGTTACACGTACGCCGCCGCCGTGCGTCACCAGCTGACGAGCTTCCAGATCTCCGGGAGCCGCGCGGCCTCGTCGGCACCGACCTCGCGGAAGATCGTGACCGCCCGCTTGAGGTGCGCCATCGACTCGTCCTCGTGGCCGGCCGCGTGGTGCAGGTCGGCGAGGTTGTTCTCGAGCGCGGCCTCGCGGTGCCGGTCGCCGTACCGGGAACACAGCGCGAGGGCACGCTCGGTCAGCTCGAGCGCGGCCGGCAGCTCGTCCGCGTCCCGCCTGACGAGCGCGAGGTTGTTGAGCGCGGCCGCCTCGGCCGGCGCGTCGTCCAAGGCGCGCGCGAGCTCGAGGCTGCGTTCGAGGTGCTCGAGCGCCTGCTCGGCCGCACCTTCGCTGCGAGCGAGTACGCCGAGCATGTTGTGCGCCTGCGCCTCGGCCTGACGGTCGCTCTTCGTCTCGGCGAGTGCGAGCGCGTCGCGAGCGAGCTCCGTCGCCCGACCCGGCTCGCCGGCGTGGAAGAGAGTCAGACCCAGGTCGGCCTGCACCCGAGCTCGTAGCCCATCGTCGGTGGCCGCATCGAGGGCCGCGACGAGGTGCATCTCGGCTCGGTCCCACTCACCTCGACGGTGGTGGAGGTCGCCGAGCTTGTGCTCGATCGCCGCAAGCGCCGACGGCTGGTCGGAGAACGATGCGGCGGCCTCGTACGCGGCGAGCGCGGCGCCGTAGTCGCCCAGCGCGGTGCGCAGGTCGCCGATCCGCTCGTGCAGGCCCGCTACGTCGGGGTGACCCAGCGCAAGCGCCGCCTGCATGTGCTCGAGGGCGTCGGCGTGCGCGTACAGCGAGACGGCATGCTCGGCGGCCAGCCGGTAGCGCTCGGCAGCACCCTCCTGGTCACCGGCGAGCCGTAGGTGCTGGGCGACGAGGGCGGCGTGCTCACCGCCGGCCCGCGGGCCGGCCAGGGCAGCGGCCACACGACCGTGCAGCAGCTGGCGGCGGGCCGGCGCCGTCTGCTCGTAGACGAGCCCACGCAGCTTCTGGTGGGAGAAGTCGTAGACCGCACCTTCCCCGGTGCCCTCCCTGACCAAGCCGTGTGCGACCAGCTCCTCGAGCGCATCCACGGTCTCCTCGTCGCTCCGTCCGCTGGCACGCCGCAGCGTCTCGGCATCAAAGGACCGTCCGATCGCGGCAGCTGCGCCGAGCACCTGGCGCGCGGTCTCGCCGACGCCGGCGATCCGCCCGTCCAGCAGCCCCTGGGCGCGCGGCGACAGGGTGTCGAGGTCGCCCGCACCGAGCCCGGCGAGGTATTCGGCGACAAACAGCGGCAACCCCTCGCTCTCCAGGAACACCTGGCGCTCGAGCTCGGGGGTGGCACCTTCGGCGGCGACCGTCCGGACCAGCCCGGTCACCTCGTCCTCGCTGAGCCGGCCGGGGGTCACGATCGTCGCATTGCCCGCGCGAGCGAGATCGACAGCGAGCCGCCGCAGCCGGTGCCCGGGCGGCACCCGCTCGGTACGCCAGGTCAGGACCAGCAACATCGCCCGGCCGCCGAGCCGGCGGCCGAGATAGGCGATGGCGTCGAGGGTCGCGTCGTCGGCAGCATGTACGTCGTCGACGAAGACCACCCCTGGCGCCGGACCGGCACACGCGGCACCGAGCACGGTCGCGACGCCCTCGAGCAGGCGGACCTGCGCGCCCGGCCCGCCGAGCGGAAGTAGGTCGGGTCCACCGGCGCCAATGGTCGCGAGCTCAGGCAGCAGCAGAGCGGCGTCCGCGAGGCGCTGCGGCGGGACGGTCTCCGGCCACCCCTCGGCATATCGGGCCGCCTCGCGCAGCAGCTCGACCACCGGGCCGTAGGGGAGACCAGCCTCGTCGTCGTGGCAGCGAGCAGCGAGCACTGCTGCTCCGGCCGCCTGGGCGCGGCGTACCAGCTCCGCCGCCAGGCGGGTCTTGCCGATGCCGGCCTCACCCTCGATCACGGCCAGCGCACCGTCGGGACCCGCGGCTAGGTGCGCGTCGACCAGGGCCGCCAGCTGCTCCGCGCGGCCGACGAGCTCGAGCTCGTCCGGCGGGCCGGCGGGTGGGGTCCGCGATGGAGGTGGGATCGGTGCGCTGCGCTCGGGCGGCGGGAGGGTGCCCTCGTTCACCTGCGCATAGAGTGCCGCCGTCTCCTCGAGCGGCGCGACGCCGAGCTCCCGGCTCAGCGTCCGCACGCAGGTCCGGTACTGCTCGAGGGCGGCCGCGCGATCGCCGTTCCACGCGTAGAGGCGGATCAGCTCGCGGTGCGCCGGCTCGTGCAGAGGATCAAGATCGAGCCATCGGCGCGTGCACGCCAGGGCACCCTCGAGATCACCGCTCTCGGTGAGGTGGTCGACGAGGCGGCGCAGCGCCGAGGCGAGCTCGGTCCGGAGCGCATCGGCCGCCGACGACTGCCAGTCGTCGAAGTCCGGGCTGTCTCGCAGCGAGAAGCCCTCGAGGAAGTCGCCGGCGAACAGGACGACCGCCTCGCGCAGCTGCGCGCCTGTTGCACCCTGAGCCGCCAGCTCGCGGAACCGCTCGACGTCGAGCTGCAGGTCCGGACCCCGACGAAGCGCGATGCCGTCGCCCGTCGTATCGATCCACTCTTCGCCGATCCCCTTGCGCAGGGTCGAGAGCGTGCGGCGCAAGGCACCGCGCGCCCGCTCCGGGTCCTGCCCGGGGTAGAGGAGCTCGCACAGAATCGCGCGCGACCGCGGGCGGTCGCTGTGCGCGAGGTGGGCCAGCAGCGCCATCGCCTTGCGGGTCTCGAACACCACCGGCTCGCCGTCCCGGGTCACCCGGGGCGGGCCGAGCAGCGTGACCGCGACGCCCATGGCGTGACGATAGCGGCGCTACCCCCTTGTTCGTAACGGAACGACTTCGTAACGGAACTCGGACGCCCCGCAGGTTCCCTGAGACCACGAACCTTCACATACGAGCTCCCAGAGGTGAGAACTATGAAGTCTTTCGTTTCATTCGTCGCCGTCATTGCCCTGGCAGTACCGCTGTCCGGCTGTGGATCGGATGACCCCGAGTCGAGCGGGAGCTCACCGAGTCCTGAGCCGCAGGCGACCTCGGAGGCGGCATCGCCGCCGGAGGAGGTAGACCCCATTGTCGGTGAGTGGACGCGCACCACTACGTGCGCTGATCGGGTAGCGGCCCTCGCTGAGGCCGGGATGGAGAAGTACGCCGCAGCCTCGGTCGTCGGCCAGGGCTTCATCCCCGGTGTCACCGACGTGGGTGCGCTGGAGAATCCCGACCAGCCGTGCCTCGGCGCGGAGTCACAGGCGCACACGCACGTCTTCACCGATAGCGGAGAGTTCGGGTCACTGGACCAGAACGGCGAGGTGGCAGACAGCGGCACCTACGACCTCGCGAGCCCGGGCGTGGTCGTCATCAGCAACGCTGACGTCGGCTCGGTGACATTCGAGTACGTCGTCGCGGACGGCTCTCTCATGTTGGTGCCCCGACTGCCCGGGTGCGCCCCTCGCGGCTGTTTCCCGGCCGAGTGGGCGGTAGCCGTGTCCTATCTCGGACTGCCCTGGAAGGCGGTGACCTCATGAGGAACGCGCCCTTGGCCTGGCTCGTCGCCTGCGCGCTGATTGTGACCGGCTGTGGGTCGGACGATCCCGAGCCGGGCGACAGCACCCCCAGCACTGCGCCGTCCTCGAGCGCGAACAGCCCTGAAACACCGACGAGCACGCCGCCGACACCATTCGTCGACGGTGTCGTGAAGATCGACGGCGACCGGGGCCTCTACGTGCGCTGCACCGGGACCGGCTCGCCCACGGTGATCCTGGAGGGCGGCGACGAGGACACCAGCGAGTCGTACTCCTTCGCTGAGGAGTCACTCGCCCAGGAGACGCGCACCTGTGTCTACGACCGCGCCAACCTCGGGCAGAGCGACCCGGATCCGGGGCCGAGAGGGCTGGCGGAGCTCGTCAGCGACCTCGAGAACCTGATCGAGGCGGCGGAGATCCCCGGCCCGTACGTCCTGGTCGGCACGTCCGGAGGCGGCTACATCTCCGCCGGGTACGCAGTCGCACACCCGGAGCAGGTCGCCGGGATGGTGTTCGTCGAGGTGCCGGGGCCGTTCTGGGACCCGCCCCAGTGGCTGGTCGAGGTCGCGACCTGGGACCACCCGGAGAACCTCGAGAATCGCAACTACCTCGAGGTGGAGAAGGAGGCCTGGGCTGCGCGTCGCCCGATCGGTGACATCCCGGTGACGGTGATCAGCAGCGGGTACTCGGCAGAGGAGATTGCGCAGGCAGAGCTCCCGGAGGAGCGTCTCGGCATGCGCACCAACGTCAAGGTCCAGCGCGGCTGGCTCGTGCTCAGCCCGCTCGCCGAGCAGGTCGTGGTGCACACCGGCCATGCGGTCGAGGAGCAGGACCCTCAGCTGGTGCTCGACGCCATTCTCCAGGTCGTCGAAGCGGCGCGATGACGTCTCGTTCCGCTATGCAGCGGCTCCGGCATCCGCGAGGATTCGCGCCATGACCGCGACTGCGGCGGCGAGCTCGGAGGTGCCGTCGCGCCCGCGGCTGCCGTGGGTCCTGCTCTCGATCACCGTCACACTCGTCATCGCGATGCTCTTCCTCTCGGTCGGGGAGGAAGAGAAGTTCGACACCGTCTTCTTCGGCGCGCTCGCGCTCGCCCTGGGTACGACGGGCGCATTCGTCGCTTCCCGGCAGCCCAGCAACCCGATCGGCTGGATCCTCGCCGGCCAAGGGGTGTGGGGTGGCGTTGTCGAGACCTGGGAGGCGTTCAGCTACCACGCGCTGCCCACGAGTGACGCCGGCCTCTGGGTGATCGGCTGGAGCTGGATCGTCGACCTCGCGCTGTACGCCGTCGTCTTCCTGCTGTTCCCGACCGGACGTCTCCTGACGGCGCGGTGGCGCTGGGTGCTGTGGGTGATCGCGGCGGCCTGCCTGGTGGCGATCCCTGGACAGGCTCTCAGTCCTGAGAACAAGGACAACCCGCTCAAGGTCGACAGTCCCGTGCTCGAGGCGGCGTTCATCGGCGGGATGCTGCTGCTGCTCGTAGCGATCGTCGGCTCGATCGCGTCGCTGGTGGTGCGCTACCGGCGGGCGCGAGGCGTCGAGCGTCTTCAGCTACGCCTGTTCCTGTTCGCAGCCTCGGTTTTCGTGCCGATCATGGTGGTGGCGGTCCCGTTCTACTACGACTCGCTCCTGATCCAAGCTGCCGTGGGGCTGGGGCTGCTGGCGCTGCCCATCTCGGCAGGGCTCGCGATCGTGCGCTACCGGCTCTACGACATCGACGTAGTGATCAACCGGGCGCTCGTCTATGGCTCGCTCACCGCCACCCTCGCCATCGTGTACGTCGGCAGCGTGCTGCTCCTCCAGCTCGCCCTGAGCGGTCTGACCGAGGGTTCGGGTCTCGCGGTGGCAGCGTCCACACTGGGCGTGGCCGCACTGTTCCGCCCTGCGCGGAGCCGTATTCAGAAGGTCGTCGACCGTCGCTTCTTCCGCAGTCGCTACGACGCCAAGCAGACGATCGAGGCGTTCGGCCTCAGGCTTCGCGACGAGGTCGATCTCGGTGCCCTGAGTGCCGACCTGCAGTCCGTCGTCATCGAGACCATGCATCCTGCCCATGTCTCCTTGTGGGTCCGAGCCGCGGAGCCCGGGCGATGACCGCGCGGCGGCTCGCGCTCGCGTCGTGGATCCTGTGCGTGGCGGCCGTCCTGGCGTGCTTCGTGTTCCTCGCTATGGGGGTCGGCCGGTCGACGCCCGGCGACGACTTCGTCATCGGTGGTTGGGGTGGCCTCGCCTTCGGGCTCACGGCTCTTGCCTTCGGCACGGTCGGAACACTCGTCTCGCGGCGCCTCCCCGACAACACGGTCGGCTGGATCTTCTGCGCAATCGGTCTCGCCATAGCCATCGGTGACCTCGGCTACCAGTACGCCGACCAGGCCATCTTCCGCGCGGGCATCGACCTGCCCGCCGGTGCGCTGGCGGCCTGGTCCCAGAACCTGATGATCCCGCCGTGTTTCGGGCTGATCGCGCTCGCTCTGATGTTCTTCCCGGACGGACACCTACCGTCCCCTCGATGGCGGCCCGCCGCTTTGGTCGCGCTGACCGGCTCGACGCTCGTGGTCGCCGGCTACGCCTTACGCCCCGGCCGGCTGGACGCCCCGTTCGAGTCGGTGACCAACCCCGTGGGCGTCGGAGGTGCGTTCGACCTCTTCGAGACGATCGCGGCCCTCGGGTGGCCGCTCATGGGCTTAGGGCTCGTACTTGCCGCAGCGGCCATGCGCCGCCGTTCGAAGGGCGCGACCGGGCTGGAGCGGCAGCAGCTGAAGTGGGTCACCTTCGCCGCCGCCATCGCCGGTGTCCTGATCGTCGCGGACGTCGTCAGCTTCTTCGCCGCCGACGATGACGCCAACCTCAACGTATTCAGGACGTTCACGATCGCGACCGGTTTCGCGGTCATCCCCCTAGCGGCCGGCGTCGCGATCCTTCGGTACCGGCTCTACGACATCGACGTCGTCATCAACCGGGCCCTGGTCTACGGCTCGCTGACCGCAACCCTCGCCGGCGTGTACGTCGGCAGCGTGCTGCTGCTGCAGCTGGCGCTGAGTGACCTCACCCAAGGGTCGGGCCTGGCCGTAGCCGCCTCCACGCTCGCGGTCGCGGCTCTCTTCCGTCCGGTCCGTGGTCGCATCCAGGAGATCGTGGACCGCCGCTTCTTTCGCAGTCGCTACGACGCTGCACGGACCGTCGAGTCGTTCGGTGCCCGGCTGCGTGACGAGGTCGATCTCAACACGCTGAGCGCTGATCTTCAGGCCGTCGTCGACGAGACGATGCGGCCCGCTCACGTGTCGCTCTGGCTGCGGGCGCCGGGGGTGAGGGAATGAGCCCGATGAAAGCCCGGCGTCTCGCCTGGGGACTGGCCATCCTGGCGGTGTGTCTCGCTGCCGCCGCGGTGGCCGTCGTGCTGGCGGGCGACGGCGGTCTCAGGATCAGCGACTCCTTCATCGGGGCGATCACGGTCGTGTTCATCGTCGGGGGTCATGTGATCGCGACCCGTCAGGCGGGGAATGCCATCGGCTGGCTCTTCCTCGGGGTGGGCGTCTCCGCCGCCCTGGGCAGCCTGAGTGGCGCGTATGCCCAGCACTGGGTCGACACGGGAGCGGGGTCGCGACGGCTCGGAGAGACTGCCGCCATCTATGGCGAGGTCTCCTGGATCCCGTTCATCCTCGTACCCGCGACCTTCCTACTGTTGCTTTTCCCTGATGGCCGGTTGCTGTCGCGGCGGTGGCGGCCGATCGCCTGGGCCGCCGCCCTCGGGATCGTGGGGAATCTTCTTGCCGAGGTTCTCAACCCCGGCCCGATCCCGGACCACCCGGAGCTGAGCAACCCCTACGGCATCGAGAGCGGCCTCGTCGAGGCGTTGGAGGGGGTCGCGATCCTCGCGACACTCGTCGCCCTCCTCGGTTCGGCCGCATCCGTGGTCATCCGGTTCCGCCGCTCCGGCGGCGAGCAGCGGCAGCAGATGAAGTGGATAGCCTTCTCCGGCGCCGTGGCGGCCGTGACCGTCGTGGTCATGACCGCGCTCTACGAGGTGGTCGGCGAGGACGTCGCGAACGCCACCATGATGCTCAGCATCATGGCCGTCCCGGTGGCCACGGCGATCGCAATCGTGCGGCACCGGCTCTACGACATCGACGTCGTGATCAACCGGACCCTGGTCTACGGCTCGCTGACCGCCACCCTGGCTGGCGTCTACGTCGGCAGCGTCCTCCTGCTGCAGCTGGCGCTGAGTGACCTCACCCAAGGGTCCGGCCTGGCCGTGGCCGCATCCACGCTGGCGGTGGCGGCGCTGTTCGGCCCGGTGCGCAGCCGCATCCAGCAGATCGTGGACCGCCGCTTCTTCCGCAGTCGCTACGACGCCGCGCGCACGGTCGAGACCTTCGCGGCTCGGCTGCGCGACGAGGTCGACCTCGGTGCCCTGAGCACCGACCTCCAGGCCGTCGTCGTGGACACGATGCGACCTGCCCACGTCTCCCTGTGGCTGCGGACGCCGGGAGGCGACGACATGAGCCCGGCGACCGCCAGGCGGGCGTCCTTGAGCCTGGCCGCACTGGCGCTGGCCTTCACGGTCACCGCTCTTGTCATCTCCGTGACCGACGGAGACCGGTTGGAGGTCGCGAAGGACGTTTTCCTCTGGTTCATCACGCTCGTCTTCATGGTCGCTGGTCACGCGATCGCGACCCGCCAGCCGCGCAACCCGATCGGCTGGCTGTTCCTCGGCGGGGGCGTCTCCGCTGCCCTGGCCAAGATCACGGGCGCCTACGCGGACTACTGGCTGGACACTGGCGAGGGCTCGCGCACTCTCGGCCAGGCGGCCGCGGTCTACGGCGGGGTCTCCTGGGTCCCCTTCGTGCTCGTGCCGGCGACGTTCTTGCTCCTGCTGTTCCCTAACGGGCGCCTGCTGGCGAGCCGGTGGCGTCCGGTCGCGTGGTGCGCCGTGGTGGGGATCGCCGGTCTGGTCGTCACGACGGTCCTCAAACCCGGGGCGCTCGAGGACCATCCCGAGTTCGTGAACCCCTACGGCATCGAGAGCAACCTCATCCCTGTCGCCGAGGCGCCGATCTACCTGGCCCTGCTGTTCGGGCTCGTGGGCTCGGCGGTGTCGCTGGTGCTGAGGTTCCGCCGGGCCCGCGGCGCGCAACGCGAGCAGATGAAGTGGATCGCCCTCGCAGGCGCGATCGCTGCAGTGACGATCCCGTCGACGATCCTGAGCTACGAGACCATCGGCCAGACCGCTAGGGACGGCGCGATCATGCTCAGCATCCTGGGCCTGCCGGCGGCGACCACGGTGGCAGTCCTGCGGTACCGGCTCTACGACATCGACGTCGTGATCAACCGGACGCTGGTCTACGGCTCGCTGACCGCCACCCTGGCCGGGGTGTACGTCGGCAGCGTGCTGTTGCTGCAGCTGGCGCTCAGCGACGTGACCGAGGGATCGGGCCTCGCGGTGGCGGCGTCCACGCTGGCGGTGGCGGCGCTGTTCCGCCCGGTCCGAGGTCGGATCCAGAACCTCGTGGACCGGCGCTTCTTCCGCAGCCGCTACGACGCGGCGCAGACCGTCGAGTCGTTCGGCGCCCGCCTGCGCGACGAGGTCGACCTCAGTGCCCTGAGTGCCGACCTCGAGGCCGTGATCAGGGAGACCATGCGGCCCACCCACGTGTCGCTGTGGCTCCGGGACCAGGAGTCCGCATGAGCGCGCGCATCGAGCCGGAGTGGGCGATGGTCACGGTGATGTTCGTCGACATCCGCGACTTCACGACGTTCGCGGACCGGTCGACCGCCCGGGAGGCGACCGACTTCCTCAACGAGTTCTTCGAGGTCGTCGTACCGGTCGTGCCCGCACACGGCGGTCACGTCAACAAGCTGCTCGGCGACGGTCTGCTGGGCGTCTTCGGCGCCCCGGACCCGCTGCCGGACCACGCGGACCGAGCGCTCGCTGCCGGAATGGCGATGCTCGAGGCGCTCGATGTGCGGATGGGGGACCGCTGCCGGATCGGCATCGGCCTGAACTCCGGGCTCGTCCTGGTCGGCACGATCGGGGGCAACGGCTACACCGAGCTGGGTGTGATCGGTGATCCGGTCAACGTCGCTGCCCGGGTCGAGGCCGCGACCCGCGACCGCGGCGAGGAGCTGTTGCTGACCGAGGCGACCCGCTGCCTGCTGGAGAACCCCGACCCGTGTCTGACCCTGACCCCGAGGGGGTCGGTGTCGTTGAAAGGCAAGTCACAGCCGGTCGCCGTGTACGGCATCGAGTCTCGTAACGCTTTCCGGACGCCTGAGGCCTAGAAAGGACCTGTGATGAGCACACCGAAGAAGGCCCGGGGCAGGCTGCGGCGCGGTGCGCGCACGGCCGAGGCCGCGGAGGCTCCTGAGACCGCCACCCTGGCGGCGAGCGCCCAGAGCCCGGTGGAGATCGGTCCCAACGACCCGCTCCTCGCCTACCTGCAGTCGGCCGGCGGGGCGGTGGACGTCGATGCCCTCGAGCTCGACTCCGATGCCGTCCGCGAGCTGAAGGCGGCCGGCGTGAAGCTGGCGATCCCACTGATCAGCCAGGGCGAGCTGATCGGCGTACTCAACCTCGGCGCGCGTCTCTCCGAGCAGGAGTACTCCTCCGACGACCGCCGGCTGCTCGACAACCTGGCCGGCCAGGCGGCCCCCGCGCTGCGGGTCGGGCAGCTCGTGCGCGAGCAGGAGGCCGAGGCGGTGACCCGCCAGCGCTACGAGCAGGAGCTCGAGGTCGCCCGGCTGATCCAGTCCCACTTCCTGCCCAAGACGCTCCCCGACCTGCCGGGCTGGCAGATCGCGGCCTGCTACCAGCCCGCACGCGAGGTCGGCGGCGACTTCTACGACGTGATCCCGCTGCCCGACGGACGCTTCGGCTTCGTCGTCGGCGACGTGACCGACAAGGGCGTGCCCGCGGCACTGGTGATGTCGGCGACCCGCAGCCTGCTGCGGGCGGCGGCGCAGCGGCTGGTCGAGCCCGGCGAGGTGCTGGAGCGGGTCAACGAGCAGCTCTGCCCCGACATGCCGGAGAAGATGTTCGTGACCTGCCTGTACGGCGTCCTCGACCCGGCCACCGGTCACCTCCGGTTCGCGAACGCCGGCCACGACCTGCCCTACGTCAAGACCGCGGACGGCGTCGTCGAGCTGCGAGCCCGCGGCATGCCGCTCGGGCTGATGACCGGGATGCCGTACGAGGAGAAGGAGATCGACCTGGCGCCGGGCGACAGCGTGCTGCTGCACTCCGACGGCATCGTCGAGGCACACGACCCCGACCGCGGGATGTTCGGCTTCCCGCGGCTGATGCAGACCGTGGCCGACTCACCGAGCGGCCAGGCGCTGATCGACCGGGTGCTGCGCGACCTCGACGAGTTCACCGGGCCCGGTGCCATGCAGGAGGACGACATCACGATGGTCACGCTGGAGCGCTCGCCCGACGCGACGAGTGCAGGTCCGACGAACGGCGAGCGGGTGCTCGCGGAGTTCGAGCTCCCCAGCGCCCCCGGCAACGACCGCGAGGCGATCGAACGGGTGGCCGGCGCGATCACCGCGGCCGGTCTCGCGCCCGCCCGGCTCGACCGGCTCAAGACCGCTGTCGGCGAGGCGACCATGAACGCGATGGAGCACGGCAACAAGTACGACGCCGACCTGCCCGTCGCGATCCGCGTGCTCGCCGATGCGGACGCCGTACGCGTGCAGGTGACCGACTACGGCGACGCGGGGGAGCCCGCCGAGCCGGAGCAGCCGGACATCGAGGCCAAGCTGGACGGTCGCCAGAGCCCACGCGGCTGGGGACTGTTCCTGATCAAGGAGATGGTCGACGAGACGCGCGTGACCACCGAGGACGGCAAGCACACGCTGGAGCTCGTCCTCCATCTGAACGGGGGGCAGTGATGGCCACGAGTGAGCTGCAGGTAGCGGTGCGCGAGCGCGACGGCGTCGCCGTGATCGACCTGGTGGGCGACGTGAACGGCTTGGCGGGGGATGCCCTCGACCGGGCCTACACGGAGGCCACCGGCACCGGAGCCACCTCGATCGCGCTCAACTTCGAGCGGACCGAGTTCATCAACAGCACCGGCATCGCCCTGATCGTGGGGGTGCTGGCGCAGGCCAGGCGGAACCAGATCGAGGTGAGGGCGTTCGGGCTCTCATCGCACTACCGCGAGATCTTCGAGATCACGCGGCTGTCCGACTTCATGACCATCTCGGACGACGAGGACCGCGCTGTGAGCGGGACCGGAGAGGAACAGGCATGACCGAGTCACCCACCACCTTCGAGGTGCGGGAGGTCTCAGGGTCCGCCCAGGTGATCGACATCGCCGGCGACATCACCGCCCAGAGCGAAGAAGTGCTCATGGACGCCTACGGCCGCGCCAACCAGGACAAGGTCAAGGCGATCGTCCTCAACTTCACCGGGCTCGACTACATGAACAGTGGTGGCATCGGGCTGCTGGTGATGCTCCTGGTGCGGGCCCAACGTCAGCACCAGCGCGTCCTCGCCTACGGGCTGTCCGACCACTACGTCCAGATCTTCGAGCTGACCCGTCTCGACGAGGCCGTCTCCATCCACGACACGGAGGACGCGGCGCTGGCCGCGGCCTCGGGATCGTGAGGACGCCATGAGCGACGACCGCGATGCCAACTGGGCCGGACCGGTCTCCAAGCTGAACGTGTCCGACGTACCGGACGGGGCGGTGAGCTTCAACGTCAAGGGCCGTCGGGTCACCTCGCCGATCCAGGGCTTCGGCAAGATGTGGCAGAAGACCTACCAGGTGCGGCTGCCCGCCGAGACGGTCTCGCCGAAGGACCTGGTCGCTATGTGGAAGCTGCGCTTCCCGGAGTTCTGGCCCGAGGGCAACACCTTCTACGGCCCGCTCACCGGCATCGCGCCCGGCGAGGTGGCACTGCTGGACGTGACGCTGCCCGGGAAGATGAAGCTGTCGACCGGCGTGATGGTGCTGTACGCCGACGACGAGTCCTTCACGCTGATGACCCCGCAGGGCCACATGTTCGCCGGCTGGATCACGTTCAGCTCGCATTCGTCGGAGGGCGAGACCGTGGCGCAGGCGCAGGTGCTGATGCGCGCCAGCGACCCGATCTTCGAGCTGGGTCTGAGCATGGGTGGTCACGGCCAGGAGGACCGCTTCTGGCAGCGGACCCTGGCCCGGCTGGCCCAGGACTACGGCGTCGAGGCGGAGATCGACACCCAGGTCGTCTGCGTCGACAAGCGCCGTCAGTGGTCGAAGTGGCGCAACGTCTGGCACAGCTCCGCGATCCGCTCGACGATCTACACGCTCGGCGCTCCCGGTCGCGGGTTGAAGCGGCTGTTCACCCGGAAGCGCCCGGTTGCCTGACACGGGCGGCAACGCGGTCGTCGTCGGCTCGGGTCCCAACGGGCTGGCCGCGGCGATCGTGCTGGCGCAAGCCGGGCGCTCGGTGACGGTGCTCGAGGGTGCCGACACGATCGGCGGCGGCTGCCGGTCGGCGGAGCTCACGCTGCCCGGCTTCGTGCACGACACCTGCTCGACCGTGCAGGCGCTCGCGCTGGTCTCGCCGTTCCTGCGCGGGCTGCCGCTGGCGTCGTACGGGTTGGAGCTCGTCCATCCCGAGGTGCCGCTGGCGCACCCGCTCGACGACGGTACGGCGGTGCTGCTCGAGCGCTCGGTCGAGGTGACGGCTCGTGGGCTCGGGCCGGATGAGCGTGCGTACCGGCGGCTGTTCGGTCCTCTCGTTGCGCACGCTGACGAGCTGACGGGCGAGATCCTCGGGCCGGCCCGCCTCCCGCGACATCCATTGGTGCTCGCGCGGTTCGGGCCCAAGGCACTGCGCTCCGCGGCGTCGTTCGCGCGGTCGCGGTTCGACGGCGAGCGGGCCCGCGCTGTGTTCGCCGGCTGCGCCGCGCACTCGATGCTGTCGTTGCGTACGCCGTCCAGCGCGGCGGTCGGGCTCGTCATCGCGCTCAGCGCCCACCAGGTCGGCTGGCCCGTCGCTCGGGGCGGCTCGCAGCAACTCGCGGACGCGCTGGCCGACCACCTCTGGTCGCTCGGGGGTCGGATCGAGACAGGCCAGTACGTGCAGTCGCTCGAGGAGCTCGACGGGCTCGGTCCGGCGTTGCTCGACGTCACGCCACGGCAGCTGGTCGATCTCGCGGGCGACCGGCTGCCCTCCCGGTACGCGCGCCGGCTGGGCCGCTACCGGTACGGGCCCGGTGTCTTCAAGCTCGACTGGGCCCTCGACGGCCCGATCCCGTGGACCGCACGCGACGTGGCTCGGGCCGGGACGGTGCACCTCGGCGGGACGCTCGACGAGATCGCGGAGTCGGAGGAGGCGGCGTCGCACGGCCGGCACCACGACCGGCCGTTCGTGCTGCTCGTGCAGGCCAGCCGCTTCGACCCCAGCCGGACTCCTGACGGCAAGCACTCCGCGTGGGCCTACTGCCACGTCCCCTCGGGCTCTCCCCGTGACATGACGGAGGCGATCGAGGCGCAGGTCGAGCGCTTCGCCCCCGGCTTCCGCGACCTCGTCATCGGCCGGTCCGCGATGGGACCGGCCGAGATGGAGCAGCACAACCCGAACTACGTCGGCGGCGACATCAACGGCGGCGTCCAGGACCTGCGCCAGCTGTTCACCCGCCCGGTCGCCCGCCTCGACCCGTACTCCACGCCCCTCGACGGGGTGCACCTCTGCTCGTCGTCGACCCCGCCGGGTGGCGGCGTACACGGCATGTGCGGGTTCTGGGCCGCCCAGTCGGTGCTGCGGCGCGGAGGCGACTTGTAACGCACCGTTACTGCGTCCATCACACCGGTAGACGGGTGCGGTGGACGCAGTAACGGTGCGTTACACGTGCCCCGCCACCACCGTCCCCGCCCGCGGCTAGGGTGCTCTGGTGCCCGACCACGCCCAGCTCCGCAAGGTGCTGGCCGCCGCCGTCGAGGAGCTCGGCGGCTCCGAGCGACCGGGCCAGGTGCAGATGGCCGAGGCCGTCGCGGAGGCGATGAGCGACGGGCGGCACCTGCTCGTCCAGGCCGGCACCGGCACCGGCAAGTCGCTGGCCTACCTCGTCCCGAGCCTGCTCAACGACCGCCGGGTCGTGGTCGCCACCGCGACGCTCGCGCTTCAGCACCAGCTGGTCGAACGCGACATCCCGCGCCTGGTCGAGGCGGTGGGCGACGAGCTCGACGTCTCGTACGCCGTGCTCAAGGGCCGCTCCAACTACGCCTGCCTGCACCGGATCCGCGAGGGCGTGCCCGACGACCAGGGCGTGCTGGTCGACGTGCCTGAGGGGTCGATGGCCAAGAAGGTCCTCGAGCTGCGCACCTGGGCCGAGCAGGAGACCAAGGACAAGGGCAGCGGCGAGCGCGACGCCGCGCCCCGGCACACCGACAAGGAGTGGCGGCAGGTCTCGGTCAGCCACCGTGAGTGCCTGGGCGCCGCCAAGTGCCCCTACGGCGTGGAGTGCTTCGCCGAGGTCGCCCGCGAGAAGGCGCACAAGTCGCACCTCGTGGTCACCAACCACTCGCTGCTCGCGATCGACGCGATCGAGGGCGTGCCGATGATCCCCGACTACGACGTCGTGGTGATCGACGAGGCGCACGAGCTGACCGCGCGGGTGACCCAGGCCGCCACCGACGAGCTGTTCGCCGCCGAGGTCGAGCGGGCCGCGAAGCGCTCGCAGCGGCACGTCGAGGGCGACCAGGCCAACGACCTCGCCGATGCCGCCGACGCACTGCGAGCGGCGATCAACGAGGCAGACCCCGGGCGGTTCGACACCGTGCCCGACCAGCTCGACGACGCGCTGGTGCTGGTCCGCGATGCCGCGCGGGCCTGCCTGTCGGCGTACCCCAAGGGCGAGGAGGGGGAGGCCGACGCCGGCCGCACCCAGGCGCGCGGCGCCGTGCAAGAGGTGTTCGCGACCACCGAGCGGATGGCCGCCAACGCCGAGAGCGACGTGCTCTGGCTGACCGAGGGTGGGGACCGGCTGCCGCCGCGTCTGTGCATCGCGCCGCTGCAGGTGTGGGGGCCGATGCGCGACAAGCTGCTCAGCGACAAGACCGTGGTGATGACGTCGGCGACGCTGATGCTCGGCGGTGACTTCTCAGCGCTGGCCACCAGCGTCGGCCTCAAGCCGGCCGAGCGGGTCGAGGTCGGCATCGAGCCCGATGACGACGCGCTGCCGTGGTCCGGTCTCGACGTCGGCAGCCCGTTCGACTACGGCCAGCAGGCGATCCTCTACATCGCCCGACACCTCCCGCAGCCCGGCCGCGACGGGCTGGTCGAGAAGGTGCTCGACGAGATCGCCGAGCTGGTCGACGCCGCCGAGGGCCGGACGCTGGGGCTGTTCTCGAGCCGGCGCGCGGCCGAGACGGCGGCCGAGGCGATCCGCGAGCGGCTGCCGCACCTGACCACGCTGGCCCAGGGCGACGCCCAGCTGCCCGAGCTGGCCAAGCAGTTCGTCGAGGACCCGCACACCTGCCTGTTCGGCACGCTCTCGCTCTGGCAGGGACTCGACGTGCCGGGGGAGACCTGTCAGCTGGTGCTGATCGACCGGATCCCGTTCCCGCGCCCCGACGACCCGCTGATGAGCGCCCGGCAGCGCGCGGTCGAGCGGGCCGGCGGCAACGGCTTCATGCAGGTCGCCGCCACCCACGCCGCGCTGCTGCTCGCCCAGGGCTCCGGTCGGTTGATCCGGACCACCAGCGACCGCGGCGTGGTCGCCGTACTCGATCCGCGGCTGGCGACGGCGAGGTACGGCGGCTTCCTCAAGGCCAGCCTCCCGCCGATGTGGTCGACCACCGACCCGCAGGTGGCGCGCCAGGCGCTCAAGCGGCTGGCGTCGTCAGCGGCGAAGGCCTAGGCCGACGGGATGGTGCGCGCCGCCGGCGGGCGGGCTGCGTAAGCCCCTGCTCCGCCGGCGACGCGACCGGCCCTCCAGGTCGACGACGCGTCTCGATGGGCGTCGATTGACCCGATCTGGTCGAACAGGCCGAGCCGCTGGCTCTGCACGCGGAGCGAGGGGGTCGCCCCACGGAGTACGACCTGCTCGTTGAGGGCGCTCTTGCGCCGTGCTGTGACCAGCACGATTGCCTGCGCTATCAGCGACCACTCGTCGACGTCGCTCACGTCGACGATGAACCGTGGCTGGTGGTTCTTGAGTACCGCGTCCATGGCGCCCGCAAGCTGATGCAGGGAGGCCCCCATGACGCTTCCCCCGAGATAGACCACAGGACCCGTGGGCTCGAAATCGAACACGATCCTGGTGGGGCTGTGAACACTGTCCACGGCTGGCCTCCCGACGCTGACACAGTGCCTAAGGCCGTCGGGGTCCGGGACGGTGACTCCTACGAAGACTAAACCAACCACCACCGGTGGTCGAGCAGCGAGCGCCGGCGAGCGTCGTCGAGACCCCGCACCTGTGGGCGGGGCGGTGACCGTCTTAGCGGAAGGCGCGGGCGGTGATCTGCTGCACGGAGTTGTCGAACCTCGGCTTGCCGCGGCAGGAGAGGTGGGTGCCCCGGTTGCAGGTGAAGTGGTCGCTCGCGTTGACGAGGGTCACCTCGATGAACTTGACCCGCTTGCTCGAGAAGCCGAACCGGGGCGAGGCGTTGCCGTTCTTGTCGAGACTCACCTTCTTGGTGCGAGGGGCCCCGCTGCGCGGCTTGATCGTGACCACCGCGTCGGTGCCCTTCCATCGCTTGTCCATGTCGAGGATCACTCGCAGCTTCCAGTCGGCAGCTGACAGGCGCGCCCCGGGCACGTAGCGCAGCGTCCCGGATGCCAGATGGTCCAGGGTCACCGAGCGGCGAGTGGTTCGGTGCGTGGGAGTGAGCCGCGCGGAGGCCACCAGGGGAGCGCGGGGGTAATGGTTGGCCCTGCTCTCGCTGTAGTTGCGATCGGGCATCCGGTTCGCCGCCGAGTAGCCGGCGAAGGCGTCCCGCAGCGACAGCTTGCGCTCGCGAAGGACCTTCGTGAGGCCCTGCAACGAGTACTGGCCGGGGGCGCCGGCGGAGTCGTCCAGCCGGCGCCACAGGTCGCGGACCAGGATCGGCAGCCCTCCCTGGGTGTACGGGAAGCGCTCGGTGAGGTACCGGATGAAGCTCCAGGTGCCGTAGTGGAACAGTCCGGTGAACTGGTCGAGCGACTCGTGCGGCAGTCTCATCGGTCCGCCGGAGAGGTACTGGACGTTGTCGTTGACGCCGTCGTACACCTCGTCCTCGGCCCAGGTCGCGGTGGCCTCCATGATCCAGCCGTCCTCGCTGACGTCGTACCCGAACTGGACGGCGTGGAAGTACTCGTGCGCGGCGGTCACCTGGAGGTTCTGCTTGGGGGTGTTCGAGGAGAACTCGGACTTCGAGTAGTCGTTGTCGAGCACGCAGAAGCCCCAGGTCGACTGCGGCTTGTCGTCAGGGATGTTCTTGTCGCTGGCGCAGTAGCCGTAGAGGCCATCGCTGCCGACGTCGGCGAGGTAGATGTCGGGCTTCGCGTTGCCACCGTTGTTGTCGGCGTTCAGGTCGGACTTGGGCGCGCGGTAGCCGGCGCCGACGTACTTGCTGTGGACGTGATTCATCGTCGCGAGCGTGAAGTCGACGTAGTCCGGTACGCCGTTGGCGTTGCTGTCGCCGGCCGGCACCTTGTCCTTGCTCGTGGTCACGTAGTGCACGCACACGACGTCGGAGCAGACCGGCGTCGCCTCGGCCACGGAGTAGCCGTCGCCGAACTCGTCGGCATCGCCGTCGGTCGGCCGGGCCAGGTAGCTCGTGGCCATCGGCTGCAGCGAGAGCGGCAGCTCGTCCTTGAGCAGCGCGAGGTCGCGCAGCGCGAGCGTCAGGTCGGTGTGGGGACTGGCGCCCTCGACCAGGGAGGTGAGTCCCTCCAGCAGGTTGCGCACCTCGGAGAGCGCCTCGATGGCGGCGGCCCCGGGATCGTCGACCGAGACGGGATCCGGGTCGGCGGGGGAGGCGGGGGCCGAGAGGACCGAGAACGTGAGGGCGGCGCTGACGAGCGCTGAGGCGAACACCCCCGCGACCATACGTGACGTCGTCAGGCGAGGGCCGGACCAGCCCGGACTCGTAGGCCACCACGACGGCCTGCACCCGGTCCCGGACGCCGAGCTTCATCAGCATCCGGGCGACGTGCGTCTTCACGGTGTTCTCGGTGACGAACAGGGCGGCCCCGATCTCGGCGTTGCTCATCCCGCGGGCCACGAGCTTGAGCACCTCGGCCTCGCGCTCGGTCAGCGAGCCGAGCTCGGCCGGTGGCGCGACCGGCTGCCGGCCGGCGAACTCCTCGATCAGCCGGCGGGTGACCGACGGCGCGAACAGCGACCCGCCCTCGGCGACCACATGGATGGCGGTGACCAGCCGCTCCTCGGGCGCGTCCTTGAGCAGGAACCCGCTGGCGCCCGCGCGCAGGGCGTCGTACACCACCTCGTCGAGGTCGAACGTCGTCAGCACCAGCACCCGCGGCGGGTCGTCGACCGCCGTGACCGCGCGGGTGGCCTCGATGCCGTCGGTGCCGGGCATCCGCACGTCCATCAGTACGACGTCCGGCCGGAGCTCCGCGCACAGCGTCACCGCCTCCGCCCCGTCGGCGGCCTCGCCGACCACCTCGATGTCGGGCTCGGCGTCGAGGATCATCCGGAGCCCGGTGCGCACCAGCGGCTGGTCGTCGGCGAGCACCACGCGGATCACGAGACCTCCAGCGAGTAGGGGAGCCGGGCGCACACGCGGTAGCCGCCGTCCGCGGCCGGTCCGGCCTCCACCTCGCCGCCGACCACGGCGACCCGCTCGCGGATGCCGATCAGCCCGTGCCCGAGCCCGGTGCCGTTCTGCCGCGGGGTGCCGTCGTCGACGACGCTCGACCGCGAGGTCGGCGTCGCCGTACTCCAGGGTGACCCGGGCGCGTCGCGTCGGCGAGTGCTTGATGACGTTGGTCAGCGCCTCCTGCACGATCCGGTACGCCGACAGGTCGACGCCCGGCGGCAGCTCGCGGGTGCTGCCGACGGTCTCGACCTCGACCGGGACCCCGGACTGGCGCACGTGGCCGAGCAGGTCGTCGAGCCGGGCGAGGGTCGGCTGCGGCGCGTGCTCGTCGACCTCGTCCTCGGTGTCGCGGAGCACCGCGAGCAGCCGGCGCATGTCGCCGAGCGCCGAGGTGTTGGTGCGCTCGATCGCGTCCAGCGCCTCGCGGACCGCGGCCGGGTCGGAGTCGAGGGTGCGCCGGGCGCCGCGGGCCTGGAGCACGGTCACCGAGATCGCGTGCGAGACGACGTCGTGGAGCTCGCGGGCGATGCTGGACCGCTCCTCGGCGACGGCGCGTCGGGCGAGCTCCTCCTGCTCGGCCTGCAGCCGGGCGTTCTCGGCGTTCAGCACGCTCTCGCGCTCGCGGCGCAGCCGGATGGTCAGCCCGGCGGCCCACGGGGCGCCGACGAAGCCGAGCAGGTAGGCGATGTCACCCAGGTCGGCGTTCGCGAGCCCCTCGCTCCTCGCCGACGGCGAACATCACCATCACGACGAGCAGGCCGACCACGCCCAGCCACATCTCCACGACCGCGCGCGTGCCGGCCGAGGGAGTAGAGCGCGTGGATGAAGACGATCACCAGGGCCGACGGAGTCGTTGTCGAACCCGGGTTGCAGCTCTCCCAGCAGCTCGAGGCCGCCCATGGCCAGCACGAACATGAGGAGCGGACGCTGTCGGCGCAGCGCGAGCGGCAGCGTGCTGAGCAGCCCGCAGAGGATCGAGAGGCCGAGGTCGGTGTCGCGCCCACGCTGACGATCTCCGCGGTCATCAGCGCCGCCAGGAGGACCGCCCACAGCACGTCGCCGTGGCGACGCAGCCGCGCGAGCAGGTCCATGAACGAACGGTAGGGGCGGGCGCCGCCGCGCGTAGTCACTCTCAGGAATGACGTCGGCTCTCATCCCTGCGGACCCCCCGAACCGCTCGTCGGCGTGACGACCGGGGGTGCTCGGTTCGCCGAAGACTTCAGGGCATCAGCTCACCTCAACGAAAGGACCGGCCATGACCACCATGACCACCACCTCGCACCACGCCAGCACCCGGACCGCGGCATCGTCCGCGGGCGTCGCAGCCGTCGGCGTCGCCGGCGTACTCATCGCTCTGTTCGCCCACGACTGGGCCGAGATCGGCGTCTCCGTCGGCCTGCTGATCGCCGTCGCGATCGGCGTGTTCGGGTACGTCGTCCCGCGGGCGCTGCGCAAGGAGAGCGCCGGCGGAACGGCCCTGGGGCTGTCGATCCCGGCGTTCCTGCTCACCCTGCCGGCGTTCTGGTCCGGGCTGCCGCTGGTGCTCGGCGTCGCCGGTCTCGTCGTCGGCAACGCGGGGCGCGGCGCGCGCTCCGGCTCCGGCAAGTGCATCGCCGCCGTGGTGCTCAGCAGCCTCGCGGTGCTCGGCTATCTGGCGATCTACGTCTTCTCCGCGTTCGCAGGGGAGACGGGCTTCCTCCTCGACTGAGCGTCAGAGGCTGCGGAGTACCGCCGTCACCTTGCCGAGGATGGCGAGGATGGTCGCGTGCGTCCCGTCGATCGGGTCGTACGCCGCGTTGTGCGGCAGCAGCCAGACCTGGCCGTCCTTCTTCTGGAAGGTCTTGACGGTGGCCTCGCCGTCGATCATCGCGGCCACGATGTCGCCGTTGTCGGCGTTGGGCTGCTGGCGGATCACGACGTAGTCGCCGTTGCAGATCGCCGCGTCGATCATCGAGTCACCGGCGACCTCGAGCAGGAACAGCTGACCGTCGCCGACGAGCTGCTTCGGAAGCGCGAACACGTCCTCGATCCGCTCCTCGGCGAGGATCGGTCCACCGGCCGCGATCCGGCCGACCAGCGGCACGTTCATCGGGGTCGGGTGGGCGTCGCCGCTGCCGGTCTCGTCGAACTGCATGTCCTCGGGCAGGAACACCTGAAGGGCGCGCGGGCGGTTGGGATCGCGCTTGAGGTAGCCCTTCTGCTCCAGCACCTTGAGCTGGTGGGCGACGCTCGAGGAGCTGGTCAGCCCGACCGCCTCGCCGATCTCGCGCATGCTCGGGGGATAGCCGCGCGAGTCGAGGCTCGCCTTGATGTGTTGGAGCACCCGCTGCTGGCGCTGGGTGAGTCCGGTGGCGTCGGGCGGACCGTCCGGGAGCTCGGTGACGGTCTTGGATGCGCGCTTGTCAGCCATGGATGAAGCGTGCCACCAACGTCACCGCAATTCAAACACTTGTTCGAACGGCGTGTCGCTCGGCGCGTCACCCACCGCGGGCGTGCCTGGCCGCCTGGGTCCGGTTCGCCACGCGCAGCTTCGTCAGGATGTTGCTCACGTGGTTGCGCGCGGTCACCGGAGAGATGAACAGCTGGGCCGCGATCTCGGCGTTGGTGAGGCCCTCCGCGATCAGCTCGAGCACCTCCTGCTCGCGCTCGGACAGAGCCGGACGGGTCGGATCACCCGCGCCAGGCGGGTCGAAGGCGGCAAGCATCCGTGCGGCCAGATGTGGTCCGAGCACGGCGTTGCCCGACGCCACGGCCCGGACCGCTGAGACGACCTGGGCGGCGGCCGCGCCCTTGACCAGGTATCCGGAGGCTCCTGCGCGCAGGGCGGCGAGCACGTTGGCGTCCTCCTCGGACAAGGTCAGGACGAGGACACCGGCCCCCGAGGCCACGACGGCCGGCGTGGCCGCGAGACCGCCGAGAACCGGCATCGCCAGGTCCATGACCACGACGTCAGGCCTGGTCGCGGGCAGCGCGGCGACCGCCTCGGCTCCATCCCTCGCCTCGCCCACCACCTCGAGGTCGGGCTCGCGCGAGAGGGTGAACCGCAGCCCCTCCCTGAACACTGCGTGGTCGTCGACGATCAGCACCCGGGTCACGACGCCTCCTGTGGAGTCCGCTCGGGCCGGAACGCCGGAAAGCGGGCCTCCACAACCGTTCCGCCGTCGGGCCTGGCGCGGCTGACTGTCAGGGTGCCGCCGAGCTCCTCGGCTCGTTCGCGCATGGCCAGCGTGCCGACCCCGGCGGGAGCGTCCTCACTGCCGCGCCCGCTGTCGAGGACCCGCAGGACGAGGGAGTCGTCGACGCGCTCGAGGATGACGGTGGCCGCGGTGGTGCCGGCGTGCCGCGCAACGTTGACCAACGCCTCTCTGCCGATCCGGTAGGCCGCCACCTCGACCGCTGGGGCGAGGGTGTCGGTCATCCGGACCTCGAGGGTGGGTGAGAGTCCGGCGTCGCGGGCGGCGTGCTCCAGGGCGCCTGCGAGCCCGAGCTCGTCGAGGGCAGGGGGTCGGAGCTCGCGGCTGACGCGGCGTACGTCGTCCAGGGCCTGGCGAGCCATCGACTCGAGCCGGACCAACCGCTCGGCCGCGGTGGCCGGGTCGGCCGTCAGCACCGCCTGTAGGCCGTTGAGCTGCATCGCCAGCCCCGCCAGGGTGGGGCCGAGCTCGTCGTGCAGGTCGCGACGCAGCCTGGAACGCTCCTCCTCCCGTGCCGTGACCAGCAGCTGCCGGTTGGTCAGCAGGGCTTCGCTCAGCAGCACGGCGTGCACCGCCCGACCGCCGTGGTCGGCGAGCTCGAGCAGCAACGCGGTCTCCCTCACGCCGGGTCGGCGACCGCGGGCGAACTCGGCCTCGACCGTGCCCACGTGGAGGTCGCCCGACGTCAACGGCAGGGAGGCCCGGGCGCCGCCGGAAGGGGAGCCGTGCGTCGCGTGGTGGCCCTCGACATCGACCCTGACCCACGGCGCGCGGAGCGAGGCCGCCGTGGTCCGGGCGAGACCGGTCACGACGGCGTCGAGGGTCGTGGCTTCTCCGACGGAGTCGGCCAGCCGGCGTACGGCGATGTGTGGGCGCCGCGTGTCGCCGTACATCGCCAGGTCGAGCAGCCGCTGCAGACGCTTGCGCAACGGCATCAGGCAGAGCGCGAGCAGCGCCGTGACCACGCCCACCCCGAGCGGCGGGAGATCGGCGCCGCGGGAACCGAGCAGCGCAACCACGGCGACGTACCCGCCGGCGATCAGTCCCGTGAGCACCGAGTAGACGAACGCGTGGTGGATGGCCACGTCGACCTCGTGTATCCGCTTGCGCAGCACGGCCGTTGTGAGGGCGGCGGCGAGCAGCGCGGACCCGAGGACATCGAGGACATCGGCGGCCGCCGGCCACAGGGCGCGGCCGCCCACCACCAGCAGACCGAAGACGACCGCGGCCGCCAGGACGCCGATCACTCGGCTGCGCTCGGCCGGTCGGCGGATGCGGACGGCGACCGCGGCGACACCCAGCAACAGGGGAACCTGGAGCAACCAGACCTCGAGGTCCTCGAGCCAGGGGCTCCAGCTCCCGGGCAGTACGCCCACCGGGTTGCCCGGGTCGATCGGCCAGGTCGACCCGGGGGCGGCGGACGGCCCGGAGACCAGCATCCACGCTGCGACGAGCGCACCCTGGGCGGCGAGCGCGACGGCCGCCACGGGCCGCCAGCGCGGGGAGGGTAGCCGGCCGTCGGGGAGCAGCAGCAGCACCGCGAGCGTGCACGGAACCAGCGCCGCTGTTGCCCGGTCGGCGGTCCAGATCGCCCATGCCGCAGCCGAGGTGTGTCCGCCGTCGACCCATTGAGTAGCGAGGGCAGAGACCGAGAACAGGGCGCCAACCGCGAGCATCAGCCACCCGACCGGGTTGCCCGGCCGGCCGGACGCGATGATGGCGCCCGGTATCACCCAGAACGCCGGGAGCAGGACCAGCTTCCAGGGCTGGTCGCCGACATCGAGAGCCGCGGCCACGACCACCAGCACCAAGCTGAGACACGCCGTCAGCCAGGCGAACGCGGACGCCTGCCTGGCCGACGGAGCGTGGCTCATCTGCTCAGTATCTGCTCGGGTCGCCGGGGTGTCAGCGAGATGCGCCGAGCCAGATGCGATGCGGCATCCGGAACAGGTGGACGCCGAGCCAGGTCAGCGCGACCATCAGCAGCAGGTGCGGCTCGAAAGGCCCCGCCGAAGGCAGCGTGAAGTCCCAGACGAGGAACGCCACCAGCAGGACGAGCGGCGGCTTGGGGAACACCTGGGACCTCCAGGCCGCGACGCTGAGCAGCAGCAGGCCGAAGAACGACCCGATCAGGTGCGGGACGAGAGCGCCGGCCAGGACACCGCCGTGCTCGAGGAAGCCGTCGTTCAGCTCGACCGAGCGCTCGACACCGATGACGCCCGGTCCGACGGACCCGGCGGCGTAGCCGAGGGCGATCACGTTGGCGAAGCCCCACATCCCCCACAGGGTGAGCAGCGCCGCCACCATGGTGAGCAGCGGGCGGTGCCAACGGGTGACCTGGGCGATGGCGAGCAGTCCGAGGGGCAGGAACAGCATGCTGGCCATCAGCGCGAACTGTTCTCCCTGGTGCAGGGCAGGGTGGTCGAGACCCCAGGCGAACTGCTCGCCGAAGTCGTCGTGCTCGGGACTGAGCAGCTCGACCAGGTACTGCGATCCGCCGTTGAGGATGCCGCCGAGCACCAGGCAGACGCCGAGGCCCTGCCTGATCCGGGTGGAGTGGGGCGGCGCAACGACCGCGCGGGAGGTAGAGCTTTCAAGAGTCGTCATGCATCGAGCATCCGGCCCAGAATGCGGTTCTGTGATGGTGCGGATGCACCAATTCCGGCTTCTGCCTCAGCGCTTCGTACGGAACGTCCACGAGGCCGGCCGCACCGTGTTGCCGGCCAGGTCGACAGCTCCCTTGACCACGACCTTGTAGGCCCGGTTGCCGCGGAGCTTCGCCTTCGGGTTCAGGATCGCGACGTAGTCGCCCTGTGGGGTACGCCGGTAGGTCACCGTCGCCGCCAGTTTCTGCTTCCCCTGGAGGAGGTAGAAGCGCAGGCCCTTGCCGCTCTTGCTGGCCTCGACGCTGGACTCGCTCATGGCCTCGCTGAACAGGACCTTCGGGCTGGCGTTGCGGCTGACCTTCTTGCCCGTCGGCTTCTTCGAGATCACCCGAGGGGCGACCGTGTCGACGGTCCAGGTCCGAACCGCCGGGCTCGCGTCGAGGTTGTCGGACGCGTCCCGCGCCGCGACGGTGAAGATGTGAGCGCCGTCGTCGAGCTCGGCGTAGAAGTGGGGCGACGAGCAGGCGGAGGGTGCCGATCCGTCCAGGGAGCACACGAACTCGGCACCGGGCTCGGAGGCGAACGTGAACTGCCCGCCCGTCTTGTTCGACGTGCCGCTGGGTCCGCTCGTGATGGTGGTCTCGGGCGGGGTGGTGTCCTCGCCGGCGCCCGTGTCCACCGTCCAGGTCCGGCTGGCCGGGCTGGGGTCGGGATTGCCGGCGGTGTCAGTAGCAGTGACGGTGAACGTGTGCTGCCCGTCGGTCAGGCCGTTGTAGGTCCGGGGTGAGGTGCAGGCCGCCGGGACGCCGTCCAGGGAGCAGGAGAACGTGCCCGGCTCGGTCGAGGTGAACTCGAACTGTGCAGTGGACGAGTCGACGGTGCCGCTCGGACCGCCGGTGATCGTGGTGTCGGGCGGGGTGGTGTCCGGGGTGGTCGTGTCCACGGTCCAGGTGCGGGTCGCAGGGCTGGGGTCGGTGTTGCCGGCCGTGTCGGTCGCGGCGACGGTGAAGGTGTGCTGACCATCTGTGAGTCCGGTGTAGGACTTCGGTGACGTGCACGGCGTACTCGTGCCGTCGAGGGAGCAGGTGAACGTGCCTGCCTCGGTCGAGGTGAACTCGAACTGGGCCGCGGCCGAGTTGGCGGTCCCGGAGGGTCCTCCGGTGATGCTCGTGTCCGGCGGGGTGGTGTCCGGGACCGTGGTATCCACGGTCCACGTGCGACTGGCCGGACTGGCGTCGGCGTTGCCGACGCTGTCGGTCGCGGCGACGGTGAAGGTGTGCTGCCCGTCGGACAGCCCGCTGTAGCTCTTCGGGGTCGTGCACGGAGCCGACGCGCCGTCCAGGGAACAGGTGAACGTACTGCCTGGCTCGGTCGAGGTGAACGTGAACTGAGCCGTGGCCGAGTTGACGGTGCCGGTCGGACCGCCGTTGATCGTGGTGTCGGGCGCGACGGTGTCCACGGTCCAGGTGCGGCTGGCGGGGCTGAGGTCCAGGTTGCCGACAGCGTCAACAGCGGCAACGCTGAACGTGTGCTGGCCCTCGGCCAGGTTGCTGTACGACCTCGGTGAGGTGCAGGTCGAGCTGACCCCATCGAGGGTGCAGACGAACGTGCCCGGCTCGTTCGAGTTGAAGTTGAACGTCGCGTTCTTGGTGGCGACGGTGCCGGACGGCCCCCCGCTGAGGCTTGTGTCCGGCGGGGTCTTGTCGACCGTCCAGGTCTTGGTGAGCGGGGCAGAGAGGTTGCCGCTCGCGTCGACCGCCCGCACTTCGAAGGTGTAGGTCCCCGACGGTGGGTTCTCCTGGCGCCCGCTCGAGCAGCTCAGCCAGTCGTGGACGCCGGCCACCCGGCACTGGAAACCGGTCAGGGTCGGGTCCGCCTGGGCGCTGAACGTGAAGGTCGCTGCCCCAGGGACGGGCTGGTTCGGGCCGCTGAGCGAGCTCATGGCCGGGGCCGTGTCGTCCACGAAGACCGCACGAGTCTGCAGGTTGTCGAACGTCTGGAACTGGCACGTCGTTCCGGTCCAGGTCGGTGACCCGTTGGCGCCTTCGCAGAGGACGGGCTTCGGCGAACCGTTGGTCGTCCAGTGCACGAAGTGATAGCCCGGCTTCGGAGTCGCCACCAGCCGCACGGTCCATCCGAAGCCGTAGTCCCCGGAGGGGTCGCCGGGAAGGCAGGTGGCCCCGACCACCCCGGTGGGGTTGTTCGCACTGGTGACGCATCCCGACCCCACCAGGTTGGCCGGTGTGGTCTCGGTGATCTGGCCTGCCCCGGTGATGGTGATGTTCACCTCGTAGGCGTGAGCAGGTGTCGCGCTCACGAGCACGGCGGCGAAGGCCGCCGTGAGCACGGCCAGAGCGCTGATCAGTCGTCTCATTGATGTCTCCAGGCGGGAGGGGCAGCCATGCCCACCGTAAGAACGCGGGCCGGAAGGCGTGGTGGTTCCTTAACTCTTTTACTTTCGGTGCGGTCCTGCCCACTCAGGTTCGGCCCGGCCGGCATCGCGACGCATGGTGCAAACGCCCCAGAGCCGCCCTCGAAGGGTGTCGAACATTTGTTCGGCCCAGGGTTGATTTCGTTCGAACACCTGCTCTACTCTCGAACACATGCTCGATCGAACGTCTGATCGACTGGCCACCAGCACCACTGTCGGTGGTCACCACTAGAACTACAGGCACCGACTTCCCCAGGAGCCCCGATGAGCACCATGACCCTCCAGCCCCACCAGCCCAGCTACCGCCTGACCCGCCGCGGTCGACTGGTGGTCCTCGCGTTCGCGCTGATGGCGGTCCTGGCGATCGGAGTCGTGCTCGCTTCCGGCGCCGTCGGCACCCTGGAGTCCGGCACCCCCACCCCGACCGAGACGGTCATGGTCGGCACCGGCGACACGCTCTGGGACATCGCCGCGGAGGCCGCCGACGGTGGCGACACCCGCGAGATGGTCGAGCGGATCAAGAGCCTCAACGCCCTCGACTCCGGCATGGTCACCGCCGGCCAGCGCCTCCGCGTGCCCACGGAGTAGCCACAGACATCGTCAGCCGCTTCGACCCCGGCTGACGAGCAGGGGAAGACGAGGGGCGAGGCTCGAGCAGCCTCGCCCCTCGACGCTTTTGAAGAAGTGTCGGACTCACTGGCAACCGGAGCCGCCGCCGCTGCGTCTTCAGGACGTGATGACCTTTGCCAGAAATCTCGGACTGGCCGCCCTGCTGGCGGCACTCTGCGCCCTCGTCCCTGCACCGGCCAACGCCGAGCAGGTCGTCGTGCACGACCCGAAGGGCGACGCGACCTCCTACGACATCGACAAGGTGACCGTGAAGCACCGGGAGGAACGCGTCCGGTTCGCGTTCCACGCCGACCGGACGCCGTACGGCTATCACGCCTTCGTCGACCTGCCCGGCGGCCGGAACTGGGAGTACGTCGTGACCTGGGCGGTCTACACCCCGAGCAAGCTCTCCGTGCTGACCCCGAAGCAGTTCCGCAAGGGCGGCGGCGCGGTCTGCCGGCTGAAGAGCGGCAAGGAGCCGACGATCAGGGACGTCGAGTACGCCGTCCCCACCCGCTGCTTCGGCGACCCCGCCAAGCTGCGCGTGAAGACGAAGGGCTGGGACGACGAGGCCGGCTACACCGACCGCACCAAGTGGAGCAAGTGGGCCAACCGCGGCTAGCCGGTGGTTGAGGTGTGAGGAGCGTCAGCGACGAGCCTCGAAACCACCACTACGCTCCAGCACATGGCCGGCTACTCCGGAACGCCCCTGGCGACCAAGATCGGCATCAAGCCCGGCCACACGCTGTTCCTCGACGACGCGCCGGACGACCTCGACCTCGGCGACCTGGCCGGCGTGACCGTCGTACGCCGCCTGCCGCGCCAGGCCGACATCACCCTGACCTTCCACACGACGCTGGCCACCCTCGAGCGCCGTCTCCCGCAGCTCTTCGACCGCACCGAGACCGCGGGCATGGTCTGGGTCTGCTGGCCGAAGAAGTCGGCCCAGAAGGCCCTCGGCATCACCTCGGACCTCGACGAGAACAAGGTCCGCGACCTCGGCCTCGAGCTCGGCTTCGTCGACGTGAAGGTGGCCGCGGTCGACGACACCTGGTCGGGCCTGAAGTTCGTCCGCAGGCTCGCCGACCGCTGAGGCGCTACGGCTTGAAGGTCACCAGCCGCACGGCGAACGTGGCCTTCGAGGAGCCGTGGTTCTTGACGACGTAGTGGATCTCGCTCTCGTACGCCACCTTGGCGCCGACGGAACCGGTGCCGGTGTCCTTCGCGATCCGCTTGCGCCACTGCCGCGTCACCTCGAGCTCGGCGACGAACTCGACGCTCTTGCTGGGGTCACCGGACCACTGCGGGAAGACCTCGACGAGTACCGGGTCGTCGGTCGCGTTGTTCCACCAGCGGTGCGTCTCCTTCCCCGGGTCCAAGGTGTTCCCCGACGAGATGGTCATTGCCGAAACGGTGCCCATGACGTTCCTCCCTACGTCGCAGGGCCGAGTGCCCTGTCACGAGGAGGAGCGCGCTGAGCGACCGGTGATACAAGATTCCGTCGGCGGGTTGGACCGGCTCAGCGAGCGGCGCGACGCCCACCCGAACCCGTACCCGTCGAGCCCCGCATCGGCTCGCTCTGGTCGGACGGTGGGGGCGGCTCGAACGGGCTCGGGGGCGCCTTCGGCAGCGGCGGCTTGGCCTTGGGTGCCGGTGGCTCGGTGATCCCGACAGCGCGGGTGAACCGCGCGATCAGCATCAGCCCGACGAACAGGCACGCAGCCGCGCCCACGGCGGCAACGCCCAGCCACCACCAGGCCTCGGACCGGCCGTCGCGCGCCTCACCGCCGAACTCGATGGCGGCGTACACCAGATAACCCCAGGCCACGACGGCCACGGTCATGCCCAGCGCGAGCAGCAGCAGTGCAGGGCGGAAGCGGCGCTTCGGCTTGGCGCCGGCCCGCTTCCCATGTCCCATGCGGGCCATTCTCGCCGATGCCACCTAAGGCTGTTCAGCGAACCCGCGACACGCCGGGACCAGACCGGCCGCACCAGCCCTGACCTGCGCAAACGCGACGAGTGTGACCTGGATCGCGAAAGTTTCCGGATCCTCTTGCGAAGTCCTGGAGACGCGGCGTACTGTCACCACTACATCTAGTAATGACAACGGTGTAGTTCTCCACATGTTGGGGAAAAGCCCGCTCCACAGGGCTCCCACGGGATGACTCACAGGCTCGTACTGGTTGTACACAGCAGGACCCCCGATATCCACAGCCCACGCCCTGATGAGAGGGCGTTTCTGTCGTGCCCAGCGACTCAGGAAGGAGCCCCGAGATGCACTGTCCGTACTGCCGGAACACCGACACCCGGGTGCTCGACTCCCGGGTCGCCGACGATGGCGCGTCGATCCGCCGGCGGCGTACCTGCCCCGAGGAGAACAACGGCTGCGGCAAGCGCTTCACCACGATCGAGCAGATGCAGCTCACCGTGCTGAAGCGGTCGGGTGCCACGGAGCCGTTCACGCGTGAGAAGGCGATCGCCGGTGTCCGGAAGGCCTGCAAGGGCCGTCCGGTGACCGAGGACCAGCTCGCCTGCCTGGGCCAGGAGGTCGAGGACGCGCTGCGGCTCGAAGGCGCTGCCGAGGTGCCGGCGTTCGAGGTGGGCAAGGCGATCCTGGGCCCCCTCCGCCAGCTCGACGAGGTCGCTTATCTGCGCTTCGCGAGCGTCTACAACTCCTTCGAGTCAGCCGATGACTTCGAGGAAGCGATCGCCAGGCTCCGCGCCCACCGGGAACCGGTGGTCGAACCGGTGGTCGAGCAGCGAGCGCCAGCGAGCGTCGTCGAGACCCCCGCACCCGAGAGCAAACCGCAACTCATCTCAGCCCCGAGCGGCTGACCACAGACGGCCCGGTGGGTGCGCCGTGGGGAAGCGAGCGCACCCGCCGGGTCTACCAAGTAGGGGTCCGACAGCCCAGATCACTGTCGGTGGCCACAGCAACAATGGGACAGAGATCGAAGGAGATTTCATGACCGAGACGGTGAACCCCTCGACTGGTGCCGGGCGCAAGCGCAAGGGCGGCCTGACGCTCGAACGCGTCTTCAGCACCGAGGGCACGCATCCCTACGACGAGATCACCTGGGAGCGCCGCGACGTCGTCCAGACCAACTGGAAGACCGGCGACACCGTCTTCGAGCAGAAGGGCGTCGAGTTCCCCGACTTCTGGTCGGTCAACGCCAGCACCATCGTCACGACGAAGTACTTCCGCGGCGCCGTCGGCACCGAGGTCCGCGAGTGGAGCCTCAAGCAGCTGATCGACCGGGTCGTGGAGGCCTACCGCACGGGCGGCGAGGACCACGGGTACTTCGCCAGCCCGGCCGACGCCGAGCTGTTCGAGCACGAGCTCACCTGGCTGCTGGTGCACCAGTACTTCTCGTTCAACTCGCCCGGTCTGGTTCAACGTCGGCACCCAGAGCCCGCAGCAGGTCAGCGCCTGCTTCATCCTCTCGGTCGACGACTCGATGGACTCGATCCTCAACTGGTACAAGGAAGAGGGCTTCATCTTCAAGGGCGGCTCCGGCGCCGGCCTCAACCTCTCCCGCATCCGCTCGCTCCAAGGAGCTGCTGTCCAGCGGCGGTACGGCGTCCGGCCCGGTCTCCTTCATGCGCGGCGCCGACGCCTCGGCCGGCACCATCAAGTCCGGTGGCGCCACCCGTCGCGCGGCCAAGATGGTCGTGCTCGACGTCGACCACCCCGACATCGTCGAGTTCGTCGAGACCAAGGCCCGCGAGGAAGACAAGATCCGCGCGCTCCGCGACGCCGGCTTCGACATGGACCTCGGCGGCCACGACATCACCTCGGTGCAGTACCAGAACGCCAACAACTCGGTCCGCGTCTCCGACGAGTTCATGCGCGCGGTCGAGGACGGCACCGACTTCGGCCTGCGCGGCCGCAAGACCGGCGAGGTCATCGAGACCGTCGACGCCCGCGACCTGTTCCGCAAGATCAGCAAGGCCGCCTGGGAGTGCGCCGACCCGGGTCTGCAGTACGACGACACCATCAACGACTGGCACACCAACCCCGAGACCGGCCGGATCACCGCGTCCAACCCGTGCTCGGAATACATGTCGCTCGACAACTCCTCGTGCAACCTGGCCTCGCTCAACCTGATGAAGTTCCTCAAGGACGACGACACCTTCGACGCCGCGCTGTTCGCGAAGGCGGTCGAGGTGATCATCACCGCGATGGACATCTCCATCTGCTTCGCCGACTTCCCGACCGAGGCGATCGGCGACACCACCCGCGACTACCGCCAGCTCGGCATCGGCTACGCCAACCTCGGCGCGCTGCTGATGGCGATGGGCCTGGGCTACGACTCCGACGGCGGCCGCTCGATGGCCGCGGCGATCACCTCGCTGATGACCGGCACGTCGTACAAGCGGAGCGCGGAGCTCGCCGCGATCGTCGGCCCCTACGCCGGCTACGCCCGCAACGCCGACGCCCACCAGCGGGTGATGCGCAAGCACCAGGCCGCCAACGACACCGTGCGCACCCTGCACACCGAGGACCTCGCGGTGCACAAGCTGGCCACCCAGGCCTGGTCCGACGTGGTCAAGCTCGGCGCCAAGAACGGCTTCCGCAACGCGCAGGCCTCGGTGCTCGCGCCCACCGGCACCATCGGCTTCATGATGGACTGCGACACCACCGGCATCGAGCCGGACTTCTCGCTGGTCAAGTTCAAGAAGCTGGTCGGCGGCGGCTCGATGCAGATCGTCAACCAGACCGTGCCGCGGGCGCTGCGCAAGCTGGGCTACCAGCCCGAGCAGGTCGAGGCGATCGTCGACTACATCGCCGAGCACGGCCACGTGATCGACGCCCCCGGCCTGCGCCAGGAGCACTACGAGATCTTCGACTGCGCGATGGGCGCCCGGGCGCTGAAGCCGATGGGCCACGTCCGGATGATGGCCGCGGCCCAGCCGTTCCTGTCCGGCGCCATCTCCAAGACCGTCAACCTCCCCGAGGACGCGACGATCGAGGAGATCGAGGACATCTACCTGCAGTCCTGGAAGCTCGGCCTCAAGGCGACCGCCGTCTACCGCGACAACTGCAAGGTCGGCCAGCCGCTGGCCACCGGCAAGGGCGACAGGCCACAGCAGGTCGAGGAGCGAGCGCCGCGAGCGTCGTCGAGACCACGGCGAGACCAAGGTCGTCGAGAAGGTCGTCTACGCCCCGACCCGCAAGCGCCTCCCGAAGTCCCGCACCTCCCGCACCACGTCGTTCACGGTCGGCGGCGCCGAGGGCTACATGACCTCCGGCGCCCACGACGACGGCGAGCTCGGCGAGATCTTCCTCAAGCTCGGCAAGCAGGGCTCCACCCTGGCCGGCGTGATGGACGCCTTCTCGATCGCGGTCTCCATCGGCCTGCAGTACGGCGTCCCGCTGGACACCTACGTCTCGAAGTTCACCAACCTCCGCTTCGAGCCCGCCGGCCTCACCGACGACCCCGACGTCCGGATGGCGCAGTCGATCATGGACTACATCTTCCGCCGCCTGGCGCTCGACTACATGTCCTTCGACGACCGCTCGATGCTCGGCATCTACTCCGCCGACGAGCGCCAGCGCCACCTCGAGACCGGCAGCTACGAGCCCGTCGAAGAGATCGGCAGCCCGTCCGAGCTGATCGACGACGAGCTGCCGGTGGTCGAGCAGCGAGCGTCAGCGAGCGTCGTCGAGACCCCCGCGAGGCGCCGACGTGGTCGAGCGCGAGGCGCGGACGCCGAGCTCGAGGCGCGACGTCGTCGAGCACGCCAAGACCGCCCACACCACCGCCGAGCTCCTGGAGCAGATCACCGGCACCGCCGTCGACTCCCCGCTCTGCATGACCTGCGGCACCAAGATGCGCCCCGCCGGCTCCTGCTACGTCTGCGAGGGCTGCGGCAGCACCAGCGGCTGCAGCTGACCTCTCGGTCGAGGCGGGCGTCGGACTGCGACGCCCACCTCGACCCACAACACAACACGCCCAACCACTGTCACTTCCCCCCGAGTGAGAGCTAGTAGGCTTCGAACATGAGCTCGAACTCCGGCCTTCACCTTCGTCGACCTGTTCGCCGGCATCGGGGGTTCCACGCGGCGCTGAGCGCCTTCGGCGGCGAGTGCGTCTACGCGGTCGAGAAGGACCCGGAAGCGGCCGCGGTCTACGAGCGGAACTGGGAGATGCGACGCCGCTCGGCGACATCGTCGAGGACACCGACGGACCAGATGGTCGTCCCGAAGCACGACGTCCTCGCGGCAGGCTTCCCGTGCCAGCCGTTCTCCAAGTCCGGCTTCCAGCGCGGCATGGACGAGGCGCGCGGCACGCTGTTCTGGAACATCTGCGAGATCCTCCGAGTCCGCAAGCCGACGATCGTGCTGCTCGAGAACGTCCGCAACATCGCCGGCCCGCGCCACACGCACGAGTGGGACGTGATCATCCGGTCCCTTCGCGAGCTCGGCTACCAGGTCTCGTCGAAGCCGATCGTCTTCTCGCCGCACCTGCTTCCGCCGGAGCGCGGTGGCAGGCCACAGGTCCGCGAGCGCGTCTTCATCATGGGCACGTACGTCGGCAAGCGAGCGGCCCAGGTGGACGTCGAGCCGGCCGTCCCGCACCGACCGGTCGACGGCTGGGATCCCCAGCACTGGGACCTCGACGAGCACCTTCCGCTGCAGTCGGAGGACGAGGTCGCGGACCAACCTCAGCCTCGGCCTGAACGCCTCCGAGTCGACGTGGGTGGAGGCCTGGGACGACTTCGTCGTCACGCTTCGCAAGCGCGGGCGTGGAGAAGCTGCCCGGCTTCCCGGTCTGGGTCGACGCCTTCATCCACGAGGACGACCTGATCGTCGAGGACGGCACGCCCGACTGGAAGGCGAACTTCCTCCGCAAGAACGCCGCCTTCTACACGAAGCATGAGGACCTGCTCGAGGAGTGGCTGAGTCGCTGGAACTACCTGCGCGACTTCCCGGCGTCACGACGGAAGTTCGAGTGGCAGGCTCAGGATGCGCGCATCGCTGGACGAGACGGTCATGCACCTTCGGCCGTCTGGCCTCCGTGCGAAGCGGGCCACCTACGTGCCGGCGCTGGTCGCGATCACTCAGACCAGCATCCTCGGAGACCGTCGTCGGCGGCTCTCACCTCGCGAGGTCGCGCGACTTCAGGGCCTGCCTGAGTGGTTCGACTTCGGCGACCAACCGGCCCCCGCGACCTACAAGCAGGCCGGGCAACGGCGTCAACGTCGGCGCGGCCTACCACGTGTTTCGGGAGCATGTGCTGGCGCACATCGAAGCGGTAAGCGCCGGCCGTCGTCCTGACTCGCCGCCGCGATCGAGCGACTCGGCGCTCTCGCCGGACGAGGCGATCGAGCAGATCCGGGCGAGCCGTGCCCTTCGCGCGCCTCGCGCGAGGGTGTCGACGCCGCGATCGTCGCTCTCGAGCCAGGCGGGCTAGCCTCGGTGCGTGCCTGAGAAGTGGGTCAGCACCAGTCGGGGCGACACCTCGC
The DNA here is from genome assembly GCA_963827185.1 of uncultured Actinomycetota bacterium. Classification (GTDB taxonomy): domain Bacteria; phylum Actinomycetota; class Actinomycetes; order Propionibacteriales; family Nocardioidaceae; genus Nocardioides. The sequence goes on from CAWGZQ010000005.1 coordinate 42,398, forward strand.
CGGCGCAAGAAGACAGGACACTGCACCAGAGGTCGCCCTGCGCAAGGCCCTGCACGCCGCGGGCGTCCGGTTCCGGCTGCACCGGCAGCTGGCCAAGGGTTGCACGCCCGACATCGTCATGCCCGAGCCGGCGCATCGCGATCTTCGTCGACGGCTGCTTCTGGCACGGCTGCCCGAGCCATGGTCGCAAGACGCCGTTCTCAGGACCGAACGCCGGGATATCAGGGAACGCAACGCTGCGACGCAACGTCGCAGCGGGATCTGCTGGCAACCAGCCACGCGGAAGAACGTGGGTGAGTCCTGAGGATTTGGGAGCGCGAGGTCACTGGACAGCACCGCGATGGAGCTGTCACAGAGGATCCTGACTGTGTCGATGCCTGCAGCGCCAGACCTCTAGGCTGACCCCATGTCGGTTGCGGAGAGCCGCGATCGTTCGCTTCCTCGATCTCGTGGGCGATGTTCGAACGCTCTAGACGTACCTGTGGCCGTTAGGCGGCGGCGCAAAGACTGTTCCGCAACGATGGCTCCCAGATGGCCTCCGCGGCATCAGCCTAGGACCGGTTTCGACGCTGCGCATGTCCTACCGCGATGAACGCCTCCAGGTCGAAGTTCGAGCGACGAGCACTGGAAGCGAAGCGTGCGGACGACGAATTTGATGGGCTCAGCTCAGCCAAAGAAGCGACCACGCGGAACATTGCAGTGTGGTGGATCCGCGGGGGACCTGGTTGCCGAACGGAAATACGTTCCCAAGGCTGGACAGGACAAGTCTGCCGTTGCCCACATCTCGTAGCCGTCCTTGCGTCTGCGCGCGACACTCGAGAGCCAACTACGGCGATGGAGTCGAAGGTCGGCGCACTCAAAGAATGTTGCGACAACTGGAACGATGGTTCGACCGCTGGGAAGCTCACGCCATTCGCACAGAAGACCCAGCCCATCACGTCATGCTCTTGTGATCGGTACGCTGGTTTCTGACGTCAGATGCTCGACGTCGAGCACGTGGTGAGCGGGCGAACAGGTCCACGACCGATCTAGGTCCGTCGGCGGAGCTCTGGCCGAGACACTGGGCGTGACGAGGGCCACGAGGCGGCCGCGACCGTATGACTGGATCTTAAGTCTGCGGACAGCAGCAAGGGCGACAGACGCCACAGCAGTGTGGCCGCGAGGTGAACGGCTCAGGTTCGTCGATGTCAGCACTACCATCATCGGACGGTCTATCGTTCTGGGGACCGATAGCCTGCACGACCTGCCGCTATCGCTGACAGACCGAGCGCACTCGCATCGAGAGTTCGAACGCCGTGACCAGTCGCTCGCGATTCAGGCGTCGAACACCGGAAATTTCCGTTCGTGTGCTGCATGGTTCGCTCATTGTCGCGTCGACGACGCCCGCCAGACTTGAATGCGCAGCAGCGCGCTCAGTGCGAAGCCTGTTTGCCGCGAGAACAATGGAGTCGGCCAGGCTGGGCGATGTGCCTCAACGCTCGTAGCCACCGAGCCAACGCGACTGACCTGCAGTGCGCGCCGGATCCCCAGCCGGCAGCTCAGCCTCCACAGCGGCACCTTGCGACTCGTTGGACACGAGCCAGTGGGAGGCAGCGATGACGTCCTAGCGGCCGTCGCGAACAGCGGTCGACAGCACGTCGCCGCGCATTCGCTTGTAGGGACGCGACAACCTAGGTTCAAAGCATGTCCCTCTTCGATGCCGTCCGATCAGAACACGTGAAAGCGGCCATCGAGGAGTACGACGCCATGGGCGGGGACGCCTTCCTGCGGCGCTACGGGTTCGGTCCCTCGAAGGAGTACCGGCTCTGGGACCAGGGGCAGAGCTACGACTCGAAGGCGATCCTGGGGGTGGCCCGTCGCCACGCCGAGGGCACGGCCGCGAAGGCGTCGGAGTTCAGTGGCGGCGTCGATGGAGCCGCTCAGAAACTGACCGAGCTGGGCTTCACCGTCTTCCCGATCTCAGCCGCCGCGACGAAGTTTGAGCGCCCCGACGCGGGTGAGTGGCAAGAGGCGTCGGAGGTGGGCGCTGAAGAGGCGCAGACCGCGTGGGCCGCCAGTGCACACGTGGCGCTCCGCGAGGTCGCCGGGCGCTACCACGGATTGGTGACCCAGAAGGAGCTGGCCGGCCTGGTGCAGATGTCGTCGGGGATCCGGACCCGCCAGCAGATGCACTACTGGATCGGCGGGGTGCTCGCACGAGTCGCCCGCGAGTGCGCCTCCCAGGATGAGCCGCTGTTGTCAGCCCTCTGCGTCAACGCCGATGGCAGCGTCGGTGACAGCTACGCCGCTGCCGTCACCGAGCTCCGCGGCAAGAAGGAGATCGTCGGCGACCCCGACGATCACGCCGCGCAGGAGCGGCTCGACTGCTACCGCCACTTCGGCGCGGAGATGCCCGACCACGGCGGGCGGGCGGCGCTGGTGCCGAAGTACGCCGAGGCCCGCTCGCGACTGCGTCGTACCGCTGCCCAGACCAAGGAAGCCTCGGTCTGCCCCAACTGCAACTTCGCCGTGCCCGCCACCGGGGAGTGCGACAACTGCGGGTGAGGCCCGGCTCCGTGCCGCTACGGTCGGCGGCATGCCGGAGCTCTCGACGCGCGAGCTGATTGCGCAGTACGGCGGTCGCCTCGACCCCTTGCTGCTGACCGAGCACGCCGTGGCTTCGCCGGCCGGGCTGTGGCTGCTCGTCGCTCTGGTCGCGCCCGCCGCGAAGGCTGCCGCGCACCAGGACCTGGAGGCCGTGCTCGGCGCCGACGCGGACGACGCGGCTAGGCGAGCCGCCCAGTTGCTGACGACCCGCACCCCGCGGTGGCAGCAGCCGCAGCGGTCTGGGACCGGCAGCTCGGGCCGGCGTACGACGAGTGGGCGAAGGGTCTCCCAGGCGCTGTCGAACGCGGCCCGGTGCCGAGCAAGGCCGAGGCGGATGCGTGGGCCCGGGAGCGGACGCACGGGATGATCGAGGAGTTCCCGATCGAGATCGACGAGCTGACTCGGTTGATCCTCGCCTCCGCGCTGGCGACCGACATCAGCTGGACCCAGCCGCTCGACGAGGTCGACGGCATGCTGACCTTCCGCGACGGGATCCAGCTCGTCGCCGAGACCGAAGCGGCCGGACCCGTGGCCGTGGCGGCACCGCCGTCGTCATCGGCGCTGGACGTGCTCAGCGTGATCACCGCGGACGACGTACCTCCCGACCGGGCACTGACCGCCGCCTACGAGGTGGCCGCACTGCTGGCCGGGGACGACTCGCCGGCCCGTCGGCTCCCGATCGAGGAGCTGGCCGACGGCCACGCCTGGACGCTCACCGAGCGGCGTGAGCGCCGCAGCGGCCCGACAGAGCAGGAGGAGTGGCAGACCTTCCTGCCCGCCTGGTCGGCCAGGAGCGACCACGACCTCAGCCACGCGCCGGGGATGGCGGAGGTGTTCGAGACGCTGAGCGGGTTCGCGCGCGCCGAGGATCAGCCGGTCTCGTTCGAGGCGCGGCAGGCGGCGGTGGCGTCGTACACCCGGACCGGGTTCAAGGCCGCCGCAGTGACCGCGGTCGGGGCGCGCGCGGCAGGGATGCCGGCGCTCCGCGACGTGCTGGTACGACGGGTGGAGCTCCGCTTCGACCGTCCCTACGCCGTGCTCGCTCGCTGCGCGCTCGCCGAAGGCCCCGAGGCCTGGCGAGGAGTGCCGGTGTTCAGCGCGTGGGTGGCGGAGCCGAGCGGAGGCGGCTGATCAGCCGACCGCGCCCTGGGACTTCCAGTACTCGTTGAGCGCACCGTTGGTCTTCACGAACCAGACGATCGGGCCGACCAGGATGAGCACACCCGGGAAGTACCACAGGCCGGTGGTGCCGGAGACCGGCGCTTCCCGACCGGCGCGGCGGTAGAGGTTCCCGACCTCGCTGGAGGTGATGTAGGGCATCACGATGCCGATGAACCACGCGATGACCAGGGCCAGCACGCCGCCGAGGCCGTCGCCCGAGTGCTTCTTCATCTCGTCGTGGGTCTTGTAGTACCAGTACAGCGCGTAGATGCCGATCGTCACGATCGTCAGCAAGATGCACTTCCCGGTGCCGCGGATCTGGCCGACCGGCCCAGCGCCCGGCACCATCGGCTGGCCCGGCGCGGTGGCCGGCACGGGTGGAGCCGGCGGTGCGCCGTAGTTGCCCTGTGGCGCGGCGGGTGGTTCGGGGCTGGTCGGAACCTGGCCGGGCTCGGTGTCAGACATCGTGATCGCCTACTTTGCGAGTTGGTGTCGAGAGCGGAGGTAGCGGACGCAACCTATCCATCGGCACGGTTACCGCGCAGGCGAATCGCGCGTGTCGTCTAGCCAGCTACGACCCAAGCCTCGTTGCTGAGGGCAGGCTGGTACTAGCCTCGGTCGTCCGATGCGGTGAGTCTGGGACGACGCCCTGCGGCGCAGGTCATGAAGTCCAACCAGCCGTGCTCCGTCACGAGGACGAGGTCACCGGTGTGCAGGGACTCGAAGTGGTTGGCGTAACGCCACCCGTTGAGCCAGACCCCCTCGTTGGGACCGAGCACGCAGCGCCCGGGTCGGACGACGAGGGTCGTGAGCAGGTGCTCAGGTGATCGCCCGTGCCGGCCGACGGCGAAGGAGCGAGCAACCTCGCACAGCTCGTCGGAGATGTCGTCGTCGTCATCGAGCAGGGCTGGCAGCCCAAGCTGCCGGACCGAAACCAGCCGTTGCTGCGTGGAGGGGTGGTGGACCAGGGCGACATATGCACTGTCCTCTGTCAACGTGGTGGCCGCCGCGATGTCACTGATGAGGGCCGCAGGGTCCCTGAGCTCGTAGCCGTGAAGCGTCATGTCCACGAGAGTGCCGCCTTCAGCACGCTCACGCCGCGGCTATCCACAGGCGACGGAACCGGCCATGCGGGATGGCCCTCGGATGGGCCATCGTACGGACCTCCGGCCGCCGACTCGGGAGGGAACTATGGGCTACAGCACCGACTTTCTTGGACACATCGACATCGATCCGGCGCTCAACGATGCGGAGATCGAGTACCTCACTGCCTTCGGTAGGTCACGTCGCTGTGTCCGACCCGGAGGGCCCTACGACGTACCGGGCAATCCCGCTGCGGAGGGCAGGGACGACTTCCGGTCCGAGCTGTACAACAACCGGGCCCAGGGTCAGCCGAACCTGTGGTGTGACTGGGTCCCGTGCTGGGAAGGGTGTTGCATTGCCTGGAACGGCACGGAGAAGTCCTACTCGATGATCGAGTGGCTGAGGTACCTGATCGCCCATTTCCTCAAGCCCCATGCCGCCGGGGCGGGCCACCCTCACCTCGAGGGTTTCACCTTCGACCACCGGCTCTCCGGGCTCGTGGTGGCCTGCCGTCGCGACAACAAGGAGCTCTTGGCGGTGAAGGTGACCAACAACAGGGTCACCACTCGAGCGCTCCGCCCCGCGGATCCGCGATACGTCGATCTGCCTCCGTTGCCCTACGAGGAGGAGATCGACCGGGCGAACGAGTACGTCCGGCGTCGTCGCCGGCGGCCGTTGCGCACCGATGCCGGCGTCGTGGACCTCGGTGTCGTTCGCGGCGGCGAGGAGGCCGGGTGAACGCCCTTTACGGGCTTGACGGGCCGACGTACACTACTTAACGGGCTTGACGCCAACGGGGAGGGCATCATGACGCGAGAGGCCGAGCGGGCAGTCCGGGAGTACGCCGAGGAGGTCGGACGGGAGGTCACGCACCGTTTGTCCCTTTCGCTGGTCGCCGCGCACATCGACCTCGGCGAGCAGGCTTCGAGCCTTCCGACGCCGTCGGAGATGGCCGACCGGATCAGCGACCTGCTGATCGGGAGCGGCGAGGGCCGCAACGAGATCGCCGACCTGCTCGCCCCGTTCTGGAGCGCCGAGAGGACCCGCGAGGCTCTGGGTGGCCCGTCGCGGGCAGCGCTGGCCGACCGGCGCAAGAACGGCACCCTGCTCGGCCTGAAGACGACCGACGGCGTCATCGTCTATCCGGTGGACCAGTTCGAACGCCGCGACGGCCGGGTGCAGGTCAAGGCGGGACTGAAGCCCTTCCTGAGCGCCTTGAAACGCCACGATCCCTGGTCGGTCGCACTGCTGGCGCACACGCCCGCGTCCGAGCTGGATGACCTGACTCCATTGGAGTGGCTGCGGAAGGGTCTGTCACCCGACACGCTGCGCGATCACGCGCGGCGGGTCGACGCGGAGTGGTCCCGCTGACGCGGGGTCGGCACCGCTCGCGCCCCGCTCAGGGTCCACCACCGGACGATCTGCGCGGTCTCCCGCGCGTCACCATCAGGAGGGTCTGCTACCGGGCCCACAGTGCCCGTCCCGATGACGACGACCTGGGTTGCTGGTGGTTCGCCTCCCGACCCGACGACGGCCCACCCAGCGGCAGGTTCGACCTCGCCGAGCCGGATGGCACCTGCTACCTCGGGCTCACCGAGGGCGCGGCCGTCCGCGAACGTGTCGGGAGGTTCCTGGCGTCCGCTCTCCCGGTGCCACCGGGCCTGATCGAGGGAGCGGTGGTCAGCCGGGTCCGCCTGCCCACAGGACGCGGGTCGTACGCCGACCTCGCACACGTGGACGCGGCCCGCATCGGAGTGACAGCGGAGCTGTCCAGTGGGACCGACAACTACGAGGTCTGCGTGCGCTGGGCGGACGTGCTGCGCCGCGCCGGGTGCGCCGGGATCCACTACACGCCCAGGTTCAGCCCGGGCGGGAGCGAGTCGGCCCTCGCGCTCTTCGGCAGCCACGGCGCCCACGCCGAGTACGGCGTACTCGGGGTCCGGCCACTGGCAGATGCGCTCGCCGAGCTTGGCTATCTCAAGGGCCGTTCGGCGCGACCGTCGTCGCACCAGGTGCCCCTCGACGACGACGCAGAGCCGGAGGCGACGTGACGGTGGCGGCACCGCAGGATCCCGCGACAGGGGCAAGGACTACGCGCTAGGAGTTCGTTCGTCAGCAGACCGGTGCTCCGGTCGAGCACATCGCGTCGAACTCGCTGGCCTGGGGACGCTGCGGGGCAACATCGAGTACTTCGTGGGCGACGCCCGATCACCGCCGAGCCGTCGTGGGATCCGCGCGGTCACCCAGCACATTGGAGCGCTAACTGCGGCAAACCTTCAGTGCTCGGCACTAGGTTGTCGACGTGCTCCGCCGCGTCCTCTCCGCAGTCGCCTTTTTCGCCCTCGTTGCGGGACCGGCGGGAGCTCACCCTGCACCGCAACCGTCGCACTCCCCGGCGTCCGCCGGGGTCGACGATCCCGAAGTCCTGTCCATCCTGGTCATCGGGGACTCCTACTCAGCCGGCAACGGTGCTGGCGGGACCTACTACGCCGGCGAATGCCACCGTTCTAGTAACAATTACGGCCGCGTCTTCCAACGACTGGTCGAGAAGCACCGGCCCCAGCAGAAGGTGTTCGTGGAGACTCGTGCCTGCAGTGGCGCGACTACCAATGACTACTGGAGCACCCAGAACGCTGACGCAGGATCGCCTCAGCGGGATTGGGTCAACGAAGGCTACGACGTCGTCATGATGACCTTCGGCGGCAACGACCTCGGTTTCCTGAACGTCGTCACGTCGTGCCTGATGCGCGAGTTCGACGACAAGGAGCTATGCGAGTCGCACCTTAGCTACGCCGAGGACAAGCTCATCGACAGATCCTTCGAGGTTGACCTGACAGTGGTACTCAGTGATGTCCTCAGTCGCACCGCGAGCGACACCAAGGTGGTGCTCCTCGGGTATCCATACTTGGAGCGGAACGAGAACCTCACCTTTGGAGACATCGATCTCGGCGCTCGCTTGAAGAGGCTTGCGGATGACGGATCCCACTTGCAGTCGAGGGTTGTCGCCGATTTGAACGAGGCGTACGACGACCGGCTTGTGTACGTTTCACCACGCGCCTTGTTCTCGGGCCGTGAACGTTGGCTGCAGGACGCGGACCGTGGCCTGCGTCATGAGCTCGGAAAGGGTGACGACAGTCCCGACCGGTGGGTCGTTCAGCCGTTCAGTGACGCCTCTGCGTTCCAGATCGCGAACATGTACCACCCCAACGAGAAGGGGTGGCGGCGAGAAGGCGAACTGCTGTTCCGCGACACCCGGATCCCGATCTCGGATGTGCCGGACCCCGTCACCATCCGGCCCGGTGGTTTCGGACGCTTCTCTGTCGGAGTGGCAGGACAGATCTTGGCGGACGTCGGGTACGTGCGCCGACTCGACTACACGACGCCCTGTGCCGGCAATTGGGCAAGTCCCCCGGAGGTGGATGGCAAGGGGTTATGGATCTCCGCCGCCGCCGGCCACCCCGACGACGTGGATCTATTCCAGGCCTGGTCTGGGAACGGTGCGCGACGCTACCCGATCCGTACCCGCGAGGGCGCCAAGCTCGGCACCGGCCCCAAGAAGCTCCGAGCCCTCTACCAGCGTGAGTTGTCCTGGAAGACCAGCCGTGTTGACGGCGGTTGGCGCGGCGGATACCTCATGTTTGGAACCGACGGCGCGCTGTTCTTCAGCATGGCCCAGAAGCATCGCCCGCCGAAGCCCACGGACGCCGGGCCGATCACCTCGATCGAGGCCTACCCCGGTGCCCGCGGCGCCCCGGACCAGATTCCGCTATGGATGGGCGCGTGCTGAGACAACGGCTCGACCTGCCTGCAGGCTGACATCCTCCTGTCCATGACCGACCGCAAGATCCCGCGCGACAAAGAGAACGACTACGCGCCCGCACCGATCAAGGCGCGCCAGGAGTTCGTCCGCGAGCAGACCGGTGCGCCGGTCGAGCACGTCGGTCACTACTCGCTGGACCCGGGCACCCTGCCCGGCAACATCGAGAACTTCTTCGGCGTCGCGCAGGTGCCGATCGGGCTGGCCGGTCCGGTGCTGGTCAACGGCGAGCACGCGCAGGGGGAGTACTACGTCCCGCTCGCGACCACCGAGGGCACCCTGGTCGCGTCGTACAGCCGCGGCATGAAGTTGTGCCGGGAGGCCGGCGGGATCACCACGACGGTGCTGGACGACCGGATGCAGCGGGCGCCGGTGTTCAGCTTCGCCAACGCGCGGGAGGCGAAGGCGTTCGCGGGCTGGCTGCGCGAGAACTTCGACCACATCGCCGCCGCCGCGCAGGAGACCACCAGCACGGGGAAGCTCCTGGAGATCCAGCAGTTCCCGGTCTCCAAGCTCCTCTACACCCGGTTCAACTACGCCACCGGCGACGCGGCCGGGCAGAACATGACCGGCAAGGCGACGTTCGCGGCCTGCGCCTGGATCAAGCAGAACTACCCGCACGAGCTGCACTTCCTGCTCGAGGGCCAGTTCGCCACCGACAAGAAGACCTCGGTCGTCAACATGCTGCACACCCGCGGCAAGCGAGTCGTCGCCGAGATCACCCTGCCGGCCGCGCTGGTCGAGGAGCAGATGCACGTCAGCACCGACAAGCTCTACGCCGCCCGGATGCGCGGCCAGCTCGGCTCGATCATGTCGGTCACCAACAACAACGGAAACCACTCCGCGAACGGCATCACCGCGATGTTCATCGCCACCGGCCAGGACGTCGCCAACGTCGCGGAGTCCAGCGCCCTCTACGGCTTCTCCGAGCTGCTGCCCAACGGCGACTTCTACGCCTCGGTGACGCTGCCCTCGCTGATCATCGCGACGTACGGCGGCGGCACCGGGCTGGCCACCCAGCGCGAATGCCTGGAGATGCTCGGCTGCTACGGCTCCGGCAAGGTGCTCAAGCTGGCCGAGATCATCGCCGCGACCGTCCTCGCCGGCGAGGTCTCGCTGGGGTCGGCGGTGGTCGCCGAGGAGTGGGTGCAGGCGCACGACGACCTCGGACGCAACCGGCCCTGACCAGCGTCGGAGGCACCCCGGTAGCCGCGGTTCACCGGCGCGCCACCGGCGCCGGGTCGTCACCCGGCCACACCGGAGCGGTGTAGATCGAGTACCGGCCTCCCGGCTCGCGAGCGCCGCCGTTGCGTGGAGCCGGACAGTCGAACCTGACCACGACCGGCTGGCCTGGCATCACGACGGCGTTGGCGAGCATCGCCGGCTGGTCGCTGATCCCGGGCTGCAGTGGTACCCAGGACTCCTCGTAGCGCGCCGGGATCGGACTCCTCAGCTGGCGGCTGTACTCCGTCAGCCGCGCCACCTGAGGGGCGGACCCGCCGGGGATCGACAACACCGCCTGCGCCGGCTGGCCGGGCTGGCAGGCCGCCGTCTCCGGCTGGGAGCCGAAGCCGCAGTTGCGCAGCGGCCCGAGCTGCCCGCGGGTGCAGTCGCTCGTGATCAGCCCCAGGCCATGGGCCTCGAGGGAGACGTCGATGGCGTCGTTGTTGTTGGCGTCCCACCCCTCGCTCAACTCGCAGAGCGGAGCCTCGACGGGTTCGCCGTCCTCGGTCAGCAGGTCGGTCTCGCCCCACACCATCGGGTCGTCGGGACCGAGCGGCTCACCGTCGGCGTCGACCAGGGTGCCTTCGCAGAGCAGACCCTCGGGGTTGGAGTCGAACGTGCGCGTGTAGGTGCCGGGCTCGAGGTCGGTCACGTCGAGCCACTGGCTGGGGAGCCCAGCTTGGTACTGGTCGACCCACCCGGCGGCGACGCCCTGGTAGGCACAGTCGCCGTAGGGCTGGTGGAGCGGGCTGGTCTCGCGGTTCGCGACGCGGTTGGTCGACTGAAGGCAGAAGCCCTGCTTGGCGTTGACCGCACCACCCGCTCCTTCCAGGCCCAGCGATCCGTAGTAGCGGAAGTGATAGTGGTGGTGGCAGGGGCTGAACTCGAACATCCGATGCTTGTCGAGGTCGCCCTCGTCCCCGTCGGCGTAGAAGTCGACCGAACCGATCGTGAGGTCCCTGGCACCGACGTTCTCGTCCGACGTGGCGAACTGCAGCAGCCGACGCCAGCCGGTCCCGCCAACGGACCCCTCCTGCACCTCGCAGCCGGCGCTCCCCATCTCGTGGATGTAGCGGTAGCTGATCCGGCTCGGCGCGAAGTCCGGCCCATAGGTCGCGAGGTCGGGGGCGGTCCCGGTCACCTCGCCGTAGCGATAGCTGTCCGCCAGCTCCGGGTCCCACGCCAGCCGTTCGTAGTGGAGATCCACGTCGACCGCGCCGACGTGGTCACGCACCGCGTCCACGCACGACTGTGGGGGCTGCACCGTGTGGTGGTAGTTCGCCGGGCCCAAAGACCGCTCAACGACGGCCGTGTCGTCGTAGAAGAAGTCCGGCTCCTCACTGTCGACGCTGTTGAACGGATACTGCGACTCGTCCATGCACGCGTAGCCGGTGCGCTGCATCAGTAGCTCCGGGTCGACCGGCAGCACGAACCGCTCGATCCGGGTCCCACCGACTCGCCGCAGATGGGGCTCCGCCTGGCCCGGTGACTCCTTGCTCGACAGCAGAACGCTGTGGAACTCGTAGCTCACCCCGACCAGGTCGTGCCCGTCTTGCTGATAGCGGCGCGGCTCCCCGGACAGGGTGATCTCCCACAACTCCTGTGGCGGCAGCGGCAGCGACAACCGGTTCTTCCCATAGAACGCGTAGCGGAACACCAGGCGGTACGTCGTCATGACGAGCTGGCGCTTGGCGCGCTCGACCCAGAAGTCCTCATCCTCCGCCAACAGCGACCGGGTCACGCGGTTCCGGATGGAGCGCGGGATCTCATCGAGGACGACGGCCACCTCTGACGTCGCCGTCGTACGCACGAGTGAGCCCTCGGCCGGTGCCGTGGCGGCCGGTCCGGGCTTGTCGCGAGTCTCATCCCCACCACCGGTGCAGGCGGCGAGCAGCGTCACCAGGGCTAGGGCCGCAATCCCCGGAGACCTAAGACAGCCACGCGCACCTGTGCGCATGGGTCAATGGTCGCAGGCCAACGGGCTCATCCGCGTTGGGTTGTCTATCTGAAATATCGCGAACATGAACGCGGAACCGTTCGGGTGGGCCCGCCCGAACCTCTCAGCCCAGGTCGCCCAGCGCGCTGGACACTCGTCGCGCGTACCGGGGCCCCGATTCCTGGTTCAGCCACACAAACTCCGGATCCTCGGGTTTGATCGGTGCTAGCCGGCGTCGTTCTGGGAGGGTCGATGGCGAGGTTCACACCGTTTTCGCGACGATCGCTGTCGCGCCAGCGCCGGGCGTGGGCTCGCCGGAACGCGCTGTGGCTGGTGTCCGCGGCTGTCGCGGTCGCGGGCCTCGCGGCGCTGGTGACCGGGCTGATCCTGTGGACCTGGTCCGACGCCGCCTGGCGGTGGTACCTGGTCGGCTTTCTGCACGCCGCGTTGATCGGCGCGGCCCTCCATCTGATGGAGGCCGCGTTCTTCGCTCATACCCGCGAGGCCATCTCCCACCTGCGCGGCGCCTGGGGGGAGGAGAACACGACCGATGAGCTCAAGCGTGCGCGTCGCAAGCGACTGATCTGGGGGTGGGTCGACAGCATCAGCTTCCAGGCCGGTGACCTCGACCACCTCGTCGTCACTCGTCACGGCGGACTCGTCGCAATCGACTCGAAGTTCCGCAACCAGATCGACGACACGATGGAGATGGCTGCCGCGGCCAAGAAGGTCAGGATGCGGGCGGAGGCTCTGGCGCAGACGGTGCTCAAGCGCGATAAGCAGGCACGGCACCGCGCCAACCTCAACCCTCTCGTGGTCACTCCAGTGGTGGTGGTGTGGGGATCGGCCCAGTCGGAAGTCCCCGCCGACGCGAAGGTGGATGGCATCGAGTTCGTGGCCGGACGGGGCTTGTTGGACTGGTTGGCGAGGCTCGAGGGCGAGCCGGTCAGCAGAGGTGCGGCCAAGGAGGCAGTGCGCCGACTGGAGGCCTTCCGCTCAGCCGCGTGGGCGAGCACGCACACCGAGGAGCGAGGGTTTCGCAACCGCCGTCTCGTGCCGCCGCCGAGCGAACCCAACGCGCGCCGCTGACCGGCCCCGAGCACGAGCGACGAGAAGTACGGCGATTCTCAGGTTCCGCCCACACTGCCCACAGGAACGCCCTCTAACGTCGAAGACGTCACGACCGGTGGCCGTCAGAAACGAGTGGGGCATCCCGAGGCTTGCGCCCCATGCAGCTTCATCCCTTCGAGTGAGTCGACGGCCCCGGTCGTGCCGTGGTTCAACACGGAGGTGTTGCACGCGAGCCGGAGCCGCCGGTACCTAGTTTTGGTGATTTCCCGGCTCCGCTAGTGCTTACTTCGATCCGCCGTGCCTACCCTCGGATGCAGTCACGACCGGTGGCCGTCAGCGCGAGTTTGAGCACCCGAGGGTTTGTCCCAAGCATTCCTCCTCACCTGACGCAGATGGCCCCGGTCGTGCCGCTTTTTTCCTACGGAGCCGGGCGCTCAGGCGCTGGCGATCTCGTCGTCCGGAGTGAATGCCCGGATCTCTTGATCGTTGGCCAGGTGCACCGGACGGCACTCGACACCGCGTTCGCGGGCGGCCGCAGCCAGCCCGCCCGCCCACGCCCGATCAGAAGCGGTCAGACCGGCCGGGCCGGGGCGGGCCATGAGGAACGCGACGCTGCCGCCGGGGAGGACCCGGTCGAGCAGGCCCCGGCACACCGTCATCAGGTTCGCCAGCACCTCCGGTTCGGGGAGGTGCGGGATCTCGTCGATCTTCTGGACGACCGGGGAGCACCCGCCATCGGCGTCGAGCAGGACCATCCAGAGTTGGGGTGCGGCGAACCCGAGCTCGCCCATCAGGGCACGCCAGTGCTGGTGGAGGTCGGCCTGGGAGCGGATGGGTGGGCTGGCTTCGGGCCGTCGGAGCGGTGGGATGTCGTTGGTCATGGGGCCACCTTGGAACAGATCGGCGCGCGGCCGCGGCCGTCATCCACAGGTCCGGAATCGGTGGTGTCGCCGGACGTCGTGATCTGCCTTCAATAGAGCCATGCAGACCAAGCGGAATCTCGGGGTCGCCGCGCTGGCGACGATGCTGTCCATCACCACGTTCGCCGGTGTCGCCACGGCGCTCGAACGAGCGGGCGACCGACGTTGGCAGGTGGCCCCGGGGTCACTCGGAGCGGCCACCAACGCGGCCAAGGACTGGATTCAGCCCCAGCCGAACGCGTCGCCCTGACGGATCGTGCCCGGTACGACGACCTCGCCATCCACGCCCAGCCACGGCTCGCCACCCGTGTGCGGTCGGTAGCCGGCCAGGGCCTTCAGCAGCGACCCGTCCTTCGCGCCGGTCGCCGGCTCCATGTCGATCTGGCCGCAGCGGGCCACGGGGCCGCGGACCCGCACGACAGCAGGGCCGACCGTGAGCTCGCCGCCGAACCAGGAGTCCTCGACGTACGGCTCGTCCCCGGCGTCGACGACCATCGTCATCCGGAACCGGGCGGCGGTCTCGAGCAGGTCGGTACGGCCGGTGCGCTCGCCCAGGTCCCGGAGCGAGGCCGTGGTCATGATGCTGACCGGGGCGCCGAACACCGCGCCGCCGCGGGGTGAGGCGGCCAGCCGGACCGGCTTGCCGAGGTGGTCGGACAGCAGCGCGGAGTGCGGCCCGGAGGTGAGCACGTGGGTGACCGTGCGGTTCCAGTACGCACAGGTCACGGTGTCGCCGGTCAGCGGAGCCGGCGCGGACACCGACTCGCCGGACGGCAGCTCCAGGCCGAGAATCTCGCCGTCCCACCGAGCCTGGACCGCGACCAGCGTGCGGTTGGAGAGGGTGCGCTGCACCTTGCAGCGATCGACGTCGACGACCACGAACGCGCGGTCGCCGACCGGCCCGCGCTCATCGAGGACGACCTGGTCTCGAGGCAGGTGCCGCGTGCCCTTCACGGACGCGAATCCCAGCTGGACGACCTGCACGGACTGAGCCTTCCACGACCGGGTACCGATCGGATATGGAACCTCAGTGGGTCATCGCAGGCATCGGGATCATCATCGCCGGGGTGATCGCCTGGAGGGTGTTCGAAGGCCGATAGCCTGAGGCCATGGCGAACGATCCGGCCGGAGCCGACCTTGCGTCGATCCTGCAGCCGACCACCTGAGCGATGACCGGCACTCTCGCGGACGCATTCGACGAACTGCCCCACCAGTGGGGCGTGCGCGGCGACCCGCACGTCTGGCGGGCCATGCGCGCGCGGCTGACCGACGTACCGACGCCGGAGGACGCCGACGCCGTACGCGCGGCGTACGTCGCTGCCTTCAATGCCGTCGTCGGTGGAGACCTCGACACGGAGACCGAGCGGTACCTCCATCGAGAGGAGCTCGACCACGGCGGGATGTCCGGCGGGATGGTCGACCTGCAGTGGTGGCGGACCACCGGCGTGCCGCTGTTGGTCGAACAGGCCCGTCGCTGAACGGCGTGCCGTACTGTCGGGAGCCGGAGCCAGTTGGGTTCCATGAGGGAGCAGCACATGTCGGACAAGTCTCCGAGGCAGAACAAGTCCCAAAAGAGTGCCAAGTCGATCAAAGAGAAGCGCCGCGACAAGAAGGCAAAGACTGACAGCACCAGCGGGATGGAGAAACTTGCCACCGACAAGGGCTCTCACCGCTCCCACTGAGTCCCACATCGAGATCCACCCGCCACGCTTCCTGACGATCATGCACCGGCTCGCCGTCAGCCTGCTGGTGGCGATGGTGGTGCCCGCGGCCCTGTTCTACGGCCTGCTGGTCACCGTCGGCATCACCGTGGCGATCATCGCGGCCCTCACCTGGACCTACGGCGCCATCGCGTACCGACGCGTGGCCCGGCTGCCGGTCTCCGGGCTGCTGCTGATCATGGCCACGGTGCTGACGATCCGCACCGTCTTCACGCTCTCGACCGGCAACACGTTCGTCTATTTCCTGCAGCCGCTGATCAGCGACGGGGCGGTGGCCCTGCTCTTCCTGGTCTCGCTCGCCTCGACTCGCCCGGTGGTGGCCCGGGTGGCCGCGGACTTCTACCCGATGGACGTGCGGCTCGCCGCCCAGCCGCGGGTACGCCGCCTGTTCCGCCGGCTCACCGCGATGTGGGCAGCGGTCTGCCTGGCCAAGGGCGGGGTCGGCCTCTGGCTGCTGCTCGCCCTGTCCACGCCGAACTTCGTGCTGATCAAGAGCCTCTCGATGATCACCATGACCGGGCTCGCGGTCGCGGTCACCGTGTGGGGATCCGTCGTGGTGCTGCGCAAGGAACGCCTCGCGCTCGCCTGATCAGCGCTGGTCGAGACGGCGCTCCAGCACCTGCCCCGGCCAGCCCTTCACCTCGAACGGATCGGTGCGGGTGAAGCCCGCCGACTCGTAGAAGCGCACCAACGCCCCGTCGCCGCCGGCGTAGCAGTCGACGCGCAGCTTCGGTACGCCGAGCGCCCGACCGATCGCCTCCGCGCACCCGAGCAGTACCCGCCCGGCGCCGCTGCCGTGCCGGGCGACCAGCGCGACGACGTACAGCTCGGGCTCGGTCGCGGGCGGCACGTACGACGTCGCCTCGCCCACGGCCAGCGCCCCCGTCGCCACCCCGTCGAGGGAGGCGATCACCGCGCCGCCGGAGCCCGCCCACAAGGCCACCGCGGCCACCCGCTTCAGGTCGCCCGAGAACGGGGTGGTGCCCCACTGCTCGGTGTTGCCGCGCGCGTTGAGCCAGACGACGGCCTCGTCGAGCAGCTCGAGCATCGTTGCGGTGTCGTCGGGGGTGGCGAGCCGCACCGAGTGGGGCGGCGCGGAGAAGCCCGCCACCGTCCGGGCGACTTGCTCGTGGTCCATGGCCACTAGTCATACCCTCGACACCATGAGCAACCTCGTGCCGGCCGGCAAGAAGGCGGCCCAGCTGGCGGTGAAGCACGCACCGAAGGCGGCGGCGGCCTGGCGGGTAGGCGGGAAGCCGGCCGTCGAGCAGGTCAAGATCCAGCGGGCCCGGGCGCTCAACAAGAAGCTCGCCTTCGAGAAGGCCCGGACCCTGGTCGACGGCACCGTGCTGCGCCAGCTGCACGGCGAGCAGGTGGTCTGGGTCGTCTTCGCCGGTGAGGTGCCGGTCGCGACGTACCCACCGGTCGAGGAAGACCTGCCCGACCTGGTCAAGCACGCCAAGGTGTCGGACCGCCAGACGCCGGAGGACTACGACCAGTCGCGGGCGCGGGCTCGCGCCAAGCGCGCCGCCAAGAAGGGCGCGCAGAAGGCGATCAGTCGGCGGCGAACTCCGCCTCGACCGTGACGTAGATCCGGATCGCCTCCGGCACCAGCGAGATCGTGGGTTCCTCGCCCCCAGCCACGCCCTGGGCGAACGTGTGCCTCTCCATGGCCTGCATGGGTACGACGCGGTCGCGCATCCCCTCGTCCGCCACCTGCACCGGCGTGGGCCGGGGGAAGTCGAGGGACTCGGCGTAGTCGGCAGCCTTGGCCACCGCATCCGCGACCGCCTCGCGGCGTACCTCCGCCTCGCGGAGCCGACGGTTCTCCGGCGTGAGGTCCCAGTGGATGTAGCCGATGGTGACGCCGTCGCGGGCCAGCCAGGCATCGGCGAACTGCTCCAGCGACTCGAACATCGCGAACTCCGCCCGCGCGCTCACCTGCGCCTCGTGCCGGGTTTTGCCGACCTCGCGGCCGCGGTGCCGGTCGCGCCAGGTGTGGGCGCGGACCTGGTCCGAGGACCAGGTGCGGACGCCGCCGGTCGCGACCTGCGCCTCCAACCAGGCCGCGAGCTCCCCCTGCAGCCCGGCGGCCTGCTGCTGCGCGTCGGCACGCGACCCGGCCTCCACCGAGATCTGGATCGGGACCGACGCGGACTCCGCCGGGAAGGACCGCTCCGCGGTCCCGCGCACGCTGATGCGAAGGGTCATGCCGACAGGTCTACCAGCGGGCGGGAGGGGACCGGTCCTGGATGGGGTGGAGATATCCGACAGGGATCGCGGTATCGTGGTGCTCGCACCGACCCCGGCGCCCCGGATCACGGGGGCCTAGCGCGGTCGATGCACCGGAGCGTGGGGCTTCACCTTCGACCAGCGGGACTACCCGCCGTCGGTCGATCGGCACCTCGATCCGGCGGACGCACAGAGGAGAGTGGCTTGGCACGAGGTCAGGGCCGGTCCGGCACCAGGACCGCTCAACGTCGACGCGACAACGACGGCATTCTGCCGGTGCTCGCGAAGGCTGTCCGTGAGGTGGAGAACGCCGTCCAGCGCGGCCAGATCACCGGCGGGCAGCGGACGAAGTTCCAGGTCGCCGCGCTGCTGGCGCGCGAGGAGCGCATCCGCGTCCGGGGTGACTCCGAGATCTCCGAGGGCCAGCGCGACGCCCAGCTCAAACGCCTCGACGGGATCGGCACGATCCTGGCGCAGACCGCGGCCCGCGAACCCTCGCTGTTCCATCTGCTCGCCGAGGACGCCGAGGTCTCCGAGGCAGCCCGCGAGCTACGCCGCCGGATGGTGGCGCAGGCCGGGCTCGAGCCCGAACCCGAGCCGGAGCCCGCCGAGCCCGACATGTTCTCGGAGAAGAACGAGAAGCAGGTGGTCCCGCAGTCGGTGATCCAGCGCCAGCTCGCCAACCCGTTCCTCACCCCCGACTTCTCGGCGGCCGCTCCGTCGATGCCGAAGGAGCGTCGACTGGTCGGCTGGGAGCTGATCGGTCCGCTGCTCAACTCCTTCGAGTACGCCGCCCCCGGCGCCCCCAGTCACATGGAGCTGCCCGAGCACTCCGCGATCCACGCCCCCGACGGCCTCGATCTGATGCACCACCAGGAGCGAGTCGTCGCCGCCGCCGCAGAGGGCCACCGCACCTTCCTGCTCGCCGACGAACCCGGCCTCGGCAAGACCGCGCAGGCGCTGCTGGCCGCCCAGGCCGCCGATGCGTTCCCGCTGCTGGTCGTCGTACCCAACGTGGTGAAGACCAACTGGGCCCGCGAGTCCGCGCTCTGGACCCCGCGTCGCGCGGTCACCGTGATCCATGGCGACGGCCAGAACATCGACGGCTTCGCCGACATCGTGGTCGTCAACTACGAGGTGCTCGACCGGCACGTCGGCTGGATGGACGACCACGGGTTCCGCGGGATGGTCGTCGACGAGGCGCACTTCATCAAGAACAAGAAGTCGCAGCGCTCCCAGCACGTGCTCGAGCTGTCGCGCCGGATCCGGACGAGGGTGCCGCGGCCGCTGCTGATGGCGCTGACCGGAACCCCGTTGATCAACGACATCGAGGACTTCCGGGCGATCTGGGAGTTCCTCGGCTGGATCGACGACAAGAAGCCGCTCAACGGGCTGATGGCCCGGCTCGAGGAGAACGAGCTGACCCCGGCCGACCACAGCTTCTATCCCAAGGCTCGGCAAGCGGTCGTCGACATGGGCATCGTGCGGCGCCGCAAGATCGACGTCGCCGCCGACATCCCCGCCCGCCGGATCGCCGACCTGCCGGTCGAGCTCGACGACGCCGTCGGCCGCTCGATCCGCGAGGCCGAGCGCGAGCTCGCGGCCCGGCTGCTGGCCCGCTACGACCAGGCGCTGGAGACCCGACGCGAGGGCTCGGTCGTCGACGGCATCGACGAGGAGCTCGTACGCCGCGTCGCCAACTGGGAGCTCCACGACGCCGCCGAGTCGAAGTCGGAGGAGAACGTCTTCGCGATGGTGCGCCGGATCGGCCAGGCCAAGGCACCGCTGGCCGCCGACTACGCCGCCCAGCTGGCCCGCAGCGCCGGCAAGGTGGTGTTCTTCGCCAAGCACATCGATGTGATGGATGCCGCCGAGGAGGCCTTCGCCGCCCGCGGCATCAAGTACACCTCGATCCGCGGCGACCAGACCCGCACCGCCCGCGACAAGGCCATCGACGGCTTCACCAACGACCCCGAGGTGCAGGTCATCGTCTGCTCGCTCACCGCGGCCGGCGTCGGCATCAACCTCCAGGTCTCCTCCAACGTCGTGCTCGCCGAGCTGTCCTGGACCGATGCCGAGCAGACCCAGGCCATCGACCGCGTCCACCGGATCGGCCAGACCGAGCCGGTCACGGCCTGGCGGATCATCGCCGCGCAGACCATCGACGCCAAGATCGCCGAGCTGATCGACAGCAAGGCCGGCCTCGCCGCCCGCGCCCTCGACGGGTCGGACGAAGAGGTCGGATCCTCCGCCGACATCCAGCTCGAGGCGCTGGTCTCGCTGCTCACCGACGCGCTGGAGACGCGCGGCTGACGGCGCGGGCTGAACCTGTGAGTCACCTGTCGATCGGCGATTTCGGTACCAATGATTGAAGGTTCGGCTTAGCCTGGCACCTCAGCTTTCTGGGGAGGGAGCCGAATGGCAGAGGAATCCGCGGGCGCCATAGCGCGCTGGCGCCACGACCACGTCGCTCGGCTCGAGGGGTCTGGGTCGCGCTGGGAGTACGGCGCCGCCGACGAACGCGCGACCGCGAATGCGCTCAAGACCGTGCCCGCCGGCTGGACCGTGCTGCACGACGTGCGGTGGCCCGGCCGCCCCTTCGCCACCATCGACCACATCGCGATCGGCCCCGCCGGGGTCTTCGTGATCGACAGCAAGGCCTGGTCCGGCACGGTGCGGCTGGCCGACGGCGTACTCCGTGAGAACGGGCGGCCGCGCACCCGCGAGGTGCTGAGCGCCCACGAGGCCGCGGCCGCGTTGTGGCGCCGGCTCCCGCACCTGCCGCGCGTGTGGGTGACGCCCGTGCTGTGCATCGTGAGCGCTGACGTCACCGGGTGGGCCGGGAAGGTGGCGGTGTGCCACGACGCGAACATCGTCGAGCTGCTGACCTCTCAGCCTCCGGTGCTCTCGCCCGAAGTGGTCCGCTCGGTGGTGAGCGATCTGCGCCTGCAGTTCCCGCCATCCCTGGCGTCGAGTCCGGCGAGTCCGCCTGCCCAGTCGCCTGAGCCGCGCAGGCCGTTCGATCGCTTCCGATCGAGCCTGGCGGCCCTGTTCTCCTGAGTCGTCGACTCGGGGTACCGCGCCCGCCGACACCGCAGAAAATGGCTGTTCGGCCAGACTCCGAGTCTTCCCCTCGAACGGAGCCGGATCTCGTTCTACGCTCGCCGCGATGGATCGGGGAGGATTCATGGCGGAGGAGTCCCGCGGGGGACGCGCCACCGCGGTAGCGCTGGGGGCGCTGCCGCACGACGTGTGGCACGTGTTGAACGACGTACCGTGGCCGGGCCGGCCACACGTGACCATCGACCATGTGGTCGTGGGGCCGGCCGGGGTGTTCGTGATCGAGGTCAAGGCCTGGTCGGGCGAGGTCAGCGTGCGCAACGGCGTGCTGTACCAGGACCGGTACGCCCGCCAAGGCGCGATCAGCCGGGTCTCCGCCGCCAGCAAGGCGATCGCGCGGCAGTTGCGCACCGCCAGCGGACCGGTGCGACCGGTGCTGTGCCTGGTGCGGGAGAAGTGGATCTCGATCGAGTGCGGTGGGGCGCTGGTTTGTACGACGGCCAACGTTGCCGAGCTCCTGCAGTCCGGGCCGCGGGTGCTGGCCGCCGGGCAGGTGCAGCGTGTCGCGCACGAGCTGGCCGGGCGGGCGCTGCCGCGCGTGGCCGCTCCGGGCCCCCGCTCGGCGCGGTCCGGGCGGGTGGCCTATCTCGGTGGTGCGGTCGTCGCCCTGGCGGCGGCACTACTGCTGATCACTCGGCCCGACGGTGCCGCCGATGCGGTGCGGGACCTCGTGGGGTGGGTCGCCACTCACATCGAGGACGCGACGCTGAGGCGCTCCTCCACAGATCGCAAATTGGGTGGAGTCACCGGGTCGCCGCACGGGGAATCCTGTCCCGCATGCACTCCGACGTCGACTGCCTCGGTCAGATCTCCGTCTACCCGCGTCTCCTGGGCGCCGATCGGGACGCGGTCGTCGACCTGGCGATGCTGTGGGCGCCGACCCGGCTGGGCCTGGTGCTGCGGCGGTACTGCGACCGCGCCACCGTCGTCGCCGAGCTGCGGGCGCTGATCGACGGGCACTTCCAGCCGGGCGGGTTCCTGCTGCACGGGCTGGTGGTCGCACAGACCGATGGTGGCGACGTGTTCGCGGTGGCGGCGCGGCGCAACCGGGTCACCACGCGGCAGCTGTGGACCGCCTCGGACGACCCGATAACGGTCGGCTGCCGGGTGATCGAGCTCGACAGTCGGCGCCGCGGGGAGGGCCGGTCGCGGGATCTGCCGGCCGGTTAGGGGTCGATCCCGCTGACGTCCTCGGGTACGTCGACCGAGTGCTCGCGCAGCACCTCGATCGGGATGATCTCCAGGGCGCGGGCGTTCGTGGACGCGAGCACCACCGGCGCCGCGGCACCGTCTTCGTAGGCCTGCAGCCAGCGGGCCGCGACCACGCACCAGCGGTCGCCGGGGGTGAGACCGGGGAAGTTCCACTCCGGTCGCGGCGTGGACAGGTCGTTGCCGACCGAGCGTTGGTGCTCGAGGAACTTGTCGGTCACCACCGCGCACACCGCATGCAGCCCGACGTCATCGGGGCCGCAGGCGCAGTTGCCGTCGCGGTAGAACCCGGTGATCGGGTCGGTCCCGCACGGCTCGAGCTCGCCGCCGAGGACATTGAGTTCGGTCATGGGGTGATTGTGGCGCGAGCTGCGCCCGGCTACGAGCTCATTGGTACCCGACGAGGATCGGGCTGGCCGTCAGCACGCGGAGAGCAACCGGGGTGCCACGGATCGTGACCGCGCCGGGCACCGGCTGCCACCGGCCGCCGCCGACCCGGAACACCGCGGTGTACGTCGTGTCCACCCGCGGGCTCGCCTCGCCCCGCTCGAGGTAGCGGTGGGTGATCTCGAGCTCGGGGTAGGGCGCGCCCGGGCTGGCGGTGCTGGTGATTTCACCGTCGTCGAAGCGCCAGGTGAACTGGGCCGGGGTGATCCGAAGCTGCACCCGTTGACCGAGCAGCCGCACCGTGCGGGTGAACTCCCGGCGCTCGGTGTAGAAGTTCGTCGCGAAGTTCACCAGGGTGCGGCCGTTGGGAGGTTGGACGTTGAGGCGTGCGGGTGGGAGGGGGACTCGCCTCAAGCGCTGGCGGCCACCGAGTTCGCATCGCGGACGGCTCCTCCTGGTCACCTCCGCAGAACTCGTCGTAGCTCGGCAGCACCGCAGCTCGGGCCAAGCGGCGCGAACATGCGTCCGACCGGCGGGTCGAATGCGGTCCGGAGCCGCTTCGCTCGTGACCTGTCGTGCTTCGCAGCGCTTGCTTTCTCGCGATCACGAGACCACACGCCGATGAAGTAGCGATCAACCTGTCGCCCAATTGCACGCTGGCTGGCCGCTGGGCGCCGTGAGATCATCGCGAGATGCACGCTGCGATCAGCAGCGAGGCACGAGCACGAATGAGGCATCATGGAAGGAAGCCGACCAGGGATCGATCTGCCATGCCGTTGCGAGACTTGGTCGAACTCAAAGATATCGCGTGCCTCTCGGGCTGTATAGTCGACCGGACTCGCTCCCTTCGCTGGAGTGGTCCTGCCTGCCAGAGAACTCGATCGCCACCCGATACCTGCGGCACGGTCGCCGTTCCATCCGATCGGTCGAAGCCGGACGACGCGCCACCCCGCGGTCTCGAGAACGGCCGCCCGCCTTGTAGACCGCCTCCACCGGCTCGATGAAGTCGTCGCAACTGGACATTGCTGGTACTCAGTGCGCGTAGAGTCCGATGAATGCTCCCGTTCGAAGAGCCATGATTCCGCGCCTCCACCCACGCCCGCACGGTCTCCTCCGGGCTGAGCCGCTCCGGCTCGGGTGGCTTCGACGTGCTGGCGGGATCGGTCGGGGCGGGGGAGGTGGACTCCGGCGGGGCGAAGTCGGGCTCCGGATCGTCGCCGCAACCGGCGCAGGCGACGGTGATCAGCAACGCCAGCGCGGCGAGCGGAGTGCGCATCACAAACAGGTCCTTCCCGAGATGTCACGGACGCTACCGCGCGTCCCCGGAACCCTGGAAGACGCAACTTCGCGGCTGTGGACACGGCCGTATGGGCGGCGCCCGAAGGTAAAGCGCCCTAACGTCAGCATGTGGCCGAGTGGGGGCAGCGCGCAAAGGACAAGGATCGCGACGAGGCGATCAAGGTGATCAACGACGCCGCCGAGCGCGGGCGGATCGTCGACGCCGACAAGCTCAAGCGAATCCAGGAAGTGAAGGCGGCCAGCTCCGTCGGGGAGATCGAGCTGATCACCCGCGGCCTGGCAGCGGCCGCCGGTGCCGGCGTCGTACCGCCCACCGCAGTGCCGCCGCCGGTGAACCCGACCTTTGAGCAGTACTCGCCGCCGACCACCCCGCCGGTCACCGAGCCGGACGCGACCAGCCAGCCGCCGACGCCGACGCCCACTCCGACGCCGACGACGGTCCAGTACGGCGGGCCTTCGACCTCATCCCTCGGCACGCAGCTCGGCGCGTCCATGGGCACGCGGGCCGGCGGTGGCGCGAAGTGGGTGCTGATCGCCGTACTGATCGCGATCGCCGGAGTCGCCGTCCCGGCCTTCTTCGGGATCAAGGCGGTCATCGACACCGCGGGCGACACCATCAACGACCTCAAGCCCGGCCACGCGGACGTGTTCTCCGAGGAGGGCCTGGCCGACCTCGCCGAGGACATCGAGAGCGCGACCGGCTCCACGACGGTGTTCTCGGTCGTGATGTACCCCGACTACGCCGTGGTGTCGACCCCGGTCGACCGCAGCAGCAAGCGCTACGTCAACTACTACTGGGACGGCAACCTCCGGGAGAGCAGCAAGGGCAGCGGCGTCTATGAGGGGCGCTTCGACATGCTGGACATCGACGCGGACGTGGTGACGGGCCTGCTGGCCAAGGCGCGGCGGCTGGTGGAGGGGCCGACGTCGAACTACGTCGTGGTCAATGCGCCCCGGTCGGACGGCACCGCGATCACCGCGTACGCGAGCAACGACTTCAGCGAGAGCGGCTACATCACCGCGGAGCTCGACGGCAAGGTCATCTCGGAGCACTCGCCGAGCTGAGCGCGTAGAGGTAGCGCGACGTCGGCACCAGGTCGAGATCGCGGTCCGCGCCGATCCGGGTCACGCTGGCCATCAGCCGGTCCAGCCGGGCGGTGAGCTCGGCGTCGTCGCCATCGCTGCCGTAGAACGCATGCATGTCGTCCATGCCCGCCATCGGGAACAGCTCCTCGACGATCCCGCTCACCTCCGGGGTCTCCTCGGTGAGTCGGGCGACCACCAGGTTCTGCGAGTAGCCGAACGTCGCCTGGGTGGCGATCGCGATCGGCGTGTGGTCGACCCGCCAGCGGTGCAGCCACTCCTCCTGGGTCAGCTCGGCCGGGCGCCGGATCACCGCGATGTTGCTCAGCCCGTCGAGCCGCGACCCGTCCCAGGCCTCCGGCGGCTCGATCGGACGGCGCTCCTCGACCTCCCACCCGGCGACCCGGTCGGCCACCGCGTGCAGGGCGGCCGCGATGCCGGGACCCGCGGAGGCAGACGCCGTCCACACGCTCACGAACCCGTCGATGGGCGGCTCGAACGTCGAGATCCGCATCGCCCGCTGCACGTGCTCGTCGCCGAGATTGACCTGCAGCCGGATCCCGCCGGCCGCCTCGATCGCGCCGTGCACCTCGGCCGAGTGCAGCCCGCTCAAGTCCCCCCACAACGCGAACATCAGCTTGGACATGCCCCCATGTAACACGCTGTCCACCCCCCTCCAACAGCCCCCGGCAACGCCAGGAGTGGGGGGTGGACAGCGTGTTACAGGCCAGCCGCCCGCGCCACCTCGCCGTACGCCGCGGCGAGCGTGGCGACGGTTTCGTGCGCGTTGAGGCCGCTGGGGTTCGGCACCACCCACAGTTCGGCGCCGGCGAGTGGCTCGGGCTGACGGCCGAGCACCGCCTTGGGCTGACCGAACGCCGTCCGGTACGCCGTGATGCCGGCGATCGCGACCACCCGCGGCGACTCCCGGGCGACCAGGGCCGCCAGCTCGAGCCCACCGGCCCGCAGCTCCTCGGCGCTGAGCTCGGCTGCCCGCGCCGAGGCCCGACGCACGAGGTTGGTGATCCCGATGCCGCGCGACCGCAGGTGGTCGCGGTCGGCGTCGGTCATCCCGTCGGACGGTGAGATCGGCTGGCCGATCACGCCGGCGCGCAGCAGCGCGGGATAGAACCGGTTGGCCGGGTGCGCGAAGTGGGTCTGGGTGGCCGCGGTCCACAGTCCCGGGTTGATGCCGACGAACAGCAGCCGGAGATTCGGCCCGAGCAGGTCGGGCACCTCGGCGTCTCGGAACGACTCCAGCTCGGCGCGGGTGAAGCTGGCCATGCCCGCAGCCTGCCGCATCGGAACCGGCGGTGGGCCGGTAGCGTCCCAGCACTATGAGGCGGATTCTGTGCACGCTCCTGCTCGTCGCCGCCCTGGCGGGCTGCGGGGATGACGACGGCGGCGCCGACGGCGACGGCTCGACGCGGCCGAGCGAGGAGGCCGCGAGCCCGGAGCTGATCCAGATCGTCGTGCTCACCTCGGCCGGCGGCACGGTGGCGCCGCAGGCGCACTTCGTCGACGACCAACCAGACCTGAAGGCCTACGTGAAGACCTTCGAGGACCGCGACGACGTGGCCGCAGCGATCCAGCAGGCGGTGAAGGACGCGGGGGAGCGCGAGGGGCGCCTCGCGATCGCGACGATCGCGGTCGGATGCGACGTACCACCCGGGGTCAGCATCATCGTGGCCGCGGACGGACCCGAGGTCCGGCCGAGCAAGATCGTCGACCCGATCCCCGAGTGCTTCGCGCCGACCACCAGCATCGCGCTGGTGGAGATCCCGGCAGACCCGCAGTAGCCGCTACTTCGGCTTGTTGTAGAGGATCTCGATCCCGTTGGCGACCGACCGGGGTGAGCCGTCGGACGGTGAGTTGATCACCTTGAGCCTGCCGCCGCGGCCGCGGGCCATCATCGTCGAGGAGCCGCCGCCGTCGAGGTTGAGCGCCTCGTCGGCGCCGAGGGAGATCATCTTGTTGGCCAGCTCGACCATCGTGTTGCCGCGGCTGAAGCCCTGCCGCCCATCGACGAGCAGGAAGAGCAGGGTCTTGGTGTCGCGGTCGATGCCGATCGCGGTGCGTGGGTGCATCTCGCGGTCGTCGACCACCTGGATCAGCCCCTCCCGCACCAGGAACTTGTTGCCGGTGATCGCCATCTTCGGGGCGCCCTTGAGGTGCCACCGCACCTTCGTCGCGTCGCCGACCTTGAGGTCAGAGAGGGCCTTGGCTCCGGGGCCGCGGCCGATCAGCAGCACGCCGTTGATGGCCTTGCCGGTGCTGAGCTTGGTGCTGGTGCGCACCACCTTGCCCTCGCGGATCAGCACCATCCGGATGTCGCGGCGCTGCCCGTCGACGGTCCGATAGCCGGTCGTGGTGCCCCAGGCCCGGTTGTAGGCACCGATCCCGCCCACCCGGACCGTCGGCGAGTTGACGTTGGTCACCGCGATCCCGGGGCGGCCCCGGACCACCGGCACCATCGGGAGTACGTCGATGTCCGGGCGGCCGCGCGAGTCGAGGAAGAACGCGTTGTTCCAGCCCGAGATCGGGCCGTTGAGGGCACCGCGCTGCCGGTCCTTGCCGATCCCGAGCGGGGCGCCGGTGTCGCCGATGTCGAAGAAGTCGCCGTTGACGCCGCCCACGGCGTTCTTGCGCGGGGCGAGCATCGTGGGGACGGGGGCGGTACGACGTACCGGGCCGGCGTTGGCGTAGTCGACCTTCAGGCCGCGGGTGCGCAGGTTGGCGCTGAGCAGGTAGTAGCGGACCGGTCCGCGGGCGTTTCGCTCGTCCCAGACCGTCGCCTGGACGCCGGGCGCGACCGTCCACTGCTTGCGGATGCCGACCTTGGTCGGCCCGCGATACCACCGCGGCAGCTGCCGGGCGAGCTCGCCGCGGACACCGTCGGAGGTCTGTTGGCTGTGCCAGTCCGGTTGGGTCGGTCGCTCCGGGTCGCTCGCCGGGCCCGTGACGGAGCCGGTGGCCGCGGGGGTCGCGCCGGCCAGGACGCACGCCAACAGCAGCGCGGGGAAGGTACGCATGCCTCCCAGGGTAAAGAACTCAGCGGCCCACTACTGGGAGATGCACCACTGTGTCGTCGATCAGTACGACGCCCGGCAGGCGTGACCCCATGATCGCGAACGTGTCGCTGATCGCGCTGGCGACCAGGTACAGGTTCTGCCCCCGGGGGACATTCACCGCCACGGACGGCAGCGTCACCCGTCGCTGCTTCCCGGTCACCGGGCCCGGCTCGTTGAGCGGCAGCACGTTGTTCTGCACCAGCTTGGCGGTGGCCGGGCTGGTGCCGACCGCGAGCCCGTAGAACGCGCGGTGGGGGAAGTTACTGGCGAGTCACCGGCAGCCGCCGCTGCCGAGCCGGGCGAGGCCATCGAGATCGCCGGTGCCGAAGGTGGTGCGGGTGACCCCTTCGGCGTACATGATCTCGCCCTGGTCCTCGACGTGGGCGAGACCCACCAGGTGGCCGAGCTCGTGGAGCAGCACCGCGAGCTCGACGGGATCGGTGGCCTTGGTCGAGGCGAGCCAGTCGAAGGTCTCGACGTCGAGCACGACCATGCCGGTGACATAGGTGCGGCGGCCGCCGACCTCGGCGTACGTCGCCCCGCCGATGCCCGCGACGTCGCCGTCGAGATCGGGGACCTCCTCGGAGTCGGCCCAGCCGATCAGCACCGGCAGCGGGTCGCCGTCGCGGGCGAACCTGTCGTCGAAGTTGCGGTCCTGGGTGGTGCCCTCGGAGCGGAACGCCAGGCCGGTCCGGTCCTCCACCTCCCGGATGCCCCGCTCGACCAGCTCCTCCCAGTTCGGCGGCGAGCCGTCCGGGTTGACGACGTAGCGGATCTCGCGGCAGGGGTTCCACCCGACCGGGTCGTCGCTGCCGCGCTGGGTGGCGAGGAAGGCGTAGTGCCCGCCGGGGATGCCCTGCTCCTCCACCTCGGGGTGGATCCGACCCTCCGAGCCGATCGCCTCCCGGATCGTGGTGCCGAGGGCGCCGGGGTCGAACGCCAGGAACGCCGTCAGCGCGACCGCGGTCACGACCACCGAGACGACGGTGACCGTTCGCTGGCGCTGTTCGGTCGTGGGCACACCTCCATCATCGCCTCTCGATCATCAGCCGCGCCTGCGGGAGGTTGCTCGGAGGCGCCGGTGCGTGGTGCCAGACTCTGACGATGGACGCACCACTGGCGGGCCGCGTCGCCGTCGTCGCGGGTGCCACTCGCGGGGCGGGCCGGGCGCTGGCCGTCGAGTTCGCGCGGGCAGGCGCCTTCGTCTACGCGACCGGACGAAGCAGTCGCACTGCTGGGCCCTCCGAGATCGACCGCCCCGAGACCATCGAGGACACCCTCGACCTCATCGCCGAGGCGGGCGGCCGGGGCGCCGCCGTGCGCGTCGACCACACCGACCCCGAGGACGTGGCGCGGCTCGTGCAGCAGATCCGTGACGACCACGGACGCCTGGATGTGCTGGTCAACGACATCTTCGGCGGCGACCGGTACGCGCAGTTCGCGTCGCGCCTGTGGGAGCACGACCTGGCGGGCGGCCTGCGGATGCTGCGCATGGGCATCGACACCCACGTCATCACCAGCGCCCTGGCACTGCCCCTGTTGCTCGAGTCGGGCGGAGGCCTGCTCGTCGAGATGACCGACGGCCCGCGTGAGGTCAACACGCAGTACCGACAGGGCGTCGGGTTCTTCTACGACTACGTCAAGGGCAGCATCGACCGGCTGATCACCAGCCTGACCGCGGAGCTGGCCGACGAACCCGTGACGGTCGTGGGGGTGACGCCGGGGTGGCTGCGGTCGGAGCAGATGCTCGAGAACTTCGAGGTCACCGAGACGACCTGGACCGAGGCAGCCGGCCGGATCCCGGGGTTCGGGATCTCGGAAACACCCACCTACGTGGCCCGCGGTGTGGCGGCGCTCGCGGCCGATGCCGAGGTGGCTCGACACCATGGCGCCGTACTCACTGCCCGGGATCTCTCGGACGGCTACGGCGTCACCGACGTCGACGGCTCGCGCCCGGACTGCTGGGGGCTCATCCGCGACCTCGGCTGGCAGGATCAACCGCTTGGCATCCTGCACGACTACCGCTGAAGGACCGGCCTCTAGGGCGTGAGGGACACGGCGGACCCGCCCGGGAAGACCTAGGGTGCAGAGCGTGGCGTCGTGGAACACCTTCATCGAGGGCGACAACCTCGACGTGCTCCCGAGTCTCGGGGCCGGTTCGGTGGACCTGGTCTACATCGACCCGCCGTACAACACCGGCAACGAGTTCGCCTACGCCGACGCCAAGGCGTCGCACGCCGCCTGGGTGGCGATGATGCGGCCCCGGCTCGAGGCGGCGCGCGAGGTGCTCGCCGAGGGCGGGGCGATCTTCGTCAGCATCGACGACAACGAGGCGGCGTACCTGCGGCTGCTGATGGACGAGGTGTACGGCGAGGCCAACCTGCTCGCCCAGATCGTGGTGAACCTCAACCCGAAGGGCCGCCAGCTGGGCAAGGGGTTCGCGACCAGCCACGAGTACCTGCTGGCGTACGCGAAGGACGCCTCGGCGTGCGTGCTGAACGCCTCGAGCGCGGAGATCGTCGACGAGCGCGACTTCCCGCTGGTGGACGGCGACGGGCGGCGGTTCCGGCGGCTGCCGCTGCGCAACACCAACAAGAAGTTCAACCCGGCGACCGCGCGGACCCTGCACTTCCCGGTCTGGGGCTCGGTGACCTCGGGGGAGGTGCGGACCGCGGCGTTCGGCGACGCGGTGGAGATCCTGCCGGTCTTCGGCGACGGTTCGCCGGCAGTGTGGCGGTGGAGCCGGCCGCGGATCGAGGAGCGCGGTGCGGACCTGGTGTGTCGGATGGTGCGGGGCACCCGCGGTGAGCGGGTGGACGTCTTCCAGAAGGACTGGCTGCACCTGCCCGGCGGGCGGCGCAAGAAGCTGCGCACGATCTGGCTGGCCGCGGAGGTGGGCTCGACCGACAGCGCGGTCGCGGAGCTGAAGGAGATCCTCGGGCACGTCTTCGACTCGCCCAAGCCGACCGGGCTGGTCCGGCGGATCCTGCACACCATGCCCGCCGACGCGGTGGTGCTCGACTTCTTCGCCGGCAGCGGCACGACCGGGCACGCCGTGGCGCTGGCGAACGCCGAGGACGACGGCACCCGGCGGTGCATCTCGGTGAACTCGGCCGAGCCGACGCGGCCGGGGTCGCGGGCCCGGCTGGCGGGGTACGAGACCGTCGCCGACATCACCCGGGCCCGGCTGCGGGCGGTGGCCGAGCGGGTGGGCGGCGGTCTGGAGGAGGACGCGGTCGGTCCGCCGGGCTAGACGCCGGCCGCCTTCTCCAGCGCCTTCACCTCGTCGTCGAGGTAGGTGAGCAGCCGCTGCAGGTGCGGGACGGTGCGTCGGCAGCCGGTGAGCCCGAACGCCATGTTGCCGTCGTACGACGTGCAGGTGATGTTGAGCGCCATCCCGTTGATCGGGATCGACAGCGGGTAGGTGCCGAGCAGCTGGGCGCCGTTCCAGTAGTGGGTGGTGCGCGGACCGGGCACGTTGCTGATGATCAGGTTGTACGGCGGCCGGATCAGGCCCTGCATCCGGAACATCGGGGTGAGGATCGCCGGCGCCTGCCCGATCGCGCTCATGGCCAGGATCTGCAGCGGCGTCATCGACTGGAGGGCCGCCTTGCCCTCCTTCATGGACCGGTGGATGCCGGCCAGCCGCTGGGCCGGGTCGTGCAGGTCGGTGGCCATCTGCACCATCACCGCGCCGACGGCGTTGCCGCCTTCGGCGGAGGCGACCTGCGACTCCTTCGCCTTGAGCCCGACCGGAACCATCGCCACCAACGGGTCCTCGGGGAGCGCGTCGAGCTCGAGGAGGTACTTGCGCACCGCGCCGGAGCACATCGCCATCACCACGTCGTTGATCGTGGTGCCGCTGGCCTTGCCGATCGCGCGGAGCCGCTCGATCGGCCAGTCGTCGGCGGCGAAGCGCCGGGAACCGGTGATGCTCTGGTTGAACATCGTGCGCGGCGCGTTGAGGGACAGCGCCGAGGTCTCGTTCTTGACCGCCTTGCTGATGGTCTTGATCAGCGCGCTCGGAAGTCCCGCGGCCTCGGCCGTGATACCGAGCGCGCTGCGGATCGCGGAGACGGGGACGTCGCTGAGGCTGGTCTCGTCGGCCGACCTGGTGACCTTCGGGCGGGCCGCCCACGGCGCGCTCATGCCGCGCTGGTCGGGGTCGGTGCTGAGCACGCTGGCGAGCAGTCGCATCGCGGAGACGCCGTCGACCAGCGCGTGATGGGTCTTGGTGTACATCGCGACCCGGCCGTCGCGGAGCCCCTCGATGATGTGCGCCTCCCACAGCGGCCGCTCCCAGGCGAGGCGGGTGCTGTGCAGGCGCGAGCAGAGCTCGAGCAGCTCGCGGACCCGCCCGGGCTTGGGCAGCGCGCTGTGCCGCACGTGGTGCTCGATGTCGAACTGCTCGTCGGGCACCCACACCAGCTGGGCGCCGGTCTTGATCGAGCGGTGCGGGTGCTTCAGGAACAGCGGGGCGATCTCCTCGACGTCGCGCATCTCCTCGAACATGTCGCGGACGAAGTTGCGCCCGGCCCCCTCCGGCTTCTTGAACAGCTGGAGCCCACCCACGTGCATCGGCATGTTGCGGTTCTCGGCGAGCAGGAAGCCGGCTGAGGTCGGGTCGATCGGCGTGGCCACGGGAGCCCCTTTCGTTCGGACCCCGATCCTGTCGTGCGGTGACGGGTGTCACAAGTTCGCCGTCCGCGTGGGCGCAGTTCACGTCCACAGCGCGGCCTGCCGGGCGGCTCGTCCACAGCCGGCTCGCCGGCCCCGGCGGCGGGTCGCCGCACCTCCCTAACGTCCTCCGCACGCCGGAACTCGCCGGCGTGCCGACCTCTCGGAGGACACATGAAGAAGCAAGCCCTCACCCTCGTCGCCCTGGCGTTCGCCGGCCTCGCCCTTGGCTCCGGTGGGCTCGCAGCCGCCGACCCGACGGGCGGGCCGTCGGCCGCGACGTACCAACCGCATCCGAAGACGATCGTGGAGGTGCGCGGCGACAAGGCCAACGGGTTCGACGTCCGGCACTACGACGGCACCGCCGACCACCCCCCGACCGACAGTGAGGCGCGGGCCGAGTGCTCGGAGTACGACACCCGGGTCGCCCGGGTGCGCTGCCGCACCGAGGTGCGGGTCTGGTACTCCGCGCTCGGCGACCTGAAGCGCTCGATCAACTACCAGCAGTCGCTGCTCGACGACTGAGACCGACCGGGGTCGACATGACCTGGCACGATCTGGTTCATGGAGCCGGGACCGCTCGACCGGATGTGGCACCGGGGGCGGGTCTCGGTCCGGGCCCGCGTGGCCCGCCTCGCCGACAAGCGGTGGCACGTGGCGCAGTGCGCGATCGCCGCCGGCGTCGCGTGGCTGGTGGCCGCGGACCTCCTTGGCCACCCCTCGCCGTTCTTCGCGCCGATCGCGGCGGTGGTGAGCCTCGGCACCTCCTACGGTCAGCGGCTGCGTCGGGTGGCCGAGGTGACGATCGGGGTGGCGCTCGGAGTGCTGATCGCCGACCTGCTCGTGGTGCAGGTCGGGTCGGGCTGGTGGCAGCTGATGCTGATCGTGGCGCTGGCGATGAGCGCCGCGTTCCTGCTCGACGGTGGCCAGCTGTTCGTGATGCAGGCGGCCGTTCAGTCGATCGTGATCAGTGCCTTGGTGCCTGATCCCGGTCAGGCGCTCACCCGGTGGACCGACGCCCTGGTCGGCGGCGCGGTGGCGCTGGTCGCCGCCACCGTGGTGCCGGCCGCGCCGCTGCGCCGACCCAGGGAGCAGGCGGCTCGGGTGATGCGCAAGATCGCCGAACTGCTGCGAGCCGCTGGCGACGTGATGGGCGACGGCGAGCTCGAGCACGGGTTGGAAGTGCTGGCCGACGCCCGGTCCACGGACTACCTGATCCGCGAGCTGCAGCTGGCCGCCGACGAGGGGATGGCGGTGGTGTCCGCCTCGCCGTTCCGGGTCCGGCACCGCAGCAGCGTGCGCCGGATGGCGGAGCTGGTCGACCCGCTGGACCGGTCGCTGCGAAGCACCCGGGTTCTGGTCCGCCAGGTAGCGGTCACCGCCTACCACCGCAGACCGGTCCCCGAGTCCTACATCGCGCTCGCGGTCGAGCTGGCCGCCGCGGCCGAACAGGTGGCCGACGAGCTCGCCGCGGACCGGATGGCGGTGGCCGCCCGACCCGCGCTGCTCGAGGTCGGGGAGGGCACCGGCCGGGTCGAACGCAGCGAGGTGCTCGCCGCAGAGGCGATCCTGGCCCAGCTGCGCTCCATCGTGGTCGACCTGCTGCTGCTCACCGGGATGGACCAGATGGAGTCCACCGACGCGCTCCCCCCGCCTCGATGACCACCGCGCCAACCACCGACCGGTGGGTCCTGCACGTCGACCTCGACCAGTTCATCGCGGCGGTCGAGGTGCTGCGCCGACCCGAGCTCCAGGGACTCCCGGTGGTGGTGGGCGGCCGGGGCGACCCGACCGAGCGCGGCGTGGTCTCGACCGCGTCGTACGAGGCCCGGGAGCACGGCGTCGGCTCCGGCATGCCGCTGCGGACCGCCGCCCGCAAGCTCCCGGACGCGGTCTTCCTGCCGGTCGATGCGCCGGCGTACGACGCCGCCTCGGCGGTGGTGATGGACACGCTCCGCTCGCTCGAGTGGAGCGGGCGACCCGTGGTCGTCGAAGTCCTCGGCTGGGACGAGGCCTTCGTGGCCGCGGACGGGTCGCCGGTGGAGGGGGTGGGGGGAGGTCCCCCCCAAGCTGCACCCACCGAGTTCGCCCAACAGATCCGGGAAGCGGTGCTCGCGGCCAGCCGGCTGCACTGCTCGGTGGGGATCGGCAACAACAAGCTGCAGGCGAAGATCGCCACCGACTTCGGCAAGCCGGACCCGGGGGTCTACGTGATCTCCGACCAGACCTGGTTCGCCGAGATGGGGCACCGACCCACCCGGGCGCTGTGGGGCATCGGTCCGAAGATCTCGAAGCGGCTCGCGGCGATCGGCGTCGACACGGTCCAGCAGCTCGCTCGATCGGACGCGCGGGTGCTCGCCGCCGAGTTCGGGCCGACCATGGGGCCGTGGTTCCACCGGCTGGGGCGGGGCGTCGACACCAGCCCGGTCGACGCGACACCGTGGGTGCCCCGAGCGCACGGTCGGGAGGAGACGTTCCAGGAGGACCTCACCGAGTGGAGCGAGGTCGAGGCGGCGATCGGGCGGATCACGCGTCGGGTGGTGGCGGACATCGACAGGGAGGGCCGACCGGCGTTCCGGGTCGGGCTGAAGATCCGGTTCCAGCCCTTCGAGACCCTCACCCGCATCCACAAGCTCGCCGAGCCCACCAACGACCCCGACGTTCTCTCCGCGGAGGCCATCGCGCTGCTCGATCGGATCGAGCAGCGCAGGCCGGTCCGGCTGCTCGGCGTACGCCTCGAGATGGTCGAGCCCGAGGGCGGCTACTGAGGCTGTCGGCAGAATGCCCGGGCCTACAGCGCGTCCCGCAGTTCCCGCACCACCGAGTCCACCACCGCAACCAGATCGCCGCCCGTCGCCTGAGCCACCCGCCGCTGCCGTTCGTACGACGCACCGCGCGCCGGAATGTCCAGCACTGAGGCCAGCTCGGCGGCGCAGCCGAGGCGTTCGGCCAGCGGGGCCAGCCGCTCCACCTCGTCGCGCAGGTCGTCGGTGACCAGCCGCTCGGTGCACTTGTCGTCGAGGATCACGATCGCCTCGAGGCCGTAGCGGGCCGCCCGCCACTTGTTCTCCTGCACCTGCCAGGGCGGCATCGTCACCAGCGTCTCGCCGCGGGCGAGCCGCTCATCGAGGTCGACGACCAGGCACTGACACAGCGCCACGAGCGCCGCCAGGTCGCTGAACGAGGAGACGCCGTCGCAGATCCGGTTCTCCAGGGTGCCGAGGTGAGCCGCGGGCCGCAGGTCCCAGCGGATCTCCGAGAGCACGTCGACCACGCCGGTCGTCAGGGCATCCTCGGCGTACGCCTCGAACTCCTCCCAGGTCTGGAAGTGGAAGGGCAGCCCCGCCGTCGGCAGCTGTTGGAACATCAGCGCCCGGTTCGATGCGTACTCGGTGTCCTCGCCGGCCCAGATCGGCGAGGAGGCCGACAGTGCCTGCAGGTGCGGGTAGTAGCGCAGCAATGCGGTGAGCACGGGCATCACCCGGGACCGGTCCGGCATGCCGACGTGGACGTGCACCCCCCAGATCAGCATCTGCCGGCCCCACCACTGGGTCCGGTTGATCAGCTCCTGGTACCGATGCCCCTCGGTCAGCTCCTGCGCGGTCCAGGACGCGAACGGGTGGGTGCCGGCTCCGAACAGGTCCACGCCGATGTCGTCGCCGGCCGGCACCACGATCGACAGCGTCTCGCGCAGGTCCGCCATCGCCTCGTCGACCGTGCCGCAGACGCCGGTCACCACCTCGACGGTGTTGCGCAGCAGCTCCTTGTGCAACCGCCCGGGGTCGGGCAGCCGGGCCTTGGCGCGGGCGAACAGGTGCGCGGCGTCGTTGCGCAGGTCGCGGGTACGACGGTCGACGAGGCCGAACTCCCATTCCACCCCGAGCGTCGGCTCGGGCGAGGCGGCGAACTCGATGCGCACGCGGCCATCCTCGCTCATGCGAGCATCGGGCTGTGCCCGAGACTCGCGAGCTCAACCTCACCTTGGACTTCTGTCTCCGGGTGGGGGAGTTGCTGCTCTCCTCAGGGGCCGGTGCGGCCGACGTCGCCGCGACGATGTTGACCCTGGCTCGGCGCCTCGGCGCCGCAAAGGCCGACGTCGACGTGACGTTCACGTCGCTCACGATGAGTCACCAGGGCAGCCCGGAGGAGTGGCCGCTGATCGCAACCCGGCAGGTCCGGCAGCGGGTCATCGACTACCAGGACCTGACCCGGGTCGACCACCTGGTCCGAGCCGTCGTGCAGGGCGAGATCGACCTCGCCCACGCGCGGAGCGACCTGTTGCGGATCACCTCCACCGGCCACGACCGCCCGCGTTGGGCCGTCACGCTCGGCTGGGGAGTGATGTGCGCCGGCATCGGCATCCAGCTCGGCGGCGACTGGCTCGTCGTGCTGCTGGCGGCGGTCGCGGCGATGGGGATCGACCGACTGCAGATGCTGATCGCCCGGCGCCGGATCCCGGGCTTCTACCAGCAGGTCGCCGGCGGTGGCCTGGCCACGGCGATCGCGGTCGGGGCCGCCGCGACCCCCCTCGAGGTCGACGTCCAGCTCGTCGTCACCGCCAACATCGTGATGCTGCTGGCCGGGATCGGGTTCATGGGCGCGCTGCAGGACGCGCTGACCGGCTTCTACATCACCGCCGGGGCTCGTCTGATCGAAGCGCTTCTGGCCACGGCCGGCATCATCGCCGGAGTCAGCGGGGGGCTCGGGCTGGCCTCGGTCACCGGCGTCGACATCCCGCCGATCGACCCCGGCCGGGCCGGGATCCAGGAGGTCGGCCTGTCGGCGCTCGGTGCCGCGGTGGCCGCGGCGGCGTTCGCGTTCTCGTCGTACTCGCCGAAGCGGATGCTGGTCCCGGTGGCCCTGGTCGCCGGGGTCGCCATGTCGATCACGCTGTCGGTCGACACGCCCGAGGCCATCGGTCGGACCTGGTCGGTCGCGCTGGCCGCGCTTTTCGTCGGCCTGGTCGGGTACACGATCGCCAGCCGGCTGCGGGTCCCGCCGCTGATCCTGGTGGTCTCGGCGGTCGTCCCGATGCTGCCGGGGCTCTCGATCTTCCGGGGGCTGTCGCTGCTCGCCGAAGGGGACCGGGCCTACACCCCCGAGGGGCTGGTCGCGCTGATCACCGCGGCCTCGGTGGCGCTGGCGTTGGCGGCCGGCGTGATCCTCGGCGAGTACGTCGCGCAGCCGCTCCAGCGCGAGTCCCGTCGGGTCGAGTCCCGGCTGGCCGGACCGCGACTGATCGGCCCGATCAGGGTGCTGGGTCGAACCAGCGCCGGGCGGCGCCGTCGAAGGGCGCCGAGCGAGCCTCCAGAAGGTCGCGGATCCGATCCCGGGACGCCGTCGCCAGAGTGACGACGTCGGCGGGGTAGCCGAGCTCCACCCGGTGCTGGGCGAACTCGTCCTCGTCGTCGACCCACACCCGTCCGTCGGGCTCCTCGATGACGTCCAGGTCCAGGTCCACCGCGCGCACCGTCGTCCCGTCCCACACCGGCGGGGTCGTGATGTCGACGTAGACCCGCACCGGACCGCCGACGTCGTGGAACGTCGCGAGCCAGCCGCGTTCGAGGTCCGGCCCCGGGGCGGGCACCAGCCCGACCTGCGCCGTCGCGGCCACGGCCTCGGCGCCCGGTCGGCGCATCAAGGTCCCCGCCGGGATGCCGAGCCAGTCGCCGTACTGGTCGCTGCCCAGGTACGTCGCGGGGATCTGCCAGTGCGGCCGATCCCGCCACTTCGTCATCGCGATCAGCACCTGGGTGCCACGGTCCGGACTCACCGCACCGTTGTACCCCAGGCGGGTCAGACCACCTTCGCCGGCATGACCCGCTTGGAGCCGCGGGCAAGGACGTCCTGGTAGCGCGAGCCGAGCAGCTTGGCGACGTGGTGCACGGCGTGCGCATCGATGCCGACCAGCACCCGGGCCTGGTTGCGCAGGATCCCGCGGACGATGATCTCCGCGGCCTTGTCCGGGGTCATCCGGGCCAGCTTCTTGTCGAAAAGATCGGTCAGCGCCTTCTTGTCCTCGTGCTCGGCAACCCGGCCGTTGCGGGCGATCGCGGTCTTGATGCCGCCGGGGTGGACGGCGGTGACGCCGACCGGGTTCCCGGCGATCAGCATCTCCTCGCGGAGCGCCTCGGTCATGCCGCGGACGGCGTACTTGGTGGCGTTGTAGGCGCTGTGGCCCGGCATCGAGATCAGACCGAAGAGCGAGGAGATGTTCACGACGTGCCCGTCGCCGGAGGCGATCAGGTGGGGGAGGAACTCCTTGGTGCCGTGCACCACGCCCCAGAAGTTGATCCCGACGATCCAGTCGAAGTCGGCGTACTCCACATCGGCGAAGTCGCCGGTGAGCGCCACGCCCGCGTTGTTGATCACGACGTTGACCCGACCGAAGTGCTCGGCCACCGCGACGGCGTACGACGTGAACGCCGCGCGGTCGGCCACGTCCAGGCGGTCGCTGCGGACCTCCTTGGCGCCGGCGGCCTTGACCAGCTCCACAGTCTCGGCGAGACCGGCTTCGTCGACGTCGGAGATCGCGAGCAGCGAACCGCGGCGGGCCACGTTGACGGCGAGCGCGCGGCCGATGCCGGACCCGGCACCGGTGATCACGACCACCTTGTCCTCGAGGGTCTTCATGCCATGACCTCCTGGGTGGAGCCGACGCGCGCATCGACCCGGTAGGCGTCGACGTCGAACTTCGCGGTCTCGCCCCGGAAGGCGAAGGTGCTGCGCGGCCAGAGCGTGGTGTTGTTGCCGTGCGCGTCGAGGTACCAGCTGGCGCAGCCGCCGGTGGTCCACACCGTGCGCTTCATCCGGCGTTGGATGTCGGCGTTGTAGTCGGCCACCGCGTCGTCCCTGACCTGGACGGCGCCGTAGCCGTGGGCGCGCATCGTGCGCACCGCGTCAACGATGTAGGTGACCTGCGACTCGATCATGAACACCATGCTCGAGTGGCCGAGGCCGGTGTTCGGACCGACGATGAAGAAGAGGTTGGGGAAGTCCGCGACCGTGGTGCCCTTGTAGGCAGCCATGCCGGTCTCGCGCCACTTGTCGGACAAGGTCTGGCCGGTGCGGCCCACGATGTGCTCGGTGATCGGGAGCTCGGTGGTGAAGAACCCGGTGGCCACGATGAGGACGTCGATCGGGCGCTCTACGCCGTCGGCGGTGACGATCGCGTTGCCGGTGACCTTCGCGATGCCGTCGGTAACGAGGTCGACGTTGTCGGCGTCGAGCGCGGGGTAGTAGGTGTTGGAGATCAGGATCCGCTTGCAGCCGATCTCGAAGGTCGGGGTGACCCGCTTGCGCAGCTCGGGGTCCTTGATGCCCTTCTGGATGTTCTTCAGCGCCAGCTGCTTGGCCGGCCAGGCGAGCTGGGGCTGCAGAGTGAAGCTCGGCACGAGGGCCTCTCGGCCCCAGTAGATCGCGCTGCGGTAGAGCGCCTGCAGGACGGGGATCCGCTTGAAGGCGATCTTCTCGAGCCCGGTGTAGGCGCGGTCGTTGCGCGGCACGACGTACGGCGCGGTGCGCTGGTAGACGTCGAGGTGGCCGACCTGCTTCTGGATCGCCGGGACGATCTGGATCGCGGACGCGCCGGTGCCGATGACGGCGACCCGCTTGCCGGCCAGGTCGACGTCGTGATCCCAGTTGGCGGAGTGGAACACCTCACCCTGGAAGGTCTCGATGCCCTCGATCTCGGGCAGCTTCGGTTCGGACAGGCCGCCGGCGCCGCTGACCACGGTGCGCGCGGCGTAGGCGCCGGCGTCGGTCTCGACGATCCAGCGCTGGCGGGGCTCGTCCCAGCTCATGTCCTTGACGGCGGTGTCGAAGACGAACCGGTCCAGGGTGCCGGACGCGTCGGCCACGCGCTTGATGTAGGCCTGGATCTCCGGCTGGGGCGAGAACGATCGCGACCAGTTGGGGTTGGGGGCGAACGAGTAGGAGTACAGCTGGCTCGGGACGTCGCACTCCGCACCGGGGTAGGTGTTGTCCCGCCAGGTGCCACCGACGTCGGAGCCGCGCTCGATGACGACGAAGTCGGTCTCGCCGGCTTCGTCGAGCTTGATCGCGGCGCAGAGCCCGGCGAAGCCGGCCCCGATGATCAGGTGGTCGACGTCGCGGGGGAGGCCAGGGCTCGGCGGGGAGTGCTTCATGGCCTAGACGCTATTGGCGTTATTGAACATCTGTCAATAGACTGTCCGACGTGACGGCAACCACACGGCCCACCCGGAGCCGGCTCAGTCCCGAGGAGCGCCGCTCCCAGCTGCTCGACCTCGGCGTCCGGTTGTTGGCGACCCGGTCTCTCGACGAGCTGTCGATCGACCTGCTCGCCGAGGAGGCCGGCATCTCCCGCGGCCTGCTCTACCACTACTTCGGCAACAAGCACGCGTTCCACGAGGCCGTCATCCGACGTGCCTGCGACGACCTGGTCGCGCAGACCGCGCCGCCGCCGGAGGGTGACCCGTTGGAACGGCTGCTCGCGTCGACGACGGCGTACGTCGACTATGTGGTCGCCAACTACGAGGGGTACCTCTCGCTGGTCAAGGGTGCCGCGAGTGGCAACGACACGCTGCGCCGGATCTACGACGATGCGCTCGGCGTACTCACCGACCGGGTGTTCACCGAGGACGCGCTGCACGAACTGCTCACGGATACCCCGGTCACCCGGATGGTCGTCCGCGGCTGGGCGGCGATGTCCGAGGCGCTGGTGCTGAACTGGGCCAAGGACCCGGCCGGGGTCACCCGCAAGGAGCTCGACGACCTGCTGGCCGCATCGCTGCCGGCGCTGGTCGCCACCGTCCCCGACTGACGACGGGGGCGGCATGTTACTGACCGTTGTTGCTACCAGATGACAGTTACAGCGGTCAGGTAGTAGGCACAACAGTCAGTAACATGCGCGCGGTGTTTCAGCGCCGGACGACGTCAGCGAGCTGGTCGAGCCCCCAGGCGAGGTCCTCGGCCGAGATGACCAGCGGCGGCGCGAGCCGGATGGTGGAGCCGTGGGTGTCCTTGGCCAGGACGCCGCGCACCATCAGCGCCTCGCAGACCTCGCGACCGGTGCCGATCGTCGGGTCGATGTCGATGCCGGCCCACAGCCCCCGCACGCGGACGCCGACCACTCCGTGTCCGATCATCGCCTCGAGCCGTTCGCGCATCAGCACGCCGAGCTCGGCGGCCCGGGTCTGGAACTCCCCGGTGCTGAGCATCCCGACGACCGCCGAGCCGACGGCGCACGCCAGCGGGTTGCCGCCGAAGGTGGAGCCGTGCTGGCCGGGCTGGAGTACGCCGAGGACGTCGCGGTCGGCGACCACGGCCGAGACCGGGATGATGCCGCCGCCGAGCGCCTTGCCCAGCACGTACATGTCGGGGACGACGCCCTCGTGGTCGCACGCGAAGGTGCGGCCGGTGCGGCCGAGTCCGGCCTGGATCTCGTCGGCGGCGAACAGCACGTTGTTGCGGGTGCAGGCCTCGCGGACCGCCGCGCAGGTAGCCGTCGGGCGGGATGACCACGCCGCCCTCGCCCTGGATCGGCTCGATCAGGACGGCCACGGTGTTGTCGGTGATGGCGGCCTCGAGCGCGGCCAGGTCGCCGTAGGGCACCGTCACGAAGCCGGGCGTGAACGGGCCGAAGCCGTCGCGCGCGTCGGGGTCGTCGGAGAAGCCGACGATCGTGGTGGTGCGGCCGTGGAAGTTGCCGGAGGCGACGATGATCTCGGCCTGGTCGGCGGGGACGCCCTTGACCTCGTAGCCCCACTTGCGCGAGACCTTGATCGCGGTCTCGACGGCCTCGGCGCCGGTGTTCATCGGCAGCACCAGCTCCTTGCCGCACAGGTCACCGAGCGCGGCGCAGAAGTCGGCGAACTTGTCGTGCACGAACGCGCGGCTGGTCAGAGTCAGCTGGTCGAGCTGCGTCGTGCGCGGCGGCGATCAGCCGCGGGTGCGAGTGCCCGAAGTTCAGGGCGGAGTAGCCCGCGAGCAGGTCGAGGAAGCGACGGCCGTCGACGTCGGTCATCCAGGCGCCCTCGGCATGCGAGAGCACCACCGGCAGCGGGTGGTAGTTGTGTGCGGTGCGGGCCTCGGCGCGGTCGAACTCCTCGGCGGATGCAGCGGCGGGCGGGTCGCTCAGTGCGGCGGTCATCGGGTCACTCCTCTCGTCGGATTGCGGGCCCGGACGGGCCGGCCAAGATTGTCTGACAATCTGGATCCAGGGTAGCGGA
This sequence comes from uncultured Actinomycetota bacterium, assembly GCA_963827185.1. Lineage (GTDB taxonomy): Bacteria > Actinomycetota > Actinomycetes > Propionibacteriales > Nocardioidaceae > Nocardioides. The sequence goes on from CAWGZQ010000005.1 coordinate 85,206, forward strand.
TGCCAGGCTGAGACCCATGACGGCACTACCCGTGTTGAAGATGGTCTGCATCGACTGCGCCGACGCCCAGCGCAGCGCCGAGTTCTGGGCCGAGCTGCTGGGCTGGGACATCTCGCTGGTCGAGGACGGTCACGTCCGGATCGCCGGCCCGGGGACGACCCTGGGGTTCGACACCATCGCCGACTACGAGCGGCCGGCCTGGCCCAACGAGCGGGGCAGCAAGCAGGTCCACTTCGACCTGGCCACCGATGACCTCGCTGCGTCCGAGAAACGCTGCGTCGAGCTCGGCGCGACGGTCCCCGACCACCAGCCCACCGAGGCCTGGCGGGTGCTGATCGACCCCGGCGGCCACCCGTTCTGCCTCACGGTCGCGGCGAACTGGGACTGATCCGGACCTCGGGTGCGGTCAGCGCCGCAGGTCCCGCACGGCCAGCGAGGCGAAAACCATCGCCGAGCCCAGCGGGGCACCCGGACCGGGGTAGACCGAGCCGAACACCGACGCGGTGGAGTTGCTGGCGGCGTAGAGGCCCTCGATCACCGAGCCGTCCTCGCGCAGCACCCGCCCCGCGGCGTCGGTGACCAGCCCGCCCTTGGTGCCGAGGTCGGAGAGCACGAACCGGGCCGCGTAGTACGGCGCCCGGTCGACCGGCGTGAGTGCCTTGTTGGGGCCCTCGCCGCCGGCGAAGAAGGTGTCGTACTCGTCGCCGCCGCGGCCGAACTCCTCGTCGACGCCGGTGTCGGCGTACTCGTTGAACCGCCGCACGGTCGCGGCCAGCGCGTCCTGGGGTACGCCGATCGCAGCGGCGAGCTCGTCGAGGGTGTCGGCGCGCACCCAGGTGCCGGCCGCGAGGTGCTCCTCCGGGTCGCCCTCGGGCATCGCGATCGCGGGCAGCCGGCCGCCCTCGCGCGTCGTCGAACACGAACCACGACGGGATCCGCTCCGGGGCCTTCGCCATCTCCCGGCCGAACCGGTCGTAGGGGAGGCACTCGTTGGCGTACCGCTGCCCGGTGGCGTCGACCATCAGCCCGCCGCGGAACCCGAGCGTGAACGAGCCGCTGCCGTCGGGGTGCTCCAGGCCGGGGCAGAACCAGCCCAGCGCGGAGTAGTCGCGTGGCGGCACCCGAGCGCTCCGCCGCCCGGATCGGCTCACCCGCGTTGGTGCCGCGCGGCGCCATCGTCCAGGCCACGTCGCCGGGTACGCCGTGCTCGGAGCGCATCGTCATGCTGCCCTCGAAGCCGCCCGCGGCGATCAGCACGCCGCGGCGCGCGCGCACGCTCACCGGGTCCGTCCGGTGCGTCGCCACCGACGCCGACCACGCGGCCGGCCTCGGTGACCAGCTCGCTGACCGCGTGCTCGGTCAGGATCGTGCCGCCCTCGCGGAGCACGACCGCGGCCAGCCGGGCGATCAGCGACTGGCCGCCGCTGAGCGTGTTCCGACCGGCGGCGCCGGCACGATCGAGCTCGACCGGAGGCCGCAGCAGCTCGCCGACCTCGGCGGGCAGCTCGCCACGCTTGATGTTGGTCGGTTGGATCGAGCGGCCGAACGGCACCCGACCGGGGGCGTCGTAGTACTCCGGGAACGGCAGCCACTCGAACTCCAGGTCCGGGTCCGCCTCCAGCTCGGCGACCAGCTCGGGTGCATGAGCGAGGAACGCGTCGATCTTCTCGGCGTTCGGCTCGTGCAGGATCGCCTCGAGATAGCTGCGCGCGGACTCGGTGGAGTCGGGGATCCCCGCCCGCTGCTGGACCTCGCTGCCGGGCAGCCAGCAGGCGCCGCCGGAGTACGCCGAGGTGCCGCCGATCAACGGCGTCTTCTCCAGGACGACGACCGAGAGGCCGGCCTTCGCGGCCAGTGCCGCACCGGTCAGGGCGCCGCCGCCGGAGCCGACCACGACGACGTCGTACACAGCGGGTTCGGTCACCCTTGGATCGTCGCAAGTAGAACGTGTTCTACGCAACCTCGGACAGGTACCAGCCGTAGGCGCTGACCGCGGCCACGGCCACCAGGACGCCGGCGATCAGCCAGGTCTTCCACGACGACGCGCCCGCCCGCACCACGACGGCCGCGCCGGCGAGCAGGGAGAGTGGCAGGGCGGCGTACCACGGGATGTCGAAGGCGGAGACCACCGTGACGTAGCCGATCGCGACGACGATCAGCACGATGATGACGACGAGGGCCACCAGCCAGCCGGCGCCGTTGAGCACGATGCCGCCGCGTCGCGGGGCGGGTGGAGGGAGCTGCGGGGCACCGGTCATGGACGTGGCCTTTCGGTCGATGGGGAGAATAGTGCCGCCATGACCGACTCCCCGCTACGGATCTCGTATCCGCCCGAGCTCCCGGTCAGCCAACGTCGTGACGACATCTCCGCGGCGATCCGCGACCACCAGGTCGTGATCGTGGCCGGCGAGACCGGCTCCGGGAAGACCACGCAGCTGCCCAAGATCTGCCTGGAGCTGGGCCGCGGCGGCCGGCTCCGAGGGCAGGCGCGGCGGGATGATCGGGCACACCCAGCCCCGGCGGATCGCCGCCCGCTCGGTGGCCGAGCGGATCGCCGACGAGCTCGGGACCGAGCTCGGCGACCTGGTGGGCTACCAGGTGCGGTTCACCGACCGCACCTCGCGGGCCAGTCGGGTCAAGGTGATGACCGACGGCATCCTGCTCGCCGAGCTGCAGCGCGACCGGCAGCTGCGCCGCTACGACACCCTGATCATCGACGAGGCCCACGAGCGCAGCCTCAACATCGACTTCCTGCTCGGCTACCTCAAACGCCTGCTCCCGAAGCGGCCCGACCTCAAGCTGATCATCACCTCGGCCACCATCGACGTCCAACGGTTCGCGCAGCACTTCGACGCACCCGGTCGTCGAGGTGTCGGGTCGCACCTACCCGGTCGAGGTCCGCTACCGGCCGCTCGTCGAGCTGCCCGAGGCCGACGAGGAGGGCGAGCCGATCGTCCGCGACCAGACCGAGGCGATCGTCGACTCGGTCCGGGAGCTCTCGGCCGAGGGACCCGGGGACATCCTGGTGTTCCTGCCCGGCGAGCGGGAGATCCGGGACACCGCCGACGCGCTGGCCGGTCTGGGTGGGCCCGATCAGCGGGCGGCCTCGAGGTGGTCCCGCTGTACTCACGGCTCTCCGCCGCCGAGCAGCACCAAGGTGTTCGCGCCCCACTCCGGGCGGCGGGTGGTGCTGGCCACCAACGTCGCCGAGACCTCGCTGACCGTCCCGGGCATCCGGTACGTCGTGGACTCCGGCGTCGCCCGGATCTCTCGGTACTCCGCGCGCACGAAGGTGCAGCGGCTGCCGATCGAGGCGATCAGCCAGGCCTCGGCCAACCAGCGGTCCGGGCGCTGCGGCCGGGTCGCGGCCGGCATCGCGATCCGGCTGTACGCCGAGGAGGACTTCGAGGCCCGCCCGGAGTTCACCGAGCCGGAGATCCTGCGCACCAACCTGGCCTCGGTGATCCTGCAGATGACCTCGCTCGGGCTCGGCGACCTGGCCAGGTTCCCGTTCGTCGAGCCGCCCGATCGCCGCAACATCACCGCCGGCCGGCAGCTGCTCGAGGAGCTCAACGCGATCACCGCCGACGGGAAGCTCACCCGGATCGGCAAGCGACTGGCCCGGCTGCCGATCGACCCGCGGCTGGGCCGGATGATCCTCGAGGCCGAGCGGCTCGGCTGCCTGCGCGAGGTGCTGGTGATCGCCGCCGCGCTGTCGCTGCAGGACCCACGCGAGCGCCCGGTCGAGCACCGACCGCAGGCCGACCAGCAGCATGCGCGCTTCAAGGACGACTCCTCGGACTTCCTGACCTGGCTCAACCTGTGGCGCTACGTGAAGGAGCAGCAGCGCGAGCTCAGCAGCAGTGCGTTCCGCCGGATGTGCAAGCGCGAGTTCCTCAACTACCTCCGGGTCCGGGAGTGGCAGGACTTCGAGTCCCAGCTGCGTCAGGTGGCCAAGGAAATGGGCATCCAGCGTGGGTCAGCCCGGCCGATGTCCCCGACGCGGACGGCATCCACCAGGCGCTGCTCTCGGGACTGCTCAGCCACATCGGGCTGCTCGAGGAGCGCGACCGCGAGAAGCGCGGGCCGCGCGAGTACCTCGGGGCCCGCGGCGCGCGGTTCGCGATCTTCCCCGGCAGCGGCCTGCACCGGAAGAACCCGCAGTTCCTGATGGCCGGCGAGCTCGTCGAGACCTCGCGTCTGTGGGCCCGGCAGAACGCGGCGATCCAGCCCGAGTGGGCCGAGCGGCTCGGCGCGCACCTGATCCGACGTACCCACTCCGAACCGCACTGGTCCAAGAAGCGCGCGGCGGTGATGGCCCACGAGAAGGTCACGCTGTACGGCGTCCCGCTGATCGCCGACCGGCTGGTCAACTACGGGAGTATCGACCGCGAGCTCAGCCGCGAGCTGTTCATCCGGCACGCCCTCGTCCACGGCGAGTGGCACACGCACCAGAAGTTCTTCGTCAAGAACCGCGAGCTGCTCGAGCAGGCCGAGGAGCTCGAGCACCGGGCCCGGCGGCGCGGGATCGTCGTCGACGAGCACACCCTCTTCGACTTCTACGACGGCCGGGTCGGCGCCGAGGTGGTCAGCGGCGCCCACTTCGACCAGTGGTGGAAGCAGGTGCGGCGGGAGCGCCCCGAGCTGCTGACGTTCGACCCGGAGATGCTCACCCACGAGACGGCCGACCCGGTGCGCGACACCGACTACCCCGAGTCCTGGGCCGCCGAGGAGGGACTGACGTTCCCGATCAGCTATCACTTCGAGCCGGGCGCCGCCGACGACGGCCTCACCATCGACGTGCCCGTCGCCCTCCTCAACCGGGTCGCCGCCGACGACTTCTCCTGGAACGTCCCCGGCCTGCGCGAGGAGCTGGTCACGGGCCTGATCCGCAGCCTGCCGAAGAACCTCCGGGTCAACTTCGTGCCCGCTCCCAACAAGGCGCGGGAGTTCCTGGCCGCGGTACCGCCCGGCGAGGAGGCGCTGCTCGACGCGCTGGAGCGCTGGCTGCGCTCCACCACCGGTGTCGTCGTACCGCGTGCGGCCTGGGACTGGACGAAGGTGCCCGAGCATCTCCGGCCGACCTACCGCGTCGTCGACGAGGGCGGCGCCGAGCAGGCCCGCGGCAAGGACCTCGACGCGTTGAAGGAGCCGCTGCGGCCGAAGTTCGCGGCGGCGATGGCCGAGGTCGCCGACGACAGTGGGCTCAGCCGGACCGGCGAGACCGCCTGGGTGTTCGGAACCGTCGACGAGTCGTTCACCCGCACCCGGGCCGGCCACGAGGTCCGGGGGTTCCCCGGCCTGGTCGACGAGGGCCGGACCGTCGGGCTCCGGGTCTTCGGCTCGGCCGAGGAGCGCGACGCCCAGCACCGGCTGGGGGTGGCCCGGTTGCTGCTGCTCGCGCTGCCCAGCCCCGATCTGCTGGGTTCGCTCGACAACACCGCGAAGCTGGCACTGGCCGGCTCGCCGTACCCCTCGGTGGCGGCGCTGATCGAGGACTGTCGGGCCGCCGTGGTGCGGGCGGCGGTCGACGCGGCCGACCCGGTGCGCGACCAGGCGGCGTACGACGCGCTGGCGGCGAGCATCCGCCTCGACGAGGCGCTGGGTGAGGTGGTGGCGCTGGTGATCCGGATCCTCGACGGCTGGCGGGCGGCGGACCGGCTGCTCGGCGGCCGCGCCGACCTGGCCATGCTGCCCTCGCTCACCGACATGAAGGGCCAGCTCGGCCGGCTCGTTCACGAGGGCTTCGTCGCCGACGCCGGGCCCACCCAGCTCGGCCGCTACCCGACCTACCTGCGCGCGCTGACCGATCGGCGGGCCCGCTTCGACGAGGGTGGGGGCGCGATCAACCGGGACCTCCAGCAGCTGGCGCGGATCGCCCACCTACAGGAGGCCTACCTCCACCAGGTCGACGCACTGCCCGCGGGACGGCCTCCGGGCGAGCGGCTGCGGCGGGTGCGGTGGATGCTCGAGGAGTACCGCGTCTCGCTGTGGGCCCAGCAGCTCGGCACGCCGTACCCCGTCAGCGATCAGCGGATCCGCAAAGCCCTCGACGTAGCCTGAGTCCATGTCCGGCCGACCGCACCACCGCCCGACCCAGCGGGACGCGGCGTACTTCGACGAGATCGTCGGCGGCGCCGACCCCGCGGCGGTCTCCGAGGCGGCCGACCGCGCGGCCCAGCTGCTGGTGCGTGGCGCACGCGAGAGCGAGGACGACGCGGTCACCGAGCGGCTGCTGCACCTGGCCGACACCGAGGGCATCGAGGCGATCGCCGAGGCGTGGTCGGGGTCGCCGGCCGACTCGCTCGCGGGCTGCCTGTGGCGGCTCTACCTGCTTCGCTCGTGGGTCTACGCCGACCCGGTGGGCGTGGCTCGCGAGTTCGAGGCCGGGTCCCGCGCCGAGGTGGCCCGGGTGGTCGCGGGCGTGGCCGAGCCGCCGGGACCGGAGGAGCTCAAGGCGATGGTCGACCAGGTGCTTCGCGGGATCGCCGGGAGCGAGTTCGCCGACGTACTCTTCCGGGCCGCGGCGTTCGCCCGCGTGGTCGCCACCGGCCGGGCCGGGCTCCCGGACCCCTCGGACGTGGCGATCCGCCGGATGCTGAGTCTGGCCGAACAACTCGAGGCCGCCGCGCACGTGGAGCTTGACCGCGGCCTGGCCTGAGGAACCCGCGGAACTACCGCCGGTCCCGTATCGTGGCGGCTTGAGTGCGCCGGACCGCGGCAGCCCCGGGCTCCACAATTAGCCGCTTCGAGCGGCCCTGCGCCGAGAGGCGCTCCCGGTCCGGCGCACTCAACGAAATCAACCGCAGCAACGCGCTAGGTGGCCCAGGTGACCGAGTACGCACCCGAGATCGACGGCGAACCCGACCCTGGCGAGGTGGTGTGGGGCTGGGTGCCCTACGAAGACGACCCCGCCCAGGGCAAGGACCGGCCGGTGCTGCTGATCGGTCGCCGCGGTGAGCAGTGGCTGGGGCTGATGCTCACCAGCAAGGACCACGACCGCGACGCCGAGGACGAAGCCAGCTACGGGCGGTACTGGATGGACATCGGCACCGGCGGCTGGGACCGGGAGGGCCGGCCCAGCGAGGTGCGGCTGGACCGGCTCCTGGTGCTCGACGGCTCGGCGGTGCGCCGCGAGGGCGCCGCCCTGGACCGGGCGATCTTCGACACCGTCACCGCGGCGGCCGCGAAGTTCCACTCGGTGACCTAACGCACGGCCGGCAGACCCGAATCTCGGTGGGGCGGGGACTTACTGCCCGGTAAAGTCAGCGGTTCATGCGACGGATGGGGTGCGAATGCTGACCGAACGACGGGCCTTGCGCTCGCCTGCACTGGTCGCACTGATCGCCCTCACGCTGGTCGGTGCGCTCGCGCTCGTCGGCTGTGATGACGAACCGTCCGCCAAGCCCAGCCGACCGAGTGGCTCCGCGCCCCCACAGACCGCCCTCACGTTCGGGGTCTGGGGGCCGGACGAAGAGATCCGGGCCTACCAGGCGATGGTCGACGCCTACAACGCCGACGCGAAGGCGGTCGAGGTCGACGTCCGGGCCTGGCCCGACGCGCGGGCGATGATGGCCTCGATCAAGGGCGGGGCGAAGGTCCCCGACCTGTTCATGATCACCCGCAGCTCGCTGACCGACATCCGCGACGCCCAGCTCAACCGGCCGCTCCTGGAGCTGCTCGACGAGCGCGGGGTCGAGTACGGCGACGGCTACTACCGCGACGCGATCGAGGCGTTCTCCGGCGACGACGACCTGCAGTGCATGCCCTACGGCGTCTCGCCGATGGTCGTCTACTACAACTCCGACCTCGTCGACTTCGAGGAGATGCGGGCGCGCGAGCTGCCCACGCCGCCCGTCGGCGAGGAGCACAACGGCTGGACGTTCGAGGAGTTCCGGGCGGCGGCGGAGTTCGCCAGCCGACCACGCAAACGCACCGGTGGCCTGTACGTCGAGCCCTCGCTGCGCGGACTCTCGCCGTTCATCTACGCCGGCGGCGGCGAGGTCTACAACGACGGCGCCGACCCGACGTCGCTCGCGTTCACCGACAGCGGGACTCGCGACGCACTCACCCAGTCGCTCGAGCTGCTGCGCGACCCGCAGGTGACGCTCACCGACCGGCAACTGGCGTCCCGTTCGGCGCTGGAATGGTTCAAGCGCGGTCAGCTCGGCATGCTGCCCGGCTATCGCGACCTGACCCCTGAGCTGCGCGCCGTGCCCGGCCTCGACTTCGATGTGATGCCGCTCCCGCGGCTGGATCAACGGGCCACGATCGGCGACTTCTCCGGGCTGTGCATCTCGGCCGGCTCGACGTCGGTGTCCCAGGCCGCCGACTTCCTCGTGCACGCGATCGGCGAGGAAGCGTTGGGCCGGGTGGCGGGCGCCGGCTACCTGGCTCCGGCCAACCTCCGGGTCGCGACGTCGCCGGCGTTCCTGCAGCGTGAGCAGCGGCCCACCCACGCCGGCGTCTTCAACGCCACCGTCAACGACATGGTGCTGCAGCCGCTGATCGACGACTTCCCGGCCCTGGAGCGAGCCATCGAGGGCGGCCTGCGCCAGATGTTCCGCGCGCCGGTGCTCGATCTCGACGACCTGACCACCCGGATCGACGAGCAGTCTCGAGCGGTGCTCGACCCCGACTACGAGTCGGAGTCGCCCGGTCCGGATCCCTCGGAGTCCTCGGACCCCTCGGAGTCCGCCGCCGAGTAGCCGTCGTCGGAATCGGCATCGGAATCGGCATCGGCATCGGTGTCGGTGTCGGCATCGGCGTCCATGACCGCCTGGGCGACCAGCGGGGCGACCAGGGCGATCTGCCAACCGCGGGCGCCCAGCCCGGTGAGCTGGTCGATCACCGCTTCCAGCAGCTCGGTGGGCTCCCGGGTGGTCGGAGGGGTCCACAACACCCGACGCAAGCTGTCGGGCGTGAGCAGATTCTCGATCGGCATTCCGTGCTGCTCCGCGAGGGCGGTCATCGCCTCGCGGGAGAGCTGGAGCCGTCGGGCAGCCACCGGGTCGCGCTCGGCCCACGCCCGGGGCACGGGCGGGCCGTCGCCGCGCTGCGTCCGCGTCGGCAGCTCCTCCTCGGGCAGCTCATGCGCCTCCTTCAGCGCGGCCAACCACCGCTTGACGTAGCGCTCGGCGCCGCGACCGTGAAACCCCTTCGTGCCCAGCAAGCCATCCCGGTCGGTCGGCAGCGCGGTGGCCGCCGCCACCAGGGCCGAATCCGGCACGATCCGTCCCGGGGTGACGTCGCGCTGCTGCGCGATCTCGTCGCGGGTCTGCCACAGGGCGCGCACGCCGGCCAGCGCCCGGCGCCCCCGCACCTTGTGCAGGCCGGAGGTACGACGCCAGGCGTCGACCCGCTCAGCCACCTCGAAGCTGCGCAGGTGGTCGAACTCCTGCCGCGCCCACTCGTCCTTGCCGGTCGCCTCGAGCTCGGCCTCCAGGGTGTCCCGCAGCTCGACCAGCACCTCGACGTCGAGGGCGGCGTACTCCAGCCACGGCTCGGGCAGCGGCCGGGTCGACCAGTCGACCGCGGAGTGCTCCTTCTTCATCCGGAAGCCCAGCAACGTCTCGACGAGCGTTGCCAGCCCTACCCGGGGATAGCCGAGCAGCCGGCCGGCCAGCTCGGTGTCGAACAGCGCCGAGGGGACGAGCCCCACGTCGGCGAGGCAGGGCAGGTCCTGGGTGGCGGCGTGCAGGATCCACTCGGTGGGTTCGAGCACCTCCTGCAGCGGGGCCAGTGACTCGAAGGCGATCGGGTCGACGAGGTGGGTGCTGCTGCCGTTGCGGCGCAGCTGGATCAGATAGGCGCGGTTGGAGTACCGGTAGCCAGAGGCGCGTTCGGCGTCGATCGCGACCGGCCCGCTGCCGCCCTTGATCGCCGCGCACACCTCGGCCAGCGCGGCCTCGGTGTCGACGATCGACGGAAGCCCGTCGGCGAGGGTGAGCAGCTCTGCCTGGGGCTCCGGCGGTGACTCGGGCTCGTCGCCCTCGGGAGGATCGGTGTTCTCGACCGACATCACCCCGGGCCCCGCTGGCCGCGGCGCCCGGGCATCACCGCCACGCCTTCGGGGACCGGTTCCAGCCCCGAGGCGGTGCACATCAGCTCGGCCCACGCCTCGACGTGGGGAGCGACGTCGAGCGGCTCTCCGGGCCGCGCGCTCGACGGCTGGACCGGGGTCCAGGAGGCCCGGATCTCGATCTGCGCGGCGCCGGGCTCGTCGGACATCCCGCCGAAGCTCTCGGTGGCCACCCGGGTCACGGTGCCCGAGGGGGCGGCGTACTCGGCGCCGTGGGCGGTCAGCGCCTCGGTCAGCCAGGTCCAGCCGACGTCGGCGAGCAGCGGGTCGGTGATCAGGTCGAGCTCGATCTCGGCGCGGCAGTAGGCCACGCAGCGGAAGGTGCCGTCCCAGGCGTCGTTGCCGGCCGGGTCGTGCAGCAGGATGATCCGGCCGGTGCCGACGTCGGTGCCGTCGACCGTCACGTCGGCGGACAGCGCCGCGGCGTACGGCGCGATCCGCTGGGGCGCCGGCATCTCCTCGCAGAAGATCTCCGGGCGCATGGTCGCCGCCCGCATGGAGGCGACGGCGTCCCGGAACTCGGGCGGGGAGGACCCCGCGCCGGGTCCCGGTTGTGTCTCCGGACCGACGACCATGAGTTCACAGTAGGTCGGCGAACGGTGAACCGATATGCGAACACGCCGGTTGCGGCTCCCGCCCTTGGCTCTGGGAGGCTTTGGTCTATGCCCACGACGAGCAGCGCGTTCCTCCAGGCCGCCCGCGGTGAGCAGCCGGCGCACACGCCGGTGTGGTTCATGCGCCAGGCGGGGCGCTCGCTGCCGGAGTACCTCAAGCTGCGCGAGGGCGTCGGGATGCTCGAGTCCTGCATGAACCCCGAGCTGGTCGTGGAGATCACGATGCAGCCGGTGCGGCGGTACGGCGTGGATGCGGCGATCTTCTTCTCCGACATCGTGCTGCCGCTGAAGGCCGTCGGCGTGGACCTGGACATCAAGCCCGGCGTCGGCCCCGTGGTGGCCGCGCCGGTGCGGACCCTGGCCGACGTCGAGGCGATCCCGGACCTCACTCCCGAGCACGTCCCGTTCATTACCGAGGCGGTGCGGGGCCTGGTCGGCGAGCTGGGGGGCACGCCGCTGATCGGGTTCGCCGGAGCGCCGTTCACGGTGGCGTCGTACCTCGTCGAGGGCGGTCCGTCCAAGGAGCACGCGAAGACCAAGGCGATGATGTTCGGCGCACCCGACGTCTGGGACGCGCTGATGCGCAAGATCGGCGGCATCGCCTCGGCGTATCTCGAGGTGCAGGTGGCAGCCGGTGCGTCCGCCGTACAACTGTTCGACTCGTGGGCCGGTGCGCTCACGCCCGCGGACTACGAGGCGCTGGTGATGCCGCACTCGGCGCGGGTGTTGGCGCGCGCGGGCGCGCTGGGCGTGCCGCGCATCCACTTCGGCGTGGGCACCGCCAACCTGCTGACGCTGATGGGCGAGGCCGGCGCGGACGTCGTCGGGGTCGACTGGCGGACCCCGCTCGGCGCCGCGATCCCGCTGGTCGGGGACCGCGCGGTCCAGGGCAACCTCGACCCCACGCTGGTCTTCGCGCCGACCGACGTGATGACCGCCCGCGCGGCCGAGATCATCGAGGCCGGTCGCGCCGCCCGCGGCCACATCTTCAACCTCGGCCACGGAGTGATCCCCTCCACCGACCCCGACCAGCTCAAGCGGCTGACGGAGTTCGTGCAGTCGTACCCGCAGCCGGGGTAGTCCGCCGCGTCCGGCACCCTTCCAAGGCGCCGGAGGGGTGCCGTACACGGCGGACTACCCCGACAGGCGGCCTATGTGTCGGCCGGACCAGCGTGGCCGGCGGCGCTGCATGTAACGCACCGTTACTTCGTCCACCACGCCCGTTTTCGGGTACGTCAGGCGATGTAACGGTGCGTTACAAGTCGCCGTCCGCCGCGGCGACGGGCAGACCCGGACGACGCCGCAGGCTGAACCGGCGCAGGACCGGCCAGAGCAGGCCGCCGAGGATGAGCAGCGCGATCGACCAGGGGAGCAGTACGCCGACCACGGTGGCGAGGCCGGTCCCGAAGGAGGTCAGCGCGTTCCAGCCGTCCTTGAGTCCGGAGAGGAAGCCGGAGTCGTCGTCCTTCTCCTGCTTCGGCTCGTCCGTGGTGCGCTGGAGGTTGACGGTCACCGTGGACATCGAGGTCTGGTCGCGCAGGAACGCCAGCCGCTTCACCAGGGAGTCGAGGTCGGCCTGGCGCTGGGTCAGCTGGGACTCGATCGCCACGATGTCGCGGATGCTCGTCGCCTGACCCAGCAGCACCTCGACCCGGCTGAGGCTGGCGCGCTGGGCCCGGATCCGTGCGTCGATGTCGATGATCTGGGTGGTGACGTCCTCCGAGGTGGAGCTGGACGACGTCAGGTCGGCGACCTGCTCGAGCGCCGCGAAGGCCCTCGAGTAGTTCTCGGCCGGGATCCGGAGTACGAGACGCGCCATCCGCACCTCGCCCTCGTCGTCGGTGCCGGTCTCGCGATCGGTGATCTCACCGCCCACCTTGTCGACGAGCGCCTGGACGTCGAAGACCGCCTGCTCGACGTCGTCGCTGTGCAGCTGGACGTTGCCCTTGGAGATGACCGCCCGCTCGGTGCCGTCGGGGTCCCGCTGCGGGGCGTCGGCCACCCGCTCGGTGTCCAGCACGCCGTCATCGGCAAACGCCGCGTCCCTTCCCGACAGGTTCTCGCCGCCAGCCTCCTCGGGCGCAGCGGCGGCGGCATCTCCCGAGATGCCCTCACCGCCGGCATCGCTGTCGTCGCCGCCGTTGGCGCAGGCGGAGAGGGTGAGTACGGCGGTCAGCATCGCCACGGTCAGGGCGCGAGTGGGCCTCATGGAGGTGTGACGGAGCCGTTCGCCGGGACGTTCCGGCCGTGATCGAACCGTGACCTGAGAGGCTGGGCGGATGCGGGTGGTGGTGGTCGGCGCGGGAGTCGCCGGGCTGACCGCCGCGCGGGACCTGACCGCTGCGGGCCACGAGGTCGTCGTCGTCGAGGGCGCCGACCGGATCGGCGGCAAGCTGCGCCGGCTGCCGGTCGCCGGGGTCGTCGTCGACGTCGGCGCCGAGGCGATGCTCAACCGACGCCCCGAGGGCGTCGCCCTGGCCCGATCGCTGGGCCTCGACATCGTCCACCCGACCGCCGCCGCCTCCCGGGTGTGGAGCCGCGGCGAGCTGCGGCCGCTGCCCCGGACCCTGATGGGTGCACCGCTCGACCTCGACGACCTGGCCGCGAGCGGCATCCTCTCGCCCGAAGGGCTGGCCCGGGCTCGCGACGAGCGGGTGCTTCCGATCGAGGGCGATGTGGCGGTCGGCGACCTGGTCGCCCAGAGGTACGGCGACGAGGTCACCGAGCGACTGGTCGAGCCCCTCCTCGGCGGTGTCTACGCCGGCCGGGCCCGCGAGATCTCGGCGCGCGCCGCGATCCCTCAGCTGGTCGCGCTGGCCGAGCGCGGCTCGATCACCGCGCAGGCCGACAGCCTCCCGGGCTCCGACGTTCCGGTCTTCGCCGGGATCACCGGCGGGATGGCCGGCCTGGTCGAGGCACTGGCCGAGGGGCTCGACGTGCGCACCGGCGAGCCGGTGACCGGGGTGGCGCGAGGCGCTGGCGGGTTCGAGGTTCGCTGGGCGCACACGTCCACGACCGTCGACGCGCTCGTGGTAGCTGCACCAGCAGCGCCCGCGGCCAGGCTGCTGGCCGAGCTCACCCGGACGCGGCGCGCGAGCTCGCCGCGATCGAGTACGCGTCGACGGCGGTGGTGACCCTGGCGTTCCGCGCCGCCGACGTACCGCGGCTGGTCGAGACCGACGCCTCGGGCTTCCTGGTCCCACCGGTCGAGGGGCGCCGGGTGAAGGCGTCGACGTTCTCGTTCGCGAAGTGGGGCTGGGTCCGGGAGGCGGGCGACGGCCTGGTGCTGGTGCGGACCTCGCTCGGCCGGCATCGCGAGGAGGCCACCTTGCAGGTCACCGACGACGAGCTGGTCGCGGTCTCGCTGAGCGACCTGGCCGCCGCGATCGGGCTCGACGCGGCTCCGGTCGACACCCACGTGCAGCGGTGGGGCGGCGCGCTGCCGCAGTACGCCGCTCGGCCACCTCGACCGGGTGGCCCGGATCCGCGCGGCGGTGGCCGAGGTCCCGGGGCTGGCGCTCGCCGGCGCGGCGTACGACGGCGTCGGCATTCCCGCCTGCATCGCCTCGGGCGCCGGGCGGCCGCGGAGCTTCGTCGCGGCGACAATGAGGGCATGAACAACCGAAGGCCGCCGAAGGCGAAGGAGATCAACGACTCGATCCGCTACACGATGTGGTCGGTGTTCCGCTCGACCTCGCCGCTGGGCGACGACGACCGCGGCGTCGAGGGCGCCGAGGTCGAGAAGCTGTTCGCCGAGCTCGCCGAGACCGACGTCGTGGTGCGCGGCGTCTACGACGTCAGCGGCCTGCGTGCCGACGCCGACCTGATGGTCTGGTGGCACGCCGCCGAGAGCGACGACCTGCAGGAGGCCTACCACCGGTTCCGTCGTACGGCGTTCGGTCGCCGGCTCGACCCGGTCTGGTCGCAGCTCGCCCTGCACCGGCCGGCGGAGTTCAACAAGAGCCACGTCCCGGCGTTCCTCGACGACGAGGAGCCGCAAGGCGCACATCTGCGTCTACCCGTTCGTCCGCTCCTACGAGTGGTACCTGCTGCCCGACGAGGAGCGCCGCCGGATGCTCGCCGAGCACGGCAAGATGGCCCGCGACTACCCGGACGTCCGCGCCAACACGGTGGCCAGCTTCGCGCTCGGCGACTACGAGTGGATGCTGGCCTTCGAGGCCGACGAGCTGCACCGGATCGTCGACCTGATGCGCCACCTGCGCGGCTCCGACGCCCGCCGGCACGTCCGCGAGGAGATGCCGTTCTACACCGGCTCGCTGGTGCCGATCGCCGAGCTGGTGGAACGTCTGCCCTAGCCGGCGCGTCTGATGAGCATGAGGGGTCTGATCGGGATCGCCGCGCTGCTGCTGCTTGCCGCCTGCGGCACCGAGACCGCCGGCCCGCGTGCCGACGACCCGTCGTCGGTGGCGAAGCCGACCGAGATCCCGGTGCCGTCAGGGCCGGTGCGGACGGTCTATGCCGTGACGGTGCTGGACGACGGCGACGGGCCCGAGCTCTGCATGGCCGGCACTGCCGACTCGTTGCCGCCTCAGTGCGGCGGACTACCGCTCATCGACTGGGACTGGGCCACTCTCGAGGGGGAGTACGACGAGCGATCGGGCACGCGGTGGGGCGAGTTCGGGGTCACTGGGACCTTCGACGGAACCGCGTTGCAGGTGACCGAGACCGTTCCCGCGGACGAGTTCGACGAGCCGCAGTATGACGATCCCTACGTCTTCACGACCCCCTGCCCGGAGCCTGAAGGTGGTTGGCGAGTGCTCGACCCCGCCACGACCACCGAGGACGCGGAGAACGCCACGATGCGCGCGGCCCGCAAGCTGCCCGACTACGCAGGCAGCTGGGCGGACCACTCGATCAGCCCGGCGTTCGACGATCCTCCGTCCGATGAGTGGGAACGGGCGATGAGCGACCCCACCCAACAGATCCTCAACGTCCAGGTCACGGGCGACCCGGCCGCGGCAGAGGCGACGCTCCGGAAGCTCTGGGGCGGCCCGCTGTGCGTCACCCAGGCCGAGCACACCCAGCAAGAGCTCCTCGACATCGAGGAGCAGTTCCGCGACCTGCCCGGCAACCTGGGCACGATGACCCCGGGGAACCGGGTCGACGCCTACGTGGTCTTCGACGACGGCTCGATCCAGGCCTGGGCCGACCAGGAGTTCGGCGCCGACGTGGTCACAGTGACCCCCGCGCTGGTGCCGGTCGAGTAGTGGAACGCCCGCGACTGCGCCGCCGTCCCATCCTCATGAGGTACGCCGTCACCCTCGCCGCCCTGCTTCTGGTCGCCACCGCCTGCTCCGACTCCGACGAGCCGGACCGCGCGACCGACCCGGGCGGCGGACCCGACACTCCTACTCCCACCGCGATCCCGGACCCGGTGATCGTGATGGACGTCGCCCGGCCCGAGCTGTGCACCGGGCCGATCGCCGAGTCGTACCCACCGCAGTGCGGCGGCCCGGTGATCCGCAACTGGGACTGGGCCGATCACCGTGGTGAGTACGACCAGGTCGGCGAGGTGCGCTGGGGAGAGTTCGTGATCGAGGGGCACTTCGAGGGCGACGAGTTCGTGGTCACCTCCGCCGAGCCACCGGTCGAGCCGGTCATGTAACGCACCGTTACTTCGTCCGTCATACCCGTTAACGGGTGTGGTGGACGATGTAACGGTGCGTTACATGTGGTGACGACCTGGTGACGACCCGCTAGTCGACCACCGTGCCGTCGCGCCCGGTGACCAGGTCAGACCGAGTGGCCGGCCAGGAACACGCCGCGGGGGTCGACCTCGCTCCGGATCCGGCGCAGCCGCTCCCATGCCTGCGCGGTGAACGCGGACGAGGTGTCGCAGCGGGTCTCGCTGAAGTTGAGGATCTCGGTGCCGGTCGTCCAGGGCTGCACCGCGGCCACGACCTTGTCGGCGTCGGCGAGACCCGCGGCTTGGGCGGCCGGGTCCGGCGCGATCGCCACGCAGAACATCGCGTAGGCGCCGGTCAGGTGCGACAGCGCGCCGGCGTCCGCGGCCGGGCGACCGGCGGCACCGCCGAGGTGGCGCAGCTCGGCGAACAGCAGCGAGGAGCTGGTGCCCGGTCCGACCTCGGCCAACAGGGCCTCGATGGTGGCGTCGGTGACCTCGCTCAGCACCGCCGCGCCGGACACCGCCGGCGATGGGCCGGGCGGGTCCATGTGCATCGCGGTCAGAGCGGGGAGCGGGATCCGTTCGAAGGTGTCCATCTCCGGGGCCAGCGCGCGCAGCGGCGCGAGCAGCTCGGCCGCCCGCTCGTCGCTCTCGAGCACGGCGCCGTCGATGACCACCAGCTGTCGGCCGCTGAGGAACGGTGGCAGCTCGGGCAGCGGCGGGAAGCTCATCACCCGCATCGAGGTGGTGACCGACTCCGGGAGGTCGCGGGTCCACTCCGCCCAGGCCCGCACCACCTCGGGTGCGCGCTCGCGGTCCCACAGCAGCATCCCCGCGAAGACGTCGGCCATCGGCAGCAGCCGCAGCTCGATCGCGACCACGACACCGAAGTTGCCGCCGCCACCGCGCACGCGCCCAGAACAGGTCGGGGTGGGTGGTCGCGTCGGCACGGACGACGGCTCCGTCGGCGGTGACGATCTCGACACCCACCACGGAGTTGCAGGCCAACCCGTGCTCGCGGACGAAGAACGACAGCCCGCCGCCGAGCGCGTAGCCGGCGACCGCGACGTCGGGGGAGCTGCCGTGCAGCGCCGCCAGCCCATGGGGAGCCGCGGCCTCGAGGACGTCCTGCCAGAGGGTGCCGCCGATGACCCGGGCGGTGCGGGTGTCGGGGTCGACGGTGACGCCGGTCAGCTCGGAGAGCCGAACGATCACGACGTCGTCGAGCGGGACGTCGGCCATGGTCGAGGCCTGGTGCCCGGTGCTCTGCGGTGCGACCCGGAGGCCGGCCGTCGCCGCGGCCCGGACGACCTCGGCGACCTCGTCGACGGAGTGGGGGACCGCGACGGCGGCCGGGCGCTGGTCGACCGCGACGTTCCAGGGGAGGCGGGCGGCGTCGTACCCGGGGTCGCCGGGAAGGTGGACGCGGCCACCGCAGAGCCCGCGCAGTTGTTCGGCGGCGGGGTGGGGAGTGGTGTGGGTGGTCATTCGATGTCCTTCGTGGGTGTGGTGAGGGTGGCTTGGAGCGTGACGAGGGTCCCGGGCACCTCGAAACCAGCGAACCGCGACGACCTCGATCTCGGGGTGGGAGTCGAGCTCGCCGAGGCGATCGGTGAGTACGTCGACCACGTCGTCGAGTATCCGGACGTCGACGGTGCGGACCTGGATCCGACGTACGTCGCGGACGCGGTGACCCACGGCCGCGACCGCGCGTTCGAGGCCCACGAGGGCGAGGGCCAACTGGGCGGCGGCATCCTCTTCGTGCACCAGTCGGCCCTGGTCGTCGTAGGGCCCGCACTCCGACAGGAGGCCGAGCCGGGGACTGGTGGTCATGGCGAACAGACTGGCCCCGAGGACCGGCATCGCACCATCCCGAATTTGCGGGGACTTCTGAGCCGGATGACCTGGTGGACTGGTCCACCCAGATATCTGGGATGTGGCCCGGTCGATCGGCGGCGGATACTTGGGTCGTGTCCAAGGGTCTGATCGCCGAGCGCGTCCGCCAGGACGTCGACCTCGTGGCCCGCGGCGGACTGGACCTCGACACCTTCCTCGAGGAGGCGGTCGAGTCGGTCGCGCGGGCGATCCCTTGGGTCGCGCGCCTGTTTGGCCACCCACGACCCGGGCACCCACTTGCTGACCAGCGCCCGCAAGTACGGCCAACTACGCAACCAGAACAGCCACGACCACGAGTTCGGCCTGATCGAGTACGGCACCGTGGAGCCGACGACGTTCATGGAGCTCGCCCGAGCCGAGGTGCCGGCCGCCGGGGTCCACCTGGTCCACGGTGGCGAGGTCGCCCGCTCGGGCCGGATGAGTTCGTTCATCATGCCCAGGTTCGGCTTCGGCGACGAGGCCCGGATGGTGTTCCGGGACGGGACGCAGGCCTGGGGCGGGATGGCGTTGTTCCGGGGCCCGGACGACCGGGCCTTCGACGAGGACGAGGTCGCCTTCCTGGCGTCCCTGTCCGAGCCGTTCGCGCGCGGTGTCCGGGCCGGGATGCTCTCGCGGCTCGCTGGCGCGCGGAGCGTGACCGAGCCCCAGGGGCCGGCGGTGCTGATCATCGGGTCCGACAACGAAGTCGTCCAGATGAGCGTCGGTGCCGAGGCCCGGATCGCCGACCTGATCAGCGGAGAGGCGGCCGGCGACCCGCTCGCGCCGGTCTCGGCGCTGGTCGGCGCCGCGCGACGCTACGCGCGCGGTGAGATGCCCGGACCGCCCCGGTCCCGGGTCCGCAGCGCCAGCGGCATGTGGCTGGTGCTGCACGCCGCCCCGCTCACCGCGTTCGGCGACCGGGACGGCGACGTGGTGATCACGATTGAGGAGGCCCGGCCTCCGGAGATCGTCGCGCTGGTCGTGGCCGCGTTCGGGCTGACGACCCGCGAGCGCGACGTCACGCAGCTGGTGCTGCAGGGCGTCGACACCAAGGAGATCGCCGCGAGCCTGCACGTCTCGACGTACACCGTGCAGGACCACCTGAAGTCGGTCTTCGACAAGGCCGACGTGCGCAGCCGTCGCGAGCTGATCTCCCGGATCTACTTCGACCAGTACGTGCCGCGGATGGGCGACCGACCTCGAGCCCGTCCGGCTGGTTCGGCAGCTAGCCGCTACGCCTCCGCCGGCGGGCCTGACGTCTCGTCGGCAGGCGCCAGCGTGAGGCTGACCGAGTTGATGCAGAAGCGGTCGCCGGTGGGCGTGCCGTAGCCGTCGGGGAAGACGTGCCCGAGGTGGGAGCCGCAGTTGGCGCAGCGCACCTCGACCCGCTTCATCCCGTGGGAGGTGTCCTCGATGTACTCCACCGTGTCGGTGATCGGCTGGTAGAAGCTCGGCCATCCGCAGCCCGAGTGGAACTTCGTGTCGGACTCGAACAGCTTGGCCTGGCATGCCTTGCAGCTGTAGACACCCTTGGTCTCGGTGTCGGTGTACTGACCGGTGAACGCGCGCTCGGTCCCGGCCTTGCGGAGCACGGCGTACTCCTCGGGCGTGAGCTCCTGGCGCCACTCCTCGTCGGTCTTCTCCACCTGGTAGGTCATGCCCCAACGGTAGCCGTCCGGATCGGCTCACCGAAGGGGTCGGGGCGGTTGTCAGAAACCCGTAATGGAGTACGGCGTCGGGCCGCCGTCGGCCATCGAGGCGAGGGTCGCGATCGCCTCGTCGTCCCCGACCAGGCGGCCCGCACGATGCAGCGCGGCCACCGAGACCCCGCCGAGGTAGAGCGAGCCCAGGGTGTCGGCGGCCAGCCGGATGCCCGGGGCCTCCTCGGTGCGGGTGACCTCGGCCCGCCCGGCGGCGCTGCTGACCAGCCACCGGCCGGCGGCGTGCCCGAGCGGGTCGTCGACCTCGAGCACCACGGATCCGTCCGCGCTCCACGGCCGAGCGGCGAGGGCGACGGGCACGTCGAGCACCCGGACCCAGAGGAACCCGCCCACCCCGGTCACCTGGCGGGCGAGCGGTTCGACCAACGCCCACTCGAGCGGGTCCTCGGCAGGGGCGCGGACCCATCGCACCCGGGTGACGAGGTCGATGTCGGCGAGGAACTGCCACAGGCGCAGATAGGCGGCCGGCGTGAGCGCGACCAGGTCCGCCACGTCCACCGTGCGCGGGTTCTCGTCGTACCCGGCGTGCCGGTAGAGCACGTAGCCGTCGGCTTCCCCGAGGTCGTCGAGGTGGACGGCGGCCCTGAGCTGATGGTCTGGCCCCTGCTGCTTGAAGCTGTACGTCCCGGTCAGGGCCGGGCGGTAGAACCGCGGCCGGGGGACCGAGCCGCGGGTGGTCCGGTGGAAGCGGTCGAAGACCGCCTCGACCGCCGGCCAGGCCGCTTCGGGCTCGACCAGCTCGACGCGGCCCTCGACCGGCGCGCGCAGCGCGAACCTGCTGGTGGTGTCGACCTCGACGGTCCAGGTGTGGGTGGCCGCGCCGAACCCGAACCGGCCGTAGATCGAGCCCTCCGACACGGTCAGTCCGGCGAGCGGAAGGCCGCGGTCCACCGCGTCCTGGAGGTCCTCGGTGATCAGCCGACGCATCAGCCCACGTCGGCGGTGGGTGGGGGCCACGGTCACGTCGGTGATCATCCGTAGCGGCAGCAGCTCGCCACCGACGTTCAGCGTCTTGTCGAAGCTCGCGTACGTCGCCACCGGGATGTTCCCCGGCCCGACCCGCGGCTCGACCAGCCAGGCGCCGGTGATCCGCACGCCGTCGGCCCGGACGTGGTCCAGCCAGCCGGACCGGAACTCCTCGGAGGCCCGGCCCTGGTGGAACCCCCGGGTCATCGCCTGCATCCAGCCGGCCACCCGCTCGTCGGTCGGGTCGCCCTCCTTGCCGACGTCGAGGGTGGCGAAAGTGAGGTCGGGGTACTGGTCGTGGGCACTCACTCGGCTCAAGTTACTGACCCGGTCCCTCCCTCGGCGACCCGGTTCCCAGAGTTGACGAATTCGGAGAACAGTTGTTCACTCAGGCGATGGTCAACGCTGGCGTGATCCCCTGGGACCGCGTGCGCAGCCTGGGCTCCAAGCTGACCACGCCGCTGCTCCCCGACGACTACCTGTCGTTGCTCAACCCGTTGTGGAGCTCACGTGAGCTCCGCGGGCGGATCGAGCGCGTCATCCCCGAGACCGAGGATGCCGCGACCCTCGTGATCCGTCCCGGCTGGGGCTGGCACTACGACCATCGGCCCGGCCAGTACGTCGGTATCGGGGTGCAGGTCAAGGGTCGGTTCCAGTGGCGCTCCTACTCGGTGAGCTCCCCGCCCGAGCGCAGTCGCGGCACCATCACGATCACGGTCCGGGCGATGCCGGAGGGTCTGCTCTCCGCACACCTGGTCGGCGGCCTAGAGCCGGGCACCATCGTGCGGCTGGCGCTGCCAGAGGGCGACTTCGTCCTCCCCGATCCACCTCCGCAGCAGATGTTGTTCCTGGTCGGCGGCAGCGGTGTCACGCCGGTGATGGCGATGCTTCGCACCCTCGACCGGCGCGGCACCATGCCCGACGTCGTCATGCACTACTCCTCGCCCACCGAGGAGCGGATGATCTTCCGCGACGAGCTGAACGATCTCGAGCAGAAGCACGACGGCTTCGTCCTGCACCGGCTGCACACCGACACCGACGGCATGCTCGATCTGGCCGAGCTCGACCGGATCTGCCCCGACTGGCGCGACCGGGAGACCTACGCCTGCGGGCCCGGCCCGATGCTCGACGCCGCCACTGAATACTTCGAGCAGCAGGGCGTCGAGGATCAGCTGCACCTCGAGCGGTTCTCGCTGCAGCTCGGCGGCGACGGTGGCGAGGGCGGCACGATCACGTTCCGCAACTCCGGCAAGAGCGTCGACGCCGACGGCGCCACCACGGTGCTCGAGGCCGGTGAGGAAGCCGGCATCGGGATGCCGTTCGGCTGCCGGATGGGCATCTGCCACACCTGCACCCTCACCCTGGTCTCCGGCACCGTCCGCGATCTGCGCAACGGCGACGAGTACGACAACGCCAACGAATCCGTCCAGACCTGCGTCACCGCCGCCGTCGGCGACTGCACGTTCGACATCTGATAGGAGCGACATGGCAATCTCAGACGTGAAGGAGTACGCCCACCTCAGCGAGGAGGAGGTGGACCAGCTCGGACGTGAGCTCGACGCGATCCGCGCGGAGATCGAGGAGTCGCGCGGCGCCGCCGACGCGGCGTACATCAACCGAATGATCCGGATCCAGCGCGGCCTGGCGGTGGCCGGCCGGATCACCCTGATGGCCGGGACCCAGTCGTCGAAGACCCGCAAGCCGGCCATCGGAGCCGGCATCGCGCTCCTGGGGCTGCACAAGATCCTCGAGAACATGGAGATCGGCCACAACGTCATGCACGGCCAGTGGGACTGGATGAACGACCCTGAGATCCACTCCTCCAACTGGGAGTGGGACACCGCCCAGCCGGCCGAGCAGTGGAAGCACTCGCACAACTACGTGCACCACCAGTTCACCAACGTGCTCGGCTACGACAACGACATCGGCTACGGCATCCTCCGGATGGCCCGTGAGCAGAAGTGGTCGCCGTTCAACCTCGGGCAACCCGCGTACAACGCGCTGCTCGCGCTGATGTTCGAGTGGGGCGTCTCGCTGCACGACCTGGACATCGAGCGGATCCGCAAGCGCGAGAAGGACCCGAAGGAGATGAAGCGACAGCTCAAGCAGATCTTCCGCAAGGGCCGCAACCAGATCCTGAAGGACTACGTCGTGTACCCGGCGCTGGCCGGCCGCCAGTGGAAGAGTGTGCTCGCCGCCAACGCCACCTCCAACGTCATCCGCAATCTGTGGTCTTACATGATCATCTTCTGCGGCCACTTCCCGGACGGTGCCCTGCACTTCACCGAGGAGGAGATCGAGGACGAGTCGCGCTCGGAGTGGTACCTGCGGCAGGTCCTCGGCGCTGCCAACTTCGAGGGCGGTCCGCTGCTGCACATCCTGTCGGGCAACCTCGGCTTCCAGATCGAGCACCACCTCTTCCCCGACCTGCCGAGCAACCGGTACGCCGAGATCTCGGTCAAGGTCCGCGCACTCTGCGACAAGTACGACATCCCCTACACCACCGGGCCGCTCTACAAGCAGTACGGCCAGGCGCTGCGCACCATCACGAAGCTGTCGGTGCCGAACTCGTGGACACGCAGCGACCAGCCGGAGCCGCCGACCGCTTCGCGCGACCACAAGCGCAAGTCCGACAGCGAGCGTCCGCAACGACGCCGGGAGCTCGGCGGCTGGTCCCGCAACGGCGCGGCCGCCCGGGCATGACGATCACCTGGGAGCGGGCCTGGGTCACTCGCTGCGCGCTCGGCCGGATCTGTGGTGACTGCGGCGAGTCCCTCGGTCGTCCGATCGCCTTCCTCGGCACCCAGAACGAGATCGACCGGAACGCCTTCCACGCACCGCCGATGCACGTCGGGTGCGCCGAGGAGGTGGTGCGTCGAGAGGGCGCCGACCGGGCCTGGCGGGTCGTCACGACCGCGGGCTTCGAGTTCGTCCGTCCGGCACGCGAGGCCGAAGACCGGGAGCCGACGTTCCAGCCGAACTCCATGGTCAATTTCAGTTAGGCGGACTAGACTTAGTCCAGTACGCTGTGGTCCATGACCACGGTCAACATCCACGAGGCGAAGACGCATCTGTCGCGTCTCCTCGAACGTGCGCAGGCGGGCGAGCGCATCGTGATCGCCAAGGCGGGGGTGCCGATCGCGGAGCTCGGGCCGCTCAAGAAGCCCGACCTGGTGTTCGGTCGACTCGACGGCCAGATCAAGATCGACTGGGAGGCCTTCGACGCGGCCGATGCGGAGATCGCGGCGATGTGGGACTTCGACCCGGCGCGCGAATGATCCTTCTGGACACCCACCCTGCCCTGTGGTTCCTCCTCGAATCGTCGCGCCTGGGCGCGAGAGCGACGCGGACCATCCGTGCTGACTCTCGGGTGTGCTTCTCGGCCATGGCGCAGCTGGAGATCTCGGTCAAGAGGATGATCGATCGCCTCGACGCCCCCGCTGACGTCCACGTCCTTCTCGTCGAGCAGGGCCTGGAGGAGCTCCCCATGACAGCGGCTCATGCGTCCGCGATGGAACGGTTCCCGGCACTGGCTCGCAACGACCCGTTCGACCGCCTGATGTTGGCCCAGGCGGCCGTGGAAGGGGCCCGGCTCCTCACCGCAGACCGGCGCCTCCTCGACCTCGGGCTCGACTGGGTGTTGGACGCCGCGGTGTAGTTCGCCTCGACTACCGTCAGACCATGGCCGACCCGTGGCAGTTGCTCACCAGCTCGCAGAAGAAGGCGATGAGCCTGGTCGGCGAGGCGTTCGAAGGCGTTATCAAGCTCGGCCACGACGCGGTCACCCAACCCGACGAGGCCCTGCAGCGGCTGACCACGCTGGTGGCCGCGGTCGGCGACCTGGCCGCCTCCAGCACCAAGCCGATGGAGTCGCTGCTGGCCAGCCAGCGCAACCTCGCCAACGCGATGACCGCCTTCGCGCAGCTGCAGACGGAGATGGCCGAGGTGGTCGAACGCCTCGCCGTCAGCCACACCGCGGTCGTCGACGCCCTCGAGAAGCTCGCCGGCCCCGTGCTCAGCGTCAGCGAGCTGATCCGCAGCGAGCCAGTCGTCGAGAAGGCCCAGCAGCGGGCCAAGAAGAAGTAGCAGGCCAGCACCTACGCTGCGGGTATGTCGAAGACCCCTGCCGCCGAGGTGGATGCGGGCGGGCGCGCGGTCCGCGTTTCCAGCCCGGACCGGGTGATCTACGAGAAGACCGAGCGCACCCCCGAGGTCACCAAGCTGATGGTGGCGGAGTACTTCGCCAGCGTCGACGACGGGCTGATGCGGGCACTCCGGGACCGGCCGACCGCCCTGGAGCGGTGGACCTCCGGCGTACGCCCGGGCATGAAGCTGGCCACCGGGCCCCAGGACAAGGACGCCGATGCGTTCTACCAGAAGCGGGTCCCGAAGGGCGCTCCCGACTATCTCGAGACCGTGCAGATCACCTTCCCCTCCGGCCGGACCGCCGAGGAGATCTGCCCGACCGAGATCGCGGTGCCGGTGTGGTGCGCGCACATGGGGACGTTGACGTTCCACCCGTGGCCGGTACGCCGCGCCGACGTCGACAAGCCCGACGAGCTCCGCATCGACCTCGACCCGCACGGCAGCACCACGTTCACCGACGCGGTCCGGGTGGCCGGCGTCGCCAAGGAACTGCTGGACGAGCTCGGGATCGTGGCCTTCGCGAAGACGTCCGGCAAGGGCGGCGTGCACGTCTATGTGCGGATCAAGCCGGAGTGGGAGTTCGTCGACGTGCGGCACGCCGCGATCGGCTTCGGCCGCGAGCTGGCCGCCCGGGACGACGGCGTCACCGTGAACTGGTGGAAGGAGGAGCGCGGCGATCGGGTCTTCGTCGACTTCAACCAGAACAACCGCGATCGCACCATCGCGTCGGCCTACTCGCTGCGCCCGGTCCCGGGTGCACCGGTCTCGACCCCGATGACCTGGGACGAGCTGGCCGGCGTCACCGACCCGGGTGAGTACCACCTCTTCAACGTCCCCGACCGGGTCAAGGACGGCGACCCGTGGGCAGCGATCGATGACACGGCGTACTCCCTCGAGCCGCTGCTGAGGCTGTGGGAGGAGCAGGGTGCGGAGGAGCTCAACTACCCGCCCGACTACCCCAAGATGCCCGGCGAGCCACCGCGCGTGCAGCCGAGCAAGAAGGTCGCCGAGCACTGGGACGAGCACGGCAACCGGATCGGCGACACCTGACCGAGTGATGTAGGCTTACATCATGAGCCACCGGACTCAGATCACCCTCGAGGACGGGCAGTACGAACGCCTGCTCGCGGAGTCGCGACGCACCGGGCTCGGACTGGCTGAGCTGGTCCGGCGCGCGGTCGATGCGCGGTACGGCACGACGTCAGTCAGCGAGCGGCGACGAGCCCTGGACGTCAGCTTCGGGCAATGGCAGCTCGCCGTCGATGGTGAGGCGTACGTCGAGTCGATGCGCCGAGGCCTGGGGGAGAGGTTGGCGCGCGAGTGACCATCGTGGTCGACACCTCGGTGCTCATCGACCATCTGCGCGGGCGTTCCGAGGCACGCGACGCACTCGCCACCGCCGTCGAGGCCGGCGACCTGCTGGTCGGTTCGGTGCTCACCCGCACCGAGCTCCTGGCCGGAGAGCGCGAGGCGGAGGCGGAAGCGACAGCGTCGCTGCTGGCCGTCATCGAGTGGGCTCCGGTCACCGAGGCGGTCGCCGACCGCGCGGGGCGCCTGGCCCAGCTGTTCCTGAGGTCGCACCCGGGGGTCGACACGGTCGACTACGTGATCGCTGCGACCGCCCAGGAACTGGATGCCGAGCTGTGGACTCGCAACGTCAAGCACTTCCCCATGTACCCGAGCCTGACCGCGCCCTACGCAGTCGAAAGGCACGGATGATCGTCTCGCACCGGCACCGGTTCATCTTCATGAAGACCCGGAAGACGGCCGGCACCAGCATCGAGATCGCGCTCTCGCGGGGTGTGTGGGGACGACGACGTCGTGACGCCGCTGCCCGACAAGGACGAGGAGATCCGGGTCTCGAGCGGCGGGTGTCCGCCGCAGAACTACACCTCGCCGCCGCTGCCGATCAAGCTGAGCGAGCACGTGTTCGCGGGGAAGGCGGCGGAGTCGCTGGGACCGACGGTCTGGGACAGCTACTTCCGGTTCGCGGTCGAGCGCAACCCGTGGGACGCCGTGGTGTCGCTCTACTTCTGGGTCACCCGGCACCAGGGCGAGCGCGAGTCGTTCGAGACGTTCCTCGCCGAGCGGCCCAACGTCCACCAGCTCGCCGAGCGCAACTACCGGATCACCCACATCCGCAAGCAGCCGGCGGTCGAGTTCCTCCGGTTCGAGCACCTGGCCGACGACCTGGCGAGGGTCTGGCGGGACCTCGGCCTGCCCGGGGAGCCGGAGCTGCCGCGGGCCAAGGGCGGGGTGCGGCCGAAGACGGCCGACTACCGGTCCTTCTACACCGACGAGTCCCGGGACCTGGTCGCCCGGCTGTTCGAGCGCAGCATCGCCGAGCGCGGCTACACGTTCTGAGGCGGGGTGCCGAGTGCGGTGGCGTAGGGCTCGTCGCCGAACACGGCGTCCCAGGTGTCGACGCGCTCCCGGCCGTCCGCGCTGACGAAGACCGGGACGACCCGGATCCCGCGCGCCTCGAGCTCGCGGCGTAACTCCGTGAGCGTCTCGACAGACAGCCGGGCGTACTCCGGCGCGATGTCGGCGGTCAGCGCGCGTTGCGGATCCTGGTGCAGCAGCGCGGCGACGTAGTCGAAGTAGAGAGCCGGGTTGCCGCTCATCGCCATCCGATGCAGCGCCGCCGCGTCGGCGGGGCGTCCCTCGCGCAGATCGGTCAGGGCCGCGGACGCCAGGTCTATCGGCCCCGGGCCATCGAGCACGTGGTACGCCGTGCTGTGACCGGCGACGAACTCCGGTGACTCGGCCAGGTGGCGGGCACAGCCAATCCGTCCCTGCGGGATCCGTGGCGGAGCCGAGCACGAACGTCGGGGGCACGACCCGAGGGTAGTGGCCAGTAGCCTGTGCCGCGTGACCAGCCCTGGCCCCGCGCAGAAGACCTTCCTGCTCGGCGCCGGCTGCCAGAAGGGCGGCACCACCTGGCTCTTCCACTACCTCAAGGAGTCACCGCAGTACGTCTCGGGATTCCGCAAGGAGTACCACGTCCTCGACGCCCTGCACGTCCCGGCGATGGAGTACCGCAAGCGCGAGGTCGTGACCGCGGCGGAGAGCGCGTTGGCGAGAGCCGCGACGCGGCGGTCCGGTCAACGCGCAGCCGCTCCACCTGGCGAGCATGTACGCCGACCCGGAGCTCTACTTCGACTACTTCCAGGGCCTGCTGACCTCGCGTCCGGATGCCCGGCTGACCGCGGACGTCACCCCGTCGTACGGGATGTTGCCGGCGGAGCGGCTGCGCCGAGGTCAAGCGGTCGTTCGCGGACCGCGGGATCCGCACCGTCGGGGTCTTCCTGATGCGCGATCCCGTTGACCGGATCCTGTCGCACATCCGGATGCAGGTCCGCCACCACCCGGAGCGGTTCGAGAAGCCTCCCGCACGAGCTGCTGCTCGAGCGGCACACCCACCCGCAGTACAAACTGCGGACCAGCTACGACCAGACCATCGCGGCCCTGGACGAGGCGTTCGACTCCTCCGAGCTCTACTACGGCTTCTACGAGTCGCTGTTCGCCGAGGAGCGGATCCGCGAGATCTGCGAGCTCGTCGGCATCGACTTCCATCCGGCCAAGTTCGACGAGCGGCGCAACGCCTCCCCGCCCGCGGGCGCACCTGACGAGATCCTGCGCACCGTGGCCGAGCACTACCGGCCCGTCTACGACGCGGTGGCCGCCCGGTTCCCGGACGTCGACCTCGAGGCGCTGTGGCCCAGCACGCGCCTGCTGAGCTGAGCGCCGGTAGCCTCGCCTGCGTGAAGCGGCTCCTCCTCGTCACCGGCTCCGGGCGCAGTGGCACCAGCAGCGTTGCGGGCACCCTGAAGCGGTTGGGCCTGCACGTCCCGCAGCCCGAGGTGCCGGCCGATGAGAAGAACCCGCTCGGCTACTACGAGACGCAGTGGGTGGCGGACTTCCACAAGGACTGGCTCGACGCCATCCACGTGCGCACCATCGACACCCGCCCGCACGCCGGTGACGCGGCGATGGCCACCGTGACGGCGGAGCGCGAGCAGGAGTTCCGCGACTGGATGGCCGCCGAGCTCGCGGGTCGGCCGGACGACGACGTGGTGATGGTCAAGGAGACCCGGGCCTACTGGGTCTATCCGCTGTGGCAGCGGGTCGTCGCCGCGGCGGGCGCCGAGCTGAGCAGCCTGACGATGCTGCGGCACCCGACCCAGGTGGTGCGCTCCCGCGACACGGCCTACCTCAGCGGCCGCAGCGACGAGTTCCGGCTGCAGCGGGAGACCGCCAACGTCGCGGCCTGGATGAACTCGGTGTTCGTCACCGAGCGGGCCACCCGCGGCAACCCGCGGGCGTTCGTGCCCTACTACGACCTGGTCGAGGACTGGCGGGCCGCGATGAGCCGGGCGTGCGAGCAGCTCGGCATCGACCCCGGCGACCTCACGGCGCCGCACCCGGTCGACGAGTTCATCACCCCGAGCCTCAACCGGTCCTCGGACGACTGGGACGGACTGTCCGTCCCCACTGCGCTCAAGGACCTCGCCGAGGAGACCTGGGTGGCGGCCAGCCGCCTGGTGTCCGACCCCGACGACGCGGGCGGTCGCGCCGAGCTCGACCGGTTGCAGGCGGCGTACGCCGAGGTCTACGCCACCGCGGCCACACTCGCCGCCGACGAGAAGAAGGCAGCGATCCTGGCCGAGCGGATCGAGCTGCAGGAGCGGCTGGACAAGAAGAACCAGCGGATCGAGAAGCTGCGTCAGAAGCTCCGCGAGGCCGGGGCCGCGGAGTGAAGCGCCTGGTGATGGTCGCCGGCGCCGGCCGGAGCGGCACCAGCACGGTGGCGGGCGCGCTCACGATGCTCGGGCTGCACCTGCCCCAGCCCGAGGTGCCCGCGGACGAGACCAACCCGCGGGGGTTCTACGAGACCCAGTGGGTCGTCGACTTCCACAAGGGCCTGCTGGAGCGCTCGCCGGTGATCCGCACCCTCGACGCCCGGCCCGAGGTCGCCGCGCTGGCGGAGCAGCGACCGACCGACGAGGACGCCGCCCTCCTTGCCGAGTGGCTGAGCGAGCAGCTCGCGCACGACCAGGTGCTGGTGAAGGACCCGCGGGCGTTCTGGTTCCACGACGTCTGGCGGCGTACGGCGACGACACTGGGCGCCGAGACCGCGTTCCTGACCATGCTCCGGCACCCGGCGGAGGTCGCGAAGTCCCGCGACACCTGGTACACCCCCGACATCGACGAGGACTTCCGGCGGCACCGGGCGACCGCCAACGTCGCGGGCTGGTGCAACGCCGCGTTCGTCACCGAGCGGATCACCCGGGCCGACCGTCGGGTGTTCGTGCGCTACCCCGACCTGCTCTCCGACTGGCGCTCCGCGCTCGTGCCGGTGCAGGAACGGCTCGGCCTCGAGCTGAACGCCGACCTGTCGTCGGCCGCCCACCACGCCGTCGACGACTTCATCGACACGGGGCTGCGCCGCTCGGAGACCACGTGGGACTCCGTCGACCTCCCCGAGACGCTTCGGCTGATTGCCGAGGGCACGTGGGAGCAGCTGAACCTGCTCGCGGACGACCCGTCCGATGTCACCGCCGGCCCGGCGTTGGAGCGGCTGCAGGGCGACTACGACCGGGTGCACGACCACGCCGTTGCCGTGGCGCTCGACCACACCAAGGCCCGCGAGGTGCACGTGCGCCGCAACGCCAAGGCCAACACCCGCGCCGAGCTGGAGGGCCGGATCCACGATCTGGAGCAGCAGGTCGCGGAGCTCAGCGCTCCCAAGGGGCGGCGATGGGGAAGTAGGTCTCGAGGAACTCGGTGACGATCTCGGCCACCTGCTCGGGATCCCGGGCGAACACGTGGCCGTCGCCGAGGCAGAACAGCTCCCGCTCCCGCTGAGCCAGCTCCTTGAGCCGCCGCGGCAGCAGTGGGTCGGTCACCTCGACGAACGCGACGTCGGCTTCGGCGACGTGCGCCGTGCCGTCCATCAGGCCGTAGTGCTGGCCCAGCGACGACAGCATCGAGACGTCGGTCGCGGACCGGAACGGCGAGCGCGTAGTGGCGTCGACCTCCGCCCGGAACCGCTCCGCGATCGCGGTCAGCACCGAGACCCGGTGGGCGTACGGCGCGTGCAGCAGCGTGTGGATCGTCGCCTTGCCGAAGACATCGTGCAGCAGCCGACGGTTGTTGGCCGCCGCCCGCAGGTAGGGCAGCTCCTCCTGGCCAGGCAGCCCGACCAGCATCGACGAGGGGAACACCGCGGTGCTCCCGGCGCCGGTGAAGAAGCGCTCCGGCCGGGTCGGCCGCCCGAGGAAGAAGTCGTCGTTGAAGTAGAGGAAGTGCTCGCTCAGCCCGTCGATCCGGTGCAGGACCGACTCGATGGCGTGGGAGTTGAACGTCGGCAGCGCCTCGGCCGGCAGCAGGTCGCGGTGGTCGACCAGGTTGACCATCGGGTGGTCGACGTCGAGCCAGGGCGGCACCTGGCCGGCGGTGACCAGGTGGATCCGGCGTACCCACGGAGCGAGCAGGTGCACGCTGCGCATCGAGTAGCGCAGCTCGCCGCGGTCGACGAACCGGGCCCGTCCGCTCGCCGCCCGGGTGCGCATGGTCGCGTCGCTGACCTCGGCCAGCCGCTGCTCGCGGGCGAGGTCCCAGTCCGGGTCGTTGCCGTCGACCCAGGTGTAGACGACGTCGATCGGGAACTCGCACTCGTAGGCCGTCGGCTCCAGCATCAGTGGCAGCGTCCGGACCTCGACGTCGTGCACGCGGGTCGGGACGGTCTCCACCTCGCGCGGCAGCGTGGTCGTGTACGCCGCCCGGCCGGGCGCGTGCAGCTGCCCGTCGGCGCCCTCCTCCCAGAACTCCACGGCGACCGCGCAGCCGCTGCCGAGCGGGGAGCCGCGGTCCGCGACCCGCGGCCAGGGTTCGAGGAAGACCCGGCCGGTGCGGCCGCGGAGCAGCGAGGGCACCACCTCGGCGGGGATGCCCCGGACGCTTGGCCAGCCCCGGTGCTCGGGCTCGTGCAGGGAGACGTACGCCGGCAGCTCGACCTCGGCCAGTCGCTGGAGGAACGGCCGCCGGGCGTCGATCGGCAGCACCACGGTCGGGTGGTCAAGGGTGTGCGGCGGCACCACGAACCACTGCTCGCTGACCGCGGACGCGGTGGTGACCGCGGCGGCGAGGATCTCGTGCCGGGCCTGCTCGGGGGAGATGCCGGCGCCGTCTCGGCCGCTCGGGGCGCGATCCGGGTCGATGGCGGGGGCGTCACGGTGCTGGAGGACGCCGATGCTGCGGCCGGTCGCGCCGCGACGGCGAGTGACCACGTCGTCGTAGATCTGCTCCCACCGTGCGGTGATCGTGGCGCTGTCCCAGGTGGCCGCCTTGGCCAGCGCGGCGGCACCCATCCGGTTCCGCTCGGCGGGGTCGCTCGCCAACCGGAGCAACCCGGCGGCCAGCCCGTCCCGGGAGTTCTGGGTGACCAGGAGCCCGTCGACGCCGTCCTCGATCTGGTCGCGCGGGCCCGATGGCATGTCGTAGGCCACCACCGGCACGCCCGCGGCCATCGCCTCCTGGATGACCAGTGGGAAGCCCTCGCCCGGTCGCGAGGTGAGCGCCGAGATGCTGGCCCGGGCCCACTCGCTGGTGAGGTCGGCGGTGGGGCCGGGGCACTCGACCCGATCCCAGAGCCCGAGCTGGCGGGACAACGACATCACGTCGAAGCGGGCGTGGCCGCTGCCGTAGATCCGCACCCGCCACTCCGGGATCCGGTCGGCGATCGTCCCGAACGCCCCGATGAGGTGGGTCCACTGCTTCTCGGTGGCCAGCCGGCCGGCCGCGAGGATGACCGGTTCGGTGAGCGGGGACCGCGGCCGGTAGCCGGGTGCGAGCGCGTTGGGCACCACCTCGATCCGCGGTGCGTCCGCGCCGAGCTCGACCGCCAGCCACTGCGCCATCGGCTCGGTGAGCATCACGACCGCGTCGGCGCGCCGGGCATGGTCGAGCAGCAGCCGCCGGCTGTTGGGCCGCTGGCTCGAGGACCGGTGCTCCTGGTGCACGATCGCCGTCCGGGCCGGGGCGAGCTGGGTGGCGTAGCCGAGCGTCCCCGGCGTCACGGTGACCAGCACGTCGGCGTTCAATGAGGGGAGCGCCCCCTCGAGCGCGACGTCGGCCAGCGCGTCGAGGGTCGGGTCGGAGCCCTGCTCGATCATGGTCGGCAGCCGGCCCTGGAGCGCGGCGGCCGCGTCGGGGTCGAGCCCGGGCACTGCCACCCGGTCGCCGCGCAGGTCCACCAGGTCGGTCACGGTCACCCGCGGGTCGACCGGGAAGTGGTGCCCGTCGGGACGGTAGACGCTGATGATCTCCACGTCGTGCCGGGCGCAGAGCCCGTTGGCCTGGGTGACGACGGCCCCGGCGGTGCCGCCGAGGTCGTGCACGGTCGAGATCAGGAAGGCGATCCTCACGAGGCGTCCTCCCGGCGTACCGCCAGCTGGGCCTCGGGGGTCCACCGCAGCGTGACGTCGTGCTCCGGAAGCGGCGGCAGCGCGATTGCGGACATCGGCCGGTCGAGCGCGTTGCCGGCGCGTACGACGGCGGCACCACCGACCCGGAGGGTGGCGGTGACCCCCGGTGGGAGCGCTGCGAGCTCGCCGAGCCGGAGCACGCCGTGGTCGATCGTGAGCTCGGCGAGGACCTCGCCTTCGGCGACCAGCGCGCAGGTCTCGGCGTCCGTGCCCAGCCGGAGCTCGACACCCTCGTCGGTGCCGGTGAAGCCGAGCACCGCCACGGTCGGGGCCAACCGGGAACGACGGACGACCAGCTCGCCGTCGGCCGCCTCGACGCGGAGCTGCCAGCGCCGGTCGCGGGTGGGCGGTGAGCTGAGACCAGGACCCGGGGTCGCAGATCCGTCGTAGGTCACCGCCCGGCCGCCGGCCAGCAGCCGCAGCTCGATGTCGTCCGCGTCGACGCCGGCCAGCGCCGCCGCGATCGGGAACGGGTCGGCGTCCACCACGAGGTCATCAGCACCCTCGCGACGCAGCACCAGCGGCCCGTCGCCGCTGACGTCGAGCCACAGGTGTTCGCCGTCGATGATCCGCGCGAAGGCGGCCTCGGCCGCGCCGGACCCGCGCCGGAACAGCGCCATCAGGGCTTCTCCCACGGCGCCGCGACCGGGAAGTACTCGCGGTAGAAGTCGGCCAGCAGCGCGTCGAGCTGCTCGAGGCTCAGCGCGTGGTCGTGGTGGTCGGCAAGGCAGATGAAGTCCTGGTCGCGGGCGGCCGCGGTGGCCAGCTGGCGGTCGACGTCGGCGTTGCTGAGGTTGACGAAGGTCAGGCTGGGCTCGACCGCATGCGCCCGGCCGGTGAGCAGCGCGTAGTGCTGCGCCAGCGAGCTCAGCGTGGAGACATCGGTGTCGGAGCGGAACGGCGACCGCGCGGTCGCGGCCAGCGGCTCCGCGAACCGCTCGGTCAGCTCCTCGAGCACCGAGACCCGGTGGGCGTACGGCGCGTGCGCCAGGTTGCGCGTGGTTACCGCGCCGAACGCGTCCTGCAGCAGCGCCCGGTTGTTCCAGGCCGCCTTCAGGAACGGCGCCGCGTCCGGGGCATCGGTCAGCCCGATCGTCATCGGGGAGAAGTACGTCGCGCACAGGCCGGCCGCGGTGAAGAACGTCTCGGGTCGCACCGGCCGGCCGAGCAGGAAGTCGTCGTTGAAGTAGACGAAGTGCTCGGCCAGTCCCTCGATCCGGTGCAGCGAGGTCTCGATCGCGTGCGAGTTGAACGTGGGCAGCCCGTCGGCCGGCAGGATCTGCGAGTGGTCCACGACGTTGACCATCGGGTGACCGGCGTCCAGCCAGTCGGGCACCTGGCCGGCGGTGACCAGGTGGATCCGCCGCACCCACGGAGCGAACAGGTGCAGGCTCCGGAAGGAGTACCGCAGCTCGTCGTGCGCGAGGAACCGCGCCTGCCCGCTGGACTCGCGGGTCTGCGCGGTGCCGGTCACTCCGGCGAGCCGCTGCTCGCGGGCGGCGTTCCAGGCCGGGTCGCTGCCGTCGACCCAGGTGTAGACGACGTCGACCGGGAACCGGCACTCGCCCACGGTCGGGGCCGCCATCAGCGGCAGCGTCGGCACCGTGACCCCCTCGACCTCCACCTCGACGGTGTCGAGCCCGACCGGCATCCGGTCGGCGTAGGGGTTGCGGCGCGGGCCGACCAGCTCGCCGCCCACGGACCGCTCCCAGAACTGCACCTCGATCGTGCAGCCCTGGCTCAGGACGCCCTCGGGCCAGGGCTCGAGGCAGACCGTCGAGGTCATGCCCCGCCGCAGGTCGGTGCCGAGCCGCTCGATCGAGCCGCGGCGCTCGTGCCAGCCGTTGAGCTCCGGGTCGCGCAGCGAGAGGTACGCCGGCGGGTCGCCGTCGACGAGCGCCGCCAGGAACGCGTCGCGCACGGTCATCGGCAGCACCACGATGGTGGTGTCGGTCTCGTGCGGCGGGATCACCAGCCAGTCGGCACCGGTGGCCTTGGCGGCCTGCACGGCGAGGGTCAGCGCCTCGTGGCGGGCCTGGGCGGGAGTCACGCCGGTCACCGGGTCTCGACGACGCTCAGCAGCGCTCGCTGCTCGATCACCGGTGCGTACGGTGAGCCGGCCAAGGGTTCCGCGACGGGCGCGGGCCTCGGAGAAGATGCCGATCCAGCGCTCGGCGAGCGCCCCGGCGTCGTACTGCCTCGAGGTGCGGAGTGCGCCCTGGCCGAGCCGGGCCCGGAGTTCGGCGTCGGTCGTCAGCCGGAGCAGCGCCGCGGACATCCCGGCGACCGACTGTGGACCGACGAGCAGGCCGTTGACCTCGTGCTCAATGATCTCGCGCGGACCCGACGCGGAGTCGAAGCTGGCCACCGGCACCCCTGCCGCCATCGCCTCCTGGACCACGAGCGGGAATCCCTCGGTGCGCGAGGTGAGCGCGGCCACCGACGCCTTGGCCCACTCGGCGGCCATGTCGGTGACGCCGCCGGGGAGCTCGACCCGGTCCCAGAGCCCCCACTTGCGGATCTCGCGGACCAGGTCGGCCCGCTCCGGGCCGGTGCCGCAGATCCGGAGCCGCCAGTCGGGGACCTGGTCGGCGATCTCGGCGAACGCGGCGATGAGCAGCTTGAACTGCTTCTCGAGCACCAGCCGGCCGGCAGTGAGGATCAGCGGGTGGTCGAGTCGGGACCGCGGGTGGAACTCCAGCGGCAGCGGGTTCGGCATCACCACGGTCGGTGGGCACAGCTCACCGAGCTGGTCGTGCAGCCACTCCGCGAGCGGCGGGGTCAGCATCGCCACGACGTCGGCGCGGGGCGCGTAGTTGAGCAGCGGCTCCAGGCCCTTCGAACGGCCCGACGACGACCGGTGCTCCTGGTGGACCACGACGACCCGGTCGGGCAGCAGGTCCACCCCGGCCACGAGCAGGCCGGGCGTGACGGTCACCGCGACGTCGACGTCGAGGGTCGGCAACGCCGCCTCCATCGCCACGTCGCACAGGGCGGTGAACTGCTTGTCCCACCGGTTCGGCACCAGCGCGGACTCGCTGCGGTGCAGGTTCAGGGCCCGGTCCGGCTCGACCAGTCCCTCGGTCACCGCCCGAGGGTGCTTCGGGTCGCGGACGTCGACGAGGTACTCCACGCCGATCCGCTCGTCGATGTCGTAGTGCGGCGCGGCGGCCGAGCGGGTGACGCTGACGATCCGGACGTCCTGGTGCGGGACCAGGGCGTTGGCCTGGGTGATCGCCGAACGCGACGTACCGCCCATGCCGTCGATGTTGAAGACGATGAACGCGATCTTCACTCGTCGCCCTCCGGCCCGACGAGGCGCGCCAGCAGCAGGCCACGGGGCGACCAGCGCAACCGCAGTCGCTCGCGCTCGGAGTCGTCGACGAGCGAGGGCAGCGGGGCGCCGCGGCCGGCGTCGGCGAGGTCGTTGGCGCGGCGACGGATCGGCCGCTCCCCGACCAGCAGGTGGCCCTGTTCGTCGGTGGGGACCGGCTCGTCGACCGTCAGGGCCACGACCGTGCCGTCGGTCAGGGTGAGCCGCAGCCCCAGGGCGCTCGACTCGACCGAGCGGAGCTCGGCGGCCTCGTCGACGGTGCCGCGATGCACCTGCAGATGCCCCGCGTCCGTGCGGCCGAGCCGCCACTGGGTGCGGCCGTCCTCGGCCGGCCGGGGCGTGGGACCACCGAGCGGCGCGCTCCACACCGCGCGGGGCTTGCGGCCGCGGGAGGGCACCAGCACCACGTCGTACGTCGCCTCGGCGTCGTCGGGCAGGGCCGACAGATCCATCCGGGCGGCTCGGTAGCCGGGCTGCTCGTCGCCGCGGAGCTCGTTCGCGGGCGCGATCACGTCGCCGGACGCCGTGTGCCGAAGGGCCAGCGACCCGGGGGCATCCTCGATCGCGAGCCAGAGTCGTTGCCCGTCGAGGATGCCGGCGAACGCGGCGACCGGACCACCCCCTGGTTTCACGCAGGCGAGCCTAGGGGAAACCGGGTCAGACGCCGCTGATGCCCTCGCCGCCGCCGGCCTGCTCGTCGAAGTTCTCGTGCTCGAGCAGGTGCAGCACCGGGACGCCGATCTTGCGGCGGGCTCGGGAGGTCCAGTCGAGGTGGAAGAACTCCGCGACGACGTGCGGCCGGGTCAGGATGATCGCCTCGCGGCCGTCGACCTCGGTGACCTTGGCCGCCAGCGCGTCGATGGGGGGCTCGCCGACGACGGTGCCGCTGCCGATGGTGGCGCCGGTGGACTCGAGCGCCTCGAGCGTCGCCTTCAGCTCCCGGTCGGAGCGGTCCTTGCACTCCTTGCGGACGGCATCGAGGTCGACCTCGCGCAGGGTCATCGCGGGGGAGGACAGCATCTCTCCGGCTGACAGCGATCCCATGGATGCCTCGATCCGGGCCGCGGCGTCCTCGAGCGGGATCAGCACGTGATAGGTGATCGGGTCGTCGAGCCCTTCGTGCAGGCTGCGCACCTGTTGCGCGTCCGCGGCGGTGAGCTGCTGCTCCACCAGAAGTACGACGTCGTAGTCAGCCATGGGGCCCACCCTTCTGAGACTCAACCGCGTCCTGACAACACACTACCCAGGTCATAGCTCACCGGCTGCTCAAGTTGCTCGTAGCCGCAGGACTCCGGATCGCGGTCCGGGCGCCACCGCTTGAAGTGCGCGGTGTGCCGGAACCGGCGGCCCTCCATGGCGTCGTACTTCACCTCCAGGACGCGCTCGGGGCGCAGCGGGGTGAAGCTCAGGTCCTTGCCCGCGCTCCAGCGGCTCTGGGTGCCGGGCACCCGGTCCGGGTTGGCGATCGCCCATTCCTCCCACTCGCCCCACGGGTGGTCCGAGATGTCGCAGACGAGTGGTTGGAGCTCCTCGATCAGCTCGGCCCGCCGGGCCTCGGTGAAGCTGGCCGAGACGCCGACGTGCTGCAGCTTGCCGTCGGCGTAGAGACCGAGCAGCAGGCTGCCGAGCAGCGGCCGGGCGGGGGTGGAGGTCTTGTGCTCGCGGTAGCCACAGAGCACCACGTCGGCGGTGCGCTCGTGCTTGATCTTCAACATGGTGCGGCCGTTCTGCTGGTACGTCGCACCGAGCGGCTTCGCGACCACCCCGTCGAGGCCGGCGCCCTCGAACTGCTCGAACCACTCCTCGGCCACCTTCGGGTCGTCGGTGGTGCGGGTCAGGTGACAGGGGCCGTTGAGGCCCGTGAGCGCCTTCTCCAGGACCGCTCGGCGCTCGGAGAACGGCCGGTCGAGGTACGACGTGTCGTCGAGCGCCAGCAGGTCGAAGGCGACGAAGCTGGCCGGGGTCTTCTCGGCGAGCATCTCGACGCGCGACTGTGCGGGGTGGATCCGCTCCTGCAGCGTCTCGAACTCCAGGCGCTTGCCGATGGCCACGAAGATCTCGCCGTCGAGCACGCAACGCTCCGGCAGCTGCTCCAGCGCCGCGCTGACGAGCTCGGGGAAGTAGCGGGTCAGCGACTTGGTGTTGCGGCTCGTGAGCTCCACCTCGTCGCCGTCGCGGAACACGATCGCCCGGAACCCGTCCCACTTCGGCTCGAAGCTGAGCCCGCCGTACTTCTCCGGATCGGGCACGCCCTTGACGGCCTTCGCGAGCATCGGTCGGACGGGTGGCATCACGGGCAGGTCCACGCGCCGAGCGTAGATCAGGGCAGCGACTGCAGGTGCGCGTAGTACGTCGTGCCCGCCGGGGCCCGGGGCTCGTACGAGTCCGGCTTCAGCAGTGCGAACTGTTGGTCGAACGGGGACAGCTCCGCCGGGAGGTTCCACCAAGCCCAGGCGAGATAGCCGACCCCGTTCGCGTCGCCCCAGTCCATGACGGTCTCCATCCACGCAGCGTTGGCGGAGGAGTGGCCGAACTCGGTCATCAGCACCGGCACCTGGGCCTGGACCGACTTGATCGTGGTGTCCCAGCACGGCTGCGAGCAGCCCTGGTTGTAGTAGTTGTGCCAGGCGGCGACGAGCTGATCGTCGCCCGCGGGCTTGTGCGCGAGCCACCCCGTCAGGTCGTTGGCCCAGTTGAGCCCGCCGAGGAGGACCGGCTGCTCGGCCCCCGCGCCCCGAACCGCCGCCAACAGCTCGGCCATGCCGGCCACCTCGTAGGTGACGCCGGAGGGTCCATTCGCCTGGGCCTCGCTCTCGTTGGCGGTGTCGACGCGGCACCCGCCGTCGCGCCAGCACACCCAGTCGAGGTCCCCTGCGCCGAGGGACGCCACGTTGTAGGGCTCGTTGTAGAGCTCGAACATCACCGAGGGCTCGTTCTTGTACGCCGCCGCGAGCTGGCCCCAGAAGGTGATCGACTGCTGGTCGGCCATCGCCCGCTGACCGTCGCCGGCGCGGATGCCCTCGGGGCCGGTGCGATGCAGGTCGAGGATGACCGCGAGTCCGGCGTCGAGCGCGAACTCGACGCGCTGTCGCACCGCGGCCCGATAGTCCGCCGATCCCGACCAGTCACCGGCGACCGGCGCGCCATCGGTGCCGAGCCAGCAGTCCTGGTTGAGCGGAAGGCGCACGAGGTCGATGCCCCAGTCGGCCATCGCCGCGGCTTCGGCGGCCACGTGGAACGGCTTCCAGCCCTGCGCACAGGAGTACTCGAGGTCGGGCCAGTTGACCCCGCGCGGGACCCACGTCGCGTCGGTGCGCGAGTCCACCAGCCGGTTCCCGACGACGACCGGCTCGACCGGTCCCTCGGGCACCTGCGTCTCGGTGAACGTGACCGAAACCGACGCCGAGGCGGCCCGCGGCACCGTCCCTTGGGGGTTCAGCACCGCGGCGTACGAGAACGTCCCTGGCCGGGGGCCGGTCTGGGAGAAGCCGAAGCTCTGCGGGTTCCCGCCGCCGAGGGTGACCGTCCCCACCGCCTCCCACTCGGAGTCGAGGCGCCACAGGGTGACCTGCTGTCCGACCAGCCCTCCCACGACCGTCCCGGACAGCGTCACCGGTGTGGTCAGGCCCGCGGTCGAGCGGCTCGCGCTGAGCGAGACGCGGGGCACTCCGATGACCTTCACGACGGGGGAGGTCGCGCGCGGCGCCCCGCGGCGGGCAGCCAGCACCAGTCGGTGGGCGTTGGCGCCTCCCTGGGCGACCGTGACCCGGAACGACACCTTCCGGGGCGACGCCTGGGGCAGGGCCTTGCGGGCGATCGTGGACCACCCGCCGCCCGCTCGGCGCTGCAAGAGGACCTGCTGGCCCGCGGGCGCCCGCACGGCGGTGCCGGTGATCCTGATCCGGCTACCGACCGGCGCCGATGATGCCGATGCCTGGGCGGTGATCCGGGGCTTGGCCGGTGCCGCTTCGCCGGTCGCCCGGCCGGAGACCAGCACCGCGGCGACCAGGGCGAGCGCGAGCAGTGAGCGGTGGATGCGCAGGACCGACATCCGGACCTCCTCGGGCAGAGACTGGAGCATGCCCGAGATCCGACGAATGTAGCGCCGTGCCGACGGCCGCGGGGAGATTCCGGCGCGGTGTGCGGGACGTCATACCGCCGTGCCTCCGCCGGCTGAGTTCGTAGGGCGCGAGGCCCGACCCCTACGCTGATTCCAGCAATCCCCGGTTGGTCTGCCGGCAGGGCCCGCCTGACTTTGAATCAGGACTAGCGACGTAGGTTCGACTCCTACCCGGGGAGCAAGCCTCACGATTCGGCATCGACATTCAGGTTTGCCCACCCCCCGGGATGGGCAATAACCGTGCGACCCCGGCATTCGGGGTCGTCGGCCGCTCGGGCGGCACCATCTCGGAAAAGGGAGCTCATGCGCTCGCTCACCCTGTCTGCTCTGTCAGCCTGCACGGTCCTGTCCCTCGGCGCAGCCACCATGGCCGCGACCACACCGGCTGCCTCCGCAGTGCCGGTGGCCTCGGCCGGCGCGCTCGCGCCGTACGTCGTCGTCCTCTCCGATTCCGTCGATGCCCGCACCGTCGCCGGTCTCCAGGCTCAACGGTTCGGTTTCGACGTCGGGCACGTCTACACCTCGGCTCTGCAGGGGTACTCCGCCTCGCTGACGCCGGCGGCCGCCGCGGCACTGGAATCGACTCCGGGGGTCCGCTGGGTGCAGCGCGATGAGGCGGTGAGCATCGACGCCCAGTCGACCCCGACCGGGATCAACCGCGCGAACGCGGACGCCAGCCCCACGGCCCAGATCAACGGTGTCGACCAGCGCGTCAACGTCGACGTCGCGGTGCTCGACACCGGTGCCGACCTGACCCACCCCGACCTCAACATCCATCGCGCCGGGGCGAAGAACTGTTCCTTGGGAGCCATCAACGCCAACGACCTGCACGGCCACGGAACGCACGTGTCGGGCACCATCGGAGCGCTCGACAACGGGACCGGAGTGGTCGGGATGGCGCCCGGCGCCCGGATCTGGCCGGTCAAGGTGCTCACCGACGCCGGCACCGGCCTCAACTCCGACGTGATCTGCGGCATCGACTACGTCACCGCCAACGCCGCGCAGATCGAGGTCGTCAACATGAGTCTCGGTGGCAGCGGCGCTGACGACCAGAACTGTGGCGCAAGCAACGGCGACGCCATGCACGCCGCGATCTGCCGGTCGGTCGCCGCCGGGGTCACCTACGTGGTCGCCGCCGGCAATGACTCCGAGGATGCGAGCAACTCCACCCCGGCCGCCTACGACGAGGTGATCACGGTCAGCGCGCTGGCCGACTTCAACGGCCTGCCCGGTGGCGGCGCTCCGTCGACCTGCCGGGCCGACGTCGATGACACTTTCGCCAACTTCTCCAACTTCGGCGCGGACGTCGACCTCATTGCGCCCGGGGTGTGCATCAACTCCACCTGGATGCTCGGCGGCTACAACACCATCAGCGGCACGTCGATGGCCAGCCCTCACGTGGCCGGCGGAGCCGCGCTCTACCAGGCGACCCACCCCGCGGCGAGCCCCGCGGCGGTCAAGTCTGCGCTCCAGGGCTCGGGGACGCTGGACTGGAACAACGCCGATGACGGCGACGCCACCAAGGAGCGTCTGCTCAACGTCACGGGGTACTGAGGGCGGGGCAGAACATTGCCCTGGCTACCAGATCGACAACACCGTGGATCCGCGACCAAGGCGCAGGTCGGAGGGGGTTCGTGTTCGTGGCGACGCGGGGCTGACCCGAAGCACGTGGACGCCGAGCGGAGCGAACCGCAGTCGCTTGGTGTCGTCCTGGGCCCCGAACAGGTCCTCGAAGACGGCGCGTGAGCCGAGTCCCGACAGTCTGGCCGTCACTCGGCGCGGCGAGGAGTTGACCGCCACGACGTACCGATTGCCCTGCCACTTCCACGCCCGTACGTCGATCGACGGGTAGGAGCGACGCGGGCTGTGGTCCGCGGCCCGGAACGTCGGAGTTCGGTGCGGCCCCTCGACCACGTGCGCGCGTACGCCGGGCACCTCGCTGCCGTCCAGGACCGCGCGGTCCAGGGGCGCATCGCCGGTCAGCTGGCGGGAGAACCTGAAGTAGGCATCCCGGGTCGCACGCAGGTGCGGGAGGTCGTTGCGGTGGCGGTAGGAGTACACGAGGATGCCGCGGGCGCCGGAGACGATCGCCTGCCAGGCGT
This sequence comes from uncultured Actinomycetota bacterium, assembly GCA_963827185.1. GTDB lineage: Bacteria > Actinomycetota > Actinomycetes > Propionibacteriales > Nocardioidaceae > Nocardioides. The sequence continues at coordinate 128,301 of CAWGZQ010000005.1, forward strand.
CGTGGTACACCTCGTCAGCCGTCGGCGCGGGGTGCTCCGGCCTCTGGTCCCAGAACAGCTCCAGCACGGCGATCGGGGTTTTCTCCCCGGCGGCGTAGTCGTCTCCGACCACGTAACCCGCCCGGCGGATCGCGGTCGTCGCCCGTCCGACCTGGTAGCGGACGGCCGCTCGCGGGATGCCCGCGTAGTGGGCGTAGGAGGTCCCGGCCACGATGTCGACCCACGGGACGTACTCCTCCACCCGATCGATGGTCAGGAACCCGGGGATGTACTCGTAGACCGGTCGCCGTAGCGGGTCGCGGGTGCGCGCGGCGGTGCTCCAGGTCTGGAACGTCTCCCACATCTCCGGCTGCTTGGAGCTCATCTCTTCCGGCAGGTCCCACCAGGCCAACCCGGGCTCCGCCGCCCACTTCTCGACCACCGCTCCGGCGGCTTCGGCCGAGATCGGTCCGTGGTCGTCGTCGGACACCGTGGCCAGCCACCACAGGCCGGCCTTGGCGGCCCGCTCGTGATAGACGGCCGCGCGGTCGTCCAGGTGGTACTTGTGCACCATGTTCCAGCCGGCGGCCCGAACCCGTGCCATGTCCGGCTTGGTGTGCACGGAGTAGAAGCCCAGCGGGAACGCCGAGCCGCGAGGTCCGGGTTCCGGCACCGGGGAGGGGTCGAGGGGGGTACGCGCCGAGGCGGAGTCGGCAATACCGAGGCTCAGCGCGACCGTTGCGGCCAGCGTCGTGAGCGCGCGGTGAAGTAGGGCGGGGAGCACAGCGCTCACCCAAGCACAGGCGGTCTGGCGAACGGAGCGGAACGACTGACTCGGCTTGCCGTCGTCAGTCGGTGACCAGACCGGCCTCCGCGCAGCCGGCGCGGAGCGCGTCGAGGCCGAAGGCCTCGACCGGACCCAACCCACCGACGCCCTGCAGGCCGCCGAGTGCGGCGGTCCGGGCGCCCCAGGCCAGGATGCCGGCGGTGTAGTCGTAGGGGTCCGGGCCGCGCAGCGTGGTGCTGGCGAGCACGTCGCCGGACCCGGAGCGGGCCACGGCGACCACCGCGCAGCGGGCACGGGCCCGGGCATCGGCGTTCGGTCCGCCGGTCGAGCCCTTCACCACGCGCCCCATGCCGGCGAGCGCCATCCGCTTGAGCAGCGCGATCCTGCGGGCCGGGGTCGAGACCATGCCCCCGGCCGCCATCAGCCGGGCCGGCACCGGTGGCACCCCGAGGTAGACCCGCACGTCGCGCAGCTGCGGGTACGACGCGGGCAGCGCGAGGTGCTCCGAGCCGGGGATCGAGACGCCGGTCAGCGTGCGGCCGTCCACCTCGAAGGTCTCGATCCGTCGCCCGGCCCGCTCCGGCCGCAACGCGCCGTCGCGCCAGGCGAAACCTTCCTCCAGCATCATCCCCGCGATCGAGGCCTTGGTGCCGCCACTGGTGCCGACATGGAAGGCGAAGTACCCGACCTCCACCCGGGTGGCCTCGGGCCCGGCCTCCTCCAGGGCCAGGGCGCCGGCGAGGCTGCCCGGCACGAAATCGAAGCCGAAGGCGCTCAGCATCGCCGCCCCGTTGCCGGCGGCGACCGGCCCCCACCGCTCGAACACCTCACGGATGAACGTGCCCTCGCCGGTGGAGTCGAGATAGTGCGCGCCGGCCTCGGCCGCCACCTGGGCCGCGGTGCTCCCGTGCCGCAGGAAGGGGCCGACGGTGGCGATCAGGACGTCGCCGGGCTCGACCACCGCCGCCAGGGCGGCCCGGTCGGATGCGTCGGCCACCGCAACGTCGAGCCCACCGAGCTCCTCGGCCAGGGCTTCGAGGGGCGCGGCGCGACGGGCCACCAGCGTGGGGCGTTCGCCGTCCGCGACGAGGCGGCGGGCGGTGAGGTCACCGGTGTAGCCGGTGGCCCCGAAGACCAGGATCTTGCTCATGTACGCGAACCTAGTGCCGTGAGCATCGTCGAGCACAGCGTCGAGATCGACGCGCCGGTCACCGAGGTCTTCGCCTACGTCGACGACTACACGGTGACGAAGGACTGGATGTACGGGCTCCACACGATGGAGCTGGTCAGCGAGCACTCGAGCGGCGTCGGGGCGACGTACGACGGCGTGATGAAGCTCGGGGTGTCGCTCACTTCCCGGATCCAGTGCACCGGCTGGGAGCAGGACCGGTTGATCGAGATCTCCTCGATCAAGGGGATCAAGAACACCCAGCGCTGGATCTTCGTCGACCTCGGCAACGGTCGCACCCGGGTCGACGCTCGGATCAGCTACACGTTGCCGGGCGGGCCGGCCGGCCGAGCGATGGCCGCGGCGGTGAAGCCGTTCGTCGGCATCGCGATCCGGCACACGAGCGAAGCCCTGGTGAGCAACATCGAGGCACGCTGAGTCAGGCCGCGTCGTGCTCCCAGTCGAGGTCGGGTCGTTCGGCGCGGGCGTGCTTGGTCTTGTGGTGGCGTCGGCAGAGTGGTTGGAGGTTGTCGGTGCTGGTCGGGCCGAGTGGCCACTCGGTGATGTGGTCGAGCTCGCACTCGGTTGAGGGCCGGTCGCAGCCGGGGTGGGCGCAGGTGGGCTGCTCGGCCACGACGTAGCGCCAGATCTCGGCGGTGGGCCGGTAGCTCGTGGTGGACAGGGCGACCAGGTCGCCGCCGGGGTCGGTGAGCATCCGGTGCCAGGTGGCGCCCGGCTTGAGGGCGATCGCCCGGGCGAGGTCGGCGGGGATCACGGTGCCGCCGGACAGCTGGCCGGGGTCGTCGGTGAGCCCGGCCAGGGTCTCGAGCGGGACGGTGAGGTTGATGATCGGCCGCGCATAGGCCGGCACCGGCACCCCCTTGCCTCGGCCGATGAGCAGGTCCAGGGCGAGGTCGGACATCAGCTGCTCGATGGTGCGCTCATCACCCGCGGCCCGGGCCTGCTGGGCACTCAGGTGGAGGCGGTGCCGGGCCAGCCGGACCTCGTCGACCGACGCGGTGACCGCGAGCTGGCCGATCCCGTCGTCGAACTCGTGCGGCCCGCACGGTGCGTTCGGCGTGGGCGGTCTCGAAGTCCTCGACCGGGGCAAGGATCCGGGTCTCGTAGTTCAGCTTGTTGCGCAGCTGGGTGATCGTGCAGGTCACCAGGTCGGCGCCGAGGTGTTTCAGCAGATAGGTGGTGACCTTCTCCGCGCACCGTTTCCAGTCGCGGGGGTCGTCGAGCCGGTGGCGCAACGTGTCGACGATGACCAACGCCCGGGCCCGGTCCAACGCGCCGCGCCGGCACAGCCGCCAGACCTCGGGCAGGTGCTCGTCGAGGAACAGCGCCACGTTGAGCTCGTGCCGGGCGTGCCGGTCGCTGATCGCCCAGGTCTCGCTCACCCGTGCCACGGTCCACTCGCGCGCGGTCATCGCGAAGTTCCCGTCCGTGTTGGGCTGTCGAGCGAACAGCTCGATCAACCTGGCCCACCGCCGGGCGTTGGCCCGGTTCTCGACCACCACGTCCGCCACGCCGCCGTGCAGCAGGTCGTGGTCGGTCAACACCGAGGTGTTGAACTCGACATCAGCCTGATCTGGATCCATCCATGCCCCCCCGAGATGTTCGACCCTCGAGCGAGATTCAATCCGCCACCACCGACACCCGGCGCCTGGATCGCTAGCCTGTGCGGGTGACTGACCCCGGGCGCATCGCGGCGCTGTTGCCTGACTACCCGGTGCGGATCGAGATTCCGGTCGCGTGGGGCGATATGGACGCCATGGGGCACGTGAACAACACCACGTACTTCCGCTACTTCGAGACCGCGCGGATCCGGTGCTTCGCGGAGCTCGGTTTGGCCTCGATCGAAAGCTCCGACGGCGTTGGTCCGATCCTGCACTCGGCCAGCTGCCGGTTCCGGATCCCGCTGACGTACCCCGACACGGTGACGGTCGGCGTTCGGATCGGCGAGGTCGGCGATGACCGGTTCGTCATGCTGTATCGGGCGGTGAGCCACAGTCACGGTGCGGTTGCCGCAGACGGGGAGTCGCTGATCGTGACGTTCTCCTACACGACCGGTACCAAGGCACCCGTGTCCGACTCGCTCCGCGAGCGCCTTCTGGAAATGCGGAGCGGGTGACCTCCTCCCTGGCCGGCGTCGTGCCCGGCATCATCGACGCCCACATTCACCAGTGGGACCCGTTGACCACGCCGCGGGAGGCCTCCCGGCTGGCCCCCCTCTACGCCCGCGCCCCGCGCGTCCTCGAGTTCCTGCTGCCGCTGTTGGCGCCCCGCGAGGACCGCGAGCTGATCATCACTCCGCGGCACGTCGTCGGCCCGTATCTGCCCGACACCTACGCCGCGGACACGGCCGGAACGGTCGCCGCGGTCGGCGTACCGGTCGAGGCCGTCGTGCACGTGGAGGCCTCGTGGCACGGTCCGGACCCGGTCGACGAGACCCGGTGGCTCGAGACCCTGCCGTTCGGCGCGGACGGGGCTCCCAGACTGGCCGGGATCGTCGCCCAGGCAGATCCTCGAAACCCCGACATCGGCCGGATCCTCGACGAGCACCGCGCCGCGAGCGGCCGGGTGAAGGGCATCCGGCGTACCGCCGCCTGGCACCCCGATCCTGCGGTGAAGAACTTCATCGACACCGACGGAGTACTGGCCTCGCCCGAGTTCCTGCGGGGGTTCGCGGCAGTCGCGGAGCGAGGGATGACCTTCGATGCGTGGGTCTACGGCGACCAGCTGGCGCAGGTCGCCCGGCTCGCGACGGAGTATCCGGAGACGACGATCGTGCTGGACCACTTCGGGACACCGGTCGGCCTGCAGGGCCCGATGGGCAAGCGCACCGGCCGCGACGAGCGCAGCCGCGCCGACCTGCTGCACCGATGGCGCGACGACATCGCTGCGCTCGCCGCGCATCCGAACGTGGTCGCCAAACAGTCCGGCTTCGCCTTCCCTCCGCTGGGCAATCGTCGGGTCGGAATCGGCAGGGCAGATCTCGCCGAGCTGTCCGCCCCACTCATCGAGCACACCGCCGACGTCTTCGGTCCGGACCGGCAGGTCTTCGGATCGAACTTCCCGATGGACAAGTCGCTCACCGATCACGCCACCGTGGTCGGCGCGCTGTACGACGTGTTGGCGCCGCGCGGCCCCGAGCTGCTGGCGAAGGTGTTCCGGGAGAACGCGCTCCGCGTCTACGGACTCTGACCGATTCGCTCTGCTCGTGGACCGAGCGTTGCCACGAAGTGATCCGAGGCGGCGACGATCTTCGTCGGTTTCCCCGGCCGGCCCAGCGACTGCGGCTCGGCGATGAACCGGCCGTCCGGCAGACCGATGACCCAGTGCCGCCACGTGTACCGCGACCGGTCGTCATCGACGTAGCGGAACGTGACCGCATCGAGGGGCGCAGCGAACGTCTCGTTCTTGATCCGCGGTTTCAGTCCACCGACGCGCAGGACCCGGAACGTCGTGGGCGTCACCACGAGCAGCCCCACCGATCCGATCAGTACCGGGATCTGCTGGTCGCGGGAGAGCCCGAGCGCGCGGAGGGTGGCGTCCATCCCAGCGAGATCGTCCACGCTGCCATCGACCCCGCCGACGTCGCCGCCGACTCCACTCGGCGTCATGACCCGAGTGAACGCTGCGAGCTGCTCGCCAGGCGCGTTCACCGCGAGCCACCCGGCCAGCGGCCCGGGGTCGAATCCGACCTTGTCTGCCATGGGTAGTCCTCGGTTAGGGGGTGAGTGGGCCGACGGTGAGCTCGGCGACCTCGATGAGCTGGCCCGCGGTCATGTCGTCGCCGGCACCGATGCCGACGATCCGGCCACCGACGGAGTAGTAGAGGAAGGTGCCGTTGGTCAGGCCGCCATCGCCCACGTCGACCGGCTCGGGCTCGGTGTCATAGAACGCGTACTGGCTCGCGATCTCGATCCCGGCGGCGCCGGTCTTGCCCTCGCGGTCATCGCTGGTGGGGACGAAGACGAGCAGATTCGTGCCGTTGGCCGCGCCGCGCGCTCGAGCCTCGTCGCTGGTTCCGTAGCCGACCGAACACTGCGGAGGTCCGTCGAGCGCCTCGACCGTGCCGAGCTCACCGTCCATGACCGCGACCAGCTCCGCGACGGGAATCGCGTCGCAGACGGCCTGCGGTTCGAGATCGGGCGCCAATGGGACGTCATCGGCCGTGGGAGCGACATCGTCGCTTTCCTGGGAGCCGCTGTCGGCGGCGGCCTTGCCGTCGGTCGGCGCAGACGAGGCGTCGTCTCCTCCGCACCCGGCGACGGCCAGCGCCACCACGACCGTGACCATCAGAGCGAGCCATCGGATCTGGAGCGGTCGATGCATGGAGTTCCTTCGGCTCAGTTCCGCGCGGCCCGTTGACGCAGAGCGCGGGACTCGATGTGCCCGGCTGACGACGGCAAGTCTTTCACCCATGGGGCCGGATGGGTCCGAATCGGCAGGTCGGCGGTCCGGCCCGATCATGACTTCGGGCACTACCTGGTTGGGCAGACCCGGAGGGTGGTCACTGGCCAACTACAGTGAGGCATCCACCGTTTCGGAGGGAGCCTCGTGGGCCAGCAGAACCTGACCGTGATCGTGCTCGCCGCCGGCGGCGGGACGCGAATGAAGTCCAAGACCATGAAGGTGCTCCACCAGGTCGGTGGGCGCAGCATGATCGGACATGTCCTCAATGCGGTGCGAGCCGTCGAGCCGCAGCGGATCGTCGCGGTCGTCGGACACCAGCGCGAGGAAGTCGGCGCCCACATCCAGGCCCTGGCGCCGGAGTGCCTGCTCGCCGTACAGAAAACGCAGCACGGAACCGGTGACGCGGTACGAGTGGCGCTGGAGGCGCTGGGCGATGCCGAGGGCACCGTCATCGTGGCGACGGGGGACACCCCGCTGCTGCGCGCCGAGAGCCTGCGCGCGTTCGCCGATGAGCACGAGGCGGCCCAGCGCGCGGTCAGCGTGCTGAGCGCGTTCGTCGACGATGCGTTCGGCTACGGCCGCGTCGTCCGCGATGGCGACGGTGACGTCACCGCGATCGTGGAGGAGAAGGACGCCTCTCCCGAGCAGCGGGAGATCAGCGAGATCAACTCCGGGATCTTGGCGTTCGATGCCGGGTTCCTGACCGATGCGCTGCCGCAGCTCGGCAACGACAACGCCAAGGGCGAGTACTACCTCACCGACATGGTGAAGATCGCCCGTGACGGGGGCCTCACCGTCGGCGCGCTGGCACTCGAGGACGGGTGGCAGACAGCCGGGGCCAACGACCGCGAGGAGCTCGCCGCGCTCGGCAAGGAGCTGAACCGACGGATCGTCAGCGCCTGGATGAAGGACGGGGTCAGCGTGATGGACCCGGCCACCACCTGGATCGATGCAGATGTGGTGCTGGCACCCGATGTCACGATTCTGCCGGGGACCCAGCTGCTCGGCGCGACCGTCGTTGCGGAAGACGCGGTCATCGGCCCGGACAGCACGCTCAAGGACTGCGAGGTCGGTGTCGGCGCCCGGGTCGTGCGCACCCACGGCGAGCTCGCGGTGATCGGCGACGGCGCGTCGGTCGGCCCCTACTCCTACCTGCGTCCTGGCACCCGGCTCGGGACCGACGGCAAGATCGGCACGTTCGTCGAGACCAAGAACTCCGACATCGGTGCCGGCGCCAAGGTCCCGCACCTCTCTTACGTCGGGGACGCCGAGATCGGTGAGGGCGCCAACATCGGCGCCGGCACGATCTTCGCCAACTACGACGGCGTCGCCAAGCACCGCACCACGGTGGGCAATCACGCCAAGACGGCTTCCAACAACACCTTCGTGGCGCCGGTCAACATCGGCGACGGCGCCGGTACCGGCGCCGGCACGGTGGTCCGACGAGACGTCCCCCCGGGCGCGCTCGCGGTCAGCGCCGGACCCCAACGCAACCTGCCGGGCTGGGCGCAGACCAAACGCGCCGGCACCCCTCAGGCCGACGCGGCCACCGCCGCGTCTCACGATGACGACGCCGGGATTGGGGACGACGACTCCGGCGGTGCAGAATCGTAACCCCGACCTCTGAGGCGACCAGGAGCAACATCGCGTGACCGGGATCCAGAAGACCACCGAGAAGAACCTGATGCTGTTCTCGGGCCGGGCACATCCCGAACTGGCCGAGGAGGTGACCCAGATCCTCGGCACCGAGCTGGTGCCGACCTCGGCCTACGAGTTCGCCAACTCCGAGATCTACGTGCGCTTCGAGGAGTCGGTCCGCGGCTGCGACGCGTTCGTGCTGCAGAGCCACACCGCGCCGATCAACGAGTGGATCATGGAGCACCTGATCATGGTCGACGCGCTCAAGCGCGCCTCGGCGAAGCGGATCACCGTGGTGATGCCGTTCTACGGCTACGCACGCCAGGACAAGAAGCACCGCGGTCGCGAGCCGATCTCGGCCCGGCTGATGGCCGACCTGTTCAAGACCGCGGGTGCCGACCGGCTGATCGTGGTCGACCTGCACGCCGACCAGATCCAAGGCTTCTTCGACGGCCCGGTCGATCACCTGATGGCGCTGCCGATCCTCGCTGATCACGTCAAGGAGAAGTACGGCGACCAGCAGCTGGCCGTGGTCTCGCCCGACGCCGGCCGGATCAAGGTCGCGGAGCGCTGGTCGGCCCGCCTCGGCGGCGTACCCCTGGCCTTCATCCACAAGAGCCGCGACATCGACCGGCCCAACGAGACGGTCGCCAACCGCGTGGTCGGAGACGTCACCGGCCGGGTCTGCGTGCTGGTCGACGACATGATCGACACCGGCGGCACCATCGTGAAGGCGGCCGAGGCACTGATGAAGGAGGGCGCGGCGGGCGTGATCATCGCCGCGACCCACGCCATCCTCTCCGACCCCGCGGTCGACCGGCTCAAGAACTCCGCGGCCACGGAGATCATCGTCACCAACACGCTGCCGCTGGCGCCCGAGCGCGAGTTCGACAAGCTCACCTGTCTCTCGATCGCGCCGCTGGTGGCCCGGGCGATCCGCGAGGTCTTCGAGGATGGCTCGGTGACGTCGATGTTCGACGGTCACGCCTAGGAGCTCACCGCAGGTCGTCGAGCCGGTCCTCCCAGCCGCGGCGCAGCACCGTCGGCAGCTCACCCTCCAGGGCGTGCTCGAACAGCCGCACCTGCTCCTCGCTCAGGGCCACCGCGGGGAAGGCCCGGTGCACCTCCTGTGCGAAGGCCTGACCTCGTCGGGCGAGGCGGGGCCCCTCCGCGAAGTACGCCGCGACGTACGGCGCCACCAGATCGGCCTGCTCGGGGTCCCAGAGACCGTCGCACACCGCCCGGAGCATCCGGTTGGAGATCCGTTCGTCCTCGGTGACCAGGGCCCAGGCCGTGGCCTTCGCCTCCGGGGTCGGGAGGGCGGCGCGGGCCGTGGCGGCCCCGAGCTCACCCACGATCGTGCCGTCGCGCTCCCGCTCGCTCTCGATGCCCGCGAGGTCGAGACCGCCCAGTGACGACAGCCGATGCGTCGCGGTCCAGCGCAGCGCCGGGTCGAGCTCGACGCCGGCGTCGGTCACGCCTGCGTCCAGCCAGCGGCGCAGCTCGGAGGGGTCGTGCGTCGAGGCGGCCTGGCCCCGGGTCAGCTCGATCCGGACCTGCTCGTCGTCCGTGTCGGCAATACCCAGCCGGCAGGCCTGGGCCAGCAGCTCGAGCGCGCCGCCCGCCTCATTCGCCGGGAGGCGCTGGACGACGAGCGACTGCGAACGCCGCACCACCGCGGTCACGATCGAGACCTGGCGCTCGGCCGGCAGGTGTCGCGACACCAGGATCAGGAACTCCGCCGCCGGCAGCGCGCGGCTGCGCACCTGGCCGAAGGCGGCGGTCCACAGCACCGCTCGCACCATCGGGTCGTCGATCCTCGAGAGTCCGCGGACCACCGCCTCCTGGGAGGCATCGTCGAGCACCAGCCGCGCGAACGTCTCGCCGTGACTGTTCGGTACGACGACCCGCCCGGACCACTCATCGAGTCGCACCGGCGCCTCGCCCAGGTCGACGAAGCGGCTGCCGAGCTCGGCCAGGTCGTCGTCGTACGCCGTCACCCGGACGCGGTGCGGCCGGGTGCCCTCGCGGGTGAGCACCGGCACCTCGCCGTCGCGGGTGACCCGGATCGTGTCGAAGCCGGTGGTGCGCAGCCACTGCTCGGCCCACCCCTGCACGTCGCGGTCCGAGGCCGCGTCGAGGGCGGCGACGAAGTCGGCGAGGGTGGCGTTGCCGAGCCGGTGGTGGCTCAGGTAGGCGTTCAGCCCGGTCAGGAACGTCTCGTCGCCGAGCCACGTGACCAGCTGACGCACCGCGGCGTTGCCTTTGGCGTAGGAGATCATGTCGAAGTTGTTGGCCGCCGCATCGACGTCCGGGACATCCTCGGGAGCCGGCGCGATCGGGTGGGTCGACCGCCGCTGGTCGGCGTCGAAGGCGACCGGCTTGCGGCCGATCTCTCCCGCGAGCAGCGCCCTCGGTTCGTCGATCGCGTCGGCGGCGACGCGGTAGCCCATGTAGTCGGCGAAGCTCTCCTGCAGCCAGGTGTCCTCCCACCAGGTCATCGTCACCAGGTTGCCGAACCACATGTGCGCCATCTCGTGGGCGATGGTCGAGGTCCGGTCGATGCGGGCCAGGTCGGTGAGCCGGCCCTGGGGGAGGTACTCGTCGCGGTAGGTGACGCAACCGGGCGTCTCGAGGGCGCCCCAGTTCTGACCGGGCACGAACGCCTGGTCGTACGAGTCGAACGGGTAGGCCTCGGTGAACAGCTCGGCGTAGTGGTCGAAGCAGGCCTCGGTGACCATCCGCAGGTCGGCGAAGTCGCGGTCGAGCTCTGCGGCCAGCGAGCGTCGCGCGTGCCAGCCGAACGGCAGCCCGGCGTGCTCCCAGGTTCGGGAGTGCCACGGCCCGGCGCAGACGACGAACATCGCCACCGGGATCGGCTGGGTGGTCGCGAACCGCCAGCGTCCGGCATCGCTCTCCACTGCGCGACCGTTGCCCAGGACGGTCCACCGCGGATCCGCGGCCACGCTCAGGTCGACGGTGGCCTTGAGGTCGTTCTGGTCGAAGCACGCGAAGACCCGTTGAGCGACGTCCATGCCGACGTACGCCGATAGGTAGGTCTCGCCGTCGGCCGGGTCGGTGAAGGTGTGCATGCCGTCGCCGTCGGTGACGTACGGCAGCCGCGCCTCCACGACGACCTCGTTGTGGGCGCCGAGCCCGGTGAGCAGGATCCGGTGGCCGTCGTACGCCGCGTCGACCGGAACCCCGCCGACGGTGACCCGGAGGTCGGCGGCGTCGGAGAGCTCCAGGAAGCTCTCCGGCCCGGTGCTGGTGAAGCGCACCGTCGTCCGGCAGCCGTAGTGGCCACTGGCGGGATCGGTCAGATCGAGGTCGACGGCGTAACCGACCGCCGAGATCTGGCGGGCGCGGGCGCGGGCCTCGGCGAGAGTGAGCGGCACCGGGTGAGCCTATGCCCGGTGCGTGATTTCGTCAGGGCGCCCATTCCCGTTACGATTCTTCGGTTGCCTCGGCGAGGGAGCCCGCTGCGCGGGACTCCGTGATCGACAGGGCCGGCTGACCACCACGCCGCGCCATCCGATCTCGGAGCGCGGCGTTCGCTTTCTCGCCGGCGACACCCGAATTTCGACCTACACACCCAGAGCACGAAGAGAGAGTTGTCGCATGGCTGCCGAGAAGATCAAGGCCGAGTCCCGCACCGAGTTCGGCAAGGGCGCGGCCCGCCGGATCCGCCGTGAGCACAAGGTGCCCGCGGTGGTCTACGGCCACGGCAACGAGACGATCCACATCAGCCTGCCCGGCCACGAGACCATGATGGCGCTCAAGCACGGCGGCTCGAACGCCCTGCTCGAGCTCGACATCGACGGCTCCTCCCAGCTCGCGCTGACCAAGCAGGTGCAGGTCGACCCGATCCGCCGCACCCTCGAGCACATCGACTTCGTCGCCGTCCGCAAGGGCGAGAAGGTCACCGTCGACGTCGGCATCCACCTCGTCGGCACGGCCGTTTCGGAGACGCTGGTCGTCACCGAGAACACCACCATCTCCCTCGAGGCCGAGGCGACCAACATCCCCGAGTGGATCGAGGTCAGCATCGAGGGCGCCGAGGTCGGCACCCAGATCCACGCCTCCGACCTCCAGCTGCCCGAGGGCTCCACGCTGCTCACCGACGGCGACGTGCTCATCGTCAACATCACCAACGCGCCGACCGAGGAAGAGGTCGAGGCCGAGCTGTCCGAGGCCGAGGCCGAGGCCGGCATCGAGCGCGACGAGACCGACGAGGCGGCCGCCGAGGACGAGGCTTCGGGCGAGGGCGAGGCGGCCGCCGAGGGCGGCGGCGAGGGTGGCGACGAGGAGTGATCCTCCGCCGGCTCAGGTGGTACCTGGGTCGCCTGATCTCGCCGGTCACCGGCCCGGAAGCGCAGGAGGCTGACCACGTGGACGCTGCTGCTGCCGACGTCTGGCTGGTGGTCGGCCTGGGCAACCCCGGTGACAAGTACGCCGGCCATCGGCACAACGTCGGCTACCTCGTGGCCGACGAGCTGGCGCAGCGCCTCGGCACCGCATCGAAGTCCGGGCCCTGGCGCGCGCACAAGACCGGCCGGGCGGACGTGGTCGAGGGGCGGATCGGTGTGCCCGGTACGAACGGCCCGCGCGTCGTACTCGCGCGCCCGCGGTCCTACATGAACGAGATCGGCGGACCGGTGAAGGCGCTCGCAACCTTCTACAAGGTGCCGGTCGAGCGGATCGTCGCTGTTCACGACGAGCTCGACATCCCCTTCGACACCATGCGGGTCAAGCTCGGCGGCGGCGACAACGGCCACAACGGCCTGAAGTCGATGCGCTCCTCCCTCGGCACCGGTGAGTTCCACCGGGTCCGGATCGGGGTCGGCCGGCCGCCGGGACGCCAGGAGGTCGCCGACTTCCTGCTCTCCGACTACTCCGCCAAGGAGCGCAAGGAGGTTCCCCTCCAGGTGGTGCTCGCCGCCGACGCGGTGGAGACGCTGCTCACCGAGGGCCTGGAGCGGACCCAACAGAAGTTCAACTCCTGACTCGCCACTAGGGTTCTCGCGTGACCTTTCACCCCGGCACCCCTCCCGACGACGCCGCGACCGACGACCATGTGGTGGCCGCCTGGCTCGCCGATGCGGCCGGTCAGCGGCTCCTCGAGGTCCGGGGCGAGGGCCTGGAGGGGCGCGAGCTCAAGGACGCCGGCGACCGCGCCGCCCACGAGCTGCTGATGGACCTGCTGGCCGAGCACCGGCCGGGTGACGCGGTGCTGTCCGAGGAGGGCAAGGACGACAAGCGGCGACTGAGCGCTCAGCGGGTCTGGATCGTCGACCCGCTCGACGGCACCCGTGAGTTCTCCGAGGTGCCGCGCGACGACTGGGCCGTCCACGTCGCGCTCTGGGAGGCCGGCGAGCTGACCGCGGGCGCGGTCGCCCAACCCGCGCTCGGCGAGACGTTCAGCACCGGCCGACCGCCCGTCGTACCTCCCCGGACCGCGGAGCGGCCGCGGATCGCGGTCTCCCGCAGCCGGCCGCCCGAGTTCGTCCACGGTCTGGCCAAGGAGCTCGACGCCGAGCTGGTGCCGATGGGCTCGGCCGGGGTCAAGGTGATGTCGGTGGTCCGGGACATCACCGACGCCTACGTGCACTCCGGTGGCCAGTACGAGTGGGACTCCGCCGCGCCGGTCGCGGTCGCTCGGGCCGCGGGGCTGTTCACCTCGCGGATCGACGGCACGCCGCTGGTCTACAACCAGGACGACGTCTACCTCCCCGACCTGATCGTCTGCCGGCCCGAGCTCGCCGAGCAGATCGTCGCCTACGTGCAGGCCCACGACGTCCAATGAGCTCCGTGGTCTCGCACACCTCGATCGACTGCAGCAACGCCTACGAGCTCTCGGAATGGTGGAAGCCGGTGCTTGGGTACGTCGACCTCGACGGCGACCCCAATCTCCCCGGCCACGAAGAGTGCCTGATCCGCGACCCGGAGACCGGCCACCAGCTGCTCTTCATCGAGGTGCCCGACCCGAAGACCGTGAAGAACCGCGTCCACCTCGACCTGCGGCCGCGCGAGGGTACGCGTGATCAGGAGGTCGAGCGGCTGCTCGCGTCCGGCGCCACGCTGGTCTGGGACAAGCGCGGCGAGCACGGCCCGGGCACCGGGTGGGTGACGCTGGCCGACCCGGAGGGCAACGAGTTCTGCATCCTCCGGTCGCTGGGTGAGCTCGAGACGACGAGCTAGCCGGGCGCGACCACGACCGTCCAGCCGATCGCCTTCGAGGACGAGATGCTGGCTACCGCATCCTGGGCCGGCCAGGTGCCGGCCGGCGCCGGACCCGCGTCGGCGGTCACCGAGCAGACCTGACCGCTGCCGGTGCCGTTCGCCGACGAGCGGCGGATGTCGCTTCCGTGGGTCCAGGTCACCGCGGCGTTGACCTTGGTGACCCAGTAGTGCAGCACCCGGGATCCCGGCGCCGACACCGTGGCCGCCGGGGCGGAGTGCGAGGTGCCGCTGCCGGTCTCGGCGACCGATAGCGCGGTGACGGCGCCGGCTCCGGAGTAGGCGACCAGGCTCAGGTCCACCTTGCTCATCGCGTCCAGGCTGACGACGACGCTCGAGCCCGCCGTGGCCGGGTCCGCGATCCGCGTGAACGCCCACGAGCGCACGTTGGTGCCATCGGATCTGATCCCGAGCAGGGTCCAGCCGGCCGGCGTGCTCGCGGTGGCGGCGCGGTTGGTGGAGACGAACAGGACCAGCACGTCTCCCGCCTCGACGGACGCCGGCGTCAGGACCGAGGTCGTGGCGGCGTTCCGGTTCGACCCGGCGGCCACCCGGAACTCAGCCGGTCCGCCGGTGGGCGGGCCGTTGACCTCCAGCTGGATCGAGGTGTCGTCGGTGGCGCCGTCGTCGTCGGTGACGGTGAGCGTCACGTCGTAGGTCCCGGCCTCGGCGTAGTCGTGAGTGACGGTCGCCCCGGTGCCGGCCGACCCGTCGCCGAAGTCCCACTCGTAGTCCTCCACAGTGCCGTCGGGATCGGTGGACGCCGCGCCCGAGAACTCGCAGGCCAGCAGGGTGCAGTTGGCACTCAGCCGGGCGGTCGGCGCCTCGTTGTCGGGTGGTACGACGTCGGCGGTGAGGGCGATCGAGTACTCCGCACCACCGGTGACCCGGGTCGCGCCGGCGAGGGCGGGCACGGTCACTGCCGATGACCGGCTGGTGGTGGTGCCGTCACCGAGCTGCCCGGAGGTGTTGTGCCCCCAGGATCGGACGCTGCCATCCGCGAGGACGGCGAGGCCGTGGTCGCGTCCGGAACCGATCGTCACGGCGTTCGCCACGCCGAGGACGGTCACCGGACGGGTGCGCTGGGTCCTGGTGCCGTCGCCGAGCTCGTTGCGGTAGTTGCGTCCCCAGGAGGCCACCTGACCGTTGGTCCGCAGCGCGAAGGAGTGGTGCGCACCGGCGGCGACCATGGATGCGCCGGTGGTGACCGGGACCGGGGTCAGCCGGTCCGTGGTGGACCCGTCGCCGACCTGGCCGTAGGCGTTCCAGCCCCAGGCCCACACGCTCCCATCGCTGCGCACGGCGAGGCCGTGGTCCCTACCGCCCGCGACCTGCGTGACGTCGGTGAGCGAGCCGACGCGGACCGGGGTCGAGCGGTTGACGGTGGTGCCGTCGCCCGAGCTGGCCGTCGCCGTTGAGGCCCCACGCCCACACGGTGCCGTCGGTCGCCACGGCGTAGCTCATGTCGCGCCCGGCCGCGACGTAGGTGTAGGTCCGGCTGCCGGAGACGCGCACCGGCTGGTTCCGCGAGGTGGTGGTTCCGTCGCCGAGCATGCCCGCGTAGTTGTAGCCCCAGGTCCACACGGAGCCATCGGCCAGCAGCGCCATCGAGTGGTAGTGGCCCGTCGACACCATCGTCACGTTGCTGAGGCTCGGCACGGCGACCGGACTCGAGCGGGCCCCGCCGTTGGCCCCGATGCCGAGCTGGCCCATCTGGTTGCTGCCCCAGGTCACCACGGTCCCACCCGCGCGCAGCGAGACCACGTGCTCCCGACCGGCGTGGACGTCGACGATGTCGGAGAGCCCCACGACCGGGCCCGGGCTGGTGCGCGGGGTGTTCGTTCCGGCGCCGAGCTCGCCGAAGGCGTTGCCGCCCCAGCTGTGCGCCGCTCCGGGCGGCGACGGGGCGGCAGCGGCCGGGGCGACGGGGAGTCCGAGGACTGCGAGCACGAGTACCGCGACCGCAAGCAGACAGCGCGGACGTGTGGACGCGCTGCGACTCATGCCGGCTCCTGGGGCTGGGTTTCTCGACACTAGGAACCCCCGTGGTCCACGGCCTCCCCAGGATCGGGGAGATCTGGCGCTCGACATAGGGTGGGCCCGGCACCCCCCGTCATTCCTGACCGGGGGCTGCCGTGTTGTCCGCGCCCGATCCAGGAGCTCCGTTGCCGCTCTCCGGTCTCACCGCCGCCGTCCTCGCCGACCCCGCGTTGCGGGAGGCGATGACCGCTGCTCCAACCGGGGGCCGCGCGACCCTGGACCTCACCGGCCCGATGGCGCTGCGACCGTTCGTGGTGGCCGGCCTCGTCGACGCCGGGCGGACCGTACTCGCGGTCACCGCCACCTCCCGCGAAGCCGAGGACCTGGTCGCGGAGCTCGGCGACCTCGTCGACCCGGCTCGTGTGGGCTACTACCCGAGCTGGGAGACGCTCCCGCACGAACGGCTGAGCCCGCGTAGCGACACCGTGGGTCGGCGGCTCGCGGTGCTGCGCCGGCTGTGCCACCCCGGCACCGACGCCGCCACCGGCCCGCTCTCGGTGGTGGTGGCGCCGGTCCGCTCGATCCTGCAGCCGCAGGTGAGCGGGCTGGGCGACCTCGATCCGGTCGAGCTCGAGGTGGGGCGGCCGGCCGAGCTCGACGACGTCGTACGTCGCCTGGCCGATGCGGCCTACACCAGGGTGGACCTCGTCGAGAAGCGCGGCGAGTTCGCCGTCCGCGGCGGGATCGTGGACGTGTTCCCGCCGACCGAGGAGCATCCGCTGCGGGTCGAGTTCTGGGGTGACGACGTCGAGGAGATCCGCTCGTTCGCCGTCGCCGACCAGCGCACCCTCGACCAGCTCGACCGGCTCTGGGCGCCGCCGTGTCGCGAGCTGCTCCTGACCGACGACGTCCGTCGCCGGGCCGCCGAGCTCGGCGCGGCGCACCCTCAGCTGCTGGAGCTGACCGACAAGATCGCCGCCGGGATCGCCGTGGAGGGGATGGAGTCGCTGGCTCCCGCCCTGGTCGACGAGATGGAGCTGCTGGTCGATCTGCTGCCCGAGGGCACCCAGGTTCTCCTGCTCGATCCGGAGCGGGCGCGCAGCCGCGCCCACGACCTGGTGGAGACCAGCGAGGAGTTCCTCGGCGCCAGCTGGGCCGCGGCCGCCGGCGGCGGCACCGCCCCGATCGACCTCGGCGCCGCGTCGTACCGCGAGCTCGGCGACGTCCGCGACCATGCTCTCGGCCGCAATCTCTCCTGGTGGTCGCTGAGCCCGTTCGGGCTGGACCTCGCGCCATCCGGGATAGTCCGCCTCGCTGAGCACCCTTTTCCGACGATGAGGGTGCCAATCACGGCGGACTATCCGCCAAGCCGGCCCCGCAGTACCGCGGCGACGTCGACAGCGCGATCAACGACATCGAGCGGTGGCGCGCCGACGGCTACCGCGTGGTCGTCGTCCATCCCGGCCACGGGCCCGCCGAGCGCACCGTCGAGGCGCTGGGGGAGCGGGACGTGCCAGCCCGGCTCGTCGAGCGGCTCGAGGCCGGTGGCCCGGCCGGCGTGGTCGAGGTGACCTGCGGCTCGCTGACCCACGGCCTCGTCGACGACACCCACCGGCTCGCCCTGCTGACCGGCGAGGACATCTCCGGACAGCGCGCCTCCACCCGCGACATGCGCAAGATGCCGGCGCGGCGCAAGAAGCAGATCGACCCGCTGGAGCTCTCCGCCGGTGACTTCGTCGTGCACGAGCAGCACGGCGTCGGCCGGTTCGTGGAGATGAAGCAGCGCGAGGTGCAGGGCGCCACCCGCGAGTACCTCGTGCTGGAGTACGGCGCCTCCAAACGCGGCGGTCCGCCGGACCGGCTCTACGTCCCGGCCGACGCCCTCGACCAGGTCACCCGGTACGTCGGCGGCGAGCAGCCCAGCCTCGACCGGCTCGGCGGCGCCGACTGGGCCAAGCGCAAGGGCCGGGCCCGCAAGGCCGTCCGGGAGATCGCCGCCGAGCTGATCAAGCTGTACGCCGCCCGGCAGGCCACCCAGGGCTTCGCATTCGGTCCGGACAGCCCGTGGCAGCGCGAGCTCGAGGACGCCTTCCCGTTCGCCGAGACCCCCGACCAGCTCACCACCGTCGACGAGGTCAAGGCCGACATGCGCCGGACCGTCCCGATGGACCGGCTGGTCTGCGGCGACGTCGGCTACGGCAAGACCGAGATCGCGGTGCGGGCGGCGTTCAAGGCGGTCCAGGACGGCAAGCAGGTCGCGGTGCTGGTCCCGACCACGCTGCTGGTCACCCAGCACCTGAGCACGTTCAGCGAGCGGATGAGTGGCTTCCCGGTCGTGGTCAAGGGGCTGAGCCGGTTCCAGACGGACAAGGAGGCCCGCGAGGTCATCGACGGCCTCCGCGAGGGCACCATCGACATCGTCGTCGGCACCCACCGCCTACTGAACCCCGACATCCGAATGAAGGACCTGGGCCTGATCGTCGTCGACGAGGAGCAGCGGTTCGGGGTCGAACACAAGGAGCAGATGAAGCGGCTGCGCACCAGCGTCGATGTGCTCTCCATGTCGGCCACCCCGATCCCGCGCACTCTGGAGATGGCGATCACCGGCATCCGTGAGATGTCCACGATCACCACGCCTCCCGAGGAACGACACCCGGTGCTGACCTACGTCGGCGGCTACGAGGACCGTCAGGTGGTGGCCGCCGTACGCCGTGAGCTGCTGCGCGACGGCCAGGTGTTCTACATCCACAACCGGGTCAACTCGATCGACCGGGCGGCCGCGCGGTTGCGCGAGCTGGTGCCGGATGCCCGGATCGCGGTGGCGCACGGCCAGATGGGGGAGCACCAGCTCGAGCAGGTGATGCTGGACTTCTGGGAGAAGGAGTTCGACGTGCTCGTCTGCACCACGATCGTCGAGTCGGGCCTGGACGTCTCCAACGCGAACACGATGATCATCGAGCGCGCCGACACCCTCGGCCTCAGCCAGCTGCACCAGCTCCGCGGCCGGGTCGGCCGCAGCCGCGAGCGTGCCTATGCCTACTTCCTCTATCCCACCGAGAAGCCCCTGACCGAGACCGCGCACGCGCGGCTGGCCACGCTCGCCCAGCACTCCGATCTCGGCGGCGGCATGGCGATCGCGATGAAGGACCTCGAGATCCGCGGCGCGGGCAACCTGCTCGGTGGTGAGCAGTCCGGCCACATCGCGGACGTCGGGTTCGACCTCTACGTCCGGCTGGTCGGCGAGGCGGTGCAGGACTTCCGCGGCGACAAGGAACCGGAACTCGACGAGGTCCGGATCGAGCTGCCGGTCGACGCGCACCTGCCGCACGACTACATCCAGAGCGAGCGGCTGCGGCTGGAGATGTACAAGCGGTTGGCCGAGGTCCGTACGGACGCCGACGTCGATGTGATCGCCGAGGAGATGGTCGACCGGTACGGCGAGCCGCCGCAGGAGGTGGTCTCGCTGCAGCTGGTGGCCCGGTTCCGGGCGCGGGCCCGGCAGGCGGGGATCGGCGAGGCCACGATCGCGGGCCGCAACGTGCGGTTCGCCCCGGTGAGCCTGCCGGAGTCGCGGGTGGTGCGGCTGAACCGGCTCTATCCGAAGTCGATCGTGAAGGCGCCGGTCGAGACGATCCTGGTGCCGCGGCCGGGCACCCCCGGCGCGACCGGCCGTCCGCTGACCGGCATCGCCCTGCTTGAATGGGCGCGCGGGGTCATCGACAGCGTGATCGACCCTCCAACGGAGTCCAGGGCCGAGCCCAGCAAGGAGCCACAGTGAGAACCATCCGCCGCGCCCGCCTCGCCGTCGCGGTCGTCGGAATCGTCGCGGGGGGCCTGCTCACGGGCTGCGGCATCGCCGACGGGGGCGTCCGCCCCGGCGTCGCCGCCGAGGTGGGCGACACCACGATCAGCCTCGACGATGTCGAGGCGGCGGCCGAGAAGCTCTGCGATCTGCGCGGCCAGGACCCGGCCACCCAGGGCGTCCCGGTCTCCGGCGCCGAGGTCCGCACCCGCGCCCTGCAGACACTGGTGCTCCGCACCATCGCCGACGGCCTCGCCGACGATTTCGGCATCACCCCCTCGCCCACCTTCGCCAGCCTCGAGAAGGCCGTGGACGACGAAGGCACCGTGCAGGCTCGGCTCAGCCTCGGCCTCAGCTACTTCGTCAACGTGATGCAGGCGGTGGGTGCGCAGGAAGCCGAGCCCGGGACGCCCGAGGAGGATCAGCTCGCCGCGGGGATCGCGGCCGCGCAGGCCTGGACCGAACGAGAGGGCGTGACGACCAACCCGGTGTTCCCCGACCTGGCCGTGGGCGACATGGCGGTCGAGTTCATTCGCGACGACGACCTGTCCGTCGCGGTCAGCGACTTCGCCGACGATGCGATGACCGACACCGACCGGCTCGGGGAGCAAGAGGGCGACTCGGCGTACGCCGCGGCCCTGCCCGAGTCGCAGCGCTGCGGCTGACCGGTGGCCGACGCGGCACCGGGCGACGCGCTCGTGGAGTTCGCCGAGGTGATGCGGCGGCTGCGCACGGAGTGCGCCTGGAAGGCCGGGCAGACCCACGAGTCGCTGGTGCCGTTCCTGCGTGAGGAGACCGAGGAGCTGGTCGAGGCGATCGAGTCCGGCGACCTCGACCACGTGCGTGAGGAGCTCGGCGACGTACTCCTCCAGGTGGTCTTCCACGCGGTGATCGCCGAGCAGTCGGGAGCCTTCAGCCTCGACGACGTGGCCCGAGGGATCACCGCGAAGATGCGGCGGCGCAACCCGCATGTGTTCGACCCGGCCTCCATCGGCCGATCGCCTGGGGATCCGCCGCTCGACCCGGAGGCGATCGACGAGGTCTGGGAGCGGATCAAGCGCGACGAAAAGCGGTAGATTCGTCGACGCGCTCTCGGGACCGCCCTCGAGAGGAGCCGCGATGAAGGCACGTGTCCTCGGACTTTTGGTCTCGACAGCTCTGCTGTTTTCGACGCTTGCCGGCGTACCGACGCGGGACGAGTCGGTCGGGCCGGGTACGTCAGTGCTCGCCTCGGGAGGTGAGGACACCTCTGTGGTGACTCCCGCGGCCAAGTCCACGAACGGGACGCAGAACTATCCGTTCTATCCGCTGGCCGGAAACCTGGGGCGCGACATCTTCGTGAACAACTACGTCGACCTGGACCCCGGCGCCGGTGTGCAGATCTATGACTGCTCGGCGCACAGCTACAACGGTCACGATGCCCACGACGTCTCACCGCGCGGCAGCTTCGTCGAGCAGGAGATCGGCATCCCGGTGTACGCCGCGCTCGACGGCTATGTGACCCGGGTGCGCGACGGCGAGCCCGACCACGTGACGGTCCCGGCCAACGCCCCGGCCAACTTCGTCCAGCTCTACCACGGTGGGGGCCACGTGACCGGCTATCTGCACCTCAAGAAGGACTCGGTCGGCTTCCGGCACCGGGGGCAGTGGCGGCCCTGGCAGGTCGGCGACTTCATTCGGGCCGGCACCCAGCTCGGGCTGATGGCCTCCAGTGGGAACAGCACCGGACCGCATCTGCACTTCAGCTCGCACACCAACTCGGCCGGTCCGCCGTCGTGGAACGGGACGCCGTACGAGCCGCACAGCGGTGCTTGCGACCCCGGGCCGAGCGACTGGTTGTCCCAGGTGGACGACCCGACCACGCCGATCGTCCACGACTTCGCGTTCAGTCCGAACCCGTTCACGGGCAACGCCAACCCGCCCGAGGACCTCGCCGTGCGGACCGGCGCCTTCACCTCGGGCCCGCGGACCGTGCACTTCCGTGCAGATCTTGCTGGAGTGGAGGCGGGCGACTCCTGGCGAGTCCGCTTCCTGCGCCCGGACGCCTCGGTGGCGGTGGACAGCTCCGGAACCTTCGGCTTCGGGAGGCGCGGCGGGTTCGGGACGTGGACCTACAACTTCGATCTGAATCAGACCGGCAACTGGAGGATGGTGCTGGACATCGCGGGCATCAACGCGATCCAGGCCCCGTTCGAGGTACTGACCTCGGGGACGCCGCCGAACCGGCCGCCGCTGGGAGTGGGCATCGCGCTCGACCCGGCAGCACCCACCGACGACGAGGCGGTCTTCTGCCGGATCACCTCAGACCCGGCCATCAAGGATCTCGACTACGACCGGGTCACCTACCGGTGGGTGTGGCGCATCAACGGCGCCATCGTCCGAGACGTGGTGACCGCTGCCCGAGCCGATGCGATTCCGCACCACGTCGCCAATGGCGGCAACGGCCTCGCCTGCGCGGTCACCCCGAACGACGGCACCGTCGACGGCCCGACGGCCACCACCTCGGCCATCGTGCTCGAGGGTGCCCCCGAACCGCGGTTGTCCGTGCGCCTGGTCGGCCACGGCAAGGTGACCAGTGCGGCAGGGATCGCCTGCCCGGGCGACTGCAGTGAGGTCTACGGCCCACCGACTTTCACGACGGTCACGCTCGCGACGACCACGTCCTCGAGTCGCCAGGTCACCCTCAAGGCGGTGCCGAGGTCGAATCGGTGGAAGTTCAAGGCCTGGTCCGGGGCGTGCGCACGGTTCGGCACCTCCAAGACTTGCACGATCACCGTGTCCCAGCCGGTACAGGTGAAGGCGACGTTCAGGAAGCGGGCCTGAGCCACGCCCGGCCCACGACGCCCACGGCCAGCATGGCCAGGCCACCGATCACGGAGACCGCCGGCAGGGTGGCGACGAGGGTCAGGCAGCCGACGAGGCCGAGCACGTTGACGGCCCGCGGCCACCGGCGCTGCGCGGCGGGCTGGCGCAGCGCAGCGAGGTTGGCCACCGCGTAGTAGACGAGCACCCCGCAGGACGAGAACCCGATCGCCGCGCGCAGGTCGGCGACCAGCACCACCAGCACGATCGCGCCGGCGATCACCAGCTGCGCGTGGTCCGGAACTCGGTGCCTCGGGTGCACGTGCGCGAGGGTGCGGGGGAGGTCACGCTCCCGAGCCATCGCCAGCGAGGTGCGGCCCACGCCGGCGAGCAGGGCGAGCAACGCGCCCAGGCTGGCCGCTGCGGCACCGACCCGCACCACCGGCTCCGCCCAGGCGGCGCCGACGGCCGCCATCGCCGCGGCGATCGGGGTCGAGCTGTCGGGCAGCGAGTCGCCCAGCACCAGCAGTAGCGCGACCGCGACAGCGGCGTACAGCGCGACCGCGACGCCGAGCGCGACCAGGATCGCCCGGCCGAGCAGCTCGGGCCGACGTACCTCCTCGCCGAGAGTGGCGATCCGCGCGTAGCCGGCAAACGCGAAGAACAGCAGGCCCGCGGACTGCAGGACGCCGTAGACATCGCCCCCCGGCCAGGGGCCGCTGGCCCACTCGCCTCCGGAGTAGGCGACGCCCAGGGCCACCACGAGCGTGAGCAGGGTGAGCCCCAGCAGGACCCGGGCGACCAGCGCCGTCCGGGTGATGCCGCGCAGGTTGGCGGCGGTGAGGAGTACGACGGCGCCGATCGCGGCCACCCGCTCGAGCCATCCGGAGCCAGGCACGGCGTACGCCGCGAAGGTCATCGCCATCGCCGCGCAGGACGCGGTCTTGCCGATCACGAAGCCCCAGCCCGCGACGAAGCCCCACCACGGCCCGAGCACCTCGCGGCCGTAGACGTAGGTGCCACCGGACGTCGGGTAGGCGACGGCGAGCTGGGCCGAGGACGCCGCGTTGCAGAACGCCACCACCGCCGCGATCCCGAGCCCCACGAGCAGCAGGCTCCCGGCGGCCTCGGCGGCAGGGGCGAAGACCGCGAACACGCCGGCACCGATCATCGCGGAGAGCCCGACCACCACCGCGTCGCCGGTGCCGAGCCTGCGAGCCAGGGCGGGCTGTTCGGAGCTCACTGGCCCAGCATCGCTGATGGACTCACTCGGGTGCGACGGCGGGAGTGAACCTCCTGTGGCGGTCCCCGAGGTTCGGAGCGACAGGGCCGGTCTAGGCTGGCAAGAGTTCGTCGTACCTCGACCCAGGAGACAAGCACGTGGCAGCGATCGAAGCCGTCGGAGCCCGCGAGATCCTCGACTCGCGCGGCAACCCCACCGTTGAGGTCGAGGTACTCCTCGACGACGGGACGTTCGCGCGAGCGGCCGTGCCGAGCGGTGCCTCGACCGGCCAGTTCGAGGCCGTCGAGCTGCGCGACGGGGGCAAGCGCTACCTCGGCAAGGGCGTCCTGACCGCCGTCGGCGGAGTGGTCAAGACGATCGGCCCGGCGCTGGAGGGTCTCGCCGCCGACGACCAGCGGCTGATCGACCAGACGATGCTCGCCCTCGACGGCACCCCCAACAAGGCCACGCTGGGCGCCAACGCGATCCTCGGCGCCTCGCTCGCGGTCGCCCGCGCCGCGGCCGACTCGGCCGAGCTGCCGCTCTACCGGTACCTCGGCGGGCCCAACGCCCACCTGCTGCCGGTGCCGATGATGAACATCCTCAACGGCGGCGCGCACGCCGACACCAACGTCGACGTCCAGGAGTTCATGATCGCGCCGATCGGGGCGGCCACGTTCCGCGATGCCCTGCGCACCGGCGCCGAGGTCTACCACGCCCTCAAGGACGTGTTGAAGAGCCGCGGTCTCGCCACGGGCGTCGGCGACGAGGGCGGTTTCGCGCCGGACCTGGAGTCCAACCGCGCCGCGCTCGACCTGATCGCCGAGGCCATCGAGAAGGCCGGCTACCAGCTCGGCAAGGACTTCGCGCTCGCCCTCGACGTCGCGGCCTCCGAGTTCTGCGAGGGCGGGACCTACACGTTCGAGGGCGCCACCAGGACCGCCGAGGAGATGACGTCCTACTACGACGAGCTGGTCTCGGCGTACCCCATCATCAGCATCGAGGACCCGCTCGACGAGGACGACTGGGACGGCTGGAAGGCGATCACCGACCGCCTCGGTGCGCGCACCCAGCTCGTGGGCGACGACCTGTTCGTCACCAACGTCGAGCGGCTCCAGCGCGGCATCGACGGCGGCCAGGCCAACGCGCTGCTCGTCAAGGTCAACCAGATCGGCTCGCTCACCGAGACCCTCGACTCGGTGGAGCTTGCGCACCGCAACGGGCTGCGCTGCATGATGAGCCACCGCTCCGGCGAGACCGAGGACACCACGATCGCCGACCTGGCAGTGGCCACCAACTGCGGTCAGATCAAGACCGGTGCCCCCGCCCGGTCCGAGCGGGTGGCGAAGTACAACCAGCTGCTGCGGATCGAGGACGAGCTCGGCGACGCGGCGAGGTACGCCGGTGTGTCGGCGTTCCCGAGGTACTCCGTCTGAGGGACGCTAGGGCTCGTGGGAGACCAGCGAGGCACGCCGCGAAGCTCCCGGCCCCGCGGACGTCCCGGGCCGGGTCGTCCGGCGCGCGTCGCGCGCCCCACGTCGGCGGCTCCGAACCCTCCGGGTCCGGCCGCGCGACCGGCCGTCGAGTCGAAGGTCCGATCCCGGCTCACCGGCCGGGCGGCGATCCTGGTGATGGTGCTGGCCGTGCTCGCGGTCTCCTACGCATCGTCGCTGCGGGCCTACCTCGAGCAGCGGTCCCACATGGACGACCTGAGGTCCCAGATCGGCGAGCGGCGCGCCAGCATCGCGGAGCTCGAGCAGGAGAAGGAGCGTTGGCAGGACCCGGCCTATGTCAGCGCGCAGGCGCGCGAGCGATTCGGCTACGTCAAGCCGGGGGAGACGCCGTTCGTGGTGCTCGAGGACGGGCAGCCGCTCGAGAGCGAGTCCGAGCTGACCGACCCGGACACGATCGCGCCGACCGAGGAGCGGACCTGGTTCGACGACGCCTGGGACTCGATGAAGATCGCCGGGGACCCGCCGACGAAGGCGCCGCCGATTCCGTTGCGCAAGATCGACGGCTCCGACCAGCAACCCTCCGACTGAGCGAGGGCCGATGATTGCGCCCGAGGACGAGGCGGTGGTCCGGCAACAGCTCGGTCGACCCCCGCGCGCCATCCACGACGTGGGTCACCGCTGCCCCTGCGGCAACCCCGATGTGGTGACCACGGAACCGCGGCTGCCGAACGGGACGCCGTTCCCGACGACGTTCTATCTCACCTGCCCGCGCGCGGCGTCGCTGATCGGCACCCTCGAGGGCTCGGGGCTGATGAAGGAGATGCAGGCCCGGCTGGGCGAGGACGCCGAGCTCGCGGCCGCCTACCGGGGCGCCCACGAGTCCTACCTCGAGTTCCGAGCCGGGTTGGGTGAGGTGCCCGAGATCGACGGGATCACCGCGGGCGGGATGCCGGACCGAGTGAAGTGCCTGCACGTCCTGGCCGCGCATGCGCTGGCCGCCGGTCGCGGCGTCAACCCACTGGGCGACGAGGTCCTCGACCTGCTCGGCGAGTGGTGGGCATCCGGACCGTGCGTGGTGCGAGACCCGGGATGACCGTCGCGGCGATCGACTGCGGCACCAACACGATCAAGCTCCTGATCGGCGACCTGCCCGACGTCGCGGTGCGCGAGACCCGGATGGTCCGGTTGGGCCAGGACGTCGACCGCACCGGCCGGCTCGCCGACGAGGCGCTGGCCCGGGCGTTCGCCGCGATCGAGGAGTACGCCGCCTTCATCAAGGCCCGGGGGGTGCGGCGACTGCGCTTCTGCGCGACCTCCGCCACGCGCGACGCCGCCAACGCCCAGGAGTTCTCCGATGGTGTCTACGAGCGACTGGGCGTCCGGCCCGAGGTGCTCACGGGTGCGGAGGAAGCGGCGATCGCGTTCGACGGAGCGGTCCGTCACCTGGCTGTCCCCCCCGACCTCCCGGTGCTGGTGATCGACATCGGTGGCGGGTCGACCGAGCTGATTCTCGGTGACACCCGGCCCCGGCAGGCGTGCTCGATGGACATCGGCTCGGTGCGGCTGCACGAGCGGCACCTGCACGACGACCCACCCACGGCCGAGCAGGTGGCCGCGTGCGTGGCCGACATCGACGCGAGCCTGGCCGCCGCCCCGGTCGACGCCGCCGCGGCGGCCACCGTCGTCGGCATCGCCGGCACCGTGACCACGGTGGCCGCTAGCGTGCTCGACCTGCCGACGTACGACCGCGACGCGATCGACCAGCAGGTGCTGCGGATCGAGCAGATCCATCCGGCCGTCGATCGGCTCGTGGCGATGACCGTCGCCCAGCGGCTGGACCTGCCCTACCTGAACCCCGGGCGCGCCGACGTGATCGACGCCGGGGCGCTCATCCTGTCGCGGGTGCTCCGCCTGGTCCGCACCGAGACGATCGTGGTTTCCGAGGCGGACATCCTGGACGGCATCGCCTGGTCGCTGGTGGTGGCCTGAAGGTTTCCCCGGTCGACCGGGGATTCCTCGCCCCCGGGTTTGCCGTTACCACGGGCGGTTACCGTGAAGGCATGAAGAAGATCCCGTTGCTCGCTGCAGTCGCGGTCGGCTATGTCCTGGGAGCTCGTGCCGGACGCCAGCGCTACGAGCAGATCAAGTCCGGCGCTCAGAGGGTGGCCCGCGACCCGCGCGTCCAGTCCGCCACCCACCACGCCGCGGATGTCGCGAAGGACAAGGTCAGTGATGCGGCCGCCCAGGCCGTCGACAAGGTACGCCGCGAGTCCTCGATCCAGCCCGCCCCCTGAGCGATCCGCTGGCCCGGCTCGATGCGGAGGTCGTGGAGTGCCGTGCCTGTCCGCGGCTGGTGGAGTGGCGCGAGCGCGTCGCCAGGGAGAAGCGAGCGTCGTTCGCGGACGAGGAGTACTGGGGTCGTCCGATCACCGGTTTCGGCGTCCGGCGGCCGAGGGTGCTCATCGTCGGGTTGGCTCCCGCGGCCCATGGCGCCAACCGCACCGGTCGGATCTTCACCGGCGACCGCAGCGGCGACTGGCTGTTTGCGAGCCTTCATCGCGTCGGCCTCGCCAACCAGCCGACCAGCCTGTTCATCGGTGACGGCCTGGAGCTGATCGACACCCGGATGGTCGCCGCCGTCCGCTGCGCCCCACCCCAGAACAAGCCCACGGTGACC
Source organism: uncultured Actinomycetota bacterium (assembly GCA_963827185.1). GTDB lineage: Bacteria > Actinomycetota > Actinomycetes > Propionibacteriales > Nocardioidaceae > Nocardioides. The sequence continues at coordinate 156,475 of CAWGZQ010000005.1, forward strand.
GAGCGGGACACCTGCGCTACCTGGCTGGACGCCGAGCTGGCCCTGGTCGCCGACGAGCTGCGAGTGGTGGTCGCTCTCGGCTCGTTCGGGTGGGATGCGGCGATTCGCTCGCTCCGGTTGGCCGGATGGCAGGTCCCGACGCCGAAGCCGCGGTTCGGGCACGGCGCGGCTGCGGAGTTGGGGGCTCCGCACGGTGACGTCGTGCTCCTCGGCTGCTACCACCCGAGCCAGCAGAACACCTTCACCGGCAGGCTCACCGAGGAAATGACCGACGACGTCCTAGGTCGGGCGGCCGACCTTGCGAGAATGAGGCCGCCCCCGTATCCCAACCGGTAGAGGACGTCGCCTTAAAAGCGATTCAAGTGTGGGTTCGAGTCCCACCGGGGGCACCAGCGCGAGTCCGGAAGTCAGCCGTTCCCGAGCGTCTTGAACGTGACCTTGGGCTGGTGCACGCCAGCGGGCACGTCGGTCTTCCAGCAGACGTAGGTCCGGGTGCCGGCGTCCGTGAGCTTGCGCGGGCTGCAGCGCCATCCGTCGATGCGGTACTTCTTGCCGCCGTTGCCCTCCGAGGCTCGCGCGACCTTCTTCGCAGCGCGGCAGGTGCCTCGCTCGACGCGGATGTTCTTGACGCCGTAGTGCGTGGACGAGACGGGCGCCGATGAGCCGTAGCTGAAGCTCCCGCACTTGACGGCCGCGGCAGCGGGACCTGCCGTGACCGGGCTGAGAACGAGCGAGAGCAAGAAGGCGGCTGCGAACGCGATGAGCTTCATGTGGATCCCTTCGTCGGTGACCCTCCGCACCGGACCTTAGAACCCAGCGGCCAGCGCGCTCAGCCGAACCGTCATTTCAGTGGGAAGGAGGCAGACTGCGATTGTGAACCACCACGACCACGATGCCGACGACCTGTACTCCCAGCAGACCTGGGACGCCCGGTACGCCGAGTCCGATCGCGTCTGGAGCGGACGGCCCAATCAGCGACTCGTCGAGGAGGTCGCCGACCTCGTGCCCGGTCGGGCACTCGACGTCGGCTGCGGCGAGGGAGCGGACAGCGTCTGGCTGGCCGAACGCGGTTGGCAGGTCACCGCGCTCGACGTGTCGGAGGTGGCCCTGGAGCGAGTGGCGGCCCACGCCGCCGAGTCGGGGGTTGCCGAGCGGATCGAGCTCCTCCACCACGACCTGATGGCCGGCGGCCCGGCCCCCGGCCGGTACGACCTGGTCTCGGCCTTCTTCTTCCACGTCCCGGCAGACGTGTTCTCCGACTTCTACCGCCGGGTGGCTGACCTGGTGGCACCCGGAGGGACGCTGCTCGTGGTCGGGCACCATCCGCACGACCTCGACAGCGGCGCCCGCCGACCGCACGGACCCCAGCTGCTTTTCACCGCCGGGCAACTGGTGGCGCTGCTCGACCGCGACGAGTGGGACCTGGTGACCGAGGCCGAACCCGCGCGGGAGATGGCCGGACCAGAAGGGCCGGTCGTCGTCCGGGACTCGGTGGTTCGCGCCGTCCGGCGCTGACGGGTTTCGCGGCGGGCGGGACGGGTAGTCGGAAAGGCGGCGGGGTCAGACCGTTCCATGGGGGAGCGGGCCACGCCGACTTGGAGGTGTCTGATGGGACTCAAGCGTGTTCTCGACAGCCGCGTGGCGGCGATCGGTGCCGGAGCCACGGTGCTCGCCCTGCTCGCCGGAGGAGCGGGATACGCCGCCGGCCAGATCGACTCCGGCGACGTACGGAACGAGAGCCTCCGCGGCGTCGACATCAAGAACGGTTCGCTGCAGGCGAAGGAGCTGAGCAAGAGCGCCAAGCAGAACCTGCGCGGCCGAGAAGGTCCCCAGGGCCCTGCCGGTCCCGCCGGCCCTGAGGGTCCGGAAGGCCCGGCTGGCCCGGCGGGTGCGGACGGCGCGGACGGCGCGGCGCTGGCAGACTCGTTCTCCAACGCGCAGCCGGCAACGATCGACATCGGTGGCTCCTTCACCGGACGCGCCACCGAACTCGGGACGCTCGACCTGCCGGCCGGCACGTACGTGGTGAACGGCTACGGGTTCTTCGACACGGTCGCGCCCGACTCGGCTCGGACCGACAGCGCGCGGCTGATGCTGGCACTGCGCGGGCCGACCTCTGCAGGCAACCCGTTCGGCGACGACTACGGCACGTGCTTCACCGGTGCCTTCGCGCCCGCCCCGGCCGACCGTGAGGCCACCTGTACGACGGCGCGCACGATCACCCTGGCCGAGCAGACCACGATCCGGGTCCTGGCCTTCGGTTACAACGACGACGGCAGCGGGACCGACGACAGCTTCACCGCGTTCGCCGACGTCTCGGCGCTCAAGGTGTCCTGACCAGGTCCGCTAGTTCGACCAGACCCCGAGCTCCTTGCCGAGCTCGTCGGCGAGCGACGCGGCGTACACGCTGGTGAGGTGTCCGCGGTCGCGGTAGGAGATCACGTCGCCGATCACGGCAGGGCACTTGCGTTCCCAGCAGACCCACTCGGTCGGATCCACGTAGTCGGTGCCGGTTGCCTCGGCCACCTCGACGGACACGTCGGCATCGTGTTCGGAGGCCGGCAGCGGGGACCAGAGGCAGTCGCCGAGGTCGGGGGAGCCGGTCGTCAGGCAGGCCCCCGGATCATCCTGGTTCTTCGGTACGTCGCGGATCAGCACCGTCTCGTCCGCGACGTCGGCCAGCCGCTCGAACAGGTCCTGGTACCCGACCCGGGTGGCCTCGTCGTACTCGGGGTCCTTGGTGGTGTACCGGTTGCCGTCGGAGTCGTAGACCACCGGGTTGGGCCCGCTGGTCGAAACCACCACGAGGTCGGGCTGGATCTCGGCGATCTGGTCCAGTGCCCATTCCCGGAACTCCGTGCACTCGTCCCACGGCTGGCCGCCGTTGCTCAGGTCGCCGACGACCACGAGGGGGGCGGCGCAGTTGGGCTTCACCAGGTAGTAGGTGCGGTAGTCGCCATGCTCTGCGATCCGCTCGAACGCCGGGATCCACATCCGGCCGTGCGAGTTGCCGAAGACCACGATCGTCTTGTCGGCGCTCGGGTTGCCGTTGGCGCAGATGGCATCGACCGGATTCTCGTAGTCGCAATCGCCCACGTCCGGCACGTCGTCGCGCAGCTTGAGAACATCGGGTGACAGATCGCTGGGTACCGCCATCTGGTTGCGGGCGGCGATCACCGACGCCTGCACCAGGGCGACCGTAGGATCCTTGGCGAGGTCGTAGTCGGACTCGTCGTCGACGCCGAAGTTGGTCACCGTGATCGGCGGCCGGTCACCGAACTCGCCGGCCTTCCAGTGGCCGTAGACCGATCCGATCACGGCCGCAAGCACCACCAGCACCACGGAGGCGGGATACAGCGTCAGTGCCCGGCGCCGTGGCAGCCGGGACGGATGGCGGAACGGGGTCTCCACGAACCGATAGGTGAGGCCAGCGAGCACGAAGGTCAGCGCCACCACGAAGACGGTGAACGAGGTGCTCAGCTCGTGGCCGAGGCGCTGCTCAGGGATGACCAGCAGCGGCCAGTGCCAGAGGTAGAGCGAGTAGGACCAGTCGCCGACAAGGCGCATCGGGCGTACCGACAGGGCCTTGATCGGCAGCGGCTCGCGCGCGTGGTCGCCCGCGCCCGCCAGCAGCAACAGCGCCGAGCCCACCACGGGGACGGCCGCCGCCCAGCCGGGGAAAGCGGTGTCGGGGCCGTAGAACCCGCAGGCGTAGCCGATCGCGAGCAGCCCCGCCAGCGCGACGGCGCCGCGCAGCACGGCGTTTAGCCGCGCCGCGACCCGGCGAGCGACCAACGCGGTGATCGCCCCGATCGCGAGCTCCCAGGCCCGGGCCGGCGTCGAGAAGTACGCCGCGGTGGGGTCGGTCGAGGTCAGGAAGACGCCGTACACGAATGACGCGAGGCCCAGGACGACCAGCACCCAGAGGACCGTGACCTTCGGCAACGACGGCCGATCGACCCGGGAGCCGCGGCTGGTCCGGCGCCGGATCAGCACGACACAGAGCAGCAGGATGAGCGGCCAGACGAGGTAGAACTGTTCCTCGACCGCCAGCGACCAGTAGTGCTGCAGCGGGGACGGCCCCTCCTCCTGGGCGAAGTAGTCGGTGCCCACGCTGGAGAACCGGATGTTGGCCGCGAAGAACGTCGCCCACACCGCGTCGGTGACCACGTCGAGGGCATCCACGACGCTGAGCCAGAGCAGCGAGGCCACCAGGGTGGCGAGGGTCACCAGGGTGGCCGCCGGGAGGATGCGGCGCGCCCGACGCGCGTAGAAGTCGCTGATCGACAGCGTGCCCTTGCGCTCGACCTCGCGGAACAGCAGCTGGGAGATCAGGAAGCCGGAGATCACGAAGAAGACGTCCACCCCGACGAAGCCCCCGGGGAGGAACGGAACACCGGCATGGCCCGCGATCACAGTCAGCACGGCGATCGCGCGGAGCCCCTGGATGTCAGCCCGGAAAGTCCGCTGTCGCTGGGGGTGCATGTCCCGAGCAGATTACCGGCAGTCGGCGCCTGAACGGGCATCGACCCGGGAACGCTGGGCGCCGCCAAGACGTTGAAATGTTCGAAGCCGTCTAGACTCGACTTCGAACTAGGTAGGCCGTCAGGGCGACGGTCACCCCCGGCCTCCAAGGAGGAGACCATGCAGAGCAACAACCCGGTGTTCCGGCGCTCGGAGGAGTTCCACGCCGGTGGCACCAATGCCTACGGCAACCAGACGTACGCCGGCAACGGCTCGACGTACCAGGGCTATGGCGCCGACCCCTCGACGTGGGGGACCGGCGAACCCGGCGCTCCGGGGCAGCAGCCCACGCAGGCGCCGCCGTCGACGGGCCCGATGACGATCGACTCGGTGGTCCAGAAGACCGCCATCTCGTTGGGCATCGTGATCCTGGCCGCGATCGCGACCTGGGTCCTCACGCCGGACATCACGGCGACCACGCTCAGCAACGGTGAGCTGGGCTCGCTGTTCGCCGCCCTGACCATCGGCAGCCTCGGCGCCTTTGCGCTCTCGATGGTGAACTCGTTCAAGCGGGTCATCAGCCCGGCGCTGGTGATCGCCTTCTGCGTCCTCGAGGGCGTGGCGCTGGGCGCGCTCAGCAAGGTCATCGACGCGCAGTACACGACCGCCGACAGCGGCAACATCGTCGTCCAGGCAGTGATCGGCACGTTCGCCGCGTTCGCCGGCACCCTGGCGGCCTACAAGTACTTCAACATCAAGGTCGGCCAGAAGTTCCGGACCTTCGTCATCTCCGCGATGTTCGGCATGGTCGGGCTCGCCCTGATGGAGATGTTGCTCGGAGCGTTCGGCAGCAGCTTCGGGCTCTTCGGGATCACCGGCCTCGGCATGCTCACCGCCTTCGCCGGACTGGTGCTCGGCGTGTTCATGCTGATCCTGGACTTCGACTTCGTGGAGCAGGGCATCGCCAACGGCCTCCCCGAGCGGGAGTCCTGGCGGGCCGCGTTCGCGATCACGGTGGCGCTGGTCTGGATCTACACCAGCCTGCTGCGCATCCTCGCGTTCTTCAACGACAACTGACCCGTCGCTAACTAACGCACGACCCCGCTGACCCGTCGCAAAGTTTGCGACGGGTCAGCGCGTTGTGGCGTCGGCTGTCTCGGTGGCATCGGGCGCCTGGCCCTTGGCCTGGGGGCGGCTGCGTCGGTGCCGCAGCTCGACCCAGAGGCCGCGTACGCCGCCCCGGTCGCCGGCCACCTCGGTCCCGTCGAGCTCGGTGCCGGTCTGCCGGACCGCCCGGACCGCGGCCCGGGCGACGGGCAGCACCCCCTCGCCCCGGTAGGCCTCCGGCTGAACCTCGTCCTCGGGGACGAGTCCGAGGGCCGCCAGCACCGATGGGATCACCAAGTTGGTCAGCGCCCGGTAGCCCTCGGCCGAAGGATGGAACCGGTCGGGGCCGAAGAACACCGCCGGTGCGGCGTCGAACTCGGGGCCCAGGATCGAGCCCAGCGAGACCGTCCGGCCGCCCTCGCCGATCACCGCGATCGTCTGTGCGGCGGCGAGCCGGCGGGACCAGGTCCGGGCGACCTGCTTGAGGGGTGGCGCGATCGGCCGCACCGTACCGAGGTCGGGGCAGGTGCCGACGACGACCTCGACCCCGGCCTCGCGCAGCCGGCGTACGCCCTCGGAGAGGTGCCGGACCGACTCGGCCGGCAGGGTCTTGTGGGTCACGTCGTTGGCGCCGATCTGGATCACCGCCACGTCGGGCTCGATCGGCAGCGCGCGGTCGATCTGGCTGGCCAGGTCCGGCGACCGGGCGCCGACCACCGCGTAGTCGCGCAGGTAGACCCGGCGGTCGGCGTGCACGGACACGCCGCTGGCCAGCAGCGCGCCCGGGGTCTCCTCGACCCGGTCGACGCCGTAGCCGGCCGCACTGGAGTCACCCAGCAGGGCAATCCGGATCGCCGGCCCGGGTCGGCCGCGGCCGTACCAGCCGGTCGCGTCGGGGGGTGGATCCTCCCGGGTCTGGCCGATCGACCGGCGGGCCATCCAGGCCTCGAGGCTGAGCACGCCCCACGCGGCTCCGCCGAGCAACGAGAGGCCACCGCCGCCGTACGCGGCGGCGGCGGCGAGCTTGCGTGCGGCAGCGGCCTTCCCCATCGCGGCAAATCCTACGGATCGCGTCTAGGTTGAACGCATGCAGTACGTCAACTCGCTCCTGGACCTGATCGGCAACACCCCACTGCTGCGGCTGTCGACCACGCTCGACGAAATCGCGGACTCCGCTCCGCCGGTGCTGGCGAAGGTGGAGTACTTCAACCCTGGCGGGTCGGTGAAGGACCGGATCGCGACCCGGATGATCGAGGCCGCGGAGGCGTCAGGGGAGCTGCAGCCCGGCGGCACGATCGTCGAGCCGACCTCGGGCAACACCGGAGTGGGGCTGGCCATGGTCGCCCAGGCCAAGGGCTACCACTGCGTGTTCGTCTGCCCCGACAAGGTCAGCGAGGACAAGCGCAACGTGCTCAAGGCCTACGGCGCCGAAGTCGTCGTCTGCCCGACCGCGGTCGCGCCGGAGCACCCGGACTCCTACTACAACGTCTCCGACCGCCTGGCCTCGCAGCCGGGTGCCTGGAAGCCCGACCAGTACTCCAACCCGCACAACCCGCGGTCCCACTACGAGACGACCGGCCCCGAGCTGTGGGAGCAGACCGAGGGCCGGATCACCCACTTCGTCGCGGGCGTCGGCACCGGCGGCACGATCTCGGGGGTCGGCCGCTACCTCAAGGAGCAGAACCCCGCGATCCAGGTCGTCGGCGCGGACCCGGCCGGGTCGGTCTACTCCGGAGGCAGCGGGCGGCCCTATCTGGTCGAGGGCGTGGGCGAGGACTTCTGGCCCGAGACCTACGACCGCGCTGTCGCCGATCGGATCATCGAGGTCTCCGACGCGGACTCGTTCGCGTTCACGCGTCGCCTGGCCCGCGAGGAGGCGCTGCTCGTCGGTGGGTCCTCGGGGATGGCCGCGTTCGCCGCCGTACAGCTGGCGCGCGAGCTGGCCGGCACCCCGGAGGGCGCCGACGCGGTGATCGTGGTGCTGCTGCCCGACTCGGGTCGCGGCTATCTGACCAAGGTCTTCAACGATGAGTGGCTGGGCCAGTACGGCTTCGCCAGCAGCCACGAGTCCGGCAGCCAGACGGTCGGGGAGGTGCTGCGCGGCAAGTCCGGGCGGCTGCCCGACCTGGTGCACACCCACCCGGGCGAGACGATCGCGGAGGCGGTCGCGATCCTTCAGGAGTACGGCGTCTCGCAGATGCCGGTCGTCCGGGCCGAGCCGCCCATCGTGGCGGCCGAGGTCGCCGGCGCGGTCTCCGAGCGGAGCGTCCTCGACGCGTTGTTCACCGGCAACGCCCGGCTCACCGACTCCGTCGAGCAACATATGTCGCCGCCGCTGCCCACGATCGGCTCGACCGAGGATGCCCGCGACGCGGTCAAGCTGCTCGAGGATGCCGACGCGGTGCTCGTGCAGGAAGACGGCAAGCCGGTCGGCGTGGTCACCCGTCAGGACCTGCTGGCCTACCTCGCCCGGCCCTAGCGGCCACCGATCACGCTAGGATGAGAACACGTTCTAGTTTCTGAGGGGGCCTGGTGACGGCAACTCCAGCGATCGAGGGTTGGTTCACGACCGGTCCCGAGCCCGCGTTGATCGGCTCCCGGTGCACGGGCTGCGGCTGCGTGTTCTTCCCGCCCACGGCTGGCGAGGGGGCTTACTGCCGCAACCCGGTGTGCGAGAGCGAGTCGTTCGACCAGGTCGAGCTGTCTCGGCGCGGCCGGGTGTGGTCCTACACCGACGCGCAGTACCAGCCGCCGCCGCCGTACATCCCGACGACCGAGCCGTTCGAGCCGTTCGCGCTCGCGGCCGTCGAGCTGCCCGAGGGGTTGGTCGTGCTCGGCCAGGTCGCGGGCGGCTACGGCGTCGCCGACCTGCGGGTAGGTCAGGAGGCCGAGGTCGTGGTCGAGACGCTCTACACCGACGACGACGGCGACCGCACGGTCTGGCGCTGGAAGCCAGTGGTCGAGATGGGCGAGGAGGCCGAGCAGTGAGCGAGCAGGTGGCCGTCCTCGGCGTCGGCATGCACCCCTGGGGCAAGTGGGGCCGCAGTTTTGTGTCGTACGGCGTGCACGCGGCCCGCGCCGCACTCGCCGACGCCGGCGTCCCGTGGAACGACGTCGACCTGATCGTCGGCGGGGAGACCGTGCGCAACGGCTACGCCGGGTACGTCGCCGGCGCCACGTTCGCCCAGGCGCTCGGCTGGAACGGCGCCCGGGTCGCCACGTCGTACGCCGCCTGCGCCACCGGTGCGCAGGCCCTCGACACGGCCCGGTCGCGGATCCTGGCCGGCCAGAGCGAGGTGGCGCTCGTGGTGGGCGCCGACACCACCCCGAAGGGGTTCCTGGCGCCGAACGCGGGGGAGCGCTACGACGACCCGGACTGGCTGCGGTTCCGGCTGCTCGGGATGACGAACCCGGCCTACTTCGCGCTCTACGCCCGCCGGCGGATGGATCTCTACGGAGCGACCAGCGAGGACTTCGCGCAGGTCAAGGTCAAGAACGCGCGACACGGCCTGCACAACCCGAACGCCCGCTACCGCAAGGAGGTCAGCGCGGCCGACGTGCTCGGTTCAGCGGTGGTCTCCGACCCGCTGCACCTGCTCGACATCTGCGCGACGTCCGACGGCGCGGCGGCGGTGCTGCTGACCAGCGCCGAGTACGCGCGCCGGCTCGGCGCCGACCAGCCGGTGCGGGTCGCGGCGATCTCCACGGTCACGCCGACCTTCCCGAACACGGTCATCGACATGCCCCTGCTGGCGACGGACCCGGCCGGCGCTGTCGGGCCGCCCGAGCGGACGTTCAAGGAGTCGCTCGCCCACGCGGCGTACGAAGAGGCCGGAATCGGCCCCGACGACGTCAGCCTGGCCGAGGTCTACGACCTCTCCACCGCACTCGAGCTGGACTGGATCGAGGACCTCGGGCTGTGCAAGCGCGGTGAGGCCGAGACCCTGCTCCGGGCCGGCGACACCACGATCGGCGGCCGGATCCCGGTCAACCCGTCCGGCGGGCTGGCCTGCTTCGGCGAGGCCGTGCCGGCGCAGGCACTGGCCCAGGTCTGCGAGGTGACCTGGCAGCTGCGCGGCCAGGCGACGGACCGCCAGGTCGAGGGTGCGAGGGTCGGGCTGACGGCCAACCAGGGCCTGTTCGGCCACGGCTCCTCTGTGTTGCTCACGGTCTGATGGCCTACGTCGAGGTCTCCCGCCCGGATCCGGCGGTCGGCGTGATCACGCTCAACCGCCCGGAGCGGATGCACGCGATGTCGTACGACGTGATGGTGCCGTTCCGGGCGGCGCTGGACGAGTTCGGCGCCGACGGCACGATCCGCGCGATCGTGGTCACCGGCGCCGGGAAGGCCTTCTGCTCCGGCGCCGACCAGGAGTCGGCCGGCGTGCCTCCGGGGGTGGGCGAGCTGCCGCCGCCGACGTACGCGCTGCGGGCGATGCAGTACCTCGAGGACGTGGTGCTCGCGATGCGCCGGCTGCCGCAGCCGCTGGTCGCGGCCATCAACGGGCCGGCGATCGGTGGGGGGCTCTGCCTGGCGCTCGCTTGTGACCTGCGGCTGGCCGCTCCGGCGGCGTACTTCCGTGCGGCCGGGATCAACAACGGGCTCACCGCCAGCGAGCTCGGGTTGAGCTTCCTGCTGCCACGAGCGGTCGGTTCGACGCGGGCGGCCGAGATGATGCTCACCGGCCGCGACGTGAATGCGGAGGAGGCCGAGCGGATCGGCCTGGTCTCCGGGGTGCACGACGACGTGGTGGCCGCCGCGGTGGAGACCGGGCAACGGATCGCCGCGTTGTCGCAGCCAGGAGTCGAGCTCACCAAGAAGTCGCTGCAGGCCGGCATCGCCGCGTCCTCCCTCGAGGCGCACCTGACCTCGGAGGGGCTCGGCCAGCTGTACCTGCGACTGCTGACCGACAACTTCGAGGAAGCCACCCGGGCCCGCAAGGAGGGCCGCGACCCGGTCTTCCGTGACCGGCGCTGACCCGCGCTGACCCGGCGCTGACCCGGCGCTGCCCGACCCCGGAAAGGCTTTGCGGCGCCCACGCACTCGCTGATATCCAGTCCCGGTGACGATCTCGAACCTGGCCTGGCCCCAGCGCACCGATCGGCTCGTCCTACGACCGGTGCGGCCGGACGACATCGACCGGCTGCTGGAATTCCGCAACAGTCCAGCGGTCTACCGGTGGCTGATGCGGACGGTGGTCGACCCGGACAAGTTCCGAGACCTGTGGATGAAGACGTTGACCGAGCCCAACGACCACTCGACGGTGGCCGAGCTCGACGGCGTGGTGATCGGTACCGCCTCGCTGGAGGTCGAGGACGCGATGGGCCAGGACGGCGGCGAGCCGAGTGTGCTCGCGGAAGCGCACCTCGGCTACATCCTCGACCCGGCGTACGCCGGCCAGGGCTACGCCACCGAGATCGCCACCGAGCTGCTCCGGATCGCCTTCGAGGAGCTCGGCGTGCACCGTGCGTACGCCGGCTGCTTCGCCGACAACCTCGCCTCGGTGCGGGTGCTCGAGAAGATCGGGATGCGCCGCGAACAGCATGGCGTCAAGGACTCCTGGCACGCCGAGCTCGGCTGGATCGACGGGTGCACGTACGCGCTGCTGCGCGAGGAGTGGGTCAGGCCCTCCGCTGCACCCGGTAGATGACATGGGTGCCGGGGAGGCCCTTCAGCTCCGCCTCGCCGGCCTCCGCCAGGATCACCGCCGCGTCATCCTCGAGGGCCTCGCGGACGGCACTGGTCGCGAGCACCTCGCCGCCGCTCGCGAGGTCACCGATCCGGGCCGCGATCGCGACGTTGCGGCCGAAGTAGTCGCCGTCGCGGCTGACCACCGTGCCGGTGTGGATGCCGATCCGCACCCGCACCTGGCGCAGCCGCGGTTCGAGGGTGCGGGCGAGATCCTTCTGGATGCCGAGCGCCGCGCGGCAGGCCGCCTCGGCGTCCCGGAAGGCGACCATGAACCCGTCCCCCACGGTCTTCACCACCTGGCCGCGGTACTTGTCGATCCGGGAACGCAGCAGCTGGTCGTGCGCGGCCAGCAGCTTGACCCAGGCCTCGTCGCCGAGCCGGTCGTTGAGCGCGGTGGAGTCCTCGATGTCGGAGAAGAAGAGCGTCACGGTGCCGTCGGCGGCCGCCATCGACACGATGTCGGCGCGCTCCTCCTGGGCCCACGTCTGCAGGTCGTCGATCGAGGCCTGGAGGAGGCCCGCGACGCCGTGCTCGCGCACCCGGCCGACGGTCCGCAGCACCCGGCTGACCGCGCGCTCGGTCGGCGTGGCCGGCGGCCTCGGACGGAGCGCGGCCGTCAGGTCGGACTCGAGCTGCTCGATCCGCTCCGCGGCGGCAGCAGCCTGTCGCCGGGCGCGCAGCATCATCCCGGTGGTGGCGAACAGTCCGACCGCGAGCACGCCGACGGCGACGCAGAGGACGACGAGCTCGGTGCTCAGATGCCCAGCCCTTCCTCGAGCGCGTCGAGCTCCTCGCCGGAGTAGACGGCGATCTTCTGCAGGCTCGGGATCGAGTCCCGGCAGCCGGTGTAGCCGATGTTGAACTCGCCGGCGTACGACACCCCGGTGATGTTCAGCGCCTGGCCGTTGAACAGCAGGCTCACCGGGTAGAGCTCCTCCATCGGTGACCCGTCGAGGTAGCGAGGCTCGGCGGGGCCGGGCACGTTCGAGATCACGACGTTGGAGGCCGGGCGGCCACGGCCGCCGAAGCCCAAGATCGCCTGCCCGAGGAACGGCGCCATCAGGCCGGCCGTGTAGGCGTCCATCGCGCCGCCGCCCACCTGCGGCAGCCGCTCCTTGCCGAGCCGGGTGGAGGCCTTGATGGCCCGGATCCGCTCGACCGGGTCGGCGAGGTCGGTGCCGAGGCGGGAGTAGAGGAACGTGACCGCGTTGCCGACCTTGGCGTCGTTGCCCGGGCGCACCGAGACGGGCACGTTGGCGATCAGGTCCTCGGCCGGCAGCGCGTCGTGCTCGATCAGGTAGCGCCGCATCGCGCCCCCGCAGATCGCCAGGAACACATCGTTGAGGCTGCCGTCGGCGGCCTTCGCGGCGAGCTTCATCCGCTCGATCGAGTAGTGCTGCGTCGCGAACCGCCGGGGCGTGTGAATCCGACCGTTGAAGATGGTCTTCGGTGTGCGGAACGGGACGGCTCGGTCCTCCTCGGAGCCGAGGCCGGTCACGCTCTCGGCGTAGGTGCGACCGAGCGACCCGGCGACGGCGGCGGTGCTGCGCACGCCCCCGCGCATCACCTCGACCGGACCGGACCGCTCGATCTGCGGTGCCGGCTCCTTGACGGGTGCTGGGATCCCGGACTGGTCGGGGCCGCGGGTGCCGATCGACCAGGGCGGCAGCATGCCGCGGGCATCAGGGTCGGCGGACAGGATGCGGCGCAACAGCCGGATCCCGCCCACCCCGTCGACCTGGGAGTGGTGCGCCTTGAGGTACAGCGACCAGCGGTCCTGCTCCAGGCCCTCGATTACGTGGCACTCCCACAGCGGGTAGCGCCGGTCCATCTTCTGCGAGTGCAGCCGGGAGACCAGGACGCCGAGCTCGCGCTGCGAGCCGGGAGCCGGCAGCGCGGAGTGCCGCAGGTGGTAGTCGAGATCGATGGCGCCGGCCTCGAGCTCGACCCAGCTCGGCACCGGCAGGGTCTTGTAGAGGAGGTTGAACGGCGGCGCGAACTCCCGGCACTCCCGCCAGTTCGCCACCAGGTCGGCCACGAACGTGGGCCGGTCCTCGGGCACCCGGAAGGTCGCGAGCATGCCGACCTGCATCGGCGTGCGATGGGTCTCCGCGAACAGCCACGCCGAGTCGTTGGTCTTCAACAGCTTGCGTGCCAACGGGTCCTCCTGGTTGATTCCCCCCGCTCGCGAGACTACTGCCGCGCATTGGCGGCTGGGACTAAGTTCAAAGAGTGACTGTTCCCGCGATCTCGACGCTCGGAGAGCTGCGCGCCTCCGGACACGTCCACCGGCCGCTCCGCACGGAGATCCGTGACAACCTGCTGGCGGCGCTCGCCGAGGGCCGCGACCCCTGGCCGGGCCTGCACGGCTTCGCCACCACCGTGATCCCCCAGCTCGAGCGCGCCCTGATCGCCGGCCATGACATCGTGCTGCTCGGTGAACGCGGGCAGGGCAAGACGCGGCTGCTGCGCACCCTGATCGGCCTGCTCGACGAGTGGACCCCGGTGATCTCCGGTTCCGAGCTGGGCGAGCACCCCTACGAGCCGATCACGCACGCCTCCCAGGCCGCCGTGGCGTCGTACGGCGACGACCTGCGGGTCAGCTGGCGGCACCGCGACGAGCGGTACGCCGAGAAGCTGGCCACCCCGGACACCTCGGTCGCCGACCTGATCGGCGACGTCGACCCGATGAAGGTGGCCGAGGGCCGGTCGCTGGGCGATCCCGAAACCATCCACTTCGGGCTGATCCCGCGCTCGCACCGGGGCATCGTCGCGATCAACGAGCTCCCCGACCTGGCCGAGCGGATCCAGGTCTCGATGCTCAACGTGATGGAGGAGCGCGACGTCCAGATCCGCGGCTACGTGCTCCGGCTGCCCCTCGACGTCCTCGTGGTGGCGAGCGCCAACCCGGAGGACTACACCAACCGCGGCCGGATCATCACGCCGCTGAAGGACCGGTTCGGCGCCGAGATCCGCACCCACTACCCGACCGAGCTCGATGCCGAGGTCGCGGTGATCCGGCAGGAGGCGCACCTCGTCGCCGAGGTGCCCGACTACCTGGTCGAGATCCTGGCCCGGTTCACCCGCAACCTGCGCGACTCCAGCTCGGTCGACCAGCGGTCGGGCGTCTCCGCCCGGTTCGCGATCGCCGGTGCCGAGACCATCGCCGCGGCCGCACTGCATCGAGCCACCATCCAGGGCGAGGCCGAGGCCGTGGCCAGGGTGGTCGACCTGGAGACCGCGGTCGACGTACTCGGCGGCAAGATCGAGTTCGAGTCCGGGGAAGAGGGCCGCGAGCCGGAGATCCTCACCCACCTGCTGCGCACCGCCACTGCCGAGGCCGTCCGCGCGCACTTCCGCGGCCTGGACTTCGCGCTTCTCGTCGAGGCGATCGAAGCGGGTGCGCTGGTCACCACCGGTGAGCAGGTCACGGCCCGCGACTTCCTGTCCGGGCTGCCGGTCCTGGGCGAGTCCGAGCTCTACGACGACGTATGCGACCGCCTCGACGCCACCAACGACGGCGAACGGGCCGGCGCCATCGAGCTCGCTCTCGAGGGGCTCTACCTCGCCCGCAAGATCGGCAAGGACTCCGACGGAGCGGAGACCGTCTATGGCTAGGCGGCGGGTGCGGCAGGCGGGTTCAGGACGTATTCCGAAGGGGCGTCGTGAGCCGCCAGCGCACCCGCTTCCGCCGGTACGACGGAGGGGACCCGCTGGCGCCGCCTGTGGACATCGCCGAGGCGCTGGACTCGATCGGCGAGGACGTGATGGCGGGGTACAGCCCCGAGCGGGCGATGCGGGAGTTCCTGCGCCGCGGTGGCACGAGCCAGACCGGCCTCGACGAGCTGGCCCGGCGGGTGGCCGAGCGGCGCCGCGAGCTGCTCCAGCGGCACCACCTCGACGGCACCCTGGAGGAGGTGCGTGAGCTGCTGGACCGCGCGGTCCTCGAGGAGCGCAAGCAGCTGGCTCGGGACGCGATGATGGACGACGCCGACCGGGCGTTCCGTGAGCTCCAGCTCGACGCCGCATCGCCACCGGCGGGGCCAACCAGCACGGCCGCCGCGGTCAGCGAGCTCAGCGACTACGACTGGGCCTCGCGGGCGGCTCGTGAGGACTACGAGAAGATCAAGGACCTGCTCGGCCGGGAGCTGCTGGATCAGCGGTTCGCGGGCATGAAGCAGGCGCTCGAGAACGCCACCGATGAGGACCGTGAGCGGATCAACGAGATGCTCGACGACCTCAACGAGCTGCTCGAGAAGCACCAGCGCGGTGCCGACACCGACGAGGACTTTCGGCAGTTCATGGACCAGCACGGGGACTACTTCCCCGAGAACCCGCAGAACATCGACGAGCTGCTCGACGCCCTCGCCCAGCGCTCCGCCGCCGCCCAGCGGATGCTCAACTCGATGACCCCCGAGCAGCGCGAGGAGCTGATGCAGCTCTCCGCCCAGGCGTTCGGTTCGCCGCAGCTGATGCAGTCCCTGGCTCGGATGGACGCCCACCTCCAGTCGCTCCGGCCCGGTGAGGACTGGGGCGGTTCCGAGCGCTTCGACGGGGAGCAGGGGCTGGGCCTGGGCGACGGAACCGGCGTACTCCAGGATCTGGCGGACCTCGACGACCTGGCCGACCAGCTCTCCCAGGCCTACTCCGGCGCCCGGCTCGACGACGTCGACCTGGACAAGCTGGCCCGTCAGCTCGGCGACGGCGCCGCGGTCGACGCCCGACACGTTGCAGGAGCTGGAGCGGGCACTGCGCGACGGCGGCACCCTGCGCCGCGGCTCCGACGGACAGCTGCTGCTCACCCCGAAGGCGATGCGCCAGCTCGGCAAGGCGCTGCTGCGCGATGTCGCCCAGAAGATGTCCGGTCGGCAGGGTCAGCGCGAGCTGCGTCAGGCCGGCGCGGCCGGCGAACAGTCCGGCTCCACCCGCGAGTGGGCCTTCGGCGACACCGAGCCCTGGGATATCCCGCGCACCGTGCTCAACGGCGTCCGACGGCGCGCGGCAGACCGTGTCTCGACGGGCTCGACCACCGAAAGACTGTTCAGCGTCGAGGACATCGAGGTCTCGGAGACCGAGGCGCGCACCCAGGCCGCGGTGGCGTTGCTCGTGGACACGTCGTTCTCGATGGCGATGGACGGCCGGTGGGTGCCGATGAAGCGCACCGCGCTGGCGTTGCACACGCTGATTCGGTCCCGGTTCCGTGGCGATGCCCTGCAGCTGATCGGCTTCGGTCGGCACGCCGAGGTGATGGAGATCGAGGAGCTCACGGCGCTCGACGCGATGTGGGACAAGGGCACCAACCTGCACCACGCCCTGCTGCTGGCCAACCGACACTTCCGCAAGCACCCCAATGCCCAGCCGGTGCTGCTGATCGTCACCGACGGCGAGCCCACCTCCCACCTCGAGCCCGACGGCGAGGTCTACTTCGCCTACCCGCCCAGCCCGCTGACGATCGCCTACGCCGTCCGCGAGCTCGACAACTCACGCCGGTTCGGAGCCCAGACCACGTTCTTCCGGCTCGGCGAGGACCCCGGGCTGGCCCGCTTCATCGAGTCGATGGCGGCCCGGGTCGAAGGCCGCGTGGTGGCGCCCGAGCTCGATGATCTCGGCGCGGCGGTGGTGGGTTCCTACCTTGGCTCGCGCGGCCCCACGCCGATGGGCCAGATGCGCAGCGCGTACGGCGACTGGTTCGGTGGTCGCGGGTTCTGGGTCGGCGAGTAGCAACGCGCAATGGCAGCGCGGCGGCGCGGTGCCGGCGACCCCAGAGTCGGTTTTGCGTTGTTGGATCGTTCGTTCAAGACACACGTTTGAACGAACGATCCAACAACGCAAAAATGACTTCACCGGGCGGGGCCGAGCAGGTCCATGGCCTCCTCGCGGATCTCGTCGAGCTCGTAGAGCCGGACCGCGGTTCCCCAGCCGGTGCTGATGCCGCCGTAGAGCCCCAGCCGTTCGGCCAGCGCGACGTCGGTGGTTCGCACCCACACCAGCCGCGAGGGACGAATCCGGTCGAGGGTCACCCGGGTGCCCTGCCACTCTGCCGTGGTGGTGATCCGTTCCAGCGCCGTCAGCTCGCTGACCGGCACCAGGTCGGAGGTGTGCGGCTCGCCCTCGAACCGGTATCGGGCGACGTACCCCCCGGCGCGGTAGGACACCTGGAAGGTCTGGGACTCCCGGGTGGCATAAAGGCCGCTCTCCCGGATCACGTCGGGTCCGGGTGCAGGAGGGCCGCCAGCTCCTCGATCCCGTCCACCAGCCGAGTGCCCGGCCGGGCCCACGAGGCGTTCGCGTCGACCGCGTGCACGGGCACGCCGTCCGGCAGCACGCCCGACTCGACGAGTTCTTCGGCAAGGCGTTGCGAGCCGCCGCGGTCGAAGCCGCACGGCGCGACCACGATCAGCTCGGGCTCGGCGGCGTGGATCGCCTCCCAGGTCACCCGCTCGGATTTCGCGCCGGGGGTGCCGAGCAGTGCCTGGCCGCCCGCCGCGTCGATCAGCTCCGGCACCCAGTGCCCGGGGGCGAACGGGGGGTCGGTCCACTCAAGCAGCATCACCCGGGGCTTCGGCCGGTCGGCGACCCGTTCCCGCACCGCTTCGAGCCGCCCGCGCTGGTCGGCCACCAGCGCCTCGGCCGCTCCCTCGCGCCCGGTCGCCTTGCCCAGGGTCCGGATCGAGGCGAACACCTCGTCGAGGGTGTGCGGGTCGATGGTCAGCACCTCGGCCGTACAGCCCAGGTGCGCGAGCGCGTCGTCCACGACCGAGACGTCCACGGCGCACACCGCGCACAGGTCCTGGGTGACCACGAGGTCGGCGTCGAGGCCGACCAGCGCCCCTTCGTCGAGGTGATAGAGGTCCTCGCCCCGCGACATCGCACCGGCGACGTACGCGTCGATCGCGGCGGGCGTCAGGCCGTCGGGCAGTGCCGAGGTCGAGACGATCCGACGCTCCCGGGCCGCCGGCGGGTAGTCGCACTCGAAGGTCACGCCGACGACGTCCGCACCTGCGCCGATGGCGAACAGGATCTCGGTCGTCGAGGGGAGCAGCGACACGATCCGCACCCTGCCCACCCTAGGGTGACGGGATGGACGACCCGACCCTGTCGGTCCTCGCCCTGCTCGGGCTGGCCGCGCTGACCGCGGGGTTCGTCGACGCGGTGGTGGGGGGCGGCGGGCTGATCCAGCTCCCGGCGCTGCTGCTCGGTCTCCCGTCCGCGAGCCCGGTCGAGGTGCTCGCGACCAACAAGCTCGCGTCGATCTGCGGGACCACGGTGAGCTCGGCGACGTACTACCGCCGGATCCGACCGGATCCGAGGACGTTCGGGCCGCTGATGCTGCTGGCGTTCCTCGGGTCAGCAGCCGGGGCGGGGATCGCCTTCCTGATCCCCAAGGACGCGTTCGACCCGATCGTGCTCGTCGCGCTGGTGGTCGTGGGCAGCTACGTCGTCCTCAAGCCGTCGCTCGGCGGCGCGACCGAGCTGCGCTTCGCGGGGCATCGGCACACGGCCGCGGCGATGCTGACCGGCCTGGCCATCGGCTTCTACGACGGTGCCCTCGGACCGGGCACCGGCAGCTTCTTCGTGTTCACCCTCGTCGGGCTGCTCGGCTACTCGTTCCTGGAGGCGTCGGCGAAGGCTCGACTGGCCAACTGGGCGACCAACCTCGCCGCGCTCTGCGTGTTCGTGCCGCAGGGCGTGGTGCTGTGGAAGGTCGGCCTGCTGATGGGCGTGTGCAACCTGGTGGGCGGCTACCTCGGCGCTCGGACCGCGGTAGCCCGGGGCGCCGGCTTCGTGCGGGTCTTCTTCATCGTGGTCGTCTCGGCCTTCGTGGTGCGAATCGGAGGTGAACTCGTCGGGATCTGGTGACTACGTTGTGGGGCGTGCACCCGACCTGGCTGACCGCGTTCATCGACGTCCCGGCCGAGGCGTACGACGACGGGGTGGCGTTCTGGACCGGCGTCACCGGCTACTCCGTCTCGCCGAGCCGCGGTGATCGGGCCGAGTTCGCGACGTTGGTGCCGCCCGAGGGCGACGCGTACCTCCGGGTGCAGCGCATCGAGGAAGGTCCGGGTGGCGTGCACGTCGACGTGCACCGGCCCGGTCAGGAGTTCGCGGTTCGGCGCAGTCCGGGCGGGATGGCCTTTTGCGAGGTCTCCGAGCCGTTGTCCCGGCGCCCTCCGCCCGCCACCTGGCCCGCCGGCCATCGGTCGCTCGTCGACCAGGTCTGCCTGGACATCGCGCCCGGTGCCTACGAGCGCGAGTGCGCGTTCTGGAGCGAGCTGACCGGACTGCCGCAGCGGCAGTCGCCGTACTTCGAGGAGTTCCGCACCCTGGTCCGACCCCTCGACCAGCCGATCCGGCTACTCCTGCAGCGCGTCGGCGACGACCGGCCGCGGGTCACCGCCCACCTCGACGTCTACACGAACGACCTCGACGCCGAGACCCGCCGACACGAGGCGCTCGGCGCGAGCGTGCTCCGCGAGCACGAGCACTTCACGGTGCTGACCGATCCGACCGGCGCGGCGTACTGCCTCACACCGCGCGACGACGAGACGAGGATGGCCGAATGATGGCGCCCGGCGCATGAGTATCCGGCCCGCGATGGCGGCGGACTGGCCCCAGATCTGGCCGTTCTGGCGCGAGATCGCCGAGGCGGGCGAGACCTATACCTACCCGCCCGACCTGACCAGCGAGCGGGCCCGCGACCTGTGGCTCTACGAACCGCCGGGGCAGACGGTCGTGCTGGTCGAGGACGACGAGGTGCTGGGCAGCGCCACGATGGGTCCCAACCGACCCGGCCGGGGTGCGCACGTCGGCACCGCGTCGTTCATGGTGTCCCCGGCGGCCCGCGGTCGCGGCGTCGGCCGTCGGCTGGCGGAGTACGTCGTCGGTTGGCACCGCGAGCAGGGGTACCGCGGGATCCAGTTCAACGCGGTCGTAGAGACCAACACCGCCGCAGTGCACCTCTGGCAGACGCTGGGCTTCGAGATCATCGGCACCGTGCCGGAGGCCTTCGACTCCCGTACGCACGGCCTGGTCGGCCTGCACGTGATGTACCTCGCGCTCTAGGCCGGCTCCGCGAAGCCCGGGAGGTACTCGGTCAGGATTGCGTTGAACGGCGCCTCTGCCTCGAGCTGGCTCATCACGCCGATGCCGCCCACGCAGGTGCGGTGCAGGAGCAGGTAGGACGGCGGCAGGTTGAGCTTGATCGCCACCGTGTACGCCGGCTCCCGCGGGTTGTTGATGCGCTCGAACTGCGAGCGCATCCAGGCCCGGCTGAACCGGAACCGCTCGACCCTGGTCGGCTCGACGAACGGGGACAGGTAGTCGATGACGAGCTCGGGGTCGAGCTTGATGTGGGGCCGCAGGAACCCACCGCTGCGCAGCTCGGCGAGCAGTGTCTCCCCGTCGTGGTCGGCGCAGAGCCTGATCAGGGTGCCCATCGCCTCGGGCAGGTTGCGCTCCGGGAGCCGGGCCACCGCGCCGTAGTCGAGGACGCCGAGCCGGCCGGGGGAGCCGTCCTCGGTGGGCATGATCCGGTAGTTGCCCGGGTGCGGGTCGGCGTGCAGCATCCCGGTGCGCGCCGGTCCGGAGAACAGGAATCGGACCATCAGCTCGCCGTAGTGGTCCCGCTCCTCCTGGGTGCCATCGGAGATGACCGCGGCGAGCGACGCGGGAGACTCGAGCCATTCGGTGATCAGCACCTTGTCGCCGTAGTCGACGACGTCGGGGACCACGATCTCGGGGTCGTCGCGGAACGCCTCGGCGAACGTCGACTGGGCCTCGGCCTCGAGCTTGTAGTCGAGCTCGTCGACGGCCCGCGCCTCGACCTCGGCCATCAGGGCTTTCACGTCGATGCCGGGGAGCAGCGGGCCGATCGTCTTGGCCAGCCGGCCGAGCTGCCGGATGTCGGACCGCAACGCGTCGCCGGCTCCGGGGTACTGCACCTTCACCGCGACGTCGCGGCCGTCGTGCCACCTGCCCTTGTGCACCTGCCCGATGCTCGCGGCGGCCGTGGGTCCGCCGTCGAGCCAGACCAGCTTGTCCTGCCAGTCGAGCCCGAGATCCTGGTCGAGGGTCTCCCGCACGGTCTGGGTGGGCATCGGCGGCGCCGAGTCCTGCAACTTGGTGAGGTGCTCGCGGTACGGCCCGGCGATCTCCTCCGGCAGCGCCGCCTCCAGCACCGACAGCGCCTGGCCGAACTTCATCGCCCCGCCCTTGAGCTCACCCAGCGTCCGGAACAGCTGCTCGGCCGTCTTCTGCTGAATGTCGTTCATCACGGCCTCGGCCGGCGCTCCACCCAACCGCTTGCCCAGCCCGAGCGCGCTCCGGCCGGCGTACCCGAGCGGCAGCGCCGCCAGCCGCGCCGTACGCGCTGCTGCCTTGCGGGGAAGGTCGGCCATGCGGCCATCCTCCCAGGGGGTCGGTGACCTCTCCTACGCTGACCCACGTGGAGCTCGAGTTCACCGGGACCGTCGTCGAGTGGCGCGGGCCGGCGCCGTACTACTTCGTTCCGCTGCCTGAGGATCCGGCGGACGCGATCGACGAGGTCAAGGCCGAGGTCGCCTATTGGGGCGTGGTGCCGGTGACCGCGTGGATCGGGGAGACCGAGTTCACCACCTCGATGTTCCCGCGCGAAGGCACCTACTTCCTGCCGCTCAAAGACGCGGTCCGCAAGCCCGAGGGCATCGGGCTCGGTGATGAGGTGGCGATCCGGCTCAGCGTCGGACGCTGACCTTCCCGCGTTGCCGCCCGATCGACGCAGGCCCTCAGTCGGTCGCGGGGAACTTCACTCCGGTGTTGGCGTGGCAGCGGTAGCCGTGGGGATTCTTGGCGAGGTACTGCTGGTGGAGGTCCTCGGCGTAGTAGTACGTCGGCGAGGGCTTGACCTCGGTGGTGATGTCGCCGAGGCGCTGGCGGGACAGCTCGTCGCCGTAGATCTTCGTCAGTTCCCTCGCCGTCTGCTCCTGCTCGGGGGTGGTGAAGTAGATCGCGGAGCGGTACTGGGTGCCGATGTCGTTGCCCTGACGCATGCCCTGGGTCGGGTCGTGCACCTCGAAGAACCGCTTCACCAGGTCGGCGTAGGCGATCTTCGTCGGGTCGAAGACGATCCGGATCGCCTCGGTGTGGCCGGTGCGGCCCGAGCAGACCTCCTCGTAGGAGGGGTTCGGCGTGTGCCCGCCGGCGTACCCGACCGAGGTGGAGTACACGCCGGGCAGCTGCCAGTAGATCTCCTCGGCGCCCCAGAAGCAGCCGAGCCCGAAGATCGCCACCTCGTGTCCGGCCGGCGCCTCGTCGGTGACGACGGGGGTGCCGAGCACGACGTGCTTGTCAGCGAGGTGGAAGGTTCGCTCGGTGCGGCCGGGCAGCGCCTCGTCGGGGCTGATCACCTCGGTCTTGTGGCGGTTGAAGATCGACACGGGACCTCCTCAGGGGTCGCTGGTACGTCGATTCTGACGCACTGGAGCAACCCCTGGCTCCCGCCGAATGTTCCTAGCCGTGGTGGATGGCGCAGTAGGCATCGCGTTCGGCGGTGCCGGCCCGGCTCGACCGGAGGACGGCGCGGATCAGGTAAGCCTGGGTGGCGGCGTAGATCTCGATCTCCCGCTCCACCGCCTTGCGCGCAGCCGGCGACTTCGCGAGCGCGAGCGCCTCGGCGTTGCGCCAGACCCCTTCGCGCCAGAGCCGCATGATCACGCCGGCCGCGGACTCCTCGATCGTGCTCGCGTCGATGTCGTCGAACCGCGGATCGAACCGCGCCGCTTCCTCGGCGAACACCGGCGCGTAGAGCGAGTCGAGCCGCTGGTTGTAGGCGTTGTGGTCGGGCTTGTGGCTGGTGCCGTCGGCGGCGGTCAGCCCCACCTCGGCGAGCACGTGCGGGAAGTCGCGGTTGATGTGCGCGTTCATCGCGAGCATGAAGTTGCCCAGGCCGGTCATCGTGCGATTGTCCTCGGCCTTCAGGGCGATCGCCCAGGCCCTCGGCACCCGGCCACGACGGCCGGCGTCCCAGTCGTCGCGCACATCGAAGTACAGCTCGGCGAACACCGCGTCGACCTGGGTCAGCCACTTCCGATCCTGGAAGTAGCCGCTGCGCGCCGCATCGCGCACGTTCTCGGTCACGCGCAGATAGGCCAGCGCGAAGATGGCGTCGTGCTCGCAGGCCGCGGCGAGTTCGTCGAGGCGATCCTCCATCTCGTTGATGACGTCGTCGATGCAGGCGTCCTCGCCGCCGGGACAGACGTCGCCGACGTACGGAGCGTGGGGGACCGGGAACGGCCCCAGCAGCGCGATCAACGGGTCCAGCACGCCGAACACGGTGCCCGGGATGAGCGGGCCGAGCGGGCCGAGCGGGTCCTCCGGGGCGGCCTTTGCCGCCGTCGTAGGCGCCAGGAGTGAGAGGGCGAGCCCGAGCGTGACGGTAACCGCGAGTCTGCGCATGGGGTTCCAACGAGCCACCGCCGCGAGCGGTACGTGGTACCGAAGGGTGTGGCGGTCACGCGCACTCAGGACGAGGCGGTTCGAGCTCGTGATGGCGGTGGCCGAAGGCACCCTCGACCTACCCGAGATCGCTCCGCAACTGCGCTGAGTACGCTCGCGGAGTGAGCGAACAGCAGCACCGACACAAGTCCGGCTTCGAGACGCGTGCGATCCATGCGGGATACGAGCCCGACCCGACCACCGGCGCGGTGATCCCGCCGATCTACGCCACCTCGACCTACAAGCAGGACGGCGTGGGCGGGTTGCGCGGCGGCTACGAGTACAGCCGCTCCGCCAACCCCACCCGCACCGCGCTCGAGGGGGCGTTGGCGGCGCTGGAGGAGGGCGAGCGCGGGTTCGCGTTCGCCTCCGGCCTGGCGGCCGAGGACACGCTGGTGCGCACCACCTGCCTGCCCGGCGACCACGTCGTACTCCCCAACGATGCGTACGGCGGCACCTTCCGGCTGTTCGCCAAGGTGGAGCAGCCCTGGGGGATCGAGCACTCCGCCGCCCCGGTCGACGACGTCGACGCGGTCCGCGCGGCCATCCGCCCCGGGCAGACCACGCTGGTCTGGCTGGAGACACCGACCAACCCGCTGCTCAACATCGGCGACATCGAGGCGCTGGCGTCCGTCGCCCACGAGGCGGGTGCGCTGCTGGTGGTCGACAACACCTTCGCCTCGCCGTACCTCCAGACGCCGCTGACGCTCGGCGCCGACGTGGTCGTGCACTCGACGACCAAGTACGTCGGCGGCCACTCCGACGTGGTCGGTGGCGCGCTGGTGGTGCGCGATCTCGAGCTCGCCGAGCGCCTGACGTTCCACCAGAACGCGATCGGCGCGGTCGCCGGCCCGTTCGACTGCTTCCTCACCCACCGCGGCCTGAAGACCCTGGGGGTGCGGATGGATCGGCACTGCGACAACGCCGAGCGGGTCGTCGAGTTCCTCGGCTCGCACCCGGCGGTGGCCGAGGTGATCTATCCCGGCCTCGAGACCCACCCGGGTCATGCCACTGCCGCGAGGCAGATGCGGCGGTTCGGCGGGATGGTGTCGTTCCGGGTGGCCGGCGGCGAGGAGCAGGCGCTGCGGGTCTGCGAGCGCGCCGAGGTGTTCACGCTCGGCGAGTCCCTCGGCGGCGTCGAGTCGCTGATCGAGCACCCGGGCCGGATGACCCACGCCTCGGTGGCCGGGACCGACCTGGAGGTGCCGGCGGACCTGGTCCGGCTGAGCGTGGGCATCGAGTCCGTCGACGACCTGCTCGCGGACCTCGACCGTGCCCTCGGCTGACCTGGCCGTCTGCGTCGACTTCGGCTCCACGTTCACCAAGGCCTCCCTGGTCGACCTCCACGCCGGCCGGATCCTTGCTCGCGCCGAGCACCCCACGACGCTCGAGACCGACCTCCTCGAGGCGTACGACGCCTGCCTGGCCGACCTGACCCGCGCCGACCCACGGACGGCGGCCGCCGAGGTGCTGGCCTGCTCCAGCGCCGGGGGCGGGCTGCGGATCGCCGTGGTCGGCAACGAGGAGCTGGTCACCGCCGAGGCCGGGCGCCGGGTCGCGCTGAGCAGCGGCGGCCGGGTCGTATCGGTCATCGCGGCGGCTGGTCGGCTGCCCGACAACGACCCCTATGCCGTTCTCAGCGACCCGACCCATCCACCCGACGTGGTGCTCCTCACCGGCGGCACCGACGGCGGCAACGCCGAGGTGATCACCACCGCGGCCCGCGACCTGGTGGCCGCGGGGTGGGTGGGCCCGGTGGTCGTGGCCGGCAACGTCGGCGCGCAGACCGCGGTCGCGGAGCACCTGGCCGGGGTTCCGCATGTGCTCACCGACAACGTCGTACCGACCATCGGGGTGCTCGCCCCCGACGGGGCCCGGGCCGCGATCCGGGAGATGTTCCTCGCCCACGTGATCGGCGGCAAGCACCTGAGCGCCCGAGACGAGTTCACCGCGATGGTCCGCGGCGCGACACCCGACGTCGTCCTCACGGGGGTGGAGGTGCTGGCCCGGGCGGCCGGCGACGTCGTCGTGGTGGACGTCGGCGGCGCGACCACGGACGTCCACTCCGTCGTGAAGCTCGACCCCGAGGACGCCGGGCTGTCCCGAGAGGTGGTGGCGACCACGCCGGTCACCCGCACCGTCGAGGGCGACCTCGGGATGCGCTGGTCCGCGGTCGCCACGGCCGAGGCAGCGGCCCTCGACGACCTGCACGAGGCCGCCGCCCGCCGCGCTGCGGCGCCCGACTTCGTCCCCGATACCGACCAGGAGCGCGACGCGGACGAGCGGCTGGCGACCGCCGCGGCCGGCCTGGCGCTGCGTCGGCACGCCGGCCGCTCCAGGGTGGTGGTCAGCCCGGAGGGTCGGGTCGTCGAACGCAGCGGCAAGGACCTGCGCGAGGTACGCCTGCTGGTCGGCTCGGGCGGTGTGCTGAGGCACGGACGCGAGGGGGTGGCCGGGCGGGTGCTCGGACCGAGCACGGGCGCGCACCTCGAGGGCGGCTGGCAGCTTCCCGAGCAGCCGGTCGTGGTCGTGGACGCCGACTACGTGCTCGCGGCGGTGGGTTTGCTGGCCGATCCGCACCCGGAAGCGGCGTACCGTCTTGCCCTGACCCTCCTCGACCCCGGAGCCTGACCCCGTGACCAACGACGCCGAGCCCACCGAACCGGACTCGCCCCCCGCAACGCCCGGCGACGGACCGGCGGCCGCGCCAGCCGACTCGCGCACCTCAACCGAGGCTGAACCGGAGGTCGAGGCCGACGGCCCGCGTCGCCGGTGGCCGCTGAAGCGGCACCGTGGCGAGGACGACGAGAGCTTCGCTCACCGGCTCGCCCACCAGTGGGCCACGATGCGGGACGAGCGCAGGAACGAGCCCGAGCCGGTCGCGGCCGGCACCTCCAACTTCAACCGCGCCCAGGTGCCGTGGGGGCTCGACCTGGCGGCGGCATGGGCCTGGCGGGCTCTGGTGATCGGGGCAGCGGGCTACGCCATCTTCTGGGTGCTCGCCTACTTCTCGGTGATCGCGCTCCCCTTGGTGGTCGCGCTGCTGATCACGGCGTTGGTCTCCCCGCTGGTCAACGCGATGCAGCGGGTCGGGATCCCGCGGGGGCTGGCCTCGATCACGGTGGTCCTCGGTGGGCTGGCCGCGGTGGCCGTGCTGCTCACGTTCGTCGGCCAGCAGGTGGCCGGCGGTGCCTCGGATCTCGCGGACTCCACGGTCCAGGGGCTCGGGGAGATCAAGGACTGGCTCAAGGACGGGCCGCTCAACGCCAGCGACTCCCAGATCGACGGCTACATCGAGAAGATCCAGGACGCGATCACGGAGCAGTCCCAGGACGGCGACGTTCTCGGCCAGGTGACCGAGCTCGGCGCGACGCTCGGCCACGTGCTGGCCGGCTTCTTCATCGTGTTGTTCTCGACGTTCTTCTTCCTGTCCGAAGGCTCCCGGATCTGGGCGTGGGCGGTGCGGCTCGCGCCCCGCGCCGCACGCGAGCGGGTCGACAGCTCGGGCCGGGTCGCGTGGATCTCGCTCACCCAGTTCGTTCGCGCCACCGTGATCGTCGCGCTGGTCGATGCGGTCGGCATCATGATCGGCGCCGCGATCATCGGGGTACCGTTCGTGCTCGCGATCGGCGTGCTGGTCTTCCTCGGCGCGTTCGTGCCGCTGATCGGAGCCACAGTTGCCGGTTCCGTCGCGGTCCTGGTCGCGTTGGTCGACCAGGGACCGATCGCGGCCCTCGCGATGCTCGCGGTCGTGATCGGGGTGCAGCAGCTCGAGGGCCACGTGCTGCAGCCGTTCCTGATGGGTCGCTGGGTCGCGGTGCACCCGCTCGGCGTGATCATCGCGATCGCCGCCGGCGTGATCGTCGGGGGAGTGGCCGGTGCCCTGGTCGCCGTCCCGCTGGCGGCGGCGCTCAACGCCGTGGTGCAGCACCTGGCGTCGTACACCGCTCCGGGCGATGATCCGGAGGAGGCGCTCGCCGAGGACTACGCGCAGGGGAGTGCCACCGACTCCCTCGAGGACCAGGATGACGTCGTTGACTGAGGTGACGCTGGCCGACATCGAGGCCGCGCGCGAGCTGCTGGCGGGGATCGCCATCCGGACGCCGATGGAGGACTCCCGGTGGCTGTCCTCGCTGGTCGGCGGCCCGACCCTGCTCAAGTGCGAGAACCTCCAGCGCACCGGCTCGTTCAAGGCTCGCGGGGCCTACACCCGGATCTCGCGGCTGAGTCCCGAGGAGCGGGCCCGGGGGGTCGTGGCGGCCTCGGCCGGGAACCACGCCCAAGGCGTCGCGTTGGCCGCGCAGCTGCTCGGGATCAAGGCCACCGTGTTCATGCCCGAGGGCGCACCGATCCCCAAGGAACGCGCGACGCGGGCCTACGGCGCGGACGTCGTCTTCCACGGCCGCTACCTCGAGGACTGCCTGGCGGCGGCCGGTCAGTTCGAGGCCGAGACCGGAGCGGTCCTGATCCACCCCTTCGACCACGTCGACATCGTCGCCGGGCAGGGCACGACCGGCCTGGAGATCGTGGAGCAGGCACCCGACGATCTGCGGACCGTGCTGGTGCCGTGCGGCGGCGGCGGGCTGCTCGCCGGCATCGCGATCGCCGTGAAGTCCCTGCGCCCCGACGTCCGGGTCGTGGGGGTCCAGGCCAAGGCCGCGGCCGCGTATCCCGAGTCGCTGCGGCAGGGCTGCCCGGTCCCCCTCGACAGCATGAACACGATGGCGGACGGCATCGCCGTGGGCCTGCCGGGCGAGGTCACGTTCGCCGCCGTCCGCGAGTACGTCGACGAGGTCGTCACGGTTTCCGAGGAGTCGATGTCGCGGGCGCTGCTGGCCCTGGTCGAGCGCGCGAAGATGGTGGTGGAGCCGGCGGGGGCGGCGGCGGTCGCGGCACTGCTGGACGCGCCGGCGGCGTACCGGACCCCGGTGGTCGCGGTGCTTTCCGGCGGCAACATCGACCCGCTGCTGCTCGGCAAGGTGATCCGGCACGGCATGGCCGCCGCGGGCCGCTACGTCAGCCTGCGCGTGAACATCCCCGACGTCCCCGGCGGCCTGGCCGACCTGCTCACCGAGGTGGGCCGCGTCGGCGGGAACGTGCTCGAGGTCGTGCACGAGCGGATCTCACCGTCGTTGGACCTCGAGCGGGTCGAGGTGCACCTCCAGCTCGAGACCCGCGGCGCCCAGCACACCGAGAAGGTGCTGACCCGCCTGCGTGAGTGCGGCTACCGCATCCACGAGTAAACCGCCTAAATCGCGCTGACCCGTCGCAAACTTTGCGACGGGTCAGCGCGGGTGGGGCGAAGTTTGCGACGGGTCAGCCGGCGTAGGGGACCGCGTCCAGGATCTCCACCTGCTGCTCCTTGCCGTTGGGCGCGATGTAAGTGACCGTGTCACCGCGGCGCTTGCCGAGGATCGCGGCGCCCATCGCCGACTGGGGCGAGTAGACGGTCAGGCCCTCGGGCTCGATCTCCCTGGCCCCGAGCAGGAACTTCTCGGCCTCGTCGTCGGCGTCGCCCACGAACTTGTAGGTCACGACCATGCCCGGCTCCACGATGCCGTCGTCGGGGGGAGTCTCGCCGACCTCGGCGCGCAGCAGCATGTCCTCGAGCTGCCGGATCCGGCCCTCGATCTTGCCCTGGTCGTCCTTGGCTGCGTGATAGCCGCCGTTCTCCTTCAGGTCGCCCTCGTCGCGCGCGGCGCTGATCCGGCCGACGATCTCCTGACGGACCGGGCCCTTGAGGTTCTCCAGCTCGGCGTGCAGCTTGTCGAGGGCGTCCTGGGTCAGCCAGATCGTGCTCTGGTCGGTCGACTGGGACATCGGGTACTCCTGAACTGAATAAATAGCGACTAGTACATATGACGGTGCGGAGGTCCCGGCTCTGGTGGCTGCGGGTCAACGGGCCCCTGCGGGACGGCCCGCTCGGGACGACTCAGAACGATGAGTCTAACAACTGAGCCGCCCGAAAGCAGATCAAGCGCCGCGACGCCTAGCGCGGCCGCGCCTGGTCGGGTGTCGTGCAGCCCACCAGCTCCACGGCCGTGGCGAGTCGCTCGGTGCGGACGGTCTGCTCGTAGCGGGTGCCCTGGGCGGGTTCCGCGGTGAACGACAGCTCACCGACCACGGTGTGGTCCTCCGCGTAGGCGCGCAGCTTGCAGGTCGCCACTACGTCGTCGGACCCGAAGTCGACCCGGACCTCCGCCGTGGAGGAGTGCTCGTCCACCGTGTCGAAGCCGATCAGCTGCGATTGCACATCGGGGCTCACGTTGCTCACCGTGGCCCAGACGAGCCACCCGCCGAAGGCCAGCGGCACGACCACGGAGACCGCGATCAGGGCCCGGCGCCGCCACGGGGCGGGGGCGCCGTACCGGTCGTTGGGGACCACCTGCGAGCTCACCGCCTCAGCCTCGCACCTAGGCTGGCCCCATGTCGCAGCGCCCTCAGGCCGGGCCCCGATCGGGCTACCGGTTGATGCATGTGCACGCCCATCCCGACGACGAGTCCAGCAAGGGCGCCGCCTCCACAGCGATGTACGTCGCCGAGGGGGTCGACGTCCACGTGGTGACCTGTACCGGCGGTGAACGCGGCTCCATCCTCAACCCGAAGATGGACCGCCCCGACGTGCTGGCGAACATCTCCGAGATCCGGCGCCAGGAGATGGAGCGGGCCCGCGACATCCTCGGCGTGCGCCAGGACTGGCTGGGGTTCGTCGACTCCGGCTGGCCCGAGGGCGACCCGAAGCCGCCGCTGCCCGAGGGGTGCTTCGGACTGGTGCCGCTCGAGGAGGCAGCGGCGCCGCTGGTGCGGCTGATCCGGGAGTTCAAGCCCCACGTGCTGACGACGTACGACGAGCGCGGCGGCTACCCGCATCCGGACCACATCAAGTGTCACGAGGTCTCCGTGGCGGCGTTCGAGGCGGCCGCCGATCCGGAGCGCTACCCGGAGCTGGGCGAGCCCTGGCAGGTGCTCAAGCTCTACTACCACCACTCGTTCAACCGGCCGCGGATGCAGGCGCTGCACGACGCGATGATCGCCCACGGCCTGGAGTCCCCGTGGGCCGAGCGGCTCAAGGAGTGGCCGGCCGAGCCGGAGTGGGACGCCCGGATCACCACGAAGGTGCCGTGCGGTGACTACTTCGGGGTCCGCGACCAGGCGTTGCTGGCCCACGCCACCCAGATCGACCCCGATGGCTTCTGGTTCGCCATCCCCCGCGAGATCCAGCTCGAGGTCGCACCCACCGAGGACTTCGAGCTCGTGGTCAGCCACGTGCCGAGCGAGGCCCCCGAGGACGACCTGTTCGCCGGCATCACCGACCCCTCCTGAGAGGATCCAGCCATGACTCTCGTTCCGCTCGCCCTGTGGGTCGTCGACCAGGCGCCCGAGGACGACGACGTCGTCGCAGGCTGGACCGCGTTTCTGATCTTCGGCCTGTTGATCGCGGCCGTGGTGTTTCTCGGGTTCAGCCTCACCAAGCAGCTGCGCAAGGTCGACCGGGCCGAGGAGGCCGGGCTGTACGACCCGTCCGCCAAGAAGAAGCGGCCCGAGCCGGTCGTCGAAGAGCCCAGCGAGGAGTAGGCCGCGATGGGCGTCGTCACGCTGGATCAGGTGCTGACCTTCGGTCTGGCGGCGTTCATCCTGATCGTGATCCCGGGGCCGAGCGTGGTCTTCGTGATCGGCCGGGCGCTGGCCTACGGTCAGGGTGTGGCGCTGGCCAGCGTGCTCGGCAACAGCCTCGGACTGTTCGTGGTGATGAGCCTGGTGGCGTTCGGGCTCGGCGCGATCGTGGCCGAGTCGATGCTGGTGTTCACGGTGCTGAAGATCGCGGGCGCGGCCTACCTGGTCTGGCTCGGCGTCCAGGCACTGAGGCACCGGCGCGGCCTGCACGTCGAGGACGGGCCCGCCCGGGTGCCGCTCTCCACGCCGGCGGCCGTGCGCCAGGGCTTCGTGGTGGGGGTCAGCAACCCGAAGGGCTTCATGATCTTCGCGGCGCTGCTGCCCCAGTTCGTGGAGCGGGGCCGGGGTGGCGTGCCCCTGCAGATGTTCGTCCTCGGTCTGGTCGCGGTGTTGCTCGGGCTCGTCTCCGACGCGATCTGGGCCGCCACCGCGAGTCGGCTGCGCGACTGGTTCAACGCCTCCGCCCGCCGCGGCCGGGCGCTGGGCACGGTCGGCGGCGTGTCGATGATCGGGCTCGGCGTCGGGATCGCGTTCACCGGCCGTCCCGACTAGCGCGCCGGCGACGGCAGCCGGGCGGCGAGCTCGTACGCCGCGGCCAGCTGGCGCACCTCCTCGCTCGCCTTCTCCGGGGCGCCGCTGTCGAACGGCGGCTGGGGGTCGTACTCCGTCCAGAGCTGGATCGCCTCGGCGGTCGTCCGGTCGGTGAGCAGCTCGACCAGCCGCAGCGCCATGTCGATCCCGCTGGAGACGCCGCCCGCCGTGATCACCCGGGCTTCGGGCACCTCGACGACCCGCTCCGGGCGGGCCTCGACTCCGAACAGCCGGAGGGTCTCCAGGTGGACGTAGTGACAGGCCGCCGGCAGCCCGGTGAGCAGGCCGGCGGCCGCCAGGATCAGCGACCCCGAGCAGATCGATGTGGTCCACGTGGTCGTCGGGTGGGCCGAGGCGATCCACTCGGGCAGCGGACCGGTCAGCACGTGCTCGCTGCCGGGTCCGCCCGGCACCACGATCACGTCCGGGGCGAGGACGTCGGCGAAGGCGGCGTCGGCCTGCAGGGTCAGCGACCTCTGGTCGTCCAGCACCGGTCCGGCCTGCTCGGCCACCCACGTGACCGCGACGCCGGGGGTCATCGCCAGCATCTGGTAGGGCCCGACCGCGTCGAGCGCGGTGAAGCCGTCGTAGAGGGCGATCGCCACCGAGGTCACGCCGGCGGGAGTGGTGGTCATGCGATGAGCCTCGACCGACGTCACCAGCGGCGGCGAGGGCTCACCACGACCGTGTCCGAAATCTTGGGACACCAGTCTGTCGGACCCGCAGCCACGTGGCCGCGATCGCCGTACCGTGCAGCTATGAACGATCCTCGCCGAGTGCTGGTGGTCGGGTACCACGCGGCCGAGCTGCTGGACATCGCCTGCGTCACCTCGGCGCTCACACTCGCCAACTTCCTGCACGGCCAGGAGCTGTACCGGGTCTGCCTCGCCTCGCCGGGCGGCCGGCGGATCCACACCGGGAGCGGTCTGGTGCTCGAGGCCCAGGAAGCCCTGGAGCGGGCGACCGGACCGCTGGACACGCTCGTCGTCTCCGGTGGCATCGGCTACGTCGACGCCATGGAGGACCGGCGGCTGGTGGCACACGTACGCCGTCTCGCCGGGGAGTCGCGACGGGTAGCCGCCGTGTGCACCGGCTCCGGCATCCTGGCCGCGGCCGGCCTGCTCGACGGGCGGCGGGCCGCCACCCATTGGGACCACGCCGAGCGGTTGTCCGGTCGGTTCCCCCGGGTCACCTTCGACGGCGACCCCATCTTCATCACCGACGGCGCCTTCTGCACCTCCGCCGGCGTCACCGCGGCGCTCGACCTCACCCTGTCGTTCATCGAGGCCGACGTCGGAGCCGACCTGGCCCGTCGGGTCGCGCGACAGCTGGTCACCTACCTGCAGCGACCCGGCAACCAGGCCCAGATGAGCATGTACACCGCGGCCCCGGTCGCCCCCGACTCGCTCGTGCAGAGCACCATCGACCACGTCGTCGGCCACCTCGCCGAGGATCTCTCCTCCGCCGTCCTGGCCGAGCGCGCCGGCGTCAGCGAGCGGCACCTGAACCGGCTGTTCCTCCGCGAGGTCGCCCTCACGCCCGGCCGCTTCGTGCGCCGGGCGCGCACCGAGGCCGCCGCGCACCTGCTCACCACCACCGACCTCACCATGGAGGCGATCGCCGGGCGGTGTGGATTCGGCACGCCGGAGACGCTGCGCCAGGCCTTCCAGCGCCGGTACGCCGTCAGCCCCTCCCACTACCGCGCCACCCAGTCCCGGTGCGCTCCGGTCGCGGGCGTCGTGGCGTCGTAGCGCTCGACCGACGGCAGCGCTCGCGCGCCGGCGCCCCTAGTCCGGCAGCCGCAGGCTGACGGTGGTGTCGCCGGGACGGGAGTCCGCGTCGACCGCCCCGCCATGTGCGGCGACGATGGCCCGCACCAGGGACAGGCCCAGCCCGGCGCCGCCGGTGTCGCCGCCGCGCACCCGGGCGTCGTCCCCGCGGGTGAACCGTTCGAAGACGTTGTCCTTCATCGCGGGCGGGAAGCCGGGGCCATCGTCGTGGACGCGCATCTCTCCGGGCCGGACGGTCACGGTGCAAACGGTCCCCGGCGGGGTGTGCCTGCGCGCGTTGGTGAGCAGGTTGGTCAGCACCTGGTGCAGCCGCTTCTCGTCCCCGGTGACCACGACCGGTTCGTCGGGCAGGTCGAGCCGCCACTCGTGGTCGGGCGCGAGCATCCGGGCGTCCGCGACCGCCTCGAGGGCGAGCCGGGTGAGGTCGACCGGCGTCCGTTCGAGCGGGCGCCCTGAGTCCAGCCGGGCCAGCAGCAGGAGGTCCTCGACCAGGTCGGCCATCCGATGCGAGGCGATCCCCACCTTCTCCAGCGCTTCCCGCACTTCCGCGGCGTCGTCCGGGCGGCGGGCGGCCAGCTCGGCGTACCCCTGGATGGTGGCCAGGGGAGTGCGCAGCTCGTGGGACGCGTCGGCGACGAACTGGCGCACCTGGGCCTCGCTGCGCTGCCGGGCCGCGAGTGCGGACTCGACGTGTGACAGCAACGAGTTGAGCGCCGCGCCCACCTGTCCCACCTCGGTGCGCTCGTCGGTGAGCAGGTCCGGCACCCGCTCGGTGAGCGCGATGTCCCCGGTCGCGAGCGGCAGGGTGGACACCGAGCGCGCCGTCGCCGCGACGTCGCGCAACGGCCGCAGCTGCCGCCGGACGAGGATCGTCCCGGCCAGGGCGGCCACCGCCACTCCGAGCAGGCCGAGCAACAGCTCCCAGCGAACCAGCGACGCGATGGCGTCGTCCACGTCCGCGGTCGGGAGTCCGGTGACGATCCACGGATCCGCCGAGCCCGCCTGAACGCGGTACTCACCGAGGCCGGGAAGCTCGACCTCGTGCACCTGGCCGTCCTGCGGAACGTCGCGCAGCACCGCCAGGACGGCATCGTCGAGCGCCTGTCGGCCGGCGGGGCCCGGTCCACCGACGATCACCTCACCCTGCGCCTGCTCGTCCGTGTCGAAGATCGCGGTGACGGTACCGACGCCCTGGCCGCGTACTGCCAAGTTCGGTTGGCCCTGCGGTCCGGGAAACCCGGGTCCGGCGGCGCGACCGACGCGCTCCGCACTCCCGCGCACGTCATCGTCGAGCTGACCGGTCAGGTAGGACCGGGTGGCGAAGGTCGCCGCGACGGCCGTCAGGGCCACCACGATGGCCACCAGGACCACGGCGGTGACCACGAGCCGAGCCGTCAGCGTGCGCGGCCCCATGTCAGTCCGCGGGCTTCAGCACGTAGCCGGCCCCGCGCCGGGTGTGGATCATCGGCTCCCGGCCGGCATCGATCTTCTTGCGTAGGTAGGAGATGTAGAGCTCCACCACGTTGGCCTGGCCGCCGAAGTCGTAGTTCCAGACACGGTCCAGCATCTGTGCCTTGCTCAGCACCTTGCGGGGGTTGCGCATCAGGTAGCGCAGCAGCTCGAACTCGGTCGCGGTCAGCGTGATCTCCGCACCCGCCCGGTGCACCTCGTGACTGTCCTCGTCGAGGCTCAGGTCGCCCACGACGAGCACCGAGGACGTCTCCGCCCGACGGGCTCCGCTGCGGCGGAGCAGGGCCCGCAGCCTGGCCACGAGCTCCTCGAGCGAGAAGGGTTTGGTGACGTAGTCGTCGCCGCCCGCGGTCAGCCCGGCGATCCGGTCCGCGACGTCGTCGCGGGCGGTGAGGAACAGGATCGGTACGTCGGGGTCGTGGCTGCGCACCTGGCGGAGCACCTCGAGCCCGTCGAAGTCCGGCAGCATCATGTCCAGGACGATCGCGTCCGGACGGAGCTCCTTGGCGGCGGTCACCGCGGCCCGTCCGGAGTGCGCCTGGGTCGGCTCCCAGCCTTCGTACCGCAGCGCGCGGGCGATCAGCTCGGCGAGATTGACCTCGTCGTCGACGACCAGCAGTCGCAGCGGCGAACCGTCGGCACGGGTGAGTTCCACCCGTCGTACTGTGCCGGACCAACCTGTGAGTGGCCTGTGTCTCGACTGTGCCGCCGTCAAGGAGGCGGGTTCGCGACTACTTGAACCGGAACAGGGCCACGTGGGTGGTTCCGTCGGTCAGCGCCACGCTCAGCCGACGGCAGCCGTCCCACGCCTTGCTCGTCTTCCAGACGAACTGGTACTTGTCGGAGCCCTGGTCGTACTTCAGACCCTTCCCCTGGGAGACGATCTCCTCCGGTGGGCCGAGGGGCGCGCCGGTGGCGCAGGAGTACGCCCTCGACGTGGGCGACCCGTCCGCCAGGATGTCGAGTCCCTGGTCGCCGCCCAGGCTGAACTTGACCGGAACCGCACTGCCCGCCTTCACGATGTTGGTGGCAGGGGCATTGTCCACTGGGGGGAAGAAGCCACTGAAGCCCCAGATCACGTTCACGACCGCGTCATCGGTAGCGGTGGCCCGGCCGTCGCTGACCCGGACGCTGACCGTCCGTGAGTCGGGCGCCTCCAGCCCGGCAGCAGAGAACGTCACACTCTGGCCGGAGGTCTCGTAGCTGCCATTGCCGTCGAGGTCCCATTCGTAGGTCAGGGCATCCCCGTCCGGGTCGGAGCCGGCGGCCGTCAACGTGACCGAAGAACCCTCGACGACGGCGTAGGGGCCGCCCGCTTCGACGGATGGCGCGACGTTGAGGTCGAGCCCGACGAGCACCGGGTCGTGGTCGGAGGATCTGTTGGCGTCCGGGGAGTAGAACGAGGCAACCTG
Source organism: uncultured Actinomycetota bacterium (assembly GCA_963827185.1). Taxonomy (GTDB): domain Bacteria; phylum Actinomycetota; class Actinomycetes; order Propionibacteriales; family Nocardioidaceae; genus Nocardioides. The sequence continues at coordinate 193,146 of CAWGZQ010000005.1, forward strand.
GCCGGCAGTCTTGAACTCCGTGTTGTAGTCCAGCGCGATCGGCTCGTCGGCGTTGATGTGCCACTCGGTCACGCCGGTGACCTGGTCGGCCAGGCTCGGCGAGGCCAGGGCGTGGTCGAGATAGCCCGACTGGCCGGAGAACACGTAGGAGTAGGCGTCAGCGCCCGCGTGTTCGGCAATCGTGTTGGCGTAGCCGTTGTCGCGGAAGACCGTGATCGGGTCCTCCATCGCGTAGGCGTTCATGTCGCCGATCACCAGCGCGTCGGAGTCTCCGCTGCCGGTCGGGTCCGCAGCGATCCAGTCCACCAGCGCCTCGGCGGCCTGGGTCCGGGTGAGGTTGCAGTTGCCCTGGCCGTCACCGGTGTCGGGGTCCGCGACGCCACAGGCCGAGCCCTTCGACTTGAGGTGGTTGACCACGACCGTGAAACGGTCGCCGCCCCGCTCGAAGGTCTGCGCCAGGGACGGGCGGTTCCGGGTGTCGTCGAACCGCGGGTCGACGCTCGAGTCGATGACCGCGTGCGCGCCGACCGGAGTCACTCGGGCCGGCTGGTAGATGATGCCGACCCGGATCTCGTCGGTGCCGACGATGCCGGTGTCCACGAAGTCGTAGGTGCCGGCACCGGCCACATCGTTGAGCCCGTCGACGAGGTCCTCGATGGCGCCGTACTCGGTCGCGGTGTCGTCGTTCTCGAGCTCCATCAGTCCCACGACGTCGGCGTCCAGCGCGGTGATCGCGGAGACGATCTTCGCTCGCTGCCGGGTGAACTCGGCTGGGTTGTTGGCCCCCCGCGGGGTCGGGAAGCCGGCGCCGGCACCGTCGCCGTTGAAGTAGTTGAGCACGTTGAACGCGGCGACCCGTACGTCGCCACCAACGGCGGCCGGGCCGGCGGAGCGAGGGTTGCTGTGCGTGAACTGGACAGCGTCCGGATCGACCGGCTGCACCCGGTAGGCGCTGAAGCGATGGTCCAGGACGCCGGTGAGGCTGGGGGTGGTGTCGCCGACCCGCAACGTGTTGGCCGCGCTGAGCCCGCCCTGCGGATAGAACGTCGGGTCGATGTTCTGCTGGTTGTTCCCGTCGTCGAGCAGGATGCGGCTGCGGTCGTTCAGGGCCTGTTGCGCCTGCGCGGGGGCGCCGGGCGGCACGACGTTGGTCGGGTTGAAGAGCCGCCCGCCAACGGAGAGTGCCACCTCGCCGAAGCGGGCGAGCGTGAACACTTCGGTGACGGTGAGCTCCTGCTCGATGTCGATGCTCATGCCTTCGAGGCGTTCCCAGTCCGCCACGGCGGGCACCGGCAGGGTCACCGGCGTCGAGGTGACGGTGTTGCCCGCGGAGCAGACGACCGTCGCGGTGACCGAGTTCAGCTGGGTCAGGCCGGAGAACTCGCCGGCGGTGCCGCGCACCCGGACCTGGTCACCGAGATCTACCGGCGTCGAGGTGTTGAAGACGAAGATGCCTTCCGAGGTGGCCGGGTCCGCGTCCGCGTCGGCGTCCTCCTCCTGCAGGTAGTAACCGCCGAACTGGCCGGGACCTTGGTAGTCGCCCACCACGATGCCCTCGATCGTGCGCGTACCGGTCAGGGCCGCCGACATGCCGGAACCCTGGATGTCGTGGATGGACGTCGCCGGGTCGCCGCAGACCGTCTCATCGATCGTGGTGAACGCGAAGCTCGCGTCGCCGGCCATCGTGTCCGGCGGGTCCTGCGCGTCCTGGTCGGTCACCCCGGCGGCGTACACGGTCACGGTGCAGGTCTCGTTCGAGGCGAAGTCGGTGTCCGGGTCGAGCGTGAAGGTGACCGGCCCGCCCGAGACCGTGGCGGTGTGGGCGCCGCTGATGGAACACGAGATCGCGAACCAGGGGTCGGTGACATCGACCGGCTCGGAGAAGGTCACGTCGAGGTTGGCGGCTCGAGCAACGCCGGTGGCGCCGGCGGCCGGGCTGGTCGCCGCGACGTACGGCGCCGCGTCGGCGTTGCGCGGGGTCAGGCTGAAGTCGTCGACGGCCAGGCCGTCGTCGCTTCCGGAGGCGTTGAAGTCGGTCCAGCGGATCCAGAGGGTTGCTCCGGGCGCGACTGCCAGGCCCCCGACGCTCGCGGCGATGCTCGTCCGGTTGGCCGCCGCGTTCCCGTCCCGAAGCCCGACGGCCCCGGTGAGGTCGGGGGTCTCGAAGTCGAGCGCGTCGACGTCGGTCCACGTCCCGGTGGTCAGGCTGCTCGCATCCTGGCTGTACTGGAAGTTGATCCGGTCCGGACCCCTGTTGATGGTTCCCAGGCGCCACGCCTCTCCGGTGTAGGCGAGGTCCATCGCGGTGATCTGGGACCCGGTGGCGTTGGTGAAGGAGGCGCCGAAGGTCGGGGTCAGGCTGCCCGACAGCAGGCCGCCGAAGCCGCGCTCGGCGCTTGCGGCAGAGCCGAAGCTGTAGGTGTCTCCGGCGTTGCTGCTGCCGGTGCCGGCGGCGTACAGCCCGTTGGCGTTCGTCCCCGCTTCGCTCAGCTCCCAGCCCTCGGGAAGCGCCGTGGCGGTTCCGGTGCTGGCCAGGGTGTTGAAGTCCTGGGTGTACGCCGTGTCGAGGGCGGTCAGGGAGACCGACCCCGCGGCAAACGCGGGGGTGGTGGTCAGTGGGACCAGTCCCGCTGCGGCCAGACCAGCGACGACGAAAACTCGAGTAATCCGACGCATCAGGGTTCCCTTCCCGAGACCTGTTGGCGGCTCACCGTACGTGAGGAAGGGCCGAAGGTCATTGCCCGAATTGACCATTTGTCGATGTTTCCTCTGGTCGAACGGTTTGGCCCGAGTCCCACTCTCGGTGATCTCTAGGCGGGCCTCCTAGTCTGGGAGAGGTGCGCTTCGCGCCCTCGCGAACTGGTGCGAGCATCGATGGAGAGGGAGCAACGCCGATGGCGAATCGTCTGGCCACCGCGACCAGCCCCTATCTGCTCCAGCACGCCGACAACCCGGTCGACTGGTGGGAGTGGGGACCGGACGCGTTCGACGAGGCGCGGCGTCGCAACGTCCCGGTGCTGCTGAGCGTCGGGTACGCCGCCTGCCACTGGTGCCACGTGATGGCACACGAGTCGTTCGAGGACGAGGCGACCGCGGCGTACCTCAACGAGCACTTCGTCAGCATCAAGGTCGACCGCGAGGAGCGGCCGGACGTCGACGCGGTCTACATGCAGGCGACCACGGCGATGACCGGGCACGGCGGCTGGCCGATGACGTGCGTGCTCGACCACGACGGCAACCCGTTCTTCGCCGGCACCTACTTCCCGGACCAGCCGCGGCACGGGCAGCCGGCGTTCCGACAGGTGCTGGAGGCGCTCGACGGATGCCTGGCAGACCAAGCGGCGACGACGTCGCAGCGGGTGGCCGGCCAGCTGCGCGAGCATCTGCAGCAGCCTCGTGCCGCCGCGTCGGCTCCGATCGGCCCGGAGACGCTCGACCTGGCGGTCGCGCAGCTGGCCGAGGAGTTCGACGCCGAGCGACGGCGGCTTCGGCGGCGCGCCGAAGTTCCCGCCGTCGATGGTGCTGGAGTTCCTGCTCCGGCACGGCGTCCGAGCCCGACGCTCGCGATGGCTCGCCGGGACGCTCGAGGCGATGGCGCGCGGCGGCATCCACGACCAGCTCGCCGGTGGCTTCGCCCGCTACAGCGTCGACGCCGACTGGGTGGTGCCGCACTTCGAGAAGATGCTCTACGACAACGCCCTGCTGCTCCGCGTGTACGCCGACTGGGGCGACGACCGTCGGCGACTGGGCGGCCGAGGGCATCGCCGAGTTCCTGCTCGGTGAGCTGCGCACGCCGGAGGGCGGCTTCGCCTCCGCCCTGGACGCCGACTCCGAGGGCGCCGAGGGCACGTTCTACGTCTGGACCCCGGCCCAGCTGATCGATGTGCTCGGTCCCGACGACGGGCCGTGGGCGGCGGCGCTGCTGGGCGTCACCGACGCCGGGCACCTTCGAGCACGGCACCTCGACGCTGCAGCTGCGCGCAGACGCCGACGACCCGGAGCGCTGGGCCGAGATCCGGCGGCCGGCTGCGGGCGGCGCGCGACCGGCGGGAGCGGCCGGCCCGCGACGACAAGGTGGTCGCCGCCTGGAACGGGCTGGCGATCAGCGGGCTCTGCGCCGCCGGCGCGCTGCTCGGTCGGCCGACGTACGTCGACGCGGCGGTCGCGGCCGGCGAGCTGCTGCTGGCCGGGTGCACCTGGTCGACGGTCGGCTGCGCCGGGTCTCCCGCGACGGCGTCGTCGGCGCCCCCGCCGGGGTGCTGGAGGACCACGGCTGCGTGGCGGCCGGCTTCCTCGACCTGCTGCAGGCGACCGGCGACCCGGTCTGGCTGGAGCGGGCCGGGCTGCTGCTCGACACCGCGCTGGAGCGCTTCGCGGCCGACGACGGCGGCTTCTTCGACACCGCCGACGACGCCGAGGCCCTGGTCGCCCGCCCGCGCGATCCCTCCGACAACGCGTCGCCGGCCGGGCTGTCCGCGATGGTGCACGCGCTGTCGACGTACGCCGCCCTGACCGGCTCGGGCCGGCACCGGGACGCCGCCGAGGCGGCCTTGGCCACGGTGGCGGCCGATCGCCGAGCGGGCGGCCCGGTTCGCCGGCTGGTCGCTCGCGGCGGCGGTGGCGATGCTCGGACGGTCCGCTGGAGATCGCGATCGTCGGTCCGGCGGGTGACGACCGGGATGCCCTGGAGCGTCGGGCGCGACGGCACCTGGGTGCGGTGGTCGTGGTCGCGGACGGTCCGGTGGACGAGCATCCCGCTGCTCGAGGGCCGGCACGCGCGTCGACGGTCGGGCGGCGGCGTACGTCTGTCGCGGGTTCGTCTGCGAGCGCCCGGTCACCGCCGTGCCGGACCTTGACACGGCCCTGTCTGCGACACGCTGACGCGAGTAGGTTCGGACCGTGAGCGACGACACCGACGACGACGTGATCGTGGGAGCGGGCAGGTCGGTGCTGCCCGCAGTGTCTCGGGGTACGACGAACGACCTAGCCATCCTGGTTGCCGAGAAGGCGGCCGATCTGATCAGGAGTGCCTCATGACCCTTGCCGACGGTTCTGTCGAGACCCGACCCACGTTCGACTCGCTCAACCCGATCACCGGCGACGTCGTCGCGAGCCACCCGGTGCACAGCGAGGAGGAGGTCCGGGCGGCGGTCGCCCGCGCCCGGGATGCCTCGGCCTGGTGGTCGGCGCTCACCTTCGATGAGCGCAAGACCTACCTCAACGCCTGGAAGGGCGTGATCACCCGCCGGATCGCCCAGCTCGCCGAGGTGATGCACCAGGAGACCGGCAAGCCGCACGGCGACGCGACGCTGGAGGCGGCGCTGGCGATCGACCACCTGAACTGGGCCGCGGGGAACGCCGAGAAGGTGCTGAAGCGGCGGCGGGTGCCCTCGGGCCTGGTGATGGCCAACCAGTCGGCGAGCGTGGCGTACCGGCCGCTCGGCGTGGTGGGTGTGATCGGTCCGTGGAACTACCCCGTGTTCACGCCGATGGGCTCGATCGCCTACGCGCTGGCCGCCGGAAACGCGGTGGTGTTCAAGCCGAGCGAGTACACGCCCGGTGTCGGCGAGTGGCTCGCGCAAACCTTCCTCGAGGCGGTGGGTCGCCCGGTGTTCCTCGTGGTCACCGGTCTCGGCGAGACCGGCGCAGCGCTGTGCCGGGTCGGTGTCGACAAGGTGGCGTTCACCGGCTCGACCGAGACCGGCAAGCGGGTGATGGCGGCCTGTTCCGAGACGCTCACCCCGGTGGTGATCGAGGCCGGTGGCAAGGACGCGCTGATCGTCGATGCGGACGCCGACATCGAGGCGGCCGCGGATGCTGCCCTCTGGGGTGCCTGCGCGAACGCCGGCCAGACCTGCGCGGGTGTGGAGCGGGTCTACGTGCACGAGCGGGTGTACGACGAGTTCCTGGGCACCCTGGTGGCCAAGGCCAAGGAGCTGCGCGCGGACGACGGGCCGGGCACCCAGATGGGTCCGATCACGATGCCGAAGCAGATCGACATTATTCGCTCCCACATCGAGGACGCCTTGGATCGTGGCGGTCGCGCGCTGGTGGGCGGCGCCGACGCCGTGGGGGCGCGGTTCGTGCAGCCGACGATCCTGGTCGACGTACCGGAGGACTCGTTGGCCGTGCAGGATGAGACGTTCGGCCCGACCATGACGGTCGCGAAGGTTCGGGACATGGACGAGGCGATCGAGCTCACGAACGGGACCCGCTATGCCCTGGGCTCGACGGTCTTCTCCAAGGGACGCGGCATGGAGATCGCCGAGCGGATCCGGGCCGGGATGACCGCGATCAACGGGGTGATCACGTTCGCCGGTGTGCCGAGCCTGCCCTTCGGCGGTGTCGGCGACTCCGGCTTCGGCCGGATCCACGGTCCCGATGGGCTCCGTGAGTTCACCTACCCCAAGGCGATATCCCGGCAGCGCTTCAAGCCGCTCCTCGCGCTGACCACGTTCGCGCGCACCGAGAAGGCCGACCAGCGGTTGGTCAAGATGATCACGATGCTGCACGGGCGCGAGTCGACCCCGAAGAAGTAGGACCCGCTGACGCGTTGCGGGTTCGTTCGCTCAAGACGGCACTTTGAACGAACGATCCAACAACGAAAAAACGGGCGCCGTCGAACCGGTAGCGGGATCAGCCCTCGGCGGCCTGCGCCTCGATCTGCCGGCGTACGTCATCCATATCGAGGCCGCGCACCCCGCTGATCACCTGGTCGAGGGCGGCGGGCGGCAGCGCGCCGGGCTGGGCGAAGACCAGGATGCCGTCGCGGAACGCCATCAGGGTGGGGATCGAGGAGATGCCGGCCGCCGAGGCCAGCTCCTGCTCCTCCTCGGTGTTGACCGACCCGAAGGTGATGTCGGGATGGGCCTCCGAAGCCGCCTCGTAGGTGGGTGCGAACTGTTGGCAGGGGCCGCACCAGCTTGCCCAGAAGTCGACGAGGAGGATGTCGTCGCCCTCGACGTGGGAGACGAAGTTGTCGTTGGTCAGGTCGATCGTGGCCATCGGCCCAGCCTAACCGCGGCGGAAAATACGGCTCAGCGCAGCGAGTACGTCGCCAGCGAGACGCCGACGTAGTGGCTGACGAACGCCAGGATCGTAAAGGAGTGGAACACCTCGTGGAACCCGAACCATTGGGGCCAGGGGTTGGGCCGCTTCACTCCGTAGACCACGCCCCCGAACGTGTACAGGGCGCCGCCGACGACCACCAGCACCAGAACCGTGATCGCCATGCTGGAGCCGAGCCGAGCATTGGCGCCGTCGATGAAGCCGGGGATGAAGAAGACCGCGGACCAGCCCAAGCCGATGTAGAGCGGGAGGTACAGCCAGCGGGGGGCGTCCAGCCAGAACACGCGGAACAAGACCCCGAGGATGGCGCAGGACCAGACCACGGAGAGCAGCACCACGCGCTGGGTGCCCTCGAGCATGATCAGCGTGATCGGCGTGTAGGAGCCCGCGATCAGGATGAAGATGTTGGCGTGGTCGAAGCGACGGAGGAACGTCCAGACCCGCGGTGACCAGGTGCCCGTGTGATAGATCGCGGAGACCGCGAAGAGCAGCAGCGCGCTCCCGGCGAACAGCGCCGACCCGATCCGGGTCGCCGCGGTGGGTGAGAGCGCGATCAGCACGATCCCGCCGGCCAGGGCGAGGGGCGCGGTGCCGAGGTGCATCCAGCCGCGGAACTTCGGCTTCACCTCCGCCAGGGTCTCTCCGATCGTCTCGATGCCGGCGCGGACGGCATCGTTGGCGTGATGGAGGGCCTGGTTCATGCGGTCAGGCTAACGGGGCATCGCCAACGACATGCATCGAAGTGGCATCTGCACACTCCGCACGGCCCACGGGCGGAACACCTAACATCAAGGGGTGGACTGGAAGCGGGGACTGCGCAGGGTGCTCTACCCGGCCTACGAAGCGCGGATGCTGCGCAGGATGCCCACGAACCTGCCCCAGCACGTGGGCGTGATGCTCGACGGCAACCGGCGCTGGGCGAAGTCGGTCGGTGCGGACACCGCCCACGGGTACCACGCGGGCGCCGCCAACATCGAGCCGCTGCTGGGCTGGTGCGAGGAGGTCGGGGTCGAGGTCGTCACCCTGTGGTTGCTCTCCACCGACAACATGAACCGACCCCCCGACGAACTCGAGGGACTGCTCAGGATCATCGAGGGCGCGGTCGACACCCTCGCCGAGGAGCACCGCTGGCGGCTGCACCCCATGGGCGCTCTCGACCTGCTTCCCGCCTCGACCGCCGAGAAGCTCAAGGCCGCCGAGGAGGCGACCCGCGACATCGACGGGATGCTGGTCAACATCGCGGTGGGATACGGCGGCCGGCGCGAGATCGCGGACGCCGTCCGTTCCCTGCTCCAGGAGCACGCCGCGATCGGCACCTCGCTCGAGGAGCTCGCCGGGATCCTCGATGTGGAGCACATCGCCGATCACCTCTATACGAAGGGCCAGCCCGATCCCGATCTGGTGATCCGCACCTCGGGCGAGCAGCGGCTGGGCGGCTTCCTGCTGTGGCAGAGCGCGCGTTCCGAGTTCTACTTCTGCGAGGCCTACTGGCCGGATTTCCGCCGCGTCGACTTCCTGCGCGCGATCCGGGCATACGCGCTGCGCGACCGTCGGTACGGCTCCTAACCGGCTCCCGGCGGAGCCGCACTCCCTCCGCGACGCCGCTCGTTCATCCCGCGTTCGGGCGTGTCTTCCTCGATGGGCGGGCGACCGGGGTTACCTTCGCCGCAGTGGCGAGTGGGGAAGCTTGCCGCATCGGGAGGCCCGAACGTGAGTGATCACGACCTACTCGCCCGGAGAGGGTGGCAGGCCACGGCCTGCCCCGCGATCCGGTCGGAAGGGCGCCGGCACTTCGGCGTTCGGGCTCCCTCCCGGTCCAACTGCGTCAACGAGTAGGGCCGGGCGTGAGTGCGCGCGCGGTCACATGAGGGGTGCCCCGTGCCACGTGCTGCAGCATCACCCAAGACGGCCCAGTCATCGAGCAAGTCGGCCAGCCCGAAGAACCGCACCTACGTGCTCGACACCAGCGTCCTGCTGGCGGACCCTGGCGCGCTGCGCCGGTTCGCCGAGCACGAGGTCGTGCTGCCCGTGGTCGTGATCACCGAGCTGGAGGGCAAGCGGCACCACCCGGAGCTCGGCTACTTCGCCCGCAGCGCCCTGCGGCTGCTCGACGAGCTGCGGATCACGCACGGGCGGCTCGACGAGCCGCTACCAGTGGGCGAAGAGGGCGGCACCCTTCGCGTTGAGCTCAACCACACCGACGCCGACTCACTGCCCTCGGGATTCCGGCTCGGCGACAACGACACCCGGATCCTCGCGGTGGCGCACAACCTCGCCCAGGAGGGGTACGCCGTCACGCTCGTGTCCAAGGACCTGCCGTTGCGGATCAAGGCATCGGCCGTTGGCCTGGATGCCGAGGAGTATCGAGGCGAAGCCGGCACATCAGGCGCCGACTCCGATCCCGGCTACACCGGGCTGGCGGAGCTCGAGGTGGCCGCCACCGAGCTCGACGAGCTCTACGACGACGGCACCCTTGACCTCGAGAGCGCCCGCGACCTGCCCTGTCACCAGGGTCTGGTGCTGCTCTCCGACAGGGGTACGGCGCTGGGGCGGGTCGGCCCCGACAAGCAGGTGCACCTGGTCCGCGGCGATCGCGAGGCGTTCGGCATCCACGGTCGCAGCGCGGAGCAACGGATCGCCCTGGAGATGCTGCTCGACCCCGAGGTCGGCATCGTTTCTCTGGGTGGCCGAGCGGGCACCGGCAAGTCGGCGCTCGCGCTCTGCGCCGGGCTCGAGGCGGTGTTGGAGCGCCAGATGCACCGGAAGGTCGTGGTGTTCCGACCGCTGTTCGCGGTGGGCGGCCAGGAGCTCGGGTACCTGCCCGGCTCGGAGTCGGAGAAGATGTCGCCCTGGGCGCAGGCTGTTTTCGACACCCTGGGCGCGATCACCTCCACCGAGGTGATCGAGGAGGTGCTGGCCCGCGGGATGCTCGAGGTGCTGCCGCTCACGCACATCCGGGGGCGCTCGCTGCACGACGCGTTCGTGATCGTCGACGAGGCCCAGTCCCTGGAGCGCAACGTCCTGCTCACCGTGCTCTCCCGGATCGGGGCCAACTCGAAGGTGGTGCTGACCCACGACGTGGCCCAGCGCGACAACCTGCGGGTCGGCCGGCACGACGGGGTCGTGGCCGTGGTCGAGAAGCTCAAGGGCCACCCGCTCTTCGCGCACGTCACCCTGACTCGATCCGAGCGCTCGCCGATCGCCGCCCTGGTCACCGAGATGTTGGAGAACGTGGCCCTCTAGTTCTCCGCAGGTTTCCTTTTGGGCTGCCGATCGTTTGCAAGTGAAAGCAAAGCCATGCAAGGTGGTCGAGTCGCCGCGGGGTTCGGGCTCCGTGGCATTTGCCTGAGCATGACGACCGAACGCCGTCTACCCAGAGACTCCAACCTGTGTCGAAGCACGTCAAACACGTACCGAAGCACCGCTCGGCGCCGGCCCGGCACACCCTCGCCAAGGCCCCGCGCAAGGCGCTCCACACGACTGTCCTGCTGTCCTCGCTTGCGGTCGCCGCCACCGGAGCGAGCATCGTCGGCGGGATGGCGAACACCAGCCCCGCAGCGGTGACGAACGCGGCCGCGGACGCCGGGTCGGCCGCCGATCCGGAGGCACCCACCGCCGATCGCGGAGCGGTCGCCGCCGACCTCGGTGACCGCACGCCGACCGTCTCCCGGTCGGACACCCGTCAGGACTCCGACCCCGCCAAGGCCGCGGCGCTGGACGCCCAGGCCGGCGAGGCGATGACCCAGACCGAGGACCTCTCCCAGAGCGACCCGCGCGACATCGCCCGGGCACTGCTGGGTGAGTTCGGTTTCGGCGCCGACCAGTTCGGCTGCCTCGACTCGCTCTACACCCGCGAGTCCGGCTGGCGGGTCAACGCCGACAACCCCACCTCGTCGGCCTATGGCATCCCGCAGGCCCTCCCCGGCTCGAAGATGGCGTCGGCCGGCTCCGACTGGGCGACCAACCCGGTCACCCAGATCCGTTGGGGCCTGGGCTACATCCAGGATCGCTACGGCAGCCCGTGCGGCGCCTGGGCGCATTCGCAGGGCCACGGCTGGTATTAGCGGGGACGCGCCAGCGGACCCACTGTTGGGTGGTCGAGCAACAGCTACCGACCCGTCATCGAGTCCACGTCGAGCGCCGCGTCGAGTTGCTCCTCGGTGAGCTCGCCCCGCTCGACGTAGCCCATCGCGATGACGGTCTCGCGGATGGTGGTGCCCTCCGTCAGCGCTCGCTTGGCGATCGTGGCCGCGGCTTCGTACCCGAGGTGCTGGTTGAGCGGGGTGACCACCGACGGCGACGACTCGGCGTACCGGCGCATCCGCTCGGCGTCGGCGGTGATCCCGTCGACGCAACGCTCGGCCAGCAATCGGCTCGACGTCGACAGCAGCCGCACCGACTCCAGCAGGTTGCGCGCGATCACCGGCATCGCGACGTTGAGCTCGAAGCTGCCGCTGGCGCCGGCAACGGCGATCGCGGCGTCGTTGCCGATCACCTGGGCGCAGACCATCAACGTGGCCTCGGGCAGCACCGGGTTGACCTTGCCAGGCATGATGCTCGAGCCCGGTTGCAGGTCGGGCAGGTGGATCTCGGAGAGGCCGGTGGTCGGCCCGGAGCCCATCCAGCGCAGGTCGTTGCAGATCTTGGTCAGCCCGACCGCGATGGTCCGGAGCACCCCGCTGAGCTCGACGAGCGAGTCGCGGGTGCCCTGCGCCTCGAAGTGGTTGCGGGCCTCGGTGAACTCCTGTCCGGTGTGCTCGCTGAGTACGGCGATGGTGCGGGCCGCGAACCCATCCGGGGTGTTGATGCCGGTGCCGACGGCGGTGCCGCCGAGGGGGAGCTCGCGCACCCGGGGGAGCACAGCTTCCAGCCGCTCGACGGCGTAGCGCGCGGTGGCGGCGTACCCACCGAACTCCTGACCGAGCGTGACCGGGGTCGCGTCCATCAGGTGGGTGCGGCCGGACTTCACCAGGTCGCCGAACTCGGCCGCCTTCGCCTCGAGCGAGGTCCCCAGCACGTCCAACGCGGGTAGCAGGTCCTCGGTGACCGCCAGCGCGGCGGCGACGTGGATCGCGGTCGGGAAGGTGTCGTTGCTGGACTGGCTGGCATTGACCTGGTCGTTGGGGTGCACCTCGACCCCAGCCTGGTCGGCGAGGCTCGCGATCACCTCGTTCATGTTCATGTTGGAGCTGGTGCCGGATCCGGTCTGGAAGACGTCGATGGGGAACTGATCGTCCTGAGCGCCGTCGGCGACCAGCAGTGCGGCCGCCACGATCGCGTCGGCCTGCTCGACGGGCAGCACGTCGAGCTCCTTGTTGGTGAGCGCGGCGGCGGCCTTCACCTGGGCCAACGCGTGGATCAGCCGGGGCTCCAGGGTGGTGCCGCTGATCGGGAAGTTCTGCACGGCCCGCTGGGTCTGGGCTCGCCAGAGGGCGTCGCTGGGCACCTGTACCTCGCCCATGCTGTCGTGCTCGATGCGGAAGTCGTCGGTCCTACCGGAATCGTCGCTCACGGCGTCGACGGTACCCATCCGAGGTGCTCGCGGATCAGCCCCGCCACCGCGCGCATGCCGGCGGCGTTGGGATGGTAGGCCAGCGGGCGGCCGGGTAGCGGCATCGTGGCGCCGACTGTCCACGGATCGGCGGACCAGGCATGGTGGTGGCGGCTCGGCTCGGCGACCCGGACCACCTCGCTGTCGGTCGCCGCGGCCGCCTTGGCAGTGAGCTCGCTCAACCGGTCGGCCAGGTGCCGGGCCAGATCGGCGTGCGCGCGCTTGAGCGGGGGCGACTTCTGCCCGCTGGGCGGCAGCAGGGTCAGGTACTCCACGAACAGCACCCGCGCGTTCGGCGACAGCTCCCGCACCCGCTCACCCACGGCCACCAACGAGCCTGCGACTCGCTCCAAGGAGACCTCGCGCTGCGCCGGGTCGAGTACGTCGCGGAGCCGGCCGCCCACCACCGGAAGCAGTCGCAGGGCGCCAGGGAGGGTGGCGACGTACATCCCGGGCACGTAGCCGATGTCGTTGCCGCCGATCGTGATCGTCACCAGGTCCTCGGTGCCGTCGAGCACGGTGACCTGGGGCGCGGTGCCGTTCTGGCGGTCCGTGAGCAGGTGCGCGGTCGTGGCTCCCGAGTAGGTGACGTCGACCAGGTCGAGCCCGAGGTCGTCGGCGAGCAGGTGCGGGTAGTTGCGAGACGACCGCATCGCCGCGCGCGGGCTACCCGGCGCGCGAGGAGGAATGCCCGGCCCCGCGGCCATCGAGCTGCCGAGGGCGACGTACCGCTTCACCCGCCGGACGGTACCCGTGCGGCATACAGCCAGTAGTGCTCGTCTCGCCCCTGGAGCAGCACCGAGCGTGCCTGCGCCGACACCTCGCCGAAGACCTCGCCGAGCGCGTCCCCGAGGTCGGGCGCCTCGGCCGCGGACCAGACGACCAGCGCGCCGCCGGGCCGGAGCACCTCGCGGGCGCCGCTCAGGAACGGCGCGTGGTAGAGCGCCTCGTTCGTGTCGTGCACCAGGTAGCCGGGCCCGTTGTCGACGTCCAGCAGGATCAGGTCGTACGTCGCCGGGGCGGCCTCGGCGATCGCCACCGCGATGTCGGCCACCACGACGGTCACCCGCTCGTCGGCCATCAGCGCGGGCCCGTGCGCGATCGTGCCGTCGCGCATCCAGCGCACCAGCGCCTCCTCGATCTCCACGACGGCGCACTTCTGCACCCGCGAGTCGGCGAGCACCTCGTGCATGGTGAAGCCGAGGCCGAGGCCGGCCACCACGACCGCCCGGGGCTGATCGACCAGCTCGAGCGCCGCCGCGGCCAGGGCCCGCTCCGTGCTCACCTCGAGGGTGTCCATCACGAAAGCACCGTTCGCACGCAGCTCCAGCACGGTCGGGCCGTCCTCGGGGCGACGCTCCCGCAGCACCAGCTCGCCGCGCGGGCTCTCCGCCCGGGCGATCTCGACGTACTCCATGCGCTCAGGTGCCCAATGTCGGTCGAAGATCTCTGTGGCCGCGCCTACTGCGCGGAGCGGACCCTGATCCCGGTGATCGGGACGGTCACCGCGCCCGACGGATCCGTGAAGAAGTCGTTGCCCTTGTCGTCGACCACGATGAACGCGGGGAAGTCCTCGACCTCGATCTTCCAGACGGCCTCCATGCCGAGCTCCTCGTACTCCAGGACCGACACCTCCTTGATGCAGTCCTGGGCCAGCCGGGCGGCCGGGCCGCCGATCGAGCCGAGGTAGAAGCCGCCGTGCGCCGCGCAGGCCTCGGTGACCGCCTTGGAGCGGTTGCCCTTGGCGAGCATCACCATCGACCCGCCAGCGGCCTGGAACTGCTCGACGTAGGAGTCCATCCGGCCGGCGGTCGTGGGGCCGAACGATCCCGACGCCAGTCCTTCGGGCGTCTTCGCGGGGCCGGCGTAGTAGACGGGGTGGTCGCGGAGGTACTGCGGCATCTCCTCGCCGGCGTCCAGCAGCTCCTTGATCTTGGCGTGCGCGATGTCGCGGGCCACCACCAACGGGCCGGTCAGGGAGAGCCGGGTCTTGACCGGGTGCCTACCGAGCTCGGCGAGGATCTCGCTCATCGGCCGGTTCAGGTCGATCGGCACCACCTGACCGCCGGAGATGTCCTCGGCGACGCCGGCGTCGGGCATGTACTGCGCCGGGTCGGTCTCGAGCTGCTCGAGGAACACCCCCTCGGCAGTGATCTTGCCCAGCGCCTGCCGGTCCGCGGAGCAGGAGACCGCGATCGCGACCGGGCAGGAGGCGCCGTGCCGGGGCAGTCGCACCACGCGCACGTCGTGGCAGAAGTACTTGCCGCCGAACTGGGCGCCGATCCCGAACGACTGGGTGAGCTGGAAGACCTCGTCCTCCAGCGCCAGGTCGCGAAAGCCGTGCGCCGCCATGCTGCCCTCGGTGGGCAGGTGGTCGAGGTAGTGCGCGGAGGCGTACTTCGCGGTCTTCAGCGCGAACTCCGCGCTGGTGCCGCCGATCACCACCGCCAGGTGGTACGGCGGGCAGGCCGCGGTGCCGAGGGACCGGATCTTCTCGTCCAGGAACTCCAGCAGCCGGGTCGGGTTCAGCACGGCCTTGGTCTCCTGGAACAGGAACGACTTGTTCGCCGAGCCGCCGCCCTTGGCCATGAACAGGAACTTGTACTCCGGCTTCCCCGACTGCTCCGGCGTCGAGTAGAGCTCGATCTGCGCGGGCAGGTTGGTGCCGGTGTTCTGCTCCTCGAACGTCGTCAGCGGCGCGAGCTGGGAGTAGCGCAGGTTGAGCTTCGTGTAGGCGTCGTAGACCCCGCGGCTGATCGCCTCGCCGTCGTCGGCTCCGGTGAGCACCCCCTCGGACTTCTTGCCCATCACGATCGCGGTGCCGGTGTCCTGGCACATCGGCAGCACCCCGCCGGCGGAGATGTTGACGTTCTTGAGCAGGTCGAGCGCGACGAACCGGTCGTTGCCCGACGCCTCGGGGTCGTCGATGATCCGGCGCAGCTGGGCCAGGTGCGCGGGCCGCAGGTAGTGGGAGATGTCGTGCATCGCCTCCGCCGTCAGGCGCTGGATCGCCTCGGGCGCGACCCGCAGGAAGGTCTGGCCGTCCGCCTCGAACGTCGAGACCCCCTCGGTCGTCACCAGCCGGTACGGCGTGTCGTCGGGGCCGATCGGCAGCAGGTCGGAGTAGCGGAACTCGGGGCTGGGCGTTGTCCTGGAGCTCACGCTCAGAGGCTAGTGCGTCGCTCGGGTGGCCCTTCGCCCGACTCCGCACGCTGCGGTGTTCCGCGGCCGGTCGGCGACCAGGCCGGAGCTCGACAGCGGGCCAGGGCATAGCCGGACGGGCATCGGCGTTAGCAGTGCGTGGAGACGTTCGAGTCCGTGGTGATCGGGGCCGGCCAGGCCGGGCTGTCGACGTCGTTCCACCTCCGCCGACTGGGGGTCGATCACGTCGTGCTCGACGCCAACGACCGACCGGGCGGGGCCTGGCAGCACCGGTGGGACTCGCTCTCGATGGACGACGTCCATGGTGTCGCCGACCTCCCGGGATCCCCGGCGCCGGGCCGTGGGGCGCGCGCTGCCAACGCGGTGGTGCCCGCGTGGTTCGCAGACTACGAAGCCGCCCATGAGTTGCCCGTCGTACGTCCGGTTCGCGTGGAACGCGTCACCAGCGCCGAGGACCTGCTCGTCGTGACCGCACCCGGGCAGAGCTGGCAGACCCGTACCTTGGTCAACGCGACCGGCACCTGGGCGACGCCGTTCATCCCGCACTACCCCGGCATCGGTTCCTTCCGCGGGGAGCAGCTGCACTCCTCGAGCTATGCCGGCGCCGCCGCGTACTCCGGCCGTCGGGTGCTGGTGGTCGGTGGCGGGGCCTCCGCTGTCCAGTTGCTCGGCGAGATCGCGCTGATCGACCGAGACGCTGTGGGTGACCCGTCGGCCCCCCGTCTGGCGCACCGGCGGCTTCAACCCGGACGCCGGTCGGGCAGCCGTGGCACTCGTCGAGGAGCGGGTGCGCCGGGGGCTGCCTCCGGCCAGTGTCGTCAGCGTGACGGGGCTCGCGCTCCGTGAGCAGGAGCGGGACGCCGAGCGCCTCGGCGCCTACCGCCGTCGACCGATCTTCGAGCGGATCGAGGCCGACGGCGTCCGCTGGTCCGACGGCAGCTTCGAACCCGTCGACGTGATCGTGTGGGCCACCGGCTTCCGCCCGTCGGTGACACATCTGGGGCCACTTCACCTGCGCAGCCCGCAAGGGGGCATCCGGCTCGACGGCACCACTGCGGTCGCGGATCCACGAGTGCAGCTGGTCGGCTACGGGCCGTCGGCGAGCACCATCGGCGCCAACCGCGCCGGCCGCGCCGCGGCGGTCGCGGTGGCCCGGCACCTTCGCGCCGCCGACGTCAGTACATTGGCCGGGTGAACGACCCCGAACGGCTGCGGATCTCCGACGAGGACCGGCATCGCGTCGCGGACGTGCTGCGCGATGCGGCCGGCGAGGGGCGGCTGGACCTCGAGGAGCTCGACCAGCGGCTGGAGGCGGCGTACGCCGCGAAGGTGTACGCCGATCTGGTGCCGATCCTCGCCGACCTCCCGGGGTCGCACCTGCCGGCGGTCTCGTCGAGCCGGCAGCCGGCGACCAGCTTCGATGGTTCGAGGGCGCCGGCCCGCAGGATCGACTCCAGCATCGCGATCATGGGCGGCGCGACCCGTCGCGGCGTCTGGGAGGTCGGTCCCACGCACCGGGCGTTCGCGATGTGGGCGGGGATCGACCTCGACCTGCGCGAGGCGGTGTTCACCGAGCGCGAGACCGTGATCTACGCGAACGCCATCTGGGCCGGGATCGACGTGATCGTCAACGCGCACACCCACGTGATCGTGGAGGGCGTCGGCATCATGGGCGCCTTCGACCAGTCGCGCGACAAGGTCGAGGCACAGCTCGGCCCGGAGTCCCCGACCGTGCGGGTCAAGGGGGTCGCCCTGATGGCCGGCGTCAACGTGGTCCGCAAGCCGATGCCCGACGAGGAACGTCGCAAGCGACTCCCGGGCTGAGCGCCTGCTAGGCCGGCTCGGCCGAGGCCATTGCCCCGGCGCCGGGGACGCGGCCGGCCTTCTTTGCGTCGAGCGTGAGGTTGTCGCCGGTCGCCGGGTCGAACAGATGCATGTGGCCGGAGTTGACGTAGATCTCGGCCTCATCACCCTCGGCGATCTTGCTGGCACCGTCGAGCGAGACGACCAGCTGGGTGCGCATCGACTCGCCGTCGAGGTCCTTCTCGAGCTGGGTCAGCTGCTGCTGCACCTCGGGCGGCGCCTCGAACGGGATGTAGGCGTAGCTCTCGTTGCCGAGCCACTCCACGGCGTCGACCGTCGCCTGGAAGGTCTGGCCGGCGGTGCTGCCGGCGTCCATGATCGCCGCGTCGTCGAAGTGCTCGGGACGGATCCCGGCGATCAGCAACCCCTTGCCCTTCGCCCGGCTCGGCCTTGTCGGCGGGGATCTCGACCGAGCCGAACGGCAGCTTCACCGAGGTGCCCTCGATGGTGGCCGGCACGAAGTTCATCGGCGGTGATCCGATGAAACCCGCGACGAACAGGTTGGCCGGTTGTTCGTAGAGCTCACGGGGGCTGGCCAGCTGCTGGAGTACGCCGCGCTTGAGGACGGCGACCCGGTCGCCCAGCGTCATCGCCTCGGTCTGGTCGTGGGTGACGTAGACCGTGGTGATGCCGAGCCGCTTCTGCAGGCGGGCGATCTCGGTGCGCATCTGACCGCGCAGCTTGGCGTCGAGGTTGGACAGCGGCTCGTCGAAGAGGAACGCGTCGGCCTCTCGGACGATGGCCCGGCCCATCGCGACTCGCTGTCGCTGACCCGCCGGAGAGGTTGCCGGGCTTGCGGTCCAGGTGCTCGTCGAGGTCCAGCGTCTTGGAGGCCTGCCGCACCTTCTTGTCGACCGTTTCGTTGTCGGCCTTGGCGAGCCGCAGCGGGAACGCGATGTTCTCGTAGACGGTGAGGTGCGGGTACAGCGCGTAGTTCTGGAACACCATGGCCAGGTTGCGGTCGCGCGGCGCCAGGTCGTTGACCCGCTTCTCGCCGATCATCATGTCACCGGCGGTGATGTCCTCCAGACCGACGATCATTCGCAGCAGCGTGGACTTCCCGCAGCCCGAAGGGCCGACGAGGATCATGAACTCGCCGTCCGCCACGTCGATGCTGACGTCGTTCACGGCAGGGAACCCGTCGCCGTACTTCTTGACGATGTTTCGCATGTCGATGGAAGCCATCAGGTATCAACCCTTCACTGCGCCGGAGGTCAGCCCGGCGACGATCTTGCGCTGGAAAATCAGGACGATGACGATGATCGGGATGGTGGCGATCACGGCCGCGGCCGCGAGCAGCGACGCCGGCCGGTTGAACGGGTCCGCACCGACGAAGAAGGCCAGCGATGCGGGAATCGGTCGGGCCGCCTCGGTCGAGGTGAGCGAGATGCCGAAGACGAAGTCGTTCCAGGCGAAGAAGAACGTCAGGATCGCCGCGGTGAACACGCCGGGCGCCGCCAGCGGCACGATCACCCGCCGGAACGCCTGCCACGACGTGGCGCCGTCGACCTGGGCGGCCTGCTCCATCTCCCAGGGGATCTCCCGGAAGAACGCCGAGAGGGTCCAGATCGCCAGCGGCAAGCGTGAAGGACATGTAGGGGATGATCAGTCCGGGCCAGGTGTCGTAGATGCCGAGCGTGCGCCACATGTCGAACAGCGGCCCGATCAGCGACACCACCGGGAACATCGCGATCGCCAGGGACATGGAGAGCACCAGCTTCTTGCCCGCGGAACTCCAGCCGGGCGATGGCGTACGCCGCCAGCGTGGCGACGATCACCGAGAGCAGCGTCGCGATCAGGCTGATGCCGATCGAGTTGATGATCGCGCGTGGGAAGTACTCGTAGAGGTCGCCGGTGAGCACGGTCTTGTAGTTGTCCCAGCCGGCACCGGTGCCTTCGGACGGGAGGAACCCGGGATTGCCGGCCGTGATCGACTCCTCGGACTTGAACGACAGCGAGATGATCCAGACGACCGGCAGCAGGCACCAGACCAGGATGATCAGTACCCCGACCGGAACTCCGAGCTTCTTCAGCATCTGCGCTCACCCCTCCTGCCTGGCCTGGGCCAGATCGACGCGGAATATCTTGATGATCAGGTAGGCGACCAGCAGCACCGACAGGAACAAGAGCACCGAGAGCGCCGACCCCATGCCGAGCTGGAACTGCTCGATGGTCTGTCTGTAGGTGAGGAAGCTGATCGACTCGGTCTTCTGTGCGCCGTTGGTCATCACGAAGATGTTGTCGAAGATCCGGTAGGCGTCGAGGGCCCGGAACAGCACCGCGACCATGATCGCCGCGCGCATGTTCGGCAGGATCACCCGCCACAGCCGTTGCCACCAGGTGGCGCCGTCGACCTTGGCCGCCTCGATCATGTCTTCTGACACCTGGGCGAGTCCGGCGAGCAGCAGCAGTGACATGAACGGGGTGGTCTTCCAGATCTCGGAGACCATGATCGCTATCACCGCGGGCGTGCTCTCACCGAACCAGTTGAAGTCGTCGCTGATGAAAGGCAGCCAGCCGTTGATGAACCCGTTGGTGGAGCTGAACGCGAACTGCCAGGCGAAGCCGGAGACCACGGTGATGATGCCGTAGGGGATCAGGATCGAGGTGCGCACGACGCCGCGGGCGAAGATCACCCGGTGCATCACCATGGCGAAGATGAAGCCGATCACCAGCTCGACGGCCACCGTGACCACCATGTAGAGGACGGTGACGCCGGTGGTCTGCCAGAACAGCGGGTCGGTCAGCGCCGTCAGGTAGTTGGACAGTCCGACGACCTCGCGGTCGTCGGGAGCGGTCAGGGAGTAGTCGTAGACCGAGAGCCAGATGGCTCGCAGCATCGGGAACGCGGTCACCACCAGCATCAGGATGATCGCCGGCGCGACCAGCTTCTGCCCGAGCCGGTTCTCGGCCTTGGAGCGGTCGCTGGCGACGGCCTTGGTCGCGGCCGGGGCCGGTGCGGTCGTCGTGGTCACAGCAGCGCCTTTCCTTCGAGAACGTCCTTGAGGTACGTCGGCCGAGTTCTTCGGCGTGGAGTCCGGGTCGACCGAGTTCGGCGAGTGCCACTCGGCCTGCACCGCGCTGGAGATCAGCGCGTAGAACGCGCTCTTCGGTCGCGGACCGCCCTCGTCGACGCTGGTCCGGTAGAGCTCGATCAGGTCCTCGGGGAAGTCGCCGCTGGCGGCGACCTCGTCGTAGGCCGAGTTGGTCGACGGCATCAGTCCGTTGTTGAGCGCCAGGTCCACCTGGGCCTTCGTGGAGGTGATGCACTGCGCCGCCTCCATCGCGAAGTCGGGGTGCTCGCTGTAGGCGCCGACACCGATGTCGATGCCGCCGATCGGGGGCTTGGACATCTCGCCCTCGACGGTCTGCGGATAGCGCGCGTAGCCGAGGTCGTCGAACTGCTTCTTGGTGATGCCGTCGGGCGCGTCGATCAGGCCCTCGTAGAACTTGTAGGCGAACGTCC
This sequence comes from uncultured Actinomycetota bacterium, assembly GCA_963827185.1. Classification (GTDB taxonomy): domain Bacteria; phylum Actinomycetota; class Actinomycetes; order Propionibacteriales; family Nocardioidaceae; genus Nocardioides. The sequence goes on from CAWGZQ010000005.1 coordinate 214,256, forward strand.
AGTTGAGCATGAACTCGCCGGCGCCCTGCGGGCCGTCGGCGTCGTCGGGGTACATCCGGCCGAGGCTGGTGCCCTCGTTGGACACGGTGATGTCGGACTGCGCCGCGGGGGAGTCCGCGAGCATCTGGATGATCTCGGCGGCCTTGCGCCCGGCGTCGGAGTCGAGGTCGACCTCGGTGTCGCGGCCGGCCTCGGTGTTGCTCACGATGTCGCCGCCGGCGCCCTGCATGAGCGCGTTGATCAGCACGACGTAGGCCTCGTAGCGGTTGGCCTGGACGCCGACCGAGCCGTTGTTGTCGGAGGCCGCCTTGATCACCTGGTCCCAGGTGACCGGCGTCGTCCGGACCGATGTCGAGCCCGGCGGCCTGCGGCGAGGGACTTGCGGTACCAGACGCACCTGGGTGTTGGCCCACAGCGGGATCGCGAACGCCTTGTCCTCCCAGACCACCGTGTCGGCCGCGCCGGCGAGGTAGTCGCCGTCGCCCTCGACGCTGGACAGGATCTCGTCGGAGAGCTCCCCGGGGATCTCGGCGAGCCACTCGGCGTTGGCGAACTCGGCGACGAAGACGGGGTCGAGGTTCATCAGGTCGGTGGAGGAGTCCTCGGCGGCGAGCCGGCGGGCCAGCTGGATGCGCTGGTCGGTCGCGCTCGAGGGCAGCTGCTCGACGGAGATGTCGTAGTCCGGGGTGCTGCACTCCTCGGCGTACGCCTCGAAGGTGTCGACACCGTCGGGGTTGACGTACCAGTGGAGAGTCGGGTTTGCCCTCGTCGCCGCAGGCGCTCAACAGCGTCGCGGTCAGCACTCCGACACCGATCAGGCCGAGACCGCGACGCATCGATCCGCGCCCGCCGGGACGTCGGCCGGGCGTTGCTCCCGAGCGGCTGCACCATGGATCCTCCCGATAGAGACCGTGGTCACACACTCGCGTCAGTGAACCGGTTTGTCTAGCCCACGAGAGGCGATCGCAGCAGCGAGATGCGAGGGCTCACCGGGCCCGGTCGGCGTTCCGTCGGATCGCGGCGACGTAGGTCTCGAACAGCGCCGGCGGAAGGTCGTGGCCCATCCCGTCGATGAGCAACAGCTCCGATCCGGGGATGGCGGCAGCGGTCGCGCGACCACCGGAGACGTGCACCATCTTGTCGGCGAGACCGTGGATCACGAGCGTCGGGACCTGCAGGCCGTGCAGCCGGCTGCTGCGGTTGCCCTGGGTGAGCACCGCCATCATCTGACGCAGCACGCCGCTGCGCGGAACGCCGCGGTCGAAGGTGTCGGCAGCCCGCTCGCGGGCCTTGACCTGGTCAGTGGGAAAGCCCGGCGAGCCGATGATCCGCCACACCTTGGCGCTGCCCTCGACGTAGTCCTCGCGGGAGTTGCGCGAGGCGATCAACGTGGGCAGCAGAGTGGGGCTCTGCCAGCCGACGGTGCGCTTTCCGGTGGTGGACATGATCGAGGTGAGCGAGCGCACCCGACGCGGCTGGGCGATCGTCATCGTCTGCGCGATCATCCCGCCCAGCGAGACACCGATGACGTGTGCCGAGTCGAAGCCGAGGTGGTCCATCAGGCCGAAGGTGTCGGCGGCCATGTCTTCGAGCGTGTACGGCGGCCGGACCCGCCCGCCCAGGAACGCCCGGCTCAGCGTGCCGCGGGTGACCCGACCCTGAGCCTGGCTGGACCGACCGATGTCGCGATTGTCGAAGCGGACGACGTAGAAGCCCGCGCGGGCGAGCATCGCGCACAGGTCGGAGTCCCACCAGGTCATCGGCCCGCCGAGTCCCATGACCAGCACCATCGGCTCGTCATCGGGGTCGCCGAAGGTCTGGTAGCAGAGCTCGATCCCGGCGCTGACCGGCGCGAAAAGCTCCTCGGAGACCGTCACGGGCGCAGGCTTCGCCCGACCGCGGGCACTCGAGGACATGCCCTCAGTCAACCGGACTCCGGGTCGCGGGACACGAAGTGGGGGGAAATGCGTCGGGCTGCCCGTCGCTGGCCCTACCGTCAGAGGTGTGACGGACGGCGCCCTGGCGGCATTTCTCCTCCCCGACGGCTTTGCGAGGCCATCGGTTCGTGCGGTGCTGCAGGAGGCCAGCGTGGTGACCGAGGCCGGCCGCTACGCCCTGGCCACCCGAGAGGCACGCCGCGCCCGGAAGGCCACGCCGTACTCCGGTCGGCGCGTGGTGCGCAGCGCCGATCCGGTGATCCTGGTGCCGGGTTTCCTGGCCGGTGACGCGACGCTCGCGTTCATGGCGCGCTCGCTGCGCCAGCAAGGCTTCCGCACCTACCGCTCGCACATCCACGCCAACGTCGGCTGCACGCTGAACGCCGCCGCCCAGCTCGAGTCGCGCCTGGAGTCGATCGTGCTGCGGCGCGGGTCGCGCGTGCAGATCGTCGGGCACAGCCTCGGCGGGATGCTGGCCCGTGGCCTGGCCGTCCGACGTCCCGACCTGGTCTCCGGCATCGTCACGATGGGCAGCCCGATGCTGGCTCCCGGCGCGCACCACGCCTCGTTGTCGTTCGGCATCGACGTGCTGGTGCGGTTGAGCCGGGCCGGCGTACCGGGCCTGATGTCGGAGGAGTGCGTGGCCGGGACCTGCGCGCGACAGAGCTGGGACGAAAGCCGCGAGCCGGTGCCCGACGACGTCGAGTTCACCGCGATCTACTCCAAGCGCGACGGGATCTGCGACTGGCGGGCCTGCGTCGACCCGACGGCGACCCCCGTCGAGGTCGACCGCCTCGCACGTGGGCATGGCGGTCGACCCTCGGGTGATCGAGCACGTCACGGCCGCGCTCCAGCGGGTGGCGCCGACGAGTCGACCGAGCTCGCCTCCGCGGGATAACCCCAGGCAGCACCCATCCTGCGACCGCGCAGGGTCCTGCTCAGTCGAAATCGATCGCGGCGTACGAGCGCAGCTTCTGCAGGCGGTGCTCGGAGTGGATGTTGCGGATCGTGCCACTGCGTGACCGCATCACCAATGAGTGCGTGGTGGCTCCTCCGGAGCGGTAGCGCACTCCGCGCAGCAGCTCGCCGTCGGTGATGCCGGTCGCGACGAAGAAGCAGTCGTCGCCGGTGACCAGCTCGTCGGTGGTGAGTACGGCGTCCGGGTCGAGACCCGCGTCGATCGCCCGCTGGCGCTCCTCGTCGTCGGTGGGCCACAGCCGTCCCTGGATCACTCCGCCGAGGCACTTCATCGCGCAGGCCGCGATGATCCCCTCGGGCGTGCCGCCGATGCCGAGCAGCAGGTCGATGCCGGTCTCGGGCCGGGCCGCCATGATCGCGCCGGCGACGTCGCCGTCGGTGATGAACTTGATCCGCGCCCCAGCGGCCCGGATCTCCGAGGCCAGCGACTCGTGCCGTGGCCGGTCCAGGAGGACGACGGTCACATCCTCGGGGGTGGACCCCTTGGCCTTGGCGACCAGGTTGATGTTCTCGGCGACCGGCAGCCGGATGTCGACGACGTCGGCGGCCTCGGGGCCGGTGACCAGCTTCTCCATGTAGAACACGGCGGAGGGGTCGTACATGCTCCCCCGCGGGGAGACCGCGAGCACCGAGACCGCGTTGGTCATGCCCTTGGCGGTCAGCGTCGTGCCGTCGATCGGGTCGACGGCGACGTCGCACTCGGGGCCGGTGCCGTCGCCGACCTGCTCGCCGTTGTAGAGCATGGGGGCGTTGTCCTTCTCGCCCTCACCGATCACGACCGTGCCGTCCATCCCGATGGTCGAGATCATCACCCGCATCGCGTTGACCGCGACTCCGTCGGCACCGTTCTTGTCGCCCCGACCCACCCAGCGGCCCGCCGCCATGGCGGCCGCCTCGGTCACCCGGACCAGCTCCAGCGCGAGGTTGCGGTCGGGAGACTGCGTGGTCAGCGTGTCGGTCATGGGCGCACTTTATCCGGCTCGCCGGAGGCCACCGAATAGGTCTCGACGGCGGTTTCCTTCACCGACAGCCACACCTCGCGTCCTGGTTCGAGCCCGAGCTCCCTGGTGGCTGCGGGAGTCACGTCTGCGATCAGCTCGGGCCCCGCGGCCACGAGCAGCCGGATCGCGTCGCCGTGCGGGGCCGCGCTGAGCACCGCGCCCTGCCACACGTTCCGGGCCGATCCCTCTGGACGGGAGAGCGAGACCGTGACCGCCCCGGGTCCGAAGCAGCGGAACTCGTCGGCGTCCCGGATCACGTTCAGGCCCACCAGCCGGGCCACGTGCTCGGTGCGCGGTCGCGAGGAGACCTCACCCGGCGTACCGACCTGGGCCACCTCGCCGTCGTCGATCACGACCACCCGGTCGGCCAGGGTGAGGGCGTCGATCGCGTCGTGGGTGACCAGCAGCGCGATCCCGTCGTACGACGCGAGGTGTCGGCTCAGTTCGATCCGGAGACCGGCGGCGACGCCGACGTCGAGGCCGGCGAACGGCTCGTCGAGCAGCAGCAGGTCGGGCTGCTGGGCCAGTGCCCGCGCCATCGCCACCCGCTGAGCCTGCCCACCGGAGAGCTGCGCGGGTCGTCGGTCGGCCAGGTCGGCGATCCGCATCCGATCCAGCCATTCCAGGGCGCTGACCCTGGCCTCGGCGCGCGGCACCCCACGCGACCGAGGCCCGAACGCGACGTTCTCGAGGGCGGTGAGATGCGGGAACAGCAGTCGCCCCTGGAAGACCACGCCGACGCCCCGCTCCCGCGCCGGCAGCGCCAGGAGGTCGCGACCGCCGAGCAGCACCCGGCCCTCGACCGGCACCAGCCCCGCGATCGCGTTGAGCAGCGTGGTCTTCCCGGCACCGTTGGGCCCGATGACGGCGAGCACCTCACCGGGGGCGGCGGACAGGGCGACGCGCACCCGTCCCGGGACGGTGAGATCGAGGTCGAGGCCGCTCATGTCGTCCCCACTCCCAGCCAACGCTCGCGCAGCGCGAACAGCACCCCGACCGACACCAGCAGCATCACCAGGCTGAGCGCCAGCGCGGCGTCGGTGTCGGCCTGGCGGGTGACATAGATCAGCGTCGGCATTGTCTGGGTGGTGCCGGGGTAGTTGCCGTTGAACGTGATCGTGGCGCCGAACTCTCCCAGCGACCGGGCCCAACCGAGCACCATCCCGGCCGCGATGCCGGGGAGCGCAAGCGGCACCGTGACCCGACGGAACGTGGTCCACCGGGATGCCCCCAGGGTGGCCGCCGCCGCGTCGTACTCCGTCCCCGCGGAGCGCAGCGCGCCCTCGATGCTGATCACCACGAACGGCATTGCGACGAACACGTGCGCGAGGATCACGCCGTACATCGTGTAGGGGAACGCGAACCCGGTCGCGTCGAGCAGTGGCTCGCCGATGGCGCCGCTGCGGCCGAACGCGGTGCGCAGCGCGATGCCGGCCACCACCGGAGGCAGCACCATCGGCACGGTGACCAGGGCTCGGAGCAGGCCGCGGCCCCGGAACCGGGTCCGGGCGAGCACCCAGGCGAGCGGCAGGCCGAGGACCAGGGCCACCAGCATCGCCGCTGTCGACGTGGTCACCGAGAGCCAGAGCGCTCGCCGGACGGTCTCGGTGCGCAGCTGGTCGAGCAGCCCGGGGAGGTCGGTGGAGCCCACCATCACCACGAGCGGGAGCAGCAGGATGACCACGGCCAGCCCGGCGGGCACCAGGAGCAGTAGCGGCGGTCGGCCGAGCGGGTCGCGGCTCACGGCATCACGAAGCCGGCCTCGCGGAGCGCGAATCGGCCGGCTTCGGAGGTGAGCAGCTCGACCCACTCCCGGGAGAGCTCGTCGTCGGTTGCCTGGTCCAGCGTGGCGATGCGGTACGACGCCAGGTGCCGTCCCGCGCCCGGGATCGGCACCGTGCGCACCGCTGCACCGGCGGAGCGCGCGTCGGTGGCGTACACCAGGCCGGCGCTGGCCTCACCGGTGATGACCTTGTCCAGCACCGTGCGGACATCTTCTTCCAGGCTCACCGGCTCAGCGGTGCTGCCCGTGTCGGCCAGGAGAGCGACGGCCACGCGGCCGCAGGGGACCTCGTCGGCACAGCGGACCCACGACTCGCCGGCGAGGTCGTCCAGTCCGCGGATGTCGGAGCCGGGGGTGGTCACCAGCACGAGCCGGTTGGCCGCGAACTGTCGAACCTCGTCGACGACTCCTGCTCGCTCGGCGATCGCCATCGCCTCGGGGTCCGCGGTGGCGAGCACGTCGCCGGGGGCACCGTCCGCGGCCTGGTCGGCGAGCGCGGTGCTGGAGCCGAACGAGAAGGCCACCTCGACGTGGTGCTCGTCCTCGAAGGCGATCGCGAGCTCCTCGAAGACGTCGCTCAGCGATGCCGCGGCCAGCACGGTGAGGGTCTGCTCGTCGTCACCGCAGCCCGCCAGGGGGAGCAGCAGGGCAAGGACAGCCGGCGCCACGAGCCGCCTCAGGTCGCTCCACCACGACGTTGGTGGACTTGACCGAGACGGTGACCCGAACGCCCGGCTCGAGGGCGAGCTCGTGCGCTGCCTCGGCGCTCATCAACGACACCATCCGGTAGGGCCCGCAGATCACGTCGACCTGGGCCATCACCGTGTCGACCAGGACCTTGATGACGATCCCGTCGAGGCGGTTGCGGGCGCTGACCGACGAGGCCCGGGAGCGCTCGCGGTCGGGGTGCTCGGCGAGTGACTCGGCGAGCCGGGCCAGGTCGGGACCCGGGATCGCGGTCCGCCCGCCCGCCTGCTCGGAGGTGACCCGTCCGGAGTCGACCCACCGCCGGACCGTGTCGTCGCTGACGCCCAGCAGTTCGGCTGCCTCCGCGATTCGATAGCTGGTCACCCGACTAGTGTGCCGCATCTGCGGTGAACGTGCCGGTCCCGGCAACCCGCAATTGCGGCGACCGGTGGTCGAGCTGCGTGCGCCATCGAGTGGCGTTGAGACCCCGCACCGGAGTGCCGGGCCCCGACTGTGAGGATGTAACGGTGAGTGAGCAGGAGCGTCCGGGCCGCTACCCGCGGACCACGAGCGGTCTCCTCGGGGCGATGCTGATCACCGTGGTGGGGGTCGTGGGCTTCATCGCCTTCCTCTCACTGTTCCGCGACGAGCCCGAGCTCAAGGCGGACCGGGTCGACTACCTCGAGATCGTCGGCCTCGCCCAGGATGCCCAGCTGCGGCCGGTCTACCCGGCGGAGTTGCCGTCGGGCTGGACGGCCACGAAGGCCGAAGTCAACCCCGACGACCGGCCGGACTTCGACCTGGGGCTGCTCACCGACGACGAGGATTTCGTCGGCGTCGTCTGGACCGACGAGGACCTTGACGACCTGCTGGCCGAGCGAGTGGACCGGGACGACGTCGAGACCACCGAGCGGTTCACGGTCGAGGGGTCGGTGGCCCAGGAGTGGCAGGGCTACGCCGACTCCAGCGGCGACCTCGCCTACGCCGCCGCAGTGGACGGCGGTCGGACCGTGCTCGTCTACGGCTCGGCGCCGGAGGCGGACATGGCGACGATCGTCGGGTCGCTGACTACTGCTCTGCTGCCGCAATGACCTCGTCGAGTCGCTGGCGCGCGCCGTCGAGCCATTCCTGGCACAGCGTGGCCAGCCGTTCGCCGCGCTCCCAGAGCGCAAGCGACTCCTCGAGCGTGGTGCCGCCGGCCTCCAGCCGTCGAACCACCTCGATCAGTTCTTCGCGCGCCTCTTCGTAGGACGGCTTCTGCTCAGTCATCCGGGTTGCCCTCCTCGAGGCGTTCGGTGCGGGTGGTGGTGGCGTGGACCCGGCCGTCGGCGACCCGAACGCTCACCTCGGCGCCCACGTCGGCGCCTGCGACGGTCGTGATCACCTGTCCGTCGGCGTCCTGGAGCACGGCGTACCCACGCTCCAGCGTGGCCAGCGGCGACAGCGCCCGGGCCCGGGCGCGTTGGTGGCCGATGTCGTCGGCGGCGCGGTCGAGCGCGTGCCGGAGCGTACGCCGGGCGCGGTCCCGGTAGCCGTCGAGCTCGTCGAGCCGGGCGTCGACCAGCGACCTCGGGTCGGCGAGCACCGGTCGGGACCGGAGCGTGTCGAGGCCGGAGCGCTCGCGATCCAGCCAGCGATCCAGGTGGTGCCGGATCCGCTGCCGGGCCTGGTCGACCGAGGCGAGCTCGTGGGCGACGTCGGGAACGATCAGCTTGGCGGCGTCCGTGGGGGTCGAGGCGCGCACGTCGGCCACCAGGTCGAGCAGCGGACTGTCGGGCTCGTGACCGATCGCGGAGACCACGGGGGTGCGGGCCTTGGCCACCGCCCGGATCAACCCCTCGTCGGAGAACGGCAGCAGGTCCTCGACCGAGCCGCCGCCCCGGGCGATCACGATCACGTCGACGTCATCGTGGCGGTCGAGCCGCTCGAGTGCGGCCATCACCTCGGCGGCCGCGCGCTGCCCCTGCATGGTCGCGGGCACGACCTCGAAAGCCACGCCCGGCCAGCGCCGGGTTGCGTTGTCGAGCACGTCGCGCTCGGCAGCGGAGTTCGGTGCGGTGATCAGTCCGACGCGAGTGGGCAGGAACGGCAGCGGCCGCTTGAGCGCGGTCTCGAACAGGCCCTCGGCGGCGAGCAGCTGCCGGCGCCGCTCGAGCTGCGCGAGCAGCTCCCCGAGCCCGACCATCCGGATCTCGCGGGCCTGCAGGGAGAGGGTGCCGCGGTTGGCGTAGTAGGACGGCTTCGCGTGCACGAGCACGCTGGCGCCCTCGACCAGCGGTGGGTTGAGCCCGTCGAAGAGCGTGCGGCTGCAGGTCACCGGCACCGAGATATCGGCTACCGAGTCGCGCAGCGTCATGAACACGGTCTGCAGACCCGGTCGTCGACTGACCTGCGCCACCTGGCCGGCGACCCACACCGAACCGAGCCGGTCGACCCACTGCGAGATCGCGTTGGCGATCGACCGCACCGGGGCCGGCGACTCCGGTGAGGTCTGCATGGCCATGACGAGAGGTTAGTGGTCAGCTGCCCCAAGCCCGTTCGACGAGCCGCTGCGCTTCGGCCAGAGTCAAGCCGCGCCGCCGCGCCATGCCGGCGTACGTCGCCGCCGCGGCCTTGGCGTCGGCCGGCGCCTCGGCCGATGCGACGAACGTGCCGCGACGACCCTCGGTGACCACGACGCCGTCGGCCTCCAGCTCCCGGTAGACCCGGGCCACGGTGTTGACGGCCAGACCCACGTCGGCGGCGAGCGCTCGGACGGTGGGCAGCTTCGTGCCCGCGGGCAGGGTGCCGGACGCGACCCGCGAGGCGATCTGGGTGCGCAGCTGCTCGAAGGGCGGCTCGGCCAGCGACGGGTCGGGCGGGAGCAGGTCCATGGCCGATGACAGTAGTGGGGGATCTTCCCGAGCCGATCTTGAAATCGGCCCGGACACCTTGCCTGTCTACGGATGGGCGGGTCAGGCTCGAAGATCGTGTCGTCGAGCGCGGCGAGCAGGTGGGCTCGGTCGCGGGTCACGACGATCGTTGACCAGCCGACGGTGACCTCGCCCCCGGGAGCCGGGATGACTGCGGGTCGCACAACGCCGAGCGGGCAGCCGATGAAAGACTGACGAGCGTGCGCCTGCGGATCGACCTCGCCTACGACGGGACCGACTTCTACGGGTGGGCGGCCCAACCTGCGCTGCGGACCGTTGAGGGCGAGCTCAGCACCGCCCTGGCCACGGTTCTCAGGGTGCCGTCGGTCAATCTCGTCTGCGCCGGGCGCACCGACTCCGGCGTGCACGCGCGAGGCCAGGTCGTGCACTGCGACACCGACACGTCGCCGGGGCAGCTGGTGCGCCGGCTCAACGGCATCCTCCCGGCGGACATCCGGGTGCGCAGGGTGGTCGAGGCGCCGGAGGGGTTCGATGCCCGCTTCTCGGCGCTCTGGCGGCGCTACGCCTACCGCATCGCGGACAGCCCTGCAGCCGTGGATCCGTTGCTGCGGAGGCAGGTGCTGACCTGGCCGCGGGTGCTGGACCTGGCCGCGATGAACGAGGCCAGCCGCGCGCTCCTGGGACTCCATGACTTCGCGTCGTTCTGCAAGCAGCGCAAGGGCGCCACCACGATCCGCACGCTCCAGGAGCTCGAATGGTCGCGCGGGAGCGACGGGATCGCGATTGCGACGGTGCGGGCTGATGCGTTCTGCCACAGCATGGTGCGCTCGCTGGTCGGCTGCGTGGTGGCGATCGGCGAGGGCCGGCAGACCCCGGAGTGGGCCGCGCAGGTGCTCGTCGCGGGCACCCGTGATCCGGTCGTGAAGGTGGTCCGGGCCCACGGGCTCACTCTCGAGGAGGTCGGCTACCCCGCCGATGACGAGATGGCCGAGCAGGCCCAGCGCACCAGGACACGACGCGATGGGTGAGCACTATTTCTCGGCGGACCCGTCGACCCCCTTCCGGCGGGAGACCTTCGATGCCACGGTCTGGGGGCAGTCGTTGTCGTTGGCCACGGGGTCAGGAGTCTTCAGCCGCGGTCACCTCGACCATGCGACCGCGGTGCTCTTCCGCGAGACCGAGCCGCCGCGCTCGGGGCGGATCCTGGACCTCGGCTGCGGGTACGGCGTGATCGGGCTGGCGATCGCAGCGGCCTCCCCGGAGACCGAGGTCACCGCAGTCGACGTCAACGAGCGCGCGCTGCTGCTTGCCACCGAGAACGCCGCCGCACTCGGCGTTGGCGATCGGTTCGACGGCCTGCCTGCCGGATGCGGTGCCGGACGGCGCGACGTACGACGAGATCTGGTCGAACCCGCCGATCCGGATCGGCAAGGCGGCGCTGCACGAGCTGCTGCTCCGGTGGTTGCCCCGGCTCGTGCCGGGTGGCCGGGCGGTGATGGTGGTCGGCAAGAACCTCGGCGCCGACTCGCTGCAACGCTGGTTGGGCGACCAGGGCTACCCGACGACGCGACTCGCGAGCGCGAAGGGCTTCCGGGTGCTGGAGGTGAGGCGGCCGTGACCGCCGAGCGAATCGTGATCATCGGCGCCGACGCGGCCGGGATGTCGGCGGCGCACCAGGCGCTGCGGACCGCCGCGGACCGCGGGCGTGAGCTGGCGATCACCGTGCTCGAGAAGGGCCAGCACACCTCGTACTCCGCCTGCGGGATCCCGTACTGGATGGCCGGCGACGTCGACTCCGCAGCGGAGCTGGTCGCGCGGACCGCCGACGAGCATCGCGCGGCCGGCATCGACCTGCGGCTCGACTCCCAGGTCACCGCGGTCGACCTGGCAGGAAGGACCGTCAGCGTCGGGTCACAGGATGAGGTGGGTTTCGACCAGCTCGTGATCACCACCGGCGCCCACCCGATCGTGCCGGCCTGGGCGTTGCAGCCGGACGGCACGCCGTACGACCGGGTCGGTGCCGTGCACACGCTCGACGACGGTGCCGCCTGGCTGGAGCGGTTCGCGGCCGCCGGCACCGGCGCTCACGTCGTGATCGTCGGCGGTGGGTACGTCGGCATCGAGGTCGCCGAGGCCGCGGTCCGCCGCGGCTTCGGGGTCACCCTCCTCACCAGGTCGCGGGTGATGAGCTCGCTGGAGGCGGAGCTCAGCGAACGTGTCGCGAGCCAACTCACCGATGCGGGCATCGAGATGGTGCCGGGGGCCGAGGTGACCGGACTCGAGATCGACGAGGACGGCAATGTCACCGGCGTCCGGTGGGAGGGAGGCTCGCGCTCGTGCGACCTCGTCGTGGTCGCGGTGGGGGTGGCGCCGTCCACCGAGTTCCTCGCCGACAGCGGCATCCCGGTGGGGCCGGAGGGCGCCCTTCGACCCGACCCGCGCGGGCGGATCACCGAGCGGGTATGGGCGGCCGGTGACTGCTGCGACGCCGTACGTCGGCTGACCGGCGACCGGGTCTACCGACCACTGGGCACCCACGCCAACAAGCACGGACGTGCCTTGGGGGAGAACCTCGCCGGCGGGCGGCTGACGTTCGACGGGATCCTCGAGACCGCGATCACCCGGTTCGCCGGCGGCGGGCAGTACCTCGAGATTGCTCGCACCGGACTCTCGCTCGACGACGCGGAGGCGGCCGCGTTCGCGCCGGTCACCGTGGTCACCGAGGGCACCACCAGCAGCGGTTACCTGCCCGAGGCCGAGCCGATCACCCTGTGGGTGATGGCCGATCGGGTCACCAGGCGGCTGCTCGGCGTACAGATCGTGGGTGGGCACGGCGCCGGCAAACGGATCGACGCCGCCGCGGCCGTGCTCTGGGCCGGCGGCACCGTCGACGACCTCGCCTGGATGGACCTCTCGTACGCCCCGCCGTTCAGCACGGCGTGGGAGGTGCTCCAGGTCGCGGCGCGTCGGGTGGCCGAGCGAATCTGAGCTGCGTACCGCTCAGACCCGCTCCCCGGTCCATTTGTACTTCTTGCTGCACTCCCCGTCGTCGCAGATCCTGAACCAGCCGGCGAAGCTGGCATCGTCGGCCAGCAGGACGACCCGGAACTTGCCCAGGTTCTGCCCGTCGTCCTTGAACGTGCCGGTCCACACCTGGTCACCGCCGACCTTGGTCACCTGGCCGCTGACCGTGCCTCTGCTGCCGTCGGTGTTCTGGTACCTGCCGGCGAGCCGGTCGGGACCCTTTCTGGACTCCAGCTCGAGCCGCAGCTTCGGGTCGCTGAACTTGTGGTGGGTCTCCCAGACGCCCGACCAGTGGTCGGCCGCGTGTGCGGGAGGCGCGACGTACAGAAACGTAGCGATGAGCACGACCGCGGCCGTGCCGATGATGAAGCGGAGCTGCCGAGCCAGGTCCGCGCAGGTCTTGATCATGCGCTTCTCCTCGGGTCTTCCTGGCCCCAGGCTAGAACCACCATCCGGCAGAAGCGCGGCTGGACTAGTCGAGCCGGCAACGACGAGTGCCTGGGGATGAGCGGCGCTGGCGACGCCCGTTTCCGCAACGCTGGAGGGCGTGGATCTCGGGAGGCATCATGGTGGGCATGACGGTGGTCGAGCGGCACGCGGGCCCGTGGACGCGGGAGCAGCGGGACGCGCTCCCCGATGACGGCCGGCGTTACGAGCTCATCGACGGGGTGCTGGTCGTGACACCGGCGCCTTCTGCGCGGCATCAGCTCACGGTGACCTGGCTGATCGAACGCCTGTCGGCTGCCCGACCGGATCACCTGCGACTGATCGGTTCTCCGGTCGATGTGACGGCCGGGGACGGCTCGGTGTGTCAGCCCGATCTGGTGGTGGTGCGGGCCGAGGACATCCGAGGCCACGACATCGAGGTCCCACCGTTGCTCGCTGTGGAGGTGCTCTCCCCGAGCAACCGTGGCTATGACCTCGTTGACAAACGGGAGTACTACGAGCGGTCGGGCATCGCGTCGTACTGGGTGGTCGACCCGGAGCGGAGCGAGCTGATCGCCTGGGAGCTCCGCGACGGCAGCTACGTCGAGGTGGCGCGGGTCAGCGGTCAGGAGCCGTTCGAGGCCCAGCAGCCGTTCCCGGTCACCGTCGTACCCGCCGAGATCACGCGTCCCTGACAAACCGCGTGCGACCGAGGACGACGTACCGGAGAATCGTCGCCCGTGGGACACGTGGACGTCGCCGGGGTGCGGTTCGAGCTGCCCGACGGCCGGGTGCTGTTGGACGACGTCTCGTTCCGGGTCGGTGAGGGCGCGAAGGTCGCGCTGGTCGGCGCCAACGGCGCTGGCAAGACCACCCTGCTGAAGATCATCACCGGCGAGCTGGTCCCGCACGAGGGCGCGGTCACCCGGACCGGAGGTCTCGGGGTGATGCGGCAGATGGTCGGCGCCGGTCTCGGCACCGAGCCGACGGTGGCCGACCTGCTGCTCTCGGTGAGCCCGGCCAGAGTCCGCACCGCCTCCGCCGAGGTGGACCGGTGCGAGCGGGTGCTGATGGACGTCGACGACGAGAAGAACCAGCTGGCCTACGCCCACGCACTCTCGGAGTACGCCGACGCCGGCGGCTACGACCTCGAGGTCACCTGGGACGTCTGCACCGTCAAGGGACTCGGCCTGCCCTACGACCGGGCGAAGTACCGCGAGCTGCGTACCCTCTCCGGCGGCGAGCAGAAGCGGCTGGTGCTGGAGTACCTGCTCGCCGGCCCCGACGAGGTGCTGCTGCTCGACGAGCCCGACAACTTCCTCGACGTCCCCGGCAAGGTCTGGCTCGAGGGCCGGATCCGGGAGTCGGACAAGACGATCCTGTTCATCAGCCACGACCGCGAGCTGCTCGACAACACCGCGACCCGGGTGGTCACCGTCGAGCTCGGTGCCGCCGGCAACACCGTGTGGACGCACCCCGGGGGGTTCTCGTCGTACCACGAGGCGCGCAAGGACCGGTTCCTGCGGTTCGAGGAGCTGCGCCGGCGTTGGGACGAGGAGCACGCGAAGCTCAAGGCCCTGGTGCTGCGCTACAAGATCAAGGCGGAGTACAACGACGGGTTGGCCTCGCAGTACAAGGCCGCCCAGACCCGGCTGCGCAAGTTCGAGGAGGTCGGCCCGCCGACCGAGCAGCCGCTGCAGCAGCAGGTGAAGATGCGGCTCAAGGGTGGCCGCACCGGCAAGCGCGCGGTCGTCTGTCGGGACCTCGAGCTGACCGGGCTGATGGAGCCGTTCGACCTCGAGGTCTGGTACGGCGAGCGGGTCGCCGTGCTCGGCTCCAACGGTTCCGGCAAGTCCCACTTCCTGCGGCTGCTCGCCGCCGGCGGCAGCGACCCCGACGTCGAGCACCAGCCGGTCGGGGAGGGCGAGATCAAACCGGTCAACCACACCGGCAGCGCCAAGCTGGGCGCCCGGGTCCGCCCGGGCTGGTTCGTGCAGACCCACGAGCACCCCGAGCTGATCGGCCGGACGCTGCTGGAGATCCTGCACCGCGGCGACGCGCACCGGGCCGGGATGGGCCGTGAGCAGGCCGCCCGGGTCCTCGACCGGTACGAGCTGGCGCACGCCTCCGAGCAGAAGTTCGAGAGCCTGAGCGGTGGCCAGCAGGCCAGGTTCCAGATCCTGATGCTCGAGCTCTCGGGCGCCACCCTGCTCCTCCTCGACGAGCCGACCGACAACCTGGACGTCCAGTCCGCCGAGGCGCTCGAGGAGGGTCTCGAGGCGTTCGAGGGCACGGTGTTGGCGGTGACGCACGACCGCTGGTTCGCGCGCGGGTTCGACCGGTTCCTCGTCTACGGCGCCGACGGCGCGGTCTACGAGTCCGACGGTCCAGTGTGGGACGAGGGCCGGGTCCAGCGGGCTCGCTAGGAGCTGCTGGTGTCCGCGTCCGAGCCCAGCGTCAGCGTGGTCGAGGCCAGGTCGCCATCGCGCTCGTAGGTCACCTCGACCTCGTCGCCGGGCCGGTACGACCGCACGGTGGCGACCAAGGAGTCCGAGCTGGTGACCAGGTGGTCGCCGATCTTGGTGATCACGTCGCCCTGCCGGAGCCCCGCCTCGTCGGCTGCGGAGCCGTTGGTGATCTCCTGGATCTCGGCGCCGTCGGTGATCTCGGCGCCGGTCGAGTCGGCTGCGTTCCGCACCGTGATGCCGAGCCGCGCGTGCGTCGGCGTCTCGCCGTTCTTCATCTGCTCCACGATCGGCAGCACCTCGTCGATCGGGATCGCGAAGCCGAGCCCGATCGAGCCCTGGCTGCCGGCGTTCGCGGTCCGGATAGAGGCGTTGATCCCGACGACCCGGCCCTGCAGGTCGACCAGCGGTCCACCGCTGTTGCCGGGGTTGATCGCGGCATCGGTTTGGATCGCGGGGTACGTCGTGGAGTTGCCCTCCGCGTCCTGCCCCACCGCCACCGGGCGGTTGAGCGCACTGACGATGCCGCTGGTGACCGTGGCGTCCAAGCCGTAGGGAGAGCCCACCGCGACCACCTGCTCGCCGACGTCGAGGTTGCCGGACCTGCCGATGGTGGCGGGCGTCAGGCCGTCCACGTCCGTGGCCTGCACCAGGGCGGTGTCGGTCAGCGGGTCGGCGCCGACGATCTCGCCCGCGGCCTTGGTCCCGTCGTGGAACGACACGGTGATCTTGCCGTCGTTCTCGGCGATCTCGGACACGTGGTTGTTGGTCAGGATCAGCCCCTCGGAGTCGATGATGATGCCCGACCCGGAGCCGGCGCCCTGGCTGCCCTCGACGTCCAGCTTCACGACCGACGGCAGCACGTTCTGCGCGACCTGCTCGACCGACTCGGCACCGGCGGGAGCATCGGGGGAGTCGACGACCTGGGAGGCGTTCGGGGCGGCACCGCTGCCGACCGACGAGCCGTTGTCATCGCCGTCGAGCGCGGTGAAAGCCGCGGCCCCGCCGACCCCGGCAGCCCCGCCCACCACGAGAGCCGCTGCCACCAGCAGGGCTCCGAAGCGGCGCTGGCCGCCGGGACGCGAGGGGGGCGCGGGCGGCTGCGGGCTGAACCCGAAGGGACCCTCGGGTGCGGTGGGCGGGGGCGGGAACAGGGGCTGCTGGCTCATGGCAGCCAGACTTGCCCGGTCGGCTGTGACGTTCCTGAAAGGCGCCTTTGGATACGGCGTGAGACCGGGACGTAGTCTCGGCGGAGTGCGGCGGATGATGGCGGTTCTCGTGGCGTCGGTGCTCTTCGTGGCTGGGTGTGGCGATGAGGAGGGCGACGACCCGACGCGGACCGGTCCGGCTCCACTCACCCCACGCGCCGTCGCCGCGGTGATGCTCGACCATCTCTCGGACGACACGACACACCGGCAGGCGATGTACGTCGACGAGCACTCGCCGCCAGGGTTGGTGGGAGCGGACTTCCGCTACGACGGTGACGGGGAGTACGACGGGGACCTCGTGCAGGTGGCGGTCAGGCCCGGCAAGCCCGATCCGTGCACGCGGGCCGACCACTGTGCCGACCTGGGTGAAGGTGTCCGGTTGAGGTGGGACCTGATGGCCCCGGAGGAGGACCCGGGGGGCCTGTCCGTGCAGCGGCGCTCCGGAGGCGAGGTGGTGACGGTGTCGCTGTCGGGCCCCGCTATCACCGACGACCCGCGCGAGCTGGACATCGAGCCGTCGGTGACCACCATGGTCGCGCTCGCGACCGACCCGCGGCTGCGGCTGACGACCGATGCCGCCACGGTCGCGGCCGGGGAGGAAGTCGCGGACTGGCAGGGCGGCGAGGTCGACCCGGCGACGCTGGAGCAGGTCGCCCAGACCGACGAGACCGTCGTGGTCGGCTGGATCTGGGCCTACGGCGACGCCTGGAAGTACGTCGGCCCCTCACCGCACAAGAAGGACTTCGGCAAGGACGCGATCGGCGGGCGCGTGAAGATCACCGGAGACATGCAGGTCCTGGGCTCGGGGTTCCTCGACGCCATCGCGGCACCGAGGCCACCCGCGTGGCTCGAGTCGGGCTGTCTGGAGGGATACCGCTGCGGGGCGTTCCGGGGTCTGCAGGTGGTGTACCGCCCCGCCGAGGGCGACGATCTCGGGGACGCGTTCCTGGTGTTCGTCCGGCGCGGTGGCGAGACGGTCGCGGTCCACTCGGTCGGCAACCGGATCCCCGACGACGTCTCCGACGCGGCGTGGGCCGCGGGCCTGGGGATGTGGACCTACGACCTCACCGATCCGATGAGCGAGACCCGGATCGCACTCACGACCACCCGCGAGAAGTTCGAGCGCGCGGAGCGACTGGCCGGTCCAGACGGCTGAGCGGCATCGGTGACAGCCGGGTGTCCCCGGTGGGAAGTTCTCCTCAGCGCCCTGCGGACGCGCCGGGGCCTCACAAGGAGAACACCATGGGGACACGACGGACGGCCGCTGCCGCGGCACTAGCTGCTCTCTGCCTGGTCGGTTTCACGTCGGGAGTGGCGAACGCCGAGGTGATCGAGGGGACGTCCGGCGAGGACAGACTGCGTGGCACGCCCGGCAACGACAAGCTCTATGGGTTCGGCGGCGACGACGAGATGGACGGGCGTCGCGGCGAAGATCGCCTCTACGGCGGGGCCGGCAACGACTTCCTGTCGGACAGCGACCTCAACGCCGTCGACCGCTACTACGGCGGACCCGGTCGCGACTCCATCAACACGTTCAAGGGGGACAAGGCGTACGGCGGCCCGGGCGCCGACGTCATCAATGTCGGCCCGACCACGAACAGCACCTTCATCGACTGCGGCTCGGGCAAGGACCGCGTCTACTACCTCGGCGACAAGCCCAAGACGAAGAACTGCGAGTCGGTGAAGTACGCCCCGGCGGGCCGACCGCAGGCGCGGATCATCAAGGGCACGAGTGGCAGGGACCGGCTGAACGGGACCCCGAAGGCCGACGTCATCTACGGGTACGGCGGCAACGACGACCTGGATGGCCGCAAGGGGAGGGACCGGCTCTACGGCGGCGGCGGATACGACTTCATCGCACTCAGTGGGAGTGACCGGGCGTTCGGCGGATCGGATGACGACCTCTTCAACGTCTCCAAGGCCAACAAAGCCACCTTCATCAACTGCGGCTCGGGGTACGACTCCGTCTACTACGTGGGCAGGAAGCCGCGCACGCAGGGCTGCGAGATCGTGCAGCCGCAGGGTGCCGGACGGCCGGGACGCTAGGTCCGCCCCATCGGATGGGCCGGCTCGATCAGGCCCAGCGCTCGGCGGCCGGGACGAACGTGAGCCCTCGGTCGCCGGTGTAGATCTGCTTCGGCCGGGCGATCTTCTGCTCCTTGTCCTGCACCAGTTCGTGCCACTGCGCCAGCCACCCCGGCGTACGGCCGATCGCGAACAGCACCGTGAACATCTCCGGCGGGAACTGGAACGCCTCGTAGATCAGGCCGGAGTAGAAGTCGACGTTGGGGTAGAGCTTGCGGGAGACGAAGTACTCGTCCTCGAGCGCGATCTTCTCCAGCTCCTGGGCGATCTCGAGCAGCGGGTTGACCCCGGTGACCTCGAAGACGTCGTCGCAGGCCTTCTTGATGATGGTCGCGCGCGGGTCGTGGTTCTTGTAGACCCGGTGCCCGAAGCCCATCAGTCGCTCGTTGCCGTCCTTCACGCCCTGCATGAAGTCGGAGATGTTGTCCTTGGACCCGATCCGGCGCAGCATCCGCAGCACCGCCTCGTTGGCACCACCGTGCAACGGGCCGTAGAGCGCCGCGATGCCCGCGCCGACCGCGGAGTAGGGGTCGACCTGGGAGGAGCCGACGGAGCGGACCGCGTTGGTCGAGCAGTTCTGCTCGTGGTCGGCGTGCAGGATGAACAGGACGTCGAGGGCCTTGACCAGTCGCTCGTCGGCCTCGAACTTGTTCTCGCTCATCCGGAACAGCATCGACAAGAAGTTGGCGGTGTAGCCGAGCTCGTTGTCGGGGTAGACGAACGGCTTGCCCTGAGCATGCCGGAACGACCAGGCGCCCAGGGTCGGCATCTTGGCGATCATCCGGACGATCTGCATGTGCCGGTTGTCGGCGTCGTGGATGTTGCCGGCGTCGGGGTAGAACGTCGAGAGGGCGCCGACGGACGCCATCAGCATCCCCATCGGGTGGGCGTCGTAGCGGAAGCCCTCCATAAAGCTCTTCACGTTCTCGTGGACGAACGTGTGGTAGGTGATCTCGTGCACCCACGAGTCGTACTCCGCCTTGGTCGGCAGGGTGCCGTTGACCAGGAGGTAGGCCACCTCGAGGAAGTTGGACTTCTCGGCCAGCTGCTCGATCGGGTACCCGCGGTACTCCAGGATGCCTTCGTCGCCGTCGATGAACGTCACGGCGCTGCGGCAGGAGGCGGTATTGACGAAGCCGGGGTCGTAGACGGCGAGCGTCGCCCCCTCCTCGGACTTGATCGCCCCGAGGTCGGCGGCCTTGATGGTGCCGTCGGTGATCGGGACGTCGTACTCCTGTCCGGTGCGGTTGTCTCGGACGGTGAGAGAATCAGTCACGCGCTCCAACCTAGACCGCGGGTCCGGAACGCGAAAATTCGGTGTCCATCGTTTTGACCTCGCTGACCGCCCCCGCCTAGACTCATTCGGTCGCGGCAAGCGTCTGCCCGGAGCACGTCTCCGCAAGGCAAGCACGCGGCCGCCCGGCACGACCATTCCGACGAAGTAAGGCGCTATAACCGTGCGTACGTACAGCCCTAAGCCCGCTGACATCCAGCGCGTGTGGCACGTCATCGACGCCGAGGACATCATCCTGGGTCGTCTGGCCGTCGAGGCCGCCACGCTGCTCCGCGGCAAGCACAAGCCGATCTTCGCCCCGCACATGGACACCGGTGACTTCGTCATCGTCGTCAACGCCGAGAAGGTCGCGCTGACCGGCACCAAGCGGACCAGCAAGATGTCCTACCGCCACTCCGGCTACCCGGGCGGGCTGTCGGCCACCCCGATCGGCGAGATCCTCGACAAGGACCCGCGCAAGGCGATCGAGAAGGCCGTGTGGGGCATGCTCCCCAAGAACAAGCTCGGCCGCGCCCAGCTGCGCAAGCTGAAGGTCTACGCCGGTCCCGAGCACCCGCACGCGGCCCAGCAGGCCACTGCCCACGAGATCAAGCAGATCGTCCAGTGACGAACTCAACCAACGAAGGAACCCCCGTGACTGAGACCGCCACCGAGACGGGCGAGGTCGAAGCGACCGTCGAAGAGACCTACGTGGCCGACGAGCAGGGCGTTGCCTACAGCTCCGAGAGCGAGCCGTCCGCCGACGCGCCGCAGCGCCCCGCGACCATCGAGCCCGCCGGGGCCACCGGCCGTCGCAAGGAGGCCGTCGCCCGCGTGCGGATCGTGCCCGGCACCGGCCAGTGGACCGTCAACGGTCGCGCGCTCGACTCCTACTTCCCCAACAAGCTGCACCAGCAGGTCGTCAACGAGCCGTTCGCCGCGCTGCAGCTCGAGGGCCGCTTCGACGTGATCGCCCGCATCCACGGTGGCGGCATCACCGGCCAGGCCGGCGCGCTGCGCCTCGGCGTGGCCCGGTGCCTCAACACGATCGACCTCGACGCCAACCGCGCGACCCTGAAGAAGCTCGGGCTGCTGACGCGCGACGCGCGCGTCATCGAGCGCAAGAAGGCCGGGCTCAAGAAGGCCCGCAAGGCGCCCCAGTTCAGCAAGCGCTGATCCACTGCGGATGCCGCGCATCTTCGGCACGGACGGGGTCCGGGGTCTGGCCAACGGTCAATTGACCGCGGAGCTGGCCCTGGACCTTTCCGTTGCCGCGGCCAGGGTGCTGGCCGACCGGGGTGAGTTCGAGGGTCACCGCCCGCTCGCTGTGGTGGGCCGGGACACCCGGATCTCCGGGCAGTTCCTCGAGCACGCGGTCGTGGCCGGGCTCGCCTCCGCCGGCGTCGACACGCTGCGGCTGCGGGTGCTGCCCACCCCCGCCGTCGCCTACATGACCGAGGCGCTCGGCGCCGACCTGGGCGTGGTCATCAGCGCCTCGCACAACCCGATGCCCGACAACGGCATCAAGTTCCTGGCCCGCGGTGGTCTCAAGCTCGACGACGCCGTCGAGAAGGAGATCGAGCGCCACCTCGACGAGGACTGGAACCGGCCGCTCGGCGGAGACATCGGCCGGGTCACGCCGTACGCCACGCCGGTCGAGGAGTACGTCGACCATCTCGTCTCGACGATCCGTCGGCCGCTCGAGGGCCTGAAGGTGGTCCTCGACTGCGCCCACGGCGCGGCGTACGAAGCCGGGCCGCTGGCGCTCACCCGAGCCGGCGCCGAGGTGATCGCTATCGGGGTCGAGCCCGACGGGCTCAACATCAACGACGGCTGCGGTTCGACGCACCTGGGTCCGCTGCGGGAGGCGGTGCTCGCCCACGGCGCCGACGCCGGGTTCGCCCTCGACGGTGACGCCGACCGGTGTCTGGCGGTCGACGCTGCGGGCAACGTGGTCGACGGCGACCAGATCCTGGCGATCCTGGCGCTGGCGATGGCCGAGGCCGGCCAACTGGCCAAGGACACCGTCGTGACGACCGTGATGAGCAACCTGGGCTTCGTGCAGGCGATGAAGGCCGCCGGGCTCGGCGTGCGCCAGACCAAGGTCGGCGACCGCTACGTGCTCGAGGCGATGCGGGTCTCCGGCTACACGCTCGGCGGCGAGCAGTCCGGGCACGTGATCATGAGTGAGTACGCCACCACGGGCGACGGCATCCTGACCGCCCTGCACGTGCTGGAGCGAATGGCCGGTACCGGTCGCAGCCTCCAGGATCTCTCCGGCGTCGTCACCCGGCTCCCGCAGGTGTTGCTCAATGTCCCCGACGTCGACAAGTCGCGGGCCGACGACGATCCGGTGCTCGCCGCGGCCGTGGCCGAGGAGGAGGCGGCGCTCGGCGACCACGGGCGGGTGCTGCTGCGTCCCTCCGGCACCGAGCCGATCGTGCGGGTGATGGTGGAGGCCGCCACCGAGGAGCTTGCCCAGGACGTTGCCCAGCGCCTCGCCGGCGTGGTCAAGGCCCAGCTGACCCTCTGACGCGACGTCCATACGACGTCCACGCGACGTCCTACTGACCGTTGTGGCGTCCAGATGACAGTTACAGCGGTCATCTGGACGCCACAACGGTCAGTAGGACCCCTCCTAGATAGCTATAGCTTGCGGAGGCGGACGTACCGGACCGAGTGGTCCCTGTCCTTGCGCAGCACCAGGGTGGCCCGCGAGCGAGTGGGCAGCACGTTCTTCTCCAGGTTGGGGCCGTTGATGGTGTCCCAGATCCGCTCGGCCTCGGCGACCGCCTCCTCGTGGGTGAGGTCGGCGTACTTCGCGAAGTAGGAGTCGGGGTCGCGGAACGCCGTCTCCCGCAGCCGGAGGAACCGCGAGATGTACCAGTCCCGGATGTGGCCGGTGCCGGCGTCGACATAGACGGAGAAGTCGAAGAAGTCGCTCACGGCCAGGCCGGTGCGGCCGTCCTCGCGGACCCGGGCCGGCTGGAGGACGTTGAGGCCCTCGATGATCACGATGTCCGGGCTCTTGATGACGACCTTCTCGTCGGGGACCACGTCGTAGACCAGGTGGGAGTACGTCGGAGCTTCCACCTCGTCCCGTCCGGACTTGATGTCGACCACGAAGCGCAGCAGCCCGCGCCGGTCGTAGGACTCGGGAAAGCCCTTGCGGTCGAGCAGCCCGCGCCGCTCCAGTTCGGCGTTGGGGTGGAGGAAGCCATCGGTCGTGATCAGCGCGACGTTCGGATGCTCCGGCCAGTGCGCCAGCATCTGTTGCAGCACCCGAGCGGTGGTGGACTTGCCCACCGCCACGGAGCCGGCCAGCCCGATCACGAACGGCGTGCGTGGCGGGGTGACCCGGTGCAGGAACGACTCCTGCTCGCGGTGCAGCTGGCCGGCGGCGCCGACGTAGAGGCTGAGCAGCCGCGACAGCGGCAGGTAGACCTCTTGCACCTCGTCGAGGTCCAGGGCGTCGCCGAGGCCGCGGAGCCGCTGGATCTCCTCGGCGCTGAGCGGGTCCTCGGTCGTCGGGGCCAGGGCCGCCCAGGCGGCCCGGTCGAGCTCGATGTACGGCGAGACCTCCCGCTCTTCGGTGCCGCTCCCGCCGGACATGGTTGATGATTCTTGCAGCAGCCCCGCCTGCCGATCGGCCCGGTCTGCTCCGACTAGAGTTGAGGGCTATGTGCGGGATCGTCGGATACGTCGGGCCGAAGCAGGCCCAGGACGTCGTCATCGACGGCCTGCGTCGGCTCGAGTACCGGGGGTATGACTCGGCTGGGATCGCCGTCGTCTCCGATCGGACCGTGGTGACCAGCAAGCGGGCCGGCAAGCTGGCCAACCTGGAGAAGGCGATCGCCGAACGCCCGCTGCCCGGCTCCCACACCGGAATCGGGCACACCCGCTGGGCCACCCACGGAGCGCCCAACGACGTCAACGCCCACCCGCACAGCGGCGGCACCGGCCGGATCGCTCTGGTGCACAACGGGATCATCGAGAACTTCGCGACGCTCCGGGCTCGGATCGAGGCCGACGACCACGTGATGGTGTCCGAGACCGACACCGAGGTGGCCTCCCAGCTGCTCGAGCTCCAGGTCGAGTCCGGCGTCGACCTGACCACAGCGATGCAGCGCGTCGCCACCCAGCTCGAGGGCGCCTTCACGCTGGTGGCCGTCGACGGGGAGGACCCCAGCCGGGTGGTGGCGGCGCGCCGCAACTCGCCGCTCGTGGTGGGCATCGGCGAGGGCGAGAACTTCGTCGGGTCCGACGTGTCGGCGTTCATCGAGCACACCCGCGAGGCGCTGGAGCTGGGTCAGGACCAGGTCGTGACGATCACCCGCGAGGGCGTCGAGGTCACCGGCTTCGACGGCACTCCCGCAGAGGGGCGGCGCTACCACGTCGACTGGGATCTGTCCGCGGCCGAGAAGGACGGCCACGACTGGTTCATGCGCAAGGAGATCTTCGAGCAGCCGCGCGCGGTCGCCGACTCGCTGCTCGGCCGCCGCAACTCCGCGGGCCTGCTCCAGCTCGACGAGATGCGGCTCTCCGACGACGAGATCCGCGACATCGACAAGATCATCATCATTGCCTGCGGCACGTCCTTCTACGCCGGCATGGTCGCCAAGTACGCCATCGAGCACTGGACCCGGATCCCGGTCGAAGTAGAGCTGGCCTCGGAGTTCCGCTACCGCGACCCGATCCTCGACTACTCCACCCTGGTCGTCGCGATCAGCCAGTCCGGCGAGACCGCCGACACCCTGCAGGCGATCCGGCACGCGCGCACCCAGCGGTCCAAGGTGCTCGCGATCTGCAACAGCAACGGCTCGACGATCCCGCGCGAGTCGGATGCGGTGATCTACACCCATGCCGGTCCGGAGATCGGGGTCGCCTCCACCAAGGGGTTCCTCACCCAGTTGGTGGCTTGCTACCTCCTGGCGCTGTACATCGCCCAGGTCAAGGGCACCCGGTTCGGCGACGAGATCGACGAGGTCATGGGCCAGCTCGAGGAGATGCCCGACCACATCGAGACCACGCTCGGGTGCGCCGAGTCCATCTACGCGCTGGCGCACGGCTCGCTGGAGAGCCGGTCGGTGTTGTTCCTCGGTCGGCACGCGGGCTACCCGGTGGCCCTGGAGGGGGCGCTCAAGCTCAAGGAGCTCGCCTACATCCACGCCGAGGGGTTCGCGGCCGGTGAGCTCAAGCACGGCCCGATCGCGCTGGTCGAGGAGGGGCTGCCGGTGTTCTGCGTCGTACCTCCCCGGGGTCGCGACGCGCTGCACGGCAAGATGATCAGCGGGATCCAGGAGGTCCGCGCCCGGGGCGCCCGGACCATCTGCCTGGCCGAGGAGGGCGACACCGCCATCGAGCCGTACGCCGACGAGCTGATCCGGCTGCCCCAGGTGCCGGTGCTGCTGCAGCCGCTGGTGGCGATCGTGCCGCTGCAGCTGTTCGCGTGCGAGCTGGCCAGCGCGATGGGTCACGACGTCGACCAGCCGCGCAACCTCGCCAAGTCCGTCACGGTCGAGTAGTCGCCCCGCGGAACCGCGCTTCGCTTGCCTTTCCGCGGGCACCCCGACTCCGTGGTGGCGGCACAGGGAATGATGCGGGTATGTCCGTGATCGGCGTCGGTATCGACGTGGTCGACATCGACCGGTTCGAGCTCTCGCTCGACCGGACGCCGAACCTGCGCGACCGGCTGTTCACCCCGGCCGAGGCGGCCCGGCCGATCGCCTCGCTGGCGGCCCGCTTCGCGGCGAAGGAGGCGTTGGCCAAGGCCCTGGGCGCGCCGCACGGGATGGGCTGGCACGACGCCGAGGTGGTCTCGGAGGACTCCGGGCGCCCGCTCATGAGCATCCGCGGCACCGTGCAGGCCCGCGCCGAGGAGCTGGGCGTCCGGCACGTGCACCTCTCCCTGTCCCACGACGCAGGCATCGCCTCGGCGGTCGTGGTTCTCGAGTCCTGAGCCGCGCACCCTAGGTTGGCGCTGTGGACATGCGGGAGTTCCGGCTGGGCCTGCGCCTGGGGCTGCCGTACGCCGCCGTCGGGTTCCTGCTCTCGGGCTCCTTCGGCGTGCTCGCGGTGCAGGCCGGGTTCACCCCGCTGCAGGCCATCGTCACCTCGGCTCTGGTGTTCGCCGGCTCGGCGCAGTTCGCGGCGTTGGCGATCGTGAGCTCGGGGGGCGGGTTCGGCGCGGCCCTGTCCGCCGCCACCCTGATGCATTCGCGCTTCCTCGCGATGGGCATCGCGCTCGCGCCTTCCCTCTCCGGTGGGCCGCTCCGACGGGCGGCCGAGGGACAGGGCGTCGTCGACTCGTCCTGGGCGCTGGCCAACCGGGGCGACGGGACGTTCAACCGCCCACTGCTGCTGGGGACCACGGTCCCGCAGTACGTGTCCTGGTTCGCCGGGACCGTGGTGGGGGCGCTGGTCGGCGACCTGTTGGGGGACCCCGAGCGATTCGGGCTCGACGTCCTGTTCCCGGTGTTCTTCATCTCCATCCTGCTCGCGGAGCTGCGCCGGCCGGAGGCCCGGCCCGCTGCCCTCATCGGTGGTGGCATCGCGCTCGCCCTGGTGCCGTTCACGCCGGCCGGCATCCCGGTGCTGGCGGCCGGTGCGGCGGCGCTGCTCGGGCTGACCCGCCGGACATCGGCCGAGGAGGGGTCCTCGTGAGGCTCAGTGAGGGGGAGGTCTGGCTGCTCATCGGCGCCCTGGTGCTGATGACGGCTGCCATGAAGGCGATCGGTCCGGCACTCGTCGGGGGTCGTGACGGTCGGGACCTGCCGGCGTGGTCCGCGGGGGTGATCGCCCTGCTGGCCCCGTCGCTCCTGACCGCCCTGGTCGTCACCGCCATCTTCGCCGATGGCCAGCGCCTCGCCGTGGGCGCCGACACCGCGGGCGCGGCGGTCGCCACCGTGCTCCTGGTCCGACGGGTCCCCCTGGTGCTGGTCTGCATCTGTGCGGTGCTGGTCACCGTGGGTCTTCGTTGGGTGACCTGATGACCCGCCTCGCTAGCGTGGGGACATGAGGTTCGCCCACACGGTCGAGCAGGTCCGGGCCGCCGAGGCCGAGTTGCTGGCGCGGCTGCCCGAGGGGGCGTTGATGCAGCGCGCCGCCTATGGGCTCGCCTACGCGGTCCTCGACCTGCTCGGGACGGCGTACGGCCGCCGGGTGCTGCTGCTCGTGGGCTCCGGCGACAACGGCGGTGACGCGTTGTACGCCGGCGTGGTGCTGGCGCGCCGGGGCGTGGCAGTGGAGGCCTGGCTGCTGTCGGACCACGCCCATGAGGCCGGGCTGGCCGCGCTGCGCCGGGTCGGCGGGCGGGTCGTCGACGGCGTCACCGGCCGACCCGGCCGGACCTGGTGATCGACGGGATCGTCGGGATCGGCGGACGCCCCGGCCTGCGCCCGGAGGCGGCGCGCGCGCTCGCGCAGCTGGCCGGCCTACCCGTCGTGGCGGTCGACGTCCCCTCCGGCGTCGACGTCGACACCGGCGAGCTCGACGGGACGCACGTCCGCGCCGACCTCACGGTCACCTTCGGCACCCACAAGGTCGCCCATCTGGTCGATCCCGCCGCCGCGGCGGCAGGCGCCGTGCACCTGGTCGAGATCGGGCTCGACCTGCCACCGGCCGCCGTGGAGGCACTCCAGCCCGCCGACGTGGCCGCCCTGCTGCCGCTCCCGGCCTCGGACGCGCACAAGTACACGCGCGGGGTGGTCGGGGTCCGCGCGGGATCCACCGAGTACCCGGGCGCGGCACTGCTGAGCGTCGCCGGCGCCGGGTCCGGGCTCGCCGGGATGGTTCGGTACGTCGGCGACGCGGGGGTGGCGGCCCGGGTCCGGGACGCGCACCCCGAGGTGGTCGGCGAGGGCAGGGTGCAGGCCTGGGTCGTCGGCTCCGGCAGTGGCGAGGGAGCCGAGGGCGCCTTGACGGCCGCCCTGGCGGACCGCGTCCCGCTGGTCGTCGACGCCGATGCGCTGGGGCACCTCGGCGGAGACGTCGGCGTGCCGGTCGTGCTGACCCCCCACGCCGGCGAGCTGGCCCGGATGATCGGCGTCGGCCGCGAGCAGGTGGAGGCGCGGCCGCTCTCGCACGCCCGCGAGGCGGCCGAGAAGTACGCCGCGACGGTGCTGCTCAAGGGTCGGCACACCGTGATCGCCCGTCCCGACGGCCGGGTGCGGGTGACCACGACGGGCACGCCGTGGCTGGCCACCGCGGGGGCGGGCGACGTGCTGGGCGGGCTGATCGGGGCGCTGCTCGCCGCGGGACTCGATGAGTTCGACGCCGCGTCGGTCGGTTCCTGGGTGCACGGGGCCGCGGCCACGCTGGCGGCGCGACAGGGTCCGGTGTCCGCCGGCGAGGTAGCGCGCGCGATCCCGGCCGCGGTGCGTGCGGTCATCGCCGCGCAGTGATGGAACAATCGATACCCATGACCACGAGCCACGGCGCCGAGATCGTGGTCGACCTCGCCGCGATCCGGCACAACGTGCGGGTGCTGCGCGCGACCACCGGCGGGCAGCTGATCGCGATCGTCAAGGCCGATGGCTACGGCCACGGCCTGGTCGAGTCGGCGCGCGCGGCCCGGGAGGGGGGCGCCGAGTGGATCGGCGCCGCCACCCTCGACGAGGCGGTCGCCCTCCGGCATGCGGGCGACGAGGGTCGGCTCCTGTGCTGGTTGACCGTGCCCGGCGAGTCCTACGACGAGGCGGTCGCTCTCGACATCGACGTGACGGCGTACTCCCTGGCGGCGTTGGACGCGATCGCCGCGGCGGCGGCCACCGCCGGACGGATGGCGCGGGTGCAACTCAAGGTCGACACCGGCCTCTCGCGCGGCGGGGTGCCGGCAGCAGAGTGGAGCGAGGTGGTCGCCCGGGCCCGTGAGGGCGAGCTGGCCGGCAGTTGGCGGATCACCGGCGTCTGGTCGCACTTCGCGTGCAGCGACGAACCCGACCACCCCGCCAACGACCTGCAGGAGTCCCGCTTCAACGTGGCCCTGGCCGAGGCCGAACAGGCCGGGCTCCGTCCCGAGATCCGCCACCTCGCCAACTCGGCGGCGGCGCTGCTCCGGCCGAGCTCCCGCTACGACGCGGTCCGCTGCGGGATCGCGATCTACGGCCTCGACCCGGCACCGGGTCACACGTCCGACCTGGGCCTGCGGCCGGCGATGACCGTCCGCGCCCGGCTGGCCATGGTCAAGCGGGTGGCGGCCGGCGACGCCGTTTCCTACGGCCACACCTGGACCGCCGAGCAACCCACGAGCATCGGACTGGTCCCGGTCGGGTACGGCGACGGCGTACCCCGCCACGCCAGCAACGCGGCGCAGGTCGCCGTCGGCGGCAAACGCCGTCCGATCCGCGGCCGCATCTGCATGGATCAGTTCGTGGTGGATCTCGACGGCGACCTGCCGGACGGGGGCGCCGAGGTGGTGCTGTTCGGCCCACCGGTCGACGGCCAGCCCACCGCGCAGGACTGGGCGGAGGCAGCGGGCACCATCAACTACGAGATCGTCACGCGCATCGGGGGACGGATGGCCCGCAGGTACGTCGACGGAGACCCGCAATGAGTACCCGCCGCTGGGTCCTCCGGTCGGTCGGCGCCGGCGTGGGGCTGGCCGCGGCCGGGACCGCCGTGGGGGTGTTGCGGCAGCAGGCCGCGATCAGCCGGCGCGCCGGCGCCGTCATCCCGTTCGGATCCCTGCGGTCGACGCCGGTCACCGTGGTCGCCGATGACGGAGTCAGCCTGCACGTCGAGATCGACGATGTGCAGGTGCCCGACCGGGCCCCGAAACGTCGGTGGGGCTCCGCCGTACCCGACGTCACCGTGGTGTTCGTCCACGGCTTCTGCCTCAACCTCGACTGTTGGCACTTCCAGCGCGCGGCCTACCGCGGACTGGTGCGGTCGGTCTACTACGACCAGCGCTCCCACGGCCGGTCCGGAAGCTCCGACCGGGCCAACGCCAACATCGACCAGCTGGGCCGCGACCTCAAGCAGGTCCTCGACACCGTTGCGCCCGACGGTCCGGTCGTCGTGGTCGGCCACTCCATGGGCGGGATGTCGATCGTGGCGCTGGCGGAGCAGTTCCCCGAGCTGATCGGTGACCGGGTGATCGGCGTCGGCCTGATCTCGACCACCGCGGGCGGACTGGACCCCGGCCGGATCCTGCTGCCGATGCTCCCCACGCGACTCACCGGGCGGATCACGCACCGCGCGGTGTCCACGCTCAAGCGCGGCCACCGGACCGTGGACGCGGCCCGTCGGGTCGGGGCGGCCATCGCGCGGGTGGCCACCGACCGGTTCGCGTTCGGCGATGAGGTCCCGGTGGGCTATCTCGAGTTCGTCGACGAGATGCTGTCGGCCACTTCGTTCGAGGTGGTCGCCGAGTTCTTCCCGAGCTTCAGCAGCCTCGACAAGTTCGACCACGTCGAGGCGCTGGGCGCCGTACCCACCTCGATCGTGTGCGGCACCGCCGACCGGCTCACCTCGATCGGGCACTCGCGCAAGCTGCACGAGCGGATCCCCGGATCCCGGTTGTTGGAGTGTCAGAACGCCGGACACATGGTCATCCTCGAGCGCCACGACCAGGTCAACGCCGAGCTCGACCAGCTGATCACCGCGGCCACCTCTCGAGCCGCCGCCCGGTGAACCTCGAGATCCGGACGGTCGGAGCGGAGTCGGCCGAGGCGGTCAGAGCAGTGGTCCGGGCCGCGTTCGATGCCCGCCCGCTGCTCGACCCACCGCCGGCCGCGCTCACCGAGGATGTCGAGGAGCTCGCCGACCTGCTCTCCAAGCAGGGCGGGCTGATCGCCGTCCTCGACGAGCAGCCGGTCGGCACGCTGGTCCTCGACCCGATCGGGTCGACGATGTATCTGCGCCGCTTCGGGGTCAGCCCCACCGCCCAGGGCCACGGCATCGCGGCCCGGCTGATCGACGCCGCGGTCGACGCGTCCGCCGGCTTCGACGATCTCACCGTGGTCGCGCGCGAGGAGCTGCCGGCCACCATCGGGTTCTGGGAGCGCCGGGGATTCCGCGAGATCCGGCGCTACTCGCCCTTCGTGGAGCTGCGTCGGCCGCTGCGCACGTTTCTGTACGACGTGCCGGATGCCGAGGCGATGCGTGAGCTCGGCGAATCCCTGGCCGACCAGCTCCGGGCGGGTGACCTGGTGGTGCTCAGCGGAGAGCTCGGCGCCGGCAAGACCACGTTCACCCAGGGCATCGGTTCGGGCCTGTCGGTCCGCGGCGCCGTCACCTCCCCGACGTTCGTGATCGCGCGCGAGCATCCGCCCACGGACGGCGGGCCGCCGTTGGTGCACGTCGACGCCTACCGCCTCGACGGCATCGACGAGCTCGACGATCTCGACCTCGACACCTCTCTCGACGACGCGGTGACGATCGTCGAGTGGGGGGAGGGGATCGCCGAGGGGCTGGCCGAGTCCCGACTCGAGATTCGGATCATCCGGGCGCTCGCGCATCCCGATGAGCATGCCGATCTCGACCCGCGCCGCGTGCTGATGACGCCGATCGGTCCGCGCTGGTACGAGATGGAGGTTCCGGCCAGCCACCGGCCACCGCTCGCCGAGAAGATCAACGAGAACCTCCTGCTCGACTTTCGTCGCTGCCCCGAGCTCGAGCTCGACAGCCTCGACCCGAGCATCCCGCTCCGGCAGGCGTTGGTGGTGGCCGCGCACGATGGGCGGGTGCTGCTCGCCCACGACGCCTGGAGCCAGGAGTGGGAGCTGCCCGGCGGCGTGATCGCCGACGGCGAGCGTCCCCGGGAGACCGCGGTTCGCGAGTTCCGGGCCGAGACGGGCTCGGACCCGGGAGAGGTGGAGTTCGTCGGCGTGGCCACGGTCCAGCTCGGTCACGAGCGGCGGATCGAGCTGATCGCGATCTTCCGGGTGCAGCTGGCCCAACTGGCCGCCTTCGACGCGAACGACCGCGCCGACCAGCTGGCCTGGTGGGACGTCGTCCAAGAGTTCGAGGGGTTGTCCCCGATCGACGAGCACCTCGCGAGGGTGGCGTTCGGGTCGGCGTGAGCCGCCTGGATAGCCTCGGCCCGTGCTGCTTGCCTTCGACACCTCCTCGCCGACGGTCACCGTCGCGCTGCACGATGGCGACGCCGTGCTCACCGAGCACACCTCCGAACCCGCGATGAAGCACGGCGAGCAGCTCGCCCCCCTGATCGAGGCGGCGCTGGCCGCGGTCGGAGTGGTTCGGCAGGACCTCACCGCCATCGCGGTCGGGGTGGGCCCCGGACCGTTCACGGGCCTGCGGGTCGGGCTGGTGACGGCCCGCACGCTCGCGTGGGTCCTCGAGGTGCCGGTCTACGGCGCCTGCTCCCTGGACGTACTGGCGGTCGAGGCGGTGGAGACCGGCGTCGTCGACGGGGAGTTCGTGGTCGCGACCGACGCGCGCCGCAAGGAGGTCTACCTCGCGACGTACGACGTCGACGGGCGCCGGCTCACCGGTCCAGTGGTCGACAAGCCCGCCGAGCTCGGGACCGCGCTGCCGGTGGTCGGGGAGGGAGCCCACCTCTACCCGGAGGCGTTCCCACGCGCCGTCGGTCCGCGCCGGCCCAGTGCCGGCTGGCTGGCCACCACGATCGCCGAGGAGCGGGCCGAGCTGCTCGATCCCGAGCCGCTCTATCTGCGTCGTCCGGACGCGATCGCCTCCCGCGCCCCGAAGCGGGTGTCGTGATTCGCGCCGCGACCGCTGCGGACGCGGACGCCATCGCCCGGCTCGAGGAGGAGTGCCTCGGCCCGGACGCCTGGTCACGCGGGCTGGTCGAGGCCGGCGTCGGTGGGGACGTGCCCACCGTGCACTACTGGGTGATCGAGGACGACGACGAGGTGGCGGCGTACGCCGCGGCCAGCATCGTCGCCGATATCGCCGAACTCCAACGGATCGCGGTGCGGCCCTTCGCCCGCCGCCGCGGGCACGCGACGGCGCTGCTGGCCGCGGTGGTCGACCGCGCCATCGGTGGTCGGGCCGATCGGCTCCTGCTCGAGGTGCGCGAGGCCAACACCGAGGCGCTGGCGTTCTACGCCGCCAGCGGCTTCGTCGAAGTCGACCGCCGGGCTCGCTACTACCGCGATGGCACGACCGCGGTCGTGATGCGTCGGGCACTGGCTGGAGGATGCGGATGAGCTCACCCCCGATGACAGAGCCGTTGGTGCTGGGCATCGAGACCTCGTGCGACGAGACCGGTGTCGGCATCGTCCGCGGCCACGCGCTGCTGGCCGACGCCGTGGCCAGCAGCGTCGAGGAGCACGCGCGTTTCGGCGGCGTCGTCCCGGAGGTCGCCTGCCGGGCGCACCTCGAGGCGATGGTGCCGACGATCGAACGGGCCTGCGAGACCGCCGGCGTGGAGCTGCACGACGTCGACGCGATCGCGGTGACCAGCGGTCCCGGGCTCGCCGGCGCGCTGCTGGTCGGTGTCGCGGCGGCGAAGGCGCTGGCGCTCGGCCTGGGCAAGCCGTTGTACGGCGTCAATCACCTGGCCGCCCACGTGGCCGTCGACCAGCTCGAGCACGGTGCCCTCCCCGAGCCCTGCCTGGCCCTGCTGGTCAGTGGCGGTCACTCGAGCCTGCTCCGGGTCACCGACGTCACCGGCGGGATCGACCCGCTCGGCGCGACCATCGACGACGCCGCAGGCGAGGCGTTCGACAAGGTGGCTCGGTTGCTCGGCCTCCCGTTCCCCGGTGGCCCCCACATCGATCGGCTCGCCCGCGACGGCGACAGCGTCTACGTCGACTTCCCGCGGGGGCTGACCAGCCGCCGGGACCTGGAGCGACACCGCTTCGACTTCTCCTTCTCGGGCCTCAAGACCGCGGTAGCTCGCTGGGTCGAGGCCAGGGAGCGCTCCGGCGAGGCGGTCCCGATCGCGGACGTGGCGGCGAGCTTCCAGGAGGCCGTGTGCGACGTACTCGTCCGCAAGGCGCTGGACGCGGCGGCGAGCGAGGGCATCGAGGACCTGCTGATCGGCGGCGGCGTCGCCGCGAACTCCCGGCTTCGGGCGATGGCGGAGGAGCGGGCGAGCGCCCTGGGGATCCGGGTGCGGGTGCCGCGACCGGGCCTGTGCACCGACAACGGTGCCATGGTCGCCGCTCTTGGCGCCGAGATGGTGACCCGGGGGCGGACGCCGTCGGCCCTGGACCTGCCGGCCGACTCCAGCCTGCCCGTCACGACCGTCCTGGTCTGACCGCCACGCTGACCCGTCGCAAACTTTGCGACGGGTCAGCGCGGCGATGCCGCCACGGTCGGGCTCAGCCAGCGCTGACGACCAGCCACGCTCAGTTCAGGATCGTGAACGCGGCGTCGACATCGTTGCCCTGGCCGGCGGGACCGAGGATCCGCTCGACGGTCGTGTCGACACCCACCCGGTAGACGCTCCAGCCATCGTCGCCGTAGACCGTCACGAGCAGGTGTTCCGAGTCCTGCCAGTGGGTCTGCGTGATCGTGCCGTTCTCGGGGTCGAACTTCGTGATCGGCTCGCCGGTCTCGGCGTCGAGGATCGAGGCGTAGGCGTTCCCGAAGCCGTCGAGGTAGGCGTGGGTGGCGTCGACGTACTTCGAGCCCGGCGAGAGCGCGAACAGGAAGTAGTCGCAGGTCTGCCACAGGTAGCCGGCCGCGGCGCGGTCGTAGATCCCGCCACACGATCCGGTGTCGCTGTAGGAAGCCTGCACGGTGAGTAGGCCGTTCTCGTCGGCGTCCTGGACCCCGACGATCCCCGAGACGGTCACGCTCGCAGCACCGTTCTCGTCGAAGACCCGAGGCTCGCCCTGTGCGTCGTCGTCAACGTAGAACGCACACGCATCGACCGTGCAGTCCGGGCCGCCGGTCACTGCGGTCAGCGCCGAGTTGGGGCCCAGCCCGGAGGCCACGATCGCCTGGGAGTCCTCGGTCCGGGTGACCAGGTCACCATCGGACTCGATGTAGGCGACCATCGTGTGGTCGTCGTTGACGACCGGGCCGGTGATGATCTCGGTGGTCTCGGTCGGAAAGACGTCGGGCCCGGTCACATCGAGGTAGAGCTGGCCGGTCTCCTCGTCGCTCCGGAGCGCGAAGAACGTCGTGCCCACGACCGCACCACCGCGGTAGCGGTCCGGGTAGGTCATCTCGGTGCCGCTCGGGAGATGCACCGTCTTGCCCTCGAGGTAGCCGAAGCCCGGCCCCTGGCTGTCGTTCGCCGTCTCCTCCGGCTGGGGCGCGACTGGTGGCGCGGTGTCGTCATTGAGGTTGCCGCTCGCGATCACCGCGACCGGGACGATCATCGCGGCGGTGGCCAGTACGCCGCCGGCGACCGCGGCCCGTCGGGTCCGGCGGATCCGGGTCGCCTTGCCCTTCACCTGGTCGAGGCTCAGCGGAGCCTCGTGGAGGTCGCGGACACGCTGGTCGAAGGTGCGACTCATCTCGGTCTCCCAGGGGTCGTTGGTGTGGTTGCTCATCGGTCCTCCTCCCGGTGGCTGGGGTGCAAGTTGGCGGGGACGCGCTCCCTGAGTGAGGCGAGCGCGCGGCTGCATTGGGACTTCACGGTGCCGACGGAGATGCCGAGCAGGTCGGCGGTCTCTGCCTCGGTCATCTGTTCGTAGTAGCGCAGGACGACCACGGCGCGGGCCTTCGGCGGCAGCGTCTGGACCACCTCCCAGAGCGCGGCGCTCAGGCCCTCGTCGTACTGGTCGTGGTGCGGGTCGCCCTCGGGCAGCTGCTCGGTGGCGTACTCGCGCTTCTTCCAGCCGCGGCGCCACAACGAGTTGTTCTCGTTGACCATGATCCGCCGGACATAGGCGTCGACGGAGTTGCGGTCGTTGACCTTGTTCCAGGCCAGGTAGAGCTTGGCCAGGGAGGTCTGCAGGATGTCTTCGGCCTGGTGCCGGTCACCGGTGAGCAGGTACGCCGTCCGGAGCAGGCTGGGCTGCCGCGCGTTCAGGTACGCGGTGAACTCGGCGTCGCGATCCGGGCGTCCCATGCCGACCCCCGTCCTGGGTCTGGATCCAGCCGTCAGCTGCATCGTCGTCATCCGTCCCTGCCATCGTCTCGGTGAAGCCTTTCGACCAAGACGCGCTGGGGATGGAAATGGTTGCAATCCTCGTTGGAGTCGAGAATGCACTGGTTCTGCGTCTGAGGGCGGCGAACCCGCCGATGTCTGGCTCCGCCGTCGCGCCGGCCGCTGGGGCACCACGCGGCGCTCATTCAGTCGGGATTCAGCCGACCCGCGCGACAATCACCGGGTGCGGGTACTCGTGGTCGATGACGAGGCGCGCCTCGCCCGGTCGCTGCGCCTGGGGCTCGAGGCGGAGGGATTCGCCGTCGACGTCGCCCACGACGGGACCGACGGCCTGTGGCTGGCCCGCGAGCACGGGTACGACGCGATCGTGCTCGACCTGATGCTGCCCGGCATCAACGGCTACCAGGTGTGTCGGACGCTGCGCGCCGAGGAGAACTGGACGCCGATCCTGATGCTGACCGCGAAGGATGGCGAGTGGGACCAGGTGGAGGGGCTCGACACCGGTGCCGACGACTACCTCACCAAGCCGTTCTCGTTCCCGGTGCTGGTCGCCCGGCTGCGCGCGGTGGCCCGCCGCGGCGCGCCCGAGCGACCGACGGTCCTCGAGGCCGGCGACCTGCGCCTCGACCCCGCCGCGCGTCGCGCCTGGCGCGGCGACGACGAGCTGGTGCTGACCGCGAAGGAGCACTCCCTGCTGGCGTTCCTGATGCGGCACCCCGGAGACGTGCTCTCCAAGAAGCAGATCCTCGACGCGGTGTGGGACGACGACTTCGACGGGGATCCCAACATCGTGGAGGTCTACGTGCGCCATCTGCGCAACAAGATCGACCGGCCCTTCGACCGGGTCGCGATCGAGACGCTGCGTGGCGCCGGCTACCGACTCGCGAGCAACGGTGGCTAGCGGCTCGGTGCGGCTGCGCACCACGGTCGGGGCGGTGGTGGTCGTGGCCGTCGCTCTGGTCGCCGGCGCCGTCGTACTCGTCGCGCTCCAGAGCAGCGGACTCCGGGACGGCATCGAGAACGCCGCCGAGGAACGCGCCTCGGCGCTGGCGGACCAGATCGAGGCCGACGGGCTGCCCAGCCGGGTGGGGGCCGACGACGGTGATGAGGACGAGTTCGTGGTCCAGGTGACGGACCCTTCGGGCCGAGTGGTCCTCGGGCCCGACAACCTGCCCTCGAGCGGCTACCTGGTCGTGTCCGACAAGACCGAGGGCGGCGGCGCGCGGTACGTCGTCCGGGTGGCGGCGTCGCTGGAAGACGTGGCGGAGTCCACGGACACGCTGATTCCGCTGCTGCTGGTCGGCGTTCCGGTGCTGTTGCTCGTCGTCGGGGCGACCACGTGGTGGGTGGTGACCCGGGCCCTGGCCCCGGTCGAGCGGATCCGGCGCGAGGTGCTCG
This sequence comes from uncultured Actinomycetota bacterium, assembly GCA_963827185.1. Taxonomy (GTDB): domain Bacteria; phylum Actinomycetota; class Actinomycetes; order Propionibacteriales; family Nocardioidaceae; genus Nocardioides. The sequence goes on from CAWGZQ010000005.1 coordinate 251,388, forward strand.
AGATCGGCGAGGAGCGGCTCGACCGACGGGTGCCGGTGCCGGAGTCGGGTGACGAGATCCATCGGCTGGCCACCACCATGAACCAGATGCTCGAGCGCCTGGAGGCATCGCGGCAGCGGCAGCAACGCTTCGTCTCGGACTCCTCCCACGAGCTCAGATCCCCGCTCGCGAGCCTGCGCCAGTCGGCCGAGGTGGCGCAGACGCACCCGGAGGCACTGCCGGCGGGCGAGCTCGCCGATGTCGTTCTCTCCGAGACGCTCCGGATGCAGCGGCTGGTCGAGCAGATGCTGCTGCTCACCCGGACCGATGAGGGCCGGGCCGCCGACGTACGACGCGAGGTCGACGTCGATGACCTCGTGCGCACCGAGGCGAGTCGCATCCGGCGGGAGGGACTGACCGTGGACACCTCGGCGGTGGCGACCGGTCGGGTGCTCGGCGACGAGTTCGCGCTCGGCCAGGTGGTGCGCAACCTGCTCGACAACGCGGCCCGACACGCGGCATCACGGATCGCGGTGGGTGTCGTCCGGGACGAGGGCCGCGTGGTGCTGACCGTCGACGACGACGGTGCCGGCGTACCGCCGGAGCAGCGGGAGCGCGTCTACGAGCGGTTCGTTCGGCTCGACGAGGCCCGCACCCGGGACGGCGGCGGTAGCGGTCTGGGCCTCGCGATCGTCCGCGAGATCACCGGAGCCCATGGCGGGGAGACGTCGATCGCCGAGTCGCCGTGGGGCGGCGCCCGCTTCGTGGTGACCCTCCCGATGGGCTGAGGTCGTCGTTCAGGTGCGTTCAGGCCTGCTTCAGCAAGCTTGTTGCAGAGTCTGACCAGAGTCTGACCAGAGTCTGACCAGCCCCACGAGAGGAACTCCGATGAACATCAAGCACCTGCGCACCAAGCGCTCCGCGATCGCCGGCGTCGCCGCGCTTGCGCTGCTCGGCGGTGGCGGCGTGGTCTGGGCGAACTCGGCAGCCGCCGGCGTCTCTCAGGACGACCTCGACCGGGCCAGCCGGGTCGCACTCGACGCGGTCGGCTCCGGCAAGGTGACCGAGACCGAAGTCGACGATGAGGACGCCTACTACGAGATCGAGATCACCAAGCCCGACGGCAGCCAGGTCGACGTCGCCGTCGACGAGAACTTCCAGGTGGTCGGACAGGAGGTCGACGGCGAGAACGAGGCCGACGACCAGGACGAGGGTGACTCGGGCTCCGACGACTGAGGTCCCCGACGACGTGCCCCATGCTGTTGCATGGGGCACGTTGGTGTTCTCGAAGCAAAGGGGTCGGCGTGCAGACGGTCAGGGCAGTGGTGGCGAGGGCCAAGGGTGCTCCGGTGGAGCTCACGACGATCAACGTGCCGGATCCGGGGCCCGGGGAGGCGCTGGTCCGGGTGCAGACCTGCGGCGTCTGCCACACCGACCTGCACTACCGGGAGGGCGGGATCAACGACGACTACCCGTTCCTGCTCGGGCATGAGGCCGCGGGCGTGGTCGAGGCGGTCGGGCCGGACGTGTCCGGGCTCGCGCCGGGTGACTTCGTGGTCCTCAACTGGCGCGCGGTCTGTGGCGACTGCCGCGCCTGCCACCGCGGAGAGCCGTGGTACTGCTTCGCGACGTTCAACGCCACCCAGAAGATGACCCTCGCCGAAGGCGAGGGAGCCGGCACGCCACTTTCCCCCGCCCTCGGGATCGGAGCCTTCGCCGAGAAGACGCTGGTCGCCGCCGGTCAGTGCACCAAGGTCGACGCGACGGCCCGCGCCGCCGCCGTCGGGCTGCTCGGGTGCGGCGTGATGGCCGGCATCGGTGCGGCGATCAACACCGGCGCCGTCTCGCGCGGCAGGTCCGTCGCGGTGATCGGCTGCGGCGGGGTGGGTGTCGCCGCGATCGCCGGCTCGGCCCTCGCCGGTGCGAGCCCGATCATCGCGGTCGATATCGACCCCCGCAAGCTCGAGGCGGCGGTCCGGATGGGTGCGACCCACACGGTCGACTCCTCGACCGCCGACCCGATCGCGGCCATCCAGGAGCTCACCGGAGGCTTCGGTGCCGACGTGGTGATCGACGCCGTGGGCCGGCCGGAGACCTGGCAGCAGGCGTTCTACGCGCGCGACCTGGCCGGCACGCTCGTGCTGGTCGGCGTGCCCACCCCCGAGATGCGGATCCCCGACATCCCGCTGATCGACGTGTTCGGGCGGGGCGGCTCCCTGAAGTCCAGCTGGTACGGCGACTGCCTGCCCACCCGCGACTTCCCGATGCTGGTCGACCTCTACCGGCAGGGCCGGCTCGACCTCGACGCGTTCGTCACCGAGGAGATCGGTCTCGGCGACGTCGAGGAGGCGTTCGCTCGGATGCAGGACGGCAACGTGCTGCGCTCCGTGGTCGTCCTCTGATGCCGGCCAGGGTCGACCACGCCGTGGTCAGCGGGACGTTCAGCCTCGACGGCGAGACCTTCGAGGTGGACAACAACGTGTGGGTCGTCGGCGACGACGCGGAGTGCGTGGTGATCGACGCGCCGCACGACGTAGCGGCCATCCTCGCGGTCGTGGGGGATCGCCGGGTTCGGGCGATCCTGTGCACGCACGCCCACGACGACCACGTGCGGGTGGCGCCGGCCCTGCGCGAACGCGTGGTGGCGCCCATCCTGCTCCATCCCGACGACCGGCCGCTGTGGGAGCTGACCCACTCCGACTACCTCTGGGACGTCGACCTGTCCGATGGGCAGACCATCGAGGTCGGGGGCACCGCCTTGGTCGCCTTGCACACGCCGGGGCATGCGCCGGGGGCGATGTGCTTCCACGCACCCGACCTCGGCTGCGTGTTCACCGGGGACACCCTGTTCCAGGGCGGCCCCGGCGCCACCGGTCGCTCGTTCAGCGACGCCGACCAGATCGTGGCCTCCATCCGGGCCCGGCTGCTCACCCTGCCCGACGAGACCGTGGTCCACACCGGCCATGGCGCGGACACCACGATCGGCGCCGAGCGGGATGCGCTGGCTCAGACCTGAGCGGGCTCCGGCTCGGGCTCGGGCTCGGGCTCCGGCTCGCTCTCGCGCTTCTCGTCCCCGTGTCCTGGCCACCAGGCGGCGTGCCCGATCAGCGCGGTCAGCGCTGGGGTGAAGAACATCGACATCACGAACGCCGCGATCAGGATGCCGACCGACATCGCGAAGCCCATCGACACGATCAGCGAGTTGCCGCCGAGCATCAGCGACCCGAACGTGCCGGCCAGGATCACGCCGGCCGCGGCGATGGTCGGACCCGCGTGCTTGACCGCCTCCGCGGCGGCGTCGTGCGGGTTCCTCCCTTCGCGCGCCTCTTCGCGTAGTCGCGCGATCATCAGGATGTTGTAGTCGGTGCCCAACGCCGTGACGAACAGGTAGATGTAGATCGGCAGCATGAAGATCAGGCCGGCCTCGCCCTGGATGTGCTGGAACACGATGACCGTGGCGCCGAGAGTCGCGGCGAATCCGAGTCCGACGGCCGCCATGAGATAGAGCGGCGCGACGAGGCTGCGCAGCAGCAGCGCCAGGATCAGCATGATGATCAGCGCCGCCACGGGGAACACGACCGAGTAGTCGCGCGCCATCGCCTCCTGCATGTCCGCGAAGACGGATGGGGTGCCGCCCACGAAGGCCTCGGCACCGTCGGGGGCCGCGTCGTGCGCGGCGTCGCGGATCGGTCCCTTGACGTCCTCGCGGGCCGCGTCGGAGACGGGGTCCTCCTCGAGGGTCAGCATGAACTGGGCGGCCGTCCCGTCCTCGGAGGGTTGGGCGGCGCCCACCCGGGCGACACCGTCCGCGCCCTCGAGAGCTGTCTGGAACTCGGTGAGGCCCTCCTGGGACAGGGGTGTGTCACCGTCGGACTTCACGATCACGGGGATCAGCTCGCTCGCGCCGACGCCGAACTGCTCGTTGAACGTCGTGATCCCCGTGGTGGACTCAACGTCGTCGGGCAAGCTGGAGTTGAAGTCGAAGCTGGCGTTGAACCCGAGCGCGAAGACTCCCAGGGCGGCGAGCACCAGACCCGACGCCGCGACGAAGACACCGGGCCGACGTCCGAGCGAGTCACCAACGCGTGCGAACCGGGCACCCTCGGGCTCCTGCTTCCACTTCTTGGAGGGCCAGAAGAGCGCTTTGCCCAACAGCGTCACGATCGCGGGCACCAGCGTGAGCGCCGCGAGCAGCGTCACGGCAACGGCGATGGCCAGCGCGGGCCCGATGGCTCGGAAGATGCTCAACGAGCTGCAGGATCAGCGCCAGGAAGGCGACGATCACGGCGCCGCCGGCGGAGGCGATCGCCTCACCCGCGCGCTCCAGCGCGTGGACGACAGAGGCACGCTTGTCCTCGCCCTGGCGCAGGCGCTCGCGGTAGCGGAACAGGAAGAACAGGATGTAGTCGGTCCCGACGCCGTACAGCACCACGACCAGGATCTGCTCGATCGAGGCGTCGGCCTTGAGGTCGAACGCGTCGTTGGCCCAGCCGATCAGGCCGGTGGCGATGGTCGACACCAGACCGACCACGACGATCGGCATCAGGCAGATGATCACGCTGCGGAAGATCAGCGCCAGCAGCAGGACGATCAGGATGATCGTGGCCGCGGCGACGATCCGCAGGGTGTCCTCGCTCGAGTCCTGAGAGTCGAGTGACTGCGGCACCGGACCGGTGGACTGGACGGTCAGCCCGCTGCCCTCCACGAGCGACTTGAGGTCCTCGCGCAGGTCGCGTCCGTCGTCGATCGCCTGGGTGTCGAAGCCCGTGGATCCCTCGGAGAGACCGATGAAGCCGGCCGCGACAGTGCCGTCCTCGGAGATGTTGGGCTGGCCCTCGGTCGAGACCACGACCTCCTGCACGAAGGTCTTGGTGTTCAGCTCCGGGCCGAGCTCCTCGGCGATCCGGGCGATCTCCTGCTGGTTGTCGTCAGGTGAGCTTGCCGCCGTCCTCGCGCTCGAAGACGAGGATCGCCGCTCGGGGTGGTGGCTCCCGGGAACTCGTCCGCCTGGATGTTGGCGGCCTTGATCGACTCGTACTTGTCGGGCAGGAACTCGGACTCGTCCGTCGTGGTCTGCAGGCTGGGTGCCGTGGCAACGACCACGACTGCGAAGACGATCCAGGCCCCGATGACGTACCAAGGGCGGCTGGAGACGAAACGACCAAGGGCGGCGAACATGCCCGCGAACGGTATCCTTGTGACCGCGCGTCACACGCCATCGGTTTCGGTGTTAGAAGGGACGCACCAGCAGCGCGGTGCCGCGCCCGTCGACCCGGGTCAGCACGATCGTCGCGTCGGCCTCGCCGTTGAGCGCCAGGCGCTTCCGCAGCTCTTCGGGTACGACGTCGACGCCGCGCTTCTTGATCGTGAGCTTGCCGACTCCGCGGGCGCGCAGGGCCGCGCGCAGCTGCTTCTCGCGGTAGGGGAGCTCCTCGAGCACCTGGTAGCCGCGAGCGAACGGCGTACGGAAGGAGCGGTCCGAGGTGACGTAGGCGATGTGGTGGTCCAGGAGGCCGCCCTCGACGCCGTGGGCGACCGCGGTGACCAGCCCGGCCCGGATCACCGCGCCGTCGGGCTCGTAGAGGAACTCGCCGATCGCCCGCACCTCGGCCCCCGGGTCGTCCTCCTCGGTCAGCGTGGCGAGCCCGCCGTCGCCGATCACCGTCGCGCGTCGCACCGTCGAGGCCAGCCGACCGGACCAGAGCGCGGCCTCCTTGACCTCGCCGCCGTCGCTGACCCACTCCGCCTCCACGCCCGGCGGGACCAGAGCGTGCGGGATGCCGGGGGCGACCTTGACGCAGGCGTCGCCGGTCAGCAGACGTTCGACGAACGACCACGGGGGCTGCCACTCGTCGGCCCGGAAGGTGCGGCCGCCGCCAGTGCGCCGAGCGGGGTCCGCGAACGCCGCGTCGAACGGGCTCACGTCGACCCGGGTCGCGTCCGCGACGGCCACCGCTCCGGGCAGGTCGCGCGCGTGCAGGTTGGCCTCGGCCACCGCTACCCGGACCGGGTCGAGGTCGACGCCGGCCACGGTCAGCCCGGCTGCCGACGACGCGAGCAGGTCTCCGCCGATCCCGCAGCCGAGGTCGATCAGGGTGCCGGCCCCGAAGGTCGCCAGCCGGGCCGCCCGGTGCTCGGCTACCGCGACCCGGGTGGCCTGCTCGAGGCCGTCGGGGGTGAAGTACATGCGGGCTGCGTTCGCGCCGAACTTCGGGACCGCGCGGCGGCGCAGGTCCACCTGGGTCAGCGCCGCGGCGACGTGCTCGGCCCCCGCGGTGCGACGCAGCTCCGATTGCGCGTGCAGCTCGTCCCCGTCGATGCTGCCGGCGCGCTCCAGCAGGGCCTGACCGTCGTCGGTCAGCAGCCACCGGAACGCCTCAAGGTCCACCTGAGCATCCTGTCAGCCGGACCTCGACGGACCCCCTTCTGGCACTCGCTTCCGGTGAGTGCTAGTTTCGGAGTTGGCACTCTCGCCCTGAGGGTGCCAGTGCTTGTGACGGAGTGCGACCCCCGCGACGGCGTACCCCCAGCAAGCCCCAACGTGGGGGGCGCGTGCCCCTCGAACGCAGTCACAACAAGCAGAGAAAGTGGAGGTCGGCAACGTGTCGGTCAACATCAAGCCTCTCGAGGACCGCATCGTCGTCAAGCCGCTCGACGCCGAGCAGACCACGGCTTCCGGCCTGGTCATTCCCGACACCGCCAAGGAGAAGCCCCAGGAGGGCGAGGTCGTGGCGGTCGGGCCGGGTCGGTTCAACGAGGGTGGCGACGGCAGGGTGCCCATGGACGTCTCCGTGGGCGACAAGGTCATCTACAGCAAGTACGGCGGCACCGAGGTCAAGTACGGCGGGGATGAGTTCCTGATCCTCTCCGCGCGCGACGTGCTCGCGGTCCTTTCCTGATTTCACGGGTCGTGTGCCTGTTGCCGGTCCCTGACTCGGCAACGGGCACACGACCCGATCTCGTTCTAGAGGAGCACTGAATGCCCAAGATCCTGGAGTTCGACGAGAACGCCCGACGCGCGCTTGAGCGCGGCGTCGACGCGCTCGCCAACACCGTCAAGGTGACGCTCGGCCCCAAGGGCCGCTACGTCGTACTCGACAAGAAGTGGGGCGCGCCGACCATCACCAACGACGGCGTCACCGTCGCGCGTGAGATCGAGCTCGACGACCCGTTCGAGAACCTCGGCGCGCAGCTGACCAAGGAAGTCGCCACCAAGACCAACGACGTCGCGGGCGACGGCACCACCACCGCGACCGTGCTGGCCCAGGCGATGGTCCACGGCGGCATTCGCGCCGTGGCCGCAGGGGTCAACCCGATGGGCCTCAAGCGCGGGATGGACGCGGCGGCCGAGGCCGTCAGCAACGCCCTGCTCGAGGCCGCGCGCGATGTCGAGACCCGGGAGGACATGGCCTCGGTGGCCACGATCTCCAGCCGCGACAGCCACATCGGCGACCTGCTCGCCGAGGCCTTCGACAAGGTCGGCAAGGACGGCGTGATCACGGTCGAGGAGTCCAACACCATGGGCACCGAGCTCGAGTTCACGGAGGGGATGCAGTTCGACAAGGGCTACATCTCGCAGTACTTCGTGACCGACCCGGAGCGGATGGAGGCCGTCCTCGAGGACCCCTACATCCTGCTCCACCAGGGCAAGATCTCGGCGATCGCCGAGCTGCTGCCGCTGCTGGAGAAGGTCATCGCGGCCGGCAAGCCGCTGTTCATCCTCGCCGAGGACGTCGAGGGCGAGGCGCTCTCGACCCTGGTGGTCAACAAGATCCGCGGCACCTTCAACGCGGTCGCGGTGAAGAGCCCGGCGTTCGGTGACCGTCGCAAGGCGATGATGCAGGACCTCGCGACCCTGACCGGCGGTCAGATCGTCGCGCCGGAGGTCGGGCTCAAGCTCGACCAGGTCGGTCTCGACGTGCTGGGCCAGGCCCGCCGGGTGGTGATCACCAAGGACAACACGACCATCGTCGATGGCGCCGGTGACGCCGCCGAGGTCGAGGGCCGGGTCAACCAGATCAAGGCCGAGATCGAGAACACCGACTCCGACTGGGACCGCGAGAAGCTCCAGGAGCGGCTCGCGAAGCTCGCCGGAGGTGTCTGCGTGATCAAGGTCGGCGCCGCCACCGAGGTGGAGCTGAAGGAGAAGAAGCACCGGATCGAAGACGCGGTCTCCGCGACGCGTGCGGCCATCGAGGAGGGCATCGTCCCCGGCGGTGGCTCGGCGCTGATCCACGCGGTGTCGGTGCTCGACAAGGACCTCGGTCTCACCGGCGACGAGGCGGTCGGCGTACAGATCGTGCGCAAGGCAGCCGACGAGCCGCTGCGCTGGATCGCCGAGAACGGCGGGGTCAATGGCTACGTCGTCACCACCAAGGTCCGCGAGCTCGGTCTCGGCCACGGCTACAACGCCGCGACCGAGGAGTACGGCGACCTGGTGGCCCAGGGCGTGCTCGACCCGGTCAAGGTGACCCGCTCCGCGCTGGTCAACGCGACCTCGATCGCGGCCATGCTGCTGACGACCGAGACGCTGATCGTCGACAAGCCGGAAGAGGAAGAGCCCGCGGCGGCCGGCCACGGCCACGGTCACGGCCACTGACCCGTCGCAAACTCACGCTCAAACCCGCTGACCCGTCGCAAAGTTTGCGACGGGTCAGCGGTTTTTACACAGCCGACGCGGGTCTGGAACACCGGCGGGTGAGGCTGGCGGCATGTTCTTCAGGATCAGGACCCGACTGCCCGACACGCCCGGCGCACTTGCCACCCTCGCCAGCCGCTTCGGCGATGCCGGCGTCAACATCCTCGCCCTGCAGATCTATCCCGACCTCGGCAGCGTGACCGACGACCTCGTCGTCCAGGTGCCGGACGCCTGCGCACCCCACGACCTGATCGCGCTGGTCGAGGCGGCGGGCTGTACGGACGTCACCGTGACGGTCTGCACCGAGCGCGAGCTGCAGGACCAACCCATCCAGTGGCTGGCCGCAGTACGACGCCTCGTCGACGACCCCTCGAGGGTCCACGCCGAGCTGACCAGCCTGCTCGGTCCGAGGGTGGCGCTCTCACCCACCGAGCAGGTGCGGGCAGCCGCCCTGGCCGACATCGCGGCGGCGATGGGGACGCCGGTCCTTCCGCTCCCGGGCCCCGACGCCGTGGTCGCCTACGAGGCGACCACCACCGGGGTGCGCGCCAGAGTCGGGACGGGCGTCGTCGGCTCGGCAGAGTTCACGCAGCTCTTCCCAGCCCGCCCGGCGGAGGGCACCCTCGAGGTGGCCCCGGCCTGGCGTCGGATGGGAATCGGGAGCCAGTTGCTGCGCCGGCTGTGCCAGCTGGCCGCTGAAAGCGGTGCCGAGGAGCTCCTCCTCGTCGCGCGGGCGGACGAGACCGGGGCTGCGGCGCTGCTCGCCGCGACCGGGATGCGTGGCCGGATCCGGCTCACGAGCAGCGGCTTGAATATCCACCTGACACTGCCGAAGCGGCAGCTGACTCAGCAGTCCGGGGTGAGCTCCGGCCGCTCGAGGCCCTTCAGCACGTAGACGGCGTTGTCGTCGCAGCCGGTGCCGTGCCGGTCGTAGTTCGTCTCGATCGCTTCGCGGAGATCGTTCTCTCCCGGCGCCTCCCATGAGTCGAGCGGGATCCAGGTCACGAACCACGTCGGCGGCTCGGGCCCGTCGAGCAGGGCGACCAGGTCGGCGTACTCAGGATCGAGGGTGCGCATGGGCAGGCTCCACAAGTGGGGGTACGGCGATGGCAGCCCGCTCGAGTACTGCACGTCGGCCCGCCCGCCGAAAACGACCATCGAGTCGCCGGGGTCGGCGGCAGCGGCGATCGCGTCGCCCGCCGCCACCTCGGTGTAGCCGATCCTGCCGGCCACCTCGAGCCCCATCCACACCACGAGCGAGACCGCCGCCGATCCGGCAGACAGCAGCGCGACCATCTGCATCCGAGTGGCCGCTCGCCCCCCTCGGGCGACCAGCAGGGTGACGCATACGGCGATCGGCGGCACCAGCGGGAAGAGGTAGTCGCGCCAGTAGCTGCCGCCCGCGAGCAGGCCAGCCAGCTCCACGGTCAGCACGGCGAGGGTGGCGACCGCGATCGGGCGATTGGTGGTCCAGTGCTCATGGAAATGCACGAGGAAGCCCGCGACGATCGCGACCACCCCGGCGCCAATGGCAATGGCCAGCAGCAGCGCGACCCGCTCGGCGGGCTTGGTGCTGCTGCTTTCGGCAATCACGCGAGCGGCGTCGGACCGGAAGCCGTAGACGGTGTACCAGAGCTCGGACAGCCGTACCCCTTCGGCCACTGCCCACCCGATCGTGGCGAGCACCGGTACGGCGGCCCCCGCGGCCAGGCTCGCGGCGAGCGCCACGAACCTGCGCCCGCGGGTCGATCCCCACCACCAGGAGCCGAGGAACAGCACCATCGCGAAGACCAGGCCGCCCACGAGGTTCTGCTTCAGGCCGAGCGCCGCGGCTCCGGCGACGCCGGCGACGAATGCGTATCCCACGGCGCGGCGCGGGCCCGCCGAGTCGAGTGCCAGCAGCGACCACCACAGGGCCAGCCCGAGTAGCGGCAGTGCGAGCAGCTCACCCTTCGCTGCGACCGGGTCGATCAGTGGGCTGGTCGTCAGGGCGGCCACGACCACGGCGCTCCAGCGACCGGCCACCTCGTCGGCGACGATCGTGCCGATCCGAGCCGCCAGCAGCACCATCGCCGCAGCCGCGAGCGCGCCGACCAGCCGGAGCGTGACGACGCCGCCGAGCTGGTCGGTGAGGTGGACGAGCCCGATCAGGCTGGGCGGCCGGTCGACGAAGTGCTCGCCGTAGACGCTGTCGGCCGACGGGTGCCAGGTCCGGGCGACCAGGAACCAGCCGGCCTCGTCCGGGCGCACCGGACGGCTGAGGCCGGGAAGCCGGAGCAGGAAGGCAAGGGCCGCGGCGTAGAGCACCGTCCGGCGGCTGTCGACCAACGCCCCCCATCGCACGGGGGACAGCCTGACACGGGCGCCGTGGCCAGCGCCTAGACTTACCGTGTGGAGCTCCCCGAGAAGTTCGCCGCACTCGGCCTCACCTACGACGATGTGCTGCTGCTGCCGGGTCACTCCGACCTGGCGCCGGACGAGATCGACACCACCACCCGGTTGACCCGGGAGATCTCCCTCAGGGTGCCGCTGGTCAGCGCCGCCATGGATACCGTCACCGAGTCGCGGATGGCGATCGCGATGGCCCGGCAGGGCGGGCTCGGGGTGCTGCACCGCAACCTCTCGATCGACGATCAGGCCTACCAGGTCGACCTGGTGAAGCGGACCCAGACCGGGATCATCTCCAACCCGGTCACCATCGGACCGGACGCGACGCTGGAGGACCTGGACCGGATCTGCGGCGAGTACCGCGTCTCCGGTCTTCCCGTCGTCGACGCCGATGACCGTCTGCTCGGCATCATCACCAACCGCGACCTCCGGTTCACCCCGCTCGCGGAGTGGGCCACCACCAAGGTCGACGAGGTGATGACGCCAATGCCGCTGATCACCGGGCCGGTCGGCATCAGCCGCGAGGAGGCCACCGCACTGCTGCGGATGCACAAGCGCGAGCGGCTGCCGCTGGTCGACGAGTCCGGCCATCTGGGCGGCCTGATCACGGTCAAGGACTTCGTGAAGTCGGAGCAGTTCCCGCTGGCCTCCAACGACGCACACGGTCGGCTGATGGTCGGCGCCGCGGTCGGCTACTTCGGCGATGCCTGGCAGCGCGCCACCACCCTGGTCGAGGCGGGCGTCGATGTCCTCGTCGCCGACACCGCGCATGGCCACGTCACCTTGCTGCTCGACATGGTGCGCCGGCTCAAGCGCGACCCGGCGACCAAGCACGTCCAGGTGATCGGCGGCAACGTCGCCACTCGCGACGGCGCGCAGGCGTTCGTCGACGCCGGCGCCGACGCGGTCAAGGTCGGCTTCGGCCCCGGATCGATCTGTACGACGCGCGTGGTCACCGGCTGCGGGGTCCCGCAGGTCACTGCGGTCTACGAGGCCTCGCTGGCGTGCGGCCCGGCCGGCGTACCCCTGATCGCCGATGGCGGGCTTCAGCAGTCCGGCGACATCGCGAAGGCGATCGTGGCCGGGGCCGACACCGTGATGATCGGCTCCCTGCTGGCCGGCTGCGAGGAGTCGCCCGGCGAGACGATCTTCGTCAACGGCAAGCAGTTCAAGTCTTATCGCGGGATGGGCTCGCTCGCCGCGATGTCGAGCCGCGGCAAGAAGTCCTACTCCAAGGACCGCTACTTCCAGGCCGAGGTCGCCAGCGACGACAAGATCGTGCCCGAGGGGATCGAGGGTCAGGTCGCCTACCGCGGCCCGCTCGCCGCCGTGGCGCACCAGCTCATCGGCGGGCTCAACCAGTCGATGTTCTACGTCGGCGCCCGGACCGTGCCGGAGCTGAAGGACAAGGGTCGTTTCGTCCGGATCACCTCGGCCTCCCTCAAGGAGAGCCACCCCCACGACGTACAGATGACCGTCGAGGCCCCCAACTACTCGGGCTGACGAGGCGGTTGGCTGACCGACGCGAGAAGCTCCTCGCACCGGGCTAGCCGGCCCGGACAGTCGTGGGCGCGGAACGCGCTTGCGGCACTGGCCAGCAGGTCCTGGGCTCGCTGGACGTCGCCGGGATCTCCCAGCTCCAGAAGCGCGCGGCCGTGCTCGTGGCGATTGATCCCGAGGAACACGGGGGCCTGGAAGTCGACCAGGGCCTGGTCGGCGGTCTGGAAGTGCGCCTCTGCTGCCGCGCGGTCGCCGATCGTGGTCGCGAGCATCCCGAGTGATGTCGAGAAGTGCACCGTGCAGGAAGCGCCGGAGAGCTGGAGGACCTCCGGGACCGCTGCGCACGCCGCGTAGAGACTGCGAGCGGCCGCCTGGTCACCGCATCGGTTGGCCACGGTCGCGGCCAGGTCGACGGTCGTCGACCAGGTGTTGTTGTGGAGCCAGGTCGCGGGATCCCGGGCCAGCACATCGGCAAGCACGACCCTGGCAGCCTCGAGGTCGCCACGGTCGGTGTGGGCGAGCGCCAGCACCGCGGTGAGGGTGTCGGCGAGGGCAGGGTTCTCCGGGATCGCCTGCTGGATGAGGTCGGAAAGCTCCTCCACCCGACCCTGCACGATGCGGATGCCCATGAGCTGCGCCGAGTAGACGATCAGGCCATCTTGCAGCCCGGCCTCGGTCGCCCGCTCGAAGGCGGTCGCGGCGTGCTGCTCGGCGCTCTCGAGCCGGCCGTCCGCCACGGCGACCAGGCATTCGAGCGTCGAGAGCATCCAATGCGCCGTGGGCTGGGCGGTGGCATCACAAGCCGCCCGAAGCTCACCGAGTGCCTGGTTGACCGTTTCCCGATCGGCGGCTTCCAGACCGGTCCAGACGCCCTGGATCGCCGCGTAGGCACGCGCGTCCGGATCGGGCACCCGAGCGATCACGCCCTTGAGCTCGTCGTGCAGTCGCCGCCGCTGGGGGAGGGTGTGCGCGGCCCAGACGCCGTTGATGCTGGAAAGGAGTACGCGCGACATGGTGGCGTCGTCGAGGGTTCGCGCGATGGACAGGGCTTCGTCGATCAGCTCCTGACGTTCGTCCAGAGGCGCGACCACCATCTGCTCGGCGGCGAGCTGGGCGAGCAGACGGGCCCTGCGGGTGTCCGGCTGGGTGCTGAGGCTGAGGGCGACCTTGATCTCCGCAATGAGCTCGTCGTCGGCGGTGCCGAGGGAGGCGGCGAAGGAGCGGTTCATCGCCAGGACTGCCCGTGCGATGCGCTCACCATCGGCGAGGGCCTCGGCACTGTGCGAGGCGGCCAGGAGCGACTCGCGGTAGCCGGGGTGGCCGGCTTCTCGCATGGCTTCGCCGATGTCGGTGAGCAGGTCGCATCTGGCGCCGGGGTCGACTTCGACGCTGTCGAGCAGGTCGAGCGCGATGTGAAACCAGCGCAGTGCTTCATCCGGGGCGAGCGCCGCCAGCATGTGTTGACCGGCCCGGCGGGCGTAGCTGATCGTCTTCACGGGGTCTTCGTCGGCCTCGATCAGGTGCCGAGCCACCGCAGCAACGCGTTCACCCAGCTCGGGCCCGTGGAGCAGCTCGATCCCGGCGGCGATGCGTTGGTGGAGCTGGACGCGACGAGCGAGGCTCAGCTCGTCGACGAGTGCCTGACCGACCACCGCATGGACGAAGCGGAAAGATCCGCTGCGGCCGGCCACCTCGGTCAGCAGCGAGGTCGCCATCGCCGCCTCCAGGGTGTCGAACAGCTCGTTGGCCGGCCGGTCGACGACCTCGGCCAGTACGTCGAGCTCGAAGTCGCGGCCGATGACGGCGGCCGTCGCCAACAGCCGATGAGCTTCGGGGCCGAGCCTCCGGACCCGTTGGGCAACCACGTCGCGAACGCTGGTCGGCGGGTGCAGCTGATCAACGTCAATGGTCAGTCCCCAGAGTCCGTTCTCGTTCTGGGCCAGCTGCCCCCCATCGATGAGGTTGCGCAGCATCTCGCTCACGAAGAGCGGGTTGCCGTCGGTGTCACGACACAGCACTCGGGCCAGGTCGATGCCCTCCTGGGTGGTGTCCTGACCGCTGGTCTGGGCGAGCAGCTCCTCGACCTCGTCGGCCGTCAGTCCCTTCAGATCCAGCCGGGTCACCCGCTCGGAACGCAGCAGTGCGACCAAGGTGTCGGAGAGCGGAAGATCGGGGCTCAGGTCCGAGCTGCGGAAGGTGGCCACGAACAACACCCGCGACTCGGCCAGGAACCGGTGGAGGTGTGTGAGCAGCTGCAGGGTCGGCCGGTCAGCCCAGTGGAGATCTTCGAGAACCAGCAGCACGGGGTTCTGTGCGGACGCGGTGCGCAACAGGCGGACGGTGGCCTCGAGCAGGGCATAGCGCTCGGTCTCGCCGTCCGAACGGGAGACCGGGGGCAGATCCGTCACCCGACGAGCGAGTTCCGGCGTGAGCCGCACCAGGTCGGCTCCGGAGGCCTCGACGTACTCCCGCAGCAGGGCTTCGTCGGCCTGGTCGACGTAGTGAGCGATCGACTCGATCCACGGCTGGTAGGGGACGTTGAGCCCTTCGCGGACGGCGCCGTAGAGCACCGTGCCTCCAGTGGCATGCACGTCGAACGCGTGCTGCGTCGCCAGTCGCGTCTTGCCGATGCCGGGCTCGCCGGCCAGTAGCACCAGCGATCCCTCGCCGGACTCGGCACGTTGCCAGGCGTCGGCCAGCGCCTGTCGTTCCGGCAGCCTGCCCACGCAGGTGGCGTCGGGTGCTCCGCGGAGCAGCATCGGCAGTGGCATGGCGACACCGGCGACCGACGACCACGCGACTTGATGGGCGGCTACCGGCTTTGGTAGTCCCTTGAGGGTGAGCTGACCGACGCTCTCAAAGCCGTGCTGCGTCGTCGAGGACGCCATGAGTCGCACCAGATCGGTGACCAGGACCTGGCCACCCTCGGCGAGTGCACACAAGCGGGCGGCCTCGACGACGGGCTCTCCGAAGTAGTCATCACTCTCCGTCGTCACCTCGCCCAGGGCGATGCCGATTCGCACCTCGAAACGCTGAGTTGCGGCGCGGTTGCGTCTGGCAACGGACTGCTGGATGAGCACCGCAGCGTCCAGGGCGTTGTTGACCCCGGAGAAGGCGAACATCATCCCGTCGCCCAGGTTCTTCACGAGGCGGCCGTGCTCACCGGCTCCGGCGTTCAGCAGGCCGAAGTGCTCCTGGCGCAACGCCTCCGCAGCACCCGGCCCGACCCGGTGGGCCAGTTCCGTGGAGCCCACCAGGTCGGTGAACATGAGAGTGACGGTCTCGAGCGACATGCGGGCCTCACTCGCCAGGCGCAACAAGGGCGCCGGGAATACCGGTGCCCTGGGGACCTTCCACGGGCCGAGCGTATCGGCGTTGGAGCGCGGATGGCGGATGCTTGGGGGAGAACCGATTCCCCCGACGGCTCGGCCCGGGCCGACGAGCGGGGCCGAGCGACTCCGGGCCACGGTTGGACGGGAGCCTCCTCGAAGAGGGGTGTGCGACGCATCGTGAAAGACTTCGGCCGTGAGCGAGATCGAGATCGGCCGGGCCAAGCGCGGCCGCCGCGCCTACTCCTTCGACGATATTGCGATCGTCCCCTCGCGGCGGACCCGCGATCCCGAGGAGGTCAGCACCGACTGGCAGATCGACGCCTACCGGTTCGGGCTCCCGGTCCTGGCCGCGCCGATGGACTCCGTGATGTCGCCCGAGACCGCGATTGCGCTGGGCCGGCACGGCGGCCTGGGAGTCCTCAACCTGGAAGGGCTCTGGACCCGCTACCCGGACCCGAGAGAGCTGCTCGAAGAGGTCGCCGGACTGCGCGGCACCGAGGCGACCCGCCGGCTGCAGGCGATCTACCAGGAGTCGATCAAGCCGGAGCTGATCACCGAGCGGCTGCGGGAGATTCGCGAAGCCGGGGTGACCGTGGCCGGGTCCCTGTCGCCGCAGCGGACCAAGGAGTACGCCAAGGTCGTCGTCGACGCGGGCGTCGACATGTTCGTGATCCGGGGCACGACGGTCAGCGCCGAACACGTCTCCAGTCAGGCCGAGCCGCTCAACCTCAAGGAGTTCATCTACGAGCTCGACGTGCCGGTGATCGTGGGAGGGTGCGCCACCCACCAGGCCGCGTTGCACCTGATGCGCACCGGCGCGGCCGGCGTCCTCGTCGGGTTCGGTGGAGGGGCGGCGCACACGACCCGCACGGTGTTGGGCGTCGCCGTCCCGATGGCCTCGGCGGTGGCGGATGTGGCCGCCGCGCGGCGCGACTATCTCGATGAGTCGGGCGGCCGCTACGTGCACGTGATCGCCGACGGGTCGATCGGCAAGTCCGGCGACATCGCCAAGGCGATCGCCTGCGGCGCCGATGCGGTGATGGTCGGCTCGCCGTTCGCCCGGGCGAGCGACGCTCCGGGGCGTGGCTTTCACTGGGGAGCCGAGGCCCACCACGCGGACCTGCCGCGCGGCCAGCGGGTGGAGTTCGAGCGGATCGGCACTTTGGAGGAGATCCTGTTCGGGCCCTCACGGGTCGCCGACGGCACCATGAACCTGATCGGCGCCCTCAAGCGGTCGATGGCCACCACCGGCTACACCGAGCTCAAGGAGTTTCAGCGCGTAGAGGTCGTCGTCGAGTAAGGGTGGAACACCCCCTCGGCGATTGACCGGCCACCTGAGAGGATGGCCGGCATGGAGCCGGAGCCCCCCGCTCGGGAGCGGGCACCGCACGGCGCAGCTGGATCAGAGGGAGCAGCCGCCGTGCTGCTTCAGCGAGCCCAGGACATCGCCGATCAGCTCCAGCGCGAGGCCGAGGAGGAGGCCGAGCGCGCGACTGCCGATTCTCGCCGCCTCCGCGACGAGGCGCAGCGCGACCGGGAGGCCGCGGCCGAGCGCCTCGCGGACGCGTCCGGTGAGGCGATGTCGATCCTGGCCGACTCCAATGAGCAGGCGAGCCTGCTGCTGAGGGCCGCCGAGGCGGAGCGCGATCGGGTGCTCGAGGAGGCGCGGAGCGAGGCCACCGGCATCGGCGAGGCCGCAGAACACGAGCGCGCCACTGCGTCGGCCGCCGCCGAACGCACCCGGAGTGCCGCGGAAGCGGCGGCCGCCGAGCTGCTCGAGCGAGCAGAGGTCACGGCCGCCGAGCGTACGGCGCGAGCCACCGCCCTGGCCGAGGAGACGACCGGTCGGGCGGACCGCGACGCCGGGCTGGTGCTCGGCCGGGCGACCTCCGATGCCGATGCGCTGCGCGAGGCCGCCGAGCGCGAGGCCGCGCAGGTCCGAGGCGACGCCGAGAAGGAGGCCGGGTCCCGCCTGGCCGAGGTCGAGGACGTCGTACAACGCGCCCGACGCGAAGCCGACGAGCTGCTCGCGACCGCGCGAAGCGACGCCGAGCAGGAGCTGCGCCGCGCCGCCGACGAGATGGCCTGGACGAAGACGACGGTCGAGTCCGTGCTGGCCGCCGCCACCGCTGAGGCGCAGGTCATCCGGTCCACCGGCAGTGCGGTCGCAGGGGAGCACCTGCGCTCGACCCGGCGGCGGATCCAGGAGGTGCTGGCTCGGCTGGCCGATCGGCGCCGCGCCGAGGCGATCGAGGCAGAGCGCCGCGCCACCCAGCTCGAGGACGCGGCCGCCGCCACGATGGCCGCGGCCGACCTCGATGCGCAGGAGCGTCGGGCGCGGGCCCAGGACGAGGCGAGCGCGATCCTCGAGCAGGCCAAGAGCGCCGCTGCCCGGCTCACCGACATGGCCGACCGCCGCATCGCCGAGTCGGAGGCGGGCGCGCGCAGCCTGCGCGCGATGGTCGCTGAGGAGATCGTGGCGCTGCGCAACGAAGGTGTCGAGGAGCTGCGTCGCAGCCGCGAGGAGGCGCTGCGGCTGCTCACCGAGGCCCAGGACGACGCCGAGCGGACCCGCGGGCAGGCCCGCGAGGCGCTGGCGAACGCCCGCGCCGAGGTCGAGGCCCTGCGCCGGCGTCGCGACGGCATCGCCACCGAGCTCACCCAGATGTCCGGAGTCATCGAGGCCCTGGCCGTTTCCGAGTCCACCAACGAACCAGAGGAGCAGGAAATGACCCAGTCCGACCCCCAGTTCCGCGTCGTCATGCGCGGCTACGATCCCGCCGACGTCGATCGGGTGCTCGCTGAGCTGCGGCAGCGCGCCTCCGAAGCCGAGGCCCGGCTGCAGCAGGCGAGCTCGGCCGCGCAGGCGGCTCCCGCCAAGGAGCCGACGTTCGAGCACCTCGGCGAGCGGGTCGGGCAGATCCTCAGCCTGGCCCAGACCGAGGCCAGAGAGATGCGCGAGGTGGCCCAGGCGGAGGCCGAGGAGACCCGCAAGGTCGCCGACCAGAAGGCCGTCGCGGTCCGCGACGAGGCCGATCAGTACGCCGAGCAGCACCGTCGCGACGCCGACACCGAGGGTGCTCGGATCCTCGCCGACGCCCGGCGGGCCGCTGACGAGGAGCGCGACGCGGCGGAGC
Source organism: uncultured Actinomycetota bacterium (assembly GCA_963827185.1). Classification (GTDB taxonomy): domain Bacteria; phylum Actinomycetota; class Actinomycetes; order Propionibacteriales; family Nocardioidaceae; genus Nocardioides. Next base: position 270,362 of record CAWGZQ010000005.1, read on the forward strand.
GGGACGCCGCCTCCATGCGCCAGGAGGGCGAGGCCGCCTTCGAGCAGCAGCGCGCGAACGCCGCCAAGGCCGCCGCCGACTTCGAGACCACGCTCGCCGAGCGCCGGGAGCGCACGGCCGCCGAGTTCCGCGACCAGCAGGCCGCCACCCAGTCGCAGCTCGACGCGATGCTCCAGCAGGTCGAGGAGAACCGCGCCTCGGCCCAGCATGAGCAGGAGGCAGCCGAGGTTCAGGCCCGACAGATCGTCCTGGATGCCGAAGAGCGCGCCGAGAACCTGCTCCGGGACGCCCGCGCCTCCGCTGAGCGGATTCGGATCGACTCCGATCGAGAGCTCGCGGCCGCCACCCAGCGCCGCGACAGCATCAACGCCCAGCTCACCAACGTGCGGCAGATGCTGGCCACGCTCACCGGCTCGGCCACCGGTTTCGCGGTCGACCCGTTGCCGGAGGCGGAGCGGCCCGCTCCGGCGAGCGAGGCGGAGCCCGAGCCGGATGCCGAGCTCGTCGCCGTCGAGGTCACCAGCGACGAGGCCCAGCCCGATGGGGCCCAGACCGACGAGGGCGACGACGAGCCGGCGACGGAGCAGCCCGCTCAGGCCTGAGGCGTCACCGTTCGACCAGCCCGCCGGTTCCGCCGAGCGCGTGCACGGCACCGCTGATCGCCGCGCGCGCCTCGCGTAGCCGGGCCTGGTCACCGGTGCCGTTGGCCAGTGCCTGGACCACGCGTTGGATCCGGATCGGCCCGGCGGCGTAGTTGTTCCAGTACGTCGGCACGTACGCCGCCTCGGTCACCCGGAACCGCCCGTCGGGACGCTCGCGGAACTCGAACCGCACGGTGATGCCCTCGTAGGTCCGGGGCCGGTCGGGTTCCTGCTGGGCGATCATGTTGCCCATCCCGTAGACCACCCACGTGCCGTTGACCTTGGTGATCGGCTGGACGACGTGGGCGTGTTCGCCGAGCACGAGGTCGACGGCCGGCGATGCGGTGAGCCGCTCGACCAGCGCGACCTGGTCGGCGTTCGGCAGGTGCGAGTACTCGTCGCCGCCGTGCAGGTGCACGACGACGATGTCGGCGCCGGCCGCGCGCGCCGCCTGGGCCTGGTCGAGCAGGTTGCGCTGGTCCCACATCGACACCGACCAGGGCCGGCCCTCGGGTAGCGGGAAGCCGTTGAGGCTGTAGGTGCCGGCGACCACGCCGACCCGCACCCCTTGCTCGGTGGTGAGGATGACCGGCTCGCGGCGCTCGCGCGCCGTACGAAACGTGCCGATGGGCTCGACGCCGTGGGCCTCGAGCAGGTCGGCGGTGTGCTGCAGCCCCTCGAAACCCTGGTCGACGGCGTGGTTGGAGGCGGTGGTGCAGGCGTCGAAGCCGATGCTCGCGATCCAGGGGGCGATCTGAGGTGGCGCCGCGAAGACCGGGTAGCTCTGCAGTGGCCGACCCGGCAGCGCGAACGGCACCTCCTCGTGGCACAGGGCGAGGTCGGCGTCCCGGATCAAGGGTCGGAGGGCCGCGAACATCGGGTCGAAGTCGTAGCGGCCGGCCGCGCCGGTCAGCGCGGCGTCAGCCTCGGCGCTCTGCCAGACCGTGTTGTGCCAGAGCAGGTCGCCGCCCATCAGCAGGCTCACCGTCCGCGGCGGGTCGGGCTCCGGCTCCGGCTGGGTCTCGGGTGGGGGGTCCGGCTCGGTGTTCCCCAGCAGCACCAGGGCGGGTCGTGCTGACGGGGGAGTGTCCGTGGCATCGGGGCCGCGCTTGGGTGCGCCGAGCCCCGCGAGGAGGGCGACGATCAGGAAAACGATGGCGGCCAGCACCGGCCGTCGTCGAGTCCTCACGTCGTGAAGACTCCCAGGGGGCCGCAAAGGTTGCTGGCGCAGTACCAAAGTTCGTTTCCCAAGGCTGCCTGGGACAATCCCCGTATGAGCCTTCCAGCGTCACGGACCCCGTCGGCGCTTGGCCCGGACGCGCGCGACGCCGCGATCTCCGCGATGACCTCCGCGGTGACCTCGACAGGCGAGCACTCCCCGGAGCTTGATGTCCTCGTGGTCGGCGGGGGTGTGGTCGGTGCCGGCACCGCGCTCGACGCGGTCACCCGTGGGCTCCACACCGGTCTCCTGGAGCAGCGCGACCTGGCCAGCGGCACCAGCAGCCGCAGCAGCAAGCTCATCCATGGCGGCCTGCGCTACCTGGAGATGCTGGACTTCGGTCTGGTGCGCGAGGCGCTGGCGGAGCGAGGGCTGCTGCTCACCCGGCTGGCGCCGCACCTCGTGCGTCCGGTGCCGTTCCTCTACCCGCTCACCCATCGTGGCTGGGAGCGCCCGTACGTCGGCGCCGGCCTGGCCCTCTACGACGCGATGGCGATGCTCGGCAAGCACGAGATGGGCGTGCCCCGGCACCGGCACCTGTTCCGCCGCCAGGTGGCCCGGATCGCGCCGGACTTCAAGACCGACAAGATCGCCGGGGCGATCCGCTACTACGACTGCCAGGTCGACGACGCCCGCCTGGTGATGACGGTGGCCCGGACGGCGGCCGGCCACGGCGCGCACATCGCGACCCGGGTCAGGGTGACCGGCTTCCTGCGTGAGGGCGAGCGAGTCGTGGGCGTCCGCGCGCGCGACCTGGAGAACGACCGCGACCTGGAGGTCCGGGCCCGGGTCGTGATCAACGCGGCCGGCGTGTGGACCGACGAGATCCAGGACATGGTCGGTGGGCGCGGTGCCCTGCACGTGCAGGCGAGCAAGGGCATCCATCTCGTTGTTCCGCGGGATCGGATCCGCTCGGAGGCCGGCTTCATCGCGCGCACCGAGACCTCGGTGCTGTTCGTGATTCCGTGGGGCCGGCACTGGATCATCGGCACCACCGACACCGCCTGGGATCTCGACAAGGCGCACCCGGCTGCCAGTCGTGCCGACATCGACTATGTGCTCGAGCACGTCAACAAGCTGCTCCGCGAGCCGCTCGACCACGACGACGTCGTGGGCGTCTACGCCGGCCTGCGACCGCTGCTCACCGGCGAGTCCGAGCCGACCTCGCGCATCTCGCGCGAGCACACCGTCGTCACCCCGGTGCCCGGGTTGGTGATGATCGCCGGCGGCAAGCTCACGACGTACCGGCTGATGGCGCGCGACGCCGTCGACGCTGCGGGGCACTCGCTGTCGACGACCGGCAACCTGACGATCCGCGACTCGATCACCGACCAGGTGCGGCTGTTGGGCGCCGACGGCTTCGAGACCCGGTCCAACCAGCGGGTGCTGCTGTCGCGCCGGTCGGGGCTGCACGTCGCCCGGATCGACCATCTCCTCGGCCGGTACGGCGGCCTGGTCGACGACCTGCTGGCGCTGGTGAAGGAGCGTCCCGAGCTGGCCGCTCCGCTGGCCGGGGCCGACGACTACCTCCTGGCCGAGGTGGTCTACGCCGTGAGCCACGAGGGCGCCCGGCATCTCGACGACCTGCTGACGCGACGTACCCGGATCTCCATCGAGACCTTCGACCGGGGCGTGGCGGCGGCGCCGCTGGTTGCCCGGCTGATGGCCGACGAGCTGGGCTGGGACGAGGAACGGGTCGACGAGGAGGTCGACCACTACCTTCGTCGGGTCGAAGCCGAACGCCAGAGCCAGCTCCAGCTCACCGACCAGGAGGCCGACGAGGCCCGGGTCCAGGTCTCGGACATCGTCTGAGGCGAGTCCGACGGGGGCGCCGCTCGGCTCCTCCCTCCAGCCGTCAGCCGGCGAGGTCGCGCAGTCGGGCGAGCCGATCGGGTTCGGTCGCGGCCAACCACGCGACGTCGGACAGCAGCTCGTAGGCGAGCGCGAAGGCGGGCCGAGCCTCCTCGGCGCGGTCGAGCGCGAGCAGGCACTCGCCGCGCTCTTCGTGGACGAAGCCGTCGTCGGCTCCGACGGGTGACTCGGCCAGATCCTCCTGGATGCGCAACGCCTCGTCGATGCGACCGAGCGACCGCAGGCACCGGGCCACCGCCCACCGGGCGATCGTCAGCTCCGGCTCCCGGCCGGCCTCCTGGTGGACGACCAGCGCACGCTCGAACATCCGCAGTGCCTCGTCGAACTCGCCCGCATCGTGGCGGGCCCAGCCGTAGTTGTTGAGCAGCGAGCCCAGCCAGGCTCGAGCGGCCGGATCAGCGGAGGCCTCGGCCTCGGCGATCGCACGCTCGTTCCACCCGATCGCTGCCTCCGGCCCGTCGACCGATCCCGCGGCAATGGCGCACATGTGCAGTGCATCGACGGCAAGCCCGGCCGCGCCGGCCGCCGTCGCCAGCTGGTACGCCTCGAGGAAGCGCGGCAGCGCCTCGGCGGGGGACCCCGCCGAGTTGAGCGCGCGCCCGCGCTCGATCGCCAACCGTGCCTGCACGTGGTCGTGGGCCGCACCGGCAGGCAGGTCCTCGGCCCGCAGCGCCACCGCATCGAGCACGGCATGGGCCTGGTCGAAGTCGCGCAACAGACCGAGCGCCCGCGCGAACTGCGTGCGGTAGACGAGCGCGGTCGGGCTGCCTGGGGGACGCGCGTCGATGAGCGCCAGGAAGCGGCTTCGGCTCAGCTGTGGATCCTCGAGGTTCAGGGTCTCGAGCACCGAAGCCTCGAGCCACCTGACGTCGTGCGGCCGGTCGGAGCCGTCCCAGCTCGGCGACAGGCCCGCGCTGTCGTCACTCACCCGGGCCACGCTAGCGACGCGTGCGGTCGCGCGCGACCTGGCTAGGGAGCCTCGGAGCCGACCGAGCGCGGCGCATCGGCCAGCCTGACCAGCGCCACCTCCGGCGGCGCCGGCACCTCGTCGGCGAGGAACCAGCGGAACGCCAGGTTGCCCCGGGCGTCGTCGAGGGTGGTGACCGCGTTGGGGTGCTCGGTGAGCGTCCGGGCGATCACGACGGTCACGGTGCCGTCGGCGTTGCGCACCGCGGTGCCGTGGTTGATCGACGTCGGCCCATCGCCGGCGTTGTGCGTGCCCATGTAGGGGTTCCACACGACGAGGTTCCAGAACCGGCAGGTCGGTGGGCGATGCGTCACGACCAGGGCCTCGTCGGGCGCCAGGTCGAAGCTGCCGAATGAGTAACAGGCGTCGGTGGCCGACCAGCCGAAGTTGAAGTCCGGGACCCGATACGGATCGGCGAACGTGTTCGCGGCGTGGGCGACGTCGTGACCGCTCAGGTGCTCGGCGTCGCCGCGCACGCCCACGGTCAGCGGGATGATCGCGAACATCGTCCGCAGCCAGGCCAGCGCCGATCGCAGGCCGACCGCGGTCTCCTCGTCGGTGTGCCGGATCGGGTCGGGTGGCTCCAGCGCCTCGATCGCCCACTCGACGCGGCGGCCGGTGAACGGGTCGTTCTGGTAGTCGCGGGTCATCACCGCGGCCGCGTCGGCGGTGAGCGCCACGAACGGGCCGGCGTACCCGTCGGGGCGGGTGGGTCCGATCACGCACTCGAAGCTGCCGTCAGGCCGGACGTCGAGGTCGGTGTCGCGGAGTACGCCGATCACCTTGTCCGACCAGGAGCCGGGGGACGGCTCGTTGTAGACGGTCATCGAGAAGTAGGCGCTGTCGCCCGCACGCCCGGTGATCCGGTAGTGGCGCTGCGCGTCGATCGGCGCCAGGCAGTAGTAGGCGTCGGTGTTGTCGCCGCCCCAGCGCCGGTCGCGGCGGAACGGCGTGTTGACGTCGACGAAGGCCGGTCGCGAGGGGTCCGCGTAGAGATAGGTGTCGAGCGCGACCCCGAGCAGCATGCCCATCATCCGGTAGCCCTCGGCGACCGTGCGGCCCCCGGACACGGCCCGATCGCCGGTGAGGAAAGCGGCATCGAGCTCGCCGAGGCCGTCGAGCAGTTCGCGCCACGCGGCGGTGGACTCCCACTCGCTCACGGTGCGACACCCGTCAGCAGCAGTGCGGCGACCTGATCGATCCAGGCGTCGTCGAGCGGCTGGCCGGAGCGGATCATCAGGCCGAGCATGGTCGCCCCGCCGATCGTCTCGATCAGCGCGGCCGGATCGACGTCGGCTCGGGCTTCGCCCGCGAGGATCGCCTCGCCCAGCCGGTCCTGCATGGCGCCCCAGACGCCGTCCTGGAACCGCGCGAGCAGGGCCGCGTGCAGGTCGGGGTCCGCACCGATCACCGCGAGCAGCCCGGGCAGTGCGGCACGCGCCACCGGGGCTGAGAACGCCTCGGCGGAACCGCGCACCATCGCTCGGATGTCGCCGGCGAGGGATCCGGTCTGGGGGAGCGAGGTGCTCACGCCGTAGGGAAACGCCGCCTCGTGCACGAGGTGGGGGAGCGACCGCCACCGGCGGTAGATCGCCGGCGGCGTGGTGCCGGCCCGGGCCGCCACGGCGGCCACCGTCACGCCCGGGTAGCCCGCCTCGAGGATCAGCTCCGCGGTGGCGGAGAGCACCGCCGCGTCGATCCGTGGATCGCGCGGCCGGCCGGCGGGACCGGTCTGGTCAGGGGCTGGTTTCATTACGATATGCACCGTAACGTAATGGTGATGTCCACGGAAGCAGCAGGTTCGACCGGTCTGGTCCGACTCGGCGACCTCGCCGAGCCACGGTTCAGCGCCGAGGTCGAGGAGATCCGCGGCCTGATGGCCGCCATGGTCCCCGACTGCCCGCTCGACGCCGAGGTCCTCCATCGCAAGGCGACCGCCGAGACCGCGGGCCTGACCGACTTCGGCGCGCCGGACTACCGCGAGCGTCTGGAGGTTTTCTTGGCCGCGGTCCGGGACATCTCCGGCCTGAGTGCTCCGGGCATCGTCAACTTCCACCTACAGGTGCTCCAGCTGCTCAAGAACCGGTTGCTGCTGGTGGACCTGCTCGGACGGCACCCCGAGATCCACGAGATCGAGCTGGTGCCGCCGGTCGTGATCGCCGGCCTGCCGCGCACCGGCACCACCCACCTGCACAACCTGCTCGCTGCCGGAGACACGTTCCGGGTGCTGCGCTACTGGGAGAGCGTCGAGCCGTTCCCGCTCCCCGCCGAGGCGGGCCTCGAACCCGACCCGCGGCTCGCGCGCACCGACCAGGCCGTGTGGTTCATGAACCTCGCGATGCCGCACTTCCCGCTGATGCACGAGATGACCACCGAGCACGTGCACGAGGAGATCCAGCTGCTGGCGAACGACTTCTCCAGCATGCTGCTCGAGACGGTCGGGCACGTGCCGGCCTGGCGGGACCACTACCTCGGCCACGACCAGACGCCGCACTACGAGCACCTGCGACTGCAGCTCAAGGCCCTGCAGTTCCTGCGCGGCGGCCGCCGGTGGTTGTTGAAGTCGCCGCAGCACCTGGAGCAGTTGCCGGTGCTGAACCGGGTCTTCCCCGGGCTGACCACGGTGGTCACCCACCGCGACCCGCTCCCGGTGCTGGTCTCGATGGCCACGATGCTCGTCTACACGGCGCGGATGCACCGCTCGCCGGTGCCGGTGCACGAGATCAGCCGCGACTGGTCCGACCGGTTGGACACCCTGTTGACCGCGCTCCTCCGGGACCGCGACGTACTGGATCCGGCGCGCACGGTCGACATCCGGTTCGACGACTTCATGGCCGACGACCTGGCCGTGGCCGAGCGCGTCCACGCCCTGGCCGGCGAGCCGGTCGAGGCCTCGACCCGGACGGCGATGGCGGACTATCTCGCCAGCCACCAGCGCGGCCGGCTCGGTCGCATCGACATCGCCGCGGCCGACCTCGGCCTCGACGCGGATGAGCTACGGGCGAGGTTCGCGCCGTACACCCGACGGTTCCTGGAGGACCACGTTGACAACTAGAACACGTTCCACCGATGCTCGTGAAGTGACCCAGGGACCCCCCGACGAATTCGCCATGCAACGCTCCAGTCGCGACTCGGCGAACGTCCCGAAGGCACTGGCGGAATGGCTCTCGACCGTGCTGCCCGAGGGCGCCGAGCCCACCGTCACACTGCACACCGGGATCGCCGCCAACGGGATGTCGTCGGAGACGATGATCCTCGACGCGTCGTGGACGGAGAAGGGCGAGACCCGCGAGGGCGAGTTCGTGGCTCGGGTCGCCCCGGCCACCGAGGACGTGCCGGTCTTCCAGTCCTACCGGCTCCAGGACCAGTTCGACGCGATGCGGTTGGCCGCCGAGCTCAGCGAGGTGCCGGTGCCCCGGGTGCGCTGGATGGAACCGACCGGCGCGGTGCTCGGCACCCCGTTCTTCCTGATGGATCGCGTCGACGGTGTGGTGCCGCCCGACGTGCTGCCCTACAACTTCGGCGACAACTGGCTGTACGACGCCGGCGCCGAGCTGCAGCGCACGCTGCAGGACAACACGGTGGCCGCGATCGCCGGGCTGCACGGCATCGCCGATGCCGGGACCACGTTCGGGTTCCTGGACCAGGACGCCGAGGGTGATTCGCCACTGCGTCGCAACCTGGCCCGCACCCGCGCCTGGTATGACTTCGCCCTCCGCGACACCGGACCCTCGCCGCTGGTCGAGCGCGGCCTGAGCTGGCTCGAGGCCAACCTCCCGACGGAGACCGACACGGTGCTCTGCTGGGGCGACGCCCGGATCGGCAACGTGCTCTACCGCGAGTTCGAGCCCGTCGGCGTCCTCGACTGGGAGATGGCCGCGGTGGGGCCGCGCGAGATGGACCTGGCCTGGCTGGTGTTCGCGCACCGGGTGTTCGAGACCATCGCCGGCGCGCTGGGGCTCGACGGCATGCCGGACTTCCTGCGCGAGGAGGACGTCCGGGCGACGTACGCCGCCCTCACCGGGGTCGAGGTCGGCGACCTGGGCTGGTACCAGCTCTACGACGCGGTCCAGTGGGCGATCGTCTTCCTGCGCACCGGCGCCCGCCAGATCCGGTTCGGCGAGATCGAGGCACCCGATGACCTGGAGACGCTGATGCACCACCGGCCACTGTTCGAGCAGCTGCTCGACGAGGCAGGTGCCTGATGGTCGGCCCGCTCGACGAGTACCCGATCCACCAGGTGCCGCTGCCGGTCGGCTGGGCCGGGTCCAGTGACCGCAACTTCTACGATCGCTGCTACCTCAACGCCCACGACCGCAGCGGCGACATCTTCGTGATCACCGGCATGGGCTACTACCCCAACCTCGGGGTCAAGGACGCGTTCTTCCTGGTCCGCCGCGGCGACGTACAGACCGCGGTGCACCTCTCCGACGCGATCGACGGCGACCGGCTCAACCAGCACGTCGGCAACTACCGCCTTGAGGTGGTGGAGCCGCTGAAGCGGATCCGGCTGGTGCTCGAGGAGACCGAGGGGATCGCGGCCGACCTGACCTGGGAGGGGTCCTTCGACGTCCTCCAGGAGCAGCGACACGTGATGCGTGCCGGCAGCCGGGTCACCCTCGACGCCCAGCGGTTCGCGCAGGTCGGCACGTGGAGCGGCTCGCTCGCGATCGACGGGACGGAGATCGCGGTCAGTCCCGACACCTGGGTCGGCACCCGCGACCGCTCCTGGGGCATCCGGCCCTCCGGCGAACCGGTGCCCGCGGGGGCGCCGGCGGACCCGGAGTTCGAGGGCATGTGGTGGCTGTACGTGCCGATGCGCTTCGAGGACTACGCCGTCATCCTGATCATGCAGGAGGACCCCGACGGCTTCCGCACCCTCAACGACTGCACCAGGGTGTGGGCGGACGGTCGGGTCGAGCAGCTCGGCTGGCCGCGGGTGGAGATCGCCTACGCCCCGGGCACCCGGGTGCCGACCGGCGCGACCATCCACTGCACCACGCCCGAGGGCAAGCCGGTGCTGATCGAGGTCGAGTCGAAGCTGCCGGTGCCGATCCACATCGGCGGTGGCTACGGCGGCGACCCCGACTGGGGGCACGGCATCTGGAAGGGCCCCGGCTTCGCCGAACGGCTCAGCTACGACCTCAACGACCCGGACGTCGCGGGGCGGGTGATGTTCGGCGTGATCGACCACGTCGGCCGCGCGGTCTGCGACGGAGCCGAGGGCTGGGGGCTCTTCGAGCACGGCGCCATCGGCCGGCACGACCCGAGTGGCTTCGCCGACTTCTTCGACCTCGCACCCTGATCGGAAGGACGACATGAACCTCGACCGCGACGCACTGTTCATCGGCGGCGAATGGAAGGCACCCGCCTCCGGGCAGTTGCTCCAGGTGATCTCCCCGCACAGCGAGGAGGTCGTGGCGACCGTCCCCGAGGGGACCATCGCCGACATCGACGCGGCGGTGGCCGCCGCCCGGCACGCCTTCGACGAGGGCCCGTGGCCGCGGATGACGCCGGCCGAGCGAATCGCTGTGGTGGAGGCGTTCTCGGGCCTGTACGCCGCCCGGCTCGGCGAGATGGCTGACCTGATCACCCTCGAGATGGGCGCCCCGACGTCGTTCTCGAACCTGGCCCAGTCGCCGGCGCCGTGGATGCAGATCGAGGCGTTCCTCGGCGTGGCCCGTGAGTTCCCGTGGGAGCAGGCCCGGCCCGGAGTGCTCGGCGCCGACGTGATCGTCCGCCGCGAGCCGGTCGGCGTGGTGGCCGCCATCCCACCGTGGAACGTCCCGCAGTTCACGATCATGTCCAAGCTGGTGCCGGCGCTGCTGGCCGGCTGCACGGTCGTGGTGAAGCCGGCCCCGGAGACCCCGCTCGACCCGTACCTGCTGGCCGAGATCCTGCAGGAAGCAGGGGTGCCTCCCGGCGTGGTCAACATCGTGGCGGCGGGCCGCGAGGTCGGCGCTCACCTGGTGGCGCACCCGGGCGTCGACAAGGTGGCGTTCACCGGTTCTACCGCGGCCGGCCGGGCGATCGCCTCCGTGTGCGGCGAGCAGCTCAAGCGGGTCAGCCTCGAGCTCGGCGGCAAGTCCGCCGCGATCGTCCTCGACGACGCGGACCTGACCTCGACCATGGAGGGCCTGAAGTTCGTGGCCCTGATGAACTCCGGGCAAGCCTGCGTGGCGCAGACCCGGATCCTGGCCAGCCGCGGCAACTACGACGCCGTCGTCGACGCGCTCGCGACCGCGGTGTCCGCGATGAAGGTGGGCGACCCCAGCGACCCGGAGACCGAGATCGGTCCGATGGTGGCCCAGCGCCAGCAGGAGCGGGTCGAGAAGTACATCGCTCTCGGTCAGGAGGAGGGCGCCCGGGTCGTCATCGGCGGCAACGGGATGCCCGACGGTCTCGACCGCGGCTGGTACGTGCGGCCTACGATCTTCGCCGATGTCGACAACCGGATGCGGATCGCGCAGGAGGAGATCTTCGGCCCGGTGCTGTCGGTGATCCCGTTCGACGACGTCGACGATGCCGTCCGGATCGCCAACGACTCGGAGTACGGCCTCGCCGGCACCGTGTGGACCTCCGATGTCGACTCCGGAATCGACGTCGCCCGCCGGGTCCGCACCGGCACCTACGGCGTCAACACCTACACGATGGACTTCGCCGGGCCGTTCGGTGGCTACAAGAACTCCGGCATCGGTCGCGAGTTCGGGCCGGAGGGCCTGGCCCACTACACGGAGGCGAAGTCGATCTACCTGCCCCTGCCCGAGGGCTGACCGCTCTCGCTGGTCGAGAGCGCGTCTGCTGGCGGCGGAATCGCTGGCTCCGAGAGGCTCGGCGTCGGAGGATGGCGGCATGCGACTGCTCGTCCTCGGAGGCACCCGTCACGTCGGCCGCGCGTTCGTCGAGGAGGCGCTCGCTCGCGGTGACGAGGTCACGACGCTGAACCGGGGGCGGAGCGGGCCACCCGCCGAGGGCGCGCACGTGCGGCACGCCGACCGACGGGACGTCGACGCGGTCACCGCCGCCCTGGGTGACGACACCTGGGACGCGGTCGTCGACACCTGGTCGCACGCGCCGGCCGCGGTGCGCACCGTCGCTCGACTGCTCAAGGGTCGGGTGCGCCACTACACGTACATCTCGTCGCGGTCGGTGTACTCATGGCCACTGGCGGCGGGCATCGACGAGTCGGCGCCGATGGTGGCCGGCGACCCCGACAGCGACCAGAGCGACGACTACCCGGCCGCCAAGCGCGGCGGCGAGTTGGCGGTCCTGGCCGAGCAGGACGTCCCGGTCCTGTTGGCCCGGGCCGGCCTCATCCTCGGTCCCTACGAACACGTCGGCCGATTGCCGTTCTGGCTGAACCGGATCGCGGCCGGTGGCCGGGTGCCCTGCCCGGGGCCGTTCGACCGCGCCCTGCAGTACGTCGACGCCCGCGACATCGCTCGGTGGGTGCTGGACGCCGCCGGCCGCGGCGTCTCCGGTGCGTTCAACACGGTGAGCCAGCCCGGACACACCACGATCGGGGCGCTCCTCGAGGAGTGCCATCGGGTGACCGGGAGCGACGCCGAGCTGGTCTGGGTCAGTCCGGAAACGGTCGAGGCCGCCGGCGTGGAGCCGTGGACCGAGCTGCCGATCTGGCTGCCCCCGACCGGAGACCTGATCGGGCTGCACGACTGCGACGTCTCCGCGGCGTACGCCGCCGGACTGAGCTGTCGCCCGATGTCGGAGACCGTCACCGACACCTGGGCCTGGCTGCAGCGTGAAGGTCTCCCCACCCCGCCCACCGGTCGCGCCGGGGTGGGCATGGGCGCGGACGCCGAGGCGCGCCTGCTGGGGCTCGTGTCCTGACGCCGACCCGTCGCAAACTTTGCGACGGGTCAGCGTTCCTGGACGCGGCCGAGCTGCTCGCGCAAGTAGGAACGCGCACCGTTGCGCTCCAGGCTGATGGTGGTCCGGGCGATCGGACCGTCGCCGGGCCAGGCGTGCACGGCCAGGAGGACCAGCGAGATCGCCGCGCCGGTGAGCACGAGGACGTACCCCCCGGTGTCGACGAGGAGCGCTGCGACGACGGAGCCCACGACGACCGACTCACACAGGGCCAGTCGCACGACGGTGCCCGAGGTGAACGCCCGCGCCGACAGCAGCCGCGCCTCGGCCTCGGGCGTCTCGACCGGCAGCGCCGCCGTTCGGTAGCCGATCGCCTCCACGAGCAGGTGCACGATGACCGCGCCGGCCACCTGGGCGACCACCAGCCAGAGCGGGGGTTCGGCGAATCGCTCGCTCGAGGTGAAGGCGACGCCCAGGACGAGGGCGGTCAACAGCACCGAACCGGCGACGGCTCCGGCGAGGATCTGGACCTGGCGCAGCATCCGCGCACCCTAGCGATTCTCGGGAGACATCGGCCCCGGCCGGGCGGGGAGGGCTCGTCCCACAGCATGAGCCGCTTGACAAAGCAAAGGACTGTGTAAACCGCCACATCCAGTTACCAAACGGTAGGCAACCGTGACAGCGACCACCTACTCTCGGTGACCATGAGCTCTCAGAACCCCACTCCCGCTGGCGGTCCGCTGGTGGAGGGTCCGCACGACCCCGAGCACGACCCGCGCGCGGCGTACGGCCTCGAGCCTGAGTACGTCGCCTCGCTCACCGACCGCCTGATCGCCACGACCGGCCGTACCGTGCAGGTGGAGAGCCCGATCAACGGCGGTCCGCTCGCCAACATCCCGCAGTCCAGCGAGGACGACATCAAGGAGGCCTATGCGCGCGCCCGCCGCGCGCAGGCCGCCTGGGCGCGCACCTCGATCGAGGAACGCTCGCAGATCCTGCTGCGGCTGCACGACCTGGTGCTCGAGCGCCAGGACGAGATCATCGACCTGATCTGCTGGGAGTCCGGCAAGGCCCGCAAGCACGCCTTCGACGAGCCGTTGCACATCGCGCTGACCGCTCGGTACTACGCCCGCACCGCCCACCAGCACCTCGACACCCAGCGCAAGCTCGGTGTGGTGCCGGGTCTGACCCGGGTCGAGGTCAACCGGGTGCCCAAGGGCGTCGTCGGCATCATCTCGCCGTGGAACTACCCGTTCACGATGGCGCTCTGCGACGGGCTTCCCGCGCTGCTCGCGGGCAACGCCGTGGTCGCCAAACCGGACGCGCAGACCATGTTGTCGGCGCTGCTCGGCGCCCGGCTGCTCGATGAGGCCGGTTTCCCCCGGGACCTCTGGCAGGTCGTCGCCGGCCCCGGGCGCGAGCTCGGTGGCCCGATGATCGAGCGCTCCGACTACATCTGCTTCACCGGCTCCACCGCCACCGGCCGGTTGATCGCGGCCCAGTGCGCCGACCGGCTGATCGGCTGCTCGCTCGAGCTCGGGGGCAAGAACCCGATTCTGGTGCTGCGCGACGCCGACCTCGAGAAGGCGGCCGAAGGTGCCGTCCGGGCCTCGTTCTCGAACGCCGGCCAGCTGTGCGTCTCCATGGAGCGGATGTTCGTCGCCGACCAGGTCTACGACCGATTCGCCGAGCGCTTCGTGGCGCGGACCAAGGCGATGACGCTGGGCGCGACCCTCGAGTGGGGCAACGACATGGGGACGCTGATCTCCCAGGACCAGCTCGACACCGTGGTCGCCCACGTCGACGACGCGGTCGCGAAGGGTGCTCGCGTGCTGGCCGGCGGCAAGGCCCGGCCGGACCTCGGCCCCTACTTCTACGAGCCGACCATCCTCGAGGGCGTCACGCCCGACATGACCTGCTTCGGCAACGAGACGTTCGGTCCGGTGATCGCGCTGTACCGGTTCCATGACGAGGCCGATGCGATCGCCCGGGCCAACGACGGCGAGTACGGCCTGAACGCCTCGATCTACAGTCAGGACGGCGCCCGGGCTCGGGCGATCGCCCGGCTGATCAAGTGCGGCACGGTCAACATCAACGAGGCGTTCGGCGCCACCTTCGCCAGCATCGACTCGCCGATGGGCGGGATGCGCGAGTCCGGCATGGGTCGTCGCCAGGGCAGCGAGGGGATCCACCGCTACACCGAGTCGCAGTCGGTCGGTACCCAGCGGCTGCTGCGGTTCGCGCCGATGCTCGGGATGTCGGACGAGACCTACGCCAAGGTGATGACTGCCAACCTCAAGCTGATGAAGAAGTTCGGGCGGGCCTGACCGATGACCGAGTTCGACTATGACGTGCTGGTCGTCGGCTCCGGGTTCGGTGGCTCGGTCACCGCGCTCCGGCTCACCGAGAAGGGGTACCGCGTCGCCGTGCTCGAGGCCGGCGCGCGCTTCGAGGACGGCGACTACCCCAACACCTCGTTCGAGGTCCAGAAGTACATCTTCGCCCCGGCCGCCGGCTGCTACGGCATCCAGCGGATCGACATGGTCAAGGACTGCCTGATCGTCGCCGGTGCCGGCGTGGGCGGCGGCTCGCTGGTCTACGCCAACACGCTCTACGAGCCACTCGACGCGTTCTACCGGGACCCCTCCTGGGCGCACATCACCGACTGGAAGTCCGAACTGGCGCCCTACTACGACCAGGCCAAGCGGATGCTCGGCGTGGTCGAGTACCCCCACCGCACCCCCGCCGACGAGGTGATGGAGAAGGTCGCCACCGACATGGGCGTCGGCGACACCTTCCACCCGACCCCGGTCGGCGTGTTCTTCGGCGGCCCCGGACAGACGCCTGCGGACACGATCGCCGACCCCTACTTCGGCGGCGTCGGCCCGGACCGGCATCCCTGCCGCAACTGCGGCGAATGCATGACCGGCTGCCGGCACAACTCCAAGAACACCCTGGTCAAGAACTACCTCTACCTCGCCGAGCAGGCCGGGGCCGTGGTGCACCCGCTGACCACGGTGACCCGGGTGGTGCCGCTCGACGGCGGCGGCTACCGGATCGACGCGCGCTGGACCAAGGCCAAGCTCTCGCGTCGAACGGCGGTGAAGACCTTCACCGCCGAGCAGGTGGTGTTCTCCGCCGCGGCGCTCGGCACCCAGAAGCTCCTGCACAAGCTCAAGGGCGAGGGCGACCTGCCCCAGATCTCCGAACGGCTCGGTGTGCTGACCCGCACCAACAGCGAGGCGATCTTGGGCGCGCTGGCGCCGGACCTGAGCACCGACTACACCGAGGGCGTCGCGATCACCTCGTCCTGGCATCCCGACGAGCACACCCACATCGAGCCGGTGCGCTACGGCCGCGGCAGCAACTTCATGTCGCTGATGCAGACGGTGCTGGCCGACGACACCGGGACCGAGCCGCGCTGGCGGACCTGGCTCCGCGAGATGTGGGCCCAACGCAAGCACGTCATCGATCTGTACGACATGAAGCACTGGTCGGAGCGCACCGTGATCGCCCTGGTCATGCAGACGTTGGACAACTCGATCACGACCGTCGGAAAGAAGACCCCGTTCGGCTGGCGGATGTCGTCGAAGCAGGGCCACGGTGAGCCCAACCCGACGTACATCCCGGTGGCCTACGACGCCGTGCGCCGGATGGCTGAGGTTATGGGCGGCACCCCCGGAGGCAACGTGGGGGAGCCGCTCAACGCTCCGCTGACCGCCCACTTCATCGGCGGCTGCACGATCGGCGACTCGGCCGAGACCGGGGTGGTCGACCCCTACCAGCGGATGTACGGCCATCCCGGCCTGCATGTCGTCGACGGCTCCGCGATCTCGGCCAACCTCGGCGTGAACCCCTCGCTCACGATCACCGCTCAGGCCGAGCGCGCGATGGCGTTCTGGCCCAACAAGGGCGAGCCCGATTCCCGCCCCGCGCTGGGAGAGGGCTACCAGCGGATCACCCCGGTGGCACCCGCCTCCCCCGTGGTGCCTGCGGATGCTCCCGCCGCCCTGAGACTGCCCATCGTTGGGGTCAGCTAGGCATTCCTCCTACGATTGGGCTAGACCAGCAAAAAGGCACCCGTCACGGCGTAACTCTGCCACCCTAGGAGTCGTTGAACCGCTCGAACCCGGCATGTTCATGCTCCCTCCCGAAGTGTCCGGGTTCGCTGTCCAGGCGGCGTGAGACTTCGGTCCGCAAGTTGCGTGGACGACAGGGCCCGGCCACCCTCCCTCCCCGGCCGGGCCCTGGTGCTTTTTCCCGGCCCGGTCGAGACCCGGCGCGACGTCGGCGGTCCTTCCCGGGGCCGGCTGGCTAGAACGCGTTTCACTTCTTGACGTGGCGCTCGTCACTTCGGCCCCCCTCACTCGTTTCCTTGGGCATGGAGGCCCCCCTGCGCGTTCCCCGATCTCGTCGCGAACGGCCGGCGGGCATCGCTGCCCTCGTGCTCACCGCGGCGCTCACCCTGGCCGCTTGCGGCTCCCAGCTCAACCCCGATGAGGTGGTCGGGCTCGGCAACCAGGCCGGGGCGACGGTGGCGCCCGACGGGACCGTCGTCGAGGGCACCGACACCGGGACCGATACCGGGACGGATACCGGGACCGACACGGGGACCGACACCGGCACGGACGTCGGCACCGACCCTGGCACCGCCCCAGCCGGTCCTGAGCAGGCTGAGGGTGCCGACAACGACGCGGACGGCGGAGTCGAGGCCGCGTCTTGCGCGGGCTTCGACAATGACCAGACCGGCGTCACCGCGGACACCATCAACCTCATCAACGTGGCCGACATCTCCGGTCCGGTACCGGGCATCTTCGAGTCCGCCCAGCAGGGCACCCGGGCGTTCCTCGAGTACTTCAACTCCACCAGTGACATCTGTGGGCACAAGCTCACCCTCGACCTGCTCGACAGCCGGGCCGACGCCGGCGCCGACCAGCAGGCCTACGCGACGGCCTGTGACAAGGGGTTCGCCGCCGTCGGGTCCATGGGCGCCTTCGATGCCGGCGGCGCCGCCGGGGCCGAGAAGTGTGGGCTGCCGGACATCCGCTCCACCTCCACCTCTCCCGAGCGCAACAAGTGTGGAACCTGCTTCAGCGCCCAGGCGGTGACGCCGAACCTGATCCCCTCCGCGGTACCGAAGTTCTTCCTCAACAAGTACAAGGACGCCACCAAGGCGGTCGGGGTTCTGTACATCAACGCAGGGTCGGCCGCCCCCAACGCCACGTTCCAGAAGAACGCCTGGGTCAAGGCCGGGTGGAAGGTGCCGTACTTCCAAGGCATCGACGTGGCCGAGTTCAACTTCGCTCCCTACATCCAACAGATGAAGGACAAGGGCGTGAAGATGGTCGTCTACACCGGGCCCTACCAGAACACCGTGAAGATCCAGCAGGCCATGCAGCAGCAGGGCATGGACGCGATGTTCATGCAGGACTCCACGATCTACGACCAGGGCTACGTCGATCAGGCCGGCAGCCTGGCCAACGGGACGTTCGTCTACTCGAGCACGGCGCTCTTCGACGCCAACATCCCCGAGATGAGGCTCTACCGGGCCTGGCTCGATCAGGTCAGCCCGGGCGCCAACCCGAACTTCTTCGGCATGTATGCCTGGTCCGCCACCCGGCTCTTCGTTGAGCAGGCGCTCGAGCTGGGCGGGAAGCTCAACCGGAAGTCGCTGATCGCGGCGGTCTCGAAGGTCAAGAACTGGACCGGCAACGGCATGCACGCACCCCAGCAGGTCGGGGCGAAGACGACCGCGGAGTGCTACAAGATCTTCCAGTACAACGGCGGGTGGAAGCAGGTCTCCAGCGGCGACTACACCTGCGGCCCGCTTATCAACGGCGCCTGAGGGGACCAGGGCATGGACAAGCTGATCGCCTACGGCCTGCCGGGTCTGTTCACCGGCGCGGCGTACGCGATCGCCGCCAGCGGCCTGGTGCTCACCTACACCACGACCAGGGTCTTCAACATCGCGCACGGCGCCTTCGGCATGGTGATGGCGTTCGTCTTCTGGGACTTGAGCCAGCGCCAGGGCCTGCCGGTGTGGCTGTCGCTCTTCCTCGTCATCGCGGTCGTGGCGCCGGCCACCGGCTGGTTCGTACAGCGGTTCATCACCCGCGGGCTCGGCGAGGCGCCGGTCGGGGTCGGTCTGGTGGTCACCGTCGGCCTGTTCGTGGGGTTGATCGGTCTGGCGCAACAGATCTGGCCGCCGGACGCGCGCTTCGTGCCGCCGTTCTTCGCCGAGACCACCTACGACGTCGGACCGGCGATCATCACCGCCCACCAGCTGATCACGATCCTGATCTCGCTCGTGGTCGCGATCGGTCTCTACCTGCTGCTCAACCGCACCCGGATCGGCACCGCGATGCGGGCCTCGGTCGACAATCCCGACCTGCTGCAGCTCTACGGGGGCAGGCCGGACCGGATCGCGGCCCTGTCCTGGGCGATCGGCATCTCGCTCTCGGCCCTCGCCGGCATCCTGCTGGCGTCGGTCGTGGGCCTGGACTACTACCAGCTCACCCTGCTCGTCATCAACGCGTACGCCGCGGCCATGATCGGCCGGCTGCGCAGCCTGCCGCTCACTTTCGTGGGGGCGATGGGTCTCGGTGTCCTCGACTCCCTGGCGGTCGGCTACATCCCGCCGGACAGCGCCTTCTCCGATGTCCGTCCGGTGATCCCCGCGCTGTTCCTGTTTGCGGTGCTGATCCTGCTCCCTCAGGCCCAGCTGCGCGTCGGGCAGGTCAAGGGGCTCGTGTCCGCTCCCGTGCCGACCGTACGCCGGATGGTGGGCTCCGGCTCGGTCTTCCTGTTCCTCATGCTGGTGCTGCTCCTCGGCATGTCCGAGACCAGCCTGCTCCGGGCCGGCACCGCGGCGACCTTCGCGATCATCATGCTGTCGCTGGTGCTGCTCACGGGCTACGGGGGCCACGTCTCGCTGGCGCAGCTCACGTTCGCCGGCGTGGGTGCGTTGGCCTACGCCAAGCTCGACGAACCCAACCTCTACGGGCTGATCGTGGCCGCGCTGATCGCGGCCGGGGTCGGTGCCCTGGTCGCGCTCCCGGTGCTGCGGCTGACCGGTCTCTACCTCGCTCTGGCGACGCTGGCATTCGCCGTGCTCATGGACAAGATGGTCTTCCAGGCCGACTTCGCCTTCGGCTACGGCGGCGTGCTCGACGCCGATCGGCTCTCGATCTTCGGTCGCAAGATCGAGTCGACCGACGGCTACGTGTTCACGATGCTGGTGTTCTTCGTGCTCATGGCGATCGCTCTGCTGATCCTGCGCCGTGGTGCTCTCGGCCGGGTGTTGATCGCGATGCGCGACAGCCCGGTCGCCTGCGGCACCCTGGGTCTGGACATGCGGTGGTTCCGGGTTGCCCTGTTCGGTGCCTCGGCCGGGATGGCCGGGCTGGCCGGTGCCCTGTACGCCGGCTTGCGCGGCACCATCGGGGCCAACGACTTCCTGTCGTTCGGAAGCCTGACCCTGTTACTGCTGGCGGTCGTCTTCGGCGTCACGTCCGTCACCGGAGCGGCACTGGGCGGGCTGGGGCTGATGCTGTTGCCGGTGATGCAGGCCGATCACCCGGACATCGCCGGCCTGATCTTTGCGATCATCGGTTTCGGCGCGGTGCTGCTCGGTCGTGATCCCAACGGTCTGGCCAACCACATGTTCCGGATCGGCCGGTGGCTGCGGAGATGGGCCACCGACAAGATTCGCGACAACCTGCCCAACCTGCCCGGCGCCCCCGGCTCGCACGCGGCCTCCAGGGACGATGCGGACCTGCTCGACGAGACCGACGAGTTCGATGAGGCCGGCCACTCCGATGAGGCCGACGAGACCAGGGAGGTGCCCGCCCATGTCGCTCCTTGAGGTCGACGACCTGGTCGTGCGGTTCGGCGGCGTCACCGCCGTCGACCACGCGTCCTTCACCGCTGAGGCCGGCAGCATCACCGGTCTGATCGGCCCCAACGGGGCCGGCAAGACCACCTGCTTCAACGTGATCAGCGGGCTCCAGAAGCCCACCCGGGGCCGGGTCCGATTCGATGGCCGCGACGTCACCCGCACCCCGGTCCACCGTCGCTCGAAGCGCGGCATGGGCCGCACGTTCCAGCGGCTGGAGGCGTTCGGGTCGCTCACCGTTCGCGACAACGTCCGGGTGGCTCTCGACATCCACCGGGGAGTGCTCGGCGCCCTGCGACCGAGCGACTCGGTCGCCGACGCGCTGCTCGACCGGGTCGGCATCGGCGAGTACGCCTACGACCGGGCCGACTCGATCCCGACCGGTGTGGCCCGGCTGCTGGAGCTGGCCCGCTGCTTGGCCGCGGACCCGAAGCTGCTGCTGTTGGACGAGCCGTCGTCGGGCCTCTCGGAGATCGAGACTCATGCGTTCGGCGAGCTGTTGGTCGACCTCGCCGACGAAGGTCGCGCGGTGCTGATGGTCGAGCACGACATGGGCTTGGTGATGACCGTCTGTCACACCATCCGGGTGCTGGACTTCGGCGAGGTGATCGCGACGGGCACGCCCGGGCGAGGTCCGTTCGGATCCGCGGGTGCAGCAGGCCTACCTCGGCTACTCCGACGAGCCGGACGCGACGCTCACGATGGAGGAAGTGGTCTGATGGGCGTCCCGATCCTCGAGGTCATCGACCTGCACGCGGCGTACGGCCGGATCGAGGTGCTGCGCGGCGTACACCTCACGGTGCCGAAGGGCGCCGTGGTGGCACTGCTCGGCCCCAACGGGGCCGGCAAGTCGACGCTGGTCAAGGTCATCAGCGGGCAGAAGAAGCCGACCAGCGGCGACGTGCACCTCGGCGGCGTCAACGTCGATGGCGCCAGGCCGGAGGATCTCGCCCGGGTGGGACTCTGCACGGTTCCTGAGGGCCGGTCGGTGTTCCCGAACCTGACCGTTGAGGAGAACCTCTCGCTCATGTCGTACGCCGGCGTGCCGGCAGCAGACGTGCTCGATACCGCCTTCACCTACTTCCCGAGGCTCCTCGAACGTCGGGGGCAGCTGGCGGGCACGCTATCGGGCGGCGAGCAGCAGATGCTGGCCATCTCCCGGGCCCTCGCCTCCGACCCGGCCCTGCTGCTGCTCGACGAGCTGTCGATGGGCCTCGCGCCGTTGATCGTGGACGAGCTCTACCAGACCGTCGGACAGATCGCGGCCAACGGTGTCTCGATCCTCTGCATCGAGCAGTTCGCCCGCACCGCGCTCCAGGTCGCCGACTACGCGGCCGTGATGACCAACGGTCGGGTAATCGCCACCGGCGAGCCCGCCGAGATTCTCGAGACCATGTCCGACGTGATCCTCGGAGGTGCCGCGTGAAGCGGTTGTCCCACCTGCCCCAGCGAGCGTTCGCGACGGCGTTCGCCACCGCACTGCTGGCCGCCGTGCTGCCGTTCGGGCCGGCGTTCGCCGAGGACCCGACCGACGCGCCGAGCCCGTCGGAGTCCGCGGACCCCAGCGAGCCACCCGAGCCGACCGAGTCACCCGAGCCGACCGAGCCACCCGCGCCGACCGAGGTCCCCGCGCCGACCGAGCCGACGCGCGCCTTCACCGGATACACGACCAGTGCCTGGTCGGCCCCGGTCAAGCTGGAGATCTACGAGCCGGCGATCCCGATCCCGGCAACGCCGCAGATGGAGCTCGCGCTGGCCTTCAGCGAGGTGGAGTCCGACTCGGCGCAGTCGCGGGGCCGATCCAGCCTCCTGTGGCCCGGCGCGCCCGTCGGTGAGGGCTTCAAGACCATCGTCGAGGCGTTCGGTCTTCCGGAGAGCATGGGCGAGGACGGCTACCCCGTGCAGGTCAATGCGCTCTACCCCAACGGTCCGGACTTCGACTCGGACGAGCCGTTGCCGGGCATGGTGCAGCGAGCGGGCTCCGAGGAGGGCTCGGCCTACGCCGAGACGGCGTACTCGACGGACGGCCGCGCGCAGGACTACGACGAGGACGAGGACGACGGCCTGGTGCCGGGGCTGCCACTGCCTGGCCTCGATGCCCCGAGCGGCGGCTCGAGTGAGACCGAGGACGAGCCGTCGGCGCTCGGCCTCCCGCCGGCGTTCAACTCGATCATCGACCTGGGTGGCTTCACGTCGGCGACCAAGACCGAGACCGGCACCTCGGTCCGCTCGATCGGGCGAAGCTCGTTCGGCAATCTCGCGCTGCTGGGAGGCCTGATCCGGGTCGAGGGGCTGAAGGTCCGAGCCGAGGCCAGCAGTGACGGCACCACGGGCGCGCCCGGCGGGCTGTCGGCCTACGGCGAGCTCGTCGCCCTCGGTCAGCGGTTCGCCTTCGGGCCGGACGGATTCGAGGCGGTCGGCGAGCAGCACCCGATCCCCGGTCTGCCGGACCAGGCTGGGGCCGCGCTGTCGAAGCTCGGGGTGACCGTGTCGTTCCCGAAGCCCGTCTATGCCACAGACGGTGACGCAGCGACCGCCACGGTGACCGGCATGGTCGTCGAGATCGACCTGGCGCCGCTGCAGCGGATCCTGGGCCAGCTGCCGCTCGCCGCCCTCCTCGACCAGACCCCGAAGGAGGCGGGCGAGCTCAAGGACAATCTCGTGCTGCTGACGAGCCTGTCGTCACGCATCGTGGTGTCGCTCGCCAATGCGAGCGCGACGGTCGACACGGTCGCGCCGATTGCTCCGCCGGTCATCGAGGTGGAAGACCCCGAGGAGTCCGAGGCGCCCGCAGACGACAACACCGGGGCTGCCCCGCCCGTCGGCTCGACGCCGGCCAGCACTCCCGGCACCACGGACTCGACCTCTCCTCCGGGTGACCTCGACGCGACCCCGCTCGGCGCGGGTCTGCCGCCGCTGTTCTCGATTCCCGGGCTCCTGCTCTACGGGGGCATCGCGTTGGCGAGCGTCGCCGGCAGTCTCTTCCGCAAGCTGGGTCTTGCCGCCCTGGGCGGCGGAGCCCCCTGTCCGCATGGCCTCGACAGCGGCCTGCCCGACCTCCGAAAGGCCTGACCATGACAGCCCAGATGCACGACGGTCCCCCCGCCACGAGTAGCCGGGTGGGTGCCAGCACCTTCCCCAAGGCGGGCTCCTCGTCGGGAGTGGCCCCGCTCCGCAACAACAACGCCGCACTGCTGCAGGTGGTGCTGTTCTGGGCCGGTGCGATCCTGATGCCGGTGGGGATCGTCGCGATCATCCTGGGCTACTACGGCGCCGCCAACACGCCGTACCAGTACGAGCAGTTCTCGTACCTGGTCTCCGGCGGCATGCTCGGGCTCGGACTCTGCTTCGTCGGCGGCTTCCTCTACTTCGGCGCCTGGCTGGCGCGGATCGCCGCAGACGGCCGCGAGTCGTCCAAGCGGCTCGCCGACACGCTGCTCGTGCTGGCCGACGTCACCTCCCGCGCCGCCTCGCTCAACGACCAGGGCGTCGACACCGCTGCCCTGCCGGTGACGGCGGGCACCGGGACCACGGTCCACCGCCGCGACTGCGCGCTCATTTCGCACCGGGAGGACCTGGCGCCGGCAGCCGGTCGTCCGGGACTGGTTCCGTGCCGAGTGTGTCAGCCCTGACGCCGATAGGCTGGCGGCATGGCGGCCGCTCCTCATGACCCTGGACACGACCTCGTCCTCGTCGTCGACTTCGGAGCGCAGTACGCGCAGCTGATCGCACGGCGGGTGCGTGAGGCCCGGGTCTACTCCGAGATCGTTCCGCACTCGATGCCGGTGGCGGAGATGCTGGCCCGCAAGCCGAAGGCGGTGATCCTGTCGGGCGGGCCTTCGTCGGTCTACGCCGAGGGGGCGCCGGGGCTCGATCCCGCGCTGTTCGACGGCGACGCCGCGGTGTTCGGCATGTGTTACGGCTTTCAGCTGATGGCGCTGGGGCTCGGCGGCGAGGTGGCGCACACCGGTGCGCGGGAGTACGGCCGGACCGCCGTCACCGTGGGTGACCCAGGGACGCTGCTGGCCGAGATCCCCCATGAGCACAGCGTGTGGATGTCACACGGGGACTCCGTGACGGCGGCGCCGCAGGGGTTCCGGGTGCTGGCCTCCACCGACGTGACGCCGGTGGCGGCGTTCGAGTCGCTCGACCGACGGATGGCCGGGGTGCAGTGGCACCCCGAGGTAATGCACACCCAGCACGGCCAGCAGGTGCTCGAGCACTTCCTGCTCCAGATCGCCGGTTGCCGACCGACCTGGACCATGGTCAACATCGTCGAGGAGCAGATCGACGCGATCCGGGCCCAGATCGGCGATCGAGGCCAGGCGATCTGCGGACTGTCGGGCGGCGTCGACTCGGCCGTGGCCGCGGCGTTGGTGCAGCGCGCGATCGGCGACCGGCTGACCTGCGTCTACGTCGACCACGGGCTGATGCGCAAGGGCGAGACCGAGCAGGTCGAGCGCGACTTCGTGGCGGCAACTGGCGTCGACCTCAAGGTGGTCGACGCCGAGAAGCAGTTCCTCGACGCGCTCGAGGGCGTCACCGACCCCGAGGAGAAGCGCAAGATCATCGGCCGGGAGTTCATCCGGGTCTTCGAGGCCGCGGAGGCCGAGGTCCTCGCCGACGCCGTGGGCGGGGCCGACGGCGACAAGGTCGCGTTCCTCGTGCAGGGCACCCTCTACCCCGATGTCGTCGAGTCGGGCGGGGGAGCCGGCACCTCCAACATCAAGTCTCATCACAACGTCGGCGGGCTCCCTGACGACCTGGAGTTCGAGCTGGTCGAGCCGCTGCGCACCCTGTTCAAGGACGAGGTGCGGCTGGTCGGCGAGCAGCTCGGGCTACCGGCCGAGATCGTCTGGCGGCACCCGTTCCCCGGCCCGGGGCTGGGCATCCGGATCATCGGCGAGGTCACCCGCGAGCGGCTCGACATCCTCCGCGAGGCCGACGCGATCGCCCGCGAGGAGCTCACCCGGTCGGGACTGGACCGCGACGTCTGGCAGTTCCCCGTGGTGCTGCTCGCCGACGTCCGCTCGGTCGGCGTCCAGGGCGACGGTCGCACCTACGGACACCCGATCGTGCTCCGTCCGGTCACGTCGGAGGACGCGATGACCGCCGACTGGGGCCGCCTGCCTTACGACCTGCTCGAGCGGATGTCCACCCGGATCACCAACGAGGTGCGCGAGATCAACCGCGTCACCGTCGACATCACGTCCAAACCTCCCGGCACCATCGAGTGGGAGTGAGCGTCGTCAAGGTCGCGGCCGTTCAGGCGAGCTATGTGCTGATGAACCGTGAGGCCACGATCGACCGAGTCGAGGAGCTGACTGCTCAGGCCGTGGGACAGGGCGCCCAGTTGGTGGTGTTTCCCGAGGTCTTCGTTCCCGGCACGCCCTTCTGGATCGACACCCGGCCGATCTGGGACGGCGACGAGGAATGGTTCGCCATGCTCGTGGAGAACGCGGTGGTCATCCCCAGTCCTGCGGCCGACCGCTTGGCGCTCATCGCCGAGACCCACGGGATCTGGCTGGTTGTCGGAGTCCAAGAGCGGGAGCCGCATGGGACGACGATCTACAACACGGTCCTCTACTACTCTCCCGACGGGCAGCTCGTCGACCGCCACCGCAAGCTCGTGCCGACCGGCTCGGAGCGCACCGTGTGGGGCATGGGTGACGGCTCGACACTGCGGGTGGTGGAGACCGAGCACGCTCGAATCGGCGGGCTGATCTGCTGGGAGAACTACATGCCGCTCGCTCGGTTCCACCTCTACGCGCAGGGTGTCGACGTCTGGCTCGCGCCGACGCTCGCTCAGGGCGACGGCTGGATCGCGACGATGCAGCACCTGGCGCGGGAGAACCGGATGTACGTCGTGGGGGTCAATCCCGTGCTGCACATCGATCAGGTCCCCTCGGGTTTTCCGGACCGTGACCGGCTCCTCCCGGCCGAGTTCATCGAGCAGAACGGCCCTTGGGTCGAGCCGGGAAACACCGTGATCGTCGGGCCCAACGGTGCGGTGCTCGCAGGACCGCTGCGCGAAGCCGAGGGCACGCTGTTCGCGGAGCTCGACCTTGCTCAGGTGGCGGCCGCTCGCCGCTTCATGGACCCGACCGGGCACTACAACCGCCCCGACATCTTCCGCTTGCTCGTCGACACGACGAGCCGGCCAGCTACCACCGACTTGGGCACGCAGGAGACACACCCGACCGGGGCTGACCCGGGCACCGTCCTGAGCGAGTGACCGGCCCGGCATACTCTGCCCGTGCGTGAGGAAGAGCTGGAGATCGCGCTGCGCGTCCTGGACGAGGCGGGCGGGCTCGATCCCGACGATCCGGCGTTCGTCGCGCTCCGGCGGGCGACGGCGGGCTTCTTCAAGGCCGCCAAACGGGAGCGACGCGCGGCGTACCGGCAGCAGGTGGCGGCGGCCGACCGTGCCGTCGTCGAGCTGACCGCGACCGGCTCGGCGTCCCGGATCGACGACGAGACGGCCGGGCTGCCACTCACCTCGACCGCGAGGGGCGCGACCGCGGGGCAGCTCCTCGTGCCCCGCTCCTGCTACATGTGCAAGCAGAAGTACGTCGACGTCGACGCCTTCTACCACCAGCTCTGCCCCACCTGTGCCGCGTTCAGCCACGAGAAGCGCGACGCCCGCACCGACCTCGCCGGGCGCCGCGCGCTGCTGACCGGCGGCCGGGCCAAGATCGGCATGTACATCGCGCTGCGGCTGCTGCGCGACGGGGCCGAGACGACGATCACGACGCGGTTCCCCCACGACGCCGTACGCCGGTTCGCCAGCCTGCCGGACAGCGGCGAGTGGTTGCATCGGCTGCGGGTCGTGGGTATCGACCTGCGCGATCCCGCCCAGGTGATCGGCCTCGCCGACGACGTCGCGGCGCAGGGGCCGCTCGACATCCTGATCAACAACGCGGCCCAGACCGTCCGGCGTACCCCCGGCGCCTACGCGCCGCTCGCCGAGGCGGAGCGGGAACCCCTTCCTGCCGCACTGCAGCATGGCCTTGGCGGGCCGGAGCTGGTCACGTTCGGCCATACGAGCGACCTGCACCCCGCGGCACTGGTCGGTTCGGTCGACGCCCACCCCGTGTTGGCGACCGACGCCGCCACGGCCGACCGGCTGACGGAGCTGGCGATGACGGCAGGATCGGCCGACCTGGACCGGATCGATGCCGGCGGGTTGGTGCCCGACGTGGTCGACACGAACAGCTGGGTGCAGGGCATGGGGGAGATCGGCGAGCTCGAGCTGCTCGAGGTCCAGCTGTGCAACCAGACCGCGCCGTTCATCCTGATCAGTCGACTGCGCCAGGCGCTGGCGGCGTCCCCGGCGCGCCGGACCTACGTCGTGAACGTGTCGGCCATGGAGGGCCAGTTCGGGCGGCGCTACAAGGGACCCGGGCACCCGCACACGAACATGTCGAAGGCCGCGCTCAACATGCTCACCTACACGAGCGCGGCGGAGATGCTGGCCACCGACGGCATCCTGATGACGGCGGTCGACACCGGCTGGATCACCGACGAACGGCCGCACGTGACGAAGGTCCGGCTGGCGGCGGAGGGGTTCAAGGCACCGCTCGACCTGGTCGACGGTGCCGCCCGGGTCTATGACCCGATCGTCCGGGGCGAGGCCGGCGAGGACGTGCACGGGGTGTTCCTCAAGGACTATCGGGCCTCGCCGTGGTGAGCAGATAGCGTGCCCGTCATGCGTTTCGGACTCGTCGGCACCGGGCCCTGGGCGGAGAAGGCCCATGGGCCAGGGCTGGTCGCCACCGAGGGCGTCGAGCTCGTGGGCGTCTGGGGTCGCGCGCCGGAGAAGGCCGCCGCGCTCGCGGGTCGCCTGGGCACCACCGCGTACGACGACTACGACGCGCTGATGGCCGATGTCGACGCCGTCGCGTTCGCCGTACCCCCCGACGTCCAGGCCGAGCTGGCGCTGCAGGCGGCTCGGGCGGGAAAGCACCTGCTGCTCGACAAGCCGGTCGCGTTGAGCGTCGATGCGGCGCGGGAGCTGCGGGACGCCGCGGCATCGGCAGGGGTCGCGTCCGTGGTGTTCTTCACCGACCGGTTCGTCGCCACCTCGCGTGAATGGTTCGAGCAGGTCCAGACGACGCCCGGCTGGCGAGGTGGCTGGCTGCGCTGGTTCAGCTCGCTCCAGGAGCCGGGCAACCCGTTCGGCGGATCGCCCTGGCGACACGAGCAGGGCGCGCTCTGGGACACCGGGCCGCATGCCCTCTCGACGCTGGGCGCCGCCCTGGGTCCGATCGCCTCCCTGACTGCAGTCGGTGGCGACGGCGACCTGGTGACGATCTCGCTGCGCCACGAGTCCGGGGCGCTGAGCACGGTGGCGCTGACCCAGTTCGCGCCGCCGGCGGCCGCCGGGTTCGAGGCGGCGGTGTGGGGCGAGCAGGGCATCTTCCCGATGCCGGCGCGACCCGGCGACCGGGCGCTGTCCGAGTTGCTGACGATCGCCGCGGAGGAGCTCGTCCGGTCCGCCGAGTCGGGTGCGGCGCACGACCTCGACCTCGAGTTCGGCACGCGCAACGTCGAGTTGCTGGCGGAAGCGCAGGCGCAGATCGACGCTACGTCCTCCGGTGGAATCTGACTTTGCCGCCGGGGGTCTGGGTCATCGCGTAGGTGGGGTCGTGGGCGCGGGCGTGGTGGTGGCCGCACAGCAGGCGGCCGTTCTTGAGGTCGGTGGTGCCGCCGTGCGCCCAGGGCTGGTGGTGGTGGGTGTGGGTCATCGCGGGTGGGGCGTCGCAGCCTTCGGCGGTGCAGCCGCCCTGCTCGAGCAGTAGTGCGACTCGCTGGGCCTTCGAGTGGAACCGGGCGGTGCGGCCCAGGTCCAGGACCTGGGAGTGGGTGCCGAGGACGGCGGGGATGATCCCCGCTTCACAGGCGAGCTTGCGGGCCAGGGCGGGGGAGATCGGGTGGCCGGTGTCGAGCTGAGCGGCCTTGAGCCCACCGAGCAGGGTCTCGAGGCCCATGGTGACCACCACCGACGCGGACATCCCGCCGGCGTTCGGGAGGCGGTCGGTGGGGTAGCGGGCGACGTACTCCATGAACGCCTGACCCAGCCGCTGGTTGCTGGGCCGGCCGGGCACCGGTGCCTGGCCGTCGGTGGCTGCGCGGTGCTTGGGGGCGGCGTAGGCCATCAGCGCCTTCTTCAGCATCGCGCCCTGCAGGGTGGGCAGGGTGAACCGGCCGTGCCAGCTGCCGTGGCCGTCCTCGACCATCCGGAAGGACGCGGCCGCCTCCGCCTCGGCCTCTTCGCGCGCCAGCTGCTTCGCTTCGTGGGCCTCGCCGATCTCGGGGGCGATGACCTCGAGGATCCGCCTGCCCAGGATCCGCAGGGCTTTGGCGTCGTGGACCGCGGCGTACCCGATCAACCTCGCCTGCGCATCGGCGACCAGGTCGGGGTCGAGGTCGGTGGGGAGCGCGTCGACCGCGACTGATGATCACCTCGGCCTGGTCGACCAGCAGGACTCCGTCGGCCAGCGCCACCCGGACCGGCTCGTGCACTGGTGTGGCGAGCGCGGTCGCCAACCGGGCGGCCCGGTGGGCACCGGCCCGGGTCTGCCGGGTCTGGTGGGCCAGCCAGTTCGCGGTGGAGGTGGCACCGGAGTCGGCTTCGACCTCGACCACCTGGCCGTGCGCGGTGACCCGGGCCTGCAGTTCGGCGAGGCGGGCCTGGAGGAAGGTGAGCTCGACCAGCACCTCACCGGTCTCGGCCGGGCTCATCGACCAGATCGGGACGTCGCGGACGTCCTTGAGCAGGTCGTCGATCCGGGCAGCCGCGACCCCGATCGGGTGGACCCGATCGATGGTGGTCGCGGTGGCTGTCATGGGTCCATTTTGACACCGCCCACCGACACCCAAAGCCCGCCAGATTCTTCTGTGGACAACCTCGTTCGAACCGGCGCTTGTGGAGGTTTCCCGCACCGTTGAGCCGAAATCCACCCGGTCACCGCAACCCGGCAACGACGCCCGGCCACCACACACCCGACCCCGCTAGCCAGCGTTTCGGTCGCCACCACCACGGATCCGCAACCCGCGCCCCCCGCCGACAGGAACTGGTCCCGCTGGCCGGGCTCGCGGCCCGACCACCGGAAGGACCGCGCACGGTCCACCCCAGGGTCGTTGTCGTCGTTCAGCCATGCGCGGGGTGAGGCGGTGACACACTCGATCGCGAGGACGTCCCACGAGGAGAGCTGATGACCATCGGTAACCCGCGGCCCGGCCGCGCCGTGCTGTCCTGCCTGGCGGTGCTGGCGGTGCTTCTCGCGACCACCCCCGCCGAGGCCCGCACCATCAAGGGCAACGCCGGCAACAACACGCTGATCGGCACCAAGAAGGCCGACACCATCAGCGGGCTGGCCGGCAACGACAAGATCAAGGGCAAGGGCGGACCGGACAAGGCGATCGGGGGCGGCGGCAACGACCGGGTCTACGGCCAGGGTGGCAACGACAACCTGCTGCTCAACATCGGCAACGACAAGGGCTTCGGCGGCGGCGGCGGCGACAAGATCAGCGGCGGCTCCGGGAACGACCTCATCGACGGCGGCGGCGGCGACGACCCCCTGCTCTCGGGTGCGTCCGGCGACGACGTCATCAGGGGTGGTGACGGCAACGACAAGATCAGCGGTGGGGCCGGGGCGGACACCGTCGACGGCGGCGAGGGCCACGACAGCATCAACCTCGGCACCGACAACGACGAGGGGTCAGGCGGTGCCGGCAGCGACGTCGTGCACGGCGTCAGCGGCAACGACCGGGTCTTCGGCGGCGATGGCAACGACCACGTTTCCGGAGGCCCCGGCAACGACCGGGTCTACGGCGAGGCCGGTGACGACGAGGTCGACGGCGACGACGGGGACGACATCCTCGACGGCGGGCCGGGCAACGAGTCCTGCCCCGGTTTCGGCCCGGGCGTGCAGTGCCCGGCCGACAACAACCAGGGCATCACCGGCGACGCGGGAGACGACATCATCTATCCCGGCCCCGGTGTCGACCGGGCCTTCGGCGAGGAAGGCTTCGACATCATCCGAGCCACCGACGATGGCGTCTACGACAAGTTCTACTGCGGCGACAAGTTCAACGACCCGATCACCGAAGGCGTCGTCGAGTACGACGGTGCCCGGGATCCGCTGGATGAGATCCACGGCTGCGACATCAAGGTGTATCAGGCCTGGAAGGTGTCGTTCGCGAACTTCTCCATGCCGGCGATCTTCTGATCGAGGGTCGCGTCCAGGCCGTGGTAGTACGCCCACGGCATCGTCCACACGTCGGTGATCCCGCGCTCCTCGGCGGCGGCGAAGTGCTCGGGCAGGAACGCGTCGGTCAGCGCGGTGATCACCGCGAAGTCACCGGTGGCGCCGGTCTCCTCCCGGATCTCGGCCAGCCGCGCGGCGTGCCCGGCCGCCTCGTCGATCGTGTACAGATCGCCCACCCAGCCGTCGTGCTGGGCGGCCCGCGCGAAGGCGATCTCCGAGAGCCCGCCGACGTAGATCGGGATCCGCTCGGACGGCGTGGGGTTCATCGCCAGCCGTGGTGCCTCGTAGAAGTCGCCTTGGAACTCCGTCCACCCGGGCTCCCATAGCGCCCGCATCAGCGCCAGCGCCTCGTCGGTGCGCCGACCCCGGTTGCCGAACGTCTGCTCCAGCAGCTCGAACTCCTCCCGACACCAGCCGATGCCGATGCCGAGGGAGACCCGGTTGCCGGACAGCACCGCCGCCGTACCCACCGACTTGGCGACCTGAAAAGGGCTGCGCAGCGCGGGCACGTAGACGCTGGTGAAGAACCGCACCCGCGTGGTTACCGCGGACAACGCTCCGATCAGCACCCAGGGGTCCGGCCACGGCGTCTCGAGGTCCCACCGGCGAGCGCCGTCGGCCGTGTACGGGTACGGCGTGGCGAGCTCCTCGAGGTCGACCACGTGGTCCGGCACCGAGATCGCGTGGTAGCCGAGCTCGTCGGCGGCCCGGGCGATCGGGATCAGGTGCTCGACGGGCTGGAACGCCGAGGTGATGGAGTAGCGCACGCCCGCACCCTAGAGCCCCGGTCAGAAGGGGGTGTCTGCCCTAAGGTTCGGTCATGGACATCGCCGGCTTGATCGCCGACCTCGACCAGCACCTGGTCGGGGCCGACGCGGAGCTGGCCGAGGGCTTCCCGGGAGACGGAGACGGGCGTCAGCCCGTGCACACGGTCTATGTCCCGGCCGACCGCTACACCGCACGCACGGTTCACGACTACGGGCGGACCGCGCAGACCTGCGTGATCGGCGCCGCCTCCGACTTCCTCGAGGTCATCGGTGGCGACGAGGCCCTGCTGGACCGGGTGCTCCGCAAGCTCGAGGACGAGCCGGTGGAGGACCTGCGGATCGACTTCGAGGACGGGTACGGCATCCGGCCCGATGACGAGGAGGACGCCGCCGCCCGAGCCGCCGCGATCGCGTTGCGCGAGTCCATCGACGCGGGTGCGGCCAGTCCCTTCCACGGCATCCGGTTCAAGAGCCTGGAGCGGGACACCCGGTCCCGGGGCATCCGCACGCTCGCGACGTTCCTGGAGACGCTGGGTCAGATCCCCGAGGGCTTCGTCGTCACCCTGCCCAAGGTCACCTCGGTCGCCCAGGTCGAGGCCATGGTGCTGGCCGCCGAGCGGTTGGAGCCGGCTCCGGACACCCTCCGCTTCGAGCTGCAGGTCGAGACGCCTCAGGCCGTCGTCGGCCCGGACGGCACCGCCCTGGTCGCGAGGATGATCCACGCCTCGCGCGGCCGGTGCACGGGCCTGCACTACGGCACCTACGACTACTCGGCTTCGCTCGGCATCGCGGCGGCCTATCAGAGCCTCGAGCATCCGGCCGCCGACCACGCGAAGACCGTGATGCAGGCCGCCGCCGCGGGCACCGGTGTGCGGTTGTCGGATGGGTCCACCAACCGGGTCCCGGTGGGTGAGGCTGCCGAGGTCCGCGGGGCCTGGGAGCTGCACCTGCGCCTGGTGAATCGCTCGCTGGAGCGCGGCTTCTACCAGGGCTGGGACCTCCACCCGGCCCAGCTGCCGACCAGGTACGCCGCCACGTTCGCGTTCTACCGCCGCGGCCTGGACGAGGCCGGCCGCCGGCTGCGGGCCTACCTGTCCCGTCAGAATGGCGGGGTGATCGACGAGCCCGCCACCGCGCGCGCCCTCGCGGGGTTCCTGCTGCGCGGCCATGAGTGCGGGGAGCTGAGCATCGGCGACCTGCGCACCGCCACCGGCCTCGACCTGTCCAACATCCGCAAGCACGCCGGCCGCAAGCCGATCGGGGCCTGAGATGGGCATCGTCCTCGGGCCGAACCGCTACGGCAAGGCGGAGTCGCGGGTGGTGCGGATCTACCGCGACACAGCACGTCACGAGATCCGCGACCTCAGCGTCTCCACGTCGATCCGTGGCGACTTCGCCGACGCCCACGTGACCGGCGAGCAGGCCGACGT
This sequence comes from uncultured Actinomycetota bacterium, assembly GCA_963827185.1. Taxonomy (GTDB): domain Bacteria; phylum Actinomycetota; class Actinomycetes; order Propionibacteriales; family Nocardioidaceae; genus Nocardioides. The sequence continues at coordinate 304,252 of CAWGZQ010000005.1, forward strand.
ACTCCCCACGGACACCCAGAAGAACACCGCGTTCGCGTTCGCCAAGCAGTACGGCGTCAGCTCGCCCGAGGAGTACGCCGTCGCGCTGGGCACCCGCCTGCTCGAGGCCACGCCGGTGGCGACCGGCGTCCATGTCCGGGTCGAGGAGTACCCCTGGGACCGGGTGGTGGTCGGCCAGTACGAGCACGAGCACACGTTCGTCCGGCGGGGCGGTGAGGTGCGCACGGTCGAGGTCGACGTGACGTCCGAGGGTGCGCGGATCGACTCCGGGCTCGCCGATCTGGTCGTGCTCAAGTCGACCGGCTCGGAGTTCAAGGGGTTCCTGCGCGACGAGTACACGACGCTGGCCGACGCCGACGACCGGATCCTGGCGACCTCGTTGACCGCCGCGTGGCGGCACGGCCCGGTGGCCCAGGTGGATGCGATCGACTGGGACGAGGAGCACCGCACCGCCCGGGCCCTGCTGCTGCAGGCCTACGCCGAGACCTACAGCCATGCGCTCCAGGAAACGCTCTACGCGATGGGCCGGCTGCTGCTGGAGCGGATGCCGACCCTCGAGGAGGTGTCGTTCGTGGCGCCCAACAAGCACCACTTCCTGGTCGACCTGGCTCCGTTCGGCCTGGAGAACCCGGGCGAGGTCTTCATCGCCGCGGACCGCCCCTACGGGCTGATCGAGGCGACCGTCATCCGGGAGCCGGAATGACCCTCGACGACTTCAACGGGCTGTCCCATGCCGAGGCGCATCAGCGGTTGAGCGAGTGCCTCGACGTGCCGCGGTGGGCCGACGCCGTCCTCGCCGGACGGCCGTACCCCGATGCCGGCGCGCTGCACGCCGTGGCCACCGCGGCGGCCGATCTCGATGACGCCGAGCTCGAGGCGGCGCTGTCCCGGCACCCGCGGATCGGCGAGCGCGCCGGCAGCGGCCACGACGCGGCGCACTCCGCCCGCGAACAGGCCGGTGTCGACCCCGCCGATCGCGACGTCGCGGCCCGGATCGCGGCCGGTAACGTCGCCTACGAGGAGCGCTTCGATCGGGTCTTCCTGATCCGAGCCTCGGGGCGCACCGGTGCCCAGATCCTGGCGGAGCTGGAGCGACGGCTCGAGAACGACGACGAGAGCGAGCGGCGGGAGACCGTGCAGCAGTTGCGCGAGATCGCGCTACTCCGGCTGGATCAACTGGTGGGGGAGTGAGATGGCGACGCTGAGCACCCATGTCCTGGACACCGCGTCGGGGCGACCGGCGGCCGGGCTGCGGGTCGAGCTCGCCTCGGCCGGTGGCGGCGCGGTGGCCGCGGGCGTCACCGATGCCGACGGTCGGGTCGCGCCGCTGGGCGGCGACCTTGCTGCGGGGACCTACACCCTGCGGTTCGAGACCGGCGACTACCTCGGGGCCGATGCCTTCTATCCCGAGGTCGTGGTCACGTTCGCGGTCGCCGACGACGAGCACTATCACGTGCCGCTGCTGCTCAGCCCCTTCGGCTACTCCACCTACCGTGGCTCCTAGCCTCCTGATCCGCGCTCCCCACGCGATCGTGGCCGGCCGCGAGGAGGCGGCGAGCGTGCGGATCCACGACGGGGTGATCGTGGCGATCGAGGACCTGAGCGCCGATGCGGCCGGTGCGGACGTGGTGGACCTCGCCGACGACGAGGTGCTGCTCCCCGGGCTGGTCGACACGCACGTTCACGTGAACGAGCCGGGTCGTACCGAGTGGGAGGGCTTCGCGTCCGCGACCCGCGCCGCCGCCGCCGGTGGCGTCACCACCATCATCGACATGCCGCTCAACAGCATTCCGCCGACGACGACCCTCGCCGGCCTGGCGGCCAAGCGGGCCGCCGCGCAGGGCCAGTGCCACGTGGATGTGGGCTTCTGGGGTGGCGCCGTGCCCGGCAACGTCGCGGACCTGGCGCCGCTGCATGCGGAGGGCGTGTTCGGGTTCAAGTGCTTCCTGCTGCCCAGCGGCGTCGACGAGTTCCCCGAGCTGGACGCCGCGGGTCTCGCCGCGGCGACCGAGGAGACCGCCCGGCTCGATGCTCTGCTGATCGCGCACGCGGAGGACGGCGCCGAGGTCACCGAGGCCTTCGGCACGGAGTACGCCCGGTTCGTCGCGTCCCGTCCGCCTGGTGCCGAGCGGGCGGCCGTGGAGCGGTTGATCGCTGCCGCAACGCGAACCGGGGCTCGCGCGCACGTCGTCCACCTCTCCGCCGCCGAGGCGCTGCCGGCGATCCGGGCCGCGCGGGCCGCCGGCGTCCGACTCACCGTCGAGACCTGTCCGCACTACCTGGCCCTCACCGCCGAAGAGGTGCCCGACGGGCACACCGAGTTCAAGTGCTGCCCACCGATCCGGGACGCCGGCAACCGCGACCTGCTGTGGGCGGCCCTGGCAGCCGGAGACATCGACGTCGTCGTCAGCGACCACTCGCCCTGCGTGCCCGAGCTCAAGCGGTTCGACACCGGCGACTTCGGCCAGGCCTGGGGTGGCATCGCTTCGCTCCAGCTCGGTCTGCCGGCGGTCTGGACCGAGGCGCGACGACGCGGCCACGACCTGGCCGACGTAGCCGGCTGGATGGCCGACGGCCCGGCGCGGCTCGTCGGCCTGGACCGCAAGGGCCGGATCGCGCCCGGCATGGATGCCGACCTATGCGTGGTCGCTCCCGACGAGACCTTCGTGGTCGACCCGGCGAAGCTCTGGCACAAGAACCCCGTCTCGGCGTACTCCGGGCGTACGCTCTCCGGCACGGTCCGGCGTACCTGGCTGCGCGGATCGCCGGTGGATCCGTCCGGACCGCCCATGGGTCGGCTGCTGAGAAGGGGAACCGGATGAGTTACTACGTGCCCCGCGGTGGTCACCCCGCCCAACAGGAGCTGACCACCGACCGCGCCGTCTTCACCGACGCCTACGCCGTCCTCCCGCGCGGCACGATGCGCGACATCGTCGTCAGCCACTTCCCGCACTGGCGCGAGACCCGGGGCTGGGTGCTGGCCCGGCCGCTCACCGGATTCGCCGAGACGTTCAGCTGGTACGTCGTGGAGGTCGGCCCCGGCGGTGGCTCCGAGACTCCCGAGCCCGACCCGGACGCGGAGGCGGTGCTGTTCGTGGTCGACGGCAGCCTGCGGCTGACTGTCGGCGGCATCGTCCATCTGCTCGGCTCGGGTGGGTACGCCTTCCTGCCGCCGGGGACGGACTGGAGCGCAGACAGCGACGGCGACGGCACCACGACGTTCCACTGGATCCGCAAGGCCTACGAACGGGTCGACGGCATCGAGGTGCCCGAGGCCTTCGTGACCAGCGAGTCCGAGGTGCCGCTCCACCCGATGCCCGACACCGACGGCGCCTGGAGCACCCAGCGGTTCGTCGGCATCGACGACGTACGCCATGACATGCAGGTCAACATCGTCACCTTCGAGCCCGGCGGTGCGATCCCGTTCCCGGAGACGCACGTCATGGAGCACGGGCTCTACGTGCTCGAGGGCAAGGGCATGTACCTGCTCAACCAGGACTGGGTGGAGGTTCAGGCGGGCGACTTCATGTGGCTGCGCGCGTTCTGCCCGCAGGCCTGCTACGCCGGCGGTCCGGGGCGGTTCCGCTACCTGCTCTACAAGGACGTCCACCGGCACCCACGCCTCCGGCTCTGACTCAGCGGGCGCGCGTGGGCGTGGCGGAATCCGTGGCGGCACCCGCGATTTCGGGCTACCGTTGCGGCGCGGGCCCACGGGAGGGGAGCGCCCTGTGACCGTTGAGTTTTGCCACGCTGCGCTTCGGGCAGTGTCTTCTTGGGGGTGGATGAAGTGACCGACACTCGGGTGCCGGCCTTCCCGCACGTCCTGATCATCGTGACCGAAACTGCAGTGATGGTCGACGGCGAAGTCGTCGACCGCGGCTCCGCGGGCGATCCCGATACCTCGATCGCAATCCAGCTGGGGGTGCACGCCGCGGCGCGAAGGGTGGTGCAGCGCCTGGGCCGGCCGGTCCGTGCGACCCTGCGTTGCCAGGGCGAGGAGCGGCGGATCATCATCGCGCCGGACGGATCCTTCGCGGACGCCGAGGAGGCCAAGCCCACTCCCAGCCGGGTCGTGAGTGTGGCCGCACCAGGCTCGATCCTTCCGCCACGACGCCCCGCACGTCGTCCGATCAGCGCGGTCTTCCACGTCGACCGGAGGCGCTTCGCGACCAGCCTCGCCTACGTCGGGCTGGGCACCGTCCTGATCACCGGGTTGCTGCTCACGGGCAGCGACGGCGACGAACCGACGCAGGTGGCCGAGGGCGCGCTGGAGGCACCCTCCACGGCCGGGCTCTCCCCGCACGACATCGTGATGGGCCATGTGCTGGAGCCGCTGCCCAGCGTCAGCGGCGTCGTTGCCGACCTGGACGTCGGCGGGTTCCGACTGCAGGTCACGACCAGCCAGGCCGCCCGGGTCAAGGTGCTGGCCTCGCCGCAGTCCGGCGCCGGCGAGTCCCGCGTATGGACGATCCGGACGCTCGGCGCGGCGACCCGGACCCTGGCGTTCGACGACCTGCCGGCCGGCTCCTATCGATGGGTGGTGCGTTCCTCGGGGGAGCCCGCGCGGACCGGCAGCGTCGTGGTGCCGCCGACCGCGGAGCCGCCACCCGTGGTCAGCGATGACGGGGGCAGCGGCCCGCAGCCGACCCCGGACACTCCGCAGCCACCCGACAACGGCGGTGGCGACGACAGCACCCTGCCCGGACCCACCGGCCCCGTCGACCCCGACGACCCGGCGGGCCGATGAGTCGGGCGAGGATCGTAAGGGCTGCCCTGATCGGTCTGGTCACGACGGCCGCCCTGCTGGTCGGTTCGGGCCCGTCGAGCGGTGAGCCGACCCACGACGCGACGGATCGGTCCACGCCGCGGGCGTTGATGTACTGGTCTGGCTACCGGATCGAGCGGACCGGCAAGGCGTCCGGCGGGTTCATCGGCGCTCGGCGCTGGAGCCGGAAGGGCCCGATCCTCTACCGCATCGACCCCGCCGCCGCGGCCGGATCCACGGCGTACCAGAAGGGTCGGTGGGTGAGTCGGGTTCGGGGCAAGGGTCAACGAGTGGCGGCCGATCGCCGGTCGACTGCCCGGGCGGCGTGGATCGTCTCCAAGTACGGCACCTTCCGCTACGACGTCCAGTCGGCCGCGGTCGACGCAGCCCTGCTTCACCTGCTGGCCGGCGACCGGTGGAGGCTCACCGGCGACCGCGGTCAGCGGCGGATCCGACAGGCGGGCGAGTCCGCGCAGGTGCGCAGCTTTGCCCGGACCATGCTCGCCGACTCCGTTCGGCTCGCCGGCCCCTACGCGGTCGAGGTACGCCAGACCAACGTCGCCATCGCCGGCGACGCGGTCACACTGCGGATCCGGGTCACCGTGGCGCGCAACGGCGGTCCCCTGCCCTTCGTCCCGATCCGGGTCTCGTCCCCGTCCGGTGACGCGAATGTCGGGACCACGAACGAGCGCGGCTGGGTCCGGCTGACCGACGAGGACCCGCCCGCGGGCGCTACCCCCATCAACGTGTCCGTGGCCAAGGCGCCGGAGACCCGGCTGCGGGTGCTGAACCCGGAGGGCCCCGCGGGCTCGCGGGTGGTCGTCGCCGGACGCAAGGGGAAGGTCACCGGCCAGGGCGTCATCTACGTGAAGGCGAAGCCGCGGACCGTGGTGCTCGACAAGGTCAAGCGGGTGCGGACCGGGGCGCCGACCAGGGGCGGGTTCCGCGTGGTCGGCTCGGCGGAGGCGTGGCCGCGACGTGCGGTCGTCACCCTGCACGGTCCCTTCGCTCGTCCCGGCAAGGCTCGGTGCGGTGATCGGGTGGCCCGCAAGGGCACGGCCCGGGTGACCGATGCCGGCAAGTACCAGCTGCCCCGGTTCACCCTCCGCGAGGAGGGGTACTACCTCTGGAGGGTCCGGGTCCCGGGCAACGAGGTGAACCTCTCCGCCGCAGACTGCGGCGGCCGGTTCCGGGTTGTCGGCGACTGAGATACGTAAACTCCAGGGATGGCCGAGCCGACGATCAGCGTCAATGGTGAGCCGCGCGCCCTGGGTGCGATCCCCGCGTGGACCAGCACCCTCGACTGGCTGCGCGAGATCGGCCTGACCGGCGCCAAGGAAGGCTGCGCGGAAGGGGAGTGCGGCGCCTGCTCGGTGCTGGTCGCCCGGCCTGACGGAGCGGCTTCCAGGTGGACCGCCATCAACGCGTGCCTGGTGCCCGCGCTCGCCCTCGACGGGCAGGAGGTGGTGACCGCGGAGGGCCTCGGCTCGCCCGATCAGCTGCATCCGGTGCAACGGGAGATGGCCGACCGCGGCGGGTCGCAGTGCGGCTACTGCACCCCTGGATTCGTGTGCAGCATGGCGGCCGAGTACTACCGCCCCGGCCGCGACGAATTCGACCTGCACGCGATCGCCGGCAATCTCTGCCGATGCACCGGGTACCGGCCGATTCGCGATGCCGCCCAGGCCCTGACCGCCCCGCCGGACGACGACCCGCTGGCGGGACGGGTGCGGGCGGCGGCGCCCGCGGCGGTGCCGACCCGGGTCGACGGGTTCGCCCGGCCGGCTGACCTCACTGAGGCCTTTGCCCTGCTGCGCGAGCATCCCGACGCGACCGTGCTGGCCGGCGGCACCGACTGGGGCGTCGAGGTCAACATCCGCGGCGAGCGGGCGGCGTACGTCGTGGCGGTCGACCGACTGCCCGAGCTGCGCGGCTTCGCGATCGATGACCACAGCGTCGAGATCGGCGCCGCGCTCACGCTCTCCGAGGCCGAGGCCGCGCTCGGGGGTCGGGTGCCGATGCTCGACGAGGTCTTCGAGCTGTTCGCGTCCCGGTTGATCCGCAACGGCGCCACCATCGGCGGCAACCTGGCCACCGCGTCCCCGATCGGCGACCTGGCTCCCGCACTGATGGCCCTGGAGGCCAGCGTGGTGCTGGTGTCCGCCGACGGCGACCGCGAGGTGCCGATCGCCGACTACTTCACCGGCTACCGCCAGACCGTGCGCCGGGCGGACGAGCTGATCAAGGCGGTGCGGGTGCCGCTGCCCACGGCGGCGATCACCGCGTTCCACAAGATCGCGAAGCGGCACTTCGACGACATCTCCAGTGTGGCCGTCGGCTTCGCGGTCGAGCTCGCCGACGGCACCGTGAAGTCGGCCCGGATCGGGCTGGGTGGCGTGGCCGCGACGCCGGTGCGGGCGCTGGCCACCGAGGCGGCGCTCGAGGGGCGGCCCTTCGACGAACCGACGGTGCGGGCGGCGGCGGAGGTGCTGCGCGGCGAGGGCACCCCGATGGACGACCACCGCGCGAGCGCGGCGTACCGCTCGGCGATGCTGGGCAACGCGCTGCTGAAGCTCTGGGAGGCACATCGATGAGCGTGGGCGAGGAGATCCCGCACGAGAGCGCCGCGCTGCATGTCACCGGAGCGGCCCTCTACACCGACGACCTGGTGTTCCGGACCCGCGACTGCCTGCACGCCTGGCCGGTGCAGGCGCCGCACGCGCACGCGCGGGTGACCGGGCTCAGGGTCGAGGCGGCCTACGACGTCCCCGGCGTGGTGCGGGTGCTGACCGGCGCCGACGTGCCCGGTGTCAACGACGCCGGCGTGAAGGGTGACGAGCCGTTGTTCCCGACGGAGGTCAGGTACTACGGCCACGCAATCTGCTGGGTGCTCGGCGAGACGCTCGAGGCCGCCCGACTCGGTGCCGGCGCGGTGCAGGCCGACTACGAGCCGCTGCCGGCGCTCGTGGACCTGCGTGAGGCGATCGCGGCGGGCAGCTTCCAGGGCGGCCGACCCCAGGTACTCCGCGGCGAGGTGGAGTCGGCGCTGGCCGGCTCGGCGCACGTGTTCAGCGGCGAGACCGAGATGGCCGGCCAGGAGCACTTCTACCTCGAGACGCACTGCTGTCTGGTGCACGTCGACGAGGCCGGCCAGATCTTCGTGCAGAGCAGCACCCAGCACCCCAGCGAGACGCAGGAGATCGTGGCCCACGTGCTGGGCCGGCACAACCACGACGTCACCGTGCAATGCCTGCGGATGGGCGGCGGCTTCGGCGGCAAGGAGATGCAGCCGCACGGGTACGCCGCGATCGCCGCGCTGGGCGCGACCCTGACCGGCCGTCCGGTCCGGCTGCGGCTCAACCGCACCCAGGACATGACCCTGACCGGCAAGCGGCACGGGTTCCACGCCCAGTGGCGGGTCGGGTTCGACGTCGAGGGCCGGATCCAGGCGCTGGACGCCACGCTCACCTCCGACGGCGGCTGGAGCCTGGACCTGTCCGAGCCGGTACTGGCCCGGGCGCTCTGCCACGTCGACAACGCCTACTGGATCCCGCACGTCCGGGTGAATGGGCGGGTCGCCCAGACGCACAAGACCTCGCAGACCGCGTTCCGGGGCTTCGGCGGGCCGCAGGGCATGGTCGTGATCGAGGACGTCCTCGGCCGGTGCGCGCCGTTGCTCGGCATCGACCCGGCCGACCTGCGCCGACGCAACCTGTACGCCGACGGCCAGGCGACGCCCTACGGACAACCGGTACGGCATGCGCACCGCGCCGCGGATGCGTGGGACCAGGTGGTGGCCTCGTCGGAGTTCGCGCGTCGCACGACCGAGATCGCCGAGTTCAACGCGGCGCACCCCCACCTGAAGCGCGGCCTGGCCGTGACCCCGGTGAAGTTCGGGATCTCCTTCAACTTCACCGCCTTCAACCAGGCCGGTGCGCTCGTCCACGTCTACAAGGACGGCTCGGTGCTGGTCAATCACGGCGGCACCGAGATGGGGCAGGGCCTGCACACCAAGATGCTCCAGGTCGCCGCGACCGCGCTCGGTCTCCCGATGGAGAAGGTCCGGCTGGCCCCGACCCGCACCGACAAGGTGCCCAACACCTCCGCGACCGCGGCGAGCTCCGGGGCCGACCTCAACGGCGGCGCCGTCAAGCACGCCTGCGACCAGATCATGGAGCGGTTGACCGCTGTCGACGCCGGCCGCGGCTTGCCCTGGGAGGAGCTGGTCCGGGAGGCCTACTTCAGCCGGGTGCAGCTCTGGGCGGCCGGCTACTACCGCACCGAGGGCCTGCACTGGGACTCCACCACGATGCGCGGCGAGCCGTTCAAGTACTTCGCCTATGGCGCCGCCGCCACCGAGGTGGAGATCGACGGGTTCACCGGGAGCTATCGCACCCGCCGGGTCGACATCGTGCACGACGTCGGTGACTCGCTCTCGCCGCTGGTCGACCTCGGTCAGATCGAGGGCGGGTTCGTGCAGGGCGCCGGCTGGCTGACCCTCGAGGACCTGCGCTGGGACGCCACCGACGGTCCGCACCGCGGTCGGCTCGCCACCCAGGCGGCGAGCACCTACAAGCTGCCGAGCATCGGCGAGATGCCCGAGGTGCTGAACGTCGCGCTGCTCGAGCGGGCGCACGAGGACGGCGTGGTCTACGGCTCGAAGGCGGTCGGTGAGCCGCCACTGATGTTGGCGATCTCCGTGCGCGAGGCGCTGCGCCAGGCGGCCGCCGCGTTCGGGCCGGCCGGCACCACGGTCGACCTGGCCTCCCCGGCGACCCCGGAGGCCGTCTACTGGGCCCTCGAAGCCGCCCGGCGGACCGAGGGCGCCGGCCAGCTCGTGGCCGGCTCACCGGGCGTCGTACCCGACCAGCCGGAGGCGGACGCTCCGCTGTTGCACCCGCGCTCCGAGGCGGTTGCGGCCCGATCGCCGGTGACCGAGCAGTGAGCACCTCGTGACGAGCTGGCTCGCCGCTGTGCAGCGGCTCCGCAGCGAACGACGACCCGGGGTGCTGGTCACCGTCAGTGAGGTGCGCGGCCACGCGCCGCGGGACGCCGGCGCCAAGCTGGTCGTCGCGGCCGACGAGTCGTGGGGGAGCGTCGGCGGCGGCAACCTCGAGGAGACCGCGATCGCCCGGGCCCGGGAGCTGCTGGGCGCCGGGGCGGTGTCCCCGGAGACGCTCACGATGTCGCTCAGCGACAAGGCCCGCACCGAGCACGGCCGGCAGTGCTGCGGGGGCGAGGTCTCGCTGCTTCTCGAGCCGTTGCCGGTGGTACCCGCCGTCGCCGTCTTCGGGGTGGGCCACGTCGGGCTCGAGCTGGCTCGGATCCTGGCCCGGCACGACATCGAGCTGTACGTCGTCGACTCGCGCGCCGACCAGGTGAGCGCGGAGCGGCTGGCCGTCCTCGACGACGGACCCGCCACCGTCCACCCCCACCACGCGCCCGTGCCGGAGCTGGTGCTGGGCCAGGTCCCGCAGGGCACCCACGTGCTGGTGCTGACTCACGACCACGCGGAGGACTTCGCGCTCTGCGACGCGGCGCTGCGCTGCGGTCACCTGGGCTCGATCGGGCTGATCGGATCCGCGGCGAAGTGGCAGCGGTTCCGTCGCGGGCTACTCGTCGAGGGGCACAGCGAGGCCGAGATCGATCGGATCCGCACGCCGATCGGCCGACCCGGTGGCGGCAAGGAACCCGCGACGATCGCCCTGGGTGTCGCGACCGAGCTGGTGGAGGCGTTCTCCGCCGAGCGCGTGGTCCGCCGGTGACGATCTTCCGGGCCCGGGCGATGGACACGCCCGACGACCCGTTCGCGGGCGGCGCGCTGCGCACCTCCGAGGACGTCGGGCTGGTGGTTGTCGACGGGATGATCGTCGCGCGCGGCGAGTTCGCGGAGATCTACCCCGGTCACGCCGAGCATGCCGTGGTCGACCTGCGCGACGGCGTACTCATCCCCGGGCTGGTCGACACCCACGTGCACTTCCCGCAGGTCCGCGCGATCGGCGCGCTGGGCATGCCGCTGCTCGAGTGGCTCGACAAGTGCGCGCTGCCGGAGGAATGCCGCCTGGGCTCACCCGACTACGCCCGCGAGGTCGCCGCCGAGTTCTGCAACGGGCTGGTCTCGGCCGGGACCACCACCGCCCTGGTGTTCGGATCCCACTTCGCCGCCGCGGTCGACGCGCTGTTCACCGAAGCATCGCGGCTCGGGCTCCGGGTCACCAGTGGGCTCGTGGTGAGCGACCGGTCGCTGCCCCAGGACCTGCTCACCACCCCGCAGCGGGCCTACGACGAGGCGGTCGAGCTGGCCGGGCGCTGGCACGGCGTCGGCCGCAACCGGTACGCCGTCACCCCGCGCTTCTCGCTGTCCGCGAGCGGGCCGATCCTGGACGCGTGCTCCGCCGTACTCGACGCGATGCCGGGGGCGTTGTTCACCTCGCACGTCAACGAGAACCGGGCGGAGGTCGAGGTGGTCGCCGGGCTGTTCCCCGACTGCACCGACTACGTCGACACCTATGAACGGCACGGCCTGCTGAAGGCGGGCGCGGTGCTCGCCCACAACGTGCACCCGACCGACCCGGAGCTCGCCGTGCTCGCCGATCGCGGCACCGCGGTCGCGCACTGTCCCTCCAGCAACTCCGCGCTCGGCAGCGGACTGTTCCCGCTGCGCAGCCACCTGCTGGCCGGGGTGCCGGTGGCCCTCGGCTCGGACGTCGGCGCCGGCACCGGCTTCTCGATCTTCAAGGAAGGCCTGCAGGCCTACTTCATGCAGCGCCTGCTCCACGACGACGGGCATCCGCTGACGCCCACCCACCTGCTCTACCTGGCCACCCGCGCCGGTGCGCTCGCGCTCGGCCTCGGCGACCAGGTCGGCGACCTCAGCGTCGGCAAGCGCTTCGACGCGGTCTGCCTGCGGCCGCCCGGTGGGACCGCGCTCAACGTCGGCCTCCGGCACACCGAGAGCGCCGAGGAGGCGCTGGGCAAGATCTTCGCGCTGGCCGGCGACGCCGACGTCGCCGACGTATGGATCGACGGCTGGCAGCTCGTGGCCGGCGGATTCGTTCGCGCGCCGATGCGCTGACCGGCTCCTGCCCGAACTCGCAGTCCAGGCAGGAGCCGGGGTGCTCACCGTGAGACACCCACGCGGCGCCGAGTGATGTCCTACGGCGCCCAGGCGCACAGTCCCAATGTGGCGCCGTCGGCGACGACCGCCTCGGCTTTGGAGTTGGGCACCGTCTTGGTCTGCCCGTTCTTGCAGACGACCGTCTGGTCGGTGTGGCCGGCCATGTCGAGCGAGGATCTGGTCCCAGTGGCGGTACTGGACCGTGTGGCCCTCACCGGGGTAGACGGTCGCCCTGACGACGTTGGGGAGCGCCTCCTGCCAATGCGCCATGACGACGCATCGGCACCGTGCTGTCAGCGCCGCCCCAGTAGAGGTAGGTCGGCGAGGTGATCTGCGCAGGGTCGACGATGGCGTTCGGCAGACAGGGCAGCTCCCCCTCGTGGGCTCAGCGGGCTCGGGTCGACAGGCCCGCCACCGAGGTGGAACGAGCGGACCGCGTCGAGGTAGGCGGTCGCCTGCCAACCGGGGATCGACGAGCACGGGGGACCCGGGCACGCCCCACCAGGCCTTCGGGTTCTCGTACCAGAAGAGGCTCGACTGCTTGCGCTGCTCGAAGGTCAGCGAGCAGTTGCGCGGCGTGCGGTTGGGCAAGGTCGAGTCAGTGGAGGCAGCGGCGTGGAGCGAGATGACGCGATCGGGTACTTCCGCCGCGAGGTGCGCGGCGTAGGCACCGCCACCGGAGATCGATGCGATGACGAAGTCGTCGACGTCGAGGTGGTCGAGCACGGCGAGCACCTCGGCGCTGTAGTCGTCGTAGCCGAGGTTCAGGTCCAGCTCCGACTCGCCGAAGCCGTTGCGCTCGACGGAGATGACGCGCAGCCCGAGTATCTCGCGGCTCGTGCGCGCGAACTCCGACAGCTGGAAGGCCTCCAGGCTGGTCCCCTGGCCGCCGATGAAGACGACGGCGCGCTGGCCGGGCTGGCCCTCGTCGATGTAGTACGACGTCCGCCCGTCGCTGGCCAGCGAGTGGACCTCCGCACCGATGTGGTCGAACTCGTTCTGCAGCTTGATCGAGGACGGCTTCGGCTCCGGCTTGTCCGCCTGCGCCGTTGCCGCCCCCGTCACGAACGCGGCGAGCGCACGCGGCCGCGGCGGTGCCTGCTGCGAGGATCCTCACTCGTCTGGTCCGTGCCAACTGCTCATGCATGACGTGTCTCCTTGGGATGAGGGGGCAACCAGTGGCACTGATCAGCCCGAGGTGCTTCGAGGGGACGCTAGGGCGAGCAGTCCGGCCGGACTATCCAGTTCTGGACCTTCGAGGTCGGTCCGTCCAGAACTGGGTGGTCGCACCCAACGGGCCGACGTAACGTGCCGCAGATGGAGCGAGGGACGCCGATCACCTGCCTGGTGTGTGGACAGGCACCGTCGGCGTCCGCGCGCTTCTGCCGACGCTGCGGGGCGCGCCTTTCGAATCCGTCGGGTGGTAGTGCTCGCCCCCCTCGAGAGGCTGCCGAGCCGAACCCGCCCCAGGAGGACCAGTAGGCGGCTAGCATCGGCCGGTGGCGCTCCAACGGGCCGAGCCCGGCACCTTTCTCGCGCTGCTCTCGGAAGCGGACCAGGACGCTCTGCTGCACCGCGGCGGCCGCCGCCGGTTCGCCCACGGCGAGCACCTGATGCGCCAGGGCGAGCCTGGCGACCGGGTCATGGTCCTGCTCGAGGGTCACGTGAAGGCCAGCTACGTCGACCCTGCCGGTCACGAGACGGTGCTCAGCTTCCGCGGGCCCGGCGACGTGCTCGGCGAGCTCACGTTCAGCCACGTTGAGCCGCGATCGAGCAACGTCACCGCGATCGAGCCGGTCGAGGCCCAGGCGCTCGCCGCCTCCGAGTTCCGCGCCTACCTCGAGCAGCGACCGACCGCGGCGCTGATCCTGATCGACGTGATCAGCAGGCGGTTCCGCTATGCCAACATCGCGCGCGCTCAGTTCGGCGACCTCGACACGGTGGGGCGCGTTGCCGCACGGTTGGTCGAGCTCTGCGAACGGTACGGCGATCGGACCGAATCGGGTATCCGGATCAGGCTCCCGGTCACCCAGGACGACCTCGGCAGCTGGACCGCATCCTCGCGCGCGAGCGTGGCCGGCGCGCTGCGGACGATGAGGCAGCAGGGCTGGATCAGGACCGAGCGCCGACGCATCACCGTGCTCGACCTTCCCGCTCTCAGCCGGCACGGCAGCTGAGCCCGATCGGCCCAAACTCCCGACAGAAGCCGCGATGACCCCTAGCATTTTCGGGACAAGGCGGAGACATGGGGTCGAGACGCTGCACCGATTGCGGACATGCGGCGTCCGACCGCGCCCGGTTCTGTGAGCAGTGCGGGTCGTCGCTGGTTCCGGGCGCGACGCCGCTGCGGGCGCCGAGCGCCCTCGAGGCCAAGATGCGCGCGGAGCGCACGGCGATCGAGGGTGAGCGCAAGCAGGTGACGGTGATGTACACCGACATCGTCGGCTCGATGGACCTGACTCGCGCTCTGGACTCCGAGCGCTGGGCCTTCGTGCTCGATCGGTTCCTGGCGATCGCCGCTGGCGCCGTTCACTCCTTCGAGGGGACCGTCAACCAGTTCACCGGCGATGGTCTCCTGGCGGTCTTCGGCGCCCCGCTCGCGCACGAGGACCACGCTCGCCGCGCGTGCCTGGCGGCGCTGGAGCTCCAACGCGAGGTGGTGGTGCTGGCCGAGGAGGTCGCGCGTAGCGATGGCGTCGATTTCCTCGATCCGCTGCGGCCTGAACTCCGGCGAGGTGGTCGTCGGAGCGATCGGCGACGACGTCCACATGGACTTCGTGCCGGTGGGGAACACGACCGCGCTGGGCAGGCGGATCGAGGAGCTGGCCCAGGTGGGCTCCACGGCGATCGGCGCGTCCACCGCCGCCCTCGTCGAAGGCGAGTTCGAACTGCGCGACCTCGGAGAGTTCGCGGTCAAGGGCGGCCAGTCACCCCAGCGCCTCTTCGAGCTGGTCGGACGCGGGCCGGCCCAGACCCGCCTCCAGGCGGTGGCAGCCACGCGCGGCCTGTCACGGTTCGTGGGCCGCGCACGCGGAGTGGGCTGCACTGGAGTCCGCGCTGGAGCGCGCGGTGGCCGGGAAGGGGCGGGCGGTGGGCGTCGTGGGCGACCCGGGCGTGGGCAAGAGTCGTCTGGTGCACGAGTTCGTCGCGGACTGCGTCGCCCGCGGGCTGGCGGTCGGCTCGGCCGGGGGTGTCGCTCACGGGCGCTATGTCCCGTTCCTGCCCGTGCTTGCCCTGTTCCGCGACTACTTCGGCATCGACGAGCGGGACCCGCCCGAGATCGTCCGCGAGCGGGTCCGAGAAACCATGTCGGCGCTCGACCCGGCGTTCGCGGCCGACCTGCCGGAGCTGTTCGAGTTCCTCGGCGTTGCCGGATTCCGCGCGACCACTCGAGTTGGCGGATCCCATGGCCCGCCGCCGGCGGCTCCTCGACGTGGCCATCGGTGCTTTGGCGGCACTCAGCCGCTCGCGAGGGGTCGGTGCTGGTGCTCGAGGACCTGCACTGGATCGACGACGCGAGCGACGCGTTCCTCGAGGAGCTCGTCGAGGCGGTCGCCGACGCCCGGATCCTGCTGGTCACCACCTATCGACCGGAGTACGACGACGCCTGGACGGGCGACGGGCCGCACGAGCGGCTCAGCCTCGGTCCGCTGGACGGCGACGCGACCGAGGACCTGCTCACCGCGCTGTTGGGCCACGACCCTTCCCTGGACGCGCTCGCATCGCTGGTCGATGCGCGTACCGGCGGCAACCCGTTCTTCATCGAGGAGATCGTCCAGGCGCTCGTCGAGAACGGTCACCTGACCGGGACACGCGGGGAGTACCGGCTCGGAATCGAGCCCGAGGGCCTGGTCCTGCCCCCGACGGTTCAGGCGGGACTCGCGGCGCGCATCGACCGGCTGCCGAGGCGCGAGAAGGCGCTGGTGCAGACGATGTCGGTGATCGGTCAGGAAATCCCCTGGCCGCTGCTGCAGGAGGTCTCCGACCTCGACGCGAACGAGCTGGCCCAAGCGGTGGCCGTGCTCGAATCCGGACAGTGGGTCATCCGTCGCGGCTCGCGTGGTCGCCGCGAGTACGTGTTCAAGCACCCGCTGACCCAGGAGGTCGCGTACGGATCCCAGCTCTCGGAGTGGCGTGAGCGCGCGCATCGCAGGGTGAGCGCCGGGATCGAACGGATCTATCCCGAGACGCTGGACGAGCGTGCCGCCCTCCTCGCCCACCACTGCGAGGCCGCGGGCGACCGGCTCGGCGCGGCCGGGTGGCACGCCCGCGCCGGCTGCCTGGGCCGAGGTCGCGTCGCCGCCCGACGGCATCCGCCACTGGCGTCGGGTCCGCTACCTCCCGGCAGAGCTCGAGCCTTCCCCCGAGCTCGACGAGCTGGCTGTCAAGCGCGCGGATGGGGATGCTCAGCCTCGGCTGGCGACTCGGGATGTCGACCGACGAGACGGCCTCGATCTACGCGGAGACGCAAGGGGATGCCGAGCGGCTGCGACTCGACCTCTACTACTCCGGAACTCTCATGCACAGCGGACGCGAGCAGGAGGGGCTCGAGGGTTTCAGGGGGATCTCCCGGGGGGCCTTGGCAACCGGTGATCTCGGTGTGGCGCTCACGGCATCCACGGGGGTGGCCTACGCAAGCTGGCTCGCAGGCTCGCTGAGCGAGGGGGTGGAAACGATCGATCAGGCACTGCTGCTGGTGGCCGACACCCCGACCGCTGCCGAGGGCCCGGTCTTCGTCTCCACCCTTGCCCACGCCTTCCAGTCGCGGGGAATGTGCAGGGGATACACCGGTGAGCTGGACCAAGCGCGCTCTGACTTCGACCGCGCGCTCGAGCTGGCTCGCGAGCACGTCGACCGGCAGACGGAGTCAGCCAGTCATGCCAACCGGGCGCTGCTCGAAGCGGCGGTCGAGGACTATGAAGCAGCGCTGCATCACGCGGCGCAGGGCCTGGCGATCGCCGAGCCCATGGACGCCATCCACCGGATCGCCTGCTCAGTCCCGATCGCCATGGCGGAGTCCGGCAAGGGACGCTTCGCCGAGGCGATCGCTCGCGCCGAAGCGGACCTCGGCACGGTCCGCGAGCAGCGGATCGGGTTGTACTTCGAGCCGCTGCTGCTCGCCACGATCGCGCGTTCGAAGCTCGCGCTCGACATGCCTGACGACGCGCTCGCCGCCGCCGATGAGGCGGTTGACATCACCGACGCTCGTGGCCTGGCCACGTGCGCGCTGGCCGCGCCGATCACGCTCGCGCAGGTCTTGATCGCCGTCCAGGGCGCGGCCGCCGGCGCGCGGATCGAGAGTGTCCTCGCTCGGGCAATGCGTCGCGCTCGCGAGAGTGGAGCGCGGATCTTCGAAACGCGGATCACTCGTGAGCTCGCCGCGCTGGCCCGCCTGCGCGGCGACGAAGTCACGGCGGGGGCCAGCGGGCCGCCCCGCGACCAGACGTTGGACGGGACACCCGTGGCGGGTGTCGACTCGGCCAAAGCGGGCTAGCGCGCTGAGTATCCGAGCTCAGGCACGGCAGGCCCGCTCGATCTAGCGTCGAAGCATGCTGCTTCGAGACCGCCGATCCCTTCCGTATGCCGCCTGCCTGCTCGGGGTGCTCAGCCTGCTGGCCGTGCTGTGCTTCCACTTCCCTGAGCTGCTGACCAGCCGGGAGTTCCGCGTCGTCTACACACCCGGGTTCGCGCGCACCCTGTTGGTGTTCGGGCTCGTCGCCGCGTTCGTCATGGGGACCGTCGCGGTCCTGCGGGACCAGAGCCGCCGGGTGGCGCTGGTCGGGGTGGTGCGGCCACGCTGGCCGTCCTGCTCGGCGGCACCAACGTGCGGGTCGACCAGGTCGGCGAGACGCCGTACTCCCTGGGGCTGGACTGGTTCATCCTCTCGCTCTTCTTCTCGGCCCTCGTCTTCATCCCGCTCGAGCAGTACCTCGCCCGTCGGCAGGTCCCGGTGCTCCGGCCCGGCTGGCGCACGGACGTGACCTACTTCTTCATGAGCCACGTCCTGGTGCAGTTCGTCCTGATCCTGGTCACCGCCACGACGTCCACCGTCGCCGCCGCGGTGGCGATCCCGCAGGTGAAGGACCTGGTCGGGTCGCTGCCCGGCTGGGCCCAGTTCCTGCTGGCCGTGTTCGTGGCCGATCTCGCGCAGGCGACGCTGCACCGCGGGTACCACCGGATCTCGGCCCTGTGGCGGTTCCACGCGGTCCACCACTCGAGTCGCGACCTCGACTGGCTGGCCGGCTCCCGGGTGCATCTCGTCGAGACCGTCCTGACCCGCAGCATCGTGCTGCTGCCGCTGCTGGTGCTGGGCTTCTCCACCCCGGCCGTCAACGCCTACGTCATCCTCGTCGGCCTGCAGGCAGTCGTGGCGCACGCCAACATCGGGGTCCGGTTCGGCTGGCTCGAGTACGTGCTGGTGCTACCGCGCTACCACCACTGGCACCACGCGCGGCACATCGACTACTGGGACCGGAACTATGCGATCCACCTGCCGCTGGTCGACATGCTGATGGGCAGCTTCAAGCTGCCCCGCGACGGCAGCTGGCCGGAGGAGTACGGCGTGCTGAGGCTGGAGACGGTGCCGCCGCGGCATCGTGGCTCAGCACCTGATGCCGTTCCGCAGCGAGCGTGAGTACGCCGACCACGTCGCCTAGCCGGCCCGCTCGGCCTCCAGCACGGTCTGGTACGCCGGCAGCGTCAGGAAGTCGGGGTAGTCGGTCCCGAGCGCGGACTCCACGAACAGCCAGCGGGCCTTCTCGAGGTGCTCGGTGTGGTCGGCGCCCTCGAGGCCGGCGTACTCCTCCTCGACGATGCGCTCCACCAGCTCGCGGGTGATGGTCTCGCCGGTGTCGAGGGCGGCCTCGTTGTTGATCCACTGCCAGACCTGCGAGCGGGAGATCTCCGCGGTGGCGGCGTCCTCCATCAGGTGGTCGATCGCCGCGGCTCCGTTGCCGGAGAGCCAGGCCTCGAGGTAGCGGATGCCGATCCGGATGTTGCCGCGGAGCCCCGCCTCGGTGCGCTCGCCCGGAGTCGCGGCGACCGCGAGCAGGTCGTTGGCCGTGACCGTCACCGGGTCCCGCTGTCGGTCGACCTGGTGGGGCTCGTCGCCCAGCACGGCGTCGAAGATCTCGCGGCACACCGGCACCAGGTCGGGGTGCGCGACCCAGGAGCCGTCGAAGCCGGCGTCCGCTTCGCGGGTCTTGTCCTCCCGCACCTTCGCAAAGGCGCGCTCGTTGACGTCCGCGTCGTGCCGGCTGGGGATGAACGCCGCCATCCCGCCGATTGCGAACGCACCCCGCCGATGGCAGGTCTGCACGAGCAGGTCGCTGTAGGCCTTCATCATCGGCGCGGTCATGGTCACCGCGCTGCGGTCGGGGAGGGTGAAGTCCGGGCCGGCATCGCGGAAGTTCTTGATGATGCTGAACAGGTAGTCCCAACGGCCGGCGTTGAGGCCGGCCACGTGGTCACGAAGCTCGTAGAGGATCTCGTCCATCTCGAAGGCGGCGGTGATCGTCTCGATCAGCACCGTGACCCGGATCGTCCCGTTGGGCAGGCCCAGCGCTGCCTGGGCGTGGACGAACACGTCGTTCCACAGCCGGGCCTCGTGGTAGGTCTCCAGCTTGGGCAGGTAGAAGTACGGACCGGAGCCGCGCGCGATCAGCTCCTTGGCGTTGTGGAAGAAGTACAGGCCGAAGTCGACCAGCGCCGCCACCACCGGCTCGCCGTCGATGGTCAGGTGCTCCTCGTCGAAGTGCCACCCCCGGGGACGCGGCACGATCACCGGGATGTGGTCCGGGTCGGCGAGCCGATACTCCTTGCCCTCCGCGGAGGTCAGCTCGATGGTCCGACGTACGGCGTCAGCGAGGTTCACCTGGCCGCCCACCACGTTGGCCCAGTGCGGGGTGTTGGCGTCCTCGAGGTCGGCCAGCCACACCTTGGCCCCGGAGTTCAGCGCGTTGATCGTCATCTTGCGCTCGGTCGGGCCGGTGATCTCGACCCGGCGATCGCGCAGGTCGGCGGGGACCTCGGCCACTCGCCAGTCGCCGGTCCGCACCCGGGCCGTCTCGTAGAGGAAGTCGAGGCGACCGGTCGCGGCGATCCTGGCCCGCCGGTCCTTGCGGGAGTCCAGCAGGTCGTTGCGGCGGGCTCCGAACTGGCCCTGCAGGTCGGCGATGAACGCGAGCGCCTCGTCGGTCAGGATCTCTTCGCTGCGCTCGACCGGTGGGCCGGAGACGGTGATGGCTGCCATTTGGTCACCGTAGTCGTGTTCAGCGGAGGGAGGGCACTCCGTAGGTCGTGGTGCGCTCCCGAACCGGGCGGCCGATGCCCGCCCCGATCTCGACGAGCTCCGCGACGGTCTTCGCGGAGCCGTGCTCGGAGCCCGCCATCCGAGAGATGGTTTCCTCCATCAGCGTGCCACCGACGTCGTTGGCGCCGGCGTTGAGCATCGCTCGGGTGCCGTCGACACCGAGCTTGACCCACGACGTCTGGATGTTGCGGATCCGACCGTGCAGCAGGATCCGGGACATTGCGTGCACCGCGAGGTTGTCGCGCATCGTCGGACCGGGCCGGGCCACGCCGGCGAGGTAGATGGGTGCGGAGGTGTGCACGAACGGCAGCGGCACGAACTCGGTGAACCCGCCCGTCTCGTCCTGGATGTCGGCCAGCACCCGCAGGTGACCGACCCAGTGGCGGGGGTTGTCGACGTGGCCGTACATCATCGTCGAGGTCGTCGGAATGCCGAGCCGGTGCGCGGTGCTGACCACCTCGATCCAGGTGCGCGCCGGCAGCTTGCCCTTGGTGAGCACCCAGCGCACCTCGTCGTCGAGGATCTCCGCGGCGGTGCCGGGCAGCGAGCCGAGACCGGCCTCGCGCGCCTTCAGCAGGAAGTCCTCGATGGACAGCCCGGTCCGGGCGGTTCCGTTGACGATCTCCATCGGGCTGAACGCATGCACGTGCATGTCGGGCACCCGCTGCTTCACGGCGGTCACGAGCTCGAAGTAGGCATCGGCGGGCAGCTCGGGGTCGATACCGCCCTGCATGCAGACCTCGGTCGCCCCCAGGGCCCAGGCCTCCTCGGCCCGGTCGGCGACCTCGTCGAGGGACAGGGAGTAGGCGTCGGCGTCGGTGCGGCGCTGGGCGAACGCGCAGAACCGGCACCCGACGTAGCAGACGTTCGTGAAGTTGATGTTCCGGTTGACGACGTAGGTCACGTCGTCGCCGACCGTGTCCTTGCGCAGGTCGTCGGCGAGCCGGCACACCTGCTCGAGCAGCTCACCCTCCGCGGTCATCAGGGTCAGTGCGTGCTCGTCGGAGAGGCGGCCGGGGTCCTTCTCGGCGGCCCGCAGCGCGGCTACTCCGTTGGTCGAGAAGCGCGAGCGAGGAGCGAGCGAGCGCTCGAGGCCATCCGCCGCCGCTTGGACGGAGCCCCAGTCGCCGTAGACGGTGGCGAAGTCATCGCGCCGGTCGTGGGTGCGGCCCTCGGTGTCGACCGCCGTGTGCAGGTCGGTGCGGCCCACGCCCGGTCCCACCGCAGCGAACCCGCCGTCGGGCTCCTGCCAGGGCGACCCGCTGGGTCGGACGCCGGGCCGGGCGAGGCCATCGGGTCCGGCGAGCGCGGCGACGTGGGCCGAGATCCGCGGATCGAGCCAGGGCTCACCGGCGACGACGTACTCCGGGTGCACGGTGAGTCGGGCCTGGAGCTCGAACCCGCACTCGGCGCTGACCTCGCGCAGGCGCTCCAAGGACGGCCACGGCCGCTCGGGGTTCACATGGTCGGGGGTCAGCGGAGACACGCCGCCCCAGTCGTCGACCCCCGCCTCGAGCAGGGCCCGGCACTCGGCCAGGTCGACGAGGTTGGGCGGTGCCTGCACCCGCGCCTTGGGGCCGAGCACCAAGCGGGTGACCGCGATCGCGGCGCGGTACTCGTCGAGGTCGAGATCGTCGGTGTGCCGCATCGCGGTGTCGGGCTTGGCCCGGAAGTTCTGAACGATCACTTCCTGCACGGCGGAGTATCGGCGGGACGTCTCGCGGAGCGCGAAGATCGTCTCCGCCCGCTCGGTCAGGTCCTCCCCGATGCCGACCAGCAGCCCGGTGGTGAACGGGATGGAGAGCCGGCCGGCATCCTCCAGCACGCGCAGCCGGACCTCCGGGTCCTTGTCCGGGGAGCCGTGGTGCGCCTCCCCCTTGGTCTCGAAGAGCCGCCGCGAGGTGGTCTCCAGCATCATTCCCATCGAGGGGGAGACCGGTTTGAGCCGGTTGAGCTCCTCCCACGACATCACGCCGGGGTTGAGGTGCGGCAGCAGTCCGGTCTCCTCCAGCACCCGCACCGCCATCGCGCGGACGTAGGCCAGTGTCGAGTCGTAGCCCCGCTCGTCCAACCAGTCGCGGGCCTCGGGCCAGCGGTCCTCCGGCCGGTCGCCGAGCGTGAACAGGGCCTCGAGGCAGCCGAGCTCGGCACCCTCGCGGGCGATGTCGAGGATCTCGTCGGGGGACAAGAAGAGCCCGCCGGTGCCGCCGTTGCGGCGCTCCGCCTGGGTCGGCGTCTCCACGAAGGTGCAGTAGTGGCACCGGTCGCGGCACAGCCGGGTCACCGGGATGAAGACCTTGGGTGAGTAGGTGACGACGCCGGCTCGTCCGGCCGCCAGCAGGCCGGCGTCTCGGACCTTCGCCGCGGCCGCGGTCAGCCGGTCCAGGTCCGCGCCGGTCGCGGCCAGCAGGGCGGCCGCCTCGGTCAGATCCAGCGCCGCGCCGCGCTCGGCCCGCGCCAAGGATCGGCGTACCTGCTGGGGGGTGGGCGCCTCAGTCATCGCGCTCAGGCTAACCGCGCGTGGGCCGGGAAGATTCCCCGGCCCACGCGGTGAACAGAACTCAGACCAGCACCTTCTCCTCCTCGGCCGCCGGACCCGGCGGGGCCGCATCCTCGTCATGCTGGTCGAGCTTGCTCGGCCACCAGATCTTGCTGCCGAGATCGAGGTTGATCGCGGTGACCAGCACCGACCGGACGATCATGGTGTCCAGCAGAACTCCCAGTGCGACCGCCACGCCCAGCTCCGCGAGGAACACGAACGGCAACTGGCCGAGCACGAGGAACGTCGCGGCGAGCACCAGGCCGGCAGAGGTGATCACGCCTCCGGTCGAGGACAGCGCGATCAGCGACCCCTTGCGGGTGCCGTGCGCCTGGGTCTCCTCCCTGACCCGGGTCATCAGGAAGATGTTGTAGTCGATGCCCAGCGCCACCAGGAACACGAAGGCGAACAGCGGGAACCCTGGATCGGCGCCCTCGAACCCGAGGATGTACTTGAAGATCAGGGCCGAGATCCCCAGCGCCGCACCGAAGGACAGGACCACGGTGCCGAGGAGGATGAGTGGTGCGACCAGGGCCCGCAGCAGCAGGATCAGGATCAGCAGCACCACCACGAGGACCACCGGGATGATCACCTTGTTGTCGCGGTCCGCGGCGATCTTGGTGTCCAGGTAGAACGCCGAGCCGCCGCCGACCAGCGCCTCGGCACCGTCGACGCCCTGGACCGAGTCTCGAGCCTCCTCCACGATGTCCCAGGCAGCGTGCGAAGCCAGGTCGAGCGTCATCGGGTACTCGAGCCAGGCTCGATCCTCCGCGAGTGGCCGGACGTCGGACGGCTTGCCGAGGGCGCCGATGTCGGCCAGCGACTCCTGGATCGCCGGCATGCTGTCGGCGTCCGCGACCACCTGGAGGGTGTTGGAGCTGTCGGCCAGGTCGTGGGACTCCATCAGCTTCTGGGCCGTGAT
Organism: uncultured Actinomycetota bacterium; assembly: GCA_963827185.1. Classification (GTDB taxonomy): domain Bacteria; phylum Actinomycetota; class Actinomycetes; order Propionibacteriales; family Nocardioidaceae; genus Nocardioides. The sequence goes on from CAWGZQ010000005.1 coordinate 327,906, forward strand.
CGAGTCGAACTCCTGGGTGAAGGAGTCCTCGGTGGACAGCCCGGTGGCGTCGAGCTTGAACAGGCCCAGGCAGGCGATGAGCAGCACCGTGGCGGTGACGGCCCACACGGCGCGCGGGCGGACGCTGATCCGGTTGCCGACCCGGGCCCAGAGACCCCGCTGGGTCGGTTCGTCGGAGCCGAAGGCCGGCCTCTTGGGCCAGAAGAACCATCGACCGAAGATCACCAGCAGCGCCGGCAGCAACGTCAGCATCACCACGACGGTCACGGCCACCCCTGCGGCCAGGACCGGGCCCAGACCAGCGGTGGAGTTGAGGTCGGCGAGGGTCAGGCACATCAGCCCGATCACCACCGTGGCCGCGCTCGCGAACAGGGCTGGTGCCGCTCGATGCAGGGCGAACGCCATCGCCTCGTGCCGGTCCTCGTGTCGACGGAGCTCTTCTCGGTAGCGGGCGACGAGGAGCAGCGCGTAGTCGGTACCGGCGCCGATCACGAGGATGCCGAGGATGTATTGACTCTGGTCGTTGACGGTCACGTCGGCGTACTTCGCCAGCAGGTAGACCACCCCGCCGGACATCAGGAAGGCCACGACCGCGCTGATGATCGGCAGCAGCCACAGGAGAGGGCTGCGGTAGGTGAACAGCAGGATCAGGATCACCACGCCCAGGGTGCTCATGATGAGCACGACGTGAGAGCCCTCGAACGACTCGGCGAAGTCCGAGGCCTGACCGCCGAAGCCGCCGACGTAGACGTCGCCGCCCTCGATCGTGGCGAAATCGCGGATCTCGTTGACCGGGTCCGGGACCTTGTTCCACCCGTCCTTGCCGAAGTTGAAGGTGAAGTAGACGTAGGCGACCTCGCCGTCCGCCGAGACGAGATCGGGCACGTTCGCCCCCTGCGCCTGCAACGCCTCGGCGGCGAGCGGCGAGAGGACACCCTCGTCGGTCACGCCGTCGAGCTGAGCGATCTCCTTGGCGTGCTCGGCCATCGCTGCGAAGTCGGCGTCGGTGAGACCCGAGGAGCGGTGGTAGACGACCAAGGTCGGGATGTCGTTGGGGTTGACGTCCTCCGAGAGCTCGTCGGCCACCTTGGTCGAGTCGGCCGAGGCCGGCACCCACGAGGACTGCTCGTTGTCCTTGACGTCGGCGAGCTTGCCGCCGAGGCCGCTGAGGATGCCGGTCAGGATGATGACGGCAACGAGAACGACCCACTTGGTGATCTTGCCGGTGAGTTTGCCGGCGACGTGAAGATGCATGGGGGTAACCCTTTCAGGGGGCGGGGACAGTCCGCATCCGGGATTTCCCTGAGAAGACCGCCGGCACCGACCTTTCTCATCGGTGCCGCCGACGGTTCACCTTCCGTGCCACCGGTCTAGACCGATCGGTGACGCTGGGCGCGGCCCCGTCGCGCGCTGTGCGACGGGGCGGCGTGGGCTCAGCCGTAGAGGCGGTCCACCACGTCGGAGTACTTCGAGTTCACGATCCGGCGCTTGAGCTTCAGCGTGGGCGTGAGCTCCTCGGACTCGGCGGTCCACTCGACGGGCAGCAGCTCGAAGGCCTTGACCTGCTCGGGGCGGGAGAGCCGCTCGTTGGCCGCGTCGACGGCCTGCTGGGCCATCGCCTGGATCTCCGGCTTCTGGGCGAGGTCGGCCAGATCGGTGAACTCGACTCCCAGCTTCTGGGCCACCAGGGGCGCGATCTCGCCGTCGAGGGTGAGCAGCGCAACGACGTAGGACCGGTTGTCTCCGATCGCCATCGCGTGCCCGACGATCGGGGACTCCTTGAGGTAGTTCTCGATGTTGGACGGCGCGATGTTCTTGCCGGCGGAGGTGATGATCAGCTCCTTCTTGCGGTCGACGATCGCGAAGAAGCCGTCGTCGTCGAGGGTGCCGATGTCGCCGGTGTGCACCCAGCCGTCCTCGTCGATCAGCGTGCGGGTGGCCTCCTCCTGCTTGTGGTAGCCGGGCGTGATCACCGGGCCGCGCACCAGGACCTCGCCGTCGTCGGCGAGCTTGACCTCCATGCCCGGGTTGGCGCGACCGACGGTGCCGAGCCGGAAGCCGGCGGGGCCATTGGCCGTCACCGCACCGCAGGTCTCGGTCATGCCGTAGACGTCGTAGACCTTCAGCCCCAGGCCGGCCATGAAGCGGGCCACCTCGATCGGCATCGGCGCCGCCGCGGACCCCGCCCAGGTGACCTGGTCGAGCCCGAGCAGCAGCTTGAGAAAGCCCAGGATCGCCTCGTCGGCCTTCCGGTAGGCCTCCTCGATCTCCGGGGTCATCGTGCCGCCGACCTCCTGGGCCTCGACCCAGGCCAGCGCGGCGGCCATCGCCTCCTGCACCATCTTGACGTTGTCCGGGTTGTCGTCGGCGGCGAGCTTGGCCGAGATCCCGGTCTTGATCTTCTCCCAGACGCGGGGGACGCCGAAGAACCCGGTCGGGTGCACCTCGCCGAGCGTCGCGAGCAGCTCGGACGGGTCGCCGATCGCGTGCGCATGGGTGCCGGTCATCATCGGGCCGTAGAGCCCGAGCACCCGCTCGGCAATGTGCGCGAGCGGCAAGTAGCTGACCATCCGCTGGATCCCGTCGAGGCCGGCAGCCTCCAAGGTGCTGACCGCTTCGTAGAGGACGTTGTGGTGGGTGAGCACCACGCCCTTGGGGTTTCCGGTGGTGCCGGAGGTGTAGATGATCGTGGCCGGTGCGTGCGGGTCGAGGGCCGCGTGCCGCTGCTCGAGCTCGGCGGGGTCGGCGGCGCGGCGGGCGGCACCCGCGGCGATCAGGTCGTCCCAGGTGACGAAGCGCTCGTCGCCCTCCGGCATGGCGGCGGGGTCGATGAGCACGACGTGCCGGGTGTGGCCCTCCTCCAGGGCCCGGGTCCAGCGCGCCAGCTGGTCGGCACCTTCGAGCACCGCGACCACCGGCGTGGACTCCCCGGCGACGTAGGCGACCTGCTCGGGGGAGAGCGTGTTGTAGATCGACATCGGGGTGAGGGCGGCGTGCAGGCCGCCGATGTCGGCGACGTAGTGCTCGATCCGGTTCGTGGCCATGATCGCGACCGTGTCGCCGACCTGGGCGCCGAGTCCGATCAGCCCCGCGGCCGCATCGAGACCGCGTTCGCGCACGTCCGCCCACGTGTAGGTGCGCCAGGTCTCGCCCTCGGGCACCTGGTGCTTGTCGGAGTACGCCGGCAGATCGGCGTGGGCGGCCACGGTGTCGGCGAGAACGTCGATGAGCGTGCGATCGCCGACCTCCTGCTCGATCCGGGCCCGGTCGGTGGCGATGTCGGTCATCGGTGCTACTCCTCGTGGCAGGTGCCGGTGTCGGGGATAGGGAGCAGTGTGACCGCGATCACGGGCGGCCACAAGGAATGTTCAGAGTCCGAGAGTGCGGCCGATGATCTCTTTCTGGATCTCGGTGGTGCCGCCGTAGATCGTCTGGATCCGGCTGTCGGCGTAGGCCTTGGCGATCGGGTACTCCAGCATGTAGCCGTAGCCGCCGTGCAGTTGCACGCCCTGGTCGACGATCTTCTTCTGAAGCTCGGTGGTCCACCACTTCGCCATCGAGGCGAGGCTGGCATCCACCTCGCCCGCGTTGAGCTTGAGGATGCAGTCGTTGACGAAGACCCGGGCGATGTGCGCCTCGGTGGCCATCTCGGCCAGCACGAAGCGGTTGTGCTGGAACTTGCCGATCGGCTTGCCAAAAGCCTCACGCTCCTTGGCGTAGGCCAGCGACAGCTCCAGCACGTGCTCGATCGCGGCGACCGCGATCGCTGCGATCGAGAGCCGCTCCTGGGGCAGGTTCATCATCAGCGAGATGAAGCCGGAGCCCTCCTCGCCGAGCAGGTTCTCCTTCGGCACCGCCACGTTGTCGAAGAACAGCTCCGAGGTGTCCTGCGCCTTGAGGCCGATCTTCTCCAGGTTGCGGCCGCGCTCGAAGCCGGGCATGCCGCGCTCGACGACGAGCAGGCTGATGCCCTGGTGTCCGGCGTCGGGGTCGGTGCGGGCGACGACGATCACGAGGTCGGAGATGATCCCGTTGCTGATGAACGTCTTCGAGCCGTTGAGGACGTAGTGGTCGCCCTTGTCGACGGCCGTGGTGCGAATGCCCTGGAGGTCGCTGCCCGCGCCCGGCTCGGTCATCGCGATCGCGGAGATGAGCTCACCCGACACGAGGCCGGGCAGCCAGCGCTGCTTCTGCTCGTCGTTGCACAGGCTCGTGAAGTAGGGCACGACGACGTCGGTGTGCAGCGTGAAGCCGAGGCCGCCGGCGCCGACGCGGGTGATCTCCTCGGCGATGATCGCGTTGTAGCGGAAGTCCTTGACCCCGGCGCCGCCGTACTCTTCCTCGACGTCGAAGCACAGCAGGCCATGCTCGCCGGCGCGGGTCCAGACCTCGCGGCTGACCTGGCCGTCCTGCTCCCACTGGTCGTGGTACGGGACGACTTCCTTCTCCATGAAGGCACGCACGGTGGCGCGGAAGTCCTCGTGCTCCTGCTCGTAGATCGACGGCCTCTCGGGCATCGGTTCCTCCGGGTCGCGGGGTCGGTTTCGGACCCACTGTTACAGCGATACTGTCACAATTCAAGTGTACGATCGGCCCCATGACCGCGGTCCCCGACGACGACCCCGACGCGCTGCTGACGATCGACGAGCTGGCCGTCTCGGTCGGGATGACCGTGCGCAACACCCGCTACTACGCGAGCCTCGGGCTGATGCCGGCCCCGATCCGCCGCGGCCGGGTCGCCTACTACGACGAGGTGCACCGCGCCCGTCTCGAGCTGGTGCGTGCCCTGCAGCAGCACGGCTTCACGCTGCAGGCGATCGAGGGTTTCGTGGGCACCATCCCGGCGGACGCGACGGTCGAGCAGCTCTCCGTCCAGCGCGCGATGCTGACGTCCTGGACGCCGCAGCCTCCCGTCGCGCTGAGCCGTCGTGAGCTCGAGGATCGGGCCGGACGCAAGCTGTCCGCCGACGACCTGCGGCTGCTGCTGGTCCTGGGCTCGGTCCAGCGGCGCGGCAAGTCGTACGTCGCGCTGCCGACCCTCGAGGTCGGGCTGGGCCTGCTCGACCTCGACGTTCCGGAGGAGAGCCTCAACGCCGCGGGCGAGGCGATCCGCCGACACATGGAGGCGCTGGTCGAGGAGCTCACCGACATCCTCCGCACGTTCATGCTGCAGCCGTTCCGCGAGCAGGGCGAGGACCCGGCCGAGGCGGAGCGGATCCGAGAGACGCTGCCCCGGCTGCGACAGCTCACCCTCGAAGCGGTGGTCGGGGGCTTCCAGCAGGCGGCCAACGCGGTGATCACCCGGTCGCTGGCGCGGGACGAACCCTAGATCTCGGAGAGCAGCGCCAGCCCGGTCGCCACGACCAGGCCGAGCACGACCACGTCGCCGGCGACCATCAGCGCCGAGTCCCGCACCTTCAGCCGATGGGCGATCGCGCCCAGCATCAGGCAGCCGAGCCCGACGGTGGCGGCGACGCCGAGGGCGGGCACCGCGATGCCGACGAGTACGCCGACCGCGCCGGCCGTCTCGAGCGTCCCGATGACGCGCCACAGGCCGGGCTGCATCCCGAAGTGATCGCGGATCTCGAGGCTCTGCTTGACCCCGAGCACCTTCACGCCGCCGGTCACGATGAAGAGCGCGCCGACGATCACCGCCAGCACCGTCTCCATGACTAGCTGATCCACTCCTTGACCTGAGCCACGGTCGCGGCCGGGTCCTCGGTGGCCGGGGAGATCGACAGGTTGGTGATGCCGGCCTCCTTGAAGGCGGCGATCCGCTCCTTGACGTAGGACTCGGGTCCGACGAGGTTGCCGGCCTCGAGCCATTCCATCGGGACGAGAGCCTCGGCATCGCGCTTGTTGCCGTCGAGGTAGAGGTCCTGGATCTGCTTGGCCTCCTTCTCGTAGCCGTACTGGCAGGCCAGGTCGTTGTAGAAGTTCTTGCCGCGCGCGCCCATCCCGCCGACGTACAGCGCGTACACCGGACGCATCAGGTCGAGCATTCCCTTCACGTCCTCGCCGATCGCGACCAGGCCGCCCGCGTTGACCTCGAGCGGGGCCAGATCGGGGGAGCGCTTCGCGCCGCCCTTGGCCAGGGCATCGCCCCAGACCTCCTTGGCCTTTTCGGGGTAGAAGAGCCACGGCAGCCAGCCGTCGGCGATCTCGGCGGTCATCTCGACGTTCTTGTCGCCGAGCGCGGCCACCCACAGGGGTACGGCGGGACGCTCGGGCTTGTTGAGCAGCTTGAGCGCCTTGCCGAGGCCGAGCCCCTGGTCGCTCGGGAGCGGCAGCGTGAAGATGCCGTCGCTGGTCAGCCGCTCGTGGCGCAGCCCCATCCGGATGATCTCGATCATCTCGCGGGTGCGCGCGATCGGCTTCTCGTAGGGCAGCCCGTGGAAGCCCTCGATCACCTGCGGCCCGGAGGCGCCGAGGCCGATCACGGCCCGGCCGCCGGAGACGTTGTCGAGGCCGGCCACCGTCTGCAGCATCGCGCCGGGGGTGCGGGAGTAGACGTTGAGGATGGCGGCGCCGATCTCGACCGTCTCCGTCTTCGCGGCGAGGTATCCCATCAGGGTCGGTGCGTCGAAGCCGTAGGGCTCTGCCACCCAGATGGTGTCGAGCCCGGCCTGCTCCAGTCCCACGACCTGGTCGGCGGTCTCCCGCGGGTTGCCGGCGTACACCAGCGGCATCGAGAGCTTCACGTTTCATCCCCTGTCGGGTCGTCGGATGGTGGTGGTCACTGTGACAAGATCACTGTCACCATCGCAAGTGACTGTGCCACACCCGTTGGCCGACCGAGGAGTGAGCCCTGCCGTGACGTACCGCATCGCCGTGATCGGCGGCACCGGACCGCAGGGCAAGGCCCTGGGCTACCGGTTCGCCCGGCACGGACACACCGTGGTCCTCGGCTCGCGGGCTGCCGAGAAGGCGATTCCCGTTGCGGCCGAGGTCACCGAGCGGCTGGCCGGGGTGGCCGGGGCCGGCGAAGTCAGCGGCGCGGCCAACGCCGACGCCTGTGTCGACGCGGACGTCGTCCTCCTCGCGGTGCCCTACGACGGGCACGACGAGCTCGTCGCGACGCTGCCGCTGGCCGGCAAGGTCGTCGTCTCGTGCGTCAACCCGCTCGCCTTCGACAAGGCCGGACCCTCGGGTCGGGCCATCGACGGCGGCGAGGGCTCGGCCGCCGAGTCCGCCCAGCGGATCGCCCCCGACGCCGCGGTGGTCGGTGCCTTCCACCACGTCTCGGCGGTCACCCTGTGGGGTGACGAGGAGTACCTCTCCGAGGAGGACGTGCTGGTCTGCGGCGACAGCGACGAGGCCAAGCAGGTGGTGATCGAGCTGGCTCGGTGCGTGACCGGACGCGACGGCATCGACGCCGGGCGGCTGCGGTTGGCCCGTCAGCTGGAGCCCCTGACCGCCGTGCTGATCTCGATCAACAAGAAGTACAAGACGCACTCCGGGGTCCGCATCTCCGGCATCTGAGCGCGCGCTGACCCGTCGCAAACTCACGCCCGGCCCCGCTGACCCGTCGCGAAGTTTGCGACGGGTCAGCGTTAGTGCCGGCCGTTCCAGCTGTCCCAGAGGGCGGCGTAGGAGCCCCCGGCAGCGACGAGCTCGTCGTGCGAGCCGAACTCTGAGATCACGCCGTCCTCGACCACGGCCACCCGGTCGGCGTCGTGGGCGGAGAACAGTCGGTGCGCGATCGCGATCACCGTCCGGCCTTCGAGTACGGCGGCCAGCGAGCGCTCCAGGTGCCGAGCCGCTCGCGGGTCGATCAGCGACGTCGCCTCGTCGAGCACCAGCGTGTGCGGGTCGGCCAGCACCAGCCGGGCCAGTGCGACCTGCTGCGCCTGCGCGGCGGACAGCGCCCGGCCGCCGGAGCCGACCACCGTGTCCAGACCCTCGGGCAGCGCCTCGACCCACTCGAGCGCGTCCACCGCGTCCAGCGCCGACCGGATGTCGGCGTCGGTGGCATCGGACGGCGCGGCCAGCGCGAGGTTCTCGCGCAGCGTGCCCACGAACACGTGGTGCTCCTGGGTCACCAGCGCCACGTGGCCGCGCAGGTCGCCGAGCGGCAGCTCGACCAGGCCGACCCCGCCGACCGTGACCGCCCCGGTGCGCGGCGGATGGATGCCGGCGAGCAGCCGGCCCAAGGTGGACTTGCCCGCGCCTGACGGTCCGACCATGGCGATCCGCTCACCCACGCCGACCGACAGGTCGACGCCGTGCAGCACGTCGCGCCCCTCGACGTAGGCGAACCGAACGCCGTCGGCGTCGATCTTCTCCCCGCTCGGTGTCCGGCCGGACACCTCGCGGTCGTCGGGGACCTGAGCGACGCCGAGCAGCCGGGCGAGCGACGCCGCGCCCATCTGTAGCTCGTCGAGGATCGAGACGATCCGGTCGACCGGGTCGATCAACATCTGGACGTAGAGGGTCGCGGCCGTCACGTCGCCGAGCGAGACCTGACCCTGGGTGTAGAGGTAGCCGCCGAACAGCAGCGTGCACACCGTGGGGATCAGGTAGCTGATCTCCATGTTCGGGAAGAACACCGTGCGCAGGAACAGGGTGTAGCGCTCCGCGTCGTAGGACTCCTTGATGTCGCGGTCGAGGCTGTCGATCCGCTCATCGGCGAGGCCGAGGGCCTCGACACTGCGAGCGCCCTCGACGGTCTCGGTGAGGGTCGCGTTGATGACGGAGTACGACGCGCTCTCGCGCAGGTAGCCGGCCTTGGCCCGGGCGAGGTACCAGCGCAGCCCGAACACCAGGGGTGGCACCCCGAGCAGGCACGGGAGTGCGACCCACCAGCCGACGCTCAACGCGGCGGCGAAGGTGAGCACGGCGGTGACCACCGCGATCGTCCACTCCGGCAGTGCCCATCGCACCGACCAGCCGAGCTGCTCCACGTCGCGGCTGGTCCGGGTCAGCAGGTCGCCGGACCCGGCGGACTCGACGACGCCGACAGGGAGCGCCAGGGCGTTGCCGACGAAGTCCTCGCGCAGCTCGGCGAGCACCCGCTCGCCCAGCACCTGGCTGACGTAGCGGGCGTAGCGGGTGAGCACGGTCTGGACGAGCAGGAACCCGGCGAGCAGCGCGATCACGTGATCGACGTGGGCCGTGGTGGTGCCCTGCTCGACCGCCTCGACCAGGTCACCCAGCAGTCGCGGAGCGGCCAACGCGGCGGCGGCGGCGAGTCCGTGGAGCACGACGGCGCCGCCGAGCAGGCGCGGGTACCGACGGGCCAGGGTCCGGACGTACCGACGCATCGCCGGCCCGTCCGCCACGGGCAGGATCGTGGTGCTCACTGGAGCACCTCCGCGGGCTGGAGCTCGGACTCCCGGGTGACCACGGCCCGGTAGTCGGCGTTGGCGCGCAGCAGCTCGCCATGGGTGCCGGTCGCGACCACCCGGCCGTGGCTGAGCAGCACCACCTCGTCGACGGCATCCAGCATCAGCGGGCTGGTCGAGGTGACCACGGTCGTGCGCCCGACCCGGTGCTGCCGCAACCGGGCCGCGATCCGGGCCTCGGTGTGCGCGTCGACCGCCGAGGTCGGCTCGACCAGGATCAGGATCTCGGGGTCGGCGGTCAGGGCACGAGCCAGCACCAGCCGCTGCCGCTGACCGCCGGAGAAGCTGCGCCCGCGCTCGGTGACGAGCGCGTCCAGGCCCTCGGGCAGCGCGTCCATGATGTCGTCGGCCGACGCGGTGTCGAGAGCCCGGCCCAGGTCGCCCTTGCCGGTCGGGTCGAGGCGGTCGCCGAGCCGACCGGAGAACAAGGCGGCGCCCGTGTCGGAGACGACGATCCGGCGGCGTACCTCCGCGCGCGCCAGCGCGGTCAGGGGTACGCCGCCCAACGTGACGTCGTCGTCGGGGTCCGGGGCACACATGCCGAGCCGGTCGGCCAGCCGCGCCGACTCGTCCGGGTCGTCGCTCACGATCGCGGTGACCCCACCGGGCCGCACCCGCAGTCCCGACCGGGCGTCGCTCAGCGTGGCCCCGGGCGGCGGGGGATCGGCGGGCCGCGCCGGGTCGGTGACGTCGGGCGTGAGCGCCAGCACTCGGCACACCCTGATCGCCGATACCCGGGCCCGGATGAACTTGTTGGCGTACTCGGTGGCCGTGCGCAGGGGGATCATCAGGAAGGCCGCGTAGCCGTAGAACGCCACGAGCTCACCGGGCGTGATCCGCCCGGAGACGGCGTACCGTGCCCCGATCCAGACCACGACGACGACGAAGACCCCCGGCAGCAGCACCTGGAGCGCGTCGAGCACGGACTGGAGCTTGGCCACCTCCACCCCCGCCCGCCGGGTGGTTTGCGACTCGCGGCGATAGCGGTCATGGAAGACCTGCTCGCCGCCGATGCCGCGCAGCACGCGCAACCCACCCACGATGTCGTTGGCGGTGTTGGAGAGGTCACCGGTCAGCTCGCGCTGCCGGGTGCTACGACGCTGCAGCGGCGAAAGCAGCGGCCCCACGAGCAGCATCAGCGCGGGGACACCGACCAGGACCACGAGGCCCAGGGTCACCGAGGTCTGGAGCAGGATCACCGAGACCAGCAGGAACGACACGATCGCGCCCGCGAAGCGTGCGGAGACGTCCATCACCTGGCCGAGGTGGGAGATGTCGCTGGTGCCGATCGCGACCACCTCGCCGGTCGAGACCTTGCGGGGCAGGGTGGCGCCGAGGTGCACGGTGTGCCGGCCGACGAGCTGGACGGTGCGGTAGGCGGCGGTGAGCCAGTTGGTGACCGCGAACCGGTGTCGCATGATCCCGCTGGCCGCCTGGATCAGGCCGATCCCGAACAGCAGCCCGGCGTACTTGAGCAGGGCGTCGGTGTCCTTCGCGGCGACACCGTCGTCGATGGCGCGGCCGATCACCGCGGGCAGCACCGCCTGGCTGCTCATCCAGACGATGCCGAAGAGCATCCCGACGAGCAGCGTGCGCCGTTGGCCCTTGGCCATCCACCACAGGAAGCGCACCGCGGACCGATGGTCCGCGGTGCCGGGGTGATCGAGAGGGAGTTGCCGCACCCGCACACGCTACGGATTCACGGGGGGTGAGTTCGACCGAATTATGGCGCGTGCGTGCGGATGAGCCGGCGCGGGAAGACCACCAGCAGTCCGATCAGCACCAGCGCCATGGCCGCGCCCACCGCCGCCGCCCAGGTGCGGTCGACCACGACGTCGAAGACGAACGTCGTGATGCCGACGACCAGCACTGCCACTCCGCTGAGCGCGCCGATTGCCATCCAGCCGCCGGCATCGACGACCCGAGACTTCACCTGGCGGCCGGACAACGTCCGGTGGACCGCGACGGGGGTCAGCACCAGCGCGGTGGTCAGACCGGCGAGCGCCACGAGGACGAGGTAGAAGTCGCGCTGGTACTCCTCGAGTGATCCGAACTTCTGCTGGAACGGGAGCGTGAGCAGGAAGCCCGCGAGCAGCTGGACGCCGGTCTGCAGCACCCTCAGCTCCTGCAGGATGTCGTTCCACTTGCGGTCGGCGCGCTGCTCCGGCGTCTCGTTGCGCCCACCAGGGCCATCGTCGGTCATGGCGCCCGGTGCCCCTCAGATCGCTAGTTCATCCACGACCTCGGCGCCGGGGAGCTCGCCGAGGAGCCGGCCGGCGAGCAGGATCTTCGAGCGCCGGACGCCCGACCCGATGATCGCCACCTCGATCTCGAGGCAGCGCGGGTCGATCAGCACCCGCCAGCCGTCCGGAAGGCCGAGCGGGGTGATCCCGCCGTACTCCATCCCCGACTCCTCGACGGCCCGCTCCATCGAGAGGAACGACGCCTTGCGGACGTCGAGCAGCCTGCGGACCCGGTTGTTGACGTCGGCCCGGGTGTCGGCGCGCACCACGCAGGCCGCGATCCGCTCCTCGCCGGCTCGGCTCCCGGCCACCACGACACAGTTGGCGCCGGCACCCATCGGCAGCTCGTACGCCGCGCTCATCGCCGCTGTGTCGGCGTGGGCGGGATCGATCTGCACCACCGCAACCTCGTGCGCCGCCGGCCAGGCCGCCAGGGCGGCCGCCACCGACGGCGCGAGGAGCTCGGGATGGTCGAGCGCGGGCAGGGACGTCAGGGTGCCGATCTCCGGAAGGGTCACGCGCCCGATTCTGCGGGACGCCCTATCCGGTCGGCATCAGGGCCCAGGCCACGACGTACGCGACGACCGCGGTGCCCAGGCTGAAGACCGCAGCGAGGGCGGCGAGCACCCGGACGAGGGTGGCGTCGAGGTTGAAGTAGTCGGCCAGCCCGGAGCAGACGCCGCCCAGGATCTTGTCGTTACTCCGTCGGGTCAGTCGCTTGCTGGTGTGCTCGGGGTTCATCGGTTCTCCTCGGTGGTCTCGGTGGTCTCGGTATCGGTGTCGGCCGGGGTGACCCAGCCGACCTGGCGGTGCTCCCGGCCGCGGCGGCCCGTGACGGCCAAAGCGACCAACCCGGCGCCGCCGGCGAGCACCCACGGGGTCGGCAGCAGCCAGCGGACGTCCCCGCCCTCGACCACGTCGCCGACGATCAGGGCCCAGATCACGACCAGGCCGAGCAGGGCGACACCCATCACGAGGTGGCCGACGTTGACCGGGTGCCGACCGCTCTCGCGAGCGGCCGCAAGGGTGGCAGTGGTGCTGCTGGTCGGTTCGGTCATCGGTCGATCCCTTCTGCTGTGTCGACGGTGATCTCACCGAAGGTGAGCTCGATGTTGAGGTCCAGGGTCGGAGCATCCTCGAGCCGGGCGTTGTACCGCGCACTGTTGGAGTTGTCCTCGTTGTCGCCGAACAAGCGCGTCTCGCCGGCGTCCACGGAGGCGTCCACGTTGACGTCCACCCCGTCGGGGATGGTCACGACGATCTGGCCGAACACGAGGTCGAGGTCGACGGTGCGCCCGTGGAGGTTCTCGATGTCCTCGATGTCGCTGAGGTCAAGCTCGATCTTGCCGGCGAACAGGTCGTACTGATCGTCCAGGTCCACCGCGCGAGTCGGCGAGTCGGTGATCTTCCCGGCGTCGATCTCGTCGGCCGCGGTGGCGCCGGCGGTGGCCAGGGCGGCCACCAGGCCGACCGCGATCAGGCCGCCGGCCCGGCCGTAGAAAGTACCGACCAGCAGCATCGCGCCGATGATCCCGAGCGCGAGTGCCGGGTAGGCCGATTCGGCGACGTCGACACCGGCGACGTCGAGGATGCCGAGAACGCCCTCGGCCAGCGCCGTGAGCGCCATCGTGAACCAGAACAGGATGGGTCCGCGCTTGCGCGGGTTGCGCGGCGGCGGCGCCTGGTACGACGCCGGATACGACGCGGGCGGCGCACCGGGATAGGTGACCCCGGGCGCGCCCGGCGCGCCCGGTCCGGCCGGCGCCGACGGCCGCGACCGTGAGTCACCCCGAGTGCTGACGATCACCAGTGCGATCAGGCCGAGGATGGCCAGCGGCCAGGGGAAGCCCCAGTCGCCCATCGAGTCGCCGATCACGGCGAGGGCCGCGAGCACGCCCACGATGATCAGGGCCACGCCGCGGCTGCGCTCGTCGAGCCGCAGCTTCGCGTCCTCGGTGTACTCATCGGGCAACAGCAGCCAGCAGGCGCCGTAGATCAGCAGCCCGGCGCCGCCGAAGAAGATGAGGACCACCAGCGCGACGCGCGTGATGATCGGGTCGATGTCGAGGTGCCGGGCCAGGCCGCCGGCCACGCCGGCGATCTTGCGGTCGGAACGGCTGCGCCGCAGCCGCCCGAGGTCGCGGATCTCGTCGCGGGTCACGCGAGGTCCGGTATCCGGGCCGGTCGGGTGGCCGTGGTCCGACGGGTGCTCGGCGGCGGCCTCCGGGGGGTTCGTTGTCATGTCATCCAGACTGTGGTCTCGCGGCCCCCCGCACCATCGGGGAGCACCCTGATCCTCGCCCACCCAGCGCCGTCGGCTCCTCAGGGTCGGACCGGGGTTCGTCCTCATGGTTGCGCACCTGCCGCTGTGTGACGATTGAGGCGAGATGAGCACCCCCACCGTCCGGGCCGGCTATCCGCCGCGCCGGGCCACCCGTGACCTCCGCGAGCCGATCATCGGTGGCGTGGCGTCCGGGCTCGCCCGGCACCTGGCGCTTCCGGTGCTCTGGATCCGGGTCGCCTTCGTGGTCACCGGGGCACTCGGCGGGATGGGCATCGCGTTCTACGCCGGCCTGTGGCTGCTGCTGCCGGCCGGCGACCAGTTCGAGACCGCGGCGCCCGGACTGGAGAGCGCCACCCGTGGCGGCCGCCGGCCGGGACGGATCCGGAGGCTGACCGATGTCGGCCCGGTGATCGCGCTCGCGGCACTCGGGATCGGGCTGGTGTTCGTCCTGGAGGCGCTGTTCGGCCGGGGTGCGCTGATCTGGCCGATCGCGATCGCGCTGGCCGGCATCGCGCTGCTCTGGCGCCAGGCCGACGAGGCCCAACGTGAGCGCTGGCTCGACACCAGTGGCCGGATCAACCCGTCGCGGGTGATCCTCGGCGACGGCGGGTGGGCGTCGTACGCCCGACTGGCGGCCGGTGTCGGGCTGATCGTCCTGGCGCTGCTGGTCTTCGCCCTGCGCCGTGGCCCGCTGAGCCTCGCGCTGGACGTGACGTTCGCGGCCCTGGTCGGGGTCGTCGGCATCGGCATCGTGGTCGGGCCGTGGATCTTCCGGCTGGCGACCGAGCTCACCGACGAGCGTGCGGAACGGGTCCGGACCCAGGAGCGTGCCGACGTGGCCGCGCACCTGCACGACTCGGTGTTGCAGACCCTGGCCCTGATCCAGAAGAGCTCTGGAGACGCCGCCACCGTGGCCCGGCTCGCGCGCGCCCAGGAGCGCGACCTGCGCGCGTGGCTCTACGTCGGCGAATCCACCGACGAGCGCACCGTGGCCAGCGCGCTGCGCGGCGTGTCCGCGGAGGTCGAGGACGCCCATGGCGTCACCGTCGACGTGGTGACTGTGGGGGACCGCGACTTCATCGAGGGTCTGCGGCCGGTGGTCGCCGCGACCCGTGAGGCCGTCACCAATGCGGCCAAGCACTCCGGGGTGCCCCAGGTCGATGTCTACGCCGAGATCACCGACGGCGCAGTCGACGTGTTCGTTCGCGACCGCGGTCGCGGCTTCGACCCGTCGGTGACCCCGGAGGATCGTTACGGCGTCCGCAACAGCATCATCGACCGCATGCACCGGCACGGCGGCTCCGGCACGATCCGATCCACCGTCGGTGAGGGCACCGAGGTGCATCTGCACCTGCCCCGCTCCGCAGACCAGGAAGGCGACGACGAATGACCAGAGCTGAGACCGGGATGGTCGGGGTGGTGATCGTCGACGACCACGCGATGTTCCGCCGTGGGGTGCGCGCCGAACTAGAGGCAGCCGGTGCGGGTGTCGTCACCGTGCTGGCCGAGGCCGCCGACGTGGACGAGGCGGTCAAGGCGGTCGCCGAGCACCGGCCCGACGTCGTACTCCTCGACGTACACCTGCCCGGTGGTGGCGGCGCCGAGGTGATGCGGCGCAGCACCGTCACGGACACGGCGTTCCTGGCGTTGTCGGTCAGCGATGCCGCGGAGGACGTCATCGGCACGATCCGAGGTGGCGCCCGCGGCTACGTCACCAAGACGATCACCGGCCCCGAGCTCGTCTCCGCGATCCGACGGGTCTCCGACGGTGACGCGGTGTTCTCGCCGCGGCTGGCCGGATTCGTGCTGGACGCGTTCGCCGGCTCCATCGAGGTGGCGGCCGTCGACGAGGATCTCGACCGGCTCACCGAGCGGGAGCGCGAGGTGATGCGGCTGATCGCCCGCGGCTACGCCTACAAGGAAGTCGCGAAGGAGCTCTTCATCTCGATCAAGACCGTCGAGACCCACATGTCGTCCGTGCTGCGCAAGCTCCAGCTCTCCTCGCGCCACGAGCTGACCCGATGGGCCTCGGACCGACGCCTGCTCTGACCCACGGTTTCGCCTGGCCCGCGCGGGGTACTGCGGGACGTGAGCGCAACCGAGACCCGGTCGACCGACGTCCGCGAGGGCGGCCTCAAGCGGTCCATCACCGGCAAGCAGCTGTTCTTCTACACGTTGGGCGACGTGCTCGGCTCGGGCATCTACGTCCTGATCGGACTGGTGGCGGCCGCCGTCGGTGGCGCCTTCTGGATCGCGTTCGCCGTCGGCATCTCGATCGCGGCGATCACCGGCACGGCGTACGCCGAGCTGGTCACGAAGTACCCGCAGGCGGCCGGAGCCTCGCTCTACGTCAACAAGGCGTTCGGCAACAAGACGCTGACGTTCCTGGTCACCGTCTCGTTCCTCTCAGCTAGTTTCGCTGCCGCCGGCTCGCTGGCGAGCGGGTTCTCCGCCTACTTCGCCGAGCTGTGGGCCGGCCCGCCGGCGCTGCTGGTGACCTTGGTGTTCGTGCTCGTGCTGACGGTCATCAACTTCATCGGGATCACCGAGTCGGTGGTCGTCAACATGCTGATGGCCTTCGTCGAGATCGCGGGCCTGCTGATCGTCCTGGTCATCGGGATCTGGTACATCGCCGAGGGGGACGCGGAGTTCGGGACGCTGGTCGAGGTGAGCGCGGACGGCAACGTGGCGCTCGCCGTACTGGCCGGCGTGGCGCTGTCGTTCTTCGCGATGACCGGCTTCGAGAACACCGCGAACGTCGCAGAGGAGACCATCGACCCGCACCGCGCGTTCCCGCGGTCCCTGATCGGGGGGATGGTCGTGGCCGGCGTCATCTACGTGCTGGTCTCGATCTCGGCGGCGCTCACCGTCGACACCGACACCCTCGCCGGTTCCGACGCCGCCCTGCTCGAGGTGGTGGAGAAGGGGATCCTCCCGATCAACACGGGCTTCATGTCCGACCTGTTCGTGGTGATCGCGATGATCGCGATCACCAACACCACCCTGGTGGCCGTCGTGACCCAGCCGCGGATCCTCTACGGAATGGCCAACGAGGACGTCGTACCCGGCGTGTTCGCGAAGATCCACTCGCGGCGCCGCAGCCCGTGGGTGGGCTTGCTGTTCAGTGCCACGGTGGTGGGCGGCCTGCTGGTCGCCGGCACCCTGCTCACCGAGGCCGGCTCCGCGGTCGACCTGGTGGAGCGGCTGGCCCTGGTCACCGTCCTCTTCCTGCTGTTCATCTACATGTTGGTGATCCTGTCCGCGCTGATTCTGCGCGGACAGGACGAGACCGAGGAGACGTTCCGGGCCAACACGCCCCTGCTCTGCGTCGGCCTTCTGGCTAACGCGGCCATCCTGGGCTGGTCGGTCTACGACGACCCCGCCTCGTTGCTGTGGTGCGCGGCGCTGGTCGCGATCGGGGTGGTGCTCTTCCTCATCGAGCGCTACCTCACCCCCGACGCGGATGGGGCTGCCGAGCAGCGGGCGCCCGCTGGCTAGTCTTCGGCCATGGAGACGCTGCGCCAGATCCTGCTGGTGATCCACATCCTCGGCTTCGCGGCCCTGATCGGCGGGCTGCTCGCACAGTCCCGCAGCTCGGAGAAGGTCGTTAACGCCGCTATGCGCGACGGCGTCGGGGCGGCGTTCGTGGCTGGCATCGCGCTGGTCGGCGTACTCCAGGCCGACGACGTGGAGGTCAACAACACCAAGATCGCGGTCAAGGGCCTGATCGGGCTGGGGCTGCTGATCCTGGTCATGGCCAACACCCGCAAGGAGCGGATCCCGCAGGGCCTCTGGATCGGCCTCCTGCTGCTGTCGGTGGCGAACGTCTGCGTCGCGGTGCTCTGGTCGTCCGCCCACGCCTGACGGGGTCGCTCCCTGGTGCAGATCGCCTTGCCGCATGTAACACGTTGTCCACCCATCTACCCAGCTGCTGCAACGCGCCGGTAGATGGGTGGACAACGTGTTACAAGGGCGATGCGCCGAACCCCGCAGGTCAGGCGGCGTGGCGTCGCGGGCGAGGCCGCGGGCCGCGCGCGAGGTACGGCGTCAGGTCCTCGATCGACTTCCCGAAGCGGCGACAGGTGTCGAGGTACTCGCGGCGGAGCCTTTCGCGCGTGGCTGCTCGCGCGGCGCCGAACAGTTCGTCCCAGACCACCCTCGACATCCCCAGCTTGAACCCGCACAGCCAGTCCTGACGCTGCTTCTCCCGCCAGATCACCTCTGCAGCGGAGGTGAGCGCAACGCCACCATCCTCCACTCGTTGGTACTTCACCCTCCCGTCGAACTCGAACAGGTGGCGATCGAGCCGGAGGTCGCACCAGGCCGTCCGGCCGCCTGCGGTCAGCCCGAACTGAGTACGGGGGCGCCCGTGGCCGAGCTCGGTGACGAGTTCACGGGTCAGCGTCTCGCCCACCGAGTCGGTGTCCGGATCGGAGAGTTCGATCGCCTCCCGGACAACCGTCACGTGCGGCCATGACTTCATCAGCGCGACCTCGGCCTCGAGCTGACTCAGCGTGGTGCCGCTGCGCCGGGCGGAGTCGATGGCCACCACGCCGGCACGCAAGCCGTGCTCTCGCGCGATATCCAAGCCCGTTCGGGCCGCGTCGAGCACGCGGATCCCGGCCTGCTCGACCACCCGATCGGCTGCGTACGGCGCCAGATGGTGCTTCACCCCGTGCGTCAGGTGCGAGCCGACCACGCCGGGTCTGGTCACGTGGGTCATGGGAGTGGACGGTCGGAGGATCGGCAGGTTCAGCTCGAGAGCCGCGGAGTCGTGGCTCATCGCATGCGGATGGATGATCCGTAGGCTCGCCGCCCGGTCCGCGAGCAGGCGTCGGTCGCGATACGTCGTGAGGGTGGCGACGAGTGCGGCTTCGGCGTACACACCTCGGCGCACGGCGACCAGCTCGCCGCGACGCACCAGCTGATCGAGCCGATCGGGCTTCGCCCCGGCGTTGAGCGCCTGCGGACGCGTGATCAGGCCGTGCTGGGTCGCCATGATTCCTACGATCCTCGGGTTCATGCCGACACCCTGCGACCGGGCCCGGCCAGCTGCGTGGGCCGTCGCCGCGCCTGTGGACGGTGGGCGCGGCCCTCGGGGCTGTGGACCGTATGTAACACGTCGTCCACCTATCTACCCAGCTGCTGCAACGCGCCGGTAGATGGGTGGACAACGTGTTACATGGGCGGGCGGCCCAGCACCGACGGCGCCCCCGCGTAGGGTTGCGAGCAGCATGAGTACGCCGTTGCCGCAGCCCGGGCTCGACCTTCCCGGATTCGATCGGACTCCCACCGAGGAGCCGCGGACCGCGCGCCGCGGACCCACGCCCGACGAGCTGCTTGAGGGCCTCAACGACCCGCAGCGGGCCGCGGTGCGGCACGCCGGACCGCCGCTGCTCGTCGTCGCCGGCGCGGGTTCCGGCAAGACCCGGGTGCTGACCCGGCGGATCGCCTGGCTGATCGCGGAGCGCAAGGCGCACCCGGGCTCGATCCTGGCGATCACCTTCACCAACAAGGCCGCAGCCGAGATGAAGGAGCGCGTCGAGGAGCTCGTCGGGCGGCGCGCGCGGGTGATGTGGGTAAGCACGTTCCACTCCGCCTGCGTGCGGATCCTGCGCAAGGAGATCGACAAGCTCGGGTTCAAGTCGAACTTCTCGATCTACGACGCCCAGGATCAGAAGCGGCTGATGTCGCTGGTCATCCGCGACCTCGACCTGGACCCACGCCGCTACCAGCCGGGACCGGTCCTGCACTGGGTCAGCAACCACAAGAACGAGCTGCGCGACCACGAGGAGGTCGCCGCCGACGCGCGCAACGGGATCGAGGAGACCTATTCCGCGGCGTACACCACCTATCAACGGCGGCTCCGCGAGGCCAACGCCCTCGACTTCGACGACCTGATCATGGCCACCGTGCACCTGTTCCAGACGTTCCCCGAGGTGCGCGAGGTCTACCGCCGGCGATTCCGGCACGTGCTCGTCGACGAGTACCAAGACACCAACCACGCGCAGTACGCACTCATCCATCAGCTGTGCGCCGACGACCCCGAGCTCGTCGAGGAGGAGCGGGTCGAGCCGGCGGAGCTGATGGTGGTGGGCGACGCCGACCAGTCGATCTACGCGTTCCGCGGGGCCAACATCCGCAACATCCTCGATTTCGAGCAGGACTTCCCCGACGCCACCACCATCCTGCTCGAACAGAACTACCGCTCCAGCCAGACCATCCTCAACGCCGCCAACTCGGTGATCGGTCACAACCAGGGCCGCAAGGCGAAGCGGCTCTGGTCCGACGCCGGCGACGGCGAGCGGATCGTGGGGTACGTCGCCGACGACGAGCGCGACGAGGCGAGGTTCGTCTCCGAGGAGATCGATGCCCTCACCGACGCGGGGGCCAAGCCCGGCGACGTCGCGGTGTTCTACCGCACGAACGCCCAGTCCCGCGTCTTCGAGGAGGTGTTCATCCGCACCGGCCAGCCCTACAAGGTGGTCGGTGGCGTGCGCTTCTACGAACGCCGCGAGGTGCGCGACGCGCTCGCCTATCTGCGGATGTTGGTCAACCCCGACGACCAGGTCTCCCTGCGCCGGATCCTCAACGTTCCCAAGCGAGGCATCGGTGACCGCGCGGTCGCCTGCGTGCAGGAGTTGTCCGACCGCGAGCGGATCACGTTCTGGGAGGCGCTGCGCAAGGCTCACGAATCGCCCGGCCTGGCCACTCGCAGCCTGACCAACATCCAGGGCTTCGTGGCCATGGTCGAGGAGCTGCAGTCGATGGTCGACGCGGGGGAGCGCGCCGACGTGATCCTCGAGTCCGTGCTGGCCCGGTCCGGTTACCTCGAGCAGCTGGAGGCATCCGAGGACCCCCAGGACGCCACCCGGGTCGAGAACCTCGGCGAGCTGGTCGCGGTGGCGCGTGAGTTCTCCGAGGACCCGGTTGCCGGGCCCTCGGCCGATCCCGCGGACGTGGACGCAGGCATCGTCGCGCCGGGGCTGGGCGACTTCCTGGAGCGGGTGGCGCTGGTCGCCGACACCGACCAGATCCCCGACGAGCCCGACGCCGAGGATCTTGGCGTGGTCACCCTGATGACGCTGCATACCGCGAAGGGCCTGGAGTTCCCCGTGGTCTTCCTCACCGGACTCGAGGACGGCGTGTTTCCGCACTCCCGCTCGCTCGGCGATCAGCCCGAGCTGGAGGAGGAGCGTCGGCTCGCGTACGTCGGCATCACCCGGGCCCGCGAGCGGCTCTACATCTGCCGGGCGGTGGTGCGCTCGGCCTGGGGTGCGCCGTCCCACAACCCCGGGTCGCGGTTCCTCGACGAGCTCCCGGTCGACCTCGTCGACTGGCGGCGCACCGAGGCGGCCCAGACCTCATGGGCGCGTCCCGACCTGGCGAGCTCCTCGCCGGCAGGGATGGGGGCGCCCACGGCGGCGGGGCGACGCAACTTCTCCTCGGCCGCAGCCCGGGCCGACGCGGCCTCGAAGGCCAAACCCGCTCGGGAGATCCCTTCGTTGGAGCCCGGTGACCGGGTGGTCCACGACTCGTTCGGCATGGGCACGGTGGTCGCGGTCGAGGGTGCGGCCGAGAAGTCGGTGGCCTCGATCGACTTCGGGTCCGAGGGCGTCAAGCGGCTGCTGCTGCGCTACGCGCCCGTCGAGAAGCTCTAGGTCGCCTTCGGCGTTACGGAGTGACGCCGTGTACGACGAACGCCGCGTACGGGTCGACCGGGTCGCCACCGCCGGGGCGGACCTCCACGTGCAGGTGGGAGCCGGTCACGTTGCCGGTGGAGCCGACCGTGCCGATGAATTCGCCGGACCGCACGGTCTGGCCCTCGGCGACGTTGAACGAGCTCTGGTGGCAGTACCAGATCTCGGTGCCGTCATCGAGGGTGACGATCGTCTTGTTGCCGTAGGAGCCGTCGTACCCGACGAACGTGACGACGCCGTTGGCGACCGACTTGATCGGGTCGCCGTTGTTGCCGTTGAAGTCCAGGCCGGTGTGGTAGCTCGACCAGAGGCCGTAGTCGCCGAACCGGGCCGTGATGATCGATGCCGCGAGGGGCAGCACCCAACGGTTCTCGGCGATCTTGTCGGCCTGCTTCTCGGCGAGCTGGGCCAGCTGACCCAGCGCCGCGTCGCGCTGCTCGGCTACCTGCTCGGCCGCTTCGACCAGGTCCGCGGTGGAGGCGTCGTCGAGGGCGTCGCGCCTCGAGTCGCGGCTCACCTGCGGGTTGCGGTCGTTGGGGCTGACCGAGCCGATCCCGCTGTCTCCGCTCATCGCGCTCGCGGCGGTGTACTTCGGGGCCAGGTCGCCGAGGTCGGCTCCCGCGGAGGTCACGGTGCCGGTGACGGCAACGGCAAGGGACGCCGCACCGAGCAGCATCGGAGGCGACGGCAGGCCCTTGAACAGCGGGCCGCGGCTGGTGGCGGGCTTGACCGCCCTGCGCTTGCCGGGAACGGTGCCAATGACCGGGATCGACCCGGTGGTTTCGAGGTCGTGGGATGCCGATGCCGTGGCGAGCTCCGAGGCCGGCTCGGAGACCCGCTGCGAGGTCTCGACGAGCTCGGGCGCGGCTTGACGCCCGGCGACCCTGCGGCCGACGTACGTGGTGTCCTTCGAGGGACTCGAGGGTCGGCGGATCGGGCCGCGACGATCCGCTCGGTGGCTACCCATCAGGCGTTGGCTCTCCGCAATCCAAGAGTTGGATGAATGTCTAATGAATTCACGCGAAGCCACGACCTTAACGGATGGGAGGCGCGTGTAAAGCATCGGTGCAGAATCTCTGTGGACAACGCGGAGAGCCTGCCGAGGTCACGTCCGCGCGCCCCGCGCACTACTGTGCGGCCATGGAGCGGATCCGGATCGTCGTCGGGAAACCCGGGCTCGACGGGCACGACCGCGGGGCCAAGATCGTCGCCCGAGCGCTGCGCGATGCCGGCCACGAGGTGATCTACACCGGTCTGCACCAAACCCCGGAGCAAATCGTGGAGACCGCGATCCAGGAGGACGCGGACCTGATCGGGCTCTCGGTCCTCTCCGGCGCACACATGACCCTGTTCAAGAAGCTGGTGGAGCTGCTGGCCGAGCGGGACGCCTCCGACATCGTGGTCTTCGGCGGCGGGATCATTCCCGACGAGGACGTCCCGGTGCTCGAGGAGCTCGGCGTGGCCAAGGTGTTCACGCCCGGCGCCACGACCACCGAGATCACCGGATGGGTGTCGAGCCACTTCGCGGGTGCGCAGGGCTAGCTCGCTGCTCGCGCTCGCCGCGAGCCACGTCTCGTCGCGACAACCCCGGGTCGTCGGATCCGTCGGTCGGGTCTAGGGTGCGGATGACACCCCAACGCTGCAGGCGCGGCCGCTTCCGGCTGCCCTCATAGGTGAGGACATAGATCAGTGGATCTGATGGAGTACCAGGCGAAGGAGCTCTTCGCCAAGCACGATGTCGCGGTCACACTCGGCATCGTCGCCCACACCCCGGCCGAAGCCCGGGCAGCCGCCGAGGAGCTCGGCGTCGTCGTCGTCAAGGCGCAGGTCAAGGCCGGCGGACGCGGCAAGGCCGGCGGGGTGAAGCTCGCGAAGACGCCCGACGAGGCCGAGCAGCACGCCGCCGCGATCCTCGGGATGGAGATCAAGGGCCTGACCGTCAACCGGGTGCTCATCGCCCCGGCGGCAACCATCGAGGAGGAGTACTACTTCTCCTTCCTGCTCGACCGGGCCAACCGCCAGTACCTCTGCATCGCTTCCGTCGAGGGTGGTGTCGAGATCGAGGAGGTCGCGAAGACCAACCCGGACGCCGTGCGCAAGATCGCCATCGACCCGGGTACCGGCGTCGACGAGGCCAAGGCGCGCGAGATCGTCGCGGACGCGAAGTTCCCGGAGGCGCTCACCGAGCAGGCGGTCACCCTGGTGCTCCGGCTCTGGGACGTCTTCGTCGAGGAGGACGCCACCCTGGTCGAGGTCAACCCGCTGGCCCGGCTCGAGGGCGACGTGCTCGAAGCCCTGGACGGCAAGGTGTCGCTCGACGACAACGCCGACTTCCGGCACGAGGAGCACGCGGCGTTCGAGATCCGCGAGGAGGCCGACCCGCTCGAGGCGAAGGCCAAGGACAAGGGCCTCAACTACGTCAAGCTCGACGGTGCTGTCGGCATCATCGGCAACGGCGCGGGCCTGGTCATGTCGACGCTCGACGTGGTGGCCTACGCCGGCGAGCGGCACGGTGGCGTGAAGCCCGCGAACTTCCTGGACATCGGCGGCGGCGCCAACGCCCAGGTGATGGCCGACGGTCTGGACGTGATCCTGCACGACGAGCAGGTGAAGTCGGTGTTCGTCAACGTCTTCGGTGGCATCACCGCCTGCGACGAGGTCGCCAACGGCATCGTCGGCGCGCTGGACATCCTGGGTGCGGAGGCCACCAAGCCGATCGTCGTACGACTCGACGGCAACAACGTCGAGGAGGGCCGGCGCATCCTCTCCGAGGCGAACCACGCGCTGGTCACGATGGTCGACACCATGGACGGCGCGGCGGACCGTGCTGCCGAGCTGGCAGCCAAGTCGGAAAGGGCCTGAGGGACCGAGATGTCTATCTATCTGAACAAGGACTCCAAGATCATCGTCCAGGGCATGACCGGTGGGATGGGCTCCAAGCACACCACCCTCATGGTCGCGGCCGGCTCCAACATCGTCGGCGGCGTCAACGCGCGCAAGGCCGGTACGTCGGTCGAGCTCGGCGGCAAGGATCTGCCGGTCTTCGGCTCCGTCAAGGAGGCGATGGCCGAGACGGGCGCGGACGTGTCGGTGGTCTTCGTGCCGCCGGCGTTCACCAAGGACGCCTGCATCGAGGCCATCGACGCGGGCATCGGCCTGCTCGTGGTGATCACCGAGGGCGTGCCCGTGCAGGACAGCGCCGAGGTCTTCGCCTACCTCGATGGCAAGTCCACCCGGATGATCGGCCCGAACTGCCCCGGCATCATCACGCCGGAGGAGTCGCTGGCCGGCATCACGCCGCACACGATCGCCGGCAAGGGTCCGATCGGGCTGGTCTCCAAGTCCGGCACGTTGACCTACCAGATGATGTACGAGCTGCGGGACTTCGGCTTCACGACCGCGATCGGCATCGGCGGCGATCCGGTGGTCGGTACCACCCACATCGACGCCCTGGCGGCGTTCGAGGCGGACCCCGACACCTTGGCGATCGTGATGATCGGCGAGATCGGCGGAGACGCGGAAGAGCGGGCGGCCGACTACATCAAGGACAACGTCACCAAGCCCGTGGTCGGATACGTCGCGGGCTTCACCGCCCCCGAGGGCAAGACCATGGGCCACGCCGGCGCCATCGTCTCCGGTTCGTCCGGCACCGCGGCCGCCAAGCAGGAAGCCCTCGAGGCGGTCGGCGTAAAGGTCGGCAAGACCCCCTCCGAGACCGCCGCGCTGATGCGGGAGATCCTCCAGAACAGCTGACCCGGCTCTAACTCACGCTCAACCACGCTGACCCGTCGCGAACTTCGCGACGGGTCAGCGTGTCTTTCAGCAGCCGTCGACGGTGTACCGGCACATCTCTGGTGCGATGTGCCGGGTGATCTCTGTCAGCCGCACTGCCGCAAGGGCCGCGGATCGCCCGCCGGCGTACTCGCCGCTCGTGCTGACCGCGATGATCGCCTTGCCCACCCGGGTGAACTGCCAGATCTGGCCGCCCGGCAAACCGTCGGTGTAGGTGAGCGACAACGTCACCGAGTCCTCGTACCCGGTGTCGGACTCCAGGACGTCCCAGGCCTGCTCCGGACTGTTGGTGGGATCGAGCTCGTTGATCTCGGTCGGGCAGGCGGCGACCGCCGACCGGACCTCCCCCATCGCCGCGACGGCCTCGTCGGCCGAGGCGAACTCGACCAGCTCGCGTGCCTCGGCGAACTCGGGTCCGGTCGTGTTGACCGCGAGCCGGTCTACTCCCGCCTTCGGCCACACGACCCGATCACACGGGGAGACCTCCGCCGCCCCCGGCGCGTCCGGTCCGGGTCCGCTGATCCGGCCACCGTCGCCGGTCAGGTCGGCCAGGTCCCAGTCGATCGGGACGCCCGCCGGCTCGCCACTGTCGGAACCAGACGCCGACTCACCGGTGATCACGCCCCCCGCCTTGTCGACCGCGGCTGCGTACAGCTCCTCCATGCTGGCGTCGAGCCCCTCCGGCTCCAGCGGTCCGCCCACCTCGGCGAGGGAGACCAGGATCATCCGGTCGCCGAACTGGGCGACGCCCATCCGGTCGAACCGGATCGCATCGCACTCGGTGCAGATGTCGGTCGCATAGAACTCGTGCAGCCGCCACTCGCCCTGCCCGGCATCGATCTCGAACGTCCGCTGGCTGACGTCCTTCCGGGCCAGGTTGTCCCCGCCGGGGCAGTCGCGGAGCCAGCCCTGCGCCTGGTCGTACGCCGCCTGGGCGGCCGGCGCATCGTCGAACTCCAGTACCTGGGTGCGGATGACCGAGACCGGGGTCTCGCCGGCCGGCCCATCGGCGACGTCGGCCGCGAAGTCCCGGCGGAGGTCGGCCGGGGCATCCAGGGCGGCCGGCAACTGCGGAGCGCAGGCAAGGACCTGCCCCTCGGTCTGCACCTCTTGCCAGGGCGTCAGCCGATCCCGGACCGGCAGCTCGTCGGCGGTGAGCAACGCGTCCTCGGAGAGGGTGGGGGCCACGGGTTGCGGCGTACCGCCGTCGCCGTCGCCGCCGGCGACGACCGCGATCGGGACGGCGATCAACAGCACCGCCGCGACCGCCCCACCCACGGAGAGCGCGGTACGGCGTCGCCGGAGCCGATCGCCACGACGACGCACCTCGGCTGCCGGGATCGGGCTCGCGGTCACCCCCGGTTCGAAGTTGCTCAGCTCGTCCATGGGGTCAGGCATGACTCACTCCTCCCTCGAGGTCGCTGGGATGGTCGGTCAACAGCTCAGCCAGCGCGGTACGCCCGCGGCTCAGCCGGGCCTTGATCGTGCCTTCGGGTACGCCGACCTCCAACGCGACGGCGTGCACGGGCAGGTCGGCGATGTGGTGGAGCACCAGCGCCTGGCGCTGCGCCTCGGGCAGCTGTCGCAGCGCGGTCACCAAGGCAACGTGCGACTCGTCGACCGCCGGTGTCTCGGTGGGCAGCGCGACCGCGCGATCGGCGGGCCGCCGGGACCGCGTCGTACGCCGCCAGCGGCTCACCGCCAGGCGGTACGCCGTCGTGCGCACCCAGGCCTCCGGGTAGTCGGCCTTCTCCAGCTTGCGCCGGTTCGCCCAGGCCCGGACGAACGCCTCCTGCACGCACTCCTGCGCCTCGTCGAGGTTCCCGATCATCGCGTAGACCTGGCCGGTCAGCCGTCGGAACGACGCGGTGTAGAACTCGTCGAACTCGTGCTCGTCCACCCCGTCGGCCCTCCTGTGGCTGGCTTGCGTTGTCGAGAGGGAGACGCCTCAGCGCGACGGTCGGTTGCACCAACCGGACAGAAAAAGCTTCAGCGGCGGACGCGGAGCGTGCCGAGCCGGTCGAGGGCGCGCACCGCGAGTGCCTCGAAGTCCCGGTTCGAGATCGTCACCTTCCGAGCCCGCACGAAGCTGAGCTGCCCGACCGAGGTGCCGCTGCGCAGGATCGCCATCGAGTAGGTCAGTGAGCGGTTGTCGGAGAGTTCGGTCGTCAGGTGCCAGACGCTCAGCGAGCGGTCGCCGGCGTTGAAGCGCTTGCCGAAGGTGACGTCGGTGCCGAGGTCGCGTTGGGCACAGCTCCCCAGCTTGGCCCGGACGTCGTCGACGAACGCGGTGGCCTGCTTGGCCGGCAGCGCCCCCACGGTCTCGGTGAGCCCGAACTCGGTCGCCAGGTCGGCGCCCGGGATGACGAACGTGCGGGTGGAGGCCTGGGTGAACCGCACGCCCTGGAACTTGCCGGCGAACCTCGCGTTCTCGCACCGGGTGGCGGCCATGTTGTCCGACGGGCTCTCGGGTTCGGTCCCGGCCCACGGCCGGTTGACGCCCGATACGGGGGGCAGGTCGACCTCGCTGAGCAGCGCTGGCGGCATTCCGACGCGGGGCGGTGGGGTGAACGCGAGCTTCGGTCGGTCCGCCGCGCAGCCGCCGCCCCTCTCGAGGCCGCACAGCCCCTCGACGGCTGCGGCCAGCATCCGGCCGGACGCCTCGACATCGGGGGTGTCGGCGGTGGCCACCCGATCGACGGTCGACGTGGTGAACACACCGGTCCGCGCGATGCCGACGACGAACGTGGAGACCGGCCGATTCCAGGACCGAAGTACGAGTTGGATGGCCTGGTCGCCGACCTGTGCGACGGAACGGGTCGCGATCAGCTGCACGCGGGTCTCGGCGCAGCCGGCGAACCAGCCGACCAGGGTGCGGTAGGTCTGGCGGGCGGCCCTGCGGGTCCCGGAGGCCTCGACCAGTTGGACCGCGGTGGCCCGCTTCACCTTCCGTCCGGTGCCGACGAAGTGGCGGACCAGTGCCTCGGCGCCGGCCGGGTCGGCGAAGGGCTCCCGCTGGCAGGGCACCAGGTCGCGGGACTGCTCGGTGTTGGCGTGGGTCCGCCCTGCGGTCCACGACCGGTGGCGGAGCATGGTGTCGAGCTGGGTGGCGCTGACCAGCGCGCTCTCGGGGATCTGCGCCGTGGGCGCGGCGGTGCCCTGCTCCCCGGAGGAGTTGCCCGCGCCCGCCCGGTCCAGGCTCGGACGTACGCCGGCCGCGCCGGTGACGAGGGTGCCGCTGACCAGGAAGACCGCCACCGCCGCGATCGCGCCGACAGCGGTGTGAGTCCGGCGCCGGGCGGCACCGGCGCGGCGGACGATCGTGGCCCGCGGGAACCGGGTGTCGGCGATCGCCCGCTCGAGCGGCGCGAAGGCGTCGCGGATGCCGACGGTGGGCACCTCGCGCAGCCGGGTGAACTCGGCCACAGCATCCTGCAGCTCGCGTTCGGCCTCGTCGAGCGGCAGCCCGATCTCGCGGGACATCTGGGGGATAGACGCGCCGGCGACCTGGGTCAGCAGCAGCGCCTTGCGCTGCCGCATCGAGAGCTGGTCGAGGATGTCGAAGGTGGCCTTGACCTCGGGATCGAGACCCTTCTCGCGGTGCCACAGCCGGGCGGTGTGCCGCCGCTGCGCGTGCCGCCAAGCGTCGGGGCGCACCGCCGTCCCCGGGTCGTCGAGCTTGGCCACCTTGCGCCAGTGGTGCCAGGCCAGCACGAACGCGTCCCGCACGGCGGCCTTGGACGCGGCGAGGTCACCGGTGAGCGCGTAGGTCTGCAACAGAAGACGTCCTCGCGTCTCCTTGTAGAACTCGTCGAATGCGTCCGGATCCTTCATCGCCGGTCCACGGTAGTCGAGCCGTTCGGCTGCCTCCCAACCGGCGATTCGGCGTGGGTCCGCCGAACGGCGCGGGCTGCGAGACATGATGCGAATGCCATGACGTCGCTGCTACCTCCGTCAACGAAGCGCACCTCCGCCGAGGTCGAACGCGACCTGGCCACCCGCCGGCCGCTCACCCTGCTGGCGCTGCTCGGCGGGGCCACGGCTGCCGCTGGGACGTTGGTGGTCTGCCTCGGGATCGCGGTCGTCGGGTGGTTCCTCACCGATGCCGGTGGGCACGGATCGCCCAGCGGTGCCCTGCGGGTCGGTGCGCTCGGCTGGCTGATGGGCCACGGGTCGGGCGTCCGGATCGAGGGAGTGCTGATCACGGCGATGCCGCTCGGCATCACCTTGCTTGCTGCCTGGACGGTGTGGCGGCTCGGCCTGCGGGTCGGGGACTCGGTCTCCGGCCACGGCCCGGACGCCGACGCCATCGCGGACGGCGAACGCGACTGGACGGTGCTGCTGGCGCTGTCCCTGTTCACCGCCGGCTACGTCGTCACGGGGGTTCTGACGGCCACCCTGGCCGCCACTGCGGCCACCGATCCGAGCGCGCCGGGGGTGGTGCTGTGGTCGCTGCTGCTCTGCCTGGGCGTCGGCGGACCGGCGATCGCGATCGGCTCGGGCCGGGCGGCCATCTGGGCCGCTGGGCTCCCGCCCGTGGTCACCGCGACCGCCCACGGCTGCCGCCGGACCCTCCAGCTCTGGCTGGCCGTCGCCGCGCTGGCCTTCGCCGTCGCGTTCGTCGTCGACTTCGGCACCGCCGTCAACGTGATGTCGCAGCTGCACACCGACGCGGGCGACGCCGCGCTGCTCATCGCCCTCAGCCTGATCGTGGTGCCCAACGCGGTCGCCTGGTCCGGCGCGTACCTCCTCGGCCCCGGCTTCACGGTCGGCGCGGGGACCCTGGTGACGCCGAACGCGGTGGCCCTCGGCCCGCTCCCGATGTTCCCGATGCTCGCTGCTCTACCCGACGACGGTGCCACCCCGGGCTGGACGCCCTGGTTGGTCGCACTGCCCCTGCTGGTGGGGCTCCTCGGTTCGGTCTGGGCCCAGCGCCGGCACCCCACGACCCGCTGGGAGGAGGGCGCGTTGCGCGGCTGCGCGGGCGGCGTCCTGGCCGGGATCGGTTTCGGCCTGCTGGCCGCGGTGGCCGGCGGCGCGGTCGGCCCGGGGCGGATGCGTGACGTCGGGCCGCTGGCGCTCGACGCGCTCGTCCACGCCGTCACCGCCTTCGGTATCGGCGGGCTCCTGGGCGGTCTCGCGATGACGTTCTGGGCCCGGCGGACCGCCGCCGGGGTGGAGCCCGCGGACGCCTAGACTTCGGGTCGTGCCAGCCCCTTCGACACCCGCGCGCCTCGTCGTGCTCGTGTCCGGTGGCGGCACCAACCTCCAGGCGCTGCTCGACGCCTGCGGCGATCCGTCGTACGGCGCTCAGGTGGTCGCGGTCGGCGCCGACCGCGACGGCATCGAGGGCCTCGCCCGGGCCGAGCGCGCGGGCGTCGCGACGTTCGTGCACCGGGTCAAGGACCACGGTGACCGGGGGGCCTGGGACCTCACGATGGCCCGGGCCGTCGCCGAGCACGACCCGGACCTGGTGGTCCTGGCCGGCTTCATGAAGCTGGTGGGGGAGGAGTTCCACTCCCGCTTCGGCGGGCGGATCGTCAACACCCACCCCGCGCTGTCACCGGCGTTCCCCGGGATGCATGGCCCCGCCGACGCGCTGGCGTACGGCGTCAAGGTCGCCGGCGCCACGCTCTTCGTCGTCGACGAGGGCATCGACACCGGACCGATCGTCGCCCAGGTGACCGTCCCGGTGGCCGACGACGACACCGCCGAGTCGCTGCACGAACGCATCAAGGTCGCGGAGCGAGCGATGCTGGTCGACGCGATCGGCCGGATGGCCCGCGACGGCTTCACGATCACCGACAGAAAGGTCCGGTTCGGTCAGTGACTACCCCCACAGGGATCGATCAGATCCCGATCAAGCGAGCGCTGGTGTCGGTCTACGACAAGGCCGGCCTCGAACAGTTGGTACGCGGCCTGCACGGCGCCGGCGTCGCGCTGGTCTCGACCGGCGGCTCCGCGGCGCTGATCGAGGGGCTCGGCATCCCGGTGACCAAGGTCGAGGACCTCACCGGGTTCCCCGAATGCCTCGACGGCCGGGTCAAGACGCTGCACCCGCGGGTGCACGCCGGGATCCTCGCCGACCGGCGCCTCGAGAGCCACGTCCGGCAGCTCGCCGAGCTCGAGGTGGAGCCGTTCGACCTGGTGGTCTCCAACCTCTACCCGTTCACCGAGACGGTGACGTCGGGTGCCTCGCCCGACGACTGCGTGGAGCAGATCGACATCGGCGGACCGTCGATGGTGCGGGCAGCGGCCAAGAACCATCCGTCGGTCGCGATCGTGACGTCGCCGGAGCGGTACGACGACGTGCTCGCCGCGGTGGCTGCCGGCGGCTTCACCCTCGCCGAGCGGCAGCGGCTCGCCGCGGAGGCGTTCGTCCACACCGCGACGTACGACGTCCACGTGGCGTCCTGGATGGGCAATGTGCTCACCGATTCCTCCGCGGGCTCGGGCTTCCCGGCCTGGGTCGGCGCGACTTGGGACAAGGCCGCGGTGCTCCGCTACGGCGAGAACCCGCATCAGCCGGCCGCGCTCTACCGGGACGGCTTCGGCCCCGGTGGCCTGGCTGCCGCCGAGCAGCTGCATGGCAAGGAGATGTCCTACAACAACTACGTCGACACCGACGCCGCCCGCCAGGCCGCCTCGGCGTTCGACGAGCCGGCCGTGGCGATCATCAAGCACGCCAACCCGTGCGGCATCGCGGTAGGCAGCGATGTCGCCGACGCTCACCAGCGTGCGCACGCCTGCGACCCCACCTCGGCCTTCGGCGGCGTGATCGCGGTCAACCGGCCGGTGTCGGTGGCGATGGCCGAGCAGGTGGCCGAGGTGTTCACCGAGGTGATCGTGGCGCCGTCGTACGACGACGGCGCGGTGGAGGTGCTGGCCCGGAAGAAGAACATCCGGGTCCTGCGGTGCCCACTCGACGAGCGCAGCGGGAGCGGCATCCGGGCGATCAGCGGCGGGTTGCTGATGCAGCACCCGGACCAGGTCGACGCCCCCGGTGACGACCCAGCGACCTGGACCCTGGCCACCGGGCAGGCCGCTTCGGAGGAGGTGCTCGCCGACCTGGTCTTTGCCTGGAAGGCGTGCCGCTACGTGAAGTCCAACGCGATCCTGCTCGCCCGCGACGGGGCCTCGGTGGGGGTCGGCATGGGTCAGGTCAATCGCGTCGACTCCTGCAAGCTCGCGGTCGCGCGCGCGGGCGACCGGGCCGCCGGCTCGGTGGCCGCGTCCGACGCGTTCTTCCCGTTCGAGGACGGCCCGCAGATCCTGATCGACGCGGGCGTGCGCGCCATCGTCCAGCCCGGAGGGTCGGTCCGCGACGAGCTCACGATCAAGGCCGCCGAGGCCGCCGGCGTGACGATGTACTTCACGGACACCAGGCATTTCGCGCACTGACCGCCCTGGCAGGATGACCCTCGATATGACTGCTGAGAAGCTCGACGGCACCGCGACCGCCGCCGCGATCAAGGACGAACTCAAGGCTCGGGTGGCTGCGCTGCGGGACCGCGGCGTACGGCCCGGCCTGGGCACGGTGCTGGTCGGCGACGACCCCGGCTCGCGCTGGTACGTCAACGGCAAGCACAAGGACTGCGCCGAGGTCGGCATCGAGTCGATCCGGGTCGACCTGCCCGACTCGGCAACACAGGACGAGATCGAGTCCGCGGTCGCCGGGCTGAACGCCGATCCGGCGTGCACCGGCTACATCGTCCAGCTTCCGCTGCCGAAGGGTCGCGACGAGAACCGGGTGCTCGGGCTGATCGACCCGGCCAAGGACGCGGACGGTCTCCACCCCACGAACCTCGGCTGGCTGGTCCTCGGCCACGAGGCCCCGCTGCCGTGCACCCCCGCGGGGATCGTCGAGATGCTGCGCCGGCACGGAGTGCCGATCGCTGGTGCGGAGGTGGTGGTGATCGGCCGCGGGGTCACCGTCGGCCGCCCCCTCGGGCTGCTGCTGACCCGGCGTTCCGAGAACGCCACCGTGACCTTGTGTCACACCGGCACCGTCGACCTGGCCGCGCACGTTCGCCGGGCCGACATCGTGGTGGCCGCGGCCGGCGTACCCGGCATCGTCACCGGCGAGATGGTCCGCCCCGGCGCCGCCGTACTCGATGTCGGCGTCAGCCGCGTGGACGGCAAGCTCGCCGGCGACGTCGCAGCCGAGGTGTGGGAGACCGCCGGCTGGGTCTCGCCCAACCCCGGAGGAGTGGGTCCGATGACCCGGGCGATGCTGCTGTCGAACCTCGTGGAGATGGCCGAGAAGCAGGCGTGAGCGAGTCCGAGCCACCCGTCGAGGAGCCCCTGCCGGTGGAGCAGCCGGAGCGGCGGTACCCGTCCACGATCGGCGGGGCGATCTACCTGGGTGTCCTGGTCGCGACCGCCGTTGGGATCGCGATCGTCTTCCGGTCGCACGACTGGCGGCTGGGAGTGCGCGTGGTCGCGGGCGCGCTGGCCGCCGCGGCGCTGCTCCGGCTCGTGCTCCCGCAGCGCGACGCCGGCATGCTCGCCGTACGCCACCGGCTGGTCGACGTCGGCCTGCTCTGCCTGGTCGGCGGGGCGCTGTTCTTCCTGTCCGGGAGCATCCCGGAGCAACGGGGGCTGTAGCCCGTGGGAAGATTCACCGGTTATGTGGTGAAACTGCCGGTTCTTGTACGAACTTTCGTGACAGAACGGTCAGATTCACCGGTTATGCGGTGAATTGCTCCCGCGCCCTCAGATCAGCCCGAGCTCGGTGACCGCCTGACGCTCCTCGTCGAGCTCGGCGACCGAGGCGTCGATCCGGCCGCGGGAGAAGTCATCGATGTCGAGGCCCTGGACGATCTTCCAGTCGCCGTCCTTGGTGACCACGGGGAACGAGGAGACCAGGCCCTCGGGGACGCCGTAGGAGCCGTCGGAGGCGACGGCCATCGAGACCCAGTCGTCGGCCGCGGAGCCGTAGAGCCAGTCGTGGGCGGCGTCGATGGTGGCCGAGGCGGCGGATGCGGCCGAGGAGGACCCGCGGGCCTCGATGATCGCGGCACCGCGCTTGGCGACGGTCGGGATGAAGGTGTTCTCGACCCACTCCTGATCACCGACGACCTCGGCGGCGTTGCGGCCGCCGATCTCGGCATGGAAGACATCGGGGTACTGCGTCGCCGAGTGGTTGCCCCAGATCGTCATCTTCTTGATCTCGGTGACGGCGGCGCCGGTTCTGGCGGCGAGCTGCGAGATCGCCCGGTTGTGGTCGAGGCGGGTGAGCGCGGAGAACCGGTCGTTGGGAATGTCGGGGGCGTTGCTCATCGCGATCAGCGCGTTGGTGTTGGCGGGGTTGCCGGTCACCCCGATGCGTACGTCGTCGGCGGCGACGGCGTTCAGCGCCTTGCCCTGCGCGGTGAAGATCGCGCCGTTGGCCGAGAGCAGGTCGCCGCGCTCCATGCCGGGGCCGCGGGGGCGGGCGCCGACGAGCAGGGCCAGGTTGACGCCGTCGAAGATCTTCTCGGCGTCGTCGCCGATCTCTACGCCGGCCAGCCCCGGGAACGCGCAGTCGTCGAGCTCCATCACGACGCCCTCGAGAGCCTGGAGGGCCGGGGTGATCTCCAGCAGTCGCAGCTCGATCGGACGGTCACCCGTCAGTGATCCGCTCGCCAGCCGGAACAGCAGGCTGTAGCCGATCTGACCGGCTGCGCCGGTGACGGCCACCTTCAACGGGGTTGCGCTCACGGGGACTCCTCGTCGTGCGTTCAGTGGGCTCGCCCGACGCTAGCAGCGGACCGACCCCCTGCGACGATGGGGTCATGGCGACGAGGGGCCGATGCGGGGCGAGGCTCGCCGGGCTCTCGCTCGTGCTGCTGGCCGGGGTCACGAGCGGCTGCGGCAGCGGCTCGGATCCGAGCCCACCCGCAGGGGTGGACGGGCTGACGATCCCCACCCCGACCATCGATCCCGACGACTTCGTGACCGGCATCGACAACCCCTGGCTGCCGCTGCCGGTCGGCGCGGCGTGGGAGTACGACGTCACCGGCGACCAGCCGGGCACCGCGACCGTCACCACTCTGGAGGGCCCCGACGTGGAGAGCGTCGCCACGACGGCGGTCCGCACCGTGCTGATCCCGGACCGAGGCGACCGAAGCGCGGCCACCGATTTCTACGCCCAGGACCGGCGCGGCAACGTGTGGTGGCTCGGTCGGGAGGGCGTCTGGCTGGCGGGGGAGGGCGGCGCCGAGGCCGGCCTGGTGATGGCGGCGCGGCCGCGGGTCGGTGACGGCTACCGACAGGCCTTGGCCCCGGACGTGGTCGACCTACGGGCCAGGGTGCTCATGCTGAGCGACGACCGCGTCACCCTCGAGATCACCTCGCCGCTCGCGGGGTCGACCCTGCAGGTGACGTACGCCGACGGCGTCGGACTGGTGCTCCTCGACACCGTCGAGGGTGAGCCCGAAATGCAGCTAGGGCTCGTCGGGTACGACGAGCCCTAGCTGAACGAACGCTTGCTACGGCTGCTCGGGGGGCTTCACCTGGGTGGCCTCGGTGCTCGGGTCGGGCGCCGGCCAGCCCTGTTGAGCCGGAGGTGCTGCCTGCTGCTGCGGCGGAGGCGCCGCCTGCTGCTGGGCCGGGATCCATTGCTGGGCCTGGGGGTCCCACTGCCAGCCGTCCTGGATGATCGGCTGCTCGGCCGCGGGGGCCGCCTGGGCCGCCTGGGCCGCCGGCTGGTTCCACTGCTGCTGGTACTGGTCGACGTAGCCGCCGGCCGCCACGGTCGGTGAGCCGAAGTTGAGGCCGGAGCCGGGGACCGGCTCGGCACCGTGACCGAACAGCGCCGGGTAGGCGAGACCGGCCAGCGCGGCGCCGACCAACGGGGCCAGGATGAACAGCCAGATCTGGGCGATCGCGTCGCCGCCGGAGAAGAACACCACGCCCAGCGAGCGGGCCGGGTTGACCGAGGTGCCGGTCGCGCCCATCGACGCGAAGTGGATCGCGGCGAGCGTCAGGCCGATCGCGAGCGGAGCCAGCGCGGGGTGCTCGTTGCGGGTGTCGGTGACCGCGAGGATGACCAGCAGGAACACGAAGGTCATCACGATCTCGATGATCAGTGCCCCGACCACCTCGACGCCGCCGTGGTCGCCGAAGCCGTTGGCACCCAGCGGATCGCCGAACTCGTAGCCGGTGTCGCCGGTGATCTGGATCAGCGCGAGGATCAGGCCGCCGACGATCGCGCCGACGATCTGGGCCGCGGAGTAGAGCCCGGCGTCCCGCCAGGAGATTCGGCCGCCGAGCGCCGCACCCACCGAGACCGCAGGGTTGAAGTGGCCTCCGGAGACCCGCCCGAAGGCGTAGACCATCGCCACGATGGCGATACCGAACGAAAGCCCGACGGCGGCGTAGTCACCCCTACTCGCCAAGACCGCGCCGACGCCGAACAGCACCAGCACGAAGGTGCCGATCGCCTCTGCCGCCAGCTTCTGCACTTCGGTGGGTGCGTCTGCATCTTCCATGACTGTGACTCCTCGTCGTGGGATCCCCGAACTACCCGGGCGCGGTCACACACTCTAGCCATTTGGGACCGCGTTGCCGCCCCACCACGACGGTGCGAGGCTGGCCGGGTCCGCGATCGCGGATGGCGTCAGGTATCTTGACGTCAAGGAACTTTCGACCGGATCCGCTACCCAGGAGTCCCCGCCTCATGGCCCACCAGTCTGGCAACCCGAACGCGATCATCTACACCCACACCGACGAGGCGCCGCTGCTGGCGACGTACTCCTTCCTGCCGATCATCGAGGCGTACGCCGCCAAGGCCGGGGTGGCTGTCGAGACCCGCGACATCTCGCTCGCGGGGCGGATCATCGCGCTGTTCCCGGAGCAGTTGAGCGAGGAGCAGCGGATCGCCGACGACCTCGCCGAGCTCGGTGCCCTGGCGAAGACGCCGGAGGCCAACATCATCAAGCTGCCCAACGTCTCGGCGTCGATCCCGCAGCTCAAGGCCGCGATCAAGGAGCTCCAGGGGCAGGGGTATCCGCTGCCCGACTACCCGGACGACCCGAAGACCGATGCGGACCGCGACGTCCGGACGCGCTACGACAAGGTCAAGGGCTCGGCCGTCAACCCGGTCCTGCGCGAGGGCAACTCCGACCGTCGTGCTCCGGAGTCGGTGAAGGGCTACGCCCGCAAGCACCCCCACTCGATGGGAGCGTGGAGCCCGGACTCCCGGACGAACGTGGCCACGATGGGCGCCGACGACTTCCGCTCCAACGAGAAGTCCGTCGTGCTCGAGGCCGACGACACCCTGCGCATCGAGCTGGTGACCGACAGTGGGACCGAGGTGCTCAAGGAGGTCCCCGTACTTGCCGGCGAGATCATCGACGGCACCGTGCTGCGCGTCGCCGCGCTGGCGCAGTTCCTGGCCGAGCAGATCGAGCGCGCCAAGGCCGACGACGTGCTGTTCTCGGTGCACCTCAAGGCCACGATGATGAAGGTCTCCGACCCGATCATCTTCGGCCACGTCGTGCAGGCGTTCTTCCCGCAGGTCTTCGCCGAGTACGGCGAGCAGCTCGCCGACGCGGGCCTCAATCCGAGCAACGGTCTCGGCGGAATTCTGGCCGGTCTCGACCAGCTCGAGAACGGCGCCGAGATCCGCGCGGCCTTCGAGCAGGGCATCGCCGATGGCCCGAAGCTGGCGATGGTCGACTCCGACAAGGGCATCACCAACCTGCACGTGCCCTCCGATGTGATCGTCGACGCCTCGATGCCGGCGATGATCCGCACCTCGGGCCACATGTGGGGCCCCGACGGCGAGGAGGCCGACACCCTCGCGGTGATCCCCGACTCGTCGTACGCCGGCATCTACCAGGTCGTCATCGACGACTGCCGCGAGCACGGTGCCTATGACCCCGCCACGATGGGCTCGGTGCCCAATGTGGGGCTGATGGCGCAGGCCGCCGAGGAGTACGGCTCCCACGACAAGACCTTCGAGATCGGCGCCAAGGGCACCGTCCGAGTGGTCGACGCCAGCGGCACCGCGCTGATCGAGCACGAGGTCGAGCCGGGCGACATCTGGCGGGCCTGCCAGACCAAGGACGTGCCCGTGCGCGACTGGGTCAAGCTGGCCGTCAGTCGGGCCCGGGCCACCGGCGACCCGGCGATCTTCTGGCTCGACGAGAGCCGGGCCCACGACCGCAACCTGATCGCGAAGGTCAACGAGTACCTCGGCGACCACGACACCGACGGGTTGGACATCTCGATCCTCTCGCCGGTCGAGGCGATCAAGGTCTCGGTGGCGCGGATCCGCAAGGGCGAGAACACCATCTCGGTGACCGGGAATGTGCTGCGCGACTACAACACCGACCTGTTCCCGATCCTGGAGCTCGGCACCTCGGCCAAGATGCTCTCGGTGGTGCCGCTGATCAACGGCGGTGGCCTGTTCGAGACCGGCGCCGGTGGCTCGGCGCCCAAGCACGTGCAGCAGCTGGTCAAGGAGAACTACCTGCGCTGGGACAGCCTGGGCGAGTTCCTCGCGCTGGCCGAGAGCCTGGACCACTACGCCGAGGCGACCGACACCCCGCCGTCCCGCGTGCTGGCCGCGGCGCTGGACAAGGCGACCGCGACGTTCCTCGACGAGAACAAGTCGCCCGCTCGCCGGGTCGGCTCCATCGACAACCGGGGTTCACACTTCTACCTCGCGCTGTTCTGGGCCGAGGAGCTGGCCGCCCAGACCGACGATGCCGACCTGGCCGCCGCGTTCGCTCCGCTGGCCGCGAGGCTGCGCGAGAACGAGCAGAAGATCGCCGAGGAGCTGATCGCCGTCCAGGGCTCCCCGGCCGACGTCGGTGGCTACTACCGGCCCGACGAGGAGAAGGCGAGCGCGGTGATGCGGCCGTCGACGACGTTCAACGAGGCGCTCGCGTCGCTCTAGCCGGGCCGGAGGCGCCGGGGCAGGATGGGGGCATGAAGACCCGACTGACCTGCCCCTGCGGCGCCAGCATCGTCGGCACCGACGAGGACGACCTGGTCGAGAAGACCCAGGCCCACCTCAAGGAGTCGCACCCCGGCATGGAGTACGACCGGGAGCAGATCCTGTTCATCGCCACCTGAACCAGCGCATGGACGTGCCGCACTAGAACACGTTCTAATGTGCGCATGACGTTCCCCGAGCTGGGCTGCTACGGGCTGGCGGGGCACAGCGGCTCCCCGCGCGACCTGCTGGACGAGGTGCGCGCGGCGGAGGAGCTCGGCCTCGGCGCGGTGTTCCTCTCCGAGCGGTTCAACACCAAGGACGCAGCGGTGCTGGCGGGTGCCGCCGGCGCGGTGTCCAGCCGGATCGGGATCGGGACCGCCGCCACCAACCACAACACCCGGCACCCGTCCGTCACCGCGACGATGGCGGTGACCGCGCACCGGCTCACCGGCGGCCGCTACGCACTGGGGCTCGGTCGCGGCTTCGGCCTGCTGTTCGACCTGATGGGCCTGCCGAAGGTCACCGGCGCCCAGCTCGAGGACGCGATCGGGATCTACCGACGGCTCTGGCGGGGCGAGGCGTTCGACCACGACGGCCCGGCCGGACGCTACCCGTTCCTCAGCCTGGACAGCTCTTTCGACGAGCGGATCCCGGTGCTGATGATGGCGATCGGCGACCGCAGCTTGGAGCTGGCCGGCCGCATCGCTGACGGCGTCGTGCTGCACACGTTCCTCACCGACGAGACCCTCGCGCGCTCCGTCGGGGTGGTCCGCAAGGCCGCCGCCGATGCCGGCCGCGACCCCGCCGACGTACGGATCTGGGCGGTGCTCGCGACGGTCCACGACGGGCTGCCCGAGGAGCTTCGGCTGCGCAAGCTCGTCGGCCGGCTGGCGACCTACCTCCAGGGGTACGGCGACGTGCTCGTCTCCGCCAACGGCTGGGATCCCGCTGCCCTCGACGCCTTCCGTGCGGACCCGCTCGTCCAGGGCTACCCGGGCGCCTTCGACGCCATCGGGACGGTCGAGGAGCTGAGAGCGCTGCGAGAACGCGCCATCCCCGCCGACTGGTTGGCCGCCTCGGCGTCCGGCTCGGCCGCCGACTGCGCCGCCCGAGTGCTCGACCAGCTCGACTCCGGTGCCGACAGCGTGATCCTGCACGGGGCGACGCCGGCCGAGCTGGCCCCGGTCGTCGAGGCTTATGCCGCCATCCGCCCGGCCGGACGGTTCGACCACCTGCCGGCGAACCCGGGGTGGTCGCGATGAGCCGGGGCGGGTTCGCGGGCCGCAGTGCCGTCGTCACCGGCGGTGGTTCGGGTGTCGGTGCCGCGCTCGTCAGGGCTCTGGTGGCCGAGGGGGCGCACGTCGTCGTCGCCGACCTCGAGCTCGACGCGGCGACGCGGACCGCCGAGAGCGTCACCGGCCCCGGAACCGCCACGGCCCGTGCCCTCGACGTGCGGGAGGCCTCCACCGTGGCGGAGGTCGTCGCCGGGGTTGTGGCCGAGCACGGGGCCATCGACCTGATGTTCAACAACGCCGGCATCACGTTCGGCGGCGAGACCCACGAGCTCACCCTCGAGCACTGGAACGCGATCATCGACGTGAACATCCGCGGCGTCGTGCACGGTGTCGCCGCGGCGTACCCGGTCATGGTCGCGCAGGGTCGCGGGCACATCGTCAACACCGCCTCGATGGGCGGGCTGATGGCCGCCGGCCTGATCACCAGCTACGTGATGACCAAGCACGCGGTCGTCGGGCTGTCTCTCGCCCTGCGCACGGAGGCCGCGGCTCACGGCGTCGGCGTCACCGCGCTGTGCCCGGCCGCCGTCGAGACGCCGATGCTCGACAAGGGCGAGCTCGGCCGGTTCCGGGGGCGCGACTACTACCTGAAGGGCCAGGGCATCCGGCACCCGCTGGACGCCGACGTCTTCGCTCGCCAGGCGCTGGCCGCGGTCGCCGCCAATCGCCCGCTGCTGGTCACGCCGATGGCGGCCCGCGCGGCGTGGCGGCTCGGCCGGTTGTCGCCGGGCCTGGTGTCGCGGGCCGGCACCCGGTTCGTGGCCAAACAGCGCCGGATCCAACGTCAGGGCGGGGCCTGACCCCTGTCGGTTCAAATTGACGCGTGTCAACTACCGGCCTA
Source organism: uncultured Actinomycetota bacterium (assembly GCA_963827185.1). Lineage (GTDB taxonomy): Bacteria > Actinomycetota > Actinomycetes > Propionibacteriales > Nocardioidaceae > Nocardioides. The sequence goes on from CAWGZQ010000005.1 coordinate 369,335, forward strand.
GGGTCGGCGCATGCACGTGCCCACCACCGCAGTCATCGGCGCCGGAATCAGCGGCCTCACCGCCGGGAAGATGCTCGCCGACTACGGCGTGCCCTACACCTGCTTCGAGGCCTCGGACCGGGTGGGCGGCAACTGGGCGTTCCGCAACCCCAACGGTCGCAGCAGCGCCTACCGGTCGCTGCACATCGACACCTCGAAGCACCGGCTGTCCTTCAAGGACTTCCCGATGCCCGACGACTACCCGGACTTCCCGCACCACACCCAGATCAAGGCCTACCTCGACAGCTACGCCGACGCCTTCGGGCTGCGCGACCACATCGAGTTCGGCAACGGCGTCGAGCACGCGCGACGCCTGCCCGGGGGCGGCTGGGAGCTGCGGGACCAGGCCGGCGAGACCCGGCGCTTCGACCTGCTCGTGGTAGCGAACGGGCATCACTGGGACCCCCGCCTGGCGGACTTTCCTGGTGAGTTCACCGGCGAGACCATGCACTCGCACCACTACATCGACCCGACCGAGCCGCTGGACCTCACGGGCCAGCGGATCCTGGTAGTCGGCCTCGGCAACAGCGCCGCCGACATCGCGGTGGAGCTGTCGAGCAAGTCACTGCAGAACACCGTGACCCTCTCGACCCGCAGCAGCGCCTGGATCGTGCCGAAGTACGTCTACGGGCTGCCCGCGGACAAGTACTTCGTCACCTCGCCCCACGTGCCCCTGCACTGGCAGCGTTGGCTGGTCCAGAAGCTGCAGTTCATGACCGGCTCCAACCCGGAGCTCTACGGGCTGCCGGCCCCGAACCACAAGTTCTTCGAGGCCCACCCCACGCAGTCGGTCGAGCTGCCGCTCAGGCTCGGGTCCGGAGACATCACCCCGAAGGGCAACGTCGCCCGCCTCGACGGGTCGACCGTCCACTTCGAGGACGGCACCAGCGACGACTTCGACGCGATCATCTACGCGACCGGCTACAACATCACGTTCCCGTTCTTCGACCCCGAGTTCCTCAGCGCTCCGGAGAACCAGATCCGGCTCTTCAAGCGGATGTTCAAGCCGGGGATCGACGACCTGGTCTTCATGGGCTTCGCCCAGGCCACCCCCACCCTGTTCCCCTTCGTCGAGGCGCAGGCGCGGCTGCTCGGCGCGTTCGCGGTCGGCCGCTACCGGCTGCCGGACCATGAGGAGATGGAGCGGGTCATCGACGCCGACCAGCACAAGTTCACCGGCCACGTGCTCGACCGGCCCCGGCACACCCAGCAGCTCGACTACTTCGTCTACGAGCACGACCTGCGCGCCAAGGAGATCCCGGCCGGCGTACGACGTGCGGAGGTCGGGGTCCGATGAGGTCCGCCACCGACCGGCGCCCGCCCGCCCGGGGCGACCAGCGCCGCTCCGCGCTGCTGCGGTCGCTCGACGAGCATCTTCTGGACGCGAGCCTGGAGTCGGTCAGCATTGCCGACATCGCCCGCGCCGCGGGCGTGACCCGTTCGGCCTTCTACTTCTACTTCGAGAACAAGCAGGCCGCGGTGGCGGCGCTCGTCGAGGGCATGTACGCCGAGGCCGTGGCCGCGACCGCGCTGCTCGGCGGTTCGGACGCGCCCGAGCAGAACATCGAGGCCACCATCCGGGCGCTCTTCGGGGCCTGGGAGCGGCATCAACACATCTACCTGGCGATGCTCGACGCCCGGGCCACCAGCGCCCCCGTGCGCCAGATGTGGGAGAGCGACCGGGCGTCGTTCGTCCCGCTCGTGGCCGAGGTCATCGAGGCGGAGCGGGCCGCCGGCCGGGCACCTGACGGGCCGGCCGCGAGCGACCTGGCCACGGTGCTGCTGGAGCTGAACGACCGAGCCCTCGAGCGACTGGCTCGTGGTGGCGGCCTCTCCCGGGAGGCGCTCACCGACACCGTGGTCCACATCTGGCTGAGCTCGATCTACGGGAGTGCGCAATGACCCACACGACGACCGAGGTCACCTTCGAGTCCGCCGGTGTCGCCTGCCGCGGGAGCCACGTCCGGGCGACGAACGAGGCCCTGCGCGGCCCTGGTGGGACGCCGATCGTGGTGATGGCGCACGGTCTCGGCGGCACCGTCGACTCCGGGCTGTTGCCGTTCGCGGAGGCCCTCGCCGCGGCCGGGCTGGACGTGCTGGCCTTCGACTACCGCGGCTTCGGCCGGTCCGATGGGGAACCACGACAGACGGTGTCCGTAGCGGGCCAGGTCGCGGACTTCCGCGCCGCCGAACGGCACGCCCGCACGCTCCCGGGCGTCGACCCGGGACGGCTGGTGCTCTGGGGCGTCTCGTTGGCCGGCGGTCACGTCTTCGAGGTCGCGGCGGACCGTGACGACATCGCCGCCGTGGTCTCGCTCACGCCGATCGTCAGCGGCGCATCGGCCGGACGGCTGGCCCTGCGCCACCATCGGCCCGCCGACCTCGCCCGGTCGACCGTGGCCGGGCTGCGCAGCCGGCTGCGTCGCCCGGTGCTGATGCCGATCGTGGGCCGGCCCGGTGAGCTGGCGGCGCTCACCCTCGAGGGCCACTACGACGACTACCTCGCGCTCGCGGGGCCGAGCTGGCGTAACGAGATCGACGCGACGGTCGGGCTGGAGCTCGGTGCGATGAAGTCCGCTGCGGCGGCCGGCCGGGTCAGGGCGCCGATGCTGGTGCAGATCGCGGACTTCGACCGCAGTGCGCCGCCGTACGCCGCGTTGAAGGCGGCGGTGAAGGCGCGGGCGGTGGTGCGGCACTATCCGTGCGATCACTTCGACGTGTGGCCGGGCAAGGAGCGGTTCGACCTGGTGGTCGCCCACCAGGTGGCGTTCCTGAGCCGGGCGGTGGCGCCCTAACCGTTTTCTAGTACGCGACGGTCGCTGACGCACCGCGGAATGGCTCTCCACCGACCCGACATTGCACACTAGGACCGCCGCGGTCGCCGTGAGCCACCCCGAGCCGGGAGGTTGGTCCCGGTAGATTGCGCAGCCCGCCACCGAGATGACGACCACCGCACGCGTCCCCGCAGCGACCGAGTCGCCCACGCCTCGTCACTTCACCCTCGCCCTGCTCGCCCTGTCGATGGGCGGCTTCACGATCGGCACCACCGAGTTCGTGACGATGGGCCTGATCCGCGAGATCGCCGACGGCGTCTCGATCTCCATCCCGAGTGCCGGGCACGTGATCTCCGCGTACGCGCTGGGCGTGGTCGTCGGTGCCCCCGTGCTGGCCTTCTTCGGTGCCCGCTGGCCGCGGCGCGGTCTGCTGGTCGCGCTGATGGCGGCGTACGCCGTGTTCAACGCGCTCAGCGCGGTGGCGGGCAGCTTCGGGATGCTGCTGCTCGCCCGGTTCCTGGACGGGCTGCCGCACGGTGCGTACTTCGGGGTCGCCTCCCTGGTGGCCGCCAGCCTGGCGCCGGAGGGACGCAAGGGCCGCGCGGTAGCGCTGGTGATGATCGGCCTCTCGGTGGCCAACGTGATCGGGGTGCCCGGTGCCACCTGGATGGGTCAGCACCTGGGCTGGCGCTCGGCGTACTGGGCGGTGGCGCTGCTGTCCCTGGTGACCGTGGCCATGGTGCTGGCCTTCGTCCCCTCGGTCCCGGGAGATCCGCGGGCCACGGGGTTGCGCGAACTGAAGGCGTTCACGCACCTGCAGGTCTGGCTGACCCTGCTCGCCGGTGCGGTCGGCTTCGGTGGCATGTTCGCGGTGTTCTCCTATATCGCGCCGACGGTCACCGAGGTGGGCGGTCTCGGCGACGGCGCGGTGCCGCTCTTCCTGTTGGTCTTCGGCCTCGGCATGGTCGCCGGCACGTTCGCGGCCGGTGAGCTGGCGGACTGGTCGATCCTGCGCTCCCTGCTCGGCTCGTCGTTCGGCCTGGGCCTGGTGCTGCTGGTGTTCTGGGCCGTCGCGCCGCACGGCTACTGGCTGCTGCCGGTCGCCTTCGGCATCACGTTCCTCGGCTCCGTGCTCGTCGTGAACCTCCAGCTGCGGTTGATGGACGTGGCGGGAGAGGCCCAGACCCTCGGGGCGGCCATGAACCACGCCAGCCTCAACGTCGCCAACGCGCTCGGTGCCTGGCTCGGCGGCCTGGTCATCGCCGCCGGGCACGGCTACCGGGCGCCGGCCCTGGTGGGCGTGGCGCTGTCGATTGCGGGTCTGCTCGTGCTGGTCGTGTCCGTGGCCGCGCATCGACGGGGCAGCCGGGTGCGCGTCCCGGTCCGCCCGACGCCCTGACAGAATGCCGGTCATGTCCGCACCCGCCACCGCCACGGAGGTGGAGGCCTCGGAAGCCGCGTCCGGAACCGCCCGGCCCCGCGTGCTTTCCGGGATCCAGCCCACGGCCGACTCGTTCCACTTCGGCAACTACCTCGGCGCCCTGCGGCAGTGGGTCGACCTGCAGCGCGACCACCAGCCGTTCTTCTTCATCGCCGACCAGCACGCCATCACCGTCGAGCAGGACCCCAAGGTGCTGCGGGAGCGGACCCTGCGGGCCGCGGCGCAGCTGCTGGCCATGGGCATCGACCCGGAGCGCTCGGCGATCTTCGTGCAGAGCCAGATCCCCGAGCACGCTCAGCTCAGCTGGGTGCTGCAGTGCCTGACCGGGTTCGGCGAGGCCCGCCGGATGACCCAGTTCAAGGACAAGTCCGCCAAGGGCGGCGAGGGCGCCGCCTCGGTGGGGCTGTTCACCTACCCGATCCTGCAGGCGGCCGACATCCTGCTCTACCGGCCGCACTACGTCCCAGTGGGTGAGGACCAGCGCCAGCACCTGGAGCTCACCCGCGACCTGGCCCAGCGGTTCAACCACCGCTACAAGAAGACCTTCCGGCTGCCCGAGCCCTACATCCTCAAGTCGACGGCAAAGATCGGCGATCTCCAGAACCCGACCGCGAAGATGTCCAAGTCGGCCTCCGGTGTCGGCGGCATCATCGAGATGCTCGACGATCCGACCGTGAGCGCCAAGAAGGTGCGCTCGGCGGTCACCGACTCCGGCTCCGAGGTCCGCTTCGACGTCGAGGAGAAGCCGGGGATCTCCAACCTGCTGACGATCTACTCCGCGCTCACCGCCACGTCGGTCGGCGACCTGGAGGCCCAGTACGCCGGTCGGGGATACGGCGACCTCAAGAAGGACCTGGCCGACTGTGTCGTCGACTTCGTGACGCCGTTCCGGGAGCGCGCGCTGGAGCTGCTCGCTGACCAGGCGCACCTGACCGACGTACTTCGCCGGGGGGCCGAGACCGCTGGTGCGGTGGCCGAGACGACGCTGCGCGACGTCTACCAGCGCGTCGGCTTCGTGGCTCCCGCTGGTCGGGCCTGATGCCGACCATCGGAGTCGCGGTCGCGATTCCGGAGCCGTGGGCCACCCAGCTGCAGGACTACCGCATCTCCGTTGGCGACGTGACGGCGCCGATGATCCCGACCCACATCACGCTGGTCCCCCCCACCGAGGTGGGGGAGGAGCTCGGCACCATCGAGCAGCACCTCAGCCTCGCGGCCACCGCGGTGCGCTCCTTCCCGGTGCACCTGCGCGGGACCGGCACGTTCCGGCCGGTGTCGCCGGTGGTGTTCGTGACCCTCGTCCAGGGGATCTCCCAGTGCGAGCAGCTGGCCGATGCGGTCCGCCGTGGACCGCTGGGCGTGGAACTAGAGTTCCCGTACCACCCCCACGTGACGGTTGCCCACCACCTCGACGACGGTCGGCTGGATCAGGCGTTCACCGAGCTCGCCGGCTTTGAGTGCGAGTTCCAGGTCGATGACTTCCACCTCTACGTGCATGACCCGGCGCACGGATGGCAACCGACGAGAGAGTTCCCGCTTCTTCCCGCACTCGATCCCGGCAGGTGACCGCGATGGCCAGTCCCCAGGAACGACTCGAGGCGCTCCGACGGCGCCGGCCGGCCATCGATCACCTGGTGCGCACCCAGGAGCACTACTCGGCCGTCAAGGCCGGACAACAGGCCGGGGCGGTGACCTACTTCGGCTTCCTGTCGTTCTTCCCCATCCTCGCGCTGGCCTTCGCCGCGGTCGGCTGGGTTAGCGGGGTCTTTCCCGAGGCCCGCGACTCTACGGTCGACGCGATCGCCGAGGTCTTCCCCGGCATGATCGGCGATCGTTCGGGCCAGATCTCCCTCGACACCATCGAGAACGCCGCCGCGGCGGCGGTCGGGTTCGGCCTGCTGGGCGTGCTGTATGCCGGTCTGGGCTGGCTTTCCAGCATGCGCGACGCGCTCCTGATCGTCTTCGAGCTGCCGGACTTCCGGAAGCCCGGATTCGTCGTCGGCAAGCTGCGCGACCTGGTCACCCTGGCCGCGGTCGGGCTGGTGCTGTTGCTGAGTGTCGGCGTCTCGGGGATCGTCGGCAGGCTGTCGGAGGACATCCTGGAAGCGCTGGGGCTCGGTACCGCGCTGCAGCCGCTGCTGTGGGTGCTGGCGGTGCTGATCGGGCTGCTGGCCAGCACCGTGCTGTTCCTCGCGCTCTTCCGATTGCTGGCCGACCCGCGCACCCCTCGCCGCTCGCTGCTGCATGGTGCGCTGCTGGGGGCGATCGGCTTCGAGATCCTCAAGCAGCTCTCCGGTCTGCTGCTCACCACCACCAGGGGTCAGCCGGCCTTCCAGGCCTTCGGGATCGCCCTGATCCTGGTCGTCTGGATCAACTACTTCTCCCGCGTCGTGATGTACGCCGCGGCGTGGGCGCACACCTCGCCCGAGGCCCGCGCCGTGCGGACCGACGGGGCGCCGGCGATGCAGGGTCCGCGGACGCCGTCGCTGGCGCCGGCGCCGGCGCCAGCGCCGGCGCGGGCCGGCTGGGTCGGGCCCTTCGTCGGTGGCGCGGCAGCCATGCTGGGTCTGATCGCCGCCGTACGCCGCAAAAGCACCTGAAGTCACGCCCGCCGTTCCCTAGAATCCAGGGGTGCGTGCTCCCCTCGCCGTCACGTGGTGGGGTCACTCGTCGACGACCGTTGAGCTCGGGCCGGTACGAGTCGCGACCGACCCCTTGTTCAGCCGCGGCCTCTTCGCGCTGCGTCGGATGATCGACGACCCCGACGAGCGCTCCGCGGAGGCCGACCTCGTGCTCGTCTCGCACCTGCACTACGACCACCTCCACCTGCCCTCATTGGGCCGGTTCGCGCCCGGTACGCCGGTCGTGGTGCCCCGCGGCGCCCCTCGGGCGGTCCGCGGCCTGTCCCGGCACAACGTCATCGAGGCGCGCCCCGGCGACGACCTCGCGATCGCGGGCGTCGAGATCGAGGTGTTACCGGCCCACCACGACGGCCGGCGCTCGATCCTCCACCGGCGCTCCGCCCCTGCCCTGGGCTTCCGGTTCGCGAGCTCGGGCGGCTCCGCGTGGTTCCCCGGCGACACCGGGTTGCGACCCGACATCACCCGAGTCCGTCCCGTCGACATCGCACTGACCCCCATCGGGGGCTGGGGACCGACGCTCGGCGACGACCACCTCGACCCCGAGGAGGCGGTGACCGCCGTCGGCCGGGTCGGCGCCAACTGGACGTTGGCGGTGCACTACGGCACGTACTGGCCGATCGGGCTGCGCCGGCTCCGGCCGGGCAACCACCGCCGGCTGTTCCTGACCCCGCCGATGCGGTTCCATGAGGCCGTCCGGGATCAGGGGGTGGCCACGGTGCCGCTCACGCCGACCGTCGGCGAGCGGGTGGAGCTGGTCAGCGACCGTGACGCAATGCGGCGTGCAGGTCCCAGTTGAGTCGCGAGATCACGTCGAGCGGAATCTCCTTGGGGCACGCGGCCGTGCACTCGCCGATGTTGGTGCAACCACCGAAGCCCTCGTGGTCGTGCTGCCCGACCATGTTGACGACCCGGGTGTCCCGCTCGGCCTGCCCCTGAGGCAGCTCGCCGAGGTGGGTGATCTTTGCGCCCAGGAACAGCGAGGCGGAGCCGTTGGGGCAGGCGGCGACGCACGCCCCGCAGCCGATGCAGGTGGCCGCGTCGAAGGCTCGGTCGGCCTGGTCCTTGGGCACCGGGGTGGCGTGCGCATCCGGCGCGGCACCGGTGTTGACCGAGATGTAGCCGCCCTGCTGGATGATCCGGTCGAAAGCGCCCCGGTCCACGCACAGGTCCTTGATCACCGGAAACGCGTCGGCGCGCCACGGCTCGATGGTGATCGAGTCGCCGTCGTTGAAAGAGCGCATGTGGAGCTGGCAGGTGGTGGTGACCTCCGGGCCGTGGGCCTCGCCGTTGATCATCAGGCCGCACATGCCACAGATGCCCTCGCGGCAGTCGGAGTCGAACGCGATCGGCTCCTCGCCCTTGGCGTTCAGCTCTTCATTGAGGACGTCGAGCATCTCCAGGAAGGACATGTCCTCCGAGACCTCGTCGAGCTCGTAGGTGTGCATCGAGCCCTGAGTGGCGACATCCGGCTGGCGCCAGATGTTCAGCGTCACCTTCACTTGTAGGACCTCTGCTTCATCTCGGTGAACTCGTACTCGAGGTTCTCTTTGTGCATGACCGGGGTGCCGTCCTCGCCGGCCCACTCCCAGGCCGCCACGTAGGCGTACTGCTCGTCGTGGCGGAGCGCCTCGCCGTCCTCGGTCTGCGACTCCCCTCGGAAGTGACCGCCGCACGACTCGCGCCGGTTGAGCGCGTCGATGCACATCAGCTCGCCGAGCTCGAAGAAGTCGGCCACCCGCCCGGCGCGCTCCAGGGACTGGTTCATGGTGTCGGCCTCGCCGAGCACCTTCACGTTGCGCCAGAAGTCCTCGCGCAGCGAGCGGATCAGGTCGATCGCCTTGCGCAGGCCGTCGGCGGTGCGCTCCATCCCGCAGTACTCCCACATGATGTTGCCGAGCTCGCGGTGGTAGGAGTCGACGCTGCGGGTGCCGTTGGTGGTCAGGAACTTCTCGACCCGCTGCCGGACCGACTCCTGGGCCTCCAGCACCGCCGGGTCGTCCTCGGCGATCTTGTCGAACGGGCCCTCGGCGAGGTAGTCGCGGATCGTGTTGGGCAGCACGAAGTAGCCATCGGCCAGGCCCTGCATCAGCGCCGAAGCCCCGAGTCGGTTGGCGCCGTGGTCGGAGAAGTTGGCCTCGCCGGTGACGAACAGACCAGGGATCGTCGACTGCAGGTCGTAGTCGACCCACAGGCCGCCCATCACGTAGTGAACGGCGGGGTAGATCCGCATCGGCACCGTATAGGGGTCCTCGCCCGTGATCCGGGCGTACATGTCGAAGAGGTTGCCGTACTTGTCCTCGATCGCGTCCCGGCCGAGCCGCTCGATCGCTTCCGCGAAGTCGAGGTAGACCCCGCGGCGTACGCCGTCGACCGCGGGCCCGACACCACGGCCCTCGTCGCAGACGTTCTTGGCCTGCCGGGACGCGATGTCGCGGGGGACCAGATTGCCGAACGCCGGGTAGATCCGCTCCAGGTAGTAGTCCCGGTCCGCCTCGGCGATCTCCTGTGGGGGTTTGTCGCAGTCGGCCTTGTTCTTGGGCACCCAGATCCGGCCGTCGTTGCGCAGCGACTCCGACATCAGCGTCAGCTTCGACTGGTGGGTGCCGGTCACCGGGATGCACGTCGGGTGGATCTGGGTGTAGCAGGGGTTGGCCATGTAGGCGCCCTTGCGGTGCGCCCGCCAGGTCGCGGTCACGTTGCTGCCCATGGCGTTCGTCGACAGGAAGAACACGTTGCCGTAGCCGCCGGAGGCGAGCACCACGACGTCGGCGAAGTACGTCTCGATCTCGCCGGTGACCAGGTCGCGCACGATGATGCCGCGGGCTCGGCCGTCGACCACGATCAGCTCGAGCATCTCGTGCCGGGTGTAGCACTTCACGGAGCCGGCGGCGACCTGGCGCTCCAGGGCCTGGTAGGCGCCGATCAGCAGCTGCTGACCGGTCTGGCCGCGGGCGTAGAACGTGCGGGAGACCTGCACGCCGCCGAAGGAGCGGTTGTCGAGCAGGCCGCCGTACTCACGCGCGAACGGCACGCCCTGGGCGACGCACTGGTCGATGATGTTCACGCTGACCTGGGCCAGTCGGTAGACGTTGGACTCGCGGGAGCGGTAGTCGCCGCCCTTGATCGTGTCGTAGAAGAGCCGGTGGATGGAGTCGCCGTCGCCCTTGTAGTTCTTGGCCGCGTTGATGCCACCCTGCGCGGCGATCGAGTGCGCCCGGCGCGGGGAGTCCTGGTAGCAGAACGACTTCACGACGTACCCGGCCTCGCCCAGCGTGGCCGCGGCCGAGGCGCCGGCGAGCCCGGTGCCCACGACGATCACGGAGAGTCGGCGCCGGTTGGCGGGGTTGGCGATCCGGGCCTCGAACTGCCGGGTTCCCCAGCGTTCCTCCAGCGGGCCCGACGGCGCCTTGGTGTCGGCGATCGGCTCGCCGTCGACGTAGTAGCCGGCGGCGTCGTCGAACATCTCCTCGTGCGAGACCGTGTGGGACGCGTCGAAGCTGGTGGTGGTGTCGGGCATGTCCGTCATTGCTGCCTCACTTCTCGATGACGCCGACGAGGACGAAGACCGGCACGAGCGAGAAGCCGCCGGCGATCAGGATCGCGAACCCGTAGCCGAGCGCGTTGGCGTTGCGGCGGGCCTTGGCGTTGTTGGTCAGACCGAGGGTCTGCGCGGCACTCCAGATCCCGTGCCGCAGGTGCAGGCCGAGCGCCACCATGGCCGCCAGGTAGATCAAGGTCATCCACCACAGGTCGAACGTGTCGACCATCAGGTTGTAGGGATCGCCTGCCTCTGAACCAGTCGAGCCGCTCTGTGGATTGACCTTGCCGATGGTGAAGTTGATCAGGTGCCAGCCGATGAACAGCAGCAGCGTGACGCCACCCCAGCGCATCCAGTGCGAGGAGAACGTCGAGGCCGAGTTCTTCTTCACGACGTACTGCACCGAGCGGGCCGAGTTGGCCCGGCGCCAGAGGGCGAGGGCACACGCGACGTGGACGACGAGCGAGACAACCAGCGCCGCGCGAATGATCCAGAGCGCGCCCTCGTGCGGGAGCATCGGCTCGCCGAGCTCACGCAGATGGTGTGCGTACTCGTTGAACGCGTCGTGCCCGGCGAAGGCCTTGAGGTTGCCGTACATGTGCGCCAGCACGAATCCGATGAAGATGACGCCGGTGACGGCCATCAGCATCTTGAGGGCGATCGTCGACCGCAGCGCGCGCGAACCCTTGACCAACGAGGGACCGGGAGGAGAACTTGCCTGAGCCACGAGCAAGCAGATTACCGCTGGTCTCGACCTCGAGCTGAGGGTGGGCGTGTGAGCAGGCCCTGGCGAGGCATCCCGCACCCTCGTTTCGAGAATCGAGCGACCGGATGCCCATTTCCGAGTGGCTGTCACGTGAACGGGTGGCGGTGTGGGTACTTTCACACCGCGCTGTGGGGCCTTTCACATATCGGCCCGAGTGTGCAGACTCAGCACGTCTCACGGACGGAAGGGTGCTGATGACGACTGGGGTACACGGCCCAACCAGGGCGCAAATCGAGGAGAACACCCTCCGCAAGGACCGCTGGTGGCTGACCCCGCTGGCGACGTTTGTGGTGTTCTCCGCGTTCGTCGTCTACGCGACGGTTCGCGCTTTCATGAACAAGCACTACTTCTCCGAGCCGTACCTGTCGCCGTTCTACTCGCCGTGTCTCGGCGACTGCGTCCAGGGTTCCTCCGACTTCGGACAGCCGTTCGCGGGGTTCCCGCTGTCGGCGGCGCTGATCATCCTGATCTTCCCGCTGGGGTTCCGGATGACCTGCTACTACTACCGCAAGTCCTACTACCGCGCGTTCTGGCTCTCTCCGCCGGCGTGCGCTGTGCCCGAGCCGCACCAGGCCTACTCCGGCGAGACCAAGTTCCCGCTGATCATCCAGAACCTGCACCGCTACTTCTGGTACGCCGCGGTCGTCGTCGGTGTGATCCTGACCTACGACGTGTTCTTGGCGTTCCGGCCGGCAGAAGGTGAGTCCGACGGGATCCACATGGGTCTGGGCACCGTGTTGATGATCATCAACGTGGTCTTCATCTGGCTCTACACGCTCTCGTGCCACTCGTGTCGGCACACCGTGGGCGGCCGGCTGCGGCACTTCTCCAAGCACCCGGTCCGCTACCGGCTGTGGACCTGGGTATCGAAGCTGAACACGAGTCACGGCCGTTATGCGTGGTACTCGCTGTTCTCGGTCGCCCTGGTCGACCTGTACATCTTCCTGCTCTCCGCAGACGTGATCAACGACGTGAGGTTCTTCTGATGGGCTCCACCAGTCCCGAGGCAGATCGCCACCCCATGACGGGCAACGAGATGTCCGGCTCCGCTGACGGCGGCATGGAGCGGCACCAGTACGACGTGGTGGTGATCGGCGCCGGCGGCGCCGGCCTGCGGGCCGCGATCGCGGCCCAGGACGCCGGGGCCAAGGTCGCGCTCGTGTGCAAGTCGCTGCTGGGCAAGGCGCACACGGTGATGGCTGAGGGCGGTATCGCCGCGGCCATGGGCAACCGTTGGCCGGAGGACAACTGGGAGGTGCACTTCCGGGACACCATGCGCGGCGGGAAGATGCTGAACAACTGGCGGATGGCGCAGCTGCACGCGCAGGAAGCGCCCGAGCGGGTCCAGGAGCTCGAGGACTGGGGGGCGCTGTTCGACCGCACCGAGGACGGCCTGATCTCCCAGCGCGACTTCGGCGGCCACAAGTACGCCCGCCTGGCCCACGTCGGCGACCGCACCGGCCTGGAGATGATCCGCACGCTCCAGCAGCGCGCCGTCCAGCTCGGCATCGACGTGTTCATGGAGTTCACGGTCACCGACCTGATGCTCGACCAGGGCGCTGGGGACCCGAAGGTCTCCGGTGCCTTCGGCTACTGGCGCGAGACCGGACGGTTCGTGCTGTTCGAGGCGCCCAGCGTCATCCTGGCCACCGGCGGGATCGGCAAGTCGTTCAAGGTGACCTCCAACTCGTGGGAGTACACCGGCGACGGCCATGCGCTGGCGATGCGCTCCGGTGCCGCCCTGATCAACATGGAGTTCGTGCAGTTCCATCCGACCGGCATGGTCTGGCCGCCGTCGGTGAAGGGGCTGCTGGTCACGGAGTCGGTGCGCGGGGACGGCGGCATCTTGAAGAACTCCGAGGGCGAGCGCTTCATGTTCAACTACATCCCGGAGTTCTTCAAGGCGGAGACGGCGGACACCATCGAGGAGGCGGACCGCTGGTACGACGACAAGAAGAACAACCGCCGGCCACCGGAGCTGCTGCCCCGTGACGAGGTGGCCAGGGCGATCAACTCAGAGATCAAGGCCGGCCGAGGCACCCCCCACGGCGGCATCTACCTCGACATCGCCTCGCGGCGGACGCCGGAGTTCATTCGCAAGCGGCTGCCGTCGATGTACCACCAGTTCAAGGAGCTGGCCGACGTCGACATCACCGCGGAGCCGATGGAGATCGGCCCGACCTGCCACTACGTGATGGGCGGGGTCGAGGTCGACGCCGACACCCAGGAGAGCGCGGTGACCGGGCTGTACGCCGTCGGCGAGTGCTCCGGTGGAATGCACGGGTCCAACCGGCTCGGCGGCAACTCACTGGGCGACCTGTTGGTGTTCGGCAAGCGCGCCGGCGAGGCGGCGACGGCATACGCGACCTCACTCGGCGACAGCCGGCCGCAGGTCGACGAGGCCGATGTGAAGGCGGCACAGGAGAGCGCGCTGGCCCCGTTCGAGGTGGAGGGTGGCGAGAACCCCTACACGATCCAGGCCGATCTTCAGCAGTCGATGAACGACCTGGTCGGCATCATCCGCACCGGCTCGGAGCTGGAGGCCTCGCTCGCCGAGATCGAGGCGTTCAAGGAGCGCGCGAAGTCGATGAAGGTGGAGGGGCATCGCCAGTACAACCCGGGCTGGCACCTGGCCCTGGACCTGCGCAACATGCTGATCGTCAGCGAGTCGATCGCCAAGGCGGCGCTCGCGCGAGAGGAGTCGCGGGGTGGACACACCCGCGACGACTTCCCGGGTCCGAACCCGGAGTGGGGCACGAAGAACCTGGTCGTCACCCTCACCTCCGACGGCACCGCGGTGGAGCTGCACGAGAAGCCGCTTCCGGTGATGCCCGATGAGCTCAAGAAGTACTTCGAAGCACCTCCGGCCACCGACGCCGGCTCCGCCAAGGAAGCAGGTAAGTAGTCATGGGTTACGACCTGAAGATGCGGGTATGGCGCGGCGACGAGTCGGGCGGTGACTTGGGCGACTACACGGTCGAGGTGTCCGAGGGGGAGGTCGTCCTGGACGCCCTGCACCGGGTGCAGGCCACCCAGGCCGGCGACCTGGCCATCCGCTGGAACTGCAAGGCCGGCAAGTGCGGCTCCTGCTCGGCCGAGATCAACGGCAAGCCGCGGCTGCTGTGCATGACCCGGCTCTCGGACTTCGAGCCGGAGGAGACGATCACGGTCACTCCGATGCGGAGCTTCCCGGTGATCCGAGACCTGGTCACCGACGTGTCCTACAACTACGAGAAGGCCAAGGAGCTGCCCTACGCCGAGCTCCCGCCGCGCGATGCCGACGGCAAGCGCCGGATGGCGCAGATCGACGTCGAGCGCAGCCAGGAGTTCCGCAAGTGCATCGAGTGCTTCCTGTGCCAGAACACCTGCCACGTCGTCCGTGACCACGAGGAGAACAAGAAGGCGTTCGCGGGTCCGCGGTTCTTCCTGCGGTACGCCGAGCTCGACATGCATCCCCTCGACACCCACGACCGGCGCCAGCTGGCCTCGGAGGCGGCGGGGATCGGGATGTGCAACATCACCAAGTGCTGCACCGAGGTCTGCCCCGAGGGGATCAAGATCACCGACAACGCGATCATCCCGATGAAGGAGCGCGTCGCCGACCGCAAGTACGACCCGTTGGTGTGGCTCGGCTCCAAGATCGGCCTCCGCAACAAGGACAACGAGGGCCGTACCGAGGTGTGAGGCCCGGCCTCCCGGAGGTCAGGCACTGTCCGCCGGCGGCATCCGCTGGGCGCTGCCACCACTGCCGGACCGGTCGGGAAGCGTCTGACGCGTTGCGGGATCGTTCGTTCAAGGGACCCGTTTGAACGAACGATCGCGCAACGCAAATGCGACCGGTCCGGGACCCTGAGAGAATTTCTGCGTGGACCTGATCGCCCTGCTTGGCGGCGTGCTGGTCGTCATCGGAGTCCGGGTAGCCGTCGAATCGCGGTAGAACGACTGAGGAATACCTCACGTCGGGCGTCCGAATGCTCACACCGGCTTCGGACCGGAGCCGACTGCTTCTAGGGTGCGCACCATGACCGAAGAGCGCCCAGCCGAGCCCGCACCGGGTTCGCTCCGTCTTTCCTCCCCGGAGGACCGCGCCACGGTCGCCGACTGGGAGGCGGCCGCCGCGGCCGTGCTGCGCAAGGGCCGGCGGCTCGGTGCGGACGACGCGGACGCCCTCGTGTGGGAGAAGCTCACCCGCACCACCCTCGACGGCATCGCTTTGACCCCGCTCGGCATGCCCGCTCTGCTGGAGGGCCTGGTCACCGACGGCCGCCCGACCCGGCAGGGCGACTGGGACGTCCGGGCTCTGGTCCTCGCCGACGACCCGAAGCCCGCCCATGCCGAGGCGCTCGCCGACCTTGAGGGCGGCGCCACCAGCCTGTGGCTGCGAGGGAGCGGCCTCGTCGATCTGGCCGCACTGCTCGAAGGGGTGCTGCTCGATCTGGCGCCGGTCATCCTGGACGGCATCGATCCCGACGACTTCCTCTCCCTTGCCGCAGCTCGCGACCTGCACCCCGGCACCAACCTCGGCGTCTCGGCGGCCGACGCCACCGCTGAGCTGGCACAGCGCGCCGAGCAGGCCGGCATCCGAGCCTTCGTCGTCGACGCGACCACGATCCACGACCGCGGCGCCTCCGACGTCCAGGAGCTCGCTTGGTCGATGGCCGCCGCCGCTGCCTACCTCCGGGTCCTGACCGACGCCGGTCTGAGCGTCGAGCAGGCGGCGGACCTCGTGGAGTTCCGGTATGCCGCCACCGACGAGCAGTTCGCGACCATCGCCAAGCTGCGCGCGGCGCGCCGGCTGTGGGCGCGGGTCCTGGAGCTGAGCGACGCACCGGCCCGCGAGATGCGGCAGCACGCGGTGACCAGCCGGCCGATGATGAGCAAGTACGACCCCTGGGTGAACATGCTCCGCACCACCGTGGCCGCGTTCGCCGCGGGCGTGGGGGGTGCCGATGCCGTCACCGTGCTGCCGTTCGACTCCCCGCTCGGCCGACCCGACGCGTTGGGTCGACGGATCGCTCGCAACACCTCCCACCTGCTGATCGACGAGGCGCACGTGGCGCACGTGGCCGACCCGGCCGGAGGGGCGTACGCGGTCGAGAAGCTCACCGATGACCTCGCCGTCTCGGCGTGGGAGCTGTTCGGCCGGATCGACGACGGCGCCGACCTCGATGACGAGATCGCGGCGACGGTCGCGAAGCGCGACGCCCAGATCGCTACCCGCAAGCGGCCGCTGACCGGACTCACCGAGTTCCCGAACCTCGCCGAGACGCTGCCCGAGCGTGCGCCGGCTCCGGACGCCGATCAGGTGCGCCGATACGGCGCCCCGTTCGAGGCGATGCGCGACGAGCCACCGGCTCAGCAGGTCTTCCTGGCCACCCTGGGCAGCGTCGCCTCGCACACCGCCCGGGCCACGTTCGCTGCCAACCTGTTCGCCGCCGGCGGCATCGGCGTCGAGCCCGCGGGCGCGACCGACGGCATCGAGGCCCTGCTGGCGGCGTACGCCGGGCAGCCGGTCGTGTGCCTGGCCGGTGCCGACGCCACCTACACGGAGTGGGGCGCCGACGCGGTCGACGCGCTGCGCAAGGCCGGTGCCAGCCACGTGATCGTGGCCGGCTCCCCCGAAGGGCTGGCCGTGGACGACTCCTGTGCGATCGGCGTGAACGCGCTGGACTTCCTGACCCGCACGAGGGAGCACCTGGCATGAGCAATTCCCCCAGCACCGTCCCGAAGAGCTTCTCCGGACTGTCGCTGTCGGATGGCCGCGGCCCGGCCCGGTCCAGCGGCTCGGCGTCCTCGACCGCCGACAGCTGGCAGAGCCCGGAGGGCATCGACATCCTGCCCGTCTACGGGCCCGAGCATCTCGAGGGCCTCGACGCGCTGGACACCCTCCCCGGACTGAGCCCGTTCCTCCGGGGGCCCTACCCGACGATGTACACGACGCAGCCCTGGACGATCCGGCAGTACGCCGGCTTCTCGACCGCCGAGGAGTCCAACGCGTTCTACCGGCGCAACCTGGCCGCCGGGCAGAAGGGCCTCAGCGTCGCGTTCGACCTGGCCACGCACCGCGGCTACGACTCCGACCACCCGCGGGTGCGCGGCGACGTCGGCATGGCGGGGGTGGCGATCGACTCGATCTACGACGCCCGCACGCTGTTCGACGGCATCCCGCTCGACGAGATGTCGGTGTCGATGACGATGAACGGCGCCGTGCTGCCGGTGCTCGCGCTCTACATCGCCGCGGCCGAGGAGCAGGGGGTCAAGCCGGAACTGCTGGCGGGGACCATCCAGAACGACATCCTCAAGGAGTTCATGGTCCGCAACACCTACATCTACCCGCCGGCTCCGAGCATGCGGATCATCTCCGACATCTTCAGCTACACCGCCGAGCGGATGCCGCGGTTCAACTCCATCTCGATCTCCGGCTACCACATCCAGGAGGCCGGAGCCACGCAGGACCTCGAGCTCGCGTACACGCTCGCGGACGGCGTCGAGTACCTCCGCGCCGGTCTCGATGCCGGCCTCGACATCGACAAGTTCGCGCCTCGACTGAGCTTCTTCTGGGCGATCGGGATGAACTTCTTCATGGAGATCGCCAAGATGCGCGCCGCCCGCGCGCTCTGGGCCCGACTGGTGCGCGACTTCGACCCGCAGAATCCCAAGTCGCTGAGCCTGCGCACCCACAGCCAGACCAGCGGCTGGTCGCTGACGGCACAGGACGTGTTCAACAACGTCGGCCGCACCTGCATCGAGGCGATGGCCTCGACCCAAGGGCACACCCAGTCGCTGCACACCAACGCGCTCGACGAGGCGATCGCGCTGCCGACCGACTTCTCGGCCCGGATCGCCCGCAACACCCAGCTCCTTCTGCAGCAGGAGAGCGGCACCACCGGCACCATCGACCCGTGGGCAGGCTCCTACTACGTCGAGCGGCTGACCCACGATCTCGCCGAGCGGGCCTGGGCGCACATCCAGGAGGCCGAGGCCGCCGGCGGCATGGCCAGCGCGATCGAGCAGGGCATCCCCAAGATGCGGATCGAGGAAGCGGCGGCGCGCACCCAGGCCCGGATCGACTCCGGGGCGCAGCGGGTGATCGGCGTCAACACCTACCGGCTCCCGGCGGAGGACAAGCTCGATGTGCTCCGGGTCGACAACGACGACGTGTATCGCCAGCAGATCGCCAAGCTGGAGCGACTGCGCGCGGAGCGCGACGACGACGAGGTACGCCGCTCGCTGGAGGCGCTGACCAACTCGGCCGAGCGCGGCGCCACCAAGAGCTCGCTCGACGGCAACCTGCTCGCGCTGGCGGTCGACGCGGCACGCGCCAAGGCCACCGTCGGCGAGATCTCCGACGCGCTCGAGAAGGTCTATGGCCGGCACCAGGCCGTGATCCGGACGATCAGCGGCGTCTATCGTGACGAGGCCATGAAATCCGAGAGTGCCGCCGGCAACAGCCTGGTCCACCAGGTCCGCGAGGCGACCGACGAGTTCGCGGAAGCCGAGGGGCGGCGCCCGCGCATCCTGGTCGCCAAGATGGGCCAGGACGGGCACGACCGCGGTCAGAAGGTCGTGGTCTCCGCGTTCGCCGACATGGGCTTCGACGTCGACGTGGGGCCGCTGTTCTCCACGCCGGAGGAAGTGGCCCAGCAGGCCGTCGACTCCGACGTCCACATCGTCGGGGTCAGCTCGTTGGCCGCCGGTCACCTCGCGCTGCTGCCCGCCCTGCGTACCGCGCTTGAGGAGCAGGGCCGGCCCGACATCATGACCGTGGTCGGCGGGGTGATCCCGCCCGACGACGTACCCACGCTGCTGGACATGGGCGCCGCCGCGGTGTTCCAGCCGGGCACGGTCATCGCCGAGTCCGCGCTCGACCTGCTCGCGAAGCTGCGGGACCAGCTCGGGCATGGTGGCTGACACCGCCGCGCTCGTCGAGGGCATCCGATCCCACCAGCGGGCGTCGGTCTCTCAGGCGATCACGCTGGTCGAGTCGTCCAAGCGCGAGCACCGAGACGAAGCGCGGGCGTTGCTGACCGCACTGGCCGGCGCTGGGGAAGCCATCCGGGTCGGCATCTCCGGCGTACCCGGCGTCGGCAAGTCGACGTTCATCGAGACGCTGGGCACCCGGCTGACCGCCGAGGGTCACCGGGTCGGTGTGCTGGCGGTCGACCCGAGCTCGATCCGCACCGGCGGGTCCGTGCTGGGGGACAAGACGCGGATGGCCAAGCTCGCCGCCGACCCCGACGCCTTCATCCGACCCTCGCCTTCGGCGGGCACCCTGGGCGGCGTCGCCCGGGCCACGATGCAGGCGATGACGGTGCTCGAGGCCGCGGGGTACGACGTGGTGCTGGTCGAGACCGTCGGCGTCGGCCAGTCCGAGGTCACCGTCGCCGGGATGGTCGACACGTTCCTGTTCCTGACCCTGGCCCGCACCGGTGACCAGCTCCAGGGCATCAAGAAGGGCATCCTCGAGATCGCCGACGTCATCGCGGTCAACAAGGCCGACGGGGATCGCGAGCAGGAGGCGCGCGCCGCGGCACGCGAGCTGGCCGGCGCGCTCCGGCTCGTCCACGGCAAGGGGGAGTGGGCGCCGCCGGTGGTCACCTGCTCCGGCCTCCACGATGTGGGCGTCGACGATCTCTGGCAGCGGGTCCTCCAGCACCGTGAGCACCTCGGCGACCAGGGGCTGGCCGAGAAGCGGGCCGAGCAGCAGCTCGACCTCACCTGGTCGCTGGTCCGCGACGAGCTCGAGCAGCGGCTGCGGCACTCGTCCGCTGTGCGCGAGGTCCGCGAGCAGGTCCGCGACCGGGTGCTCTCGGGCGAGCTTCCGGCCACCGTGGCTGCCGACCAGATTCTGGCGGCGTACGACTCCGACAACAACTCCACCGATCGGCCAGCCGAGGAATAGTGTCCCGGTACTCCGGGACACCTTCCTCATGTGGTTGGGACGTCGGGACGGGCAGTCTCTGCGAGGTCACAACGGCAACGAACCACGTGGAGGAACGATGAAACGCACACAGCTGGTGGCCGCACTGGCCGCCGTCGCGCTGACCGGCAGCGCTCTCGGTGCGCCGGCCCTCGCCGATGAACCGAGCGCAAAGCCCAAGGTCAGGACGCTGGTCAATGGGCTGATCACCCCGCTGAGCCTCGCCGTCGCCGACAACGGCACGGTCTACTACACGCAGAACTTCGCCGGCACCCTGCTCAGCAAGAAGCCCGGCAAGAAGCCGAAGGTGATCTACCAGGATGAGACCGGCAACGAGGTCGGCGCCATCTCCGAGCGGAAGGGCAGCCTGCGGTTCGCCCTCACCATCCCCGGCGACGAGGAGGGCGAGGGGGTGGGCGCCGTGCTCGTCGGCGTCGGCAACAGCGGCAAGCCGAAGGTGCTTGCCGACCTGTACAAGTTCGAGAAGAACCGGAACCCCGACGGCGACATCACCTATGGCTTCCGGTCCCTGCCGGATGGTTGCGAGGTGCCCGAGTTCCTCCAGGCCTACCAGGGGATCGTGGAGTCCCACCCGTACGCCACCACGCAGGTCAACGGCCGGACCTATCATCGCGGACGCCGCCGGCAACTCCATCGTTCGGTACGGCAAGAAGGGTGGACTGTCCACGGTGGCGGTGCTCCCGGCTCAGCCGCTGCTCGTGACCGAGGCGGTGCGCGAGGCGCTGAACGCGGAGGAGGAAGTGCTCCCCGAGTGCACGCTCGACCAGACGCTGTACTTCGAGTCGGTCCCGACCGACGTGGAGCGGGGCCCGGACGGAAAGCTCTACGTCACCACCCTGCCGGGAGGCCCGGAGGACCCGAGCCTCGGCCCCCGCGCCTCGGTCTACCGGGTCGACCCGCGGACCGGTAAGACCAAGAAGGTGGCCTCCGGCCTGGTCAGTGCCACCGGTGTCGCGGTGAGCGGCAACGGGACGATCTTCGTCGCGGAGCTGTTCGCCGGCCGGATCGCCAAGATCAAGCGGGGCAAGTCGACCCCGACGAAGTACCTCAGCACGGTGCTGCCGGGCGACGTCGAGGTCCGGCGCGGTGACCTCTACGCGACCGTCAAGGTGCTGATCGGCCCCGAGGGACCGGAGGACCCGACCCCGCCGAGCGGCGAGGTCGTCCGCATCAGGAAGTGACGCGGCCCTGACGCTGACCCGTCGCAAACTTTGCGACGGGTCAGCGCGTGGGGTGGTGGTGCCGGGACTACGCTCGAACCGATGACTACTGGCACCTCGCAGCTGATCGAGTCCGTCGTCGAGAAGTACGACGACGAGCTCATCGAGCTGCGCCGGGACCTGCATCGGCACCCGGAGCTGGCCTGGAACGAGTCCCGCACCGCCGAGCTCGCCGCGGACCGGGTCGAACAGGCCGGCTGGCGGATCACCCGGCTGCCGCGCAGCGGGTTCATCGCGGAGCTGGGCGCCGGCCGACGGGTCATTGCCGTGCGCGCCGACATGGATGCGCTGCCGATCCCGGACCGTACGGAGGATCCCTGGCGCAGCGAGGTGCCCGACGTCGCGCATGCGTGTGGGCACGATGTGCACGTCGCGGCCCTGATCGGCGCCGCGCTGGCCCTCTCCGAGGTGCACGAGCGGGGTGAGCTGCACGGGACCGCGCGGCTGCTTTTCCAACCCGCCGAGGAGGTGATGCCAGGTGGCGCCAAGCACCTGGTCGCCCACGGCGCGCTCGACGGGGTGGAGCGGGTCTTCGCCCTGCACTGCGACCCGGCCGTCGATGTCGGCAAGGTCGGGCTCCGGGCCGGCGCGCTGACCAGCGCGGCCGACCGGATCGAGGTCTACCTCGAAGGCACCGGTGGGCACACCTCGCGACCGCACCTGACCGGGGACCTCACGTTCGCGCTGGCCAAGGTGACCAGCGAGCTTCCCGCCGTGCTGAGCCGACGGATGGACCCACGCTCCGGCGTGAGTGTCGTGTGGGGGATCCTCCGCGCGGGCGCCGCCCCCAACGTCATCCCGGTCGCCGGGCTGGCCGCAGGAACGGTGCGGATCCTCGACGCGGTGGCCTGGGCCGAGTGCGAGCCGATCATCCGTGAGGCGGTCCTCGATATCGTCCGGCCCTACGGCGTCACCGCGACCATCGACTACCTCCAGGGTGTGCCGCCCGTCGTCAACGACCCGTCGTCCAACGCGGCGCTCGCCGCCGCCGTTCTCCGGGTGCTCGGCGTGAAGGGGCAGACGAGCGTGCCGCAGAGCCTCGGCGGCGAGGATTTCGGGTGGATGGTCGACCAGGTTCCCGGGGCGATGTTCCGGCTCGGGACCAGGACGCCGGGTGGCCCGACGTATGACCTGCACCAGGGTGACCTGCGCGTGGACGACCGGGCCGTCGGTATCGGGGCGCGGGTGCAGGCGGAGGCGGTCGTCGGAGCGCTCGCCGCCCTCTGACCAGCCCGTGACCAGACCAGGCCCTATCGAGACGGTAACGATTCGCCATATGTCTTGCCACCGGTGTGACGTGTCCTACTGTTCTCCCATCGTGCGCTCCGTCCTGAGCGCTCTCGAATGACCCAAGGAGGCGTCTTGCGACGCAGTTACAAGCTCGCGACAGCGCTCAGCGCGATGATCCTCGCCCTCACCGCCTGTGGTGATGACGGCGACGACGAGTCCGGCGACGACCAGCCCAGCGGCGGTGGCGACACCACGTCAGACGTCAAGGTCGGCATGGCCTACGACGTCGGTGGCCGCGGCGACCAGTCGTTCAACGACTCGGCGGCCGCCGGTTTGGACCAGGCCGGCGAAGAGTTCGGCATGGACAGCCAGGAGTCCGAGGCCGAAGACGGCGAGGACGAGACCGCTCGTGAAGAGCGCCTGCGCACGTTCGCGGAAAACGGCTACAACACCGTGATCGCGGTCGGGTTCGCCTACTCCGCGTCCGTGGCCAAGGTCGCGCCGGAGTACCCGGATGTCGACTTCGCGATCATCGACGACGAGGCAGCAGTCGGCGACAACGTCGCCAACCTGGTCTTCGCCGAGGAGCAGGGCTCGTTCCTGGTCGGCGCCGCGGCGGCGTTGAAGTCCGAGGCCGGTCACATCGGCTTCATCGGTGGGGTCGAGATCCCGCTCATCGCCAAGTTCGAGGCCGGCTACATCGCGGGTGCCCAGGCCGTGAACCCCGACGTCGAGATCGACTCGACCTACCTCACCCAGCCGCCGGACTTCTCCGGCTTCGGTGACCCGGCCAAGGGCAAGACCGCGGCCGAGGGCATGTTCGACGGGGGCGCCGACGTGGTCTACCACGCGGCCGGCGGTTCCGGTGGTGGCGTGTTCGAGGCGGCCCAGGATGCGGGTGGCTGGGCGATCGGTGTCGACTCCGACCAGGCGGTCACGGCCGACCCGGCCGTTGCCGAGGTCATCCTCACCTCGATGCTCAAGAACGTGAACGTCGCGGTCTACGAGTACCTCAAGGCGGCTCACGAGGGCGAGGCGCCGACCGGCGTGACGCGCTACGACCTGGCCGTCGACGGTGTGGGCTACTCGACCACCGGCGGACTGGTGGACGACATCGCTCCTCAGCTGGACGAGTACAAGCAGCAGATCATCGACGGGGAGATCGAGGTTCCGATCGCTCCCTGACGCTGACTGCTCAGTGTCACTGTGGGGTCCGCGGGTACGCACATTGCGTGCCCGCGGGCCCTTTCACTTGTAGCCTCACCGCAATCGCTCTAAGCAGCCACCCATCGAGGAGGTCACGACGCCGTGACGAGCACCGCATCTGATGCCCCTCCCGAGACGCCCGCGGGCGAGATCGCCGTCCGCCTGCGTGGTATCGGCAAGCGATTCCCCGGCGTGATCGCCAACGACGACGTCAACATCGACGTGCGCCGCGGCACCATCCACGCGATCGTCGGTGAGAACGGCGCCGGCAAGTCGACGCTGATGAAGATCCTCTACGGCGTCCAGCCGCCCGACTCCGGCACCATCGAGATCAACGGCGAGCGGCTCAAGCTGAGCTCGCCCTCCGATGCGATCCGGGCCGGCGTCGGCATGGTGTTCCAGCACTTCATGCTGGCCGACAACCTCACCGTGCTCGAGAACGTCGTGCTCGGCGCCGAGCGCCGGCACGGCATCGGCCAGGCCGCCCGCGACCGGATCCAGGAGCTCTCCGACACCTACGGGCTCGGCATCTCTCCCGACAAGCTGGTCGAGGAGCTCGGCGTCGGCGCCCGGCAACGGGTCGAGATCCTCAAGGTGCTCTACCGCGGCGCGCGCATCATCATCCTCGACGAGCCGACGGCCGTCCTGGTCCCGCAGGAGGTCGACGAGCTCTTCGACAACCTGCGCGAGCTCAAGGACGAAGGGCTCTCGGTCATCTTCATCTCGCACAAGCTCGACGAGGTGCTGTCGGTCGCCGACGAGATCACCGTCATCCGTCGCGGCACCACGGTGCGGACCGTCCAGCCGAAGGAGGTCACCTCGCGCCAGCTCGCCGAGCTGATGGTGGGCTCCGAGCTGCCCTCTCCCAGCACCGAGGCATCCACGGTGACCACGACCGTGCTGCTGACGGTCAAGGAGCTCGGCCTGCCGAGTCCCGAGGGGCGAGCGCTGCTGGCGGATATTTCGTTCGACATCCACCGCGGCGAGGTGCTCGGGATCGCCGGCGTTGAGGGCAACGGGCAGGCCGAGCTGGTCGAGTCGATCATGGGCATGCGGTCGGGCGTCACCGGCAAGGTGCTGCTGGGCGACACCGACATCTCCCGGCAGTCGACGCTGCACCGCCGGGAGCGCGGGATCGGGTACATCCCCGAGGACCGGCATCGGCACGGCCTGCTGCTCGACTCACCGCTCTGGGAGAACCGCGTGCTCGGACACCAGACCCGGGAGCCGAACTCCAAGTTCGGGCTGATCTGGAGTGGCAAGGCGCGCAAGGACACTCAGCGCATCATTGATGCGTACGACGTGCGCACCCCAGGACCCAACGTGCTGGCCCGGGCACTGTCCGGGGGCAACCAACAGAAGCTGATCGTGGGCCGCGAGATGAGCAGCGACCCGATCCTGCTGATCGCGGCGCACCCCACCCGCGGCGTCGACGTCGGTGCCCAGGGGGCGATCTGGGAGCACATCAAGAAGGCCCGCCGTGAGGGCCTCGGAGTGCTCCTGATCTCGGCCGACCTCGATGAGCTGATCGGCCTCTCCGACCGGATCGAGGTCATCCTCCGCGGTCGCCTCGTCGGCTCCTTCGACCCCGGCAGCGTGACACCCCAGCAGCTCGGCTCGGCGATGACCGGAGCGGGGGGCGACGCATGAGCATCCGGTTGCTGAGGCTCTCGATGGCGGTGGTCGCCCCGCTGCTCGCGTTGGCCATCAGCTTCGGCATCATCAGCCTGATCCTGGTCTCGGCCGGCGATCCGGTGGGCGCGGTGTGGGAGCAGATCCTGCAGTGGCCCGAGCGCCGCAACCTGTCCAACATCATCGACAAGACCACCGTGTTCTACCTCTCCGGGATCGCGGTCGCGATCGCGTTCCGGATGAACCTGTTCAACATCGGCGTCGAAGGTCAGTTCCTGGTGGCCGCACTGTTCGCGGCGGTGGTCGGCGGCGAGGCATGGCTCTCCGGCTACCTCAACACCGCGCTGGCGATCGTCGCCGGCATGCTGGCCGGGGCGGTCTACGCGGGCATCGCCGGGGCGCTCCGCGCCTACCGCGGGGTCAGCGAGGTGATCTCGACGATCATGCTCAACTCCGTGGCGGTCGGCCTGACGGCGTTCCTGTTGCGCGAGTTCAAGGCTCCCCCGACCGAGGGCAGCTACATCGTGAGCACGAAGCCGCTCCCCGAGAGCACCTGGATCCCCAACATCTCGCTGGGAGAGGGCTCGGCGACCGAGATCTACGGTTTCGTCTACATCGCGGCGTTCGTCGGCCTGGTGTACTGGTTCCTGATCAACAAGACCCGCTTCGGCTTCGACCTGCGGGCTACCGGCCTCTCGATGACCGCCGCGGTCGCCAGCGGCATCAACACCAAGCGGATGATCGTGACCGCGATGCTGCTCTCGGGCGGGTTCGCCGGACTGGTCGGGCTGCCCTACCTCTTCGGCGAGTACCACTCCTACGGCTCGACGTTCCCCGCCGGTCTCGGCTTCACCGGGATCGCGGTCGCGCTGATCGGCCGCAACCACCCCGTCGGGGTCGCGCTCGGCGCCTTCCTGTTCGCGTTCCTCGACGAGCAGACCAACGGGTTGCAGATCGTCGCCGGGGTCTCCCCGGAGATCGTCAAGATCATGCAGGGCGTCATCCTGCTGACCGTCGTCATCGCCTACGAGGTGGTCCGCCGGTTCGGGGTCCGGATCGAGCAGCAGATGGTCTCGCGCGAGCTGGAGAAGGGCCGAACGACGACTTCCGAGCCACCCGCCACCGATGAGAAGGAGGCGGCCCGATGAGCGCTCCGGACACCGAGTTGGTCAGTCCTGCCGCCGCGGCGCCGGTGGCACGGCGCCGGATCCCGCTGTGGTGGTGGGCCGTCGGCGTGGTCGCCCTGCTCGCCCTGATGTCCCTGCTCGAGGAGCTCACCGACGCCCACGACCTGACGTCGTCGGGCACGATCCGAGCGACCCTGATCGCCACCACCCCGATCCTCCTCGCCGCCCTGGGCGGGCTGTGGTCCGAACGTGCCGGCGTGGTCAACATCGGCCTCGAGGGCATGATGATCCTCGGCACCTTCGGTGCGGGCTGGTGGGCCTACGAGTACGGCGCGTGGTTCGGGGTCATCGGCGCCATTCTGTTCGGCGCCCTGGGCGGCTGCCTGCACGCGATCGCGACCGTCATCTTCGGGGTCGATCACATCGTCTCCGGTGTGGCGATCAACATCATCGCGCTCGGCGCGGTCCAGTACCTTGCCGCGATCACCTTCACGGGTCTCAAGGGAGGTGGGCCGACGCAGTCGCCACCGCTCCCGGACCTGGGGGACATCACGATCGAACCGCTGGCCGATCGGCTGTTCGAGATCGAGGACAAGAACCTGTTCTTCGTCTCCGAGCTCGCCTCGGTGTGTCGGGCCTTGGTCAACAACCTGTCGTTCCTGGTGATCATCGCGCTGCTGCTGACCGTGCTGAGCTGGTACCTGCTGTGGCGGACCTCGTTCGGCCTGCGGCTGCGCTCGTGTGGGGAGAGCCCCGCGGCGGCGGAGTCGCTCGGCATCAACGTGCTGCGTTACAAGTTCGTGGCCGTGCTGATCTCCGGCGGCCTGGCGGGGCTCGGCGGCTGCTTCCTCGCGATGGTCGCCTCGAGCTCCTACCGCGACGGTCAGACCGGCAACCGGGGCTATATCGGCCTGGCCGCGATGATCTTCGGCAACTGGCGCCCCAGCGGCCTGCTGGCCGGCTCCGGGCTGTTCGGCTACACCGAGACCCTGGGGTTGCGGCAAGGTGGCACCTCGGTGCACGCGTTGCTGTTGGCGGTCGCCGCCATCGCGCTGGCCTTCGGGGTCTGGCAGCTGCGCAAGGGCAGCCGCGCGGTCCTCGCGCTCGGCCTGGTCGCGATCGCCGCCGGTGTGCCACTGGCCTACGTCTTCGGCGGCGCCCTCGGCGACGGCTTCGACGGCCAGGGCTGGGTGCTGCTCGCGATGCTCGCCACTGTCTCCGCGCTGTTGGTGCTGATCCGACGACAGGACTACTTCGCCTCGGTCCTGCTGGTGGTCATCGGTCTGGCGTTCGCGATCCTCTACTTCTCGATCGACGAGGTGCCCGGCGACTTCACCCGGATGACGCCGTACCTCATCACGCTGCTGGTGCTCGCGTTCGCGGCGCAGCGGCTGCGGATGCCGGCCGCCGACGGTCAGATCTACCGCAAGGGCAGCGCCGGCTAGCCATGGCCGAGGTCGACTGGAACCAGCTGAAGGCGGCCGCCGTCGAGGCGATGGGGCACGCGTACGCGCCGTACTCGAACTTCTCGGTGGGTGCGGCCGCGACCGTCGACGACGGTCGGGTGATCACCGGCTGCAACGTCGAGAACGCGGCGTACGGCGTGGCGCTGTGCGCGGAGTGCGGCGTGGTCTCGCAGCTGCACATCACCGGGGGTGGCCGGTTGACGCATTTCGTGTGCGTCAACAAGGGCGGTGACGTGATCATGCCCTGCGGTCGGTGCCGGCAACTGCTCTACGAGAACGGCGGGCCCGACCTGTTGCTGATGACGGTCTCGGGCGTCAAGCGGATGGACGAGGTGCTGCCGGATGCCTTCGGTCCCGACGACCTCGATTGACCTGTCCGCCCCGCAGGTCATCGCCGATCCGTACCCGCACTTCGCCGCGGAACGCGCGGCGCACCCGGTGGCCTGGCACGAGCCCACCCAGCGCTGGCTGGTCTTCGACCACGCCGCGGTCAGCGCGGTCCAGCGCGATCGGCGGCTGGGGCGGCTGTGGCGCGACCGGGAACCCGCCGACTATCTCGAGCCGTTCAACCTGCTGCACCGCAACCAGATGATGGAGAACGAGCCGCCGGCCCACACGCGGCTACGGCGGCCGGTGGCGGCGGCGTTCAACCGCGGCCACGTGGAGCGGCTGCGGCCTCGGGTGCGCGCGTTGGCTGCCGACCTCCTGGCCGAGCTGGACCCGGCCGGCTTCGACGTGATCGGCGGCTACGCCGAGCCGCTGCCGGTGCTGGTGATCGCCGAGCTACTCGGCGTGCCCGCTTCCTACGCCGACGAGCTGCGGCGCTGGTCCCAGGCCATCGTCCGGATGTACGAGGTGGCGCCGGGCGCGGACGTCGTGGCGGCCGCGGTCACGGCAGCCACCGAGTTCGACGGGCTGATCCGCGAGCTGGTGGGGGAGCGTCGACGCACGCCCACTGACGACCTGATCACCGATCTCGCCGCCGGCGAGCTCAGCGACGACGAGGTGGTGGCCTCCGCGGTGCTGCTCCTCAACGCCGGTCACGAGGCCTCGGTCAACGTGTTCGGCAACGGGCTGGTGGCGATGCTGCAGCGCGGACTGCGCCCCGGCGCTGACGTGCCGGCCTGTGTGGAGGAGATGCTCCGCTTCGACTCGGCGCTCCAGCTGTTCGAGCGCACGGCCACCGAGCCGGTCGAGGTCGCCGGCGTCAGCGTGGACCCGGGACAGGTGGTGGCGGTGCTGTTGGGCTCGGCCAACCGCGACCCGGCCGCGTTCGACCGCCCGGACGACTTCGTGGTCGACCGGGACCCCAATCCGCATGTCGCCTTCGGGGTGGGGGTGCACTTCTGTCTCGGCGCCCCGTTGGCCCGGATGGAGCTGGCCGAGTCGCTCGCGGCGCTGTGGGCGGCCTTCCCGGATCTGTCGCTCGCCGCCGAGCCGGAGAACCGGGGCACGTTCGTGCTGAGAGGGTTCAGTAGGGTCCAGCTCCGAGGAGGTGCTGATGACGGCACATGACGCGGTCGAGGTGATCGTGGCCAAGCGGGACGGCGGTCGGCTGTCCGACAGCCAGATCGACTGGACCATCCGGGCCTACACCGACGGCGAGATTGCGGACGAACAGATGTCGGCGTTGGCGATGGCGATCCTGCTCAACGGGATGGACCGAGCGGAGATCTCCCGCTGGACGGCGGCGATGATCGCCTCCGGCGAGCGGATGGACTTCTCCTCGTTGTCCCGGCCGACCTCGGACAAGCACTCCACCGGAGGGGTCGGCGACAAGATCACGCTGCCGCTGGCACCACTGGTCGCCGCCTGCGGTGTCGCGGTCCCGCAGCTGTCGGGACGCGGTCTCGGCCACACCGGCGGCACCCTCGACAAGCTCGAGTCGATCCCCGGCTGGCGCGCCGACCTGACCAACCGGGAGATGCTCGCCCAGCTGGAGTCGGTGGGCGCGGTGATCTGTGCGGCCGGTGACGGCCTGGCGCCCGCCGACAAGAAGCTGTACGCGCTGCGCGACGTGACCGGCACCGTCGAGGCGATCCCGTTGATCGCGTCGTCGATCATGAGCAAGAAGATCGCCGAGGGCACCGGGGCGCTGGTGCTCGACGTGAAGGTCGGCAGCGGCGCGTTCATGAAGGACGTCGACACGGCACGCGAGCTGGCCGAGGTGATGGTCGGCCTCGGCAGCGATGCCGGTGTCCGTACGGTCGCGCTGCTCACCGATATGGGCACCCCGCTGGGCAACACCGCCGGCAACGCGATCGAGGTCGCGGAGTCCGTCGAGGTGCTGGCCGGTGGCGGCCCTGCCGACGTGGTCGAGCTGACGCTGGCGCTGGCTCGGGAGATGCTCGCGGGCGCCGGGGTCGACGACATCGACCCCGCCGACAAGCTCGCCGACGGTTCGGCGATGGATGCCTGGAAGGCGATGATCCGGGCCCAGGACGGCGACCCCGAGGCCGAGCTGCCGGTGGCCCGCGAGTCGCACGTCCTCAGCGCGCCGAGCACGGGCGTGCTGACCCGCCTGGACGCGATGGCGGTCGGCCTGGCGGCCTGGCGGCTCGGCGCCGGACGGGCCCGCAAGGAGGACCCCGTGCAGGCGGGTGCCGGCGTCGTGTGGCACGCACGACCGGGGGAGCGGGTCACCGAGGGCGACCCGCTGTTCACGTTGCTCACCGACGACGCGGACCGCATCGACCGGGCCCTGGGGTCTCTCGACGGCGGCTACGACATCGAGCCCGACGGGTCGTCGTACACCCCGACGCCGCTGGTGATCGATCGGATCAGCTGAGCAGGAGCACCACGGTCTCGGCGACGCAGCCGGGCTTCTGCTCGCCCTCGATCTCGATGGTGTGCCGCAGCGTGATCTGACGTCCGGCCGGGATCTCGGTGACCTCGCCCATCACGACGTGCAGGCGGATCCGCTTGCCGACCTTGACCGGGTTCGGGAACCGCACCTTGTTGACGCCGTAGTTCAGCTTGGCGCCCGGGGTCTCCAAGCCGAAGATCTGGGACCCGAGCCACGGGATCAGCGACAGGGTCGAGGTAGCCGTGCGCGATGGTGCCGCCGAAGGGACCGCTGGCGGCCTGCTCGACGTCGACGTGGATCCACTGGTGGTCACCCGTCGCCTCGGCGAACTGGTCGACCCGCTCCTGGGTGATCTCCAGCCAATCGCTGGCCCCGAGCTCATCGCCGGCGGCCTCGGCCAGCTCGTCGAACGTGGTGAACATGCGCATCCTGGTCTCTCCTCTGCCCTCACGTTTGGTTGGATGGCGGGATGACCGCCACCGCCACGGAACCTACCGCCCTCTCCCGCGAGACGATCCGTCAGGCGCCCAAGGTCCTGCTGCACGACCACCTCGACGGCGGTGTCCGGGCAGGAACGGTGCTGGAACTGGCCGGCGAGATCGGGCACCAGCTGCCCGCGACCGACACCGAGTCCCTCGCCCAGTGGTTCGCGGAGGCGGCCGACTCCGGGTCGCTGGAGCGCTACCTCGAGACGTTCGACCACACGGTGGCGGTGATGCAGACCGCCCCGGCGTTGACGCGGGTGGCTCGCGAGTGCGTGGAGGACCTGGCGGCCGACGGCGTGGTGTACGCCGAGATCCGGTACGCCCCCGAGCAGCACGTGGGCTCCGGTCTGACTCTCGACGAGGTCGTGGCCGCGGTCCAGCAGGGCTTCGACGAGGGTACGGCCGCAGCGGGCGGGCGAATCGTGGTCCGACAGCTGCTCACCGCGATGCGGCACCAAGCCCGCTCGCGGGAGATCGCCGAGCTCGCGGTGGCCTGGCGGGACCGGGGCGTCGCCGGCTTCGACATCGCGGGCGCCGAGGCCGGCTACCCGCCCACCCGGCACCTGGACGCCTTCGAGTACCTCCAGCGCGAGAACTCGCACTTCACGATCCACGCCGGCGAGGCGTTCGGGTTGCCCTCGATCTGGCAGGCGATCCAGTGGTGTGGCGCCGACCGGCTCGGCCACGGCGTCCGCATCATCGACGACATCACCGTGACCGAGGACGGATCTGTCGAGCTCGGACTGCTCGCCGCCTATGTCCGCGACCAGCGGATCCCGCTGGAGATGTGTCCGACATCCAACCTTCAGACCGGAGCGGCGGTCTCGATCGCAGAGCACCCGATCGGGCTGCTGACCAAGCTGCGCTTCCGGGTGACGGTCAACACCGACAACCGGCTGATGAGCCAGACCTCGATGACCCACGAGATGCACCAGCTGGTGGAGGCGTTCGGCTACACGCTGGCGGACTTGCGCTGGTTCACGATCAACGCGATGAAGTCGGCTTTCCTTCCGTTCGACGAGCGGCTGGCCATCATCGACTCCGTGATCAAACCCGGGTACGCCGCGCTCGAAGCCTGAGCCCGGTCAGACCGGGCGATGGTCGATGGCCCTACGCAGCCGACGCTCCGCCCGGGCGATGGCGCGCGGGTCCGCGGGACGCTCCTGGCGCACCCGATCGAGCTTGCGCGCCTCATAGGCGATCGGGAAGTAGCGAATCCGCTCCGGCAGCAGCGGCACGACGTTGCCGACGACCCGGCCGAACGCCTTCAGCTGAAGGTCCTGCCAACGGCCCCAGCGCACGCCCAGGGTCGCGCGCGCCGATGCCGGGACCATGCCCAGGATGGCCAGGTGCTGGAAGTGACCCAGCGGCGCCAGTGCGACCCGCCAGAGCGGGCGCAGCAGCCGGGGGAGCCACAGTGGCGGGCCCGGTCGCCGGGCTCCTTCGAGGAACTGATGGGCGACCTCGGTGTTCTGCAGGTGCTCGGTCACCACCCGGTCGAAGTGGACGCAGAAGTCGTCGTACGTCGCCGGGATCTCCTTCTCGGCGACCTTGAAGCCACGCATCAGCTGCTTCATCTCGGCGTAGACCTGCTCGACGTCCTCGCGCTCGGTCTTCTCGCCGAACACGCGGACCGCCTGGGTGAACGCGTGCATCCCGGTCAGCAGCACCCAGGCCCAGGGCCCGCTGGACAGCGCGGTGTGCCGGACACCGTCGGCGTCCACCGATTCCAGCGGGGCGTGCAGCAGGCGGAGCCTCTCCACCTCCTGGAGGGACTCCTCGTCGGAGTAGACCCACATCATCACCGAGGCGAGGCTGCGCAGTCCGCGGCCGATCGGGTCGGTGCGGAACACGCTGTGCTCGTCGACGACGGCGGCGATCGAGGGCTCCATGACCTGGAGCAGGAACGCGCCGCCGTTGCTGAACGAGAACGTCACCAGGCCGGCGCCTTCCCAGAGCGCACCGCCGGGCTCGGCGAGGCGGGTGGGTCGCTGGTGGGTCCGGGCTGGGGTGGTGGTCATCGGGTTCCTTCCACGGTGATGCCGACGAACGGGGCGAGGTGGCGCCGCACGAAGTCGCTCACCTCCGCCTCGGAGGGTGCGGGGGCGGGGGTGAGGGTCTCGGACAGCGCGTGCCGGGCCAGCCAGTCGGCTACGGGCGCGACCTCGTACGCCGGCACGTGGCCCTCGCGCTGCAACCGCACCAGGAAGTCGGCCAGGTAGTCGCGACCGATGTCGAGCAGTGGCGCGGCCTCGAGGGTGAGGCGAGGCAGCACCGTCTCCGGCTCCGTCTCCAGCACCCGGCGGAGCAGCCGGTTGCCGTGGAGCCGCCGGGAGACCTCGAGGTAGAGCCGGGTGAGCTGCTCGACCGGGGGAGCGGAGGTGTCGATCCGGGCGTCGATGGCCGCGAGGTCGCGGCTCGCCTCGCGCAGGCCGACCGCCATCACGACATCGGACTTGGCGGCGTAGCGCCGGTACAGGGTCGCGGGGCTGATCCCCGCCCGCCGGGCGATCTCGCCCATGCTGGTGCGGCGGATGCCGAAGTCCAGGAACGCGGCCAGCGCGGCGTCAAGGACCGGATCGCGATCGTCGGGGGCAGCGGCGCCCCGGGCGAGATCGGTCCGGACGGCCATGGACGTCGCCATCACGCCTCCTATGAGAGAAAGTAGAGATATCCTCTCATTCTCTCAGGTGGCGTCAAGGCGTGACCGTGAACCAGGGCAGATCCCAGCTGCCCACACCGAGCTTTCCCGCCGAGAACGCCTCCCGCGACACCGTCGTGAGACGGCCGCGCGCGGGGTCGTAGACGTCCAGGGCGCCACCCTCCGCGGCGTCCACGACCAGCACGACGTGTCGCGGCAAGGTGCTGCTGCCGACGTAGAGCGGCAGGGGGAGGCCGGTCTCCAGACCGGCCAGCAGTCGCTCGTACGCCGCATCCCGTCGCCAGCGGGCCAGCCGCCAGTCGTAGTCCACGCCAGTGACGCGATCCATCTCCCGCGCGACGGCCCACGGCGGGGTGCCCAGCGCCCGCGGCCACACCCTGATCACCCGGCGGTGGGTGGCGAGCACCTCGGCGTCGAACCGGGGCAGCGCCCCCTCGGCGTACGCCGGGTCCAGCATCATCTTGGCCACGACCAGACAGGACGGGCCGCAGGACCGCTGGTCGGGCTGGCGCAGCTCCCGGCCGAACAGCGGGTTCCTCATCGCGGTACGCCGCCCGAGGTGAGGCCTCTGACCTTGGCCAGCGCCTCGTCGGGCGTGACCGGCTCGCAGCCCAGGTCGACCGCGTGCGCGACCACGTTGCGCTGGTCGCGGAGCAGCGCCATCCCGCGCCGGACCAGCACCAGCGGCGGCTTCCGGTGCTCGCGCAGGTCGCGGGTGAGCCGGCGCCAGAAGGTCACGACCGGGTGCTGCCGCACGCAGTACGCCGCCGCCAGGAGTCCCGGCCTCCTGGCACGCGGGCACGATCTCCTGGGCGAAGATCCCCTCGGCCACGAAGAGCGTCTGACCGTCGAGCTCCAACACCTGATGCCCGGTGCGTCCGTCGTGTGCGATGTCGTAGATCGGGACCGTCGCGGTGCCCTCGCGGCACAGGTCCGCCACCGCGGCGAGCGCGTCGTCGATGATCCAGGAAGCGGGGTCGTCCCAGTCGACCAGCCCGGCGTTGGCGCCGGACGTCACCACCGGCAGCGCCGGGTCACCCGCGGAGCGGTAGAAGTCGTCGAGCCGGAGTACGGGGAGCCCGATCCGTTCGGCGAGCCGCGACTTCCCGGCCCCGGAGGGCCCGGCGAGGACGATGACTTTCGCGGGCACGGCACCATGATCCCAGCGAGCGGGGCGCGGGAGCCAGGGGGTCAATCCGCCGAGGTCTCGGAACGTCCGCTCATGCCTGCGGGCGACGAGACTGGCGGATGGAACCGTGTCAGAGCACAGTTCGTCTTGTGTACGTGAGCGCATCTGGAATCTGCCCCGCGGTGGCCGCTGGTGCCGTGCTGTGCATGGCCGCGTCGTGCAGTTCAATCGGCGCGCGTCCCTCCGGGATGTGGGCCATCGGCCATTTCAGTCGCCAACTCGAACTCCTTGGCGCCCAGTAGTTGCAGGCGCCAGGGTCATGGCTCGACGAAGCGGACCGATTCGACCATCGACGTCAGCTCGTCGATTTGCGCCTCGGTGACTTCTGGCGGTGCGGCGGCGAGGAGGACGACGCGTTCGCCGTCGACGTCGAGGATCCACGTATGGTCGACGGTGCCAGGGCTGTCCGCGGTGTGCTGGGCGTCGTCCGGACTGCCCTCCCAGTAGCCGAAGTATCCGGCGTCGCAGTCCTTGAACGAGATGTCCGCGGATGCCGTTATCTCGAGGTAGAGGCCGTCGTGGCCGTCGAGGGTGACCGGCACTGGTTCCGACACCGCGGTCTGCTTCTGCGCCGCGAGCGCGGCCGCCAGCTCTTTCACCGATGTACCGGCATCGGGGGCGCCCGCGTCCATGGCGCACGGGTCGACGAAGACGCCGTCGACGGTCCAGTACTGAACCGACCGAATCGGGATCTCGGCCTCGGCAAAGCCCTCCTCCACGAGCGCGAAGAAGCCGAAGTTTGAGTACCCGGCAGGTACGTCGAGAACGGCGAGCGGTGGGCTGCTCTCCCCCCGCGCGGTCAGGGCGTAGGCGCCTGGCTCGCCGAGCACCTGGTCGGGGTCCGTGTCGTCGTCCAGGAGCAGGACGTAGTCGACGGCATCGACCGGCGTGGTGCTCTCGGAGGCTGGTTTGTTGCTCTCCTCGCTACAGGCGACGAGGAGAAGGGCACTGGCCGCGAGCGCGGGCAAGGAGAAGCGATGCGGGCTCATGGCCGTTCCTTCCAGATGACGAGCGAGTACCGGACGTTGCGCGGGTCGTTCCTTACCACCTCGACGGTCACCTCGTGGGCGCCCGGTGGCACCACAATCTGCCCGTCGAAGTCGGCGATCTTGCCGTCGATCCGCAGCTCGAGGTCGACGAGGCAGCGGCGGTCCACCTCGTCGAGCTGCGCTTGCTCCTCCCCGCGTTAAGCGGGACGCCGTGCCTCAGCCGGCCGACGCAGTCCTCCATCGCCGAGGTCTCAAGCTGGTACATGGCCACCAGCCTCGAGCGGTCCGATTCCGGCAGCTGTACGACGAGCCGCGGCTCGCCGGGGTCGGCGATGAACGCCCGGTCCACGAGGTACTCCACGCCATTGGCGATCGAGAGCGCCTGGAACCGCCCGTTCGGCACGGTCATGACGATCGGTGCCTCGAAGGTGCTCATAGACGCCGAAACCGAAGGTCGCATCGGTGTCCTCCGACGGTTCGACCGCGTGCGTCGCCAGGCACCCATAGGTGTCTGTGCCTGCGATGCATTGCCGTGCCGCCGCGGGGAGCTCGTCGGTGACGAACATCCGCATCGGGGACGACCGGACGGCCTCGTCCCACTGCCACGGACCGATGTCTCCGCTGGCGGGCGGCACAGCGGTCGGATCGTCGGGACTGCACCGGCCGTACATTCCGCGCGTGCCGTCCTGCATCGAGCCGTCCGGGTTGTGCTGACCGTCGACCCCGCCAAGGTCCAGCGTCAGCACCCACCAGGTGTCGGCGTTGCCGTTGCAGAACTGCACGATCTGCGACTGCGAACCGGAGAGGCCGCCGGCCTCGACCGTCAGCGGCAGATCTGCGGCCCCCTCGAAGCCGGGATCGGCGTTGGTCAGGCTGCCGCGCAGCTCCCAGCCGCGGATATCGCCAGGGCCAATTTCAGCGATGATGGTCTTCGACCCGCGATTTGATCGGTCAGCCGTGGGTGCGGGGTGAGCTGGTACCGGCTCCTGGCAACGACCGTCGGTGTCTCGCGGGTCCAGCGCCGCCGCCACCAGGACGCGGACGTGGTGACGAGCACGCGGCGGACGTACGGCTCCGGCGGTCCGTCGATGCGACCCCAGGCGAACCAGGACTTGGTCAGAGCCGTCTGGAGTAGGTCCTGCGCCAAGCCTTCGTCTTGGGTGAGGAGGTACGCCGTTCGGAGCAGCGCCGGCGATCGCGCGACGACGAAGGCGTCGAACTCCGCGAAATCCGCCATTGCTCCACGATCCTCTCCGGAACCCTGCCGCGCGACTCATTGCCTGCACCTCCCTCGGACGCGTTGGCGGCACCAGATGGTTGCCCGCCCATCAATCCCTCACGGTCTAGGTCTGACTCCTTCCACGGTCCGCAGACAGCCGGAACGAGCCGCAACCACGTCGAAGCCACGCACTTTCAAAAGCCGCACTCTCATCAGCGTGAACGCTTCTGGAGATCCGCGGCCATCCGGACCTGCCGCGGATGGCGCGCGTCAGTCGGGTGTGAGTCGGCCGAGGTCGGTGGTGCCGAGGCCGTCGCGGTGGAACCAGTAGCCGTGGGGCGATCGCCAGAGGTAGGTGCCGGGTCTGATGAACCAGTAGCGCCATCGCCCGTGGGTCTTGGCGCGGTGATGTCGTCGGCAGAGTGGAGAGATGTTGGCGCTGCTGGTCGGTCCGCCGGCGTCGTAGGGGACGCAGTGGTCGTTGTCGCAGGCGCGCGCCGGCTTGGTGCAGTGCGGGTGGACGCAGGTGCCGTCGCGCTCTGCGACGTGGTCGCGCAATCGGGCGGGGACCTCATAGCCGTCGACGCGGAGGTGGGCGTTGAGGTCGCGGACGGGGCGGATCACGACCTGGGTGTCGGGGTGGGTGCACCAGCTCTTGACCTGCTCCACGCTGATGGGTGCCCGGGTCGTGTCGCAGCGGCCGGTGTCCTGGTCGTGGAGGTGCACGTTGATGGCGACCTGGCGCGGTTTGGTCGTGGGGCCGAGGCCGTGGCCGAGGTAGTGACGGGCGATCACGCCGACTGCCTGGGACCGGCGGACGTCGAGGGAGTCGGTCGAGCCTGCTGACTTGAGGTCGGCGGCTGCGTGGGCCAGCGCGGTGTCGAAGTCGATGGCGTCGGCGGTGTCGGTCGAGGCGAGGATGTCGAGGGTGCCGTGCCGCCCGGCCAGGGACCGGTGGACCTCGACCTTCCGGTGTTCCGCGGCTGCCTGGCGGCGTTGCGCGGCCTCCACCGGGTCGTAGGTGTCCAGGGCCTCCTGGCAGAGCCTCTCGGTGAACACCACGCCGACCTTGTGCGCGGTCGCGGCGAGCCGCCGGTCGACGTGCACGGCACCGGCCTGGGGGAGCAGCATCGTGTGTTGCGCGATCCGGGCGGCCCGCCACCAGGGCAGGTCACCCTCGACCACGCGGTCCCAGATCCGGCGGAGCCGGTAGCGGACCTCCAGCACTTCCCCGACGTGGCGGCGACACGAGTCGACGGTCATCGCGAGGACGGCGGCGAGCTCGATCACGGCGAACTCTGAGACACAGGGGGCACCCGACCCCGCCAGTGGAAGCCCGGTGTCGCGGCCGCGTTCGGCCACGGTGGCGGCCTGCTCGGCGGGGACCTCGTGGGCGGCGCAGAACTCCACCACCCGCCTCAGCATCCGCACCTCGGCCGCGTCCCGCGCCCGCTTCTCGGCGCGCACCGCTTCGAGGAGAGCGACCTGCGGGTCGCCCTCGAACTCGAGGACCGGTGCTGCTGCCATGAGCCGATTCTGCCCGCGGCCACCGACACTCAGAGGCCCGCGAACCTTGCCTGTGGAGCGGCAAGTCTCGTGGTCACATGTGGACGATTCCTGCCGGCGCTCGACCGCCGGAGGACTCAGACGCCGATCGGGTGCCAGACGGTCTTGATCTCCAGGAAGTCGGTCATCGACTCCAGCCCGGGGGCGACCGTCCAGTCAGGCTCCGCGCCGGGGGCCCGGCGTACTCGCTTGAGGTTGTCGGCTGCGGCGACCTCGAGCTCACCGGCCAGGGTGGCGTCGCCGGCGATGCCGACCAGGTCGATGGCGTTGACGTCCATGTGGGCCGCGAGCCAGGGCGCGATCGTCGCGGCCGACCCGGTGAGGACGTTGATCACGCCGCCCGGCACGTCGGAGGTCGCCAGCACCTCGGAGAACGTCACCGCGGGCAGCGGGCGGTCGTACGACGACACGACGAGGGCCGTGTTGCCGGTGACCACGATCGGAGCGACGACGCTGACCAGGCCGAGCAGGGACGACTGCTGCGGCGCGAGCACCGCGACCACGCCGGTGGGCTCGGGCGTGGAGAGGTTGAAGAACGGTCCGGCGACCGGGTTGGCGTTGCCGACGACCTGGGTGAGCTTGTCGGCCCACCCGGCGTACCAGACCAGGCGGTCGATCGACTCGTCGACGACCTTGTCGGCGCGGGACTCGTTGAGCCCTTCGGACTGGCGCACCGCGGCGACGAACTGGGGTCGGCGGTCCTCCATGACCTCGGCGACGCGGTAGAGGATCTGGGCCCGGTTGTAGGCGGTCCGCGCCGCCCAGCCGGGGAACGCCTTGCGGGCGGCGACGACGGCGTCGCGGGCATCCTTGCGAGACGCCAGCGCGGCGTTCGCGACGAACCGGCCCTTGCTGTCGTTGACGACGTAGGAGTGCCCGGACTCCGAGCGCGGGAAGTCGCCGCCGATGAACAGCTTGTAGGTCTTCCTGACATCCACCCGGCTCATCGCTGGCCACCCTTCAGGTAGGCGGCGAGTCCGTGCCGACCGCCCTCGCGGCCGTAGCCGGACTCCTGGTAGCCGCCGAACGGGCTGGTCGGGTCGAACTTGTTGAACGTGTTGGCCCAGACCACGCCGGCCTTGAGCCCGTTGGCCATCTTGAGG
Organism: uncultured Actinomycetota bacterium; assembly: GCA_963827185.1. Classification (GTDB taxonomy): domain Bacteria; phylum Actinomycetota; class Actinomycetes; order Propionibacteriales; family Nocardioidaceae; genus Nocardioides. The sequence goes on from CAWGZQ010000005.1 coordinate 409,376, forward strand.
ATCCGGGACCCCTTGTCGGTCCACACCCCCGCGGACAGGCCGTACGGCGTGTTGTTGGCCTTCTCCAGCGCCTCGCTGGGCGTCCGGAAGGTCAGCACCGACAACACCGGACCGAAGATCTCCTCGCGGGCGATCCGATGGGCCTGGGAGACGCCGGTGAACACGGTGGGCGGGAACCAGAAGCCGTGCGTCGGCAGATCGCAGGGCGGCGACCAGCGGCCCGCTCCCTCGGACTCACCGATGTCGGAGAGCTCCTTGATCTTGGCCAGCTGCTCGGCCGAGTTGATCGCGCCGATGTCGGTGTTCTTGTCGAGCGGGTCGCCCACCCGGAGCGTCGACATCCGGCGCTTGAGCCGGGTCATCAGCTCCTCGGAGATGGACTCCTGGACCAGCAGCCGGGAGCCCGCGCAGCAGACGTGTCCCTGGTTGAAGAAGATGCCGTTGACGATGCCCTCGACCGCCTGGTCGAGCGGGGCGTCGTCGAACACGACGTTGGCGGCCTTGCCGCCGAGCTCGAGGGTGACCTTCTTGTCGGACCCGGCGACGGTCCGGGCGATCGCCTTGCCGACGTCGGTCGAGCCGGTGAAGGCGACCTTGTCGACGTCCGGGTGCGCGACCAGCGCCTGACCGGTGCCACCGGCGCCGGTGATGATGTTGACCACGCCCGGCGGCAGGTCGGCCTGTTGGCAGATCTCGGCGAACAGCAGCGCGGTCAGCGGCGTGGTCTCGGCAGGCTTGAGCACCACGGTGTTGCCGCAGGCCAGCGCCGGGGCGATCTTCCAGGCCAGCATCAGCAGCGGGAAGTTCCACGGGATGATCTGGCCGGCGACCCCGAGCGGGGTGGAGCCGTAGCCTGAGTACTCGAGCTTGTCCGCCCAGCCGGCGTAGTAGAAGAAGTGCGCGGCGGCGATGGGTACGTCGACGTCGCGCGACTCCTTGATCGGCTTGCCGTTGTCGATCGACTCCAGGACGGCGATCTCGCGGCCGCGCTCCTGGATGATCCGGGCGATCCGGTAGAGGTACTTGGCGCGCTCGCGGCCGGGCATCGGCCCCCAGACCTTGGTGTAGGCCCGCCGCGCGGCCCTGACCGCGGCGTCTACGTCGCTCTCGTCGGCCTCTGCGACCTCGGCCAGCACCTCTTCGGTCGCCGGATTGATGGTCTTGAACGACTTGCCGTGCCCGTCGACGAACTCGCCGTTGATGAACAGGCCGTAGGACGGCTTGATGTCGACGATGCTCTGCGACTCGGGTGCCGGTGCGTACTCAAAGACTCGTTGCTTGGTCATGGCGTCATCAGTCCAACGTGAAGTAGTCGGGACCGGAGTAGCGGCCGGTCTTCATCTTGGTGCGCTGCATCAGGAGCTCGTTGAGCAACGTGGAGGCGCCGAACCGGAACCAGTCGGGGTCGAGCCAGTCGGGGCCGGCGATCTCGTTGACCATCACGAGGTACTTGATGGCGTCCTTGCTGGTGCGGATCCCGCCGGCCGGCTTGACCCCGACCATCTGGCCGGTGGCCTCGCGGTAGTCGCGGACCGCCTCGAGCATGACCAGCGTGACCGGAAGGGTCGCGGCGGGCTGCACCTTGCCGGTGGAGGTCTTGATGAAGTGCGCCCCGGCCATCATCGCCAGCCAGCTGACGCGGCGTACGTTGTCGTAGGTCTGCAGCTCGCCGGTTTCGAAGATCACCTTGAGGTGAGCGCTCGATCCGTCGGTTCTGGTGCACGCCTCTCGAACGGCGACGATCTCGTCGAAGACCTGCTGGTAGTGACCGGCCAGGAAGGCGCCGCGGTCGATCACCATGTCGATCTCGTCGGCGCCGGCCTCGACCGCGTCCTGGGTGTCGGCCAGCTTGATGTCCATGGCAGCGCGACCGCTCGGGAACGCCGTCGCCACGGCGGCCACGTGGACGCCGCTGTCGCCGAGCACCTCCTTGGCGGTGGTCACCATGTCGGGGTAGACGCAGACCGCGGCGGTGGGCGGGCAGGTCGGGTCGGCCGGGTCGGGACGCATCGCCTTGGCGGCGAGCGCGCGCACCTTGCCGGGGGTGTCCTGGCCCTCGAGCGTGGTCAGGTCGACCATCCGGATCGCGAGGTCGAGTGCGTAGGCCTTCGCGGTGGTCTTGATCGACCGGGTGCCCAGCGAGGCGGCGCGCGCCTCGGCGCCCACCTGGTCGACTCCGGGGAGCCCGTGCAGGAACCGTCGCAGGGAGGCCTCGGAACTCGTGACGTCCGAGAAGTCCGTGGCCGTGGATGACATGGCCTCAGCATAGGGTCGACCCGAACAGATGCCCCAACCGTGCGGCCGTGGAGGAGGGATGAGGATGCCCGATCGACCAGAGACGTTCCGGTCGTCCGGCGCCGTCGTGTTCGGCGGCATCACGGTGGTGGGCGCGCTCGCGCTGGCGGGGGTGGGGGCCATCCACCCTCAAGCTGGTGCGCCGGACTGGCTGACCGCGGGGCTCGTCCTCCTCGCCGTCGTGGTGTACGTCGCCCAGGTCCGGCCGGCCGTGGTGCTGGGGGAGTCCGAGCTCGAGCTCCGCAACATGCTCGAGTCGGTGTACGTCCCGTGGGCGGCGATCCGGGACGTTCAGGTCCGGCAGTTCGTGATCGTCGAGGTGGGCGAGCGCGAGTACAACTGCGCGGCGGTCGGTCGCACCCGCCGCCAGGTCCGACGCGACAACCGTGAGGCGGTCGCCAACCGCCTGGCCGAAGCGTCCTACGGTCGCTTCGTCGAGACCAGGATCCGCAACCGGGCCAGCGAGGCCCGCGCCCAGCGCGGCATCGCCGAACGGTCGCCCGAGCAGGACGCGCTGGTTGACGGCGTCCGCCGGGTCCGGGCCTGGCCCGAGGTCACCGCGCTGGTCGCGGTCCTCGCCACGTTCGTGACCTTGATCCTGGTCTAGAGACCCATCGCGGCCTTCACGTCGTCGCGCAGCGCGTCCAGGCGGCCCGCGGCCGCGATCCGGGCCGCTTCGACGCCGTCGTCGGGATCCACCTGCACCACGACCTCCAAGTAGGCCTTGATCTTCGGCTCGGTGCCGCTGGGCCGCACGATCACCCGGGCGCCGCCGGCCAGCCGGTAGCGCAGCCCGTCGGTCGGTGGCAGGTCGGCGGTGCCGGCGCTCAGGTCCTCGGCGTGCAGTACCTCGAGCCCGCCGAGCGTCGCCGGAGGATCGGTCCGGAGCCGCTGCATGGCGCCGGCGATCAGGCTCAGGTCGCTCACCCGCAGCGACAGCTGGTCGGTGGCGTGCAGGCCATGCTCGAGGGCGATGTCATCGAGGAGGTCGGTCAGCCCGCGGCCGTCGGCCTTCGCCTGCGCGGCGAGCTCGCACAGCATCAGCAGCGCCGATACCCCGTCCTTGTCGCGCACGTGCTCGGGGTCGACGCAGTAGCCCAGCGCCTCCTCGTAGCCGAAGGCCAGGTCCGGCACCCGGCTGATCCACTTGAAGCCGGTGAGCGTCTCGACGTACCCCTGACCCGCGGCTGCGGCCTGCTTGCCGAGCAGCGACGAGGAGACGATCGAGGCGGCGTAGGTGCCGGTGCGTCCGGCGCTCAGCAGGTGGCGGGCGAGCAGGGCGCCGACCTCGTCCCCGCGCAGCATCCGCCACCCGTGCAGGCCGGGTACGGCGGCGGCGCAGCGGTCGGCGTCCGGGTCGTTGGCGACCACGAGGTCCGCGTCGGTGCGCTCCGCCAACGCCATCGCCAGGTCCATCGCCCCGGGCTCCTCGGGGTTGGGGAACGCGACCGTCGGGAAGTCCGGGTCCGGCTGTTCCTGCTGCTCGACGACCCGGGGGGCGTCGAAGCCGGCGGTCTCGAGCACCTGGACGACCGACGCGCCTCCGACGCCATGGAGCGGCGTGTAGACGATCCGCAGGTCGCGGGGACCGTCGCCGGCGAGGTCGGCCACCGTGTCGAGGTAGCGGTCCACGATGTCCTCGGTGAGCGGGGGACCGGGCACCCCACGAGGTACGTCGTCGAGCCGGCCGATGGCGGCGATCCGTTCGGAGATCTCGGCATCGGCGGGCGGAACGATTTGGCTGCCGTCGCCGAGGTAGACCTTGTAGCCGTTGTCCTGCGGCGGGTTGTGGCTCGCGGTCACCATCACCCCGGCCACGCAGCCGAGCTCGCGGATCGCGAAGGCGAGCAGTGGCGTCGGCAACGGGCGCGGCAGCACGTGCGCGGTGTAGCCCGCGCCGGCCATCACCTCGGCGGTGTCGCGGGCGAACACGTCGCTGTTGTGCCGCGCGTCGTAGCCGATGACGACGCCACCGGTGGTGGCGCCCTGGTCCCGCGAGGTAGGCGGCCAGCCCGGCTGCGGCGCGGATGACCACCATCCGGTTCATCCGGTTCGGCCCGGCGCCGAGGGCACCCCGGAGACCGGCCGTCCCGAACTCGAGGGTGCCGGAGAACCGGTCGCCGAGGTCCGCGGCGTCGCCGCCGGCTTCGACGTCGGCAACCAGCGCCTCGAGCTCGGCCCGGGTGAACTCATCGGGGTCGGCCGCCGCCCAGGACCTCGCCCGGTCCAGCAGCACGTCCACGTCGGGAGTCACGGGGATGCTCATGGGGGGCACGTTAGTGCCCCGGTTCTACTCCTGGTTCACCTCGTCTGCGGCGAAGGGCTTGTCGGCCCGGTCATACCCCTCGCTGTCCGTGAACAAGCCGGCCTCGGGGTCGAACTCGCGTTGGGTGTTGTCCACCTCGGCGTCGTCGGGGCGGTTCGCCGGGTCGAGCCGCTCGGTCCGGTCACTATCGATCGCCGCCATCGTCTCCGGCGGCACGTTGTCCTTGGTCGGGAGCCCGGCGGTCCCGCTCTGCCGCTCGTCGGCGGAGACGCCGTCGTGCTCGATGTCGTAGGTGCCCCGGTCGCTGTCGATGCGCTTGTCCGGGTCTCGCTCGATGCCTGGGCTCATCACTGCTCCTTGAGTCGATGGATCGCCGCACCGGTACCCGTTGGGCCGCCCCCTACGCTGACGTCATGCGTTGGCCGGCCGCGGAGTTCGTGTTCCGGGGGACCTGGAACGTCGCCGCCCCGCTCGAGGACGTGCGGGAGGCCGTGGTCGACCTGGAGCGCTACCCGCAGTGGTGGCCGCAGGTCCGCGCGGTCGTCAAGCTGGGCCCCGACGACGCCCGGGTGCTGTGCCGTTCCACGCTGCCCTACACGCTCGACCTGGTGCTGCATGCGGTGTCCCGGGAGGGAACCGTCCTCGAGGTGGCGGTCGCCGGCGACCTGGACGGCTCGGTGCGGTGGCTGCTGGCCCCCGAGCCGGGAGGCACCCGGATGGAGTTCGAGCAGCGGGTTGCGGTGACGGGGCTGCTGGCGCTCGCGTCGTACGCCGCCCGCCCGCTGCTGCGCTGGAACCACCACCGGATGATGCGCGGCTGCATCGTCGGGCTCAGGGCGCTGCTGTGCGCTCCAGCGCGGGACGGAAGAACGACTCCGAGGTGAACGGTCCGCCCACGTGGTCGGCCTCCGCGATGTCCTCGGCGCGCTCCTCGATCCGGTCAGCGAACAGCTCGGCGTCGTCCTGCGGCCGGTAGCCGAGCGCCCGGCCGGGCGCCAGGTCCCACCAGCCGCGGGCATTGGCGGAGATGCCGTAGAGCACCGCGAAGCCCGGCGCAGGTGCGGTGAGGCAGGCATCGATCATCCGCACGCAGTCGTCGTGCGAGAGCCAGGTGGACAGATGCCGGATGGAGGTCGGCTCACGGAGGAAGGACCCGATCCGACAGGCCAACGCGTCGATGCCGTAGCGATCGGCGTACAGGCTCAGCAGGGCCTCGGCGGCCACCTTGCCGACGCCGTAGAACGTGTCCGGGCGGGGTCGGGTCTCGACGGTGACCAGGTCGGCGCGGGGCGTGCGACCGACCGCATGGTTGGACGACGCGTAGACGAACCGGTGCACGTCGTGCGCGACCACCGCGTCGAGCAGTGCGGCGGTGGTGACCACGTGCGAGGTCAGGGAGTCCGGCAGCGACCCCTCACCGGGGTGACCGGCGAGGTGGACGACCGCGTCGAACCGCTCCTCGGCGAACACGGCACGCACGGCGTCGGGGTCGGTGCAGTCGACGACGTACCAGCGCCGGTCGTCACCGTCCGGAGCGGGCACCAGGTCCAGCCCGACGATGTCGTGCCCGAGCGCGGACAATCCGAAGGTCAGCACCCTGCCGAGGCTGCCGGCGGCGCCGGTGACCAGGACCCGCAGGCCACTCGCCGGTGCGGCGGTCATGGCTCGATCGGGGCGGTCGCCATGCCCACGGACATTGCGATCAGGTTGGCGATGAACGCCTCGGTGTCGAGCTGGTTCCGGCTCGGTTGTGGGCGGTCTCCGGACCGAGCCCGGTCTGCTGCCGCACGCAGGATGAACGTGGTGATCAGGGACATCCGCTCGAGGCGGAGCTCGTCGGACATCGGCGGCATCCGGTCCTCGAACAGGCCGTAGGCGTCGTAGCCACCCGCACGCGTGAGCGCGGACACCACGTCCGGGTGCAGGGAGTCGGGGTCGTCCTCGACGAGCTCGGCCAGGATCATCAGGTAGCACCGGCCGTCGCCACCCAGGTCGCCGAGCTCGACCGCGGGCCGGACGAAGGCGGCGATGGCGGAGGCGAGGTCGTCATCGGGGCGCTCCCGGGCAATCGCCAGCAGCTCTCGCTCGCGGGCGGCCAGCAGGTCGACATGCTGCTCCAGGACGGCGACGAGCATGCCCTCGCGGGAGCCGAAGTGATAGTGCACGGCGCCCCGGTTGCGCTGTCCTGCCTGCCGGGTGATCTCCAGCAGGGACGCGGTGTGCACGCCCTGCTCGGCGAACCCGCGGGTGGCGGCTTCGATCAGGCGTTGCCTGGTCTCGTCGGCGGTGCCGGTCATGGGACTCCTCAGATTCTGGGCACGATACGACTGAGCAGTCCTCCCATGCGAGAGGCCGCGGCCCTTCCGGCCTCCAGGACTTCTTCGTGGTTGAGCGGCTGACCGCTGATGCCGGCCGCGAGGTTGGTGACCAGGCTGATGCCGAGCACCTCCATCCCGGCCTCGCGCGCAGCGATCGCCTCGAGCGTCGTGCTCATGCCGACCAGCTGTCCCCCGATCGCCCGCACCATGGCGATCTCGGCCGGCGTCTCGTAGTGCGGCCCGGGGAACTGGACGTAGATGCCCTCGTCGAGCCCGGGCTCGACCTCGCGGCACATCTCGCGAAGCCGGCTGGAGTAGAGATCGGTGAGATCGACGAAGGTCGCTCCCTCGATGGGGGAGCGACCGGTGAGGTTGATGTGGTCGCTGATCAGTACCGGGGTGCCGGGAGTCCAGGTCTCCTTCAGCCCGCCGCAGCCGTTGGTCAGCACGATCGCCCGGCAGCCCGCGGCGGCCGCCGTACGAACGCCGTGCACGACCGCGGCAACGCCCTTGCCCTCGTAGTAGTGGGTGCGGCTCAGGAAAACCAGCAGGTGGCGGTCCCCCGCACGGACCGAGCGGATCTTGCCCGCATGGCCGGCCACCGCGGCGGCGGAGAAACCGGGCAGGTCGGTGGTGGCGATCTCGCTCGCGGCCTCGCCCAGGGCGTCGACCGCCGGCAGCCAGCCGGACCCGAGCACCAACGCCACATCGTGGCGCGGCACGCCCGTGAGGCGGCCCAGCTCGGCGGCGGCCTCCGTGGCCAGGTCGTACGGCGAGGTCTCGGTCACGCGGAAACTGTAATGCCCGGCAGGCTCACAGCCCGGTGGATCGACACGGCCGGCGCCGCAGCGCCGCGACGTAGTCCGCCGGGGCGTCGGCGGCCTCGGCGGCATCCGCCAGCACGCCGAGGTACGACGCGGACGGCAGGCCGCCCTCGTAGGCGTCCAGAACGTAGGTCCACGCGACGATCTCGCCCCCCAGGGTGGAGACCCGCACCTTCGTCTTCCGGTACAGGCCCAAGTCGGCGGCCTCCCAGCCGTCGAGCTGACCCTCGTCTTCGCGGGTGACGTCGAAGACCGCCACGAAGACCTGCTCGAACGGGTCCTGGACGATCGTCGACAGGGCGCCGTCCCACCCGTGCTCCTCGCCGCCGAACGTGAGCCGCCACCCGGTGAGCCAGCCGGTGGTGTGCAGCGGCGAGTGGGGGCAGCGTTCGCCCATCCGCGCGGGATCCAGGTTGGTCCCGTAGGCGGCGTACAGCGTCACGACCGCAGGCTATCGGCCCCGCGGGGGTGATCCGGGGCAGGACACTAGGCTGATCGTCGTGACTCACTTCGATGTTCTGGTCCTCGGCGCCGGCCCTGGTGGGTACGTCGCCGCCATCCGCGCCGCGCAGCTCGGCAAGTCCGTGGCGGTCGTGGAGGAGAAGTACTGGGGCGGTGTCTGCCTCAACGTCGGGTGCATCCCGTCGAAGGCGCTGCTCCGCAACGCGGAGATCGCGCACATCATCACCCACGAGAAGGACACGTTCGGGATCAGCGGCGACGCGACGATGGACTTCGGGGCCACCCACCAGCGCAGCCGGGCCGTCGCCGAGGCCAGCGCCAAGGGCGTCCACTACCTGATGAAGAAGAACAAGATCACCGAGGTCGACGGCTGGGGCACACTCACCGGCCCCACCGGCATCGACGTCAAGGCCTCCGACGGAGACACGGTTTCGCACACCTTCGACCACCTGATCCTGGCCACCGGCGCGGTGGTGCGGATGCTGCCCGGGATGAGCGTCAGCGACAACGTGGTCACCTATGAGGAGCAGATCCTCACCGAGGAGCTGCCCCGCTCGATCATCATCGGCGGTTCCGGGGCGATCGGCGTCGAGTTCGCCTATGTGCTGGTCAACTTCGGGGTCGAGGTGACGATCGTGGAGTTCCTCGACCGGATGGTTCCGACCGAGGACAAGGATGTCTCCAAGGAGCTGCTCAAGCAGTACAAGAAGCTGGGGGTCAAGGTCCTGCTCTCCACCAAGGTCGACCAGGTGGAGGACACCGGCAGCGGGGTGAAGGTGACCGTCAGTCCTGCGGACGGCGGCGACTCGGAGGTGCTCGAGGCCGACAAGATGCTGGCGGCGTTCGGCTTCGCCCCTCGGGTCGAGGGCTACGGCCTCGAAGCCGCCGGGATCAAGCTCACCGACCGCGGTGCGATCGACGTCGACGCCCGCGGCCGCACCAACGTCGACAACGTCTTCGCCATCGGCGACTGCACCGGCAAGCTGATGCTGGCCCACACCGCGGAGGCGATGGGCGTGGTCGCCGCCGAGACCATCGCCGGCGCAGAGACCATGGAGATCAACTTCGACATGATCCCGCGGGCCACCTTCTGCCAGCCGCAGATCGCGTCGTTCGGTTACACCGAGGAGCAGGCCAAGGAGAAGGGCTACGACGTCAAGGTGTCGACGTTCCCGTTCTCGGCCAACGGCAAGGCGCGCGGCATGGCCGAGGGCGTCGGCTTCGTGAAGATCGTGGCCGACGCCGAGCACAACGAGATCGTGGGAGCGCACCTGATCGGCCCCGAGGTCACCGAGCTGCTGCCCGCGCTCACGCTGGCTCAGCAGTGGGACCTCACTGCCGACGAGGTGGCGCGCAACGTCTTCGCCCACCCGACGTTGAGCGAGGCGATGAAGGAAGCGATCGAGGGCATCGCCGGCCACATGATCAACCTCTAACCCATGAGTTCCGACAAGGTCGTCATCATCGGCGGAGGGCCGGGAGGCTACGAGTCCGCCCTGGTCGCGGCCCAACTGGGCGCCGACGTCACGGTCGTCGACAGCGACGGCATCGGTGGTTCGGCGGTGCTCACCGACTGCGTCCCCAGCAAGACGCTGATCGCCACGGCGGAGCTGATGACCGACATGGCCGACGCCGCCGAGCTCGGCGTCGCCTTCCACGACGCGGAGGGCGACGCGGCCACCGGGATCCGGGTCGACCTCGCCCGGGTCAACCGCAGGGTCAAGGCCCTGGCCGCCGACCAGTCCGCCGACATCAGCCGCAGGCTCGAGAGGGAAGGGGTGCGGGTGATCCAGGCCCGCGGCCGCCTCGACGGCCCCCACCGCGTGGTCGCCGACGACACGACGTACCCCGCCGACGCGGTGCTGATCGCGACCGGTGCGGCACCACGGACCCTGCCGACGGCCCAGCCGGACGGCGAGCGGATCCTCACCTGGGAGCAGGTCTACGACCTGACCGAGGTGCCCACCGAGCTGATCGTCGTCGGGTCCGGCGTGACCGGAGCGGAGTTCGCCAGCGGCTACCTCGCCCTCGGCATCCCGGTCACCCTGGTGTCCTCGCGGGACCGGGTGCTGCCGGGCGAGGATGCCGACGCAGCCAAGGTCCTGGAGGAGGTGCTGACCCGTCGCGGGATGACCGTGCTCGCGCGCTCGCGGATGGAGTCGGTCGCCCGCGACGGCGACGTGGTCACGGTGACGCTGACCGACGGCCGCACGGTGCAGGGATCGCACTGCATCCTGGCGCTCGGCTCGGTGCCCAACACTGCTGACCTGGGTCTCGAGGAGTCCGGCGTGGCCCTCAAGGAGGGCGGTTTCGTCAACGTCGACCGGGTCTCGCGCACCTCCGCCCGCGGCGTCTACTCCGCCGGCGACTGCACCGGCGTCCTGATGCTCGCGTCGGTCGCGGCGATGCAGGGCCGGATCGCGATGTGGCACTTCCTCGGCGACGCGGTCAAGCCCCTCGACCAGAAGCTGGTCTCGTCCAACGTGTTCACCGCCCCCGAGATCGCTACGGTCGGCTGGTCGCAGCAGGCGGTCGACGCCGGCGAGATCCAGGCCGAGGTCGTGAGCCTGCCGCTGTCGGGCAACCCGCGGGCCAAGATGCAGGGCGTCCGCGACGGTTTCGTCAAGCTGTTCTGCCGTCCCGGCACCGGGATCGTGGTCGGTGGGGTCGTGGTCGCCCCGCGGGCAAGCGAGCTGATCCATCCGGTCTCGATCGCGGTCGCCGAATCGTTGACCGCCGACCAGCTGGCCCAGGCCTTCACGGTCTATCCCTCGATGAGCGGCTCCATTGCCGAGGCCGCGCGCCGCCTGCACCGGGTCTGACCCGCAGATCCCCGCCAGCGCGTACCGTCGACGGAGCCCGCCCACTTCTGTCCTCGGAGTTCGACATGTTGCCGCCCCGTCCGACCGCCGTCCTCGCCGCGCTGGCGCTCGTCCTTGCCGCCGTGGCGATGGCCGGCCCCGCGCAGGCAGCCGATTCCTGGACGGTGCCGGGCAACGCCTCCATCGCGATCCGTGGTCATGGCTACGGACACGGTCACGGCATGTCGCAGAACGGCGCCGAGGGCGCCGCGCGCCAGGGACTGACGCATCGGCGAATCCTCGGCTTCTACTACCCGGGCACCCGGGTCGGTCAGCTCCGGGGCGGGGTCACCGTGCTGATCACCGGCGACACCAGCGACGACCTCGTGGTGGTCGCGCGATCCGGGCTGACGATCCGGGACAGCAAGGGCACCAAGACCTCGCTGCCGAAGAAGGGAGCCTCGCTGTGGCGGGTGTCGGTGACTCCGCGCGGGGTCAACCGGGTCGCCTACTTCACCGACCGCTGGCGGACCTGGCGCGACCTGAAGGGATATGGCGAGTTCGCGGCCGGCGGCGCCCCGGTGACCCTGGTGACGCCGACGGACCGGGTGGCCTATCGCGGCAGGCTGCGCGCCGTACCGGTCAAGGCGGGCTCGCCCGCGCGGGACACGGTCAACGCGACCTCGCTCGAGAACTACGTGAAAGGTGTGGTGCCGCGCGAGATACCCGCCACCTGGAGCCCGGAGGCGGTTCAGGCGCAGGCGGTGGCGGCCCGCACCTACGCGGCGTACGAGCGCGCGCACCCGCTCACCTCGCGGTACCAGATCTGCGACACCACCTCCTGCCAGGTCTACGGCGGCAAGTCGGCCGAGCACCCGGCAGCAAACCGCGCCGTCAACGCCACCCGCGGCGAGATCCGCACCTATCGGGGGGAGCCGGCGTTCACGCAGTTCTCCGCGAGCAACGGCGGTTGGGCCGCCGCGGGCTCGATGCCCTACCTGCCCGCCCAGAAGGATCCCTACGACGGCTGGTCCGGCAACCCCCACCACTCCTGGACGGTCCGGGTCACCGATCGCCGGATCGAGCAGGCGTTCCCCCGCGTCAGGAACCTCCGCAAGATCGTGGTCACCCGCCGCGACGGCCACGGGCAGTGGGGCGGCCGGATCGAGTCGATACGCCTCGTCGGCCCCGATGTCTCGGTCACTGTCTCCGGTGACACGTTCCGGTTCGAGCTCGGGCTGAGGTCGGAGTGGGTGACCTTCCGGGTCCGGAAGCGCTGAGGCGCCAGGGGCGTGCCTCCCGCATTGCGCGCCGTCTGGGGAGGACAGTGGTGAGCACGAACAGCATGGTTCAACGGGAGAAATGACCGAACGGCCATTTCCAGATGTTTGGACTCCTCGCGCTCGGGGCACTCTGCTAGGAATTGACTCGGGAGAACACATCCCCGGGAGGGGTGCAGAGCAATGCAGGGAAACGTCGAGATCAGTCAGGACGCCCATCGCTGGCGCGTCGGCATCGAGGGCGAGCCCCTGTTGCAGGACGCCTATCGCACCCTCGAAGAGGCGATCGACACCGCCTGGGGGCTCGCCGCCCGGCTCCGGGTTGCCGTCACGGTCGGCAAGGACCGCGCTGTCGCCGCCTGACCGTCAGCTAGCGCAGCACCAGCACCAGGTCGCCGCCTTCGACTGACTGCGGGCCCTTGATCGCGAGCCGTTCGACCGTGCCGCCGACCGCAGCGGTGATGGAGGCCTCCATCTTCATCGCCTCGATGGTGGCCACGGTCTCGCCCGCGGTGACCCGGTCACCCTCTTTGACCGCGATCGTGACGACGCCCTGGAACGGCGCGGCGACCTGGCCCGGTTGTGACGCGTCGGCCTTCTCGGCGGCGACGACCTCGGCGGCGATGCTGGCGTCTCGCACGGAGATCGGGCGGAGCTGACCGTTGATGGTGGCCATCACCGAGCGGTAGCCGCGCTCGTCGGGTTCGCTGATCGCCTGGAGGCCGAGCAGCAGCGTCTTGCCCTCGTCGATCGCGACCTCGTGCTCCTCGCCCTGCCGCAGGCCGTAGAGGTAGTCGAGCGTGGGAAGCACCGACGTGTCGCCGTACGTCTCGCGGGCCTCGATGAAGTCCCGGGTTGGTCCGGGGAACAGCAGCTGGTTGAGGGTACGTCGTCGGCTCGGCGAGCCCCCGGCCAAGCCCTCGCGCTGCTCGTCGGTGAGTTCCTCGGTCGGCGCCTCCCAGGACCGTCCCTCCAGCGCCCGGCTCCGGAACGGCTCGGGCCAGCCGCCGGGCGGGTCGCCGAGCTCGCCGTTGAGGAAGCCGATGACCGAGTCGGGGATGTCGAACTTCGCGGGATCCGCGGCGAACGCGGCCGGGTCGGCACCGATCCCCACCAGGGCGAGCGCCAGGTCGCCGACGACCTTGGAGGAGGGCGTGACCTTCACGATGTTGCCCAGGATGTCGTTGGCCGCGGCGTACATGTCCTCGACCTCCTCGAACTTCTCCCCGAGCCCGAGCGCGATCGCCTGCTGCCGCAGGTTGGAGAGCTGGCCGCCGGGGATCTCGTGCCGGTAGACCCGGCCGGTCGGGGAGGGCAGGCCGGACTCGAACGGCGCGTACACGCGTCGGGTGGCCTCCCAGTAGGGCTCGAGTGAGTTCACCTCGGCCAGCGACAGGCCGGTCTCCCGGCCCGGCTGAACCGGGTGGTCGGTCGCCGAGACCAGTGCGGACAGAGGTGGTTGCGACGTAGTGCCGGCCATCGCGGCGCAGGCGGCGTCGACCGCATCCACGCCGGCGTCGATCGCGGCCAACAGGGTGCCGAGCTGGCCACCGGGAGTGTCGTGGGTGTGCAGGTGCACGGGTAGGTCGAACCGCTCGCGTAGTGCCCCGACGAGCCGATGGGCCGCCGGCGCCCGCAGCAGCCCCGCCATGTCCTTGATGGCCAGCACGTGGGCGCCGGCTGCGACGATCCGCTCGGCCAGCGCGAGGTAGTAGTCCAGCGTGTAGAGCCGCTCGTCGGGGTCGGACAGGTCGCCGGTGTAGCACAAGGCCACCTCGGCCACCCCCGTCTCCGTGGCCCGCACCGCCTCGATCGCCGGTCGCATCTGCTCGACATCGTTGAGCGCGTCGAAGATCCGGAACACATCGATCCCGGTCTCCGCGGCCTCCCGCACGAAGGCGGTCGTCACGTCCGTGGGGTACGGCGTGTAGCCGACGGTGTTGCGGCCGCGCAGCAGCATCTGCAGGCAGATGTTGGGCACCGCCTGGCGGAGTGCGGCCAGCCGCTCCCACGGGTCCTCGGCGAGGAACCGCAGTGCGACGTCGTACGTCGCGCCACCCCAGCACTCGAGCGACCAGAGCTCCGGGGTGACCCGGGCGACGTGACCGGCCACGGCCAGCAGGTCCGTCGTGCGCACGCGGGTGGCGAGCAGCGACTGGTGGGCGTCGCGGAAAGTGGTGTCGGTGACGGCGACCAGGGTCTGGGCCCGGAGCCGGCGGGCGAACTCCTCGGGCCCCACCGCCAGCAGGAGCTGGCGGCTGCCGTCGGGGGCCGGCACGTCGAGGTTCACGTCGGGGAGCTTGGTGCGTGGGTCGACGCTGACCGGGGCCGGACCGTGCGGCTGGTTGACGGTGACGTCGGCGAGGTAGCTCAGCAGCTTGGTGCCGCGGTCCGCCTGCCCCCGGGCCTGCAGCAGCTGGGGATGGGTCTCGATGAACGAGGTGGTGACGCGTCCGGCCACGAAGTCCGGGTCCTCGAGCACGGCCTGCAGGAAGGCGATGTTGGTCGTCACGCCGCGGATCCGGAACTCGGCCACCGCACGCCGGGCCTTCTCGACGGCGAGCTCGTGGGTGCGGCCGCGGCAGGTGAGCTTGGCGAGCATCGAGTCGAAGTGTGCCGAGACCTCCGCGCCGGTGTACGTCGTCCCGCCGTCCAGCCGCACCCCGGGGCCGCCGGGGGAACGGTAGGTGGTGATCTTGCCGGTGTCCGGACGGAAGCCGTTGGCGGGATCCTCGGTCGTGATCCGGCACTGCAGCGCGGCGCCGCGCAGGATGATGGTCTCCTGCGACAGTCCCAGGTCGGCGAGCGTCTCGCCGGCGGCGATCCGCAGCTGCGACTGGACCAGGTCAACGTCGGTCACCTCCTCGGTCACCGTGTGCTCCACCTGGATCCGCGGGTTCATCTCGATGAAGACGTGCCGCCCCTCGGGGTCGACCAGGAACTCCACGGTGCCGGCGTTCCGATAGCCGATCTCCCGGGCGAACCGCACCGCGTCGGCGCAGATCCGATCACGGAGCTCGGGGTCCAGATGCGGCGCCGGGGCGATCTCGATGACCTTCTGGTGCCGGCGCTGCACCGAGCAGTCGCGTTCGAACAGGTGGATCACCCCCTCGTCCCGGCCGCTGGCGTCGGCCAGGATCTGCACCTCGATGTGCCGGGGCTCCGCGACCGCCTGCTCGATGAACACCGTGGGGTCGCCGAACGCGCCCTCCGCCTCGCGCATGCAGGTCGCGACCGCGTCGGGCAGCTTCGAGCGGTCGTCGACCCGGCGCATCCCGCGGCCGCCGCCGCCGGCAACGGCCTTCACGAACAGCGGGGTCGGCAGGTCCGCCGCCGCCGTGACCAGGGCGTCGACATCCGTCGAGGGTTCGACCGAGGCCAGGGTCGGTACGCCGGCCGCCCGGGCCGCCGCCACCGCGCGCGCCTTGTTGCCGGTCAGCGTCAGCACCTCGGCGGTAGGCCCCACGAACGTGATGCCGGCGTTGGTGCAGGCCTCGGCCAGGTCGGGGTTCTCCGAGAGGAACCCGTAGCCGGGGTAGACCGCGTCGGCTCCGGCCCGGATCGCGACGTCGACGATCGCGTCCGGGTCGAGGTAGGCGCGCACCGGGTGCCCTCGCTCGCCGATCTCGTAGGCCTCGTCGGCTTTCAGGCGGTGCTCGGACCAGCGGTCCTCATGCGGGAAGACCGCGACCGTGCGCGCGCCCACCTCGTACGCGGCCCGGAAGGCCCGGATCGCGATCTCGCCTCGGTTGGCCACGAGCACCTTGGAGAACATGGGTCGACGCTAGTCGCCCGGTCACGGTCTCGGGCCACCGCCCACGGCCCGCGAGCTCAGCTGCTGGCGGTCGCTCGGGCACCGAAGCTGTGCAGCAGCGCGGGGCTCACCTGGCGGGTCAGCTCCACGGCGCGCTCCTCGGGCAGGTCGAGGATCGTCACTGCCTGGCGGCCGCCCGCCGTGGTCGCCACCAACGTGGTCAGGCCGGTCCGGCGCTGGAACCAGGTGCTCCGGAACGTCCAGCCGATGACGTGCTCGATCTCGAGCGCCTCGCGGCGGCGGTTGAGGCTGCCGGACCGGGCCACGACGTATCCGTCGACCACCGCGTGGCCCAGGGACCGCGCCCGGTCCGAGGCGAGAGCGGCCGCGGCGGCGAGCACCACGGCCGGAACCACGAGCAGCCACCAGGACCAGTCGGCGGCGAGGATCGTGACGAGGGCAGCCGTCGACGCAGTCAGCGCCGGGCCGAGGGCCCGGGTGTATCGGCGGCGTGCCGCGGCCGGACCGTGGGCGGTGAGGGCGCAACTCGCGGGCACCTCGGTGCCGAGCACCCGTCCGGCGACCGCGACCACCTCGTCCCGGGGCATCGGCGGGGCGAGCACGGCACTGCCGGTGCCGGAGCCCAGCCCCGTCACGATGGCCGAGAGCCGGGCCGCGCCCACCAGCCGGAGCCCGATCGGTTCCCCGAGGCCGACGCCGGCCAGCCGGGCGTCGTCGATGCTGGTCTCCCGGGTGGTGAGCAGGCCGCGCGACAGGTGCCAGGAACCGGGGGTGTGCGACAGCCGGAAGTCCCAGTTGGTCACGAGGTAGCCCGCCACCGACAGCCCCGCGACGCCGGCCAACAACCCGGCGGCGGCCAGGACCAGCGCCACCCACACCGGGATCCCCAGCGACCAGTCCCGCGCGTTGACGTCGGAGAACGCGCCGAGCTCGCTGAGCAACTGGGCCCCGCCACCGAACAGGCCGGCGGCGATCACCGCGCCGCTGCTGGTCAGGGGCGCGAACCGCGCCCATCCCGGGTCGAAGCGCAGCGCCACCCGGTCCTCGAGAGGTTCCGGTGGCGTGCCGTGGACCTCGGCGGTAGCCGGTGCCACGTGCAGGAGCTCGGTGCGCAGCCCGCGCGCCCGGGTTGCCGGCAGACCGTCGAGGTCGAGCCGCTCGTCGGAATCGGTGGAGGCGGTGCCGGTGCCGATCCGCACGGTCGCCAGGCCGAGGACGCGATGGATCGGCGACGCCGTCACGTCGACGGTGCGCACGCGGGCCAGCGGTGTCGAGAGCACGTGGCGGCTGAGCAGTCCGCGGCGCAGCTCCACCCGGCCCTGGGCGATCCGGAAGCTGGTGGTGAGGTAGCGCATCAGGCCCACCGCGACCGGGACCAGGACACCGAGGTACTGCCAGGAGCCGCCGCCGGACGCCGTACCGGCGACGAAAAGGCCGACCAGGACCGGGAGGAACCGCAGCACCTCGCGCACGGGGTGGACCAGCAGCATCCGCGGGTCCAGCCGCTGCCACTCCGCCTCGGTCACGTGGCGTCGCCCTCGACGGCGTCCGCCTTCAAGGTCAGCTCGTCGACCAGTTGCTGCGCGAGCGCCTGGTCCAACCCCTCGATCCGGAGCGCCCCGGCCGCGGAGGCCGTGGTGACCGTCACCGTGGCCAGCCCGAACAGGCGGGAGAGAGCCCCCTCGGCATAGTCGACGGTCTGGATCCGCGACATCGGCGCGATCCGCCGCTCCCGGGCCCACCACCCGGTCTGGGTGTAGACGGCGCTGTCGGAGACCTCCCAGCGGTGCACGAGGTAGCGCCACTGCGGCACGACCACGACGTAGCCGAGCACGAGGACGCCGGCGACGCCGACCAGCCACCAGCGGGCCGGTAGCGACTCCCAGGCCAGGGCGCCGCCGACCAGGATCGCCCAGGTCAGCAGGGCCTCGCCGAGACAGCCGACCAGCCACATCGAACGCGCCCGGGGGCTGACCCGCTCGCTCGGTTGACGCAGCTCGTTGCTCACGCGCCGACGCTACCCGGCGACGTCGAAGGGACTCAGTCCTTGATCTCGCACAACACGGCGCCGTTGGTCACGGTCTCGCCGACCTCGGCCTGGAGCCCGGTGACCGTGCCGGCCTTGTGCGCCTTCAGCGGCTGCTCCATCTTCATCGCCTCGATCACCACGACGGTGTCGCCCTCGGCGACGTCCTGGCCTTCCTCGACGACGACCTTGACGATCGTGCCCTGCATCGGGCTGGTCACGGCGTCCCCGCTGGCGGCCGCGCCCGACTTCTTGCCGGCCTTGCGCTTCGGCTTGCTCGCGCCCGAACCGCCGGCGCTGATCCCGCCGAGGCCGGAGGGCAGCACGACCTCGAGCCGGCGACCGCCGACCTCGACCACCACGGTCTGCCGCTCACCGGGTTCCTCGGCTTCGGCCGAATCGCCCGAGTAGGGCTCGATCTGGTTGTCGAACTCGGTCTCGATCCACTGGGTGTAGACGCCGAACGTCTCGCCGTCCCCGACGAACGCGGGGTCATCGACCACGGTGCGGTGGAAGGGGATGACCGTCGGCATGCCGTCGACCACGAACTCGTCGAGTGCGCGACGCGAGCGCTCCAGCGCCTGGGTACGGTCGCGGCCGGTGACGATCAGCTTGGCGATCAGCGAGTCGAACGAACCGGGAATGGTCTCGCCGTTCTCGTAGCCGCCGTCGAGGCGCACGCCCGGGCCGCTCGGTGGACTCCAGGCCGACAGGGTGCCCGGGGCCGGCATGAAGTTGCGGCCGCCGTCCTCGGCGTTGATGCGGTACTCGATCGAGTGTCCGCGAACCTCCGGGTCGTCGTAGCCGAGCTCCTCACCGGCGGCGATCCGGAACATCTCCCGCACCAGGTCGATGCCGGTGACCTCCTCGGAGACGCAGTGCTCGACCTGCAGGCGGGTGTTGACCTCGAGGAAGGAGATGGTGCCGTCCTGGGCGACCAGGAACTCGCAGGTGCCGGCGCCGTAGTAGCCGGCCTCGCGCAGGATTCGCTTGGAGGACTCGTAGAGCTCGGTGGTCTGCGCTTCGCTGAGGAACGGCGCCGGGGCTTCCTCGACCAGCTTCTGGTTGCGACGCTGCAGCGAGCAGTCGCGGGTGGAGATCACCACGACGTTGCCGTGCTGGTCGGCCAGGCACTGGGTCTCGACGTGGCGCGGCTTGTCGAGGAACTTCTCGACGAGGCACTCGCCACGGCCGAACGCGGTGACCGCCTCACGGACCGCCGACTCGTAGGCGTCCGGGATCTCCTCGAGCGTGCGGGCGACCTTCAGCCCGCGGCCGCCGCCGCCGAACACCGCCTTGATCGCGACCGGCAGCCCGTTCGCCTGGGCGAACTCGACCACCTCGTCGGCGTCCTTGACGGGGTCCTTGGTGCCGGGCGCCAGCGGTGCGTTCGCCCGGTCCGCGATGTGCTTGGCCTTGGCCTTGTCGCCCAGCGCCTCGATCGCCGACGGCGGAGGCCCGATCCAGATGAGCCCCGCGTCGATGACCGCCTGCGCGAACTCGGCGTTCTCGGCCAGGAAGCCGTAGCCCGGATGCACGGAGTCGGCGCCGGCCTTCTGCGCGACGGCGATGATCTTGGCCATGTCGAGGTAGGACTCGGCGGGGGTCGCGCCCCCGAGCGAGTGCGCCTCGTCGGCCAACCGGACGAAGACCGCGTCCCGGTCGGGCTCGGCGTACACCGCGACGCTACCGATCCCGGCGTCCTTGCAGGCCCGGATCACGCGCACCGCGATCTCGCCACGGTTGGCGATGAGGACCTTCTTCAGGGACTTGACGTCGGGCACTGGCACTCCTGGACTCGGCTCGATCTCCGCGGGGCAGGGTATCGCCCGCCCGATCCGTCCCCTCTCCCGGCTCGCCACCATGGACGCCTATGCTTGCCCGTCGTGGCGCCTTCGCACTACACACAGCAGCGCAAAGGGTTCTGGCACGAGCCCGATGGCACCCCCACCTCGGAGTCGATCGCCCTCGAGACGTGGGCCCGCGTGGCTCGTGACGTCCTGGTCCGCACGGCCGCGACGTACCACGCCGTGGTGCGGGAGTCCGACCTCGCCGAGGAGCTGCAGAGCACCACCCACATCCACACCACCCGTCACCACGACCAGTGGCTGTCGAAGGTGCTCGGCCCGATCTCGGTGTTCTGCGAGCGGGTGGGTGAGCCGAACCTCGCGGCGCTGGTCGTGGGCAGCGGCGACGACCTCGTCGCGGCCCGGGACCGGCTCGAGTGCTACCGGTGGGCGGGTGCTGCCCCCGCCGACGGGGGAGTGCCGGCCCAACTTCCGGGGACCGCGCCGAAACGCGCGGCCGCGACCCGCTCGGCGACTCGCCGTGCGCCGGCCTCGTCACCCGGGTCCAGGGCGCCGGCCGCCAAGCCCCGGGTCGCGAAGTCGGACCGGCCGGTCTCGGTGTGCCCGTCGTGCTTCATGGCGCTGCCCGCGACCGGGATCTGCGACAACTGCGACTGAGCCTCAGCCGGCGTTCGCGTAGGTGTCGGCGAAGCCGTCCTTGAGGGACCGCGGAGTCCAGCCGAGGTCACGCTTCGCCTTGGCGTTTGCGGCGTAGTAGGTGGCGGTGGAAGCCAGCATCGCCTCGCGGGTCTGGTCCTGGGGCAGGTTGAAGAGGCGTTCCACGACGCCGTTCATCGCAGCGGCCGCCCGGACGAGCCCGCGGGGGATGAACAGCGGCTTCCGGCCTCCCGTCATCCTGGCCAGGCCGGTGAGTGCCTCCTGGAACGTCGCCGCCTCGCCGGTCAGGTGGTAGCTCTCGCCCGGAACGCCCAGCTCCATCGCGAGCAGGTGGCCGGTCGCGACATCCTCGACGTGGACCCAGCAGGCACCGCCACCCTTCGGCCCGGGGGTGAACTTTCCGGCCGCCACCCGGCGACTGATCTCACCCATGGTGCTGGTGTCGCCCGGTCCGTAGATGACGCTCGGCTGGACGAGCACCACCGGCAGGCCGCGTTCGGCGTACTCGAGGGCGACGTCGTGGGCGAGGCCCTTGGTCTTGTCGTACTCCGTCAGGTGCTTGCCGGTGAACTCGTAGTCCTCGTCGACGAGCTCGCCGCGGGTGTCGGAGTTGAGCGCGACGGTGCTTGTGTAGACGGTGCGAACGCCGGCCCGCAACGCGGCTTCGAGCGCGTTCCGGGTCCCCTGGACGTTGACGGCATACAGCGTGTCCTTCTCGCGCCGACCGAACTTGAACCACCCGGCGACGTGGAAGAACCCGTCGGCACCGTCGAGCAGCCGATCCAGCGCGGCCTCGTCATCGAGGTCGCCCGACACCAGCGTGACCCCGAGGTCGCTCAGGTCGGTGGCCGCTTCGGGCCGGCGTACGAGAGCGACCACTTCGTGGCCGCCATCGATCAGCATGCGAGCGAGTACCCCGCCCAGGAATCCGGTCGCACCGGTCATCGCGTATCGCCCATGAGGAAGCACGGGCGACATCGTGACACAGCGGGGGGTTAACGATCGCTAACCCGCGGTATTAGCATGGCCGCATGAGCTACGAGCTGTCCCGCGAGCACGAAGAGTTCCGTCGCAGCGTCCGCGAGTTCGCGGAGGCCGAGATCGCGCCGAACGCCGCGCAGTGGGACCGCGACCACCACTTCCCGATCGACGTGGTCCAGAAGATGGGCAAGCTCGGGCTGATGGGCCTCACCGCCCCGGAGGAGTACGGCGGCGCCGGCGACGACGGCGACTTCACCAGCCTGTGCGTGGCGATCGAGGAGCTCGGCCGGGTCGACCAGTCGATGGGCATCACCCTCGAGGCGGCCGTCGGGCTCGGCATCAACCCGATCCAGACCTACGGCACCAAGGAGCAGCAGGACGCCTGGCTGCCCGACCTGGTCTCCGGGCAGCGGCTGGCGGGCTTCGGGCTGACCGAGCCGGGCGCCGGGTCGGACGCGGGTGCCACCGCGACGAAGGCCGAGCTCCATGACGGCGAATGGGTCGTCAACGGCGCCAAGCAGTTCATCACCAACTCCGGCTCGGAGATCACCTCGTGCGTGACGGTGACCGCGCGGACCGGTCTCCGCGAGTCCGGCAAGCCCGAGATCTCGGCGGTGATCCTGCCGAGCGGCACGCCCGGGTTCACCGCGGAGAAGCCCTACGACAAGCTCGGCTGGCACGCCACCGACACCCACCCGCTGACCTTCGAGGACGTCCGGGTGCCGGAGGGCAACCTGCTCGGCGAACGGGGTCGTGGCTATGCCCAGTTCCTGGCGATCCTCGACGACGGCCGAGTCGCGATCGCTGCCTTGGCGGTGGGGTGCATCCAGGCGTGCCTCGACCTGTCCGTGCAGTACGCAGGCGAGCGGCAGACCTTCGGCGGCCCGATCGGTCGCAAGCAGGGCGTGGCCTTCCAGATCGCCGACCTCGAGGTGATGCTTCAGGCGAGTCGGCTCCTGGTCTACAAGGCCGCCGCGATGAAGGACGCCGGTGCTCCGGTGAAGGACTTCAAGCAGGCGGCGGCGATCGCCAAGCTCTACGCCACCGAGTCGGCGGTCACCGCCACCCGGATCGCGACCCAGGTCTTCGGCGGCTACGGCTTCATGGAGGAGTACCCGGTGACCCGCTTCTACCGGGACGCCAAAGTTCTCGAAATCGGCGAAGGAACCTCCGAGGTCCAACGTATGCTCATCGCCCGCGGGCTGGGACTGCCCGTCGAGTAAGGAGTCCAGCATGAGGCGAGCAGCATCCGCCGCTGTAGTGGTCCTGGCGCTCGCGTTGGCCGGGTGCGGCGACGACGAGGACAGCGGATCCGACGAACCCGAGCAGAGCGGGCTCGAGGTCGACGCCGAGGCTCTCGTGTCCTGTCTGGGGGAGGCGGACGTCGAAGCGACGATCAACCCGAACACGGCGTTCGCGGTGGAGTCCGAGCACGTCGGAGTCGAGGCGACGGATCTGCCGTCGGACACCCTGAAGTTCGACTCGGGCTCGGGGACGCTGAACTCCGCGTGAACGCTCTGGGTCTTCGAGTCCGCCGAGGACGCCGAGGCGGCCCGGGTGGCCATCACGCTGGCAGACCGAGGACGACGAGAAGTGCTGGGTGGCGGGCCGCGTGGTCGTGAGCTGGGGCTACCCCGTCAACCGGGAAACCGCCCAGGCGGTAGCGGTCGACGACTGCGTGGCCGCGCTCAACGGCTGAGTGTTCGCCGCCGTCCGCGGTTTGCGGTCGCATCAGGCTCAACGGTGCGGGAAATGTCCACAGCGGCCATGCGCGATGACTTCTCCACACAGATTTTCGGGGTCGTTCGGGATGTCGGTGCTCGCTGCTGGAATAGCGGCATGGATTTCTCGGGTGGCATGGAGGCGTTGTCGGGGGCTGAGCTCCTCGACTCCGCCGATGCGCTGGCCCGCGAGATCATCGCCGCCGAGGCGCGGTTGTTGGTGGTGGCCGCACAGTGGGCGGTGCTCAACGGCCCTGAGACGGTGGATCCGGGGCAGGCGAAGCTGCCTGGCCGGCAGAGCCTCCAACGCTTCGGCGGCTCAGGGGACTCCGCTGGTGGCGTCGTTTGCGCCCGCGGAGCTGGGCGCTCGGATCGGTCGTTCGACCTGGGCCGGGGAGCAGCTGGTTGCCGACGCCCTGGACCTGGTCCACCGGCTGCCTCGGCTGTGGGCGCGCGTCGAGGCCGGGGAGGTCCGCGCCTCCTATGCCCGTCACGTGGCCCGGCGGACCCGCGACCTCGACCGGCCGCAGGCTGGCTATGTGGATGAGCGGGTGGTCGAGTCGGCTGACGGTCGGATCGGCTGGGGCCGGTTCACCGACACGGTCGAGGCTGCGATCGTCGCCGCCGACCCGGCCGCAGCGGAGGCGGCCGAGAAGGCCGCCCGGGCCGAGCAGTTCGCCCGGCGCACCCGTTCGACCGAGCACGGGATGGCCGGCCTCTACGTGTTCACCGATGTCGCCGGGATCGCGCGTCTGGACGCCACCGTCGCCTACCTCGCGGACGCACTCGCCGCACTCGGCAGCACCGACCCACTCGACACCCGCCGCGCCATGGCGATGGTGATCCTGGCCAACCCCGCCCACGCCACCCGGCTCCTGGCCGCCTACGCCGCCTGGAAGCAACGCCCCGCCGACCCCGAACCAGACCCGGACCCCGAGCCGTCGGGGATCGTGGCCGACGCAGTCGCTCTGTTCGGCCGTGGTGGTGGCGCGGTCACCGGCGAGCAGCCGGTCATCGACTGGCGCGACCTGCTCCCCGACGTGCAGCTGTTCACCCACACCTACCTCGGACCTGATCCCACCGGCATCGCCCGCGTCGAAGGAGTCGGCGCGGTGTCCGAGGCCTGGGTACGCGACGATCCTCGGCCCACATGCCGGATCACCCACCGACCCGGTCATCGACATAGAAGGACAAGCACCGGTCGATGCCTGGGAGATCCCGGACCGACATCGACGGGCCGTGCGCCTGATGACGCCGGCCGACACGTTTCCCTTCGCCACCGCCACGGTGAACCAGCCCGGCGGTTGGACCGGCGAGCAGGTGGACCACACCATCGCCTGGCCGAACGGCCCCTCAGCGATCGGGAACTACGGACCCCTCACCCAGGCCCACCACAACCTGAAGACCCACGGCGACTGGGAAGTCCAACAACCCTTCCCAGGCATCTACCTCTGGCGCGACCCCCACGGCGAGATCTACCTCGTCGACCACACCGGCACCCGCCGCCTCCGCGACACCGACGCCGCCTGATCACGGCGAGCACGCAAACGTGCGCACATGCCGATGAGCGGCCGTTAAGAGTCGTTCAGGTGGAGCACTTTCGGCTGCGAAGGCGGCCGAGAACTGAGGACTTCACGGCCGAGCGAAGGACCAAACCTGGCGGACTACGGCTTCCCGGCCCGTGAGTCCCGACTCGGCAAGCAGGGGCCTCAACACACCGTCGATGTAGCGCTGCCCGCCGGACTCCGCGCGCCACACTTCGGCAATGACGAATCCGTCGCCCTCGGGGTAGACCGCGTGTGACATGAGACCCTCAGGCGGACCTCCGGCTCGCTGCATGGATTGCCCGACCTTGGCGTCGAGCTCGTGGAACTGATCCTGAGTCGCAGGAGTCACGGTGAGCTCGAGCAGAACGGCCATGGAAAGGATCTTCGCCCATGACCCGGGGCTAGCGGAAGGGTGCGCGACGGCCGTCCCCATCTGCCGCTGTCGGCGCGCGCGCCCGGCTCGCCTCAGCGAGTCGCCCACAGGTCGATCCACCGGTGGCCGAGCTCGGCCACGAGGTCCCGCAGCAACGGCAGGCTGACGCCGACAACGGTGTGATGGTCGCCCTCGATGCCGGTCACGAAGGCGCCGCCCAGGCCGTCGATCGTGAACGCGCCGGCGACCTGGAGCGGCTCGCCGCTGGCGACGTACGCCGCGATCTCGGCGTCGTCGATGTCGGCGAAGTGCACGATCGTGGAGGCGGTGGCCGCGGCGGTGCGTCCGTCGCCGGTGTCGCGCAGGCAGTGGCCGGAGTGCAGCACACCGCTGCGTCCGCGCATCTCCCGCCAGCGGGCGGTGGCCTGCTCGGCGTCCTCGGGCTTGCCGAGTGCCTGGCCGTCCAGCTCGAGGACCGAGTCGCAGCCGAGCACCAACGCGCCCGGCGGTAGGTCCTCCCGCGTCGCGACGGCCGCGCACTTGAGCTCGGCGAGCTGCAGCGCCAACTCGGCCGGGGGGAGTCCGTCGAGCTGGGACTCATCGACACCGGAGACGATCACCTTCGGCTCGACGCCCGCTGAGCGCAGGGTCGCCAGGCGGGCGGGGGAGGCCGAGGCGAGCACCAGCATCGTCACTCCGCGACCGGCTCGAGGATGTCACCGAACGTGCACTCCGAGAGCGCGTCGAGCTCGGGGGAGTCACCGAGGTGTTCGGGCGCGCGCATGGAGAGCAACACGTTGATGAGCATCCCGTGCGCGATGAAGTCACGGCAGCGCTCGTCGGGCCAACCGGTGCGGCGGATCGTCCCGAAGATCTCGGCCATGCACTCCCGGCTGACCGCGGAGATCTCGTCGACGCCGCCCGCGGAGTAGCCGTGCATCATGATCTGCAGCAGGTCGCGATCGGCCAGCAGGCTGGTGTAGGCCATCCCGAGCCGGGCCGCGTCGTCCTCGCTGTCGGGATCGAAGTCGCCCTCGTCCAGCACCGCCTCGAAGGCGAGCCGGATCCGGTCGGTGGCCCGGCGAAACACCTGCAGGAACAGCTCGAGCTTGGTGCCGAACGTGCGCACCACGTAGGGCTGCGAGATGCCGGCCTCCCGGGCGACGGCGTCCGTGCTGGTGCCGTGGTAGCCGCCCTGGGCGAAGGCGCGGGTGGCGGCACCGAGCAGCTGCTCGCGGCGCTCGTCGGCGGGCATCCGGGTGGCGGGGGCGGCTTTCATACTTGACATGTTATCAGTCGATTACTTACCGTGGTCTCACAAGTAATCATTCAATGCCAACAAGGAGTGAGCCATGACCGTCGTGGCCGCAGCACCCCGGGTCGAACCGACCCCCACCCGCGCCACCCGGCGCATCCCCCCGTGGCTGGCGATCCTCGCCGCGTCCCTGCCGATGTTCATGGCCACCCTCGACAACCTGGTGCTGACCACGGCACTACCCGTGGTCCGTGCCGACCTCGGGGCGTCGGTCGGCGAGCTGTCGTGGTTCGTCAACGCCTACACGCTCAGCTTCGCGACGTTCATGCTCCCGGCCGCCACGCTCGGCGACCGGCTGGGCCGGCGCCGGGTGATGATCTCCGGGGTCGCCGTGTTCACGCTGGCCTCGATCGCGGCCGCCCTCAGCACGTCGGCGGACGCGTTGATCGCGGCGCGCGCGATCCAGGGCCTCGGCGCGGCGGCGATCATGCCGCTCTCTTTGAGCCTGCTCGCCTCGGCCGTGCCTGCGAACAAGCGGGCCGCCGCGATCGGGATCTGGGGCGGCGTCTCCGGCCTCGGCGTCGCGCTGGGTCCGGTGATCGGCGGCGCGGTCGTCGACGGCATCAGCTGGCAGGCGATCTTCTGGCTGAACGTTCCGGTGGCGCTGGTGGCCCTGCCGCTGCTGGTATTCGCGGTCCGTGAGTCGCGCGGCACCTGGCAGCGCCTCGACCCCGTGGGCACCCTGCTGCTCGGCGGCGCCGTCTTCCTCGGGATCTGGGGGATCGTGCACGGCAACGACGACGGCTGGACCTCGGCCGGCGTCATCGTGCCGCTCGTCGTCGCCGCCGTGCTGCTGCCCGGGTATGTCCTCTGGGCCCAGGGTCGCGCGCACGCGGTGCTCCCGCTGCGACTGTTCTCCTCTCGAGGGTTCTCGGTCGCCAACGTGATCGGCCTGACCTTCACGATCGGGATGTTCGGCACCGTCTTCCTGCTCTCGCAGTACCTCCAGGTGGAGCAGGACTACTCGCCGCTCGAGGCGGGCCTGCGCACCCTGCCGTGGACCGCCGCACCGATGGTCATCGCGCCGCTGGCCGGGCTGCTCTCGCCCCGGACCGGGCTGCGCGCCTTGCTGTTGGTCGGGTTGACGCTGCAGACCGCTTCGCTGGTGTGGTTCGCGGCGCTGACCGAGTCGGCAGCCGACTACTCGTCCTTCATCGTGCCGCTGGCGATGGCGGGGATCGGTATGGGCCTGACCTTCGCGCCCAGCGCCACGGCCGTGCTCGACGGGCTGCCGGATGCCGAGTTCGCGATGGCCAGCTCGGCGAACTCCACGATCCGAGAGTTCGGCGTCGCACTCGGCGTGGCGTTGCTGGTCGCGGTGTTCCTGGGCAACGGCGGCGAGATCGCGCCGAACGGGTACGACGGCGCGATCGGCCCGGCGTTGCTCACCGGCGCGGCCGCGGTCGCGATCGCAGCGGTCGCGGCGCTGTTCGCTCCGGGGCGGGTCCGCGCCTAGCCGCCCTAGCGGGGAAGGCCGCTGCTGCGCCAGCCGCCGGGACCATGCGGCAGGGTCCGTCGCACCTTGCGGTGGTTGGCCTGCCACTCCGGCGTACGGCGGGGCGGCGGCTTCCCGGCGGCACCGAGCGAGGCGAACACCGCCACCAACGCGGCGATCTCCTCCGGCGTGGCGTCCGGGTTGACCACGCGCAGCAGCGGTGCGGACCCGGTCTCCTCCGTCACAGGGGGATGTTCCCGTGCTTCTTGGCGGGCAGGGTCGCCCGCTTCGAGCGCAGCAGCCGGAGCGCCCGGACCACCTCGGCCCGGGTCTCGTGCGGCTGGATGACGGCGTCGAGATAACCGCGCTCGGCGGCGAGGTAGGGGTTGGCGAGATGGTCGTCGTACTCCGTGACGAGCCGGGCTCGCTCCGCCTCCTCCTTGCCCTCCGCGGCGGCCGCGGCGAGCTCCTTGCGGTAGAGGATGTTGACCGCGCCCTGAGCACCCATGACGGCCACCGAGGCGGTCGGCCAGGCGACGTTGATGTCGGCACCGAGGTGCTTGGAGCCCATCACGTCGTAGGCGCCGCCGTAGGCCTTGCGGGTGATCACGGTGACCAGCGGGACCGTGGCCTCGGAGTAGGCGTAGATCAGCTTGGCGCCGCGGCGGATGATGCCGTTCCACTCCTGGTCGGTGCCGGGAAGGAAGCCCGGCACGTCGACGAAGGTCAGCACCGGGATGTTGAACGCGTCGCAGAACCGCACGAACCGGGCCGCCTTCTCCGAGGCGTCGATGTCGAGCGTGCCCGCGAACTGCATCGGCTGGTTGGCCACGACGCCGACCGGGCGGCCCTCCACCCGGCCGTAGCCGACGAGCAGGTTCGGCGCGAAGAGCTCCATGACCTCCAGGAACTCCTGGTCGTCGAGCACCGCGGTGATCACGTCGTGCATGTCGTAGGGCTGGTTCGGCGAGTCCGGGATCAGCGTGTCCAGGCTGCGGTCGAGGTCCGTGAGGTCGAGGTCGGCCTGCTCGTCGTAGGCGAACGGCTCGTCGAGGTTGTTCTGCGGCAGGTACGACAGCAGCGCCTTGACGTACTCGATCGCATCCTCCTCGTCCGCGCCCATGTAGTGGGCGTTGCCGGACTTGGTGTTGTGCGCGCGGGCGCCGCCGAGATCCTCCATCGTGACGTCCTCGCCGGTGACGGTCTTGATGACGTCGGGGCCGGTGATGAACATCGCCGAGGTCTGGTCGACCATGATCGTGAAGTCGGTGACGGCGGGGGAGTAGACGTGCCCGCCGGCGCAGTTGCCCATGATCATCGAGATCTGCGGGATCACCCCGGAGGCATGCACGTTGCGTCGGAAGATCTCGCCGTACAGACCGAGCGAGACGACGCCTTCCTGGATCCGGGCGCCGGCGCCCTCGTTGATGCCGATGATCGGGCAGCCGGTCTTGATCGCGAGGTCCATGACCTTGGTGATCTTCTCGCCGTAGACCTCGCCCAGCGAGCCGCCGAACACCGTGAAGTCCTGGGAGAAGACGCAGACCTGCCGACCGTCGATGGTGCCGTAGCCGGTGACCACGCCGTCGCCGTACGGGCGGCGGTCCTGGAGGCCGAACGCCGTCGAGCGGTGCCGGGCGAGCTCGTCGAGCTCGACGAACGATCCCTCGTCGAAGAGCAGCGCGATCCGCTCGCGGGCGGTCTTGCGACCCTTGGCGTGCTGCTTCTCGACCGCCTTCTCCGAGCCGGCGTGTACGGCCTCGTCGAGCCTGCGCTCGAGGTCCGCGACCTTCCCCGCCGTGGTGTGGATGTCGATGTCGTGCGGAACCTCGGTGCCTTCTGCACTCACTGGTGTGGCCTCCTCGCGTCTGCTGCGACAGGGTAGTGCCCGTGACTGCGGACCCCGCCCGGCGCCCACCCCTCGATGAGGGCCGGATCCTCGCTGCCCTGGGGCCCGATGCCATCGAAGTAGTGGCCGAGGCGGCCTCCACCAACGCACTCGTGGCCGAGCGCGCCCGGCGGGGTGCCGCCGAGGGGCTGGTCGTGGTCGCGGAGCACCAGACCGCCGGTCGCGGACGACTGGACCGCACCTGGGAGACCCCGGCCGGGACCGCGCTGACGTTCTCGATCCTGCTGCGGCCCACCAGGCCCGCGGCGGCGTGGCCCTGGCTCTCGCTGTTGACCGGGCAGGCGACGGCGCAGGCGCTCACCGGGCTGGGGTACGCCGCCGGCGTGAAGTGGCCCAACGACGTGCTGATCGGCGAGGGCAAGGTCGCGGGCATCCTGGTCGAGCGGCTGGAGACGCCGGACGGCCCGGCCGCGGTCGTGGGGGTCGGCCTGAACACCGGGATGACCGCCGCAGAGCTGCCGGTGCCGGCGGCCACCTCCCTGTCGCTCGAGCCGGGCCCCGCCGAGACCCCGGACCGGACCGAGGTGCTGTTGGCCGTGCTCGGTGCGATTCGGGCGGCGTACGACGGGTGGCAGGACGGAGCGGAACCGGCACAGTCGTATGCGGCCGCGTGCGTGACCGTGGGCCGACAGGTCCGCGTCGAGCTCCCTGACGGCGGCGTACTCGAGGGACGCGCGATCGCCGTCGACGCCTCGGGGCGGCTGGTCGTCGACGCGGCCGACGGGCGGCACGAGGTCGGCGCCGGCGACGTCGTGCACGTGCGAACTGTCGCCTAGCGCACCCCCGAGTGACATGATCCGTGCGTGCCTATTTCGCAGAAGCTGCTGAACCCGGGTGAGTCCATCGTCATCAGCACCCGCACGCACCCGAAGGCGCTGTTGCTGCCGGTCCTCGCACTCGTGGTGTTCCTCGCCATCGGTGTCGCGTTCATGCAGTACGTCGACAACGACACCGCGCGGCTCGTGGTCTGGATCCTGGTCGCCATCGGGATCGTCTGGTTCTTCGTGTGGCCGCTGCTCGAGTGGCTCACCGCGTCGTACACGATCACGAACCGTCGACTCATCACCCGGCTGGGCGTGATCACCCGCACCGGGCACGACATCCCGCTGACCAGGATCAGCGACGTGGCCTACGAGCTCGGACTGATCGACCGGATGCTCGGCTGTGGCACGCTCGTGATCAGCGACGCGAGCACCCACGGCCAGGTGCAGCTCCCCGACATCCCGCACGTCGAGGAGACCCAGCGCCGACTCAACGAGCTGCTGCATCAGCTCCACGGTGGCGCACCGTCCTCCGATGAAGGCGTTTAGGGGCCGCGCCAAGGGCGACCCGGACGACCCGGACGACCCGGCCTCGATCGCCCGGGAGCTCCTGGGCGGGCAGCCCAACCTCAGCGCCGCCGACGTCGCGGCCCGCACCGGCATCAGTGTCGAGGACGCGCGTCGGCTGTGGCGGGCGCTGGGCTTCCCCGAACGCGGCGAGGAGCGGGCGTTCAACAACTCCGACGTGGAGGCGGTGGGGACGCTGGTCGCCGGCGTCGAGAGCGGCCTCGTCGATCTCGATCTCGCGGTCACCCTGACCCGGGCCGTCGGCCAGACCATGGCCCGGCTCGCCGATTGGGAGGTCGCCGCGCTGGTGCCGCGGATCGAGGAGCTCCATGCTTCCGGAGCGGGCTCGCCGAGCAGGTTGGAGACCGCCCGGCTGCTGCTGGAGGAACTCGGCGGCCCGTTCGAGGAGCTGCTCATCTACTCCTGGCGGCGGCACCTCGCGGCGGCGGTGGCCCGGATGGAGGCGATGGGTGCCGACGAGGAGGACCTGGGCAGCTCGCAGCTCAGTGTCGGATTCGCCGACATCGTCAGCTTCACGGCGCTGTCCAACGAGATCAGCCGCGACCGCATCGGCGACCTGGTGGAGGTGTTCGAGTCGCGGTGCGCCGACGTCGTGGCGCGCAACAATGGCCGGGTGATCAAGAGCATCGGCGACTCGGTGCTGTTCGTGAACGACGACCCGATCCGGGCCTACGACACCGCCGAGGGCATCATCACCGTCATCGGCCGGGACAAGCGGATGCCCGACGTGCGGGTGGGCCTCGCGAGCGGGCCCGTGGTGATGCGGATGGGCGACGTCTTCGGTCCACCGGTCAACATGGCCGCTCGGTTGACCGCCGTGGCCCGCCGCAACCGGATCATCATCGACGCCGCGACCGCGCGGCTGCTGCCCGAGGATCAGTTCGAGACCCGCCGGCTGCCGGCCCGGCCGATGCGCGGCTTCGGCGTCCTGGAGCCGCTGGCGGTACGACGGCACTAGCCGAGCAGTGAGAGCGCTGCGCTCCTGAGGTCCCTGGGGGCGCCATAGCCCATCTGGACCATATTCACTGATTCCCCCGTCGCGAGCTCGCGACGCTTTCTAGGTTGTGCGTGTGTTCGAGGTACAGGACGTGCGGCTCGATCCGGAGACTCGGCGCGCCTGGCGGGCCGGCTCCGAGGTGGTGCTGTCGCGCAAGGAGTTCGATCTCGTGCATTGCCTGATCTCTCGGGCCGGAGAGATCGTCAGCCGCGATGAACTGATGCGCGACGTCTGGAACACGACGTTCTGGACCTCCTCGAAGACCATCGACGTCCACCTCGGCTGGGTGCGTCGCAAGCTCGGGGACGACACCCGGCACCCGACGCTGATCACCACGATCCGGGGCAAGGGCCTGCGGTTCGAGGTGCAGGCGCCCGCGGCCGCGACTCCTCCGCCACTGATCGACGGCGCTCGCGGGTAGTTCCATCCGGCCCTGAGTCAGGCCACCACTAGGCTGGGTGAGTGCCTCCACCCGCGCCCGTCGTCGCCGTCATCGGCGGCGGTCAGCTCGCCCGGATGATGGCGCAGCCCGCGATCGCGCTCGGCGTACCGCTGCGGCTGCTCGCCGAGGCAGAGGGGGTTGCTGCGGCCCAGGTGATTCCGGATCACGTGGTGGGTGACTACACCGATCTCGACACCCTGCGGAAGGTGACCGACGGCTGCGCGGTGGTCACGTTCGACCACGAGCACGTGCCTACCGAGCATCTGCGTGAGCTCGAGCTCGCTGGGGTTCCGTGTCGACCCGGCCCGGAGGCGTTGGTGCACGCCCAGGACAAGGGCGTGATGCGGCGTCGGCTCACCGACCTCGACCTCCCGTGCCCGCGCCATGCGAGGGTCACGTCGTTGGCCGAGGTGGAGGCCTTCGGGTTCCCGTGCGTGCTGAAGACCACGCGCGGCGGCTACGACGGCAAGGGCGTCTGGTTCGTCCGCACGGCCGCCGACTGCGCGGAGCCGCTCGAGACCGCCTCCCGGACCGGCGTGGAACTGCTCGCCGAGGAGCTCGTCGAGTTCCGCCGCGAGCTCTCTGCGTTGGTCGCCCGGTCGCCGAGCGGCCAGGCCGCGGCGTACCCGGTCGTTGCCTCCACCCAGCGCGACGGGATCTGTGTCGAGGTGGTCGCCCCGGCACCCGACCTGGACCCGGCGCTGGCCGCCGAGGCGCAACGGATCGCGCTGCGGATCGCGGGCGAGCTCGACGTCACCGGAATCCTTGCCGTTGAGCTCTTTGAGACCGTCGACGGCCGGATCCTCGTCAACGAGCTGGCCATGCGGCCGCACAACACCGGCCATTGGAGCCAGGACGGCGCGGTCACCTCGCAGTTCGAGAACCACCTCCGTGCGGTGCTCGACCTTCCGCTCGGTTCACCGGAGGCGCGAGCGCCCTGGACGGTGATGGTCAACATCCTCGGCGGACCGGCAAGTGACATCGGCCGGCTCTACGACGGGTATCCCCATGCGCTGGCCCGCGACCCGCGGCTGCGCGTGCATCTGTACGGCAAGGAGCTGCGGCCCGGCCGCAAGGTCGGGCACGTCAACGCCTACGGTGACGACCTCGCCGACTGCCTCGAGCGGGCGCGCCATGCCGCGGCATGGTTCGCCGGAGAACTAGGAGACACCAGTGAGTGACGCTCAGGTCGGCATCGTGATGGGCTCCGACTCCGACTGGCCGGTGATGAAGGATGCCGCCGAGGCGCTGGCGGAGTTCGACATCGCCTACGAGGCCGACGTGGTCTCGGCGCACCGGATGCCGGAGGAGATGGTCGACTATGGCCGTGGTGCGGCCGAACGCGGGCTCCGGGTCATCATCGCCGGCGCCGGGGGAGCCGCACACCTGCCCGGCATGCTGGCGTCGCTGACGCCGCTGCCGGTGATCGGCGTACCGGTTCCGCAGAAGGTGCTGGACGGGTTGGACTCGCTGCTGTCGATCGTGCAGATGCCGGCCGGCGTACCCGTGGCCACGGTGGCGATCGGCAACGCCCGCAACGCGGGGCTGCTCGCGGTCCGGATCCTCGCGGCCGTCGACCCGGTGCTGCAGGCCCGGATGACGGAGTTCCAGGCCGAGCTTCGCGAGACCGCCCGCGCCAAGGGCGAGTCGGTGCGCGGCGCCACCGGGCCGCGCCGGGTCGGGTTCTGAGTCGCACCTCACCCGGTATGCCGGGTCGCCTGATCGGCCTGGACGTCGCCCGCTGCCTGGCCCTGGTCGGGATGGTCGCGACCCACACCCTGGTCGGTCCGCTCCCCGGCGAGGACCGTCCGTGGTGGCACTGGGTGACCAGCGGGCGGTCGGCGGCGCTCTTCGCGGTGCTGGCCGGCGTGAGCCTGGCCCTGATGTCGGGCGGCGCCCGGCGGGTTCGCGGCCGGGAGCGGGCGGCGATCAGCAGCGGCCTCGCGGTGCGGGCGTTGCTGATCGCCGGGCTCGGACTGGCGCTCGGCGCTGCCGACTCGGGTCTGGCGGTGATCCTCACCTACTACGGCGTGCTGTTCCTGCTCGGGCTTCCGTTTCTCGGGCTCGGCGCCCGGGCGTTGTTCGGCTTCGCTGCCGGCTGGCTCGTGCTGGCGCCCGTGGTCGGGTACCTGCTGGCACCGCACCTACCGGCGCGCACCCTGGCCGTGCCCGCCTTCGACCGCCTCGACGAACCCGGCCGACTGCTGGCCGAGCTCACGGTGACCGGCTACTACCCCGCGCTGACCTGGCTGGCCTACCTGGTCCTCGGGCTGGCAGTGGGCCGCCTCGACCTACGGCGACGCGGGGTGCACGTTGGCCTGGCCGTGGGTGGCGCCGGCCTCGCGGTCGCCGCGCAGCTGCTGGCCGAGCTGCTGCCGCCGGCGGAGAACGCCACCGATTTCCACGGCGCCATCCCTCCCGGCGCCGGTGGGAACCTGCTGCTCGTCGCCGACCCGCACAGCGGCGCACCCCTGGACCTGGCGACCACGATGGGCAGCGCGCTGGCGTTGATCGGCGGCTGCCTGCTGGTGGCCAGCTGGCTGCCGCGGGTCGGGGCGAGAGCGCTGGCCGTGACCTTCGGTGCCGGCACCATGACGCTTTCGCTCTACAGCCTGCACGTGGTGTTGCACACCCCCGAGCTGTGGCCCGACGACTACGACGCGCCAGCGTTCGTGGCGCACGTGGGGATCGTGCTGGTGATCGGCGCGGCCTTCGTGGCACTGCGCTGGCGCGGACCTGTGGAGTGGCTGGTCCGGTGGGCCTCGCGGCTGACCGCGGCCGGCGTCCGGCGCTGAGGGAACCGAGCGTGGTTCTGGTCCTGTGGTCGCTCCGGCCGAGTCGGGCGGCTACTCGTCCTGCACCCGGCCCCGCAGCGCCTTGGTCTGACCGCGCTGCCGCTTGGCGTCCAGCCGTCGACGCTGCGCGCCGCGGCTCGGTCTGGTCGGGCGTCGAGCGGCCGCCGGCGGGGCCAACGCCGACCTGAGCTCCTCGACGAGTCGCTCCCGGGCGGCCGTCCGGTTGCGGTGCTGGGAGCGGTGCTCGGAGGCCACCACGACGAGGCGGCCCTGGGTCAGCCGTGCGGCCAGGTGGGCGAGGGCGCGTTCGCGCTGCCGGGTGCTGAGCGCGGTCGACTCCGCCACGTCGTACTCGAGCTGGACGCGGGTGTCACTGGTGTTGACCGACTGACCTCCCGGCCCCGGCGATCGCGAAAACCTCTCCACCAGCTCGGCGGCCGGGATCACCAGGCCCTCCGGCAGCCCCGGACCGGGCGGCACCCGGAGGTCCGCCCCCGGTCGGTTCATCGTCGGGTCAGCGGGTGGCGTCGCCACTCGATCGCGGGGCAGGTGTCCATGACCATCGGTACGCCGGCGGCGATCGTCCGGTCGAACGCCGCCTCGTCGATCACGCCGAGCTGGAACCACACGCCCTTGGCCCCGATGGCCACCGCCTGGTCGGCGAACTCGCCGGCCGCGTCCGATCTCCGGAACACATCGACCACGTCGATCGGGAACGGCACGTCCGCCAGGGTCGGGTAGCCCGGTTCGTCGAGCACGGTCGGCGCGTCGGGGTGGATCGGCACGATCCGCTTGCCGCGGCCCTGGAGCATCGCGGCGATGGAGTACGCCGTCCGCGTCGCGTCACCGGACAACCCCACGATCGCCCAGGTGGTGCAGTCGTCCAGCATGAAGCGCACGGACTCCGGGTCCTGCCAGTCACTCATGCTCACGACGGTAGCGGCTGTCCGCGAGGCCGCAGTCACAGGTTCAGAACACCCGAGGCAGCTCGCTCGCGCGGCCGGAGAACTCGGGGTCGCGCTTCTCGAGGAATGCCGCGACGCCCTCCTTGCCGTCACCGATCGAGGTGTAGAACATCGCCAGCGAGTCGGACAGGTGCGCCTCGAGCGGGTCGGCCGCGGAGCCGTTGCGGTAGAGCAGCCGCTTGGCCAGGCCGAGGGCGGTGGCGGAGCGACCCACGACGAACGAGCGGGCCAGCTCCTGGGCTGCCGGGAGCAGCTCGTCGGGTTCGTGCACGCTGCGCAGCAGCCGCCCGGCCAGCGCGGTCTCGGCGTCGAGGATCTCGGCGGAGTAGACCCACTCGAGAGCCTGTTGGATCCCCACGATGCGGGGCAGGAACCAGGTGGAGGCCGCCTCGGGAACGATGCCGAGCCGACCGAACACGAAGCCGATCCGGGCCTTCGTGGAGGCCAGCCGTAGATCCATGGCCAGGGTCATGGTGGCGCCGATGCCGACCGCGGGACCATTGATCGCGGCGATCACCGGCTTGGGCAGGGCGTGGATCGCCAGCGTCACTCGGCCACCGGTGTCGCGGACGCCGTCGTGGTACGGAGCCTCGGTCAGGTGCGCACGCAGGTCCTCCGGCGTGGGCCGGATGCTCTCGTCGAGACCGAACACGTTGCCCGGCGCGGAGAGGTCCATCCCGGCGCAGAAGGCACGTCCGGAGCCGGTCACGACCACGGCGCGGACGGCGTCGTCGCACGCGTCGACCAGGAAGACCTGCTCGAGCTCGCGGGCCATGGTCAGGTCGAACGCGTTGAGCGCGGCTGGCCGATCCAGCGTCAGGGTCGCGACTCCGTCGGCGTCGACCGCCCAGTCGAGGGTCGCGTAGCTCATTGGGGGAGCCCTGTCTTCGTGCAGAGCTTCTTGGGCATCTCGTCGGTCTTGTCCTCGATGATGAGCTGGAACATCTGCTCGGACTTCTCCGCGTCCCACTGCACCGAAAGGTCCGCGATCGGCACCCCGCAGGTGTACCCGCCGTCCTTGCCGCCGGTGACGTGGGTCATCGCCGAGGCCCACATCGCGGCGCGGATCGGGCCCATGCCCTCGCCGACGGCGACCGCCTTGGTGGCGGCCATGTTGAGGTTCCAGTAGCGGAACGGGTTGAGCACCGACCAGGGCGAGGCCACCTTCTTGCCGATGGCCGATACGACCTCGCGCTGCGCCTGGGCGCGCTGCAGGTCGCCCTGCGCATAGGTGTGCCGGGAGCGGGCGTAGCCGAGCGCGACCGCGCCGTCGGCCTCCTGACAGCCCTTCTTGACGTTGAGCTTGGCCAACGGGTCCTTGATCGCCGCCTTGGGGCAGATCTCGATCCCGCCGACCGCGTCGACCAGGTCGACGAAGCCGCCGAACCCGATCTCGACGTAGTGGTCGATCCGGATCCCGGTCGCCTGCTCGAGGGTCTCGGTGAGCAGCTGCGGGCCGCCATACGCGAAGGCGGCGTTGACCTTCTCGTCGTCGCCGCGTCCGGGAATCGCCACCCGGGAGTCGCGTGGGATCGACATCAGGAGGTTCGGCCCGTCTCCGGTGTGCAGGATCATGATCGAGTCGGTGCGCTGCCCGGCCACGTTGCCGGTGCCGAGCTTCTTCCGCTGCTCCGCGGTCAGATCGCCGCGGGAGTCGCTGCCCACCATGAGGTACGTCGTGCCCGGCTGGTCGGAGGGCCGGTCGCCATCCGGCGCGAACTCGACCTTCTCGACCTTCTGCCAGGCGAAGAACGGCACCGCCACCAGGTAGACGATCCAGAGCAGGATCAGCACCAGCACCGTGCGGAGGTAGAACTTGGGTCGGCGGAACCTCCCGCCGCGCGAGGCACCCGGCGGCGAACCGGGCGGTGGCGACACCGGGGGCGGCGCCGGCCGGACCGTTTCGCGCTGAGGTGGCTGGGACGGCCGCTGCTGCACCGGGATCCTCTGGGTCTGGTCAGGACGCGGCTGCTGGCGGATCGCCTGGGTCGCCTCGTCGTCGGCTCCTGGCTTCTTGCCGTAGAGCCAGTTGAATGCGGGCTCGTCCTGCTGCCCGGGCCCCTTTGACATGCGCCCGACGCTACCGTGCGGACCCTCAGCGACTGCGCGGGGCCGCGGTGATCCTGCGCCCGAAGATCGAGGCCACCGAATCTCCGCCCGAGTTCGGCGCGTCCTGTCGGCCTGTGACTCCTGTGACTGGTGATACTGGC
Source organism: uncultured Actinomycetota bacterium (assembly GCA_963827185.1). Lineage (GTDB taxonomy): Bacteria > Actinomycetota > Actinomycetes > Propionibacteriales > Nocardioidaceae > Nocardioides. Next base: position 447,927 of record CAWGZQ010000005.1, read on the forward strand.
CTCACCCACTGCTTCCTTCCCCGAGCAGGAGACCTGGATGTCGCCCGTCACCGAGCGCGCCGCGCGTGTGCGGTTCCGCCGCGCCATGTCGCTCATGGTGATGACGCTGGTGGCGCCGGGGTCCGCGCAGCTGCTCGCCGGCAATCGTCGGGTCGGTCTGATCGCGCTCCGGATCTGGATCGCGCTGCTGACGCTCGGCGCGGTCACGCTCATCGCGGTGCTGGTGCACCGCGACCTCGTCTTCTGGCTGGCCTCCGACATCACCCTGCTGCTGTGGGTCCGGATCGGGCTGTTTGTCGGCGCGATCAGCTGGGCGCTGTTGTTCGTCGATGCCTGGCGGATCGGCCAACCGCTCTCCTACGGTCTCGGGCACCGCCGGGCGACGGTCGGCGTCAACGGGCTGCTGTGCTTCGCGGTGGCCGGAACGATGCTCTTCGGCGCGCACATCGTGGGCGTCCAACGCGACTTCATCATCACGCTGTTCGGCGATGGTGAAGCGAGCAATCCACACGCCGGTCGGTTCAACGTGCTGCTCCTCGGGGGCGACTCGGGCGCGGGCCGCTGGGGGCTGCGTCCCGACTCGATGACGGTCGCGTCGATCGACGCCGAGACCGGCCGCACCGTGCTGATCGGGCTGCCGCGCAACATGGCGAACTTCCCGTTCGCGGAGGGCTCGGTGATGGCCGAGCAGTTCCCTGACGGATTCGACTGCGCGGACTGCTACCTCAACAGCGTCAGCACCTGGGCCCAGGACAACACCCAGCTGTTCGGGAAGTCCAAGAACCCCGGCATCGACGCCACGATCATGGCGATCGAGGGGATCACCGACCTGAAGATGAACTACTGGGTGATGGTCAACCTCGAGGGCTTCAAGGACATCGTCGATGCGGTCGGCGGGGTGACGCTCAATGTCCGACAGCCGATCCCCGTGGGTGGTCTGGGATCCGACGTCACCGGCTACATCCAGCCCGGTGTGAAGAAGCTCAACGGTCACGACACGCTCTGGTACGCCCGGGCCCGGGAAGGCTCCGACGACTACTCGCGGATGGCCAGGCAGAAGTGCGTGCTCAACGCGATGCTCGGACAGGTCAGCCCCCAGGTCGCGTTGCGCAACTTCGAGAAGCTCGCGAAGGCCTCGGTCGAGACCATCTCCACCAACCTGCCGGCGTCCGAGGTCGACCGGTTCGTCCCGCTGGCGCTGAAGGCACGCGACCAGAAGGTGGCCACGCTCTCGCTGGTGCCACCCATGATCAACACCGCCGAGCCCGACATCGACCTGATCCATACCAAGATCGCCGAGGCCATCGACCGGGCCGAGGGCCAGGGCGATACTCCCGGCAAGCGCCGCAAGGGGAACCAGAGCAGCGTCACCGGCGGATCGGTCGGCTCCCTCTCCGAGGGATACGCCGCCAACCAGGCCGACGACCTGGCGGCTGCCTGTTAGCCCCTGCTAGCCCCGCCCGGGGAGTTCCCGGGCCAGCGCCACCATCGCGTCGTACGTCGCCCGGTCCGCGGCTGCGATCAGGCCGGGGCGCAACGGTGAGCGGGGGTCGTAGGCGGCACCCTCCAGGGTGCCGTGGTGGCCGCCGGACTCGCTGAGCAGCAGGGCGCCCGGCGCGTGGTCCCAGGCGTTGGCGTGGCCGTAGAGGACCAGGTCGGCCCGGCCCTCGACCAGGCGCGGGTAGTCCACGCCGCAGCAGACCCAGGTCAGCTCCAGGGGACGGAGCCCGGTGAGCCCGCGGCCGACCCATGACCGTCGCGACGTGACCGCTCGCCACTCGCCGGGCGCGGCCGCCGCGGCCGCCCGCGAGAGCCGTTCGGGGGTGCCGCCGGTCGTGGTCCGGTAGGCCCCGGCGCCCCGCTCGGCGACGTACGACGTCTGGTGCTGGGGGTGCCAGATCCACGAGCGGGTCACCTCGCCGTGGTGCAGCTCGGCCACCATCACCGCGTGGTCCTTGGAACCGTGCACGAAGTTCTTGGTGCCGTCGACGGGGTCGACCGTGAACGCGTGCTCCGCCGCCGAGAACCGGGCCAGCAGAGAGGGGTCGTGGGCGTGGGCCTCCTCGCCGAGCACCACCGACCCGGGATAGGCGTCCAGCAGCGCCGCGGTGATGAGCACCTCGGCCTCGTGGTCGGCCGCGGTCACCAGGTCGCCCGGGTTCTTCTCGTGGATCTCGTCGGCGCCCAGGGACCGGAACCGCGGGTTGATCACCTCGTCCGCGACGTCCTTCAGCAGGGTCAGGACGTCGTCGGTCTCCACCCCAGCAACCTACAGAGGCGGGCACCGTAGGGTGTCCGCCGTGCGCGTCGTGGCTGTGGTGGTGACCTACAACCGCTTGCCGCTGCTGCAACGCCTCGTGACCCGCCTGCGCGAGACCGCCGACGTCACCGAGATCCTGATCATCGACAACGCGAGCACCGACGGCACCGGCGCCTGGTTGGCCGCGGCCGAAGGCGTGGTGCACCGCACGCTGCCGGAGAACGGTGGCGGCGCCGGCGGTTTCCACGACGGCCTGGCCTGGGCGATCGAGCGCGGTGCGGACCTCGCCTGGCTGATGGACGACGACGGCATCCCCGAGCCCGACTGCCTGGCCACCCTGCTCACCCGCGACGACCTCGACTTCTGGGGCCCGGCCGTGCTCGCCGAGCAGGATCCCCAGAAGCTCTGCTTCCCGATTCGGCTACCCGGCGGCACCGGGGTGGTGCATCGGATGGCGGACGTCGAGGCCGCGGCCGACGACGGGCTGATCCGCGACGTGGTGATCCCCTTCAACGGCGTCCTGGTCCGGCGGGCGCTGGTCGAGGAGATCGGGCTCCCGCGGGCGGAGTTCTTCATCTGGGGCGACGACGTGGAGTACCTCTGGCGGGCCCAGCGCGCCGGCGCCCGGATCGGCACCGTGGTCGACGCGCACTTCCTGCACCCCGCGACCGACGACCTCGGGACGCCGATGATGTTCGGGCGGACGACGTACAACCACACGCCGAGCGACCTCAAGCACTACTGCATGGCCCGCAACAACCCGGTCAACCTGCGCGAGTATCGCGGCTGGCCGCACGTGCTGATGTTCCTGGTGAAGACCATCTGGTTCTACCTCTTCACCAAGCCGCGGCCCCGCCGGATCCCGATGAGCCTGCGGGCCTGGTACGACGGGCTGCGCGGCGACTTCAGCCGGCACCGGAGGTTCCTCTCGTGACGGGAAGTTCGGAGACGGTCGCCGTCGTCGTCGTCACCTACAACCGCGCCGACCTGCTGGCCGGCATGCTGGCCGGGCTGGCGGCGCTGGTGCGGACGCCGGACGCGGTGATCGTGATCGACAACGCCAGCACCGACCACACCCGCCAGGTGCTCGCCGCGGCGGCGAACCCCGGGCTCCAGGTGCAGCACATGACCGAGAACCTCGGCGGGGCCGGCGGCTTCCACCACGGCATGCGCCTGGCCCACGAGCAGGGCTTCGACCGGATCTGGCTGATGGACGACGACGTGGTCCCGGCGCCGGACTGCCTGACCGTGCTGATGGCCCACGACGAGCCGTGCCTGATGGCGGTCCGCGAGGACCGATCCGGGGCACTGGTCGAGAAGTCCGCGACCGAGTTCGATCTGCGCCGCCCTTGGGCCGTCAAGCCCAAGACTCGCTCCGTCGAGACCCAGTTCGGCGCCCGCTCCGTGATGCCCGAGCGGGTCGAGATCCACAACGTGGCCTTCGAGGGGTTCCTGGTGCGCCGCGAGGTCGTGGACCAGATCGGGCTCCCCGACCCGGCGTACTTCATCTTCTACGACGACGTCGACTTCGCGCTGCGCGCCCGACGCGCCGGCTACCGGATCTGGGCGGTCCGCGACGCGGTGCTGGTCCGGCAGCTCGACTTCGACCAGCAGCACGACCTGGCCGGCTGGAAGGGGTACTACATGTACCGCAACCTCTTCGTCGTGCACCGCAGGTACGGCGAGAACCGCGCCGTTCGCGCGAAGCCCTGGCTGATCACGCTCGGGGTCGTGCTGCTCAGCCCGTTCCGGGGTGGCCGCAGTGAGGCGCGGAACGTGGTGCGGGCACTCAGAGATGCGCGGACGATGCCGCCGGCTCCGGTTCCGGCTCGTCCTGCTTGAGCCGAGGCCGCAGGCCCACCCGGTTGCCGGTGGCCAGGGCGCCCATCCAGACCGCGACCACCGCGAGCACGATCCCGGCGAGCACGTCGACGAAGAAGTGCCAGCCGAGGTAGACGGTGGACACGCAGGTCATCGCGAGGAACGTCCAGGCGGCGATCCGGGTCCAGCGGGGCAGCCGGACGAGCTCGGCCACCAGGCAGATGGTCATCATGATCCCGACGTGCAGCGAAGCGAACGCGGCGATGGACTGGAGCGTTCCGGCGGCCCAGGGATCGGCGAGCACCGCGACCCGGTCGTCGAGCAGGGTCTCCGAGAGCCAGGTGGCATAGGTGTGATGCAGGTCGGTGAACTGGCCCGCGTCGGAGTAGATCGGACCCACCGTCGGTACGAGCAGGTAGATCAGCGCCCCGAGTGCCCAGCAGAACGCGACCGCGGTGACGTACCACGAGCCGGCCCGCTTGTTGCGGGTCCACACCAGCGCGACCGCGATGCTCACCGGCACCAGGAAGATCCACACGAGGTAGACCGCCGACATGAGCTGGGCGGCGATCCCGGTCCCCAGCAGGTCGTGCATCAGGTCGGCGGGTTCGTGGCCGAAGAAGATCGCCCGGTCGATCGACTCGAGCTCCGCGTCGTAGTTGTTGCGGTTGACGAAGGGCACGAAGCTCTTGAGGTTCCGGAACGTCGCGTAGGTGAGGTACCACGCCGCCATCCCCGACAGCGCGAACATCCAGTGCGAGCGCGGCCAGCGCTCGGCCGCGACCTCGCGCCAGGTGTCCGGCAGCCTGCGCAGCCGGCCGCCGGAGCGGCGTACCGCCCGGGGCAGGATGTCGGTGAGGATCGCGGCGAGCACGATGAGCGGCATCCGGAAGTAGCCGGGGATGAAGGCGTCCGGGTCGCGGATCGGCAGGTTCTCGGTGCCGGCGATCCAGAACGTGGCCAGCAGCATCACCAGGCCGGCGGTCCAGGCCCACCCGAAATACCGGCCCCACGTAGAGGAGGCCCACCATTGACGCACGAAGACAGGGTAAGGGGTGTCCGCCCGTTGACGAATGTCAGTTATCCGTGTGATCCACGCCATGCCCGCCGCGCGGGAAATGGGGTCCTGCCGCGACCCCCTCGTAGACTGACCCACCGTGTCTACTCCTGATCTCGTCGTCGTCGGCTCCGGCTTCTTCGGACTCACCATCGCCGAGCGCTGTGCCGAGGAGCTCGGGCTGAACGTGCTCGTGCTGGAACGCCGACACCACCTGGGCGGCAACGCCTACAGCGAGCCGGAGCCCGAGACCGGGATCGAGGTGCACGTCTACGGCGCGCACCTCTTCCACACCTCCAACGAGAAGGTCTGGGAGTACGTCAACCGGTTCACGACGTTCACGAGCTACCAGCACCGGGTTTTCGCGAAGTACCAAGGGCAGGTCTACTCCTTCCCGATGAACCTGGCGCTGATCAACCAGTTCTTCGGCAAGAACCACACTCCTGACGAGGCCCGGGCGCTGATCGCCGAGCAGGCCTCCGAGATCGACACCGCGGACGCCACGAACCTCGAGGAGAAGGCGATCAGCCTGATCGGGCGGCCGCTCTACGAGGCGTTCGTGAAGGGCTACACCGCCAAGCAGTGGCAGACCGACCCCAAGGAGCTGAGCGCGGACATCATCACGCGGCTCCCGGTGCGCTACACGTTCAACAACCGCTACTTCAACGACAAGTACGAAGGCCTGCCCACCGACGGCTACACCGCCTGGCTGACCAAGATGGCCGACCACCCCAACATCGAGATCAGACTCAACGTCGACTTCTGCCACACCCCCGGTTTGGCCGAGGAGTTCAAGGGCAAGGTGCCGATCATCTACACCGGCCCGGTCGACGAGTACTTCGACAACTCCGAGGGTCGGCTCTCGTGGCGCACCGTCGACCTCGAGGCCGAGGTCAAGAACGTCGACGACTTCCAGGGCACGTCGGTGATGAACTACAACGACCAGGAGGTGCCGTGGACCCGGATCCACGAGTTCAAGCACTTCCACCCCGAGCGCACCTACCTCCCCGGCAAGACGGTGATCGTGCACGAGTACTCCCGTGCCGCCGAGGAGGACGATGAGCCGTACTACCCCATCAACACCGCCGAGGATCGCGAGAAGCTGCTGAAGTACCGCGAGCTCGCCAAGAAGGAGCCGATGGTGCTCTTCGGCGGCCGGCTCGGCACCTACAAGTACCTCGACATGCACATGGCGATCGGCTCGGCGTTGACCATGTACGAGAACAAGCTCAAGCCGCACTTCGCCGACGGTGCGCCGCTGACCTCCGGAGGAGTCGACGAGTAATGACGACCGCGACGATTGAGACCGGCGGGCGCACCCGGACCCGGTTGCTCCAACGCCAGATCTTCCCGCTGGACCATGACTTCGACGTGCTGCCGCTCTACGTCGACCCCGAGGAGGTCCGCCTCGACGCGGACCGCTACGACATCGGCGGCAACCGCGCCGCCAAGGACCTCAACAACGCGGCCATCCGGCAGTCGACCTCGACCGGGCGCACCATCCACCCCGACCAGATCGAGTCGCGGACCGCGCTTCGGGTGACGTCCGGTCAGCGGCTCTCGTTCGGGACCTACTTCAACGCGTTCCCCGCCGGCTACTGGCGCCGGTGGACCGTGGTCAGCGAGATCACGCTCACCGTCACCCTCCGCGGACGCGGTGCCACGGTCATCGTCTACAAGTCGATGGCCAACGGCCGGTCCCAGCGGGTCGAGTCGGCCCAGACCGACACCGATGAGCGCGGCGTCTTCACCTTCGACCTCTCGCTGGTGCCGTTCGTCGATGGCGGCTGGTACTGGTACGACGTGGTGGCCGGCGACGCCGACGTGGTCGTCGAGTCGGCGGAGTGGACCGCCGAGGTGCCCGAGGAGCGCGCCGATCACGGCACCGTCGACATCGCGATCACCACGATGAACCGGCCCGACTTCTGCGCCAAGCTGCTCGGCCAGCTCGGCGAGGACGCTCAGCTGGCGCCGTACCTCGACGAGGTGCTGGTGATGGAGCAGGGCACCCAGAAGGTCGTCGACTCCCCGGAGTTCGCCAAGGCGCAGGGCGCGCTCGGCGCGAAGCTGCGGATCATCGAGCAGGGCAACCTCGGCGGCTCCGGCGGTTACGCGCGGGGCCAGCTCGAGTCGGTCCGCAAGGGCACCGCGACGTACGCGATGATGATGGACGACGACGTCGTCTGCGAGCCCGAGGGCGTGATCCGGGCCGTGACCTTCGGTGACCTGGCCCGCCGACCCACCCTCGTCGGCGGCCACATGTTCAGCCTGTTCTCGCGGTCCCGGATGCACAGCTTCGGCGAGGTCGTCCAGCCCTGGCGGTTCTGGTGGATGACTCGGCTCGACGGGTACAGCGACTGGGACTTCGCCGCACGCAACCTGCGCTCGGCACGCTGGTTGCACAAGCGAGCAGACGTCGACTTCAACGGCTGGTTCATGTGCCTGATCCCGAGGTCGGTGCTGGCGGAGATCGGGTTGTCGCTGCCACTCTTCCTCAAGTGGGACGACGCCGAGTACGGTCTGCGCGCCAAGGCGGCCGGCTACCCGACGGTGACGTTCCCGGGTGCAGCGGTGTGGCACGTGCCGTGGACCGACAAGAACGACGCCGTCGACTGGCAGGCCTACTTCCACCAGCGCAACCGGTTCGTCGCGGCGCTGCTGCACTCGCCGTACAAGACCGGTGGCCGGATGATCCAGGAAAGCCTCAACCACCAGATCTCGCACCTGGTCGCGATGCAGTACTCCACGGTCGAGATCCGGCACCAGGCGATCCTGGACGTGCTGGACGGACCGAAGGCGCTGCACGCGGCGCTGCCCACCAGGCTGGGCGAGGTCCGCGAGTTCGTGCAGGGCTTCACCGATGCGCGCCTGCAGAAGGACCCCGACTCCTTCCCCCCGATCAAGCGCGAGAAGCCGCCCAAGCGCGGCAAGGCCGACGGCATCGAGATCCCGAGTCGGCTCTCCCAGATCGTCAGCGCCGGTATCGCGCCGCTGCGACACCTGACGGCACCCCGCAAGCTGTCGCGGGAGTTCCCCGAGACCGAGCTCACCGCGATGGACGCCAAGTGGTACCGCTTGGCGAAGTACGACTCGGCGATCGTCTCGATGAACGACGGCACCTCGGCCGCGATGTACCAGCGCGACCCGCAGAAGTACCGAGAGCTGCTCAAGAAGACCCTGGCCATCCACGCCCAGTTGCGCCGCGAGTGGCCACGGCTGGCCGCGGACTACCGCGCCCAGCTTGCCGAGGTGACCTCGCCGGAGGCGTGGGACGAGACCTTCCGACCATGGACGCACGGCGCCGATGACTGACGCCTACGTCGCACGGGTCGACGAGCTGCCCTGGGTCGATCCCGCGCCGCGCAACGGTCTGCTCGAGGTCTTCCGCCGCCGCTACCTGCTTCGGCTGCTGGTGCGCCGCGAGATCAGCGCCCGGTACTCCGGCTCCTTCCTGGGCCTGATCTGGTCCTACATCAACCCGCTGTCGCAGTTCGCCATCTACTTCGTGGTGATCGGCCTGCTCCTGCAGCTGCACAAGGAAGTGCCGAACTTCGCGATCCACATCTTCTGCGGGATCATCCTGGTCCACTACTTCCAGGAGACGTTCAACGCCGGCACCCGCTCGATCGTGCGCAACAAGGCGATCGTCCGGAAGATGGCGATGCCGAACGAGATGTTCCCGGTGGCCTCGATGCTGGTCTCGCTCTACCACGTCGTGCCTCAGCTGATCATCTTGATGATCGCCTGCCTGGCCTACGGCTGGACGCCGGACCTCGGTGGCCTCGCCGCGGTGCTCCTGGCGCTCGCGATCATCATGGTGCTGGGCACGGCGCTCGCGCTGCTGTTCAGCGCCGCCAACGTCTTCTTCCGCGACTGGAGCAGCTTCGTCAACATCCTGACGAACCTGGTCCGGTTCAGCGTGCCGATGATCTACCCCTACAGCATGGTCAACGAGCGGTTCGGGTCGGCGGCGCCGTACTACCTCTTCAACCCGATCGCCGATGCGGTCCTGCTGTTCCAGCGAGCCTTCTGGGTGGGCACGACCGAGGATCCGGAGCAGCTGGCGCGCACCGGCCTGCCGGATCACCTCTACACCCGCGGCCTGGTGGTGCTCGTGGCCTGTGTGCTGTTCCTGCTGGTGTCCCAGCGGATCTTCAGCCGCCTCGAGAGCAAGATCCCGGAACGGATCTGAGATGACAGAGACCATTCGCGTCGAGAACGTGACGAAGGAGTTCACGCTCCGCTACCACCGCACCTTCAAGCAGGTGACCGTGGCGCTCGCGAAGGGCCGCAAGGTCAGCGACACCTTCAGCGCGGTCGACGACGTCTCCTTCACGGTCAGCGCGGGGGAGTCGATCGGCCTGATGGGCCTCAACGGATCGGGCAAGAGCACGCTGCTGAAGATGATCAACGGGGTGATGCGACCGGACGCCGGCACCGTCCGGACCCGGGGCCGGATCGCCGGCCTGATCGCCACCGGAGCCGGGTTCCACCCGCAGCTCAGCGGCGAGGAGAACATCCGGCTGAACGCCGCGATCCTCGGCATGAGCGAGCGGGAGATCGACCAGCGCTACGACGAGATCGTCGCGTTCAGCGAGATCGACACCAAGTTCCTCAAGACCGAGGTCGGCCACTACTCCTCGGGCATGAGTGCCCGGCTCGGCTTCTCGGTCGCCATCCACGTCGACTCCGAGATCTTCCTGGCCGACGAGGTGCTCGCGGTCGGCGACCGCCCGTTCAAGAAGAAGTGCCTGCAGAAGATGGAGGAGGTCCGCGACAGCGGCCGCACCCTCTTCTACGTCAGCCACGCCGCCGGCTCGGTACGCCGGATGTGCACGCGAGTGCTGGTGCTGCAGAAGGGCCAGCTGATCTTCGACGGCGACGTCGACGAGGGCATCAAGCTCCTCCACTACGACGACAGTCGCGAGGAGAACGAGCCGGACCGCGATGACGAGCTCGATGAGGAACTCGGCGCCGATATCTGAGGACTGTTGACAAATCCCGGTCCTATCGGCGCGTCGGCTGGAAACTACACGATTGTAGTTACTCAGATCCTCTAGCGCGCCTCTGTGACGCATGTGAAAGTTGCTACTCGTGTGACTCTTCCCCTCGCACTGGAGTAGCTAACAATGCAGCCTCATCAGGCCCGTTTCGTGACCGTATGTCAGCAGCTGCTGGCTCTCGGCGTCGTGCTCGCCATCCTCACCCCTGCCGCCGGCGTGATCTCGCTGGACGTGGTCGCGCGGCCGCCGCTGGGTAGCGCTGCGGGCACCCCCGCCGTCTCGATGGCGGCCTACGCCCGCGAGGCGGCGATGCCCTCGGTCGTCCCCACGGCCGCGGTGGACCCGAAGGTCAAGGAGTACTCGCTGACCGCGCCGGCCGGAGCCCGGATCGCCCCCGGTGCGCTGGTGGCCCGCTCGGTGATCCGGCCCAACGGTGGGAGCGAGGTGACCAGCCGGCCGCTCCCGGTCACCGGCTACGGCGCGGTCGGGGTCACCTGGCAGCACGGCCTGACCTACGCCGACGACGCCATCAGCGTTCAGGCCCGCACCCTCGACGATGCCGGGTGGTCAGGCTGGACCACGATCGAGTACCACGATGACCACGGGCCCGACCCGGACAGCGCCGAAGGCGCCCGGTCCCGGCCGGGCACCGAGCCGCTGCTGGTGGGCGACGTCGCCGAGGTCCAGGTGCGGGTCGAGACCGACCGCGGTGCCCCCGCCGACCTGACGCTGACGGTGATCGACCCCGGCCACGCCCCGCAGACCGCCCGCGAGCTGCCCGCGATCGACACCGGCGCGCTGTCCGGCGACACGCCTGCCGCCCCGGCGGTGGCCGCGGTGGGCGAGGGCCCCGACGCCGACGCCGAGGGTCTGGCCCTGTCCGCCGCGACGTTCACCCCCAAGCCCAAGGTCTACTCGCGGGCGCAGTGGGGTGCCGACGAGTCCATGCGCGACAAGGGGTCGCTGCACTACTTCGAGGTGCACGCCGGGTTCGTGCACCACACGGTGAACGCCAACAGCTACACCCGCTCGCAGGTCCCGGGCATCCTGCGCAGCATCTACGCCTACCACGTGAAGTCCCGCGGCTGGAGCGACGTCGGCTACAACTTCCTGGTCGACCGGTTCGGCCGGATCTGGGAGGGTCGAGCGGGCGGCGTCGACCGGCCGGTGGTCGGAGCGCACACGCTCAACTACAACGACAACGCCTTCGCGATGTCGGCGATCGGCAACTTCGAGCTGGTCCGGCCGTCCCGGGCGATGCTCGAGGCCTACGCCGCGCTCTTCGCCTGGAAACTGTCCCTGCACGGGGTCGATGCAGCATCCAGCGAGCAGTGGGTCGGATCGCGGAACTTCCGGGCGATCAACGGGCACCGCGACGCCGCCTCCACGGCGTGTCCGGGCCGGTACCTCTACGCGAAGATCCCGGTGATCCGGGAGCTCGCGGCCCAGCAGCAGCAGGGTTGGCAGGGGCGCGAGCTCGAGTCCAACCTGGCCAGCACGGACCATCCGGACCTGCTCGTGCGGCGGGCCAGTGACGGGATGGCGTTCGTGCTCCCGATCAAGCAGACCAAGACCTCGTACAAGGTGGGCCGGCCGATTGCCACCGGTGTCGACCTCACCGGGGTCTCGATCATCCTGAACGCCGGCGACTGGGACCGCGACGGTCACAGCGACCTGATGATCCGTAATCCCGGCAACGGAGCGCTCTACCTGAAGCGCGGCATGGGCAACGGCAAGTTCGCGCCGTTCGAGCGACTGGCGCCCGGCTTCAAGGGGGTGCGCCTCCTGGCCGCGGTCGGCGACATGACCGGCGACGGGTGGCCCGACCTGATGGGCCAACCCCGCGGCGGCGACCTGCGGATCTACCCGGGCAAGGGTAGCGACGGGTTCCGGCGCAGCTACGTCGCGCACGGAGCGATCAATGCCTGGCGGCAGATCCCGATCGGACGGTGGAACCGCGACGGCTCGCCCGACAGCCTGTTCCGCAAGGGCAAGACCCTGAGCCTCTTCAAGGGCAACGGCCCGGGTGGCCTGATGAACGGGCGAAACCTGAACATCAACCTGAGTCGGTTCGACTGGACCGTCGGGGTGAGCGACGTCGGACTCACCGGCCACGCCGACCTCGTCGTCCGCACCCGGAGGACAGGACAGCTCTACCTGCTCCCCGGCTCGACCCGGGGCTTCGGCAAGCCGGTGCTGCTCGGCACCGGGATGGAGATCTATGACCTGGCCACCTGAGACCGGCTAGAACCGGCTGAGACCACCCGACCCCTGGTTGCTCAGGCAGGGAAGCGAGCGGTGGCGCGCTCGGCGACGTAGGTCGCCTCGAGCCGCTGCTGATCGGCCTGAGCGACCAGGACCAGGGAGCCACTCCGTGCGAGCGGCTCCGTAAAGGTGGCGATACCCGATGGGGAAGTCGGGTTCGCCTCCGTGAAGAGCCGGCCGCCGTCGGCGATCAGATCGCCGGCGGCGGCCGCGCTCCACAGCTCGGCGGTGCCGCACTGCTCGCCGCCCAGGTCGTACGCCGGGTCGGTGTCCACCGGAGGGTCGTAGGGGACGAACGCGTCGGGCTGGGACCAGATCTCCAGGCCGACATCATGGACGCCGCCGGGCAGGGGTTCGGCGAAGCGGACCCCCAGCGGCAGCAGCGAGCAGGCCAGGACCGGCAGGTCGGCGGCCCGCTCGGCCCAGCGCCGGAGGGATTCCGGGCCGCACACGACGGCACTCGGCTCGTCGCTGTCGGTGACCACCAGGCCGACGGTCCAGGCCGCGCCCAGGAACACCGGACCCAGCCAGTGCGGCGGCAGATCCACGCGGAGCGTGTCGCCGCGGGTGAGGTCGTGCTCCTCGACCAGCAGCGACGCGGCCTTGGCCACCCAGTTGGCGTAGGTGACCCGGGAAAGCTCGACCCGCTCGCCCGTGGCGTCGTCGTAGAACGTCACCAGGGGCCGGCCCGGGTCCTGCTTGAGCACTCGCGTCAGAACTGCGTCGAAGGTCGTCATCGGTGGCGCGCTCCTCTTGTCTGGCAGTGGGGGTGCCCGCCGCGGCGGCTCCGCGATCCTCTTGTCGTAGCCTTCCGCCCATGCCCGGCCATTCCAACTCCTTGGCCCATTTCTGGGCCGTGGTCCCCGCGGGCGGTGCCGGTACCCGGCTCTGGCCGCTGTCCCGGTCCTCCGCACCGAAGTTCCTGCGGGACCTGACCGGCTCGGGTCGATCGCTCCTCCAGGACACCTACGACCGGCTCGCACCTGCCGCCGAGGACCGATTCGTCGTGGTCACCGGGAGACAGCACCGGGACGCCGTGGCCGCCCAGCTGCCGAAGCTGGGCGGCGATGCGATCATCGCCGAGCCATCGGCCCGCGACTCGATGGCGGCGATCGGTCTGGCCGCGGCGCTCCTGGAGCGCCGGGACCCGGAAGCGGTCATGGGCTCGTTCGCGGCGGACCACGTGATCGACGATCCCGACGCGTTCCGGGGCACGGTCGCCACCGCCGTCGAGGCCGCCCGCGATGACTGGCTGGTGACCATCGGGATCGAGCCGACGCACGCCTCGACCGCTTTCGGCTACATCCACCTCGGCGACGAGCTCCCCGGGCACGCGGGCGCCCGGGCGGTGCTCGAGTTCGTGGAGAAGCCGTCGGCCGAGCTGGCCGAGGGCTACCTCGCGACCGGTCGCTATCGCTGGAACGCCGGCATGTTCGTGGTCCGGCCGGGTGTACTGCTGGACCTGCTCGCGGCGAGCGACCCCGACTTCGCGGCCGCGCTGCGCGGGATCGCGGCCGATCCCGACCGGCTCGCGGAGGCGTGGCCGTCGCTGCCGAAGATCGCCCTCGACCACGCCGTCGCAGAGCCGGCGGCCGCCGCCGGACGAGTGGCCACCGTGCCGGCGGGATTCGGCTGGGACGACATCGGTGACTTCGACTCGCTCGCCGGCCTGCTGGGCGATGGCAGTACGACCGTGCTCGGCGACGCCGAGCTGGTCGAGGCGGTCGACGCCACCGGCCTGGTCGTGCCCGCGAGCGGTCGGCTGGTCGCCGTGGTGGGCCTCGACGACGTCGTCGTCGTGGACACCCCGGACGCCGTCCTGGTGACGACGCGGGCGCGGGCGCAACAGGTCAAGCAGGTGGTCGACGCGTTGAAGGCGCGAGGTCGCACCGACCTCACATAGCGCCGGGCTCGGGCGAGTCGGTGTAGGGGAAGTCGTCCATGAACGTCTTCAGCGCCTCGCCGCTGGGCTCCGAGCAGTACTGCCAGACACCCTGCGGCTTGTCGCCGCCCACCCAGTGGGTGAGCGCGATGTGCTGCCCGTCGGGGAACGTGGCGCCGCTCTCCTTCTCGTCCTCGGAGGTGTACGGCGCGGCGATGAACTTGAACCGGAAGTTGCTGTCGCTCACGTCCAGCTTCTTGGCGATACCCTCGACCTCGGTGAGCTTGCCGTCGTTGGTCGCGATCGACTCGTCGTACCAGAGGATGGTGTAGCCGTGCTCGAGGTTGTGGAGGAGCGCCTCGAGCTCGGGTCGGTCGTCCTCGGTGTAGAAGCGCTTGTCGATCGGCGCCGGGGCCACGCCGCCCTCGTTCCAGTGGGGGCCGAAGGTCGGCGGGGCGTCTTTGTAGATGATCTGCTCGCCCGTCGTGCGGTGGTCGTTGTCGCCCTCGGCCTTCTTCTTCACGACGTCGCCGCACACCGAGGCGGGGCTGCCGATCGAGGCCAGCTCGACATCATTGAACTGACGGAGGTCCCACCAGTTCTTGACCGGTTGGTACGCCGCGGCGCCCACGATGAGCAGGGCGATGGCGACGCAGACGCCGACGATCATCATTCCGCGGCGCTTGTCGGCGCCCTTCTGCTTCTTCTTGATGTCGTCGATGACCTTCTGGCGGTCGGACTTGGCGGGCTTGGCCACGGTGCGGTCTACCTCGATCTCTGTCTGGGACGGGCAGAGTCTACGGAGTCATCGGGCGCAACCCGATATCGCCGTCCCCGGCTGCATCCTCGGTGTGCCACCCATGGGCGAAGGCCACGATCCTGACGGCGGCCGAGTGGGCAGGGTCCCCGAGGCTCAGCCCTGCCTCGTGGAGTGCCCGGAGCAGTTCGTCCCGCGGGACCGGGTCGCCGAAGGGCGCGGCGTCCGCGATCTCTCCGCTCACCGCGCGGAGCACCGCTTCCCTCGAGCCGTAGCCGAACAGGTCCGCTCCCTCGGGCCGGACGAGCGCCACCGCGCCCGGGCCGTGCTCGCCATGTGGGAGCACCAGGTCGGGGCGACCGCGCACCACTGCGAACGGTCGGCGACCGAGCTTGCCCTGAGCCAGCTCGGCCAAGCCGGCGATCTCGTCGGCCACCGCCGGTGCGGTGACCGCGAGCTCGTTGCCGTGGGCGTCGAGCCGGCCGGCGTACTCCTCGGCGACCCGGAGGCCGGCCGCGCCGATCGCGATGTCGGTCTGCCCTTCGCGCCAGGCCCGCCCGGCGGTGTCGGTGACCACCACCCCGACATTGCGGCCGGTCCGCTCCGCGATCTCGGTACGGATCCGACGCGCCGAGGCGTCGGGGTCCTCGGGCAGCAGCACCACCGATCCGCGGGCCACGTTGGAGGCATCGATCCCCGCCGCCGCCAGGGTCAGGCCGTGTCGGGTCCGGACGATCGTGGTCGGGCCTCTCCGAGCGACCACCCGGACGGTCTCGTCGGGGACCAGATCGTCGCGTTCCCCGCTGACCACGCGCCCTTCGGCCTTGGCGACCACCTTGCTCGTGACCGCGACGATCTCGCCGTCCGCCAGGTCCACCAGAGGCAGCAGCAGGCCGATGAGGTCCGCCCCGGCCTCGACCTCCGGCACGCCGTCGGGTGCGTACGCCGACACCTCGGGCACGTCAGGACACCAACCGCACCGCGGCAGCGGCCATCGCTGCGGTCGCGTCGTGGTCGGTCATCATCAGCGGCACCGCCGCGCAGGCGAGGCCGCCGGCCAGCACCCGATCGACGGCGTCGGCGTCACGCTGGTCGACCAGCCAGCCGTCGAGGACGCCGCCGGACGAGCGGGCGCCGTAATGCAGCCCGACAGCCGCGGCGCTGACCTCGACGCCGATCGACGTCAACAGCTGCTCGGCCATCCCCCGCACGTGGCTGTCGCCGACGATGGGGGACAGGCCGACGACCGGCGCCCGCGTGGCGACCAGCGCCTCGCGAACCCGTGGCACCCCGAGGATGGTGCCCACGGAGACCACCGGGTTGGAGGGCGGCAGGATCACCAGGTCGGCGTCGGTGATCGCGTCGATCACTCCCGGCGCCGGCTCGCTGTCGTCGAGGCCGACGAACACCACCGCCTCGGCCGGCACCTCGGCCCGCAGCCGCACCCAGTACTCCTGGAAGTGCACGACCCGGCGGCCGCTGGGCGAGTCCGGATCCGCGATCGCGACGTGGGTCTCCACGCGGTCGTCGCTCATCGGCAGCAGCCGGACGCCCGGCTGCCAGCGCCGGCAGAGCGCCTCGGTCACCTCGGAGAGCCGGTAGCCGGCGTCGAGCATCTGGGTGCGCACCAGGTGGGTGCCGATGTCTCGGTCGCCGAGCCCGAACCAGGTCGGCTCCACGCCGTACGCCGCGAGCTCCTCCTTCACGCCCCAGGTCTCCTCGCGCCGGCCCCAGCCGCGCTCGAGGTCGATGCCGTCGCCGAGCGTGTACATGACGGTGTCCAGGTCGGGGCACACCTTGAGGCCGTGGACCCACAGGTCATCGGCGGTGTTGGCGATCACGGTGATCTCGGCGTCGGGGGAGACGCCGGGCAGTCCCGGACCGGCCAAGGCATGCCGGAGCCCCTGGAGGAAACGGGCCCCGCCCATCCCGCCGGAGAGCACGGTGAGCTTGTTCATGCGGCGTACTCTGCCGGGTCGCGGCTGCGGCGGCAGCCCCGGGCCAGGGGGCCCAATCCCGATGGGAAGCGACCTCGAGCCTCGGAGCCGCGCAGAGCCATACCAGACAACCGCTTGACTTTCGGGTTACGACAGGCGTGTAATTCCCACAGTGTTGTTTCGGGTCGAAGCAGCAGGGTCGAAGAAGCAGCAGGGTCGAAAGGGGCGGTGGGCGATGCGAGAACTCTTCCTGATCGAACCGGACACCGAGGACGTGGGTTGGCAGGACCGTGCGCTGTGCGCACAGACCGACCCCGAAGCGTTCTTTCCGGAAAAGGGCGGGTCCACGAGGGAGGCCAAGAAGGTCTGCCTCACGTGTGAGGTGCGCGACGATTGTCTGGAATCCGCGCTCATGAACGATGAGCGGTTCGGGATCTGGGGCGGTCTCTCCGAACGAGAGCGCCGCAAGCTGAAGAAGCGTGCCGTCTGACTGGTAGCACCAGCCTCCGGCGAGGAACGCCCCGGCCACCGCCGGGGCTCCTTGCTTTCTGGGGGCGTCGAGCGCGCCGTTAGGGTGGCGCATCGTGCCCCACTCTCCCCTCAGCGACCACCGCGCGTGGCTGTGCTGCTCGTCAGCCACGACGGCGCGCGCTGGCTGCCCGCCGTGATTGAGGGCATCCAGTCGCAGTCGACAGCTCCCGCTCGCGTGGTGAGCGTCGACACCGGCAGCAAGGACGAGAGCACCGATCTGTTGGAGCGGGCCTTCGGTGAGGTCGAGCGTCTCACCGGGGCGGCCGGATACCCGGTCGCGGTCCAGGTGGGGCTGGAGCGGCTGCGCACCACCGGCCCGGACTGCGAGTGGGTCTGGCTGCTCCACGACGATGCCAACCCCGACCCCGGAGCGCTCGCGGCGCTGCTCGCGGTCGCTGACCAGCATCCCGACGTCGACATCCTCGGCCCCAAGCTGCGTGAGTGGCCGTCGCTGCGCCGGCTCCTCGAGGTGGGGATCACGATCTCCGGTACCGGTCGCCGGGAGACCGGACTCGAGCGCGGAGAGTACGACCAGGGACAGCACGACCAGGTGCGCACGGTGCTCGCGGTCAACACCGCGGGCATGCTGGTTCGCCGCCGGGTGCTCGAGGCAGCTCGGAGGGTTCGACGAGCAGCTGCCGATCTTCGGCAACGACCTCGACTTCGGCTGGCGCGCCGCGGCCGCCGGCCACACCACGATGGTGGTGCCGGACGCGGTGGTCTTCCACGCCGAGGCCGCGCACCGCGGTGTCCGCCGAACGCCGCTGACCGGGCGGCACACGCACTATCAGGAACGCCGGGCCGCGCTCTACACGCTCCTGGTCAACTCCCGTCCGTGGGCGCTGCCACTGCAGACGGTCCGGCTGGCCCTCGGGACCGTGCTCCGGATGATCGGGTTCCTGGTCGTCCGGTCGGTGGGCGAGGCTCTCGACGACCTGGCCGCCCTGGTCTCGCTCTACTCCAAGCCCGGCGAGATCATCGCCGCCCGGCGCGAACGCCGTGGCCGGCAGACCGCCGACCCGGACGTGCGTGCGGGGCCTGCTGGCGCCGCCCTGGTTGCCCTATCGGCACGGTCTCGACTTCGTCAGCGACCTGGCCGCGGCCGCCACGAATCAGGCGGCGGACGTCGCCGAGCGCCGACGGATCGCGGCCGCCGAGCACGACCCGTCCTCGATGGCCGCGCGGCGACAGACCGCCCTGGCCGACGAGGAGGAGTACGTCGACAGCGGTCTGGCCGCCCGGTTCCTGACCAACCCGATCGCGGTGCTGCTGGCGGTGTTCGTGCTGCTCGCCCTGACGGCGGGTCGGGCCGGCTTCGGTGAGGTCACCGGCGGTGGCCTGTCGCCGGTGCCGGAGGCCGCGAGCGACTGGTGGCGGCTGCATCTCGAGTCGTGGCACGCGCTGTCGCTCGGGACCGACGTGCCGGCGCCGCCGTACGTCGCCCCGCTCGCGCTGCTCGCCGCGCTGCTCGGCACCACCTGGGCCGTTTCGTCGCTGCTGCTGCTCGCCGTCCCGTTCGGGCTGTGGGGCGGCTGGCGGTTCCTCCGGGTCGTCGGCCGCCTGGTCAGCCCGCAAGGAGCCTCTCGGTGGCTGCTGCTGTGGGGGGCGACGACCTACGCGCTGGTGCCGGTGGCAGCTGGAGCCTGGGGTGACGGTCGGCTCGGGCCGGTGGTCTCCGGGGCGCTGTTGCCCTGGCTGGCCCACGCCGCGCTCGGCTTCGCGGATCCGGACCCCGACCGCCGTTGGCGGGCGGCCTGGCGGGCCGGCGCGCTGCTCGCCCTCGTGGCCGCGTTCACTCCGGTGGCCTGGCTGTTCGGGCTCGCGCTGGGCCTCGCGGTGCTGGCCGCAGCCTCCCGGATCGTGCCGGGGGCGATGGCGGACCGGACGATCTGGGGTCCGCCGGCCGCCGCCGTGAGCGTCGCGCCCGTGCTGCTCGCACCGTGGTGGCTCCCGTCGATCCTCCAGGGAGCGGGCCAGGCGCTGGTCCTCGACATCGGGCGCCTGCCGACGCCGACCGTCGACACCCTTGACCTGCTTTCGGGCCGCCTCGGCGAACTCGGCGCGCCGTGGTGGGGCGGCATCGTGCTCCTGGTCCTCGCGCTGGCCGCGCTGGTGCCGACCGCCACCCGGATCCCGGTCCTGGTGTGCTGGGTGGCGGCGGCGGTGGCGGGCGTGCTCGCCGCATTGCTGGGCAATGTCACGGTCTCGCTCGGGGCCACCGACTCCCAGGCGGGCGCCGCGTTCCTGGTCATCGTGCTGCAGGCCTGTTTCGTGACCGCCGTCGTGATCGCCGGCCAGCGACTGGACTCGGTCCCCGCGGACCGCGCCGCGCTCGCCATGGTGGCTCCCCTCGTCGTGGCGGCCGTGGTGGTGCCGATGCTGGGCCTGGGCTGGTGGCTCTCCGCCGCCGACGATGCCTTGGTGGAAGACGACGATGCGGGCATCCCGGCGTACATGGTCCAGCGCGCCGAGACCGGCCCCGAGCACGGCATCCTGGTGGTCCGCGGCAACGTCGACGAGGGTCTGCGCTACGTCGTACGACGCGGCGACGGGGTCACCCTCGGCGAGGACGAGATCATCGGCCTGGCCGGCGACGACGCCGCGTTCACCGACACCGTGCGGGCGCTCACGTCGCGTCCGACGCCCGACGTCGTCGAGACGCTGGCCGACCGGGGCATCGAGTACGTCGTGCTGCCGGCGCCCGCCGACGGCTCCGTCGCGGCCGCCCTGGACGCGGCCGGCGGGCTGGTCCAGGCGAGCGCCGAGGATCGCAGTACGAGGGCCTGGCAGGTGCGCCGGATCCCCGACCCCGATGCCGTGGACGGCCCGCGGTCCTGGTTCCGAATCGGGCTACTCGGCATCCAGGCGCTGGCCCTGGTGGCCGTTCTGGTGCTCTGCCTGCCCACCCTCCGACCGAGGCGGGATGCCGAGTGAGCACCCCCACCTCCGGACGACGCACGGCCACCAGTCGGGTCGGGCGGCGGCCCGATGCCACCGTCCTCCTGGCCGTCGGTCTCCCGTTGTTGGCCCTGCTGTCCGCGCTGCTGGTTCGGCCGGGCGACGTCAACCGATCCGGGGCCGCACCGGACGAGACGCCGCTGACCCGAGCGACGGTGATCTGCCCCTCGGGGGATGGCGACATCGTGATCGCCACCGACACCGATGCGACCGGCAGCGTCACCGTCAGCCAGGGTCGCCGGCAGGGCACCGCGCGGTTGGCCTCACGACGTTTCGCCGCTGTCGAGACCGGGCCGGCACCGGTCGTGGTGGCGGCCGACGGTGACCTCGCTCCCGGGCTGCTGGCGGGCCGGTCCGGCTCGCCGCTGGTCGCCGCGGACTGCCGCCCGCCGGCCTTCGACGAGTGGTTCACCGGTGTCGGCGCCGGAGCCAAGCACTCGTCCGTCCTGGAGCTGGTCAACCCCGACGCCGGCGCGGCCGTGGTCGACGTGCTCGCCTACGGCGCCCGAGGCCTCATCGACGCGCCGGTGCTGCGCGGGCGCGCGGTGCCGGGCCGGTCGGTGGTCACGATCGATCTCGCCGCGAAGCTGCCCCGCCGCGACGACCTGACCCTGCACGTCCGCACCACCCGGGGTCGCATCGCGGCCACGGTGCTGGACACCTACGACGAGCTGGGCAACGGCCGCGCCGCGACCGACTACCTGCCCTCCCAGCCCGCGCCGGCGACGGCCAACCTTCTGCTGGGGCTACCCGAGGGCACCGGTCGGCGCTCGCTCCTGCTGGCCAATCCCGCCGACACCGAGACCAGGGCGACCGTCAAGGTGGTGACCTCGAAGTCGACCTTTGCTGCGGTCGGCAGCAAGGACATCGTCATTGCGCCGCACAGCGTGGCGCGGGTGTCGATCTCGCCGCTGCTCCGGGGGCGCAACGCCCGCGATGCGCTGGGTCTGCTCGTCGAGTCGACCACGCCGGTGACGGCCACCGCGCGGCTCTTCACGGGCGGCGACCTCAGCCATCTCGCCCCGCCGCAACCGCTGACGGAGACGTCGCTGCTGGTTCCGCCGGGGACCAAGCAGCTGGTGCTGGGCGGTGCCTCGAGTGCCGCGGTGGTCCGGGTCGTCGCTCGCAACATCAGAGGGGCGGTCGTGGCCGAGGACCGCGTGGCGCTGCTGCCCGGCCGGGGCGCCGCGCTCGACCTGCCGAAGGGCGCGGCACTGCTCACCGTCTCGACCAACGGTCCGCAGGTCGCCGGCGCCGTGCAGGTCAGCGGCGATGGCGGCGCCGTGCTCCGGCTCCGCCCGATCCCTCGGAGCGGGCTGGTCGCCGACGTGCGGCCGGGGCTGGCCTACGTGCTGTCGGGATCCGGGTAGCGCGGGTCGACCTGGTGCGGCTCGATGCCCAGCAGCTCGGCCAGCTGCTCGACCACCACGGTGACCACCAGCAGCTCGAGGTCGGCACGACCGGCACTCCGGTGCTCGATCGGCCGGCGGAACACCACCAGCCGGGTCGGTGTCGATCCGGTGCCACGGACCAGGGACGCCAGCGGAACCCGGCCGGTGTCCCAGTCATCGGGGATCTGGGGGGCGTCCTCCACGGCGTACTCGATCAGCCCCAGGTGCCGCTGCCAGCGCTGGTCGAGATCGGTGACGACGTCGAGCACGAGCTCGTCGAAGCGCTCGCGGCGGGTCGGTCGCTCGGGCGTCCCCGGAATGCGCGGCCGGACCGCGGGCCCGCGCATTCCGCGCCCGCGCCGGTCTCGGGTTCGGCGACTGCTCACGGCCGCGAGCCTAAACGGGTGCGCGCCGATCGGGAGGTAGCGTCGGCCGCGTGAGTCTCGCCCGGCGCTGTTCGCGTGCCCCCTGCGGCCGACCGGCCATCACCACGCTGACCTACGTCTACGCCGATCAGACCGCCGTTCTCGGACCGTTGGCGACGTTCGCCGAGCCGCATGCCTACGACCTGTGCGAGGTGCA
This sequence comes from uncultured Actinomycetota bacterium, assembly GCA_963827185.1. Classification (GTDB taxonomy): domain Bacteria; phylum Actinomycetota; class Actinomycetes; order Propionibacteriales; family Nocardioidaceae; genus Nocardioides. Next base: position 470,371 of record CAWGZQ010000005.1, read on the forward strand.
CAGCGAGCGGCTCTCGGCCCCCCGCGGGTGGGAGGTGCTGCGGCTCGTGAGCGACCGCCCGGCGCCCGGCCCGACCGAGGACGACCTGCTCGCGCTGGCCGACGCGGTGCGCGAGGCCGGTCGCCCGGTCCAGCCGGCCCGGGTCGATCCGGCCGACGAGACCGGTCGCGAGTCCACGCGGCGCGGGCACCTGCGGGTGCTCAGCACCGACTGAGGAACGGTCGAGGGAGAACGACTAGGGTCGGGCCCATGGCCGACACCCTCGACCCGTCGAACGTTCACGCGATCTTCAAGGCGTACGACGTCCGGGGCGTCGTCCCCGATCAGCTCGACGAGGAGCTCGCCCGCGCCACCGGACGGGCCTACGTCGAGATCGTCGGTGCCGACCATGTGGTTGTCGGGCACGACATGAGGCCCAGCGCGCCGGGCCTGGCCGGGGCCTTCGCGGACGGTGCGACCGCGGCCGGTGCCGACGTCACGATGATCGGGCTGGCCTCGACCGACCAGCTCTACTTCGCCTCCGGTCACCTCGGCGTGCCGGGTGCGATGTTCACGGCCAGCCACAACCCCGCGCAGTACAACGGCATCAAGATGTGCCGCGCCGGGGCCTCGCCGATCGGTCTCGAGTCCGGGCTCGCGGAGATCCGCGACCGGGTGCTGGCCCGTGCTCCGGAGCCGGAAGGTCGGACCGGGTCGATCTCCGAGCACGACGTCCTCGATGCCTACGCGGCCCATCTGCTGACGCTCGCCCCGGTCCGGGGGAGGCGGCTGAAGGTGGTCATCGACGCCGGCAACGGGATGGCCGGACACACCGCTCCCGCCGTCTTCGACCGGCTCGGTGACGGCGTCGAGGTGGTGCCGCTGTTCTTCGAGCTCGACGGGACGTTCCCCAACCACGAGGCGAACCCGATCGAGGCGGCGAACCTGGTCGACCTGCAGCGGGCGGTCCTGGCCGAGAACGCCGACCTCGGCCTGGCGTTCGACGGTGACGCCGATCGCTGTTTCGTCGTGGACGAGAACGGACGCGCCGTCTCACCCTCGACGTTGACCGCCCTGATCGCGGCCCGCGAGCTGGCCAAGGAGCCGGGTGCGGTCGTGATCTACAACCTGATCACCAGCCGCGCCGTGCCGGAGCTGGTGACCGAGCTGGGCGGGACGCCGGTGCGAACGCGCGTCGGGCACTCATACATCAAGGCCACGATGGCGGAGACCGATGCGATCTTCGGAGGCGAGCACAGCGGGCACTTCTACTTCCGTGACTTCTGGCGCGCGGACTCCGGGATGCTGGCCGCGCTGCACACGCTGGCGGCGCTGGCCGAGACCGATGGGCCCTTGTCCCAGCTGCTGGCCGACTATGAGCGCTACCCGATGAGCGGCGAGATCAACACCGAGGTGACTGACCAGGAGGCCGTGATCGCCGAGCTGGAGCTGGCGTACGCCGGACGCGACGGCGTCACGACCGACCACCTCGACGGCCTCAGCGTCAGTCACGCCGACTGGACCTTCAATGTGCGCCCGTCCAACACCGAGCCCCTGCTGCGTCTCAACGTCGAGGGCAGGGACGCCGCGGCCATGTCCGCGACCCGCGACGCTGTGCTCGCCCTGATCCGGAAGGACCGGTGATCCCGGTGGCCAAGGTTGAGCTGGATCCCCAGCTGTTGGAGATCATCGTCTGCCCGGCGTGCCGGGCCGACCTGGACCTCGTCGAGTCGGGCGACGAGGCCGAGCTCGTCTGCCAGGGCTGCGGACTCGCGTACCCGATCCGCGACAACATCCCGGTGCTCCTGGTCGACGAAGCCCGCAAGCCCACGGGCTAGGCAACGTCGATGACCTGGTTCGACGAGTCGCGGCTCGACGACGAGAACGCGCTGGGTGCGGCCGATCTGCGGTTGCGCACGCTCGCGGAGTCCGGGGCCCGGGTACGCCGCGAGGCCGGCGAATCGGTCGCGGCCAGCGACGAGGCCGTCGCCCGCGCCCAGGAAGCCCGCCCGCGGGCGGTGATCGCGGCCGGACCGGACTCGCGGCTGCTGCGCGCGGTCCTCGAGCCGTGGTGCCCGGTCCCGTTCGTCGCCTGGCCTTCCCCCGCGCTGCCGGGGTGGGCCGGCAGCCTCGACCTGGTGGTCGTCCTCGCACCGGACGGAGCGGACTCCGGGACGGCATCGGCGGTGGCCGAGGCGGTCCGCCGTGGCTGCCAGCTGGTCGTGGCCTGCCCGCCTTCGTCGTTGGTGGCGGACCATGCCGCCGGTCGGTGGAGCACCATCCTGCCCATCTCCACCCGCGACCAGCTCGCCACCGCCGTGGTGATGCTGCGATTCCTCGATCGGATCGCGCTCGGCCCGAGCGCAGACCCGGAGGAGGTGGCCAACGCCCTCGACGCGGTAGCCATGGCCTGCTCCCCGCTCCGCGACATCGCCGTCAACCCGGCCAAGGTGCTGGCGCTCACGCTCGGCGATGCCAACCCGCTGGTGTGGGGCGGCTCGATGCTCGCCGCCCGGGCCGCGCGTCGGGTCGCGGAGTCGATCCGCCGGGCCAGTGGCCGGGCGGCGCTGGCCGGCGACGCGGAGCACCTGCTCCCCGTCATCGAACGGACCCGGCCCCGCGACGTGTTCGACGATCCCTTCGCCGAGGGTGGCGGCGGTGAGCTCCGGCCGGTGCTGGTGATCCTGGACGACGGCACCGAAGACGCCGTCGTGCGCGAGCATCGCGGCCGGCTGCGGGCGGCGGCCGACTCCCATGCGGTCCGGGTCGAGACTCTCTCGGCCGAGGAGCCCAGCGAGGTGGCCCGCTACGCCTCGCTGCTGCTGAGCGGCACCTACGCGGCGGAGTACCTGCGTCTCGGACTGGTCGAGGAGTAGGACGGTGGCTGCCGCCTCTCGGGACCCGTGGCTGGACAACGCGAAGATGGCGCTGGTGACGCTCGTCGTCGTCGGTCACGGCTGGACCCTGCTCCCGCAGACGACCTTGCACAATCACCTCTACGACTTCGTCTACGCCTGGCACATTCCGGCGTTCGTGTTCGTCACCGGCTACCTCTCGCGCGGATTCGCCTACACGCCCGAGAGGTTCTGGCAGCTGTTTCGGACCGTGGTGGTGCCGTACCTGCTGTTCGAGTGCGCGATGGCGACCTTCCGGGTGCAGCTCGGCGGGGAGAAGCTCGAGGACCTGTTCGCCGACCCGCACTGGCCGCTGTGGTACCTCTCTGCGCTGTTCTTCTGGCGGTTGATGACCCCGGTGTTCCGGTCGATGTGGGGCGGCGTGGGCGTCGCGCTCGTGCTCAGCCTGCTCGGTGGACTGTGGCTCGGTGACACGCTCGACCTCGCCCGGGTCTTCGGACTGCTGCCGTTCTTCGTGCTCGGTCTCAAGGCCACGCCCGAGTCCCTTGAGCCGCTGCGAGCGCGGTGGGTCAAGGTGGCCGCCGTACTCGTCCTCGTCGGGATCGCCGTGATCACCCGCTACACCGACCGGATCGCGGCCACCGAGTGGCTCTACTACCGGTCCCGCTACGAGGACATGGACGTCAGCGATGCCGACGCGCTGGTGATCCGGCTAGGGGTGCTCGCGATCGGTGCGCTCGGTGCGTTCGCCTTCCTCGCGCTGGTGCCTCGGATCGGTGGCTGGTTCTCGCGGATGGGCAGCTTCACGCTGGTCGTCTACCTGTTCCACGGGTTCGTCGTGAAGGGGATCTCCTACACGGACTTCCCGGGATGGGCGCTCGCCCACCCGCACCTCGCGCTCCTGCTGGTGACGGCAGGCGCGGTGCCGCTCGCGCTGCTGCTGGCCTGGCGTCCTTTGGCCGGGCGCCTGCAAGACCTCGTCGACCCCTTCGGGTACGCCGAACGGCACGCCCGGCACGCCGTGGCGATCACCGCGGTCGTGGCCGAGGACCAGCCGGAGGGGCCACGAATGCCATCCGGCGGCGTGGGTGGATAGCCTTCCCGCGTGAGTGCAGGACTCTTCGGGCTGCTGGACGACATCGCGGCCCTGGCCCGGCTGGCCGCCGCCTCGGTCGACGACGTCGGCGCGGCCGCAGGGCGGGCCAGCGCCAAGGCTGCCGGCGTGGTCGTGGACGACACGGCCGTGACGCCCCAGTACGTCCACGGCGTACTGGCCGAGCGTGAACTGCCGATCATCAAGCGGATCGCCCGAGGATCCCTGCGCAACAAGCTCCTGTTCATCCTTCCGGCGGCGCTGCTGCTCAGCCAGTTCCTCGACTGGATGCTGACTCCGATCCTGATGGCCGGCGGCACCTACCTCTGCTACGAGGGTGCGGAGAAGATCTGGGAGCGGCTGCGCGGCCACCAGCACCACGAAAAGCCGGTGACGGAGGTCGGACCCGACGAGGAGAAGTCGATGATCGCGGGAGCGATCCGGACCGACTTCATCCTCTCGGCGGAGATCATGGTGATCGCGCTCAACGAGGTCGCCTCGGAGTCTTTCGTCCCGCGGGCGATCATCCTGGCCGTCGTCGCGGTGGGCATCACCCTGCTCGTCTACGGCGTGGTGGCCGCGATCGTGAAGATGGACGACGTGGGGCTGTTGCTCGCCCAGCGTCGGAACAAGGCAGCGCAGCGGTTCGGACGCGGTCTGGTCGCGGCGATGCCCCGGCTGCTCGCGGTGATCTCGGTGGTGGGGATCGCGGCGATGCTGTGGGTCGGCGGCCACATCCTGCTGGTCGGCACCGACGACCTCGGCTGGCACTGGGTGTACGAGACCGTCCACCACTGGGAACTCGAGGTCCACCACGCCGTCGACGGCATCGGCGCGGTGCTGGGGTGGCTGGTCAACACCGCGGCCTCGGCCGTGATCGGGGTGCTCGTGGGGGCCCTGGTGGTGGCGGTGATGCATCTGCTGCCTGTCGGGGGGCACCGGAAGGACCCCGCGACGTCCGCAGGCTGAGCCGCGGGATCGCCCCGCATTTCGCGCCGTCGACGGTCACCCGGGGGTGCGTCGAGGATTCTGCGTTCCGACGAATCGCGCTCTAATCTCGACTTATTCTTCGCCGCACGATTCGACGCACGATCAGGAGCGTTCCGCATGGACTTCAAGGTTGCCGACATCTCCCTGGCCGACTTCGGCCGCACCGAGATCCAGCTCGCCGAGCATGAGATGCCCGGCCTGATGGCGATGCGCGCGCGCTACGGCGAGAGCAAGCCGCTGGCCGGTGCCCGCATCGCCGGCTCGCTGCACATGACCATCCAGACGGCCGTGCTCATCGAGACGCTGACCGCGCTGGGCGCGGAGGTCCGCTGGGCCTCCTGCAACATCTTCTCGACCCAGGACCACGCCGCGGCAGCGGTCGCGGTGGGCCCCACCGGCACGGTGGACAACCCGGCCGGGGTGCCGGTCTTCGCCTGGAAGGGCGAGACCCTGGAGGAGTACTGGGAGTGCACCCAGCAGATCCTGCGTTGGCCGAACGGCGCGTTCGCCAACATGATCCTCGACGACGGCGGCGACGCCACCCTCCTGGTCCACCTCGGTGTGGAGGCGGAGAAGAAGGGCGAGGCGCCCGACCCCGCCAGCGCCACCAGCGGCGAGCAGAAGATCATCTTCGAGGTGCTCCAGCAGTCGCTGAAGGAGTCCTCGGACCGCTGGACCCAGATCGCCGGTGAGCTCAAGGGCGTCACCGAGGAGACCACGACCGGTGTGCACCGCCTCTACGACATGATGAAGGAAGGCTCGCTGCTCTTCCCCGCCATCAACGTCAACGACTCGGTCACCAAGTCGAAGTTCGACAACAAGTACGGCTGCCGCCACTCCCTGATCGACGGCATCAACCGGGCCACCGACGTGCTGATCGGCGGCAAGGTCGCGGTCGTCTGTGGCTACGGCGACGTCGGCAAGGGCTGCGCGGAGTCGCTGCGCGGCCAGGGCGCCCGCGTCATCGTCACCGAGATCGACCCGATCTGCGCGCTGCAGGCGGCCATGGACGGCTACCAGGTCGACACCCTCGACAACTCGCTCGAGATCGCCGACATCATCATCACGGCCACCGGCAACAAGGACGTCGTCACGGTCGACCAGATGAAGCGGATGAAGCACAACGCGATCCTCGGCAACATCGGCCACTTCGACAACGAGATCGACATGGCCGGTCTGGAGACCTCGGGCGTCGCGGAGCGCAAGAACGTCAAGCCGCAGGTCGACGTGTGGACCTTCCCGGCCGGCAACGCGATCATCGTCCTCTCCGAAGGCCGGCTGATGAACCTCGGCAACGCCACCGGCCACCCGAGCTTCGTGATGTCGAACTCCTTCACCAACCAGGTGCTGGCCCAGATCGAGCTGTTCACGAAGCCCGAGGCGTACCCGGTCGGCGTCTACGTGCTGCCCAAGCACCTGGACGAGGAGGTCGCCCGACTGCACCTCGACGCGCTGGGCGTGAACCTCACCCCGCTGAGCGACGACCAGGCCTCCTACCTCGGCCTGTCGGTTGACGGCCCGTACAAGCCGGACACCTACCGCTACTGAGCTTGACTCCGCTGGCCCGTCGCAAACGTGCGACGGGCCAGCGGTGTTTCTGCGGCGTGGGGCAGTATTGACGCCATGACCCAGACCGCCTCCAACTCCTTGGCGACGAACGGGCGGGTGCTCGTCGTTGATGATGATGCCGCGCTGGCCGAGATGCTGACGATCGTGCTGCGTCAGGAGGGCTTCGACAGCCGGATGTGCTTTCGCGGCGACGAGGCGCTCGACCAGTTCCGGGACTACAAGCCCGACGTGGTGCTCTTGGACGTGATGCTGCCCGGCAAGGACGGCATCGACGTGTGCAAGGAGATCCGCAACGAGTCCGGCGTCCCGATCGTGATGCTGACGGCGAAGGGCGACACCGTCGACGTGGTGGTGGGCCTCGAGTCGGGCGCCGACGACTACGTCGTGAAGCCGTTCAAGCCCAAGGAGCTGGTGGCCCGGATCCGGGCGCGCGTGCGGCGAGTCGACTCGTCGACGCACGAGACACTGAAGATCGGTGACCTGGCCATCGACGTGGCCGGGCACGTGGTCTCCCGCGAGGACGAGACGATCAGCCTCACCCCGCTGGAGTTCGACCTGCTGCTCTGCCTGGCCCGCAAGCCGTGGCAGGTCTTCACCCGTGAGGTGCTGCTGGAGCAGGTCTGGGGCTATCGCCACGCCGCCGACACCCGGCTGGTCAACGTGCATGTCCAGCGGCTCCGCTCGAAGGTCGAGCACGATCCGGAACACCCCGAGATCGTGGTGACGGTGCGTGGCGTGGGCTACAAGGCGGGCAGCGCGTGACGGCCCCTGCCAGGACGTGTCTGAGATGCCCCGGTTCTCGACGCGGAGACTGACCGACGGGGTACGCCGTGCGCTGACGTTCTGGCGACGGTCGATCCAGGCTCGGGTCGTCGCCAGCACCCTGGTGCTTTCGGCCGTCGTGGTGAGCGTGGTCGGTTGGTTCCTGCTGCAGCAGACCAGGGACGGGCTGCTCGACCAGCGGGTCAAGGCGGTCGTCGCTGAGGCCCGTGGCGAGACGCGTGAGGCCGAGGTTCGCCTCGACGCCGCGTCCGGGCTGGACGCCGATGCGACCCGGCAGCAGCGCGACCTGACCGACCCGATCATCGCTCGCGGTCTGGTCCGCGACTTCGGCGTGGTGCTCTCGGGCCCCAGCGGCCGGGGCCTCGACATCGACGACACCGGAGCCGTCTACACCGCGGGCTTGGACACCGCGAGCGTCCCGGACTCGATGATCGAGCGGTTCGACGAGGTCGGTGCCCGCAGCGCATGGACCTACACCAAGATCCTCACCGAGGAGGACGGGCGGACCACCCAGCGGCCGGGGGTCGTGGTCGCCTCGCAGGTGCGGCTGCCGGCGGACGGACAGTCCTACACGTTGTACTTCCTGTTCCCGCTGGAGGAGCAGGAGGAGACCCTCGCGCTGGTGACCCGGGCGCTGATCACCGCGGGCGGCCTGCTGCTGATCCTCGTTGCCGGTTTGACCTGGCTGGTGACCCGGCAGGTGGTCACGCCGATCCGGATGGCGCGTCGAGTGGCCGAGCGGCTGGCGGCCGGCCGGCTGCAGGAACGGCTGCGGGTCTCCGGCGAGGACGACCTGGCCCGGCTGGCCACGTCGTTCAACCAGATGGCCAGCAACCTGCAGCGGCAGATCCGGCAGCTCGAGGAGCTGAGCCGACTCCAGCGACGCTTCGTCTCCGACGTGTCCCACGAGCTGCGGACGCCGCTCACGACGGTGCGGATGGCCGGCGACGTTCTCCACGACGCTCGCGAGGCCTTCGACCCGACCACGGCCCGGGCTGCCGAGCTGCTGCAGACCGAGCTGGATCGGTTCGAGACGCTGCTCGTCGACCTGCTCGAGGTCAGCCGGTTCGACGCGGGTGCGGCGATGCTCACCGCCGATGACGTCAACCTCGTCGACATCGTGCTGCGGGTCGTCGAGGCGACCCAACCGCTCGCCGACCAGCGTGGAGTGCGGATCCGCGTCGAGGCCCCCGACCATGCCTGTCTGGCGGAGGCGGACCAGCGACGGGTCGAGCGGATCGTGCGAAACCTGATCACCAACGCCATCGACCACACCGATGCCGCCGGTCGCGATCCCGGCGTCGTGGTGCGGCTGGAGTCGGACGAGCACGCGGTCGCGGTCGTGGTGCGCGACTACGGCGTGGGCCTGGGGCCGGGGGAGTCCGCGATGGTGTTCAACCGGTTCTGGCGGGCCGACCCGGCTCGGGCCCGGACCAGCGGCGGTACCGGTCTGGGGCTCTCGATCTCGCTGGAGGACACCCACCTGCACGGCGGCTGGCTGCAGGCCTGGGGTCGACCCGGCCAGGGAGCGCAGTTCCGGCTCACCCTGCCCCGGCACTCCGGCGAACCGCTGCGGCACAGTCCGCTGCCCTTGGTGCCGCCCGACGCCGACGAGCAGCTCAGGCCGCCCACGCTGAGGGGGTCGAAGCGATGAGCCGAACCCGTCGCGGCGCCGCCCTCGTGGTGGCGGCGTTGTTGACGCTCGCCACCGGGTGCGTCTCGATGCCCGACTCCGGGCGAGTGCACAACGCCGACTCCGCTGCCGACTCCTCGGAGGCTCAGGCCTCGTCGATCGATGCCATCCCACCGCGACCGAAGGCACCGGCTGCCGACATCGTGCGCGGCTTCATGAACGCCATGTCGGCCTGGCCGATCCAGATCGGGGTGGCTCGGCAGTTCCTCACTGAGGAGGCAGCCGGATCGTGGAACCCGGATCAGGGAACGATCACCTTCGAAGAGGCGTTCTCGCCGCAGGTGTCGGGCAGCGTGGCCACCGTCCAGCTCTCCCAGGCCGAACAGCTCGACGCCAGCGGCGCCTGGCTGGGGGAGGTGCCCGAGACCGACGAGCAGCTCACGTTCCACCTGGCCTCCGAGGGAGGCGAGTTCCGGATCACCGATCCCCGCGATGCGTTGATCGTGCCGGCCTCGTGGTTCGCCCAACGTTTCACCCAGGTCTCGTTGTACTTCTTCGACCGAACCGGTCGGATCCTCGTCCCCGAGCCGGTCTTCGTGCCACGCGGTGAACAGCTGGCCAGCACCCTCACCAACCGGCTGCTCGATCCGGGTGCTGACCTGCAGGGGATCTCGCGGTCCTATCTCCCCTCCGTTGACGCCGGGCTGTCCGTCCCGGTGTCCGATGAGGGGATCGCCCAGATCGACCTCGGCGGCAGCAACTCCGGGCAGCCGAACTCCGATGACCTGACCCGGATGTTGGCTCAGTTGGGCTGGACCCTGCGCCAGGTACCCGGAATCCAGGCCCTCCGGGTCACGATCGGAGGCGAGGAAGTACGCCCGCTCGGCGGGAATCGGCAGTACGCCGTGTCCGAGGGCTCGCGGTATGACCCAGCCGGGGCCGGAGCCAACCCGCTGCTCTACGGCCTGCGTGACGGCGTGATGGTGTTCGGCGAACCCGGCTCCATCGACCCCGCCGCCGGCCCGTTCGGCGCGGAGGCGCGCGGGGTCCGGTCGATCTCGGTGAACCTGGATGGGTCGATGGCGGTGGGCGTCTCCGACGACGGGACCTCATTGTTGAGCGCTTCGGTGCGGGATGTCTCTGAGACCGAGCCGCAGGTGATGGCACAGATCGGGACCGACCTGCTGCCACCCGCGTGGGACTTCACCGATCGGCTCTGGGTGATCGACAACACCGCTGCCGGCGCCCGCGTCGCGTATCGGGAGAGTGGCCCGATGCGCACGGTTCGGGTGCCGGGGGTGAGCGGAGAGCGGGTGCGGGCGTTTCTGATCTCCCGCGACGGCACCCGGTTCGTCGCTGTGGTCCGGGGGCCAGGCGGCGATGAGATCCGCGCCGGCCGGATCCGGTACGACGACCGCGGGACCGTCACCGGCGCCGGTGCGACCCGGGAGATCCCGTTGGAGGGAGTCGACAAGGTCCGGATCACCGACATCGCCTGGTCCTCCCCGACCTCGATCCTCGTGGTGCGGCCGATCTCTGGGGTGACGTCCGAGGTGAACACGGTCCCCGTCGACGGTGCCCCCGCGGAGTCGCTCTCGACGTCGGTCAGCGGTCGAGTGATCACGCTGGCCTCGTCGCCCGACGGCGACAGCACGCCGTTCGCGGTCACCCGCGATGAACTCGTGGACCTCGACACCGGCGCGACCATGCCGTTCATCGATGGCGCCGTGACGTCTCTCGGGTACGTCGGGTAGCCGGGTTGTCCCCAGGCCGTTCCGGCGCGGTTGCCGCCGCCTGATCCAGGTGCTCGGCTGGCCCGATGCTCTCCGATGCCCTGGGCGACCTGCTGTTCGGGAGCCGCTGCGTCGGTTGTGACCGCCCGGGACGGGTGCTCTGCCGCGAGTGCGCGGCGACCTTGCCCGCCGATGCCGTGCCGGCCTGGCCGGCTCCGGCTCCGCCCGGCTTGGCCCCGCCGTACGCCGCGACGTCGTACGACGGCCTGGTGCGAGCCATGGTCCTTGCCCACAAGGAGCGCGGCGTGCTCGCGCTGGCCGCCCCGCTGGGGTGGTTGCTCGCCGGAGCAGCTGCCGTCGCGGCCCGGGGCGGCGCGAGCGGGCCACTGGTGCTGGTCCCGGTGCCCTCGCGGCGCTCGAGCGTCCGGTCGCGTGGTGATGACCCGACGTGGACGATGACCGGGCACGCTACTGCGTTGTTGCGCGCCGACGGTGTCCCGGTGACCGCGGCCCCCCTGCTGCGACTCCGGACCGGCGTACGTGACCAGGCCGGGCTCGATGCGGGAGAACGTCGGGCGAACCTCTCCGGTTCGATGCGGTGCCGCGGACCCAGGCTGGCTCGACTGGCGGCTCGGTGGCCCCGGGCCAACATCGTGGTGTGCGACGACGTGATCACCACCGGTGCGACTGCCCGGGAGGCCCAACGCGCCCTGGAGGCGGTCGGCCTCGGTGTCGTCGGCATCGCCGCGGCCGCTGCCACCCGACGACGGCCGCCTGGAACGGAAAGTTCCGGGGGTTTCCTTTCGCCGCAACCAAGCACGGTCTAACGTCTGCTTATGGAGTCCGTCCGGGTCCGTGGTTGCGCCGAGTGGGAGCGCTCAACCCGATCCGGGAGGAGCGAACCGACGAAGCAAGCCGATGCCAGTCGCAGGCGAAACGGTCCACGTAACCGCGACCTTCGGGTCGCGGGATCACGGTGCGGCTTAGTCGTAAGTCCTGCCGTCTCCCGGCGGTCATACGCCGCCGACGAGGCGAGAAGGTCAGTAGTGGCACTCAAGCTGCGAGCGCCTCTGCAGGCGATTGTGGGGTCGAAGACCAGGTCGGCCGGGCGGGCTCCATGTTGCACCACCGCCATGGGGGTCGCTGCCTGACGTCGATGTCGGGCGACCCTCGTACAGCCAAACGTTTGTTACGGGAGGTTCAGATGGAAGTTGTGGTCACCGGTCGTCACTGCGAGGTCACGGACAGGTTCCGAGAGCACGTGAGTGAGAAGCTGACGAAGCTGGAGAAGCACGATCACCGGATCATCCGCGTCCATGTGGAGGTCGATTGTGAGCCCAACCCGCGACAGCATGACAAGGCGGTCCACATTGAGCTGACCGCCTTCTCGAAGGGACCGGTGGTCCGGGCCGAGGCATCCGCCGACCATCAGATGGGCGCGCTTGACCTTGCGGTGGACAAGATGGCGGCGCAGATGCGGCGCGCGGCCGACCGGCGTCGCGTCCACCGTGGGCGGCACGCACCCAAGTCCGTGGGCCAGGCGCTGGCCGAGATGCCGGTCGACGGCACCGGTGAGACCGGCGAGGACCAGACCGTCACCACCGACCGGCAGGTCGGCCCGATCGCGGTCACCGGCGACGGTCCGCTCGTGGTCCGGGAGAAGACACACCCGGCGAGCCCGATGATGCTTGACCAGGCGCTCTACGAGATGGAGCTGGTCGGCCACGACTTCTATCTGTTCGTCGACAAGGAGAGCGAGCGACCGTCGGTCGTCTATCGCCGCCGCGGCTACGACTACGGCGTCATCTCGTTGGACCTTGGGGAGGCTGACTCGTCCTGACCAGACGCCCTGGCCCGTTCGTGTCATGATTCAGGCGTGTCTGATCTCGAAACGACGACCCCGACCGGCCGCGAGCCCATCCGCGTGCTCGTCGTCGATGACCAGGAGCTGTTCCGGCGCGGGCTGACCATGCTGCTCGCCGTGGAGACCGGCATCGAGGTCGTCGGCGAGGCCGGCGACGGCGTCGAGGGCACCTCGCTTGCCGAGAGCGCCGCGCCGGACGTGGTGCTCCTCGACGTCCGGATGCCCAAGCGCTCCGGGATCGAGGCCTGCCTGGCGATCAAGGAGTCCGTTCCCTCGGCCAAGATCATCATGCTCACGGTCTCCGACGAGGAGGCCGATCTCTACGAGGCGGTCAAGAGCGGCGCCTCCGGCTACCTCCTGAAGGACTCCTCGATCGAGGAGGTCGCCCAGGCAGTACGCGTCGTTGCCGACGGCCAGTCGCTGATCAGCCCGTCGATGGCGATCAAGCTGATCGACGAGTTCAAGCAGATGTCGAAGCCCGAGAAGGCCTCCGGACCCGGGCTCCGGCTCACCGAGCGCGAGCTCGACGTGCTCCGGCTGGTGGCGCAGGGCCACAGCAACAAGGAGATCGCGGTCCGGCTCTACATCAGCGAGAACACCGTCAAGAACCACGTGCGCAACATGCTCGAGAAGCTCCAGCTGCACTCGCGGATGGAAGCGGTGATGTACGCCGTCCGGGAGAACCTGCTCGAGTTCCCGTCTTGAGGGAGTCGATCTCCCAGGCGCAGGCTCGACGGGTCGCACTCGGCGCTCAAGGGTTCCTCGACCCGCGGCACGCCACTGCGACGATGCGCACCTTCAACCGGACGCTGTCGCGCACGGGAGTGCTTCAGGTCGACTCCGTCAACGTGCTGCAACGCGCCCACTACATGCCGCTGTACTCGCGGATGGGTCCCTACGACGTGGATCTGCTGCGCCGCGCGGCGGAGCGTGGGCCGCGCCGGCTGGTGGAGTACTGGGCGCACGTCCAGGCGTTCATGCCGGTCGACCTCTGGCCGGTGATGCGGCACCGGATGGATCACTACCGTGAGCAGCGGGGCAAGTGGCTCACCGCGGACGACGATCCCGCCTTCGAGGCCGACGTGCTCGCCGAGGTCCGACGCCGCGGGGAGTGCACCGCCCGCGACATCGACGACGGCGCCCCGCGCGAGCGCGGGAACTGGGGCTGGAACTGGTCGGCCGCCCGCACGATGCTCGACTACCTCTACATGTCCGGTCAGATCGCGATCGCTCGGCGCAACGGTCAGTTCGAGGTCGTCTACGCCCCACCCGAGCGGGTGCTTCCTGCCGCGGTCCTCGAGGCGCCGATCCCCAGCGAGGAGGAGGCAGTGGTCGAGCTGGTCCGGCGGGCGGCGCTCGCGCACGGCGTCGGGAGCGCGCAGTGCCTGGGCGACTACTACCGGATCGGCGCCAAGCGGGCCGCCCCCGCGATCGCCCGACTCGTCGAGGAGGGCGAGCTGCTTCCGGTGACGATCGAGGGCTGGCACCGCCCGGCGTACCTGCATCGCGATGCCCGGCTGCCGCGCCGGGTCCGCGCGCGGGCGCTGCTCAGCCCGTTCGACCCGGTGGTCTGGGAGCGGGCCCGCACGGAGGCGCTCTTCGACTTCCGCTACCGCATCGAGATCTACGTTCCCGCCGATCAGCGCCAGTACGGCTACTACGTGCTGCCGTTCCTGCTCGGCGACCGGATCGTCGCCCGCGTCGACCTGAAGGCCGATCGTGCCGGTGGGCGACTGATCGTCAAGGCGGCGTACGCCGAGCCGGGCGCGCCCCCCGAGACCGCCGAGGAGCTCTCGGCCGAGCTCGGCGACCTGGCGGGCTGGCTGGGCCTGGATGCGATCACCATCGAGGCCCGCGGAGACCTGGCGCCGGCCCTGGCCGCTCATTAGGGAGGCGTGCGCCCGCTGGGTAGAGTGGCCGAGCCCGTCAGTCAGCAAGGAGTCTCTTCGCCGTGCCCGTGATCATCGACAAGCTTCTCCGCATCGGAGAGGGCAAGATCCTCCGCCAGCTCGAAGTCATCGCCAAGGCCGTCAACGCGATCGAGGACGACTTCGTCGCGATGAGCGACGCCGAGCTCCAGGGAATGACCCAGGAGTTCAAGGACCGATACGAAAAGGGCGAGAGTCTCGACGACCTGATGCCCGAGGCGTTCGCGACGGTGCGCGAGGCGGCCAAGCGCGTGATCGGCCAGCGGCACTACGACGTCCAGATCATGGGTGGCGCTGCGCTGCACCTCGGCAACATCGCCGAGATGAAGACCGGTGAGGGCAAGACCCTGGTGGCCACGCTGCCGGCGTACCTCAACGCGCTGACCGGCAACGGCGTCCACATCGTCACCGTCAACGACTACCTGGCCAAGTTCCAGTCGGAGATGATGGGGCGGATCCACCACTTCCTCGGACTGAGCACCGGCGTGATCCTGCCGCAGATGGCCCCGCCCGCCCGGCGTGAGGCCTACGGCTGCGACATCACCTACGGCACCAACAACGAGCTCGGGTTCGACTACCTGCGCGACAACATGGCGAGCTCGATCGAGGACTGCGTCCAGCGCGGCCACCACTTCGCGATCGTGGACGAGGTCGACTCGATCCTGATCGACGAGGCGCGCACCCCGCTGATCATCAGCGGTCCCACCCAGGACGAGGTCAAGTGGTACGACGAGTTCGCGAAGCTCGCCCGCACCCTCGTCAAGGACGAGGACTACGAGGTCGACGAGAAGAAGCGCACCATCTCGGTGCTCGAAGGTGGCATCACCAAGGTCGAGGACCATCTCGGCATCGAGAACCTCTATGAGTCGGCGAACACTCCGCTGATCTCCTTCCTCAACAACTCGATCAAGGCCAAGGAGTTGTTCCGCAACGACAAGGAGTACGTCGTCATGAGCGGCGAGGTGCTCATCGTCGACGAGCACACCGGGCGGATGCTCGCCGGCCGGCGCTACAACGACGGCCTGCACCAGGCGATCGAGGCCAAGGAAGGCGTCACGGTCCGCGAGGAGTACCAAACCCTCGCCACGGTCACCCTGCAGAACTACTTCCGCCTCTACCAGACCCTGTCCGGTATGACCGGCACGGCCATGACCGAGGCCAGCGAGTTCGACAAGATCTACGGCCTCGGCGTGGTGCCCATCCCGACCAACAAGCCGATGGTCCGAGACGACCAGGCCGACTTGGTCTACCGCACCGAAGAGGCGAAGTACGAAGCCGTCGTCGACGACATCGCGGAGCGGCACGCCAAGGGCCAGCCGATGTTGGTCGGCACCGTCTCGGTGGAGAAGTCCGAGCTGCTGTCGGGGCTGCTCAAGCAGCGCGGCGTTCCGCACACGGTGCTCAACGCCAAGGTGCACGCCGACGAGGCCAAGGTCGTCGCGATGGCCGGTCACAAGGGTGCGGTCACGGTCGCCACCAACATGGCCGGTCGAGGCACCGACATCATGCTGGGCGGCTCGGTCGACTTCCTGGCCGACCAGGAGCTGCGCAAGAAGGGCCTCGACCCGGTCGAGAACGCCGAGGAGTACGACGCCGCCTGGCCCGGCATGGTCGAGGAGATCCAGGCGCAGGTCGGCAACGAGCACGACGAGGTCAAGGCGCTCGGCGGCCTCTACGTGATCGGCACCGAGCGGCACGAGTCGCGCCGGATCGACAATCAGCTGCGCGGTCGTTCCGGCCGCCAGGGTGACCCGGGGGAGTCCCGGTTCTACCTGTCGCTGCAGGACGAGCTGATGCGGCTGTTCAAGTCCGAGTGGGTCGACCGGGTCCTCCAGGTGCTCAAGATCCCCGACGACGTTCCGATCGAGAACAAGCGGGTGACCAGCGCGATCGCCAACGCGCAGGGCCAGGTCGAGTCGCAGAACTTCGAGTCCCGCAAGAACGTGCTCAAGTACGACGACGTGATGGATCGTCAGCGCCAGGTGATCTACTCCGAGCGCCGCGAGGTCCTGGAGGGCAAGGACCTCGAGGAGCAGATCCGGACCTTCATCGACGACGTCGTCTCCGGGTTCGTCACCGGTTCGCTGTTGGAGTTCTCCGAGGAGTGGGACCTCGAGCAGCTCTGGACCGACCTCCAGCAGATCTGGCCGGTGTCGCTCTCCCACGAGACGCTGGAGAAGGAGGCCGGTGGTCGGGCCAACCTCGACCGCAGCGAGCTGATCGAGCTGCTGCAGAAGGACGCCCACGCTGCCTACGACGCCCGCGAGCTCGAGATGGGTGAAGAGGTGATCCGCGAGCTGGAGCGCCGGGTGCTCCTGTCCGTGCTCGACCGGAAGTGGCGCGAGCACCTCTACGAGATGGACTACCTCCGCGAGGGCATCTATCTGCGCGCCTACTCCCAGCGGGACCCGCTGGTCGAGTACCAGCGCGAAGGCTTCGACATGTTCGCCGCGATGATGGACGGCATCAAGGAAGAGGCCGTCGGGTTCATGTTCAACCTCGACGTTCAGGTGGACGAGGACGACGACTACGACGAGGACGAGATCAAGGTCGAGGAGCCGATGCGCCGGGACCTGGCCGCGGAGCACGCCGCCGCCGAGTCGGCCCCGCACATCCGAGCCAAGGGCCTGCAGGCGCCGTCCCGTCCGCAGAACCTGTCCTACTCAGCCCCGTCCGAGCAGGGCGAGGCCGAGGTGGTCGGCGGCACCGTGACCACGGCGGACGACGAGTACGCCAACGTCGGTCGCAACCAGCTGTGCCCCTGCGGCTCGGGGAAGAAGTACAAGCGTTGCCACGGTGCACCGGGCGGCCCCACGGGGCTGACGGCTCGCGCCAACGGCTAGGCGAACTCCAACGCCGTACACACCCAGCGGTTCGTGCGGAGCTCGAACCGGGCGGCGACCGCGCGCGACCGGGCGCCGTAGGACGCATGCACGCTGGCCTCGACGATCTCGGGTCCGAGGAATGAGGTGTGAATGCTGCGCACCCGCGGTGTCACTGGCTGCACCCGGGCGGCTCCGGGGAGGTGTGAGCCCGCCCGCGCGACGAGCAGGGCGCGGCGCTCGAGGTCGGCGTAGACGGCCCGGCTGGTCCAGCGCAGCAGCTGGCTGGGCGGCCGGTCGCCGCCGACGATCTCCACCGCGGCCTGCGCGAACCGGCGTACCCACTCCTCGATGCTGTGCCGGCGCTGTCGGCCGATCGGCAGCGTGGCGGTCGGCGGCTCGAGCCGCGGTTGCAGGTCGAGGGCCAGGGTGCCCTGGGTGATCGCGACCGGGACCGGGACGCGGATCGGAACCACGTCGTCCGACATCGGTGACATGGCGGTTCCTCTCATCGGGTCGGGTGCTGGGTGGGCATTCGGAGCTCCTGTCCGGGCTGGATCAGGTGCGGATCGGCACCGATCACCGCTCGGTTCAACGCGTGGATCCTGGGCCAGTGGGTGCTGACCCGGCCGTTGTCCGGACGACCGCCGAGGTCCGCTGCGGCGATCTCCCAGAGGGTGTCGCCGGGTCGGACGGTGTGGATGCGGTCCCGGCCTGCGGGCGGCGCGGGCCGCGGTGCTCCCGACGGCGCGATCGGGAGCGGGCAGCCCGGCGAGCACCGGGTCGCGATCGGACCGGGCGCGGGCGATCTCGTCGTCGGCGTGCGCCGCGCTGCCGGCGCCGACGATCACGAGCCCGCAGGCGGCCAGCACGGCGGACCGCAGCCAGTGGGGGACCGCGGGCGTCGCCGTGCCCGGCGTCCCCGCGAGCGCCTGCCCGACGACGACGCTGATGGCCGCCCATCCCCACGCCGCGCATCCGGCGACCGCGCCGGAGGCCAGCCACACCACGGTGGCCTCGAAAGGCTGCCCGGCCAGGCCACCGCCGGCTCGGACGGCCGCCACCGCGGTGGCCAGGTCGGGTGCGACCCAGCCCAGCACCAGTGCGGCGGCGACGGTGGCCAGCAGCCAGGTGAGCAGGCAGCGCGAGCGGGTCACAGACGAAAGGTGAGGCATTCCGAGATCCTTACGTTTGCTTCTGTTTGCTTCAGTCAACGCCCGATGGGCTGAAGCGGTCAACCAGCAGTCCACAGCTCCCGGCCGACCCGTAGGGTGCCGCCATGGGTGGGGAGGACGACCTGTTCGCGCTGTTCGACGACCTCGAGGGCCGCGCGGAGGCGCTGTACGACAGCGAGCGCCAGCCCGAGCTGGCCGATCGCAGCCGGGCCGAGTACCGGCAGGTGAGCCTGGCCAGCAGGCTGATGGCGTCCGTCGGATCGGAGCTGACGCTGGAGATCGTCGGGGTCGGTGCCGTGGCCGGACGGCTCGAACGGCTGGGCGACGGCTGGGCACTGCTCGCCGGCGTGGCCCAGGACTGGATCGTCGTGGTCGGTGCGATCGGTGTGGTCCATGGCGCGGCGGAGCGATCGGTGCCCGAGGTGGCGTGGTCGCCGCTGGCCAAGCTCGGTCTGGCGTCGGCCCTGCGCCGGCTGGCCGACTCGGGTCAGCGCTGCGTGCTGCACCTGCGCGACGGCTCGACACCCGACGGGGTGCTGCGCCGGGTCGGCGCGGACTTCGTGGAGGTCCGGTCAGCCAGTGGCCGGACGGCGCTGGTCGGCTTCGATGCGCTTGCGGCCGCGCAGAGCTACCAGTGACGGGTTGAACCCCCGGTCTCTCGCCGGCCCGGGACGGGGCGTGCTCAGGTGCTCTCGGCGTCGTACGGCGGCCGCTCGCCCGCCGCCAATGGCCGCTGGCGGGGCAGGGCAACGGCCGCATCGTCGTCGCCCGCCTCCATCGCCTCGATGATGTGCTTGCGCACGATCGTGCGCGGGTCGAGGTCGCGCAGCTCGAGGTCGGCGTACTCCTCGCCGAGCTCGGTGCGCAGCTCGTCGCGCGCGGAGGTGGCGAAGTCTCGGACCTTGCGGGCCATCTGCCCGGCCTGCTTGGCCACCACCGGCAGCTTGTCCGGCCCGAAGACCAGCACCGCGATGAACGCGATCAGGACCAGCTCGCCGAAGCCGATGTCGCCGATCAGCAGCGGCGGGGGTCCCGTCATGGGGCGAGCCTAGATCTTGCTGGTGGGTGTGAGCCCGAGCTGCATGCCGGCGAGCCCGCGGCCGCGCCCGGCGAGCGTGTCGGCGATCGCGTTGAGCACGGTCGCCCCGGGCGCGGTGGGGTCGGACTCGACGATCGGCTTGCCGGCGTCACCGCCCTCGCGCAGGGAGGGGTCGAGCGGGATCCGGCCGAGCACCGGTACGTCGTAGCCGAACCGCTGCGAGAGGGTCGCAGCGACGCGATCCCCACCGCCGGACCCGAAGATCTCGAGCCGGTGGTCCGTGCCCGTCTCCTGGCAGTGCGGGCAGAGCAAGAAGCTCATGTTCTCGACGACGCCGACCACGCGCTGGTGCATCATCGAGGCCATCGTGCCGGCGCGCTCCGCGACCTCTGCGGCGGCCTCCTGAGGGGTCGTGACCACGACGACCTCGGCTCCGGGCAGGTGCTGGCCCAGGGAGATCGCCACGTCACCGGTGCCGGGAGGCAGGTCGAGCAGCAGGACGTCGAGGTCGCCCCAGTAGACGTCCGCGAGCATCTGCACCAGGGCCCGATCGAGCATCGGTCCGCGCCACGCGACCACCTGGTCCCGGCGCGGCTTGAGCATGCCGATCGAGATGACGGAGACACCGCTGGGCGTGGGCACCGGCATGATCAGGTCATCGACCTGGGTCGGCCGGGAGTCGGCCACGCCGAGCATCGCCGGCACCGAGTGGCCGTAGATATCGGCGTCCACGACGCCGACCTTGAGGCCCTGCTTGGCCATCGAGAGCGCCAGGTTGACGGTGACCGACGACTTGCCGACCCCGCCCTTGCCGCTGGCGATCGCGAAGACCTTGGTCAGCGACCCCGGCTGGCCGAACGGGATCTCGCGCTGCGCCTTGCCGTCGCTGAGGATCTCCTTCAGTCCGGCCCGCTGTTCGGGGCTCATCACGCCGAGCTGCAGGTCGACCCCGGTCACGCCGGCCACCGCCTGTACGGCGCCGGTCACGTCGCGGGTGATGGTGTCCTTCATCGGGCAGCCCGCGACGGTGAGCAACACCGTCACGCTCACCAGCCCGGTGTCGTCGATGTCGACGGACTCGACCATGCCGAGGTCGGTGATCGGCCGCTTGATCTCGGGATCGTTGACGGTCGCCAGGGCAGCGTTGACGTGCTCGAGGGAGGGCTTGCTCATGATTCCCCGAGTCTAGGTGGAAGGGTCCGTGGACCCCTCGTCGGCGGAGGCCCCGGTGGGGTGAGACTGCGCACGTTCGTCGATCTCGGCGAGCAGGCTGCGCAGCTCCGAGCGCAGGAAGTCGCGGGTGGCCACCTCGCCCACGGCCATCCGCAGAGATGCCATCTCTCGGGCCAGGAACTCCATGTCGGCGTGCGCACGGGTGTTGGCCTGCCGGTCCTGCTCCGCGATCACCCGGTCGCGGTCCTCCTGCCGGTTCTGCGCGAGCAGGATCAGCGGCGCGGCGTACGACGCCTGCAGGCTCAGGATCAGCGTCAGAAAGATGAAGGGGTAGACGTCCCAGCGTCCGTTGTCGGGTGCGATGGCGTTCCAGCCGACCCATACGCCGACCACGACCGTCATCCAGAACAGGAACGTCGCCGTGCCCATGAACCGGGCGAAGGTCTCGGCGAAGGAACCGAACAGATCCGGGTCGTAGGTCGGACGGCGGACCAGCTGCCGTCGGACGGTGCGGGGGGTGTCGAGCCGGCCGCGGACCGACCGCTTGTCAGCCACGACCGCTCCCCGCGTCCGTGCCGAGTGCCTCGTCGCGCCAGTTGTCCGGCAGCATGTGGTCGAGCAGGTCGTCGACGGTGACCGCCCCGAGCAGGTGCCGGTTCTCGTCCACCACGGGTGCGGCGACCAGGTTGTACGTCGCCAGGTGGGCGGCGACCTGGTCGATGGTGGCATCCGGGCGCAGGTTCTCCATCGACTCGTCCAGCATCCCGGCCACCAGCGTCGAGGGCGGCTCGCGCAGCAGCCGCTGGATGTGCGCGACGCCCAGGAGCTTGCCGGTCGGCGTCTCCAGGGGTGGTCGGCAGACGTAGACGAGCGCGGCCAGTGCGGGGGTCGAGGTCGGGGTTGCGCACCTGTGCCAAGGCGTCGGCGACGGTGGCGTCCGGGCCGAGGATCACCGGCTCGGGGGTCATCATCGCGCCCGCGGTGTCCTCGACGTACGACATCAGCCGGCGGACGTCCTCGGCTTCCTCGGGCTCCATCAGCTGGAGGAGGATTTCCGCGGTCTCCGGCGGCAGGTCGGCGATCAGGTCCGCGGCATCGTCCGGCGACATCTCCTCGAGAATGTCGGCGGCCCGCTCGGCGCCCACATGCTCCAGGATCACCACCTGGTCCTCCTCGGGCATCTCCTCGAGTACGTCGGCGAGCCGTTCGTCGTGGAGCGCCGCGGCCACCGCGATCCGGCGGTCCAGGGGCAGGTCGTGCAGCATGCTCGCGGCGTCGGCCGGGCGCATCTCGTTGAGCGCCGCCACCAGGTGGGTGGCGGCCTGGGAGGGTTCGTCGCCGGTGACGCCGTCGACATCGCCCCACTCCACGACGTAGGTCTGCCCGCGGCGCCGCAGCGCCTTTGCCGGCTCCTGGACGGCCACCCGGCTGAGCACCCAGTCGCGGGTCCGGCCCTGTTCCATGGCCACGTCGTAGACCGTGCCGGTCACGCCGCTGCTCCGGATCGTGACACTCCGGTCCAGCATCTGCCCGATCACCAGGGTCTCGGTCGAGCGCTGCTCGAACCGGCGCATGTTGAGCAGCCCCGTCGTGTAGACCTGCCCGCTGTCGATGTTCGTGACCCGGGTCATCGGCACGAAGATCCGCCGCCGCCCGAAGACCTCGGCAACCATTCCCAGGACCCGGGGCTGGCTCGCCTCCGAACGCATGGTCACCACGAGGTCGCGGACCTTGCCCACCTGGTCGCCCTGGGGGTCGAAGATGGGGAGCCCGACGAGCCGGGCTGCGTAGACGCGCGACGGAGCGGTGCTCACGGTCCCAACGCTAGTGCCCCGGCTTCGAAGTCTTCGGGTGGCGCGCGTGTTCGGCGTGCGTGCGGCCGGGCACGGAATTCGCGGGAAGCAGGTTCCGGGCCCGCCGATGACCTATCATCTGGCCCGTGTCCTCGTTGTCCGTCCTGACGCGCTCCGCGCTGGCAGCCGCGATCCTGCTGCTCGTCGCGGGCTGCGGTGACGACGACGGAGACGCGACCGAGGATCCGGCCGGGGGCGGGCCCTCGAGCCAGTCTCCGTCCTCCACCGAGGGCAGCCCGGGCGAGCCCGACATCACGCTTCCGGCGTGCGCCGATATCTGGGCCGCCGACGCGATCCTGCCCCGCAGGTACCGCGGGTGCGAGCAGGACGGGGCCGAGGTCAAGGCGGACAAGCACGCCTGCTCCTACGGTCTCGCGATCGTGGAGTTCGACGACCGGTTCTACGCCGTCACCGGCAAGCGCATCAACGAGGTGCCGAGCCTCGCCGAAAGCAAGCAGTTCCACCGAGCGCTGAACGCCTGCCAGGGCTGACCAACCGACCGACCCACCCCAGCCAACCGACCGGCGAGCCGTCTCAGACCTGACGTGCGCCGCACTGCACTACAGGAGACAAGAGTGACGACCAAACGGATGACCATCGCGATGGTCAGCATGGCCGCCGTCCTCGCCACGTGCCTCGGAACCTGGACCGCGGCCAATGCCGCGCTGAACGACATCGGTGCCGCCGTCTCAGCGGCCGCGCCGGCTGACGGCAACAGGGCGGCCAAGCCCGCCAAGGACCGGTTCCGGCCCAAGAAGGGCGTCACGTTCAACTCTCCCGGGTCTCAGGCGATCAACTCCAAGGTCATCCGGGCGATCGATCACACCCCCAAGGGGGCGAAGATCCGGGTGATGACCTGGAACTTCAACAGCTGGGTCTTCGTCAACCACCTCCGCGCCGCCCACAACCGTGGGGTCAGCGTGCGGATCATCATGGCGCGCTCGCTCGCCAACGAGCAGAGCGGGAACGGCCCGTACGCGCAGACGAAGCGCGCGCTGTCCAACAACGGCAACCGCAAGCCGGAGATGCGGAGCTGGTTCCGTACCTGCTCGAACTCCTGCCGAGGCGGCGGTGGCGCGATGCACAGCAAGCTCTACCTGTTCTCGCAGGTGGGCGCGGCCAAGCACGTCGTGATGTCCTCGTCGGCCAACATGACCGGCTCGGCGGCCAGCAACCAGTGGAACGACATGTTCACGATCGTCGATCGGCCGATCCCCTACAAGGTGTCGATCAAGGTGTTCAACGAGGCCGGCTTGGACCGGATCGCGCCGTGGCACACCTACCAGGACCGGTTCATCCAGGGCTGGTTCAATCCCAACCGGGGTCGCCCCGATCTGCCCTACGAGATGCTCAACGACGTCAAGTGTCAGGGCGCAAAGGGGGCCGGGATCAAGGGTCGCACCGCGATCCGGATCGCCCAGGATGTGTTCAACGGCAATCGTGGGGCCAAGATCGCGCGCCGGATCAAGCAGCTGCACAACCAGGGCTGCAACATCAAGATCGTCTACAGCCAGATGGCGGGCCAGTCGCGGGCGATCCTGGCCGGCGTCCCGAAGAACCACCTGGTCCGGGACCGTGACGGTGACTGCGCCTACGACATCTACCTCCACATGAAGGCGATGTCGATCAGCGGCTTCTACCAGAAGAACCGCGGCACCCGCATCGTCTTCAACGGCACCGCGAACTGGTCCGGGATCGGACTGCTGGCCGACGAGAACGGGCTCGTGATCGAGAACGACGCGGTCGAGCGGCTCTACGGCAAGCAGATCGACCAGTTGTTCAACATCCACCTGTCGAGCCCCCCGTGCACTCCGCCGGTGGCCGCTCGCGGTGAGGTCTTCGACCCCTACCGCAACATGGAGAGGTAGCCCCGCGTCGGTAGCCCCGCGTCGGGTTTCCGGCGCGCCGCCCAGGTTTCCGGCGGGTCGCGCAAAGTAAAGGTACGCTTCCGGCGGTCTTCCGTCTTCCCCCAGCAACGGAGGTAGACCGTGAGTTATGCCGTCCGGATCCGGACCCTCTTCCTAGGCCTCGTGGTGGCTGCCGCGGGCTCGACGTACCCAGCTGCCGTCCAGGCGGTGCCCGACGAGCGCCCCGCGGTCCAACGCGTTCGGCTGGCCGGCCTACCCCAGGTTTCCGCGGGCGGCGAGCACAGTTGCGGCATCCGGGCGAAGGGCACCCTCTGGTGCTGGGGTCGCAACAGCTACGGCCAGATCGGAATCGGCACGGCCAGCCAGGACTCGGAGCCGCCCGCGCAGGTGGGTTCCCGCGCCGACTGGGTGACGGTCACCGGTGGAGGCGCGTCGACCTGTGGGATCCGGGCCAACCGGGCGTTGTTCTGCTGGGGGCTCAACCATCGGGGCCAGCTCGGCGACAAGACCCGCACGGTCCGCGCCGTACCCACCAAGGTGCGCGGCGTGAACACCTGGCGCTCGGTCTCGATGGGCTTCTTCCATACCTGCGCGATTCGCACCAACGACACCCTGTGGTGCTGGGGCGACAACTCCGCCGGTCAGCTCGGTCAGGGCAGCACCCAGCAGTCGCTGCAGCGCCGCAAGGTGGCCGGCAAGTGGAGCACGGTCTCGGCGGGCGGCTGGACGACGTGCGCGACGAAGGTCAACGGCAGCCTGTGGTGCTGGGGTCGCAACCTGTTCGGCCAGGTCGGTGACGGCACTTTCGTCAACCGATCGAAGCCGACCCGTCTCGGCCGCGCCAACAACTGGCGGCAGGTGGCGGTGTCCTGGACCCACACCTGCGGTCGGACGGGCAGCGGGGCGGTTCGCTGTTGGGGTCGCAACACGCATGGCCAGCTCGGGACCGGTGACACCGTCGGAAGTGCCAAGCCGCGCTTGGTTCGGGGCGACCACCAAGCGTCGTCCATCGGCCTCGCTGAGGGCACGTCGTGCCTGGTCGAGACCGGTGGCGCCCTGTGGTGCTGGGGCGACAACCGCTACCGGCAGATCGGCGGTGGCAGCGACGCTGCGCTGAGCCCCAGGAAACGCTCCGGCAGGTACTCCTCGGTGTCCGGTGGGTGGCTGCACGTCTGCGCGGCCGGCGACGACGCCTCGGTGTGCTGGGGAAACAACGAGCGCGGCCAGCTGGGCAACGGGAAGTCAGCCAAGAGCCAGATCCCCCGGGTGGCGGCGCCGACGACCGCTCCGCGGCGCGGGCCGCTCTCGTTCCGACTCGCCTCGCTCAACGTCCTCGGCAACGGCCACTCGAAGCCCTACGCCCACGACGACCGCTTCGGACCCAGCCGGATGCGTGCCGACTGGACCGCCCAGGCACTGATCGCCAACGGACTCGACGTGGTCGGGCTGCAAGAGCCCACCGCCGGGCAGCTACAAGGGATCCTCACGGGTGCGCGCGGCCGGTACGCCGCGTACCCCGCCCCCGAGGAGGGGGACCTGGCCGTCGAGGCAGCGCTCGTCTGGGACACCCGCAAGTACCGAGCGACCAAGAAGATGACGATCCGGACGCAGTTCATCGCCCGCGTGCTGAAGCGTCCGGTGGTGCGGCTGAAGGACCGGAGCACCGGGCGCCAGTTCTGGGTGATGAACGTCCACAACGCGCCCTGGGACTACCAGGCGAAACGCAACAAGGCGGTCAACGCCCAGATCGCGAAGATCAAGAAGCTCGAGCAGACGGGGCTCCCGGTCTTCTACATCGGCGACTTCAACGAGAAGCGCACGATCCTGTGCAAGGTGCTCAGACGGACCGGGCTGGTCTCGCCCTACGGCGGCCGGCTCGACGGTCGGGGCCGGTGCATCGAGCCGCGGCAGCGGATGCGGGTCGACTGGATCTTCGGGTCCAAGGTCGCGAAGTACGGAGGGTTCGCCTACTCCAGACCACCGCTGGTTAGGCTCTCCACCGACCACTGGGTTCCGGTGGTGAACGTCCAGGTCCCCTGACCCCGGACGTTCCGGCCCGCACGGGGATAGGAGAGTCGGTGGCCGAGCGCCTGGTCCTGCACATCGGGTCCATGAAGTCCGGAACCAGCTTCATCCAGAACGTGCTGGGCGACAACAAGGACCAGCTCGCGGGGCAGGGCGTGCTGTTCGCGGGCCCACGCTGGAAGTTCCAGGTCAAGGCGGTGCAGGAGCTGATCGGCCGCGGTGGCCCGGAGCAGGACCCGCTCGATCCCCTCGGCGCTTGGCAGGCCCTCGCCGACGAGGTGAACGCGTGGTCGGGCGTCGCCGTGATCTCCATGGAGTTCCTGGGGCCGCGCAGCGAGCAGAAGATCACTCAGATCATCGACAGCTTTCCGGACACCGAGATCGAGGCGGTGCTCACCTGCCGCGACCTGGCACGCAACATCCCGGCGATGTGGCTGGAGTCGACGCAGAACGGCTCCACGACGGGCTGGGCGGACTATCTGGAAGCGGTCCGCACCGAGGATCGTGGCACCCAGGCCGGTCGCAACTTCTGGCGACAGCAGGCCATCCCCGCGATCGCGAAGCGCTGGTCGAAGGCCCTGGACGGCCGGGTCACCCTGGTGACGGTGCCCCAGAAGGGCGCGCCGCCAGGTCTGCTCTGGGAGCGGTTCGCCAGCATCCTCGGCGTCGAGCCCGACGGTGTCGACCTCGACGTTCGAGCCAACCCGTCCATCGGGCTGGCCACCGCGCTGGTGCTGCTTCAGCTCAACCGGCAGCTGCAACAGGAGGACGGCTCCATGCCGCGTCACTACGACCGGTACGTCAAGCACTTCCTCGCCAAACGCGGGCTGGTCGCTCGTCAGGGCGACGAGCCCAAGCTCGGCCTGGACGCCGACTGGGTGCGCAAGCGTGGCGAGCAGCAGGTCAAACGGCTCAGGTCGGACGGTCACCGCGTCGTGGGTGATCTCGACGAGCTGCGGCCACTCCCCGTCCCCGGGATCCACGCCGACGAGGTGAGCCCGGAGGCCCGGCTCGCCGCCGCGGTCGACGGCCTCGAGCACTTCGTGCAGGGATGGGCGAAGTCGGACCGCGCGCTGCGCCGCAAGGTTCGACAGGCCGCTCGCGGGGGCTCGGCATGAGGCTGTCGCGAAGGAGCGCGGGGGCTGCGACGGAGATCGCCGGGTACACCCCGCCACCGCGGGCCGAGGGGGAGCTGCCGTCGCTGGCAGTGATCACGATGGCCCGGGACGAGGGCACCATGATCCGCCGCTGGGTCGACTACTACGCCGCCCAGGTCGGTGCCGAGCACCTGGTCGTCATCGACGACAACAGCGCGGACGGATCCACCGATGACCTGCCGTGCCCGGTGCTGCGGATCCCCTACTTCCGCAAGCGCGGGTTCGAACCCTCCAGGATGGGACTGCTCGCCGGCATCTCCGCCGGCCTGCTCGAGGCCTACGACGCGGTGCTGTTCGCCGACGCCGACGAGTTCGTGGTCGCCGAGCCGCGCAAGCACGAGTCGCTGCGGCACTTCGTGGCGGCCCGTCCGGGCCGCGCCGCCGTCGGCGTGCTCGGCCTCAACGTCGTCCACGACGTGACGCGTGAGGAGGCGCTGCGCGACGGAGAGCCGATCCTCGGCCAGCGCCGGCTCGCGAAGTTCCTGCCGCTGATGTGCAAGCCCAGCCTGAAGTGGCAGCCGGCCGCCTGGGCGCACGCCTCGCACGGCATCGAGTGCCCCTACGACATCGACCGCGAGCTGTTCATGTTCCACATGAAGTTCGCCGACCGCGACCACTTGGAGCAGATCTCGCGGCAGCGGCACGAGCTCAACAGCTCCGAAGGGCGGGCCAAGGGGACCAGCTGGACTCGGTCACAGGACGAGATGACGGCACTGCTCGACGAGATCACGACCGACCTGGACCGCGAGGCGATCGAGAAGTTCGAGGTGAAGGGCCTCGGGCTGAAGAAGATCGTCCAGAAGCGCGGGCACCTGTGGAAGGCGACCGGCGACGGCCAGGTCGCCGGGATGCGGATCCGGCCGATGGTCTCGATCCCGAAGCGGTTCGTGGGGCTGCTGTGAGTCGAACGGTCTCCATCGGGCACGAGGGCATCGTCCTCGGCACGCCCGACGACGAGATCCTGGACGTGCTGTTCGACGGACGCCGGATCTGGTCGTTCCGTGGCACCAAGGTCGCCGAGCGTGCCTCCGGCGCGTGGCGAGTGTCCTGGCCACGCGACCTCCGGGGGTTTCTCCGCGGGGTCGCGGTGGTGACCGTGCGAGACACCTCCGGGGCGGTACTGGCCGAGACCGAACTCAGCTTCGGGGCGCATCAGGGACGCGTGAGCGTGGCCGATCCCCAAGGTCTCCCGCTGGTCATCGACCCCGGCGGGAGGCTGGTGACGACCTTCGACGCCAGCGACCCCGACCAGCTCCGGCCGCTGATCGAGGCGATCGAGCTGGTGCTGACGAAGCTGGGTGAGCTCGGCCTCGATGCGTTCCCGGCGTACGGCACGCTCCTGGGCGCGGTGCGCGGGGGCAAGCTGATCGGTCACGACAACGACGCCGATGTGGGCTACCTCAGCCGGCACACCCATCCGGTCGACGTGATCCGCGAGTCGTTCCGGGTCCAGCGACTGTTGCACCGCGACGGGTTCGAGATCTCGCGCTACAGCGGCGGCGCGTTCAAGGTGACCGTGCGCGACAGCGACGGGGTACCCCGCGGGCTGGACGTGTTCGCGGGGTTCCTCTACGACGACCACTTGGTGCTGATGGGCGAGATCTTCGCCCCGTTCCAGGAGTCCTGGCTGCGTCCCCTCGGCAGCGTCGAGCTCGAGGGGCGGCGGCTGCCGGCACCTGCGGAGCCCGACCGGCTGCTCGCGGCCATGTACGGCCCGGCCTGGCGGGTCCCCGACCCGACCTTCAAGTTCGAGACCGACGAGCGGATCCGGCACCGACTCGACGTCTGGTTCCGCGGTACCCGCACCCAGCGCAACGGGTGGGATCGGCGCTACTCCACCTCACGCCACAAGGGACCGCTCCGGACGCCACACGAGCTGACCCGGATGCTGCACCGGGCCGAGCGGGCCGAGGCCACCGTCGTGGATGTCGGCTGCGGCCGCGGCCAGGACGCCGTCTGGCTGGCCAAGCGCGGGCGCCACGTCTACGGGCTGGACTTCTCGGGCAACGGCTACGCCCACCTGCGCGATCGGGCGCACGAGGAGGGCTGGAGCGTCGAGCTCGCGGAGCTCAACCTGCTCGAGCTGCGGCACACCCTGGTCTGGGGGGCGCGGCTGGCCCGCGTCGACGGGCCGCGGGCCCTGCTCGCCCGGCATGTCCTCAACGCGACCACCGACCGCGGCCGCGAGAACCTGTGGCGACTGGCCCAGATGACGCTGCGCGACGGCGGCAGGCTGTATGCCGAGTTCCTCGTCGCGCCGCCCCAGGGGCCACCACGCCGCTACAAGGACCCGTTGGTCTGGGACCTCGACCCCGAGCTCGTCGCCGCCGAGGCCGTCGCCGCCGGTGCGAAGGTGATCTCCGCGGAGGTGGTTGAGCTCGACGAGCACGAGCGACCCAGCGGCACCGAGGACGGGGCCGCGCCGTACTCCTGCCGGATGGTGATGGAATGGTCCCGAGATGACTGACTCCGCTGACACCAACGACAGCCCGCTGCGTTCGGGCCTGCGCCGGATCTCCGACCCGCGTGGGTGGGGCGACCGGCTGGCCCGGCTCGAGGCAGAGGTCGACGAGCTGCAGCAGCTCAACCTCCGGCTCGCCGAGCTGACCGACGTGGTCCAGGAGCTGCTGCTGCCGCTGGCCCAACAGGATCCCGACCGGGCCGTGGAGCTGCTGGAGCGCTTCCGAGAAGAGCTCGGGACCTGAAGGGCCCGACGTGAGCCGGCGCGTCTTCGTCCACATCGGGCTGCCCAAGACCGGCACGTCCTACCTGCAGTCGGTCGTCTGGCCGCAGCGGGCGGTGCTGAAGGCCCACGGGCTCCTGATTCCGGGGCGCGAGAAGCGCGACCACCTGCTCGCCTCCATGATCGTCCGCGACGACCCGGGAGTGCAGCGCCGCGGCCCAGGGGCCGGCGAAGCCTGGGACGTGCTGCGCCGCGAGATCGCCGCGCACGAGGGCGACGCGCTCGTCAGCCACGAGTTCTTCTGTGCGGCCAGCGCCGAGCAGGCGCAGCGGATGGCCGCCGAGCTGGCGCCGGCCGAGGTGCACGTGGTGGTGACCGCGCGCGAGCCGCTGGGGCTGTTCACCTCGAGCTGGCAGGAGTCCCTCAAGAACCTCGGCACCACGGCACTGGAGGACTACGGACGCTCGGTCTCCGAGGACCCTCGCAAGGTCTGGGACTGGCGCGCGCTCGATCTCGGACTGGTGCTGGACCGGTGGGGGCCCGCCGTGCCGGACGAGCGGCTGCACGTGATCGTTGCGCCTGGAGCGGGGGAGCCGCGCGAGGAGCTGTGGCGGCGGTTCGCCGGGGTGCTGGGGCTGAACCCCGACGTAGTGCCCCACCCGGCCGTCTTCCGCAACCAGACGATGGGCGTCGTGGAGGCCGAGACGCTGCGACGGCTCAACCCCCACCTCCGCTCGTTCCGCGGCGCCTACGACCGGGGCCGTTGGATCCGCACCTTCCTCGCCGATGAGCGGCTGGTCCCGCGCGGCGGCGAGCGCTACTGGCCGGGCGACGACCAGATCGCCGAGGCCCGGGAGCGCGGTGCCCGCGCGGTCGAGCGGATCCGGTCGGCGTCGTACGACGTGATCGGCGACGTCGACGACCTGCTGGTGCCCGACGACCTCCCGCCGCGGCGGCACCCGTCCTCGGTCACCGATGCCGAGGTGGCTGAGGTGGCTGTGAACTTGGTCGCACGGTTGTTGGCGGACGTCCGCGAGCGCACCCCGCGTGAGGGGGCGGCGGGCGTGGCGGGTCTCACTCCGAGTCCGACTCACGAATCCGACGGCTGGCCCGCAAGGCCCGGCGGCGTGCGTAGGATGCCTGCGCTACCCACGAGTAAAGAAAGGTCGTGCCATGTCTCGACTCTGTGAGACCGACGGGCTCAACGAGGACCAGCGGGAGATCATCAAGGCGGTCCGCACCTTCGTCGAGGAGAAGATCCTCCCGGTCGCGACCGAGCTCGAGCACGCCGACGAGTACCCCACCGAGATCGTCGAGGGCCTCAAGGAGCTCGGCGTCTTCGGGCTGATGATCCCCGAGGAGTACGACGGCCTCGGCGAGTCGATGCTGACCTACGCGCTGGTGGTCGAGGAGATCGCGCGCGGCTGGATGAGCGTCTCCGGCGTCATCAACACGCACTTCATCGTGGCCTACATGCTGATCCAGCACGGTACCGAGGAGCAGAAGAAGAAGTACCTGCCCAAGATGGCCACCGGCGAGATCCGAGGCGCGTTCTCGATGTCCGAGCCCGGCTGCGGCTCCGACGTCTCGGCGATCAAGACCAAGGCCGTCCGCACCGAGGGCGCCGATGGTGCCTACGAGATCACCGGCCAGAAGATGTGGCTGACCAACGGCGGGTCCGCCAACCTGGTCGCCGTACTCGTCAAGACCGACGAGGGTGCCGACTCCGTCTACAAGAACATGACCACCTTCCTCGTGGAGAAGGAGGTGGGCTTCGGCGAGACCGCTCAGGGCGTCACGATCCCCGGCAAGATCGACAAGATGGGCTACAAGGGCGTCGACACCACCGAGATGGTGTTCGAGGGCCACCAGATCTCCGCCGACCAGATCCTCGGTGGCGAGCCCGGCCAGGGCTTCTACCAGATGATGGACGGCGTCGAGGTCGGCCGCGTCAACGTCGCGGCCCGCGGCGTGGGCGTCGCCAACCGCGCCTTCGAGCTCGGCGTGGCCTACGCCCAGCAGCGGGAGACGTTCGGCAAGAAGATCGCCGAGCACCAGGCGGTGCAGTTCCGGCTCGCCGAGATGGCGACCAAGGTCGAGGCCGCCCACCAGATGGTGGTGCGCGCGGCTCGGATCAAGGACAAGGGCCAGCGCAACGATCTCGAGGCGGGGATGGCGAAGTACCTGGCCTCGGAGTACTGCTCGCAGGTCGTCGAGGACTCGTTCCGGATCCACGGCGGCTACGGCTTCTCCAAGGAGTACGAGATCGAGCGCCTCTACCGTGAGGCCCCGATGCTGCTGATCGGCGAGGGCACCGCCGACATCCAGCGGATGATCATCGGGCGTCGGCTGCTGGAGGAGTACAAGCTGTAAGTAGGGTCACCCGCATGGCCGAGCGCGTGGTGCTGCACGTCGGGACGATGAAGTCCGGCACCAGCTACCTCCAGGCGCTGCTGTTCGCCGAGAGGCCGAGGCTGGCCGAGGCCGGGGTGCTGGTGCCCGGGAAGACCTGGAACCACCAGGCCCGCGCCGTGCGCCAGGCCCTCGCTCCGCGCAGCGACGGGCCGCGGGAGCGGTGGCAGGCGCTGGTCGAGGAGGTGCGGTCGGCACCCGAAACGGCCGCGATCTCGATGGAGTACCTCGGGCCGGCGCACCCCGACACGATCGCCTCGGTGGTCGAGCAGCTCGGCGGCGCGGGCGTGCGCGTCGTGATCACCGCCCGCGACCTCAATCGCACCCTGGTCTCCATGTGGCAGGAGACGATCCAGAACGGCCGCACCTGGTCCTGGGCGGAGTACGTCGCCGACGCCGAGGCCAAGCAACCGGACGGTGGCCCCGGCGAGGCCGACCGGCGGACGGCCGGCGGGACGTTCTGGCGGCAGCAGGACCTGGTGCGGATGGTGTCCGACTGGGCGGGCGTCGTGGGCACCGAGCAGGTCACGCTCACCACGGTGCCGCAGCCCGGGGCGCCGTCCAGCGCCCTTGCCGAACGGTTCGCCGAGGCGAGCGGCCTGGACCTGGACACGGAGCGGCGGGTGACCCGCGCCAACGAGTCGCTGGGGTTGCCCTCGCTGCTCGCGCTCCGCCGGGTCAACGAGCTGTTGGACGAGCGGGGGCTGGCGTTTCCTGCCGGTCAGGGACTGCGCAAGAGGACGCTGGCGAAGACCGTGCTGGCCGGCCGCCGAGACGCCGAGCCCGCCCTGGGCCTGGTGACCCCCGCCTGGGTGCGCGAGCAGACCACTCGCACCGTGGCGGCGCTGACCGAGTCCGGGGTGCGCCTGGTGGGCGACTGGGCCGACCTCGAGCCCGTCGACGTACCCGGCGTCGACCCGGAGCAGGTGGCGCTCGCGGAGGTGCACGAGGCGGCGCTCGAGGGCCTCGCCGGGTTGATCGCCGAGCAGGTGGGCCGGCGCGGCTGAGCGGCTACCGCTGGTTGGCGGCGCGCGGCTTCTCGGTCTTCGTCGGCATCGGGACGCACTTCTGGCCACCGGGGCCCTCGATGACGTAGCGGGCTCGGACCGCCAGGTGATCCGACAGTCGCGCCCGCAGCACGTCGGAGGTGACCGGAGTGATCCCCTCGTTGGCGTGCATCAAGTAGTCGATCCGGCCCCGCAGGCGTGCGGCCGGGTGGGTGCGGCCGTCGCCGATCCCGACCGTGGCCCAGGTGTCGCTGAACACGGTGCGGGCGACCCCCATGACCGGGGAGCTGTAGTGCGCGTTCATGTCGCCGCCGAAGATCTGCGGTCGGTCGTCCTGCGCAACGATCCCGGCGATCGCCCGGATCTGCATCATCCGCGCCGACTCCGAGAGGTTCTGCAGGTGGCTGTTGTAGATGCTGACCTCCTTGCCATCGACGTTGATCACCACGTGCGCGAGGCCGCGCTGCTGGGTGTTGCCGGGGCGAGGGAGGTGGGTGTTCTCGGCGCTGACGATCGGGAACCGGGAGAGCACCGCGGTGCCGTAGCCACCGCTGCCGTACGAGACGTTCTGGGCGAAGGCGTAGTGCATGCCCAGGATGCCGGCGATGGCGGCGGGTTGGTTGCCGACGTGGGCGTTCTTGATCTCCTGGATGAGGACGACCTCGGCACCCGAGGAGGCCAGCACGCCGGCCACCGCACCGGCGCTCGTCTGGGCCAGGGACTTGATGTTGTAGGAGACCGCCGTGATCTCGGTGTCACCGGGCAGCCGGACGCAGAGCAGCTTCTCGATGGTCGGAGCAGCGATGACCTTTGGGGCCTGGCCCGCCTGGATCGCCGGCCGCTTGGGTGCGGGCTCGGCGCTCGCCGAGGGCGAGACGTCCGCGGCGACCGGGGCGGTGGCCTCGCCTCCGGATCGGCTGCTGATCAGCAGTACGACGGCGATCACGATCGCCAGGCCCAGGACCAGGGGGATCGTGGGGTCGCGCGGCACTGCCGCCCTGTGCTGCACAGCTCACCCCTGGGGAAGTCGACTCGATCCGGCCCGATCCGGGTCGAGTCTATGTCGTCTCAAGCCGTACGTCCGCCCGACGGCCAGAGCTCACCCGACCTCGACGCGGGAGATCGCGTACCCGATCTCCTCGTCGGCGATCCGCGAGCTCTGGTCGATCGAGATCTCGCTGGGGTAGTCCTGTCCCTCCGGCCAGTCGACCTGCACGCTCTCCGCCTCCGTGGCGGCGTTCACCACGTCGATGATCTCGTCGATCGTGAGCTCCGAGTACTCCGGGGCCGGATCGCCCGCGCGGTGCCCGGGGCCCTTCGTGGCGAACACCGCCTCCGCGACGTCGCCGTCCTGCACCGTGATCCGGATCGGGACGCCGGCATCGGGGCAGAAGCAGCTGACGCGGAGCGTGTAGGCGTAGTCCTCGGCGCCGAACGCCGGGTAGGTACCGACCGTCGGTTCCGCCGTGGGCGTCTCCTCGGTGCTGCTGCCGGCCGGATCGGTCGCCGTGTCGTCCCCGTCGTCGCCGCTGCAGGCGCTCAACGCGAGGGTGCTGAGCAGGCTGGCAGCCAGGACGCGGGCAAGTGGGGTCCACATGCCCTTCCGACGTGGTCGCGGCGCGATCGGTTGCATGCTCCTAGTATCGGCGCGATATCGGTTCGACGCTGCCGGACCGAGATGACAGAGTGGGAACTCCGCACGGCGTCCGAACAGGGAGGGCAGCATGACCGAGGCCAACGAGGACCTGAAGGCGAAGATGCGCGAAGCCCTCGAGCGCAAGAACTCGAAGGGCAAGGGCGTTCAGGAGGACGCACCGGTCCGCGAGAAGGCGCACGGCTCCGAGGTGGTCGGGGGAGCCCCCAAGATGCACCGCCGTAAGGCCGGCGGCGGAGGTTCCTGACCCAGCCTGGCAGGATGGGCCGGTCCACCGGGTGTCCCAGCGTCAGGAGCGTTCGCATGCAGTTCGGCCGGAGCTACGAGGAGTTCGAGGTCGGGGCCACCTACCGGCACTGGCCCGGCAAGACGGTCACCGAGTACGACGACCACCTTTTCTGCCTGCTCACGATGAACCACCACCCGCTGCACCTGGACGCGAACTACGCCGGTGAGACCACGCAGTTCGGCAAGAACGTCGTGGTCGGCAACTACGTCTACTCCATCCTGCTGGGCATGTCGGTGCCCGACATCAGCGGCAAGGCGATCGCCAACCTGGAGGTCGAGTCGCTCCGCCACGTCGCCCCGACGTTCCACGGTGACACGCTCTACGGCGAGACCACCGTCCTGGACAAGTCGGAGTCGAAGTCCAAGGACGACCGCGGCGTGGTCTACGTCGAGACCATCGGCTACAACCAGGACGGCAAGGTCGTGTGCATCTTCCGCCGCAAGGTGATGGTGCCGAAGAACAACTACCTGGAGAGTCGCGGCGGCGAACAGCCCGGCCGCCCGGTGCCGCAACCCGACAAGAACTGGCCCGGTCCACAGAAGAGCTGAGCCCCGATCTGAGCCTGGTTCACGCTGGCCGGCACCGCACCCCCGCGGTTCTTACCCAACACGAGGGATGCGCTGAAAATCTCGGCCGCCGCACTGTGGAGTCATGTTGGTGCGGGGTCTGCCCTTCCGAGGCCCCCCGCAGCGACCGCAACGCAGACGCACCTTCCGCATCAGCATCAGCAGCGCGGCTGCCCTGATGGCCCTGCTCGTCGCGGCCGGCTTCACGACCAGGGGAGAGCTGAACGACTGCCTCCTGCGCGAGGCCGTCGGCTATCGACACCTCGAGCTGATGGCCAAGTCCGTGCTCGACGCCGTCGACTTCGAGCTGCTGAGAGCCGGGGCCTGCCAGGACACCGGACGCCCGTGGACCCGGCTGGAGGCGCACGTGGGCGAGTGGCCGCACCGCAAGGTCGCCAAGAGGTACTTCATCAGACGTGGGTGGTCCGAGGGTCCCGGCGGTCTGGTGAGCCCGGATGGCAGCTACCGGGTCGAGACGTCGACCGCACGTGCCGGTGACGGGAGCGACCAGTCCTACGTGACCGTCACCTTCAGCGAGGTTGCCGACCAGGCCCAGTGGGCGGGCGGCCAGGGCTCCGAGGAGTAGCCGCTGGGGGTCAGCGCAACCGCAGCCTGAGGTGCCCGTCGGCCGAGTCGGTCCGGCTCTCGACCAGGTCCGACTGCGACTCCACGAACACGGTGAAGTTGCGGAACCCGAGCGCCTTCTCCTTGAACGAGGGGTCCATCCGCTGCATCTGGCTCTTCACGCCGCCGCCGTTGAGCCACTCGTCGTCGTCGGACTTGTCCTGGGCGATCCGGATCGCTCGCACCAGCAGGTCACCGGCCTCGTCGACGGGGTCGGTCTCGGTCTTCTTCGCGGCCCGCCGTGAGGTGGCCTTCTTGGTGGCCTTCTTGGCCGTCTTCGCCGCTGTCGTGGCCGCCTTGGGCTTGACCGGGGTGACCCCCGGCAGCGCGTCGTACTGACTGAACTCGTCGCAGGCCGCGATCAGAGCCCGGCTGGTGGAGCCGGTGACGCCGATGCCGACGACGAACCGGCCGAGCTGCTTGATCCGCTGGGCGAGCGGCACGTAGTCGGAGTCGCCGCCGACGATCACCACATGGCTGATGTCGGCGTACTGACGCAGGTCCTCCATCGCATCGACGGCGAGCCGGATGTCGGCGCCGTTCTTGGTGCCACTGACCGGGAACATCTGGGTGAGGTCGACCGCGCGGTCGACGAGCTGACGGCGGTAGGCGGCGTTCGCCGGCACCGACCAGTCGGCGTAGGCGCGGGCCAGGGCCACCGCGCCGTAGGACGAGGCGTAGTCGAGGACCGCGCCGATGTCGACCGTCGCCTCCGCCAGCTTCGCGGAGACGGGGTCGTCGCCGCCCGGCACATGGTCGCGCGCATGGTCGGCCCGCCAGGCGTCCCGCGTCTCTTGATGCACCTGGTCGTAGCGAGAGATGACGACGTTGTCGAAGTCGATGTAGACGGCAACGCGCGAATCGGCCATGAGCGCAGCCTAGGCGGGTGCTCGGACCGCCAGGACCCGCGGTGCCGCTCCAGTCCACTTGACGTCCCCCGGCCCCACCACCACCGTGGGCGCATGCTCACGGTCGGCTGCCCGCGCTGCGCCGCGCCGGTCACGCACACCGACGCCGGGTGGGTGTGCCTCGAGCACGGGGAGATCGACCCCCTCTGGCGCCCGCAGGAGTCGTCGTACGACGCGTTCGCGGAGCACCTGCACCTCACGGAGGCGTTCCCGACGTACCTGCCCTGGCCGATGAGCCCCGGCTGGTCCGTGAGCGACTTCGCCACGGTGGGCGCCGACGGCCGGACCCGGGCGACGATGACCTGTGTGTCGGGCACCAGCCAGCTCGACGGCCCGGTCGACGTCCTGGTCGTCAGCGAGGAGGCCGGCACCGGTCTCGGTCGCCGCGTCGCCGGGACGCCCTTCGACGACCCCGGCGTGGACATCGGCGCCGGGCAGCCGGCGGTCAAGGTGCGGATCGCGAGCCAGGTGGTGCCGCTGTGGCCGATCTCGGTGAGCGCTGCGTCGGGGGAGTGGGATCGATCGGTCGTGGCCGGCGAGGCAGCCGGCCGCTGGCTGTGGCTGGTCCTTCGCCCGGCGTCGGCGATCCTGCTGCTGCGGGACGACTGGATCCTGCGTGATGTCTCGACCGTGGGACCGCAGCTGGTGGAGATGCCGTTCGGCGGTCCGGCGCCGGCGTGGTGACCGCCTAGCGCCGACCGATCGACTGGGCAGCCTGGAGCACGCGGTGGGGGATCAGCCGGGAGAGGCCCACGATCGTCTTGTACTGCGCGCCCGGGATCGAGTAGACCCGGCCCTTGTCGAAGTCCTCGAGCGCCTTCGCCACCAGGAAGTCCGCGTCGAGCCACATGAAGCCCGACCCGCGGGTGACCTCCATCCGCTCGTGGAACTCCGTCTTGGTGAACCCTGGGCACAGCGCCATCACGGTGACGCCCTGCGAGCGGTACTCGTTGGCCGCCCACTCGCTGAAGCTGTTGACCCAGGCCTTCGCCGCGGCGTAGGTGCCGCGGGGGAGGAACGCCGCCACGCTCGAGACGTTGATGACACCACCCTGACCGCGCTCGGTCATCGGGCCGAGGGCGGCGTGAGTCAGCCGGAGCACGGCGGTCACCAGCACGTCGAGCATCGCCTGCTCGGCCGCCACCTCGTTGAGCAGGAACCGCTCCTTGAGCCCGAACCCGGCGTTGTTGACCAACAGGTCGATCGGGCGGTCGCGATCGGCGAGCCGGGCCTCGACGGTTGCGAGCTGAGCGCTGTCGACGAGATCCGCCCCCAGCACCTCGACCTCGACGTCGTACGACGTCCGCAGCGCGGCCGCGACCTCCTCGAGCCGCTCGACGTTGCGAGCGACCAGCACCAGGTCGTGACCGCGGGCGGCGAGCTGGGAGGCGAAGCTGTGACCGATGCCTGCCGTGGGCCCGGTGATCATGGCGGTGGACATGCCGACATCCAAACAGGTGCGTGCGCCGCAGCGCGCCGGGTGTCCGGCATGATGGCCCTTGATGACCACGACTCTCGCGATCGCGAACCAGAAGGGCGGCGTCGCCAAGACCACGACCGTGGCGTCGGTCGCAGCTGCGCTGGCCGAGCTGGGGCACTCCGTGCTGGTCGTCGACCTGGACCCGCAGTCGTGCCTGACGTTCTCCCTCGGGATCGACCCCGAGGACCTCGAGTTGTCGATCCACCACGTCCTCACCAAGGGCCTGGCCACCCACGAGGCCATTCTCCGGACCGATGACGGCGTCGACCTGCTGCCGGCCACGATCGAGCTGGCCCGCGCCGAGGCCGACCTGCTGACCCGCACCGGCCGCGAGCACGTGCTCCGCGGGGTGCTGGAGGACCTGGCGTCAGCGGGCCACGTCTACGACTGGGTGTTGCTCGACTGTCCGCCGTCGCTGGGAGTGCTGACCGTCGCGGCGCTGACCGCGGCGGACGCCGTACTCATTCCGCTGCAGTGCGAGACGCTCTCGCACCGCGGCGTCGGGCAGCTGCTCGACACCGTGCACGACGTCCGCCGGTTCACCAACCGTGACCTCGAGGTGTGGGGCGTACTGCCGACCCTCTACGACGGTCGCACCAACCACGCTCGCACCGTCCTCGAGACGATCTCGGAGACCTATGACCTCGCGGTCTTCGAGCCACCGATCCCCAAGACGATCAAGTTCGCCGAGGCACCGGCCGCGGGGCGGTCGATCCTCGCGACCAGCCGGAGCAGCAAGGGCGCCGCGGCCTACCGCGAGGTGGCCGAGAACCTCGTCGCTCGCGCGGGTGGGCCCCGGCCGTGACCAAGCACCGGGCCGGGCCGGTCCGCAGGCAGGGCACTCGAGCCGAGTTCCGGCACCGGGCCGAGGTCCGACCCCGCTACGGCCGGATCATCACGCTGGTCTCGTCGCTGGCCGTCATCGTGATCGCGGTGCTGGGCGGGGCGGGGCTGTTGTCGACGCCCGGCAACGACGCCGACCCGGCGGCCGCCATCGACCGCTCCTCCGGTGAGGATCGCATCGAGGAGGCCGCCGGCAGCGGTCAGCCGGTCCAGCCCCGGACGCGGGAGGACGATGGTGGCGCCACCGGCACTGCCGATCAGCCGGAGACGGTCACCGAAACCGATCCCACCCCGGATGCCTCCCCTGATACTTCCCTGCCCGCAGCTTCCGGCGAGGGCCGCCGGGTCGTGTTCAGCCAGGGCAGGCAGCGGGTCTGGCTGGTCGACGATGCCGCGCGGGTGGTCCGGACCTACCCGGTCTCGGGCAGCATCTACGACAACCTCGACCCCGGCACCTTCCAGGTCTACTCACGCTCCGCGGACGCCGTCGGCATCGACGACTCCGGCACCATGAAGTACTTCGTCCGGTTCACCACCGGCGACGAGGGGGCCGCGATCGGCTTCCACGACATCCCGGTCGACGACGGCCAGCGAGTGCAGACGTTGGCCCAGCTCGGGACCCCGCTCTCCCACGGCTGCATCCGTCAGGCGCGCACGGATGCCATCGCGCTCTGGGAGTTCGCTCCCGTCGGCACCACCGTGGTCGTCACCGCCTAAACGCCGACCCGTCGCAAACTCCCGCAAAATCACGCTGACCCGTCGCGAAGTTCGCGACGGGTCAGCGGGGGGTCAGCTGGTGGGGGTGCCGCTGCCGGAGCGGCGGCGCCGGTTGCGGTTGCGGTTCCGGTTGCCGGAACCCTCCCCGGAACCCTGGTTTGAACCCTGCGTTGAACCCTGGTTCGAACCCTGGGTGGCCTTGGGCTGCTCGGCCTTCTCGCCCGCGCCGACGTTCTGGCCGCTGCGGGTGCGAGTACGGCTGCGGTCCCGGTTGCGGGACCGGTCACCGTCGCGGGGCTTGCGGTCCGGACGCTCCCGGGGCGCGACCGGGGCCGGGTCGACGACGCGACCCTTGGTGCCCGGCGGAATCCCCTGGTCGTGGAACAGGTGCTCCGAGGTCGAGTAGGTCTCTTGCGGCTCGTCGAACGGCAGGTCCAGCGCCTTGTTGATCATCTTCCAGCGGTGCAGATCGGCCCAGTCGACGAACGTGATCGCGATGCCGGAGGCGCCGGCGCGGCCGGTGCGGCCGATCCGGTGGATGTAGGTCTTGTCGTCCTCGGGGCAGGTGTAGTTCACGACGTGGGTCACGAGAGCGACGTCGATGCCGCGCGCGGCCACGTCGGTCGCGACGAGCACGTCGACCTTGTCCTCACGGAACTTGTTGAGCGCCTTCTCTCGCGCCACCTGGGCCATGTCGCCGTGCAGCGGGCTGGCCCGGAAGCCTCGCTCGGCGAGGTCATCGGCGATCCGCTGGGCCTGCCGCTTGGTGCGGGTGAAGACGATCATCTTGCCGGCGTCTTCGGCCTGCAGGATCCGGCCGATGATCTCGGGCTTGTCGAGGTCGTGGGCCAGGTAGATGAACTGCGCGGTGGCCGGCACCGTCGCGTTCTCGTACGACGACTCGGCACGGATGTTCATCGGGTGCCGCATGTGGGTCCGAGCCAGGGCCACGATCGCGCCCGGCATGGTCGCCGAGAACAGCATCGTCTGCCGGGTCTCGGGGGTCATCTTGAGGATCCGCTCGACGTCGGGCAGGAAGCCCAGGTCGAGCATCTCGTCGGCCTCGTCGAGCACCAGCGCGTGCACGTGCGAGATGTCGAGCGCCCGGCGGTTGCACAGGTCGATCAGGCGGCCGGGGGTCCCGACCACGATGTCGACACCGGCCTCGAGCGTCTCGAGCTGGTGGTCGTAGCCCACGCCGCCGTAGACGGTCAGGACGCGGAGACCGCGGTCGGCGCCGGCCAGGGCCAGGTCGCCGGAGACCTGGAGTGCCAGTTCGCGGGTCGGCGCGACGATCAGCGCCTGCGGCTTGCCCTGCGGGATCTCGGCGTAGTCGGGGTCCTTGGGCGCAACGCTGCGCTGCAGCACCGGGATGCCGAAGGCGAGGGTCTTGCCGGTGCCCGTGCGGGCCTGGCCGATCAGGTCGGTGCCCAGCAGGGCGACCGAAAGGGTCATTTCTTGGATCGCGAACGGCACGGTGATGCCCGCGCGCTCGAGCGAGTCACAAATCTCGGGGAGTACCCCGAGCTCTCGGAAGGTAGTCAGAGTTCTGTCGCTTTCGTGTGAGATCAGCCGGAAACAGGCGAATCGATACGTCGAACGTCTGCGGCCAATTCACACTCGGCCGCGCACATACGGGCCGCCCGGATGGCGGCGAACTACCCGCTCAGTCTATCGGTAGGGTGCGGCCGTGTCTGAATCAGCGCGCGAGAGCCTGCCCGTCGCCTTCGACGATCCCCACTACCGGGAGGCGGTCGTCGACCTCCTGGGCGCGATCTCCTACGGCGAGATCTCCGCGTTCGAGCGCCTCGCCGAGGACGCCAAGCTCGCGCCGACGCTGCAGGACAAGGTGGCCCTGGCGGCGATGGCGAGCGCCGAGTTCGCCAAGGTGGCCCCGCTGCACGCCCGGATCACCGACCTGGGCTCCGACCCGTTCGTGGCGATGGCGCCGTTCCGGATGCCGATCGATCAGTTCCACCTACACACGGCGCCGGCCGACTGGCTGGAGGGGCTGGTC
Organism: uncultured Actinomycetota bacterium; assembly: GCA_963827185.1. Lineage (GTDB taxonomy): Bacteria > Actinomycetota > Actinomycetes > Propionibacteriales > Nocardioidaceae > Nocardioides. The sequence continues at coordinate 513,110 of CAWGZQ010000005.1, forward strand.
AAGGCCTACGTCGGCGACGGGTTGGCCAACGACTTCTTCCGCGAGATTGCCGCCTACCTCGACCCCGACACGCGCGACCTGGTCGTCTCGTCGGTCGCGGACGCCGGTCACGCGGCGTTCGTCGTGGAACGGGTGCGCGGGACCATCGTGGCCGATCCGCCGCTGGGCGGCCGACTGGCCCTGTGGGGCCGGCGGCTGATGGGCGAGGCGCTCACGCAGGCGCAGCGGGTCGCTGCCGAGCGGGACGCGCTGTCGGCCCTGCTCGCGGGCGGCGTCGACCGGCCGGGGCTGGACCTTGCGGCGATCGGCCGGATGTTCACCCGGCTGACCGACCGGCACGACGAGCGGATGTCCGAGCTCGGCCTGGACGCCTAGACGGGATCCGGCCTGGTCGCTAGCTCCGGAACCCGACGGTGCCGGCGACCCCGCCGCCGATCTCGACGTAGGCGATCTTGTCGGCCGACACCAACGTGCGGCGGCCCTTGGAGTCGGTGAGGGAGAGCACGCCGCCGCTGGCGACGGCGTCGGCGATCTGCTTCTCGAGCGTCTCCGGCTCCAGGTCGCTCTCGAGGACGATCTCTCGGGGGGCGTGTTGCACGCCGATCTTGACCTCCACGGTCATGGCTCCTTTGGTTGTCGCGTCGCGGTCAGTGCTCGTCGGTGAGTGGGTATCCGCGGATGCCCCGCCAGGCCAGCCCGGAGACCAGCGCGGTGGCATCGGCCCTCGTGATCCCGCCGCCGTCCGCGAGCCAGAATCGCGCGCTCACCTGGGCCATTCCCACCAGGGAGACGGCCAGCAGCTGGGAGGCCCGGGCGGGCAGGCCGGTGTCGTCGTGGATCACGCCGGCGATCAGGGTCGCGCACTCATCGGTGACGCGCTCGATCTGCCCGCGTACGGCGGGTTCGTTGGTCAGGTCGGACTCGAAGACCAGCCGGAAGGCGCCGGTGTCGGCGGCGACGTAGCCGTAGAAGGCGTCGATGGCGGCGGCGACCCGCTGCTTGTTGTCGTGGGTCGACTCCAGGGCGGCGGCACAGTTGGCGATCATCGCGTCGCACGAGGTCTCGAGCAGCGCCAGGTAGAGCTCGAGCTTGCCCGGGAAGTGCTGGTAGAGCACCGGCTTGGACACCCCGGCGCGCTCGGCGATGTCGTCCATGGCCGCCGCGTGGTAGCCCTGGGCGACGAACACCTCGAGCGCGGACGAGAGCAGCTGCTCGCGGCGCTCGCGGCGCGGCAGCCGGCCGCCGCGGGGGCGGGCCTCGTCGACATCGTGCTGGTGGGTCACAGCCGCGAGCCTACCCGCGCGTAGGGACGGTCCGGATGACGGGATGTGGTCGCGGGCGGTCCGAAAGCGGAGGGAACATGGACGGGCGGCCCGGCGTTGACCCTGGACCGCACCGAACCCGATGAGGAGTGTCCCCGTGAGTTTTCCCGCGCTGGTCGAGCCCGCTGAGGAGCTCACCATCGACGAGGTCCGTCGCTACAGCCGCCACCTGATCATCCCCGACGTGGGCATGACGGGGCAGAAGCGGCTGAAGAACGCCCGGGTGCTGGTGATCGGCGCCGGAGGCCTGGGCAGTCCGGCCCTGCTCTATCTGGCGGCCGCGGGTGTGGGGACCATCGGCATCGCCGAGTTCGACGAGGTCGATGAGTCCAACCTCCAGCGCCAGGTCATCCACGGCCAGTCCGACATCGGGAAGCCCAAGGCGCAGTCGGCCAAGGAGTCGATCGCCGGGACCAACCCGTACGTCGAGGTGATCCTCCACGAGGAGCGGCTCGACAACGACAACGTGCTCCAGGTGTTCGAGGGCTACGACCTGATCGTCGACGGCACCGACAACTTCGCGACGCGATACATGGTCAACGACGCGGCGTACTTCCTGAAGATCCCCTACGTGTGGGGCTCGATCTACCGCTTCGACGGACAGGCCTCGGTGTTCGCACCCAGCCTGACCGAGGATGCGCCTTGCTACCGCTGCCTCTACCCCGAGCCGCCGCCGCCGGGCATGGTCCCCAGCTGCGCGGAGGGTGGGGTGCTGGGTGTGCTGTGCGCCAGCATCGGCTCGATCCAGGTCAACGAGGCGATCAAGCTGCTCACCGGTGTGGGCGAGCCGCTGGTCGGCAAGCTGATGATCTACGACGCCCTGGAGATGGAGTACCGCAAGCTGCGGGTCCGCAAGGACCCCAACTGCGCACTGTGCGGTGAGAACCCGACCGTCACCGGGCTGATCGACTACGAGACCTTCTGCGGCGCGCTTTCCGACGAGGCCGCGGACGCGGCCGCGGGCTCCACGATCTCGGTCACCCAGCTCGAGCACATGCTCAAGGAGCGCGACGAAGGCAGCCGCGACTTCTACCTGGTCGACGTGCGGGAGTCGGTGGAGTACGACATCAACAAGATTCCCGGCTCGGTGCTCATCCCCAAGGGCGACTTCCTCAACGGCAGCGCCCTGGAGCAGCTCCCCGCGGACCGACAGGTCGTCATGTACTGCAAGTCCGGGGTCCGCTCGGCGGAGACGTTGGCGATCGTCAAGGGCGCGGGATACTCCGACGCGGTGCACGTCGGCGGTGGGGTCGCCGCCTGGGTCAACCAGATCGACCCCAGCCAGCCGGCGTACTGAGTGGTTCGAACGTGACCCGTGCGTGATCGCGCGGGAGGCTCCCCGCGAGTAACTTGCTGGCATGAGCGGGAGCTCTCCGGAGACGGAGCCACGGTCCGGCCCTCCGGCCGCGGGGCCGGCGGTGCTGGCCGCCACCTTGCTGGTGGTCGTGCTGGCCACCTGGGCCGCGGCGATCGGACCCGACCGGGTCTTCGGCGACGACCCCTCCTCGGAGGACTCTTCGAGCTCCACGTCGCCGCTTGACTCCGTCGCCCCGGAGCCGCAGCAGGAGGAGGAAGCGGAGGACGAGGGCGACGACGGGGGAGCCCGCGCGGCTCAGATCGGCCTGGGGATCGCCCTCCTGCTCGGGATCGTCTACCTGGCCGCGCTGCTGTTCCGCTGGGTGCGCCTGGACCCGACACCGGCCCGGTGGCGCCGGCGCCGCCGGCGTCGGCGGGTCGAGTTCGAGGTGCTACCGGCAGCACCCGAGCAGGCGGCCGAGGAGATCGTGCGCGACGCCGACCAGCAGCTCGCGTTGCTGCTCGCAGGCACCCCGCGCAACGGGATCGTGGCCTGCTGGCACCGGTTCGAGGTGCAGGCCGAGACGGCCGGCTTCGGACGCGAGCCCTGGGAGACCTCCGCGGAGTTCACGCTCCGGGTGCTCGACCTGGTCGCCGCCGACGAACGCGCGGTCGCCGACCTGGCCGTGCTCTACCGCGAGGCTCGGTTCTCCGACCACGAGCTCGGGGAGTCCGCCCGCAGGTCCGCGGTGGCGGCGCTCGATCGCCTGCACCGCAGCCTGGGCGCCGGCCAGACCAGAGGCGCCTCGTGACCGGCGGTCGCTGGTGGTTCCGGCTGGTGGTGCTGATCGGTGCCACGGCGGCGATGCTGTGGGCTGGTGAGCGGTTCGAGATGGATCCCGACCCACTGCGCGTGGTGCTGGTGACCGCCGCCGTGGTCGTGCTGGCCGGGCTGTTGGTGGACGCCGCGCCCCCGCCGCGGCCCGCCTGGGTGCTGGACGAGGTGCACATCGCCGACCTCCAGCGACGCGATCCGCGCACCGCCGCCAACCTGCGGATTCTCGAGCACCACCTCTCCGTCACGCGCCCCGACTCCGCGCTCCGCGACCGACTGGCGGATCTCACCGAGCAGGTGCTGAGGGTGCGCCACGGCGAGCGGCCCGAGACCGCGCGGGCCTACCGGCTGATGGGGCCCGAGCTGACCCGGGTCGTCAACGACCGCCCGCGTCGGCTGGACCGCGCGGAGATCGAGCGCTGCATCCGCAGGATCGAGGAGCTGTGACCAGCCCGAGGAGTACGCCGTTGACCGTGTCCGAAGCGGGGCAGCTCGCGGGCCGGGTGCTCGACGAGGTCGAACGTGCGGTCGTCGGCAAGCGGGAGCCGTTGACGCTGGTGCTGGCCGCCGTACTCGCCAAGGGCCACGTCCTGCTCGAGGACTTCCCGGGGCTCGGCAAGACGTTGGCCGCGCGGTCCTTCGCCCAGGCGCTGGGGCTGGAGTTCGGGCGGGCGCAGTTCACGCCCGACCTGTTGCCCTCGGACCTGACCGGCTCGTTCCTCTACAACCAGCAACGGGGGGAGTTCGACTTCCGCCCCGGCCCGCTCTTCACCAGCCTGCTGCTCGCCGACGAGGTCAACCGCACCCCGCCGAAGACGCAGTCGGCGTTGCTGGAGGCGATGCAGGAGCGGCAGATCACCGTCGAGGGTGAGACCTTCTCGCTGCCCGAGCCGTTCTGCGTCTTCGCGACCGCCAACCCGATCGAGTACGAAGGCACCTACCCGCTGCCCGAGGCGCAGCTGGACCGATTCCTGATGCGGGTGGGGTTCGGGTACCCCTCCTCCGAGGAGGAGTACGACGTCCTCATCCGCCGGATGGAACGCGGCCGCGAGGAGATCACTCTCGACGCACTGACCGACGCGCAGGGCGTGCTCGCCATGCAGGAGGCCGTCGAGTCGATCCGGATCGACGACTCGGTCGGGCGGTACTGCGTCTCGCTCGCTGCCGCGACCCGCGACCATCGCGAGGTGCTCACCGGTTCCTCGCCGCGCGGGTCGCTCGGCCTGATGCTGGCCGCGCGGGCGTTCGCGCTGATCCGGGGCCGCGACTACGTCATCCCCGAAGACGTGAAGGTGGTCGCCCGGCCGGTCCTGGCCCACCGGATCACGATCCGCCCCGAGCTCTGGATGACCCACGCCAGCGGCCGCACGATCGTCGACGACGTGCTGGCCCAGGTGCCGACGCCGGCGACCCTCGAGCGCACCAAGACCGAGCGATAGCGCCGTGCCGGCCCAGTGGCGAGCGACCGCGGCGCTGAGCCGCGCGCTGATCGTCGCCGGGCTCGGGATCGGCGGGGCGGTGCTGCTCGGCGAACCCGTCGGGCTGGTGCTCGTCGTGCCCCTGGTGATGTGTGCCGCGATGGGGTTGGCGGCACGTCCGGCCGGTACGCCGTCGGTGCGCTCGGACATCGATCACCTGTCGCTGCACGAGGGGCAGGGGACCACGTCCCGGCTGCGGGTCAGCGACGCCGAGGATGCCGAGCAGGTCACGCGGGCGGTGGCCGACGCGCCGTACATCGCCACGCATCCGTCGGAGGGGCGCGTCTCGCGCCTGGTGGCCGCCGGGCTGCCGGTGCTGGAGATCAGCCCTCGGCGCTGGGGGCGGCGGGTGCTCGGCCAGGAGCGGGTGGCGCTGACCACCCGGTGGGCGGGCTACCGCTGGGGACCGGCCACCCTCCCGGGCCTGCAGATGCAGGTGCTGCCCGCGCCGACGGCGTACACCTCGCGCGCGGAGACGCCGCAGCCCCGGGGGTTGGTCGGCGCGCACCGGTCCGCGCGGCCCGGCTCCGGGTCCGAGTTCGCCGGCATCCGGGAGTTCCAGCCGGGCGACCGGCTGCGCCGGATCAACTGGCGGGTCTCCAGTCGCACCCGCAGGCTGCACGCGACCACCACCCGCGCCGAGGAGGACGCCGCGATCCTGCTGGTGATCGATGCGGTGGCCGACCACGGCCGCTCGGGCGGCGTGGATGGCTCGGCGAGCAGCCTGGACCTCACGGTCCGCGCGGCCGCCGCGTTGGCCGAGCACGCCGTACGCCGGGGCGACCGGGTCGGACTCCGAGTAGTGGGCGGCAGCGGCCGGCAGGTGCGGTTCGGGTCGGGATGGGTGCACCTGCGGCGAGTCCTGCTGGCGGTGTCCGCGATCCAGTCCGGTACCGAGGGGCATCGCTCGCTCGCCACGCACGCGAGAGTGCCGTTGCGCGTCACCGAGGGAACCACCGTCGTGCTGCTGACCCCGATGCTGACCGAGGCGATCGCCACCGTCGCCGCCGCGACCGCGCGGCGAGGCCTCCCGACCCTGGTGATCGACACGCTCCCCGCCGACGCGGAGCCGGTGCTGCCCGAGGACACCGACGCCGAGTTGGCAGCCCTGGCCTGGCGGATGCGTAAGATCGAACGCGAGCAGGTGCTCGCCGGCCTCGCGGGGCTGGGCTGCCCGGTCGTCGCCTGGCTCGGGGCGGGCACCCTTGATGAGGTGCTGCAGCGACTGGCCCGGCGGGCCCAGCTCCCGCAGGTGCGACCACGATGAGCGCGCTGGAGTGGTCGGCCTCGCAGCTGGTGGCGCGGCTGCTGATCCTGCTCGGCCCCGTGGTCGGCATGGTCGCCGCGGCAGCGGCCGGCGCTCCGCCTCCGAGCTGGGCGATCGCGCTGGTGCTGATGCTCTCGTTCGGCTGGGCGTTCTACCCGGAGTCAGTCTTCGGTCCGCTGACGCTGGCTCTCGTGCTGGCCTGGTGGGGGCGGGCAGCCTTGACCGATCTCCCCGCCGAGATGGTGGTGGCGGCGCTCGCCCTGTTGGTCGCGCACCTCGCGGCGCTGCTCACCGCCTATGGCCCGCCCGAGATGGCCATCGACGGGCCGACCGTGCGGCTGTGGGTCACCCGCGGGGCCATGGTGTTCATCACGGCGCCGGCCGTGTGGCTGCTCGCGGTCCTGCTTCGCGACCAGCCCGAACCACCCGGGGTCTGGATCGCCGGGATGGTGGCTATCGTCGTGGCCGCCATCGTGGCGGCGGTGGCGTTCGGGGTCCCCGAGGAGGAACCGGTCAGTGAGGCTTGACCCGGAGGAGTACTCCGAGCGGGTGCTGGAGTACGTCGAACGGGTCCCGCGCGGCCGGGTGACGACATACGGCGCGATCGCCGACGCGGTGGGCGGCGGCCCTCGCCAGGTGGGATCGGTGATGTCGCGGCACGGCGGCCCGGTGCCGTGGTGGCGGGTGGTCCGGGCCGACGGGTCGCTGCCGCCGAGCCATCAGGTGGAGGCCCGCCAGGCCTACCTCGAGGAGGGCACGCCGCTGCGCGCCTCCGGTTCGGTCGACATCGTCCGGGCGTTCTGGTCGCCCGAGGACTGATCAGCCGAGAGCGGCGACCACGTCGTCGTAGTCGGGCTCGGTGCCGATGTCGGGCACCAGCTGGGTGTAGGCGACCTTGCCGTCCGCGCCCACGATCACCACGGCCCGGGCCAGCAGGGTCTCCCACTTGCCGTCGATCAGCCGGATGCCGTAGTCGTCGCCGAAGGGGGACCGGAAGGCTGAGGCGACCGTGACGTTCTCGATGCCCTCCGCGCCGCAGAACCGGGCCTGGGCCATCGGCACGTCGTTGGAGACGCAGATGACGGTGGTGTCATCGAAGCCCGCCGCCAGCTCGTTGAACTTGCGCACGCTGGCCGAGCAGACGCCGGTGTCGACGCTGGGGAAGATGTTGAGGATCGTGCGGGCGCCCTCGGGGAGGGTCACCTCGCCGAAGTCGAGGCCGACGAGGGAGAAGGCGGGAGCCGGGTCACCGATCGCGGGGAGTTCGCCGACGGTGTGGACGGCGTTGCCGCCGAGTGCAGTGGTAGCCATGAGGCCTTGTCTAGCAGTCGCGGGGTGAGCCGGGTGACGCGAGGTCGCGACGACCACGAAGTGGACCGAGGGGGAGGGGCGGCACCCGGGTCGCCCGCGAGTAAAGCCCGCCAGCAGCGTCGGGACACCGCGCAGAGAAGTGCCAGCCATTACGGCGTTCCTTCGGCAACTGTCGCCGTCGTAGGTGTGTCATGGATCTCACTAGGTTGTGCAGAGCCTCGGGCCTCACCCACAGCGAAAGGGTCCAGACATGTCGATGTTCAAGTGGGAAGTAGTCGATCCAGCTCCCGGCGAGGCCGTCGCCCCGAACCAGCGCTTGGCCTGGGGCAAGACCGTGGGCCTCGGTGCACAACACGTCGTTGCCATGTTCGGAGCGACCTTCGTGTTCCCGATCATCATGGGGTTGAACGCCAACCTCGCGATCATGATGAGCGGCATCGCCACGATCTGCTTCCTGCTGATCGTGAAGGGCAAGGTGCCGAGCTATCTCGGTACCTCGGCCTCGTTCGTCGGTGGCGCCACGGCGATCTACACCTACTCCGGCAGCGGAGGGCCCGGTGGCCCGGCCGATGTGACCGGAGCGATCCTGGTCGCTGGTGTCGTGCTCGCGATCGTCGGCGTGATCATCCACTACCTCGGTGCCGAGGCGGTCAACGCGGTCCTGCCGCCGGTGGTGACCGGCGCCGTCGTGATGCTGATCGGGTTCAACCTGGCCCCGGTCGCCACTCAGACCTACATGCCGTCCGACCCGTGGATCGCGCTCCTCACCATGACCGCGGTCATCGTGATGGCGGTCGGGCTGCGGGGCTTCTTCGGTCGAATCGCGATCTTCCTCGGCCTGGTCTTCGGCTACGTCGTCTCGTGGATCGCGGACCTGATCTGGGGCACCATCTCGTTGCCGCTGCCCGGCTTCCCCGACCCCGGCCCGCACGACCGGGTCAACTGGGACGCGGTGAAGGACGCCGAATGGTTCGGCTTCCCCAACCAGACCGACGACGGACTGGTCGGGAACCAGACCCTGGTCGGCAACCTGGACTCCGTCGGCTGGCACACCCCGGCCTTCTCGGTCACCTTCGCCCTGCTCGTCCTGCCGGCCGTGATCGCGCTGGTCGCTGAGAACGTCGGCCACGTCAAGGCCGTGGCCGAGATGACCAAGACCGACCTGGACCCCTCGATGGGTCGGGCCGTGGCCGCCGACGGTGTCGGCACCGTGATCACCAGCGCGGTGGGTGGCTCGCCGACGACGACGTACGCCGAGAACATCGGCGTGATGGCGGCGACCCGGGTCTACTCGACGGCCGCCTACTTCGTCGCCGCCATCACGGCGGTACTGCTCGGACTGGTCCCGAAGTTCGGCGCGATCGTCAATGTGACGCCGCCGGCCGTGCTCGGCGGGATCACGCTCGTGCTCTACGGGATGATCGGCCTGCTGGGCGCGAAGATCTGGAAGGAGAACGGCGTCAACTTCGCCAATCCGGTCAACCTGGTGCCGATCGCGGCGGGCGTCATCTTGGCCATCGGCAACGCCGAGCTGAAAGTCACCGACGACTTCATCCTCAGCGGCATTGCGCTGGGGACCCTGGTGGTCGTCCTCGGCTACCACCTGGCGCGGGTCGTCGCCCCCGGCAACCTCGACGACGATGGCGCGATCATCGCGGTCGGCCAAGAGGGCGCGCACCGAGAGGACGAGGCGTCCCCGCCGGACGGCAAGGCCTAACCAGCAACGCATCGGCGGCCCACTCGACCTCGGTCGGGTGGGCCGCTGGCATACGTTGCCGACGAACCGAGCGCTCGTCGGCAGATTGTGCCGTGGCCCGGCGCGACCGCCCCGCGCTTGAATCGGTGGGTGCCTACCCACCAGCTCGTCGTCGCCGACGCGACCCTGCGCGGACGTGCGGGTCGCTGGCAGATCGGCGTCGACGACGGGCTGATCGCAGCCGTCGGCCAGGAGAACCTCACCGGGACCGAAGAAGTGGACGCCGCCGGAGGTCTGGTCACCGAGAGCTTCGTCAACGGCCACCTGCACCTCGACAAGGTCTACACGCTGGACCGGATCGGGGATGCGGCACTGACGGCGTACACCTCGGGCGACATGGGGTCGGCGCTGCACTCGATCGAGCTGGCCTCGGCGGTCAAAGACCAGTACGACCGCAGCTGGATCGCCACCAACGCTCGGAAGGCGGTCCTCGAGGCGGTGAAGTACGGCGTCCGGCACGTGCTCGCGTTCGCCGACGTGGACACCAAGGCCCGGCTCGAGGGCGTGATCCCGCTGCTGGCGCTCCGCGAGGAGTTCCGCGGCGTGGTCGATCTCCAGGTCGTGGCGTTTCCCCAGGACGGGCTGCTCCGCGACCCGGGGGCGGAGCAGCTGGTCCGGGAGGCGGTCGAGCTCGGCGCCGACGTCGTGGGCGGGATCCCGTGGATCGAGCACAGCGACGCCGAGGCGCGCGAGCACGTGCAGCGGATGTGCGCTCTGGCCGCGGAGCGGGACCGCCGGGTGGCGATGCTGGTGGACGACGCCGGTGATGCGAGCCTCCGCACCACCGAGATGTTGGCCGAGGCGATGCTCGAGCACGGCCTGGTCGGCCGTGGCGTCGCCAACCATGCGCGCGCGGTCGGGCTCTACGCCCGGCCGTCGCTGGAGCGCCTCGCCGGCCTGGCGAAGCGGGCCGGGCTCGGCTTCGTCAGCGACCCGCACACCGGGCCGCTGCACCTGCCGGTGCGCGAGCTGACCGCCATGGGCATCCCGGTCGCCCTCGGTCAGGACGACATCGAGGACGCCTACTACCCGTTCGGCCGGCACCACCTGCTGGAGGTGGCGTTCCTGGCGGCGCACGCGTTGGAAGCGGTCGACGCCGCCGGCCTCGATCTCGTCTACGACGCGGTCACGACGACCGCGGCGAGGGTGCTCGGCGAGACCGGCCATCGGCTCGAGGTGGGTGGCAACGCCGACCTCGTCGTCCACGAGTACCCGACCCTGCGTCAGGTGCTCACCGAGCACGCCGCGCCGACGTACGTGATCGCGTCGGGCAGGCTGGTGGCCAGCTCGACCACCACGACCACGTTCCATCTCGGCCAAGGGGCGACCGCATGAGCCAGGGCATCCGGATCGGCATCGACACCGGCGGTACCTTCACCGACGTGGTGGCTCTCGACGAGGCCACCGGACAGCTGGTGACGACCAAGACGCCGTCGACGCCCAGCAACCCGGCCGACGGGTTCCTCGCCGGCATCGAGAAGGTGCTCGGCCTGATCGGCGCCACCGGCGACCGGATCTCCGCGGTCAGCCATGGCACCACGGTGGCCACCAACCAGCTGCTCGAGGGCAAGGTCGACCGGCTCGGCTTCATCACCAACACCGGCTACGAAGCGATGCTCGAGATCGCCCGGCAGTCGGTGCCCGACGGCTACGGCAACTCCTACTTCTGGGTGAAGCCCGGTCGGATCGTCCCGCGCGACCTGGTGCGCGGCGTCTCCGGCCGGCTCGACTTCACCGGCGCCGAGCTCGAGCCGCTCGACGAGCACGGGGCCCGCGAGGCCGCCCGCTGGTTCCGCGACGCCGGCATCACCACGCTCGGGGTCTGCTTCCTGCATGCCTACGCCAACCCCGAGCACGAGGAGCGGATGCGGGAGATCCTCACGGAGGAGCACCCCGACGCCGTGGTGTCGGTGAGCAGCGAGGTGCTCCGGGAGTACCGCGAGTACGAGCGCGCCATGACCACGCTGGTCGACGCGGCGGTCAAGCCGCGGCTGTCGGCATACGTCACCAACATCACCGAGCGGCTGCGCCAGTACGGCGACCGGTCGATCCCGTTCTACGTGATGAAGTCGAACGGCGGGGTGCTCTCGGCCGACGAGGTCGTGCACCAGCCGATCACCACGGTGCTGTCCGGACCAGCCGCCGGCGCGCTCGGCGCGGCCTTGATCGCGAAGGTCGCCGGCCACGACCGGGTGCTCACCTCCGACGGAGGCGGTACCTCGACCGACGTCAGCGTGGTGATCGACGGCGAGCCGACGCTCACCACCGAGGGCACGGTCGGGGTGTTCCCGTCGAAGATCCCGATGATCGACGTGGTGACCGTCGGCGCGGGCGGCGGCTCGATCGCCTGGCTCTCGCCCGAGGGCACGCTCAAGGTCGGCCCGCAGTCGGCGGGCGCGGACCCGGGGCCGCTCTGCTACGGGAAGGGCGGTAGCGACGTGACGATCACCGACGCCCACGTCGTACTCGGCCGGATCCCGCCGCACCTGCTCGGCGGCGAGATCCCGCTCGACCTGCCGGCCGCCCTCGACGGCGTCGATCAGCTGTCCGCGAAGCTCGGGTTGAGTCGGGAGGCCTGCGCCAGCGGGGTCCTCGAGATCTCGGCGTGGAACCAGGCCAACGCGCTGCGCCAGGTCACCGTCAAGCGCGGCCTCGACGTCCGCGACTTCACGCTGACGACGTTCGGCGGGTCGGGCTCACTGCTGCTGTGCCGACTGATGGACATCCTCGGAATCGAGACCGTGCTGGTGCCGCCCGACCCCGGCAACGTCTCGGCGTTCGGGCTGCTCACCGTGGATGTGAAGAACGACTACGTGCAGACCCACGTGTCGCTGGCCGACACCCTGGACCCCGCGTCCGTGGCAGCGATCTACGACGCGCTCACCGAGCGGGCTGCGGCCGCGCTGACCAAGGAGGGCTTCGCCTCCGACCAGCACCGCTACCTGCGCACCGCCGACCTGCGCTACTTCGGGCAGGCCTTCGAGGTGCGGGTGCCGGTGCCCGAGGGGCCGATCGATCCGGGCGTCCTGGCCGAGGTCGCGACCCGGTTCCATGCGGAGCACAAGGGCCTCTACGGCTACGACTTCGCCGGTGACGACAGCCAGCAGGTGGAGTGGGTCAACCTGCGAGTGTCGGGCATCGGTCCGATCCAGCGGCCGGAGATCAAGAAGGCGACCGGACTCGGTGCGCCCGATCGTTCCTCGGGGGCCACTCGACCGACGAGGGACGTCTGCTTCGAGGCGGACGACGGGTACGTCGAGACGCCGGTGCTGTGGCGCACCGACCTTCCGCCCGGCACCCAGGTCGAGGGTCCGGCGATCATCGAGGAGTTCGGCTCCACCGTGCCGCTGCACCCGGGGTTCACCGCCCGCATCGACGAGTACCTGAACATCATCGTGACCAGGAAGGTCCAGTGATGGCGAGCCGTCGCGCACCCACCCAGTTCCCGTTCGGGCCGTTGACCGCCGATGCCGGCGCGAGTGCCGATCCGGTGCTGGTCGAGATCGTCCAGGGGTCCCTGGCCAGCGTCGAGATGGAGGTCGAGACCGCGATCGGCCGCACCAGTCGCAGTCCGATGATCCGCGACGCGCACGACTTCCGGGCCGGCATCCACGACCGACTGCTGCGCAAGCTGACCGGTCGCTCGTACTCCGCGCTCGTCCACCCCATCGCCCGCGACTTCCCGATCGAGGAGATGCGCGAGGGCGACGTCTTCTTCCACAACGACGTCTACCGCTCCGAGGGCGGGATCGGGCACCTGCCCGACCTGTGCGTCACCGTCCCGGTGTTCAGCGGTGCCGAGGACGCCCGCCACGTGGTCGCCTTCGTGCAGGCGTTCGGTCACCACGACGACATCGGTGGCGCAGTGCCCGGCTCGATGCCCTCCGACGCGACCAGCGTCTTCGAGGAGGGCCTGATGGTGCCGCCGATCCGGCTCTACGACGCCGGCGTACCCAACCGGGCGGCGCTGACGATCATGACCCGCAACTCCCGGATGCCCGAGAGCCTGGCCGCCGACCTCGACGCCGAGTGCTCGGCCTGCCTGATGGGCGCCCGTCGACTCGGTGAGCTCTTCGACCGGTACGGCGTCGAGGCGGTCGAGTCGTGCTTCGACGCGATCATCGACCGCACCACCACGACGTACCGGCGCGAGATCCTCGGCAAGATCCCGGTCGGCTCCTGGGTCTGGGAGGACTACGCGGAGCACGACGGGATCGACGAGCCGCGCCTGCACACCCAGCGGATCACCCTGACCCGCACTGCCCCCGACGACCCGGACGGCGAGCGGCTGATCCTCGACTTCGACGGCACCTCACCTCAGGCCAAGGGCCCGATCAACCACTGCGGCGACTACAGCGACGGGGTCTTCCTGAAGAAGTGGCTGGCGCCGATCCTGCGCAACCTCGCCGACAGTCCCGAGCGGATGGCCGAGCTCGACGTCAACGAAGGCGTCGTACCCCTCATCGAGATGCGGTTCCCGCCCCCGGGGACCCTGCTCACGCCGGTGTTCCCGGCGCCGACCAACGCCCGCACGTTCGTGATCCTCCGGCTGCTCGGGGTACTGGCCGGGGTGCTCGCCAAGGCCGTCGACGGTCGGATGCCCGCCGACCAGGAGACGATCCGCTACACCGGCGTCTACGGCGACGACCTCGACGGCCGGCCCTATCTGATGCGTGAGGTGCTCGGCGGTGGCTCGGGGGGCCGCTACTACGCCGACGGCGAGGACACCATCCACGTGGTGCCGGACTCGCGGAACCTGCCGACCGAGTTCACCGAGTCGCGCTTCCCGTTCCGGGTCGAGGCGCTCTCGCTGGCGGTCGACAGCGGGGGCGCCGGCAAGTTCCGGGGCGGGCTCGGCTACGAGAAGCACATCCGGATGCTCAAGGACGCCCACTTCATGTCGATCGCCGACCGCTCCATCCTGGCCTGTTGGGGCGTCAGGGGCGGGCTCGCCGGCACCCCGTTCGAGGTCACCATCGATGCCGGTGGTCCCCACGAGCGCCAGGTCGACGCCCTCGCGGACGCCGAGCCGGTGCGCGCCGGCGAGGTGATCCGGATCCGCACCACGGGCGGCGGCGGCTGGGGCGACCCGCTCGAGCGCGACCCGGAGCTCGTGGTGCGGGACGTGGTCTGGCACAAGGTCAGCCGCGCGGCCGCGCTGGCGACGTACGGCGTGGTGCTGACCGGCGAGGACCTCGACGGCCTCGGGCACGACCCGCAGGCGACGGCCGCGGAGCGCGGGTCGCGAACCGGCGGAGCCGCGGCTGCCTTCTTCGATCGCGGCCCGGGATACGCGCGGCTGTCCGGCGGTGCCGACCACGCCGAGGTGGACCTGGTGGACCAGGTGGGCATGGCGGGCGAGGTGGCCGGATGAGGGTGCTGCTCGCGCTCGGCGGCAACGCGCTGACCAACAGGGACGGCCGAGCCCGGCCCGAGGACCAGATCGCCGCCGCCGAGGTCGCGATGGAGGCGGTGGCCCAGCTCCTCGAGCGCGAGGCCGAGGTGGTGCTCACCCACGGCAACGGTCCGCAGGTCGGCAACCTGCTCGTCAAGAACGAGCTCGCCGCCGCGGTCGTGCCGCCGGTGCCACTGGACTGGTGCGGCGCACAGACCCAGGCGACGCTCGGGTTCGTCCTGATGAATGCCCTCGAGGCCTCCCTGGCGGCGCGTGACGTCACCCGGCAGCTGGCCACGGTGGTCACCCGCACCCGCGTCGACCCGGCCGACCCGGGGTTCACCCAGCCCAGCAAGCCGATCGGTCGCTACCTGCCGGCTGACCAGGCCGCGCTGCTGATCGAGCACGGCGAGACCTGGGAGGACCGCGGCGACAAGGGCTGGCGGCGTTCGGTGGCCTCGCCGGAGCCGCTGGAGATCCTGGACGCGCCCGCCGTACTGGCTCTGATCGAGGCCGGGTTCGTGGTCGTGGCCAACGGCGGCGGTGGCATCCCGGTGGTGCGCGAGGATGGCCGGCTGCGCGGCGTCGAGGCCGTGATCGACAAGGACCTCGGCGCGGCCCTGCTCGCCCGGATGGTCGATGCCGACACCCTCGTCGTGGCCACCGACGTCTCGCACGCCGTGATCGCCTACGGCACTCCCGAGGCCCAGCCGATCGGCACGGTCACGGTCGCCACGATGCGCGAGTACGCCGCGGCCGGCCACTTCGCCAGTGGGTCGATGGGACCGAAGGTCGACGCGATCTGCCGGTTCGTCGAGGCCACCGGCCGGCGTGGCGTGATCACCAGCCTGGACCACATCATCGACGCCGTATCCGGCGACACCGGCACCGTCGTCGTACCCGACTGAGCAGTCTCTGAAAGCCCTAGGAAAGGAACGTCATGCCCTCCGCCATCGAAGTCCGCAAGGTCCCGATCCACTCCGTCGCCGATGCCTCCGAGCTCGCGAAGCTCATCGACGAGGGGGTGATGGCGGCCGATCGGGTGATCGCGATCATCGGCAAGACCGAGGGCAACGGGGGAGTCAACGACTACACCCGGATCATCGCGGACCGTGCGTTCCGCGAGGTGCTGATCGCCAAGGGCGCGCCGGCCGACCAGGTGAAGGACGTGCCGATCGTCTGGTCGGGTGGCACCGACGGTGTGATCAGCCCGCACGCCACGATCTTTGCCACCACCGACGCCGAGCCCAGCGACGAGCCACGGCTGACCGTCGGGTACGCGATGAGCGAGGTGCTTCAGCCCGAGGACATCGGCCGGGTCGCCATGGTCGAGAAGGTCTCCGACGCGGTGAAGGTGGCGATGGAGCGGGCCGGCATCACCGACGTCGCCGACGTCCACTACGTGCAGACCAAGACCCCGCTGCTGACGGTGCACACGATCCGCGACGCCAAGTCGCGCGGCAAGACCGTGTGGACCGAGCACACTCACGAGTCGATGGACCTCTCCAACGGATGTACGGCGCTGGGCATCGCGGTCGCGCTCGGCGAGATCGAGATGCCGACGGACGCCGACGTGATGCACGACCGCTCGCTGTACTCCGCGGTGGCCTCGTGCTCCTCCGGCGTCGAGCTCGACCAGGCCCAGGTGGTCGTCGTCGGCAACGCGACCGGTGTCGGCGGCCGTTACCGCGTGGGGCACTCGGTGATGAAGGACGCGCTGGACGCGGACGGGATCTGGGAGGCGATCCGGTCCGCCGGCCTGGACCTGCCGGACCGACCGCGCACCGCCGACCTCGACGGCCGACTGGTCAACGTCTTCCTCAAGTGCGAGGTCTCCCAGGACGGTCAGGTGCGCGGCCGCCGCAACGCGATGCTCGACGACTCCGACGTGCACTGGCACCGGCAGATCAAGGCCTGCGTCGGCGGGGTGACCGCCGCGGTCACCGGCGACCCGGCGGTCTTCGTCTCCGTCTCCGCCGCCCACCAGGGCCCCGACGGCGGCGGCCCGGTCGCCGCGATCGTCGACCTGGGCTGAGGGACGCCGGCCGGCAGATTCACCGGTTATGCGGTGAATCTGTCGGTTGTTGCACGAAATTTCGGACCAGAACGGGCAGTTTCGTCACCGAGCAGTCGTGGAGCCCGTACGACGAGGCGAACGGTCCGTCACCCGAGAGCTCACGACGGATCGGCGGCGAGCCACTCCCTAATCGCGGCGCCGTGCTCGTCGAGCGCGGGCGGCGGCAGGTGGTTCGGCCGGCCGCCGGAGTACGCGTTGTCGTCGAAGCGGAGCGGTGATCCGGGAAGCGAGACGTGGCCGAGGGTGGGGTGCTCGACGTCGAGCAGCAGCCCCTGGGACCGGGTCTGCTCCCAGTTGTAGACGTCGTCGATGCTGCGCACCTTGCCCGAGGGGACGCCCGCCTCGGCCAGCACGGCCAGACAGTCCTCGGCACTCCGGTCGACGAACCTCGCCTCCATCGCCTCGATCAGCTCGTCGCGCCGGGTGACCCGATCGAAGTTGGTGGTGAACCGCGGGTCATCCGGGTCGAGCTCGAAGGCAGCGCAGAACGCGCGCCACAGCCCCTCGGACCCACACGCGATCTGGATCGGTGCGCTCGCCGTGGCGAACATGCCGTACGGCGCGATCGACGGGTGGTGGTCGCCGGCCAGGCCGGGCACTTCACCGGCGATCGTCCACCGGGTGCCCTGAAAGGCGTGCACTCCGACGACGCCGGCCAACAGCGAGGTCCGGACCACCTTGCCGACACCGGTGCGCGCGCGCTCGTGCAGCGCGGCCAGCACGCCGTACGCGCCGTTCATGCCGGCGATCAGGTCGGCGATCGGCACCCCCACCTTGGTGGGGAGCTCGGTCCCGGTGATCGACATCAGCCCGCCCTCGCCCTGCGCGATCTGGTCGTAGCCGGCGCGCCCCGCCTCGGGACCGTCGTGGCCGAACCCGGTGATCGAGAGGATCACCAGCCGCGGGTTGAGCTCGTGCAGCCGGCTGACCGGGAAACCGAGCCGATCGAGGACGCCGGTGCGGAAGTTCTCCATCAGCACATCGGCACGCTCCACGAGCCGGGCCAGCACGGCGACGTCGTCGGCCGCCTTCAGGTCGAGGACGATGGACTCCTTGTTGCGGTTGGCCGACATGAAGTACGTCGACTCGCGCGCATCCGGCTCACCCACGAACGGCGGGCCCCACGAGCGGGTGTCGTCGCCGCCGGGCGACTCGACCTTGATCACTCGGGCGCCCATGTCGCCGAGCATCATCGCCGCGTGCGGGCCGGCGAGCGCCCGGGTCAGGTCGACGACCACCAGGTCGGACAGTGGGCCGCTCATGCCCGCTCCGCCAGTCTCGCCAGCGCCTGCGGGAAGATCTCGGCCGGCGGGTTCACCAGGCCGGCGCCCACCTGGCCGACGCCGGCGACCTTGCCGGCCATCCCGGTGTTGATCTGCGGCAGGATCCCGGTGCGGCAGACGCGGGTCACGTCGATGCCGGTCGGGGTGCCCTGGAACTCCAGCACCGGCACCGCCCACCGCGGGTTCTCGCCGAGCGTGATCTCGTGCATCCGGCGGGTGGTGGCCAGGGCATCGGGCACCGACCCTCCGACGAACCGGACGATCGCGGGCGCGGTCGCCATCGCGAATCCGCCGATCCCCGCCGTCTCGGTGATCGCACTGTCGCCGATGTCCGGATTGGCGTCGTCGGGGCCGAAGTCGCCGAGGTACAGGCCGTCGGCCAGCAGTGCCGGCGCGGTGAACCACTCGTCTCCGGTGCCCGCGACCTGGATCCCGAAGTCGGTGCCGTTGCGGGCCATCGCGACCACCATCGTGGATCCGTCGATCCCACGAGCGGCATCGAGGGCCAGCTTGCAGGCCGGCATCCCCAGGTTGAGGAAGAAGTGGTCGTTGCCGCCGATGAACCGGATCGCCTCCGCCACGTCAGCTGTCGCTGCACCGCTGGTCACCATGGCGGGCCCGAGGTCGCGCAGGAGCATCAGCGTCCCGGCGCGGTTGCGGTTGTGCGCCTCGTCGCCCATCTGCAGCATCTGGGCCAGGATCCCGGTGATGTCGACCGGGTCGCCCGCTCGCACCGCAGCCTGCAGGAGCGGGCCGAGCACGTCGTTCATCCAGCGCAGCCGGGTCAGCACGTCGGGGGAGTAGGCGCCGTACCGGAGCACCTTGCCGAGGCCCTCGTTGAGCGTGCAGTGGGTACGCCGCCCGGTGGCCCGGTCCTCCAGCACCCACACCCACATGCTCGGGGTGACCACGCCGGCCATCGGCCCCACCGTGCCGCGGTGGTGGCAGGGCTCGAGGCGAACCGACGTACCCGACTCGAACAGGGAGACCGCGTCCTCGGGATCCTCGACGAGACCCTCGAGCGCGGCGCCGCCCAAGAGCGCTCCGCGCAGCGGGCCGGAGGCCCGGTCCCAGTCGATCGGTGGTCCGGCATGGAGGAACTCGCCAGGCTCGAGCCCCAGCGCCTCGGAGGCTGGCAGCACGTCGACCAGGTGCGCGGTCACGTCGAGCATCGCCGCCAGCGCCCGGGCGTTCGCTTCGCGCCGCCGCGGGTCGGCCAACACGGTGGCCAGGTCGGCCTCGGTCCCGGGCATCGGCGGGCGCCAGTCGACGCGGGTGACGTCGACGGCCTGGGCCTCGACGGCGTCGGCAAGCAGACCCGCGCCGGCGTTCACGACGTGCATCAGCGACTCCCGAGCAGCTCGATGGCGCGCCGGGTGGCGAGCGCGTTGGACAGGTGCACCTCGGCGCCGGCGTTGGCGAGCGCGCGCACCTGCCGGTCGCGGTCCTGGGGGTCGGCGGCGCTGCCGACGACGGTGACCACCACCGGTTGCGTCAGTCCTTCGATGGCCGGGGCCAGCAGGGCCGAGGGATCCGGCTCGGCACCGTGGCCGAGCACCACGTCGAGCAGGATCACGCCGATCTCGGGGTCGGCCGCTGCCCGAGCCAGCTCCTCGAGGCGCAGCGTCGGGTCGATCATCGGGTGGGCCCGGCCGCGGGTGTACTCGTCGTCGCCGAAGTCGATGAACGTGCCAGCGTCCGGCCCGAGCTCCTGCTCCGCGATCAGTCGCGCCTCCTGACACAGCGTGCCGCCCACGAACAATCCGCTGACCCGTCGCAAACTTCGCGAATCCTCGCTGACCCGTCGCGAAGTTTGCGACGGGTCAGCGATGGGCCACGAGGGAACGTCCCGGCCGAGGCGGCTCAGCACCCGCTCGGCGGCTGAGGTGAGGTCCGGCTGGCCGCTGCCCAGCAGCGCGAGCTCGACCGGGGTCGAGAGGGCTTCGGCGAACGCCGTGATGTCCGCGGCCACGCCGGGGGCCGGCGGCTTCGAGACGAGCACGATCAGTTCGACCTGGGGGTCCTCGTCGAGGCGGCCGAGGGCTTCGCGGGTAGCGAGCCCGCCGACCTCGGCGGACAGGTCCCGCCCACCGACGCCGAGCGCGGAGGTGACCCCGACGCCGGCGTAGTCGAGCAGGACGAGCAGCTGCTGGCAGCCGGTACCCGAGGCGGCGACCATCCCGACCGGTCCTGGCGAGACGACGTTGGCGAAGCCCAGGCCGAGCCCGTTGATGACCGCGGTGCCACAGTCGGGGCCCATCACCAGAACCCCGCGCTCGGCCGCGGCTCGCTTCAGGGCGACCTCCTGCTCGATGGGCATGTTGTCGCTGAAGATCATCACGTCGTGGCCGGCGTCGACGGCGTCCATCGACTCCGCGAGCGCGTTCGCACCC
Organism: uncultured Actinomycetota bacterium; assembly: GCA_963827185.1. Classification (GTDB taxonomy): domain Bacteria; phylum Actinomycetota; class Actinomycetes; order Propionibacteriales; family Nocardioidaceae; genus Nocardioides. The sequence continues at coordinate 533,523 of CAWGZQ010000005.1, forward strand.
GGCACGGAGACCAGCACGATGGCGTCCTCGCCGGTCTCGCGGAGCGCCGCGGCGGTGGTCCGGGATGGCGCCTGCTCCGCATCGGCACCGCTCGGGCGCCGCGCCGCGTCGGCGAGCGCCTGTGCGACACCGGCCAGGGCGGCGTCGAGCCCGTCGGGGTCATCGAGCCGCAGCGCGACGACCATGTCGTTGGGGGTGGCTTCGGAGGGCAGGTCGAAACCCATCCCGGCCAGCACCTCGAGGTTGAGCGGGGTGGCCATCGCGACCTGCGCGGCCGCGACCCCCGGCAGGCCCTGAACGGTGCGGCTGACCTGGAGCAGCGTCACCGAGTCAGCGAACGCGCCGGGTCGTAGTTCGACGTGGGTCGTCATGCCGCCAGCGCCCAACCCGCGCCCTCGAGCAGCCCGGCTCCGGAGGTGTGTCCGACCGCGCGCAGTGCCTCGGCCGCTCTCGCTTCACCCGCGGTCCCGAGCGAGACGACGTACGCCGCGAACTCGGGGATCACCTCGCCGTGCAGCGCGCAGTCCAGGAGCGCGGCCGAGAGGCTCGTGGTCCGATGCAGCCGGGCCCGGACGGCGGCATCGACCTCGGCCGACGCGTGACCGGCCGCACGATGGACCGCCAGCCATCCGCACACCACGTCGTCACCGTACGGCGTGAGCCCGTCGCCGGCGCCGATGAGCCGGTCCACGTCGACCCGGAGCGGTCCCAGCCGGGTCCGGACCAGGGCGGGCACCCGGGGATCGGTGATCCGACCGATGCGCAGTGGTACCCCGTCGAGATGGAGGACCCCGTCGGTCACCAGCGCCTCGCCCACATCCGGGAGCGACGCCAACCGGGTCTGCAGCGCGCACGGCACGGCCAGCCCCCCGGCCGCGACCACCCCCAGGCACTCGCCGCCCAGATCGAGGTAGACGGCGTGCTGGCCGCGGTGCAGCACCGGCAGGGGGCCGTCGGGTGAATCGCGGAGCCGGTCCCGGACCCGTCCGGGTGCGCTGACAGGAATCACCTCGCCGACGCTATCGGGACGTCGTACGCTTCGCCGATGTGAGGTTGTGCCAACGATCGCGCGGAGAGGCTGCAGATCTTGATAACCGACGGCACCATCGGTGGGCTGGCGCGGATCGACGCGCTGCACACGGGGCTCACCCAGATCGTCCTCGAGGGCGGTGACCTGGTCGGCATCGCCGACGAGGTGTGCCGGGCGCTCGACGTCGGCGTCGTGGTGACCTCCACCGACGGCCGGCAACGCGCCGCGGCGCTGACCGACGTCCACCTGGCGCTGCTCGAGGGCCACGACCTGATCGAGCCGACCGGTCGGATCCGGGTCGAGCGAGTCGTCGGGACGGCCGTACCGGTCGGGTCGGGCGAGGTGCTCGGGCTCCGTGTCGCGGCGGGCGGAACCGACCTGGCCCGGCTGGTGTGCGTGCGCGTCGAGGGCCCGCTCACCTCCGACGACGTGCAGGCGTTGGAACGCGCCGCCGCGGTCGCGGCCCTGCTGATCACTCGGCAGGAGGCCATCACCGCGGTCGAGAACAAGTACCAGGGCGACTTCCTGCGCGACATCTTGCTGCGGCGAGCGGTCGGCACGGAGTACCTCAACGAGCACGTCGAGACGTTCGGCTGGGAGCTGGGCCTGCCGCTCGTCGTGGTCGCCGCCGAGATCGACCCGGCTCCTCCCGACGAGCCCGCCCCGGACCGCGAGACCCGCCGGCACTGGCAGGAGCGCTTCGCGGCGGCCTGGCGTCAGGTGTGCGGCGGTCTCGGTGACGGCATTCCGACCGTCGACTTCTCGTCCGAGGTGGTCAGCCTGCTGTCGGTCGCGGACGGCCAGGACCTCGTCACCAAGGCGGTCAGCGAGGTCGCCGGTGACAAGGGCGGTGGTCGTCGATCGTTCTCCGTCGGCGTGAGCCGCCCGGTGCGCTCCCTGGACGACCTGCCCGAGGCGTACGCGCAGGCCCGGCGCGCGGTCGACGTCGGCCGGCGGATGAGCGGCGGTGGCGCCACGACGTACTTCGACCAGCTCGGCCTGCACCGGTTGATCGCGCTGGTGCCCGACGTCGACGAGCTGCGCGCCTTCACCCGTGACGCCCTGGGCAGCCTGGCCGACGCGACCCCCGAGGCCGCCGACCTGCGGGAGACCCTCCAGGTGCTGCTGGACACCAACTTCAACGTCGCCGAGGCCGCGCGCGCCCAGTTCTTCCACTACAACACGATGCGCTACCGGGTCTCCAAGCTCGAGAAGCTGCTCGGTCCGATCGCCTCCGACCCGCACCTGCGCCTCGACGTGGCGGTGGCGCTGCGGATCCTGGAGATCACCAAGTGATGACAGCGCCCCCGGCGTGCCTTCGGCAGGTCTGGCCATCGAGCGGGTGGGGTGGGCCTCACTACCGTGAAGGCTCGTCGGCCGGAGGTGATGCGTGAAGCCCGCTCCCTTCGGCTATCGCCGCCCCGAGTCGCTCGCCGACGCCGTGGCAGAGCTCGCCGCCGACCCCGGCGCGAAGGTGCTGGCCGGCGGCCAGTCGCTGGTGCCGCTGCTCTCGATGCGGCTCGCCGCCCCATCGATGCTGGTCGACATCAACGGCCTGCCCGGGCTCGACGGCATCGAGGTCACCGACGAGGGAGTCCGGATCGGGGCCCTGGCTCGGCACGCCGACGTACTCGCCGACGATGACGTACGCCGCGTGCAGCCGCTGGTGACCCAGGCCCTGTCGAACGTCGCCCATGCGACCATCCGCAACCGCGGCACCACGGTCGGTTCCCTGGTGCATGCCGACGCCGCCGCCGAGATGCCGGTGGTGCTCAGCCTGCTCGGTGGCTCGGTGCAGGTGACCGGACCGTCGGGGAGCCGTACGATCCCCGCGGCCGAGCTCTACGTCGGCCCCCTGGAGACGTCGCTGGCCCACGACGAGATCGCGACGTCGGCCTTCTTCCCCGCCCTCGCGCCCGGCGCGCGGGTGGCGTTCGCCGAGATCGCCCGCCGGCATGGTGACTACGCCCTGGTCGGTGCCGCGGCCCTGGTCGACGGCGACCGGGCGCTCGTGGGCTTCGTGTCGGTCAGCGACGTGCCCACGGTGGTCGACCTGAGCGGCGTGCCGGTGGCCGAGGCCGGCGACCGGGCGCTCGAGCAGCTCGACCCCGCAGACGACATCCATGCCACCGCCGCCTACCGCTCCCAGCTGGTGCGGGTGCTGACCCGGCGCGTCCTCGAGGAGGCGAAATGACCGAGGAGCTCCACGACGTACGCCTGGTCGTCAACGGAGTGGCCCGTGACCTCGCCGTGCCCGCCCGCCGGCTGCTCTCCGACGCGCTGCGTCACGACCTCGGCCTCACCGGCACCCACGTCGGCTGTGAGCACGGCGTGTGCGGCGCCTGCACGGTCCTGGTCGACGGACGGCCGGTCCGGGCCTGCCTGATGTTCGCGGTCTCGGCCGTCGGCTGCGAGATCACCACGGTCGAGGGACTCGCCAACGATGACGGGTCGCTCGGCGCGGTGCAGCAGGCGTTCGTCGAGTGCCACGGCCTGCAGTGCGGCTTCTGCACTCCGGGCTTCCTGACCACGATCACCGCCGGGTTGCGCGACAACCCCACGCCGACGCACGACGAGGCGCGGGACATGATCGCCGGCAACCTGTGTCGCTGCACCGGCTACCAGAACATCGTGAAGGCCGTGGAGAGAGCGGCCGAGCTGAACGCGGGTGCCCCGTGACGACGAAGCTGATGGGCACCAAGGTGCAGCGGGTCGAGGACCAGCGGATGCTCCGCGGCCTCGGGCGGTACGTCGACGATGTGGCCATCGGCCCCGACACTCTGCATGCGGCCGTGCTCCGGTCGCCGCACGCCCACGCCCGGATCCGTGACATCAACGTCGACGAGGTGCTCGAGCTCGAAGGCGTTCATGCGGTGTGGACCTACGACGACCTCGGCGGGCTCTCCCCGCTGATGGCCGACCCGCTACCGCTGCTGATCCCGCACCCCGACCTCACCCACGGGCGCACGCAGTACGCGCTGGCCAAGGACGAGGTCAACTACATGGGGGAGGCGATCGCGTTCGTGGTGGCCGACGACCGCTACGTCGCCGAGGACGCCGTCGGCCGGATCAAGGTCGACTACGAGTTCCTCGCGCCCGTCGTCGGCATCGACGCGGCCCGCACGGCCGAGCATCTGGTGCACGACGACGTACCCGGCAACGTCGGTGCCCGGATGGAGCAGAACACCGGCGACGTCGAGAGTGCGATCGCGGCGGCACCACACCGGTTGAGTCTCGACCTGACCATCGAGCGCAGTGCCTGCATGCCGATGGAGGGCCGGGGCACGGTGGCGCGCTGGGACCCCGACATCGACCGGCTTCAGGTGTGGACCTCGACCCAGACCTCGACCGGCGTCCGGGCCGCGGTCGCGGTCAAGCTCGGCCTCGACCTCGCGCAGGTCGACGTGATCACCCCGGACGTGGGCGGCGGCTTCGGCGTCAAGATCAACCATCCGTGGCCCGAGGAGCTGCTGGTGCCGCTGGCCGCCCGGACCCTGGGCCGGACCGTGAAGTTCACCGAGGACCGGCGCGAACACTTCATCTCTTCGGCTCATGAACGAGGCCAGGTCCACCACGTCGACGTCGGCTTCGACGACGACGGCCGGCTGCTCGGCCTCGACGTGACGTTCTCGCACGACCACGGCGCCTACACGCCGTACGGCCTGATCGTGCCGATCATCACCTCGACCCAGCTGCTCGGTCCCTACAAGCCGGCGGTCTATCGCGTGCGCTTCGAGTCGCTCTACACCAACACCGTGATGGTCACGCCCTATCGGGGCGCCGGGCGGCCGCAGGGGTGCTTCGTGATGGAGCGGACCATGGATGCGATCGCGGCCCGGCTGGGCCAGGACCGGGCCGATGTCCGCGCTGCCAACTTCATCCAGCCCGAGGAGTTCCCCTACGACCAGGGGCTGATCTTTCAGGACGGCCGCGAGCTGGAGTACGACTCGGGCGACTACCCGGCCTCGCTGCAGAAGATCAAGGACCTGATCGGCTGGGACGAGTTCCCAGCGTTCCAGGCCGAAATGGCGGCCGAGGGACGGCGGGTCGGCATCGGGCTGGCCTGCTACGTCGAGGGCACCGGCGTCGGTCCCTACGAAGGCGCTCACGTGCAGATCGAGACCTCGGGCAAGGTCAAGGTCGCCACCGGCCTGACCACCCAGGGCCAGGGCCACGCGACCGTGTTCGCGCAGCTGGTCGCCGACGAGCTCGGGGTGAGGTTCGAGGACGTGGAGGTGGTCACCGGCGACACCCGACGGATGCCGTACGCCGTCGGTACCTTCGCCTCGCGGGCCGCGGTGATGAGCGGCTCGGCGATCCATCTGGCCGCCAAACGGGCCAAGGAGAAGGTGCTGCGGATCGCGGCCGAGGCGCTGGAGGCCAATGAGTCCGACCTCGAGATCGTCGACGGCGTGGTCGCCGTGAAGGGTTCGCCCGGCTCCTCGATCGACCTCGGCACGGTCGCCGTACTCTCCAACCCGCTGCGGTACGCGTTCGACGAGGCGTCCCAGGCGGCCACCCAGTTCTCGGTCGGTGACCCCGGCAAGCCGCCGGTCGCCGAGGACGACGAGCCTGGTCTTGAGGGCCGCGACTTCTACTCCCCCGAGCGCGCCACGTTCGCCTCCGGCATGCACGCCGTCATCGTTGAGACGGACCCGGAGACCGCCGAGATCCGGATCCTCAAGTACGCCGTCGTCCACGACTGCGGTCATCTGATCAACCCGATGATCGTCGAGGGCCAGATCCACGGTGGGGTCGCGCAGGGCGTGGGCGGCGCGCTCTACGAACGGATGGCCTACGACGAGTCCGGGCAGCTCCAGAACGCCTCGTTCATGGACTTCCTGATGCCCTACGTCACCGAGATCCCCGACGGCATCGCGATCGACCACCTGGAGACGCCGTCGCCACTCAACCCGCTCGGCATCAAGGGCGCGGGCGAGGCCGGCGTGATCCCGTCCGCTGCGGTGTTCGCGGCAGCCATCGAGGACGCCGAAGGCATCGCGATCACCGCGATGCCGATCTCCCCGTCCGACCTGTTCCACCTGCGAGGTACCCCGGAGGAACCAGCATGAAGATCAGCGGCACCAACTCGATCCCGTTCCCGGTCGCCCAGGTCTGGGACGCGCTGCTCGACCCTGCGGTACTCGTGCGCACCATTCCCGGCTGCGAGCGACTGGAGACGACGGGCGAGCACACCTACGCGATGACGGTCACCGCCGGGGTCGCCGCGATCAAGGGCACCTACGACGGCACCTGCGCGCTCTCCGACCTGGTCGAGCACCAGTCGCTGGTGATGCGCCTCCAGGGTGCCGGTGCCCCGGGCACGATCGACGCCACCGTGCGGGTCTCGTTCGCCGAAGCCGACGGGGGAACCCAGATCGCCTACGAAGCCGACGCGGTCGTCGGCGGGATGGTCGGCGGCGTCGGCCAGCGGATGCTGAGCAGCGTCTCGAAGCGGATGGCCAAGGAGTTCTTCGACAACGTCGCCGGCGCGCTGTCCGGCCCGGCGGAGGCGAGCGTCGTCGAGACCTCGGCAGGGGCAGGCGGGCCGGTCTACTCGGCTCCCGCACGGACGGCAGCCACCGGCGTCAGCAACGACTTCCTCAAGGGCATCGCGGTCGGCGCGGGTCTGGTGCTGCTCGGTGTGGTCGCCGGGCGCTGGTCGCGTCACCGGTGATGGCGTGAGCACCTGATGACCGACCTGACGGTCGACTCGACGGCACGCGAGATGGCGGCCGCGATCCGCGAGCGACGCATCTCCGCACGTGAACTGCTCGAGCTGCACCTGGCCCGGATCGAGCAGCGCAACCCCGAGCTCAACGCGATCGTCTCCCACGACCCCGAGCGCGCGATGAACGGCGCCCGGGCCGCTGATGAGCACCAGGCCAGGGGCGGAGCGCTGGGTCCACTCCACGGGCTGCCGTTCGCGGTGAAGGACACCCATGCCGTCGCGGGCTGGCGGACGACCTACGGCTCGCCGCTGTTCGCCGACCATGTCCCCGACGCCGATGACCTGATCGTCGAGCGGGTCCGCCGGGCCGGCGTCGTACTCCTCGGCAAGACGAACGTGCCGGAGTTCGCCGCCGGGTCACACACGTTCAACACGGTCTTCGGCACCACCCTCAACCCGGTCGACCCCACTCGGTCGGCCGGGGGTTCGAGCGGCGGCGCCGCGGCCGCGTTGGTCGCGGGGATGATCCCGCTAGCGGATGGCAGCGACATGGGCGGCTCGCTCCGCAACCCCGCCTCGTTCTGCGGAGCCGTCGGGCTGCGTCCGTCCCTCGGCCGGGTCCCCGAGTGGCCGCACCCCAACCTGTGGGAGACCACCTCGGTCGGTGGGCCGCTGGCTCGCAACGTGGGCGATCTCGCGCTACTGCTGTCGGTGCTCGCCGGCCCCGACCCGCGGTCCCCGCACTCACTGGGTGACCCCGGATCGACGTTCGCGCCGCCCCTGTCCGGAAGTCTCAGCGGGCTCCGGGTGGCCTGGTCGCTCGACCTCGGCGGCGCCTTCGAGGTCGACCATGAGGTGGCTCGCGTGATCGAGGAGGCTGGGCGGCTGATGGCGCGCAGCGGCGCGCGGATCTTCGGAGCCTGGCCCGAGCTCGAGGGCGCGGACGAGACCTTCCGGACCCTGCGGGCGTGGCACTTCCAGGCCCGCTACGGCGAGCTGCTGCGCGAGCACCCCGAGGACGTCAAGCAGTCGCTGGCCGACAACATCCGAGCTGGCCAGCCGCTGACCGGGGCTGACGTGGCCCGGGCCTACGCACGTCGTACCGAGCTGGCCCAGGTGATGCGCCGGTTCTTCACCGAGTACGACGTCCTGGTGCTGCCGGTCTCGCAGGTACCGCCGTTCCCCGCGGACCAGGAGTTTCCGGGCGAGATCAACGGAACCCCGCTCGACTCCTACCTGGACTGGATGCGATCGGCCTACTACCTCACGGTGACCGGCTGCCCGGCGATCTCGGTGCCGGCCGGCACCACCCCTGCGGGCCTTCCGGTCGGGGTGCAGATCGTCGCGCCGCACGGTGCCGACCGGCGTCTGCTCGAGGTTGCCGCGGCTTTCGAGGCCGCCCGGGCTGTCCACAGCTGACCGAACTCCCTGTGCATGGGAAGCACCTTTCTGTGGACGAGAAGCCCACGTTCTGTGGACGACACGCGACCCGTCTGTGGAACTCGAAGAATGTTCGGGGAAACCCTTGCGCGACCCCGATCCGAGGGCATAGAACTTCCCTCACGTTCTCCTTCGGGGGAACGGGACAACTCGGAGACGAGGGTCCTGACGGAGGAGCAATCCTCCGCGGAAGCCGGGTGATCGGCGGCCGGGGCCGGAAGCGAAGAGTGTCGATCGGGGCATCACCGGACCGATCAAAAGAAGGGCCCTTGTGACTCATACTCACGAGGGCCCTTCGTCTTTTTGGGGCCGAGCTGGCTGCGGCCCGGTGATCCGAAAGCGGACCGCGACGCGGGTCATCCACAAGGTTTTCCCAGTCCTGTGGAAATCTGGGGCGCGCCCTGTGGAGGACCGGGGTGAGACTGGTGGACAACACGCCGATTGTCGAGATTTCCCCGAAAATAAGGCCAAACCCCTTGCGCGGCCACCGGCCGAAGGCATAGAACTCTCTCACGTCCTCCTCCGGGAGGACGGGATCAGTCGGAGAGAAGATCCACACTCTGGAGTTCTGGTTTCGATCAGATGCTGTGGGGCGTTGACTGGGTGACGAAGTCAGCGGGATCGGACGGAAGGCCGGATCGATCGGGAGCGTCACCAGTACCGATCGCCAGAAGGGCCCTTGTTGCTCATACCAACGAGGGCCCTTCGCCTTTCTCGGGTCCCGGCCATCGACCCCTACCATCGAGGCATGGGACTCGGCCGATGATGTACACCGTCCTGCACACCGTGGTCCCTCCGGTGGCTCGGGCGATCTGGCGCCCCACCGTCCGCGGCCTGGCCAACGTGCCCCGCACCGGCGGAGTGATCCTGGCCAGCAACCACCTCAGCTTCGTCGACTCGGTGGTGATCCCGGTCGTGGTGCCGCGCAAGGTGGCGTTCCTGGCCAAGTCCGACTACTTCACCGGCACCGGGGTGAAGGGCGCGCTGTCGAAGGCATGGTTCGAGGGGCTCGGGATGCTCCCGGTCGACCGCGATGACAGCAAGGCCGCACTGGCCAGCCTCGACACCGCGCTGCAGGTGCTCGGCCGGGGGGAGGCGTTCGGGATCTACCCCGAGGGCACCCGGTCGCGCGATGGTCGGCTCTACCGAGGACGCACCGGTGTCGCCCACCTGGCCCTCACCGCCGGCGTACCCGTCGTGCCGGTCGGGCTGATCGGCACCGAGCGGCTGCAGCCGGTGGGCTCGCGGCTGCCGCGCCTGGCCAAGGTCACCGTCTCCTTCGGGGCGCCGATCGAGGTCGCTGGGGAGTACGCCGGGGTGCCGCTCGGGCGAGCCCGGCGCGAGCTCACCGACCGGGTGATGACCGCGATCCAGGCGCTCACCGGCCAGCAGGAGGCCGGCGTCTACAACGACCGGGCTCCCGACGACTGAGTGGGCCTACGTCGAGACCTGGAGGTAGGACCAGGCGCCGATGGAGATGCCGACGGAGGCCAGGCCGACGTAGCAGACGATCCACCACCACAGCCGCGGCGCGCCTTCGGGGCGCTGGGCCTTGTTGCGCAGGCCCGCGGGGACGAGGAAGAGCACCGGGAGCGCCATCAGCTCGAACACCACCCCGCAGACGATGGCGCCGACCCCGACGTCGCCGCGGAAGATGCCGAACTCCAGGAAGTTCCAGCCCAGCGAAGCGAACAACCCGAACCACATCGGCAGCAGCAGGTTCGGTGCCGAGACGGAGATGGCGAGCGCCGAGCCGACCATCGCGGCGATGATCAGCATGGGTACCGCGATCGCGATCAACCAGGCGCCATCGGGGCACGGCGTCGAGATCTCGTAGGGCCCGCCCGACGCGCACGAGCCACCCACGGCCATCACCGCCCGCATGGCGAGCCAGGTCCACATCAGGCCGATCGAGAGCAGCACCACGCTGACGAAGAGTCCGGCCAGCCGCTGGGCGGTGATCGGGGTCGCCGGAGCCGTTGCGGCGGTCATTGCGGCACTCTGGCAGAGCCTTCGCCTACGTGCGATGCCAGACTCGCGGTATGAGCATCTCGGAGATCGACCTGACCCACCTGCGACGCTGCGTTGCGCTCGCGCGCGAAGGCCTCGAGGACGGGGACGAGCCGTTCGGTTCGGTGCTCGTCGACGCGGCCGGCGACGTCAGGTTCGAGGACCGCAACCGGGTCAAGGACGGTGACGAGACCCGCCATCCCGAGTTCGAGATCGCACGCTGGTCGGCCACCCATCTCACTGCCGCGGAGCGGGCGACCGCGACGGTCTACACCTCCGGTGAGCACTGCCCGATGTGCTCGGCCGCGCATGGCTGGATGGGCCTCGGCCGGATCGTGTACGCCGTCTCGTCGGCGCAGCTCACGGAGTGGCGGGCCGGCTGGGGAGCGCCCGCGTCGCCGGTGCTCGCGCTGCCGGTGGCGGCAGTGGCGCCCGGCGTACCCGTCGACGGACCGGCGCCCGAGCTGGAGCAGGAGATGCGGGCGCTGCACGAGGAACTCGTCCGTCGGGGGACGAACGATGGATGAGCCCCAGATCCGACCCGGGACCGCGGCCGATGCCGCCGCCGTGGCCGAGATCTGGGAGGCCGGCTGGCACGACGGTCACCTCGGACATGTGCCGGACGAGTTGGTGCGGGCCCGCACCACCGAATACTTCCGGACCCGCGCGGGCGACCGCGTCGCCGACACCACCGTCGCCGAGCTCGATGGCGAGGTCGCCGGCTTCGTGATGGTCAGGGCCGACGAGGTGGAGCAGGTCTACGTCGCGGCAGGGCACCGCGGCAGCGGGGTGGCCGGGCGGCTCCTGGCTGCGGCGGAGCGCCGGGTCGCGGCCGCCGGACATGCCGAGGCGTGGCTCGCCGTGGCGACCGGCAACGCCCGGGCCCGCAGGTTCTACGAGCGCCAGGGCTGGATCGACCAGGGTGCCATCGAACACGCGGCGCCGGTCGACGGCGGCAGCATCGCGGTGCAGGGCCACCGGATGGTCAGAGCCGTCGGCTAGCTCACGAGGGGTCGCGGCCCGCGAACGCGGCCAGCCGGTCGTAGGCCGGGGCGTCGGCAGCCGCGTCGAGCTCGGGCTTGAAGACGCCGCCACGCATCTCCGGCTTGAGGTTCGCCGTCATGAACGAGAGGCCGCGCTCGGCGACCTCGGGGTCCAGCTTGTCGGTCTGCCCGGTCGCCCTGGCCAGGTCCCAGGTGTGCACCGCGAACTCGGTGATCTGCATGTCGGCACCCGGGGCTTCCGCATCGGGCTTCCCGTGCCAGAGGTGAATCAGGTCGTCGGCGTCGGAACGGAACGCCGCCGCGGGGTCCTGGGGCAGCGGCGGCGGATCGGCGGCCCAGTCCGGCTCGCCTCCGGCCATCATCAGGGCGAAGTTGCTCGGCGCCGCCAGCACGTGCGCGATCAGCTGCTCGACGGTCCAGTCCTCGCAGGGCGTGGGGTCCTCCAGCTGATCGGCGTGTACCCCGGCGAGCACGTCTCCGGCCTGGTCGAGGGCCCGAGACAGCACCGTGATGGATTCGTGCGCATTGGTCATGGTCGCCTCCTTGGCTCCACCCTAGACACCCGCCGTCGAGGCGCTCGAGTGTCGCCGCCCGATGATTAGGTGGGGCCATGACCACGACGCCGACGTACCGCCTCGTGCGTCCGCACCTCCCGGCCGCGGCCCCGATCCTCGACGAGCAGCAGCAGCGGGTGGTCGATCACCCGGGGGGTCCGCTGCTCGTGCTGGCCGGCCCCGGCACCGGCAAGACCACCACCCTGGTCGAGGCGATCGTCGACCGGATCGAACGCGGCGGCGCCCACCCCGACCAAGTGCTGGCGTTGACGTTCTCGCGCAAGGCGGCCGAGCAGCTCCGGGACCGGGTGACCGCGCGGCTGGGCCGCACCATGACCACCGGTCTGGCCTCGACCTTCCACTCGTTCGCCTACGCGTTGGTGCGTCGCTACGCGCCGGCCGAGCTCTACGCCGCCCCGCTCCGGCTGCTCTCGGCGCCGGAGCAGGACGTCGTGCTCCAGGAGCTGCTCACCGACAACCCCGAGTCCGTCCGCTGGCCGGAGGCGCTGCGCGCCGCGGTCGGCACGCGCGGCTTCACCCGCGAGGTCCAGACCGTCCTCTCGCGGGCGCGCGAGCGCGGGCTCGACCCGGAGCAGCTGGTCGCCCTGGGCCAGGCGGAGGGGATCGAGGAGTTCGTGGCCGCGGGCCGCTTCCTCGGCCAGTACCTCGACGTTCTCGGCGACCTCAGCGCGATCGACTACCCCGACCTGATCGCCCGGGCGGTGCTCGAGGCGCACGCCCATCGCGACGAGCTGCGGGCCAGGTTCACCCACGTCTTCGTGGACGAGTACCAGGACACCGACCCCAGCCAGGTCGCGCTGCTGCGCGCGATCGCCGGAGACGGCCGGCACCTGGTCGTCGTGGGGGATCCCGATCAGTCGATCTACGGCTTCCGCGGCGCCGAGGTCCGGGGCATTCTCGAGTTCCCGGCTGAGTTCCCGACCTCGGACGGCTCCGCCGCACCAGTCATCGCGCTCGGCACCACCCGCCGATTCGGCTCCCGACTGCTGCGCGCCTCGCGCGCCATCGCGGCCTCGATCGGGATCACCGGAGCCATCCCGCGCGAGCAGTTCTCGGCGTTTCGAGACCCGGTCCCGGCCGACAACGAGTTCGGCCCAGGATCGGTGCAGGTGGTCACCTACGACACCGCGCGGGCCGAGACCGAGAACGTCGCCGACCTGCTCCGTCGGGCTCACCTCGAGGACGGCATCGCGTGGTCCGACATGGCGGTGCTGGTGCGCTCCGGTCGAGGTTCGATCCCGGGGTTGCGGCGGTCCCTGACCGCTGCCGGCGTACCCGTCGAGGTGGCCAGCGACGAGACGCCCCTGGTGCGCGAGCCCGCTGTGCTTCCGCTGCTGGGCGCCCTCGCCGTGGTCATCGACGCCGACGTCACCGATCCCGCCGCCGACGACTTCGTCGGGGCCGACCGGGCCGAGGCGCTGCTGACTTCACCGCTGGGCGGGCTCGACGCGACCGATGTCCGGTCGCTGACCAGGGCGATGCGCTCGCGCGCCCCCGAGTCGCCGGCCCGAGAGCTGGTCCGCCGTGCGGTCGTCGACCCCGACGCCCTGGCCGAGGTCGACAGCGAGCCCGCCCGGCGGGCGTCGCGGTTGGCCCGGTTGATCGCCCGGGCGCGCTCCGACCTCGCCGAGGGTGGCACCGTCGAGGAGGTGCTCTGGACCCTGTGGGACGGATCCGACTGGGGCGGGCGGCTGCGGTCGGCGACCCAGGCCGGTGGCCACCGCGGCCGGCTGGCCCACCGCGATCTCGATGCCATCTGCGCGCTGTTCGAGCAGGCCGCGCGAGCCGAGGAGCAGAAGGGCCACACGAGCGTCCGCGAGTTCCTGGCCACGCTGCGGGCCCAGGAGATCCCGGCCGACACCCTGGCCGATCGCGGAGTTCGCGGCGAGGCGGTGCGGCTGCTCACGGCGCACCGCGCGAAGGGGCTCGAGTGGCGGCTCGTCGTCGTGGCTCACGTGCAAGAGGGCGGCTGGCCGGATCTCCGCCGCCGGGACACGCTGCTGCAGGCCGACCGGATCGGCCGCGACGGGTTGCAGCCCGCCCTGACCCGGTCCGCGATGCTGGCAGAGGAGCGTCGGCTGTTCTATGTCGCCTGCACCCGGGCCCGGCAGCGCCTCGTGATCACGGCGGTGGCCTCGCCCGACGACGACGGTGAGCAGCCCTCCCGCTTCGTGCACGAACTCGGCCGCGACCCGGTGCACCGGATCGGCCGGCCCCCGCGACCGCTCTCGATGGCCGGGCTGGTGGCCGAGATCCGCCGTACGCTCGCGGATCCCGATCAGCCCGAGCCGCTCCGCCGAGCGGCCGCCAAGCGGCTGCGCCGGCTCGCCGAGACCGACATCCACGGCCGTGCGGTTGCCGCGAGCGCCGACCCGGGCACCTGGTGGGGCCTGCGCAGTCCCAGCCGCTCCGAGCGCTCGCTCCGACCCGCCGACGAGCCGCTCACCCTGACCGCGAGCACCCTCGAGGGGCTGCTCACCTGTCCGGCGCAGTGGTTCCTGCAGCGGGAGGCCGGGGGAGAGGTGGTCAGCTCCACCGGTCAGGGCTTCGGCAAGATCGTGCACGCGATCGCCGAGCGGATCGCCCGCGGCGAGCTCGGCCCCGACGTCGAGGCCGACCTGATGCCGCTGGTCGACGAGGTGTGGGGCCGGATGGAGTTCCGCACCCCCTGGTCCCGGTCGCGTGAGCGCGAAGCCGTGCACGCCGCGTTGGCCCGGTTCGTCGCGTGGCACGGCCGCCCGGGCGCCCGCGCGGTCGTGGCCGTCGAGCCGAAGCTGAGCGCGGAGGTGACCCTGCCCGATGGTCAGGTCGTCCGCCTGCACGGATACGCCGACCGGCTCGAGCTCGACGAAGACGGTCGGGTCGTCGTCGTGGACCTCAAGACCAGCAAGTACGCACCCCCCGACAAGGACGTGCAGACGCACTCCCAGCTCGGGCTCTACCAGCTGGCGGTCGACCACGGTGCGGCCGACGCGCATCTCGAAGGTCCCGGCGCTTCGGGTGGCGCCGAGCTCGTGCAGCTCCGCGGCGGCGACACGTTGCCCAAGGTCCAGCACCAGTCCCGCCCCGCCGAGGATGGGCCGCGGGTCGTTGAGGAGCAGCTGATGCAGGCCGCCGAGCTGCTGCGATCCGAGGAGCTCGTCGTCCGCCCCGGGCAGCACTGCCGGCGCTGCCCGTTCCAGGCCATCTGTCCCGACAAGGCCGCTGGGACGGTGCTCGGATGACCGGCCAGACGATCGACACTCCCGAGCAGCTGCGCGATCTGCTGGGCGTCGACTGGACCTTCAGCGACCAGCAGTTCGCCGCGATCACCGCGCCGCTCGAGCCCGCGGTCGTGATCGCCGGCGCGGGCTCCGGCAAGACGGCGGTGATGGCGGCCCGGGTCGTCTGGCTGGTGGCCACGGGTCGCGTCGCCCCGAGTCAGATCCTCGGCCTCACGTTCACCACCAAGGCCACCGCCGAGCTCCAGAAGCGGATCCGCGACAGCCTGCGGGTCGCCGGCCTGCTGCCGGAGCCCGGCCCGCGGGCCGACGAGGTCGAGGAAGAGGTCGAGGAGCCGACGGTCGCCACCTACCACTCGTACGCCGCGGCGCTGCTGACCGAGCACGGCCTGCGGATCGGGCACGAGCCCGACACCCGGCTGATCGCCGACGCCAGCCGCTACCAGCTCGCCGCCCGAGCCGTGCAGCGGCACACCCAACCGGTGGAGCAGCTCAGCGATCATCCGCCCACCGTCGTGCAGAATCTGCTCGCCCTCGACGGCCAGCTGAGCGAGCACCTCGTCACGCCCGATGAGCTGCGCCGTCACGATGCGGCCGAGCGTCCGAAGTTCGAGGCGGGGATGGCGAACGAGAACCGCAAGACCTATCGCGAGAAGGGCACGAAGGCGATCTCGGCGATCGACCGCCGGGCCGAGCTGCTCGACCTGGTCGTGGGCTACCGCCACCTCAAGCAGCACCTCGGGCTGATGGACTTCTCCGACCAGATCTCGCTGGCCGCTCGCCTCGCCGAGCAGTGCCCGGAGGTCGGCGTGATCGAGCGCGCCAAGTTCAAGATCGTGCTGCTCGACGAGTACCAGGACACCTCGATCGCCCAGGCGCTGATGCTGAGCCGACTGTTCTCGGGCCCCGATGCCGACTCCGGTCTCGGCCATCCGGTCACCGCCGTGGGCGACCCCAACCAGGCGATCTACGGCTGGCGGGGCGCGTCGGTGTCCAACATCCTCGAGTTCGGCCGCGACTTCCCAGCGCGCGACGGCCGCGCCACGACGTACCCCCTGACGGTCAACCGTCGTTCGGACGAGCGGATCCTGGCCACCGCCAACCACCTGGCCGCCGAGCTCTACGCGCTCCGGCCGGAGCTGCTCCCGCTGGAGGCAAAGCCGGGCGCCGCCGCGGGTGAGGTGCGCGCCATCGTCCACGAGACCTCCGACGACGAGCTCGGGTGGCTGGCCGAGCAGGTGCTCGCCACGCATGCGGAGCTCGCCTCGCGCACCGACCAGCCGGCTTGGCGCGAGATCGGTGTGCTCACCCGCGACAACGCGCACGCCGCCGCCGTCTTCGATGCGTTGAGCGACCGGGAGATCCCGGTCGAGATCGTCGGCCTCAAGGGGTTGCTCCGGCTGCCCGAGGTCTCGGAGGTGGTGGCCACCTTGACGCTGATCCAGGACGTCACCGCCAACGCCGCACTGCTCACGGTGCTGGCGGGGCCCCGGTGGGCGATCGGTCCGCGCGACCTGGCCCTGCTCGGCCGCCGCGCCCACCAGCTGGCCGGATCCCAGGGTGGGGGCCAGGAGTTCGCCTCCGTCCAGGCGCAGCTGCGGGCTGCCGTCGAGGGGGCCGATCCGACGGAGATCCCCTCCCTGTGCGACGCGCTCGACGATCCGGGCGACCTCGAGTACTCCCAGGAGGCGCGAGACCGGTTCGGGTTGCTGGCCGCTGAGCTCCGTCGGCTGCGGGCGGCGATCGGTGAGCCGCTGCTCGACCTGGTCCGCCGGATCATCGACACCACCGGCATCGACGTCGAGTTGGCATCGTCGGTGAGCCCGGCCGCCGAGGCCCGTCGGGAGAACCTCGACCTCTTCGTCCAGGCGGTGGCCGAGTTCCAGGCCGTCGACGGCCAGGTGACGCTCGCTGCGCTGCTGGCCTGGCTCGAGGCCGAGGACGAGTTCGGGCAGGGTCTCGATGTCGCCACGCCGTCGGAGGCCGACTCGGTCAAGCTGCTCACCGTCCACCGGGCCAAGGGCCTCGAGTGGGACGCGGTCTTCCTGGTCGGGGTGACCGAGCGCAAGTTCCCGACCAACACGAGCCGGTCGAGCTGGCTGACGGTGCCGTTCATGATGCCCCACGCGTTGCGGGGCGATGCCGCCGACCTGCCGGGGCTCGGGGGCCACACGCCGGAGGACATCACCGCGTTCGCGAAGGCGGCCAAGGAGCACGAGTCGCTGGAGGAGCTGCGGCTCGGCTACGTCGCGTGGACCCGGGCGCGGCACCTCCTTGCCGTGTCGGCGTGGTGCTGGGCACCCCACCTGAAGACCGGCCTCGGCCCGTCGTCGTACCTCGTTCGGACCCGGGAGGCGATGGCCGCGTGGGGCGGCGAGCCGGAGGCCTGGCGCGAGTGCGTCGCGAAGGGCGAGATCAGCCCGTACGCCGACCGGTCGCCCGACCAGCCCTGGCCGATCTCGCACCGCACGGCCGAGGTCGAGCGCCGTCGCGACGCGGCCCGGCGCGTCCGGGAGGCCCGGCTCGACGAGCCCGACGCCGTCGAGGACATGCTCGAGCTCGACCGGATTCGGCAGTGGGACGACGAGATCAGCCGGTTGCTCGACGAGGCCGAGCGCGACCGCTCACCGGAGCTCGTGGTCCCGCTGCCGCCGGGGCTGTCGGCCACGTCCCTGGCCCGGCTCCGCGACGATCCGGAGGCGTTCGCGCGCGACCTGGCCCGGCCGATGCCGCGGCCACCCTCGCCGGCGGCCCGGTTCGGCACCCGCTTCCACGCCTGGGTGGAGACCCGGTTCGGCCAGCAGGTACTCCTCGATCCCGACGAGCTGTCCGGCCGCGGCGACTCCGACATCGACGACGACGCCGACCTGCGCGAGCTGATCAAGCGATTCGAGGACGGTCCCTTCGCCGAGCGGGTGCCCTACGCCGTGGAGCCGTCGTTCGCGCTGGTGCTCGGCGGCCAGGTGGTGCGGGGGCGGATCGACGCGGTCTACTCCGACGGCGAGGGCTTCCTGCTCGTGGACTGGAAGACCAACCGCGCCCAGAACGCCGACCCGTTGCAGCTCGCCGTCTACCGGGTGGCCTGGGCCGAGTTGCACGACGTACCCCTCGAGCGGGTGCGGGCCGGCTTCTTCTACGTCCGCAGCGGTGACCTGGTGGAGCCGGAGGAGCTGCCCGGACGCGCCGAGCTCGAGGCGCTGGTGGCGGCGGATAGGTCTTGATACTTTCGGTGAGGTATCAACAGCTATCTCGGGGAGACGAACCGTGCCGCAGTCGCTGAGCAACCCCTACACCCCGGGCCAGGTGCCCCGGATCCTGGCCGGCCGGGTCGAGGAGCTGGGCCGGATCCGGGAGCAGGTGAGCCGGATAGCGACCTTCGGTGAGCTCGGCGGGCCGCTGCTGGTCTTCCACGCGCCGCGTGGCCTCGGCAAGACCTCCCTGCTGCGCGCCGCGCAGGGCCAGGCCGCCGAGCACGGATTCGTGTCGGTGTGGGTCGCGTGCTCGCGAGACCGACCGTTCCTCCCGGAGCTGGTGCGCGGGGTCGAGCGCGCCCTGCACCGAGCCGACATCGCGGTGGACTCCGACGAGGGCCGACGCTGGAGGTCCAGGCTCGAGCGGGTCTCGGTCGAGCTGGGTGTCCCGGGCCTCAAGCTGACCGGCGACATCCACACCGGAGGGGAGCAGCCCGCGGGCCCGGCCGCCTCGAACGCGCCGATCGGGGCCCTCGAGGACCTGCTGCACGACGCGGCCGGCCTGGTGCGCGGTCGTGGAGGTGCCGGCCTGATCGTGTTCATCGACGAGCTGCACGCCGCGTCCGCCGACGACCTGTCAATCCTGCTGAACGCCCTGCAGAACCTCGACGGAGAGCGTGCGGACAACCCGCTGGCGGTGATCACCGCTGGCCTCCCGGTGACCCCGGAGGCGATCACCCGCGCCGCGACGTTCGGCGAGCGCAGCACGTTCGTGCCGCTCGACCTGCTCAGCGACGTCGACGCGCTGGCCGTGCTGACCGCCCCGGCCGAGGCCCTGGAGGTGACCTGGTCACCGGAGGCGCTGCGGATGGTCACCGACGAGTGCCACGGCCACCCCTACCTGCTCCAGCTGCTCGGCAGCTCGGCGTGGACCGCGGCCCGACCCCGCAGCGGCGGGCGGGTCGAGGCCGACCACGTCCGCGACGCCATCCCGGCCGCCCAGCACCAGCTCGACGCGATGTACCGCGCCCGCTGGGGATCCGCCACGCCGGCCGAGCAGGCCTTCGTCCGGGCGATGGCCAAGGTCGGCACCGACAACGTGAGCCGCGCGCAGATCGCGGCAAACCTCGGCCAGGACACGCACGCGATCAGCGTCCCCCGCGAGCGGCTGATCGAGAAGGGCGTGATCGAGCCGGTGGGTCACGGCCTGGTGCGCTTCACCCTGCCCGGGTTCGCGGCCTACGTGCGCGATCGAGCCCCGGGCTGAGGTCAGGGTCAGCTCAGAGTCAGCGCAGGCCGGCCTCGAGAGCGATCTCGACCATGGTGCCGAAGCTGCGCTCGCGCTCGTCGGCGGTGGTCTCCTCGCCGGTGACGATCTGGTCCGAGACGGTGCAGATCGTCAGCGCGCGGCGGCCGAACCGGGCCGCGAGGGTGTACAACGCGCTCGCTTCCATCTCCACGGCCAGCACGCCGTGCTCGACCATCCGGGCGGTCAGCTCCGGTCGCGCCGGGTAGAACGAGTCGCTGCTGTAGATCAGCCCGACGTGGGCACCGCCGTGTCGTTCCGCCGCTGCGGCCGCGTCGCGCAGCAGCCCGAAGTCGGCGACCGGCGCATAGTCGAGCCCCTCGAACGCGATCCGGTTCATCGAGGAGTCCGTGCAGGCACCCGACGCGATGACGAGGTCGCGGAGGGCCAACCGCTCGGTCAGTGCCCCGCAGGAGCCGACCCGGATCACGCTCTGGACGTCGTACTCCCGGAACAGCTCGTTGACGTAGATCGCCAGCGACGGCTGCCCCATCCCGGAGCCCTGCACCGAGACCGGCTGGCCGTGCCAGGTGCCGGTGTAGCCGGACATCCCGCGGACCTCGGAGTAGCACCGCGCGTCCGTCAGGAACGTCTCCGCGATCCAGGTGGCGCGGCGCGGATCCCCGGGCATCAGCACGAGGGGGGCGATGTCGCCGGCAGCGGCAGCGATGTGGGTGCTCACTCGGCACAGCCTATTGACTGACTCGGTGGCCGGGGCGTCGTGGCCGATCGGGAGGGTCACCGACGTACAGGTCCCGTCAGGAGTCCTAGATTGGCGCAGTGACCTACCCGCACCTTGAGCTGGCCGCCGATCCGCACCACCGCGCCGGGCTGCGGCGCAGCGACGAGGCGTGGCTCGGCGCCCGCTGGGAGCACCCCGAGACCCGGGTGCTGGTGGTCTCGGGGACTCGGGTCCGGCCGCGGGACGGCGCGATCGAGTGGGTGTCCGCCGCTGCCGCGCCGCCGGGCGACCGGGTCCTGTTGGGCGAGCGGGACGGCCGGACCTGGTTCGCGGTCGTCGTACCGGCCGACGTGGCGAAGGCGGAGCCCGATCAGTGGTTCCCGCTGCGCGGCCTGCTGCCGTTCCTCAGTGGCGAGTCGGTGCGGTTGGCGCCGCTGCTGTTCCATGCGCTGGGGCTGGCCGAATGGCTGTGGGCGACCCGGTTCTGCCCGCGCTGCGGGGGTGCCCTCGAGGTGCGCGCGTCCGGTCACGAGCTGACCTGCGCTGCCTGTCGGCGCTCGCAGTTCCCGCGCTCCGACCCCGCGGTGATCATGGTGGTCGCCCATGGCGAGCCCGGTGCCGACGACGAGCGCTGCCTGCTCGGCCGGCAATCCGGGTGGCCCGCGGGCCGTTACTCGACGCTGGCCGGGTTCTGCGAGCCGGGGGAGACGCTCGAGGATGCCGTGCGCCGTGAGGTCGCCGAGGAGACCGGCGTCATCGTGGGTGACGTGGAGTACTTCGGCAACCAACCGTGGCCGTTGCCCTCGAGCCTGATGCTCGGGTTCATCGGGCGCGCGGAGACCACCGAGATCGTCGTCGACGACATCGAGATCGACGAGGCGCGGTGGTTCACCCGTGCGGGGATGAGGGAGCAGGCCGAGGCGGGCACCCTGGTGTTGCCGGGCGGGGTCTCGATCAGCCGCTCGCTCGTCGAGCACTGGTACGGCGGCCCGCTGCCGGGCCACTGGTAGCAGTCACGCGGCCAGCGCGGCGAGCTTCTCCTTGATCTGCGCCACCGACGGGTTGGTCTGCGCGGTGCCATCGGCGTAGACGAGCGTCGGGACGGTCTGGTTGCCGTTGTTGGCGGACTCGACGATCGCGGCGGCACCGGGTGTCTGCTCGATGTCGACGATCTCGAAGGCGATCCCTTCGCGGTCGAGCTGGCTCTTCAACCGGTGGCAATAGCCGCACCACGGCGTGGTGTACATGGTGAAAGTCCCGCTCATCCTGGGGTGTCGCCTCCTGCGTCTAGGGTCGTTCCTGCCGCCCCCCTAACCACTCTCGACCAGGAGTTGTTCCCGATGACGTCCCCGGAGGAGCTGCTGGCCGCGCTCGACCCCGAGCAGCGCCAGGTCGCCGAGGCGCTGCGCGGCCCGGTGCGGGTGCTGGCCGGCGCCGGCACCGGCAAGACCCGGGCGATCACGCACCGGATCGCCTACGGCGTGGCCACCGGCGTCTACGCCCCGACCGAGGTGCTCGCGGTGACGTTCACCACCCGGGCGGCCGGCGAGATGCGGCAACGGCTGCGCCGGTTCGGAGCTCAGGCGGTGCAGGCCCGCACCTTCCACTCGGCGGCGCTGCGGCAGCTCCGGTACTTCTGGCCGCATGCCTACGGCACCGAGCTCCCGACCCTCACCGACTCCAAGATCGGCCTGCTCGTGACCGCCACCCGGCGGCTGCGGGTCAACGCCGACCAGGCCCTGCTGCGCGATCTCGCCTCCGAGGTCGAGTGGGCCAAGGTCAGCAACGTCCACCCCGATGACTACGCCGGCCTGGCGATCAGCCGCGGCCGCACCGTGGCGGGCCTCGATCTCGAGAGCGTGGGCCGGGTCTTCGCGAGCTACGAGGAGGTCAAGCGCGGCCAGGGCCGGATGGACATGGAAGACGTGCTGCTGCTGACCGCCGGCCTGCTGGCCGAGGATGAGCGGGTGGCCGCACAGGTGCGCCGGCAGTACAAATGGTTCGTCGTCGACGAGTTCCAGGACGTCTCGCCGATCCAGTCCGCACTGCTCGACCTGTGGTTGGGCGGGCGCGATGAGCTCTGTGTCGTCGGCGACCCGGCCCAGACGATCTACTCCTTCGCCGGCGCGGACGCCGGCTACCTCACCCGATTTCCGACGAAGTACGCCGGCACCACCTCGGTCGAGCTGGTCCGCAACTACCGCTCGACGCCCCAGGTGGTGACGGCCGCCAATGCGCTGCTCTCCGGCTCGGGCACGCAGTCGGTCGAGCTGCGGGCGCAGCGCGAGGCCGGACCGGAGGTGAGCTACACCGGGCACCCCGACGAGGTGGCCGAGGCGGCGGCGGTGGCGCGGGCGATCGAGGAGCTGCGCACGGCCGGCCGCTCGTTCGGTGAGATCGCGGTGCTGTTCCGGATCAATGCCCAGTCCGAGGCGTTCGAGGACGCCCTGACCGACCGTGCCATCCCCTACGTGCTCCGTGGGGCGGCGCGGTTCTTCGACCGGCCGGAGGTGCGCGAGGCGGTGACCCGGATCCGCGGTGCCGCTCGGTCGGGGGCCGACGGCGGTGATCTGGTCGAGGCCGTACGCGCGATTCTGGCCTCGATGGGCTGGTCGGAGCAGCCGCCCGAGGCGCGCGGTCGGACCCGCGACCGCTGGGAGTCCTGGCAGGCGTTGATGTCCCAGGCCGAGGAGTTCGCCCGGGGCGGGGCCGGAGATCTCGGCGACTTCGTCGACGACCTCGACCGCCGGGCGGCCGAGCAGCACGCCCCGGTCGCCGACGGCGTCACCTTGGCGACGTTCCACGCCGCCAAGGGGCTGGAGTGGGACTCGGTGTTCCTCTGCGGATTGCAGGACGGCACCCTGCCGATCACCTACGCCGACACGCCGGAGGCGATCGAGGAGGAGCGCCGATTGCTCTACGTCGGCATGACCCGGGCGCGCACCGACCTGCGGCTGTCCTGGGCGAGCGCCCGCAACCCGGGTCAGGCCGCTCGGCGCAAGCCGTCGCGGTTCCTCGATCCGCTGTTACCCGACTCCCAGCGTCCGGTGACGTCCTCCGGGCGGACCCGGGGCGCTCGGACCTGCGTGGAGTGCGGTCGGCCGCTGCAGAGCAAGGCCGAGAAGGCCCGCCGGCGCTGTGGCGACTGCCCGGTGCCCTACGACGAGGCGCTGTTCGAGCGGCTGCGCGAGTGGCGCAAGGAGCGGGCCGCCAGCGATGAGGTGGCGGCGTTCATGGTGTTCAGCAACAGCACCCTCGAGCAGATCGCCGAGCACCGACCGCGCACCCCGGCGGCGCTGCTGAAGATCTCCGGGGTCGGGCCCGACAAGCTCCAGAAATACGGCGAAGAACTGCTGCTGCTCGTCGAATAACTGCCAATCCCGAAAGATCTTGGAAAAAAGTCATCAAATGGTTTGCTCCTTACATAGGGGGCACGGTAACTTTTCCGAACTAGCAACCGCGCACCACGGTCTTGGCAGGACCGGCGCACGATGAAAGTGAAGGAGGTGGCCCCAGTGGTCAACATCAAGAACCCGAACTGGACGCAGCTCACGTCCGACTTCGGCATGCCCATCTGTGGCCGCGCTCTCGTCATCACGCGCGACCGCTCGGCTGCGACGAAGGGACACGTGGGCTTCGTTCCGGCCTACATCCCGGGCGCCAACGCCTGGAGTCCGCCCATCTGTTGATACCAACAGCATCGGCACCTCCAGGCCGCGGAACCCACCAAGGGATCCGCGGCCTTCTTGTTTCTCCAGACCGAAACAAGGGCCGCAGACCCCGACCGCAACACCCAACGCGATCAGGTCAACGACAAGGAGGTGACATATGACCATCAGCGTTCTCGACCGCACTGATGGGGCTGACGTGGGGGAGGCCGAGCTGACGCTCGGCGGACTGCACGACCAGGCCGAGAAGGTGGATGAGAGGCGACTGCCCTGCCGGGTCAACAACCCCGAGCTGTGGTTCGCCGAGTCCCCTTCCGACGTGGAGTTCGCCAAGACGCTCTGCATGGACTGCCCCGTACAGGCCCTTTGCCTGTCCGGTGCGCTCGAGCGGCGCGAGCCCTGGGGCGTCTGGGGCGGTGAGCTGTTCCTGCAAGGAGTGGTGATCCCCCGCAAGCGCCCGCGTGGCCGCCCTCGGAAGAACGAGGTCGCCGCGTGACCTGCGACTCGTAGCCCTCGACCGACCACCAGCAACACCCCGACCTGCCACACCACACGAACGGAATCGATGAAATGAATCTCATGCATGAAGACCTTGCGCGGGCCCAGATGTCCGCGCGCCTGGGAGAGGCGCAGCAGTTGCGTGCGGGCGACAGCCTCGTCCGCTACCGCCGCTTGAGCCGCAAGGCTGAGCGGGCTGCGCAGCGAGCTCGTCTCGCACTCGCTCGCGCACTGTAGGACTCCGGGGGAGTCACCTCCGGAACACCCTGATCGCGGGTGATATCAGAGGCCGGGTACGACACACGTCGTACCCGGCCTCTTCGGCGTTGG
Organism: uncultured Actinomycetota bacterium; assembly: GCA_963827185.1. Classification (GTDB taxonomy): domain Bacteria; phylum Actinomycetota; class Actinomycetes; order Propionibacteriales; family Nocardioidaceae; genus Nocardioides. The sequence goes on from CAWGZQ010000005.1 coordinate 558,149, forward strand.
TGGGCACCTAGGCTGGCGGTGTGGCCGATGAGCAGCCTCGAGTGTGTGACTTCTGCGGACGCCAGGAAACCGACGTCGCGGTGACCTTGGCCTGGACCACCTCGGTCGAGAACGGTCGGCAGCGCACCTACTGCGACGCGTGCTCGCGCCAGCACCTGCGCAGCATGGAGGGAAAGCTCGACAGCGAGTACTGGTGAGCCTGGCTCAGGGCAGCTCGTCCCAGGCGCAGCCGCAATGCGGGTGCCGGTCCCACTCGCGACGTACGGCGGGGCCGTCGTGGCCGATCGACACCACGGCCGACCAGGTGGCGGGACGGTCGCCCTCGGCGTACCGCGCCAGGTCGCGCACCGCCCAGGCCAGCGCCAGCGTCTCCAGCGTCGGGTCGACCGGCGTCGCGCCGGCGGCCCGGCCGGCCCGGGCCGCCTGCTCCATCACCAGCGGGCGGCGGGGATCCGACTCGGACAGGTGGGCGTCGACGCAGCGCAGGCACGCGGTCCGACCCGGCACCACGAACGGACCGATCCGAGCGATCGAGCCGCACCGCACCAGCAGGTGTGGCGCGCCCTCGCGCACCAGCGGGTCGAGGTCGGCCCGGAGGGGCTCGTCGTCGGTGATCACCAGCCAGGCACTCGGCAGCTCGCCCGGTTCGACCAGACCGATGCCGGCCGCGCGCAGCAGTCGCGCGGCCGCGGCCCGCCCGGCGCTCTCGGCGCGGATGCCGATCCCGGCCGCGGCTCGGGCGACCAGCCGCCGGGCGGCATCCTCGCCGAACTGGGCCTCGGCCACCCGGCGGGCGGCGGGACCACCCGGCGTCGTCGAGTCCGGCTGACCGTCCTCGAGGAGCAGCCCCGCCGCGCGTAGGTCCCTGACTGCCGCGCGACTGGCTTCGCCGGCGTCGGCCTCGACCCGCAGGTGGCGGAGCGTCGCCCGCACGGCGGGGGTGTCCGGGAGGATCACCCGCTGCGGCGGGTCGATGCCCACCTGCAGGTGCCTCGCGTCCCGGCGTACGACGTGAACGCCCGGCCGCCAGCGCAACGCACGGGGAGGTGGCTCGGCCATCCGCCGAGCGTCACACAGCGAATGCCAGGCCGGCCGAGCCGCTCCACAGGCAACGAAAAACGCCGACGGCGGCACTCCGTGAGGGGTGCCGCCGTCCTAGAAGACTGGCTGTTGCTCGGGGCGCTACTACGCCTTGCCGAGGATCCGGTTGAGGTTCGTGCCACAGACGGGGCAAACTCCCTTGGCCATCCGGGTGCCCTTGTCGTTGACCTTGACCTCGCCCGAGGCCTCACGCTTCGCCTTGCACTTCACGCAGTAGAACTCGCCGCTCCAGGTCTCCGCCATGACGGCCTCCTTGCTCTCGTTCCTCATTCGGTCGTCGCGACGGGGAAGATGGGGAAGCCCGCCGGAAGTCCTGTGACAGGTGTCTCAGAACCAATTCGACCCTACGACACGCGTGGGCACAGGCGCGGCAGGCGCTCCGCGAGGCGGAAATAGGCGTGAAACCGCTCACGGCGCGTCGAAGTGCCGCTCAGTACCCTGCGCCCATGCCTGAGACCACCCACCTGCGCCTCGAGCGCCCAGCCGACGGGGTCGCCCTGTTGGTCCTCGACAACCCCGAGATGCGCAACGCGATGTCCGATGAGATGACCGCCTCCTGGGTCGCCGCGATCGATGAGCTGGCGGCCGACCGGGACGTGCGGGCGGTGGTCGTCACCGGCGAGGGGTCGGCGTTCTGCTCCGGCGGCAACACCGGCTGGATCGCCAGCGAGCCCGACGCCACCGTCGACTACCTGCGCACCCGGATGATCGCGTTCTACCGGGCCTGGCTGTCGATCCGGAAGCTGGAGGTCCCGACGATCGCGGCGGTCAACGGTGCCGCGATCGGCGCCGGGCTGTGCCTCGCGCTGGCCTGCGACATCCGATACGCCGCCGCCGGGGCCAAGCTGGGCGCCCCGTTCGTCCGCCTCGGCATGCACGCCGGGATGGCCGGCACCTACCTGCTGCCCAACGTGGTCGGCGAGGCCCACGCCCGCGACCTGCTGCTCACCGGCCGGGTCGTGGAGGCGGACGAGGCGCTCGGCCTGGGCCTGGTCTCGAGGGTGATCGCGCCGGACGCGTTTCTGGACCAGGTGCTCGAGACCGCCGCGGAGATCGCGGCGACCGCGCCTATCGCCAGTCGGCTGACCAAGCTCGCCCTGGCCGACGGCGGCCATCGCGACTTCGAGGCGTGCGTGCAGTGGGAGGCGATGGCCCAGCCGATCACCCTGGCGACGGCGGATCTCCAGGAGGGGATTCGGGCCAGTCGGGAGAAGCGCCCCCCGGTGTTCACCGGGAACTGACCGGACAACAGCCAGACAGGGACGGGACATGAGGAGGCCCCCGATCGGTCTTACGACATTTGCCTTCCCCTTGCGAATGTCGCTTGACGGACCGGGGGCCTCGTCTGGTTCCGAACCGTAGGGAGCCACGACCCGCAGGGTCAATGCGGCGACGGCCGCCCCTGTGGATAAGCCTGTGGAAGAGCCTGTGGAGGACCGGCAATCTCCGTGGAAATCGGGGCGCCGAGGTACGACGCGACTGTGGAGGAATCGCCGGGCCGGCCGCCGTACGCTGCGCTGACCTGGGAGAATCCATGTCCACCGGGTGTGGACAAGAAAAGGTGGAGGGAGAAAGTGCCGGATCCCGAGCCGTACGACGCCGGGCCGGTCGCGGCGCTACGCCGGATCGCGTTCCTGCTCGAGCGGGCCCGCGAGGACACCTACAAGGTGAAGGCGTTTCGCGGCGCCGCCGCGACCATCCTGCCGATGGATCCCGACGAGGTCGCCCGCGCGGTCGCGGACGGCAGCCTGACCGAGCTCCCAGGGATCGGGGCGAGCTCGGCGAAGGTGATCACCGCGGCGGCCCGGGGCGAGCTGCCCGACCGGCTCGCCGCGCTCGAGGCGGAGCACGCGGGGCCGCTCACCGACGGTGGCGCCGAGGTGCGCGGCGCCCTCCGGGGAGACCTGCACTGCCACTCCGACTGGTCCGACGGCGGTTCGCCGATCGAGGAGATGGCGATGACCGGGATCGAGCTCGGGCACGACTACCTCGTGCTGACCGACCACTCGCCGCGGCTGACCGTCGCGCACGGGTTGAGTCCCGAGCGACTGGGCCGTCAGCTCGACGTCATCGACGCCGTCAATGCGCACCTGCTGGGGGGAGGTGGGTTCACCCTGCTCAAGGGGATCGAGGTGGACATCCTCGACGACGGTGGGCTCGACCAGACCGAGGAGCTCCTGGACCGGCTCGACGTCCGCGTCGCCAGCGTCCACTCCAAGCTGAAGATGGACAAGGACGCGATGACCCGGCGGATGATCGGCGCGATCCGCAACCGGCACACCAACGTGCTCGGTCACTGCACCGGCCGGCTGGTCACCGGCGGTCGTGGCACCAGGGGTCAGTCGCAGTTCGACGCCCGGGCCGTCTTCGAAGCCTGCGTCGAGCACGACGTGGCGGTCGAGATCAACTCCCGCCCGGAGCGTCGCGACCCACCCACCGCGCTGCTCGAGCTGGCCCGCGACCTCGGCTGCCTGTTCTCGATCGACAGCGACGCCCATGCGCCGGGCCAGCTCGACTTCCAGGTCCTCGGATGTGAGCGGGCCGAGGATGCCGGCATCGAGCCCGAACGGATCGTCAACACCTGGCCGAAGGACCGGCTGTTGGCCTGGGCGAACCAGTAAGTTGTCGTCATGACGCGTGCCGATGTCGAGGTACGCCGCTCGAAGCGGCGCCGCCGGACGGTGTCGGCCTACCGCGAGGGCGAGCGGATCGTGGTGCTGATCCCGGCGTCGTTGACCCGCCGGGAGGAAGCCCAGTGGGTCGAGACGATGGTCGCGCGGATCGAGAAGGCCGAGCAGAAGAGCAAGCTCTCCGACGACGATCTGCTCGAGCGCGCGCGGCAGCTGAGTGATCGCTGGCTCGGCGGGCTGGCCACGCCGTTGAGCGTGCGGTGGGTGACCAACCAGAACTCCCGGTGGGGGTCGTGCACGCCGGGCGACCGCACCATCCGGTTGTCCCATCGGCTGGAGACGATGCCCACCTGGGTGGTCGACTACGTGCTCGTCCACGAGCTGGCCCACCTGCTCGAGCCCGGGCACGATGCCAAGTTCTGGGCCTGGGTCGACCGCTATCCGCAGGCCGAGAAGGCCAAGGGCTACCTGCTCGGCTGGTCGGCCGCCGCCCATCTCGACGCACCGCCGGACGACCTCGACTAAGCCCGTTCGCGGGCCAGCCGGACGAGCTCGACCAGTCCCGGCTCGGGATCGGGCAGCGCGGCCGCGGGCCACCAGCGGACGTCGAGCGACTCCTCGCTGACGGCGTGGTCGGCCCCCTCGGGCGCGAGCGCCACGAACCGTACGTCGAGATGGTGGACGTCGCCGTCGCCACCACAGAACGGCACCACGTGCTCGTCGAGCTGCACGGGTGTGGGGCGGAGGACCAGGCCGGCGATCCCCGATTCCTCGGTCGCCTCTCGCAGCGCGGCCGCGGCCAGGCTCGGGTCCTCGGGCTCGCAGTGGCCGCCGAACTGGAACCACCGCTGCGCCTTGGCGTGCAGGGTCAGCAGGACCTGGCTGCGGTCATGGCTGAGCACGAGGGTGCTCGCGGTCAGGTGGTCGGGGCGGCAGCCGCGCGACAGCCCGTCGGGGTGCGCCTGCAGGTGGGCGAGGTAGCGGTCCCGCACGGTGGCCTGCGCGGGGCTGGGCGGCGCCCAGTCGCGCAGCACGCGCACCGCGTCGGCGTGCAGCGTCACTCGTCGTCGAGGAGCTGGCGCAGCTGGGCGTCGAAGTCGTCGTCGGTGAGCTCGGCCGGCGCCGCCGCGTCCTCGCGGAACCCGAGCGGGTCATCGAGGTCGGCGGACGTGGGCAGCAGGTCGGGGTGCATCCACACGCCGTCGCGGGCCTCGGTGCCCTGGCGGGTCCGCAACGACCCCCACAGCGTCGAGGCATCCCGCAACCGGCGCGGCCGCAGCTCCAGCCCGACGAGCGCGGCGAAGGTCTGCTCGGCCGGACCACCCGCGGCGCGACGGCGGCGTACGGCCTCCTGCAGCTTGGCGGCGGCCGGCATCCGCTCGGCGGTGGCCTGGCCGACGACCTCGTCGACCCAGCCCTCGACGAGGGCCAGCGGCGATCTCGAGCCGCTCGAGCGCGGCTCGCTGCGCGGGCGACTCGGGGAGGTCGAACATCCCACCCTCGAGCAGCTGCTGCATGGACTCGGGGTTCGCCGGGTCGACGCCGCGGAGCTGCTCCTCCATCCGCTGCTGGATCGCCTCGACGTTGATCTCGATGCCGCCGGCGAAGTCGGTGACGGCACCGATCAGGTGGTCGCGCAGCCACGGCACCGCGGCGAAGAGTCGCTGGTGGGCGGCCTCGCGCAGCGCGAGGTAGAGGAGGACGTCGTCCTCGGTGACGTCGAGGCCGGCGGCGAAGGCCGCCACGTTGGCCGGCACCAGCGCGGCCTTGCCGGGACTGGCCAGCGGAAGGCCGATGTCGGAGACGCTGAGCACCTCGCCGGCGAGGGCGCCGAGCCCCGAACCGACCTGGCTGGCCAGCATCGCGCCGACCGCCTTGCCGATGATGCCGACCAGTGGGCCGGCGGTGGCCTGCATCTCGGGGGGCAGCGCACTGCCCAGCCCGGAGACCGAGCGCTCGGCGACCGGTTCGACCAGCACCTTCCACACGTCGCGGGTCTGCACCACCCACTCCGCTCGGCTCCAGGCCGCCGTGGCCGTCACCCCGGAGGGGAAGCCGGTGGCCTCGTCGAGCCAGTGGTCGGCCAGCCGGACGGCGTCGGCGACGGCGTCCTTCTGCCGCTGGCTGGGGCTCGGGTCGGGCTCGGCGGCGACCGTCTTGCGGGCGAGGTCGTCGGCCAGGTCCCAGTTGAGCGGGCCGTCGTAGGGCTTCATCAGCGACTGGAACTGCCCCATCAGCTGGCTCAGATCCGGCATCCCGGCGGGCAGGCCGCCGGCGAAGAATTGCTCGAAGGGGGTGCCCTTGAACGGGTTCTGCCCCTCGTCCGGGCGGTCCCCGGGGTCGTTGCTCATGGGCCCCACGGTACGCCGAGGCGACAACCGAGTTGGCCCGGCTAGGGTCGGTTCCGTGAGCCACTCCCTCGTCCGTCTCGTGGAGATCCGGGAGACGCCCCTGGACGTGGCCGAGGTGCTGGCCAGCGTCGAAGGGGAGCGCAGCGGTGGGGTGACGCTGTTCGTGGGCCGGGTCCGCGACCACGACAGCGACAAGGACGTCGTCGGCCTCGACTACTCCGCGCACCCCGGCGCCCTCGACAGCATGCGCGCGGTCTGTGAGCGGGTCGCCGACGCGCACCCGGTCCACGGGATCGCCGCGGTGCACCGGGTGGGCAGCCTGGCGATCGGCGACGTCGCTGTCGTCGTCGCGGCCTCCGCCGCGCACCGGGGCCAGGCCTTCGACGCCTCCCGGGACCTGATCGACACCCTCAAGGCGGAGGTGCCGATCTGGAAGCACCAGCGATTCGCCGACGGCAGCGAGGAGTGGGTGGGGTCGCCCTAGGCGCGCCTGGCGGGTTCGGCTCGCTTCGGTTCCTACCCTCGGGGGGTGGAGATCCTGCTGTGGCTGCTGCCGCCGGTCGTCGTGACCGTCGCGGCGATGGCCTGGGTCTCCTGGTTGGGCCGGCAGTCTCGCCGCGAGATCGACCGCGAGGCGGCCGTCCGGCGACTGGGCGAGGCCCTCTCCGAGGAGCGACAGGCCCAGCGTCCGACCGGCGGCTATGCCCCCCGAGTGCCGCAGCGGGACCGCAGTACCGGCGTCGCCGTCCGGCCCTCACGCGCGAACCCGTCCCAGCCGGAGCGTCGCGCAGGCTGAACCCCGCGCCGGACTGCTTGGTTCGGATGAGAGGGTTGGCGCCATGAACCAGCGCCAGATCGCCGCGGTGGCGGCCGTGCCGCTGGTGCTCGGGCTGGTCCTCGCCGCGGCGCTGATGCCGCTGCCGTTCGTCGTCTACGCGCCCGGCTACACGATCGACGTCCTCGCCAAGGGCCAGAACGAGGCCGAGATCATCCAGGTCGACGGCCACCGGACCTATCGCGACGGCGGCGAGCTGCGGATGACCACGGTGCTGGTCACCGCGCCGCAGACCGAGAAGACCCTGTTCGAGCTGATGGGCGCCTGGCTGGACCCCGACGACGCCGTCTACCCCTACGACGCGGTCCACGGGGACGTGAAGACCGACGAGGAGAACAAGATCGAGGGCCAGGTCCAGATGGTCACCTCGCAGGACGCGGCGATCGCGGTTGCCCAGCAGGAGCTGGGGCTGAAGGTCACGCCGCTGCCGGGCGTCTCCTACGTCAACGCAGACACCCCGGCCGACGGGAAGCTGCTGGTGCGTGACCTGTTCCTCGAGATCGGCGGCCAACGGGTGCGGACCACCGAGGACGTGGTCGACGCGATCCGGCAGAGCCCGCCGGGGGAGCCGCTGCCGATCGTCGTACTCCGCGACCACGAGCGCACCGAGGTCACCGTCACTCCCGAGCAGGGCGACGACGGCACCTCGGTCGGCATCTTCCTGGGGACCGGCTTCCGGTTCCCGTTCGCGGTGTCCATCGGCATCGATCCGGCCATCGGCGGGCCGAGCGCCGGCCTGATGTTCGCGTTGGCCATCTACGACACGTTGACGCCGGGGTCGCTGACCGACGGCCAGATCATCGCGGGCACCGGCGAGATCGCTCCCACCGGCGTGGTCGGACCGATCGGTGGGATCCAGCAGAAGGTCGTGGCCGCGCGCGACTCGAACGCCGAGCTGTTCCTGGTGCCGAAGGCCAACTGCGCGGACGCGCTCGAGGCCGACAACGGCGACATGCGGCTGGTGCGCGCCGACACGATGCACGGCGCGCGGCTCGCGATCGAGAAGTGGACGGCCGATCCCGACGCCGACCTGCCCAGCTGCGAGGACGCGGCGTCCTGATGGATCCGATCGCTGACCTCGACGGCGACCCGGCCCTGGCGGCCGCGGTCCTGGACATCGAGTCCCATCTGGCCGACGGCGGGTGGGACCAGCCGGCGCGTCTCTACGCGCTGGTCGACACCGCGCAGCTCGTCCGCAGGGAGCCCACCCTGGCCGCCGCGATGGGGCTGGACGCGTCGTCCGAGCGCGGCTCGCTGACCGCGGTGGAGCAGGACCAGCTCGACCCGAGCGTGCCGTTGGAGACGGTGCTGGAGTCGATCGCCTGGCCCGATGACGTGGCCGGCTGCGCCGCGGTGGTGGAGCGGCTGGTGCTGCCCCCGGCTGCCGACGGCGCCATCCCCGAAGATCCCGAGAGCGCCCAGCAGTTCGCCCTCGAGCACCCCGACCGGCAGGAAGTCCGGATCGTGGCCGGCGCCACCCGCCATGGGGCGACGTACTGTGCGCTACGGCTGCGAGCGCACGACGATGACCAGTCCGTGGTCGGCGGTACCGACCTGGTGCCCGGGCTGTTGGCCCTGTTGGGCGCGACCCTGAGCGACGAGCAAGAGCAGGAGCAGGAGAAGCCGTGAGTGAACTGTTCGATGAAGAGGAGCCGCGCCAACCCGCGCGGCCAGCACCGCGCCGTTCGCGGGCGCTGATCATCACCGGGCTGGTGCTGATCGTGGTGTTCTTCGGCATCACCACGTTCGCGTCGATCTACACCGACCGGCTCTGGTACAAGACCGTGGGCTACGGCCAGGTGTTCAGCACCCTGATCTGGACCAAGGTCGGCCTGTTCGTCGCGTTCGGTGCGGTGATGGGCATCGTGGTCGGCATCAACATGTTCCTGGCCTACCGGTTCCGGCCGCTCTTCCGGCCGGCCTCCCCGGAGCAGACCGGCCTCGACCGGTACCGCGAAGCGGTCACCCCGATCCGGACCTGGCTGCTCCTCGGTGTCTCGGTGGTGATCGGCCTGTTCGCCGGGGCCTCCGCGATGGGCGAGTGGCGCACCTACCTGCTGTGGCGCAACGCCGAGTCGTTCGGCACCGACGACGCCCAGTTCAACAAGGACATCGGCTACTACGTCTTCCACCTGCCGTGGCAGCACTACCTGGTCGACTTCGCGATGGCCACCGCCGTGATCGCGCTGATCGCGACCGCGGTCGTGCACTACCTCTACGGCGGCATCCGGCTCCAGGTCAGCCGGGATCGGCTGTCCCCGGCCGCGCAGGTGCAGATCTCGGTGCTGCTCGGCGTCTTCGTGCTCGCCAAGTCCGTGGACTACTACCTGGACCGGTTCGACCTGGTCAACGAGTCCAACCGGCTGTTCACCGGCATGAACTACACCGCCGACAACGCGGTGCTCCCGGCCAAGAACATCCTGCTCGGCATCGCCCTGATCTGCGCGGTGTTGTTCTTCCTCAACATCTGGCGGCGCACCTGGCAGCTGCCGGTCGTCGGGCTGGCGCTGCTGGCGATCTCGTCGGTGCTGCTCGGGATGATCTGGCCGGCGATCGTCCAGCAGTTCCAGGTCAAGCCGTCCGAGGCCGACAAGGAGGCGCCCTACATCGAGCGCAACATCGCGGCCACCACGGCGGCGTACGACCTCAGCGACGTGGAGTACGAGGCCTACAACGGTGGGGCCGGGGATCTCACGCTGTCCCAGCTCACCGGCGAGACGGGGTCGGTGCCGCTGGTGGACCCGCAGCAGGTGCGCGAGACGTTCGAGCAGCGGCAGCAGGTCCGGGCCCACTACACCGTGGCCAGCGTTCTCGACGTCGATCGCTACGACATCGACGGCGAGGAGACCCCGCTCGTGCTGGGCGCGCGGGAGCTCGACCAGAACGGCATCAACCCCAGCGACCGCAACTGGTCCAACCTGCACACGGTCTACACCCACGGTGAGGGGATCATCGCGGCGTATGCCGACCAGATCCCCTCGGCGGTGTCCGGCGACCGGATCGTCTGGGCCGAGGGCAACGACGCCGGCCAGGACGTGCTCTCACAGCTCGGTGACGGCTTCGAGCAGCGGATCTACTTCGGCGAGAGCAGCCCCGAGTACTCCGTCGTCGGCAAGGCCAACGAGGACTCCACCAGCGTCGAGCTGGCGCTGCCCGGTGCCGCCGATGAGGACGACGACACCACGACGTACGACGGCGAGGGCGGGGTGCCGGTCGGCAGCACCTTCAACCAGTTCATGTACGCCCTGAAGTTCGGCGAGCCCAACTTCCTGCTCTCGGGCCGGGTCAACGACAACAGCGAGATCCTCTACAACCGCCGGCCCACCGAGCGGGTCGAGAAGGTCGCGCCGTGGCTGACCCTCGACAGCGACGCCTATCCGGCGGTCGTCGACGGGCGGGTGCTGTGGGTGGTCGACGGCTACACGACCACCGATCGCTACCCCGGGTCGCAGCGGGAGTCGTTCGACTCGATGATCGACGACGCCCTGCAGGAGGACACGGGTCTGCAGACGCTGCCGACCGACGAGATCAACTACATGCGCAGCGCGGTCAAGGCGACCGTCGATGCCTACGACGGCACGGTCACGCTCTATGCCTGGGACGAGGAGGACCCGATCCTCAAGGCCTGGCAGGGCGCCTTCCCCGACACCGTGGAGCCGAAGTCGGAGATCCCCGAGGGTCTGATGGAGCACCTGCGTTACCCGGAGGACCTGTTCAAGGTGCAGCGCTACCAGCTGGCGAAGTACCACGTGAAGGAGGCCGGCGACTTCTACCAGGGCAACGACCGCTGGGAGGTCCCGGAGGACCCGAACAAGGGCGGCACGTTCCAGCCGCCGTACCGGATGTTCCTCAACCAGGAAGGCGACATCAGCGGCGTCGACGACTGGGCGATGACGTCGGTGTTCGTGCCCCGGAGCAAGGGCAACCTGGCGTCGTACGTCTCGGTCAACTCCGACGCCACCTCCGACGAGTTCGGGCAGATGAAGGTCCTCGAGATCACCGACGTCAACGCGCCCGGCCCCGGCCAGGTCGCCAACGAGATGAGCCAGGACGAGGAGGTCGTCGCGGCGCTCACCGGTCTGCGCGTGGCCAACGCCCCGCCGCCGGTCTTCGGCAACCTGCTCACGCTGCCGGTCGACGACGGGTTGGTCTACATCGAACCCGTCTACGCCGTCCGCACCGGCACGGCGTCGAGCTTCCCGATCCTGCGGTACGTGATCGTGAGCTACAAGGGCGACGTCGGTATCGGCGAGACCTTGCCCAAGGCGCTGGCCAACGCGCTCGGCACGGAGATCCCCGATGAACCCGTCGTCGAGCCACCCACCACTCCCGGCGGCCCCGGCGAGCCCGACAATCCGAACGGTGGCGGCGAGCTGACGCTCGACGAGCAGATCACCTCGCTGCTCACCCGCGCCGAGCGGGCCTTCACCGACGCAGACGCTGCGCAGCGTCAGGGCGACACGGTCCGCTGGGCCGAGCTGATGCAGCAGGGTCGGGACCTGATCACGAAGGCTCTGGCGAAGGTGGACGAGCGGAACGCTCAGCGGGAGAACCGGACGGGCGACGGAGGCTGAGGGATCGGAACCGACCCCTGATTTGGCCCGGCTCCACCCCGGACGGTAACGTTGGCTTCACGACGCGGGGTGGAGCAGTTCGGTAGCTCGCTGGGCTCATAACCCAGAGGTCGCAGGTTCAAATCCTGCCCCCGCTACTGAAAGAAAACCGCCCCTGACCTGCTGAAATGCAGATCAGGGGCGGTTTCCATTTCTCGGCCGTGCCACCCCCCGTGCGACAGTGCTGCCTGCTCGTCGCACTTGCCTTCGCCCGCGATGCAGGTTCTTGCGGGATCCGACGGGTCGGCGAGACGGGACATTCGGCCAAGAACGCCGCGGTGCGGCATCGACGTACACCGACGGAGGGAAGTCGGTCATCCTTGCGTTCGCTGAGCGTGCGGCCCACCGTGGGCGGTGACTTCACTCCGTCCGCGTACGCCGGATCGGCAGCATCACATCGCCGCAATGGGAGCACGCGGCTCAACGGTTGATCAGGGGCGCTGCGCGACGGCCACGGCGAGTCAGGTCGAACAACGCCTGCCTGCCGGGCACCGGCTCGGTCTGCGTTGTCACATCCGGGCTGCGCGCCGGGTCAAGTAAAGACACGGGTCGTCGGAAAGTGACACCCCAGTCGAGAGGGAACTAGTCAAATGAGCACCGCCACCACCATCGTTCTCCTGCTCACCGGAGCCTGGGTCGGGTTCTCGGCCTACTCCGTCTACACCCACAAGGCGTGGGTGGTCGACAACCTCGCTGACTACGGCGTTCCGCGCACCTGGTGGGTCTGGCTCGGTGCGATCAAGGCCATCGGTTCTCTCGGCCTCATCCTCGGAGTGTGGGTCCCCGCCATCGGTATCGCCGCTGCGATCGGTCTTGCCCTGTACTTCGTGGGGGCCGCCATCACCGTCCTGCACGCCCGGGCTTACACCCACGTCCCCTTCCCCTTGCTGTACCTGGCACCGGTTGTGGCGGCGGGCGTGATGACGGCCAGCGCCTGACTCCCCGACCTGATGCCAGCCGGCGGCGCCGCCGATTCGACGGCAGCGTTCGCCCCGACCGGAGTGCGGCCACATCGAGCCGCGCGCCGGACGAGCCCGCTACCCGGTCACGGCGGCGGGGGAGCGGCCACGGTGACCTCGCGCGTCACCGTGGTCTCCGCGCCCCACCCGTCGGTCACCGTCAACGCCACCGTGTAGGTGCCCGACGTCGCGAAGGTGTGCGACGCCGAGGACGAGGTCGTCACCGGGCTGCCATCACCCCAGTCCCAGCGGTAGCTGATCGAGTCACCCTCATCGGGGTCGCTCGATCCGACCGCCGAGAAGTTGCAGGACAGCTCGGAGCATGCCGGTGGGTTGAGTACGGCGTTGGGCGCCTGGTTGTCCGGCGGCTCGACGATCGTCACCGTCTCGCTGGCAGTCGCCGTGACCCCCCACTCGTCCCTCGCGGTGAGGATGACGGTGTAGGTGTTCGCGCTGGAGTAGGTCCGGGTCGGAACCGGCCCCGACCCGCCGCCGTTGCCGAAGTTCCAGGAGTAGGTCAGCGTGGCCGCGTTCTCATCGGTCGAACCTCGAGCGTCATAGGTACAGACGTTCTCGAGGCAGGACACCGTGAAGGTGGCGACCGGCGGGTCGTTCGGCGGGTGCGTCACGGTGACGTTCCGTTCGTGGACCTCGCTGATGAAGCCGTGCTGGTCGATAGCGCGCACCTGGACGGCGTAGGCGCCGGGTGGGATGACCGGCGTCGTGTAGGAGAAGTTCGACCCCGGTGTGCCCGGACTGGTCAGGAACGCGGTGCGCCAACTGGGGTTGGTGCTGGTGAAGCTGCCGCTGGAGCTCATGTACTGCCCGGCGTCGTTGACGATCCCGACCTCGACCTCGTCCATGGCCTGGTCGTCCTCGGCGCGGCCGCTGACGAAGATCCGGCCGTCCGAGAACTCGGTGCCCTCCAGTGGGTTGAGCAGGCCCTCGTTCAGCACCGGCGGCTCATCGCCGGGGTAGATCTGATAGCGAGCTGTCGCCCCGCTGGTCGAGGTGTCCTGCTGCCCGGCGGTGTCGACGGCGTACGCCGTGACGCTCCAGTCGCCCTGCACCGGCAGATCCACCGACAGGCTCCAGGTGGTGCTGGTCGCGCCCGGGCTCGCGAGGGTGGCGTCGAGGGTGTTGGACGTCACCGACAACGAACCATCGGGCTGCAGGTAGAGGCCGGAGTCGCGCTCGCGCAGCGCGACCTTGACCTGGTCCACGCCTAGATCGTCGGTCGCGGTGCCGGTCAGGTCGAGGTGCAGCACCTGACCGCCGGTGATCGTGCCGGTGACGTCGAGCAGTCCGTCGGGGGGTTCGTCGCCGGGGATCTGGGCGTTGACCGACAGTCGCCCTCGCATCGAGGACGGCGTCCTGAGCCCGATGTCGTCCTCCGCGCCGACCACGAACGAGTAGTTGCCGGGGGAGAGGTCGAACGGGGTGGTGTAGGACCAGTTGAAGCTGGACTGGTCGAGGTTGACCGGCGAGACCCGGTACGACCCGTAACCGCCCTGGGTGCCCCAGGTGCCGTCGGGCGCGAGCCGTTCGCCGGTGGTGTTGTTGCGCAGGGTGATCCACACCTCCCGCAGCGCCCCGTCATCGTTCGCGGAGCCGGCGAAGGTCAGCGGGCTTCCTGGTGCGACCGTGATCGTCTGGGCCGCGGTCGGCGGAAGCATCACCGTGGGTTGGGTGATCGAGACGGTCGGCGTCTGGCCGTCCTCGGTGACGATCCAACGGCGGTCGGCCGTGTCGAGATCGGACTCCCCGGCGGTGTCCCGGGCTCGGGCCTGGGCCCACCACTCGTCCTCGTAGGGGACGGTGACCTCGTAGGACCAGGTCGTGCTGGTGGCGCCGATGACGTCGGGCTCGAACTGGAAGGTGTTGTACGTCGCGGAGACCGTTCCGTCATCCTGCAGGTAGCGGTTCTGGCTGTCCCGCAGGGTCATGCCGACGCCGCTGACCCCGTGGTCGTCGGTCGCAGTGCCGGTGATCGTGAAGGTCAGCGAGCTCACCGGGCTGCGCGGCCCGGTCACCCTCGTGTTCGGCGGCAGGTCACTGAGGCCGAAGGTCTCGAACTTCTTCGCCGCCTCGGTGTTGTCCGCGGTGCCGCTGTCGGAGACTGCGCGGGCGCGCACGATCAGCTCGCGGTTGGCGGTCATCGTGATCGGCACCCGCCAGGTCCGGGTCGGGCCCGAGCCCGGGTCGAGCGTGGCGTCGAACGTGTTGGCCGCGGTCGTGCCCCAGGTGGTCAGGTCGTCGTTGAGGTAGCGGCGCGTGTTGCGGTCCATGATCTCGACCTCGACCCGCTGGATCCCGCTGGCGGCGGTGGCGGTGCCGGTGATCTCGAACTGCTCGTCGACCGGCTTGATCCGGCCCTCGATCGGGTCGGTGATCACGGTCTGGGTGCCGTTCTGGGCCGGCACGGTGTTGAAGTCGAAGAACGCGATCCGGCCGACGTTGTAGCTGCCCTTGGTGTTGCCGTCGCCGCCGACGAAGATGCCGCGGGGGGTGGCCTCGATGTGCTTGTCGCCCTCGTAGGAGTTCGAGGGTGCGAACCACTCCAGGGCGTGGCCGTCGGCAGGATCGAGCGCGGCGAGGTGGAAGCGCTTGACGACCGCGTCGCCGAGGGCGTAGCCCGAGAGTCCTTGACCGGTTCCGTAGCCGACGTCGTCCAGACCCGGCCACGGCACCGGCGCGGAGATGTCCTCGGCCCACTGGAAGTGACCGCCGACGTAGATGCCGGCCTCGGTGGCCGCCACCGAGTACACCGAGTCGAAGTGCCGCGATATCCACAGGGGCTGGGCATCGCTGTCGTTGTTCAACGCGTAGGTGATCACGGTGTCGTTGAGCGGGGGGCGATCGCCGCCGGAGCCGCTGGTCACCACGAAGTAGCTGTCGTCGGGGGCGATGTCGCCGCCGTAGATGCGCTGGATGCCGCCGACGAACTGCAGGTTGTCCTCCCACAGGCTGGTCTTCCACGAGGTGAGCCTGTTGGTCCGGGTGTTGATGATCGCGATGCCGTAGCGATCCTGCCCGTTGACCTGGCGCCCGGTGTGCACCACCAGGAGCCGGCCCTCGTCGTGGGTGAGCTTGAGTCGCTGGACGGCAAGGGCGCCGTTGGTGCCGACGCCGCCGGTGATGTCGTTGACGAAGTCGTTGCGGACCGCTCCGGTCTGGGCGTCGAGGGCCGCGAGCGCGCTGCGCGGCACGTTGTTGATCGTGGTGAACCGGCCGCCGACGTACACCGTCGAGTCGGTCACCGCGAGTTCGTTGACCTTGCCGTTGCCGTTCGCGGTGAAGCTCTCGATCGTGGCGCCGGTCGCCGGGTCGATCTGCGCGACCGCCGTTCGGTTGAGCCCGTTGACGGTGCCGAAGTCGCCGGCGATGTAGAGGCGGGTGCCGTCGGGGGACGCCTCGACCGCGGTGACCGCGCCGTTGGTGAACGTGGGCCGGAAGCTGGTGTCGACCTGCCCGGTGTTCCAGTTGTACGCCGCGAGGTAGGCCTGGTCGACGGTGGCCCCGTTGTTCGGTTGGCGGATCGAGCTGAACGACCCGGCGACGTACACGCGCTGGCCGACCACCTCGATGTCCCAGATCTCGCCGCTGGTGATCGTCGGCTGGTTGGTGCGCGGTGTGTCCGGCACCAGCTCGGTGTGCCCGGGCGGCGGATTCGGGGCGACGGCGATCGCGGTAGCGGTGGCGGTGTCGGTGTGCCCCTGACCGTCGTCCACGGTCAGCGTGACGGTGCGGGAACCGGGCGAGGAGTAGGTGTGCTCCGGGTTCGCCCCAGTGCCGGTCTCGCCGTCGCCGAACTCCCACGAGTAGGTGAGCGGGTCCTCGTCGAGGTCGAAGGACAGTCCGGCGTCGAACTCGCAGGTCAGCCCGGCGCAACCGGTCGAGAACTCGGCCACCGGTGGCTCGTTGGTCTCGCTGGCGTCGATCCCGGGGTCGAGGACGACGGAGAACAGCACCGAGCGGGAGGTCGAGTCGCTCGTCGTGGCGGTCCGGCCGGGAACGGCCCCGAGCGGGACGCCGCCACCGGAGTCCCCGATCACGCCGCTGACCTTCCCGCCGCCGGTGGCGGCGGCCTGGCCGCGTTCGGTGACCGTGGCCGGCAGGGTCCAGGTGATGCCACCGGAGGACTTCTCCGCCCACACGCTGACCAGCCAGGAGTTGGCGTGAGTGGCATCGACGGCTGGGGTGGTGTGGGTGCTGGCTGGTGAATCGGAGCCGTCCACCGACGAGGCCGAGACCAGGGCGGGACCGGTGCTCCGGTAGGCGGCGACGTGCATCACGGACTTGGCGTACCCACTGCCGGCAACCGTGACGGTCCGTCCGGCGTCGGCGACGGTGGCGCTGCGGGTCCAGGCACGCCCTCGGGTGCCCCGGCCGTCGCGGGCCTCGATCAGGTCCCAACCCGCGACGGTGTCGTCGATGGTGCTGGAGGTCGAGTTGGTGGTCAGGAACAGCACCAGTCGGTCACCCGGCTTCACGCTTGCGGGGATCGTCACCGTGT
This sequence comes from uncultured Actinomycetota bacterium, assembly GCA_963827185.1. Lineage (GTDB taxonomy): Bacteria > Actinomycetota > Actinomycetes > Propionibacteriales > Nocardioidaceae > Nocardioides. The sequence continues at coordinate 575,154 of CAWGZQ010000005.1, forward strand.
GGCCGGGTCGGTTCCCTGCGGTCGTCGCCGCATCGACGAAGGTGATCTCGCCGGGTGAGGTCGCCTCGTCGGGGTTGACCTGGCGGCTGGTCTCGTCGGTCTCGTCTCCGTCGCTGACGGTCAGGGTGATGGTGCGCGGCCCGGCCGTGGCATAGCTGTGGGTGGCGGTCTGTCCGGTCCCGGTCGTCCCGTCGCCGAAGTCCCAGGAGTAGGTCAACGCACTGCCCTCGGGATCCGAAGATGCCGATGCGTCGACGTCGCAGGTCAGTCCGTCGCAGGCCACGGTGAACGACGCCGTGGGGGCGGCGTTCTCGACGGAGCCGGGTTCGATCACCACCGAGAACATCGCGGTGCGCGCGACGTTCGTGTTCGTGGTCGCGGTGCGACCGTCCTGGGCGCCGGTCTCGACCGGGCCCGCGGAGTCGCCGAGCACGCCGCTGATCTTCCCGCCGCCGTTGGCGGCGGCCTGGCTGCGTTCGGTGACGGTGGCCGGCAGTGCCCAGGTGGGGGTGCTCGAGGATTTCTCGGCCCAGATGCTGACCAGCCACGAACCCGCGCCGGCGACGTCGACCGGTGGTGTGGTGTGGACCGACCCGGAGGAGTCCGCGCCGTCGACCTCCGAGACGCTGACCGTCGGTGGGGTGCCGGTGCTGCGGTAGGCGGCGATGGTGAGAACTGACTTGGTGTACCCGCTGGTCGACACGGTGACGTTCGTGCCGGCGTCGGCTCCGGTCGCGGTCCGGGTCCACAAGCGGCCCCGGATTCCCTGGCCGTCGCGGGTCTCGATCAGGTCCCACCCCGGGACGGTGTCGTCGATCGTGCTGGAGGTCGAGTTGGTGGTCAGGCTCAGCAGTAGGACATCGCCGGCCGCTACCCCCGCCGGGACCTGGACACTGTGCGAATTACGGTTGCCGGCCGAGCTGGCGGCATCGACGAACCCGACCTCGCCGGCGACCGCATCGTCGGGGTTGACCTGGCGGCTGGTCTCGTCGGTCTCGTCTCCGTCGCTGACGGTCAGGGTGATGGTGCGCGGCCCGGCCGTGGCATAGCTGTGGGTGGCGGTCTGTCCGGTCCCGGTCGTCCCGTCGCCGAAGTCCCAGGAGTAGGTCAACGCACTGCCCTCGGGATCCGAGGACGCCGATGCGTCGACGTCGCAGGTCAGTCCGTCGCAGGCCACGGTGAACGACGCCGTGGGGGCGGCGTTCTCGACGGAGCCGGGTTCGATCACCACCGAGAACATCGCGGTGCGCGCGACGTTCGTGTTCGTGGTCGCGGTGCGACCGTCCTGGGCGCCGGTCTCGACCGGGCCCGCGGAGTCGCCGAGCACGCCGCTGATCTTCCCGCCGCCGTTGGCGGCGGCCTGGCTGCGTTCGGTGACGGTGGCCGGCAGTGCCCAGGTGGGGGTGCTCGAGGATTTCTCGGCCCAGATGCTGACCAGCCACGAACCCGCGCCGGCGACGTCGACCGGTGGTGTGGTGTGGACCGACCCGGAGGAGTCCGCGCCGTCGACCTCCGAGACGCTGACCGTCGGTGGGGTGCCGGTGCTGCGGTAGGCGGCGATGGTGAGAACTGACTTGGTGTACCCGCTGGTCGACACGGTGACGTTCGTGCCGGCGTCGGCTCCGGTCGCGGTCCGGGTCCACAAGCGGCCCCGGATTCCCTGGCCGTCGCGGGTCTCGATCAGGTCCCACCCCGGGACGGTGTCGTCGATCGTGCTGGAGGTCGAGTTGGTGGTCAGGCTCAGCAGTAGGACATCGCCGGCCGCTACCCCCGCCGGGACCTGGACACTGTGCGAATTACGGTTGCCGGCCGAGCTGGCGGCATCCACGAATCCGATCTCGCCGGGCGCGGCGCCCACCGGACTCTGTAAGGGGGGCGCGACCAGCAAGGTCACGATCAGGGCGAGCAACGCCGCCAGGCGCACCACCACGGTGGTTCTCGGGCTTTGACCTGATGGCGTTAATAGCATGCGTCCTTCCCGACGCGCTGACGAACTCCTCGTATGGAAGCCTCGCTGTGCATGATGTAACGCCTGGCCGCGCGGGGCACGACCGATATTGGGTACTCGGGCGCTGCCGCGCCGGCTCGGTCGAGGTGGGTCTAAGCGGCCGCCACGGATGCTTTCGAGCATCGCCTCGGCGGCGCTGCGCCCTCGGGCGTCCGAGCTACGCAGACTGACGCCGGCCACGGTTTCGCACAGGCACCCTGAGACGGACGCGCCGAGGCTCTCAGAGCCGATGAACGCATCTCTGACGTGCCACCGTCACAGCTGCGGACCTCACCCCAGGGGTCAGGACCACAGTCCCAACGGGTTGCCGTCGGGATCACTGACGACCGCGATCCGGCCGTAGCCTCCGGGCAGATCCATCGGCTCGAGGTAGAGCATCGACCCGAGCTCACGCGCTCGGGCCACCGTGTCCTCGAGGGTGTCCGTCTTGACGTACACCTTGACGCCGGTGTCGCCAGGCGTGGTCGAGGGGCCGATTCCGCCGCTCACGGCGCCGCCGCCGGCGTCGACCAGGCCGTAGCCGTCGTTGTCGTTGTCGATGGACCATCCGAAGAGGTCGCGGTAGAAGGCCTGCACCTTCGGCGCGTCCGCACTGACGATCTCGAAGAACGCCACTGGGTGTTTCGTTTCCATGGAGGTTCGTTCCTGTCTCTCGGGGGAGGGGCGAGGTGTGTTCAGGCGGTGCTGAGGTGGTTGGCAACGACCGGCATCGGCAGCAGCAGCCAGTCCACCTCGCCGACGTTGGCAAGGTGGGCCGGGTCGCTGGCCCGCAACGTCTCGAGCTCGGTTTCGGAGTCGGCCTGGACCACAGCAAGACCCCAACTGCCATCGGGATCGGCGACGGGGGAGTAGATGAGCACACGGCCCTCGGCCAGGGGGCCACGCCAGTACTCGACGTGGGCCAGCATGGCCGTTCCCTCCGATTCGGTCATCGTCTGGGCGAAGTCCGCGCGGTGCGCCCTGAGTCGGTACAGGTACCAGGACATGGTGTATTTCCTTTCTGTCAGTCCGAGCTGCCGGCGAGAGGGGTGCCGGTCTCGAGAAGGGTCTTGAGTCCGCTGATGATGAAGGCCCAGCCGCCACTGACCCCGCGGGACGTCGCTGGCGATGCGCCGAGCTCGTCGTGCACGACGGTGAGCTTGGTGAAGCCGCCGTCGCTCTCCTCGAGGCGCCACGTGACGCGGCTCGCGGGCTCGTCTGCAGCGTCGGGGTCCCACAGGCTGCGCCAGGTGTGGGTCAGGATTCGTGGCGGGTCGCACTCGATCACCTCGTCGTCGCCCCACAGCTCCCCATCGGGTCCATGCGAGCGCAGGGGCGACCCGGGCCGGAACGTTGATTCGATCGTGGAGCCGTAGAAGTACTGACGCCGGAACTCGGTCTCCGTGATCGCCTGCCACACCCGCTCGGCTGTGGCGCGGATGTAGATCTGGAACACGTGCTTGTCCACTGCTGGTTCGGTCACGACGACTCCAATCGGCTCTTCAGGTCACTCAGTGCTGCCACACGGGGCTCGACGTACTTGGAGATCCAGCGATCGTGGATCAGACGAATCGGGACCGGGTTGAGGTGGTGAATGGTGTGGCGGCCACGGCGTTGCGTGGTCACCAGACCCGCGGCGACCAGCACCTTGAGGTGTTTCATCACACCGAAACGCGTCATCTCGACCTCGTCGTTGATCACGGCCTCTATCTCCGAGAGTGACTGACCGTCCCTGGTACGGAGTGCATCGAGGATGCGACGCCGCGTCGGGTCTGCCAGCGCCTTGAACGCCGCATCGTCGTCAAGCACGACAGTGAACATAGGTGACCATTTGGTCACATGTCAAGCAACTGAAGCCCACGCGCGGCCGGCGCTCGGATCCCGCGCACGCACCCCGAGCCAGGGGTCAGCCGCGCGGTGCCGACCAGGCGCAGGAGAAGTCGTCGCCCTGCCGGACGCCGACCAGCGACCAGCCGCCGAAGTCCTCGCCGTAGACGGGCCAGCCCTCCACCGAGAACACCGTGGTCTGGCCGGGCTCGACGCGCGTGGAGTCGCGGTTGGGGCCCACGAAGAGCGGCCCGGACCAGGGGTAGCCCTCGTACTCCGCGGCTGTGGGGCACAGCCCTCCGAAGCCACGGTTCGGCGCCACCTGCACCGGCCACCACTCGTTGTTGCCCCCGGCTCGCTCCGCCCGCACGATGCGGATGCGCTGGTCGGTCCCGGGCTCCGAGCACGGCAGGGACTGGGCCTCGCCGATCGCGCGGCGTCGCTCGTGGACCTCGATGCCGCGACGGACGGGCTTGACCGAGACCGTGAGGGTTCCGCACTTGGTGGTGTGGGCGATCGGCAGGGTGATCTGCTCGGCGCCGCCGTCGCCGTCGGCGATCCAGAGGTACCACTGCCGGTTCTCGATGCCGTCGTTCTCCTCGGTCATCGGCACCGCGGCGTCGGCGAGGCCGTCGCCGGTGAGGTCGGCGAGCGCCGGCTCGCCCACGACGTAGGTGAACGGCCCTTGTTCGGCCCGGCCATCGACGACGTCGACCTGGGTGGTCTCCGGCTGATTGACCCCGGACCGGAAGATCCACCGGGTGTTCGCGAAGTCGAAGTTCTCCACACCCTGCTCGGGGCCCTCGGGGCTCTCGGGGCTCTCGCCCTGGGTGATCGACCGGCTCGACGACGGTGCGGGCTCAGCCCCCCTGTCCGGTGCGGACGACCCGCAGCCGGCCAACGCGCCAGCGGCCACCAAGCACCCGACGACACCGCGGAAGGCACCTCGCCGGGCGCGTACGAAGTGGCTGGGCAGCTGTCGGGACGGCACGTCCACCGTGCCCACCCTAGGCGAGCCGCGGCGCCGACGAGAGGCCCGAGCGGCGATGACGCACGGCCCTGGCCCGCTCGCGTGGCCCTATCGAGGCCGGTGGTTGGCCCGACCCCCGCGGAAAGGCCGCCAGGCCTGTGACCGGGCCACATGTCCTCCCGCCAGTCTGTGTGCATGAGATCCATGGCCGAGGTCACCGGACCCTCATAGTTTGGCTGCACGAGGCTCTCCCGGCGGGGGAGCAGGCGAGGAGGACACGTGGCGCGGCAAGTCTCGGGGGCCGTGGAGACACACGGACTGAGTAAGGACTTTCGGGGTTTCCGGGCGGTGAGCTCGGTGGACCTGACCGTCCGCGAGGGCACCATCCACGCGCTGGTCGGACCCAACGGAGCCGGCAAGACCACCCTGTTCAACCTGCTCACCGGGTTCCTGAAGCCGACCGAGGGATCGATCCTGGTCTTCGGCGAGGACGTCACCGGGCTCCAGCCCGAGCAGGTGGCCCACAAGGGCGTCGCCCGGTCCTTCCAGATCACCAGCCTGTTCGAGAACCTGACCCCGCGCGAACACGTCGAGCTTGCGCTGCAGGGCATGACCACGCAGGGACTGCACTTCTGGCGCTCCATCAACGTGCTCGGCCGGTTCCGCAGGCAGGTCGACGACCTGCTCGAACAGGTCGGGCTGGGCGACCTGGCCGACCGTCCGGCCGGCCTACTGGCCTATGGGCAGAAGCGGGCGTTGGAGATGGCCCTCGTGCTGGCGCTCGACCCCCGGGTGATGCTGCTCGACGAGCCCACCGCCGGCATGGGCCTCGAGGACGTCGACCGGACCATCGAGCTGGTCCGCCGGATCTCGACGGGACGCACCGTGGTCTTCGTGGACCACAACATGCACGTGGTCGGCTCCCTCGCCGACCAGGTCACGGTGCTCCAGCAGGGAGAGGTCCTGGCCGAGGGCTCCTACGACGAGGTCCGCCGCGACGAGCGGGTCATCGCCGCCTACCTGGGGGAGGCCGACAGTGCCTGACCATGCCGCCGAACGCGCAGCCGACCGCCCGGACCTGCTGACCGTCCGCAACCTGCGGGCCTGGTACGGACAGGCCGAGGCGCTCCACGACGTGTCGTTGGAAGTGGCCGAGGGTGAGGTGGTGACGCTGGTCGGCCGCAACGGCGCCGGCAAGACCACCCTGCTGCGCAGCGTGATCGGTCTCCACCGTCAGGTCAGGGGCACCCTCACGTTCGACGGCCGTGATGTCACCGACCTGCCCGTGCACCGCCGGGCCCGAGCCGGGATGGGCTGGGTGCAGGACGACCGCGGCATCTACGCCAACCTCAACGTCGAGGAGAACCTGCTGCTTCCGCCGCAGATCTCCGACCGGGCCTGGCCCATCGACCGGGTGTACGACGCCTTCCCGGTCCTCGCCGACCGCCGGCGCGCCCCCGGCACCACGCTCTCGGGCGGCGAGCAGCAGATGCTCGCCATCGCCCGAGTGCTGCGAACCGGCGCCCGGCTGCTGCTGCTCGACGAGCCCTCTGAGGGTCTCGCCCCGGTGATCGTCGCCCGGATCGGCGAGATCATCCGCGAGGTCAAGGCGACCGGCGCGGGCGTGTCTGCTCGTGGAGCAGAACGTCAAGTTCGCCGCCACCGTGGCCGATCGCCACTACCTGCTCGCGCAGGGCCGGGTCGTCGAGTCGCTCACCAGTGACGAGTTCGCCCGGCGCCAGGACGAACTGCTCGAGCACCTCGGGATCTGACCACAACCGACCGCGTGCGCCGCCCGGCGTACCGGACCAGCAAGGGAGAACCGCAGATGAGGAACAAGTACGCGGCAGCCGGAATCGGGATGGCGGCCGGGGCGATGGCCCTGACTGCCTGCGGCGGGGGACCGAGCTCCTCCGGTGGTGACTTCACCGACGACAAGGTGGTCATCGCCGTTCTCAACGACCAGTCGGGGGTCTACAAGGACCTGTCCGGACCCAACAGCGTCACCGCCGTCGAGATGGCCCTCGCCGACTTCAAGGAGAAGTACGGCGACGACGCGGTGGTCGACGACATCGAGGTGATCTCGGCCGACCACCAGAACGAGCCCGACATCGCCAACAGCAAGGCTCAGGAGCTCTACGACCGGGAAGGCGCCGACGTGATCCTCGACGTCCCGACCTCCTCGGCCGCCCTGGCCGTGGCCAACCAGGCCAAGACCAAGGAGAAGCTGTTCATCGACATCGGCGCGGCGACCACCGAGCTCACCGGTGCCCAGTGCAACAAGTACACCTTCCACTGGGCCTACGACACCTACATGCTCGCCAACGGCACCGGCACCGCAACGACGGAGAACGGCGCCAAGAACTGGCAGATCATCTACCCCGACTACGAGTTCGGGCAGGACATGACCGAGTCGTTCACCGACGCCATCGAGGGCGCCGGCGGCGAGGTGCAGGGCACCATCGCGACACCGTTCCCGAACGACAACTTCGCCACCTTCCTCACCAAGGCCGGCTCGACCAACCCCGACGTCATCGGCACCATGCAGGCCGGCGGCGACCTGATCAACGTGGTCAAGCAGTTCAACGAGTCGGGCTTGCGTGAGTCCGGCACCGAACTTGCGGTGGGGCTGATGTTCATCACCGACATCCACTCCCTCGGGGTGGAGCAGTTCGCCGGTACCACCTTCACCGACGCCTGGTACTGGAACATGGACGACGAGGCCCGCACCTGGGCCGACCGCTTCCAGGAGGAGACCGGCACCCGGCCGTCCTTTGCCCACGCCGGCAACTACTCGGCGGCGCTGCAGTACCTCGAGTCCGTGCAGGCGGCGGGCACCGACGACGCCGACGCCGTCGTCGAGGAGATGGAGGGCAAGCAGGTCGACGACGTATTCCTGCGCAACGGCGAGATCCGCGCCGAGGACCACCGCGTGATCCACGACGTCTACCTGGCCAAGGTGAAGGCGCCCGAGGAGGTCAGCGAGGAGTGGGACTACGAGGAGATCGTCACCACCATCCCCGCCGCTGAGGCCTTCCAACCGGTTGAGGAGTCCGGCTGCTCCATGTGAGCCGGCGTCACTCATGAACGAAGTTCTCCAGTACACGGTCCAGGGCCTGGCGGCGGGCAGTTTCTACGCGCTCGCCGCCCTCGGCCTGGCCATCATCTTCGGCGTCCTCGGCGTGGTGAACTTCGCCCACGGCGCGTTCTACATGCTCGGCGCGGTGATCGCGGCGGTGCTCCTGGACACCCTCGGGCTCACCCTGTGGTGGGGGCTGCTCGTCGTTCCGCTGCTGATGTTCTGCGTGGGCGTGGTGATGGAGCGGCTCCTGGTCCGCTGGCTGCTCACGCTCGACCCGCTGTACAACTTCCTGCTCACCTTCGGTATCGCCTTGGTGCTGGTGGAGGTGGTCAAGCAGCGGTACGGCGTCTCTGGGCTGCCGTACCAACGGCCCGAGCTGCTGCAGGGCCGGCTGGACCTGGCCGGGGTGGTGCTGCCGCGCTACCAGCTGTTCGTGTTTGCCCTCTCGGTGGTGGTCTGCGTCGCGGTCTGGCTGCTGATGACCCGGACCAGGATCGGGATGATCGTGCGCGCCTCGACCGAGAAGCCCGACCTGGCCCGCGCCCTCGGGGTCAACGTCGGTCGCTGGGTCACCCCCGTGTTCGGCTTCGGCGTGGCCCTGGCCGGCCTGGCCGGGGTCCTGGCCGCACCGTTCCGGGCGATCACCGCCGACATGGGCAACAACTTCATCATCATCCTGTTCGCCGTCGTGGTCATCGGAGGCCTCGGCTCGATCGTCGGCGCGGTCGCGGCCGGGTTCCTGGTCGGTCTCGTGGAGGCCTTCGGCCAGGCCTACGCCCCGTCGTTCGCGCAGATCCTGATCTTCGTGCTGATGGCGGTCGTAGTGCTCGTGCGTCCCGCCGGGCTCTTTGGCCGCGAGGAGGCCGCATGACCAGCACCATCGCCGTTGACGCACCCCCCGAGGGCACCCACACCGGGATCTCCCACAGCCGGGGCCGCTGGGTCCTGCTGGGGTTGGGCCTGACCTCAGCACTCGCGCTGCCGTGGATGGTCTACCCGCCGGTGGCCATGGACATCGCGGCGATCGCGCTGTTCGCGATCGCGTTGGACCTGCTGCTCGGCTTTACCGGGCTGCTGTCCTTCGGGCATGCCGCCTTCTGGGGCAGCTCCGCCTACGTCACCGGCCTGGTCGCCATCCACTACGGCGTCCCGTTCCCGGTAGCGGTGCTGGCCGGTGCGCTGTTCGCGATGATCCTGGCGCTCCCGATCGGCTACCTCTCGGTGCGTCGCTCGGGCATCTACTTCGCCATGGTGACCCTGGCGTTCGCGCAGATGGTCTACTTCATCGCCTACCAGTGGGGATCGCTCACCGGCGGCGAGAACGGACTGCAGGCGGTGCCCAAGTCCTTCTTCGGCGTGGAGCTGGTCGAGACCGACTCCTTCTACTTCTACTACGCCGCGCTGCCGATCATCCTGCTCGGGATGTGGGCGGCCTGGCGGATCGTCCACTCGCCGTTCGGGCGGGTGCTGGTGGCGATCCGCGACAACGCGCCGCGTGCGCGGGCGCTCGGGTATGACGTCGAGAAGTACAAGATCATGGTCTTCGTCCTCTCCGCCGGGCTCTCCGGCCTGGCCGGCGGCGTCTTCGCGATCAGCCACAGCTTCGTGGCCCTGCCCGACCTGCACTGGACGACCTCGGGCGAGGTCGTGCTGATCACGGTGCTCGGCGGCATGGGCACGCTGTGGGGCGGGATCCCCGGGGCCTTCTTGGTGGTGATGATGTCCGACCAGCTGGCGTCGTCCGGGTTCGACGGCATCGACATGGTCACCGGGTCGGTGTTCATCGCGGTGGTGCTGCTGTTCCGCCGCGGGTTGTGGGGCACCACCCGGCACTACTGGACGCAGTGGCGCACGCGCAAGGACGGGTCCGACACGTCGGAGGCCGAGCGACGTCGGGGCAGGCGCAGCTCAGTCGATGAGGCGGTGTAGCCGCAGCGCGAGCTGCACCTCGAGCTGGCGTTCGGGCTCCTGCCACTGCGTTCCGAGTAGCCGGGAGATCCGGTCCAACCGCTGCGTCACGGTGTTCACGTGCACGTGCAGGTCGCCGGCGGCGCGGGTCAGGTTCGCGCCGCGGGAGAAGTACGCCTCGAGTGTGTCCAGCAGGCTGGTGCCGCGCTTCTGGTCGTAGGCCAGGACCGGGCTGAGGACGCGTTCCACGAACCCGTCGACTGCCCCGTCGCCGCCCAGCAGCAGCCCGACGAAGCCGAGGTCGTCCGAGGTGGCCACCTCCCCGGTGCAGTCCAGCGCGACCAGGGCGTCCAGACAGCGGCGCGCCTCGTGGTACGCCGCGACCAGGGCGCTGGGACCGGTCGCCGGCCCGGCCAGCCCAGCGGTGAGCGGGGAGTCCACCACGTGGCGCAGGCTGTCGGCGACCGTCTGGGTGGCCACGTGCGGCTCGACGTCGGGAAGCACCACCACCAACTGTCCGTTGCGCAGCCCGGCGAACCCGCCGTGGACGCCCGCGGTGTGCGCCGCCGCCTGGGAGACCCGGGCCCGGTCACCGTTCAGCTGAGCGACCACCACGGCGTGCGGGCGGTGCAGGTCGCCGCCCAGCACCCGGGCCCGCTCATGCAGTGCGTCGGGGTCGCGGTCGGCGTTGCCGAGCAGGTCTTCGAGCAACTCTCCGCGCACCCGCGCCTCGGCCTCGGCAACGCCGCGGCGGAAGAGCAGCAGCAGGGCGGTGACCAGCGCGGAGCGCTCCAAGGTGCGTCGGTCGCCCTGCTCGAGGACGCCGGGTCGGCGCAGGATCAGGGCGCCGAGCTGGGTGTCGCCGGCCACCACCGGGGTGGCGATGACCGCGTCTTCGCCCACGGTGCGGTTGGCCTGGAGCGCGTGCCTGGCGGTGGCCAGGTCGTCCTCGTGCAGGGCGCCGTCCAGGGCGCCGTGCAGGGCACTCTCCGGCGCGCTGGTGGCTGACGCGATCACCGACCCGCGGGCGTCGACGACGGCCACCGCTCCGCCGAGCACCGCGCAGACCTCGCGGGCGACGTCGTCGACGCCGCCGCCGCGCAGCACGATCCGGCTGAGCCGGTCGTGCGCGTCGGCGGCACGCTCGACCTGCTCCATGTGGCTGCGCAGTTCGTCGCCGGTGGCCTCGAGGTCGCCGAGGGCGGCTTGGGTCTCGGCGAGCAGGCGGGCGTTGTCGATCGCGATCGCGGCGTGGGCCGCCAGCGAGACGAGCAGCGCGGCGTCCTCGCGCCCGAACGGACGGACGTCGCGGTTGGCGGCGTAGAGCACGCCGATCACCTGGTTGCCGAGCAGCAGCGGCACGCCCAGGATCGAGGCCAGGCCCTCCTCGGCAACCGCGGAGTCGATCGGGTCGGTGTGGCGGAAGCGCTCGTCCTCGAAGTAGCTGGCCGTGGAGTACGGCGTCGCGGTCTGCGCGACGAGCCCGCCCAGGCCGGCGCCCATCGGCAGCCGCACCTCGCGGAAGGAGCGGGCCAGGACTCCCTCGGTGACCCGCATGTAGGTCTCGCCGCGCTGCTCGTCGTTGAGCGTGAGGTAGGCGACGTCGCTGTGCAGCAGCTGGCGTGCCCGATGGACGATCGCCTTGAGCACCGCGTCGAGCTCGGTGAGCGCGGCCAGGTCGTTGGCCGTCTCGTAGAGGGCGGTCAGCTCGCTCTCTCGGCGCCGCCGCGTCTCCAGCGTGGCCCGCACCTGGAGCGCCAACAGCTTGGCCTGCTCGAGCTCGGCCAGCCGCTCGGGGGAGGCGCCCTCCGACCGGGCGGCCAGCAACGGACCCTCGAACTCGACCGCCGTGGCCTCACGGGCGAGCAGCTCGAGGAACTCCACGGCGGACATGCGGGCCATTCTCCGCGAGGCGTCTCGACGCCGCACCGTGGGCTTGCCCCGGGGCCCCGGCAGCGGCCGCGGGTCGGTCACCTTGGTCTCCGGCAGATCGGCACGGGGTCAGTTCGCCGACCAGCCGCCGTCGACGACGATGTTGGTGCCGGTGATGAAGGACGCCTGGCCGCGAGCACAGGTAGCTCACCGCCCCGGCCACCTCGTCGGGCTCGATCAGCCGCTTGACGGCCGACCGGGTCAGCATCACCTCGGTGATCACCTGCTGCTCCGACATCGCGTGGATCCGGGCCTGGTCGGCCAGCTGCTTCTCCACCAGGGGAGTGCGCACGTAGCCGGGATTCACGCAGTTGCTGGTCACGCCGTGGGGCGCGCCCTCGAGCGCGAGCACCTTGGAGAGCCCCTCGAGGCCGTGCTTGGCGCTGACGTAGGCGGACTTGTAGGCGCTGGCGCGCAGCCCGTGCGCGCTCGAGATGTGCACGATCCGGCCCCAGCCGGCGTCGTACATGTGCGGGAGGGCGGCACGGCTGAGCAGGAAGGGTGCCTCGAGCATCACGCGTTGGATCAGCGCGAACCGGTCCGGCGGGAACTCGTGTACCGCCGCGACATGTTGGAGGCCGGCGTTGTTGACCAGCACGTCGGCCTCGAGGTGCAGGTCGTGCAGGCCGATGGTGTCGGCGAGGTCCACGACCCACGGCTCACCGGAGACCTCTGCGGCGACCGTCTTCGCGCCCTCCGCGTCGCGGTCACACACCACGACCTCGGCGCCCTCGGCCGCGAGCCGGCGGGCAATCGCCGCGCCGATGCCGCTGGCCGCACCGGTGACCACGGCTCGCTTCCCCGCGAGAGACGCTCCCGAACGGGTCTCCATGCCGTCGAACCTAGGGCCGCCGCACGGGGCGGCGTATGGGGCGGGGCACCACACTTTCCGGGCCGGCCATGTGGGCGGCCGCTGTCAGGGCCTGCCCCGGACCCAACCCGCACGACGCTCAGATGACCGGTCCGGACTGGTGGGGAACGACGATCGCCCCGGCAGTTCGGGTCGTTGGCATCGAGGAATGAGCGAGGCCCAGAGACCCTGAACTATCAGTACCTCCACCCGGACAGCGGCCGCCCCAGCGGCCCTGGGGCATCGGCCGCCGCTGCGTGTACGGGCGGCTAGTTGGTCGGGTCCGGCACGACCCCGGTTCCGTCGGTGGGCTGGCCGGGTGGTCCCTGGCCATCGGGCTGACCCGGCTGCCCGAGCTGCCCCTGTTGGCCCGGACGGCCCGGCTGACCGCCCGGTTCGGAGTTCGAGTCGGCGCTGACGACGCCGAGAGCGGCGCCACCGATGCCGCCGAGGATCAGGCTGCCCAGGGACAGCGCGAGGACCGACTTGAACCTGAAGACCCGCTGGCCGAGGCCGGAACGAGCCGCTGGTTCCTGACTGGGTGGGAGTTGGTTGTCCATTGCCTCACCGTGACCGCCGTCCCTATGAGCTCCCTGTGTCGGGGCAATGGACCGGGCATGAAGCAGGCCCCGGGTCGCAGCGCTCCTGGCGGTCACAGGGGATGGACAGGTCAGACCCACGATGCTCCCAGCCGGTCGCCACACAGTGGCGACATGGACACCGATACCTTGCCCGCGCCGCGTCGTCCGCCCGGTTGCGCCGGCGCACGCCCTGGCCCGACCGGTCGATCGACGTACGTGGGAGCGCATCGGTCTCGCGACGCTCCTCGTCTCGACCGGCCTGCTCTACCTGTGGGGGCTCAGCGCCTCCGGTTGGGCCAACTCCTTCTACTCCGCGGCGGCCCAGGCCGGGTCGGAGTCCTGGGAGGCGTTCTTCTTCGGCTCCTCGGACGCGGCCAACTCGATCACGGTCGACAAGACCCCGCTGGCGCTGTGGCCGATGGCCCTCTCAGTCCGGGTGTTCGGACTGTCGTCGTGGAGCCTGCTGGTGCCGCAGGCACTGGCGGGCGTCGCCGCCGTGGCGCTGCTCCACGCGACGGTACGCCGGGCAACCGGCTCGTTCGGCGCGGGTTTGGTGGCCGGATCGGTGCTCGCGCTGACGCCGGTCGCGGTCCTGATGTTCCGCTTCAACAACCCCGACGCGATGCTCGTGCTGCTCCTGGTCGGCGCGGCCTTCGCCACCCTCAGGGCGGTGGAGTCCACGCAGTCATCCACCGGGCACCCGGTCCGTTGGCTGGCGTTGGGAGGGGTGCTGGTGGGCCTGGGTTTCCTGGCCAAGATGCTCCAGGCGTTCCTGATCCTGCCGGCGCTCGTCTTGGTGTACGCGCTGTTCGCGGCGGTGCCGCTGTGGAAGCGGTTCGGCCATCTGCTGGTCGCCTTCGGTTCGATGGTCCTCGCCGGAGGTTGGTACCTCGCGGTCGTGGAGCTGTGGCCGGCAGGCTCGCGCCCGTGGATCGGCGGCTCACAGGAGAACTCGATCCTGGAGCTGACCCTGGGCTACAACGGCCTGGGTCGGCTGAACGGCGACGAGACCGGCTCGGTCGGCGGCGGGAACGGCTGGGGTGAGACCGGGGTCCTGCGGATGTTCGACTCCGAGATCGGCGGCCAGGTCGGCTGGTTGATTCCGGCCGCCCTCCTGCTGGGCGGGGCCGGGCTCTGGTTCGCCCGCCGCCTCGACGTCCGCGCGCGTCTGGCGACCCGGGCGGCGCTCGCGCTGTGGCTCGGCTGGCTGGTGGTCACCATGCTGACCTTCAGCTTCATGGCCGGGATCTTCCACGCGTACTACACGGTGGCTCTCGCTCCGGCGATCGCGGCGCTGGTCGGCATCGGGTCGGTCACCCTCTGGCGAGCGCGCTCGGAGCAGTCGGCGGCGCTGGTCCTCGCGTTCACCACCGCCTTCACCACCAGCCTGGCCTTCATGCTCCTCGATCGGACCGGCGACTGGTACCCGTGGCTCAAGTACGTCGTGGCGACGCTCGGCTTCGCCGCCGCGCTGATGATCGCTGGGGTTGGCCACCTCCCGCGTCGAGTGGGCCAGGTCGTGGCTGCCACGGCACTCGTGGCCGCCCTGCTCGGGCCCGGGGCGTACTCGCTGGCCACGGCAGCTTCCCCGCACACCGGGTCGATCCCGAGCGCCGGCCCGAGCACGGGGACCGGTCAGGGAGGCGCCGGCGGTGGCGGCGGCTTGCTCGAGGGGAGCGAGCCCGGCACCGCGATGACCCAGCTGCTCGAGGCGGAGGCGGACAGCTACACCTGGGTCGCCGCAGCTGTCGGCGCCAACACGGCCGCGGGCTACCAGCTCGCCACCGAGGAGCCGGTGATGGCGATCGGTGGCTTCAACGGCAGCGATCCCAGCCCGACCCTCGCCGAGTTCCAGCAGTACGTCGCCGACGGAGAGATCCACTACTTCATCGGATCCAGTGGTGGTCGAGACGGCGCGGGGGGACCGGGCGGCCCCGGCGGTGGACAGCAGGCGGACGGTTCCTCCACCGACATCGGCTCCTGGGTGGCTGAGAACTTCGAAGCCCAGACGATCGAGGGGATCACGCTCTACGACCTCAGCGGCGGTGCGCGATGAGTGCGCCGAGCGTGCTGGCGCAGGAGCGGGAGCCGCGGGCGGTGGCCCCGGTGCTGGAGCTGGTGATCCCGGTCTACAACGAGGAGGTCGCGCTCCCGCGCGCGGTGGCCGACCTGACCAGGCACCTCGCCGGGCTCCCGTGGACCTGGCAGATCACCATCGCCGACAACGCCTCGACCGATGGCACCTCCCTGGTGGCGCATCGGCTCGCCCACGAGTACGAGGGGGTCCGGGTCGTGACCCTGGCCGAGAAGGGCCGAGGCCGGGCCCTCAAGCGCGTGTGGCAGGACTCCGATGCCGAACTCCTGGCGTACATGGACGTCGACCTCTCGACGGACCTGAACGCCCTGCTGCCGCTGCTGGCGCCGCTGCTCAGCGGGCACTCGGACGTGGCGATCGGAACTCGGCTCTCTCGCGGCTCCCGTGTCACCCGCGGTCCCAAGCGCGAGCTCGTCTCCCGCGGCTACAACCTGCTGTTGCGCTCCACGCTTCGGGCCCGGTTCAGCGACGCGCAGTGCGGGTTCAAGGCGATCCGCCGCGACGTCGCCGAGGTGCTGTTGCCCCTGGTGAAGGACGACACCTGGTTCTTCGACACCGAGCTGCTGGTGCTCGCCGAGCGCGCCGGGATGCGGATCCACGAGGTCCCGGTCGACTGGGTGGACGATCCGGACTCCCGGGTCGACGTGGTGCGGACCGCGCTGGACGACCTGCGCGGCATCCGTCGGCTGGGCTGGTCGCTGCTGACCGGGCGGGTTCCGTTGGACAGCGTGCGGGCTCAGCTGGGTACCGCTCGCGACGCCGGCCGGACCGGTGCCCAGCTCGCGCTCTTCGCCGGAATCGGGGCGCTGAGCACGCTGGCCTACGCGTTGATCTACCTGGTGGCCCGGCAGCTACTCCCCGCTCAGGCGGCCAACCTGGTCGCCCTCGGCGTCACCGCGATCGGGAACACCGCGGCGAACCGTCGGATCACCTTCGGGGTGAGCGGCGCGGGGGCGCTGCGTCACCAGGCCCAGGGCCTGGTCGTCTTCGGGATCGGCCTCGCACTGACCAGCGGTTCGCTCTGGATGCTGGGCACCATGGTCCCGGCCGCCCCGCATACGGCGGAGGTCGCGGTGCTCACGGTCGCCAACCTGGTCACCACCGTGGGCAGGTTCCTGGCCATGCGTCTGTGGATGTTTCGCGACCGGATCGGCCCTGAGCCGCTGGCGGTAGAGCGAGCCTGAGGCACGCGGTGGCCCGAGCCCGGGCTCGTGGCCAGGGTGACCCCGAGGTTCCGACGGGTCGTTTCACGCCAGCTCGGAGCCTAGGTGACGGACTCCAGGCTGGCGACGACGTCGATGGCGCCGGAGTGCAGCTTGACGCGTGCCAGCTTGCGAGCGGTCCGTTCGACCGCCTCGGTGACCTTCTTGAGGGACAGGTCCGGGGCGGCTGCCCTGATCAGTGCGATCTGGCCCGCCACGAGCGGTGCGGCCATCGACGTTCCTGACCACTGTGCGAACGCATTGCCGGGCATGACGCCGATCAGCTCGACGCCGGGGGCGGCCACGTCGACCTTGTCGCCGCGGCTGGAGAAGGAGGCGAGCCCGTCCCCGCTCTGGTCCAGGGCGGCGACGCTGATGACCTCGGGGCGGGAGGTGGGGTAGTGGGGGTGCTCGCTGGCGTCGTTCCCGGCGGCCCCCACCACGGTGACCCCCTGCTTCGTGGCCGCCTTGATCGCATCGTCGATCACGCGCGAGCTGAACTTGTGGTGCGAGGAGCCGAGGCTGAGGTTGATCACTGTGGCTCCGGCGTCGACGGCGTCGACGATGGCCTGAGCCACGGCGAACGCGTTGCCGTTGCCGTCACTGTCGAGGACGCGAGCCGGGAGGATGCGAGCCTCGGGTGCGACGAGCGCCACCAGGCCGGAGACGAAGGTGCCGTGTCCGTAGGCACTGTCCGCGGTGCCGTCCCCGTCGGTGTCGACGTCCAACGCCAGGTCGCGCGTGTCGGCGGAGTCGTCGACGTAGTTCCAGCCGGGCACGAGCTTGCCGTCCAGCACCGGCTGAGCCGGATCGGCACCCGTGTCGAGCACGGCGACGAGCTCGCCTTCGCCGCGGCTCAACCGATGTGCGTCACGCAGACGTAGCTGGGTGACCATCGGTTGGTCGGACCATGCGGCGCCGTTCGACTCCTCCGGGCTACCCATCGGCCAGCTGTGGAACTGGGTATCGGCAATCTGCACCGTCTGATCGGCTTCCGCGTAGATGACGCACGGGTCCCGGCTGAGTTTGTCCGCGAACTTCTTCGCCTCCTTGCTCCCGCGGTGGTACTTGGCGTCGAGCGAATGCACCAGATAGATGCCGCGCGAGCCCACCAGCGGTCGGTCGACCTGCAGCGGGTACCGCGGGTCGAGCTCGTCGACCGAGCAGCCCATGGAGCTGTCCACCCGGACGACCACCTTCGCCGGATCGGTGACCGGGTCGCCGTCAGCGGCGTGGGCCGGTGTGCCCCCCATGCGGATGCCACCCAAGACGAGGACGATCATGGTGGCGGCGACGAGGGGGCGAACTGTGCTCACCATGGCCGGAGCCTAGGGCGACTCGCGGACCAGCGACTCGACGTAGACGAACGGTGCCCAATAATAGGTATGCGGGTGCTGCTCGCTGACGTCAGCCATCGCTGCGTTCAGGGCAGCGGCCGGCGGTCGCCCAGCCACGAGTTGCTCATACATCAGCGACATCAGCTCCACGGCGACGGCATCGTCTACTAGCCATTGGCTGAGGACGACTCCGGATGCGCCCGCGGCGAGAAACGCCCAGGACAGCCCCACCGCCTCCGCCGCGTCGATGGCCGGTCGGCCGGACTCACAGGCGCTGAGGGTCACCAGGGCTCCACCCAGGTCGAGCTCCAGGACGTCTGCCGCGGTCAACCACCGATCGGCAAGGCGAACTGCCGAGAACATCGGATTGGCCGATCGAAAGATCCCGTGACAGGCCAGGTGCACGTACGCCGGCCCCGGGAGCCGAGCTGCCAGGGCGGCGCTCGTCGCTTCGTCGCCGGTCAGGACGTGCGCTCCCGGAAACATCCGGCGCAGAGCACTGGCTTCGTGCTCGATCAAGGGGCTGCGCTCGTCCGGCACGGCCAGGGCGAGCATGTCGCTGCCGGCCGGGTGCGCGGCCTCTGTGCGTGACCAGGCCCGGAGCAGGGTGGGTGCCTGCGTGAATGTCCACCGTTGGAAGAGGGGGCCGGTCTCGTCGTGGAGCGCATGGAACGGCACGCGGTGGAGCAATCGGTGAGGAACGACCACGAGTTCGTCCGCGCCGGTCTCGTCGAGTTCGTCGCGCACGGGCGCGACCAGGAGGTCGTACAAGTTCTGCAGGATTCGTTCGGTCGTCAGCTGGAGCCGACCGGCGTGGCGCTCGACGAACGCGCTTCCGAGACGGAACCTGTTCCATTGACAGTCGAGCTCCTCCAGGGCTCGACCGACCGGCGCCACCGCTGCGCGGAGGCGGCGGACCCGTGAGTGGGACCCCAGCGTCACGAAGGCGATGATGTCCTCATCGAGGACGTGGTACGCGAGCGTCGGTCGGGTCGCCGGTGCCGTCGACGGGCTACCGGGTGCCGTGATGTCCCCCTGGACGCCACCGGATCTGGAGACGGCGAGGCGGACCTGCAGCTCGCTGATCTCGGTCTCGAGTCGGGCAGCTTCCCGACGGATCAGCGCCCGGCGGCTCGGGTCCTGCACATTCTGCAGAGCGGTGAACGATGCGCTGAGGTCGACGCGCCGCTCCATCAGCTGCTCGACGGTAGGCGCCAGAGCGGCGTTGCTGCGGTCGATGCTTCGCCGCGTGCGAGCCGCGGACACCAGGCCCTTGAGAGTGGCTGCCTTCGCAGCATCGCTGACCAAGGTGGCCTCGGCCAGGTCCTCGGGACTTCCCGACGTGACAAGAACGTCGACCAGCTCGTCGTGCGCAGCGACCTTGTCGGCTCGAAAGGCGGTACGCATCATCGGATCCGGCAGATGGGAGCCCGCGAGGTCATGGGCGGCGACGGTTCGCCGCAGCAAGGTGCGCGCTTCGCCCGTTCGCCCTTGATGCCGTCGCACGCGGGCGAGACGGAGGTCGAATGCCTGCTGGAGAGCAGGTACTTCCAACGGCGACACCACGTCCTGGGCCGCGTTGGTACGGGCTTCGCGCTCGCTCCACCCGTCGGCGTAGTCGACCTGAAGCAACTTCGCCCAGGCCAGCGGGATCATCCAGCCGCCTTTACGGAGGGCATCAACGGCGGACTCCAGGTAGGCGGTCGCCTCCGGCGCCTTGTGCCCTTTGGACGCGACCTCCGCCTGGGTAAGGCGGATCCGGGCGAGGTACTGGCGATCACCGACCTGCTCGAAGAGCTCGGTTGCGCGAGTGACCTGCTCTGCTGCGCCGCCGAGGTCGTGACTGCCCAGGTGGGCCAATGCCAGAGTCAACCTGGCGAACGCGGCGTCGTGCAGCATGCCGGATGCAGTAGCTCGTCGCGCCGCCTCGGCCGACGACGACGCCGACTCCGCAAACAGGCCCGCCGCGAGGTAGGTGCGGGCGATCTGCAACAAGACCCGAGCCTCCTCGGCGGAGGCGCCCAGAGCGGCCAACTCGGTCCTCGCCTCGTGCAGCACCCTCAGCGCCTCGACCAGGTCGCCGAGCTGCTGGAGAGCGTCGGCGAGGTTGGCGGCGCATTTGGCCGACCACAGCCGGTCGCCGGCGGCCGCGAAGGACTCCCGGGCCAGATGCAGTGACTGGCATGCCTGGCGGGGCCGGCCCAAGGCAAGCAGCTCGATGCCCCGGTTCGCCTGTTGCTGCGCGACGTGGACATCCATTCCGAGTTCCTGGAAGGCAGCCTCCGAACGCGCGTAGGCCTCCAGGGAACGGTCGTGCTCGCCGGTGAAGCTGTAGGCGACACCTACGTTTCCCCACGCGCCGGCCCGGATCGTCGCCACGAGCGTGGCCTGATCCTGTTCCCGATCGAACTCATCAAGGAGAACCAGCAGCCGTCGGCCGGTCGAGGCAGCCTCCTCGTGGCGTCCAAGGTCGTCCAGGATCTGCATCCGCCCTAGATCGGTGCGCAGCGCCTGAAGCGGGTTGTCGGAGATCATCCACCGGGTGCGGGCAGCGGCGATGAGCTCCAGGGCCTCGCTCAGCTCGCCGCGCTCGGCCCGGACCCGGGCTCGGCAGTAGTCGGCGCGGGCGCCGACATCAGCCAGCTGCTGGCCGGCTGCGAGGTGCGAAACAAGATCGCCGACCGTGCCGGCCATGACTGGATCAACGTGGACCAGCTCCTCGACCCTTTCGAGGATCCGCTCCAACCCCGGCCGGTCATCGAGACCCGCTTGGTGCAGGTGCTCCAGGCCCGCTGAGCGCGTGCTGCCGGACACCATCTTGAGAATGCTCGGAAGGTCGCTCGGCATGGCATCACGTGAGCCGGAGCTCCGCCTCCATCGAGAAGGCTCCATTGGTCACGCGCAGCTTCGAGACCGTTTCCGGAACGTCGTCGAACGCGAATCGGCCCATGTCGTCGCCGTCGACGGTCCGTCTCGTGAAGTCCGTTCCCACGATGAGGGCTTCGAAGACCGGTGAGGAAGCGGGGTCCAGCGGAAGGACCTGGCCCTGGATCCGAAATCGCCCGGGCTCGGTGCGGGAGGCGTCGACGACGAGGTCGGCCACCTCACTGGTGTAGGCCAGGTGCGCAGTCTCGTCCGCATCGTCGGCGGCTCGGACACCTGTGAGAGCGAGGTCGCGGCGGCTGTCGAACAACAGTGCCGAGCTGAACTCCTCGAGCGGCCGGTCGAGTGGTCGACGTGCTCGGCTCCAGTCCGCGAAGTGCTGACGAAGCCTCTGGCGAACCAAAGGAGGCGGTTGATGGAGCGGATGGCTTCGAGTGGTGTCGATGAATCCACGCAGCCACCCGAGCGTACGAATCGTCTTCTCGTCTCCCGCCGCGATGCTGCGCTCGACCAGGTTGGCTGCCTCGGAATCAAGCCGGCCCTCCAACCAGTCCAGGATCGCCGTGAAGGTGGGCTGTTCGCGCGCGTCCACGACTAGAAGTCCTCTCCGAGGAGGCTTCGTAGCCGTTCGAGGCAACGTGCCCGCATCGGCCCGAGGCCGCCCACGGCGCGACCCATGCGACGCGCGATCACCGTGTAAGTCGGCTGTGAGTGGTCGAAGTACAGGGCGTGGATCAGCTCTCCACACGGAGAACCCAGGTGACGCAGCGCTTCCTGCAGTGCGGCGACCCGTTCCCACTCTCCTGCGGGGTCGACCGAGAGCTGCTCGTACAGGCCACTGGGTCGCTCGCGTTCAAGGCGCCGCCGCGTGCGCGAAAGCTGCCGGAGCGCCACCGTGACCAGCCACGAGGACAGCCGGTCGTCGTCGCGCAGGCTGGGCATCCCGTCGAGAAGCGCAGCAAACGTTGCCTGAGTGATGTCGGCAGCGTCCTCCCGGCTGACACCGCCATGAATCGCCACGCTGAAGATCAGCGCTTCGTAGCGGGCGACCAGTGCCTCCCAGGCGTCAGCTCGGCCCGCGCGGCACCCGTCCAGCAGGTCCTGGTCCGAGTGCCTATCGTCGAACCGGACATCCCCGCACGCGGTCCCGGAGTGTCCGGGACCTTGGAACTCAGCGGGGCGGCTGCTCATGGCTGCGCACAGTCCGGCCAAGACAGCTTGCCCGGACACCGCCACATGGCGGTGAGCATAACTCTCGACGAGGGCGTTGGGCCCGGTCAGATTCGCTGGATCAAACCCGCGATCTCGGACCACCGTGCGCGCGCGTCTCGCCTCTTGACGCCCGTGTCAACTCTGGACTTTGCCGATCTCACGCGACGACTGTGACGGCTCCGAGAAGACACGGCGCCGCGTCGGCAGCGTCGCGCCACGAGAGAAGGGAAGCACCATGTCGCGTTCAGGTCTGGTCAAAGCACTCAAGCCCGCAAGCGCAGGCAGGAAGGGCTCGAAGTCGAGCAAGTCCAAGAGCAGCAAGTCCAAGAGCAGCAAGTCCAAGAGCAGCAAGTCGAAGAGCGGATCGGGCGGTGGCCACGGCTGCGGCTGCCACTGCGGTTGCTACTGAGCGAAGCTGACTCAGCCCCATGAAGCGAAAGCGTCTGTCGACGGGCCCGGCGGACCGGCCCGTCGGCGGAGGCTTTCACCCGATCCGAGGCGCGCGGGACCTCGCCCGGAGATTCCTCTCAACTCCGCCGGACCCGGACTCGCTCGTCCGGGACGCCCCGACGATGTCCTTGTCCGACATCGTGCGTCGCTTCTGGCCGGACGCTCGCCCACTACGCTGGTGGCTCCTCCTCAGCATCGTCTTGTCCTCGACCCTGTCGGCGATCACGATCGTGGAGATCTCCCTCTTCAAGTACGTCGTCGACGACGTGCTGGTGCCCGCCCGACTGGATCCCCTGATGTGGATCGGTTTGGCGTACCTCGGTCTCGCGGCGCTCTCCGGACTGCTCTCAGGTCTGAGCTCGTACCTCTCGACCTGGATCAACCACACGTTCCTCGTCGGCCTGCGGACCCGGGTCTTCGGCCATCTGCTCTCGCTCCCGCAAGAGGTTCACGACCGGCGTCGTCTGGGCGACTCAATGTCGCGCATCACCAGCGACTCCGCCAGCGTGGAAAGCTTCATGATCGAGACGGTCAGGTCGGGCGTGTCAGCGTTGGTGACCGCCATGTTCTATCTGGTGGCCCTGTTCGTCCTCGATGCCACCCTGGCCGCGGCCTCCTTGATCGCGGTGCCTCTCTTCTGGTTCATCTCCTATCGATTCTCCCGGCTGATCAAGAGCAGCGCCCGCGAACAGCGCCGGCGAGGGGGGTCGTTGTCGGCCCTGACCGAAGAACACCTGGGCAATGCGGCACTGGTGCAGTCGTTCAACCGGGAGGACGACGCGATCGCCAGGTTTCACCAGCAGAACCTCGGCATCCGGGCCGCTTCGCTGACGGCGACGCGGATCCGTGGGTTGCTCTCCCCGATCGTCGACGTTGCCGAGCTCGTCGGGGTGATGACCGTCATCGTGCTCGGCACCCAGGCACTGGCCTCGGGTCGGCTCAGTCTCGGTGGCCTGTTGGCGTTCCTCACGATGATGGTCCAGCTGTACTCGCCGATGCGATCGCTGGCATCGCTGCTCCCGAGTGCCTTCAGTGACGCCGCCGGGTGCGAACGCGTCTCGGAACTGCTGGCCGAGCGGCCTCCCGCCGAGCGCGCGGGTGCGCGGCCGCTTTCCCCCAGGCGCGGCGATGTCTCGCTGCACCGGGTCACCGTCACCTACCCCCAGGCGCGGCGTCCGGCGTTGACCGACGTGTCCTTGCGGATCGACGCGGGAAGCGTGGTCGCGGTCGTCGGGCCGAGCGGGGCCGGGAAGTCGACGCTGGTCAAGCTGTTGCTCCGGGCGATCGATCCCGACGAGGGCGCGGTCCGGATTGGCGGCGAGGACCTGCGGAGCGTCACCGTCCGCTCGATCCGGGAACAAGTGGCGCTCGTGCCGCAGGAGATCGCTCTCCTGGATGCCTCGGTCCGCGACAACATCGGCTTCGCGCGCGAGGGCGCGACGATGGCCGAGATCGAGGCGGCATCGTGTGCCGCGGCCGCAGACGACTTCATCGCGGCGCTCCCGGAGGGCTACGACACGATGGTGGGACAGCGGGCCCGCACCCTGTCCGGTGGCCAGCGCCAGCGGCTCTCACTGGCGCGCGCCTTCCTGCGGGGGAGTCCGATCCTGCTGCTGGACGAGCCGACTACAGGGCTGGACCCCGAGACCGCTCGACGGGTTCTCGATCCGCTTCGGGGTGGTGTGCACGAGCGCACCACGATCATCGTCACGCACGACCCGATCGCCCTCGAGATCGCCGAGCGGGTCATCACCTTGGACCAGGGCCGCGTGGTCGGTGACCGGCTGGTCGACAGGTCGCGAGGTCCCCAGAAGGTGATCGCATGATCGTCCAGACCGACCAGGGGCAGGAAGTCGCCATCGTCCCGGTGGGGGCCGAGGTCGTGCCGGGCTACGTGGTGATCGCGCACGTCAGGCGCGGCCATCGCCTCGACGTCTACGACGCCTGGAGCACGCGCCGCGAGGCCCGCTGCGTCGTCAAGGTGGTGCGGCCGGACCGAATCGGCGAACCCCACACGTCGTTCCATCTCCGTCGCGAGGGGGAGATGCTCCTGGACCTGGCCCACCCGCACCTGGTCCGCGCCTACGAGGTCGTCCAGGAGCCCCAGGTCGCGGTGGTGCTGGAGACCCTGACGGGTCCCAGCCTCGAGACCGTTCTCGACACGCGCGGTCGGCTGGCTCCCAGCGAGGTGGCGCTCCTCGGGTGCCAGGTGGCCTCCGGGCTGAGGTTCCTGCACCTGCACGAGTGCGTCCACGGCGACGTCGCGGTAGGAAACATCATCTTGGAGGCGGGGGTCGCCAAGATCATCGACCTGAGCTTGTCGGGGCCACCGGGTCCGGTCCGGGCCGGGTCCGGAACGCGCGGCTATCGGGCGCCCGAGCAGGAGTCCGGCGAGCGCCAGACACCCGCCACGGATGTGTGGGGTCTGGGTGCGGTCTTGCATCACGCTCTATGGGGCCACACCCACGACGAGGTCGCCAGACACCGCCTCTACCGACGGCTCTCCCTCGCCACGGGGAGGAGGTCTCGTGCCGAAATCGGCCGCGTCGTCGACTGCTGCCTGCGCCGTGATCCCGCCAGTCGGCTGTCGGTGGAGGGCCTCGCTGCACGACTCGGACAGCGCGTGGATCTGCGCGTGATCTGATCCGGGGCCCCGCCATCGCACCGTCGATATCCGACGAGGACGGAGTGGTCGCGTGGCTGTGGGGACCGCCCCTCATCGAGACCCGCGCGCCTCACGGCTGGTCCTGGAGCGGGCAGGACGTCCGCGGAGACCGAGCCCTGATCAGGTCGGCGGGCAGGTCACTGCCGAGCGTCCCACTCACGCTTGAGCACCGCGAACTGGTACTCGCTACCCCAGTCGCCCTTGAAGAAGATGTTCTCGACGAAGTGCGCCTCGCGTCGCATTCCCACGCGTTCGAGCAAGGCGGTCGCCGATGCATTGAGTGCGTCGGTGACGGCGATGACCCGATGCAGTCCGTAGCTGGGGAACGCCCAGTCGAGCAGACCGGTCAGCGCCTCGGTGGCATAGCCCTTGCCCTGCTGGTCGGGTGCCAACGTGAAGCCGACCTCGGCCTCGCGCGGCTCGTCGAGGTCCACGTGGAAGGCCAGGTCGCCCACCAGCACTCCGCTCGCGCGATCCTCCAGCGCGAGCTGGAACCACTCACCAGGTACGCCGGGCTCGGTGCCCTGCAGCGAGTCGACCAGCGCCTGGCCGTCCTTGGTCGAGTAGTCGCTCCAGCTCTGGTAGCGGGCGACGTCGGGATCCGCGCGGTACGCCACGAACGCCTTGATGTCGATGTGGGTGAATGAACGAACACGAAGGCGGGTGGTCTCGAAGTAGGTCTTCATCAGGGCCCAGTATGGGCGTGAGTGGCGATGCCGTCGTACATGACCCGTCGGATCGCCTCGCTCAGCGCCCGAGTGTCCGGGGCGGTGTCGCTGAGGCCGGCGATCGTGGAGCCCAGGATCATGCCGTTGATCGCGCGGGCGGTGTTGTCGACGTCCAGGTCGGAGCGCAGGTAGCCCTCCTGGACGCCATGGGTCAGGTAGGCCGCGGTCAGCCCGGTGGCCAGGTCGAAGAACGACAGCACCCGGTCGGCCATCGCCTGGTCGACGCCGGGCGCGTCGAAGAGCAGCATCCGCGGGATCCTGGGGTCCTCGGTCAGGATCCGACCGAGCGAGTCGCCGATCCGCGCGGTCTGCTCGCGGTAGTCCTCGAGAGTGTGGACGGCGTCGGGGGCGTTCTCGTGGGTGAGGGCGCCGAGAATCCGGTCGATCAGGTCAGTGATCACGTGGTCGACGATGTCGCGCTTGTTGTCGAAGTAGCGGTAGAAGGTGCCGTGGCCGATGCCGAGGCGCGCCGCGATGTCGGCGATCGCCGGTGCCGTGGTAGCCCGTCTTCGGCGAAGCACTCGAACGCCGCGTCGATGATCTCGCGGCGCAGCTCCAGCTTCTTCCGCTCGGCGCGGGTGAGGCCCTCCGTATCGGTCGTCACGACGCCGATTCTATTGCCACCGGCAGCAAAAGTGACATAGCGTTCCGGAACTGACATGCAGTTCCGAGGAGGCGAACGAGGTGTCGGAGACGACGCAGTACGACGCGGTCATCGTGGGAGCCGGGTTCGGCGGCATGGGTGCCGCGATCCAGCTCAAGCGACTGGGCTTCGAGAACCTGCTGATGCTGGAGCGGGAGTCCGACCTCGGCGGGACCTGGCACGTCAACCGCTATCCCGGCCTGGCCGTGGACATCCCGTCCTCGACGTACTCCTACTCGTTCGAGCCCAACCCGTACTGGTCCCGACTCTTCGCCCCCGGGGCGGAGCTGAAGCGGTACGCCGAGCACGTGGCCGACAAGTACCAGCTCCGAGGTCTGATGCGCTTCGACACCGTGGTCAGCGGTGCGGTCTGGGACCAGGACGCCGCACGATGGACGATCTCGATCGAGGGGGGCGAGACGGTCGTCGCGACGTACCTGCTCACGGCCACCGGGTTCCTCTCGCAGCCGAAGATGCCCGACATCGAGGGCATCGACCGGTTCGCCGGCAAGGTCATCCACACCACCGCGTGGGATGACGGCTACGACCTGAGCGGCAAGCGCGCGGCCGTGATCGGGACCGGCGCCACCGCGGTTCAGCTGATCCCGGAGGTCGCGAAGCTGGTGGACGAGCTGACGGTCTACCAGCGCACGCCGATCTGGGTCAGTCCCAAGACGGACTTCGCGGTGCCGCAGGCGATGCAGAAGGCGTTCGCGGCCGCTCCGCTCACCCAACGCGCCGTCCGGATGGTCGGCACCTCGATCCTCGAGGGGATGATGGTCTCCGGCGTCCTGCACTACAAGGACATGACGCTGTTCAACCGGGTGGCCGAGCGCTGGTGCCGGGCGCATCTCCACCGTCAGGTCAGCGATCCGGAGCTACGCCGCAAGCTCACCCCGGACTACTCCTTCGGGTGCAAGCGGCCGACGTTCTCCAACGACTACTTCCCGACGTTCACCCAGCCGCACGTCCACCTCGAGACGAGCACCATCGCGAGCGTCGACGAGAGCGGGATCGTCACGGTTGACGGGCAGCGCACCGAGATCGACGTCCTCATCCTGGCCACCGGCTTCAACCTGTGGGACGCCAACTTCCCGGCCATCGAGATCATCGGCCGCGACGGCAAGAACCTCGGCAAGTGGTGGCGGGAGAGCCGCTTCCAGGCCTACGAGGGCATCGCCATGCCGGGCTTTCCGAACCTGGTGTCGCTGAACAGCCCCTACTCCTACAGCGGCCTCTCGTACTTCACGACCATCGAGTGCCAGATGAAGCACATGGACCGGCTCTTCGGCGCGCTGCGCGATCGGAACGCCAGGGTCTTCGAGGTCACGGAGCGGGCCAACGAGGAGTTCCTCGAGCGGATGACCGAGAAGGTCGGCGCCTCGGTGTTCGCGCTCGGCCAGTGCGCCACCGCGAACAGCTACTACTTCAACCAGCACGGGGAGGCGACCCTGCTGCGGCCCACATCGACGATCGCCGCCCATCGCGAGGCGGTCCGGTTCCCGCTGGACGACTACTCCTATGCCTGAGCGCCGCGGCCTGGTCATCGGCTGTGGCGGCACCCTGGGCTTCGCGTGGGCCGCGGCCGCGCTTCAGGCGGTCGAACGCGAGCTCGGCTGGGACGCCCGCACTGCCGACGTGCTGGTCGGCACCTCCGCGGGGGCGGAGCACGTCGCCCTCCTCGGAGCCGGTACGTCGACCGCGGAGCTGGTCGCTGGTCTCGCGGGAGAGACCGTCGAGCCGTACCTCGGCGAGCACCTCCGCCGGCATCCGGGGCGGGTGCCGCCACTGCCGCGACCGGGCTGGCCGACCCGGGGCCTGGTCGCCGCCGGACTGCGTGGTCGGGTCGACCCGACCGCCGCCCTGGCCGGGCTGTTGCCGCGCGGCCGCGGTGACGCGGGCTGGTTGCGCGATCTCGGCGCTCACCTGACCAGTGCCGACGGCTGGGTGGCTCATCCGGCCACCTGGCTGGTGGCGGCCGACGCCGCGACGGGGGAGCGGGTCGCGTTCGGCGCGCCGGATGCTCCGTCGGTCACCTTGGGGCAGGCGATCGCCGCGTCCTGGGCGATTCCCGGCTGGTTCCCGCCGGTGTCGATCGCCGGCCGGCGCTTCGTCGACGGCGGCACGGTGTCGACGGCGTCGGCCGATCTGGTGGCGCCGCTGGACCTCGACGAGGTGATCGTGCTGGCGCCGATGGCAAGTCGCGAGCCTGCGCCCGCCACGGGACTCTCCCGAGCGGAGCGGTTGCTGCGCCGCCGGATGACCAAGGGTCTGGACGGCGAGCTGGAGCGGTTGCGCGCCGGCGGGACCCGCGTGGTCCGGATCGAGCCCGGGCCGGAGGACCTCGCGGAGATGGGGCCCAACTTCATGGACCTGCGCCGCCGACCGGCGGTGCTGGCGACCGCCGTACGCACCAGCCCGGCCCGGGTCAGCCACGCCCTCACCGAAGGAGCTCGCGGATGAGCCGCTACCCGACCATTGACCTCGCCGGAGCCGCCGTTGCGATCACCGGCGGCGCGCAGGGCATCGGCCGAGCGACCGCCCAGGCGTTCGCGGCGCGCGGTGCCAGCGTCGCCATCGGCGACCTCGACCTGGACCTGGCCCGGGAGGCCGCGGCCGCGATGGGCGGCACCGCGCACCACCTCGACGTCAGCGACCGGGAGTCCTTCGCGGTCTTCGTGAAGGAAGCCGCCGCCGCCCACGGCGACCTGGAAGTGCTCGTCAACAACGCCGGTGTGATGCCCAACGGCGGCTTCCTCGAGCTCGACGAGGCGCTGGACCGACTGACCATCGAGGTCAACGTCTTCGGTGTGGTCCACGGCATGCGCCTGGCGCTGCCCGGCATGCTCGAGCGCGGCCGGGGCCACATCGTCAACGTGGCGTCGCTCGCCGGCAAGTTCCCCGTCCCGGGCCTCGCGATCTACAACGCCAGCAAGTACGCCGTCGTCGGTCTCACCGCCGCCACCCGCCGCGAGTACGCCGACCGTGGGGTCAGCGTGACCGCGGTGCTCCCGTCCGCGGTCGACACCGCGCTCGCGTCCGGCCTGGACATGCGGCCGATCCCCAAGGTGCAGCCCGAAGGCATCGCCGACGCGGTGGTCGGCTCGGTCTCCAGCCGCAGGGCCGAAATCGCCGTACCGGGGTACGTCGGCGGCCTGGCCGCAATCGCCGCGATCACACCCGAGCCCGTGCTGGCCCGGATCCGCCGGCTGATGCGCGACGACCGGGCGCTCCAGCCGGACTCTGCCGAGCGGCGCGACTACCGCAACCGGTTGGGTGAAGTTGTCGATTCCGCGATGCGCCGTTCGACCTAGAGGTGAAAGGGTTCGAACGGAACCCTCACCACCCAGGGAGAGCGCCGTGGACGACACGCTGACCATGCGGGCGACCGACGAGGCGTGCGCAAACGAGTGGGAGTGCCGCGTCCTGACAGGCAAGCGAGAGGCGCTGTCGTGACCACGGTGGTGCTGGTGGCCGGCGAGGCGCTGGTCGACGTGTTGACCGCCGCCGACGGCACCCGGACCGAGCTGCCCGGCGGCGGTCCGGCCAACGTCGCCGTCGCCTTGGCCCGCTTGGGCACCGAGGTGCGGTTGCTCACGGCCTTCGCCGACGACGACCACGGCGCCATCGTCGAGACCTACGTCGGTGAGCCCGGCCTCGAGCTGGCCGCGGACCCGCACGTCCTGCCCCGGACCTCCTCGGCGATGGCCACGTTGGACGCCACCGGTGCGGCCACCTACTCCTTCGAGATCTCCGGGGTCCTCCCGGAGCCGGAGCTGACCACGCCGCCGGCGCATCTTCACGTCGGTTCGCTGGGCGCCGTGCTGCCGCCCGGCGCCGACCTGCTGTCTCGGCTCGTCGAGCAGCTGGTCGTGGACGCGACGATCAGCTACGACATCAACGTCCGGCCCACCGCCGTACCCCTGGACGACGCGGTGCGGCACCGGATCGAGGCGCTGGTCGCGCGCAGCGACGTGGTGAAGGCCTCCGACGAGGACCTCGAGGCGTTGTGGCCCGATCTGTCGGCAGCGGACGCCGCGGCGCGCCTGGTCGCGCAGGGCGCCGGCGCGGTGGTGCTCACCCTGGGTGGCCACGGGGCTCGCTGCTATACAGCGCAGGGTTTGGTCGCGGGGGTCCCCGGGGAGCAGGTCACGGTCCGGGACACGATCGGGGCTGGCGACGTCTTCTGCGCGACCCTGCTCGACTCGTTGCGTCGCCGGGGCGCGTTGGGCGCCGAGGCGCGACCCGCGCTGCGGGCGATGAGCTCAGCGGGCTGGGAGGCGCTGCTCAGGCGTTCGAACCGGGCTGCGGCGATCACGGTCTCGCGGTCCGGCGCATCGGCGCCGACCGTCTCGGAGCTCGACGGCTAGTGGCGCGGGCCGCGGACCTTGCGGTCCACCAGCCGCCGGACGACGGGCGCCAGCGGCGGGGCCAGCGCCGCGAGCATCCGCATCTCGGCGTTGGGATAGATCGCGAATCGACGCCGGTCCATCCCGCGCAGCACCGCGTCCGCCACGGCGCCCGGCGGTCATCGGCTTCACGGTGCCGCTGATCGCGGAGGTCTGGGCGGGCTTGTACTGGTTCTCGTCGGCGAGCTGGGGCGTGTCGACGTCCGGCGGATAGACACAGGCGACGTGGACGCCGTGCGGCTGGAGCTCGTCGCGCAGCGCCTCCATCAGCCCCCGCACGGCGAACTTGGCGGGGGCGTAGGCCGTGTAGCCGAAGATGCCGAGCAGCGCGGCCCCCGAAGAGACGGCGACCAGGCTTCCCGACCGGCGGGCCACCATCCCGGGCGCCACCGCGCGGATGCAATGCAGGGTGCCGAAGTAGTCGACCTCCATCATCGTGCGGAAGACCTCGTCGTCGAGCTCGAGGAAGTGCCCTGGTCGGGCCAGTCCGGCACAGGTGACGAGTGCGTCGCAGGACCCGGCGTCCGCCTCGAGCTCGTGCAGCGCCTGACGCACCGCCGGCTGGTCGGAGACATCGACCGCGGCGGTGAGAACGTCGGCGCCCGACTCGCGCAGCTCCGTGGCGGCGGCCCCCAGCCGCTGCTCGCCCCGGGCGATCAGCGACACCGTGGCGCCGCGCCCGGCCAGTCGATGGGCGACGGCGAGCCCGATCCCGCTGGAACCTCCGGTGATCACCGCGTGCCGGCCCCGCCACTCGACCGGACTCCTCGTTGTCATGGGCTCAGCCTGCCCGACGGGGCTCAGTCGGCGAGCAGGCCGTGGGTCACGGTCTCGGTGGCTACCTGAAGCAGCCGGGCCAGCTCCGCGTGGTCGCGATGCAGCGCGTCGGGTCGCCAGCCCAGGCTGATCACGCCGTTCCACGCGGCCCAGAGCACGGTCGCCACGTCCTCGGGGTCGACGTCTCGGACCACGCCGGCCTCGATGCCGCGCCGCAGTGCGGTGACCATCCGCGAGTTCTGCTCGTCGACCGCTTTCGCCATCCGGTCGGCGAGCTCTCGGCCCGCGGGGTAGCGACCCGGATCGGCGGGGAAGGCGAGCATCCGGAAGTACTCGGGGTTCGCCAGGTAGAACGCGAGGTACTCCTGGGCAGCCGCCTCGAGCTGCTCGACGGGACCGCGCTCGTCGGTATAGGCGAGATCCATGAACTCCCGGTCGGTGTCCAGGGCCCGTTCGACGATCGCGGCGTGCAGGCCGGCCTTGGAGCCGAAGTGGTTGTAGACCGAGCCGACCGCCACGCCGGCTTCGCCCGCGATCTCCTCGAGGGTGACCTCGCCCACCGAGCGGGAGCTGAACAACCGCTCGGCGGCGCCGAGCAGGGCCTCGGCGGTGCGCTCGGCACGCGGATCCATGGTGTGTTCCTTCGCACTTCTGACAACGGTTGCAAGAGCCTGGGCCGATCGCTACTTTAGCCTCGAACCAACTAATGCAAGCATTGCAAGAAAGCGGTGGCGAGGTGCCGGAGACCGGGTCGAAGGTGAGGGCGGCAGCCCCGGCCGCGGTGCCGGGCCTGCTGGCGGGCCTGGGTGCGTTTTTCGTGCTGCTCGGCGGGTGGGCGGCGGTGGACAGCGGCTCGTTCTCGAGCGTCCTGGCCGACTTCGGGCCGGAGAACTCCCACCTGGTCCATGACTTCGGAGCGGCCTCATCCGCGATCGGTACGGCGATGCTGGTGGCCGCCTGGCTCCCCACCTGGCGGGCCCCCGTGCTGGCCGTCGCCGCCCTGTGGAACGGCCTGCACGCGATCTCGCACCTCGCCGACCTCGGCGAGGCGGCCTCCTTCGCCCTGGGCGTGACCGAGGCGGCGCTGCTCGTCGGCGCGGCCGCACTGTTCACGCTCCTCGCCACCCGCAGCGCGCGCGTTGCCAGGGGAACGGAATGACCGAGTGGGACGCGATCCATCACGAGGTGACGGAGGGCTTCCGCGCGGGCGTCGGCCCGCGCGCGGACCGACGCCGTTGGCTACCGCCGCTTCGCACCACCCCCACACCCATCCACGGAGGAACCTGATGCCCACGCCCACCCTGACCGACCGCGCCCTCGCCTTCGTGGTCGAGGCCGAGCGGATGACCAACGAGCGCGATGTCGACGGCATCCGCGAGGTCTTCGCCCCCAACGGTCGCCAGACCGCCACCATCGACGGCCTGCTGATCCGCGCCGAGGGGATCGACGAGGTCCATCGAGGCTGGGCCGCGATGTGCCGGTTCATGGCCGCGCGAGAGATGTACGTCGCCAAGACGCTCGTCAGCGCCGACAAGCACGTGATCGTCAACGAGTGGACGGGCACGGTCGGCGGCCGGGAGTCCGCTCGCGGCATCGAGGTCTGGCAGCTCGACGACGAGGGCAAGGTCGTCGACCAGCGGCTCTACGCCTTCCTCGACGCGCGCCCGGACAGCAGTCCGGTCCAGAACCTGAGAATGCTCGTGGCCCACCCCCGCACCGCGGTGACCTTCGCCCGGACCCGCGGTCGCGCATGAACGTCCTGGTGCTCCTGGTCGCCGTCTTCTTTGCGGGCATGGGGCTGGTGGCGCTGGTGCGCCCGGCGCTCATCTGGGCGCCGGTCGGGGTCGCTCCCACCACGCCGGCCTCGCGCAACGAGGTGCGCGCTGTCTACGGCGGGTTCGGCCTGGCGCTCGCCGGGCTGCTGGTGGTCGCCGACCGGGCCAGCGAGGGATTCCGCGAAGGGGTGCTGGTGGCCATCGCAGTCTCCATCGCGGGGATGGCGGCCGGACGGCTGATCGCCCTGGTGATCGAGCCGGCGAGCCTGCGCGGCTTTCCGTCGCTGTACCTGGTGCTGGAGACCCTCCTCGCCGGAGCTTTGCTGCTGGCGCTCTGAACCCGGTCACTCACCGGGCGAGCGCCGCCACCGCATCCGCCAGGTCCGCCACCGCCCGGCTGCGCGCGCGGGTGCCGACATCGAGCGGTAGGTCGAGCTGGAAGCCCATGAAGGCCGCGTCGATGATGCTCGTGGCGCGGCGGGCCAGTGGCCGGCGTACCCCGGACCGCACCAAGTGGTCGATCATCGCTTCGGTCCAACGGCCGTTGGCCTCGCGCACGACGGATGCGTAGGGCTCCTTGCCGAGCAGCCCGAGGGCGGCGGCCTCGACGTAGAGCCGGGTGCAGCGGTCGAGCTGAGGGATCAGCGCCGTGCTCCACAGGTCGAGTACGGCCGCGTGCAGGCCGGAGGAGGGCTCCATCGCCCGGATGTAGGCGGTGGACCGCTCGTTGGAGGCCCGCAGCACGTCGGCGACCAGCTCGTCCTTGGACCCGAAGTGGTAGAGCAGCATCCGGTCGCTGGTGCCCAGATCGGCCGCGAGCGGCCGCAGGCTGAGCCCGATCAGGCCGTGCTGGAGGACGTAGTCGGTGGCCGCCTCGGTCCACTCCGCGCGACGCTCGGTGTTCGTCGCCATGGGGTCCTTTCTCCTCGGTCGAATACCGGCTTGGCTTCTAGTGTAGCGGTTGCTACAGTGATGTGTAGCAACCGCTACATATGCTCCTTCGAGAGGACCCTGCCATGTTCGCCGCCTTCGGATTGCTGTTCGTCGCGATCCTGACCGAGGTGGCCGCGACGTCGGCCCTGCCCCGCGCGCAAGGCTTCCGAGACCCGCTGTGGACGACGCTCGTCCTGGGCGGATACGCCATCTCGATCTGGCTGCTCGCCCTCGTCGTCCGGTCCCTCCCGGTGTCGACGACGTACGCCGTCTGGTCGGGCGTCGGCACCGCCGCGGTCGCCGCGGTCGGCGCGCTCTGGCTCGGCGAGAAGCTCGACTGGATCAGCGTGACCGCGCTGACCATGATCGTGGTCGGCGTGGTGGTGCTCAACCTCAACACGGTTGGCCACTGATCACTGCGGCGGCGTGACCCGGGTCACATCCCGCCGACTCCTGAGTATGCGAAACTCCGCGTCACACTAACCAGGAGGTTCGGCTTCCATGACCCAGCCGCAGCTGCTGTCCCGGCTCGTCTACTCCCGCTCCGGCGCGGGCGAGCCCGTCGTGTTGATCCACGGGATCGGCCACCGACGACAGGCGTGGGACCCGATCGTGGACCTGCTGGCCGAACGGTACGACGTGATCCGGGTCGATCTCGCCGGGTTCGGTGAGTCGCCGGCCTACCCGCGCGGAGTGCCGTACACGATGGAGAACGCGAGCGCCGATCTGGCGGCCAACTTTGCCGAGTGGGGCATCGAGCGCCCGCACGTGGTGGGCAACTCCCTCGGAGGTGCGATCTCGCTCGAGCTCGCCACCCGTGGACTGGTCTCCAGCGCCACCGTGCTCAGCCCGGCCGGATTCTTCGGGCCGTTCGACCGGGCGCTGGCTCTGATCACCCTGACCCTGATGAAGCTGGGCACCGTCGCTCCCGACGCCATCCTCCGGCGGATCGCCGAGACCAGGACCGGACGCCGGATGGTCGGCTACTCGCTGTACACCCATCCCGAGCGGCTCGACGCCGCGGCGACGTACGGCGACGCGCAGGCCCTCAAGCACGCCGCCGCGTTCCTCCCGACGATCAAGGCGGGCCTGCGCTACGAGCCCGACTTCAGCGGCATCGAGGTGCCGGTGACGGTCGCGTGGGGGACCAAGGACCGGCTGCTGCCCTATCGCCAGTCGCGGGAGGCGAAACGGCAGCTGCCCGCGGCCCGGCACCTGCCGTTGCCCGACTGCGGCCACGTTCCGATGGTCGACGCGCCCGACCTGATCGTGTCGGTGATCGACGGCACCGTCGGCCGGGCCTCGGACTCCCGGGCCGCCTGAGCGCCAGACCCGAGGGCGCGGCTCAGCGCTCCATGTTCACGTAGGGGTTCGGGGCCCGCTGGGCCCGCGGCAGGAGTCGCGCGCTGGGCAGGTGGATCCTGAACAGCTTGTTGATCCGGGCTCCGTAGGCGCGTTCGACCTTGTCGCGCGCGATGATCAGGCCCTGCTCGTCGGACAGCTTCGCCAGTCCGGACCAGTTCTCGCTGCCCTGGTAGACGACTCGGGCGTTCCGCTTCCCGTCGTAGTGTCCGCTGATCGCCATCGCCTTCATGTGCAGGTAGACGTCGTAGGCCCCGTCGCCGTCGCGGTCCTGCACCAGGTGGTTGCGCGGGATCCAGCGGAGCAGCCGGTAGACCGTGCCGCCGAGCTGGCTGTAGACCAGCTTGATGTTGCAGTTCTTCTGATTGAGCTCGCGCAGCTTGCGGGCGATCTTGATGCCGCGCTTGCCGAGGATGACGTCCTGGGCGATCCGGATCGAGGTACGACCCTTGATGCCGGCACCCCGGGCGCCATGGCAACGCACCTTGTTGAGCATCTGCATGACCAAGTCGTCGCGGCCCGCGCGGGGCTGGAACCACCCGCGGATCGCCCCGGCCCGGTAGACCACCGGCTTGGCCGGCCGGTCGCGGCCGGCCTGGTTGAACACCCTGATCGCGACGCGGTAGGCCTTCTTGGCCCCGCGGATGGTGTACATGTCGTTGTACTGGTTCGTCGCCGCCGACCCCGTGAGGTTGGCCGATGAGGACATCACCACCTTCGGCTGCGCGCCGGTCTTGCTGAAGAGGTAGGTCTTCGCGTGCATGGCGCCACCGCGACCCCGACACGAGCCGGCACAGGTACGGAACCAGCTGCGCATCTGCGGCTTGCGGTGTTGCTTCTTGAGCTCGCGTTTCAGGGTCGCGTAGGGCCCGCCGGCGCTCTGCTCGTTGGCCAGGCTGCGCGCCATGATGATCCGCACGCTGACGCCGCGCTTGTGTGCCTCACGGAGCGCGCGCACGAAGCTCCAGCTTCTGAAGTTCCAGGTCATCACCCGGATCTTCTGCCCGTGCTGGGTGTGCCGGATCGCGCGCAGCACCTTCTGGTTGATCTCGAAGTCGCCGGGGCTGTTGAACGTCACGCCCGCTCGGGGTCGATAGCGACCCTTGTCCGACTCCTGGGCGCTCGCCGCGGGGGCGGTGAGCTGGCTCGAGAAGGCAAGACTGAAGAGGACGGCCGCGACGACGTACCTGGTGCTACGCACTCTCTGGTCTCCTGGTTGGGGGACTGTTGGCAGGCGGTCTCGACCGTAACAGCCG
The DNA here is from genome assembly GCA_963827185.1 of uncultured Actinomycetota bacterium. Classification (GTDB taxonomy): domain Bacteria; phylum Actinomycetota; class Actinomycetes; order Propionibacteriales; family Nocardioidaceae; genus Nocardioides. The sequence goes on from CAWGZQ010000005.1 coordinate 612,018, forward strand.
AGTGGGAGGCGCCCGGTCAACCCGCGAGCTCACCACGGGACGAAGGCCGGAACCCGCAGCCCGAGTCATGCTCGGAACGGTGGACTCCTTCCCGGCCGGACGCTTAGGTTGCTGCTGACCCCGTCGGAACCCCCATCGCCGAAGGAGCCAGCACATGCCGCACGGCACCGGGATCGCCGAGCGCCTGTCCGGGAGACACCTGTTGCTGACCGGTGTCACCGGGTTCGTGGGTGAGGCCCTGCTGCAGCGCCTCCTGACCGAGGTGCCCGGCGCCCGGATCACGGTGCTGGTCCGCCCGCGCGGCTCGACGGGAGCCGCGCAGCGGGTGGCAGCGCTGCTGAAGAAGCCGATCTTCGAGGGCTGCGACGCCGACCGGGTGCAGGTCCTCGAGGGCGACATCGAGGACGTTCCGGCTCTACCGGCGGACGTCGACGCGGTTGTCCACTGCGCCGGTGACGTGTCGTTCAACCCGCCGGTCAACGAGGCGTTCAGCACCAACGTCGTCGGTACCCGCGGCCTGCTCGATCGGATCCGCGAGCTCGGCGGCCAGGTCCACTACGTGCACGTGTCGACGGCGTACGTCGCGGGCCGGCGCCGCGGCAGCATCCCGGAGGCGCCGGTCGACCACGACGTCGACCTCGAGGCGGAACTTTCTTGGGGGCTGGCGCAGGCGCGGTCGGTCGATGAGCGGTCCCGCGACGCCGAGCTGCTCGCGGGATTCCGCAAGGAAGCCGAACGGTCCCACGGGCGAGCAGGCATGCTCACCGCGGCCGCCGCGGTCGAGGACCGGCGCAAGGAATGGGTCAAGGAGGAGCTGATCCGGCTCGGCACCGAACGGGCCCGCAGCCTCGGCTGGACCGACTGCTACACGTTCACCAAGGCAATGGGGGAGCGGGTGGTCGAGGCGCACGCCACCCAGGCCCCGGTCTCCATCGTGCGGCCGAGCATCATCGAGTCCGCACTCGAACGCCCGCACGCCGGGTGGATCGAGGGCTTCAAGATGGCCGAGCCGCTGATCTTGGCCTACGGACGAGGCGAGCTGCCGGAGTTCCCTGCGGCCGCCGACACCGTCGTCGACATCGTGCCGGTCGACCACGTGGTGGCGGCGCTGGTCGCGGTGCTGGCCCACCCGCCGGCGCCGGGGGAGGCCGCGTACTTCCACGTGTCGTCCGGTGCCCGCAACCCGCTGACCTTCCGGCGGCTCTACGACCACGTGCGCGCCTACTTCGACGAGCACCCGTTCGTGGGTGGAGACCGCGGCGCGGCCCGGTTGCCGGACTGGCGCTTTCCTGGAGCCCAGTCGGTGGAGCGGCTGCTGTCGACCAGTGAGCGCGCGCACAAGATCGCCAACTACGTGATCGACCACGCCCCGCGTGGCGACCGGGCCCGCGACCTGGCCCGCAAGCTGGACCAGCAGGGACGGCGCCTGGAGTTCCTGCGTCGCTACCTCGATCTCTACAACGAGTACACGCAGGCCGACCTGCGCTTCTCCGACGACCGGACGATGGCGCTGTTCGCGTCCCTGTCCGACTGCGGACCGCGAAGTGTTCGCCTTCGACACCGCGGTCGTCGACTGGTCGGTGTATCTCCGCGACATCCACTGTCCCGCGGTCACCGAGCCGATCCGCAAGCTCGACGAGCTCCGGCGCGACCGCAAGCGCGGACCCGCGGGGCTGAAGCAACCCACCGGGGAACGGGTGGCGGCGTTCTTCGACATGGACGGCACCCTGCTGTCGTCCAACGTGATCGAGACCTACCTGTGGCTCCGGCTCCAGGAGATGTCTGCCGCCGAGCGCACCGCGCAGGTCGGTCGGATCGGCGCCCGTCTGCCGAGCCTGATCCGGGCCGAGCGCGCGGACCGGAGCGCGTTCCTCCGCGCGATCTACCGCGAGTACGCCGGCGCCCGGCTGGCCGGCCTCGACGAGATCGTCGACGAGGTGCTCACCGGCCACGTGCTGGCCCGGCTCGCGCCGGCCGCCGTTCGCCGGGTCCGCGAGCACCGGGCTGCCGGCCAGCCGACCGTGCTGATCACCGGCGCGATCCGGCCGCTGACCCGCCCGCTCGAGCCGCTGTTCGACCACATCGTCGCCGCCGAGCTCGCGGTCGACGAGCACGGCATCTGCACCGGCTTCCTGGACGCGTCCCCGCTCACCGGCGAGTCCCGGTCGGCCTGGATCCGCGACTGGGCGCGGCGCAACGACATCGACCTGGCCGGGTCCTACGCCTACGCCGACAGCCATTCCGACCTGCCGATGCTGGAGACGGTCGGCCGTCCGGTCGCGGTGCGGCCGGACGTCACGCTCTACCGGCATGCCCGGCGGCACCGTTGGGAGATCGTCGACTGGGCCAGCCCGGATGCGACCAGCAGGTCACTCAATCCCGCGGGTCAGTCCGTGTCCGGGGGCGTCCGCTGATGCTCGCGTTGGAGATGTACCGGTCGCTGCCTCGCCACCTCGCTGGCAAGGCGATCGGTGGCCGGGTCCCCGGCCTGCTGTCCGGGTACGCCGCGCCGCTGCGGCTGGTCACGATCGACGAACCACGCGTCGAGCGGCCCGGCTGGGCCCGGCTGCGCACCCGGCTGTCGGGCGTGTGCGGCTCCGATCTGGGCGCCCTGTCCGGCCGGACCAGCCTCTACTTCTCGGCTCTGGTCTCGATGCCGTTCGTCCCCGGCCACGAGGTGGTCGCCGACCTGATCGACGACTGTGCGGACCTGCCTGCCGGCACCCGGGTCGTCGTCGACCCGGTGCTGACCTGCGCGGCCCGTGGCGTGGAGCCGTGTGACGCCTGCGCCGCCGGTGCCACCAACCGGTGCGGCCGGATCACCGTCGGCGGCCTGACACCGGGACTGCAGACCGGGTTCTGCGCCGACACCGGCGGGGGCTGGGGCGAGACGCTCACCGCGCACCGCAGCCAGCTGCACGTGGTGCCGGATGGCTACTCCGACGAGCAGGCCGTGCTGACCGAGCCGATGGCCTGCGCCGTGCACACCGCGCTCCGGGCCGGCATCCGGCACAACGACCGGGTGCTGGTCAGCGGAGCGGGCTCCGTGGGGCTGCTGGCGACGCTGGCGATCCGCAGCCTGACCGGCGCCGGAGAGATCACGGTGGTCGCCAAGCACGGACACCAGAAGGAGCTCGCGCTGGCGCTCGGCGCTACCGAGGTGGTGGCGCCCGACGAGGTGCTGCGCCGACTGCGCCGCGCCACCGGTGCCTTCCTGGTGAAGCCCGAGCTGGGGCCGTCGTACCTGCTCGGCGGCGTCGACGTCGCCGTGGATGCCGTGGGCAGCAAGCAGTCGCTCGAGACCGCGGTCAACGCGACCCGCGCGGGTGGCCGGGTCGTGCTGTCCGGGATGCCCGCTGCCGCCGACCTGTCGGCCGCCTGGTTCCGCGAGCTCGACGTCGTCGGCACCTACTCCTCGGCGCAGCGCGAGCCGGGGCTGGACGGCCGCGGCGCGTTCGAGGTCGCGACCGAGCTGCTCGCGGGCGACGCGGTCGGCTCGCTCGCGAAGACCATCGCCGCCTATCCGCTGCACCGCTGGCGGGAGGCGCTCGACCATGCCCACGGAGCCGGCCGGCTCGGCACCGTGAAGGTTGCCTTCGACCCGAGGAGCAAGAAGATGAGTAGGCCCGGTTTCGTCCTTGAGGTGGACGACCGCACCCCGCCGATGGTGGTCCACGAGGGGGAGGGGTTCCGGCTCGAGAACTTCCCGCTCGGCACCCGTGCGATCTACCCGCCCGAGTCGCTGCCCGCGATCGACGACGTCGACGGCGCGATCCGGGAGGCGTTGCTGCACCCCGTCGACCAGGACCCGCTGCCGACGCAGCTGCGCGCGGGGATGCGCCTGACGATCGCGTTCGACGACCTGTCGCTGCCGCTGCCGCCCATGCGCGCGCCCGACATCCGGCAGCGGATCATCGAGCAGGTGCTGACGATGGCGGCCGCGGCGGGGGTCGACGATGTCCAGCTGATCGCGGCCAACGCGCTGCACCGTCGGATGACGCCGGCCGAGCTGCGGCACATCGTGGGCGAGCGGGTGTGGCGCTCGTTCGGGCCGCAGGGCCAGCTCTCCAACCACGATGCCGAGGATCGCGACAACCTGCTGCACATCGGGCTCACCGACCAGGGCGAGGACGTCGAGATCAACCGGCGCGCAGCCGAGTCCGACCTGCTCGTCTACGTCAACGTCAACCTGGTCGCGATGGACGGCGGCCACAAGTCGGTGCCGATCGGGCTGGCGTCGTACAAATCGCTGCGGCACCACCACAACGCCAAGACGATGGTCCGCTCGCACTCGTTCATGGACCACAAGAAGTCGCACCTGCACCACTCGGCCTGGCGGATGGGCCGACTGCTCAAGGAGCACCTCAACATCTTCCAGATCGAGACGACGCTCAACAACGACGTCTTCCCGGCGCCCTACGACTTCCTGATGAAGCGTGAGTGGGAGTGGTCGGTCAGGGACCAGGCCACGATGCTCGGGATGCGTCGCGCGCTGTCGGTCGCGCCGAGCCGGCTCAAGCACAAGATGTTCCACGACCTGCGGGCGCCGTACGGCCTGACCGGTGTCACCGCCGGCGACACCGAGGCCGTGCACGAGCGGACCATCGCCGCCGTGCACCGGCAGCAGCTGGTGGAGGTGCAGGGGCAGTCGGACGTGCTCGTCATGGGGGTGCCGTACCTCGGCCCCTACAACGTCAACAGCACGATGAACCCGATCCTCGCGACCTGCATGGGGCTCGGCTACTACTTCAACTCCTACCGCGGGCAGCCGGTCGTACGCCGTGGGGGCGCGGTGATCCTCTACCACCCGCTCAACCAGGGGTTCAACCAGCTGCACCACCCGTCGTACGTCGACTTCTACGAGGAGATCCTCGCCGAGTCGACCGACCCGGTGCTGATCGAGGAGAAGTACGAGCAGCAGTTCGCCACCGACCCCTGGTACATCCACCTCTACCGCACCTCGCACGCCTATCACGGGGTGCACCCCTTCTACATGTGGTACTGGGCGGCGCACGCGATGGACCACGTCGACGACGTCGTCTGGGTGGGCGCCGACCGCCGGGTCGCGGCGAGGCTGGGCTTCCGCGCGGCCAGCACCCTCCAGGATGCGCTCGAGATGGTGTCCGGAACGGTCGGGCCCGACCCCTCGATCACCTACCTGCACAACCCGCCGCACCTGATCGCGGACGTCACGTAATGGGCTCCCTGGCCGAGTTCATGTCGGGGGGCATCACCGACGTCCGCACCATGGCCCGCGGCTGGCGCTGGGGTCGACGCTCGCAGGTGCCGCGTTCGGCCGAGGCGTTCGTGCCGCCGGCGCGCACCACGGTGTTCCACACCGAGTGGGCCCGGACCCGCGGTGGCCGGACGGCGCGCGAGGTCACTCAGAAGGGGATCCTCGAACCGCTGCTGCGCTCACAGGTACGTCGTCGGGTCGAGGGTCTGGACGTGCTCTCGCGACTCGAGGGACCGGCCATCTTCGTGGCCAACCACGCCTCGCACCTCGACACGCCACTGATCCTGCTGTCGCTGCCGGACGAGTGGCGGCGCAGGACCGCGGTCGCCGCGGCCGCCGACTACTTCTTCGACACCTGGTGGCGCGCGGTGGGCTCGGCGATGGTGTTCAACACCTTCCCGATCGACCGCCGCGGCGGCACCCTGGCGACCACGCCCGGCGATCTGCTTGCCGAGGGCTGGAGCCTGGTGATCTACCCCGAGGGCACCCGCTCGAAGGACGGCTGGGTCGGCCGGTTCCAGCTCGGCGCCGCCTACCTCGCCACGCGGCACGGCGTGCCGGTGGTGCCGATCGCGCACCGGGGGACCTTCGCCGCCATGCCGCGCGGACAGAACTGGCCGAGCCGCGGTCGGCGGCAGCTGACGCTGCGGTTCGGGGAGCCGATCTGGCCCGGGGAAGCCGAGTCGCCGCGCGAGCTCGCCCCCCGGATCCGGACTGCGGTCGCCGCGCTGCTCGACGAGGAGCGCAGCACCTGGTGGGAGGCTCGCCAGCGGGCCGCAGCGGGCACCACCCCCGACCCGGCCGGTCCGGACGTCGCTCCGTGGCGGCGGGTCTGGGAGCAGACCACCACACTCACGGCTCCGGCGCCCACCGGCCGTCGACTGCGAGCCTGGCGCGACTGAGCACTTCTCGCTCGGGAACGCCCTTGGTCGCGGCCACCCGCGCGATGTCGTCGTACTCGGGGGTGGCGGTGACCACTTCACCGTCGAGCCGGGCAAGCTTCACCCGCACCTGCTCGCCGTAGACCTCCACGGACACGATCTCGCGGGGGAGTGCCACCTTGTCGACCGAGTGTCGGCGCAACCCGATCGTGCTCGTGTGGGTGAGGATCAGCCGCTCCAGGCGGTCCACCAGGTCGGGCGCGGCGAGCACGGACAGGGTGTGCGCGGGACGCCCCTTCTTCATCAGGATCGGCGTCAGCCAGGCATCGGCGGCGCCGGCCTCCAGGAGCACGGACAACACCCCTGGCCAGAGCCGCGGGTCGAGATCGTCGACGTTGGCCTCGATCACGACCTCGCGGTCGACCGGTGCGGCCGCCGTCCGCGGGCCGGCCCACGACCAGTCGGGTCAGGTTGAGGTGTCCCTCCGGGTCCGCGGCACCGGCCCCGGACCCGACCAGTTCGGGCCGCAGTTCGGGAAGCGGTCCGAACTCGTCAGCGAGGGTGACGAGCAGGGCGACGCCCGTGGGGGTGGCCAGCTCGATGTCCACCGGACCACCGAAACCCGGGGCGTCGTGTGCGCGGAGCAGCTCGACGACCGCTGGTCCCGGCGCCGGGATCGGTCCGTGCTCGGTCCGTGCCCGGCCACCTCCCAGGGCGATCGGGCTGCACACCAGGCGGTCCAGCTCGAGCGACTCGAGCGCGGCGACGACGCCGACCACATCGGCGATGCTGTCCAGCGCCCCGATCTCGTGGAAGTGCACGTCCGCTGCTTCGACCCGGTGAGCCCGGGCCTCGGCATCGGCGAGGGCGCGGAAGACCGCCTCGGCGGGGGTTCGGACCGCGGGTTCCAGGTCAGCCAGCAGCGCCAGTACGTCGGGCAGGGTGCGCCGCTGCTGCGACTCGGCGGTGCTGACGATCGCCCGGGTGGCGCCGATGCCGGCGCGCCGCGTCGGCCGGCTCCCGATCTGGATGCGCTCGGGCAGGTCGATCCTGCCGATCGCCTCGCGGATCACCGCGAGGTCGACGCCGGCGTCCAGGCACGCCCCGAGCAGCATGTCGCCGCTCACCCCTCCGGTGGCGTCGACCCATCCGATGCGCGGGCTCATCCCTGGCTCAGGGCCTCGTTCATCGAGCCCGACCGGAAGCCGCGGGGATCGACCTCGACCGCCTCGAACCCGGTGACCCCGGCGAGCAGCTCCGGGCGGCTCTCGAGCGTTTCGACCAGCTCGCGGTCCACCTCGACCCGAGCCCGGTCACCGAGGTCGCGCACCCGCAGGTCACGGACCGGGATCCCCGCATCGACCAGGGCGGCACGCAGCGATCCCTCGGCCCGCTCGATCCGGTCGAGCCGTGCCGGGCTGATCTGGATGCCGTAGGCGACCCGGCTCGACAGGCAGGCGGCCGCCGGTTTGTCGGCGGTGACCAGGCCCCAGGCGCGGGATGCCGCGCGGACGTCCGCCTTGGTGAGCCCGGCATCCCGCAGCGGGGTCACGGCGCCGGCCAGCGCCGCCGCCCGGATGCCCGGGCGAAAGCCGGCGCGGGCATCGTCGGCGTTGGTGCCGGTGGCGACCTGGTTGATTCCGAGCTCCGCTGCCGTCGGGATGAGTACGTCGAGCAGCTCGGCCTTGCAGTGGAAGCACCGGTCCGGCCCGTTGGCGGCGTATCCCGGTCGGCTCAGCTCGTCGGTCGCCGGGGTGAGGTGTCGGACACCGAGCCCGTGCGCGAACTCCGCCGCCTGGTTGAGCTCGCTCGCGGGCAGGGAGGGGCTCACCGCCGTGGCAGCGACCACCTGGTGGGGCCCGAGGGCACGCACAGCCGCCGCCAGCAGGAACGCCGAGTCGGCACCACCGGAGAAGGCGACCGCGACCGCATCGAGGTCGCGCAGCCGCCGGTCGAGGTCCGCCAGCAGGTGGTCGAGGGTCATCCCCGCGCCGCCAGGATCCGCACGGCCGCGCACGCGGCCCCGAAGCCGTTGTCGATCCCGACCACGGTCACGCCGGGACTGCAGGACGCCATCATCCCGAGCAGTGCGGTCACGCCCGCGAAGCCCGAGCCGTAGCCGGTGCTGGTCGGTACCGCGATCACCGGCGCCGAGGTCAGGCCGGTGACCACGCTGGCCAACGCGCCTTCCATGCCCGCCACGACCAGGACCACGTCGGCGGTGGCGATCCGCTCCTGCTCCTCGAGCACGCGATGCAGTCCGGCGACCCCCACGTCGGCGACCACCTCGGTCTCGTGGCCGTACGCCGTCAGCACGGCGGTGGCCTCGCGAGCGACCGGCAGGTCGCTGGTGCCCGCGGTGAGCACCAGCGCGCCTCGCCCGGTCGCCGGCAGCGTGCCCCAGGTGAGCGTGCTCAGCGGCGTCCCCGACTCGTCGGTGCCGGCCGAGGTGGTCACCGAGCCCGGGCACCGGCCGGATGCGGCGGCCGCCTGAACGGCGGTGGCCCGGGTCAGCAGCACCGGACCGGTGCCCGGCCCGGCCAGCAGGCCGCTGACCGCGTCGGCGCACTGCTCGGGGGACTTTCCTGGGGCGTACACCGCCTCGGCCAGGCCGGTGCGCTCTCGTCGCAGATGGTCCAGGCGCAGGTCCATGCCCCGATCCTGCCATCCCGCAGATGAGGCCGACGAGGTGACGGTTTCGGGAGGGTGCCTCGAGGCCGGCTCAGTGGGTGGAGGCGCCTGCGGGGTGACCGACTCGATGGTGCATCGTTAGGCCCATCATGCGCATCAAACTCGGTGTCCTTATCGGAGCCCTGACCCTGATTCCCGTCTCCCTGTCGGTGCCTGCGCAGGCGGCCGCGCCCACCTGCAAGGGGATCCAGGCGACGATCGTCGGCACCGTGGCCGACGACGAGCTCCTGGGCACGCCGTACGACGACGTGGTCTGGCTCGGGCCCGGGAACGACACCTTCGCTGACCCCGGGGGCAACGACATCATCTGTGGCGGCTCCGGTGCCGACAGCATCGCTGGTGGCGAGGGCGACGACTACATCCAGGGCGAGGGTGGCGCCGACAAGATCTCCGGCGAGGCGGGCGACGACCGGATCGTCGGTGGGAACGGCAAGGACGAGATCTTCGGCGGTCTCGGCGATGACGTGGTGCGCTGCCGGCAAGGGCAGGGACTACATCGCCGAGGGCCTGGGGAACGACCTGATCAGTGGCGGCCCCGGCAAGGACTACCTGACCTACATCTTCTTCGACGGCTCGATCCGGATCAAAGACGCCCAGGAGGCCTTCGGTGCCGGCCACGACGTCCTGGCCGCCATCGAGACCATCGAGGGCACCGCCCAGGCCGACGTGATGCGCGGCAGCCAGGGCGACGACGACCTGCGCGGCGGCGGCGGCGACGACAGGATCTACGGCCTCGGTGGCGCCGACGTCATCTTCATCTACGGTGGCATCGCCAACGGCGGACCGGGCATCGACTACATCCAGGCCACCGGGCGCAGCTACCGCGAACGGTGGAGCCGACAGCGACCAGATCGCTCTCGGCAAGGGTCCGGTCACCGGGTTGGGCGGTCCCGCGGGCGACCAGTTCAAGGTGATCGACCCCGGCTTCACCGGGTCCGTGGACGGCCAAGGTGACGCCAACCAGCTCGACTTCAGCAGCCACCGGCGCGCCGTCACGGTCAACATCGGGAAGGGCCGAGCCTCCTGGCGGGGTGGATACCTGCGACTTCGCAACATCGACAACACCGTGGGAACTGTCTTCCGTGACACCCTGATCGGCGGACCGGGAAGCGACTACATGAACGGCTTCCGGGGCCGCGACACGCTGCGCGGCCTGCGCGGCAACGACTTCCTGGTCGGTGCCGGTGGCTTCGACAAGGCCGACGGCGGTGCCGGCTGGGACATCTGCCTCACCGAGGTCCGGACCGCCTGTCCCTAGCGGCGAGTGACTCGCGCGCCGACCGCGAAGACGAGTCGTTGGTCGCGCGGCCTGCCTTCGCACGCGTAGGTCGGCACGCCCTTCCGGCATCGGTAGCGGGTCGACGCGTTGGCGAGCGTGATGTTCACCCGGCGCACCCGATGGGCGTCGAAGCGCATCAGCGCCCGCCCGAACCCGTTGGCGTTCAGTGAGATCGGTCGACCACGGACGACGCCGTTGCGGCCGACGATCTGGAGGTACGCCGCGGGCCCGGTCTTGCGCGGGGGTGCGTTGACCGAGATCTGCAGTCGCCAGTTGCCGCGCAGCGTCCGGCTCGGCCGCACCGCGATGCTGCGCGAGGCGAGGTGGTTGATCCGCAGGGCGGTGTGCGCGTGCCGGTTCTTCGGCCCGAGGCGGCCGCTGCCCGTGCGGGCGACCGGCCAGGCGGCGCCCTCATCGAACGACCGCGCGGGCATCGTCAGCGCCGCCGCATACGCCGCGAAGGTCGCCGGCAGGCCGCCGTGTCGGGACAGGGTCCGCCGCAGCGCGGCCACGGAGTACCGGTCGGGCGCGCCGTCGTACGCAGCGGCCTGGCGCCACACCCGTCTCACGACGTCGGAGCCGAACCGGTCGCTGAGGTACTCCCAGAACACCCAGTTGCCGTACTGGTGGTATCCGGAGGGATCGAACCGGTCCAACGACGTCTCCGGCCGGGCCACCTGGCCGTAGCGGAGGTAGCGTCGATTGTCGTTGGCATCGTCGGCGACCTGCTCCTCCATCCAGGCGGCCGTCGACTCGAGCAGCCAGGGGTCCTCCCGGAAGTCGTAGCCGAACTGGATCGCGTGGAAGAACTCGTGCGCCGCGGTCACGCGCAGGCTGACCATCGGGTCCACGCCGTACTGCTTGCGGGCGAAGTCGTCGTCGAGCACGCAGTAGCCGGAGGCGACGTGCGGCAGGCCGCGGACGCGGTACTCGGGGGCGCAGTAGCCGTAGAGCCCCTGTGACCCGAGCTCCTTGAGGTAGACATCGAACCGACCGTCGCCGCCGTGCCGGCCGTCGCGCGGCGGCGCCCGGAAGCCCATCCGGCGCACCTCGTCCCGCCAGACCCGGACCATCACCCGCAGCGTCTTGTTCACCCACGCCTCGTTGGGCGGCGCGTCGCGGGTGCTGCGCACGTAGTGCACGCAGATGGGTCCGCGGCACTTGCGGGTGGAGCGAACCCGATAGCCGTCGCCGTACGGGTCGCCCGCGCGGTCGCTGGGCCGGGCCAGCATCCGGGTGGCTCGCCACTTCTCGGTGTCGTCCATCGACGGCCGGGCGACGAACACGTCGCGGAGCGCTATCGAGGCATCGAGGCGGTACGAAGCGGGGTCCGGGGTTCCCGCGAGGATCGAGTCCGCGCGGTCGAGCACCCGATGAGGCCGCGGCTGCGGGTCCGCGAAGGCGACGACCGTCGGCAACAGCACGGCACTCGCCGTCGCGGCGGCGACGAACGTACCCAGCAGGAGTCGCCGGGGCATCGACATCAGCTCCAGTGTCGGGCGGAACGGGGAAGGGCCGAACGGGGGCGGATCGGGGAAGGGTCGGTGGGTTTAGTAGGCGCCGGAGATCTTCTCGATCAGTGCGGTCGTGGAGATCGCCGGCGTGCGAGGCAAGTACACCACCTCGCAGGCGTCTCCGAACTCATCGAAACGCCCCTTCCAGTCATCTCCCATCACCAGCACGTCGGCGGCGAATCGCTCGATGTACTCACGCTTGAGCTCCAGGCTCTCCTCGAGGAACACCTCGTCGACGTCGCGCAGCGCGGCGACGATCGCCAGCCGCTCGGCCTGGCTGAACACCGGGGCGCGGCCCTTCTTGCTGACGTTGAGCTCGTCGGCGGACACCCCGACGACCAGGCGGTCGCCGAGCGTCGCGGCCCGTTCGATGACCCTCAGATGCCCCACGTGGAAGACGTCGAAGGTCCCGAAGGTGATGACGGTGCGCGGTCCGGGCTCGGACCCTCCGGGTTCGGGCATGCGGGACAGTCTTCCACGGGCTGCGGTGTCGGGTGCGCAAGGATGGGCGGCGATGTCGATGCTCGCTGTGGACCCCTCAGCCGACGCCGAGCGTCGGCGCGGGCTGCGTCGGATGCGCACGGTGGCCGTCTCGCTGCTGCTCTTCGCGGCAGCCGTGTACGTCGTCACGCTCGACCGCGACGGCTTCCTTGGCTTCGTGAACGCGGGCGCGGAGGCGTCGATGGTGGGCGCGATCGCCGACTGGTTCGCGGTCACCGCCTTGTTCAAGCACCCGCTCGGTCTGCCGATCCCGCACACCGCGCTGATCCCGAAACGCAAGGACGACCTCGGGCGCGGCCTCGAGGAGTTCGTGGGGGAGAACTTCCTCCAGGAGGAGATCATCCGCGACCGGATCGCGGCGGCCAGGATCTCCGCCCGGACGGCGGCCTGGCTGAACGGCGAGGAGAACGCCCGCCGGGTCGTCGACGAGCTGGCCGAGCTCGCCGCCATCGCGCTCAGCAAGGTGCGCGACGAGCACATCGCCTCGCTGGTCAACGACGCCCTGGTGCCGCGGTTCCGCGAGGAGCCGATCGCGCCACTGCTCGGCGGGCTGATCGACGAGGCGCTGCGGACGACCTGCACCACGGGCTGGTCGACCTGACCCTCGCCGAGCTGCACGACTGGCTGAAGGAGAACCCCGACACCGTGCGCGAGGTGCTCGGCGAGCGGGCTCCGTGGTGGGCGCCCGATCGGCTGAACGAGGCGGTCACGACGCGGATCCACGTCGAGATGGTGCGCTGGGTCGGCGACATCCGCTCCGACCCCCGGCACCGGGCCCGACAGGCCCTCGACTCGATGCTGCGGCAGCTGGGCCAGGATCTGCTCACGGATCCCGACGTCCAGGCCCGGACCGAACGGTTCAAGGATCGGCTGCTCGAACACCCGGCCGTGATCTCGTCGGGCATCTCGCTGTGGAACGCCCTGCGCCGCGCCCTGACCGCGTCCCTGGACGACCCCCAGGGCGCCGTACGCCAACGGCTGATGCAGGAGATGCGGGCGTTCGCTGACCGGCTGGCCGCCGACGACGGGTTGCGTCAGCGGCTGGACGCGATGGCCGCCGACCTCGCGGTCTTCGGCGTCGAGCGGTACGGCCAGGAGCTCACCGCGGTCATCACGCACACCATCGAAAGGTGGGACGGGAAGCAGGCGGCGGAGCGGATCGAGCTCCACGTGGGCCGCGACCTGCAGTTCATCCGGATCAACGGCACGATCGTCGGCGGTCTCGTCGGGGTCCTCATCCACACGATCGCGCTGGTCGTTCACTAGGCTTTCGGTCATGAGTGACCCGACGAACGTCCGTATCGAGGACGAGAACATCAAGCTCGGGCAGTTTCTGAAGCTGGCGAACCTGGTCGAGTCGGGGTCCGAGGCCAAGCAACTGCTGGCCGGAGGCGTCGTCCGGGTCAACGGCGAGATCGAGACCCGCCGCGGCCGCCAGCTGGTCAAGGGCGACCTGGTGAGCGTCGCCGGCGCCTCCGCGCGGGTCGTCGACCAGGAGACCCCCGACGACTTCCCCCTGGTGAGCCGATTTCCCCGGTCGACGGGGACCCGTGGGGCTACTTCACCTCAAGCAGGTCGACCACGAAGATCAGCGTCTCGCCCGGCTTGATCGCGCCGCCGGCACCACGGTCGCCGTAGCCGAGGTGGGGCGGGATCACGAGCTGACGCCGACCGCCGACCTTCATGCCCTGGACGCCCTGGTCCCAGCCGGAGATCACCTGGCCGATGCCGAGGCGGAACTGCAGCGGCTCGCCGCGGTTGTACGACGCGTCGAACTCCTCGCCGGTCGAGTGCGCGACGCCGACGTAGTGGACGCTGACGGTGTTGCCGGCCGCAGCCTGCGTGCCCTCGCCCTCGCTGAGGTCGGTGACGACCAGGTCGGCCGGCGGGTCGAAGTCGGGGAAATCGATTTCGGGCTTGTTCATGCCCCCAGCCTAGGGGGACGTTCGAGACCTACCGCTGGTGGATGTAGCCGTCCAGCTGGTCGCGCTCGAACTCGAGCTGGCCGATCTTGTACTTGACCACGTCGCCGATGCTGATGATCCCGACCAGCGCGCCGTCCTGGACCACCGGGATGTGTCGGAAGCGGCGCTCGGTCATCGTCTGCATCACCGCGTCGAGGTCGTCATCGGGGGAGCAGGTCTCCACGACCTCGGTCATGATCGCCGAGACCACGTTGTTGATCACGGTGCCGTCGGAGTGCATGTGCCGGACGACGTCGCGCTCGCTGACGATCCCGTCGAGGGAGGTGCCGTCGGAGCTGACGATCAGGGCGCCGATGTTGTGCTCGGCCAGCTTGGCGACCAGGTCCCTGACGCCGGCGTCCGGACCGATCGTGACGACCTCTTGGCTGGGCTTGGACCTGACGATCTCACCGATGCGCATATCTGGATGGTATTCACGCGGCCGGTCCCTCACCAGGGTCAGTCCACGACTGGCGGCCCGTCGTCCTCCGCTGAGGTTCCGCGGTGGGCCCGCAGGTCGGAGACGGAGCCACCGGTCGCCGGCCAGTCCGCGTCGTGTCCGTCGGGAAGCGCGCCGAGGAACGAGAGCGCGGCGTCGTGCAGGTGGCCGTTGGATGCCAGCGCGTTGCCGCCGAACGGACCGTCGTTGCCGTCGAGGGAGGTGAACCTGCCGCCGGCCTCGCGCACGATGACGTCGAGCGCCGCCATGTCGTAGACCTGCAGCTCGGGCTCGGCCACCAGATCGACGGCTCCCTCGGCGAGCAGCATGTAGGACCAGAAGTCGCCGTACGCCCGGGTGCGCCAGCAGCGGCGCATCAACGAGAGGAAGTCCTCGATCCGGCCGCGCTCCTCCCAGCCATGCAGGGAGGCGTAGGACAGGGATGCGTCCTCGAGGCGTCGTACGTCGGAGACCTGGCAGGCGGTGGCCTTGAGCAGCGACCGGCCGGTCCAGGCGCCGTTGCCCACCGACGCCCACCAGCGCCGCTGCAGCAGTGGCGCCGATACCACCCCCAGCACCACCTCCTCGTCGACGACGAGCGCGATCAGGGTCGCCCAGACCGGGACGCCGCGCACGAAGTTCTTGGTGCCGTCGATCGGGTCGACGACCCACCGGCGCTGGCTGTGCCCGCTGGAGCCGTGCTCCTCACCGGTCACGGCATCGCGGGAGCGCACCCGGGAAAGGGTGCGGCGCAGGCCCTCCTCGACCGCCTGGTCCGCATCGGTCACCGGAGACAGGTCCGGCTTGCTCATGACGTGCAGGTCGAGTGCCTTGTAGCGCCCCGTCGTGATCGAGTCGGCGTCGTCGGCAAGTACGTGCGCGAGGCGCAGGTCATCGGTGTAGTCGGTCGGCACGGGACACAGGCTACGTTCAGCGATCTGGTTTACCGTTCACCCATGGAGATCAACGGGCTCCCGCTGCACGCGCTGATCACGCATGCAGCGGTCATCTTCGGGCCGCTCGCGGCTCTCGCGGGGGTGTTGTACGCCGTCGTACCGCGCTGGCGCGACCGGCTCCGCTGGCCGCTGGTCGTCGTGGTGGCCGTCGCGGTCGGCTCGGTCTGGATCGCCTTCCTCTCCGGCGAAGACGTCGTGAAGCACAACGGGCCCTACTCCGGCGAGTTCGGCGCCCTGGTCGAGACCCACGAGGATCGGGCCGGCATCCTGCGCTGGGTGGCCTCGGGGTTCGGCATCGTGGCGTTCGCGGCGGCATGGTGGCACACCCGCACCGGCGCGATCCGAACCGTCCTGCTCGGCCTCACCGGCATCGGAGCGATCGCCACCGGCATCTATGTCGTGCTGACCGGCGACGCCGGCGCACACGTTGCTTGGTACGGCGTCAAGACCGAGTAGTCAGCCCGAGCGCGAGCACGAGCCCGACGGCACATCGTGGCTGGCCGGCTAGTAGTCCGAGCCACTCCGCGCGGCGAGTAGTCGCCGAAACGAGGTCACCCGGTCGGGGTCGGCGGTGCCCGAGGCAACCGCCTCGTCGAGACCGCACTCGGGCTCGTCCTCGCCGTGGGTGCAACCCCGCGGGCAGTCCTCGGTCAGCTCGTCCAGGTCGGGGAACGCCTCGATCAGGTCCTCCGGCTGCACATGTGCCAGGCCGAAGGACCTGATGCCCGGGGTGTCGATGATCCACCCGTCGTCGGCCCGCGGCAGCCGCAGCATGATCGCCGAGGTCGAGGTATGCCGACCGCGGCCGGTGACCACGTTGACGTGCCCGATCTCGCGGTCCGCGTCAGGCACCAGCGCGTTGACCAGCGTCGACTTGCCTACTCCGCTGTGCCCGACGAGCACGCTGACCCGTCCGGCCAACTCCCCCATGAGCTCGGACAGATCACCGCCCTTGCGGGTCACCACCCAGGGCACGCCCAGCGACCGGTACGTGGAGAGCAGCGTCTCGGGGTCGGCGAGGTCGGACTTGGTGAGGCACAGGAGCGGCCGCATCCCGGCGTCGTACGCCGCCACCAGGGCGCGATCGATGAGCCGCGGCCGCGGCTCGGGATCGGCGAGCGCGGTCACCACCACCAGCTGATCGGCGTTGGCGACCAGCACCCGCTCGATCGGGTCGTCATCGTCGGCGGTGCGGCGCAGTGTGGTCGAGCGCTCGTGCACCTCGACGATCCGGGCCAGCGCCCCCTCGCCGCCGGTCACGTCGCCGACCACCCGCACCCGGTCACCCACCACGACGCCCTTGCGTCCGAGGGGCCGGGCCTTCACGGCCAGCACCTTCGTGTCGGCGACGAGCAGGGTGAACCGGCCCCGGTCGACGGTGACGACGACCCCGTCGACCGCGTCGTCGTAGGACGGCCGCTCCTTGGTACGCGGACGGGTGTGCCGGCGCGGTCGGTCGTAGTGCTCCACGTCCTGATCGCTGTAGCGACCCGTCGGTCGGCTCACCGGCTCGCGTCGCTCACAGCAGTGCCGACCAGACGTCGGCGAAGTCCGGGAAGGTCTTGCCGGTGGTGGCGACGTTCTCGACCAGCACCCCGTCGACCGCCGCGCCCACCACGACACCGGCGTGCGCCATCCGGTGGTCGGCATAGGTATGCCAGAGCCCTCCGGTCATCGGAGCCGGCCGCAGCGAGAGGCCATCCGGATGTTCGGTCACGTCGGCGCCCAGCCCGCCGAGCTCCTTGGCGAGGGCCGCGAGCCGGTCGGTCTCGTGGCCCCGGATGTGGCCCACGCCGCGCAGCCGGGAGGGGGTGACCGCCAACGCGCAGAGCGCGGCGATCACCGGCGTGAGCTCTCCGACGTCGTGCAGGTCGAGGTCCACGCCCTGGAGCTTCCCGGAACCGGTGACGCGCAGGCCCTCATCCACGCGTTCGACGGTGCAACCCATCGCGGCCAGGATCTCGCGCAGGACATCGCCCGCCTGCGTGGTCCGTGGCGGCCAGTCGCGCACCGTGACGGAGCCCCCGGTCGCCGCGGCCAGGGCCAGGAACGGCGCCGCATTGGAGAGATCGGGCTCGATCCGGCGATCCAGCGCCGCGATCGGCCCGCGTGCGACGGCCCAGCGATTGGCCTCCGAGTCGTCGACCACCACGCCGTGCTCGCGCAGCATCGCGACCGTCATCTCGATGTGCGGCTGGGACGGTACCGGCTCACCGTCGTGCCGTACGTCGACACCCGCTGTGAACCGGGCACCCGCGAGCAGCAGCGCGGACACGAACTGCGAGGACGTCGACGCGTCGATCACGACCATGCCGCCCGGTACCGAGCCGGTGCCGCGGACCGCGAACGGCAGTGCGCCGCGGCCGCCATCGTCGATCTCGACCCCCAGCGCCCGCAGCCCGTCGAGAACAGGACGCACGGGCCGCGAGCGCATGTGCGGGTCGCCGTCGAACCCGGTGCGACCGACCGACAAGGCGGCCACCGGCGGGACGAACCGCATCACGGTGCCCGCCAGGCCGCAGTCGATGGTGGCGTCGGCCGTGGATCGGCCGGGGTCCACCGTCCAGTCCGGGCCCGAGGTGTCGATGGTCGAACCGAGCCGGGAGAGGGCGGCGGCCATCAGCAAGGTGTCGCGTGAGCGCAGCGCGCCGTGGACCACGGCCGGTCCGTCGGCCAGCGCGGCCAGGACCAGCGCCCGATTGGTCTGCGACTTGCTGCCGGGCAGCGAGAGCGTCGCCTCGACCGGACGGGTCGCCCGCGGAGCGGGCCACGGGTCGGCGGGGACGGTCACGCGCCGAAGTTTAGGTGAGGTGGGCCTTCGCGAGCCCGGCGTCCTGCTGTACTGCTCGGAGGGCTCGAGCAATACCTGGACCGTGTTGTCGTCCATGTTGTCGTCGTCCACGCCGACTGGGGGTGAGGGTGAAAGTGACCGTCGTCAGGCCCTTGATGTCCGAGCTGACGATCTGGAAGGACAGCTCCCTTGCGCCGGTCGGAGACTCTGCACTCGCGGGACGGACCGACCCCCGCGCAGTCGCCCGCGAGACGCACGGACCTGTTGTTGCTCGTGGTGATCTCCAGAGTCCCGCCCGACTCCGGCAGTCCGGTGATTGCGAGTGCCAGATGCTTGACCTCGGCGTCCTGGTCGGTTTCGCGTTCCACGACGACGGCCGCGTCGACCTTCGGCGGCGGCTCCTGCGTCGGCGGCGTCGTTGGAGGCGTGGACGGCTGCGGCGGCTCGAGCGTCGCGTCCGGCTCTTTGGTCGGGCCCGACGACGAAGGGGAGGACGGGGGCGTCGCGCCTGGGTCCGGCGCGTTCGTTGTGGGATCCACAGGTGACGAAGGATCGTCGGGTGAGCCCGTGGGCCCGCCGTTGGCGGGAACTGAGATCTCTTCAGCACGACCGATCGCCGAGCCCTCGCCCGGACCGGTCAGCTGTGCCGATGGCGGCGCGGTCGTGATCGGCGGCTCTGCGGTGATCGGTGCCTGGTCGGCCGGACCGCGGAGCCCGAAGAACAACCCCATGATGATCACGACCGCGGCAGCCACCCCGGAAACCGCGGTGGCACCTGTGTGCGCGCTGATGAAGCCGAGCAGGCCACCACCCTGGGCCGCGGCGCCGGCGACGGCGGCCGCGATGTAGCCGGCGGCGGCGCTGCCCAGCACCAGCGGGCCCAGGACGCCCGAGAGGTTGGTGTTGACCTCCGAGAGCTCGAGGTAGATGCCCATGCAGCGACGGCACTCGTCGATGTGGGCGCGCACCTTGGCCGAGTCACGCTTGCTGGCGGCGTTGCGGATGTAGGCGCCGAGGTTGTCCTGGGTCCAGGCGCAGGCGTCGTGCTCCGCATCCTGGGCATGCATGTTGAGGAACGCCTGGCGCAGGCCCTCGCGGGCCCGGTAGGCGAGCGCGGAGACCGAGTTGGCTGAGATGCCGAGCAGCTGGGCGACGTCGGCGGGCTTCTGCCCCTCGACCTCGGTGTGCCAGAGAACCAGCTGCCAGCGCTCGGGCAGGCTCGCGAACGCGCGGGCCGCGGCCTGGTTCTCGAACCCCTCCACGGCGGTGTCGCGGAACGGGATTCCGGTGTCGAACGGCGTGAAGTCGTCGACCGGCCGGAGCCGGGCAGCGCCGCGCACGCTGTCGATGTGCAGGCTGCGGACCGCCGTGAGCAGATAGGCGCGGAACGCCAGGTCGGGGCCTCCGCCGCGCTGGACGATCGTGAGCACCTTGGCGAACGCCTCGGCCACCAGGTCTTCGACGTCACCGGCCGCGGTCAGCTGGCGGCCCAGTCGGCGGGCGGCTTCGACGTGGCGCGAGAAGAGCTCGCCGTACGCCGCCGTGTCACCGCCCCGGACAGCAGAGATGAGCTCGGCATCGCTCGGCTGCTGTTCGGTGGACATAGTGAGGCTCACAAGGGAGGGACGGAGGTGGGGATCGGACGTGACGCGGCAAGACGAGAAAACTATTGTTCATATCGCGTCATAGGTGGGCGTATTCCGCGTTTTAGGGGTGTACGACGCGCTGCAGCGGGCGTGTCGTGCAGTTCACCGCACCAACTCAGCAGGAGGGTTCATGGGGCGCTTCGCAATCAAGAATCGCCCCGGATCTGACGCCTTGGGCGAACTGACCAACGAGCAGCGGGCGGCACTGCCGCCCCGCTTCGAGGCGGTCGGCGAAGCCCAGGCGTCGGGTGCGGACGCCACCGAGGCCTGCCGCCACATCGGCGGCATTCTGGCCGGCGACGGGATGTCGCTCGACGAAGCACTCGACGGTCTACGGCTCACCTCCGCCACGGTACGCGGTCGCGATCCGGACTACGACGAGCTCGTGGCGCTCTCGACCGCCTGGAGCGATGCCACGCTCGGGTACCTCCACCGGCTCTCCTGCGACGACCCCCTGACCGGTCTCGCCACCCAGCCGCACCTGCGCAGCCGGCTCTCCGAGCTCTATCGGGCCCGCGAGCGGGCACCCGAGCGCCCCCTGGACAGCCACGCCCTCGTCGTCCTGGAGATCCAGTCCGGGGACGAGGGACTCGAGCAGCGGATGATCCTGGCCAAGCTCGGACGCACCGCCCGCACCGTGTTTCCCGGCACCGAGACGATCGGCGGCATCGGGCTGCGTCGGGTCGTGGTCGTGGCCGACCGAGACGAGTCGCTGCCGCAGCGGGTGACGCTGCTGCGCACCATGACCGAGCGCGAGCAGGCGCGGGTCTGGATCGAGGGTCTGCCGGGCTCCGACGAGTCCGCCGGAGCCCTGCTCGACGAGCTCGCCAGGTAGTTAGGGTGGCCGCATGTGCGGCCGCTACGCCTCGAGCAGACGTCCCGAGGACCTGATCGAGGAGTTCGAGGTCGTCGACGACCGCGTCGCGAAACCGCTGGAGCCCGACTACAACGTCGCCCCCACCAAAGAGGTCTACGCCGTCGTGGAGCGGTCGCCCGCCAAGGACAGCGACGAGCCCCCCGCGCGGCAGCTGCGGGTGTTTCGCTGGGGCCTGGTCCCGTCGTGGGCGAAGGACCCCTCCATCGGCAACCGGATGATCAACGCCCGGATGGAGACGGTGGCCGAGAAGCCGGCGTACAAACGGGCCTTCGCGGCGCGGCGCTGCCTGCTGCCGGCCGACGGCTACTTCGAGTGGTATCCGACGTCGCAGCTCACGAAGGCGGGCAAGCCGCGCAAGCAGCCGTTCTTCATTCGACCCCAGGACGGCGGGGTGCTCGCGATGGCCGGTCTCTACGAGATCTGGCGCGACCCGACCCGCGATGAGGACGACCCCGAGCGGTTCCGGTGGACCTGCACGGTGCTCACCACCGCGGCCGAGGACGCCGTGGGCCACATCCACGATCGAATGCCGTTGAGCGTCGACGCGGAACGCTGGTCCGCCTGGCTCGATCCAGGCACCCCGAACGATTCGCTGCTCGATCTGCTGCGGCCGGCCCAGCAGGGCAACCTGGAGGCATTCCCGGTCTCGGTCGCGGTCGGCAACGTCCGCAACAACGGCCCGGAGCTGGTCCAACCGCTGCCGCTCGAAGAGGCGATCGAATGAGCACCGACCTGATCGTCGAGACCCCGCACGGAGAGGGCCGGCTGGTCACGAGTCGGGCGCGCAGGCCGGTGGCGACGCTGCTGCTCGGCCACGGCGCCGGCAACGGCATCGAGTCCCGCGACCTGGAGGCTCTTGCCCGGTTCCTGCCGCGCAACGGAGTGAGCGTGGTCCGCTTCGAGCAGCCCTGGCGCCGCGCCGGCCGCAAGATCGCCACCCCGCCCGCGACCCTCGACACCGCGCTGGTCGCGGCGGCCAACCGGCTCCGGGTGCGCACGCCGCTGATCGTTGGCGGTCGCTCCGCGGGAGCCCGGTCCGCGGCCCGCTGCGCCCAGCAGTTGGGGGCACGCGGCTGCCTCGCGCTGGCGTTCCCGCTGCACCCGCCCGGCCGGCCGGAGAAGACCAGGCTCGACGAGATCCTCGGAGCCGGGGTGCCGATGCTGGTCGTCCAGGGCGAGAACGACACGATGGGCCGGCCCGGGGAGTTCCCCGACCACCTCGACCTCACGGTGGTGCCGGGCGCCGACCACGGCTTCAAGGTGCCGGCCAAGGGCGCGATCTCCCAGGGCGAGGCGATGGAGGTCGTGGTGGAGTCAGTGCTGGAATGGATCGTCCGGGAGATCGTCGGGGAATGAGCCGCGCCGGTCCGGGGTTCTTCACACGTGATCGCCCTGCTCGAGCGCCCCACCGACGACGTACGCTGGTCGACGATGAGTGACACTCCCGACGTTGAGGCCGTCGATCTCGCTACCGAGACCGAGGCCGAACGCACCGCGCGATTCGAACGCGACGCGCTGCCGCTTCTCGACCAGCTGTACTCCGCTGCGATGCGGATGACGCGCAACCCCGCGGACGCGGAGGATCTGGTCCAGGAGACCTTCGCCAAGGCGTTCTCGGCGTTTCACCAGTTCAAGCCGGGCACCAACCTCAAGGCCTGGCTCTACCGGATCCTGACCAACACGTTCATCAACACCTACCGCAAGAAGCAGCGCGAGCCGCAGCAGTCGATGTCCGAGGACGTCGAGGACTGGCAGCTCGCCCGGGCCGCGTCGCACACCTCCACCGGGCTGCGCTCCGCCGAGATGGAGGCGCTCGAACACCTGCCCGACTCGCAGGTCAAGGACGCGCTGCAGCGGCTTCCGGAGGAGTTCCGGCTTGCCGTCTACCTGGCCGATGTCGAGGGCTTCGCCTACAAGGAGATCGCCGAGATCATGGAAACCCCGATCGGCACCGTGATGTCGCGGCTGCACCGGGGCCGGCGCCAGTTGCGCGACATGCTCTCCGACTACGTGCGCACCAACGACCTGCTGCCGATCGCCACCGTGGGAGGCGAGTGATGTCGACCGAGCACTCCAAGCAGGAATGCGCCGACTTCCTCGAGCGGATCGTCTACCTGCTCGACAACGAGCTCGACGAGGTCGAGTGCGCCGCTGTCCGGATCCATCTGGACGAGTGCCATCCGTGCCTGGAGACCTACGACCTCCAGCGGACCGTCAAGCAGGTCGTCGCGCGGTCCTGTTCCGAAACAGCTCCCGACACGCTGCGGGAGCGGGTGCGGGTGCAGATCCGCGAGATCCAGGTCCGGCTCACCGAGTCCTAGGGTTCCCCGGGCCCGCGCTGACACACAAAAGAGCCCCCAGCCATCGGGCCGGGGGCTCAACTGTGTCAGCGTCAGCTGTTGGGGCGCTTGCCGTGGTTCGCTGCCTTCTTGCGACGCGAACGGCGCTTGCGGCCGGTCTTGCCCATGGTGTCCTCCTGGGTCGTGATCGGCGCCATTCTTCCAGACCGCTGACCCGTCGCAAACTTCGCGACGGGTCAGCGGGTGGGCGCGGGAGTTTGTGACGGGTCAGCGTTAGAGGCGGGAGAGGAAGCGTTCGCGGTCGACGACCACGCGGGTGATCTCTCCGGTACCGACCAGTTTGCCTTCGGTGCCGTCCGCGGCGACGTTGCGGGCGGCGACCGTGAACCGGTGCAGCCGGCCGTCGACGTACGACGCGGAGGCGGTGACCCGGACGAGCTGCCCGACCGCGCTGGGGCCGGCGTGCTCGAGCTGGATCCGGGTGCCGACGCTCGTGGCCGCCTCGTCCAGCGTGGGATCGATCGCCGCGCAGGTGGTCGCCTCGCACCAGGCGAGCAGTCGAGGGGTGCCGAGCACCGGCAGGCTGCCCGAGCCGACGGCAGCTGCCGTGTCGTCGTCGGTGACCGTGAAGCTGAGGGTGGCTTCCATCTAGAGCTCCATTCGGAAGGCGAGCAGGACGACGCCGGGCTCGGGGGACCAGTCGCGGTCCGGCGCCCGCGCGAACCCCAGCCGGGCATAGATGCGGTGCGCGGACGTCATCTCGGCGAGGCTGGACAGCACGATCGCGCGCTTGCGGTCCTCGCGGGCGCGGCGGACCACCAGGTCCATCAGCGCCGAACCGACGCCACGTTGCCGGGCGTTGGGACCGACGGCGAGCATCCGGAACTCGGCCTCGTCGTCGGACCCGATCTCCCGCCACGGTGACCCGACCGGACACAACGTCACGGTGCCCAGCAGCTCGAGCGTCTCCTCGTCCTCGGCCAGCCACAGCTCGGCCTCGACGTCGCGGGTGGCCGCGTCCCGCAGGTGGTCGACGTACCCGCCCTCGGTGGCGCTCGTGTAGTCCAGGTAGGCCGCGACGGTGGTCTCGCCGATCGCGACATGATCGGCTGCCGTGGCCCGTCGGAGCCGCATCAGATCCCGAAGGTGTTGCGCGGGTACGCCGCGTTGACGTCGGTGATCACGTTGACCAGGTACGGGACGTTGGCCTCGAAGGCCCGGTCGATCGCGGCACCGATCTGGCGCGGGTCGCTGACGGTCTCGCCGGCACCGCCGAGCGCCTTGACCACATCGTCGTACGCCGTCCGCGGCGCGAGGTCCGCCACGACGTCGTAGCCGTAGAGCATCTGCATCGGGCCCTTCTCCAGCCCCCAGGCGGAGTTGTTGCCCATCACCATCACGACCGGCAGGTTGTGCCGGACCAGGGTGTCGACGTCCATCAGGGAGAACCCGGCCGCACCGTCGCCGAGCAGCAGCACGACCTGCGAGGAGGGCCGCGCGATCCGGGCGGCAATCGCGGAGCCCAGCCCGGCTCCGAGACACCCGTAGGGGCCGGGATCCAGCCAGCCGCCGGGTCGCTTCGGCTCGACGAACTTGCCGGCGAAACTCACGAAGTCGCCGCCGTCGCCGATCACCACGGAGTCCTCGGCCAGCCGGGGCACCAGCTCGCCGTAGATCCGCGCGGGGTGGATCGGGTCGGCCTCCGCGCCGAGGAGTTCGGCATCGCGCTTGGTGGCCAGGGCCACGGTGTCCTGGAGCGAGGCGACCCAGGCCGCCCAGTCGGGCTTGTTGCCGCGCTCGAGCGATGCCTGCAGGCCGTCGAAGACGGTGGTGAGGTCGCCGGCGGCCGAAGCGGCGAGGGCGGCGTGCCCGGAGACCTGGGCAGGGGAGTCGGCAACGTGCACCACCTGGGCGGCCGCCGAGCCTTCCTCCTTGCCGCCGAAGACGCCGTACCCGAGACGGAAGTCCAGGGGCGTGCCGACCACGATGACGAGATCAGCGCCGTTGAGCGCCTGCCCGCGCGCCTTGGTGGCCAGCAGCGGGTGGCCGCCTGGGATCACGCCCCGACCCATGCCGTTGGTGATCACGGGAACGCCGACGCTCTCGACGAACCGCAGCGCGGCCTCCTCGGCGTGGTCGGCCCAGACGTCGGTGCCGAGGATCAGCACCGGACGCTCGGCCTTCGCGAGCAGCGCGGCGATCCGGTCGATCGCGTCGGGGTCGGGTTCGAGGACCGGTGATCCGCCTCCTTCGGGCAGGTCTCCCGACGAGCTGTTGAAGAACTCGTCCATCGGAACGTCGACGAACACCGGGCCCCGGTGCGGCGAGCGCGCGGCCGAGAACGCCCGGTCCATGCCGGTCAGTACGTCGCCTGCGGTGTGCAGGGTCGTCGCCAGCTTCGAGATCGACTCGAGGATCGGCGGCTGGTCCAGTTCCTGGAGGCTGCCGCTGCCCCACCGGTTGGCCGGCGCCCGTCCACCGACGACCACCATCGGTGATCCTGCGAACTGGGCCTGGGCGATCGCGCTGGCGCCGTTGGTCACCCCGGGGCCGGCGGTGAGCACGGCCAACCCGGGCACCCGGGTGAGCTTCCCGGTGGCCTCGGCCGCGAACGCCGCGGTCTGCTCGTGGCGAACGTCGAGCAGCTGCATCGGAGGGTCGGCCTTCACCGCGCCGTCGTACATCGGGAACACGTGGGCCCCCGAGAGGGTGAACAGGGTCTCGACGCCGTGGGCGCGCGCTACGGCGACCGCGAGCTCGCCCGCGTGGCCTTCGATGGAGGTCATGGCCGCGAGGGTACTCAGTGGGCGGGCTGGGTGGCTCCGAGGTAGTGGGGATGGGCGCTCTTCAGTGCGTCGACCACGAGCAGCAGAACGTCGCCGCGCACCTCGGGTGGCTTCGGGGCGAACGCGAGCTGGAAGTACAGCGCGCGCAGGAACGCATCGGCGTTGCCGCCGCGCAGGTAGGGGTCGGTGTCGCGTCGGCGGGGCCGGCCGGTCGCGTGCTCGCCCAGGCGCTCGATCCAGGGCTCGATCAGGTCGAACGGCACCCGGTCCCGGCGCAGCACCTGCATCGTGGCCAGCGCGAGCCGATCGGGCTCACCGGAGGAGAACGTCCGGTCGACGGGTTGCATGACCTTCTCGCCGATCACGTCCAGGATCACCGTGAGCTCACCGATTGAGGTGTGCGGCGAACCGGCGAGCACGCCGAGAGCGTCGGCGCCATGGGCGATCGCGTGTGCCCACCCCTTGCCTGTGACGTAGCCGCGGAGGTCGCGTTCGGCCAGGAACCAGGTGGCGATCCGGTCTCCCCACTCGAGCACCTTGCCGCCCGGGACCAGCGGCTGGACGGCATCGCGGGCGATCACCTCGCCGAGAATCAGCGCCGAGAAACTGCGTCGGAAGACCCGGTCACCCTCGGGCTCGCCGAGGCCGACGCCGAGGCCGGCGGCCATGCCGTCACCGAGGCCGGGCAGCAGGTCGTCGTAGACGCCCCGCTCGATCCAGGTGGCGAGCACGGGATAGGCGAGCTTGTCGCGGCGCTGCGGGTCGACGTCGCCGAGCAGTCCGGTCAACTCGGCGGTCAGGTCTGCAAGAGGCCGGTCGCTGGGTACGCGGAAGTCGTCGTCATGGACCCGATTCCAATTGACGGACGGCATGAGGGCATCCTGCCAAAGGAACGCGATTCCGCAATTCTCGGGGTACGGCGGTGGCAGCCCTCCCGCGCCCTACCCTTCTGGGGTGCCGTCCCTCGCTGAGCTCGTGCGCAGCCACACCGACCTGGACGCCCAGGACGTGGAGTGGTTGCACCTGCTTCAGGCGGACTGGCAGATCATCGCCGACCTCTCGTTTGCCGACCTGGTGCTCTGGCTCCCGGACCGCGAAGGGAGCGGCTTCTGGGCGGGCGCCCAGAAGCGTCCGACCACCGGCCCCACGGCGTACGTCGACGACATCGTCGGCACGTTCGTACCAGCCGGGCGTCGGCCGCTCCTGGACGAGGCGTACGCCCAGGGCCGACTGGTGCGCGAGGGGGACCCCGAGTGGCGCGACGATGTGCCGGTCCGGGTCGAGACGATCCCGGTCCGCCGCGAGGGCCGGGTGATCGCGGTGATCGCGCGCAACACCAACCTGCTCGGGGTGCGGACGCCGAGCCGGCTGGAGTTGTCCTACCTACAGACCGCCGCCGACCTGACCCAGATGATCGCCGCGGGCCACTTCCCGGATCCCGGCCCGCGCAGCGACCACGCGGACTCGCCGCGGGTGGGGGACGGCTTCCTGCGCGTGGACGCCGACGGCCGGGTGGTCTACGCGAGCCCGAACGCGCTCTCGGTCTACCGGCGACTCGGGCTGAACGGCGACCTGGCGGGCTTGTCCCTGGCCGACCTGACCCGGGAGCTGGTACCGCCGCGACGCCGTCCCGACGAGGAGACGCTGAGCGCGGTGCTGGGCGGTCGGGCACACCGGGACACCGAGGTCGGCTCCGACGAGGTGGAGCTGATCGTCCGGTCCATCCCACTGCGGCCGGCAGGGGAGCACATCGGCAGCCTGGTGCTGGTCCGCGACGTCACCGACCTGCGCCGCCGGGACCGTGAGCTGGTCACCAAGGACGCCACCATCCGCGAGATCCACCACCGGGTGAAGAACAACCTGCAGACGGTCGCCGCCCTGCTCCGGCTGCAGGCACGGCGGATCGACTCGGAGTCGGCGAAGGCGGCGCTCGAGGAGGCGGTCCGCCGGGTCGGCTCCATCGCGATCGTGCACGAGACGCTGAGCCAGGCCGTCGAGGAGACGGTGCCCTTCGACGAGGTCGCCGACCGGCTCGGGGTGATGGTGACCGAGGTCAGCGCCCATTCGGGTCAGGTGCGGGTGCGGCGTGAGGGCAGCTTCGGGGTACTGCCCTCGGAGACGGCCACCCCCCTGGCGATGGTGTTGACCGAGGTGCTGCAGAACGCCGTGGAGCACGGATACGCCGGCGGTTCGACCGAACCGGCCGGGCAGATCTTGGTGAGCGTGCGCCGGCTCGTCGGCCGCCTGCACCTGACGATCGACGACGACGGGGTGGGGTTGCCCGAGGGCTTCACGCTCGACGGCTCGACCAACCTCGGGCTGTCGATCGTGCGGACGCTCGTCGAGTCCGAGCTCGGCGGGCAGCTGGAGCTGGGGCCGGCGCCGGAACGAGGGACCCGCGCGTCGGTTGACCTCCCGTTGGACTAGGCGGTCCGCACCCGGGCTCGGGCGTTGCGACGCTTCAGCGCGCGGCGCTCGTCTTCGCTGAGACCGCCCCACACGCCGTGGTCCTGACCCGCCTCCAGGGCCCACGCCAGGCATTGCTCGCGCACCTCGCAGCGTCGGCACACCTGCTTGGCCTCCTCGATCTGGAGGATGGCCGGTCCGGTGTTGCCGATCGGGAAGAACAGTTCCGGGTCCTCGTCGAGGCACTCGGAACGGTGGCGCCAATCCATGGCGGTGGGTCTCTCTTTCTCCATGCGTGCAGGAAGGGGTGCTCCGGCCTGCGGGCGCGCGTGTACGTGCAAAAGTGAACGTTTTCACGAGCGCTACCCCAGAGTTTCAATTATCTGCCCAGCAATCAACCCCCTGTGGTGGTTTGTTGGGTCACAAGTGCTCGCCCTTAGGCTGCTCCCGTGCCGCTGATTCCCGCCGACAACCCGCCGCCACTCACCGTCGCGGCATCGTTGGTGGTGCTTCAGGGAGCCGGTCTGGTCGCCTTCGGGGTGCTCGAACTGGCCAACGTGACCTCGGAACGGGTCGAGATGGGCGTCTCGACCGCGATCTTCTTCCTCATCTACGGCGTGGCGCTGGTGGGCTGCGCCTGGGGCCTGATGAAGCAACAGGGTTGGACCCGCGGTCCGGTGATGATCACCCAGCTGATCCAGCTCGGCCTGGCCTGGAACGTCCGCGACGCCTCGCTGATTGCCGCGCTGCTGGCCGTCACGGCTGCCGTCGCGCTCGCCGGGGTGCTGCATCCGGCGACGCAGAGCGTGCTCCAGGACTGAGCGGCCGCCGCTACTCCGTCTCCAGCGCGGTGCGCAGGCGCTGCAGGGTGCGGCTCAGCAGCCTGGACACGTGCATCTGCGAGACGCCGATCTCCTCGGCGATCTGCGACTGGGTCATGTTGCGGAAGAACCTCAGCAGCAGGATCTTCTTCTCACGTGCGTCCAGCCGATCGAGCAGCGGCTTGATCGACTCACGGATCTCGACGTTCGCCATCGCCTCGTCGTCGACACCGACCGCTTCGAGCAGGCTGGGTGAGCCGTCCTCGGAGTTGTCGGTCGCGTCGAGGGACAGGGTCGAGTAGGCGTTGCTCGACTCGAGTCCCTCCACGATCTCCTCCACCGAGCAACCAATGGTGTCGGCGAGCTCGCGCGGGGTGGGGGAACGGCCCAGTGACTGGGTCAGCTCGGCGCTCGAGGCGGTGATCTGCATCCGCAGTTCCTGCAATCGGCGGGGGACCCGGATCGCCCACCCCTTGTCGCGGAAGTAGCGCTTGATCTCGCCGATGATCGTCGGCGCTGCGTACGTCGAGAACTCGACGCCGCGTTCGGAGTTGAACCGGTCGATGGACTTGATCAGCCCGATCGTGCCGACCTGCACCAGGTCCTCGAACGGCTCGCCCCGGTTGCGGAACCGTCGGGCGCAGTGCTCGACCAACGGCAGGTGCAGGTGCACCAGGTCATCGCGAGCCTGGTCGCGGCTCGCTGCGGTTACCTCCGCGTCGCGGAACCGACGGAAGAGCTCCGCGCTCCGTCTGCGGGTGAGCTCGATCCTCGTGGGTGGATCGGTGGGCGGTGTTGCGGTGTCGTCCCGAGAGCTGGGATCCATCTCAGGTATCGGCTTCCAGGGTCGAGTTCATCGTCATGGTGATCGTGAACCGACCGGACGCCGCCTCGACCTTGGCGGTGCTGGCCAGCGTGGTCAACACCTGCCAGGCGAAGCTGTCGTGGTCGGGCTCGCGCGGGGACTCCGAGCCGACGCTCACGGCGACGGTCATCTCACCCGGGGCGAGAACGAACCTGCTGACCAGCTCCGATCCGGGATCGGCGACCGCCAGCACCATCGCGGTGGCCTCGGCCACCGCCATCCGCAGGTCCTCGATGTCGTCGATGGTGAAGTCGTGGCTGGCGGCGAGCGCCGCGGTGGTGGTCCGCAGCACCGACGCATAGATGCCGTCGGCTGGGAGTCGCAGCTCGGCGTCGACGCTTTCGGTCATGTGTTCGCCTCCTGGTGGGTGGCCCCGAATGCGCCGACCCTACTGATGTTCCTACCCACCTGAGTACGCCCTCCGAGCCGCCGACGCTGGCTACCGAGATGCTCCGAGGCGTCGGGGCATCGCCAGGCGTGGACCGCAGGCGTGGAGGGGGCTGAAGCAGCGTTCCCGGAGCGGAGGAGAGTCGATCGGACCGGCACCCGGCCCGGCGGCCCCGCTCCGGCGCGGGCAAGGCATGGCCAGTGCGGTGCGATCTAGTCGTCGCCCTGCTCCGCGAGCGCTTCCTTGATGGCTTGCTCGACCTCGGGCGAGTCGTCATCGGAGTCGACGAGGCACCAGAGGGATTCGAAGTTGCGCTGGGTATCTTCCGTGGTCAGCTTGTAAGCCTCCCCCAACTCGCATTCAGGCGGGGGCAGTCCGGGCGTCGCGATACCGAGAATCGTCACCACTTTGTACCGGGCCTTCGAATCGTCGCAATCGACGATCTCAACCGAGGAGTCCGCGCCATCCACACAGGCACCGGGCTCGATCTTCTTCTCGCCGCCCCTGAGGAAGAAGATTCCGCCGGCGACAAGCACGACGACCACGAGCACCACGAGCTTCGCGATGTCGTAGTTGATCTTCTTCATCTGTCGAAGGTGGCGCTTCGGATGCTGACACGACAAGCGCGCGGACCCGTCGCCACCTGTGCGACGGGTCCGCGGGCCAGCAGGATGATCACGGGGACCCCGGACGCTCTGCGGTGGTACGTCCGCCCGGGGCCGGACCCGGCCTGGTGATCGAATCCTCGTCGGGGGCGGGGTCAGGCGTCTCCGCCACGTCGCCGCCGTCATCCACGGTTGCCTCGTGCTCGCGGATCTCTTCTTCGCGTTCCGGTTCGGATCGTTCGGTCATGCTCGACCGGTGCCCAATCCGGGCGCTTTCACGCTGTGACGGCGGTGCTCGGAGACCTTGATGCCGTTCAGGCCTTCTTGGTCTCCCAGAAGATCTCCGCGATCTCGTCGATCTTGGCGAGCAGCTCATCGGCCTTGCCGGCGTCGAGCTCGCCCTTGGTGCCGGCGGCACCGGCGAGCTTGGTGGCCTCGTTGACCAGGGTGTGGAGCTGGGGGAACTTCTCGAAGTGCGGGGGCTTGAAGTAGTCGGTCCACAACACCCACAGGTGGTGCTTGACCAGCTCGGAGCGCTGCTCCTTGATCAGGAGGGCGCGGGTCCGGAAGTCGGGGTCGTCGTTGTCTGCGACCTTGGCGATGATGGCCTTGACCGACTCGGCCTCGATGCGGGCCTGGGCGGGGTCGTAGACGCCGCACGGAAGGTCGCAGTGGGCTGAGACCTCGACGGTGGGGGCAAACAGTCGCGCGAACATGCGGGTCCTTTCGAGAGGGAGTTGCTACGCATCGGGACACTACTCCGGTGAGGTACCCGACTCCCGGCCCGCCCATCGGCTTCGCGATCGTCCGCGGGGACTCGATGCTGCCGACCCTGCGGGCCGGCGACCGGCTGCTCGTCAGCTACCGGCGTACGCCGCGAGCGGGCGACCTGGTGGTGGCCCGGTTCGCCGACGGCACCGTGGCGGTGAAGCGGGCCAGCGAGAGGCGAGATCGAGGGTGGTGGTTGCTCAGCGACAACGCTGGCGAAGGCGTCGACTCGCGGCATCGCGGACCGGTGGCCGATGACGACATCCTCGCGGTCGTGGTGGTCCGGGTCTGGCCGCGGCCGCGGCGGCGCCTGTGACCGGGCTCATCCGAGGAACGTCGGCTCCGGATCGCCGGGTGTGAAAGGATTGATCCTCGTGGCTGCCGCAGACCAAGATCCGACCGTGCCCGCGCACCCGCGCGCGGGGGAACCGGTCTTCGATCTGCACGTCGGCGGCAAGATGCAGATCGTCTCGACCGTCTCTCTGGCCGGCCGCGACGAGCTCTCGCTCGCCTACACCCCCGGGGTCGCGCTGGTGTGCGAGGCGATCGCCGAGGACCCCTCGCTGACCCAGCACTACACCTGGGTGCCCAACACGGTCGCGGTCGTCACCGACGGCACCGCCGTCCTCGGTCTGGGCGACATCGGCCCGGCCGCCGCGATGCCGGTGATGGAGGGCAAGGCCGTCCTCTTCAAGCAGTTCGGCGGCGTCGACGCCGTCCCGATCTGCCTGGACACCACCGACGTCGAGGAGATCATCGAGACCGTGGTCCGGCTGGCGCCGAGCTTCGGCGGGATCAACCTCGAGGACATCTCGGCGCCGCGTTGCTTCGAGATCGAGGCCCGGCTCAAGGAGCGCCTCGACATCCCGGTCTTCCACGACGACCAGCACGGGACGGCGGTGGTCGCGCTCGCCGCGCTGACCAACGCCCTCCGGCTGACCGGACGCAACCCGGAGTCGACCCGGGTCGTCATCTCGGGTGCCGGCGCCGCCGGGGTCGCGGTGGCCCGGATCCTGCTGGAGGCCGGCATCAAGGACCTGGCGGTCACCGACCGCAAGGGCATCCTCAACTCCGAGCGTGGCGACCTGACGCCGGTCAAGCGCGCGCTCGCCGTCGACACCGCCGACCACTTCGGCCGGACCGGCTCGCTGGCCGACGCACTCAACGGGGCCGACGTCTACATCGGCGTCTCCGGCGGCACCGTCCCCGAAGAGGTGGTGGCCACGATGGCGGACGACGCGATCATCTTCGGGCTGGCCAACCCGACTCCCGAGGTGCACCCCGACGTCGCCCACCGGCACGCCCGGGTCGTGGCCACCGGCCGCTCCGACTTCCCCAACCAGATCAACAACGTGTTGGCCTTCCCCGGGATCTTCCGGGGCGCCTTCGACGTGCACGCCACCGCGATCACCGAGCGGATGAAGGTCGCCGCCGCCGAAGCGCTCGCCGCGCTCGTCGGCGACGAGCTCAGCGAGGAGATGATCATCCCCTCGCCCTTCGACCCGCGGGTCGGGCCGGCGGTGTCGACCGCGGTCGCCGATGCGGCCCGCCGCGATGGTGTTGCCCGCCGCTAGCGTGGACCACATGTTCGCCGTCTACGCCGAGTCCTTCAGCACCGACGACCCGCTGTCCGGACTGGTGGTGGGTGAGCGCCCCGAGCCGGAGGTGCCCGACGGCTGGACCACCGTCACCGTGAAGGCGGCCGCGCTCAACCACCACGACCTGTGGTCGCTGCGCGGCGTGGGCCTCAAGGAGGAGTCGCTGCCGATGATCCTCGGCTGCGACGCGGCCGGGATCGACGAGGAGGGCAACGAGGTGGTCGTGCACGCGGTCGTCTCGGACCCGTTGTGGCGCGGTGACGAGACCTTCGACCCGAAGCGGTCGCTGCTCTCGGAGCGCTACCAGGGCACCTTCGCCGACAAGGTTGCCGTGCCGCGGGCCAACGTCGTGCCCAAGCCGGCCTCGATGTCCTTCGAGGAGGCGGCCTGCCTGCCGACGGCCTGGCTGACGGCGTATCGGATGCTGTTCGGCCAGGGCGACCTCAAGCCCGGCGAGACAGTTCTGGTGCAGGGGGCCGGGGGTGGGGTCGCCAGCGCGTTGATCGTGCTGGCCAGGGCGGGCGGACTCCGGGTGCTCGCGACCAGCCGCGACGAGACCAAGCGCGCCCGCGCCCTCGAGATCGGCGCGCACGAGGTCTACGAGTCCGGCGCCCGGTTGCCGGTCAAGGTCGACGCGGTGATGGAGACCGTGGGTCGAGCCACCTGGACGCACTCGATCCGTGCGCTGCGGCCGGGCGGCCGGATCGTGCTCTCGGGGACCACCTCGGGCCCGCAGCTCGACGATGCCGAGCTCACCCGGATCTTCTTCCTCCAGCTCAGCGTGATCGGGTCGACGATGGGCACCCGAGCCGAGCTCGCTTCGGTGGTCGCGCTCCTGGACGCGACCGGCACCCGGCCGCTGATCGACCAGACGTTGCCGATGGAGCAGGCCCGCGACGGGTTCGCGGCGATGGCGGCCGGCGACGTGTTCGGCAAGATCGTGTTCACCCGCTGATGGCTGCCCGTCGCAGGCACCTGATCACCGGCGCCGGTTCCGGCATCGGGGCCGCGGTGGCCGACCAGCTGGCTGCCCGCGGCGACGATCTCGTGCTGCTGGCCCGCACCGCGGAGCGAGCGTCCGACCTGGCCGACCGCTACCCGGGTGCGCAGACCTTCGTCGCCGACCTCGCCGACCCCGCCGCCATCCTGGTCCCCGACCTCGACCGGCTGGACGCCGTGCTGCACGTCGCCGGGGTCGTCGACCTCGGCCCGGTCGCCGACCAGCCGGTGGAGCGGCTCCGCGAGCAGATCGACGTCAACCTGGTGGCGCCGGCAGTGCTCACCCGACTCGTCCTTCCGGCGATCCGCCGGGCGCGCGGGACCATCGTGTTCGTGAACTCCTCGGCCGGGCTGACCGCGAGCCCGACCTGGTCGGCGTACGCCGCCTCGAAGTTCGGGCTGCGCGGGTTCGCCGACTCGCTGCGAGCCGAGGAGATCGAGCACGGCGTGCGGGTTTCCACGGTGTTCCCGAGCCGGACCGCGACCCCGATGCAGGAGAAGGTGCACGAGCAGGAGGGCCGGACCTACGACCCGGCGATGTGGATCGACCCGGCTGTCGTGGCCGACACGATCCGGCACGTGCTCGACCTTCCCGACGGGGTCACCATCCCGGAAGTCACCGTGCGACCGGTGGTCCCGCGACCCGGTTCCTGAGCGGACCAACACCGCGACATTTCGGCCAGCAGCGCAATAATCGTTTGGTGGGGGAATACCCCCTGGGTCAACAATGGTTGCCCGATCTCCGATGAGTTCTCCTCCCCGTGGCGGTCATACCGACACCGAGCTCACCAGCAACCCGAAGGACCTCTCCATGACTGCGCCTGCGCCCGCCCCCGCCGAGACCGGTCGTACGCCGGCCGTGATCCGCCTGCTGGTCGCCGCCACGTTCACCGTGATCCTCAACGAGACGATCATGATCAACGCGATCCCGCGCCTGGCCGAGGACTTCGACGTCTCCTACAACGCCGCGCAGTGGCTCTCCACCGCCTTCCTGCTCACGATGGCCGCGGTGATCCCGGTCACGGGTTGGTTCCTCCAGCGGGTGACCACGCGTGCCGCGTTCGCGACCGCGATGATCACGTTCGCGATCGGCACCACGCTGGCCCTGGTGGCCCCCACTTTCTGGGTGCTGCTCGTCGCTCGCATCATCCAGGCCAGCGGCACGGCCGTGATGATGCCGCTGCTGATGACCACGCTGATGACCGTCGTGCCCGTGCAGGACCGGGGCCGCGTGATGGGCAACGTGACGCTCGCCATGTCGGTCGCCCCGGCGCTGGGGCCGGCCGTCTCCGGCGTGCTGCTGCACCTCGGTTCGTGGCGGCTGATCTTCGCCGTCGTGCTGCCGATCGCGTTGGCGGTCACCGTGGCGTCGATGCGCAGGCTGAAGAACGTCGGTGAACCGCAGGCCGGCGACATCGACTGGATCAGCGTGCCGATCGCCGCCTTCGGCTTCGGTGGGCTGGTCTACGGGCTCAGCGAGTTCGCCAACGGCGATCGGCTCCGACCGATCCTGATCGTGGCCGCCGGGCTGGTCGCGATCGCGCTCTTCGTCATCCGCCAGATCCTGCTGATGCGCGACGGGGCTCCGCTGCTCGACCTTCGGGTGCTGCGGCACCGCACCTACCGGCTGTCGCTGATCGTGATGTCGATCGCGTTCATGGCGATGCTCGGCGCGATGATCCTGCTCCCGCTCTACCTGCAGGAAGTGCGCGGTCTGTCTCCGCTCAAGACCGGCCTCCTCGTGATGCCCGGTGGCCTGGCCATGGGCCTGATGGGCCCCCGGGTCGGGGCACTGTTCGACCGCTTCGGCTCTCGCCCCCTCGTGGTCCCCGGCAGCGTCGCGATCGTGCTGAGCCTGTTCGCGCTCACGCAGATCGGCGCGGAGACGGCGTACGGGCTGATCCTGGCCGCCCACATCCTGCTGATGGTGGGTCTGGCGGCGCTGTTCACCCCCGTGTTCACCCTCGGTCTGGGTGCCGTGCCGATGCACCTGTACTCGCACGGTAGTTCGACGCTGGGCACCATCCAGCAGGTGGCGGGAGCCTTTGGTACCGCCCTGGTGATCACCCTGATGACCAGCCGCGCCGACGCTCGGCTTGAGGAGGGCGCCACGCTGCAGGCGGCCACGATCGACGGCATGCAGCTGGCGTTCCTGGTCAGCGCCATCATCGCGGTGCTGGTGGTCGTGCTTGCCGCGATGCTGCCGAGCCGCCCCGACGTCGACCCGCACGCGGCTCCCTCGGGGGGCGACGCGGACGAGGTGGTCGAGATGGACGATCTGGATGTCGAGCTGGAGAGGCTGGACGACGGCCTCGGCGAGCTCAGCCCCGAGACTGCCAGTTGACGGCTCCGACCAGCACCATCCGGAGCTGGGTCCGCGCCGCACGGGTGACCTGAGCCTCGCCCTGAGGGCCGGCGTTCAGGATCGCCTCGGTGGTGCCGACCATCGCGGTCACGATCAGGCTCGAGAGCACCCGGAGGTCCTCGGCCGACCAGTCCTGGGTGCCCGGTAGCCGAGCCAGGTCGGTGGCGAGCTCCTGCTCGAACAGCTCGATCCCGTGCCGGATCGCGGCACGTACGGCGGGTGGACCGGCATTGCGCTCGCGGGCGATGAACGAGAAGTGCGCGCGCTGCCGGTGCACGTGGTCGACCAGGATCCGGACCGAGCTGTCGACGATGTCGTGGAGGGCCGGGTCCCCGCGACGTACGTCGCGCAGCATCGCCCGCAGCGAGACGAGGGCCTCGTCCACGAGCGCCAGCCCGAGCTCCTCGATCGACTCGAAGTGCCGGTAGAAGCCGGTCGGCACGATGCCGACCTCCTTGGCGACCTGGCGTAGGGAGAGCGCGGCCAGGCTGCTCTGCTCGCACAGGGCCAGCGCCGCGTCGAGGATCGACCGCCGGGTCCGTTCCTTGCGCTCGCCGCGGGTCTCGGTCACCCGGACAGTCTAGAAGTGCACATGTGTGCACGAACACGTCGTGGGGCACTTGACCGCGGGCTGGCCCGCTTGACACTCTTTCGGTGTACGGATGTACACCCAAACTTGAAGGAGTGGCCATGGGCCTCACCGCCACGATCGGAGGCAGCGTGCTCCGGTCCCGCGCCCTCGCGGCGCTGACCTCACCGCACGGTGTCGACCGTTACCTCGAGCAGATCAACCCGATGTGGGCCGCGCACGAGGTGCGAGCCCGGGTGGTCGAGGTCCACCGAGAGGTCGACGTACCCGGACACCCGCCGGTCGCCACGATCACCCTCCAGCCGACCTCGAGCTGGCGCGGCCACCGGGCCGGCCAGCATGTGCAGCTGGGCGTGGAGATCGACGGAAGCCGACGCACGACCCGGGTGTTCACCGTCTCGAGTCCCGACTCGCGGCACGGGGACCGGTTCACGATCACCCTGCGGGCCAACCCCGACGGGGTCGTCTCCAGGTACCTCGTGGAGCGGGCCGAGCCCGGCACGATGGTCCACCTCTCGCAGGCCGAGGGCGACTTCGTGCTGCCCGACCACGTGCCCGACCACGTCGTCTTCGTCTCCGGCGGCTCCGGCATCACCCCGGTGATGTCGATGCTTCGCTCGTTGCAGCGGCGCACCCACCGCGGTCGAGTGACGTTCGTGCACTACGCGCAGAGCCCCGACCACCAGATCTTCGCCGCCGAGCTGGACGACATCCGGCGCTCCGGCCATGGCATCGACGTCCACCTGCTGCACCCTGAGCTGGGTGACCCGGCGCTGTCGCCGGCGTGGCTCGAGCGGCTCGTGCCCGGCTACCGCGACGTTCCGACCTGGGCGTGTGGGCCCGCGCCGCTGATCGAGGCCGTGCAGGCGGCGTACGCCGGCTCGGACGCGCTCCGCATCGAGTACTTCAAGCCGCCGCGAACCTCGACCGGCGACGCCGGCGGAGAGGTGGCGTTCACCCGGTCCGGCAAGACCGCCGTCAATTCCGGCGCCGCGCTGCTGGAGCAGGCCGAGGCACTGGGGCTCAAGCCCGAGTCCGGCTGCCGGATGGGCATCTGCTTCTCCTGCGTCTCCCGCAAGACCGAAGGCACCGTCCGCAATGTCCTCACCGGCGAGACGTCGTCGCTGCCGGACGAGGACATCCGCATCTGCGTCAGCGCCCCTGTCGGCGACTGCACCGTTGAGCTCTGAGGAGAGAAACATGACCAAGCTGACCCCGGAACAGCTCGACAAGTTCGGCGAGGAGCTGGACGCCATTCGCCAGCGCGTGATCGCCGACCTCGGCGAGGACGACGCGGCGTACATCCGCAAGGTGGTGAAGGCCCAGCGCGGGCTCGAGGTCGCCGGCCGGGCCATGTTCTACCTGCCGCCTGCCTGGCCGCTGGCCGTCGCCGCGCTGAGCGTCTCCAAGATCCTCGACAACATGGAGATCGGGCACAACGTCATGCACGGCCAGTACGACTGGATGGGCGATCCCGGCCTGAACTCCCGGATGTATGAGTGGGACAACGTGTGTCCCAGCGACCAGTGGAAGTACTCGCACAACTACATCCACCACACGTACACGAACATCCTGGGCAAGGACCGAGACATCGGCTACGGCATCCTGCGGATGGACAAGGACCAGCCCTGGCACCCCTACTACCTGGGCAACCCGGTCTACGCGTTCCTGCTGATGGTGTTCTTCGAGTGGGGCGTGGCGATGCACGACCTCGAGGTCGAGAACATCGTCAAGGGCACGCGCAAGCTCGAGGAGAACAAGGCCCTGCACGCCGGGCTGATGCGCAAGGTGAAGCGTCAAGCGCTCAAGGACTACCTGCTGTTCCCGGCGCTCACCGGGCCGCTGTTCCCGATGACGCTCGCCGGCAACGCCGTGGCGAACCTGGTGCGCAACGTCTGGGCGTTCAACATCATCTTCTGCGGCCACTTCCCGGCGGGGGTCGCCACCTTCTCCGAGGAGGAGTGCGAGGACGAGTCACGCGGGCACTGGTACTACCGCCAGTTGCTTGGCTCGGCCAACATCACCGGCGGCAAGCTCTTCCACGTGATGACCGGCAACCTGAGCCACCAGATCGAGCACCACCTCTACCCGGACCTGCCCGCTCGCCGCTACCCGGAGCTCGCGGTCGAGGTCCAGGAGATCTGCGAGCGCTACGGCCTGGCCTACAACCAGGGCTCGCTGTCCAAACAGCTCTGGAGCGTGGCCCGGAAGATCTGTCGGATGGCGCTGCCGGACCGTAAGCCGCGCACGAACGGACCCGGCACGGCCGATGTGACCGAGCCCGCCTTGGCGGCCTGAGGCGGACGAGTCACACTGAAGCCATGAGCGACCACCCGAGGCAGGACCATTTCTCCAAGGCGGAGATCGGCAAGGACGCCGTCCAGTCGACGGTCGAGGCCGCCGCCTCCACCGTGGGCGACGTCGCCAAGATCATCACCAAGGCCGTGCAGGACGTGGCCGGTGCGGTCGGTGGGTTTGCCAGCGAGGTCTACGAGATCCGGGACGCCTCGCGCAAGGCGGCCGACGAGCACGGTGACGCGCCGGACGGCGGTGGGCCTGTTACTGATCTGGTCGATGAGTAGGTAGCTGGCTCACCAGTTGCCGAGTCGCGCTGCCAGCATCTGGAGGGGTGCGGTGGTGCGGCTGTCGTTGCCGGGGCCGCCGTTCTCTTTGTCTGTGCCGGGTCCGCCGTGGAGGGTGTCGTTGCCGGGGCCGCCGTAGAGGCGGTCGCGGCCTTTGCCGCCGAGCAGGGTGTCGTGGCCGTTGCCGCCGCAGATGAGGTCGTTGCCGGCTTTGCCCTTGATCTGGTCGGCGCCGCCGAGGCCGGTGATGATGTCGCGGCCGGGGGTGCCGTGCAGGACGTCGGCGCCGGGAGTGCCGACGATGGTGGCGGGTTTGCCGCGGCAGCTGGCTGTGGGTGGGGGGTCGACGGGGTCGGGGGTGTCGCAGGCGTCGCCGATGCCGTCGCCGTCGGTGTCGGCCTGGTCGGGGTTGAAGTCGTGGATGCAGTTGTCCGAGCCGTTGGGGATGCCGTCGCCGTCGGCGTCGGGTGGTGGTGTGCGGGGGGTGCCGGTGCCGGTCAGGGCCACATCGGTGGGGGTGCCGGTGGCGTTGTGGGTGAACCGTAGGGTCGCGGTCTTGGGCCCGAGGGACTCGGGGGTGAAGGCGACCGCGACGGTGCAGGTGCCGGCGGGGGTCAGGGTGGTGCCGGTGCAGGTGTCGGTGCCCTGGTCGAACTGGTCGGGGTCGGGTCCGGTCAGCGCCGCGCTGGTGACGATCAGGTTCGCGGTGCCGGTGTTGGTCACGGTGAAGGTCTCCGGGATGCTGCCGGCGCCCACCTGTCTGGAGCCGTAGTCGTTGCTGGTCGGGTTCACCGCGAAGCCGGGCGTCGTGCCGGTGCCGGTCAGGGCCACGTCGGTGGGGGTGCCGGTGGCGTTGTGGGTGAACCGCAGGGCCGCGCTCTTGACGCCGGTGGTGGTGGGGGAGAACCGGACCTGGACGGTGCAGGTGTCGGCCGGCGCGAGGGTGGCGCCGGTGCAGGTGTCGGTGCCCTGGTCGAACTGGCCGGGGTCGGTGCCGGCCAGCGCCGCGCTGGTGATGATCAGGTCGGCGGTGCCGGTGTTGGTCACCGTGAACAGCTCAAAGGGCGAGTGGGTGCCGGTCTGGTGGTTGCCGTAGGCCTTGCTGGTCGGGTCGACTGCGAAGCTCGGTGCGGTGCCGGTGCCGGTCAGGGCCACATCGGTGGGGGTGCCGGTGGCGTTGTGGGTGAACCGCAGGGCCGCGCTCTTGACGCCGGTGGTGGTGGGGGAGAACCGGACCTGGACGGTGCAGGTGTCGGCCGGGGTCAGGGTGGCGCCGGTGCAGGTGTCGGTGCCCTGGTCGAACTGGTCGGGGTCGGTGCCGGCCAGCGCCGCGCTGGTGACGTTCAGGTCCGCGGTGCCGGTGTTGGTCACGGTGAAGGCCTGGTAGGCGCTGTTGGTGCCGGTCTGGTGGTTGCCGTAGGCCTTGCTGGTCGGGTCGACATCGAAGGCGGGAGCCGGCGGGGTGCTGCCGAGCAGGATCGAGACGTTGCTGGAAGAGTAGTTGGCGACGGCGAGGTCGGGGTCGCTGTCGGCGTTGAAGTCGCCCACCGCCACCGAGTACGGGCCGCTGCCGACGGCGAGGTTGGTGGGGCCGGTGAAGGTGCCGCCGGT
Source organism: uncultured Actinomycetota bacterium (assembly GCA_963827185.1). Classification (GTDB taxonomy): domain Bacteria; phylum Actinomycetota; class Actinomycetes; order Propionibacteriales; family Nocardioidaceae; genus Nocardioides. The sequence continues at coordinate 653,476 of CAWGZQ010000005.1, forward strand.
GCTGCCGAGCAGGATCGAGACGTTGTCGGAGTCGTAGTTGGTGACGGCGAGGTCGGGGTCGCTGTCGGCGTTGAAGTCGCCCACCGCCACCGAGACCGGGCCATCGCCGGCGGCGAGGTTGGTGGGGCCGGTGAAGGTGTCGCCGGTGCTGCCGAGCAGGATCGAGACGTTGTCGGAGTCGCGGTTGGTGACGGCGAGGTCGGGGTCGCCGTCGGCGTTGAAGTCGCCCACCGCCACCGAGACCGGGCCATCGCCGGCGGCGATGTCGGTGGGGCCGGTGAAGGTGCCGCCGGTGCTGCCGAGCAGGATCGAGACGTTGTCGGAGATGAGGTTGGTGACGGCGAGGTCGGGGTCGCCGTCGGCGTTGAAGTCGCCCACCGCCACCGAGATCGGGAAGGTGCCGACGGCGATGTCGGTGGGGCCGGTGAAGGTGCCGCCGGTGCTGCCGAGCAGGATCGAGACGTTGCCGGAGTTACCGTTGGTGACGGCGAGGTCGGGGTCGCCGTCGGCGTTGAAGTCGCCCACCGCCACCGCGTACGGGCCATCGCCGACGGCGATGTCGGTGGGGCCGGTGAAGGTACCGCCGGTGCTGCCGAGCAGGATCGAGACGTTGTCGGAGATGACGTTGGTGACGGCGAGGTCGGGGTCGCCGTCGGCGTTGAAGTCGCCCACCGCCACCGCGTACGGCACGCTGCCGACGGCGAAGTTGGTGGGGCCGGTGAAGGCGCCGCCGGTGCTGCCGAGCAGGATCGAGACGTTGCCGGAGAACTCGTTGGCGACGGCGAGGTCGGGGTCGCCGTCGGCGTTGAAGTCACCCACCGCCACCGAGGCCGGGCCACTGCCGGCGGCAACGGGTGGCTGGGGCGTGAAGGTGCCGCCCGAGGCGACCGCGGTGGGCGCCGAGACGGAGAGCAGACCCAGGATCAGTACCGCGGTCGCGGCCACCACACCGAACGCAGGCCTCGGATGGCCGATCGTCCCCATGCGTGGCTCCATCCGTTCGATGAAATGCCAGCCCCCTCAAGGGCTGTGCGCACCCGAGCCGGAGTTCACGCTACCGACGGATTCAGCCTCAGTCACCGGCAAACCGCGGCATTTACCCGGCGATCGCAGGGATGCCTAGACCACCCAGGGGTAAGGCATTCAGCCAAACGACATCCGGAACGCTGACTGCCGAAACGAACCGAGCTGCCGCGCCTCGCGGAGCCACCCCAGCGGCCCGTGGGCGTCGAAGTCCCACGACCCGCGGCACGGGGCCGCCTTGGACGAACCCTGAAGGGTGGCGGTCTTCTCGCCGCCGCCCTCGGGGAGCTCGGGCTGCCAGGTGCCGCCCTTGAACGGCAGTCGCGGAACCATCCGCGAGACATCGGTGAACCGCGCGCTCGCGACCGGCCGCCGGTCGATGGTCGCGGACCACTCGGTCGTGGCTGACCGGCCCGCGGTAGGACGACTCCAGCGTGAAGTCGCAGAGTCCCTTCGGAATGGCCCACAGCTCGCGGCCGCCAGCGACCGACGCTGGGGAGTCGACCCAGATGTCGGTGATCGTGACCCGGCGCCCGTGCTGTTCCGACTTCACCGGGCGCGCGACCAGCAGCTCGGAGTAGGTGAGCGGGCTGCCCTCCTCGTAGGACACGAACGCGACGCCGTACACCCCGGCGGGGCGGAGCTCGTCGACGTCCTGCTTGAGCTTGAACAAGGAGAGCCAGAGCGAGCCCACCATCTGCCAGGGTGCGGCGGGGTAGGCGACCTTCTCGTACGGCAGAGGAGCGGTCATGCGCTCAGAATAGAACGCGTTACTTTTCCGCGGCGCCCGTCTCAGCCTGGATCTCTCCCTCGACCCACAGGTTCTCCGACTCAAGGATCTCGGCCTCCAGCGCGCCACTCAGGTCGGAGCGCAGCTCGTCGGACTCCCCGTAGCGCGGGCCGAGGTTGCCGACCGCCTTGTCGATCGCGCCGGAGACGTCGATCGTGCGAGCCCGGACGACGTAGGGCTTCTCCAGCTCGCGGGTGACGTACTTCGACACGAACCGCTTCAGCTCGCCCTCGACGTTGGCGGCGTGCTGGGTGAGCGTCGCCCGGAGCCCCTGCGCCTTCAGCTGGCAGCCCACCTCGCTGGGCCGCGGCGGCTCGACATCGATCAGGATCGCGAGGTCCTCCCGCGCCCGAGCCGTGAGGGTCAGGGGGATGCTGAGCTCGGCGGTGAACCGGTGGGTGTCGACGCCCAGGTTGATCGAGAACTCCAGCGCTGCCGGCAGCGTGACCGCGAACGTCACCGGGTCGTCGGAGACCCGCTCGCCGACCGCCGTGCCGATCTCACCGAGCGCGGTGACCTTCACGACGCGGCCGGGGCCGACGCCCATCGGCCCGACGTCGATCCGCTGCCCGGCGAGCACGTTGATGCCGGCCAGCACCCGCTCGGTGGAGACCGCGGAGCGGAAGAACCGCTCGCCCCAGTCGGCGTACTCGATGTGGTCGCTCACACCCTCAGTCTTCCGGATCGTCGAGTCGGGCCAGCCAGGTGGCCAGCCGCTCGACCGCCGTTTCGAACTCGGGATGGGTGTCGGTGAACTCCTGGAGCCGGTCGGCGACCCACGCCAGCGTCACCTCTTCGTCGCCACGACGGCGCTCGAGCTCCTCGATGCCGCGATCGGTGAAGTACATGCGGCTCGTTTAGGTGAGCGCGCGGTCGAGCAGATCCTTCTGCTCGGCCACGTGCCGCTTCATGGTGCCCACCGACGGGGACGAGGAGGCCTCACGGGTGATCGGCTCGACGGCCAGGTCGAGGTCCGGCCACACGTTGAGGGCGTAGTGCGACCACGGCCCCATGTTGCGGGGCTCGTCCTGCACCCAGCGCACGGTCTTCAGCTTGGGGAACCGGGCTAGCTCCGCCTTGATGTCGTCGGCGGGCCGCGGATAGAGCTGCTCGATCCGTGCGATCGCGAACCGTTCGGCGTCTTCCTTCTTCTCCCGCTCGACCATCAGATCCCAGGTCACCCGGCCCGAGCACAGCACCAGGGTGTCAACGGTGTCCGGGTCGGCGGCGTCGTCGCCGATGAACGGGCGGAAGGTGTTCTCGGTGAAGTCCTGGGGCTGGGACGCCGCCTCCTTGCGCTTGAGCATCGACTTGGGGGTGAACACGATCAGCGGTCGGTGCTGTTCCCCGAGTGAGTGCTCCCGGAGCAGGTGGAAGTACGACGCCGGCGTGGACGGCTGGGCGACCACGAACGCCTCGTCGGCGGCCATCGTGAGGAACCGCTCGATCCGAGCCGAGGAGTGGTCGGGGCCCTGACCTTCGTAGCCGTGCGGCAGCAGCAGCACCACACCGGACTCCTGGCGCCACTTGGTCTTGCCGGCGGAGATGAACTCGTCGATGACGGTCTGGGCGCCGTTGACGAAGTCGCCGAACTGCGCCTCCCACAGCACCAGGGCCTCCGGTCGAGCGACCGAGTAGCCGTACTCGAAGCCCAGCGCGGCGTACTCGGAGAGCAGGGAGTCGTAGATGTGGAACTTGGCCTGGTCCTCGGTGAGGTTCGACAGCGGCGTCCACTCGTCGGCGTTGGTCCGGTCGATGATGGTGGCGAACCGCTGCACGAACGTGCCGCGCCGTGAGTCCTGGCCGGCCAGCCGGACCGGTCGGCCGTCCATCAGCAGCGAGCCCAGCGCCAGAATCTCCCCGGTGCCCCAGTCGATCGGACCATCGGTGATCGCGGTCGCGCGCCGTTGCAGCTGCGGCATCACCTTCGGGTGGACGGTGAAGCCGTCGGGTGGGGTGACGTAGGCGTCGGCGATCCGCTTGAGGAACTCCACGGTGATCGCGGTCTTCGTCTCGCCGGACGGCTTGTCGGGGTAGTCGGGAACCGTGGTCCACTCCGAGGGCTGGCTGCTCGCCTCACGGACCTCGGTGAACACCCGCTCCAGCTGCTGCTGGTAGTCCTTGAGGACCTGCTCGGCCTCCTCGATCGTGATGTCGCCGCGACCGATCAGGGACTCGGTGTAGAGCTTGCGGACCGAGCGCTTCTGCTCGATCAGGTCGTACATCAGCGGCTGGGTGTACGACGGGTCGTCGCCCTCGTTGTGGCCGCGCCGCCGGTAGCACACCAGGTCGATCACGACGTCCTTGTTGAACGCCTGCCGGTACTCGAAGGCCAGCCGGGCCACCCGGATGCACGCCTCGGGGTCGTCCCCGTTGACGTGGAAGATCGGCGCCTGCACCATCCGGGCGACGTCGGTGCAGTAGAGCGAGGACCGCGATGAGCCGGGCGAGGTGGTGAAGCCCACCTGGTTGTTGACCACCACGTGGATGGTGCCGCCGGTGCGGTAGCCGCGCAGCTGGGAGAGGTTGAGCGTCTCCGCGACCACGCCCTGCCCCGCGAACGCGGCGTCGCCGTGGACCAACAGCGGCAGCACCGGGTAGGCGCTGCCGCGATCGAGCACATCCTGCTTGGCCCGGGCGATGCCTTCGAGCACCGGGTCAACCGCCTCGAGGTGCGACGGGTTCGCCGCGACCGAGACCTTGATGTTGGCGCCCTTCTCGGAGGTGAACTCGCCCTCGGCACCCAAGTGGTACTTCACGTCACCGGAGCCCTGGACGGTGCGCGGGTCGATGTTGCCCTCGAACTCGCGGAAGATCTGGGAGTACTTCTTGCCGACGATGTTGGCGAGCACATTGAGCCGGCCGCGGTGCGCCATCCCCATGGTGACCTCGTCGAGCCCGGCCTCGGCCGCGGCCTCGCAGATTTCGTCGATCACCGGGATCGTGGTCTCGCCACCTTCGAGGCTGAACCGCTTCTGGCCGACGAACTTGGTCTGCAGGAACGTCTCGAACGCTTCGGCCTGGTTGAGCTTGAGCAGGATCCGGAGCTGCTCCTCGCGCGGCGGCTTCACGTGCGGCTGCTCGACCCGCTCCTGGATCCACCGGCGCTGCTCGGGATCCATGATGTGCATGTACTCGATGCCGGTGGTGCGGCAGTAGGAGTCGCGCAGGATCCCGAGGATCTGCCGCAGCTTCATGAACCGCCGGCCCTCGCCACCGAACGAGCCGGTGGCGAACTCGCGGTCCAGGTCCCAGAGCGTGAGCGCGTGGCTCTCGACCTCGAGGTCGGGGTGACTGCGCTGCCGGTACTCCAGCGGGTCGGTGTCGGCCATCATGTGACCGCGCACCCGGTAGGCGTGGATCAGCTCGAGGATCCGGGCCTGCTTGCTGATCTCGTCGTCGTGCGAGGTGGAGATGTCGTTGCTCCACCGGATCGGCTCGTAGGGGATCCGGAGCGAGCGGAAGATGTCGTCGAAGAAGTCGTCCTCGCCGAGCAGCAGCTGGTGGATGCGCTTGAGGTACTCGCCGGACTGGGCGCCCTGGATGACCCGGTGGTCGTAGGTGGACGTCAGCGTCATCACCTTGCTGATCGCGTTGCGCGCGATCGCCTCCTCGGAGGCGCCCTGCCACTCGGGCGGGTACTCCATCGCGCCGACGCCGATGATCGCGCCCTGCCCCTTCATCAGGCGGGGCACCGAGTGCACCGTGCCGATGCCGCCGGGGTTGGTCAGCGAGATCGTGGTGCCCTGGAAGTCCTCGACGGTGAGCTTGCCGTCGCGGGTCTTGCGGACGATGTCTTCGTACGCCGTCCAGAAGGCCGCGAAGTCCATGGACTCGGCCGCCTTGATGCTCGGCACGAGCAGCTGGCGGGTGCCGTCGTCCTTCTTGACGTCGATCGCGAGGCCGAGGTTGATGTGCGCCGGCGTGATCAGGTTGGGCTTGCCCTCGACGACGTCGAAGCCGACGTTCATCTCCGGCATCGCCCGCAGCGCCCGGACCATGGCGTAGCCGATCAAGTGCGTGAACGACACCTTGCCGCCGCGGGCGCGGGCCAGGTGGTTGTTGATGACCGTCCGGTTGTCCCAGAGCAGCTTCACCGGCACCGAGCGGACCGAGGTGGCGGTCGGCACGGTGAGCGACGCCTCCATGTTGGTGACCGTCCGGGCGGGCGCGCCGCGCAGCACCGTGTAGGTCGGCTCGTCGCTGGCCGCGGCCGGCGTGGCCGGGCGAGACTCCTTGGGCATCGGGTTGGTGGTGTCCTTGGCCGGTTCGGCGGCCTTGCTCTGCTGCCGGGGCACGGCCTTCGGCTCGGGCTTGGCCTCGGACTTGGTGTCGGGCTTGGCCTCGGACTTGGTGTCGGACTTGGTCTCAGACTTGGCTTCGGGCTTGGTTTCGGCCGGCTTCGGCTCTGCCGGCGCCGCCTTCTTCTCGGTGGCTGCCGGGGCGGTCTTGGAGACCTGAGGGGCGGAGGTACCTCCCGACCCGTTGCTGAAGTAGTCGACCCATTGCTGGTCGACGCTGCTCGGATCGGCCTTGAATCGCTCGCGCATCTCGTCCACGAGCCACTCGTTGGCTCCGAAGTCGGATGTGGAGGGTTGGGGTGACTGCGGCACGACTTGCTTCGCCTCTTCCGATGAGCGCGCTAGGGGTACGTATGGTGCGTCGATAAGGCTAGACCCACGGGCCAGCAAATGCGCGGCTGACCTCGGCCTTTCATGCACCCTGTAACCCCACGCACAACGATGGAGTTGTCTGCCCGTGATCCGGACCGCCGTACCCGCCTGCCGCGCCGCATGGGCGACTCTCGGGTCGGTGGTGCTCGTTGCGGGCCTCGGAGCGTGCAGCATGGGCTCGGGTCCCGACGACGCAGACCCGCCTCCTGGCGAGCAGAACTCGACCACCACCGGCATCAGCACCACGGCGACGTTGGGCAAGGTCACCGGCAAGCTCGACCGCGACCGCCGGGCGTCCCTGCGGCGGCAGGTGACGGAGACCTTCGACACCTGGGTCGACGGTGCCTACCTCTCCGGCGACGGGGCGGACGCCTTCGCGTCGTTCAGCAAGGACGCGGCCCGCTTGGCCCGGGGCGACCAGGCGCTGATGAGCAACGCCGGGATGAACGACGGGGTCGCGTCGGTGACCGCCACCTCGCGCAACCTGGCGATCGAGGTCCTGGCCGACCGCGGCCGACCGGTCGGCGTGACCGGGCGGTTCGTGCTGGTGCTCGAGTTGGACGGCCAGGCACGCCGTACCGATCGGATTGTCGGCCGCCTGCTCATGCGCCGCGGCGGTGGCGGTTGGTTGGTCTTCGGGTACGACGTGAAGCGGGGGCAGGTCGGATGAAGCAGCGGATGCGGGCGGTCGTTCGAGTGGCGGCCCTGGCCGTGGTACTGGCGCTGACCGGCGTGATCGTGCCGAACAGCACGGTGGCCTCCACGGACGCAGTGCTCGTGGAGTTCAAGCACAGCAGCGGCGTGGACCTCAACCCGGACCTGATCTGGATCCTGGCGGTCGGCTCGGACGCACGGCCCGGCGAGGACATGACCCGGGTCCGCGGCGACGCGCTCCAGCTCGTCGGCATGGACACGAGGACTGGCGCGGCCACGAGCATCGGCATCGCGCGCGACTCCTACGTGCCGATCCCCGGCTACGGCTCCAACCGGATCAATGCCGCGCTGTACTTCGGTGGCCCGCAACTGCTCGGCGAGGCGGTCGCCAACCTGATCGGGATCGAGCCCGACTACGTCTTCGTCACGCGCTTCCCGTTCTTCGAGAACATGATCGACGCCATCGACGGCATCGAGGTCCGCAACCCCAGGCAGTTCGGTGACGACAACCTCAAGCCCAGGGGCTTCCCGACCGGGAAGGTGCGCCTCAACGGCTACGGCGCCATGGCGTTCGCCCGCATCCGGTATGGCCTGCCCGGCGGCGACTTCGACCGGTCGGCCAACCAGCAGCGGGTTCTCCGGGGGATCCAGGCCAGGATCGCCGAGCGGGCCGATCAGCCCGGTTTCATCGAGTCCGGCGTCCTTACGGTGATCAAGCACATGCACACGGACCTCGGCCCGGGCGCGCTGTTCCGGATCGCCCAGGCGGTCGCCCAGGTCGACCCGAAGAAGATCACCGGCTGCGTGGTCACCGGCGGCTTCGCCAACGTCGGCGGCGCCAGCGTGGTGACCCCCGACTACGCCGCGGCCCGGAGCTACGCCGACCAGGCCAGGGACGACGCCACCATCGAGCGCTGCTAGTCGAGTCGCGTGGTCACCAGCGCCCGGTGATCGGACGGCGTCCGCAGCAACGCGACCGCACTGGCCGGACCCGGGCCGAACACGTCGTCCACCTTGCGGGTGGCGGAGCCGATCGTGCCCGCGTGGTCCTGGCGGCCCTCCCAGGAAGAGGTGAGGCCGGCGAGGCGGAGGCCGTCGAAGTTTCCGTCGCCCGCGGCGTAGACGACGTGGCCGTCCTGCTGGAGCCGGGCGATCAGCGCTTCCAGCCGAGTCACCTCGTGTCGATGGCGACGCACCAGGAGGGGTCGGTCGTCGACCCGGTATCCGCCGTCGGCCTGCACCCCGGGGACCAGGTGGTAGCTGAGCATCGCGACGGTGCGGTCGCGGTCGAGGTCGCGGAAGACGCCCACGGTCACCTCCCGCGGCGGCTCCAGCCCCAGGAACCGGCCCGGTCGGTCCGAGCGCCCGATCCCGCTGAGGAACACCGCCCGCGCCGATACCGGTGCGAAGCGATCGGCGCGCGCCCCGACGACGTTGCCGCCGGCCACCGCCGAGACCCAGTGGTACTCCGGGTTCGACCTTCCGAGGGTGAACCCGGGAGCGAGCCGGACAGCTCCGACCTCCCGCAACAGCGAGCAGCGGGTGAGGTACCACTCCTGGAGCCCGACCAGGTCGGGTCCCGCAGCTAGGACCTGGGTGAGCGCGGCTCTGGCGGCCGCACGCGACATTGTGTAGCGGACGTTGGCCGTGGTGACCACCGTGTGCCGGGCCGGTGTCAGGGGGCTTCGCCCTCGGAGAGCTCCGGGTCGTTCGCGACCACGGAGGTGACCGAGACGTGGGTGACCCGGTTGGCGTCCATCTCGGCCACCTCGATGCGGGCATCGTCCACCTGCACCGCGTCACCGACGTCCGGGATCCGGCCGAGCCGAGCGATGACGTAGCCGGCCACGGTCTCGTAGTCACCGTCGACGAGTGAGACGCCGGTTTCCTTGGCGAAGTCCTCGATGGTGAGGCCACCCTGCACGGTGATGGAGTCGGGGCCGTCGACGCGTGCGGGGCCTTCGACGTCGTACTCGTCTCGGATGTCGCCGACGATCTCCTCGACGAGATCCTCGAGGGTGACGATGCCGTCGGTGCCGCCGTACTCGTCGACGACGACCGCCAGGTGGTTGCCGGTCAGCCGCATCGTCGAGACCGCGGTGAGCACCCGGTTGGTACCCGGCAACATGAGGACGTCGCGACAGACGTCGCCCACGGTGCGTCCGTCGTCGGCGCCGACTTCCAGCAGGTCTCGGATGTGGAGGAAGCCGGTCACCTCGTCGAAGTTGCCCGCGATCACCGGGTAGCGCGAGTACGGGCGGTCGCGTACCCAGCGGGCTGCCTCGCCCAGCGTCCAGTCCTGCTTGATGAACGCGACTTCGCCGCGTGGACGCATGACCTCCTTCACGGTGCTGCGGGTGACCGCGAAGACGTCGGTCAGAATCTGGCGTTCCTCGTCGCCGAGGCCTTCATGGGTCGAGACGATGTCGCGGAGCTCATCGGGGCTGACCTGGTCACTGGTGGCGTGCGGGTCGCCACCGAGCAGCCGCACCAGGGCATTGGTCGAGACCGACAGCAACCAGATCACCGGTCGCATCAGCGTGGCGAACCGATCGAGGATCGGCGCGGTGACGACCGAGAGCTCGGCCGAACGTTGCAGGGCGAGGCGCTTGGGCACCAGCTCGCCGAGCACCAGGGAGAGATACGCGATCAGCAGCGTCATCACCACGAGCGCGATCGCATCGGCCGGGTCGTCGCCGAGGCCGAGGTCGACGAGGTACGGCGCCACGTCGGGCGCGAGGGTCGAACCGCCGTAGGCGGCCGAGAAGAACCCGGCGACGGTCACGCCGATCTGGACGGCCGCCAGGAACCGGTTCGGGTCCCGTGCGACGGCGGCCACCCGGGCGCCCCGGGCACCGCGTTGGGCGAGTTGGTTCACCTGGCTCTCGCGCAGCGAGACGAGCGCGATCTCGGTGGCCGCGAACACGCCGCCGACGAGCACGAAGACCAGCACCAGGCCGAAGTTGACGAAGCTCTGCGCGTCGATCACCGTCCACCCCCGCGACTAGCCAAGGGTGAACGGTGCGGACTGGGAGGGTCGTCCATGACGCAGAGCATAGGCAGGGTCACGAGGAAGAGGCGTGCGGCCCGGACGGTCGCGGTCGCGGCGGTTCCTGACCCAGCGACTCGGCCGTGCGACGGTCCGCCTGGGCGTGGCACCCCCGGTAGGATTCGAACCTACGCTCCCGCCTCCGGAGGGCGGTGCTCTATCCCCTGAGCTACGGGGGCTCGGGTGGACGGAACCTTACCCGCCGGGTCGTCGCGGGGTGAAACCGGTTCGGGGTTCGTGAGGGCGCGCCGATACCCTTTGCCGGTGACCCCCGAAGAGCTCTCCACCGCGATCGTCAGCGTGCTGACGACGCTGTCCGACGACGGGGCGCTGGCCCTGCCGGACGGGGTCCCCACGACCGTGACGGTGGAGCGGCCGCGACAGAAGGGTCACGGCGACTACGCGACCAACGTGGCGATGCAGCTGGCCAAGAAGGCCGGCACCAACCCGCGCGCCCTGGCGGAGCTGATCAGCACCCAGCTCCGGGACCAGGAGGGCGTCGCCGACGTCGAGATCGCCGGCCCGGGGTTCCTCAACATCTCGGTGGCTGCCGGTGCGCAGGGCAAGGTGGCGGCGGACGTCGTCGCCGCCGGTGCGACGTACGGCGGCTCCGACGCGTTCGCCGGCGAGAAGATCAACCTGGAGTTCGTCTCCGCCAACCCGACCGGACCCCTGCACCTGGGCGGCGTCCGCTGGGCGGCGGTCGGCGACGCGCTCGGTCGGATCTTCAGCTTCGTCGGGGCCGAGGTCGAGCGGGAGTACTACTTCAACGACCACGGGGCCCAGATCGACCGCTTCAGCGGGTCGCTGCTGGCCAGCGCCAACGGCGAGCCGCCGCCCGAGGATGGCTACGGCGGCGAGTACATCCACCAGATCGCGGCCGATGTGCTGGCTCAGCGGCCGGACGTCAAGAACCTGCCGGACGAGGAGGCCCGTGAGGTCTTCCGGGACGTCGGTGTGGGGCTGATGTTCGACGAGATCAAGCAGAGCCTGCACGACTTCGGGGTCGACTTCGACCTCTACTTCCATGAGGACGACCTGCACAAGAGCGGCGCGGTCACCCGAGCCATCGAGCGGCTGACCGAGCTCGGCAACACCTACGAGAAGGACGGCGCGCTCTGGCTGGCCACCGAGAAGTTCGGGGATGACAAGGACCGGGTGATCGTCAAGTCCGACGGCGTGGGTTCCTACCTGTCGGGCGACCTGGCCTACTACCTCGACAAGCGGGAGCGCGGCTTCGACCGCTGCTTCATCATGCTTGGCGCCGACCACCACGGATACGTCAACCGGATGATGGCGATGTGCGCGGCGTTCGGTGACACCCCGCACGAGAACCTCGAGATCCTGATCGGCCAGATGGTCAACCTGCTCAAGGACGGCGAGCCGCTGCGGATGTCCAAGCGCGCCGGCACCGTGGTCTCGATCGACGACCTCGTGGGGGCGATCGGTATCGACGCCGCTCGCTACGCACTGGCTCGCTACAGCACCGACTCACCGATCGACATCGACCTCGATCTCTGGACCAGGGCCAGCAGCGACAACCCCGTCTTCTACGTGCAGTACGCCCACGCCCGGGTCAGCTCGCTGCTCCGGAACGCCGCCGACCTCGGCCTCGCTCCCGAGTCGCACTCCGAGCTGCTGACCCACGAGAAGGAGGGTGAGCTGCTGCGCGCGCTCGCCGAGTTCCCGGGCGTCGTGGCCAGCGCCGCCCAGCTCCGCGAGCCCCACCGGGTGGCGCGCTACCTCGAGGAGACCGCCGCGTCCTACCACCGCTTCTACGACAACTGCCGGGTGCTGCCGATGGGCGACGAGGAGCCGACCGATCTGCACCGTGCCCGACTGCTGCTGGTGGCGGCCACCCGCACGGTGCTCGCCAACGGTCTCGGCCTGCTCGGCGTGTCGGCTCCGGAACGGATGTAATGCCCTCCCACGAAGCCGGATGGGCGCACGCCGACGGCGCCCTCAAGGGGCCCTCGTGGCTGCGCCAGCCGAGCGACCCCAACGCCCTGGTCCCGACGCTGTGGTCCTCGACGGCCCACAAGGTCGACGGCGATCTCACCATCGGTGGGGTGGCGGTGGCCGACCTGGTGGCCGAGCACCTGACCCCGGCGTACGTGCTCGACGAGGCCGACCTGCGGGCCCGGGCCCGGTCGTTCCGCGACGCCTTCGCCACCTTCGACGTCTACTACGCCGGCAAGGCGTTCCTCTGCACCACGGTGGCTCGGTGGATCGACGAAGAGGGGCTGAGCCTCGACGTCTGCTCGAGCGGCGAGCTGACCGTTGCGTTGCGGGCCGGGTTCGATCCGGCCCGGATCGGCTACCACGGCAACAACAAGTCGTACGCCGAGCTGCGCCGCGCCGTCGACGCGGGCGTGGGCCGGATCATCCTCGACAGCTTCGCGGAGATCGAGCGCCTCGACGAGATCACCCGGGACCTCAAGAAGAAGGCCCAGGTGATGGTGCGGGTCACCGCCGGTGTGGAGGCGCACACCCACGAGTACATCGCGACCGCCCACGAGGACCAGAAGTTCGGGTTCTCGATCACCAACGGTGACGCGTTCGAGGCGGTCACCCGGGTCCGGTCGGCGAAGCGGCTCGAGCTGCTCGGCCTGCACTCCCACATCGGCAGCCAGATCTTCGACTCCTCCGGGTTCGAGGTGGCCGCCCGCCGGGTGCTCGCGCTGCACGCCCGGATCTCCGACGAGCTCGGCGTGACGATGCCCGAGCTCGACCTGGGTGGCGGCTTCGGGATCGCCTACACCACCCAGGACGACCCGTCCGACCCGGCGCAGCTCGCCACCGAGATGAGCAAGATCGTCGAGCACGAGTGCAAGGCGCTCGGCATCGCCCAGCCGCGACTGTCGATCGAGCCCGGCCGGGCGATCGTCGGGCCCGCGGTCTGCACGGTCTACACCGTGGGCACCGTGAAGCCGGTGACGCTCGACGGCGGCGCGGTGCGCACCTATGTCTCCGTCGACGGCGGGATGAGCGACAACATCCGGACTGCGCTCTACGACGCCGACTACTCCTGCACGCTGGCCAATCGGGAGTCGGTGGCCCAGCCGGTGCTCTCCCGCGTGGTGGGCAAGCACTGCGAGGCCGGCGACATCGTGGTCAAGGACGAGTTCCTGCCCAGCGACCTGGCTCCGGGCGACCTGATCGCGGTCCCCGGCACCGGCGCCTACTGTCGCTCGATGTCCTCCAACTACAACCACGCGCTGCGACCCCCGGTGATCGCGGTGCGGGACGGCGTGGCCACGGTGATCGTCCGCCGCGAGACTGAGGACGACCTGTTGGCGACCGACGTAGGAGAGACCGATGCCTGAGCAGCCGCTGCGCGTGGCCGTGCTGGGCTGTGGCTCCGTCGGGTCGCAGGTCGTGCGGCTGCTCGGCGAGCAGGCGGTCGACCTCGCGGCCCGGGTGGGCGCGCCGGTCGAGCTCGTCGGCGTCGCCGTACGCCGGATCGACGCCCCGCGGGAGGTCGACGTCCCCGACGGGCTGCTGACCACCGACGCCGCCGGCCTGGTCGCTCGCGACGACGTCGACCTCGTCGTCGAGGTGATCGGCGGCATCGAACCGGCCCGCTCGCTGATCCTCGCCGCGCTCGACAACGGCGCCAGTGTCGTGACGGCCAACAAGGCCCTGCTCGCCGAGGACGGGCCGACCCTGTTCGAGGCGGCCGAGAAGGCCGGCCGGGACCTCTACTACGAGGCCGCCGTGGCCGGCGCGATCCCGATCCTGCGCCCGCTGCGCGAGTCGCTGGCCGGCGACCGGGTCAACCGGGTGCTCGGGATCGTCAACGGCACCACCAACTTCATCCTCGACCGGATGGACAGCTCCGGCGCCGGGTTCGCCGAGGCGTTGGAGGAGGCACAGGAGCTGGGCTACGCCGAGGCCGACCCGACCGCCGATGTCGAGGGCTTCGACGCCGCCGCCAAGGCGGCCATCCTGGCCAGCCTGGCGTTCCACACGAGGGTCACGGCCTCCGACGTCCACCGCGAGGGCATCGCCGACGTCACCGCGGCCGACGTGCAGTCGGCCCGTGACATGGGCTCGGTCGTCAAGCTGCTCGCGATCGCCGAGCTGCGCGACGGACCCGATGGCGAGGCGGTCTCCGTCCGTGTGCACCCGGCGATGATTCCGAGGTCGCACCCCCTGGCCAGCGTCCGCGAGGCCTACAACGCGGTCTTCGTCGAGTCGGCTGCCGCGGGGCAGCTGATGTTCTACGGCCCCGGCGCCGGCGGCGCTCCCACCGCGAGCGCGGTCCTCGGCGACCTGGTCACGGTGGCGCGCAACCACCGCGCGGGCACCCGCGGCGTGGGCGAGTCCGCGTACGCCGACCGGCCGGTGCTGCCGATGGGTGAGACCCGCACCCGCTACCACGTGGCGATCGACGTCGACGACCGCGCCGGCGTACTGGCCGCGGTGGCCAACGCGTTCGCCGACCACGACGTGTCGATCCAGACCGTCCGGCAGGAGGGTCGCGACGACGACGCGCAGCTCGTCGTGGTCTCGCACGAGGCGACCGACGCACAGCTGAGCGCGACCGTCGAGAGCCTGCGTCAGATGGACACCGTCCGCGAGGTCACCTCGGTGATGCGGGTCGAGGGAGCCGAGGAGTGACCACCCCACGCACCCGCACCCATCAGTGGCGCGGGGTCATCGAGGAGTACCGCGACCTGCTGGAGATCCCCGAGAACACGCCCGCCGTCACCCTCGGCGAGGGCGGCACCCCCTTGGTCCGCTCCGACTGGCTGTCCGGGGTCACGGGCGCTGAGGTGTGGCTGAAGGTGGAGGGCAACAACCCGACCGGATCCTTCAAGGACCGCGGGATGACCACGGCCATCTCCGTTGCCAAGGCCGAGGGCGCGCAGGCCGTGGTGTGCGCGTCGACCGGCAACACCTCGGCCTCGATGGCGGCGTACGCCGCGAAGGCGGGGCTCACCCCGGTGGTGCTGGTGCCCGAGGGCAAGATCGCGGCCGGGAAGATGGCACAGGCGATCGTGCACGCCTCGCGGGTGATCATGGTGCGCGGCAACTTCGACGACTGCCTGGCGCTGGCCCGCCAGCTCGCGTGGGAGTACCCCGTCGCGCTGGTCAACTCGGTCAACCCGGCCCGGCTCCAGGGCCAGAAGACCGCGGCGTTCGAGATCGTCGATCATCTCGGCGACGCGCCCGACTACCACCTGCTCCCGGTCGGCAACGCGGGCAACATCGCGGCGTACTGGATGGGTTGGTGCGAGTACGCGCGGTTGGGCCTCGCCACCAAGACGCCGGTGATCCGCGGCTTCCAGGCAGCGGGCGCGGCCCCGCTGGTGACCGGCAAGCCCTTCCCGGACCCCGAGACCAAGGCGACCGCGATCCGGATCGGCAACCCCGCTTCGTGGAAACTCGCCGAGGTCGCCGCCCACGAGTCCGGCGGCCGGTTCGCCGCGGTGAGCGACGACCAGATCCTCGCGGCCCAGCGCGACCTGGCCGCCCGGGACGGGGTGTTCGTCGAGCCGGCGTCCGCCGCCGGCATCGCCGGTCTGCTGCAGGAGGTGGCGGCGGGGGAGTCCTACGCCGGCACGACCGTCGCGATCACCGTCACCGGCCACGGGCTCAAGGACACCGCGACCGCGCTGGAGGGTTTCGGCCAGCTCGTCGACACCGTGATCGACGCCGATGTGCGGGCCGCCGCCTCGGCCGCGGGCCTGGCGTGACTACCGCGTGAGCGCCGAATGAGCACGTTCTTCGACGGCCCGGTCCGGCTCTCGGTGCCGGCTACCTCGGCCAACCTCGGCCCCGGGTTCGACTCGCTCGGCCTGGCGCTCGACCTCCGGGACCGGCTCGAGGCCGAGGTGGTCGAGCAGGGTCTGGTGATCGAGGTCGAGGGCGCCGGGGCCGGCGAGGTTCCGCTCGATGACGCGCACCTCGTGGTCCGGGCGATGCGAGCCGCCTTCGATGTCATGGGCGCCCACCCGCCGGGGCTCCGGCTGGCCTGCACCAACGCGATCCCGCACGCGCGCGGCTTGGGTTCGTCGTCGGCCGCGATCGTCGGCGGCGTCAGTCTGGCCCGGGCCCTGGTCGCGGGTGGCTCGCTGCTGATGGACGATGCCGCGCTGCTCGGCCTCGCGACCTCGCTCGAGGGGCACCCCGACAACGTGGCGCCGGCGCTCCACGGTGGCTTCGTGATCTCCGGCTTTGACCAGGACGGCTCCTGCTACGCCGTGCCCAGCGGCGTCGACCCGAGGATCAGCGCCGTGGTGCTGATCCCGCCGATCCCGGTCTCGACCGAGCTCGCCCGGGGGCTGCTGCCGGCCGAGGTTCCGCACGCCGAAGCCGCCGCCAACGCGGGTCGAACGGCGCTCCTGGTCGCCGCGTTGGGCGGCCAGCCCGACCAGCTCTGGCGGGGCACCCGCGACTACCTGCATCAGCGGCAGCGACGCGCGGCGATGCCGGCGTCGTTCGATCTGGTGGAGGCGCTCCGCGCCGACGGCGTACCGGCCGTGATCTCCGGTGCCGGCCCGACCGTTCTGGCCTTCGCCAACGGCCCGAGTGCCCCCGGTACGGCCGACCTGCTGGCCCGCTGCCCGGAGGGATGGACGCCCCTTCATCTGGCCATCGACCTGGATGGCGTCCGCTTCGACTGAGGGTGCCTCGCCGCTCCGATCGCGGTGGTACATTGGCCCTGCGCCGGATTCGAGGCGCACACCCCCTTCACCTTCGTGCGGATCTCATCTGCACACACCCTCCGCATGCTCCTCACGGGAGCGCGGCGCAAGGGGCCAGTGACCAGTAGCCGGCGGCTCGAATCGACCCGCCCGGCCCTGATACGTGGGAAGGACCTCACGTGACGGAAACCATCGAACCCACCACCCCGAAGAAGCGCGGTGGCGGGCTCAACTCCATGCTCCTCGCCGATCTCAAGCAGATGGCAGGCGGCATGGGCATCTCGGGAGCGGGCCGGATGAAGAAGGCCCAGCTCGTCGACGCCATCAAGAGCGCTCAGGCGGGCGGAAAGGCTCGGAAGCCGGCCGCTGACAGCTCCGAGTCCCCGGCCGAAGCAGCTGGGTCCGAGGCGAAGCCACGCAAGGAGCCGAAGGAGCCCAAGGACGCCAGGGAGCCGAAGGGGTCGAAGGAGCCCAAGGACGCCAAGGAGTCGAAGGAGTCCAGGGACGACCGCGAGGCCGATCGTGACTCCGACCGCAAGGACGGCCAGGACGGCAACCAGAACCGCGGCCAGAACCGTGGCCGCGACGGCCAGGGCGGCCAGGGCGGCCGTGATGGTCAGGGCGGCCAGGGTGGCCGTGACGGCCAGGCCGGTCAGGGTGGTCAGGCCGGTCAGGGTGGTCAGGGCGACCAGGGCGAGGGACGCAACCGGAACCGGCGCCGCCGGGGTCGCGACCGCAACCGGCCGGCAGGCGAGGGCGGCGGGCAGCGCAGCGAGCCCGACACCACCGTCCTCGAGGACGACGTGCTGGTCCCGGCGGCCGGGATCCTCGACGTACTCGACAACTACGCGTTCGTCCGGACCAGTGGCTACCTGCCCGGGCCGGAAGACGTCTACCTCTCGCTGTCGATGGTCCGAAGGTTCGGCCTTCGTCGGGGCGATGCGGTCGTCGGCCAGGTGCGCCAGCCCCGCGAGGGCGAGCGCAAGGAGAAGTTCAACCCGATGGTCCGGGTCGACAGCGTCAACGGCGCCGACCCGGAGCAGGCCACGACGCGGGTCGAGTTCTCGAAGCTGACCCCGCTCTACCCGAGCGAGCGGCTCCGACTGGAGACCGAGCCGACCAACCTGATCGGCCGGGTCATCGATATCGCGGCGCCCATCGGCAAGGGCCAGCGTGGCCTGATCGTGTCGCCGTCCAAGGCCGGCAAGACGATGATCATGCAGTCGATCGCCAACTCGATCACGACCAACAACCCCGAGTGCCACCTGATGGTCGTCCTGGTCGACGAGCGCCCGGAGGAGGTCACCGACTTCGAGCGCTCGGTCAAGGGCGAGGTCATCTCCTCGACGTTCGACCGGCCGGCTGCCGACCACACGATCGTCGCCGAGCTCGCCATCGAGCGGGCCAAGCGGCTGGTCGAGCTCGGCCACGACGTGGTGGTGCTGCTCGACGGCATCACCCGGCTCGGCCGCGCCTACAACCTCGCCGCCCCCGCCTCCGGCCGGATCCTTTCCGGCGGCGTCGACTCCGCTGCGCTCTACCCGCCGAAGAAGTTCTTCGGTGCCGCCCGCAACATCGAGAACGGCGGCTCGTTGACGATCCTGGCGACCGCGTTGATCGAGAGCGGCTCGAAGATGGACGAGGTGATCTTCGAGGAGTTCAAGGGCACCGGCAACATGGAGATCCGGCTGCGCCGCGACTTCGCCGACAAGCGCCTGTTCCCGGCGATCGACGCGATCCAGTCGGGCACCCGCCGCGAAGAGCTCCTGATGAGCAAGGAGGAGCTCGCGATCGTGTGGAAGCTGCGCCGCGTCCTCTCCGCGCTCGACCATCAGCAGGCGCTGGAGCTGCTGTTGGAGCGGCTGAAGAAGTCGAGCACCAACATCGAGTTCCTGATGCAGGTGCAGAAGACCACTCCCACCGCCCCCAGCGGCAGCACCGAGGACTGAGGAATTGGTCGGCACCGCGCAGCGTTACTAGAATCGTTCGCTGGCTCCGGTTCACGCCCCGCTCCGTGGGGCGACCCGGCGGCCCGATGAGAGGACACCATGAAGAAGGACATCCACCCCGAGTACATCGAGACCGAGGTCACCTGTACCTGCGGTAGCAAGTTCACGACTCGGAGCACCGCGACGTCCGGCGTCATCCACGCCGATGTCTGCTCGCAGTGCCACCCGTTCTACACGGGCAAGCAGAAGATCCTCGACACCGGCGGCCGCGTGGCCCGGTTCGAGAAGCGCTTCGGCAAGAAGAAGGCTGCCGACGACGCGCCCGCGGAGGAGACCGCTCCTTCGGCCTAGCTCGTATCCGGCGCCGGCCCACGCATTCAGTGCGGGGCCGGCGCCGTGTCTTTGTCAGGACGAGGAAGGGGTGCGCCGATGTTCGAGGCGATCGACGGGTTACTCGCTGAGCACGCCGAGCTCGAGGGTCGACTCGGCGCACCCGAGACCCACGCCGACGCCCGGCTCGCGAAGCGGCTCAACCAGCGCTACGCCGAGCTGAGCTCGATCATCGGCACCTGGCGCGAGTGGCGGCAGCATGGCGCCGACCTCGAGGCTGCCCGCGAGCTGGCGACCGAGGACCCCACCTGGGCCTCCGAGGTCGAGTCGTTGACGAAGCAGCGCGGCGAGGCCGAGGAGCGGCTCCGCCGGCAGCTGGTGCCGCGCGACCCCACCGACGACAAGGACGCGATCCTCGAGGTGAAGTCCGGGGAGGGCGGCGAGGAGTCGGCGCTGTTCGCCGGTGACCTGCTCCGGATGTACACCCGGTTCGCCGAGGCCCGCGGCTGGTCGGTCGAGATTCTGGACGCCACGGAGTCCGACCTGGGCGGCTACAAGAGCGTGACCCTCGCTGTGAAGGCGAAGGGGACGCCCGAGCCCGGACAGGCGCCCTACGGCCTGCTGAAGTTCGAGGGCGGCGTGCACCGCGTGCAGCGGGTGCCGGTGACCGAGTCGCAGGGCCGGGTGCACACCAGCGCCGCCGGCGTACTCGTGCTGCCGGAGGCCGAGCAGGTCGAGGTCACGATCGACGAGAACGACCTGCGCATCGACGTCTTCCGGAGCAGCGGCCCGGGCGGCCAGAGCGTCAACACCACCGACTCCGCGGTGCGCATCACCCACGTCCCGACCGGGATCGTGGTGAGCTGCCAGAACGAGAAGAGCCAGCTCCAGAACAAGGAGCAGGCGCTGCGTATCCTGCGGGCCCGGCTGCTGGCGGCCGCCCAGGACGAGGCGGATGCCGAGGCCAGCGACGCCCGGCGCTCCCAGGTCCGCACGGTCGACCGCTCCGAGCGGATCCGGACCTACAACTTCCCGGAGAACCGGATCTCGGACCACCGGACCGGCTACAAGTCGCACAACCTCGACCAGGTGCTCGACGGCGCCCTGCAACCGGTTCTCGACTCCTGCCTCGAGGCTGACATGGCGGCCCGGCTCACCTCGCTCGAGGCCTGACCGTGCCCCCTCGCCGGACCCTGCTGGCCGAGGCCACCGCCCGGCTGCGCGAGGCCGGCGTGACCAGCGCCGACCACGACGCGGCCGAACTGCTCGCGCACGCGCTGGGCACCGATCGTTCGCGGCTGCCGCTGATCGACGACGTTCCGCCCCCCGTGGCCGATCAGTACGACGCCCTGGTCGCGCGCCGAGCCGCCCGCGAACCGCTTCAGCACCTCACCGGGGTGGCCCACTTCCGGCACGTGTCGGTGGGCGTGGGGCCGGGGGTGTTCGTGCCGCGGCCAGAGACGGAACTGCTCGCCGGTTGGGCGATCGAGGCGGCACTCGGTCTCGCTGCGCCGGTCGTCGTCGACCTCTGCACCGGCTCGGGTGCGATCGCCAAGGCGGTCGTGGACGAGGCGCCGCACGCGACCGTGCACGCCATCGAGCTCGATCCCGCCGCGCATGCCTGGGCCGAGAACAACCTCGCCGCCAGCGGAGTCGACCTGCGCCGCGGTGACCTCGCGACCGCGTTCCCGGAGCTCGACGGTTCCGTCGACGTGGTGGTGTGCAACCCGCCGTACATCCCGCTGGAGGCTTGGGAGTCGGTGGCCGCCGAGGCGCGCGACCACGACCCGCACCTCGCGCTGTTCTCCGGCGCCGACGGACTCGACGCGATCCGGACGCTGGAGCAGCGTGCGGCCGCGCTGCTGAGGCCCGGGGGAGTCGTGGGGGTCGAGCACGCCGACGTCCAGGGCGAGTCCGCGCCGGGCGTGTTCGCAGCGACCGGACGTTGGGTCGACGTACGCGACCATCTCGACCTGGTCGGGCGGCCGCGCTTCCTGACCGCTCGCTCGGTAGGCCCGGCACGGGTGCGAGGATGACCGCGTGACGGCAGAGCGCTACCCGACCGAGTCCGATGAGCAGCGGGAGTCGGCGATCTCGGCGGCCTGTCTCGCGGTTCAGCGAGGTGAGCTCGTCGTGATGCCCACCGACACCGTCTACGGCATTGCCGCCGACGCGTTCGACCCGGCCGCGGTCAAGTCGCTGCTCCAGGCCAAGGGTCGCGGTCGCGAGATGCCGCCGCCCGTTCTGGTCAGCGCAGCCACCACGATCGACGCGCTCGCGGTCAAGGTGCCCGACTACGCGCGCACGCTCGTCGAGAAGTTCTGGCCCGGACCTCTCACGCTCGTGTGTCATCAGCAGAGCTCGCTCCAGTGGGACCTCGGCGACACCCGCGGCACCGTCGCGATCCGGATGCCCGACCACGACGTCGCCCGCGAGATCCTCGAACGCACCGGCCCGCTGGCCGTGAGCTCCGCCAACACCACCGGTAGTCCGGCGGCCACCGAGCCCGCCGAAGCGATGCGGATGCTGGGCGAGCACGTCGCCGTGGTCGTGGACGCGGGCACGTCTCCCGGCGGCGAGGCCTCGACGATCATCGACGTCACCGGTGAGCAGGGCCGGGTGCTCCGTCACGGCGCGCTGTCCCTCGATGAGCTGAACGCGGTGCTGGAAGGTACCGGCGTCATCCTCGTGGACGAGGGCTGATGCCGGCGTGAGGGAGTACCTCCTCGTCTTCCTGGTCGCGGCCGCCGTGACCTACCTACTGACCGTGGTCGCACGCGAGATCGCGATCCGCACCGGTGCCGTCGCCCCGGTGCGGGATCGCGACGTGCATGCCGAGCCGGTTCCCTACCTGGGCGGGATCGCCATGCTCGGGGGCCTGGTCGCGGCGTACCTGGTGGCGCGCGAGCTGCCGTTCCTGTCCACGAGCGGACCCTTCGTCTTCGAGGACGCCCGCTCGGTGCTCGTGGCGGGTGCGCTGGTCTGTGGGGTGGGGGTGCTCGACGACATCTTCGACCTCGACGCGCTGACCAAGTTCGGCGGCCAGGTGTTGGCGGTCGGCCTGCTCGTGTACTCGGGCATCCAGTACAAATACTTCTTCACCAGCACCGACGGCTGGATCTTCTCCCCCGACCGCAACCAGGCCGCGTTGCTCACGGCGCTGATCGTGCTCGCGACCGTCAATGCGGTGAACTTCGTCGACGGCCTCGACGGCCTGGCGGCGGGCGTCGTCGGCATCAGCGCCGTGGCGTTCTTCGTGTTCTGCTACGGCCTCACCGTGCTCAACGACGCTCCGCTGACCACGACCGGAGCGTTGCTCTCCGCGTCACTGGCGGGAGCGTGCGCCGGCTTTCTCGCCCACAACTGGCATCCGGCCCGGGTCTTCATGGGCGACAGCGGCTCGATGCTGATCGGGCTGGTGCTGTCGGCGACCGCGGTCACCGTCACCACTCAGTTCACCCCGGCGGACCTCGCTCAGGGCGCCGAGGGTGGCCAGGCGAGCCTGCTGCCGATCTTCTTGCCAGTCGCGCTCCCGATCCTGATCCTGATCGTGCCCCTGGCCGACCTGGTGCTCGCCGTCATCCGACGTACCCGCACCGGTCGCTCGCCGTTCGCCCCCGACAAGCAGCACCTGCATCACCGGTTGCTGGAGATCGGGCACTCGCATCGTCGCGCGGTGCTGATCATGTGGCTCTGGGCCGGACTGATCGCGTTCGGGACCGTCTTCGCGAGCCTCTATACCGGACTTCAGGTCTGGCTGGGGGTCGGGCTGATGGCGGCCGTGACCTTGGCCCTGACCTTCGTGCTGCCGGTCGTGCACCGACCGAGCCATCGGCCTCCAGCGCTCACGCAGGACGACTGAGCGCACCCGGTTTCGTGACCCTCCGGTGCTTGTGCTAGTTTTCACAAGCACCGGAATCCCTCGACGAAATGGCCGCCAGATCGATGACGACCTCCCTCAGCCGACACCCCCGTGGGACCGGTATGGGCGGGCGTGACCCCCGGTTCGGCGGGCCGGCTCCTTGTGGTAGTTTCGCGCCGTCGTCGGGGCCGATTCGGCTTGCTCCTCGGAGAGCACGAGCCGACGACTCCTCCCTTTTCTCCGCCGAAAGCCACATGGGTGAATGGTTGATGAGCAGCACCCCGAACCGACGCTGCGAGGTCGTGACCTCGGCGGGGTCCTGGGCTTCCGGTTCCGGGTTCGTACCGCACTTCGTGGGTGATCCGCGATGACCGATAGCCTGACCACGCCCATGAGCACTTCGAACCTCGAACCCTCCGGTCGCCGGCCTTCCCCGTGGCGGGTGATCCGCGATCAGCGCAAGACGCTGCTCGTGGCCGCCGTGATGATGGTCGCGTCGTTCTGGGTCTTCGGCCAGCTCGACCGCTGGCAGCTGGCGGCCTGTGTCGCCGGCGGCGTCTTCCTCGGCCTGCTCAACCACCTCTACACCGAGTACTGGCTGCTCAAGATCATCGAGTCCGGTGCCCAGCCGACCCGCAACCAGATGATCGCGGCCACGATCAGCCGCCTGACCGTCCTCACGGCGGTGGCCGTGGGTGTCGCCGTGATGGTCTGGCCCGACGGGATCGGCCTGCTGCTCGGCCTCGCGGTGTTCCGCCTGATCGCCCTGGTGATGACCGGGCTGCCCCTGCTGAAGGAGTTGAAGAGCCAGTGATCCGCCAGCTGATCCTCGCTGCCGCCGAAGAAGAGGGCGGCGACGAGCCCGCGATCGAGATCGGTCACCACGTCCAGCGTGAGTTCCTCGGCCTGACCTTCAACATCGACACGATCTGGGCAACCGCGATCGCGGGCACCATCCTGGTCGCCCTGGGCTTTCTCCTGCGGCGTCAGCTGACCAAGAACCCCGACGACCACGTTCCGAGCAAGCTCCAGATCATCTGGGAGCTCATCGTCGGATGGGTCACCGGACAGGTCGAGGACAACCTCGGCCGCGTCAACCGGACCGTTGTCTCGCTCGCCGTGGCGCTGTTCTTCTTCATCCTGATCGCCAACTGGTTCGAGACGATCCCGAGCAACTACAACGAGGACACCGGGCACCTGCTGCCCGTGGCGACCGCCGACACCAACCTCACCTACGCGCTGGCGGCACTGGTCATCATCGGCGTGTGGAGCTACGGCATCCGCGAGAAGGGCGTGAAGGGCTACTTCAAGCACTTTGCGGAGCCGTTCCCGGTGCTGCTGCCGCTCAACATCCTCGAGGAGCTGGTCAAGCCGATCACGCTGGCCCTGCGACTCTTCGGCAACATCTTCGCCGGCGGCATCATGATCGCGCTGATCGGCCTGATGCCGGCCTACGTGTTCTGGGCACCCGAGGTCCTGTGGAAGCTGTTCGGCATGTTCATCGGCGCGATCCAGGCCTTCATCTTCGCGCTGCTGACCATTCTGTACTTCGGGATGGCGGGTGCTGGGCACGGCGAGCACGACGACGAGCACGACGACGAGCACAGCGAAGCGGACGACAAGACTCCCGTCGCGGCGCACTGACACCAGCGGCGCGGCACCACAAGCAAGCACCGAACCCCGGTGCACAACCAAGGAGAGAGAAGACAATGGCAGTAAGCGACGAGGCAGTCCAGCTCGCCGGCGCGTTCGTCGGCGGCGGTATCGCCCTGGCCGGTGGCGCGATCGGTGCGGGTGTGGGTGACGGCCTGGCCGGTGCGTCCTACATCCAGGGAGTCGCCCGCCAGCCGGAGGCCCAGGGCCGCCTGCAGACGATCTTCTTCCTGACGGTCGGTCTGGTCGAGGCGATGTTCTTCATCAACCTCGCCTTCATGGCGATGTTCGTGTTCGTCCTCAGCTGACCTGAGTTGGCAACCAAGCAAAGGACCGAATGATGGCTAGCGTCACGAGCCTGCTCGTCCCGATGGAGAGCAACTTCCTCGTCCCGAACGGCACGTTCCTGGTCGAGCTGTTTGCGTTCCTGATCATCGTGTTCCTCCTGGGGCGATACGTCATCCCGCCGATCAACAAGGCGATGACGGCGCGACAGGAGGCGATCCGCAAGGAGTTCTCCGACCTCGAGGAGGCCAAGTCCGAGGCCAACGAGGCCAAGGAGGAGTTCACCTCGCAGATCGCCGACGCCCGCCACGAGGCGGCGCGGATCCGCGAGGAGGCCCGTGAGCAGGGGTCGGCGATCATCGCCGAGCTGCGCGAGCAGGCCCAGTCGGAGGCCAACCGGATCGTCGAGCACGCGCACGCGCAGATCCAGGCCGAGCGCCAGCAGGCGCTCACCTCGCTCCGCGCCGAGGTCGGCACCCTGGCGACCACGCTCGCCGGCCGGATCGTGGGCGAGAGCCTTGACGACGACGCGCGCAGCGGACGGGTCGTTGATCGCTTTCTCGCTGACCTCGAGACGCTGGAGACCGCCAAGGCTGCGCGAACGGACGGAGCCGGCTGATGGTCTCGACCACGGCATCGGAGACCCTGGCCGACCTTGGGGGGCTGCTCGACAAGGCAGGCACCCTCGAGGCGACCGCGACGGCAGGCGAGGAGCTGTTCTTCGTCGCCCAGACGCTGCGCGACGAACCCGCGCTCCGGCGGGTGGCCACCGACGCCTCGGTGGAGGCATCGGCCAAGGTCGAGCTCACGCAGCGGGTTTTCAGCAGCGCCGTCGGCGAGGTTGCGCTGGCAGTTGTCACCGAGGCCGTCCGCCGACGCTGGACGGTGTCCTCCCGGCTGCCGGCCACGATCGAGCAGGTCGGCGTGGTCGCCCTGGTCCGGTCCGCCGGTGCCCGCAGCGACCAGATCACCGATGAGCTCTTCGCACTGGGCCGGCTGATCGAGGCCAACCCGGAGCTCCGCGGAGCGCTCGCCGACTCCTCGCGCCCGGCCGCCGACAAGGTGGCCCTGCTGCAAGGGCTGCTCGACGGCAAGGTGCTTCCGGCGACGCTGACCCTCGTGGAGCACGCGGTCAGCACGGCCACCGGCACGGTGGAGCGCGCGATCGCCGCGTTCCAGCAGGTGGCCGCCGACGTCCAGGGCGAGCTGCTGGCCACGGTGCGCGCCGCCGCCGAGCTGTCGGAAGCCGATCAGACCCGCCTCAGTGACGCGTTGGGCCGTCAGTACGACCGCTCCATCCGGCTGCGCGTCGTGGTGGACCCCGACCTGGTCGGCGGGCTGCGGGTCGAGATCGGCGACGACGTGATCGACGGCACCGTGTCGGGCAGGTTGGACGACGCGCGCCGCAAGCTGGCCGGCTGAACCGGCCCCAGACAACTACCTAGACCACAGACCGAGGGAAGAGGCAGGAAATGACGGAGCTTTCGATTCGTCCGGAGGAGATCCGCGACGCGCTCCAGAAGTACGTCGATGACTACAAGCCGTCGGCGGCCAGCAAGGAAGAGGTCGGCACCGTCGCCCAGTGCGCGGACGGCATCGCGCGGGTCTCCGGGCTGCCCTCGGCAATGGCCAACGAGCTGCTCGAGTTCGAGGACGGCACGCTCGGCATCGCGCTGAACCTCGACACCCGCGAGATCGGTGTGGTCGTCCTTGGTGACTTCGACAAGCTGGAGGAGGGCCAGGAGGTCCGTCGTACCGGCGAGATCCTCTCGGTCCCCGTCGGCGACGGGTTCATGGGTCGGGTGATCGACCCGCTCGGCACGCCGATCGACGGCCTCGGCGAGATCGAGTCCAGCGAGCGCCGCGCCCTCGAGCTGCAGGCGCCGAGCGTGATGCACCGCAAGTCGGTGCACGAGCCGCTCGCAACCGGCATCAAGGCCATCGACGCGATGACCCCGATCGGCCGCGGCCAGCGTCAGCTGATCATCGGCGACCGTGCCACGGGGAAGACCACGATCGCGATCGACACGATCATCAACCAGAAGGCCAACTGGGACTCCGGTGACCCGGACAAGCAGGTCCGCTGCATCTACGTCGCGATCGGCCAGAAGGGCTCGACCATCGCCTCGGTGCGTGGCGCCCTCGAGGAGGCCGGCGCGCTGGAGTACACGACCATCGTCGCCTCGCCGGCATCCGACAGCGCCGGCTTCAAGTACCTCGCGCCCTACACCGGCTCGGCCATCGGCCAGCACTGGATGTACGACGGCAAGCACGTCCTGATCGTCTTCGACGACCTCACCAAGCAGGCCGAGGCCTACCGCGCCGTGTCGCTGCTGCTGCGCCGTCCGCCGGGCCGCGAGGCCTACCCGGGCGACGTGTTCTACCTGCACAGTCGGCTGCTCGAGCGCTGCGCCAAGCTCTCCGACGACCTCGGCGCCGGCTCGATGACCGGCCTCCCGATCATCGAGACCAAGGCCAACGACGTGTCGGCCTACATCCCGACCAACGTCATCTCGATCACCGACGGCCAGATCTTCTTGCAGTCGGACCTGTTCGCCGCCAACCAGCGGCCCGCGATCGACGTCGGCATCTCGGTGTCCCGCGTGGGTAGCGCCGCGATGACCAAGGCGATGAAGGCCGTCACCGGCTCGCTGAAGGTCGACCTGGCGCAGTTCCGCGCGATGGAGGCGTTCGCGATGTTCGCCTCCGACCTCGACGCCGCCTCGCGCCAGCAGCTGGACCGCGGCGCGCGCCTGATGGCGTTGCTCAAGCAGCCGGCGTACTCGCCCTACCCGCTCGACGAGATGGTCGTGTCCCTGTGGGTCGGCACCACCGGTCGCCTGGACCGCGTGCCCACCGACGACGTGCTGCGCTTCGAGCACGAGTTCATCGACTACCTGCGCCGCTCGCACGAAGGCATCCTCCAGGGCATCCGGGAGTCGCTCGCGTTCGACGACGACACCGAGTCGTCGCTGGACGGGGCCTACGACTCCTTCCTCGACCAGTTCGAGACCTCCGAGGGCGGGTCGATCAAGGTCGGCCACGAGCCCGAGGCGGAGGCGCTGGAGGACGAGGACCAGGAGCAGATCGTCAAGCAGAAGCGGGGCTGACCCATGGCATTGTCGGTGCGCGAATATCGCGCGCGGATCAAGTCGACGGAGTCGATGAAGAAGATCACGCGCGCCATGGAGCTCATCGCCGCGTCCCGCATCATCAAGGCACAGCAGCGGGCGCAGGCGGCAGCGCCGTACGCCCGTGAGCTGACCCGCGCCGTGTCCGCGGTCGCGACGTTCTCCAACGTCGACCACCCGCTGACGAAGGAGGAGGAGAACCCCACGCGGGCCGCCGTCCTCGTCGTCACGAGCGACCGTGGCCTGGCCGGTGCCTTCTCCTCGAGCGTGCTCAAGGAGGCCGAGCGGCTGGCCGTCACCCTCCGCGAGGAGGGCAAGGAGATCGACTGGTACATCTGCGGCCGCAAGGGCGAGGCGTACTTCCGGTTCCGCAACCGCGACATCGTGAAGTCGTGGACCGGGTTCTCCGACCAGCCCAACTACGACGTGGCCAAGGATGTCGGCCAGACCCTGATCGACTCGTTCCTGCTCAACCCGGGCGAGGAGGGCGACGTCGACGAGGTGCACGTGGTCTACACCCGCTTCCGGTCGATGCTGCTCCAAGAGCCGACCGCGATCCGGCTGCTGCCGCTCGAGGTCGTCGAGGGCGAGGAGGCTCCTGAGAAGGACGAGATCCTCCCGCTCTACGAGTTCGAGCCGTCCGCCGAGGCCGTGCTCGACGGGCTGCTGCCGCAGTACGTCCAGAGTCGGATCTTCTTCGGACTGCTGCAGTCCGCGGCCTCCGAGCTCGCGGCCCGGCAGAAGGCGATGAAGTCGGCCACCGACAACGCCGAAGAGCTCATCAAGAAGTACACCCGGATCGCCAACCAGGCCCGACAGGCCGGCATTACCCAAGAAATCAGCGAGATCGTCGGAGGCGTCAACGCGCTTGCCGACGCCCAAGCCGCCAACGAATGATCAGGTGAGTGAACTAATGACTGCAACGGTTGAAGAGACCAAGAGCAAGGGCGCCAAGGGCGTCGGCCGGATCGCTCGCGTGATCGGCCCGGTCGTCGACGTCGAGTTCCCGATCGACGCGATGCCCGAGATGTACAACAAGCTCGAGACCACCTTCGAGCTGAGCGGCGAAAAGGTCCTGCTCTCGCTCGAGGTGGCCCAGCACATCGGTGACGGCATGGTGCGAGCGATCTCGCTGCAGCCGACCGATGGCCTGGTCCGCGGCGCGCAGGTCAGCGACACCGGTGAGTCGATCACGGTGCCGGTGGGCGACGCGACGCTCGGCCGGGTGTTCAACACCCTCGGCGACTGCCTCAACCTCGCTGAAGGCGAGACGCTGGACGTCAAGGAGCGGTGGGGCATCCACCGCAAGGCACCGGCGTTCGACCAGCTCGAGTCGAAGACCCAGATGTTCGAGACCGGCATCAAGGTCATCGACCTGCTGACGCCCTACGTGCAGGGCGGCAAGATCGGCCTGTTCGGCGGTGCCGGCGTGGGCAAGACCGTGCTGATCCAGGAGATGATCGCGCGCGTCGCCAAGGACCACGGTGGTGTGTCGGTGTTCGCCGGCGTCGGCGAGCGCACCCGTGAGGGCAACGACCTGATCGTGGAGATGGAGGAGGCCGGCGTCATCGGCCAGACCGCCCTCGTGTTCGGCCAGATGGACGAGCCGCCGGGCACCCGGCTGCGGGTCGCGCTGTCCGCGCTCACGATGGCGGAGTACTTCCGCGACGTGCAGAGCCAGGACGTGCTGCTGTTCATCGACAACATCTTCCGGTTCACTCAGGCCGGTTCCGAGGTCTCGACCCTGCTGGGCCGGATGCCTTCGGCCGTGGGCTACCAGCCCAACCTGGCCGACGAGATGGGCACTCTCCAGGAGCGGATCACCTCGACCCGCGGTCACTCGATCACCTCGATGCAGGCGATCTACGTCCCCGCCGACGACTACACCGACCCGGCGCCGGCCACCACGTTCGCGCACCTGGACGCCACCACCGAGCTGTCGCGGGAGATCGCGTCGCTCGGTATCTACCCCGCGGTGGACCCGCTGACCTCGACCTCGCGGATCCTGGACGCCCAGTACATCGGGCAGGCGCACTACGACTGCGCGATCCGGATCAAGCAGATCCTGCAGCGCAACAAGGAGCTCCAGGACATCATCGCGATCCTCGGCGTCGACGAGCTCTCCGAAGAGGACAAGATCATCGTGTCCCGGGCCCGCCGGATCCAGCGGTTCCTGTCGCAGAACACCTACGTCGCCAAGCAGTTCACCGGCATGGAAGGTTCGACGGTTCCGGTCTCCGAGACCATCGAGGCGTTCAACAAGATCGCCGAGGGCGAGTACGACCACGTGGCGGAGCAGGCGTTCTTCATGTGTGGCGGCCTGGACGACGTGGAGCGGCGCTGGGACGAGATCCAGAAGTCCCTGTGAGCTCACGAGACGTTCGAGAGGTGGAGCATGGCTGAGGGACCTTTGCAGGTCGAGCTGGTCGCGGCCGACCGGACCGTGTGGTCCGGTCAGGCCACGATGGTCATCGCCCGCA
The DNA here is from genome assembly GCA_963827185.1 of uncultured Actinomycetota bacterium. Taxonomy (GTDB): domain Bacteria; phylum Actinomycetota; class Actinomycetes; order Propionibacteriales; family Nocardioidaceae; genus Nocardioides. Next base: position 684,008 of record CAWGZQ010000005.1, read on the forward strand.
CCGTCGAGGGCGACGTGGGTGTGCTGAAGGACCACGCTCCACTCCTGTCGCTGCTCGCCGACGCCGTCGTGGAGATCGAGACCGGTGACGAGACGGTGGTGGCCGCCGTGGATGGCGGCTTCATCTCCGTGGCCCACAACCGGGTCTCGATCCTGTCCGAGCACGCGCAGCTGGCCGACGAGATCGACCTCAAGGCGGTGGAGAGCGAGCTCGAGGATGCGCGCTCCTCGGAGGATGACGACGCCGAGGCCCGGGTCCGCCGGGCCGAGGTTCGCATCCGCGCCGCCCAGAGGGCGTCGTAGCCAGGTTGACTGGACCGCTTCCGCGGTTGGCCTGCCGATAGGGTGGCCCGACCGAACGGAGGGCTTGCGGGATGCAGTGGTGGCAGTGGCTGGTGGATATCGCCGGCATCCTGCTGCTGCTCGTCGTCATCTATGGCGTCGCGCTCGTCGTACGACGTCGGCTGCTGGCCCGTAACGGCGCCTTCGAGCTGAGCCACCGGGCCGGCCGCGGCTGGGTTCTCGGGTTCGGCCGCTACTCGGGGGAGACCCTCGAATGGTTCCGGATCTTCTCGCTGTCCGCGCGTCCGAAGATCTCGTGGCAGCGTGACGAGCTGACCTACGACGGCCGACGCGAGCCGCTCAGCGCCGAGCAGACGTCGCTGTTCCCCGACCACCTGGTGATCCGATGCCAGACCTCCCGGGGCGTGGTCGAGCTCGCGATGAGCGCGGCCTCACTCACCGGCTTCCAGTCGTGGCTCGAGGCGCGGCCGCCCGGGACGGACTGGAACCGCCTCTAAATCACGCTGACCCGTCGCAAAGTTTGCGACGGGTCAGCGTGATTCTCGGGTTAGGTCGTCGGACGGCCGTTCTCGTAGAGCCGCGGCACGGGGTGGTTGGCGACGAAGAGGCCGTCGGGGTCCACCGCGCTACGGATCCCGGCGAGCTGCCGCCAGGCCGGGTCGGGGTAGGCCGACGCGACGTCGACGGGGTTCTCGGCGAAGTTGAGGTACTGCCGACCGTTCGCGAACGGCGCCAGCGCGGCGGAGAGCCGGGTGGCGGCCGCCTGCGCCGCGGCGCCGGACTCGGCGTCCATCGCCATCGCGCCGGCGAACATCACGAACTCGCGCGTCGAGGTGCGTGAGGGCTCCGCCGCCGACGTGCGGCCGGGCCGAGCGCGCCGCCGAGCTGGCGGAGCTCCGCCATCAGCAGCGGGCGTCTCGCGCACCGGGGCCGACCTCGGCCAGGAACGCGTCGAGCGCGGCCTCCGGGAACTCGGCCAGCATCGCGGTGTCGGAGGCGAACGGGACGCCGCCCTCAGGGTCCATGTGCAGCCGCACCAGCGACGCGGCGGCGACCCGGTCGAAGGTGTCCATCTCCGGGCGCAGCGCCCGCAGGTCGGCGAGCAGCTCGCGGCCGAGATCGTCGGAGCCGAGCACGGCGCCGTCGATGATCGCGATCTCCCGGCCGCGCAGGAAGTCGGGCAGGTCGGGCAGCTCCGGCATCCGCATCACCCGGAACGCCGTGGTGATCTCGTCCGGTGCCGACGGAGCCCAGGCGGCCCACTCGCGCAGCACTGACTCGGCGTGCGCGATGTCCCACAGCAGGAAGCCGGCGTACGCCGTCTCGATGCGGGTACATCCGGAACTCGATCGCGGTGACCACGCCGAAGTTGCCACCGCCGCCGCGCAGCGCCCAGAACAGCTCGGCGTTGTTCGCGGCGTCGGCGCGCACCAGCGTGCCGTCGGCGGTGACGAGCTCGACCGCGGTGATGCTGTTGGTGGCCAGGCCGAGCTTGCGCGCGAACCAGCCGATGCCGCCGCCGAGCGAGTAGCCGGCGATGCCGACGTCGGGGGAGGAGCCGTGCAGCGACGGCGCTGCCGTGGGCCGCGGCCGCCATCGACGGCGGGCTCCCAGATGGCGCCACCCTCGGCGCGGACGATGCCGCGGGTCGGGTCGGCCACGACCAGATCCATCCCGGACATCCGTGCGAGGACGACGTCGTCGAGGCCCTGCGCGGCGAGCGGGCCGGCGTTGTGGCCGGTGCTCTGCGGAGCGACGCGGAGGCCGGCTGCGGCGGCCGCGCGGACCACCTGGGCCACCTCGACTGCCGTTCGGGGGAGGGCGACGGCAGCGGGCCGCTGGTCGACCGCGAGGTTCCAGGCCACGCGGGCGGCGTCGTAGCCGGGGTCGCCGGGGAGGTGGAGGGTGGTCTCGTCGGCCAGGGGCCGGAGATCGATGTCGATGGTCATGGTGTTCTCCTTCGTGTTTCCCCCACCGTTGCCGGGACCTCTTGAGTCGCTCTTGGAGCGGACTTGGAGACGAGCGGCCCGGGCGTCACTACGCTGCGCTCGTGGACGTGGCGGTACTCGGTCCGGTCGAGGTGCGGATCGAGGGGTCCGCGGTGGACCTCGGCACCCCCAAGCAGCGCGCGCTGGTGGCGGCGCTGGCGCTGATGCCGGGCCGCCCGGTCGCGGTCGACACGATCGTCGACCTGCTCTGGGGTGAGGCGCCGCCGGCCAGCGTGAGCAGCACCCTGCAGGGCTACGTCTCGCACCTGCGCCGCGCACTCGAGCCGGGCCGTGCCCGGCGCAGTGCCTCGACGGTCCTGGTGACGGTGGCGCCCGGCTACTCCCTCGCGATCCCCGCGGAACAGGTAGACGCGCAGGCCTTCGAGGCGACAGTGGCGCAGAGCCGGACCTCGATGCTCGAATTTCGAGGCTGGGGCCGGGCACCGCTCCCGGGCGCGGAGCTGGAGCGGATCGTCGCCGACCTCGACGCGGGCGCTGGGCCGCTGGCGCGGGACGCCGTACGCCGAGCTGGGCGACGCCCCGGCGATCACGCCCGAACGCACCCGGCTCGAGGAGCTACGACTGGTGGCGATCGAGGACCGGGTCACCGCGGAGCTGGCGCTCGGTCGACACTCGGCGGCGGCCGTGGAGCTCGAGAAGCTGACCTCCCAGCACCCGTTGCGCGAGCGGCTCTGGGCGATGCGGGCGGTGGCCCTCCAGCGGAGCGGTCGACAGGCCGATGCCCTGGCTGCCCTCCGCGAGCTCCGAGAGGTGCTCGACACCGAGCTGGCGTTGGACCCCTCACCCGAGGTCCGAGACCTGGAGACCGCGCTGCTGCGGCAGGATCCAGAGCTCGCGTGGCTGCCGCCCGGCGCCGGGGTGGCACCGGTCGCGGCGGCGGCGGCTGCCGAGCCTCCCGTGGCACCTCCGCCCGCTGTCCCCGCGGCGCCGTGGCCGCTGGCCGGGCGGACGCAGGAGCTCGCGGCACTGCTCGCGGCACTGGGCCGGTCCGAGAGCGGGGCGCCGACCTTCGCCGTCCTGACGGGTGAGCCGGGGATCGGTAAGTCGCGGCTGGCGGCCGAGCTTGCCGCGCATGCCCAGAGTGCGGGCGCCACCGTGCTGGTCGGGCGCTGCTCACAGGATGACGGCGCGCCGCCGCTGTGGCCCTGGCGGGCGGTGCTGGACGGGCTCGGCGCCGAGCTGCCGTCGCCGGGGCCAACCGACGACGGCGGCGCCTCGTTCCGGGTCTGGGAGCAGATCGTCAACGAGCTGGAGCGTGCCGCGCGGGATCGAACGACCGTGGTGGTGCTCGAGGACCTGCACTGGGCAGATCCGTCGACGCTGCGGGTCGTGGGGCTACTCGCCGAGGTGGTGACCACGGCCCGTCTGCTGGTCGTCGCGACCTGGCGGGACCGGGAGGTCGGCCCGGCGCTGGCGGACGTGGCGGAAGCGCTGGCGCGGCGGCACGCCGTACGGCTGGAGCTGGCTGGGCTGTCGGCCGACGCCGCCCGAGACGTGTTCGTCGACGTGAGCCACAACCAGGTCACGGTCGATCAGGGCGTCGCGCTGCGGGAGCGCACCGGCGGCAACCCGTTCTTCCTCGTGGAGTACGCGCGGCTCGCGGGCGAGCGTTCCGACGTGGCCCAGCTGCTCGCCGAGCGCGAGCCCCCGGTGGCGGTCACCGACGTCGTACGACGCCGGCTGGGCCGGCTCGACCAGGCGACGGTCGACGCGTTGCGCGTCGCCGCGGTGGTGGGGCGGCGGTTCGACACCGACACGGTGGCCGCGGTGCTCGGGACCGCCCCGGACCTGGTCTTGGACCTGGTCGAGCCGGCGCAGGCGGCCGGGCTGGTGGTGGAGGAGGGCATCGACTGGTACGTGTTCGTGCACGCGCTGGTCCGCGACAGCCTGCTCATCGGTGCCTCGGCGTCGCGTCGGGCCCGCACCCACGCCCGCATCGCCGAGTCCCTCGATGCCCGACCCGGACGGGAGAGCGAGGTGGCCCGGCACTGGCTGGCCGCCGGGACGGCGCACGCGGGCCGGGCCTGGCGGGCCGCGGCCGCTGCCGCGGAGCAGGCGCGCGGGCTGCACGCGCACGAGGAGGCGGCCGACCTCCTGGTCGCGGCCCTGCAGGCACTGGGAGGCGATGCCGCGGCCACGCCGTCCGATCGCTACCGCCTGCTGCTGGAGCTGATCGACTGCTACCGGTGGTCGGCCCGGGTACCGGAACTGGTCGGCGCGGTGGAGGAAGCGATCGATGCCGCCGAGGAGCTCGGTGACCTCGAGCTCGCGGCCCGGGCCGCGCTCTCGGCCACACAGGGGGGCCTGTCCCAGTCCGCCCCGCCGGGCGTGGTCAACGAGCGAGTGGTGGGCACCCTCCGCGCGGCCCTCGAGTCGCTGCCGGTGGGCGATGGCGACCTCCGCTGCCGGGTGATGTTGGCGCTGGCCAACGAGGAGAGCACGGTGGCGCCGGTCGCGGAGGTACGACCGCTCATCGAAGAGGCGTTGGCGATGGCCGACCGGCTCGGCGAGCCACACCTGAGACTGCATGCCCGCCAGGTGGCCAGCTCCGCGATCTGGACGCCCGCGACCGCCGAGGAACGGCTTGCTTGGAGCACCGAGGCGGTGGCACTGGCCCGGGATGTCGGGGACGACCAGGCGTTCGTGGTCTCCTCGACGCTGCGCACGGTGGTGCTGAGCGAGCTCGGCCGGGTCGAGGAGATGGCGGCGGCGGCCGCGGTGTCGCGCGCGGAGGCCGAGCGGCTCCGGATCCCCTACGGCGAGCTGGTGCTGGGCGCGGTGACCATGCCCTGGCTCGCCCTGCGCGGGCGGTTCGAGGAGGGCACCGAGCTCCTGGCGCGGATGCAGGTGCTCGCCGGTCGGGTCAACGAGGCCTTCGCGGGGGAGTCGGTGGTCGCCGCGCAGGCGACGTTGTGGATGTGGCAGGGCGCGGAGCTGCGGGCGGCGGAGTTCCTGCACGAGTTGGACGCGGAGCCGCCCCACGAGCTCACGCCACTGGTCGTAGCGCTGATGCTGCGGTCCGGCGAGACCGATCGCGCGCACCATCACCTGGAGCTGGTGGGTCCGGTCGAGCTGGGCTCCGAGGAGAGCTCGCTGTCGAGCTACCTCGACTGCCACGCGGCCGAGATCGCGCTCCGACTCGGGGACGCCGACCTGGCCCGCGAGTGCTACCGGCGGCTGGCGCCGTACGCCGGACGCACCGGCCAGGCCGGCTCGGCGCTCAATGCCGGACCGGTGGATGCGTTCCTGGCGATGGCGGCCGCGGTCCTGGGCGACGCTGACCGGTCGGCCGAGCACGCGGACGCGGCGCTCGCGCTGATGGACCAGTGGGGCTTGGTCGTGGGGCGAGCGTGGTTCGAGGAGCTACGCCGCGACCGTGGTTTCTAGCCGCGCTCACCGCCGGGGACCCACAGCACGTCGCCGTCGTCGCGATTCGCGTACCTGGCCAGGATGAACACCAGGTCGGAGAGGCGGTTGAGATAGGTGATCGCCAACGGGTTCATGACGTCGGCGAACTGCTCGTGAGCGGCCCAGGCCGACCGCTCCGCGCGTCGTACGACGGTGCGCGCGACGTGCAGGTGCGCACCGGCCAGGGTGCCGCCGTTGAGGATGAACGAGCGCAGCGCGGGTAGGCCCTCGTTGTAGTGGTCGCACCAGGCTTCGAGCCGGTCGACGTAGTCCTGTTCGATCCGGAGCGGCGGGTACTCGGGGTCGGCGACGACCGGCGTACAGAGGTCCGCGCCCACGTCGAACAGATCGTTCTGCACATGCGTCAGCACGCCGACCACGTCGGGGTCGAGCCCGCCCACCGCGACCGCGAGCCCGAGGTGGGCGTTGGCCTCGTCGACGTCGGCGTAGGCCTGCAGCCTCGGATCGTTCTTGGTGGTCGTGCTGAGGTCGCCGAGCTTGGTCTCGCCGCCGTCGCCGGTGCGCGTGTAGATGCGGGTCAGGTTGACCATGCGGTCAGCCTAGTGCGGGGCCGGTGGTTGAAAAAATTGTCAAACTCACCGGAATTCTGAGGCAACCATTCCGGGTTGTACGGCGTCATAACGGGTACAGAGGCACACGGCTCGAAAGGAGGCTGCCCACGTGAAGATCACGACTGACGGCGCGACGCTCAAGCTCAGTGGTGACTTCGACGTACGCAGCACCTTCACGGTCCGGGCCGCCATCTACGACCACCTCGCCGCGCAGGGTGAAGGCAACGTCTTCATCGACCTGACCGATGTGCGCCTGGTCGACCTGACCGCACTCAAGGTCCTCGGTGTGGCCACGCGGGAGGCCGGCAGGGCGGGTCAGCACCTCACGCTGCGCGGTTGTGGCCCCGCCGTACGCCGGCTTCTCCACCTCTCCCACCTGATCAGGTTCGTGGAGCTCGAGCGCGAGGCCGCGACCGCCTGACCGGCGTCTCGCCCAGCAGGCGGTCGCGGGCCTCGACCAGATCACGTGTCGGAAACCCCACATGTCCAGGGTGTTACCAAGCGGTAGCACTCGTCCTACGCTCGTCTGCATGACCGAAAAGGACAGGCCCGAGAAGGATCGGCCCTGGGTGATGCGCACCTACGCGGGGCACTCGACCGCCGCGGCGTCCAACGCGCTCTACCGGACCAACCTCGCGAAGGGCCAGACCGGCCTGTCGGTGGCTTTCGACCTGCCCACCCAGACCGGCTACGACCCCGACTCACCGCTGTCGCGCGGCGAGGTCGGCAAGGTCGGCGTCCCCGTGATGCACCTCGGCGAGATGCGCAAGCTGTTCGACGAGATCCCGCTCACCGAGATGAACACCTCGATGACGATCAACGCGGTCGCGATGTGGATGCTCGCGATGTACCAGGTGGTCGCCGAGGAGCAGAACCCCGACCTGTCGCCCGAGGAGGTCGCCGCACAGCTGGCCGGCACCACCCAGAACGACATCATCAAGGAGTACCTCTCCCGCGGGACCTATGCGTTCCCGCCCGAGGCGTCGATGCGGCTGATCGCCGACATGATCGCCTACACGGTCCACCAGATCCCGAAGTGGAACCCGATCAACATCTGCAGCTACCACCTCCAGGAGGCCGGCGCGACGCCGACCCAGGAGCTCGCCTACGCGCTGTGCACGGCGATCGCGGTTCTCGACACGGTCAAGAACGCCGGCGAGATCTCCGAGGAGGACTTCGACAAGGTCGTCGGCCGGATCTCGTTCTTCGTCAACTCCGGGGTGCGGTTCGTCGAGGAGACCTGCAAGATGCGGGCCTTCGGGCAGCTGTGGGACGAGATCACCCGCGAGCGCTACGGCGTGCAGGACCCCAAGATGCGACGGTTCCGCTACGGCGTCCAGGTCAACTCGCTCGGCCTGACCGAGGCCCAGCCGGAGAACAACGTGCAGCGCATCGTCCTCGAGATGCTCGGCGTCACGCTCTCCAAGAACGCCCGCGCCCGCGCCGTACAGCTGCCCGCGTGGAACGAGGCGCTCGGGCTCCCGCGTCCCTGGGACCAGCAGTGGTCGCTGCGCCTGCAGCAGGTGCTGGCCTTCGAGTCCGACCTGCTGGAGTACGAGGACATCTTCGAGGGGTCGCATGTGATCGAGGCCAAGGTCGCCGAGCTGGTCGAGGGCGCCCGAGCCGAGATCGACCGGGTCCAGGCCATGGGCGGGGCGATCGCTGCGGTCGAGTACATGAAGTCCGAGCTGGTCTCCTCCCACGCCAACCGCCGGGCCCGGATCGAGAACGGCGACGAGATCATCGTCGGCGTCAACAGGTTCGAGACGACCGAGCCCTCGCCGCTCACCGCCGACCTCGACGGCGCGATCATGGCGGCCGACCCCGAGGCCGAGAAGACCGCGCTCGCGAGCGTGACGGCGTGGAAGGCCGAACGCGACGATGCGGCGGTGGCCGAGGCGCTCGCCGAGGTCACCAGCGCGGCCAAGACGGAGACCAACCTGATGGGCCCGACCCTCGCCGCCGCCCGGGCCGGCGCGACGACGGGGGAGTGGGCCGCAACGCTGCGCGAGGTCTTCGGCGAGTACCGCGGCCCGACGGGCGTGAGCGGTGCGGCCGTCGCCGAGGCGGGCGCCGAGCTGACCGGCGTTCGGACCAGGGTCAAGGCGACCGGCGAGGAGCTCGGTGGCCGACTGCGGCTGCTGGTCGGCAAGCCCGGCCTGGACGGGCACTCCAACGGCGCCGAGCAGGTCGCCGTCCGGGCCCGCGACGCGGGGTTCGAGGTGATCTACCAGGGCATTCGGCTGACCCCGGAGCAGATCGTGGCCGCCGCGGTCGCGGAGGACGTGCACTGCGTCGGGCTGTCGATCCTCTCCGGGTCGCACATGGAGCTGGTGCCCACCGTGCTCGAGGGACTGCGCGCGGCCGGCCTGGCCGACGTACCCGTCATTGTCGGCGGGATCATCCCGGACTCGGACGGCCGGCGGCTGATCGAGCAGGGGGTGGCCGCGGTCTACACGCCGAAGGACTTCGGGCTCACCGAGATCATGGGCGGCATCGTCGAGGTGATCCGGAAGGCTAACGGGCTCGACTGAGCACTAGTACGTTGCGGACATGGTGGCCGCCAAGTACGTGGTCGTCGGTGCCGGGGCATCGGGGCTGGCATTCGTCGATTCCCTGATCGACCACGCCGACGACGTGCAGGTGACGGTCGTCGACCGGCGCCGCGCGCCCGGTGGGCACTGGCAGGACGCCTACCCGTTCGTCCGGCTGCACCAGGCCTCGATCTTCTACGGCGTCGCCTCGAGGGAGCTCGGCACCGGCCGCCTGCAGACGGAGGGGCCCGAGGCCGGGCTGCACGAGCGGGCCACCGCGCCGGAGATCTGCGACTACTACGCGGGCGTGATGGAGCGGTTGCTCGGCAGCGGGCGCGTGAGCTTCGACCTGGGCTCCGAGTACGTCGACGGTGCCGTCGGGAGCGCCCGGGTGGTCGATGCGCACTATCTCGAACCCGTCATCCCGGCGACCTCACCGCCGCCGTTCGAGGTCGAGTCCGGCACCGTGATACCGGTCGGCGAGCTGGTGTCGGTGATCGGCGCGCCCTCGCAGTACGTCGTGGTCGGCTCCGGCAAGACCGCCACGGACGCCTGCGTCTGGCTGCTCGGCAACGGCGTGGATCCGGACGCGATCTGCTGGGTCCGCCCGCGCGAGCCATGGATGCTCAACCGGGCGGTGGTGCAGCCGGACCCGGCGGTGTTCACCGGGATGGTCGCCGACGTCGCCGAGTCCGCCGTCGGGGCTGCCTCCCTCGATGAGCTCTTCCTCCGGCTCGAGGATGCCGGTGTCATGCTCCGGATCGACCGGGCCGTGACGCCCACGATGGCGCGGACGCCGACGCTGGCCCAATGGGAGCTCGACCTGCTCCGACGGATCGAGAACGTCGTCCGGCTGGGGCGGATGCGCCGGGTGCAGCGCGGCGCGATCGAGCTCGACGGCGGCCGGGTCCGGACAGCCGACGATGCGGTCGTGGTGAACTGCGCCGCGAACGGGTTCCCGGACGTGCCTCCGGTCCCGATCTGGTCGGCAGCTCAGATCCGCCTGCAGCCGATCCGCAGCGGCTTCCCGTGCTTCGCCGCGGCGCTGGCCGGGTACGTCGAGGCCACCCGCAGCTCGGATGCGGAGAAGAACCGACTGTGTCCCGCCACGCCGTACGGCAACTCGCTGGCGGAGTGGGCGCGGATGACCGCGCTCGGCGCCCGCGCGGCGGCGTCCTTCGGCGCCGAGCCGGACATCGCGGAGTGGGCGCAGCGATGCCTGCTCAACCCGGCAAGGGTCGGCCCCGAGCACCGCGCGCGGCCGGACCTGCTGGCGGCCCAGCAGCGGGTCGCCGAGCATGCGCCGGCAGGGTTCGCCCGCCTGGCCGAGCTCGCGGGGCACTGAGGATTCCGCGCGGGATACCTCGCATGGTCAAGCGAGCCTATGAGCCGGACCACACTTAGGTAAGGCGAGCCTTAGCATGTTGTAGAGTCCTGCTCGTGGGAAAGGCCCGGAAGCTGCCGAAGACGGAGTGCTGCGTGTCCAAGTCGCGCTGTGGCCGCTGCCCGATCCGGATGCTGAAGGACGGCACCCTGCCCTCCGGCTACACGGTCCGGAAGCGCAAGCTGGTCCGCGTCGACGGCAAGAAGGTCACGAAGAAGAAGCTGGCCAAGGCCGCCTGACACTGCCAGGTTCACGAGCCTCCCAACCGCCCCCCTAGGATCGCTCCCATGCCTGCCCCTCGATTCAGCGAACAGCTCAACCTGCAGATCGGCAACGAGCTGAGCGCCCACAACCAGTACCTCGCGGTCGCCGTGCACTACGACGCGCACACGATGCCGCGGATGGCGGCGTTCTTCTACCAGCAGGCTCTCGAGGAGCGCGATCACGCGATGATGATGATCCAGTACCTCCTGGACACCGATGCTGACGTCGTGATTCCCGCGGTCGAGGCGTCGGTCTCGTCCTTCGAGGACGTGATCGCCCCGGTTCGGCTGGCGCTCGAGCAGGAGAAGCGTGTCACCGAGCAGATCAATGGGCTGCTCAAGATCGCCCGCGAGGAGAACGACTTCGCCTCCGAGCAGTTCATGCAGTGGTTCATCAAGGAGCAGGTCGAGGAGGTCGCCACGATGAGCGACCTGCTCGCGGTCGTGACCCGCAACACCAACGACGTCGAGGACATCGAGGAGTACGTCGCGCGCGAGCAGAACGGCGGCGGGGCCGACCCGACCGCGCCGAGGATCGCGGGGGCTTAGGTCCGGTCGGTCCTTCCGGTCTCGAGACGCCGGTCTCGAGGGCTCGCGCGGCTCGCGACCACCATCGGCGGACCTGACCTCGTTCCTCGATCGGGTCAGCTAGCCGGGAGGTCGCGAGTCCGCGGTCGAGTTGGGGCAGAACGCCTCCCGGGGCGAACCCGTGTGGATCTCTTCGGGAAGGTCGAGGTCGACGGCATCCTCGAACACCCCGGCGGTCTTGGTACGCACCGCGATCTGACTCACGTACGAGCCGGCGCGGGCCGAGAGGGTTTCGCAGCCCGCCATCTCCAGCGACAGCGTGAACTCCTCGGATTCTCCGGAAGCGATCGTGCCCGCGGTCATCGACGTGATCGTGAACAGCCGCGTCCGCGGCTGGTCATCGGCCAGGCCGAGCACCCGCACCGGGAGGCGCCCGTCGTTGTCGATCCGGAACGTGTAGGTCAGCGTGCCTTCGTCGACGTACCGGACCTGTCGGATGGTTCGGTCACCGACCGTGAACGCCGCCGCGGCATCGGTGCCTGCGACCGAGACCGCACCCTCTGCGGACAGTGCCGGGGTGCCGCGAGCCACGGCGATGCCGCCCCCGAGCACGAGGAGCAACAGCAGCGCCGCGACCGGAAGGAGCTTACGCAGCACTCGCGCCACCACGCCGCCGGCGCAACCCGACCACGAGGGTGAGTCCGCCGACCACGGCGAGCAGCGCGCCGGTGGGAGCGTTGGAGTCCGAGGCCGGCGCGGCCGCGGGGGCGACACCCACCTTCGGGCGACTCGGCTGGTCGAACCACTCGCACAGGGGCGGGTGCCGGAAGAACGGGTCGTTGCGGTCGTACTCGCTGCAGGTCAGGAAGCCCGCGTCCTTCACGACTCAGGCCGGGCGTCAGGAACGAGCCACCGGCCGAGCAGGATCGCGGCGGCACCACGAAGTTGTCCGTGGGCACGCCGTGCGAGGACTTGTTCTTCTCCCAGCAGTTGCCGACGCCCGCGTCGTCCCACCAGTGATCCATGCCGTTGGGCAGAACGGTGCCGTCCTTCGCGTAGCCCAGCTTGTTGTGGGTCGTGTGGTTGTGGTGGGACGTGTCGTAGAGCTTCTTGGGGTCGTACTCGTCACGAAGTGGCGCCGGAACCCAGAACTGCATGGTCCCGTAGCGCCAGTTGTCGTAGATCCAGTTGTGGTCCGTGCGGTTGTAGTTGCCACCCGCGATGAGCACGCCGGTGCCGACCGGGGTCGGGATCACCGGGCACACGGTGCCGTTGATGTAGCCGCGCTTCTTCATGGGCTTGGCGCAGACACCCGTGTCGACGTACTTCGTGTAGTAGTTCTGGTTGTTGCTGTAGATCTCGTTGTAGCTCCACCGCGCGTGGTCCTGCGGGAGACCCGGGTGGCCCGGGAAGAGCGAGTCGGTCGCGATGCCGGTGGAGTTCTTGTAGAACTTGTTGTGGTGGGCCCAGATCGAGTTGCCCGCGGTGCCGGAGTAACCCAGCGCGTTGTGGTGGCTGCGGTTGTAGCGAATCTCGATGGCGTAGCGCTTGGCCTTCAGCTTCTTGTTGTTCGCGTTGAGGTCCGAGCCCGATCCGGGGTAGATGCCCGAGTCGCCGTTGTAGTAGTTGTTCGTGCGCTGGATCAGGCCGTGGTCACTGGCGAAGGTGAGGATGCCGTACTCGTCGTTGCCCCGGGTGATCAGCCGGTCGAGCACGAACCCGTCGGTCTCCAGCACGTAGACCGCGTTGAACTCGGCCTGCTGGACGGTCATGTTCGTGAGATAGGAGCCGCCGGCCCGGTCCAGCCGGATCGCATTGAGCTTCTTGAACCGGTTGTTGACGAGCACGTCGGTCATCTTGATCCCGGTACCGACGATCTGGGTGTCGCAGAACCTGCTGTCGCACCGGATCGACTTGTTGCGCGGGGTCTGGTCCCCGAAGAGGGCGATCAGGTTGAGGTTGTTGGGGCACTTCACCTGGTCGGCGTACGACAGGCCGATCGGGTTGGTTTCGTCGGCCCTGGCCGCCAGCCCGTCCGGCGTGGGCGGGTCCTCGGTGGAGGAGATGCTGCCGATGTACTCGGAGCTCTCCAGAGGGGTGCGCGAGGCGGACCCGAGGTGCGAGCAGTAGTGGCTGCGGTTGTCGCCGGCGTACTTGCGCTCCTCGTAGAGGCCCGGCAGCACGTAGATCGAGGTCCCGCGCTGCTTGATGCTGTCGATCGCGTCCTGAATCGACCCGAAGTCACAGCGCTTGAGCAGACGCTGGTTGAGCTGCTTGCGCGCGCCGGCGGGCATCTTCTGGATCCGGGAGCGGGATTCCGGCCGACAGACCACTCGGCTGTTGGGGTTGTCGTACCCCTTGAACGAGGGGCGATGACCCGAGCCGTCCGGGAACTGCGCCGGACGCTCCTCGTGCGCGCTCGCAGAGGTACTCGCGGCAGCGAGCAACCCACCGGCGAGCAAAGTGGGGAGGAACAGGGCTATCACAAGACGGAGCAGACGCGGCATCGAGACCCCTTTCGAGTGGTTCCAACGCGCGGGTGCGGACAGGGTTACGCGCGAGTAGCAGACTGGTGGGTGTGGAACGCGTGATGGTGGTCGGCGCCGGCGTGGTCGGGCTGAGCTGCGCGGCGCGTCTGTTGGAAGCCGGACACCGCGTCGACGTGGTCGCCCGCGACCTCCCGCTGGAGACGACTTCGGCCGTGGCCGCGGCTATCTGCTACCCCTACCGGGCCGCGCCCCACGACCGGGTCGCGGCCTGGACCGAACGTTCGGCCGCCGTCTTCGAGCGCCTCGCAGGCCAGTCAGGGACCGGCGTCGCGATGGTCGAAGGGACGGAGGTGAGGGCAGCCGGGCGGCGTTCCTTCGCCACCTCCGTGGTCGAGATGCCGGTCTACCTGGGCTGGCTTCAGCAACGGGTCCTCGGACTGGGTGGGACGGTGACCCGGCTCAACCTGGCCGAACTGCCGCACGGGGCACCCGTGGTCGTGAACTGCGCCGGGCTCGGGGCTCGACTGCTGGGTGGGGACGCGTCCGTCGTTCCGGTCAGCGGACAGGTCGTGTACGTCGCGCAGTTCGGCCTCGACCGGTGGTGGCTCGACACGACCACGCCGGAGGGACCGACGTACGTGATCCCGCGATCCGCTGACATCGTCGTCGGTGGCACGGACCTGGAAGGGGACTGGAGCCGGACGCCGTCCCCTGAGGTCGCCGCAGGAATCCTCGCGCGCGGTGCCCGGCTGGTGCCGGAGCTGGCCTCGGCCCGGGTGATCCGGCACAAGGTCGGGCTACGGCCGGTGCGCCCGGAGATCCGCCTCGAGCGGGCCGGCCGGGTGGTGCACTGCTATGGCCACGGCGGCTCCGGCGTGACCCTGAGCTGGGGCTGCGCGGATGAGGTGGTCGAGCTAGTGGCCGCGGCGCCGATGGAGGGCGACGGCGGTCACCACGCCGCAGGCTAGGCCGAGAACGGCGCCGACCAACGGCCCCCACTCGTCGTGGACGGCGCGGCCGATGAGCGACCCCAGCACGGCCCCGACCAGCACGATCGTCGCCAACAGCACGTTGCGGAACATCTCCCGGAAGAAGATTCTGCTGAACGACTCGCCCGGCCCGAGCGGCTCGCCGTGCTCATCGAGCGGGATCGTCCGGACCACCGCGTCGGCGTTGAGGGCGCCGTAGATGTGGGGGAAGGCCCGGTCGGCACCCTCGGGAACCTCCTCGACCACCGGCGCGCCGAGGCGTTCCGGATCGATCGCCAGCAGCACCAGCGGCTCGGTCACGCCGGCGTAGAACCGTCGCCTGACGCCCTGCCACTGGTCGGCGTGGCTGGCATGGATGAACCCCTCCTCGGCCAGGGTCCGGCCGAGGGTGGAGGTCGTGTAGCTGCCCGACTCCTGCGCGGCTTCCCACTCGGCGAGGGTGGCGATGTGGAAGATCCGCGACATGGCTGGTCAGCCTAGGGGGCGCGGCGGGCGGGGGAGCGGTGAGTGAGGGTCGGTTTCTGGGGCTCGAACGGTTCCTGAGGTCACCGCTGCTCGCGCGGCGGGCGGGGGAGCGGTGAGTGAGGGCCGGTTTCTGGGGCTCGAACGGTTCCTAAGTCACCGCTCCTCGGCCGACGGGCTCAGAACAGCCGGTGACTCGGGTCGTCGAGACCGCGCAACGCGTCGTAGTCGACGACGGCGCAGGCGATGCCGCGGTCGGTGGCCAGCACCCGCGCCTGGGGCTTGATCTCCTGAGCCGCGAAGATGCCCCGCACCGGCGCCAGCAGCGGGTCGCGGTTGAGCAGTTCGAGGTAGCGGGTGAGCTGCTCGACGCCGTCGATCTCGCCGCGGCGCTTGATCTCGACCGCCACCGAGGCGCCTCCGGCGTCGCGGCACATCAGGTCGACCGGACCGATCGCGGTGGGGTACTCGCGGCGGACCAGGGTCAGTCCGTCCGCCAGCGTCGCCGGGTGCTCGGCGAGCAGCTCCTGGAGATGCTTCTCGACCCCGTCCTTCTGGAGTCCCGGGTCGACGCCGAGGTCGTGGCTGGAGTCGTGCAGGATCTCCTCGATCAGGATGCGGAGGGTGTCGTCCGTCTTCGAGGTCACCGTCCACTCGACGGCGCCCTCGTCGGAGGTCCCCTCGCGCAGGGTGCACGGGGGAGACATCCAGTTCAGCGGCTTGTACGAGCCGCCGTCGGAGTGCACGAGCACGGAGCCGTCGGCCTTGATCATCAGCACCCTGGTCGCCATCGGCAGATGAGCGCTCAGCCGTCCGGCGTAGTCGACCTGGCAGCGGGCCACGACGAGTCTCACGTGGCCGGAATCTACACTCCGGCCATGGTGGCCCGCGGCGAGCTCGAGCTGGACCCGGGTCGTCCCTGGTGCCGCCGGGACGGAGACGGGTGGCTGCTGGCGATCCGGGTGCAGCCCAACGCGTCGGTGAGCGCGATCGCGGGGGAGTACGGCGCGGAGCTGAAGGTCCGGCTGGCCGCACCGCCGGTCGATGGGCGGGCGAATGCGGCCTTGATCACGTTCCTGGCCCGGGCATTGGGCGTCTCCCCGTCCTCTGTAGGCGTGGTCCGCGGCCAGTCCGGACGGTCCAAGACGATCCGAGTCGTTCCGTAACTCGGACACTCGTTACCCGTCGGTAGGAAACTGCCATCCTTCCGGGCATGACCGAGAGCCTCACGCCCGCTCAGATCGCCGAGCACCTGCTGCTGCCCTACCTCAACCACGCCGTCCGGATGTACGAGTCCGGATACGCCTCGCGCGAGGACATCGACGCCGGCATGCGGTTCGGGTGCGGCTACCCCGTCGGACCACTGGCCACCGTCGATGAGCGCGGCGTCACCGCCGTGCGCGACGGCCTCGCGGCGCGGTACGCCGCCACCGGCGACCACCTGCATGAGCCCGCCGAGCTGTTGGAGCGGCTCGCCTCCGAGGGTCGCGGCATCGCCGACGACGCCGTCGGCGGTGGCACCGCCGCTCCCGAGCTGCGGCACGAGATCGCCACGGTCGGGGTCGTCGGCACCGGCACCATGGCCTCCGGCATCGCCCAGGTCTTCGCCCAGGCCGGGTACGACGTCATCTACGTGGGTCGCGGCGAGGAGAAGGTCGCCGGCGTCCGCGCTGGGATCGAGAAGTCGCTGGACAAGGCGATCGCCAGGGGCAAGCTCGACGAGGCCGGCAAGGACGCGGTGCTCGGCCGGCTCACCGGCGCCACCTCCCGAGAGGCGCTCGCCAAGGTCGACCTCGTCGTGGAGGCCATCGCCGAGGACCTGGCGGTGAAGACCGAGCTGTTCGGCGACCTGGACCGGATCTGTCGGCAGGGCAATGGAGGGGCCGGCGCGATCCTGGCCACCACCACCTCGTCGCTGCCGATCAACGAGTGTGCGGCGGCGACCTCGCGGCCGGAGGCCGTCATCGGCATGCACTTCTTCAACCCCGCGCCGGTCATGAAGCTGGTCGAGGTCGTCACCACCGAGCTCACCGCTCCCGATGTCGACCAGACCATCCGCGCACTGTGCGCCAAGGTCGGCAAGGTCGCGGTCTCCTGTGGTGACCGGGCCGGGTTCATCGTCAACGCGCTGCTGTTCCCCTACCTCAACGATGCCGTGATGCTGCACGAGTCGGGCGTGCCGATCGCGACCATCGACGAGGCGATCAAGGAGCAGGCCGGCTTCCCGATGGGCCCGTTCGCGCTGCTCGACGTGGTCGGCAACGACGTCTCGCTGGCGATCCAGAAGGAGCTCTACAACGAGTTCAAGGAGCCCGGCTTCAAGCCCGCCGCGCTGCTCGAGCAGGTCGTTGCCGAGGGCAAGCTGGGTCGCAAGAGCGGCGAGGGGTTCCACAGCTACAGCTGACGATCCGCGGCTGACGTCATGCCATCATGCGAGGCATGAGTTCCTCCGCTGATTCCGAAGCCCGCACGTTCACCACGATCGGGGTCGTCGGCCTCGGCACCATGGGTGCTGGCATCGCCGAGGTGTTCGCGCGCAACGGCTACGACGTGATCGGCGTCGAGCTCAACGACGAGGCGGTACACCGCGGCCGCAAGCATCTGGAGAACTCCACCGGCCGTGCGGTTCAGCGGGGCAAGCTCAGCGAGGCCGACCAGGCCGAGTTGCTCGGCCACATCTCGTACTCGACCTCGATGAAGGAGCTCTCCGAGGCCGACTTCGTGGTCGAGGCGGTCGTGGAGTCGCTCGAGACGAAGAAGGCGATCTTCGCCGAGCTCGAGGCCGTGGTCTCTCCCCAGGCGATCCTCGCCACCAACACGTCGTCGCTCTCGGTCACCGAGATCTCCACGGCCAACGCGCACCCCGGCCGCGTCGTGGGCGTGCACTTCTTCAACCCCGCCCCGGTCCAGAACCTGGTCGAGATCGTGCGGACCGTGGTCACCGAGCCCGACGTGCTGGCCGACGTTCAGGCGCTGATGGTGCAGCTCGGCAAGAACCCGGTCGTCTGTGGTGACAAGGCCGGCTTCATCGCCAACACGCTGCTGTTCGGCTACCTCAACCACGCCGTCTCCATGTTCGAGGGCCGCTACGCGACCCGCGAGGACATCGACGCGGCGATGCGCTTCGGCTGCGGCTACCCGATGGGCCCGCTCGCCCTGCTCGACCTGATCGGCCTGGACACGGCGTACGAGATCCTCGAGACGATGTACCGCCAGGGCCGCGACCGGCTGCACGCGCCGGCGCCGGTCCTCAAGCAGATGGTCACCGCCGGGATGTTGGGCCGGAAGACCGGCCGCGGCTTCTACACCTACCAGGACGTCGACAGCTCCACCGTCGTGCCGGACGCGCTCACCCCGTCCGACGACGACCAGCCGCAGCTGCGGCACGACCTCAAGCTCGTCGGCGTGGTCGGTACCGGCACGATGGCGACCGGCATCGTCGAGGTGTTCGCCAAGGGCGGATACGACGTCTTGTACGTCGGCCGGTCACCGGCCAAGGTCGACGCGGTGCGGGCCGCGATCGAGAAGTCCCTCGACAAGGCGATCCAGCGCGGCAAGCTCGAGGAGTCGGTCAAGAGCGAGGTGCTGGACCGGCTCACCGGCACCACGTCGCTCGATGATCTGAAGGACGTCGACATCGTGGTCGAGGCGATCGCCGAGGACCTGGCGGTGAAGACCACGCTGTTCGAGAACCTCGACGAGATCTGCAAGGACGGCGCGATCCTGGCGACCACCACCTCGTCGCTGCCGATCATCGCGTGCGCCCGGGCCACCCGGCGGCCGCGCGACGTGATCGGGATGCACTTCTTCAACCCCGCGCCGATCATGAAGCTGGTGGAGGTCGTCTCGACCGTCTCCACGGACGAGGCGGTCGCCGAGACCACCCGGGCACTGTGCGCCCAGGTCGGCAAGGTCGCGGTGTCGTGCTCCGACCGGGCCGGGTTCATCGTCAACGCGCTGCTGTTCCCGTACCTCAACGACGCGGTGAAGATGCTGCAGGCCCACTACGCCACCGCCGACGACATCGACACCGCGATGAAGCAGGGCTGTGCGCTGCCGATGGGCCCGTTCGAGCTGCTCGACGTGGTCGGCAACGATGTGTCCCTGGCGATCCAGCGGGAGCTCTACCTGGAGTTCCGGGAGCCGGGCTTCGCACCCGCGCCGTTGCTGGAGCACCTGGTGACCGCGGGCTACCTCGGCCGCAAGACCCAGCGCGGGTTCCGGGACTACTCCCGGAGCTAGCCTCAGCTGGGCGCGGGGAGCGCCCTCATCGCGGGTGCCGCCGGCGCCCGGTGGAGCGCCATCCGGGCCAGCCGCTTGAGCTGCTTCGGCGAGTTCTTGAGGTTCGTCTCGGCGAGGAAGCCGTTGGGCAGCGAGAGCCGGAGCACCTTGTGCCAGGCGGAGGCGACCTGCTTGACCAGCGGTGCCTCGTGGTACCTCAGGCCGTAGCGCTTGAACAGGTCCTGGATCTCGCGGGAGATCTCGCCGTACCGATTGCTCGGCAGGTCGGGGTAGATGTGGTGCTCGATCTGGTGGCTGAGGTTGCCGCTCATCAGGTGCATCAGCTTGCTGCCCCGGATGTTGGCCGAGCCGAGCATCTGCCGGAGGTACCACTGGCCCTTGCTCTCGGCCTGGTCGAGGGCCTCCTGCTCGAAGGTCTCGACGCCCTCCGGGAAGTGACCGCACATGATCACCGAGTGGCTCCACACATTGCGCACCACGTTGGCGACAGCGTTCGCGGCCATCGTCCGGCGCCAGCCGCGACCGGACAGCAGGGGGTGGACGACGTAGTCCTTGGTGACCTGCTTGCGCACCTTGTTGAGGGTCGCGTTCAGGTCGGCCTTGAGCTCGGGAGTCATCCCCTTGCCCTTGCGCAGGTGTTCGCCGAGGTCGAGGTCGAACATCGCGATGCCGTACTCGAAGATGCATGCGGTGACGAAGTTCTGCACCGGCTGGAACAGGTGGCGCGGCTCCCACGGCTGGTCCTCGTCGACGCGCATGATGCCGTAGCCCAGGTCGTTGTCCTGGCCGAGGATGTTCGTGTAGGTGTGGTGCCGGTGGTTGTGGGCGCGCTGCCACAGCTCCGGCGGTGACGCGTGGTCCCAGTCCCAGGTGGTGGAGTGGATCTTGGGGTCGCGCATCCAGTCCCACTGGCCGTGGAGCACGTTGTGCCCGATCTCCATGTTGTCGAGGATCTTGGCGACCGAGAGGCCGGCGGTGCCGAGCAGCCACGCGCCCGGGAACCGGCCCGCGATGAGCAGCGCCCGGCTGCCGAGCTCCACCCTGCGGTGGACGGCGATGACCCGCCGGATGTACGCCGCGTCGCGCTCGCCGAGACTGTCGAACACCCGCTGCCGGATGGCGTCGAGCTCCGCGCCGATCCGCTCGACGTCGTCGGGGGAGAGGTGGGCGACCTGGCTGTCGGTTCTTCTCTGCAAGGCGGTCATCCCTGCCGATCGTACGGCCCCTAGCAGAACGGGAGGTCACGGCTCGCGAACGTAGACTCCCCGCCCATGGGTCCGAGGTTCGGCGTGAGCATCCTGGCGGTGCTGTTCGCGCTGGCCGGACCGGCCGCCGCGATCGAGCCGCTGCCTGTCGACACCGACGTCGACTACCAGCTCGGCGGTGCCACCGCGATGCCCGCGCACGTCGGGATCCTGGTCCGGGACCGGCGCGCCGAGCCTGCCGCCGATCGCTACAACGTCTGCTACGTCAACGGCTTCCAGACCCAGCCGGACGAGCGCCGCTTCTGGAAGAAGCGGATGCGCCTCGTCTTGCACCGCGACGGTCGGCCGGTGGTCGACGAGGCCTGGGGCGAGTGGCTGCTGGACCTGAGGACGAAGCGGAAGCGGCGCGCGCTGGCCGCGATCGTCGGCCGCTGGACCGACCGGTGTGCCGATGACGGGTTCGACGCCGTCGAGTACGACAACCTCGACTCGTTCACCCGCAGCCACGGGCTGCTCGAGCGCAAGGAGGCCGTCGCGTTCGCCCGGCTGCTGGTCCGGCGCGCGCACGCCGCCGAGCTGGCGGTGGGCCAGAAGAACCTGGCCGGCTTCGACGGCAGCCGGATCGGCTTCGACTTCGCGGTCGCCGAGGAGTGCGGGCGCTACCGCGAGTGCCACCGGTACGTCGCGTCGTACGGCCGACGGGTGCTGGTGATCGAGTACCGCAAGCGCGACTTCGTGCGGGCCTGCCGGCGGCACGCTGACGACCTCGCGATCGTGTGGCGCGACCGCAGTCTGAGCCCGGAGGGGGTGCACCGATGGTGCTGACAGGAGTGCACACCACGTCGCTGGGTGACGCCGGATCGCCGGTCGTCTTCCTGCATGGTCTGTTCGGCCAGGGCAAGAACTGGACCCAGATCGGCAAGGCGCTGGTTCCCGACCACCGGGTCCTGCTCGTGGACCTGCCCCACCACGGCCGGTCGGCCTGGGCCGACACGTTCGACTTCGTCGAGATCGCCGACCAGGTGGCCGCGGCGCTGTCCGTCGACGACCCGGTTGCTCTCGTGGGCCATTCGCTGGGCGGGAAGGTCGCGATGATCCTGGCTCTTCGGCACCCGGAGCTGGTCGAGCGACTCTGTGTGGTCGACGTGTCGCCGGTGAGGTATGACCACATGGACGAGTTCGCCGGCTACATCGAGGCGATGCGGTCGATGGACCTGGGCGCCGTGACCCAGCGTGCCGACGCCGACGCGGCGCTGGCCGAGGCGGTGCCGAGGGAGAGCGTGCGCGCGTTCCTGCTGCAGAACCTGCGCCGCGAAGGCGACGGCTGGCGGTGGCAGGTCAACCTCGACGTGCTCGGCTCGGACCTGAAGGCGGTGAGCGGCTGGCCGGAGGACGAGGTGACCGGCGAGCCGCCGTACGACGGCCCGGTGCTGTGGATGGGTGGCGAGAACTCGCACTACGTGCGAGAGGAGTACGCCGCCACGATGGACCGGCTGTTTCCGCGCAACCGACGGGTCACGATCAAGGACGCCGGGCACTGGTTGCACTCGGAGCAGCCCGAGGTGTTCGTCGAGGTGCTGCGCCGATTCCTCGGCTGATGCCGGGGCTCAGGGGCCGGCCCGGCGGGCCCGGTAGGCCGCCACCGCGTTGCGGTTGCCGCAGGCCGTCGAGCAGAACCGACGGGACCGGTTGCGGGAGAGGTCGAGCACGACGCCCTCGCAGTCGTCATCGGCGCACAGGCCGAGCCGGCTCATCTCGTCGGCGCGGATCACGTCGATCATCGCCATCGCGGTCTCCACGCAGATCCGCGTAGGCAGCGGCGAGGTGGGGTCGACCGCATGGACGTGCCAGTCCCACTCACCGTGGCGCACGAGCTGAGGCACGGCCTGGGCATCGGCGAGCATCTCGTTGACGATCTCGACCGCCTCCTGGCGGCTGGCGGTGAGAAGGTGGCGCAGCCGGGCTCGCATCTCGCGAACGTCGTCCAACTCGGTGGCGGTGTGGTCGCGCCGGCCGGTGAACTCGTACTGTGTGTAGAACGCGTCGAGGTCCTCGATCGTCCGGAGCGTGTCGGGCGCGAGTGCGGAGTTGGCCAAGGTGACCGCCGCCTGGAGCGAGACTTCCGTGTCATGAGCAAAAACCATATTGACATATTACAGGACGCTCCGTACTGTCATGATCTATGGCGACGTTGGTACATGACCCGCACTCGATGAGGGCCGGATCGCGCACCACCTCCGGGCTCGGGTTCGCGCTGTTGTCCGCCGCCGCCTTCGGCCTCTCCGGCGCCCTGGCCCGCCCGCTGCTCGACGCGGGCTGGAGTGCCGGCGCGACCGTCCTGGTCCGGGTCGGCCTCGGCGCCCTGATCGTGGTGCCGTTCGGCATCCACGCGCTGCGCGGCCGCTGGTACCTGGTGCGCCGCAACCTCGGGCTGATCACGCTCTACGGCGTGCTGGCGGTCGCGGGTGCCCAGTTCGCGTACTTCTCCGCGGTGCAGTACATGCAGGTCGGCCCCGCCCTGCTCATCGAGTACACCGCCCCCGCTGCCGTGGTGGCCTGGCTCTGGCTGGTCCACGGCCAGCGGCCGCGGCCGATGACGCTCGCCGGCGCCGCCGTGGCCGCGCTGGGCCTGGTGATGGTGCTCGACCTGTTCTCCGGCGCCGACCTGAGCATGGCCGGCGTCCTGTGGGCTCTGGGCGCGATGGTCGGCTGCGCGGCGTACTTCCTGATCTCCGCCAACGACTCCACCGGCCTCCCGCCGCTTTCCCTCGCCGCGGGCGGGCTGGTCGTCGGTGGCGTCGCCCTCGGCGCGCTCGGGCTGGTCGGGCTGATGCCGATGCACGCCAGTTCCCGGTCGGTGGAGTACGCCGGGTCGTCGGTCGTCATGGTGGGTGCCGCTGCTGCTGCTCGGCCTGGTCACCGCGGCGATCGCCTACACGTCCGGCATCGCCGCGATCCGCCGGCTCGGTTCGCGGTTTGCCTCGTTCGTCGCCCTCAGTGAGGTCGTCGCGGGCGTCCTCTGGGCGTGGGTGCTGCTCGACGAGCTGCCCCGCGCGATCCAGCTGTTCGGAGGGGCGCTGATCCTGCTCGGCGTGGTCGGAGTAAAGCTCGGCGAGCGCGACGTGGCGCAGCCGGAACCTCTGCCGGTCTGAGGGTCGTTTCTCAGGTTTGTTTAGGACTCGCTCGGTAGATTGGCGGGGATGTCCACCAGGTCCCGCAGTCTCGTCCCCCTCGTGGTGGTCGTGGCATTCCTGATGGTCGGTGTGTCCGCCTGTTCGGGCGGCGGTCCGGCGTCCGTGGCCAACGTCGGTGACGACCCCAGCGCCGAGGGCACCGAGGCGATCGACGACGAAGAGCCCTGTGCGGCGACCGCGAAGGTCAACGACACGAGCTACCACGTGGTGCGGGCGGTGAGCGAGGACTACCGCGTCAAGCCGACCGTCCAGCTCGAGGGTGAGGCCACCAACTG
Source organism: uncultured Actinomycetota bacterium (assembly GCA_963827185.1). Lineage (GTDB taxonomy): Bacteria > Actinomycetota > Actinomycetes > Propionibacteriales > Nocardioidaceae > Nocardioides. The sequence goes on from CAWGZQ010000005.1 coordinate 707,864, forward strand.
CGCCGGCGGCGACGCTCAGCCGATGACCTTCCACGCGATCCCGCAGGTCGACCCCGCGTGGGCGCTCTGCGGGCTGGTCGACGGCCGGTGGCGGGTGTTCTACTCCGACCAGCTCGGTCAGGTGCCCGCCGACAGCGTGCTCGCGCACATCGTCGTCGGGCAGTAGCCGCCGCCGATGGGCTAGCGGGTGTCCTGCCGTTTGACCACGACCTCGCGCATCACCAGCAGTACGGCGGCCGCCGTCGGGATCGCGAGCAACGCGCCGACGACACCGAGCAGGGCGGCGCCGACCAGCGCCGCGATCACGGTGACCGCGCCCGGTACGTCGACCGAGCGCCGCATCACCTTCGGGTAGATCACGTAGTTCTCGACCTGCTGGTAGATGACATAGAAGATCGCGCAGGCGATGCCGGTCTTGACGTCGGTCGCGAAAGCGATCGCGGTCACGATCACCGCGCCGATGGTCGCGCCGATCATCGGGATCACGTCGAGGACCGCGACCACGAAGGCCAGTGCGACGGCGTACTCGCTCAGGCCGGCGAAGAACAGGAAGATCAGCGAGGTGATGCCGGCACACATGGCCACGATGAACGCGCCGGAGACGTAGCCGCCGATGTTGTGGATCACCCGGTCGCCGAGCTTGGTCACCCGGTCGCGGCGCGAGGCGGGCGCGAGCCGGTAGATCGCCTTCTTCGTGGTGTCGAGCGAGGCGAGGAAGTAGAGCGTCAGCACCAGGATGATGAACGCGTTGAACAGCGCGGAGACGATCTTCAGGCCGAAGCCGAGTGCGCCGCCGAACAGCGTGCCCAGGAAGTCACCGTCGGTGACGTAGGCCTGGACCTTCTCGATGATGTGGTAGTCCTGATCCAGGTCTTGAATCCGGGCGTTGCCCCGCAGGTCGTCCAGCCAACCCGGCACGTTGTCGCTGAGCGTCGCCACCTGGTCGGTGATGACCGGGACGATGGCCACCAGGAAGAGGGCCAGGCCGATCAACGCGGCCGCGATCACCGACGCGACCGCCCAGGGGCGGGTCAGCCCGCGCCGCTCGAGGAACTCCACGGACGGGTTGAGTCCGCACGCCAAGAACAGCGACACCACGATCAGGAGCAGCACCGAGCTGATGCCGGCCAGCGCGACGAACAGGACGTACGCCGTCAGCAGGCCCAGGCCGCCGGTGAAGCCCATGAAGAAGGCGGAGTGCCGCTGAAACGGCTCACCCTGTTCACCCAGGTCGTCGAGCACCTTCTCCACGACGGCGTCGGCGCCCGCCCGTGGGGGCGCCGGGTCGTTCAACTCTCGTCCTCCCCGAAGCCGGCGACGACGTCGCGGAGTGAGGCGAGCTGGGCGGTGATCGCGTCGCGACGCTTGGTGAGCCGGTCGAGCTCGGCTCGGGTGGCCGCGACCTCGCGCTGCGCGTCGGCGTCGGCGTTGCTGGTGATGGCCTCGGCCTGGGTCTGCGCGGACGCGATGACCTGCTCGGCCTCGCGGCGGGCCCGGGACAGCAGCGCCTCGGACTCCGACTGAGCGGCCGACCGGTTCTCGGTGGCCTGCTTGGTCGCCTCGCGTGCCCGGTCCTCGGCGGCGGACGCCCGCTCCTCGGCCTCCTGGACCAGCCGCTGCGTCTCGAGCATCGCGCTGCCGTGGTGGTCGGTCGCCTCCCTGGCGAGCCGCTCCTTCTCCACCGCCAGGGTGCGACGGGCCTCCATCACCTCGCGGTCGGCGGCGGCCCGGGCCTGCTCGACGTCGCGGGTCGCGGAAGTGCGCAGCTCGTTGGCCTCCTGCTGTGAGGCCAGCCGGAGCTGGTCGGCCTCTCGCTTCGCGGCGGCGATCATGTCGGCGGCCTCGCTCTGGGCCAGCGTCTTCTCCTGCTCGGCGTCCTTGATCAGCCGGTTGCGGTGCTCGTCGAGCTCCTGCAGCTGCACCACCCGGATGTCCTCGGCCTCGCGAGCCGCCTCGGCCCGGATGGCCTTCGCGTCGCGGGTCGCCTGCTCGCGGATCTGGGTGGCCTCGGCTGCGGCGGTACCTCGGATCTCGTCGGCCTCCTCCTCCGCGAGCCGCAGCATCGCGCTCGCCCGGCCTCCCAGTCCGGCGTACGAAGGCGCCTGCTGTTCGGAGAGCTCGTCCTTCGCCTGGGCCAGCTCCGCCTCGAGCTGCAGCACCCGCTGCTCGGAGTCGGTGAGGCTGGCGCTGAGCCCGGCCTTCTCGCTGCTGAGCTGGCGCACCTTCGCGTCGACGGCGGTCCGGTCGTAGCCGTGGCGCTTGGTCACCGGGAAGGTGGGCGTCCCTGCCGTGGCGGGGCCCGACGGCGGCGCGGGGGCAGACGTCGGCGTCGCGGGCGGGATCACCGGGCGGCGCTGGGTCTGCTCGGGCTGGGGGTCCGGCGACTTCTGCACCACCGGGATCACCTGGGTCGCCTCGACATCTGACTTGGCGCGGGGTTCGGTGCCGTCACCGTCCTCGGGCTCGTCGTCGAAGATGGACAGACCCTGGTCAGTCATGGGGGAGTTCCTTGTCTCGCTGGGGGTGGGCAGACGGTCACCATGATGGCCGATCCGGCTGAGAGAACCCATAGCGGATGGCGGGATTCGAACGACCGCTTGCTCAGACGCCGCGGAAGCGGTTGATCGCCGTCTCGTGCTGGGCCCGCATCTCCTGGTTGCGTACGCCGAGGCCCGGCTCGGGGGCCAGGCACAGCACGCCCACCTTGCCTTGGTGCGCGTTCCGGTGCACGTCGAGCGCGGCCTGGCCGACCTCCTCCAGCGCGTAGGTGCGCGACAGGGTCGGGTGGATCGCTCCCTTGGAGACCAGCCGGTTCGCCTCCCACGACTCGCGGTAGTTGGCGAAGTGCGAGCTGATGATCCGCTTGAGGCTCATCCAGAGGTAGCGGTTGTCGTACTCGTGCATGTAGCCAGAGGTCGAGGCGCAGGTGGTGATCGTGCCGCCCTTGCGGGTCACGAACACCGAGGCGCCGAACGTCTCGCGGCCGGGGTGCTCGAAGACGATGTCGATGTCCTCGCCACCGGTGAGCTCGCGGATCCGCGCGCCGAACCGCTTCCACTCCTTGGGGTCCTGGGTGTGCTCGTCCTTCCAGAACTGGTAGCCCTCTTCGTTGCGGTTGATGACCAGCTCCGCGCCCATCGAGCGGCAGATGTCGGCCTTGTCGTCGCTGGAGACCACGCAGATCGGGGTGGCGCCGCCATTGAGTGCGTACTGCGTCGCGAAGCCGCCGAGACCGCCGGAGGCGCCCCAGATCAAGACGTTGTCGCCCTGCTTCAGGTCGCCGCCGTTCTTGCTGACCAGCTGGCGGTACGCCGTGCAGTTGACCAGGCCGGGGGAGGCGGCCTCCTCCCAGGTGAGGTGCTCGGGCTTGGGCATCAGCTGGTTGGCCTTGACCAGGGCGATGTCGGCCAGGCCGCCGAAGTTGGTCTCGAAGCCCCAGATCCGCTGCTCGGGGTCGAGCATCGTGTCGTTGTGGCCGTCGGGGCTCTCGAGCTCGACCGACAGGCAGTGCGCGACGACTCGGTCGCCGGGCTTCCAGCGGTTCACGCCCTCGCCGGTCTTGAGCACCACGCCCGAAAGGTCGGAGCCGACCACGTGGTAGGGCAGGTCGTGCCGCTTGGTCAGCGGGGAGAGTCGGCCGTAGCGCTCGAGGAAGCCGAACGTCGAGAGCGGCTCGAAGATCGAGGTCCAGACGGTGTTGTAGTTGATCGCGCTGGCCATCACGGCCACCAGCGCCTCGCCCGGGCCGAGCTCGGGGACAGCGACCTCGTCCACGTGCAGGGACTTGCGCGGGTCCTTGTCCTTGCTCGCCATGCCGGCGAACATCTCCGTTTCGTCCTTCTTCACGAAGGCGGCCCGGTAGGACTCCGGGATCGCCAGGCCGGCGAAGTCCGCGCCGGTGGTCTGATCGGACTCGATGGCGTCGAGGATGTGCTGCACGACGGCTTACTCCCTTGGGTCGGTGGAACCGGTCAGCGACAGTGGTCGAGCGTGCGAGACCACCAGCGTGAATTTACCCGCGAGTAACAGCGGGGGACGACAGGTCTCAGTGGGCGGCGGCGGGTTGGACCAGCTCAACCAGCACCCCGCCCGCGTCCTTCGGGTGGATGAAGTTGATCCGGGAGTCCGAGGTGCCCCGTCGGGGCGCGTCGTACAGGAGTCGGACGCCGCGCTCGCGCAGGATGGCGCTGACCTGTTCCACGTCGGTGACGCGGTAGGCCATCTGTTGGACGCCCGGGCCGGAGCGGTCCAGGAACTTCGCGATCGTCGACTCCTCGTTGAGCGGGGCCAGCAGCTGGAGGCAGGACCCGGAGTCGCCCACGGCGATCATCGCCTCGCGAACGCCCTGCTCCTCGTTGACCTCCTGGTGGACCAGCCGCATCCCGAACGTCTCGCCGTAGAACGCGATCGCCTCGTCGAGGTCCGGAACCGCGATGCCGACATGGTCGATCGCGGTGAAGAGGTGCTCAGGGATGTCCATGGCGCACATGGTGGCGCCTCGCGGGGATCCGCGCGACCCGGTGTGACAAGTGCCGCACGGGCAGCCGCATGGACACCCTCGCCCCACCGGTGACTGGTGGGTATCGTCGCCAGCACTACCAACGTCTGTGGAGGCTTCCTGATGTCCGGCTCCGGAAATTCAACCAATGTGATCGTGGCCGGGGCTCGCACCCCGATCGGCCGTCTGCTCGGTGGCCTGAAGTCCCTCTCCGCCGCTGACCTCGGCGGGGTGGCCATCAAGGGCGCCCTCGAGAAGGCGGGCGTCGCCGGTGACCAGGTCGACTACCTGATCATGGGCCAGGTCATCCTGGCCGGCGCGGGTCAGAACCCCGCCCGCAGCGCGGGCATCGCCGCAGGGCTGCCGCTCTCGCTGCCCTCGATCACGATCAACAAGGTCTGCCTCTCCGGGCTGAACGCGATCGCCACGGCCGACCAGATGATCCGCGCCGGCGAGGCCGAGATCATCGTCGCGGGCGGCATGGAGTCGATGACCAACGCACCGCACCTGCTGCCCAAGTCCCGCGAGGGCTTCAAGTACGGCGACACCACGCTCGTCGACTCGATGGCCTACGACGCGCTGTTCGACCAGTCCACCCAGCAGGCCATGGGCGCGCTCACCGAGCAGTGCAACGTCGCGGGCACCAGCCTCACCCGCGAGGAGCAGGACCAGTTCGCGGCTGCGTCGCACCAGAAGGCCGCCGAGGGCTGGAAGAACGGCGTCTTCGACGACGAGGTCGTGCCGGTCTCGATCCCGCAGCGCAAGGGCGACCCGATCGTGGTCTCCCAGGACGAGGGCGTGCGCGGCGACACCACCGCCGAGTCGCTCGGCGCGCTGCGCCCGGCGTTCGCCAAGGACGGAACCATCACCGCCGGCACCTCCTCCCAGATCTCCGACGGCGCCTGCGCCGTCGTGGTGATGAGCAAGGCCAAGGCCGAGGAGCTCGGCCTGGAGTGGCTGGCCGAGATCGGTGCCCACGGGATGGTGGCCGGCCCCGACTCCACGCTGCAGATGCAGCCCGCCAACGCCACCAAGAAGGCCTGCGACAAGGAGGGCATCGCGCCCACCGACCTCGACCTGGTCGAGTTCAACGAGGCGTTCGCCGCGGTCGGCATCGAGTCCGCCCGCTCCCTCGGCCTCGACGAGTCCAAGGTCAACGTCAACGGCGGCGCGATCGCGCTGGGGCACCCGGTCGGCATGTCCGGCGCCCGGGTGGTCCTGCACCTCGCCCTCGAGCTGAAGCGGCGCGGCGGCGGCATCGGCGCCGCCGCTCTGTGTGGTGGCGGCGGTCAGGGTGACGCGCTGATTGTGCGCGTTCCCCAGGCGTGACGGCGCTTCGGCCGTCCGTCCTCCGCGGTCCGCGACGCTGCGCTCCCATCGCGCGGGACCAATGAGGACCGGCCGAAGAGCTGAGCAATCGGTCGACGACCTCGTCGGGCGGGCCCGGGAGGGCGACGCCCGCGCGGTCGCGCGACTGATCTCGCTGGTCGAGGACGAGTCGCCGCTGCTGCGCGAGGTGATGGCGGCGCTCGCTCCGCACGCCGGTCACGCGCAGGTCATCGGCATCACCGGCTCTCCCGGGGTGGGCAAGTCGACGTCGACCAACGCGCTGGTCACCGAGCTCCGCAAGCAGGGCAAGCGGGTCGGAGTGCTCGCGGTCGACCCGTCGTCGCCGTTCTCCGGCGGCGCGCTGCTCGGCGACCGGGTGCGGATGCAGGACCACGCTCTCGACCGCGAGGTCTACATCCGCTCGATGGCCTCTCGTGGCCACCTCGGCGGCCTGGCCTGGTCCACGCCGCAGGCCCTGCGGGTGCTCGACGCCGCCGGCTGCGACGTGATCCTGATCGAGACGGTCGGCGTCGGGCAGAGCGAGGTGGAGATCGCCGGGCTCGCCGACACCACGATGGTGCTGCTCGCGCCCGGCATGGGTGACGGGATCCAGGCAGCGAAGGCCGGCATCCTCGAAGTCGGCGACATCTACGTCATCAACAAGGCCGACCGCGACGGCGCCGACCAGGTACGCCGCGACCTTCGCGGGATGCTGGCTTTGGGAGAGCGCCCCGACGGCGCCTGGCGGCCGCCGATCATCAAGACCGTCGCGCAGACCGGCGACGGGGTCGACGAGGTCGTCGGCGAGATCGGCCGGCACCGTCAGCACCTGAAGGCCTCGGGCGAGATGGTGCGCCGTCGTACCCGCCGGGCTCGCGACGAGATCGAGGCGATCGCGGTGACGGCGTTGCGCGCTCGATGGGGCGATGTCCATGGCCGCTCCGAGCTCGACGACCTGGCGTCCGCGGTCGTGACGGGGGAGCGGGACCCGTACTCCGCCGCCGACGAGCTGATCGAGTCGGTCACCGATGCCTGAGCGGAAGGTGTTCCTCGTCACCGGCGCGGGTCCGGGCTCTCTCGGCGAGGCCACGGCTGCGGCCTTGCGCGAGCATGGCCGCGTGATCACCACCCGCCGGTCGGGCGCGGTGACCGCCGACTTCCACCCGCTCGAGCTGGCGGACGCGGACTCGGTGCGGACGTTCGCAGACTGGCTCGGCACCGCGACCGAGCGGCTCGACGTGCTGGTCAACAACGCCGGCATCCACCTCGACCTGCGCGGGAAATGGCGCGAACCTCAGCTGGTCGACGGGCACGAGGTGCACTGGCGGACCAACTACCTCGGCACCGCCCAGCTGACCCGGCTGCTGCTCCCGGTCCTCCTGCGCACGGCCGCCGCGGAGCAGGAGGCCCGTGTGGTCAACGTCGTCTCCATGTTGCACAAGCGCGGCCGCAACGAGTGGTTGGCGGGCGGGGTGACGCCGTACGACTCGTGGGACGCCTACGGCACCTCCAAGCTGGCGCTGGTCCACGAGGCCGCCGAGATCGAGCGGCGGTACGCCGCCCAGGGCCTGCGCGGCTACTCGCTGCACCCCGGCTCCGTCTACACGAACGTGGCCGACCGCGGCCTGGAGACCGCGCCGGTGTTGGCCAGGCTGCGCAAGCTGGCCGCACCGCTCGAGCGCCGGGCGCTCACCTCCCCGGAGGTCGGGGCGCGGACGTCGGTCTTCTGCGCCACCTCACCCGAGGCACACCCGGGTGCCTACCACCGCCGGTCCGCGGTCGCGGACGCCTCTCCTGAGGTGGCTGATACGGATGCCGGCGCGGCGCTCTGGGAGCGCACCAACGACTGGGTGGAGGGCGCGCCTCCGTCGCGATGAGCGCGCTTGCTGATACCAATGTGGAGAACCCTGCTCTCGGCCAGGACGGAGAACCCTGCCCAATGAACGCCAAGAAGATCATCCTCGTGGTGGTCATCGTGTTCCTCGGCTTCTGGATGCTGACGGAGCCGAGCGGTATGGCTGACGCCGCCGAAGGTAGTTGGGACCTGACCGAGGAGTTGTTCAGAGGGGTGATCGACTTCTTCGGCGCCCTCGGCGACTGACGGCCGGATCGTGGGCATCGTCGCGTCGCTGAGTGACCCCAACATCGCCAAGCATCTGCTGCGCGACGAGGGTGAGGTCATCGTCGACGAGGTCCGCCACCACTGGGTGGCCTACGTCAAGCCAGGCATCGAGGGCGTGCTCGCGCTGGTGCTGCTGGTCGGCTCGCCGTTCGTCAACGTCAACGTCGCCTGGCTGATGCTGATCGTCTCCTTCTTGCTGATGCTGCACGCGATCTGGGGCGGGCTACGCGAGCACCGCGACCGGTTCGTGATCACCAACATGCGGGTCTTCCGGATCCACGGCGTGCTCACCTCCAACCTCGCGACGATGCCGCTGCACCGAATCCTCGACATCGCCGTGAAGAAGCCGCTGATCGGCCGGGTGCTCGGGTACGGCCACTTCGTCTTCGAGTCCGCCGCGCAGGAGCAAGGCCTGCGCGACATCCGGTACGTCGGCCGCCCCGACGAGCGGGACAAGGCGATCCAGCGGGTCGTCCAACGCTCGGGTCTCCGCGGCCCGCGCGTCGTGAACTAGGAGTCCGATGACCCTCCCGTTCGACCCCATCGACGAGGCCGCCCGGCAGTGGGGCGACCACTGGGACGGCGTTCCCCCGATGCATGCGGTCACCTCGCTGATGCGCGTCCAACAACTCGTGATCGGCCGGCTCGACGGGATCCTCAAGCCACACGGGCTGACCTTCGCCCGCTACGAGGCGTTGGTGCTGCTGGTGTTCTCGTCCCGCGGCTCACTGCCGCTCGGCAAGATGGGCGAGCGGCTCCAGGTGCACCCGACCTCGGTCACCTCGATCGTGCGGCGGCTCGAGGCCGCGGCGCTGGTCGATCGGCAGCCGCACCCCGATGACGGTCGTGCGGTCCTCGCGAGCATCACGCCGAAGGGTCGGGCGCTGGTCGAGCTGGCCACCAAGGACCTGGTGGCGGCCGACTTCGGACTGGGGGCGCTGGACGTGCCCGCGCTGCGCGAGCTGTCGGAGATCCTGCGCCCGGTCCGGGCGGCCGCCGGCGACTTCTAGGACCTGTCGGCGCCGGTTCCTACGATGACGGCGTGACCGATGCGGACGCCGTACGCCGGATCGCGCTGACGCTGCCCCGCAGCTACGAGGTCCAGGTCCGCGGGCACTGGAAGTTCCGGGTCAAGCAGATCGTCTTTTGCGCGTTCTCGCGCGACGAGCAGGACATCGGCTTCGGCTTCCCGAGAGCCGAACGTGACGGGCTGGTCGCCGCCGACCCCGAGACCTTCTTCCTGCCGCCCGCCTCCGACCTGCGCTACCCCTGGGTGTGCGCCCACCTCGATCGACTCGACGACCGGGAGATGCGCGAGCTCGTCATCGACGCCTGGCGGATGTGCACCCCGAAGATGCTGCACGAGCTGCCCGAGTTGCCGGCGCCGGCCGCTGCGGTCTGGGACCTCGTCGAGCAGCAGGAGTGGGGCGAGCTGCGTCCGCTGCTCCACCCCGCCGTCCGGTACGACGACGGCAAGGCCACCATCCGCGGCCGGAGCCAACTGCTCGCGCACCTGCGGGGCGCGCCCACGCCGCGGCCGCCGAGCGAGGTCGAGGTGCGCGCCGGCCGGCTGTACCGCTGGACCGGGGGAGCGCGCTAGCGAACCCGGCTTGGCGAATTTAGTTGGACGTCCTACTATTTTCCCATGACTCCCGACCTCCCCGGCCAGACCGCTCGCTCCCGCTGGGAGCAGCGCTATGCGGACTCGCGCCTCCGGGAGGCCGACTTCACCACGCTCAGCGGCTCCGAGGTCGAGCCCGCCTACGGCACCGATGACTCCGAGTGGCCGGGTGAGTTCCCGTTCACCCGCGGCCTGCACGCCAGCGGCAATCGCGGGCGCACCTGGACGATCCGCCAGTTCGCCGGCTTCGGCAGCGCCGAGGACACCAACGAGCGGTTCAAGATGATCCTCGGCCGGGGCGGCGGCGGGCTGAGCGTCGCGTTCGACATGCCGACCTTGATGGGCCGCGATTCCGACGACCCGCGATCGCTCGGCGAGGTCGGGCACTGCGGGGTGGCCATCGACTCCGCCGCCGACATGGAGGTGCTGTTCAACGGCATCGACCTCGCCGAGGTCACCACATCGATGACGATCAGCGGCCCAGCGGTGCCGATCTTCTGCATGATGATCGTCGCGGCCGAGCGCGCGGGGGTCGACACCGGCAAGCTCAACGGCACCCTGCAGACCGACATCTTCAAGGAGTACATCGCCCAGAAGGAGTGGATCTTCGGGCCGAAGCCGCACCTTCGGCTGATCGGTGACCTGATGGAGTACTGCGTCGAGGAGATCCCGGCCTACAAACCTCTCTCCGTCTCCGGCTACCACATCCGCGAGGCCGGTTCGACGGCTGCGCAGGAGCTGGCGTTCACCCTCGCCGACGGCTTCGGGTACGTCGAGCTCGGGCTCTCCCGCGGACTCGACGTCGATGTGTTCGCTCCCGGCCTCTCGTTCTTCTTCGACGCCCACCTCGACTTCTTCGAGGAGATCGCGAAGTTCCGGGCGGCCCGCCGGATCTGGGCCCGCTGGCTGCGCGACGTGTTCGGCGCGGAGACGGCGAAGGCGCAGATGCTGCGCTTCCACACCCAGACCGCCGGGGTCTCGCTGACCGCCCAGCAGCCCTACAACAACGTGGTCCGCACCGGCCTGGAGGCGCTGTCGGCGGTGCTCGGCGGGACCAACTCGCTGCACACCAACGCCCTCGACGAGACGCTGGCGCTGCCCTCGGAGATGGCGGCCGAGATCGCGCTGCGCACCCAGCAGGTGATCATGGAGGAGACCGGCGTCACCAACGTCGCCGATCCGCTGGGCGGCTCCTACTACGTCGAGGCGCTGACCGACCAGATCGAGGCCGAGGCCAACGCGATCTTCGACAGGATTCTGGCAATGGGTGGATCCACCCTCACCCACGACGACCCCGCCGGCCTCGCCGCCGCGATGCGCCGTGGCGAACACCCGGTCACCGACGGTCTGCTGCGCGGCATCGAGGACGGCTGGTTCATGACCGAGATCGCTGAGGCGGCCTTCCAGTACCAAGTCGCGCTCGAGAAGGGCGACAAGAAGATCGTCGGCGTCAACTGCCACACCGACTCGGTCACCCACGACCTGGAGATCCTCCGGGTTTCGCACGAGGTCGAGACCGAGCAGGTGCGGGTGCTCGGTGACCGCCGGGCCGGTCGCGACGAGGCGGCGGTGGCCAGGCAGCTCGAGCGCCTGGTCGAGGTCGGCCGCACCGACGCCAACATGATCGAGCCGATGCTGGACGCCGTCCGGGCCGAAGCCACGCTGGGCGAGATCTGCAACGTCCTCCGCGAGGAGTGGGGCGAGTACCGCGAGCCGGCTCGGTTCTGAGCGGTCAGGCCGACCGCAGTCGCTCCACCACCGCTGAGATGGCGGGCGAGTCGGCCATGCTGCGCCGGTGCAGCGCCACGATCTCTCGGGTCGGGATCGGCTGCCGGGCCGCGACGGCGACCAGGTCGGGTCCGAGCGGCTGCCGCCCCAGGCGAGGAACCAGCGCGACGCCGAGGCGAGCGCGCACCATCGCCAGGTGGGAGTCGAACTCCATCGACTGGTGCGCGATCCGCGGGAGGCGTCCGGTGCCGTCGTACATCCGGGTCAGCCACTGCCGGCAGATCGTGCCCTCCGGGGTGGCGATCCAGCCCTCGTCGACCAGGTCGCGGGGCGTGACGTGCTGGCGGGTGGCCAGCCGATGCTCTCGATGCACGATCACGTCGGCGACGTCGGTGGCGACCGGCGTGCGGTCGAGGTGGTCGGGGATCGCGAGGGGCACGTCTCCCCAGCTGTGCACCAGTCCGATCTCGCACTGACCCGAGGCCACCAGGTCGATCGTGTCCCACGGCTCGCGTTCGGACAGCGCGAGGCTGAGGGCGGGGTGCTCGGCGAGGAGGGCTGCCATCGCCGGCGCGACCAGCCCGCGCATCGCGGTCGAGAACGCGACCACCCGCAGGTGACCGGCGATCGCTCCGGCCTGCTGGTGCAGGCCGGACTCGATCTGCTCCAGGTCGCTGAGCAGGCGGGAGCCGGCGTCGACGAGGTGCTGACCGTGGCGGGTCAGCATGACGCCGCGACCCACCCGCTCGAGCAGGGCTACACCCGCCTGGCGCTCGAGACGCTTGACCTGCTGGGAGACGGCGCTGGGGGTGAAGCCCAGAGCATCGGCGGCGCCGACCACCGACCCGTGGTCGGAGACCGCGCGGAGGGAGGTCAGTGCAGCCAGATCAATCATGAAGCGATGCTACATCGTTTGGGCCATGACAAATCGCTGGTGCTTGATGGTTGTCGCGCCGGATGATGGGCCCATGTCATTGCGAGACTCGCTGCTGGCCGCTGTGGTCGCCACCATCTGGGGCTTCAACTTCGTGGTGATCGACTGGGGCATGCAGGGGGTGCCGCCGCTGCTGTTCGTGGCGGTCCGGTTCGCCGCCGTCGTCGTTCCGGCCGTCTTCCTGGTCGCCCGTCCGGCCGCCCCGTGGCGCACGGTCGTCGCGGTCGGCCTGTTCATGTCGCTCGGCCAGTTCGGGTTCCTGTACGCAGCGATGGATGCCGGGCTGAGCCCTGGCCTGGCCGCGCTGGTGCTGCAGGCACAGGTCATCTTCACGATCGTGATCGCGGCCGGCGTACTGCGCGAACGGCCGAACCTGGCTCAGATCGTGGGCGTGGCGGTGGGATCCGTCGGCCTGCTGGTGGTCGGCCTCGGCCGGGGCGGCGACGTCACCGCCCTGGCCCTCGGGCTGTGCCTGCTCGGCGCCCTCTCGTGGGGCGTCGGCAACGTGGTGGCGAGGTCGGCGGGGGTGGCCGCCGGGCTCTCGCTCGTGGTGTGGTCGGCGCTGGTCGTGCCGATCCCGGCACTGCTGCTCTCGTTGGCGGTCGACGGGCCGGCGGCCGTGGCGTCCGGGTTCGGAGCATTCGGCTGGGAGGCCGCGCTGTCGACGCTCTACACCGCCGGCCTGGCTTCCCTCGTCGGCTACTCCATCTTCAACGCCCTGCTCGCCCGCAACGAGTCGGCGTACGTCGTCCCGTGGGTGTTGCTCGCGCCCGTCGTCGCGATGGCCTCGGCGTGGCTGTTGCTCGAGCAGGTGCCGAGCGGGGGCGAGACCCTCGGCGGAGGCCTGCTGGTCCTCGGCGTGCTGGTGGCGATGCGAGGTGGGGTGCGGCAGTCGGGCGGTGACTCAGCGTCGGTTGCGCCTGCCGAAACCGTCACTCACCCACCGCTCGCCCCGGCCGGTCAGTCCTCGACCCAGTAGTTGTCGTGCTCGCGCATGAACTCGGCGTACTCCTCCTTCGACCACTTCTCGCCGGACGCCAGCCGGACCAGTCCCTCGAAGTACTTCTCGCGCGGAGCTCCGGGGGCGAAGTGCAGCAGCATCGAGGCCTCGGCGCCCGACTCGTTGCGGAACCCGTGCAGCCCACCAGCGGGCACGTGCAGGAAGTCGCCGACGCCAGCCGTCCGCCAGGCCTTGCCGTCGTAGATCGAGACCTCGCCGGCCAGGATGTAGAACGACTCGGTCATCGTCTTGTGGAAGTGCGCATCGGGGCCGCTGACCACCGGTGAGAACTCCCAGCGATACAGCCCGAACAGCCCACCCGTGGACGCGCCGGTGGCGAGCAACCGCACCCGGTTGCCGTTCGGGTACCGGATCTCCGGCTCGGTCTCGTTGCCCCTGACCCAGGCGCTGATCTCGCCCGCGTCGCCGTCGTAGATCGGTGGTGGGTAGGACATGCGGACATCCTGCCGTGACGCCCGTCCCAGTTTCGGCGTTCGGTCCCGGACGGCGTGCCTGGCCGTCATGATGTCCGCGTGAGGGGGCGAGGGGGATCGCGCCAGCGCGCCGCCGTACTCCTCCTCATCGCGACGCTGGCCACCGCCGGAGTGCTGGTCGGCCAACCCACCGCCCAGGGCGGACCCGCCGGCTCCGCGACGACGACCGCCCGGCAGGCCGCCGACGATCGCCCGAACGTCGTGCTGATCCTCACCGACGACATGACGATGTCGGACCTGAAGTGGATGCCGCGCACCCGCAAGCTGCTGGGCCGCAAGGGCGTGACGTTCCCCCACATGCTGTCGCCGCATCCGCTGTGCTGCCCGGCCAGGGGCGCGATCCTCACCGGCCAGTACGCGCAGAACAACCACGTGAAGGCCAATCAGGGGAAGTACGCCTTCGCCGCCCTCGACTCCCGGCACACGCTGCCGGTCTGGCTGAACCGCGCGGGGTACCGGACGGCGTTCACCGGCAAGTACCTCAACGGCTTCGGTAGACGAGGCCGCAGTCAGCCCGGCTGGACCTGGTTCGACCCGAGCATCGGCGGCCAGTACGCCTACGAGGGCTACAAGATGTACCGCAACGGCAACCCGGTCTACTACCACGCGCTCAACAACGTCGACTACGTCAACAATGAGACCCAGCGGTTGATCCGCGAGTGGGCGCCGTCCCCGCAGCCGTTCTTCATCTTCGCCTCCCACGTCGCGCCGCACGGCCGGGTCGACCCCGACACCCATCAGGCCACCGCGGTGGCCTATCCGCCGGAGCGCTATCGGTCGCAGTTCAACCGCACCAAGTCCCCGTCATTGCGCGACCAGGCGTTCAACGAGGACATCTCGGACAAGTCGCGGTGGCTGCGAAAGAAGCACGCCAAGAAGGTGAACGTCCGCCACATCAACAACATCTTCCGGACTCGGATCCAATCTCTTCAGGGCGTCGACCAAGGGGTCGCCCGCATCGTCCAGGAGCTGCGCAGCGCGGGCGAGCTCGACAACACGCTCATCATGTTCACCTCCGACAACGGGTTCCTGCTCGGCGAGCACCGACTGATCACCAAGAACGTCCCCTACCAGCAGTCGCTGTCGGTCCCGCTGCTGATGCGAGGTCCCGGGGTGCCGCGCGGGATCAAGCGCACCGGGTTCGCGCTGATGATCGACCTGGCCCCGACCATCGCCGCGGTGGCCGGCGCGCGCCCCGACCTGTTGGTCGACGGGAAGTCGTTGATGCCGACGATCCGCACGCGCAAGGCGCTGCGCAGCACGGTCCTGATCCAGGCCGGTCCGCAGGAGCAGGTCGACCGCAAGTACGGCTGGTGGTGGCGCGGCGTGACGACGGGTCGCTACACCTACGCGTACTTCTACGCCGAGCGGTTCGAAGAGCTCTACGACCACCGCTTCGACCCGGCCGAGACGACCAACCTGGCGAAGCACCCGTACTACCGGCGCACCATCAACGAACTGCGCAAGCGCACGGCGGCCCTCAAGTCCTGCGCCGGTGCGTCGTCCTGCTCGCGGCAGTTCGGTGGCGTACCAGGCCCATTGCTGCCGCCTGCAGTCTGAGGCGCTACCGCAGCCGCAGGTCCAGCCACACCGACCGGTGATCGGAGCTCGGGAACGGGAACTCGCCGGTCAGCCGCGACAGCGGGTCGCTCGGGACCGGCCAGAAGACACCGGCGTCCAGAACCTTGAGCCGCCGGGCCGGCAGCACGTAGTCGGCGCGCAGGTTGCCCGGGCTGGTGTCGGCGAAGTCGGCGGTGTCGTAGCGCGGGTCCGACTCGTGGGCGAGGTTGGCGCCCCCCTGGCGTGCGGCCGCCTCCGGACCACCCGGCGACGTCGGCAGCGGGTCCTCGATCCGCGGGTGGTCGGTCAGCTGCTGGATCGCACCGGGCACCGAGTCGCCGTCGAGCGGGTCGCTGTTCTGGTCGCCGGCGATCACGAACGGGGCACCGCGCCGGAGCCCGCCACGCCGTCCCCGGTCGTCGTACATGTAGTCGCTGCCGGACACGTAGTCGGACCAGAACCGGATCTCGTCGAAGTTGCGGGTGCCGTTGCGGTCCTCGGGGCCGTCGAAGACCGGCGGGGTCGGGTGCGAGACCAGGAAGTGGACCGTTCGGCGACCGATCCGGATGGGCAGGTCCCAATGCGACTTGCTGGAGAGCCGGACGTCGGCCAGCTCGGCCGGCGAGTACCAGTCGGCCGGAGCCGTCGTGGCCGGATCGTCGGGCAGCATCGCGCCGGGCATGTCGGCCCAGCGGAACTGCTGGAACGTCCGCGCGTGCCGGCGGTCGATCGGGAACTTGCTCAGCACCGCCATGCCGAACTGGCCCTCGAAGGTGCCGAACCCGAAGGCGTCGTTGCCGCCGCCGACGGTGCCGTTGTTGTCGAGGTCGTGGCCGCTGGGAATGCCGGTGTTGGACGGCGCGACGAACGAGTAGCGGTAGTGGATCGGTCGGGCGCCGTGGTGGCCGACCTCGAGGTAGTTGTCGCGGAACAGGTCGACCGCCTCGCCGTCGGGCACGTAGTCGAACTCGTTGAGCAGGATCACGTCGGGCCGGGTCCGTTGGATGATCTCGGCGACCGCGGCGGCCTGCGGGTCGTCGGGGGTCGACAGGTCGGCCACCAGCTCGCCCGGCGCCGTCCGGTTCAGCGAGGCGTTGAACGTCTGAAACCGCACAGTCCGGTCACCCTGATGGCGACCGTCGGTCTGGGCCGGCGCCGCCGAGGTGGCCGGCAGGGCAGTGAGGGTAGTCAGAACCAGGGGAAGGGTGAGGAGCACGGCCCGCGCGCCCGAGAGGATTCGCATACCGGCACGCTGTCACCAAGGCACCGCAGGCTGTCAACGCCTTGATGGGTCATTTTCCGGTTCGCCGGGCCTCGGTCGCCGCCCGCGCGAGCGCCCATGCGTCGCCGACGGGCCCGAGGTGACCGAGCTTGTCCGGGTTGCTCACCGACCGGATCGTCTGGATCCGCCCATCGAGCACGTCGAGCGCCAGGGTGAAGACCACCCGGCCCGCCTGGTCCCGGAGGATCGCACCCGGCTGGCCGTTCAACTCGTGCGGCTCCACCGTCGCGCCGATCCGCGGCAGCAGCCGGAACGTCTCGGCGAGCAGCCGGGCCACTTTGACCTGGCCGACCAGGGTCCGCGCCAGCTGGGGCGCCTTACCGCCGCCGTCGCCGGTCATCTGGACGTCGGCAGCGAGCAGCTCCTGCAAACCCTCCACGTCGCCGTCCCGGAGTGCATCGAAGAAGAGCGCGGCCAACTCCTCCCGCGCGCGGCGGTCGGCCTCGAACCGGGGGCGGCCCTCCGCCATGTGCCGCCGGGCCCGTACGACGAGCTGGCGGCAGGCCGCCTCCGAGCGCCCCACGGCGGCGGCGATCTCGGCGAACTCAAACCCGAACACCTCGCGCAGCACGAATACCGCCCGCTCCAGCGGGCTGAGGCGCTCGAGGAGCAGCAGCGCCGCCATCGACACCGAGTCCGCCAGCTCGGCCGATCGCTGCGGGTCCTCGTAGGGGTCGGAGAGCAACGGCTCGGGGAACCACTCCCCGACGTACTCCTCGCGGCGTACCCGTGCCGAGCGCAGTACGTCGATCGAGATCCGGGTGACCACCGCGGACAGGAACGCCTTGGTCGAGGTCGGCTGGGTCGGCGAGAGCTCGAAGCGCAGCCAGGCGTCCTGGACGGCGTCCTCCGCCTCGGTCACGCTGCCGAGGATCCGGTAGGCGATCGAGAACAGCAGCGGTCGGAGCTCCTCGAACTCCTCGGCACGAGTCACCCGAGACCCTCCTTGAAGCCCTGCCGCCACGACGGGTAGCGCAGCTCCCAGCCGAGCTCCCGTTTGGCCTTGGCGTTGGAGAACCCGCGCCCCTCGGTCACCATCTCGATCGCCATCTTCCCGGCCAGCGGCCGGGCCAACCAGGCGGGGACCCGCCGAGGGGGCTTGGCTCCCACGCACTCGGCCAGGTAGGGCAGCCAGGCGCTGACCGGGGCCGGCTCGTCGTCAACGATGTTGAACACTCCCGTCGCCTGCTGCTCCACAGCCAGCACGGTGGCGGTGGCCGCGTCGTCGAGGTGCACCCACGAGAAGTGACCCGTGCCCGCGCCGACGAGCGGGAACTGCCGCTTGCGCACGAGTTCGACCTGGTCGTCGGTGGCGCCCGGGCCGTAGAAGCCGCCGTAGCGCAGCACCACGCCGCCGGCTGCGAGGACCGTCTTCTCCATCTGGTTGATCGCCTTGGTCGCGGCGGTCGCCCACATCGGGTCCTCCTCGGTCTTGACCCAGCCGCCCTCGTGCGCGCCGTTCATGCTGGCGTGGCCCTGGGCGACGAAGTGGGCGACCCCGGTCGCCTCGGCCGCGGCCAGCAGGTGGTCGTTGCCCTTGCTGCGCAGCCCGTTGGTCCGGGCGAAGAAGCGCTCGGGCTTCCGCAGGTTGGGCTTGCCCGCGTGGGCCTGGGACAGGGCGGTCATCTGGTTGATGACCACGTCCGGCTTGGCCGCGGCTACGGCCTCGCCGACAGCCGCGGCGTCCATCCCGTCCATGACCACGCCCTCGGCACCCAGTCGTTCCAGCAGGCCGAGCTTGGCCCGGCTCGTCGTGGTCGCCGTTACCTGGTGGCCCCGGGCCACCAGTTGCGGCAACAGCCGCTGCCCCAGCACACCGCTGCCGCCGGCTACGAACACCCTCATCGTCTTCCCCTTTTCGTCGTGTCAAAGCCTGTCCACATCAAGACGAGACACCAGCGCGTCCGGTGACATCCGACCTCCCTAGGATTGGTGCCATGAGCCAGCAGCCGTTCTCCCGCCCCGGTGCCATCGACCTGTCGGGCCTCAAGCGGCCGGCCCAGGCGCCCCCGTCGTCGGGCGGGGCAGCGGCCGGCGGCGGCGCCCGGTCGTCGTACTCCGTGGACGTGACCGAACAGAACTTCCAGGAGACCGTCGAGGCCTCGATGACCGCGCCCGTGGTCCTGGTCTTCCACTCCACCTCGCAGTCGCCCGAGAGCGGTCAGTACGCCGACGAGGTGGCCGCAGCCGCAGAGGGCTACGAAGGCCGATTCCTGGTCGGCGTCGTCGACATCGACACGGCGCCCGGGATCGCGCAGGCGCTGCAGATCGCCCAGGTGCCGCTGATGCTGGTGCTGCTCGACGGGCGCCCGGTCACCCAGCCGTTGCCCGGGGCGATGCAGCCCGACGAGATCAACACGCTCTTCAACCAGCTCGGTCAGCAGCTCACGGCGCAGGGCGTAACCGGCCGGCACCAGCCGCGCGGCGCCGCCGCACCCCCCGCGGACGCCGACGGCGACGCGGAGCCGCAGGCGGACCCGCGGTACGCCGCCGCCGAGGCCGCGCTCGAGGCCAACGACATCGACGGCGCCGTCGCGGAGTACCAGAAGCTGGTCACCGGCAACCCTGCCGACGCGGAGGCCGCGGCGGGGCTGGCGATGGCCAAGGTGCTGCAGCGCACCCAGGGCGTCGACCTGAACTCCGCGCGCGAGGCGGCCGCCGCCAACCCCGACGACGTGGACGCGCAGACCCTGGTCGCCGACCTGGACCTCCTCGGCGGCCACGTCGACGACGCGTTCGACCGGCTGGTCGCGCTGGTCCGTCGTACGACCGAGGGCGACCGCGATCGGGCGCGCGAGCACCTGCTGGGACTGTTCGCCGCCGTCGGCAACGACGACCCACGGGTGCTCGCCGGGCGGCAGAAGCTCGCCTCGGCGCTCTTCTGATGGCCCTGAGCTGATGGCCCTGAGCTGATGGCCCTGAGTCCACTGACGACGCCGGTGAGCGGGGCCCGGCACCTGTTCCGCGGGTTCGGCATGTGGCGCCGCCGGCCGGGCTTGATGCTGCTCGGGATGGTGCCGGCGCTGATCGTGTTTCTGCTGCTGCTCGCGGCGTTCATCGTGCTGCTGTGGAAGGTCGACAGCCTGGTCGACTGGGCGACCCCGTTCGCCGACGACTGGGGCACGACGGCTCGCACCGTGCTGCGGCTCGGGCTGATGCTCGCGGTGCTGGCGGCCGCGGTGTTCCTGTCCGCCGTGACGTTCGTCGGTCTGACCCTGACCATCGGCGACCCGTTCTACGAGCGGATCTGGCGCGCGACCGAGGAGATGCTCGGCGGGCCAGTCCCCGACCAGGGCCCGAGTTTCTGGCGCTCGACCGGCGACTCCGCGGTGTTCGGGGTGATCAGCGTGCTGTGCGGGCTCGGGTTGCTGCTGATCGGGTTCCTTCCACTGATCGGGCCGCTGGTAGGGGCGGTGCTTGGCCTGCTGGTGTCGGGGCGGTTGCTCGCCGGCGAGCTGTTGACCCGGCCGTTGGAGGAGCGTGGCCTGGATCGGGACGCCCGCCGCGCGTTCCTCCGGCAGCACCGCGGCGGGCTGCTCGGGTTCGGCGTCGCCACGCAGGTGTTCTTCCTGATCCCGTTGGGCGCGATCGTGGTGATGCCGGCCGCCGTCGTTGGTGCGACCACGCTGGCCAGGGAGCTCCTCGCCGACCCGTCGCAAACTTCGCCCCCAGCCCGCTGACCCGTCGCGAACTTTGCGACGGGTCAGCGGCATCTGGCGGGAGTTTGCGCCGGGTCAGCGTCCGCTTTCGGTGTACGCCGGCGGCCCGTCGTCCTTCGCCGCAGCCAGGGCGGCCTCGAGCCGGCGAGCGGTGAAGTCGGCGCAGCGCTCCCGGGCCTGATCCACCGTGCAGAACTCCGCGGCCCGGATCTCCCGGGTCTCGCGCACGATCGTGTCGGTGATCGCCGCATGGTGGACGCCCCCGTCGAACACCAGGCACAGCGCGTCGTCCCAGCCGCCCCACGGCGGCAGCCAGTCGGTGAGCAGCAGCCGGCCGCCGGGGATGGTCAGCCCCAGCTCCTCGGAGACCTCGCGGGCCACCGCGAGCTGCGGTGACTCCCCGACCTCGACCACCCCGCCGGGCAGGTCCCAGTCCTGCTTGTAGGTCAGGTTGCAGAGCAGCACCCGGTCGTCGTGGTCGCGGATCAGCATCTGGCTGATCGCTCGCTTGCGCGGCAGAAACGAGTTGAGCAGCGCCCGGAAGCCGCCCGGCTCGTGTGCGGGGGTGTCGGTGCTCAGTCGAGCGAACACCACCAGGTCGGTCTCGACCCCGCGCATGATGCCTTCGCGGCGCATCCCGGCCCAGGTGGCGACCCGCAGCGAGGTCGCGTCGTCGGCGGCAACGTGTGCCTCCACCCGAGCGTGGTCGGCGAGCGCCTGGTCGACGAGCTGGCTGACCACCCCAACCGCTGCGGCCCAGTCGCCGCCGACGACCAGCTCGCGGGTCCAGACCACCCGAGCGACCCCGTCGGAGACGGTCTGCACCTCGGGCGGTCGGTCGGTCACGAGGGCAAGCCTAGGATGCCGGGGTGGACGAAGTGACGATCCCGCACTGGGTGGACGGCGCCCGGTGGACTGGTGGTAATGACCGCACCGGCGAAGTGACCAACCCGGCGACCGGGCAGGTGACCGGTCGAGTGGCGATGGCCTCCGAGGCCGATGCGGCGCGAGTGATCGCGGCCGCGAGCGCGGCGGCGGCGGGCTGGGCGGCGACCTCGGTGACGCGACGTACCCAGGTGCTGTTCGCGTTCCGCGAGCTGCTCGCGGCCCGCAAGGGCGAGCTGGCCGAGCTGATCACCGCCGAGCACGGCAAGGTGCACTCCGATGCGTTGGGCGAGATCGCCCGCGGGCTGGAGGTCGTGGAGTTCGCGTGCGGCATCGGGCACCTGCTGAAGGGTGGGCACTCGCCGGGGTTCTCGACCGGCATCGACGTGCACTCGCGCCGCGAGCCGCTGGGCGTGGTCGGCATCATCTCGCCGTTCAACTTCCCGGCAATGGTGCCGATGTGGTTCTTCCCGATCGCGATCGCGGCGGGCAACGCGGTGGTGCTCAAGCCGAGCGAGAAGGACCCTTCGGCGTCGGTATGGGTCGCCGAGCTGTGGCGCGAGGCCGGGTTGCCGGACGGCGTCTTCAACGTGCTGCAGGGCGACAAGACCGCGGTCGACGCGCTGCTGACCAGCCCGGAGGTGCAGGCGGTCAGCTTCGTCGGATCCACGCCGATCGCGCGCTACGTCTACGAGACCGCCGCCACCAACGGCAAGCGGGTGCAGGCGCTCGGTGGCGCCAAGAACCACATGGTGGTGCTGCCCGACGCCGACCTCGACCTGGCCGCCGACAGCGCGGTCAACGCCGGCTACGGCAGCGCGGGGGAGCGCTGCATGGCGATCAGCGTGATCGTCGCGGTCGAGCCGGTGGCCGACGACCTGGTCGCTCGGATCGCCGAGCGCACCCGCGGCATTCGGGTAGGCGATGGTGCGGCCGAGTCCGAGCCCGACATGGGCCCGCTGGTGACCCGGGCGCACCGCGACAAGGTGGCGTCGTACGTCGAGTCCGGCGAGGCCGCAGGGGCCAAGGTCGTGGTCGACGGGCGGGAGGTGCAGCCGGCCGGTGCCGCCGAGGGCTTCTGGCTCGGCCCGACGCTGTTCGACCACGTGACCCCGGAGATGGAGATCTACCGCCAGGAGATCTTCGGGCCGGTGTTATCGGTGGTGCGGGTCGCGTCGTACGACGCGGCGGTCGAGCTCGTCAACGCCAACGACTACGGCAACGGCGTCGCGGTGTTCACTAACGACGGTGGCGCGGCCCGGCGGTTCGAGCGCGATGTCGAGGTCGGGATGATCGGCGTCAACGTGCCGATCCCGGTGCCGGTGGCGGCGTACTCCTTCGGTGGCTGGAAGAGCTCGCTGTTCGGTGACACGCACGCCTACGGACCCGAGGGCGTGCACTTCTTCACCCGCGGCAAGGTCGTCACCTCGCGGTGGGTCGACCCCGCCGACCGGTCCGAGGGAGGCCTCGAGCTGGGCTTCCCGCAGAACGACTGACCCTTGGCAGGCATCGGCGTCCCGCTGTGGCTGGACACTGCCGACCGCCCGTTGCCGAGACCGGCATTGGACGGAGACGCCGAGGTCGACCTGGCGGTGGTCGGCGGCGGGTTCACTGGGCTGTGGACCGCGCTGCGCGCGGTCGAGCGGGCGCCCGGGACGCGGGTGCTGCTGCTCGAGGCGGACCGGATCGCCGAGCACGCGACCGGGCGCAACGGCGGGTTCTGCGAGGCGACGCTGACCCACGGCGAGGCCAACGGGCGTGAGCGCTGGCCCGACGAGTACGACGCGATGTACCGGATGGGGCTCACCAACCTCGACGAGATCGAGTCGACGGTGGGGCGGTACGGGATCGAGTGCGGCTGGGCCCGCGGCGGCGCGCTCGCGGTGGCGACCCGGCCGCACGAGGTGGCCGACTTGGAACCGAGCGCCGCCGGCTTCCTCGACGCGGATGCGGTCCGGGCCATGGTCGACTCGCCGACCTACCTGGCCGGCCGGCACGAACCCCACGAGTGCGCGGTCGTCGACCCGGCGCGTCTTGCCTGGGGACTCGCCTCGGCCGCCGAGGGGCTGGGGGTGCGGATCGCCGAGCAGACCCGGGTGACGAACGTCCGAGCCCGCGAGCTGACCACGCCGTACGGCACCGTCCGGGCGAAGCAGATCGTGCTCGCGACCAACGCGTTCCCACCGCTGCTGCGCCGACTTCGGCTGTCGACGGTGCCGGTCTACGACTACGTGCTCGCGACCGAGCCGCTGACCGATGCGCAGCTGGCCGCGCTGCGCTGGGATCCGGCGATCGGGGTCGCCGACTCGGGCAACCAGTTCCACTACTACCGGATCACGCCCGACCACCGGATCCTCTGGGGAGGGTACGACGCGATCTACCACTTCCGCCGCGGCATCGACCCGGCGCACGAGGAGCGGGCCGAGACGTTCGCGACCCTCGAGCGGCACTTCCTGGAGACGTTCCCGCAGCTCGCGGGTATCCGCTTCACCCACCGCTGGGCCGGCGTGATCGATACGTCGACCAGGTTCTGCGCGTTCTACGGCACCGTGCATGCCGGCCGGACGGCGTACGCGCTCGGGTTCACGGGGCTGGGTGTCGGCGCGTCGCGGTTCGCCGCCGACGTGCTGCTCGACCTGCTCGGGGGTGAGGACACCGAGCGGACCCGGCTGGAGATGGTGCGGACGAAACCGAAGCCGTTCCCACCCGAGCCGTTCGCCTGGATCGGTATCCGGCTGACGACCTGGTCCCTCGCCCGCGCCGACCGGACCGGCCGTCGCAACGTCTGGCTCCGCCTTCTCGACAAGCTGGGTCTGGGCTTCGACTCGTAGCCGGTGGCCGAGCAGCGAGCGTCGAGTCCCTGCTCGACCACGGGCCTACCGCACGCCCCAGCTGTAGGTCTGCTTCTGCAGTCGCAGGTAGACGAAGGTCTCCGTGGTGATCACTCCGGGGACCACGCGGATCCGGTCGGAGATCACCTCGAGCAGGTCCTCGTCGGACTCGGCGACCACCTCGGCCAGTACGTCGAACGAGCCGGCCGTCACCACGACGTAGTCGACCTCGTCGAGCTCGGCGATCGCCTCGGCGACCGGCTGGATCGGGCCGGCGACCCGGATCCCGACCATCGCCTGTCGAGCGAAGCCGAGCTCGAGCGGGTCGGTGACCGCGACGATCTGCATCACGCCGCCGTCGACCAGCCGCTGCACCCGTTGTCGGACCGCGGCCTCGGAGAGTCCGACGACCTTGCCGATGGCGGCGTACGAGCGGCGGCCGTCCTGCTGGAGCTGTTCGATGATCGCCTTGGAGACCTCGTCGAGATTCGCGGGCATGGGCCGATCGTCGCATGCTTCCGTGCCGAATGACCGAGTCGGACACCGATTTCGTTGCGAGAATGTTTCGGGACGACGGATTTGCTTGTCAGGCTGGATAGCCCGTGGCAGGATCCGCGGCATGTCGGAGCAGCCCGCTCGTCGCTCCACCCTGTCGCGTCGGGGCATGCTCAAGGGTGGCGGGGCGCTCGCCTTCGCGGGCCTGAGCGTGGGAGCGCTCAAGCTGCCGTTCTTCGGCGTGGACGGGGCCGGGCAGGACCCGCTGCAGTGCCGGGCCACCGACGTATCGGCGTCCGAGAACAGCCTGCTGATCTCCAACTGGACCGGGTACCTCGACCCGCGCAAGGACCCGCAGTCGACGTTCAAGCGGTTCCGCGAGGAGACCGGCATCGACGTCACCTACAGCGTCGACGTCAACGACAACGCCGAGTTCTACGCGAAGGTCAAGAACCAGCTCGGTTCCTGCGAACCGGTCGACCGCGACATGTTCATGCTGACCGACTGGATGGCCGCGCGGATGATCGGGCTCGGCTGGATCCAGCCGCTGGATCGGCAGAACGTGCCCAACCTGCACCAGAACCTCACGAAGCCGCACCGCGGCCGCGGCTGGGACCCCAACGAGGACTACCACGCGCCCTGGCAGAGCGGCCTGACCGGCATCGCCTACAACGCCGACAAGGTCGACGAGATCCGCACCTTCGAGGAGCTGCTGACCCGTCCGGACCTCAAGGGTCGGATCACCCTGCTCTCCGAGATGCCGGACACGATGGGCTTCATGCTCAAGGTCACCGGCTCCGAGCCGGAGGACTTCACCGCCGACGACTACGCCAACGCGATCGACCTGCTCCGGAAGGTGATCTCCGACGGCCAGCTGCTGCAGTTCGCCGGCAACAACTACCTGCAGCAGCTCTCCAACGGCCAGATCCTGGCCTGCGAGGCCTGGTCGGGCGACGTGATCCAGGCGCAGTACGACAACCCGGCGTTGAAGTTCGTCGTTCCGGAGGAGGGCGTGCACCTCTGGAGCGACAACATGATGGTGCCCAACAAGGCCACCCATCAGGAGAACGCCGAGAAGTGGATCGACTTCTACTACCGGCCCGACGTTGCGGCCAAGCTGGCCTCCTGGGTCAACTACATCTGTCCCGTGGACGGCGCCCGCGAGGAGATGGAGAAGATCGATCCGTCACTGGTCGACAACCCGCTGATCTTCCCCGACGACGACATGCTCAGCAGCACGTTCGCGTTCCGGGCGCTCGACGACCGAGAGCAGCAAGCCTTCGAAGGAGAGTGGTCGGATGTCATCACAGGCTGAGGCCACCGTCGCGGGTCCCGCGACGTCGTACGACGGGTTGCGGCTGAGCAACCTGACCAAGGCGTACCCCGGCTTCACCGCCGTGGACGACCTGAGCCTCGACATACCGAAGGGCTCGTTCTTCGCGTTGCTCGGGCCGTCGGGGTGCGGCAAGACCACGACCCTGCGGATGGTCGCCGGGCTGGAGACGCCGACGTCCGGGACGATCACGCTGGCCGGGCGGGACATCACCGAGACCAAGCCGTACCGGCGGCCGGTCAACACGGTGTTCCAGAGCTATGCACTGTTCCCGCACCTCGACATTTTCGAGAACGTCGCGTTCGGGCTGCGCCGGCGCAAGTCCAGCGGGGTCGAGCAGCAGGTCAAGGACATGCTGGAACTCGTCGAGCTCGAGGCGCAGGCGCGCAAGAAGCCGGCGCAGCTCTCCGGCGGTCAGCAGCAGCGGGTCGCGCTGGCCCGGGCGCTGATCAACAAGCCCGAGGTGTTGCTGCTCGACGAGCCACTCGGAGCGCTCGACCTCAAGCTGCGTCGCGGGATGCAGATCGAGCTGAAGCGGATCCAGACCGAGGTCGGGCTGACCTTCGTGCACGTCACCCACGACCAGGAGGAGGCCATGACGATGGCCGACACGGTCGCGGTGATGAACAAAGGCGTGATCGAGCAGATGGGCCACCCGACCGAGCTGTACGAGAACCCGCGCAGCACGTTCGTCGCCAACTTCCTGGGCCAGTCGAACCTGATCGAGGGCCGGATCACCAACCGGGCCGCGGACGTCGTAACGATCGACATGCAGGGCATCACGGTGACCGTCCCGACCGACCGGTCGCACGCCGACGGCGACAGCGGCTGGGTGGGGATCCGGCCGGAGAAGGTGCTGATCGGCGCGGAGGGCGCGGAGCTCGACGCACCGGGCAACACGGTGCCCGGTGGGGTGATCACCGACGTCAGCTTCGTCGGCGTCAGCACGCAGTACCTGGTCCGGATGCCATGGGGCCAGGAGCTCCAGGTGTTCGCGCAGAACACCGGCCGCACCGAGATCTTCCGGGCGGGGCAGAAGGTCGAGCTCTCCTGGCGGCCGGAGTACGCGTTCCTGCTCGATGCCTCGCAGGACGCCAAGGCCGGCGCCGAGGGCCCGGAGGCCTGAGTGGCCGAGATGACGCGCCGGCGCGGGAGGGTCGGCTACCTGCTGATCCTGCCGGCCGGGGTCTGGCTGCTGCTGTTCTTCATCATCCCGTTCTACTCCCTGATCGCGACCAGCCTCTACGACCAGGGCGGCAGCGACTTCCGCGGCTGGGAGATGACCTACGCGTTCAGCAACTACACCGACGCGATCCGGGACTACTGGCAGCCGCTGGCGCGGGCCTTGGGGTACGCCGCCATCGCGACGCTGATCTGCCTGGTCCTCGGCTACGTGCTCGCCTACGCGATCGCGTTCAAGTCGGGTCGCTGGAAGACGCTGCTGCTGGTGCTCGTGATCGCGCCGTTCTTCACCAGCTTCCTGCTGCGCACGCTGTCGTGGCAGCTGATCCTGGCCGACGACGGGTTCATCGTCGAGGTGTTCCGGTTCCTGCAGATCCTCGGCGACGACGGGCGGCTGCTGAACACGCCGTTCGCGGTGATCCTGGGTCTCGCCTACAACTTCCTGCCGTTCATGGTGCTGCCGCTGTTCGCCTCGATCGACAAGATCGACCCACGGCTGCTCGAGGCGTCCAGCGACCTGTACGGCAACCCGGTCGTCGGGTTCTTCAAGGTCACCTGGCCGCTGTCGCTGCCGGGTGTCGTGTCCGGCACGCTGCTCACGTTCATCCCGGCCACCGGTGACTACATCAACGCCCAGCTGCTCGGGAACACCAACACCCGGGTGATCGGTGCGGTGATCGAGGGCCAGTTCACCGATGCGAACAACTCCGCGCTGGCGGCGTCGCTGTCGACGATGCTGATGGTGATCATCGTGGCGATGGTCTTCTTCTACGTCCGTCGGGCCGGGACGGAGGAGCTGCTGTGATGCGCTGGATCAAGAAGCACCTCATCCTGATCCTCGGGCTGCTCGTCCTGGCTTACACGTTCGTGCCGATCGGCGTCGTCGTACTGATGAGCTTCAACGACCCGGCGACGCGCAACATCTACCGGTTCGACGGGTTCACGCTGGATAACTGGACGAACATGTGCGAGGACCCGGCGATGTGCGACGCGCTGTGGCTCTCGATCCGGGTCGGGTTGCTCGCGACCCTCGTCGCGACGATCCTCGGGACGCTGGCCGCGTTCGCGCTGGTCCGGCACGCCTTCGCCGGCCGCTCGGCCACGAACCTGCTGATCTTCCTGCCGATGGCCGCCCCGGAGATCGTGCTCGGCTCCTCGCTGCTGACCCTGTTCGTGCAGGGGGGCTTCGCCGGCCAGCTCGGCTTCTGGACGATCTTCATCGCCCACGTGATGTTCTGCCTGTCGTTCGTGGTGGTGACCGTGCGCTCGCGGCTGGCCGGCATGGACGACGTGCTCGAACAGGCGGCGGCCGACCTTTATGCCACCCCGTCTCAGACGTTCATGCGGGTCACCTTCCCGCTGGTGCTGCCGGGCATCCTGGGCGCCGCGCTGCTGAGCTTCTCGCTCTCCTTCGACGACTTCATCATCACCAACCTGAACTCCGGGTCCGACACGACGTTCCCGATGTACGTCTGGGGCGTCAGCCGGGTCGGCGTACCCATGCAGGTGAACGTCGTCGGCACCCTGATGTTCGTCGTCTCGGTCGTGATCGTGGTGGGGGTCGAGGTCAACAACCGGCGGCGGCAGAAGGCGCTGGCCGTTCGGTGAGGCTCGGGCGCCGGTCCGCGCCACCCCCTAGCTGACGGCGAGGTAGACGGTCGCGGTCGACTCGCCGCGGGTCAGCGGGTTCGGGAAGGTGACGACCTGGGCCGTCGCCCCGAGGAAGGTCTCCTCCAGCGCCGCCAGGAAGGCCGCGTCCGGTGGGTCGTCCGACCAGAGCCCGAAGACCCCTTGGGGCGCCAGGTGTCGTTGGAGCTGCCTCAGCCCGTCGACGGTGTAGAACGCCGCATGGCTGGCGTGAAGTACGTGCCGCGGCGTGTGGTCGATGTCGAGCAGGATGGCGTGGAACCGGTCCGGGATCGCATCGTCGAAATCCGCACTGCCTCGCATCAGCGCGAAGAAGTCTCCTTCGACCAGCCTCACGCGCGCGTCGGAGTTCAGGCGCGCGGCCTCGGGGAGGAGGCCGCGCCGGTGCCAGCCGATCACCTCGGCCAGGGCGTCGACCACGGTGAGTGACTGCACACGATCGTCCTGCAGCGCCGCCAACGCGGTGTAGCCGAGCCCGAGACCTCCAACAAGCACGTCGAGATGCTCTCCGGAGACGGCATCCAGCCCGAGCCGGGCCAGGTCCTGCTCCGCCACCGTGAACAGGCTCGACATCAAGAACTCCTCGCCGAGCTTCACTTCGTAGAGCTCGACTCCGAGCTGGGGATCGATCCGACGGCGCAGGCTGATCGGCCCGAGCCGGGTCTCCTGCCAGTCGAGCTCCTCGAACCGCTTGCTGATGGTGCGCCTCCAACGGCAACTGCGTGGTTGACGGCAGTGGATGTGTCGCGCCCCGGGCTTCTCCCCCTGAGCCCACTTCGCAGTGCCAAAGATTCGGCTGTCACGGTAACTGATGCAAGGCGTCCTGAAGGTGTCCGTTGCTGCTCGGTGCCACGGTCGCCGTCGCGCGGAGGCCGCGCCCTTGTCCAGCATCGTGAACCGGTGACTCGACCAGGCGTCCGATCGCCGACAGGCTTGGTTCGCACATGCCAACCTAGAGTTTGCTCTAGGGTTCACCGGCATGATGCCTATCGGCTTGCCGACCCACGCTCGCGGTTCCTCGCCCAGGTCCGTCACGGTCGCGCTGCTTGCGGTCTGTCTGGCGTTCGCGCTCGCGGGCTGTGGGGGCGAGTCGGGGGAGGTAGACGACGCGGACTCAACCGCGGCCGAGCCCAGCGGGTCCGAAAAGCCCAGCGAGAGTCTCGACCCCGACGACATCCCCACCTATGACCCCGATGCGGAGACGCCAACTCCGGCCCTCTCTGGCGGGCCGTGCGACGACCTCGCCTACATCGCCGTCAATCTTCGAGGCGAGGAGCCCGAGCGCGTGATCCAGAAGGGACCCACCGAGGTGGAGTACAGCGGGCTGCCTTTCGTCGGTGCGGGCTGCGACTTCGCCTACGAGGGCCACGAGGCCGGGGTCGCGCCGCACGCGATCACGGTCTACGTCTATCAGGTCGACCACGCAGAGTTGAGCAAGGAAGAGCTCGCCTTCATCTACGACGACGAGGATGCGGTCCCGGTCAAAGGTCTAGGCGTCCCGGCGCAATACATCCGCAACGTCGACGGCAAGTACAGCGACGCCTCCGCGGAAGCGGTCGTCGGCAATTCGGTGGTCCAGGTCTATGTCAGCCTCCCTGAAGGGATGGACGACGTGCCCTACTTGAAGCAGGAGCCGATGGTCGCCGCGCTCAAGGAGTGGATGAGCGCCGCCTAGGAACCGTTGCCGATCCGGCGTACACGGACGGAGTGAAGTCCCCGACCACGGTCGGCTGCACGCTGGGCGAACGCGGGGATGACCGACTTCCCTCCGTCGGTGTACGAGGCTGCTGCGCCGCTCGAGGTGGCGGCGCTGGCGTCCTAGCGCGCGTACGCCGGCGGCGGCGGCTCGGCGTCGACGAAGCGACGGGGATCGGTCAGCCCGGTGAAGAAGCGCACCATGCTCGACAGCCCGGCTGAGGCGCCGAAGAAGTCGCCGTGCGGAATGAAGGTCTGTTGGCAGGTCGACGCGGGGATCCGACGCGGCTCGGCGGGCCCGGCATGCGTGATCGCGTCGATGGCGAGGGCGTAGCCGAGTGGGTCACCGAGGATGAGGTTGTGTTCGACCGGGTCGTTGAGGCACACGTCCTGCAGCATGATGTCGCGTGCGCCGCGGATCCGGTTGACGGCCGGCTGCGGCCGCACAATCTGGTCATAGCGGGTGGCGATCGAGGTGGTGGCGACGCCCCGCGGGACCGGTGCTCGGCGCAACGCGGCGATCGTTTGCGAGCCGCGGCTCGACTGCCAGGCCAGGGCCGCGCACCGGCCCAGCGCGCACAACTCGTTGGCGAACGCGGTGCCGTCGAGCGGGCTGGCCAGCGCGACGACATCGTGGACACCGCGCGCGACGTCGGGCCAGAACCGGGTCGTCCAGACCGCGAGCTCTCCGCCCTGGCTGTGGCCGATCATCGCGATCCGGCGGTCGGCACGACGGATCGCGATCCGAGCCGCGGCGACGACGTACTCCGCGGATCGAGTCATGCTGCCGAGCCCGAAGTCGGGCAGCCGCACGGTGCACAGCGCGAAGCCGTCGGCGCGAAGCGCTCTTTCATAACCCCAGGACCACGACTCCTGCGGGGTCGTCGCGGTCCCGTGCACGAGCAGCACGACCCGCTTTGCGGAGCGCAGCCGGGCTCTGGGGTCGCAGCGCGTCGCCCGCCGCAGCGCCGCCCGAGGCTCGGTCAGACGCGGACCGGTGGGGCCCGTCTGACCGGTCTGCCCCATCAGCTGTGTCGACTGCTCCATCGCCCCCCGCGCGGGCGACCCGCTCGCGGCTCCACCGGCGGGGAAGAGCAACAGGAGCCCGAGCAGCAGGGCAAGGGGACGGGCAGCGACGGTCATGCCGACCTAACGACGGAGGGGTGCGGCGGTTATCGGTCGGGGCTCCGCGGCGGTGCACCTGAGCGGGCGGATCCTGAAGGACGGTCGTGCTCACTCGCCCAGCAGCAGAATCGTCCAGGACGTCGCCTTGTTCGTCGAGGACGCAGAAACTGCCGTCAGTCCACCGGTCGGGCCGCCCGGCTCTGCGACTGCGGGGTCGGTGAGCAGTACGCCGATCCGGCCGCCACCGGTGCCGGCCGACAGCGCCCGAACCACCTCGCCGGTCGGGACGGTCCACCCCGCCGCCGAACTGCTGCGGTCATCCCAGTACGAGACGCGCCAGGCCCCTTCGGGAGCGGTGACTACCGGGGTGGTGTGGGCAGCGGAGGTGGCCGGCTCGATCGCGCCGGCCGCCGTGGCGAACGGCACGGTGGGGGCGGTACCGCGGTAGACCGCGAGGGTGAGCGCGCCCTTGCGCATGCCGCCGCCCCCGGCGACGGTCACCGTCGAACCGACGTCGGCGGCGGTCGCGACCCTCTGCCAGATGGTGGTCCGCAGGCTTCCGTCCACGAGGTCGCCGGTCACGGTCCAGCCCGCCCCGGGACCGGTCAGCGCGCCGGAGTCGGCGCTGCGCGAGAACAGCAACAGCAGGCCGTCGCCGGGCAGCACCTCGTCGGGCACCGGGCGCGACCAGGCGGTCGTGTTGGCGTTGACCACCGAGGCGCTCACCGGCTCGATGGTGCTGGGCGGCGGTGGTGGATCGACGTCGAGGTCGACGACATCCTCGAGTGGCACGTACTTGAGGTCCTGGTTGCCGACGCCGGGGGCGTCGTTGTTGTTGTCCTGGCAGACGAAGATGCCGTGGGGGTACGCCGGACCGAGGTTCGCGGCCACCGCGGTGATGCCATCGGTGCGGTCGCAGTCGTCGGAGGTCGGCCCGTCGACGACCCGGAAGGACCGCACGTAGGCCTCGGTCTCCCGGTCATAGGTGACGAAGTAGGAGTTGTTCGGATCCGCCGCGTTCTGGGCCGAGGCGATCAGGTAGCCGCTGCCGTCGGGCAGGTCGACCAGGGTGACCCCCTCGACGTCGGGCACCAGGTGACCGCCCGGGTCCACGGTGTCGACGGCGGTGCGGTCGGCCCCGGCGGCGGGCTCGGCGCCGTACCGCCACAGCCCGACGTTCTCCTCGCTGATGTAGAGGGTGCCCCGGTCGTCGTCGGCGACGCAGCCCTCGGCCTCCGACCCGACCGCGAACTGGCGCACCAGCAGCCCGTCGAGCAATCCGTCGTTGTCGATGTCGCGGATCTCGAACTGGCGCACCTGGCCGGCGATGCTCACCACGATCGCGTACAGCCGGCCGGTGACCTGGCTGGAGTACAGGCACAACCCCTCGCCCGGAGTCGAGATCGCGGTTCCTTCGTTGGTCCTCGACAGCTGCCGGGTGTCCGGGTCGACCCGATAGAGCTGCAGGCCCCGGTGGTACACCGCCACCAGGTCGCCGACCACCCCGGCGACCGGCACGCCCTGCCGCACATCGACGTTGCCCCAGAACGTCGTGGTGTCGCTGAGCCGCTGCACGCGGTTGCCGTCAAGGTCGTAGGTCTCCAGCGCGCCGCGCTTGTTGTTGCCGAGCACCAGCGATCGGGAGGGATCTGCCGGGTGCACCCAGACCGCCGGGTCGTCCATCGAGTCGCCGGTCGTGCCGACGGGTACGGTCTCGCGGTCCGAGGGCACCGGAACGACCGGGTCGGGGGCCGCGCTCGCAGCCGCGCCCGTGGTGGTGATCAGCAAGAGCACGGCTCCCACGAGCGCGGTCCGGCGCATGACGCGCTCCTTCCCCTACGGGCCCTCAGCCTCACCGGTCGCTGGACCCGGGTCATCCGCCAGATCGGGTACGTCTGGTTAGCGCGAGGTGACGTGCGCGCGCAGGTCGCGGGCGACCGCGGCGGCGGTGTCGATGCTGAGGCCGGGCTGGGCCACGGTGATCTGGCCGATCGTCGAGGCGTCGGCCCAGACGCAGATGGCCGTCTCTGCCGCCAGTCCCGGGCCGGCGTCGGTGCAGGCCATCGAACCGGCCAAGTTGCCGGCCTCGACGAACTGCAGATCCTGGGCGCCGAGGGTGGTCGCCCAGGCCTCGACGGCGGTCTTCGTCGAGTCGCGCAGCTCGTCCTCGACCACGCCCATGGCCTCGAGCCCGAAGAACGCCAGCGCGGCGCCGCTGGGGTGGCGGTACTCGGCGTACGCGTAGTCCGCGACGCCCTTGCGCATGGCGGGGTTCGTGGTGCGCAGCCGGGTGAGCGCGTCGCCTCGACGCTGGAGGGCAGCCGGACCGTCCATCCGGGTCCATTCCCCGGCCTGTCGCGGCGTCGTGAGCGAGCGGTCGGCCTGCCCGGCCGTGTCTGCGCTGGCATCGTCAACGACCTGCGGTAGCACCGCGATCCCGCAGTACCAGACGCCCGCCAGAGCGAACACGCTCAGGGTGATCACGGGCCACGGCCACCGACGTGCGTCACTGGTCGCGTAGGCGAGGCCGGCGACCACGACCGTGCTCACGATGGCGGCCGGGACCACCTGGCCGACCTTGAACAGCGCCGAGCCAGAGGTGTCCCTCGCGAGGTGCACGGCCACCAGCACGCCCAACGCGACGATTCCGCTGAGCCAGGCGATCGGCCAGACCATCGCCCGGTCGGGTCGCTCGGCCGGGGGAGTGCCGCACGACGCTGCGGAGTGGGCGGATAGGGGCTTCGGCACGAACGAAATCGTCACACCCGGTTCGGGCTGGTGTCCCCGGTCTGCTTTACCTTCGTCCGATCGGACAGTGCCACCTAGTCACAGCCAGCTAGTCATCAGCCGAGCTCGCGGGGGTCCCAGCTCGCGCGCCACAGTCGCGGCCAACTCGCTCATCGACCTGCCCGGCTCGTCCTCGGCGCGTCGCTCAGGGCCGCAGTAGGTACAGCCGGAACGCAACGCTCTCCACGGGAAGCACCTCGACGTCGCTGAACCCTGCGTCGCTGGCGTACCGCCGCAGGGTGTCGGGGCGCATCACGGTGCCGGTCGCGGCGGAGTCGCGCTCGGTCATGCTGGCCGGTAGGCAGTGCAGGATGCTGTAGCCGTAGTAGCGACCGTCCTCCTCGTCCGCGCCGGTGAACGCGTCGCTCACCGGTTCGTCCGCGACCAGTACCACCCCGTCCGGGCCGAGGGCTTCGCGCGCGAACCGCAGTGCCTCCACCGGCCGGGCCAGGTCGTGCACCATCTCGAACATGGTCGCGACGTCGTACCCGGCGCCGGACAGCGTGGCCGCATCGCGCAGCTCGAACGTCACCTGATCGGCGACCTCCTCGGCCACGGCCAGGGCCTGGGCCGCCTCGATCGAGGTGGGGTCGAGGTCGACGCCGTCCACCCGCACGCCCGGGAACGCCCGGGCGATGCACACGCTCGACCAGCCGAACCCGCAGCCGATGTCGAGGATCCGGGCGCTGCCCTCGTGCAATCGGTCCGCGAGGTCGGGGATCGCGGCGAACCAGCTCTTGATCTCGTGGCGGTAGACGGGTCGTGACCCCATCGCCTGGCCGCGAGACTGGTCGGGACCGTAGTCGGCGTACGGGATGCCCACGCCGGTGCGGAACGACTCGACCAGCCGCGGCACCTGCGCCAGGTCGGAGATCACGGACAGCGGGATGCCACCGATGCCGTCGATCGCGTCCGGGTCGAGCAGTACGTCGACGTGCTCGGCCGGCAGGGCGAACCGCCACTCGCCGTCCTCGTGCGTCGCCGTCAGCATCGCGGTGGCGCCCTGCTGCTCTAGCCACTCGCGCACCAGTCGCTCGTTGGTACCGGTCCGGCTCGCCAGTTCGGCGGCGGTGGCCGGACCGGCGGTCGCCAGCGAGGTGTAGAGGCCGAGCTTGACTCCGAGATAGGTGGCCGCGATGTCGAAGGCGCCGAGGACCGCAGCGTCCATCCGGCGGACCAGTTCCTCGCGGTTCATGGCTCTTCTCTAGCACGTCGTCCGTGGACGGCGTTCGTAACGCGTCGCTACTGTGCGACGCATGACAACGGGCGGCGAGGGCCCCCAGCAACCGCCGGCACCCGGCTGGTGGCTGGCCTCCGACGGCAACTGGTACCCACCGCAGCCGCCGCAACCCGCCTACGGTGCGCCACAGGCCCCACCGGTGCAGGCGAAGAGCAATCGCGGCTGCCTGATCGGCCTGGCGATCGCGGGAGCGCTGCTGGTCAGCTGCGGCGGGGCCGTCGCGTTCGCGATCTGGAAGTTCGCGGACACCGTCGAGGACGCGGTCGACGGGGTGACCGTGGGCGAGGTCGAGTGCCCGACCGCAGACGACATCTCCGACATCGTCGGGTACGACGTCAACCTGGCCACGTCCGGGAGCATCGTCGTGGCATCCGGCTGCGGCTACACCTCGGCCGAGGCGAGCGGGGGCGCCGGGGTGTCGATCGTCAGCGGATCCGGGCTGATCGCCGACGAGGTGCTCGCCGAGCTGGAGAACACTGCGCAGTCGAACGGCGTCGAGGCCACCTCCATCGATGTCGGTGACGACGGGCGTGCGTTCGGTGCGGAGTCCCGCAGCGAGGCCGCCACCAAGGCGGACGGGCGGGTCGTGACGGTCCAGATCTTCGCCGAGGGCGGTGAGTCGATCGGGGACAAGAGGGACGCGGCGGTCGAGATCCTCGAGGCGTTCATCGAGCTCAACGGCGACTGATCCAGCGCGCGGCTAGACCACCGTCACTACCACCGACCGGCTGCCGAGCGTCGGTGCTACTTTCGATCACCGACCGCTGGGCCTGCTTGGACGGCCAGCCGCCGCCGGATCACCGAACGCGACTGGAGTCCACATGCCTGCGCTGCGCACCACCGTCTCGGTCGCCCTCGCGCTGGCCCTCTCTGCCGGAGTAACCCTCTTCGTCGGGACCACGCATGCCGCGGCCGCGAGGGCGACGTTCTCCAATACGAGCCCGATCGTCTTCCCTCTGGGCCCATCAAAAACATCGGCGGCACCGTCGCCGATCACCGTCACCGGCATGGCGGGGCCGATCACGGGCGTGGCCGTACAACTGAACGGGATCACCTACGCCCGTCCCGACTTCCTCAGCATCCTCCTGGTCGCGCCGAGCGGGGAGGCCGTGATCGTCATGAATGAGGCCTGTGGGTCGGACGCTCTCGTGAACACGACGTTCACCGTCGCCGACGGCCCGCCGATCCTGCCGGTCACGCCCGGGTACATGCCCCTGAACAACCCGCCGGCTTGCGACCAGTTCACGTATCGGCCAACCAACCACCCACCCGCCAACCACTGGTCCTACCCGGATCTTCCTCCGGAACCGCACGGCGAGGTCTTCTCGGACTTCAACAACGAGAACCCGAACGGCACTTGGCGGCTGTACGTGGAGGCGGGGGGAACCGTCGCAGGTCAGATTGCTCGGGGCTGGGCGTTGACGATCGAGACCGGTCCCGCAGATGCCCTGGTTCCCGCAACCGGGACGATCGGCATTGCCAGTCCGTACCCCATGACGCTGGACTTCCCCGCGAGCGACCAGCTGATCACGGATCTCGACGTGGTTCTCGAGGGCGTCTCCCACCAGAATCCCGATGACCTGGACATGCTCCTGGTCGGGCCGACGGGCACGTCGCTCGTCTTGATGTCGGACGCGTGCGGGGCCTTCGACGTGAATGAGGCCAGGTGGGAGTGGGACGACGAGGCGTTCGATCCGGTCCCGGACGGCGGAACCGCCGAAGTGTGCGGCAGTCCGCCTTGGCGACCGAGAGACTACGAAGTCGGGGACGTCTGGCCGGCACCCGCACCGATCGGACCGCACCGGAGCAGCCTGGCGGTGTATGACCTCACGGAACTCGCCGGGCGGTGGCAACTCTTCGTCCGGGACGACGCGGCTGACAATGTCGGCTTCTTCATGCATCGTTTCGAGCTGCAGCCGGAGACCAGGCAGAAGGCCGGCGTCGTCGTCGAGGATGCGGTCACGGTCCCCGAGGGCGAGTCTCGATCTCTCACCGTGCTCCGTCCGTTCGTCGGCACGATGGCAGGGGGCTCTGTCCTGGTGAGCACCCTGCCGATGAGCGCCACGGGCGGCACTGACTACACCTCCCTCTCTCAGCGGGTGACGTTCGCGCCGGGTCAGACCCAAGTGACCGTGCCGATCGACGCTCTTGCCGACGCAGCAGCAGAGGGTGACGAGACCTACGTCGTGCAGCTCAGCTCGGCCATGGGAGACGCTCTCTTGTCGCCGGACTCCTCGACCACCACGGTCACGATCGTCGACCAGACGCCGCCGCCCGAGGACACAACGGCTCCGCAGACCAGGATCACCAGCGGTCCGAAGGGGCAGACCCGCAAGCGGCGAGCGACCCTGCGCTTCACTTCCACGGAGGCCGGCTCGACGTACGAGTGCCGGCTCGATCGCCGATCCTGGAACCCGTGCAACTCGCCGAAGACGTTCAAGAGGCTGAAGGTCGGCACCCATCGGTTCCGGGTGCGGGCCACCGATCAGGCCGGCAACTTGGATCCGACCTCCGCGAGCCGGCGGTGGCGCGTCGTGCGCTGAGCAGCTTCAGATCATCCCGCCGGCCTTGTCGAGCACCGCCCGCAGGATCTGCTCCATCTCGTCGAAGTGCTCCTGGGTGCACACGAGCGGGGGAGCGAGCTGGACAACCGGGTCGCCGCGGTCGTCCGCGCGGCAGTAGAGGCCCTCGTTGAAGAGGTTCTTGGAGACGAAGCCGAACAGCAGCCGCTCGCACTCCTCGGCGGTGAAGGACTCCTTGGTGGCCTTGTCCTTGACCAGCTCGATCCCGTAGAAGTACCCGTCGCCGCGCACGTCGCCGACGATCGGCAGGTCGAGCAGCCGCTCCAGCGTGGCCCGGAAGCTGGGCGCGTTGGTCTGCACGTTCTCGAGGACCTTCTCCTCCTCGAAGATCTGCAGGTTCTTGAGTCCGACCGCGGTGGAGACCGGGTGGCCGCCGAACGTGTAGCCGTGGGCGAACCAGTTCTTGTCCTTGAGGAACGGCTCCATCAGCCGGTCGGTGGCGATCATCGCGCCGAGTGGGGCGTAGCCGGAGGTGATGCCCTTGGCGCAGGTGATCATGTCGGGCTGGTAGCCGAAGCGCTCGGCGCCGAACATGTGGCCGAGCCGACCGAACGCGCAGATGACCTCGTCGGACACCAGGAGCACGTCGTACTCATCGCAGATCTCGCGGACCCGCTCGAAGTAGCCGGGCGGGGGCGGGAAGCAACCGCCGGCGTTCTGCACCGGCTCGAGGAAGACCGCGGCCACGGTCTCGGCGCCCTCGTTCTCGATCGCGACGGCGATCTGATCGGCGGCCCAGCGGCCGAACGCCTCGAGGTCGTCGGCGCGTTCGGGGGCGCGGTAGAAGTTGGTGTTGGGGACCCGGAAGGTCGAGGGGACCAGCGGCTCGAACTGGGCCTTCAGCGGCGGCAGCCCGGTGATCGACAGCGCACCCTGGGTGGTGCCGTGGTAGGCGATCGCCCGGCTGATCACCTTGTGCTTCATCGGCTTGCCGGTGAGCTTGAAGTAGTTCTTGGCGAGCTTCCACGCGGTCTCGACGGCCTCGCCGCCACCGCTGGTGAAGAACACCCGGTTGAGGTCGCCGGGCGCATAGCCCGCGATCCTTTCGGCCAGCTCGATCGCCGGCGGATGGGCGTAGGACCACAGCGGCATGAACGCGAGCTCGCGCGCCTGGGCGGCGGCGGCGTCGGCGAGCTCGGTGCGCCCGTGTCCCAGCTGGGAGACGAAGAGCCCGGCCAGGCCGTCGAGGTACTTCTTGCCCTGGGAGTCATAGAGGTAGACGCCCTCACCGCGCACCATGATCGGCACGTCGGCCTCGGCGTAGGCGCCCTGGCGGGTGAAGTGCATCCACAAGTGGTCCTTGGCGGCGCGCTGCATGCTCTCGTGGTCCATGTGTCCATGTTGAGCGAGAACCGGCGTGGAAGCAAGTGAATCAGTCGTGATCGAGCAAAATGGCGGCGGATTTCATCGGTTGATCCCGGCCAGACCCTCCTGAATCCGTCGTGGCGTGGGTAGGGTGCCGTCATGGCAGACCACACCTTCCGCAACTTCGTCAACGGCGCGTACGGCGACGCCGCCAGCGGCGAGACCTACGACGTCATCGACCCCTCCACCGGGGAGGTCTACGCACAGGCGCAGCTCTCGGGCACCGAGGACGTCGATCGCGCGTACGCCGCCGCCGCCGACGCGTTCGAGGCGTGGGGGAACACCACGCCCAAGGAGCGTTCGGAGGCCCTGCTCAGGATCGCCGATGCACTCGAGGCGCGGGCCGACGACTTCGTCCGAGCCGAGTGTCAGGACACCGGCAAGCCGCTGAGCCTGACCGCCTCGGAGGAGCTGCCGCCGACGATCGACCACTTCCGGTACTTCGCCGGGGCAGCGCGGATCCTCGAGGGCCGGTCAGCGGGGGAGTACATGGAGGACCACACCTCGTTCATCCGGCGCGAGCCGATCGGTGTGATCGGCCAGGTGACGCCGTGGAACTACCCGCTCGCGATGATGTCCTGGAAGATCGCGCCGGCGTTGGCGGCGGGCAACACGATCGTGCTCAAGCCCAGCGACACCACGCCCGCGACCTCGACAATGATGGCCGAGCTGTGCGCCGAGTTCCTGCCGCCGGGGGTGCTCAACGTGATCACCGGTGACCGCGACACCGGCCGGGCCCTGGTCGCGCACCCGACCCCGCAGATGGTCGCGATCACCGGTTCGGTGCGGGCCGGCATGGAGGTGGCCGCGTCGGCGGCGACCGACCTGAAGCGGGTGCACCTCGAGCTCGGCGGCAAGGCGCCGGTGATCATCTTCGACGACGCCGACGTCGAGAAGGCTGCCGCCGCGATCGCCGAGGCGGGCTATTTCAACGCCGGTCAGGACTGCACGGCCGCCACCCGGGTGCTCGCGGGCCCGCGGGTGCACAGCGACTTCGTGGATGCGCTCACCGAGGCCGCGAAGGGCACCAAGACCGGGATGCCCGACGACGAGGATGCCTTCTACGGCGCCCTCAACAACGTCGACCAGCTCGAGCGGGTGACCGGGATGGTGGACCGGCTGCCCGACCACGCCGAGCTCCGCACCGGCGGCTCCCGCCAGGGCGACACCGGGTACTTCTACTCACCCACGGTGCTCTCCGGGCTGAGGCAGGACGACGAGCAGATCCAGGACGAGATCTTCGGACCGGTGATCACCGTCCAGCAGTTCAGCGATGAGGCCGAGGCCGCGCGCTGGGCGAACGGCGTGAAGTACGGCCTCGCCTCCAGCGTCTGGACCAAGGACCACGCCCGGGCGATGCGGATGTCGAAGGCGCTCGACTTCGGCGTGGTCTGGATCAACACCCACATCCCGTACATCTCGGAGATGCCGCACGGCGGCTTCAAGCATTCGGGCTACGGCAAGGACCTGTCCATGTACGGCTTCGAGGACTACACGCGGATCAAGCACGTCATGTCCTACATCGGCGAGTAGACCGCCATGAAACGCGGCGCCTGGCGGCGTTGTCGTCGCTCGACGGCCGCTCCGCTCAAAGGCCGCCTTCGCTCCTCCGCCTTGCCATGCACCACGTTTGACAACGCGGCGCCTGGCGGCGTTGTCGTCGCTCGACGGCCGCTCCGCTCAAAGGCCGCCTTCGCTCCTCCGCCTTGCCATGCACCACGTTTGACGACGTCTAAGGAGACACGATGAGAATCCTGCTGGTCGGCGCCGGTGGTGTCGGCTCCGCGTTCGCTGCGATCGCCGCCCGCCGCGACTTCTTCGAGGCGATCGTGATCGCCGACTACGACCAGGCCAAGGCCGAGACCGCCGCGGCTGCCGACGGCCGGTACGTCGCGGCGCAGATCGACGCCTCGTCGGTCGAGGCTGTCGCCGCCTTGTGTCGTGAGCACGCCATCACGCACGTGATGAACGCCGTGGACCCGATCTTCAACATGTCGATCTTCGGCGGCGCCTTCGACGCGGGTGCCGACTACCTCGACATGGCGATGTCGCTGTCGAAGCCGCACCCCGAGGCGCCGTACGAGAAGTGCGGGGTGAAGCTCGGTGACGAGCAGTTCGCGGTCGCGTCCGACTGGGAGTCCGCGGGCCGACTCGCGCTCGTCGGTATCGGGGTCGAGCCCGGACTGTCCGACGTGTTCGCCCGGTACGCCGCGGACCACCTGTTCTCCGAGATCGACGAGCTCGGCACCCGTGACGGCGCCAACCTCGTCGTCACCGATGACGCCGGCAACGAGATCTTCGCGCCCTCGTTCTCGATGTGGACCACGATCGAGGAATGCCTCAACCCGCCGGTGATCTGGCAGGACGGCGACTGGCACACGACCCCGCCGTTCTCCGAGCCGGAGGTCTTCGACTTCCCCGAGGGCATCGGACCGGTCGAGTGTGTCAACGTCGAGCACGAGGAAGTGCTCCTGATGCCGCGCTGGGTGGACTGCAAGCGTGCGACGTTCAAGTACGGCCTCGGCGACGAGTTCATCACCATCCTCAAGGTGCTGCACACGCTCGGGCTCGACAGCACCGAGAAGGTGCGGGTCAAGGGGGTCGAGGTGTCGCCGCGCGACGTCGTGGCCGCGGTGCTGCCCGACCCGGCGACCGTCGGTCCCCGGATGACGGGCAAGACCTGCGCAGGGCTCTGGGTCACGGGTAAGGGGAAGGACGGGGCGCCCCGGTCGACGTACCTCTACCACGTGGTCGACAACGAGTGGACCATGCAGGAGTACGGCCACCAGTGCGTGGTCTGGCAGACCGCGATCAACCCGGTCGTCGCGCTGGAGCTCCTGGCCACAGGAGTGTGGAGCGGGGCCGGCGTGCTCGGGCCGGAGGCGTTCGACGCCGTACCGTTCCTCGATCTGCTCACCGCCTATGGCTCGCCCTGGGGGAGCAAGGAGCTGTAGCCGTGCCACGGCCCCCAACTCGGGCTCAACACGATCTCAACACCCTGCGGAAACCCTTTGGTCTGACAGCACATCCAGACCAAGGAGAACCCATGCTCATCCCAGAGTCGAAGAGGGCTCGTCGACCAAGGTCGAGTCGGCGCGTCCTGCTGCTGGTCGCGGCGATGGCGGTCCTGATCGGTTTCGCGAGCAGCGCGACCGCAGCCGTCATCGTGACCGGCAAGCAGATCAAGGACAACACGATCACCAGCAAGGATCTGCGCGACGGCGACCTGAAGGGCGCAGACTTCACGAACGAGTCGCTCACCCAGGCGGACTTCTCGAGCGTCGTCGCGGGACCGGTCGGCCCCGACGGCGACCGGGGTGCTGCCGGCGCGCCGGGCACTGCCGGGCTCAGCTATCAGATCGAGCGACTGGACATCCCCAAGAACACCACGCGGAGCTGGGCCGCCAACTGCCCGGCAGGCACCCGGGTGATCTCCGGCGGCGGCTCGAACGCCGACGTCGGGGAGCTCACCGAGTCCGCCCCCCTCGACGCCGGCGCGGGCTGGTTGGTCGGGGTACGCAACAAGACCAACAAGACCATCTCCGGCTACGCCTGGGCGCTCTGCGTCACGGCGCCCTGACCGGTGACAGATCAAGGAGTGAAGATGAAGACAACGAGTAGATGGCGTCCGCGCCGGGCCCTCCTGGTCGTCGGCGCCGTCGGCATCGTGCTAGGCGTGGCCGGCGGCGCGCAGGCGGCCGGAATGATCACCGGCGAGCAGATCAAGAACGGCACCGTGACCAGTGCCGACGTGCGGAACTCGACCATCACGACAACCGACATCCGCCCCTTCGGCCTCACGCCCGCCGACTACGACGGCGACGTGCGGGGCCCGCAGGGAGCGCGTGGTGAGCAGGGAGTCGCCGGAGCGCCCGGTTTCAGGGTCGCCGAGTTCGCCACCTCCGCGCTCGTGGGGGTCTCGCCCGGAGCCGTCAGCTCCAACAGCGCGACCTGTCGGCCCCCCACGATTGCCGTCGGGGGCGGGATGTACGCCCCCAACGGCGACACCTTGCAGCTGCTCGACTCGGCGCCGCTGGGGCCGCTGCCCGCGGACCAACCCACCTGGGTGGCCCGCGTCAAGAACCCCGCCAAGACCGCGGCCGCCTACGTGGTCTGGGCCATCTGTGCGGAGGTGCGGTGATGAAGCGGACCCACACCCTCGCGCTGTCGGTCCTGATGCTGCTGGCGGTCACCGCTGGCAGCGCCAG
Organism: uncultured Actinomycetota bacterium; assembly: GCA_963827185.1. Classification (GTDB taxonomy): domain Bacteria; phylum Actinomycetota; class Actinomycetes; order Propionibacteriales; family Nocardioidaceae; genus Nocardioides. Next base: position 751,466 of record CAWGZQ010000005.1, read on the forward strand.
CGCGGGCGCGCTGATCACCAGCGCGCGGATCAAGGACAACACCGTGGCCAGCGTCGACGTACGCAACCAGAGCCTGACCGGCGTTGACGTCCGAGACGGTTCCCTCAGTACCGGGGACATCCGTGGCCTCGAGGAGGGCCCGCAAGGGGAGACCGGACCGCCGGGGGCTCCGGGTTCCAACGGGGCACCCGGTCTGATCCAACGAGTCGCGCCCCGACCACTGGCTGCCGGTCAGCGGCAGACCTGGACCTCGTTCTGCGGCGCAGGCGAGACCGCGATCAGCGGTGGGGTGTCATCGAACCGGCCCGACCTGGTGACGATCGAGCGGTCCGCTCCCGACGGATTCCACTGGTCGGTGCAGGTCCACAACCCGTCCAACGTCCCGGTCGCGGCCTACGCGTGGGCGCTCTGCGTCCCCCGCTGACCCCCGGCGAAATGAGTTCGCAGCGGGCGCCAGGAGCCCTACTCTGAGCGCCATGGCGCCCGCCTTCGGACTCCTGGGCCCGCTGGAGGCGCGGGACGCTGCGGGCACCCCGGTAGCCCTGGGCGGCCAGAAGCCACGCGAGCTTCTGGCCGCCCTGCTCCTGCATCGGGGCCAGATCGTCTCGGTCGACAAGCTCGTCGACTTTCTCTGGGGCGCGGGGGCGACCGAGGGCGCCGCCACCACCCTGCGCACCTACGTCGGGCAGGTGCGCAAGATCCTCGACCAGGTCGGGGCGTCGGGGAGCCTCGAGAGTCGTGGCGGCGGCTACCTCCTCGACGTCGACCCCACCGAGATAGACGCCGAGCTCTTCGAGCGGCTGATTCGCGACGGCCAACAGCGCGCCGCAGCCGAGGGCCCCGCCGTCGCCGATGAGATCTTCGGCCGCGCCCTGGACCTCTGGCGCGGTGACGTGCTGTCCGACCTCGGTCCACCCGACTTCGCCACGTCATCCGCCACCCGCCTCGCCGAGCTGCGGCTGGTCACCTGGGAGGGCTGGCTGGATGCACAGTTGGCGCTCGGCCGGCACCGGATGGTGGTGACCCGGCTGCAAGCGCTCGTGGACGAGCACCCGTTCCGGGAGCGGTTCTCGGCGCAGCTCATGCTGGCGCTCTATCGGTCCGGTCGGCAGGCCGACGCCCTCGCGGTGTCCGCCGCAACTCGGCTGCGGCTGGCTGACGAGCTCGGGCTGGACCCCAGTCCGGAGCTGCGCGAGCTGGAGACCTCGATGCTCCAGCAGAGTCCCGATCTGGACCATCAGGGCCACAGTGACCGCCCGGTCCATCGGCTCGCGACGCAGCGCTGGGCGGCGGCCTCCACGATGGGGGCGGGCTCGGGCACCGAGGCGCACATGGCCAGGTCGCTCGCCCAGGGGCAGCTGGAGCTGTTGGAGCGCGAGCACGAGCGCTCACGGCTGGCCGCCGCCATCGCGGGGGCGGCGGCAGGGCGGGGTTCGGGCATCGCGGTTGCCGGCGACGCAGGCACCGGAAAGTCGGTCCTGGTCCAGGTGGCTTGCGCGGACGGCCCGCGCCTCCGGCTGCTGCGCAGCGGCTGTGACGCACTGAGCACGCCGCGACCGTTCGGCCCGCTGCGCGACGTCGCGAAACAGGCCGGGTTCTCGACCGTGCTCAGCGACGAGGAGGTCCTGCTCCCACAGGTGTGCGAAGACGTCCTCCACGCCCTGGCCAGCGAACCCACGGTGCTGGTTGTCGAAGACCTGCACTGGGTCGACGCTGCCACGGCCGCGGTGTTGAAGTTCGTCGCGCGACGGATCGGGTCGCTCCCGCTGGCGCTGCTGGTCACCTACCGCGACCACGAGGTCGGCCCGCATCACCCCGCCCGCCAGTTACTCGGCGAGATGGCCAATCACGACCGACTGGACACGCTGGTCCTGTCCCCGCTGTCCGAGGCCGGCGTCCGACGGCTGGTTGACGGCAGTGACCTGGACGCGCGCGCGGTCCATGCCCGCACCGGCGGTAATCCGTTCTTCGTCACCGAGATCGTCAAGGACCCGGAGCGGCCGCTGCCGCGGACGGTCCGCGATGCGATCCTGGCCCGAACCTCCGAAGTCACCCCCGAGGACCTCGACGTGCTTCAGGTGGTGGCCACCGCCCCGGACGGCCTGGACGACCGGGTGCTCCACCTGCTCGACCTCGATCCCACGGCCCTGCGCCGACTCGAGGGCACCGGGTTGTTGACGCACGCACGGGGCGGGCTTGCCTACCGGCACGAACTAGCCAGGCAGGCGATCGAGAGCACCGTCCCGGCGGGCGCCCTGCCGGGACTGCACCTGAAGGTGATCGAGGCGCTGGAACGATCGGGAGTCGTCGAGTCCGCCGTGCTCACCCACCACGCTGTTGCTGCGCGGGACTCGGGGCGGGCCCGCCGCTACGCGGTCGCCGCGGCCGGGTCGTCGATCCGGTCCGGAGCCCACGGCGAAGGCATCGCCTTCCTCAAGGTGGCGCTCGACCATCTCGGAGCCGACGACGAGGCCGAGCGGGCCGAACTGCTGAACCGGCTCAGCTTCGAGCAGTACCTCACCGACCAGCTGGCCGCAGCCCTCGACACGGTGCGCGCGACCATCCCGCTGTGGCGCACCGTTGGCGACCACGCGGGGTTGGCGGATGCTCACGAGCGCGCGGCAATGTTCGAGTACTACAACGCGAACCGGCGCGAAGCCGAGGAGTTCAGCAACCGCGCAGCGACGATCGCCGCGGACAGCGGTGCGATGGTGCAGCGCGGCTCGGCGCAGACCACGCGCGGTTTCCTCGCCTACCTGAGCAACGACATCGAGCTCGCGCTGTCCTGCTCGTCCGAGGCGGAGCGGATCGCGATGGAGTCCGACGAGGAGTTCATCCGGCTGCGCGCGGCCATGGTGCGGCTCCTGGCCTCCCTGGTGACCGGCGACGAGAGCGCGCGCGATGCGCTCGACGAGCTCATCCGCGACGCCCGGTCGCGCGGCTGGGACGAGCTCGCGTCGACGGGCTACTCCCAGATTTCCAGCATCGACGTCGAGCATCGGCGCTTCGACAAGGCCCTCGACGTGCTCTCGGTGTCATTGCCGTTCGCCGAGGAGCGCGAGATCCCGATCTGTACGCACTGGCAGACCAGCGTCCGCGCCCGGGCGAGGCATGCCCGCGGCCAGTGGGATGCCGCGCTCGACGACGTGGAAGTGGTGCTCAACCGTGACGGGATGGCGGTGGCCAAGATGTGGCCGCACCTGTTGCTGGCGCTGATTCCGCTACGTCGGAAGGGTGTGCATGACATCGAGTCACTGGCCGCCGCGTGGAACCTGATGCGCAGCATCGACGAGCCGTTGCGTCGGCTGCCGGTCTACTCCGGCCTCGCCGAGATCATGTGGATGACCGGCGTGCCCGACGAGCGGGTCACCCGCGACGGTGTGGCAGAGCTCGGGGCGGTGCACGCTACGCCGGGCACGGAGTGGGTCGTGGGCGAGCTCTCGGCGTGGCTGGCCCGGCTGGGTATTGCCACCGAGGCGAGCTCGACTGCGGCGCCGTACGCCGCGGCCGCCGCCGGCGAGGTCGACGCGGCGGCTGCGTGGTGGGAAGGCAACGGCGAGCCGTTCGCGCAGGCTCTGGTGCTGGCCGACTCGGCGGATCCCGCTCATCGGGCGCGCGCCGTCGACGTACTTCGGGGCATCGGTGCGCAGGCGACCGCGGAGCGGGTCCGCAGGCTGGGCGACTGATAGCCGCCTCCACGCCGGCTCAACAGCAACTCAACAGGCTCCGTCGAGTCTCTTCTCAAGCGATACAACGAACTTGAGGAGCAGCGAATGACCGGGACGACGAACCCTGTCGAGACGACCGACTGGGGTCTGGTGAAGGAGAAGCACCGGACCATGTGGGCCTCCGGCGACTACCCCGCCGTGGTGCGCGACGTGATCACCCCAGTGGGGGAGGTGCTGGTCGAGGCCTCCGGCATCCAGCGCGGGCAGTCCGTTCTCGACGTCGCGGCCGGTACCGGCAACGCGGCGATCCCCGCCGCCGCCCGCGGTGCGGATGTCGTGGCCAGCGACCTGACCCCGGAGCTGTGCACCGAGGGCCGTCGCGTGGCCAAGAGCCGCGGACTGAGCCTGTTCTGGCACGAGGCGGATGCCGAGGACCTGCCGTACGGCGATGGCGAGTTCGACGTCGTGATGTCCTGCGTGGGCGTGATGTTCGCGCCGCGGCACCAGGTGGCCGCCGACGAGCTGGTCCGGGTCACCCGGTCCGGTGGAACCATCGGCCTGCTGAACTGGACGCCGGAAGGATTCATCGGCCAGATGTTCCAGACCATGAAGCCGTTCGCACCGCCGGCGCCCGCTGGCGCCTCGGCGCCTCCGCTCTGGGGCGACCCCGCCTACGTCGAGGAGCTCCTCGGTGACCGGGTCGAGTCCGTCCAGTGGGAGCGTCAGCACCTCCCCGTCACGCACTTCACGACGGCCCAGGCGGTCCTGGACTTCTTCAAGCAGGCCTACGGCCCGACGATCACGACCTACCGAAACCTCGAGCAGAACCCGCAGCGGGTCGCCGAGCTCGACGCGGCACTGCACGAGCTCATGAGCACGCACCTGACCGACGTCGACGGCCGGCCGACCATGCACTGGGAGTACCTGGTGCTGACCGCCCGCTGCGTCTGAACAACCGCACCATCGTCTGATCAACCAACCCACCCTCGCGCGTCCATGTGGATGCGCGCGCCCGAAGGAAGGCACCACCATGCAGGTCACCCGTTTGCAGAGGCTCGACCGAGGCAACCCGAGCAGCCCTCGCAAGCCCCGCAAGCCCCGCAAGCCCCGCGAGCAACGTCCCGCCGCGTCGACGCGCTGGCTGGCCGCGGCCGTCGTGCCCGCGCTCCTGACGCTGGCCGCGTGCGGAGGTGATGCCGACGCCGACGCAGACGCCGGCGCCAAGAACTCGGCGGACAGTGCCTACTGCAGCGCGCTGTCCGACGCACAAGAACACTTCGCGACCTTCCAGGCCGGCGAGGTCGAGAAGTTCGACGAGGCCTTCGCGGCATTCCACCAGCTCGCCGGAGAGTCGCCGAAGGAGATCGAGGAGGACTGGCTGGCCTTCGACGGTGCCCTCGCCGACCTGGAGGATGGGCTCGCAGCGATCGGCTTGAAGGTCTCCGACCTGGCCGACGTCACCGAGGGCGAGGTACCTCCCGGTGCCGATGCCGGAGACCTGGCCAAGGTTCCCGACCTGATGCTGGCGCTGGTCTCCGACGAGTTCATCGCGGCAGCCACCGACATCGAGCGGCACGCCATCGAGGAGTGCGACATCGAGCTCGCTGCCTGAGCCGATCTCAGACCAGCGTGGCGGCTCACTCGAGCCACCGGATCACCCCTGCAGCACTCACTAGAGAAGGAACGAAATGAACCTCCGCACCATGGTCCGAGTCACCCTGCCCGCCGCCCTCCTGGTGGCACTCCCTTTGGGCGCCGAGTCCGCCAACGCGGCGGCCGCCCCGGCCGCTTCGAAGGTCACCATCGAGGCCGCCGGAACTGACCTGTCCGGCACGGTCTCCAGCCCGAAGACGGGCTGCGAGCGGGACCGCACGGTCGTGCTCTTCAAGCAGAAGGGCAAGCGTGGAGGCGGCGACGACCTTCGGGTCGCCTCGGACACCACCGACTACTCCAACGGCGTCGGCCAGTGGAGCACCGGCAACACCGGAATGGCCGGCAACTTCTACGCCAAGGCCACCAAGACCGCCGACTGCAAGGTCGCGTTCAGCAAGACCGTCAAGGTGGTCAAGTCCTGAGCCTGTCGGTGGGCACGACCAGAGGTCGGTGAGTCGCGGGTCAGCCTGCGGCTCGCCGGGCTCAGCCCTTCTTGAGCTCCTTGCGGGCCGCCTCGAAGGCCTCGCCGAACGCCGCGCCGACCTTCCAGTCGCTCATGATCCGCTGGTTCCACAGGGCCTTGATCGCCGTGTAGCGGCCGGCAGGTGCGCCGTGCTGCGCGGCGAAGGCGTCGTACTCGCTCGGCGCAACGCGGTTCTTGATGAGTGCCGCCTCGATGTAGGCGTGGCGCTCGAGGGTGATCCCTTCGATCGCGGTGGCCGACTCCTCGGAGGGAGTCAGGTCGAGCGGCTCGGTCGACGCGACGGGTTCGACCAAGGAACGATGGTTCGCCCCGAGCAGGGACTCGGCGATGCTGCCGGGGGGCGGGTCGTCCTGCCAGGTGCCACCGGTGACCGCCATCCGTTCGGCGAGCAGCGGCCAGTTCACCTGGGCCTTGGCGGGATCCTTCGGGTCGGCGACGATCGGAACCACGGCGCCGGGGGCGACGTACCAGCGCGCGTACGGCGGGACGTAGTCCTTGTTGATGGTCGCCCGGGTGCCATCGGCGCCGGCGACCTGGAGGTGCCAGTTCTCCGTGGGCATGCCCAGGACGATGACCCGGTCGAACGACTCGACGGTCGCGTCCTGCGGCGTCCACTTGCCGAGTCGACTGAGCACCCGCGTGTCCAGCGCCTTGTCGTCCACCCCTTGATCGGGGGCCTGACGGCTCCCTCGCCCGGCGTCGCTCGGGGCGCCGGGTACCCCGGTCATCGCGGCGGAATCAACGACCACCGAGTCGCCGTCGGTCTTGACCGCGACCGTCGACCCCAGCCGGAACACCAGTGGGACGTCGGCGCCGTAGCGGACGCCGCCCACCCGTGGCTCCGGGGCGTACCACTCCAGCCGGAGGTCGGTGTCGGTCAGGCTGTCGTTGTACCGGCGCTTGATGCCGGTGATGACGGCGGTGTTCGGGTCGCCCGTCGCGGCCAGCCTCTCCGCTCGGTCGAATCGCCGATCCTTGAAGACCTCGGTTTCGAGCGTGGTCTTGGCGTCGTAGGCCTTCTCGGCGCCGCCGAGAAGCTTGTTGAACAGGCCCATGCGACCTCATCATGAGGCGCGGCGACGCGGGCGTCTACGGGATCTCCGGCTGGGCGGTGACCTAGGACTGGTCACGCCAGCGCGAATCGGTCCTACCGCACCGCCCGTCGACTGCTGGTCCCTCAACCACCGTCGCGGCGGAACCAGACGGTTGCGAGCGGCGGCACGATGATCTCGGCGTACGCCGGACTGGCGCCGGGGGAGTCACGAGCCGCCGGGTCCGCCACGGCCGTGATCGCGCCGAGGTTGCCGATGCCGGCGCCGCCGTACACCGCGGCGTCGGTGTTGAGGATCTCGCGCCACTCACCCTCGCTGGGGAGGCCGAGGCGGTAGTTGTCGTGCGGGATGGAGGCGAAGTTGGACACGCAGACAACGTCGGGCGTGTCCGGGGCGCGACGCACGAACGAGAAGACGTTGCGGTGAGCGTCGTTGGCGTCGATCCACTGGAAACCCTCGGGTGAGCCGTCGCGGCCCCAGAACGCGGGGGAGGAGCGGTAGGCCGCGTTCAGGTCGCGGACGACGGACTGCACCCCGCGGTGCTCGGGATGCTCGAGCAGCCACCAGTCGAGCTCCCGCGACTCGGCCCACTCGGACTCCTGACCGAACTCGATCCCCATGAAGGTCAGCTGTTTGCCGGGGTGGGCCCACATGAACGCCAAGTAGGCGCGCAGGGTCGCCAGCTGCTGCCAGCGGTCGCCGGGCATCTTGCGGATCAGCGAGCCCTTGCCGTGGACGACCTCGTCGTGGGACAGCGGCAGCAGGTAGTTCTCGGAGAAGGCGTAGACGAGCGAGAAGGTCATCTCGCCGTGGTGGTAGGACCGATGCACCGGCTCGTGCTTGAGGTAGTCGAGCGTGTCGTGCATCCAGCCCATGTTCCACTTGAAGCCGAACCCGAGCCCGCCGTCCGAGGTCGGCCCGGTGACCTGGGGCCAGGACGTCGACTCCTCCGCGATCATGGCGATGCCGGGGACCCGCTTGTAGACGGTGGCGTTCATCTCCTGGAGGAACTGCACGGCCTCGAGGTTCTCGCGGCCGCCGTACTTGTTGGGCGTCCACTTGCCCTCGTCGCGCGCGTAGTCGAGGTAGAGCATCGACGCGACGCCATCGACGCGGAGCCCATCGGCGTGGAACTCCTCGAGCCAGTAGACCGCGTTGGCGTAGAGGAAGTTGCGCACCTCGTGCCGCCCGAAGTCGAAAATGTGCGAGCCCCACTCCTCGTGCCAGCCGCGCTCTGGATTGGGGTCCTCGTAGAGCGGGCCGCCGTCGAACGTCGCCAGCGCCCAAGGGTCGGTGGCGAAGTGGCCGGGCACCCAGTCGAGGATCACGCCGATCCCGGCCTGGTGCAGCCGGTCGACCAGCCGCCGGAACCCATCGGGGTCCCCGAACCGCGAGTCCGGGGCGAAGTACGACGTCACGTGGTAGCCCCACGACCCCCCGAACGGGTGCTGCATCACCGGCATCAGCTCGACGTGGGTGAATCCGAGGTCGGCGAGGTAAGGGACCAGGTCGTCGGCGAGCTCGTCGTAGGACCAGAACCCGCCGCCGGGATGCCGCTTCCACGAGCCGAGGTGCATCTCGTAGACCGACATCGGCTCGTCGATCGGGCTCTTCTGGGCGCGGGCGGCCATCCAGTCGTCGTCGGCCCAGACATGCGATGACTCGAAGACTCGCGACGACGTCGCGGGCGGCACCTCGGCGTGGAAAGCGAGCGGGTCCGCCTTCTCCTGCCACTGGCCGTCGGCGCCCAGGATCCAGTACTTGAAGGTCGTGCCCGCGCCGATGCCGGGCACGAACAACTCCCACACACCGGACTTTCCGAGCTGGCGCATCGGGTGCTCGCGACCGTCCCAGCTGTTGAAGTCACCCTTCAGCCGGATCCCACGAGCCTTGGGCGCCCAGACCGCGAACGACGTACCGCTCACGACGTCGCCGAGCGGCGTTTCGTAGTGGTGCACCCGAGCGCCCAGCACCTCCCAGAGCTGCTCGTGTCGGCCCTCGTTGATCAGGTGCAGGTCGATGTCGCCGAGCGTGGGCAGGAACCGATAGGGGTCGTCGACCTTGATCGTGGGGCCGTCGTAGGTCACCGCGAGCCGGTAGTCGGGAACCTCGGACGTGGGCAGCGAGCCGACCCAGATCCCTTCGTGCTCGTGGACCAGCTCGGTCGGGCCTCCGGCGTGCAGCACCTCGACTTTGCGGGCGAGTGGTTTCAGCACCCGGATGGTGACCCCGCCGTCGCTCACGTGCGGACCGAGTACGGCGTGGGGTTCGCCGTGCTCTCCGCGCACGATCAGCTCGAGCTCCTCGGCGGGGACCTTGAGGGTCACGTCACTCCGATCCTGGCGACGGCCTCGAGCGGGATGGAGACCCAGGCCGGGCGGTTGCGGGTCTCGTAGACACACTCGTAGACGGCCTTGTCGGCAACGTACGCCGCGAGCAGGGTGCCCTGCCGTGCGGTCAGCTCACCGCCGGCATATGCCGTCAGGAAGTGCCGCTTGTTGCGGGCCGCCCATTCGTCGGCGCGTCGCGCTCGCTGGGACGCGGAGGTGTCGTCGTGGCCGGCCAGGGTGCGCTGCACCGCGTGCGCGGCGTAGTCGAACGAGCGCATCATCCCGGCGACGTCGCGCCAGGGGGAGTCGGGCAGGACCCGGTCGGAGAGCGCTTTGGCGGGTTCGCCCTCGAAGTCGACGACCTTCCAGCCGAGCACGGTGCGCAGTGTCTGGCCGAGGTGCAGGTCGGCGTGGATCCGCTGCACCTCGATCTCACCGAGCGCGGCCAGCGCGTCGTAGGCCCCCCGCAGCGGCGCGGCGAACGACGCCAGCTCGGGCACGATCGGCAGCGCCTCGCCGAGTCGGGCCTTCATCGTCTCGGCCACGGCAGCCGCCGAGGTGGTTCCGGTGTCGAAGCTCTCGGCGAGGGTCACGTGCACTTCGTTGAGCGCAGTGCCGAGCCGCGCCGCCTCGCCGGCGAAGTCGCCCCCCACCTCGTCGGCGTGCAGGTCGGCCTCGGCGAACAGGTTGCGGACGCTGGTCAGGGCCAGCTCCCAGCCGTCGGTGGCGGTGCGCAGGAACTGCTGCAACATCGCCAGGTGCAGCAACCCGTCGTCGGTGTCGGCCTCCACCCAGCCGTAGAGCTTGGCGACATGATCGGAGCCGGCCTCGGTGAGCACCTCGTGGATCGCGATATCCGGGTTGTTGCCGGGGGTGATCTTGCGGAACACCTTGAGCATCGCGTCCTCGCCGAAGAAGACCGAGGAGTTGGACTGCTCGCCGCTGAACAGCGTCGAGTGTGCCGTCAGGTCGAGGTCGTGGCCGGGGATCCGCTCGAACCGGAGATCGCCCTCCGGCTTGGTGTCGAAGGCGTGCAGCCACCCGGCCATCGCCTCGCGGTCGTGCAGCGCGTCGTAGGCGTGCACCCAGCCCAGCCCGGCGTCCTCCCACCAGCCGACGAAGGCATGGTCGAGCCGCGTCTCGGGGTCCGCGTAGAAGACCAGCGGCACTTGGTAGAGGTCGGTGTCGCCGTCGGCATAGCTGATCTCGACGAGGTGGATGTAGGTCGTCGGGCCCGGGTCGTCGGGCCCGGGGGCGCCAGGGACCTCGGCCAGGCGACGTACCTCACCGATCTCGAAGTCGCGGCCCTTGCCGCCGAACCACCGGGCCGCGGAGACGTAGATCTTCAGGGAGTCGGTGTTCACTGCGCGCGCTCACTCGCTTCGCTCATAGGACCAGCTCCCCTTGGTCGGCGTCGGGATCGGTCAGCCGGAACCAGTAGAAGCCGTAGCCGCCCAGCGTGAGCAGGTAGGGCAGCTCGCCGACAGCGGGGAACGGCACCCCGCCGAGCAGCTCGACCGGCACCATCCCCTCGAACCGGCGCAGGTCGAGCTCGACCGGCTGTGGGAACCGGGACAGGTTGTTGACGCACACGATGACGTCGTCCTCGAACTCGCGGGCGTAGGACAGCACCGTCGGGTTGGACCCGCCCAAGTCGGTGAAGCCGCCGAGCCCGAACGCAGGGTGCCGCCGACGCGCGTGGATCATCCGGCGCGTCCAGTGCAGCAGCGAGGAGGGGTTCTCCAACTGGGCTTCGACATTGACGCTCTGGTACCCGTAGACCGGATCCTGAATCGCGGGCAGGTGCAGCTTGCCGGGAGTGGCCGAGGAGAACCCGGCGTTGCGGTCGGGCGTCCACTGCATCGGGGTGCGGACGCCGTCGCGGTCACCGAGCCAGATGTTGTCGCCCATGCCGATCTCGTCGCCGTAGTAGAGCACCGGCGAGCCCGGCAGCGAGAGCAGCAGCGCGGTGAACAGCTCCATCTGGTTGACATCGTTGTCGAGCAGCGGGGCGAGCCGGCGGCGGATCCCGATGTTGGCCTTCATCCGGGGGTCCTTGGCGTACTCGTCCCACATGTAGTCGCGGTCCTCGTCGGTGACCATCTCCAGGGTCAGCTCGTCGTGGTTGCGCAGGAAGATGCCCCACTGGCAGTTGTCGGGGATCGCGGGCGTCTGGTCGAGGATCTCCGAGATCGGGAAGCGCGACTCGCGGCGCACCGCCATGAAGATGCGTGGCATCACCGGGAAGTGGAAGCACATGTGGCACTCGGTGCCCACCCAGCCGCCATCCGCGGATTCGACACCGCCGAAGTAGTCGACGACGTCGGCGGGCCACTGGTTGGCCTCGGCCAGCAGGATCCGGCCTGGGTACTCATCGTCGACGAACTTGCGGACCATCTTGAGGAACTCGTGGGTTTCGGGGAGGTTCTCGCCGTTGGTGCCGGGCCGCTCGTAGAGGTAGGGCACCGCGTCCAGCCGGAACCCGTCGAGGCCCATGTCGAACCAGAAGCCCATCGCATCGAGCATCGCCTGGTGGACCTTGGGGTTGTCGAAGTTGAGGTCCGGCTGGTGGGAGAAGAACCGGTGCCAGTAGTACTGCTGGCGGACCGGGTCCCAGGTCCAGTTGGACGGCTCGGTGTCGACGAAGATGATCCGGGCCTCTTGGTAGAGCTCGTCGGTGTCGGACCAGACGTAGAAGTCGCCGTAGGGGCCGTCGGGATCCTCGCGGCTGGCCTGGAACCACGGGTGTTGGTCACTCGTGTGGTTCATGACGAAGTCGATGATCACCCGCATGCCGCGTTGGTGGGCCTCAGCCACGAAGCGCTGGAAGTCCTCGACATTGCCGCATTCGGGGAGGATGTCGCGGAAGTCAGCGACGTCGTAGCCACCGTCGCGGAGCGGCGAGCTGAAGAACGGCGGGATCCACAGGCAGTCGACACCGAGCCACTCGAGATAGTCGAGCTTCTCGGTCAGCCCGTTGAAGTCGCCGGTGCCGTCGGCGTCGGAGTCGCGGAAGCTGCGGACCAGGACTTCGTAGAAGACCGCGGTCTTGAACCAGTCGGGCTCAGCGTTGAGGGGGGTCATGCCCGGTTCGCCTCTCGCGCTGAGACGCTGAGGATGTGGGCCGGCTCGACCGACGGGTCCAGCCGCACGTAGTTGTGCTGGCTCCACTCCCACTCATCGTCGGTGATCTCGTCGTGGACGGTGAAGGAGTCCGACCCGTCCAGGCCGAGCGCGGCCAGATCGAGGTGCACCACGGTCTCGCGAGCGGCGTGCGGGTCGAGGTTGATCACCACGATCACGGTGTCATCCGGGCCATCGGGGTCATCGGGGTCAATGCGAGCGGACTTGCTGAACACCAGGATGTTCTCGTCGTCGCTGCTGTGGATCACGACGTTGCGCAGCCGCTGTAGGGCCGGGTGCTCGCGGCGGATCTCGTTGAGCCGGGTGAGGTACGGCGCCAGGCTGCGCCCCTCGGCGACCGCGCCGTCCCAGTCGCGGATCCGGATCTGGTACTTCTCCGAGTCGAGGTACTCCTCGCTCCCCGGGCGCACCGCGACGTGCTCGCACAGCTCGAACCCGGCGTAGACGCCCCAGCTCGGTGAGCTGGTCGCGGCCAGCGCGGCGCGGATCTTGAACGCCGGCGGGCCGCCGTACTGAAGGAACGCGTGCAGGATGTCGGGGGTGTTGACGAAGAAGTTCGGCCGGATCAGGTGGTCGGACTGGTAGGCCAGCTCGCGCAGGTAGTCCTCGATCTCCCAGCGGGCGGTGCGCCAGGTGAAGTACGTGTAGGACTGGTGGAACCCGACCGCGCCGAGGGTGTGCATCATCGGCGGCTTGGTGAACGCCTCCGACAGGAACAGCACGTCGGGATCGGTGCGGCGGATCTCCTTGAGCAGCCACTCCCAGAACGGGACCGGCTTGGTGTGCGGGTTGTCGACCCGGAAGATCCGGACGCCGTGGGAGATCCAGTGCTTGAGGACCCGGTGCACCTCGCGGGCGATCCCGGTGGAGTCGTTGTCGAAGTTGATCGGATAGATGTCCTGGTACTTCTTCGGCGGGTTCTCGGCATACGCGATCGAGCCGTCGGCCCGGGTCGTGAACCACTCCGGGTGGCTGCTCACCCAGGGGTGGTCGGGGGCGGCCTGCAATGCGAAGTCGATGGCGACCTCAAGGCCCAGCTCCTGGGCGCGGGCGACGAAGTGGTCGAAGTCCTCGAGGGTGCCCAGGTCGGGATGGATCGCGTCGTGGCCGCCCTGGCGGGAGCCGATCGCCCAGGGTGAGCCGGGATCCTCCGGGCCGGGGTTGAGGGTGTTGTTGGGCCCCTTGCGGTTGACCTCGCCGATCGGGTGGATCGGCGGTAGGTAGATGACATCGAAGCCCATCGCGGCCACGCCTTCGAGCCGCTTGGCCGCCGTCTTGAAGGTGCCGCTGGTGACCTTGCCGGTCCGGGCGTCGCGGGTCGCGCCTTCGGACCGTGGGAAGAATTCGTACCAGCTGCCGTAGAGCGCGCGCTCGCGGTCGGCGTACGCCGGGTGCGGGCCCTCGACCGTGAGCAGCTCACGGATCGGGTGGGCGTCGAGCACTGAGCCAAGGTCGCGGGACTGGAGCTGGGCGAGCCGCGCCTCCACCGGCCGCGCGGTGTCACGAGCCGCGGCGATTGCGCCGGTGACGACGCTTCTCGACGGCGGGGACTCGATGCTGGCGAGGAGCCGCTCGAGCAGCAGCGCGCCCTCGGTGAACATCAGCTCGACGTCGACCCCGGCCGGGATCTTGATGCCGGCATCGTGCTGCCAGGTGGCCACCGGATCCGACCAGGCCTGCACCTCGTAGGACCAGGCGCCGGGCAGGTCGGGCAGCACCCAGGCTTGGTACCGATCGACGGGCTCGTCGAGCTTTCGCATCCGGATCGGGGGCCGTCTGGTGCCATCGGGTGCGGTCAGCACCACCTCGGCGCCGAGCTGGTCATGCCCCTCGCGGAAGACGGTGGCCGAAACCGGAAACGGCTCGCCCACGGTGGCCTTGGCCGGTTGTCTGCCCAGGTCCACCAGGGGGAGGACATCGAGGATGGGGATGCGGCCGACCATGCCTCAACCCTCGCGAACTCCTCGGCCGGAAGCAAACGCCTCCCGAACGGCGCCTCAACTGAGGCGGTGCGGCGCCTTCGTGACGCGCTTGCTGCCGGCGATGCTCTGCCAGGAGGCGGCGTGCTCGACCTTGGTACGACGGTCCAAGAGGTTGCGGGCGAGGTACCAGTCGGCCTGGGCCCGGTGGCGGTTGAAGTCCACGATCATGCAACCGGTGCGCATCCCCTCGGAGTACTTCACCCACGGGTTGGCGAGGGCGAGGTTGGCGGAGAGGATCGTGTCGAGGAGCTTGCCGGTGCCGGGAGCGACCTGATTGAAGATCGCCTGCACCGACGGCGACGCGACGCCCGGCGTCACGAACTCGACCGCCACGGACTTCCGGTCGAGCAGGTAGTTGTTGGGCTTGCGGGGGATCTCGGAGGCGAAGCTCTGGTGGACGTCCCCGGTGAGCACGACGACGCCGTCGATACCGGCCATGCCGTCGACGATCCGCTGCCGTTGGTCGAGGTAGCCGTTCCAGTCCTCCACGTAGAACTGCAGGGCGGGGTCATCGAGCAGCGTCGCGAGCTCGGGCCCGAGCGCGGAGGTGATCTGCCCGGGTACTGCGCCCAACAAGATCTGTGGGAAGAACGGCACCTGGTTGCCGAGTACCTTCCAGCGCGAGTTGCTGCGGCGGAGCCCGCGCACCAGCCAGTGCTCCTGCTTGTCGCCGAGCATCGTGGCATCCGGATCGCCGTCGGACGGGTCGACCGAGCCGTACCCGAAGATCAGGCTGCGCGGTGGCTCCGTACGGAACCGGCGCTCGTCGAGCATCCACAGATCGACGGTGCGGCCGAACTGGAGGCGGCGGTTGATCCGGAACCAGTCGTCGGGGTCGGTGTGCCGGACCGGCAGCCACTCCAACCAGGCCCGGCGGCCCGAGGTGGCCCGGGTGGCCCACTTTCCTTCGGCGGCCGGGTCGTGGTTCTCCGCGCCGCCGCGCCAGGTGTCGTTAGCGATCTCGTGGTCGTCCCACACCGCGATCATCGGGTGCGCGGCGTGCAGGTCCTGCAGGTCGTCCTCGAGCTTGTAGCTGCCGTGCCGCACTCGATAGTCCTTGAGGCTCACGCACTCGTGGCTGGGGGAGGCGTTGCGGGGGTTCGTCGGGTAGTCGCCGATCACCCCGCCCGGCGCGTACTCGTAGATGTAGTCGCCGAGGTGCAGGACGGCGTCGATGTCGTCACGCTTGGCGAGGAACCGGTACGGCGCGAAGTAGCCCCAGTCGTAGTTCGCGCACGACACCACGCCGAACCTGACAGCGGGCGACGAGCCGCGCGCGGGAGCGGTGCGGGTCCGGCCGATCCTGGAGGTCGCGCCGAGGGCGTGGAACCGGTACCAGTACGTCGTACCCGGCCTCAGGCCGGCGACGTCGACGTGCACCGTGTGGTCGCGCTTCGCCTTCGCGGTCACCCGGCCGCGTGCCACCACTCGACGGAAGCGACGGTCCGCCGCGACCTCCCAGTCCACGGCGACCGGCGGGCCGACACCGGAACCCGGGGCGGCCCGAACCGACGGGGTGACCCGGGTCCAGAGGATCACCTGGCGGTCGAGCGGGTCGCCGGACGCGACGCCGTGCACGAACGGAGCGCGGGCCGCGACCGCTTCGTCCCAGCCGGCCGCGATCGCGAGGGCGCCTCCACCCACACCGGTAGCGACCAACGCACGGCGGCTCATCTGCGGCATCGGGGCTCCTGAGGTCGGAGTGGGCCCCCAGTGCGCCGAACGGGACGAGCCCCCATGACTCGTCCCGTTCGACTCCCACCAAGCAGATTCCCGGGGGAGGTCTGCGAGAGGTACAACGGGCGAGCGATCCGCGGGTTATTGGATCGTTCAAGTCAGATTGGGTACGGTCCGGTTCATGCGTGCGATTCGACGCTTCACGGTCCGTCCTGTCCTGCCCGACCCGCTGTCCGCGCTCGGCGAGCTCGCCGGCAACTTGCGCTGGTCGTGGCACCCGCCCGCCCAGGACGTGTTCGCCGAGGTCGACCCCGAGCTGTGGGAGTCGACCGGTCGCGACCCGGTGCGGCTCCTGGGCGCGGTGGGCAAAGCCCGGCTCGAGGAGCTCGCGGGCGACCCCGGTTTCCTGGACCGACTCCGGGTGGCGGCCGAGGATCTCGATCGGTACCTCTCCGAGGACCGCTGGTACCAGCGCCGCGGCGGCGAAGGCCCGCGCTCGATCGCCTACTTCTCACCCGAGTTCGGCATCACCGCCGTGCTGCCGCAGTACTCCGGCGGCCTTGGCATCTTGGCCGGTGACCACCTCAAGGCGGCCAGCGACCTCGGCGTACCCATCATCGGCGTCGGCCTGCTCTACCGGCACGGCTACTTCAAGCAGTCGCTCTCCCGCGAGGGCTGGCAGCAGGAGACCTACCCGGTGCTCGACCCGGACGGGCTGCCGATCTCACTGCTCCGGGAGGCCGACGGCTCGCGCGCCACGATCTCGATCGCGCTGCCCGACGGACCCGACCTGATCGCCAGGATCTGGGTGGCTCGCGTGGGGCGGGTGCCGATGCTGATGCTCGACACCGACGTCGAGGGCAACCCCGACCACTACGTCGAGATCACCGATCGGTTGTACGGCGGCAACAGCGAGCACCGACTGCGCCAGGAGCTGCTGCTCGGCGTCGGCGGCGTGCGCGCGCTGCGAGTCTGGTCCCGGATCACCGGCGACCCGGCCCCCGAGGTCTTCCACACCAACGAGGGACACGCCGGTTTCCTCGGCATCGAGCGGATCCGCGAGCTCACCGTCGACCCCATCGACGACGCCGGCCGCACCCTGGACTTCGACACCGCTGTGGAGATGGGCCGCGCGTCCACGGTGTTCACCACGCACACGCCCGTGCCGGCCGGCATCGACCGGTTCCCGCGGACCCTCGTGGAGCAGTACTTCAGCGACGCCGGGGCCACCCCCGGAGTGCCGGTCGACCGGATCCTGGCGCTCGGCACCGAGGACTACGAGGGCGGTGACCCGGCGGTCTTCAACATGGCCGTGATGGGGTTCCGGCTCGCGCAGCGCGCCAACGGGGTCTCGCTGCTGCACGGCCACGTCAGCCGCGGGATGTTCAACGGGCTCTGGCCCGCGTTCGACGAGGCGGACGTGCCGATCGGGTCGATCACCAACGGCGTGCACGCGCCCACCTGGGTCGCCCGCGAGGTCATCGAGCTGGCCGTCTCGCACGGCGCCGACTCCGACTCCGACGACACCGAGGCGTTCTGGGCGGCCGTCGACAAGATCTCCGCCAACGAGATGTGGGCGGTCAAGCGGCAGCTTCGGGAGCGGCTGGTCCAGGACGCCCGGCTGCGGCTCGGGCGGTCGTGGCGCAAGCGCGGTGCCGCCGAAGCCGAGCTCGGCTGGATCGACACCGCCCTCGACCCGGACGTGCTGACCATCGGGTTCGCGCGCCGGGTGCCGTCGTACAAGCGGCTGACGCTGATGCTGCGTGAGCCCGATCGGCTCAAGGCGCTGCTGCTTCATCCCGAGCGACCGGTGCAGCTGGTGATCGCCGGCAAGTCCCATCCGGCCGACGACGGCGGCAAGAAGCTGATCCAGGAGATGGTGCGCTTCGCCGACGACCCCGAGGTCCGGCACCGGATCGTGTTCCTGCCCAACTACGACATCGCGATGGCCCAGCCCCTCTACCCCGGCTGCGACGTTTGGCTCAACAACCCGCTGCGCCCCTACGAGGCGTGCGGCACCTCCGGGATGAAGGCGGCGCTCAACGGTGGACTCAACCTCTCGATCCTCGACGGCTGGTGGGACGAGTGGTACGACGGCGAGAACGGCTGGGCGATTCCGTCCGCTGACGGCGTCGAGGACACCGACAAGCGAGACGACCTCGAGGCGACCGCGCTCTACGACCTGATCGAGAACGACGTCGCGCCGCGGTTCTACGACACCGACCACGACGGCGTACCCGTGCGGTGGGTGGAGATGCTGCGGCACACCCTCAAGTCGCTGGGGCCGAAGGTGCTTGCGACCCGGATGGTGCGCGACTACACGCGGCTGCTCTACACGCCGGCGGCCGAGAACGCCCGCGCGCTGAACTCCGACTTCGACGGCGCCCGGCAGCTCGCGGCGTGGAAGGCGCGGGTGCGCGGGGCCTGGCCGGGGGTGCGGGTCGAACACGTCGAGAGCGGCGGCGTCGGCGACGCGGCCGAGGTCGGCGCGGTGCTGACGGTCCGCGCGTTCGTGTCTCTCGGCGAGCTGACGCCCGACGACGTCGACGTCCAGCTCGCCCACGGACGTACCGACGCCGAGGACGTGCTCACCAATGCCACCATCGCGTCGCTGCAGCCGGTGGAGAGCTACGACGGCAACCGGCACCGTTTCGACGGCGAGGTGACCCTGGAGGTGAGCGGGCCCTTCGGCTACACCGTTCGCGTCGTGCCGCGGAACCCGTTGCTGACCTCGCCGGCCGAGCTCGGCGTGGTTGCGCTGCCGTAGCCGCGCTGTTTGCGCGCTCCCCTCCACAGCGCCGGAAAGTGCTGGTTTGGGCGGGGGCAGTGGGAGCGCATCCTCCCTCCAAGCGCCCTCATCGGGAGGGCGGGGACTCGGGGGTTCACTTGCGCACACTCATTTCATTGCTGACCGTTCTCACGCTCGGAGTCGTCGGCCTCCTCACGTCAGCGCCGACGTCGTCGGCGGAGGATCCACCCGCGCTGCGCGAGTTGCTCGCTCAGTGCAACCAGGCGGCCGGGGTGTCCGGCGCGGCTACGGACTCCGACGGCGAGCCGGTGGCCGCTGCGCCGGTGATGGTGCACGCCGAGCGGATCACGACGGCACAACGTACGCGGCAACCGTTGCTGGGCTCGACCCGCACGGACGCGGACGGTTGCTATCACGTCTCGTTGGCCGCGACCCGTGGGCTGGCCCGGGCCGCAGATCCCTACGGTGTCGTGAACCTCCAGGTGACTCTGCAACGCCCCGACGGCCTCGAGCTGGTCAACCTGCCGCGTCGACTGGTGCTCCGCCACGAGACCCTTCGGCTGCAGGCGGTGAACGCCCGGCGACCCATGCTCCGGCTGCCCACCTCGGGAACGGCCTGGACCGGCGAGGTGGCCGGCGCCGTCCACCAGTCGTTCGGCCCGCAGGCGGCCGCGGGGAGGCCCTCCGTCGAGGTGGGGGTAGTGCCCGACCGCGGGCCGCTGCCGAAGCAGACTGACGCGGCGCTGAAGTACGTCGTGCTGAAGCGGGTGAAGACCTACCGGAAGCGTCCGGTGTTGGTCGGCCAGTGGTTCAGCACGCTCAAGGGAGTCGAGCAGACCTGGCGCTACAGCGAGGGCGCATCATCGTCGCTGGGCTCCGCCACCTCGATGACCGGCAAGGTCGGCTCCTACAAGAAGGGTCAGACCTACTCCCGCTCGACCACCGCGACCGTGACGTTCCCCCAGGCACGCGGCAAGGTCGGGAAGTACTACCGGTCCTACTTCAGCTACGCGAAGTACGCCCACTACTACTGCGACGGGGTTGCCTGCGGCGCGTTCAAGTACTCGATCAGGCCCTACAAGTGGGAGCGCGGCACCCAGGTGATCTCGCGTATCCCGCAGCCGAAGGTGAAGGGCAAGTACTGCTCGAAGTACGCCGCCCGCAGCCGGGACGAGAGTGAGGGTTCGGCCGCGATCACCTGGAGCGACGGGGTCTCGGTGGGGGGCGATCTCGGCGGCGCCCTCGGTCTCAACGTCTCCCTCTCGTCGCGGACGGGGTTCACCAACGCGGCCCAGAACCTTGTCCAGTTCGGGCGCCGCGGGCGACTGTGCGGGGCGTACGGGCCGCTGAGCGGCTCTCCTCGGATCCTGGCTGCTCGGCCCTGGCCGCGATGAGGGCCGCAATCAGGGCCACGATCGGGGCCGCGATCGCGGTCACGGCCCTGGCCGGGACGGCCGGCTGCTCGACATCCGAGCCGACTCCCGAGCCGGAGTCGCTGACCGGTCCGACGAACTTCCACGAGATCTGCGTCTCGACGCGGCACGCCTCCCAATGGACGGTTGCGGTCGCCACAGCCGTCAACGAAGGTGCGGAAGCGGTGACGCTGGATGAGGCTTCGTTGAGTGCAGGTGACGGCATCGAGCTCATCGGTACCGACGTGATCCGGCCGGGCGAGCTGGTCGCCACGTTCGGGGTGTGGAACGGCTTTCCTCCGCGGGGCATGGACCCGCTGGACCGGCGGCTGTGGCGTTCGCGGGACCCGGTCGAGGGCCATCTGGTCGAGCCGGGGGAGCGGGTGAACTTCCTGCTGCACCTGCGCGGGGAGCCCGGTGCCAGTGCGGGGCCGCTCGAGGTCAGCTATCGCTCGGCGTCGGGCTCCGAGCAGACCTACGAGACCAACGTGCGGTACCTCATCGACCGCGACTGCGTGCGCTAGGGAAGGCCTCAGGTCTCCCGGAGGACGACGACGGTCCAGCCGCCGAGGACCAGCTCCTCGCCGGCCTTGACCGGGCTGCCCAGCGGGTGTGCCGGATCGGTGGAGAGGACCACCTCGCCGCTGTGCACCCAGTCGTTCTCCGGGAGCCGCACGGTCACCGGCTCGTTGCCGGAGACCAGCCAGAGCACGAACGACGTGTCGACCTGCTGCTCGCCGCGTGGGCCGGGGGAGCGCAGGGGAGCGCCGGTGACGAACATGCCGAGCGTGGTCAGCCCGGCGTCGTGCCAGTCGTCGTCGTCCATCTCCCGACCATCCGGGTGCAGCCAGGCGAGGTCCTTCGGACCGCCGTGAATCGTGGGCCGCCCCTCGAACCAGTGTCGCTGCCGCAGCGCCGGGTGGTCGCGACGCAGCGCGAGCGCCGTCTTCGTCACCTCGTACACATCCAGCCAGGCATCATCGGGGCGCCAGTCGATCCAGGAGATCTCGTTGTCCTGGCAGTAGGCGTTGTTGTTGCCCTGCTGGGTCCGGCCGCGCTCGTCGCCGGCCACGATCATCGGAACGCCGTTGGAGAGGCAGAGGGTGGCCATCAGGTTGGCCGCGATCCGGCGGCGCCGGGCAAGGATCTCCGCATCATCGGTCTCGCCCTCGACGCCGTGGTTGGACGAACGGTTGTTGTCGGTGCCGTCGCGGTTGTCCTCGCCATTGGCCTCGTTGTGCTTGGCCTCGTAGCTCACCAGGTCGCGCACCGTGAAGCCATCGTGCGCGGTGACGAAGTTGACCGAGGCGTACGGCGACCGCCCGTCGTCGGCATACAGGTCGGAGGAGCCGGCTAGTCGGGTCGCCACCGTGCGGATGCCCGAGCTGCTGCCCCGCCAGAAGTCCCGGATCTCATCGCGGTACTGATCGTTCCACTCCACCCAGGGCGGCGGGCACTCGCCGACGCGGTAGCCGTCCATCGACGCGTCCCACGGCTCGGCGATCAGCTTCACATGCCGCAGCACCGGGTCCTGACCGATCGCGGTCAGGAAGTGGCAGGTCATGTCGATGTCGTGATCGACCCGGGTGAGCGCGGACATCAGGTCGAACCGGAACCCGTCGACGTGCATCTCGGTCACCCAGTAGCGCAGCGAGTCGAGGATCAGCCGCAGCGCGAAGGGATGCGAGGCGTCGACGGTGTTGCCGCAGCCGGTGACGTCCCAGTAGGTGTCGTCGGGTGGCGCACCCGGCTCGCCGTCCCCGACGCGGTAGTAGAAGGTGTCGTCCAAGCCGCGGAAGCTCAGGGTCGGTCCGGTCGCGGCGGCCTCCGCGGTGTGGTTGTAGACGACGTCGAGGATGACCTCGATGCCGGCGGCGTGCAGGTTGCGCACCATCGTCTTGAACTCAGTCACCTGCTGCCCGCGGTCGCCGGAGGCGGAGTACGCGTTGTGCGGGGCGAAGAAGCCGATCGAGTTGTAGCCCCAGTAGTTCACGAGACCGTTCTCGACCACCGTGGGCTCGGAGACGAACTGGTGGACCGGCAGCAGCTCGACCGCTGTGACGCCGAGATCGCGGAGGTAGTCGACGACCGCAGGCGTGGCCAGCCCGGCGTACGTGCCGCGCAGTTCCTCGGGCACTCGGTCGTGGAGTGCGGTCATCCCCTTCACGTGGGCCTCGTAGACGACCGTGTCGCGCCAGCGATGCCGCGGCGGGTGGTCGCCCTGCCAGTCGAAGTCGTCGGGACCCACGACGATGCCCCGTGGTACGAACTGCGCGGAGTCGGTGCTGCTGCGCTGTTCCGGAGCCTCGAAGTCATAGCCGAAGATCGCCGGATCGTAGGTCACGTCGCCGCTGACGGCGCGGGCAAACGGGTCGAGCAGGAGCTTGTCGACGTTGAAGCGGAGCCCGTGCTCGGGCTGCCAGGGCCCGTCCGCGCGGAAGCCGTAGCGCGTGCCCGGCGCGATGCCTGGTAGCGCGCCGTGCCAGATACCGAGCGACTGCTCGGTGAGCTGGTGCCTGGTCTCGGCGCCGCCGTCGTCGAACAGGCAGACCCACACGGCCGTGGCCGCCGGCGCATGCACCGCGAAGTTGGTCGCCTCGGGCGACCAGGTGGCGCCCAGCGGGTGATGCCGCCCGGGCCAGACCGACGAACTGTCACCGAGTTTGCGCCACAGACCGGGGGTCACAGATGGCATTGTTCCGGATGGTGTTTCTCGGGCGACCAGGGTGTCGGCACAATGCGGGGTCGAATGCGCGATCAACGACAGGGCAGCCCGGCGAAGGCCGGCGGAGGTAGGAGAGGGAATGAGTGAGTTCGTGCGGCTCGAGGTCGACAGCGGGGTCGGGACGATCCGGCTCGACCGGCCGAAGATGAACGCCCTCAACGTGCAGGTCCAGGAGGAGATCCGCGCCGTGGCCAGCGAAGCTGCCGAGCGCGAGGACGTGCGCGCTGTGGTCGTCTACGGCGGCGAGCGGGTGTTCGCGGCCGGCGCCGACATCAAGGAGATGGCCGACATGTCCTACCAGGACATGGTGCGCCGCTCCGGCGGACTGCAGTCGGCGTTCACCTCGGTCGCCAAGATCCCGAAGCCCGTCGTGGCGGCGGTGACCGGCTACGCGCTCGGCGGCGGCTGTGAGCTCGCGTTGTGCGCCGACTTCCGGATCGCGGCGGACGATGCGACCTTCGGCCAGCCCGAGATTCTGCTCGGCATCATCCCCGGCGCGGGCGGCACCCAGCGGCTGACCCGCCTGGTCGGTCCGAGCACCGCGAAGGACCTGATCTTCACCGGCCGCTTCGTCAAAGCCGACGAGGCGCTGGCCATCGGGCTGGTCGACCGGGTGGTCCCGGCGACCGACGTCTACGCCGAGGCGCTGGCCTGGGCGGGTCAGTTCGCGGGCGCCGCGGCGTACGCGCTGCGCGCCGCGAAGGAGGCGATCGACCACGGATCCGAGGTCGACCTCGACTCCGGGCTCGAAATCGAACGTCAGCAGTTCGCCGGACTCTTCGCGACCGATGACCGTACGATCGGTATGGACTCGTTCATGAAGGACGGGCCTGGGAGGGCGAAGTTCAGTGGACGCTAAGGGTCACGTGGCGCCGGCGACCACGCAGACCGACAAGGTTCGCGTGATCTCGGCGCGTGTCGTGTGGGGAATCTTCCTGGTGTTCGGCCTGATCATGGCCAGCGCCGCCTTGCTGATCGCCCTCGAGGCCAACGAGAAGAACAGCCTGGTGAACTTCGTCCTCAGCTTCGCCCAGGGCATCGATCTCGGCATCTTCGATCGCGAGAACCCGATCCGCGAGTTCCAGGGCGAGAACTCCACCATCAAGGAAGCGCTGCTCACCTACGGTTTGGGCGCCGTGACCTACCTGATCGTGGGCCGGGTGCTGGAACGCGTGATCCAGCCCGCGTGACCCGAACCACGCTGTGAGGTAGTCCACGGTGGGCGCGAGTTCCGCCGTACGTGACTCGACGGTAACCTGCCCCACGCTGCCACTAATGGCTATCGAAAGCACAGGAGGGGCCGTTCCGGCCACACCACCATGAACATTGTTGTCTGTGTGAAATACGTGCCCGACGCAACCGCCGACCGGCGGTTCGAGTCGGACAACACCGTCGACCGCGACGGCGTCGACGGGCTGCTCTCCGAGCTCGACGAGTACGCCGTCGAGCAGGCGTTGCAGATCAAGGAGAAGGCCGACAACCCCGAGGACGTGAAGGTCACCGCGCTGTGCGTCGGCCCCGAGAAGGGCGTCGATGCCGTGCGCAAGGCGCTGCAGATGGGCGCTGACGAGGGCGTACACGTCAGCGATGACGCCATCGCCGGCTCGGACGCCGTCGCGACCTCGCTGGTGCTGGCGAAGGCCGTCGAGAAGATCGGGCAGAGCAATGGCGGGGTGGCCGAGCTCGTCATCTGCGGCATGGCGTCGACCGACGGCAGCATGAGCGTCGTCCCGGCGATGCTGGCCGAGCGGCTGGACCTGCCTCAGGTCACGCTCGCCTCGGTGATCGAGACCCAGGGGGACCAGATCCGGATCAAGCGTGACGGTGACGTCGCCACCGAGGTGATCGGCGCGACGATGCCGCTGGTGCTGTCGGTGACCGACCAGTCGGGCGAGGCCCGCTACCCGTCGTTCAAGGGGATCATGGCGGCCAAGAAGAAGCCGCTGGAGACCTACTCGCTCGGCGACCTGGGTGTCGACGCCGGCGATGTCGGGCTGTCGGTCGCCTGGACCGAGGTCACCGACACGACCGAGCGTCCGCCGCGGACGGCGGGCGAGATCGTCAAGGACGAGGACGGCTCGGGCGCCACGGCGCTGACCGAGTTCCTCGCCTCGAAGAAGTTCATCTGAGGAGACGCTGATCCATGTCTGAAGTTCTGGTACTCATCGACCACGTCGACGGCGCGGTCCGCAAGCCCACCTACGAGCTCCTCACCATCGCCCGCCGGCTCGGCGAGCCCTCCGCAGTCTTCATCGGCCCGGCCGACAAGGCCGGCGCTGCCGTTGAGGCCGTCAAGAAGTACGGCGCGGAGAAGGTCTACACGGTCGACGACAGCGAGATCAAGGGCTACCTCGTGGCCCCCAAGGCCGAGGCGCTCCAGCAGCTGGCCGACAAGACCTCGCCTGCGGCGATCCTGATCTCGTCCTCGTTCGAGGGCAAGGAGATCGCGGGCCGCCTGGCGATCAAGCTCGGTTCGGGCCTGATCACCGACGCGGTCGACGTTCAGGCCGACGGCGGGAGTCCGGTCACCACCCAATCCGTGTTCGCGGGCAACTTCACCGTCCAGGCGAAGGTCACCCAGGGCACGCCGATCATCGCGGTCAAGCCGAACGCGGCCGCCCCCGAGGAGACCGACGGCGCCGGCGCCGTGGAGGAGTTCGCCGCGACGATCTCCGACTCCGCGAAGAAGGCGCAGATCGTGGCCTCGCAGCCGCGGCAGGCGACCGGGCGCCCCGAGCTCACCGAGGCGGCGATCGTGGTCTCCGGTGGCCGTGGCACCGGTGGTGACTTCACCCCGGTCGAGAACCTCGCCGATGCCCTCGGCGCGGCGGTGGGTGCGTCGCGTGCGGCCGTCGACTCCGGCTGGATCCCGCACACCTTCCAGATCGGGCAGACCGGCAAGACGGTCTCGCCGCAGCTCTACATCGCCAGCGGCATCTCCGGTGCCATCCAGCACCGGGCCGGCATGCAGACCTCGAAGACCATCGTGGCGGTCAACAAGGACGAGGAGGCCCCGATCTTCGAGCTGGTCGACTTCGGCGTCGTCGGCGACCTCACCACGGTCCTCCCGGCCGTGACCGACCAGGTCAACAAGCGCAAGGGCTGACCCGGCGCAAACTCCCGCAAGATCCCGCTGACCCGTCGCAAAGTTTGCGACGGGTCAGCGGATTTCAGTCGCCGTAGATGTTGTCGGGCTCCTTGATGATGCCGACCTGCGGGACCTCGACCGTGCGGGCCCCGGGTGTGCCGCCGATGATGACCTTGCGCAGCGAGACATTGTCCTCGGTGGAGGCCTCGGTCAGTCGGCCCTTCGGGTTGGCCCGCACCTCGATGTAGTAGGTGCCGTTGGGCAGGCCCTTCAGGCGGAAGGCCTGGCCGGCGCGGAACTGCGCGTAGGTGTCACCCCAGCCGGCGGAGAGGACCTCGCGGATCGACGTTGAGTGGTACTCGCCGCATGAGGTCCCCAGGTCGTCGCTCTGCTGCCGCCAGGCCGCACTCGGCACCGTGGCGTCGACGAAGTCGGTGTTGGCGAGGCAGAACGCCTCCTTCCGCGAACGCACGATCTGGGTGAGGTCCTCGCGCAACAGCGTGTAGCGGGCGAAGTCCTTGAAGTGCCAGTGCTGGTGGGTGGGCTTGGGATCCCAGTGGAAATGCCCGACGTGCTGGTACCCGGTCTGCTGGCCGTCGGCGTCGAAGAAGTACTGGTAGCCGTCCATCTCGTCCTCCCCCTCGATCCGGAACCCGTCGACCACGAGCGGGCTGTCGCCGGCGTTCCAGACGGTGGCGGCGAACGTCAGGTTGTCGCCGTCGGGAGAGATGCCGATGCCCCAGGCGGGCAGCGAGCGCAGATCAGGCACGGGTCCCTCGAGCGCCTCGGCATCGGTCAGCTGCGGGCCGGTGGGAGCGTGCGGGTGGGGCCGCGGGTCCGCGCTGCTCGGCCTCTCGAGGGGCCCGGCGTACTCCCCGTCGCTGCCCTTCTTGACGACCACCCGGGTGGTCCCGGTGACGTCAGCGGGGTCGAGCCCGAAGGCCTCGGCGAACACCGGCGCGATCGTGACGGTGACGTCGTACTTGCCCTTGGCCAGGCGCAGCGGGCTGTTGTAACCGAGGACGTTGCTCGACCAGCCCGCCTGGATGCCCTGGACCGAACCCAACGTGTAGGGGTTGCGCGCGCAGTCGTAGGGGTACGGCGTCGTCGCGGGCGCGTCCGGCCGGCTGCGCTGGCTGTCGTAGGTGTTCAGACAGACGTCCTTCCAGCGGCTGCTCGTCCGGCCCGTGGTGAGGCTCTGCACGTCGACCTTCAGGAAGTGGTGCAGCCCGCCGAAATGCTTCAGCGAGCCCGCGGGCAGCTCGACGGCACCGTCGGGGCCCTGCCAGACCGCACGGATCCCTTCGTCGTACGACGCCCGGCTGGCCCACAGCTCGAACGGGTCGTCGCCGGCGCGGAGACCGACGGCGAGCGGGACCTCGGCGCGGCCGCGGTTGCCGTAGGTGTGGGCGACCGTCTTGGCCGGGAGCCGAAGGGTCAGGACGGGACCGTCGACCCCGCCTTCGTCGGCCGGGGCGGACGAGGCCAGCGCGGTCAACGGCGCCGCGGTGAGAGTCGCTGCGAGGGCGAGGGTGAGCACGATGCGTCGGTGCACGGTGGGTGGCCTTTCAACGGTGGAACCGGGGCAGGTCGCCCTTATCAGAGGTGACGCGCTGAGCACCTATTTGGTTGCCTGCGACGCACGCGCGCTTCCCACCTGGCTAGCCTGGTGAGGTGAGTATTCAGCACCAGGTCGTCGAGGCGGCGGAGCGCGCGCGTGCGGCCAGCCTCACGCTCGCGTTGGCCACCCGGGCCGAGAAGGATGCGGCCCTCCTGGCGATGGCCAGCGCGCTGCTGGACCGGGCCTCCGAGCTCCTTGCCGCCAATGCCGACGACATCGCCCGCGCGGAGGCGGAGGGGACGCCCGCCAACATCATCGACCGGCTCCGGCTCACCTCCGAGCGGCTGGAGGGAATGGCCGAGGGGCTGCGCGAGGTCGCCGGCCTGCCCGACCCGGTCGGGGAGGTGGTGCGGGGGAGCACGCTCGCCAACGGGCTGGAGCTGCGACAGGTGCGGGTGCCGTTCGGCGTGGTCGGCATGATCTACGAGGCCCGGCCCAACGTCACCGCCGACGCCGCCGGCATCTGCCTGAAGTCCGGCAACGCGGTGCTGCTGCGCGGCAGCTCGAGTGCCCGGGCCAGCAATGCCGCGATCGTGGCCGTGCTCCGCGACGCCGCTGCCTCGACCGGCCTGCCTCCCGACCTGGTTCAGCTCGTCCCCGGCGACACCCACGAGAGTGTGAAGGCGCTGATGCGCGCCCGCGGCCACGTCGACGTACTCATTCCCCGAGGCGGGGCCGGACTGATCCGCTCGGTGGTGGAGGAGTCGACGGTGCCGGTGATCGAGACCGGCGTCGGCAACTGTCATGTGTACGTCGATGCGGCCGCCGACCTGGACCAGGCACTCGCGATCGTGATCAACGCCAAGACCCACCGCACCAGCGTGTGCAACGCGGCCGAGTCCCTGCTGGTGCACGCCGAGGTGGCCGCGGCGTTCGTTCCACGGGTCGTCGGCGCGCTCCAGGCGGCCGGGGTGACCGTGCACGGCGACCAGGCCTTTGCCGAACACGCCGGGGTGCTGCCGGCCACTGACGACGACTACGCGCGGGAGTACCTCTCCCTCGACATCTCCGCGGCCGTCGTAGCCGACCTCGATGCCGCCATCGCGCACATCCGCCGCTTCTCCAGCCAGCACACCGACGCGATCGTCACTCGCGACCAGGCCGCGGCCCGGCGGTTCGTCGCCGCGGTGGACTCGGCCGCGGTGCTGGTCAACGCATCGACGAGATTCACCGACGGCAGCGAGTTCGGCTTCGGCGCCGAGATCGGGATCAGTACCCAGAAGCTGCACGCCCGCGGACCGATGGGGCTGCCCGAGATGACCTCCACCAAGTACGTCGTGACGGGCGAGGGCCACGTGCGCTGACCGGCGCGTCCACGAGATACCTTTCGCCCATGCCGAAGGACCTGCCGATCCACGCTGACGCATCGGTGGAGAGGCTCTGGACCGGCGCGACGGTGATCACGTTCATCCGCACGCTCGTCTCGCTCGCGCTCTGCCTGTACGGCGCCTACGAGTCCGAGAAGGTCTGGCTGGTCGTCGGGCTCATCGTCTACTGGGTGGGCGACAGCCTCGATGGCGCGTGGGCCCGCTGGTTCGACTGCGAGACCCGCACCGGCGCCTGCATCGACCTGCTCTGCGACCGGCTCAACTGCGCGGCGTTCTACATCGGGCTGGCCTGGCTCGAGCCGGAGATGACGTTGCCGGTCGGGGTCTACCTGTTCGAGTTCATGGTGATCGACGCGTTCCTCTCGCTGGCCTTCATGGCCTGGCCGATCCGCAGCCCCAACTACTTCTATGTCGTCGACCGCCGGATCTGGCTCTGGAACTGGTCGAAGCCGGCGAAGGCCGTCAACTCGGCGCTGTTCGCGGTCCTCCTGCTGGTCACCGGCTGGTGGTGGCTCGGCCTGGTGATCGCGCTAGCACTGCTGGCCCTCAAGCTCGTCTCCCTCCGCTGGCTGCTGCAGCTCGGCCTCCCCGTCCCGGAGCCGGTTTCGACAGCGGACAGTCGATGATCCTGCTGCTGACCACGTTCGGCGTGAGCCTGGCCTCGGCAGTGATTCCCCTCATCAACATCGAGCTGTACCTCGCCGGTCTGACGGCGGTGGGCTCCGGCGAGGCGGTCTCCCTCGGGATCGTCGCCGGCGCCGGCCAGTCGCTGGGGAAGATCTTCTGGTACGAGGTCGCCAAGCGGAGCATCGACTCGCGGCGGGTGCAGAAGCGGCTTTCCGCTCCCAAGGTGCGTCGGGCCTACGACCGCTGGGTCCGCGCGATGCACGGCCGGCCCTGGTACGGCGGGGCCGTGTTGTTCGCTGCCGCGCTGGCCGGGATTCCGCCACTCCTGGTCATGGCCGCCGTGGCCGGGGCGCTGAAGATGCCGTACTGGGTGTTCCTGCCGACCATCTTCATCGGACGCGCCCTGCGGTTCTACCTGGTCCTGGTCGGGGTCGGGTTCTTCTTCGACTGAGCGATTTGGGTACGCTGCGGGCCATGTTCTTGAGCCAGATCGCCCTCACGCTGACCCAGGCCGCCGAGGAGCACGGTGAGCCCGCGGTCGACCCGTGGTTCGTGGGCGGCGCCGCGCTGGCCATCTTGCTGCTGATGCTGATCGTCCTGGTCGCGTTCGGTGGGGGACGCGAGCACTCCTGAGCATGTCTCAGCCCGCCTCCGTACGCCGTCGGATCGGCGTCATGGGCGGCACCTTCGACCCGATCCACCACGGGCACCTGGTGGCGGCCTCCGAGGCGCAGGCCTGGTTCGGCCTCGACGAGGTGCTGTTCGTCCCGACGGCGGAGCCCTGGCAGAAGGCCGAGCGGCAGGTCTCGCCCGCCGAGCACCGCTACCTGATGACCGTGATCGCGACGGCGGCCAACCCTCGGTTCCGGGTGTCGCGGGTCGACATCGACCGCGGCGGGCCGACCTACACCGTGGACACGCTGCGCGACCTCCGCGGGATCCATCCGGACGCGGAGCTGTACTTCATCACCGGCGCCGACGCGCTGGCCGAGATCTTCACCTGGCGCGACGCCGACGATGTCTTCGAGCTCGCGCATTTCGTCGGCTGTACCCGGCCGGGCTCGGAGATGGATCCCGAGACCCTGAGGGCGATCCCGGCGGACGCGGTAACCATGCTGGAGATCCCGGCGCTCGCGATCAGCTCCAGCGACTGTCGGGAGCGACAGCATCGTGGGGAGCCGATCTGGTACCTCGTGCCCGACGGCATCGTCCAGTACATCCAGAAGCACGACCTCTACCCGAGGGAAGCCGAGTGAGCCCCGCATGACAGCTACCGACCACGCCGTCGAACTCGTCGTCACCGCGGCCCGCGCCGCCAGCGACAAGCTCGCCCAACAGATCGTCGCCTTCGATGTCAGCGACCAGCTGGCGATCACCGACGCGTTCCTGCTCGCCTCGGCCACCAACGACCGCCAGGTCAAGGCGATCGTCGACGAGGTCGAGGACAAGCTCCGCGAGGCCGGCGCCAAGCCGATCCGCCGCGAGGGCGAGCGCGACGGCCGCTGGGTGCTCATCGACTACGGCGAGATCGTGGTGCACGTGCAGCACGAGGAAGAGCGCCAGTTCTACGCGCTCGAACGGCTGTGGCGCGACTGCCCGACGATCCCGCTGCCGGCCGACGTGACTCATCCCGGTGCCTGACCCGCGGGCTCTGCTGCTGCTCCGGCACGGACGCACCGCCTGGAATCTCGAGCGGCGGGTCCAGGGACAGCTCGACGCCAGCCTCGACGAGACGGGGCATGCGCAGGCGCGGGCCGTGGCGAAGGAGATCGCCGCGCATCGGCCGGCCCTGCTGTGGAGCTCCGACCTGGCCCGCGCGAGCGAC
The DNA here is from genome assembly GCA_963827185.1 of uncultured Actinomycetota bacterium. Taxonomy (GTDB): domain Bacteria; phylum Actinomycetota; class Actinomycetes; order Propionibacteriales; family Nocardioidaceae; genus Nocardioides. Next base: position 782,831 of record CAWGZQ010000005.1, read on the forward strand.
ACCGCGGCGTACGTCGGGGAGGCGAGCGGGCTCGAGGTGGTCACCGACCCACGGCTACGGGAGTACCACCTCGGCGCGCTGCAGGGGAGCACCTACGCCGAGATCGCCGAGACGCAGCCCGAGGTGTTCGCCGGGTTCCGGCGTGGCGACTTCGAGGCGGCCGACGGGGAGTCGACTGCCGAGGTCGCCGCGCGGATGGGTGCGGTGCTGCGTGAGCTCCTCGACGCCACCCCGTCCGGGCGGCTGGGGGTGGCGGTGTCGCACGGTGCCGCGATCCGGGTCGGGCTTGCCGAGCTGATGGGCTGGGGCGCCGCGATCGGCCTCACCCTGGGCGCGCTCGGCAACTGCTCGTGGGCGGTGCTCACCGAGGCCGAGCCGGGCGGTGCGTTGCGGCTGGCGTCGTACAACCGCGAGTCCCTGCCCGATTTCGCCTCGCCCCCATCGGTTGGCTAAGATTCCGCGAGTTGCCTGCGGGTGACGAGCACGGGGCTGTGGCGCAGCTGGTAGCGCATCTGCATGGCATGCAGAGGGTCAGGGGTTCGAGTCCCCTCAGCTCCACCGTGTGGAGGCCTTGGCGGCCTTGGGGGCCGCATCGAAAGCGCAACCCGACTGCACTCCCATCCTGCGCAGGATCGTGGCTGCGGGGCACAAGCCGGTGACGCTGGCCTGGAGCTGATTGGCTCCGACGAATACGGCCAGCAACAGCCACCAGGGGCTCACAACGGCTGCGAGCAGCGCGCTCACCAGCGTGAGGGTGCCTGCCAGCGCGAAGACCGCACGGTCGATGTTCATGTTCATGGTCATCCTCTCTGTCCGCGGCCGAACAGGCGTCGCAGCCTGCCGTCGCTGTCGGGGTCGTCGTGGCCGGGGCACCACTGATCGGCGGGGACGCGCGCCTTGACGGTGTCGACGTGCCGGCCGCAGCCGGCCCAGGTGGTGTTGCCGCAGTTCTTGCAGCGCTTGGGGTGGCACATGGGGGTCCTCTCCGGGCCTGATCAGGCGACGGTTTCGCTGGCTTCGACGGCGTCCGCGAACTCGCAGAACGCGTCGTAGGCGCGGGCGCCATGGATGGTGGCGGGTCCGCCATTCATCAAGAACGTGACGCCGATGGCCTCGGCCGCCTCTTGACGGGTCGCGCCTGCGCGAGCAGCCGCCTGGCCGTGCGAGGCGATGCATCCGTCGCAGCCCTCGACCACACCGATCGCGAGCGCGATCAGCTCCTTGGTCTTGCTATCCAGGGCGCCTTCGGCGAAGGCGGCCTTCGAGAGAGCCCCGAAGCCCTGGTAGACCTCCGGGATGGCGTGTCGCAGGTCGCGGTGCAGGGGCGCGAGCTCGCGGAGGACGGTCTTGCCGTGATCGGAAGGATCGTGGGCGTGGTTGGTCGTCATGGTGATGTCACTTTCCGGCTTCAGCCGTGGGAGAACGTGATGGTGGGCAGGATGCGGCGCAGCCAGGCGGGGGTGGCCCAGGCGGCGCGACCGGCGAGGCGAAGCATCACCGGCAGCAGCACCAGCCGGACCAGGAAGGCATCCAGCAGGACGGCGATGCCGAGGATGACGCCCATCTCCTTGGGCGGCACCGGGCCCGAGAGCGCAAAGGTGAAGAACACCGCGACCATGACACCGCCCGCCGCGAAGATCACCCGGCCCGAGTGGGCCACGGCGCCAACCATGGCCTCGCGTGGGTCGCCCGACCGCTCCCAGTGCTCCTTGGCGGATGCCAGCAGGAAGACCGTGTAGTCCATCGCGATCGCGAAGATCATCGCGAAGAAGAAGACCGGCGCCCAGGCGTCCAGGAAGCCCTGATGCTCGAAGCCGAGCAGGCTCGATCCGTAGCCGTCTTGGAAGATGAGGCGGGCGACGCCGAACGCGGCAGCGGTCGACAGCAGGCTCGCCAGGGTTCCGAGCAATGAGATCAACGGCGCCTGGAGCGCGACGAGCAGCAGCAGGAATCCGAGTACCAGGATCACTCCGATCACCAGCGGCGTTGACTCATCGAGCTGGGTCTTTAGGTCAAGGTTCTCTACGGCTGCCCCGCCGATCAGGGCAGAGCCGGGGAGATCGCCACGGAGGCGATCGACCGTCGTGGCGAGCTCGGGGTCGGACGGGTCGACCGTGGGTACGGCCTGGATGAGCTGAAGGTCGCTGTCCGTGGCCGACGGCTGGGCCGGCAGCACCACACCGATGCCGGAGTCGCTCTCCAGCACTCGGGCCGTGGCGGCCGACTGGTCGTCGTCGACGACGATCTGGAGCATGCCGGGGGCGCCGGGACCGAACGCGTCCTTGACCTGCTCGTAGCCGACGCGCGCGCTGGCGTCCTCGGGCAGCACCTTGATCGAGGGCATCGCCGTCTTCAGGCCGATGATCGGGGCGGCGAGCGCGACGAGCACGATGAGCGATCCGAGACCCCAGGCGGTCGGGCGGCGCCACAGGCGTTCGCCCCACCGCGCGAATCGGGGCGAACGGTGCTCGCCGCTGTGCATCCACGGCAGCGCGAACTTGTTGATCTTGTGGTCGAGCTTGAACAGCACCAACGGGAGCAGGGTGAGTGTCGCGGCCAACACGAAGACCACCGAGAGCATGATGCCGCCCGCCATCGAGCGGAACGACGGCGACGGAACGAGCATCACCGCGGACAGCGAGATCAGCACCGTGGCGCCCGAAAGCAGCACGGCCTTCCCGGCGGTATCCATCATCTCGGCGATCGCCTCGCGCGGTGAGGCGTTGCGGCCCATTCGGGCGGCCCGGTACCGGACCACGAGGAACAGGGCGTAGTCGATGCCCAGCGCGAGGGAGAACATCAGCGCGAAGTTCATCGCCCAGATGGAGACCGGCACGAGCTCGTTGATCAGGACCAGCGATCCCGCCGAGGCGACCAGGCCGGCGATGGTGAGCAGCAGCGGAAGGCCCGCGGCGACGAGCGCCCCGAACGCGAGCACCAGGATGGCGAGAGTGACCGGGAATGAGCGCAGCTCCGAGGTCAGCATCGCGTCCAGGTTGGCTTCGTTGAAGTCCGACCACAGCAATGAGGAGCCGGTGGGGTTCACCTCGATGGTGCCGGTGGAGAGGCCCTGCAGCTCCTCCTTGAGGTCGGTCGCGACCCGCACCATCTCGTTGGTGTCCGTGCCGGCTCCGGCCAGCACGACGGCAGTCTTGCCGTCCTCGGAGAGGCTTGCGCCCGGCACCGGCGCGATCACCTCGGCCAGGCGAGGCTCGTCCTCGAGGATGGCGGTGACCTCGGCGATGACGTCGGGGCCGGTGCCCTGGGAGAGCGGCTGGTCGGTGCTGTGGACGACGACCTGGATCGCATGGCTGGCGTTGCCGCCGAAGTGCTCCTGCGCCAGGTCGCGCACGGCGACGGACTCCGAGCCGTCGGCCTGCCAGCCGGCGCCGGACAGGTTCTTCTCGACCGCCGGGGCGAACACGCCCAGTCCGACGACTAGAACGACCCACGCCAGGGTCACGAAGCGGCGGTGGTCGGTCACCCAGATGCCGAGTCGTCCCAGCGGACCGGGGCGGAAAGTGGGCGGGCTGTTGGGCTGGTCGGTCTCGGGCGTCGTGCGCGCCACGCTGGTGCCTCCTCGTCCGTCGAATAACCCCTATGGGGGATGTGAGGGACGCTAACATAACCCCCATGGGGGATGTACAATCGACCAGGACGAAGGGACGAGGATGACTGACTTCACGCTGACCGCTACCGCCGAGGCGTCGTACGACGACACCGTGGCCAGGGTGCGCCACCTGCTTTCGGAGGCGGGCTTTGGGGTGCTGACCGAGATCGACCTGAAGGCGACGCTCCACGAAAAGCTCGGAGTCGATGTGCCGCCCCAGGTGATCCTGGGCGCCTGTCGGCCGGAGCTGGCCCACGCGGCGCTCGAGGCCGACCACCGCATTGCCACCATGCTGCCGTGCAACGTCGTTGTCGCGGCCGAGGGCGACACCCGCACCCGGGTCGACGTGTTCGATCCCGTGGTGATGACCTCATTCAGCGATTCGGGCCCGGTTGCCGAGGTGGCGAACGACGCCCGCCAGCGGCTGATCGGCATGTTGGCCGAGCTGACCGACGTGCAGGAGGAAGCGGATGCAGCTCGAGCCTGAAGAGATCAAGGCGATCATCACCCGGCTCAAGCGCGCCAACGGTCATCTCGCATCGGTGGTCCGGATGCTCGAGGAGGGCGCCGACTGCGAGCCCGCGCTCACCCAGCTCGCCGCCGTCAACAGGGCGATCAGCCGAGGCGGCTACGCCCTCGTCGCGACCGGGCTGCAGCGCTGCCTAGAGGAGAGCGGACCGGACAGTCTCGACAGCAAGAAGATCGAGAAGCTGTTCCTCTCGCTGGCCTGAGCCGGATCGGCGGTCAGGGGAGCGCGCCGCTGAACCCAGCGAGGTTCGCGTACGCCGGTCCGATGGCCTCGAACAGGCGGCCGTACAACGCGTCGCGATCGGGGCCGGCCTCCTGCCCCGGCACGGTGCGGGTCACGTTCACGCGGGTGCTTTCGAACCACGCGCCGAGCTCGGGATACGCGCGCCAGGAGTTCTCGGTGGCCAGGCCGGTCAGCAGCATCTCGATGTAGGCCAGAGGTGTCTGCGGCGTCGGTATCGGCGGGCACAGTCGGTTCTTCTCCTCCAACGGAAGGTCCAACGCCTCCACCCGGGCGATCGCCGCGCTGCTGAGCGACATGCTGGACCGGCTCAGGTACTGCACGGTGATCCGGCCCGGCGTGAAGACCGGGGTGGCCGGGTTCAGCGACAGTCCTGGTGCTGCGCAGTGCACGTAGACGGTGCCCGAGGCGACGGGCAGCTCGCCCTGCTCCAGCACCATCCGATCGGGGTGCGCCTCCAGCATCCTGCCGAGCCGCACCACGTTGCGGATGCGTCGCAGCTGCTCGAGCTCCGCGGCGCTCATGGTCGGCCCACGGAACACGGTGGGCCAGACGTCGGTGTCGATCCGGAAGACGATCTGGTGCCTCTCGAGGCGCTCGTAGATCTCGTCGACGGACGCCGCGGCCGCGACCGCCTCCAACCAGTGGACCGTGCCCTCAATGGTCTGGATCGACTGCGTGCCCGGCTGCAGGTAGTACCGGTTGTTCAGCCACGCCTCCTGGGTGCGGACCCAGGTGATCCGTTCCGGGGGGCAACCTTGCTCGAGCAGCCAGACGCAGGTGTCGAACGCCGTCTTCCCCGTGCCGACAATCATCAGCGGCGCGTCCCGGCTCAGCTGAGTGAGCTGGGTGGGGGTGAGCACGGTCGTCCCGTCGCCCACGGCGAACGGCGGAGGGTAGGACTCCGGCGTCTCCGAGGGGGTGTACGTCGCGTCGACGATCGAGCGCCGTACCGTGACCGCCGTCTCGGCGCCACCCTGGATCGCGCGGAAGCGGCCCTCGCCCAGGTGGTCCGACATCGGGAGGTACCGCACCCGACCCGAGGACAGAAAGCGCTCCCGCAGGACCGCCGCGAAGTAGGCCTGGAGGTCAGCTCCGCTCACCCGCGCGTGCTGACCGGCCTCCGGCCCGGCTTCCTCGATGCGGTCGTCGTCGAGGCCGGCCGACCCCACGCCGTACCAAGCGGAGGGCTGGTGCAGCCGGACGAAGGGGTAGGACTCCAACCAGTGGCCCCCGGGCGCGTGCCGGCGGTCGACCATGACGATGTCGGCGTCGGTCGCGTCGAGCAGGCTGTCGACGAAGGCCATGCCGGCCAGCCCGGCGCCCACGACCAGGTAGTCGGTCTCGAGTCTCGACGTCATGGGTGTGGTTCCTCCGTGCGGTACCCGAGGCGGGGGGATGGTGCGCCGACGGCATTCTTCCAGGCGCGGGTGCTTCTCGGGAACTGGAACCGCTGGCGAGAACACGTTCTAGTTGAGAGGCTGGGCTGCGTGACCACCGCACCCCGACCCATCCATCTCGCCGACATCCTCGAGGCGATGGCCGACGCCGTTCCCGAGCGGCTGGCGATCGTGACCATGGACCGCGACTACACGTTCGCCGAGATCGACGAGCGCTCGACGCGGATGGCCAACCACCTGATCTCGCTCGGCATCAGGCCCGGTGACCACGTGGCCGTGCACTCGGCCAACCGGATCGAGTGGGTCGACGCGTTCTACGGCTGCCTCAAGGCGCGGGCGGTGCCGATCAACATCAACTACAAGTACCTGCGCGACGAGCTGACCTATCTCTACGACAACGCCGACTGCGTGGCCGCGATCGTCGCGCCCGAGCACGTCGATGCCGTCCGGGCGCTCGAGCTGCCGCAGCTGAAGCACTTGCTCGTGATGGGCGACGAGTACGACGCCGCGCTCGCCGCGGCCTCCACAGAGCGGCTCGGCGGCCGCACGCCCGATGACCACTACGTGCTCTACACCGGCGGCACCACCGGCAACCCGAAGGGCGTCGTCTGGCGCAACGAGGACATCATCCGGGCCGCGCTGAACGCCAGCCGGTTCGGGGCGCCGTTCGACTCGGTCGAACAGCTCGCGCAGGAGGCGGCGGCCAACGAGAACCCGATGGTGCTGCTCGCCTGCGGCCCGATGATGCACGGGGGCAGCCAGTGGATCCTCGGCAACGGCCACGTCGGGGGGTACGCCGTGGCGCTCTACACCGAGCCGAGCTTCTCCGCCGAGACGATCCTCAACCTGGTGCAGAAGGCCGGGGTCAACTCGATGACCTTCCTCGGTGACGCGATGGGCCGCCCGGTGGCGGAGGCGATCCTCGCCGAGCCGGACAGGTGGGACCTGTCCAGCCTGGTGGCCGTCTCCAACGGCGCGGCGCCGCTCTCCGAGGGTGTCCGCGAGGAGATCCGGCGGGCGTTGCCCGGCCGGTTCATCCTCGACTCCTACGGGTCCTCCGAGTCCGGCACCACCGGGTCGCGCGTCGACGACGGCTCCGAAGGCCCGGCGGGCGCGCCGAAGTTCGGCGTGGGCGCGGACGTGGAGGTCTTCGACGAGGAGATGCGGCCCTGTCCGCCGGGCGTCGACGGGATGCTCGGCCGGAGCGGGCCGATTCCACTGGGCTACTACCGGGACCCGGAGAAGACCGCAGCGACGTTCAGGGTCGTCGACGGGGTCCGCTGGTCGATCCCCGGCGATGCCGCCCGCCGCGAGGAGGACGGCACCGTGACGGTCCTGGGCCGCGGCTCGGTCTGCATCAACACCGGTGGTGAGAAGGTGCACCCCGAGGAGGTCGAGGCGGTGCTGCTCCGCCACGACGACGTCTTCGACGCGGTCGTGGTCGGTACGCCGCACGAGCGTTGGGGACAGCAGGTGACCGCGCTGGTCCATCGCCGCGACGGCTCGGAGGTGACCGAGGACGACCTGCGCGAGCACGCCCGGTCGCTCATCTCGAACTACAAGGTCCCCAAGGAGATCGTCTTCGTGCCGCAGGTGCCGCGCACGCCGGTGAGCAAGGTCGACTACCCGGCTAGCACCGAGCTGGCGCTCAAGCTGCTGCGATAGCGGTCGTACGCCGTCCGCAGAGCATCGGACGGCCAGCCGGCGGGCAGCAGGTCGCGAGGGAGCGCAGGGTCCACGAGCAGGTGCCGGACGACGGCTGCGTTGAGGGTGAGCGCGACCCGCGCCGTCTCCGGGTCGGCCATTGCTGCCAGCAGTTCTCGGCCGGTGGCCGCCCAGCCCGCCAGATCCCACAGCCGGCGGCTGAGCCCGACGGGATCCTCGGCCGGGGTGACCTCGAACGTCGTGATCAGCTCGCCGGGCCACGCCGGCAACGGACGGGCGAGGTTGGCCGGCCGCAGCCAGACCCCCTCGCGCAGCTCGGCGAGCCGCAGGGTGGTGAGCGTCGTGCGGAGCCCGGCGCGGTCCGAGGCGCTGCGCCCGGAGGAGGTGATCACGACCTGCTCCCAGGTGCCGCTCCAGTCGTCCTCGTCGATCCGCAGCGCCGCATCCTGGCGCCGTTGCCGGTCCAGCAGTCGCTCGCTGAGCCCATAGGTGCCGCCGTCACGGACCAGGTCGCCCGCCGCCACCATGCGGCTCACCGCGGCCCGCAACGTGGTCTCGGGTACGTCGAAGAGCTCGCCCGCCCGCACCAGGGCCGCCGCCGACATCTCGGCGGGGCGAGCGCCGAGCAGGAGGCTCAGCACGACCGAGCGCGCGCTGAGCGGACGGAGCGCGAGCGGCGGGGTCATTGCACTATTGAAACACTTGTCGCGAGCATGCAATAGTTGCGACATGGTCATCGACACCACCAGTGAGCCCGGCACCGCCACCCACGAGGTGACGAATCAGCCGCCACCGCACGCGCCGTACGACGCGGCCGCCGACCCGGCGATCTTCGAGGGGCTGCACCGCGAGGGGGCTGGTTGGGCGGAGCAGGACCTCCGCCGCTTCGGTGCCCTGGCCGGCGGTCCCGAGGCGCAGCAGTGGGCCGAGGACGCCAATCGGTTCGAGCCCGAGCTGCGCACCGTCGACCGTTACGGCAACCGGCTCGACGAGGTCGAGTTCCACCCGTCCTGGCACCACCTGATGCGCACGGCGATCGCCGAGGGCGGCGCCGCGGCGGCCTGGGCCGACGACCGCCCCGGGGCGCACGTGTCCCGGTTCGCGGGGTCGCTGATCTGGGGGCACACCGAGGCCGGGCACGGCTGCCCGCTGTCGATGACCTACGCCGTCGTACCGGCGCTGCGGCACCAACCCGAGCTGGCCGCGGTCTACGAGCCGCTGCTCACCAGCCGGGTCTACGACCCGGAGCTGGCGATCCCGACCACCAAGCGCGGCCTGCTCGCCGGCATGGGGATGACCGAGAAGCAGGGCGGCTCCGACGTCCGCACCAACAGCACGGTGGCCACGCCCACGGGCGAGGACGGCGTGTACCTGCTGCGCGGCCACAAGTGGTTCACCTCGGCGCCGATGTGTGACCTGTTCCTGGTGCTGGCCCAGGCGCCCGGTGGGCTGTCGTGCTTCCTGGTGCCGCGGATCCTGCCGGACGGCACCCGCAACACCTTCCGGATCCAGCGGCTCAAGGACAAGCTCGGCAACCGGTCCAACGCCTCCTCGGAGCCGGAGTTCGACGGCACCGTCGCCTGGCGGGTGGGCGAGGAGGGCCGCGGCGTCAAGACCATCATCGAGATGGTCAACTGCACCCGGCTCGACTGCATCGGCGGCTCCGCCGCACTGATGCGCAAGGCGCTGGTCGAGGCCGGCCACCATGCGAAGCACCGCACCGCGTTCGGCGCCCTCCTCATCGACCAGCCGCTGATGCGCAACGTGCTCGCCGACCTGGCCATCGAGTCCGAGGCGGCCACGACCCTCGGGCTGCGGCTGGCCGGTGCGGCCGACCGCTCGATCCGCGGCGACGAGGACGAGAAGGCGTTCCGCCGGATCGCCACGGCGATCGGCAAGTACTGGGTCACCAAGCGCGCTCCCGCGTTCACGGCCGAGGCCCTCGAGTGCCTCGGCGGCAACGGCTACGTCGAGGACTCCGGCATGCCGCGGCTCTACCGCGAGGCGCCGCTCAACTCGGTCTGGGAAGGCTCCGGCAACGTCAACGCACTCGATGTACTGCGCGCGCTCGGTCGGGAACCGGGCACCGCGGAGGCGCTGATGGCCGAGCTCGCGTTGGCGCGCGGCGCCGATGCCCGACTCGACGCGGCCGTCGACCGGCTCGGCACCGAGCTCGCGGACCTCGAGGGGATCGAGATGCGCGCACGGCGGCTGGTGGAGCTGATGGCGCTCGCCCTGCAGGGGTCGCTCCTCGTGCGGCACGCCCCGGCGCCGGTGGCCGACGCGTTCTGCGCGAGCCGGCTTGGTGGCGACGGCGGCCTCGCGTTCGGCACGCTGCCGGGCGGCAGTGACGTCGGCGCGATCCTGGAGCGGGCGCTGCCGGAAGGCGCCTGATCCCTGGCTGCCGGGGGAGCGGTGGGTGAGGACGGTCCTCAGGCACCGCTCGCCCTGCTGCCGGTCAGAAGTCGGCGGCTCGCCGCAGCGCCTCGATGCTGCGCCGTACGTCGTCATCGGTCGTCGACCAGTTGCTGACCGAGATCCGGAGCACCGCGCGACCCTGCCAGCGTGAGCCCGACATCCAGGCGGTGCCCTCGGCCAGCATCCGGCGGACCACCTCCTGAGTCCGCTCGTCGCTGCCGAAGGACGCGCACACCTGGGTGAAGACCACGTCGTTGAGCACCTCGGCGCCCTCGATCGATGCCAGCGCATCGGCGAACGCGGTGGCGTGCCGGCAGAAGCCGTCGACCAGCTCCGCGATGCCGGAGCGGCCCAACGATCGCAGCACCGCCCACACCGGGAAGGCGCGGCCGCGGCGGGAGAGCTCGGGCACCTTCTCGAACGGGCTGGCCGCCTCGCTCATGATCAGGTAGTCGCCGTGCATGCTCATCGCACTGCGTAGCGCGGCCGGGTCCGCGACGATCGCGAGACCGCAGTCGTAGGGCACGTTGAGCGTCTTGTGCGCGTCGGTCGCCCAGGAGTCCGCGCCCTCGTAGCCGGCAATCAGGTGCCGGTGCGTCTCGGTCGCCGCGGCGAAGAGCCCGAACGCCCCGTCCACGTGGACCCAGGCGCCGTGCCGATGGGCCACCTCGATCGCCGCGGTGAACGGGTCGAAGCTGCCGGAGTGCACGTTGCCGGCCTGCAGCAGCACGATCGTCGGCTGGTCGTCACTGCCGTCGAGCGCGGCGGCCAGCGCCTCCGGCACCAGGCGGCCCTCGGCGTCCGCGGCGACGACCTCCGGGGCCCCGAGCCCCAGGTAGCGCAGCGCCAGGTCGAGGCTGTCGTGCCGCTCCGCGCCGACGATCACGCGGACCCGGGGCGCGCCGGTCAGCCCACGTTGGCCCACGTCCCAGCCGACCCGGCGCAGCGTCTCGTCCCGAGCCGCCGCGAGACAGGTGAAGTTGGACATCGTGGCGCCCGTGGCGTAGCCGACCGCGCTGCCGGCGGGGAGCCCCAACAGGTCGAGCAGCCAGGCACTGGCGACTTCCTCGACCGCGGAGTACGCCGGCGTCACGTCTCGCATGCCTGCGTTCTGGTCCCAGGCGCTGGTCAACCAGTCGGCGGCGAGCGCGGCAGGGTGACTCCCACCGATCACCATCCCGTAGAACCGCCCCGACGGCATCGCGGTCAGACCCGGGTCGCAGGCCTCGGCCAGCAGGTCGATGACCGTGCTGGGTGCGCTGGGTCCGTCCGGCAGGTCAGCGCCGAGGTTGGCGATCACCTCGGCGACCGACGCCTGTGGTGGGACCGGACGCGTGGGGAGCGAGGCCAGCCAGCGGAGGGTGTGGTCGTGGGCGTGCTGCAGAGCCTGCTCGCGCTCATCCACGGGAGGTCATCGCCGTCGCGTGCTCCTCGAGCTCGCTCCAGTCGACCGCGGCCAGCCGCTGCTGGTACTCCGCGACGTGCCCGGGCCAGTTGGTCGTGATCCGCGGCCCGTCGAGGTACCAGCTCGAGCAGCCGGACCACGCTGATTCGCTCAGCCGCTCCTGCATCTCCCGATCGTAGGCGTCGGCCACCTCGGCGACGTACGCCGACCAGGCGGGCTCCACCGTCGGCGATCCGCCGCGCGATCTGGCCGATGTAACCGGCCTGGGCCTCCGTCATCCCGATGATCGAGCTGCCGCCGAGGTTGGTGTTGGGGCCGTAGACGAAGAACAGGTTGGGGAAGCCCGGCGCGCTGACCCCGAGGTGCGCACGGGCCCCGTCGACCCACTGCTCGTGCAGGTCGGCCCCGCCGATCCCGGTCACCCGCATGGGGGCGAGGAAGCGGGTGGCCGCGAAGCCGGTGCCCCAGATCAGCACGTCCGCCTCGTGCAGGCTCCCGTCGGCGGTACGGACGCCACCGGGCTCGATCCCGGTGATCGAGGTCGTCACGACGTCGACGTGGGCCCGGTCGAGCGCTGGGTACCAGTCGTTGGAGAACAGCACCCGCTTGCAGCCGATCGGGTAGTCGGGCACCAGCCGGCGCCGCAGCGTCGGGTCCTTGACCTGTCGGCGGACCTGCAGCCGCCACGACGCCCGGATGGTTCCCAGGAACGCCCTCGAGCCGCGCATCTCGCCGGCGAGCGCGCCGTTCATTCGCTCGGTCAGCCAGAACACGAAGCGCCGTTCGCCGGTCAGCAGCGCTGGGAAGCGGGCGAACGCCCGGTGGTGGTGCGACTGGTAGGCCTGGTCCGGCTTCGCGACGACGTACGGCGCCGACCGCTGGAACACGGTCATCGACCCCACCTCGTCGACGATGCCGGGCACGAACTGGATCGCGCTCGCACCGGTGCCGACCACCGCGACCCGCTTGCCAGCCAGGCGCACATCGTGGCGCCAGTGCGCGGAGTGGAAGGCCGGACCGGCGAACGTGTCCGCGCCGGGGATTGCGGGGATTGCCGGGTTGGAGAGCTGGCCGACAGCAGAGATCACGATCTCGGCCTCGTACGCCGTCCCGTCGGTCGTGCGCAGGTGCCAGGTCCCGGCTGCCTCGTCGAGGACGCAGGTCGCCACCTCCTGCCCGGTGCGCACCCGGTCCAGCAGGCCCTCGCGCTCGGCGGCCGCGCGGAGGTAGCCGAGGATCTCAGGCTGCGCGGAGTAGCGCCGGCCCCAGGCGGGGTTGATCGCCCACGACCAGGAGTAGAGCGGCGAGGGTACGTCGCAGGCCGCGCCGGGATAGGTGTTGTCCCGCCAGACGCCGCCCACGTCCTCGGCGCGCTCGAGGATCGTCAGGTCGGAGATGCCCTGGCGGAGCAGCTCACGGGCCGCGCCCAGCCCGCCGAAGCCGGCGCCGATGATGATCACGCGAGGTTCCATGGCCCGAGGCTAGGTCCGGGACCCGGGCACCAGGCAGCGCCGCGGGATGATCCGATCCATAATTCCGGTCATGCTGCTGCCCGCACCGGGAGCCACCGACTGGAGCTTCGCGCGCGCTGCCGCTGGCGTGGACCTGATGGTGCGGTACGCCGCGGCCCGCGGCGTCCCTCCACACCGGGCGCTCGCGGGCACCGGGCTGCGTGCCGAGCGGCGGGCGCCGGACCAGCTGGTCACGGCCGCGCAGGAGCTCACCGTCGTACGCAACCTGGCCCGGCTCCTGGGCGAGGTCGGGGCCGATGTCGGTCGCAGCTACCGCCCGGAGTCGTTCGGGGCGCTCGGCTTCGCGCTGCTGGGCAGCCGGACCGTCCTGGACGCCATGCATGTCGCGCTCCGGTTCATCGACCTCTCCTACACCTTTGCCATCCCGGGCGCTGAGGTCGTCGGCGACCGGGTGGTGGTGACGGTGGACGGACGGCGGCTGCCGGGCGACGTTCGCCGGTTCCTCGTCGAGCGCGATGCCACCGCGATCCTGACCGTGCTCGACGGGCTCGTCCCTGGTGGTGTGGGCGCGCGCCTCGAGGTCGGCGACGACGCGGCGGTGCTGAGGTTCGGTACGGCCGAGCTGGCGCGGCCGCTGCCGCGCGACCACCCCGAGGCGAAGGCTCAGGCCGCCGCGATCTGCGCAGACCTGGTCGCGCAGCGACGGGAGCGCAGCGGGCTCGCTCAGGACGTCCGGGTGCTGATCACCCAACAGTTGGCGGCGGGCGTCTCGGTGGTGGGTGTGGCCGCGGCGCTGGGCATGAGCGAGCGCACCCTGCGGCGGCGGCTCGCCGTCGACGGCCTCGGCTTCCAGCAGCTGCTCGACGAGGTGCGAGCGCCGCTGGCCGCCGCGATGCTGAGCGGGTCGACCCTGCCGGTGCAGGACATCGCGCTGCGGCTCGGCTACTCCGGTGCCACCAGCTTCATCGCCGCCCACCGACGATGGACCGGCCGCACCCCGAGGTCCAGGCCGTCGACCCGGGTCGGGGTCAGGTGATCGTCATGCCGCCGTCGACAGGCAGGGTCTGGCCGGTGATGTAGCCGGCGGCATCCGAGGCGAGGAAGACCACCGAAGCTGCCAGTTCGGCCGGGTCGCCCTTGCGGCCCACGGGGATGCGTGGCCCCTGGGACTCCAGGTAGCCCGGCGGGTACTGGTCGGTCATCTCGGACTCGAAGAAGCCAGGGGCGATCGCGTTGACCCGGATTCCCTTGCGACCGGTCCACTGCTGGGCCAGGTCGCGGGTCATCCCGATCAGCCCGGCCTTGGACGACGCGTACGCCGCCTGGGGGAGCCCGGCGGTGGTGAGTCCGAGGACCGAGCTGATGTTGATGATGCTGGAGCCGGGCTGCATCACCCGGCCGCAGGCCTGGGCCATCCAGTAGCAACCGTTGAGGTTGACGTCGATCACCTTGCGGAACTCGTCCGGCGACTCCCGGGTGGCGGGTGCGGCGGTCCCGATGCCGGCGTTGTTGACCAGGATGTCGACCCGGCCGAACTCCTCCATCGCCAGTGCCACCAGGCGGGTGCAGGACTCCGGGTCGGCGACGTCGGTGGCGACGCACAGCGCCCGACGGCCGGCGGCTTCGACGAGCGCGGCGGTGTCCTTGAGCCGGTCCTCGCGACGGGCGCCGAGGGCCAGGTCGGCGCCGGCCTCGGCCAGCCCCTTCGCGAACGCGACGCCGAGACCGCTCGAGGCACCGGTCACCACCGCGACCCTGCCGTCGAGCCGGAACATGTCAGTGATCGTCGTGGGGGTGCTCATGGCCGCGATCGTAGGGCCGCTCGGTTGGCGGTACCATGGCCGCATGCGGAGGAACCTGCTCCTTACCTAGCCGCATCGGCCATCACCGGTGCGGCTGCCCCTCGTGCCCGAGGGGCTTTTTCATGCCCGGAGCAGACACCACCCGAGAGAGACCGAGATGAGTGACCAGCAGACGCAGGACCAGCCGGCCGACGAGCCCGCGACGTACGACGTCCACGGCACCGAGCTCAAGTGGCGCGAGGTGTGGGACCGGCTGGAGCCGTTCCACGCCGACGATGCCGCGGTGGCCAGCGGCGAGCGCGAGAAGCGCTACGCGCTGACGATGTTCCCCTACCCCAGCGGCGACCTGCACATGGGGCACGCCGAGGTGTTCGCCCTGCACGACCTGCTGGCCCGCTACTGGCGGTTCCGTGGCTTCGAGGTGCTGAACCCGATGGGCTGGGACTCCTTCGGCCTGCCCGCCGAGAACGCCGCGATCCGCAACGACGAGCACCCCGCGACGTACACGTACGCCAACATCGAGACCCAGTACGACTCGATGAAGAACTTCGGGCTGAGCTTCGACTGGACCCGGCGGCTGCACACCAGCGACCCGGAGTACTACCGCTGGACGCAGTGGCTGTTCCTGAAGTTCCGCGAGCGCGGGCTGGCCTACCGGAAGAACAGCCCGGTCAACTGGTGCCCCAACGACCAGACGGTGCTGGCCAACGAGCAGGTCGTCGACGGCCACTGTGAGCGCTGCGGCGCCGAGGTCACCAAGCGCGAGCTGACCCAGTGGTACTTCAGGATCACTGACTACGCCCAACGACTGCTGGACGACATGGAGCCGCTGAACGACTCCTGGCCGGACCGGGTGCTGACCGCCCAGCGCAACTGGATCGGTCGCTCCGAAGGGGCCCACGTCGACTTCATCGTCGAGGGGCGCGCCGAGCCGGTGACCGTTTACACGACCCGTCAGGACACGCTGTTCGGCGCGACCTTCATGGTGGTCGCGCCCGACGCCGCGCTGGCTGCCGAACTGGTCTCCGACGAACAGCGGCCGGCGTACGAGGACTATCTGACGAACGTCCGCATGGAGTCCGAGATCGACCGGCTCTCGACCGAGCGCCCGAAGACCGGCGTGTTCCTGGGCGCCTACGCCGTCAATCCGGCCACCGGCGAGCGGATCCCGGTCTGGGCGGCCGACTACGTGCTGGCCGAGTACGGCACCGGCGCGATCATGGCGGTGCCGTCGGGCGACCAGCGCGACTGGGAGTTCGCCAAGAAGTTCGACCTGCCGATCGTGCCCACCGTGCAGGTGCCCGACGACTGGGCAGGCGAGGCCTACAACGGCGAGGGCCCGGCCATCAACTCCGCCAACGACGAGATCTCCCTGAACGGGATGCCCGTCGCGGAGGCAAAGCGCTCGATCACCGCATGGCTGGAGGCGAAGGGGCTGGGCAAGGGCGCGGTCAACTTCCGGCTGCGCGACTGGCTGCTGAGCCGGCAGCGCTACTGGGGCGTGCCGATCCCGGTGATCCACTGCGACCAGTGCGGCGAGGTCGATGTCCCCGCCGACCAGCTGCCGGTCGAGCTGCCCGAGCTGCGGGGTGCCGACCTGAAGCCGAAGGGCGTCTCGCCACTGGCCGCGGCCGAGGACTGGGTCAACGTCGACTGCCCGAGCTGTGGCGGACCCGCCAAGCGGGACAGCGACACGATGGACACGTTCGTCGACTCGTCGTGGTACTTCCTGCGCTACTGCTCGCCCAACGACGCCACTCAGGCCTTCGACGTCGACTTGGTGCGGCAGTGGATGCCGTGCGACATCTACATCGGCGGTGTGGAGCACGCGGTGCTGCACCTGCTGTACGCACGGTTCTTCACCAAGGTGCTGCACGACATGGGGATGCTGGACTTCGTCGAGCCGTTCTCCGCCCAGCTGAACCAGGGCATCGTGATCAACGAGGGCAAGAAGATGAGCAAGTCGCTGGGCAACGGCGTCAGCTTGGGGGACCAACTTGGGGCCTTCGGCGTGGACGCGGTGCGGCTGACCCTGGTGTTCGCGGGTCCCCCCGAGGACGACATCGACTGGGCCGACATGAGCCCGGCCGGATCGCTGCGGTTCCTGCAGCGGGCCTGGCGGCTGAGCGGGGACGTCGCCTCCGCGCCCGGTGCCGACGCCGCGACGGGTGACACGGCGCTACGGAAGGTCACCCACCGCACCGTGCACGAGGCCCAGGAGCTGATCGACAGCCACCGTTTCAACGTGATGGTCGCCCGGATGATGGAGCTGGTGAACGCCACCCGCAAGACCATCGACTCCGGCGCCGGCCCCCACGACCCGGCGGTGCGAGAGGCCGCGGAGGCGGTGGCCATGCTGCTGTCGCTGGTGGCGCCGTACACCGCCGAGGAGATGTGGGACCGGCTGGGCCACCGACCCTCGGTGGCCCAGGCTGCCTGGCCGGTCGTCGACGCGGCCTTGCTGGTCGAGGACACGGTGACCGCCGTCGTACAGATCCAGGGCAAGGTCAAGGCGCGCCTGGATGTGCCCCCGGCGATCTCCGCCGCCGATCTGGAGGCGCTGGCGATGGCCGACCCGGCCGTGCAGACGGCGATCGACGGGCGCGAGGTGCGCAAGGTGATCGTGCGCGAGCCGAAGCTGGTCAACCTGGTGGTCGAAGGGTGAGAGCGCCTCGGTCGATCGTCGACCGCGCGCGGCAACGCTGCCTCGACTGCGAGAACCGCGGTGGTCGAGGGGAGACGCGGAACGCCCTCCGCGGCCGTGGTTCTGACGACCACCCCCACTACTGTTCACGCCATGCCAGCAGGGTCCTCGATCGTCGTGGTCACCGACTCGACGGCCAGCCTTCCCCCGGAAGTCGCGGCGGCGCGCGGGATTGTCGTAGTGCCGCTGCAGGTGGTGATCGGGGCGGAGGCCTTCGACGAGGGATCCGAGGAGGTGACCCCCGAGCGGGTGGCCGCCGCACTGCGCGAGTTCCTCCCGGTCAGCACGTCCCGGCCGGCTCCCGCGGTGATGCTGGACGCCTACGAGCGGGCCGCGCTGGCCGGCGCCAAGCAGATCGTGTCGGTGCACCTCTCCGGTGAGATGAGTGCCACCTTCGAGTCGGCCCAGCTGGCGGCCAGGGATGCCCCCGTGCGCGTGGTCTGCGTCGACAGTCGTCAGGTCGGCGTCGCCACGGGGTACGCCGCGCTCGCGGCCGCCGATGCGATCGGTGAGGGCCGCTCGGTCGAGGACGCGGCGGAGGCTGCGAGCCGACGGGCGGCCGCCTGCTCGTCGCTGTTCTACGTCGACACGCTGGAGTACCTCCGACGTGGCGGCCGGATCGGAGCCGCGGCGGCGATCTTCGGCGGGGCCCTGGCTGTGAAGCCGCTGCTCCAGATCGAAGACGGCAGGGTGGCATCGCTGGAGAAGGTGCGCACCTCGACCAAGGCACTCGCCCGGCTCGAGGAGCTCGCGGTGCAGGCCGGACGGGGACGCGACGTCGACGTGTGCGTTGCGCACCTGGCCAACCCGGACCGTGCCGACCAGCTTGCCGTCCGGATCGCCGAGCGCCTCGATGCCGAGCTGGGCGGTCGCGAGGTGTGGTGTGCCGAGCTCGGCGCCGTACTCGGTGCGCACGTGGGGCCGGGGATGATCGCCGCCTGCGTCGCGCCTCGCCTCTAGCGAAGGTCGGCGCCGAGCAGCGCTCGATTGAGCACCTCGATCAGCTCGGTGCGGGTGACGATGCCGACCAGTGCCTCGGCCTCGTCCACGACCGGCACGTGCCGGTAGCCGAGCTCGGTCATCAGGGAAACCAGCTCGGCGACCGGGGCGTCGGCTCGGAGGGTGACGACGTCGCTGGTCATCATCGTGGAGACCTCCTCGAGCTCCACGATGTCGCGCGTGAACAGGTCGAGGATCGAAACGATGCCGACGACGCGGCGCTCCTCGTCGATGACGGGAAGCGCCTTGACGCCGCGCTGGGAGATCAGCGTCCGGGCGCGGTAGATGGACTCGAAGGGCAACACGGTGGCCACGTCACGCTCCATCACCCGGGACACCGGCAACGAGCCGAGCCGTCGGTTGAGGGCGTGTGTCTCGGCGTCGCGGAGCAGCGCGACCACGTCGCCGGGGGTGATGTCGAGCCCCTGATCGAGCCGGGTCATCGCCTGCTGCACGTCACTGGCCTGTACGCCGAGGGGCTCAGGTGCACCGGGCCGTGGTGCCGGCTCGGCCGGGCGGTGCGGGTAGCGGCGGCCGGTCAGGTTGTTGACGGCGATCGCGATGGCGAGCAGGGCCAGGGTGTTGATCGCGACCGGCATCGCGATCAGCGCCAGCCCCTGATCCTGGATCGCGGGCGCGGCCGTCGCCGCGACCAGAGCGCAGGCACCGCCCGGCGGGTGCAGGCAGTTGAGCACCATCATCGCGCCGATCGCGGCACCGACCCCGAACCCAGCCGCCAGCAGGGCGTCGTCGAAGAGCCAGGCGGCGCCGAGCCCGACCGCGGTGGAGATCAGGTTGCCGCCGACCAGGGGCCACGGTTGCGCGAGCGGACTGGCGGGCACGGCGAAGAGCAGCACGGCGCTCGCGCCCATCGGCGCGACCAGGTAGGGCAGCGCCTCGGAGCCACCGGGCAGCACGCGGGCCACACCGCCGGCGACCAGGATCCCGAGCAGCGCGCCGAGCGCGCCGCGGCCCAGCTCGGCGGGACGGTAGCGGGAACGCACGTCCCGCAGGATAGGCGTCCGGGAACCGTCCACAGCGAACCGCACGCCCCGGTCGTCCACAGGGCGGTCCGGGACCGGCGCTCCGCGGCCCGCCCGCTGCCTAGGTTCGCGGCCATGGGAACCCGACGAACCAGTGCCGAACACCAGGCGGCCGTGTCCCGCCGGCTCGCCCAGCTCTCGGCCGACGTGGCCGCGGCCCGCAGCGAGCCGGCAGTCGCGCCCGCCGCGGGTGGCGATTGGTGGGAGGGGCACACCCGGCTGGCGCCGCAGCCGGCGCTCGAGGTGGTGCCTGAAGGGGTGCCCGCGCCGCTGCCTCCGCTGGTGCCGATGCCCGGGCGGCACGCGGCTCGGCGACCGGTGTCGCTGCTGCCCGAGACCCTGCGCGGGAGGGTCCGGTTGGGCGCGGCCCAGCTCGCGGTCGTCGCCGTGCTGGTGGCGCTCGGGCTGGGAGTCACCGCCTGGTGGGTGCTGCGGGCCGAGCCCGGCCCACCCACTGCTCCAGTCGGCGCACCCAGCGCTCCCGCCGACGGTCTGGTGTCCATCGCTCCTGAGCCGGCACCGTCGGGCTCAGCCGCCGCGGCCGGCGGCCGCCTCACCATCGATGTCGCGGGCAAGGTGCGCCGCCCCGGCATCGCCGTCCTCGACTCCGGGGCGCGGGTGGTCGATGCGATCAAGGCGGCGGGCGGCGCCCGGCCCGGGGTCGACCTCTCGTCCCTCAACCTCGCCCGACTGCTCGTCGACGGGGAGCAGATCGTCGTGGGCTTGCCGGCGCCGGCAGGCCCACCGATGGCCGCCCCGGCCCCCGGTGCACCGTCGGCCACGGGGCCACTGGTCAACCTCAACCTGGCCACCCAGGCCGAGCTCGAGACCCTGCCCCAGGTCGGACCGGTGACCGCCCAGGCGATTCTCGCCTGGCGGGACCAGCACGGCCAGTTCAGCGACGTGGCGGAGCTGCTTGAGGTCGACGGCATCGGCGACGCGACGCTGGCCCAGATCACGCCCCACGTCACGCTCTGACCTGGTGCTGCCGCAGATCGGGACGGACTTGCGGATGCCGCTGCTCGGGCTGGCGGCCTGGGCGGGCGCGCTGGTCGCGCACTCAGCGTCCGCGCGGGTGGTGGTTCCCAGTGGGGTGGGCGCCTGCTTCCTGGCCCTGACGCTGCTGCGACGGCGGGGCCGAGCCGCCCTGGCCACGGTGGCCGCGGTGCTGCTCGTGGGCCTCGCGGTCGCCGGGACCTCCTGGCTGCGGGCCGAGTCGGTGCATACCTCGCCGATCGCGGGCCTGGCCGCCGAGCGAGCCGTGGTGAGTGTGACGGGTCTGGCGGTCTCGGACCCGAGGACGGTGGAGGGCAGGTTCGAGGACCGGGTGGTCCTGCGGCTCGACGCCCGCGCCGTCACCGGGCGGGGGAGCACGCGGAGTCTCCGCGCGCCGGTCCTGGTGATCGGCGCCGGAGCCTGGCTCGACGTCCCGCTGGGCGCCGAGGTCCGGACGGCTGGTCGACTGGCGCCCGCCGACGACGACGACCTTGCCGGGGTGCTGATCGCGACCGGTGCGCCGGACGTCGTGGCCGGCCCCGACCTCTGGTGGCAGGCCGCCGGGGCGGTGCGGGCCTCGATCCGCGACTCGGTGGCGGACCGTCCCGCCGAGCAGCGGTCCCTGGTGCCGGCCCTGGTCGACGGCGACGACGCGGCGCTGCCGGTGGGGCTGGAGGAGGACTTCCGCACGACGGGGCTCACTCATCTCACGGCGGTCTCCGGCACCAACCTCACGCTGGTTGTCGGGTTCCTCCTGGTGGTGGCCCGTTGGTGCGGGGTCCGCCGCCGGTGGTTGTACCTCGTAGGGGCGCTCGGGATCGCCGGCTTCGTGCTGATCGCCCGCACCGAACCCAGTGTGCTCCGGGCGGCGGTGATGGGGGCGGTCGGCCTGCTGGCGATGGGTCTCAACGGCCGGCATCGCGCGCTTCGTGGGCTGGGCGTGGCCGTGGTGGTGCTGCTGCTCGTCCAGCCCGGACTGGCGGTCTCGGCCGGCTTCGCGCTGTCGGTGCTGGCGACCGCCGGGATCGTGCTCCTCGCACCCGGCTGGCGCGACGCATTGGTCAGTTGGCTGCCGCGCTGGCTCGCCGAGGCGATCGCGGTGCCTGCTGCCGCACAGTTGGCATGCACGCCGGTCGTCGCGGCCATCTCGGGGCAGGTCAGCCTGGTGGCGGTGGCGGCCAACCTCGCGGTGGCGCCGGTCGTCGGTCCGGCCACCGTGCTCGGCCTGGCCGGCGGGCTGGTGGGACTGGTGGTGGCGCCGTTGGGTCGGCTGCTCGGTGCCGGTGCCGGTTGGTGCGTCGCCTGGATCGCCCTGGTCGCTGAGCGGGGTGCGGACCTGCCCGCGGCCGCCGTCGGGTGGGGGACCGGTGTGGTGGCGCTGGCGCTGCTCACCGCGTTGACGGTGATCCTCGCCCTGGCCGCGCCGGCGTTGCTGCGCCGTCCGGTCGCGGCGATTCTCGCGACCGTACTGCTGGCGACGGTCGTCGTGGTGCGATGGCCGACGCCGGGGTGGCCGCCCGCGGGGTGGGTGCTGGCGGTGTGCGACGTCGGCCAAGGGGACGCGCTCGTGGTCCGCTCAGGTCCGTCATCAGGTGTGGTGGTCGACGTCGGACCGGACCCGGCTCTCGTCGACGACTGCCTGCACCGGCTCGGCGTCACCGACGTTCCGCTGATCGTGCTGACCCACTTCCATGCGGATCACATCGGCGGGCTCGCCGGCGTCGTCGAGGACCGCCGGGTCGGGGCGGTGCTGACCACCCGGGTGCTCGACCCACCGGGCGGGGTGGCCGACGTTGCCGAACTGGCCCGGGTCGAGCGATTGCCCTCAGGCCCGGCCGGCTACGCCGCCACCGCGACGTACGGCGCGGCCACCCTCCAAGTCCTGTGGCCACGACCGGGCCCGCTCGAGGAAGGATCCGGTGACGGCTCGAGCGCCAACGACGCGAGCGTGGTGCTGCTGGCCGAGGTGGGTGGGGTGCGGATCCTGCTCACCGGCGACATCGAGCCGCCGGGCCAGGCCGCGCTCGCCCAGGCTCTGCCGGACCTGGACATTGACGTGCTCAAGGTGCCGCACCACGGCAGCCGCTATCAGGAGCTCGGCTGGCTCGAGTCGCTGGACGCGGAGGTGGCCCTGGTGTCGGTGGGCGCCGACAACGACTACGGCCATCCGGCGGCTCCGGTGCTCGACGCGCTGTCCGCGAGCGGCGCGGACGTCTATCGCACCGACCTGTCGGGAGACGTTGTGGTGGTGCCGCACGACGACAGGCCGGGGGTGCACACGCGAGGGTCGCGCTAGCAGTGTCGGCCCGCTGTGGGAAGGTTCCGACATGCGGGCGGGAGACGTGCTGGGCCGGGTCACGTTGGTGACCGGCAAGGAGGAGTTCCTCAACGAGCGCACCGTGGTCCAGCTGCGGGAGGCGGTGCTCGGTCACGACGCCGAGGCCGAGGTCTCCGAGACCGATGCCGCCGGCATGAACGCGGCGAGCCTGGGCGAGCTGGGCGCCGCGTCCCTGTTCTCCTCGATCCGGTGCGTGGTGGTGCGGGCGCTCGAGAACCTGCCCGAGGAGTCGGTCGACGGCCTGCTCGCCTACGCCGCCCAGCCGTCCGACGACATCGCCCTGGTGCTCGTCCACGGCGGCGGACCGAAGGGCAGCGGCGTGCTGACCAAGCTGCGCAAGCTGCCGGCCGTCACCGAGTCGAAGTCCTCGGAGCTCAAGGCCTCCGAGATCCCGGGTTTCGTCAGCGCCGAAGTGCGTCGGCACGGGTCCACGATCGACGGGGACGCGGCGGCCTCCCTGGTGCAGGCCGTCGGCCAGGACCTGCGCTCGCTGGCCGCGGCAGCCAGCCAGCTGACCCACGACTTCCCGGGGCAGCCGCTCACCCTCGAACTGGTGAAGCGCTACTTCGGCGGCCGCGCCGAGGCCAAGTCGTTCGCGGTCGCCGACGCCGCGTTCTCCGGGCGTCGCGAGGCCGCCCTCGAGGAGCTGCGCTGGGCGCTGGACGCCGGCACCCCTCCGGTGCTGGTCACCTCGGCCTTCGCCGGCAGCGCCCGGGGCCTGGCTCGCTACCGTGGTGCGGCTCGCGGCCTGCGTGAGGCCGATCTGGCCCGTGAGGTGGGGGTGCCACCGTGGAAGCTGCGCACGATTCGCGGGCAGGCGCGCGACTGGTCCGACGCCGGCATCTCCCGCGCGATCCGGGCGGTCGCCCAGGCTGACGCCGACATCAAGGGTGCGGCCAGCGACGCGTCCTACACGTTGGAGCGCCTGGTGCTCACCGTCGCCGGTCTCCGGACCCCCAATACGCACTGACCCGTCGCACAGCGTGCGACGGGTCAGCGGAAAGCTGGGCTCAGAGCGAGGCGGTCTTCTTGGAGATCGCCGACTTGCGGTTGGCGGCCTGGTTCTTGTGGATGACGCCCTTGGAGGCGGCCTTGTCGAGCTGGCGGTTGGCGGCGCGGCCGAGCTCGGCTGCCTTCTCCTTGTCGCCGGCCTCGGCGGCCTCGCGGAACTTGCGCACGGCGGTCTTCAGGCCGGACTTGACGGCCTTGTTCCGCTCGTGTCGCTTCTCGTTCTGCTTGATCCGCTTGATCTGGCTCTTGATGTTCGCCACTACTGCGCCTTCGTCGTAGGTGAGGTGGTGCTGATGAGTTCTGGTGCGAGTCGGCTCACGGCCGGACCCGCGACGGATAAATCTAACAGCGGCGCGCTCAGCCGCCAAAACCAGCGCGCGGCCAGCCGCGACGCTCGCACAGCCAGTCCCAGCACACCTCGCCCTGCCAGCGTTGGGCGGCTCGGAGATGCGGCGAGGAGGGCGGGACCGGTTCGTCGGCCTGGTGGAGGAAGTACCCCGTCACCAGTGCGATCGCGATATCGATGTGTTCGGCTGGCACCTCGCGGGTGAGCTCGGCCTCCGCGAGCACCGCGTCCACGTCGAGGCCGTCGCCGCGCGGGCCGATCATCAGGATCGCGGTGTCCAGCCAGGCTGCCCCGACCACCGGCCAGTTCCAGTCGCAGAGCACCGCCTCGCCGGCGGGCGTGATCAGGATGTTGTCGTCGCGGACGTCGGTGTGCACCAGGGTGTCGCCGTCGCTCACCTCGGCGAATCGGGCCGCCAGCGCGGCCGCCTCGTCGGCGTGCTCCAGCTCCGGGTAGCTGGCGCGGACCCGGTCCCAGAACCCGGGGAAGGCTCCGAACTCCTCGGAGAACCGATCCAGGGCGAGCTCGGCCGGAGGCGGGGTGAGGACCTCTGCCGACCGGGCGAGCATGGCGAGCGCGGCGTCCAGATCGTCCCGCCGCCAGGGCCGGCGCGGCGCCCGGCCATCGACGTACTCGAAGCCGAGCACCACCCACTCGTCGTCATCATGCACCCAGAGCAGCGGCGGCGCCGGCACGTCCGCCGGGAGCTCGGCGAGCTTGCGCGCCTCCTCCCGGTAGGAGTGCGCGAACAGCTTCTGGGCCTTCACCGAGGCGGCTTTCACGAAGTGCTGCGTGCCGTCCTCACAGGTGAGCACGGACGCGAACCCAGGCGTGAACCCGGAGTCCTGGGACTGCGCGTCGACGACCGCGGAGCCGCACCGCTCGGCCACCAGGGAGCGCACGACCGGCGGCAGGTGCGACCACTGCAGGCGGCGGGCGGTCCGGCCGTGGGGGATCGGGGACGGCGTCACGCGCACATTCAACCGTGACGACCGATTCGGTGTGGCTGCCTGTCCCTGAAAGAATGGCCGCATCATGTCCGCTGCCGCCGCTTCTGCCCCCCGCCCGGGCGCCACCGACCCCGCGATCATCCGGAACTTCTGCATCATCGCCCATATCGACCACGGCAAGTCGACGCTCGCGGACCGGATGCTGCAGCTGACCGGCGTCGTCGACGAGCGGGCGGCCCGTGCGCAGTACCTCGACCGGATGGACATCGAGCGTGAGCGCGGGATCACGATCAAGAGCCAGGCCGTGCGGATGCCGTGGACCGTCCCGGCCGACAACGCCGAGGGCGCCGAGCCGGGCACCTACGTCCTGAACATGATCGACACCCCGGGCCACGTCGACTTCACCTACGAGGTGTCCCGGTCGCTCGAGGCCTGCGAGGCGGCCGTACTGCTCGTCGACGCGGCGCAGGGCATCGAGGCGCAGACGCTGGCCAACCTCTATCTCGCGCTCGGCGCCGACCTGCACATCATCCCGGTGCTCAACAAGATCGACCTGCCGTCGGCCCAGCCGGAGAAGTACGCCGCGGAGCTGGCGGGCATCATCGGCTGCGACGTTGCCGACGTGCTGCAGACCTCGGCCAAGACCGGGCTGGGCGTCGAGACCCTGCTCAACGAGATCGTCAAGCAGACCCCGCCGCCTGTCGGCCGCGCCGACCAGCCGGCCCGCGCGCTGATCTTCGACTCGGTCTACGACACCTACCGGGGCGTGGTCACCTACGTCCGCGTCGTCGACGGCAAGCTGTCCCACCGCGACCGGATCAAGATGATGTCCAACGGCACGGTCCACGAGATGCTCGAGGTCGGCGTGATCAGCCCCGAGCCGGTGAAGGCGGGCGAGATCAGCGTCGGCGAGGTGGGTTACCTCATCACCGGCGTGAAGGACGTGCGCCAGTCCCGGGTGGGCGACACCGTGACCAGTCAGCACCATGGCGCCACCGAGCCCCTGGGTGGCTACAAGCACCCCAACCCGATGGTCTACTCCGGGCTCTATCCCATCGACGGCGACGAGTACCCCAACCTGCGCGACGCGCTGGAGCGGC
Organism: uncultured Actinomycetota bacterium; assembly: GCA_963827185.1. GTDB lineage: Bacteria > Actinomycetota > Actinomycetes > Propionibacteriales > Nocardioidaceae > Nocardioides. The sequence goes on from CAWGZQ010000005.1 coordinate 808,859, forward strand.
TGCAGCTCAACGACGCGGCGCTCGCCTACGAGCCGGAGACGTCCGGAGCCCTGGGCTTCGGCTTCCGGTGCGGCTTCCTGGGCCTGCTGCACATGGAGATCGTGCGGGAGCGACTCGAGCGCGAGTTCAACCTCGACCTGATCTCGACCGCGCCGAACGTGGTCTACGAGGTCCTCATGGAGGACGGCTCCGTCCACGAGGTCACCAACCCGAGCGAGTACCCCGAGGGCAAGATCGCCGAGGTCCGCGAGCCCGTCGTCCGCGCGACGATCCTGAGCCCGGCCGACTACATCGGCACGATCATGGAGCTGTGCCAGAGCAAGCGCGGCAACCTGCAGGGCATGGACTACCTGTCCGAGGACCGGGTCGAGATGCGCTACACACTGCCGATGGGCGAGATCGTCTTCGACTTCTTCGACCAGCTGAAGTCGCGCACCAAGGGCTACGCCTCCCTCGACTACGAACGCTCCGGCGACCAGGCCGCCGACCTGGTCAAGGTCGACATCCTCCTCCAGGGCGAGCCGGTCGACGCGTTCTCGGCGATCGTGCACCGTGACGCGGCGTACGCCTATGGCGTGATGCTGGCCGGCAAGCTCAAGGAACTGATCCCGCGGCAGCAGTTCGAGGTGCCGATCCAGGCCGCGATCGGGGCCCGGGTGATCGCTCGCGAGAACATCCGCGCGATCCGCAAGGACGTGCTGGCCAAGTGCTACGGCGGTGACATCACCCGCAAGCGCAAGCTGCTCGAGAAGCAGAAGGAAGGCAAGAAGCGGATGAAGATGGTCGGACGCGTCGAGGTCCCGCAGGAGGCCTTCATCGCGGCCCTGTCCACCTCCGGTCCGGCCGGCGACAAGCCCAAGAAGTGACGATGACCGGCCCCGTGGTCCGCAGCGTCAACGTGGGTCGGCCCAGGGCCGCGGCCTGGGCCGGCATCGGCTGCACCTCGATCGACAAGCGCGCGGTCTCGGGACCGGTCGGCGTCGACAGGCTGGGCTTGGACGGGGACCAGGTCTCCGACGTGAAGCATCACGGCGGGGTCGACCAGGCGGTGTACGCGTTCGCCCGCGAGGACCTGGACCGTTGGGTCGAGATCCTGGGCACGGAGATCCGGGACGGCCAGTTCGGGGAGAACCTCACCACCGTCGGCGTCGACGTCAACGAGTCGGAGGTCGGCGAGCGCTGGCAGATCGGAACCGCCGAGCTCGAGGTTTCCGCGGTACGGATCCCGTGCAACGACTTCAAGGAGTGGATGGGTCTCTCGGGACACGACAACTCCGCCTGGGTGAAGCGGTTCGCCGCCGACGACAGACCCGGCCCCTACCTCCGCGTGACCCGGCCCGGTGTCATCGCGGCCGGAGACGAGATCTCGGTCGTCCACCGTCCGGGGCACGGCGTGACGGTCTCGCTGCTGTTCCGGGCGCTGACGACCGAGAAGGGGCTGCTCCCTCGGCTGGTCGGCCTCGACGGGCTGGCGGAGAAGGCCCGCACCACGGCGGAGGAGTACGTCGCCACGCTCGCCGCAGGGTCCCGATGAGCGTGCTCCGGCCGGGGGAGCCCTACCAACGGTTCACCGGCGTGATCTAAGTTACAGGGGAGAAGTCCCGTCTCGGCCGCCTAGCAGGAGAGTCATGCCCGTCAATCGCGATGCCAGCTTCGTCGACACCATGCCGCGGAACGTTGCGGTCCTGTTCTGGGACCGCGTCCTCGAGTCCGGGGAGAACGAGGCGTTCCGCTATCCACGCGGCGAGGCCTGGGAGTCGGTCACCTGGAAGCAGTCGGGTGACCGGGTCCGGAGCCTGGCCGCCGGTTTGCTGTCACTGGGCCTGGAGTCCGAGCAGCGGGTGGGGATCGCGGCCAGCACGCGCTACGAGTGGATCCTCGCCGACCTGGCGATCATGTGCGCGGGCGGCGCCACCACCACCGTCTACCCGAGCACCAACAGCTCCGACACCGGCTACATCCTGAGCGACTCCGAGTGCCGGGTGGTCTTTGCCGAGGATGACGAGCAGCTGGCGAAGCTCAAGGAGAACCGCGCGGACCTGCCCCGGCTGGAGAAGGTCGTCACGTTCGACGGCGAGGCTGACGGCGACTGGGTGATCACCATGGACACCCTCGCCGAGCTCGGCGACAAGTTCCTCGCCGAGCACCCCGAGATCATCGAGACCACGGCGCAGTCGATCGCCCCTGACCAGCTGGCCACGCTGATCTACACCTCCGGCACCACCGGTCGGCCCAAGGGCGTCCGGTTGCTGCACCGGGCGTGGGTCTACGAGGGTGCGGCGATCAAGGCCCAGAAGATCCTCGACGACACGGACCTGCAGTTCCTCTGGCTGCCGCTGGCGCACTCGTTCGGCAAGGTGCTCGAGTCGGCGCAACTGGCCTGCGGCTTCGCCACGGCCATCGACGGCCGGGTCGACCGGATCGTCGACAACCTCGGGGTCGTGAAGCCGACCTTCATGGGTGCCGCCCCGCGCATCTTCGAGAAGGCGCACGCCCGGATCGTGATGATGCAGGAGGCCGAAGGCGGCGCGAAGGAGAAGCTCTTCAAGAAGGCCTTCGAGGTCGGGTTGAAGGTCGACGAGCTCAAGCTGGCCGGCAAGTCGATCCCGCTGCCGCTGAAGATCCAGCACGCACTTTTCGACCGGCTGGTGTTCAGCAAGGTGCGGGAGCGGTTCGGCGGCCGGGTCCGGTTCTTCATCTCCGGCTCGGCGGCGCTGAACGCCGAGATCGCGCAGTGGTTCCACGCCGCCGGCATCCTGATCCTCGAGGGCTACGGCATGACCGAGAACGCCGCCGGTGCCACGGTCAACCACCCCGACTCCTACAAGATGGGCACCGTGGGTCCGGCGCTGCCGGGCGCGGAGGTCAAGATCGGCGAGGGTGACGAGGTGCTGCTTCGCGGCCCGCACATCATGGCCGGCTACCACAACCTCCCCGAGGAGACCGCCAAGACGCTGACCGACGACGGCTGGCTGCGTACCGGTGACAAGGGCTCGCTCGACTCCGACGGGTTCCTGACCATCACCGGCCGGATCAAGGACCTGTTCAAGACGTCCGGCGGCAAGTACATCGCCCCCTCGGCGATCGAGTCCAAGTTCAAGGCGATCTGCCCGTACGCCAGTCAGTTCGTGGTGTTCGGCAACGACCGCAACTTCGTGGTCGCGCTGATCACTCTCGACCCCGACGCGATGACCGCGTGGGCCGGGGAGAACGACATGTCGGGATCGTCGTACGCGGACGTCGTCGCCTCCGACAAGGTGCGCGAGATGATCGGCGGGTACGTCGACGAGCTCAACGGCAAGCTCAACCGCTGGGAGACCATCAAGCGGTGGGAGATCCTCGACCACGATCTCTCGATCGAGACCGGTGAGCTCACCCCGTCGATGAAGGTCAAGCGCAACGTCGTCGAGGACAACAACAAGGACCGGATCGCCGCCTTCTACTCCTGACCGCGGTCTACCCGCTGCGGGTGATCACCACGACCGGGATCGGGCGTTCGGTGCGCTTGCGGTACGCGGCGTAGCGATCCTTGTTGTTGGCGTTGCAGAGCCCGATCAGCCGGTCGTAGTCGGCGTCGTCCGGGAAGACGGTGCGGGCGGTGGCCGCCCGCCGGTCCCGCCCGACCTGTGCCTCGACGGAGCTGTCCGCGGTGAGGTTGAGCAGCCAGGCCGGGGGCCGGTCGCTGCCGCCGTTGGACGCGACCACGAGCAGATCCGCGCCGTCCCGGGCGTAGACCAGGGCGGAGCTGCGCACGATGCCGGTCTTGCGGCCCTTGGTGTGCAGCAGCAACGTGGGCACCCACAGCAGCCGGTGCCCGAGACGACCGTCGGTGGCGCGGTAGATCTTCGCGTGGGTGTCGAGCAGGCGGGTGTAGGCGCTCATGGCCGGGAGCGTACGGGTGTCCAGCCCGGGCCAGAGGTAGGCGACAATCGGCGGATGCCGTCCGCGTTGCCTGAGGGGGATCCGTCCCCGATCGACGGCACCCTTCCGGGCGAGGCATTGATCGGCCTGGGGGAGCGACCGTTCGGGATCTACGTGCACGTGCCGTTCTGCACGGTGCGCTGCGGCTACTGCGACTTCAACACCTACACCGCCGAGGAGCTCGGCCCGGGCGCCTCCCGGGTCGGCTACGCGGCGACCGTCATCGCCGAGCTCCGGCTGGCTCGACAGGTGCTCGGCGACCGGGACCTTCCGGTCTCGACGATCTTCTTCGGCGGCGGCACGCCGACGCTGCTGAGCCCCGCCGACCTCGGTTCGATCGTCGGCCTGGTGGCCGATGAGTTCGGGCTCGTGCCGGACGCCGAGGTCACCACCGAGTCCAACCCGGACTCGCTGGGTCCCGGCGATCTCGAGGAGCTGCTCGCCGCCGGGCTCAATCGGGTCTCGTTCGGCATGCAGTCCGCTGTCGACCACGTGCTGCACACCCTGGACCGCACCCACGACCCGGCCCGGGTGCCGAGGGTCGTGGCCGCGGCCCGCGAGGCGGGCTTTCCCCAAGTGAGCCTGGACCTGATCTACGGCACCCCGGGCGAGAGCATCGCCGACTGGGCGACCTCGCTCGACGCCGCGCTGGCCTGCTCGCCCGACCACCTCTCGGCGTACTCCCTGATCGTGGAGGACGGCACCGCGCTGGCCCGACGGGTCCGCCGGGGCGAATTGCCGATGCCCGACGAGGACGACCTGGCCGACAAGTACCTGCTCACCGACGAGCGACTCGCGGCGGCCGGATACGAGTGGTACGAGGTGTCCAACTGGGCCCGAGACGAGGCGGCTCGATGCCGCCACAACGTGGGCTACTGGCGCGGCGACGACTGGTGGGGCGCCGGTCCGGGCGCGCATTCGCACGTGGGCGGAGTGCGGTGGTGGAACGTCAAGCATCCTGCGGCGTACGCCGACCGGCTGGCTGCCGGTAGCAGCCCCGCCCTGGCGCGCGAGGTGCTCGACGACGAGACCCGGAGGGTCGAGCGGGTGCTGCTGGAGCTACGCCTGGTCGAAGGGTTGGCACTCGATGCGCTCGACGCAGTGGGCCGCGAGGCGGTGCCCGGAGTCGTGGACCGCGGTCTGGCCCGCATCGATCAGGGTCGGCTGGTGCTGACCCGAGAGGGCCGGTTGCTGGCTGACGGCGTCGTGCGGGAGTTGCTCAGCTGACCATCCGGAGCGTCAGCGGGTAGCGGTAGTCCTCGCCGTTGCCCGCCTTCATCGCCCCGATGATCGTCAGGATCAGCCAGCAGGCGCCGAACGCGAGCGCCAACGGGAGGAACAGCAAGAGACCGGCGCCGAGCGTCGCGACCACCAGGATGATCCCGATCATCGTGCCGGCAAAGCCGTAGATCAGCATCGAGAGCTGGAAGTTCAGCGACTCGACCGCGTGCCGGCGGACGTAGGGCGACTCATTGCCCTTGGTGAACAGGACGACGAGCGGTCCGAGGAAGGCCAGCGCAACGAACGCCGCCACCAGTGCGGACCAGTGTGCTGCCGTCGCCCAGGTGCGTTCGTCGCCGAACCCGGGACCGGGAGGCGGTGGCGGGGGAGCGCCGGGGGGCTGCGGGGTCCCGCTCATCCGGTGGCGGGCTCCTCGGTCGTCACGAAGTCGATCAGCTCTTCGACCTTTCCCAGCAGCTCGGTTTCGCAGTCGACGTAGGACCCGACCTGCGACAGGATCTGCTGCCAGGCGCGCGCGATGTCGGCCTGCTCGGCGTGCGGCCAGCCGAGGTGCTGGCAGACCCCCACCTTCCACTCGATGTGGCGAGGGATCTCGGGCCACTGCGACAGCCCGATCCGGTCGGGCTTGACCGCCGCCCAGATGTCGATGAACGGGTGGCCGACGATGAGCACGTGCCGGCCCAGCGGCGAGCGGGCCAGCTCTGCCGCGGCCCGGCTCTCCTTGGAACCCGGCACCAGGTGGTCGAGGAGCACTCCGGCTCGGCGGGTCGGGCCCGGACCAAACTCGGCGAGCACCTCGGGCAACCGGTCGACGCCCTCGAGGAGCTCGACTACGACCCCCTCGATCCGCAGGTCGGCGCCCCAGACCTTTTCGACGAGCTCGGCGTCGTGCCGGCCCTCGACGAAGATCCGGTTGGCGCGGGCCACCTTGGCCCGGCCGCCCTCGACCGCGCGGGAGCCCGAGGCGGTGCGGGTGGGCTTGGCCGGGGCGGGACGGGTGGTCGGCGCGGTCAGGATGACCGGCCTGCCCTCGAGCAGGAAGCCAGGGCCGAGCGGAAAGGTACGGCGGCGGCCACGGCGGTCCTCCAGCGTGAGCGTGTGCAGGTCGCGATCGATCGCCACCACTTCGCCGCAGTAGTCACTCATGACCTCTTCGACCACCGCGCCCTTCTCGGCGGGCACTTCTACCGCGCGGCCCCGTCGTGGCGCGCGCCAGTCGCCGGCGAGCACATCGGTCCCGTATCGATCCGTCACGGCTACGACGCTAGGCGGCCGGACCGACCGTGGCGGTCAGGGCACGCCGTCAGGACTCCGACTGCTCGGTGTCTTTGTGGTCCTCGCCGTCGGGGACCAGACCCTCGACGGTCTCGCCATCGTCGAGTCCCTCGGCCAACGGGTTGTCCTCGCCCGGCTGCAGGTCGTCCGGGAGCTGGTCGTCGGAGATCCCGATCTCTTCTTCTGAGTTGCTCATGCGGCCCGGTATCCCGCTCAGATCAGTGGTAATCGCTTCTGGCTCCGCGGCAGGTGTTCGTAGCCGCGCCGCACGGCGTCCTCGAGATACGCACGCGGGAACGGCCACTCGGCGGCCGCGAGCGCGTCCTCGACTTTGACGCCGCGGCCGGCCAGGTCGCGGATCGTCTCGGCCACGATGCCGATGTCGTTGCGCTGCTGCTCGAGGAACTCACGGCCGACGGGGGCGCCGTGCCCCGGGACCACGACCGAGGCCGAGGTGGTGAGACCGAGCACGATGTCGAGGGTGAGCGGCCAGTCCATCGGGTAGCAGTCGGCGCCGAACCCGGGTACGCCGTCGCGGAGCGCCGACTCCTCGATCAGGTCGCCGGCCAGCACCACGTCGACGTCCGGAACCCGCACGACCAGGTCGCCGCCGGTGTGGCCCCGACCGGGGTGCACCAGCTCGAGCACGCGATCGCCCAGGTCGAGCACGGCCGCGGACGAGAAGGTGTGGTCGGCGGCCACGATCTCGGTGGCGAGAACGTCGTCCCGGTGCGGGTCGTCGGGCAGGGCCCGGTACCGCTGCTTGATCTGATCACCGGCGGAGAGGGTGCGCTCGGCGGCGGTCTCGTGCGCGTGGATCGGCACCCCCGCGCCGTACTCGCGGCGGAAGGCCGCGTTGCCGAAGGTGTGGTCGAAGTGCTCGTGGGTGTTGACGACGGCGGTGACGTCGCCGATGCCGAGCCGACGTACGTCGTCGAGGACCTCGCGGGCGGCGGCCGCCGACCCGTGTGTGTCGACCACCACGAGGCCGGTGTCGCCACTGATCAGCGAGCAGTTGACGTCGAACCAGTCGTACCTGGCCACCCACACCCGATCGGCCACCTCGACGAATGCCACGACCCGAGCGTAGGTGACGGTAGGCAGCGGGCGGTCGCCCGGCCGACCGGCGCGGAGCAGTGCCCGGGGGCACGCGGGTCGCCTAGTACCATTGGCACTCGCACCGAACGAGTGCCAGGGCCCCGTACGACGACCGGCGAGGAGGCGACGATGCAGGAGGAGCGCAGGCTGGCCGTGCTCCGCGCGATCGTCGAGGACTTCGTCGCCACCGAGGAGCCGGTCGGGTCCAAGGCCCTGGTCGAACGACACGGGCTGAACGTCTCGCCGGCCACCGTCCGCAACGACATGGCCGCCCTCGAGGACGAGGGCTACATCACCCAGCCGCACACCAGCGCCGGCCGGGTTCCCACCGACAAGGGCTATCGGCTGTTCGTCGACCGGCTGACCACGGTCAAGCCGATGAGCACCGCAGAGAAGCGGGCGATCTCGACGTTCCTGGACGGTGCGGTCGATCTCGACGACGTCGTCAACCGCTCCGTGCGGGTGCTGTCCCAGCTCACCCATCAGGTCGCGGTCGTCCAGTACCCCACGCTGTCGCGGTCGACCGTGCGCCACGTCGAGCTGGTCGCACTCGCCCCGCATCGACTGCTCGTCGTGGTGATCCTCAGCACCGGCCGGGTCGAGCAGCGGGTGGTCGAGCTCGACACCGATCTGGACGACGAGGAGCTCGCGACGCTGCGGACGCAGGTCAACCGGGCAGCGACCGGCGAGCAGATCTCCACTGCGGCCACAGCGCTGCGCGGGCTCTCGGGGGCGGCTCCGGCGCCGAGGCAGGCGGTGATCGACGAGCTGATCGAGGCGATGAGCGACCACCGCTCCGACGAGCGCGTCGCCGTCGGTGGCACGGCCAACCTGGCGCGGTTCGGTGACAGCTTCGAGTCCTCCGTGCGGCCGCTGCTCGAGGCGCTGGAGGAGCACGTCGTGCTCCTCAAGCTGCTCGGTGAGGCCACCCAGGGCGGCATGGTCACGGTGCGGATCGGTGCCGAGGGCACGGTGGAGGAGCTCTCCTCGACCAGCGTGGTCGCCACCGGCTACGGGCCGCACGACGAGGCCGTGGCCACGCTCGGCATCGTGGGACCGACCAGGATGGACTACCCCGGAACGATGTCGGCGGTGCGAGCCGTGGCCCGCTACGTCTCCCAGATCCTCGACGAGGCCTGAGCCGGCCCGCCGACCAACCAGCGAACGAAACGAAGGAACAGCACGTTGAGCCAGGACCTGTACGACCTCCTCGGTGTCGCCCGCGATGCGGATGCCGACGCCATCAAGAAGGCCTACCGGCGGCTCGCCCGGCAGTTCCACCCCGACGTCAACCCGGACCCCGAGGCGCAGGACACCTTCAAGGAGATCTCTCGCGCCTACGAGGTGCTGTCCGACCCGCAGAAGCGCGCGGCGTACGACCGTGGTGGTGACCCGTTCGGCGGCGCGGCCGGATTCGGCCAGGGCGCCGGCTTCTCGTTCACCGACATCATGGATGCCTTCTTCGGGGGCCAGGGGATGGCCGGCCAGGGCCGCGGCCCGCGGTCGCGGATGCGCCGCGGCCAGGATGCCTTGATCCGGCTCGAGGTGGAGCTCGCGGAGGCGGCGTTCGGCGTCGCCCGCGAGCTCAAGGTCGACACCGCCGTGGTGTGTTCGACCTGTCAGGGCGAGGGCGCCGCCCCGGGCTCGCACCCCGCCACCTGCGAGACCTGCCACGGCCAGGGCGAGATCGCCCACGTGCAGCGCTCCTTCCTCGGTGAGGTCCGCACCCTGCGACCCTGCCCGGCCTGTCGCGGCTTCGGCTCGGTCATCCCGGACCCGTGCCGGGAGTGCTCGGGCGAGGGCCGGGTTCGTTCGCGGCGCACGCTGACCGTGAAGATCCCGGCTGGCGTCGACGACGGCACCCGCGTGCAGCTCAGCGAACAGGGCGAGGTCGGCCCCGGTGGCGGCCCGGCCGGTGACCTCTATGTCGAGATCCACGTGGCCCAGCACGATGTCTTCACGCGCCACGGCAACGACCTGCACTGCACCGTCACCGTGCCGATGACCGCGGCCGCGCTCGGCACCACCCTGACCCTGCCGACGCTGGAGGCTGACGTTGAGGCGGGCGCGGACTCCGGCGTGGAGACCAGCTTCGAGCTGGAGATCGTGCCCGGCACCCAGTCCGGCGCCGAACAGGTGCTCCGCGGCCGCGGCGTCCCGGGGCTTCGGGGTGGCCGCGGCGACCTGATCGTCACCGTGAGCGTCGAGACCCCGACTCGACTCGACCCGCGCCAGGAGGAGCTGCTCCGCGAGCTGGCGGCGATCCGGGACGAGGAACGACCCAGCGTCCAGATCCGCCCCAGCCAGAAGTCGATGTTCGGCCGGCTGCGCGACGCGTTCAACCCGAACCCGCACTGATGTCCCTGCCCGTGCACCTGGTCCCGTCCCTCGACGGGGTCGCGCCGGGAAGCGTGGTGCGGGTCGAGGGCGACGAGGCGCATCATGCGGTGGCGGTGCGCCGGATCCGGGTCGGCGAGGCGCTGGTGCTCACCGACGGGAAGGGCGGCCTGGTCATCGGCGAGGTCGAGGCCACCGGCAAGCGCACCCTCGACGTCCGGGTGACGGCGTACGACGCGGTGCCGGAGCCTGCGCCATCGGTGACCGTGGTGCAGGCGCTGGCCAAGGGGGACCGCGGCGAGCGGGCGGTGGAGGTACTCACCGAGATCGGGGTGGCCCGGATCGTGCCGTGGGCGGCCGCGCGGAGCGTGGCGGCGTGGAAGGGCGACCGGGAGGCCAAGTCGGTCGCGCGCTGGCGGGCGACCGCGCGAGAGGCGGCCAAGCAGTCCCGCCGGCCCTGGCACCCGGAGGTCGCTGACCTGGCGTCCACCGACGACGTACGTCGGCTGGTCGCCGATGCCGCCCTGGCGGTCGTGCTGCACGAGGAGGCCGACGGCTCCCTCGGATCCGTCCCGGTTCCCGAGAGCGGCGTGATCCTGGTGGTCGTCGGCCCGGAGGGTGGGCTCGCCGACGACGAGGTCGCGACGTTCGTCGAGGCAGGCGCGCACGCCGTGCGCCTGGGCGCCGAGGTGCTCCGCACCTCCACCGCCGGAGTCGCAGCGACGGCCGCGATCCTGGCCCGCACTCCCCGCTGGGCCTAGAGCGCCAGCAGCGCCTCGACCCGGGCGATCTCCTCGTCGAGCTCGAACCGCTCCTTCGTGGTGAGCGTGCGCAACAGGGTCACGACCTCGACCCGGCTCTCGTTGACCCGCCAGAGGCCCTCGAGCCAGCCGTCGACGAGGATCGGAGAGGCCATCCCGCCGTTCGGGCCCATCCAGTGCACTCGCTTCTCGGGCTCGGTGACCCGGTCGCGGCCGGCGTGGGAGAGCCAGACGTTGTCGTAGAGGCCGAGCAAGCGGACCGGTGCCGGGGTGTCCGCCTCGGCGATGACCGATCCCGGCACGTCGTAGAGCACCTTGCCGTTCTCGTCCTCGTGGCGGTCGAGGTCGGCCATCCCCTTCATCAGCGCGGCCAGGCCCGTGATGGCGGACCAGGCGGTCGCGTCGGCGGCCGAGGCGGGGCCGAACGCGAGCAGGTACCGGCGCAGGATCTCGGGTACGTCGGGCTCGACGAGGTCGCCGCCCAGCCACCGGTCGACCCGTTGGTAGACGACGCTCCCGGAGCCCTTCCAGGTGCCGCGCGGCGGAAGCTGGGCGAGCGGTTGGGTGGATCGGGCCAGCTGGCCGAGCTGGGACGGCGGGTAGCCGGGGAACCGCTCGGCGAGGGCCAGGCCGAGAGCCTTCTGCGGGAGCGGGCCAGCGGCGAGCAGCTCGTTGAGGGCGGCGTCGAACGATGTGCGGTCGATCTCGCGGGCCGGGCCGATGCTCTGGCTGACCTTGATCTCGCGCTCGTGCACCGGCGTGGTCCACTGCCGCAGGGTCAGCGCGTCGTCGCGGGTGAGCAGGTGGATCGTGCCGCGCATCACCAGCAGCCGGACCAGGGACTTGTCCTCGAGCCCGCGGGTGACGTCGTACGGATCGAAGGTGGTGAGCCGCGCCGCGAGCGAGAGGTACGGCGGCAGGTTGTCCTGGGCCTGCAGCCCGATCAGCCGCCCGGTCATTTCGTACGGCGTCGCGTCGACCCGCTCGAGCAGGTGCTGCCGCTGCAGAAGGGTGCGGTTCAGGACCTGTCGGCTCAGCCTCACTGCACGATGATCGTCTTGGTGTCCTCGGTAGGTCCAAAGCCCTCGCCGCCCGACGGGTCATCGGTCATCGCCACGAAGGTGTACTCACCTGGGTCGAGGTCGGATACGTCGACCTCGGTCTGCCAGGGGTAGAGCTTGTCGAGCCAGCCGGTGGCCGTGGAGAAGCCCTGCTTGACCACCTGGTCGCCCTGCCGGATCTCCCACGGGACGGTGGCCTCGAACGAGCTCGCGATGCCCTCGGCGGTGAACGTGCCGCTGACCGGCTGGCCCTGCTCGGGGGTGGTGATGTTGACCAGGGCGAGGACGTCGAGCTGCGGCGCAGCCTCGATCCCGCTCGAGGTGTCGATGCCGAACAGGGTGGTCGAGGTGCCGCCGAGCCGGACGATGACCTGGGCGCGCTCCTGCTGGACCCCCTGCAGCGTGTAGACGAGCTGCTGCACGGCGAGCTTGGCGGCGGCGGCGGACATGCCCTGGGTGCGGGACTTCCACGCGTCGCCGCGCAGCTCCACGACGAACGAGGCGGAGCCCGCGTCGTAGGTGACCTTCTTGAACGTGCCGCTGGGGTAGAGCGTGCGGTAGTCGCGGTCGGAGACGTCTCCGGCGGTCATCAGCGCGGCCGCCTCGGCGAGCGGATTGTCGGCCTCGACCCGGCGGAACTCCCGGAACAGCCGCGGCCCCTGCGGGGTACTGCCGACGAAGTAGACCGGCACCGTCGCCATCTCGGCCGGCGGCTCGGTGCCCTCAGTGGGGTCCGTCGGCTCGCTGTCGTTGTCGCCCGGCTTGCTCTCGGAGGTCTCGCCCGAGCCCGGGTCGTCAGCCACTGGCTCGGTGTCGTCGCCGCAGCCGGCGAGCGCCAGCGCGAGCGCGGATGCGGCCAGCAGGGTCGTGAAGCGCTTCATGGGATCCATCCTTCTCGCCTCCGGGGGCTATTCGATGATGATCGTGCGCGTGTCGGTGAACGGTCCGAAGCCCTCGGCGCCGCCGGAGGGGTCGGACGTCATGGCGACGAACGTGTAGCGACCGGGGTCCAGGTCCGAGACGTCGACCGTCGTCTCCCACGGGTAGAGCCGATCGATGGCACCCTCCGCGGTAGTGAACCCCTCCTTGACGACACCTTGGTCGGAACGGAGCTGCCACGGCACCGTGGCCTCGAAGGAGTTGGCCCGACCACGGGCCACGAAGGAGTCACCGGCCACGATGCTGCCTTCGGCAGGGTCGCTGATGTTGACCAGAGCCAGGATGTCGTTCTGCGGCTCGCGCTCGATGGGTCCGGCATCCGGCAGCTGTCCCAGGAACAGGTCCCGGGTGGGCGTGCCGTCCTGGGTGAACAGAACCGGCAGCTCCTCGCCGGTGGCCGCCTGAGCGGTGTGGACCACCTGCTGGATCGCCGCGTTGATCGCCGCTGCGGAGAGGTCATAGTCCGGGCCCGTCCATTCGCCCAGCCCGATCTCGATCGCCTCGTCGGTGACCGTGATCGAGGTGAACAGGCCGGTCGGCCAGAGCGTGGTGTAGTCGGGGTCGCGCGGGCCCTTCTCCTGGGTGATCGCTGCCAGGTCGGCGAGCGGGCCGCCGGACACCTGCTGGAACTCCCGGTACAACCGCGGACCGGTGGGCGTCTCGCCGACGAAGTACAGCGCCGCCGTGTGCTCGACGTTGGTGCCCGCGGGCGGGACGGTGTCGGGGCGGCCTGCGGTGTTCTGACCGAGGTTGACCGCGGTCACCACCGCGGCAGCGGCCAGGACGGCCCCGCCGACGGCGTACCAGCCTCGCCGCCGGTGCGGCCGCTGGGTGCGGGCCCGAATCGTGTCGAGGCGGTACTCCGGCTCCACGTCCGCCACGGCGTCGGTGAGCAGCTCGCGCAGCTCGTCGTGCCGGTCGTCTTGCAGGCTCACCGCACGTCTCCCTTCAACAGCCCGCGCAACGCCGCTGCGCCGCGCGAGGCATGGCTTTTGACCGCACCCCGGCTGATGCCGAGGGTGTCGGCGATCTCGGCCTCGGAGAGGTCGAGGTAGTAGCGCAGCGCCAGCACCTCGCGCTGGCGTTGCGGCAACGCACGCATCGCCTCGATCACCGCGGCCCGGCGGGCGAACGCCTCATCCGCTTCGGGGGCCTCGCCCCCTCGGTCGGGCCCGCGTTCGACGTGGCGGGCCACCACCATCCGGTGCCGCAGCGTCGAGCGTGACTGGTTGACGACCGCCTGGCGCAGGTAGGCCAGCGCCTTGTCGTGGTCGCGCAGCCTGCCCCAGCGCCGGTGTACGGCGATGAACGCGTCCTGGACGACCTCCTCGGCGGTCCCGACGTCGCGCACGAGCAGCACGGACAGGCGGACCAGCTGGCGCCAATGGGCGGCGTAGAGCCGCTCGAGGGCCTCGTCGGCGGTCCAGGAGCTCTCGGCCATCAGCCGGCCCGGTGCGGTCGCATGAGCGGTCACGCTAGTAGGACGCCCGACCCCGGCCTACGGTTTACCCATGGCGGACTGTCTCTTCTGCAAAATCGTCGCCGGCGACATCCCCGGTGAGGTGGTGCACACGAGCGAGCGGACGGTTGCCTTCCGCGACCTGAACCCGCAGGCGCCGTTGCATGTCCTGGTGGTGCCGAAGGACCACTATCCGAACGCCGCCGCGGTGGCCGAGGCCGACCCCGACGCCTCCGTCGAGATGGTGCAGACCGCGGCTGCGGTGGCCGCGGCCGAGGGCTACGACTCCTACCGGCTCGTCTACAACACCGGCGCCGACGCGCACCAGACGGTGTTCCACGCCCACCTGCACGTGCTGGGTGGCCGCTCGTTCACCTGGCCGCCAGGGTGAGAGGGTTCCGCGCCGCTGCGGCCGCCGGCGTACTCCTGCTGGTCGCCGCGTGCTCGGACTCGCCGACGCAGACGCCCGCCGACGATCCCGCGGGAGGGCCGACGACCAGCGAAGCGCCCACGGAGACGCCCGGTCACAGCAGCCATCCGCGAGCCCGGCCGGGCAAGCTGCTGCCGCTGCGCAAGGGGGAGGACCGGCTGACGCTGACGATGCCGGCGGCCTACACGCCGTCCGCGCCGACCGGCAAGGGCACCGACGACTACCGGTGCTTCATGCTCGACCCGAAGCTGGCCGAGGACCGCTACCTGACCGGCACCAACGTGCTGCCGGGCAACCCCGACGTCGTCCACCACGTGATCCTGTTCCGGGTGCCGCCCGACCAGGTCGAGCAAGCGCAACGCCTGGACGACGCCGACCACGGCGAGGGATGGACCTGTTTCGGGGGTTCGGGTGTGGGTGGCGAGGTCGACCAGCTGAACGACGCGCCCTGGCTGGGTGCCTGGGCGCCCGGTGGTTCGGAGACCAAGACCCCGGACGGGTACGGCGTGGACCTCCCGCGCGGTTCGCGGATCATCATGCAGGTCCACTACAACCTGCTCGCCGACGTCGGCCCGGACATGAGCTCGACCCAGATCCGGCTGATGGCCCACGCGCCGGACATCACGCCCCTGCACACGTTCCTGATGCCCGCCCCTGTCGAGCTGCCCTGCCGGCCCGGGCACGCCTCGTCACCGCTGTGCGACCGGGACGCGGCGCTCGCGGATGCGCGGGAACGGTTCGGGCTGGTGGGCGGCGCGCTGGCCGAGGGCCTGCACTACCTGTGCGGCACCAGACCGCGCCCCACTGAGGTCGCCTCCTGCACGCGCGGCCTGTCGCGCCCGATGACCGTGCACGCCGCGGCGGGCCACATGCACCTGCTCGGCCGACAGATCAAGCTGGAGGTCAACCCCGGCACTCCGCAGGCGCGCACCGTCCTCGACATCAAGGTGTGGGACTTCGACGACCAGGGCTCCCGAGCGATCCGGCCGGTGCACCTCGACGCCGGCGACACCGTGCGGGTGACCTGCCGGCACGCGCAATGGCTGCGCGACCGGCTCCCGGCATTCGACGGCCAGCAGGAGAAGTACGTCGTGTGGGGCGAGGGCACCACCGACGAGATGTGCCTCGGGCTGCTGTCGGTCGCCTTCGACTGAGCGCGGGGAGCTCGGCTCAGGGCAGGACGGCGTCGACCAGCCTGAGGACGTAGAAGAGCACCGGCAGCCCGAAGACGACCAGCAGTATCCAGGCGACCACCCGGTGCTTGGCGTTGGCCGCATTGAGCGAGCCCGCGAAGTCGAGCAGGGCCCCGTCGGGCACGTTGTGGGTGAGCCCCATCCGGGAGGCATCGGGGGGCAGGTGCTGGCCCGCGAACCAGTACGGCGGCGCCAGCTCTCGACCGGCGTCGTCGTCGTCCAGATCCTCGTCGTGGCTGTCCGCCGGGTACATGCGTCAACGGTACGTGCCAATACCGGTGGGCGCGCGGAGTTCGCTCCCGTACCCTGGAATCGTCAGATCCACCGAGTTCCGAAAGGCCGCCCGCCGGGCACCCATGACAGACAGCAACCATTCCGGGGACGCTCACCACACGCGACACACGGTGGTGGTCCCCAACAGCATCAACATGGTCAGCCTGCTGGGTCCAGGGGACGAGCACCTCGACCTGATCGAGCGCAGCTTCGCGGCCGAGATCCATGTGCGCGGCAACCGGATCACCCTGCGTGGTGAGCCGGGCGAGGTCGCCCTGGCCGAGCGGCTCCTCGACGAGTTGGTGGCGATCATCCGGACCGGGCAGGGCGTGACCACAGAGACCGTCGAACGCGTGCTGCAGATGCTGCGCACCGAAACCACCGAGCGCCCCGCCGAGGTGCTCTCGCTCAACATCCTCAGCAACCGCGGCCGGTCGATCCGCCCGAAGACGCTCAACCAGAAGCGCTACGTCGACTCGATCGACAAGCACACGATCACGTTCGGCATCGGCCCGGCCGGCACCGGCAAGACCTACCTGGCGATGGCCAAGGCGGTCCAGGCGCTGCAGTCCAAGAGCGTCAACCGGATCATCCTGAGCCGGCCGGCGGTCGAGGCGGGGGAGAAGCTCGGCTTCCTGCCGGGCACGCTCTCGGAGAAGATCGACCCCTACTTGCGACCGCTCTACGACGCGCTGCACGACATGGTGGATCCCGAGTCGATCCCGAAGCTGCTCGCGGCCGGCACCATCGAGGTGGCGCCGCTGGCCTTCTTGCGCGGCCGGTCGCTCAACGACTCGTTCATCATCCTCGACGAGGCGCAGAACACCACGCCCGAGCAGATGAAGATGTTCCTCACCCGGCTGGGCTTCGGCTCCAAGATCGTGGTCACCGGAGACGTCACCCAGGTCGACCTGCCCAGCGGCACCAAGTCAGGGCTGCGGGTTGTCGAGGACATCCTCGACGACGTCGAGGACATCGCGTTCAACCGGCTCACCGCCCACGACGTGGTGCGCCATCGGCTGGTGGGGCGGATCGTGGCGGCGTACGAAACCTTCGATGCGCGTGGGATTCAGGGAGCCCAGCGCAAGGACCCCAGTTGAGCACCTCCTCAGGAGGCTCCTCGCCTCTCCCGCTGGGCTCCTCCGCGGCACCACCCCGCAGGGAAGCCCCATGACCATCGAGATCCTCAACGAGTCCGGGCACGAGCTCGACGTGAAGGGGCTCGCTCAGCTGAGCCGGTTCGTACTGGACGCGATGCGCGTTCATCCGCTCGCCGAGCTGTGCATCAAGGCGGTCGACGAAGACACCATCGCGCAGCTCAACGAGCAGTGGATGGAGAAGACCGGACCGACCGACGTGCTCGCCTTCCCGATGGACGAGCTCCGGCCCGGGCTGGTGACGGAGGAGCCGGCTTCACCCGATGAGGGCGCGGTGCTGGGCGACCTGGTGGTCTGTCCGGCGGTCGCGGAGCGACAGGGCGACACCGCCGGTCACGGCACCGGGGCCGAGATCGAGCTGCTCACCGTGCACGGGATCCTGCACCTGTTGGGCTACGACCATGCCGAGCCCGACGAGCACAAGGAGATGTTCGGCCTCCAGGACAAGCTGCTCAGCGACTGGCGGTCCTCGCGGAAATGAACTCCTGATGAGCGATGTATGGCTGTTGACGATCGCGGCCGTCCTGGTCCTGTTGGCCGGCCTGTTCTCGGCCGCGGACGCCGCGCTCGCGTCGTTCTCCAGAGCCCGCGCCACCGAGCTGGTCGGTGCGGAGCGGGCGGGCTCGAAGCGGCTGGTCACCCTGCTCGACGATGCGCCGCGCTACCTCAACACGGCGCTGTTCCTGCGACTGCTGTGCGAGATCTCGGCGATCGTCCTGGTCGCCATGGTGGTTTCCGAGGGCGTCGACGGGCGCTGGTGGCCGAGCGTGCTCATCACCATCGCGGTGATGGTGGTGGTCTCGTTCGTGGTGATCGGGGTGGCGCCGCGCACCCTCGGCCGGCAGCACTCCGAGACCGTGGCCCTGCTCAGTGCCGGGCCGCTGCGCGCGTTCACCACGGTGCTCGGGCCGCTGCCGAGGCTGCTGATCGTGCTCGGCAACGCGATCACGCCGGGCCGCGGTTTCCGCGAGGGACCCTTCTCGACGGAGACCGAGCTGCGCGAGCTGGTCGACCTGGCCGAGGCATCGGCGGTGATCGAGTCCGGCGAGCGGAAGATGATCCACTCGGTTTTCGAGCTGGGCGACACCACCGCTCGCGAGGTGATGGTGCCGCGCAACGACGTCGTCTACATCGAGCACTTCAAGAACCTGCGGCAGACGATGTCGCTGTTCCTGCGCAGCGGCTTCTCTCGAGTGCCGGTCATCGGTGAGAACCTCGACGACATCCGCGGCTTCGCCTACCTCAAGGACATCGTCCGCCGCGACTTCGAGGCGCCCGACGTGGAGTTCACCCAGCACGTCGAGGAGATCATGCGTCCGGCGCACTACGTGCCGGAGTCGAAGCCCGCCGATGCCCTTCTCTCCGAGATGCAGAGCCGTCGCCAGCACATCGCGGTCGTCGTCGACGAGTACGGCGGCACCGCTGGGCTGATCACGATCGAGGACGTCCTCGAGGAGATCGTCGGCGAGATCACCGACGAGTACGACCAGGAGGCGATCGACGTCGAGCACCTTGACGGCGGCAGTATCCGAGTGTCCTCGCGGTACCCGATCGATGACCTCGACGAGCTCTTCGGCTTCGACGTCGAGGAGGAGGACGTCGACTCCGTGGGCGGCCTGATGGCCAAGCACCTCGGTCTCGTGCCGATCCCCGGGTCGTCGGTGGTAGCGCACGGGCTGCGTTTCGAGGCCGAGGCAACCGCTGGCCGCCGCAACAAGATCGGCACCGTGGTGATTCGTCCGGTGCCAGACGACACGGACATGAATCCCGCTCAACCATGGGACAAAGTCGCCGAAAGTTGAGTGTCGGTGGCCGGTGCTTGGATGGTCGTATGTCAGCAGCGCCGCACCCCTTCGAGCAGCCGACCCCGGTGGGTCTGCTCGACGCGGCGCGGGAGTCGCGGCGGAGACAGCAGGCCGAGCAGGTCCGCGAGCTGGAGTTGGTCGTCGAGTGGTGTGTGGCCCATGAGGTCGAGGCGTCCGAGGCGGCCACCCGGGTGGAGTTCGGTCGCGACACCGGTCTCGCGCTGGCCGGTGCGGGTGCGCCGTTCGTCTCGGAGTTCGCGGTGGTCGAGCTGGCCGCCGCACTGGGCATGACCACCGAGGCCGGGAAGCGATACGTCGGCAAGGTGCTGGAGGTCCGCTACCGGCTGCCTGGGTTCTGGGAAGAGGTCGTGGCGGGCCGGTTGCCGTGGTGGCGGGCCGCGCGGGTCGCCGAGCACACCGTGGCGCTACCGATCCGGGGCGCGCGGTTCGTGGACCGGCGGCTCGCCAGGACCGCCGCGAAGGTGACGTTCGGGCAGGTCGAGCGACTCGCGGTCGAAGCACTCGCCCTGTACGCACCCGAGGAGGCCGCCGCCCGACGCCGGGCCGCGATGGAGCACCGCCGCGTCGACGTCCACACCCGTGACGCCGGTCCGGACGGCGTGGTCGAGATCAGCGGCGCCCTGGACCTCGCCGACGCCCTGGACCTCGACACCGCTCTGGGCCACGGCGCCGCCGAGCTCAAGGCCCTCGGCTGCGAGGAGACCCACGACGTGCGCCGCTCGCTGGCGCTCGGTGCCCTGGCCCGACGCCAGACCCAGCTCGACCTCAACCCCGGCAACCCCGACGGGCAGGCGGGGCCGCTGGTCAAGCCGCGGCAGACCGTGATCCACGTGCACACCCACGACCGGGACCAGGCGCGCTGCGAGACCACCCGGACCTCGATCAGCGTCGACCAGGTGGCCGGCTGGTGCACGAACCCCGACACCGAGGTCGTGATCACACCCGTCATCGACCTGACCACTCACGTCCATGTCGAGCGCTACGAGCGGCCCGACCGGATCTGGGACCAAGCCCTCGAACGCGACCTGACCTGCGTGTTCCCGTTCTGCACCCGCCCCGCCCGATCGTGCGACTGCGACCACCTCATCCCGTTCGCCCGGGGTGGACCAACGTGCAGCTGCAACACCGCACCCGCCTGCCGCGGCCACCACCGCGCCAAGACCCACGACGGCTGGACCAGCCTCGCCCTCGAGGCCGGCCACTACCTGTGGGCCAGCCCCCACGGCCTCTGGTTCCACCGCGGCCCCAACGGCACCCGCGACCTCGGCCACCTCACCCCCGACTGAAACCCCCGCCCCACACCCCGCCACCCCAGGCGGGGCCACAGGCGCGCTCAGGTGATCTTGCGCGCTGTCCGCGGCAGAGGCGGGCGGATCATCAGGCAGCATGAGCCGCCGGGCAAGCCGGGGGAGCCATGCTCGCCGTCGTTGGCCTCTCGATCGGGACCTCTATGTCGGGGGCAGAGGTCCTCAAGGGCATGAGCGTTGACCGCTCTCCTTATCGCTCTCAGCGGCGACTTTCGTTGAGGGCCGAACTATGTGCCGCGACGGTGCTGCGGTGGCTCGGGTTCGCCGTAGTCGTTCCCTCAGACATGTCCTTGCGGCAACCTGCTGTGCGTGGAAGACGACACGCTGCTGGTCGGTGCCCCGGACGTTGCGATCCGGCAGGCGCTGGTAGCGCACCTGCGCGCTGCAGGCTACGACGAACGGCTGCTGCACCAGGCGGCCCAGCATGGCCGGCTCTACGCCCTCGAAGGCGACCAGCTGGTCCGGCCCGGCGCCGTGTTGCTGACCATCGCCGAGATGGCATCGCGTCTGGGCCAGGACCCGGCCGCGACGGCGCAGCTGTGGCGGGCGTTGGGGCTCGACGAGCCGGTGGACGACGAGCCGGTGGCCACGGAGGATGAGGCCGCCGCCCTCGCGGTGTGGCCGATTGTCGCGCAGCTCGTTGGTGAGCAAAAGGCGCTGGCACTCGCCCGAGTGCACGCGTCCGCGATTGCGCGAATGGGTGAAGCGGCGGCTGCGACGATGGTCGAAGCCCTCCCCGACATCGACCTGCTGCATAGCTCTGACGAACTCGCGACGTCGCACGCCTATGCCGCGGCGGCATCTCTCATGCCGCAGGTCGTGCGCTCGGTTGAGATGATGTATCGCCACCACCTGCTGAC
This sequence comes from uncultured Actinomycetota bacterium, assembly GCA_963827185.1. Taxonomy (GTDB): domain Bacteria; phylum Actinomycetota; class Actinomycetes; order Propionibacteriales; family Nocardioidaceae; genus Nocardioides. Next base: position 829,998 of record CAWGZQ010000005.1, read on the forward strand.
GGCGACACGCCACTTCGAGCAGGCTCAGGCGCCTGCGGGATTCGGCCTGGGGGGTGTGCCGTGGTGCGTCGCGTTTGCGGACCTGTGCGGCTTCACGCACGCGACGGAGACGCTTGACGCGTTGACGCTGCACAACTTCCTCGGCGTTTTCGAGAGCCTGGCGCACGACGAGGCGGCGGCGGCAGGCGTTCGTTGCGTGAAGCTCATCGGTGACGCCGCCATGTTCGTGGGCGCATCGCCCGACGGTCTCGCCCGAGCAGTGCAAGGTGTCATCGTTCGGGTAGCGGAGCTTGAGGCGGCGCTGCCCGTGCGAGTTGGCATGGCTGCCGGCGATGTCGTCGTCCGAGCCGGTGACTACTTCGGCCCGGCCGTGAACCTCGCCGCGCGGCTGCTCGGGCTGGCCCTGCCCGGGGAGGTGCTTGCCGAGCCGGTGCTGGCTTCGCGGCTCGGGCCGCAGTGGGAAGTTGAGGCCGGAGAGCCGCAGCAGGTGAAGGGCGTTGCCGAGCCGGTCGTACCGCACGTGGTCCGGAGGGTGGGTGCTGACACGTGAACGTGTGGGTCAGTTTCCACCACCCGAGTGGCACCGCGGACGCAGCACATTGCACGGGGTCGACCACGCATCGCAATCTGCGGAAGAGTGCCGCGACCTTGGCCACCTCACGCCGGGCTTCGTACCCGCTCCACCGGGCGGGGCCAGCGGCATGCCTGGCCCAAGGGCTCCCTAGAGTTCAAGCATGGAGCTGAGCGCCGAGGACCAGAAGCTCGTCACGCTGGCCCGCAGTACCCGCGCGCGGACCGGCGCTGCCGAGGGTGCCGCCGTCCGCGACACCGACGGGCGCACCTACGCAGGTGCCACCGTGTCCCTGCCCTCGCTGGAGCTGAGCGCGGTGCAGGTGTGCGTAGCGATGGCGGTCGCGTCGGGCTCTCAGGGGCTGGCCGCGGCCGTGGTGCTCGGCGATGCCACCGAGCTAGCCGGGCCCGACCGGGCGGTGCTGGGCGAGTTCGGCGCCGGTGACGTCGTGGTTCACCTGGCCGACCCTCGCGGGCGCGTGCGCGAGTAGGTAGTTTTGTTCCTGTGACGCTCGGGTGCGGCTGGCAGGATCATGCACGTGCAGTGGAGAGGCTGCGCGCGTCGTACGCCGCCATCCCGACGGGCGATCCGGTCCGGCTGGCCAAGCGGACCACCAACCTCTTCCGCGCCCGCGCAGCCACCGAGGCTCCCGGCCTGGACGTGTCGGGCCTCGACGGCGTGATCGAGGTCAACCCGGCGACCCGGACCGCCGAGGTGCAGGGGATGTGCACCTACGAGGATCTCGTCGACGCCACCCTGCCGCACGGACTCATCCCGCTCGTCGTCCCGCAGTTGCGGACGATCACCCTCGGTGGCGCCGTGACCGGCCTCGGTATCGAGTCCACGAGCTTCCGCAGCGGGCTTCCCCACGAGTCGGTGCTCGAGATGGACGTGTTCACCGGCGCGGGCGAGGTGGTCACCACCCGGCCCGGCGAGGAGCTGTTCGACACCTTCCCCAACTCCTACGGCTCGCTCGGCTATGCCACCCGGCTCCGGATCGAGCTGGAGGAGGTGCCGTCCCACGTCGCCCTGCGGCACGTCCGCTTCGACGACGCCGGTCTGCTGGCCAAGGCCGTCGCCGAGATCGTCGAGACCAGGGAGCACGAGGGTCAGCGGGTCGACGGGCTCGACGGCGTCGCGTTCGCGCCGGGGGAGTACTACCTCACGCTGGCGCGCTGGACCGATGAGGTCGGCAGCGCCTCGGACTACACGCGGCAGCAGATCTACTACCGCTCCATCCAGGAGCGCGAGACCGACCTGCTCTCGATCTACGACTACCTCTGGCGCTGGGACACCGACTGGTTCTGGTGCTCGGGCGCGTTCGGCGCCCAGCACAAGGTGCTGCGCCGGCTGTGGCCGCGCCGGTGGCGGCGCTCCGACGTCTACATGAAGATGCTGGGCTGGGATCGCAGGTTCGGGATCGCCGACCGCCTCGACCGTCGAGCCGGCCGGCCGCAGCGCGAGCGCGTCATCCAGGACGTCGAGGTGCCGGTCGAACGGCTGCCCGAGTTCCTCGACTGGTTCGACGAGGCGATCGGGATGCGGCCGGTGTGGCTGTGTCCGCTGATCGCCCGGCGCGACTGGCCGACGTACCCCCTCCAGCCCGGGCAGACCTATGTCAACGCCGGGTTCTGGGGCACCGTCCACGTCGGTCCTGACGCCCCGCAGGCGCCCCGCAACCGGGCCATCGAGACCAAGGTCCACGAGCTCGACGGCCACAAGTCCCTCTACTCCGAGGCGTTCTACGACAAGGCCACCTTCGACCGGCTCTACGACGGCCCGCACCTGGCCGCCGTCAAGCAGCGGTTCGACCCCGACGACCGACTGACCACCCTCTACGACAAGGCGGTGCGACAACGATGAAGAAGCTCTCGATCGCCGAGGCGTTCGACTCACTCCTGAAGGCGCCGCTGCCCCTGCGGTTCACGGCGTACGACGGCAGCGCCAGCGGCCCCGAGGACGCACCGTTCAAGTTCCACCTGCACAACGAACGCGGGCTGGCCTACCTGCTCACCTCGCTCGACGCCGACCTCGCCATCGGTCGGCCCTACGTCACCGGTGACCTCACCCTGGAGGGCGAGGGCGTGCACCCGGGCGACCCCTACGAGGCCCTGGTGATGCTGCAGAAGGGCATCAAGTTCCGGATGCCCTCGCCGGCCGAGCTGGTCGTCCTGCTCCGGTCGATGGGACTGTCCCATCTCCGGCCGCCCGCCCCGCCGCCGCAGGAGGCGCCGTCGCGGATGCGCCGGATCTTCGAGGGGTTCCGGCACTCGATGGGTCGCGACGCCGAGGCGATCCACCACCACTACGACGTCTCCAACGAGTTCTACGAGCTGGTGCTCGGGCCGTCGATGACCTACACGTGTGCGCTCTACCCGACCGACGACGCCACCCTGGAGGAGGCGCAGTTCGCGAAGTACGACCTGGTCGCCCGCAAGCTCGACCTGCAGCCCGGCCAGCGCCTGCTCGACCTCGGCTGCGGGTGGGGCGGCATGGTCCGGCACGCCGCCAAGGAGTACGGCGTCAAGGCGCTCGGCGTCACCCTCTCGCGGGAGCAGGCGACCTGGGCGCAGGAGGCGATCAAGAAGGACGGCCTCGACCACCTGGCCGAGGTCCGGCACCTCGACTACCGGCTGGTCGAGGAGGGCGACTTCGACGCGGTCTCGTCCATCGGGCTGACCGAGCACATCGGGGTGCGCAACTATCCGGCGTACTTCGGCTTCATCCGCGACAAGCTCCGCCCGCAGGGTCGGCTGCTCAACCACTGCATCACTCGGCACGACAACAAGATGCGCAGCACCGGCCGGTTCCTCGACCGGTACGTCTTCCCCGACGGCGAGCTGATCGGCTCGGGCCGGATCATCACCGAGGCGCAGGACGCCGGGCTGGAGGTCCAGCACGAGGAGAACATCCGGGTGCACTACGCGAAGACCCTGGCCGCCTGGTGCCACAACCTCGAGACCAACTGGGACGCCGCGGTTGCCGAGGTCGGCGAGGAGGTCGCCCGCGTGTGGGGGCTCTACATGGCCGGGTCGCGGCTGGCGTTCGAGCGCAACGAGATCCAGCTGCACCACGTGCTCGCCACCAAGACCGACGCCGACGGGGTGAGCGGCTACCCGCTGCGACACACGTTCTAGAACCGTCCGGCCCTAGGGTGGCGGGAGTGAGCACCCGAGCCCGGCAGTACGACGCGCAGGTGCTGCGCCGTACCTCCGTCTCGGACCACCTGGTCCGGCTGGTGCTCGGCGGGCCGGGGCTCGCGGAGTTCGAGTCGAGCGGGGTCCCCGACGAGTGGGTGGGACTGGTCGTGCCCGGCCAGTTCCAGAGCCGCTACTACTCGGTGCGGTCCTGGGCGGATGGCGAGCTGACGATCGACGTGGTCATCCACGATGTCGGGCTGGTCACCGAATGGGCGACGCGCGAGTGCGTCGGCAGCACCGTGACGGTCTCCGAGCCCAAGGGATCCTTCGCGATGCCGGCGGCGGCAACGTGGCTGATGCTCGTCGGCGACCTCACCGCGATGCCGGCGATCGCCCGGATCACCAGCTCGGTGGAGGTGCCGACCCAGGTCTGGGCCGAGGTGCCCGATGACCTCTCCGACTACCTGCTGCCGGACGTGAAGGTGGAGTGGCTGGACCAGCCCGCGGCGGGCGGCAGTCGGCTGGCCTCGGTCGTCGAGGAGATCGCCTGGCCCGAGGGCGAGGGCTACTTCTGGATGGCCGGTGAGTCCGCGCAGATGCGGGCGATCCGCAAGTACCTGATGCGTGAACGGCGGCTGCCGAGCACGGCGTACGACGTGATGGGCTACTGGCGTGCGGGCGGGGTCCGGCAACCCCGGGCCGTCGATCCCGGGCCGATCTGGCGGGCCGGGAAGGCCGCCGGGAAGACCGACGAGCAGATCTGGGCCGACTACGACAGGGCGGGCGATGACTGAACCGGAGACAGGGCACAAGAGCGGGTTCGTGTCGTTCGTCGGTCGGCCGAACGCCGGCAAGTCCACGCTCACCAACGCGCTGGTCGGCCAGAAGGTCGTGATCACCAGCGACAAGCCGCAGACCACCAGAACCGTGGTGCGGGGAATCGTGCACCGCGCCGACGCCCAGCTGATCCTGGTCGACACCCCCGGCCTGCACCGGCCGCGGACCCTGCTCGGCGAACGCCTCAACGATCTGGTGCGCACCACCTGGGCCGAGGTCGACGTGGTCGCGGTCTGCTTTCCCTGCGACGAGAAGATCGGGCCGGGAGATCGCTTCATCGTCACCGAGATGGCGAAGGTGAAGCGCACCATCAAGGTGGCGATCGCCACCAAGACCGACCTGGCCGCCCCGGAGCGGATCGGCCAGCACCTGCTCGACATCCAGGAGCTCGGCCGTGAGACCGGTGTCGAGTGGGCCGAGATGATCCCGGTCTCCGCGGTGGCCGGAGACCAGGTGGCGCTACTCGCGGACCTGCTGGTGGGGCTGCTCCCCGAGGGGCCGCAGCTGTACCCCGACGGAGACCTCACCGATGCGCCCGAGGAGATCCTGGTGGCCGAGCTGATCCGCGAGGCGGCGCTGGACGGCGTACGCGATGAGCTGCCGCATTCGATCGCGGTGGTGGTCGAGGAGATGGGGCTCCGCGAGGGGCGCTCCGCCGATCGGCCGCTGCTCGACATCCACGCCAACCTCTACGTCGAGCGGTCTTCCCAAAAAGGCATCATGATCGGCCACAAGGGCTCGCGGCTGCGGACGGTCGGCACCGCCGCACGCCACCAGATCGAGGCCCTGCTCGGAACGCCGGTCTACCTCGACCTGCACATCAAGATCGCCAAGGACTGGCAGCGCGACCCGCGCCAGCTGCGCAAGCTCGGCTTCTAGTCCGGCACCCAGCACAACCCGTACGTCGTGCCGGCCCGCCAGTGCTCCTTGTTGGGCCACTCGTAGCCCCACTGGAAGTCGAGTGGATCCTCCGCGGCCCGGTTGCCGGCGCTCTCGCACTGCTCCTGACCGCGTGCTTCGGCGGCGGCCTCACCCGGGTAGGCGTCGTTCGGGAACGTGACGACCTCGACCGCGCGCCAGGAGTGCTCCTCGCTGCAGAGCACCCTCTCGAACTTCTTGGAGCCCGGCGCAGCGGTGCCGCACATGCCCCATTCGGTGCGACCCTTCGGGGTGTTCAGGACGCCCTTGGCGGAACCAGCCAGCTCCGCCAGCCGTTCGTAGCCGGCCACCGCGATCACGTCGCAGCGGTACCACGCCGCGCCTGCGTCCGACTCTTCGACCGTGGGGGTGAACCACACGGCGCGCAGCATGCTCAGCCGCCGCTGGGCGAGCGAGCCACCGACGTACTCGGGCAGCAGGTCCGGGCAGGTGTCCGCCACCTGTTGCTTGACCCGACGCGAGTCGACGGCCACGAGGTGGCCGTGGACGACGTTGTCGAGAGTTCCCACCGCGTAGGTCACCGACGTGTGCCGACGCCGGCACCTCCGCGGCTCGACATCGGTGGTGTAGCCGAGCGCCTCGTCGAAGGAGAGCAGGTAGCAGGCGTTCTTGTCGGGTCGTGGCACCTCGACGGCGGTCGGCCTCGGGCTGGGGGTGGTTTCGTCCGGGTCGGAGGTCGACTGCTCGTCACCGGTGCAGCCGAGGAGCAGTACCGCAGCGACGAGCAGGGCCGCGCCGCGGGCGAACGGTGCGTGCCTCACTCGGTGGTCTTTGCCCAGCACACCGAGCGGCGGTTGCCCGCCTCCCACTCTGCCTCGTGGAACCAGGTGTAGCCGTACTGGTAGTCGACCGGATAGTTGAGCCAGGCGCCGACCGAGTCGGAGCAGTAGTCCCGCGTGGTCACTTCGACGATCCGGTCTCCGGGATAGGCGTCGGAGGGCTCACCCAGCTTGATCGTGGTCACCGCGCGCCACTGGTGGTCCTCGCGGCACGGCACTTTTGTCGACTGCGACACGGTCTCGCCGGCGCCGCAGACGAGCCAGCGGTCGTTCAGTCGGCCCTGCAGCAGACCCTGGGCGGTCTCGGGGAGCTGGACGAACTCCTCGCTCTCATCGCTCCCCCCGACGACGTCGCAGCGGTACCAGCGGGCGCCGTCGTCCCAGGCCTTCTCGGAGGGCCGGAACCACGCCCAACTGACGATCGTCCGGAGCACGAGGCTCTCGTCGGCGCCGAGGAACTTCTCGAACTTGTCCGCGCAGGTGCGGTAGGCGAACTTGCCCACGTCCTCGGCGTCGTAGTCGGCGTCCTCGAACGCGTCCGGCAGCGGACCGACGGCGTAGGTCTGCGCCGTGTGCGGCTCCGAGCAGTCGAGCGTCCGAGTGGCGTTGCTCGCGGCGGCCACGTCCTCGGGGGTCAGCATCCGGCAGGCGCCGAGCACCGGAGTCTCGACGGAGTCGACCTGGTCGGGGTCGGTGTTGCTGCCCTGATCGGTCCCGCCGCACGCCGAAAGGGCGAGCAGCGCGGGCAGGGCCAAGCCCATGACCCGGGGCAGGAGAAACATCGTCTCGATGCTAACCGCTACCTGCTCAGCAGGGCCGCGATCGTCGCACCCAGCTCGTACGCCGCGGTGGTCTGCTCCGCACCCACGTCGCCCAGGACGTCGAGCACCTCAGCCGACTGCACCCACGGCAGCGCCTGCACGATCGACTGCACCGAGCGGATCGCGCCGGTGGCGTCGTAGCGGCCGTGGACCCACAGTCCGTAGGGCTTCTTCCCGCCGGTGGCCGCGCTCGCCGAGCCGTCGTCGCTCAGCGCGCCGCCGGCATCGAGGAAGATCGAGTCGAAGAAGTGCTTGAGCGCGCCACTCATGTAGCCGAAGTTGGCCGTCGTGCCGAGGAGGTAGCCGTCGGCTGCGAGCACGTCGTCGGCGGTGGCAGCCAGGGCCTGGCGCTCGACCACCTCGACTCCAGTGATCGCGTCGTCGCTGGCGCCGGCGAGCACCGCGTTGGTCAGAGCTCGCACGGCGGCCGTGGGCGAGTGGTGGACGACGAGCAGCCGGGGCACGGCTCCACTGTGCCAGGGCGGCGCTGAGACAAGCGCGAGCGCGGGCCGCCGGTTGCCGGTTGCCGGCCAGCGGGCCTCACGCCTCGCTCATGCCTCGTCGGACTCGCGTCGTTCGGCCAGGTACGACAACCGTCGCAGCGCCTCGACGTTGCGCCAGGCCAGCGCCGGATGCCGCAGCGGCGCCGGCACCAGCACGCCGAGGCCCTTGACGGCGTCCTCCCTGATCGTGACCCGGCTGCCGCCGCCCTCGGGCTCGATGGTCAGCTCCACCTCGGCCTCGCCTCCGGGCCAGGCACGCGCCCGCAGCCGCAGCATCGACGCCGGCTTCTCGGCCAGCACCTCGGTGGTGTCGTCGAGCGTCAGTGGCCACACCCCGACAGAGTGGTGGAGACGTGCGCCGACCGCCGGCCAGTGCGCGTCGACTTCGCGCATCCGGGTGGCGCCCACGACCCACAGCGGGTACAGCCAGCCATCGGCGAGGACCCTCCACACCTGGTCCGGCGTGGCCGCCACGATCCGTGAGTTCTCGCTCATCAGGCCGCGGGGTACTGCTCGGCCTGAAGGAGGCGCGCCAGGTGCGCCGCGTTCACCGCCGCTGTGCGCGTGGTCTCGGCCGTCTTCTCGGGAGGCTTCTCGTGGTCCTGGTAGTCCGTCGACTGCATCGCCTCGCCGACCCAGTACGTCGACGCGTTGGACGCGAACGAGAGCCCGGTGTCGTTGAGCGCCTGCAGCAGCTCGGCGGTGCAGTGGTGGGCGCCGTCCTCGTTCCCGACGACGGCGACGATGCCGACCTTGCCGTACGTCGACATCCGACCTTCTTCGTCGGTCTCGCCGAGTTCGGCGTTGAGGCGCTCCAGCACCATCTTGCAGACCGACGAGGGCTGGCCCATCCAGATGGGAGTGGCGAGTACCAGGATGTCGGCGGCCAGCACCTTCTCCCGCAGCCCGGGCCAGGCATCCCCATCGCCCTCATCGGTGCTCACGCCGAACCGCACGTCGTGGTCGACGACGCGGACGAGCTCGCCGGGCACGCCGAGCGACTCGAGCTGCTGGAGGACCTGTGACGCCAGCAGTACCGAGCTCGACTCGGTGGGCGAAGGTGTGAGGGTGCAGGCAAGGGCCAGTGCTCTCAACTCGGGCATCCCGGCCTCAGACCTTCTTCGTGACGGTCTCGCTGCCCTTCCCGAGCTGCTTCCCGTCGTCGCCGCTGAGGGCTTCGTGCGGCTTCTCGGTCTTCACGTTCGCGGCCGTGCTCGCCATGGCTCCTCCATCGCTTGGTTGACCAACGGAGTACCCGCTGCGGGTCCCTGACATGAATCCCCGAGGTGGGGTGAGCGTTCCGTCGAGTCGTGCTCGATGACGGCGGCGGCCTACGCGCCGACGGTGGCCCCCACCTGCTGCTCCAGGTCTTCGCGCAGGGTGCCGAGGATGCGGGACAGCAGTCGCGACACCTGCATCTGGGTCACCCCGAGGTCCTCGCCGATCTCGGCCTGGGTCAGGTCCTCGAAGTAGCGCAGGTGCAGGATGCGACGGTCGCGTTCGCTCAGGCGTCGGACGACAGGGGCCAGCGCGACTCGCGCATCGGCGGCGCCCTGCTGGTCGGCGATGTCCGGGATCAGCTCGCCGATCGAGCTGGTCGCGTCGGCGCGCACCGGCTGGTCGAGGGAGGTGGGCTGAAAGCACCCGAACGCCTCGATTGCCTCGCGGTAGTCGGCCTCGTCGATGCCGAGCTCCTCGATGACCTCGGCCGCGCGGGGCGCCCGCCCGAGCTCGTGCTCGAGCCGCTCGATGCATTGGTTGACCCGCCACTGCAGCTCTTGGACGCGGCGCGGAGGACGCACCGACCATCCGTGGTCACGGAAGTGGCGCATCACCTCGCCCCGGATCGTGGGCACGGCATAGGTGAGCAGGTCATTGCGGGTGCTCGGATCGAACCGCTGCACGGCCTTGGTCAGGCCCTCGTAGGCCACCTGAACCAGGTCGTCCTGGGAGATCCCGCGGCCGCGATACCGCGAGGCGACCGCCTCGGCCACACCGCGGTTGATCACGATGACCTCACCGAGGAGCCGCTGCTTGCGGTCCTCGTCCTGGCAGGCATGAGCTTCGGCGATGAGCGCAGCCGTGCGCTCTGATCGTTGGGCCCTGCTGAGCCCGCGATCGCCGTCAAGGAGCGCGCCACGTGTGGAACCAGACATTCGAGTTGCCTCCGCCCGAAAGTGGTGCAGCCTCGCCGTCTTCTCCAGCAAGAGACAGGATCCCGAGTGACCTGTCTAGTCAATTGTCTAGCACAGTGAATTCGAGCGTGGCAAGCATGAGCGCGGCGATGCCGAGAAGCATGAATCTCGATGGGTACCTAGGGCACATGATGCTTCCCAAGCCCCGCGGGGTATTCAGTTCCTACGTGTTCGAGGCCCTCCGCTCTGACGCGTCGCGACTCCTTGACGCGCGGCCCTTGGAGGCCGAGAACCCGGAGGACACGGCGATCGCGCTCTGGTCGCTGTATGAGCTGCATTTTCGCGGGTTCGAGGACGTGAACGATGACTGCGAGTGGCATCCCGCGATGCTCCAGCTACGGGCCGTGCTCGAGGCTGACCTCGAGGCCCGACTGCGGGTCCGCTGGGACGGGGCCGTCCCGGACGGCGAGTTCGCTGCGACGTTCTTCGAGTTCGTCGAAGGCTTCGAGGGCCCTTCGCTCGCTCGATTCGTGCAGAGCAGCGCCGACGAGGCACAGGTGCTCGACCTGCTCCGGATGCGCTCCATCTACCACCTCAAAGAGGCGGACCCGAGTTCGTGGGTCGTGCCCCGGCTGGAGGCGGCGCCGAAGGCCGCACTGGCCGAGCTCCTCTACGACGAATACGGCGCAGGGAACCCCAACCGGCTCCACCACCATCTCTTCGCGCGCGGGCTGGAAGCAGTCGGGCTGCGGTCTGAGTACGGCGCGTACGTCGATGACGCCCCAGCGGAGATCCTGGAGCAGAACAACGCGATGGCCCTGTTCGGACTGCATCGACGGTGGCGCGGCGCCGCCGTCGGGCACCTAGCGGCGTTCGAGGCGAGCAGCTCGATGCCGTCCCGACGGATGGCAGCCGGGCTGAGTCGGCTCGGGTTCGACGGCGCGATGGTCGATTACTACCAGGAGCACGTCACGGCGGACGCGGTACACGAGCAGGTCGCCGTACGTGCGATCTGCGGAACGCTGCTCGACCACGAGCCCGGTCTTCAGGAGGACGTCTTCTTCGGCGCCTTCACGTGCCTGGACCTCGAGTCGCGGACGGCTGGCCTCCTCCTCGATCGCTGGGAGAAGGCCGCGTGAGCGCCCCAGAGTTCGACCATGCCGACGTCGTGCTGTGCCCGGGCGGCCCGCTGCTGCTGCGAGGCGAACACATGGTCCGGGACGCCGAGGGCCGCTGCCACCCGACGCCCGGGCCGTTGACTGCGTTGTGCCGGTGCGGGAAGTCGGCCTCGGCGCCTTGGTGCGATGGCACGCACAAGGCCCTGCCGGCCGACCAGCGTCCCTGATCAGACGCGTTCGAGATGCACCAGCACGCCGCGCTCGAACTCGCGTACCGCCTCGATCCGAAGGCGCTGGTCGTTCTCCACCAGCTCGGCCGAGAGCCGCTCGACCTGGGATCTGGTTCCGACCTGCACGACCGCGAACCCACCCGTCATCAAGTGGTTCGCTGCGGTCGCCACGCAGGCCCGAGCCACGTCGAGGCCGTCCGCGCCCCCATCGATGGCCGTCACCGGGTCCTCGGGGTACCGCCCGGTCTCGTCACGGGGAACCCATGGGGGGTCGGCAATGATCCCGGCGAATCGCTCGTCGACGTGCAGTTGACTCTCGAACGGTCCGGTCCGCACCTCCAACAAGCCGCCAAGCCCGGCGAGGTCGGCGTTGGTTCGTGCGTACTCGCTCGCCACCGGGTCGACGTCGATGCAGACCAGCCGGCGCCGAACCGCGGCGATCGCGGCCAGCCCGATCTGACCCGCGCCGCAGCACAGCTCCAGCAGGGGACCCGCCGGGGCGGCTTGGGCCAGTTCGGCTGCCCAACGCGACTGGTGGAGAGTCCAGGGTCGGGGCCGCAGTACTCGGTCGTCATACGCGATGCGGAGGGGTCCGAAGTCGATGGTGGTGGGGGTCGTCGTGCTGGGCTCCATGGGCGTGAGGTACCCCGTGGCGGCGCCGGCATCGCGGATGCATGCCGAACGGGCTCCATGGGCACCGGTAACTGCCGGCGGCCCCAGATCCCTCGGGCTTACGCAGTTCCGACGGACCTCTCGGTCGCCGGTCCCCTGTCCGGATTACGCCGGACGACGAGCCACACTGGGAGGTGCGCCATGCCGCAACCGGCGTGGAGCAAGAAGCGGGAACGGCAGTACGAGCACATCAAGGAGGGCCTCGAGGACCGGGGCCGCGACGAGGACACGGCCGAGGAGATCGCCGCTCGCACGGTCAACAAGGAGCGGGCCCGATCGGGTGAGGCCGAGCAGTCCAGCACGACCTCCACGGAAGACATCTCATCCTCGCGACGCGGCGGGCTGCGCTCCCACTCCGGCTCCAAGGGCCGGACCAAGGCACAGCTGTACGCCGAGGCACGCAAGCGGAACATCCACGGACGGTCCTCGATGACCAAGGCGCAGCTCGCCCGCGCCGTCGGTCGCGGCTGAGGTGGCCGAGCAGCGGGCCGTCGTCCTCGACGTCGATGGCACCCTGGTGGACTCGGTCTACCAGCACACGCTTGCGTGGTCGCGCGCATTCCAGCTGGCCGGGCACTCCGTCGAGACCTGGCGGATCCACCGGCACATCGGCATGGGTGGCGACAAACTGGTCGCCGCCGTGGCCGGGGAGGCCGTCGAGGAAACGAGCGGGGACCGGATCCGGGAGGTCTGGGAGCAGGAGTACGACGCGATCATCGGTGACGTCGGACTTCTCGACGACGCGCGCGAGCTCCTGGTTGCGCTGCGAGACCGCGACCTGCGCATCGGGCTGGCCAGCTCGTCGATCCCGAAGCATGCGGAGTACGCGTTCACCCTGCTCGACGCGAAACGGATCGCCGACCTGACCACGACGTCGGAGGACGCCGAGGAGTCCAAGCCCGACGAGGAGTTGGTGGCGGTGGCGTTGAAGCGGTTGGGGACGACCAACGCGGTGCTGATCGGGGACGCGGTGTGGGACGTCGAAGCCGCGTCGCGGGCGGGGCTCCCCACGATCGGGCTCCGCTCCGGGGGCTACGGGCGCCAAGAGCTGCTCGACGCCGGGGCGGTAGCGGTCTACGAAGGGCCCGGTGATCTGCTGGCCCATCTCGACGATGGGCTGCGGATCGCGTTCGGAGACCGGACGGGATAGTCTGGGCGCGTCATGATGACGCGACTGCTCCTTCGCTGCCGCAGCGAGGTCTAGCCCCTAGCCGGACCCCTCGCTGCGGAGTCGCTCTGCCAGTTCGAGACCCGGCGCCGAGTGAGACCACCCAGCGAGGACACCATGACCATTCCTTCCCAGCAGCCCAGCGGGATGCCGTTCCAGCGATATCGCGCCTTCCCCCCGATCGACCTGCCCGACCGCACCTGGCCGCACGCCACGATCACGGAGGCGCCGCGCTGGCTCTCCACCGACCTGCGCGACGGCAACCAGGCGCTGATCGACCCGATGTCACCGGCCCGCAAGCTGAAGATGTTCGAGCTGCTGGTGCGGATGGGCTACAAGGAGATCGAGGTCGGGTTCCCGGCCGCCAGCGAGACCGACTTCGGCTTCGTCCGACAGCTCATCGAGGGAGACCTGATCCCCGGCGACGTCACGATCTCGGTGCTGACCCAGGCGCGCGAGGACCTGATCGAGCGCAGCGTGCAATCGCTGGTCGGCGTACCCCGCGCCAACATCCACCTGTACAACGCGTTGGCGCCGTTGTTCCGGCGGGTCGTGTTCCACGCCGGTAGGGATGAGATCAAGGACATCGCCGTACGCGGCACCCAGCTGGTGATGAAGCACGCCGAGAACTACCTGGACACGACCGTGATCGGCTACGAGTACAGCCCCGAGATCTTCACCGGCACCGAGCTGCCGTTCTCGGTGGAGGTCTGCGAGGCCGTGTCCGACGTGTGGCAGCCCGCGGACGGTCGCGAGATCATCCTCAACCTGCCCGCGACGGTCGAGATGGCCACCCCGAACGTCTACGCCGACCAGATCGAATGGTTCTCCCGACAGCTGACCCGGCGTGCCAGCACCGTGATCAGCCTGCACCCGCACAACGATCGGGGCACGGCCGTGGCCGCGACCGAGCTGGCGATGATGGCCGGCGCGGACCGGGTCGAGGGCTGCCTGTTCGGCCACGGTGAGCGCACCGGCAACGTCTGCCTGGTCACGCTGGGCATGAACCTGTTCAGCCAGGGGGTCGACCCGATGATCGACTTCAGCGACATCGACGAGATCCGCCGGACGGTCGAGTACTGCACCCAGCTGCCCGTGCATCCGCGGCACCCGTACGCCGGTGACCTCGTCTACACCGCGTTCTCCGGCTCGCACCAGGATGCGATCAAGAAGGGCCTGGAGGACCTCGACCAGCAGGCCACGGATCGCGGCATCCCGGTCGGCGACCTGGAGTGGGAGGCGCCGTACCTGCCGATCGACCCGAAGGACGTCGGCCGCACCTACGAGGCCGTGATCCGGGTCAACAGCCAGAGCGGCAAGGGCGGTGTCGCCTACATCCTCAAGGCCGAGCACAAGCTCGATCTGCCACGCCGCGCCCAGATCGAGTTCAGCCGGGTCATCCAGGAACGCACCGACGCCGAAGGCGGCGAGATGTCGGGCGAGCAGATCTGGTCGACGTTCCGTGCCGAGTACCTCGACAAGGAAACGCCGCTGAAGCTCAACTCGGTGCACACCAGCTCCGCGGCCGGCGAGAAGGACCAGCTCTCCGTGAACGTCTACGTCGACGGCGAGCTCGCGTCGCTGGAGGGCACCGGCAACGGCCCGATCGCGGCGTTCGTCTCCGCGATCAACGAGCTGCCGCAGGACTACGACGTGCGGGTGCTCGACTACCACGAGCACGCGTTGTCGTCCGGCGGCGATGCGATCGCGGCGGCGTACGTCGAGTGCGCCGTGGGCGACCAGGTGCTGTGGGGAGTGGGGCTGGACGCCAACATCGTGACCGCTTCGCTCAAGGCCGTGATCAGTGCCGTGAATCGCGCCGCATCGATGGTTTGATACCGACATGTTGGTGTCGGAACGGATCGGTCAGTTCTTCCTCGAGGGCGAGGCGGGCCGGGACCGGCTCGAGTACACCGAGTACGGCTCGGGCGACTCCTGGGTGGTGCTCCTGCACGGCCAGCTGATGCCGCGCCGGATGCAGCAGCCGCTGGCCCGGGCCCTGGCGGCCGAGGGTCTGCATGTGGTGACCCTCGACCTGCTCGGCCACGGCCGTTCCGACCGGCCGGCCGACCCGCTGGTCTACTCGATGACCTCGTTCGCCGAGCAGGTCGTCGCGCTGCTCGACCACCTCGGCGCGCCGCAGGCGGTCGTCGGCGGCACCTCGCTCGGCGCGAACGTGTCGCTCGAGGTGGCGGCGATCGCCCCGGAGCGGGTCAAGGGTCTGATCGTCGAGATGCCGGTGCTCGACAACGCGGTCGAAGCGGGCATCCTGGCGTTCGCGCCGCTGTTGTTCGCGGCCAGGTTCCTACCGTTCACGGTCAACGGGGTGCGGATGGTGACCCGGCCGATCCCGCGGGGGATCGTGCCGTTCTGGGCAGGGATCGCCCTGGACACCCTCGACCAGCACGCCGACTCGGTGGCCGCGGTCGTGCACGGGTTGTTCTTCGGCCGGCTCGCGCCGTCCTCGAAGCAGCGCAAGGCGATCACCGCGCCCGCGTTCGTGGTCGGACACCCGGCCGACCCGATCCACCCGGCGGCCGACGCGGCGATGCTCGCCGAGGAGCTGCCCCACGCGACGTTCGTGAAGGCGCACAACATTCTGGAATGGCGGGTCCGTCCCGACCGGCTGAACCGGGCCGCGGTCGGATTCTGCCTGGGTGTCTGGAAGGCGCCGCGCCGGAGTCGTCGCACCGGTTCCTGACGCCGAGCACGGATAATGGACGGGTGCCTCTCTACCGCGACGAGGCGATCGTGCTGCGCACCCACAAGCTGGGCGAGGCCGACCGGATCGTCACCCTGCTGACCCGCCACCACGGGCGGGTGCGCGCGGTCGCGAAGGGAGTACGCCGGACGACCTCGAAGTTCGGCGCCCGGCTCGAACCGTTCACCCACGTCGACCTGCAGCTGGCCGAGGGCCGCAACCTCGACGTGATCACCCAGGCCGAGACCCGCACCTCCTTCTCCAACGAGCTGGGGCTCGACTACGAGCGCTACACCAGCGGCACGGTGATGCTCGAGACCGCCGAGCGACTGGTCGCCGAGGAGAAGGAGCCGTCGGTCCAGCAGTTCCTGCTCCTGGTCTCCGCGCTGCGCGCGATCGCCGCGGGCGAACGCCGACCCGGGCTGCTGCTCGACTCCTACCTGCTCCGCTCGCTGGCCGTCGCCGGCTACGCGCCGTCGTTCACCGACTGCGCGCACTGCGGCCGCGCGGGACCGCACCGCTGGGTGAACCCGTCGATGGGCGGCGTCCTCTGCTCGACCTGCCGGCTGCCCGGCTCCGCCAGCCCGGCGGCCGAGACGATCGACGTCCTCGGCGCGCTGCTCACCGGCAACTGGGGGCGCGTCGAGGCGGCCGAGCCGCGGCACCACAAGGAGGCCACCGGCTTGGTCACCGCGTTCGTGACCTGGCACCTGGAGCGGTCGCTGCGGTCGATGGAGTACGTCGAGCGGTGAGGCGCGAGGTTTCCCCGGTCGGCCGGGGAAACCTCACCATGTCCGGCATCACGATGCCTGACAACCTGCGGGGTCGCCTGTCCTGAGTGGTACGTGAGGCGAGAGGGAGAACGGCGGTGGGCAACTGCGCCACTAGGCTCGGCCCGTGAAGCGCGCCGTCCGTTCGCCCACGCCGCATCCGTCCGGCGCTCAGCCGCCCGCGATCCCGCCCGAGTTCGTCCCGCGGCACGTCGCGATCGTGATGGACGGCAACGGGCGGTGGGCGAAGGAGCGCGGGCTGCCGCGCACCAAGGGCCACGAGCAGGGTGAGCACTCGCTCTTCGACGTGGTCGAGGGCGCCATCGAGATCGGGGTCAAGGCGATCTCGGCGTACGCGTTCAGCACCGAGAACTGGTCCCGCTCACCCGATGAGGTGCGCTTCCTGATGGGCTTCAACCGCGACGTGATCCGTCGGCGCCGAGACGAGATGCACGAGCTGGGCGTCCGGGTGCGCTGGGCCGGGCGCACGCCTCGACTGTGGAAGTCGGTGATCAAGGAGCTCCAGGTCGCGGAGGAGCTGACCCGGCACAACGACGTGCTCACCCTGACCATGTGCGTCAACTACGGCGGCCGGGCCGAGCTCGCCGACACCGCAAGGGCCATCGCCCAGGAGGTCGCCGCCGGCCGGATCAACCCGGACAAGATTGACGAGCGCACCTTCGCCAAGCACCTCTACGTTCCCGAGGTCGCCGACGCCGACCTGGTCTGGCGCACCTCCGGCGAGCAGCGGCTGTCCAACTTCATGCTGTGGCAGGCGGCGTACAGCGAGCTGGTCTTCACCGACATCCTGTGGCCCGACGTCGACCGCCGCGCGCTGTGGCAGGCGATCGAGATCTACGCCAGCCGGGACCGCCGGTACGGCGGCGCCGAGCCCAACTCGGGCTAGTCGCAGCTGACCGGTTCGTGCGCTTGGTCCACGAGTCCGTTCGCGTCGTGGAGTCGCGCCAGCAGCTTGACGTTCTCCGCCGGTGCCGGCATCAGCGCCAGCCATACCCGCGCCGGCCCCCAGGACCTATCGGTGAACGAGACGCCCTCGTAGACGCCGCCTGGACCGGCCACTGAGAACTGGGTCGTTCGACCGGTCGCATCCCACGCGACCAGGACCATGTACGGCGACGTACGCCCGACCAGGTCATCGGGGGCGAAGAAGTGGCACATCGGCCCGAGGATCCCCGACACCCGGCCGGAATAGGTCGCGAGATTCGGGCGAATGACGCTATCCGGCTGGCCGACGGCGAAGCAGATCTTCATGCCACAGAGCGACATGTAGATCGCGCGGTGCCGGGTGGTCAGGCCGGAGTAGTCATAGACCGGGCGGTCGTCGACCAGCACCGGCGCGGTGTCGCGCGTCCCCACCGAGAGTGCGCCGTTGGCCGGCCAGGGCTCTCCACCGTGCACACCGAGTCGGAGCGCCTCGGCGGTGGGTGCTGCCGGAGTGCCGTTGCCGCAGGCCGTCGCCGCCACCAGCTGCCACTCGCCGTCGCCCTGTCGGTAGCGGGTCTCGCTGCCGAGGGTGCCGTCGGCGTTGCCGAGCCGCAGCAGCGCGGTCTCGCCGTCCTCGACGAACTCCCACCGCGGGGCGGCGTACTCGCGCGCCAGCTCGGCCGGCGTGGCTCGCGTCAGGTCGGGCAGGAACTCGTCCTGGGCGCCAGAGAGGTCCACCCGCTCGGTGGCCGGGCAGCTGAACTCGCCGTCCACCTCGCCCTTCGACGCGGGTTCGGCGAGGTTGTCGTCGTCTCCGAGGGTCTGTACGCCGACTGCCAGGCCTCCTGCCACCAGCACCGCGGCTGCCGCCATCGGGAGCGTGCGACGTCGGCGAGGCCGGACCTCGAGCCGGTCGGTCAGCTCGTTGCGCATCCGGAGCGCGTCGACGGAAGTGGCGTCGGCCTCCTCCGCCAGCGCGTCCCGCAGCCGGTCCTCGATCCTGGTCACGCGTTCTCCTCGTCCAGCGCGATGGCGAGCGTTCGCAGCCCGCGCGAAACCTGTGACTTGGCCGTGCCGGTGGCGATCCCCATGGCCTCGGCGACCTGCTCCAACGGCAGGTCCAGCCAGTAGCGCAGCACCAGCGCCTCCCGTTGGCGCTGGGGCAGACGGTTCAGCTCGGCGATCACCGCGGTCCGGTCGCCCGACGCGGCAGGTGAGCTCTCGGCGACCGCGAGCAGGTGCCGCTTCCTGAGCGCGACGCCGTGGCGCCGGGCGCGGCTGCGCACCTCGTTGACGACGATCCGGTTCAGGTAGGCGACCAGCTCCGGCTCGCGCACCCGCGCGCGGGCGGCGTACAGACGGCAGAACGACTCCTGGGCGACGTCCTCGGGATCCTGTGCCCCGAGCAGCGCCGCGAGCCGGACCACCCTGGCGACGTGGCCGACGTAGATCTCGTCGAAGTCCGCGTCCGGGTCGGCCGCCACGAGTGTCCTCACACCCCTACATACGCGCGGGGAGCCGGAAGGTTGACTGGGATCTCACGAGCATGCCGGGCAGGTGCCGAAGATCTCGAGGCTGTGGCTGACGGCGGCGTAGCCGTGCTCCTCGGCGATGGTCCGGGTCCAGCGTTCGACGGTGGGCCCCTCGACCTCCACGGTCGCACCGCACGACCGGCACACCAGGTGATGATGGTGGGAGTCAGAGCAGCGGCGATAGATCGTTTCGCCGCTCTCGGTCCGGAGCAGGTCGACGTCACCGGCATCGGCCAGCTTCTGCAGGGTGCGGTAGACGGTGGCCAGGCCGACCGGGTCGCCCCGACGGGCCATCAGCTCGTGGATCTCCTGGGCGGACCGGAAGTCCTCGAACGACGCCATCGCCTCGATCACGGCCAGCCGCTGGCGGGTCGGCCGCAGCGGGGGAGTGGCGTCAGTGCTCGTCATAGTGATGCTCGTGGGGGGCGTGTCGGTGGCCATCGTGCACGTAGTCGACGTGGTCCCCGTGCGGTACGGCGAGGTGTCCGCAGTCAGGACCGTGGGCGTGCGGGTGGTCGGTCGTTTCGTGCTCATTCGGGACCAGGCTGGGGAACGGCTCCCGCAGTCGGGCCCGCCGGCGTAGCCAGATCCCCACGGGCCAGGTGATCACGAAGCCGGCGAGCGACAGCAGGACGATCGTGGGGCCGGGGGCAACGGTGGCGCGGTTCGACGCGACCGCCGACACCACCAGGCCACCGACGGATGCGGCGGCGCCGAGCACCATGGCCGCGCCCAGGGTGGTGCGGAAGCTCCTGGTCAACTGCTGTGAGGTGGCGACCGGGACCACCATTAGGGCCGAGACCAGCAGCAGTCCGACTGTGCGCATCGCCACGGTGACGCTGACCGCGCCCAGCACCGCGATCGCCATGTTGTAGGCCCGGACGTTGAGCCCGGCCACGCGGGCGAAGTCCTGGTCCTGAGCGCTGGCAAACAGCTGCGGGGAGAGGCCGACGCAGACCACGACCACAAGGACAGCGAGCCCCATCGTGACCAGGACGTCCGTAGCGCTGATCGTGGTGATCGAGCCGAAGAGGTACTGCTGCAGGGTCGCGGCGCTCTTGCCGCCGAGCCCGGTAAGCAGTACGCCGCCGGCCAGGCCGCCGTAGAAGAGCAGGGCGAGCGCCACGTCACCGTTGGTGTGCCCGGCCTCCCGGATCACCTCGATGAGGACGGCGCCGAGGATCGCGACGGTCACGGCCGTCCAGATGGGTGAGGTGTTGGTGAGCAACCCGATGGCCACGCCGGTCACCGCGACGTGACCGATGCCGTCGCCCATCAGGGCGAGTCGGCGCTGCACCAGGTAGGTGCCGACCGCCGGAGCGGCGAGGCCGGTGAACAGCGCGGCCAGCAGCGCCCGTTGCATGAACGGGAAGGAGAACAGCTCGGCGAGGCTCATGGCCGGCCCCCCGGTCCGAACCGAATGTCGGGGGCATGATCCGCCGGCGATCTCTGGACGTGGTGGTGATGAGTGTGCGGGTCACCGATCGTCGGGTCGTGCACGGCGTGGTCGGCCAGCGGTTCGCCATCGAAGACCACCCGCCCATCGCGCAGCACCACGGCCCGATCGACGAGCTCGGCCAAGGGGCCCAGCTCGTGGGCCACCAGCAGGATCGTGGCGCCGCGGCGTTTGAGCTCGGCCAGCGCCTCGGCCAGCGCCAGCTGGTTGGGCAGGTCGACACCCGCCGTCGGCTCGTCCAGGAAGAACAGGTCGGGCTCGCCGGCCAAGGCGCGGGCAATGAGCACCCGTTGCTGCTGACCGCCCGAGAGCTGCGAAACCCGATCGGTGTGCCGACCGGACAACCCGACGACCTCGATGGCGTCGCGGATGGCATCCCGGTCGACCCGGCTCAGCGGCCGGAGCAGGCGCCTCCGGCTGAGCCGGCCCGATGCGACCACCTCCCACACCGATGCGGGCACGCCGGAGGAGGCGGTGCTCCGCTGCGGGACGAACCCGACCCGGTGCCAGTCCTGGAACCGGTCCAGTGGCGTGTCGAACAGCTGGGCGGTCCCGCCCGTGATCGGCCACAGCCCGGTCAGCCCGCGCACCAGGGTCGACTTGCCGGAACCGTTCGCGCCCATGAGAGCGACGAACTCACCGTCGTCGACCCGCAGGTCCACCCCGCGCAGCACCGGTCGACCGCCGATCGCGACGGTCAGTGCCCGGGCATCGATCACCGACATCCGTTGGCCTTCTCGAGAGCCGCCAGGTTCCGTTCCATCAGGGAAAGGTAGTCCTCGTCGGCGGTGTCGTCGGTCAGACCTTCGACCGGGTCGAGGATCTCGGTGCCAACACCCGCGTCCTTGGCGAGGGTCTCGCTGAGCTGCGGCGGGGCCAGCGTCTCGGAGAAGACGGTGGTGATGCCGTCGCGCTTGATCAGGTCGTGCAGCTTGGCCAGGTCGGCGGGGGTGGGCTCCGCCTCGGGGGAGAGCCCGGCGATCGGCGCGATGTGGATGCCGTAGCGGCTGAGGTAGCCGAACGCATCGTGGGAGACCACCACGGTGCTGCGTTCGCAGTTCGCCAGGCCGCTGGTGTAGGTCGCGTCCAGCTGCTCGAGGTCCGCGCGCAAGTCGGCCGCGTTGGCGGCGTACTCGTCGGCGTGGTCCGGATCGATCTCCGCCAGCGAATCGGCAACGGCGTCGGCGACATCGGCCATCCGCATCGGGTCCTGCCAGAAGTGCGGGTCCAGTCCGTCGTGGGTGTGACCGTGGTCGGCCTCGCCCTCGTCGTGGGCGTGCTCGCTCTCGAAGGTCACCAGGTCGGCCGGTCCGCTCACGTCCAGGACGTCGCCCTCGGCGTTCTGGTCGACCGCGTCGTCGACCGCCGGCTGGAAGTCCTTCTCGTAGACCACCAGTGACGCGGCCGCGATCAGCCCGGTCTCCTTGATCGTCAGCTCGAGGTCATGCGGCTCCACGCCCGGCTGGGCGAGAGTGTCCACTTCGACGACATCGCCAGCCACCCGCTCCGCGACAAACTGCAAGGGGTAGAACGCGGCGACGATCCGGATCTCGGACCCGGACTGCTCGTCGTCGGAGAACGCGGCGCAGCCGGTGAGCACGGAGGTGGCGCCGAGACAGCCGGCAAGGACGAGGCGAATGAACGACATGAGAACGATTCTCAGTCAGTTGAGAATCATTGTCAAATGGCGAGGCCGCACACTGTGTCCATGAGTGGACGTCATTCGCATCGCGCCGATGCCAGCGAGAACGACGGCTTCGAGGTACGCCGCGGCCCGCGCGCCGTGCTGCTGGGGGTGCTGGCGGCGTCGCTGCTCGCCACGATCGTCGGCGCGCTGCTGATCTGGCCGGACCGGGACCGTGCCAACGAGCTCCAGGACCAGGTCGACTTCCTGGCCGAGGGCGTCACGTTCGTCGGCGCAGCCATCGAGTCGGTGCAGCCGGCGTGCGCGTCGCTGAACGCGCCGAACGATGACTGCGGGCAGATCCGCGCGACGGTCGGAGAGGGCGGAGCAGCAGAACAGGTCACCGTCGCGGTCCCGCCGGAGGTGAGCGAGGCTGGCCTGAGCGCCGGCGACCAGCTGCGGCTGCTGCGGATCCCGGGCCAGGAAGGACAGCCCGTGCAGTACTCGTACTTCGGGGTGGACCGTTCCGGGCCGCTGCTCGTGCTCACGCTGCTGTTCGCGCTGGTCGTCGTCGCCGTTGCCCGGTGGCGCGGCGTACGCGCGCTGTTCGGCCTCGCATTCAGCGGGCTGGCCGTGCTGTGGTTCATGCTGCCCGCGCTGGTGTCCGGCGAGAACGGACTGTGGGTCGGACTCGTGGGCTCCGCGGCGATCGTGTTCGTCGTGCTCTACACGACGCACGGCTTCTCGGTCCGGACCAGCGCGGCGGTCGCCGGCACCCTCGCCGGCCTCGGCATGACGGCACTCCTCGGGTTGTTCGCCGTCGCCGCCACGCACCTGAGCGGTGTTTCGGGAGAGAGCGGGATCCTGCAGTCGACGGTCGGTGACCTCGACTTCCAGGGTCTGCTGACCTGCGCCCTGATCATCGCCGGGCTCGGCGTCCTGAACGACGTCACCATCACCCAGGCCTCGGCCGTGTGGGAGCTGCGCGCGGCCGGGCCCGGGCTCAGCCGGCGAGACATCTTCGTCTCCGCCACCCGGATCGGACAGGACCACATCGCCTCGACCATCTACACGATCGTGTTCGCCTACGCGGGTGCCGCGCTCGCCGTGCTCATGCTGATCCAGCTCTACGGGCTACCGCTCACCGAACTGCTGGCGACCGAGGAGATCGGCACGGAGGTGGTGCGGGTGCTCGCCAGCGCCACCGCGCTGGTCCTCGCCGTGCCGGTCACCACGGCCATCGCTGCGCTGACGGTCCCAGGAGCGCACCGGGTGCCTGTGGAGGACCAGCTGCACTAGGACTCGGGGCAGGCCAGCCTGGCGTGGTGCACGTGTCGAGCATCGTCGAGGAGCTGGGTGGCATCGCCACCCGCCAGTCACTCCTCCGACTCGCCGGCCGGGCCACCCTGGACCGCGCCCTCGCGGGTGGCGAGATCGTGGCGCTCGCGCGCGGCCGCTATGCCTTGCCGGTCGTGGAAGACGCCGTACGCCGGGCGCATGCGATGTCGGGCGTTCTCAGCCTCACGAGTGCGGCGCTGCAGCACGGTTGGGAGGTCAAGACCGTGCCCGACAAGCCGCACATCCTCGTGCCGACAAAGCGCAAGGTGCCGCGAAGGCATCTCGCTGCGGTGCACCTTCATCGAGGTGACCTTCATGCCGACGACATCAGCGGTACCGCCACCAGCCGAGAGGTCACGCTGCTCCAATGCCTACGAACGCTGCCGTTCGACGAGGCGCTCTGCGTCGCAGACTCGGCCCTTCGGCACGGCGAGTCACCGGCAGTCCTCCGCCGGATCGCGGCCGCCGCTCGAGGTCCGGGCGCACCCCAGATCCGCCGGGTTGCCCACGAGGCCGACGGTGACGCGGCCAACCCTTTCGAGTCGACGCTGCGCGCGATCGCCCGCGGCGTTCCGCACCTCGATGTGCGGCCCCAACGTCTGGTCGTCACTCCGAGGTCATCCGCACGGCCAGACCTCGTGGACGTCGATCTCCGCGTCGTGCTCGAAGCAGACTCGTTCGAGTGGCACGGCGACCGGGCGGCACTTCGTCGAGACGCGCGGCGGTACAACCTGATGGTCGTCGACGGCTGGATCGTGCTCCGGTTCGCGTGGGAGGACGTGATGTTCGATCAGGACTATGTGCGCGAAGTACTGGTTGCGGTGGTCGAGTTCGTACAGCGACGGAGTGAAGTGCCGTGTTCCACGTGTGGCCCCGCGTGAGTGTCGGCTTGCCGCGGGCTTCCCTCCGTTCCTGTACGGCTAGGGTCGCGGCGTGCTGGTCGTGAACAGGTTCCGGGTCCCGGTCTCCGAGGGTGCGGTGTTTCGGGAGGAGGTCACTCAAGCCCGCGCCGCCCTCGCCGAGCAGAAGGGCTATCTGCACGGCACGATCGGCCGGAACGTCGACGACCCCACCCTGTGGGCCCTGGTCACGACCTGGGAGAACGTCGGTGCCTACCGCCGCGCGTTGTCGTCGTACGACGTGAAGCTGCGGGCGGTCGCCTTGCTCGGGCAGGCGATCGAGGAGCCGAGTGCGTTCGAGGTCGTCGAACCCGACACCGTGCTGAATGTCGGCGGGGCCCGGTCGTTAGGCTGAGGACTTCTTTCGCCTGACCGGCAGCCAGCCGGCCAAGATCCAGGAGCATTCGTGGCCAAGCCCCCGCCCACCACCGTCGACAACGTCGTCTCCCTCGCCAAGCGAAGGGGCTTCGTCTACCCGTGCGGTGAGATCTACGGCGGCACCCGCTCGGCGTGGGACTACGGCCCGTTGGGCGTGGAGCTCAAGGAAAACATCAAGCGCCAGTGGTGGAAGTCCATGGTGCAGATGCGCGACGACATGGCCGGGTTGGACTCCTCGATCATCCTGCCGCGGCAGACCTGGGAGGCGAGCGGCCACGTCGCGACCTTCATGGACCCGCTCACCGAGTGCCAGTCGTGCCACAAGCGGTTCCGGGCCGACCACCTCCAGGAGGAGTACGCCGAGCGCAAGGGGCTCGACGACCCCGACACGGTCGACCTCGCGACGCTTGCCTGTCCCAACTGCGGCACCCGCGGCGCCTGGACCGAGCCGCGGCAGTTCTCGGGCCTGCTCAAGACCTACCTCGGTGTCGTCGAGGACGAGTCCGGGCTGCACTACCTGCGGCCCGAGACCGCCCAGGGCATCTTCCTCAACTTCGCCAACGTCGTGACGAGCAGCCGGATGAAGCCGCCGTTCGGCATCGCCCAGATCGGCAAGTCGTTCCGCAACGAGATCACCCCGGGCAACTTCATCTTCCGGACGCGTGAGTTCGAGCAGATGGAGATGGAGTTCTTCGTCAAGCCCGGCGAGGACGAGACCTGGCACCAGTACTGGATCGACGAGCGCACCCGCTGGTACGTCGACCTCGGCATCGACGCCGATAACCTGCGGCACTTCGAGCACCCCAAGGAGAAGCTCTCCCACTACGCCAAGCGCACCGTCGACATCGAGTACCGCTTCGGGTTCATCGGTTCGGAGTGGGGTGAGCTCGAAGGGATCGCCAACCGCACGGACTTCGATCTCACCACCCATGCGGAGGCCTCGGGCCAGGACCTCAGCTACTTCGACCAGGCGGCCAACGAGCGCTACACGCCGTACGTCATCGAGCCGGCCGCGGGCCTGAGCAGGAGCCTGATGACGTTCCTGGTCGACGCCTACGAAGAGGACGAGGCGCCCAACACCAAGGGCGGGGTCGACAAGCGCACCGTGCTGCGGCTGGATCGGCGGCTGGCTCCGGTGAAGGTGGCGGTGCTGCCGCTGAGTCGCAATGCCGATCTTTCCCCGAAGGCGCGCGATCTCGCGGCCGAGCTGCGCCGCGGGTGGCACGTCGACTTCGACGACTCCGGCGCCATCGGCCGGCGCTACCGCCGTCAGGATGAGATCGGGACCCCTTACTGCGTGACCGTCGACTTCGAGACGCTCGAGGACGACGCGGTCACGGTGCGCGAGCGCGACTCGATGGCCCAGGAGCGGGTCCCGCTGTCCGGCATCAGCGCGTTCTTCGCCGAGCGATTCGTGGGTTGCTGACATGCGGGCGAGGCACAATGGCGCGGTGTTGCGCAGGCTCGCCCCGATCCCGGTAGCGCTGCTGGTCTCACTCGGCGCACTCGCCGGCTGCAGCGGCGGCGACGGCGACGACAAGGGTGGTTCGCAGGACGGCACGCCGACTCCCAGCTCGGAGACGAGCGCCGCCGAGGAGTCCTATCTGCCGGTCCCCGAGGGCGTCGAGCTCACCGAGCCCGGCAGCGAGCTGGGGGTCAGCGAGTCCGGGGTGATCGCCTGGCAGCCGCGTCAGAACCTGGTCGGTGTCCTGGACATCACCATCACGCGGCTGGAGAAGACCACGTTCGCGGAGTCGTTCGAGGGCTGGGACGTCAAGGCGGAGGTGAAGGACAAGGTGACGCCGTACTTCGTGCACGCGACCGTCACCAACGTGGGCGGGACCAATCTGAGCCAGCGGCTGGTGCCGTTGTACGCCGCTGACACCGCCGGCACCCTGGTCGAGCCGACGAAGTTCACCGAGGAGTTCAAGCCGTGCCCGGGCGGCACGCTGCCCCGCGGATACTTCACCGGTGCCACCGCGAAGGTGTGCATGGTCTACCTCATCGGAGACGGTCTCAAGCTGGGCGGCGTCACCTTCCGCCCGACCGAGGAGTTCCAGGCGATCACCTGGAGCGGCGAGATCAAGCGGATCCAGAAGCCGAAGAACGAGAAGGGCAAGAAGGACCGCCAGCAGGACAACAGCGACAACGGCTGAGCCTGGCGGTTTGGGCGCCCGGGGCGCGTTCGCGGACAATGGCGGCATGTCCCTGCCCACCTCGCTGACCCTGGGGTCACTTCGCGTCGAGACTCCCGTGGTCCTCGCGCCGATGGCGGGGATCACGAACGCGGCGTACCGCCGGCTATGCCTCGAGCAGGCGAGGGCGCAGGGCGGCGATGGGCTGTTCGTCTGCGAGATGATCACCTCCCGTGGGCTGGTCGAGCGCGACGCGACCACGCTGAAGATGATGGTGTTCGACGACGCCGAGGCGATCCGCTCGGTTCAGCTCTACGGCACCGATCCGGTCTACGTCGGCAAGGCCGCGGAGATCCTCTGTGGTGAGTACGGCGTGGCCCACATCGACCTCAACTTCGGCTGCCCGGTGCCCAAGGTGACCCGCAAGGGTGGCGGTGGCGCGCTGCCCTGGAAGCGCAAGCTGCTCGGCCAGATCCTCGAGCAGGCGGTCGCGGCGGCGACGCCGTACGACGTCCCGGTGACGATGAAGACCCGCAAGGGCCTCGACGACGACCACCTCACCTACCTCGATGCCGGTCGGATCGCCCAGGAGTCCGGGTGCGCGGCGATCGCCCTGCACGGCCGGACCGTCGCGCAGGCCTACTCGGGAGAGGCCGACTGGCACGCGATCGCGGCGCTGGTCGCACACGTGAGCATTCCGGTGCTGGGCAATGGCGACATCTGGGAGGCGTCCGACGCGCTGCGTTTGGTCGAGCAGACCGGCGCCGCCGGCGTGGTCGTCGGCCGCGGCTGTCTGGGCCGGCCGTGGATCTTCCGCGACCTGGCGGCGGCCTTCAGCGGCGGCGCCGAGCCCCGTGCTGAGGGTCGCGCAGGAGGAGCGGACTATCGCCGCGCCCTGCCGACACTGGGCGAGGTGGCCGCGATGATGCGGCGGCACGCCGAGTTGCTCGGTGAGCACATGGGGGAGGAGCGCGGGTGCATGGAGTTCCGCAAGCACGTCTCCTGGTACCTCAAGGGTTTCGCGGCCGGCGGCGAGATGCGGCGTTCGTTGGGCCTGGTCAGCAGCCTGGCGGCGCTGGATGAGCTGCTGGCCGAGCTGGACCCCGACGAGCCGTTCCCGGTCGCCGAGCTGGGCGCTCCCCGGGGGCGACAGGGGTCACCACGCAGCCGGGTCGTGCTGCCGGAAGGCTGGCTCGAGGACACCGACGGCACCGGCTGCGCCCAGCGTGAGGATGCGACCGAGGTCACCGGCGGGTGACTCGAAACACCCGGTAAAAGGTGGCTGCGGATTCACCAACCGGTCCGGCGATCTGCTTTAGTCGTTGGTCGTGCCCGGTCACCATCCACGACCGGGCGCCGACCTGTACGCAACAGCAAAGGATCAGCGCTGTGGCACCACATAGCCACAAGCGGGACACCAATGCCCGCCGCCTGAGCCCGTTCCGGGTGAGGGCCATCACTATCGCCGCACCCCTCGCCCTCGTGGCCACCGGCTCCGCCGTCGGGGTAGGCGTGCTGAACGCCAACCCCGCAACCGAGGCGCTGGTCGCGGCGTCCCTGACCCAGTCGACGGCGCCCGCCGACCTCGGCGATCGTTTGCGCGGGGGCGACCCTGTCTCCCGAAGCGCGACCCGGATCGACCGCAAACCCACCAAGATCGAGCAGCTGATGGCTCCGCGTGCGGTGGCCGCTGCGATCAAGCGCGCCGATCGGCAGCTGTGGACCACGGCGCCGCTCAACCTGTGGGACCAGCCCGGCAAGGGTGCCAAGAAGCTCGGCGAGCTGCCCGAGGGCCGGAAGGTTCCGGTCACCGGCCGCAAGCTCGGCGACCGCGTGGAGATCGTCGTCAAGAAGAAGGCTCGGTGGGTGAGCGCCGGTTACCTGTCGAAGGACAAGCCGTTCACCCTGGGCGGCTCGTGCACCAACGGCACCTCGGTCGACGCAGGCGTCAGCCCGAGCATCGCGAAGATCCACGAGGCCGTCTGCGCGGAGTTCCCCGAGATCAGCGTCTACGGCGCCCTCCGGGGCGGTGGCGGCGACCACGGCAGCGGCCGAGCCGTCGACATCATGGTCAGCGGCGAGCGCGGCTGGCAGGTCGCCGAGTTCGTCCGGAAGTACTACTCCGAACTCGGCATCAGCTACGTCATCTACGCCCAGAGCATCTGGTCGGTCGAGCGGTCCGGTGAGGGCTGGCGAGGGATGTCGAGCCGCGGGTCCGCCACGGCCAACCACTACGACCACGTGCACGTCTCGGTGTTCTGAGGGTCCGTGGGGGTGAGTAGCCTCGCCCCGATGGATGCACTGGATCGGTACGACGACGCCGCCCGCGAGCGGCGGGTTGTTGAGCCGCCCAAACGGGTGGACGCTCCGGTGCGCACGCCGTTCGAGCGCGACCGCGCCCGGGTGGTGCATGCCGCGGCCTCTCGTCGCCTGGCCGCCAAGACCCAGGTGGTCGGTCCGCAGAGCGACGACTTCGTGCGCAACCGGCTGACCCACAGTCTCGAAGTGGCCCAGGTGGCCCGCGATCTCTCCCGCGCGCTGGGCAGCCTGCCGGACATCGCCGAGACCGCCGCCCTCGCCCACGACCTCGGGCATCCGCCGTTCGGGCACAACGGCGAGCGGGTGCTCGCCGAGCTGAGCGAGTCGTGCGGCGGGTTCGAGGGCAACGCTCAGACGCTGCGGCTGCTGAGCCGGCTGGAGGCGAAGACCTTCGACGCCGACGGCCGATCGGCGGGCCTCAACCTCACCCGGGCCACCCTCGATGCCTGCACCAAGTACCCCTGGCCCCGCGGTGGCGGCCCCGACCCGCTCAAGTTCGGCGTCTACGACGACGACAAGCCGGTGTTCGGCTGGCTCCGGGAGGGGGCTGTGGGGGCCAGGCGATGCCTCGAGGCGCAGATCATGGACCTCGCCGACGACGTGGCCTACTCGGTGCATGACGTCGAGGACGGCACCGTGGCGGGCCGGGTCGACCTGACCCGGCTGGACCGGGCCGCGGTGTGGGAGGCGGTCCGCGGCTGGTATCTCCCCGATGCGCGCGACGACCTGCTCGACGAGGTGCTCGACGGGCTGGCCCTGGTCGGCAGCTGGCCCACCTCGTCGTACGACGGCAGCCGGCGCAGCCTGGCCGCGCTCAAGAACCTCACCAGCGACCTGATCGGCCGCTTCTGCGGGGCGGTTCAACACGCCACGTTCGCCACGGGTGACGGGCCGTTCGTGCGCTACGCCGCCGACCTGGTGGTCCCCGAGGCGACCCGCCTCGAGATCGCCGTACTCAAGGGGATCGCCGCCCACTACGTGATGCAGGCCGAGGACCGGGTGAGCGTGATGGTGGCCCAGCGCGAGCTGATCGCCGAGCTGGTCACCGCGCTCGTGGACCGGGCACCCGACGCCTTGGACCGGCCGTTCGCCGACGACTGGCAGGCGGCCGCCGACGACGCCTCCCGGCTGCGGGTGGTGATCGACCAGGTGGCTTCCCTCACCGACGCCAGCGCCGTTGCCTGGCACGACAGGCTGGTGCGGTGACCGAGCCGCTGGTGTGGCTGCCGTTCGAGCCGGCCGAGCTGGGAGACCCACCCGCCGGGCTGCGCTACGAGGTCGTCGACCCGACCCAGCAGGTGCCGGACTCGGTCGGCGACGTGCGGTTCTACGTCACGCCCTACATCTTCGGTCCCGTCGCCGACGTGATCGACAAGATGAGCTCGCTCGAGGTCGTGCAGACGCTGACCGCCGGCGTCGACTACATCGCGGACCGGATCCCGGCCGGCGTGACGCTGTGCAATGGCCGCGGTATCCACGATGCCTCCACGGCTGAGCTCGCCGTCGCCCTGACGCTGGCGTCGTTGAGCCGGATCCCCGAGTTCGTGACCGCACAGCAGCGGCACGAGTGGGCGTTCCAGTGGCGGCAGGCGCTCGCCGACAAGCAGCGTGCTGGTGGTCGGGTACGGCGCGATCGGCGCGGCCATCGAGGCCCGGCTCGCTCCGTTCGAGGTCGAGATCGTCCGCGTGGCGCGGTCGGCTCGGGCCGGCGTCCACTCGGTCGACGAGCTGCCGGAGCTGCTGCCCGACGCCGACGTGGTGATCCTCTGCCTGCCGCTCACCGACGACTCCCGGGGGCTGGTGGACGCGCAGTTCCTGGCCCGGATGCGAGCCGGCGCCCTGCTCGTCAACGTGGCTCGCGGCGCGGTGGTGGTGACCGACGACCTCGTGGCCGCCCTGCAGACCGAGCGGGTCAGAGCGGCGATCGACGTGGCCGAGCAGGAGCCGCTGCCCGCCGGACAGCCCGCTGTGGACCGCGCCCGGCCTGCTGATCTCTCCGCACGTGGGCGGCGCCAGCAGCGCGATGTGGCCGCGCGCGCACCGGGTGGTCCGCGACCAGCTGCACCGCTACGTCCGTGGAGAGACGCTGAGCAACGTCGTGGGTCGGTCGTAGACTCCGCACGTGGCAGGCCGGATCCGTGACGACGACATCGCAGCGGTGCGCGAGAAGGCCCGGATCGACGACGTCATCTCCGCCTACGTCACGCTCAAGAACGCGGGTGGCGGCTCCCTGAAGGGGCTCTGCCCCTTCCACGACGAGAAGTCGCCGTCGTTCAACGTCAACCCCTCGCGGGGTTTTTACCACTGCCTTGCCGGCGAGACCCGGGTTCTTACCTGGGACGGCGTCAGGCCGATCAGCGAGTTGGCCGGCGGCACACATCGAGTTCTGGGCGCTCGTGGCGATTGGGTTGAGGCGCCATTCAAGTCGTATGGCGTGCAGCCCTTGCTACGCATCACCCTGACCAGAAACCGACAGGTCAAGGAGCTGTATGCCACGGACGAGCACAGGTGGTTCGTCCGTTCCGGGAAGAGCAGGCACAAAGGTCGCGAGGTACTAACCAGGGACCTGAAACACGGGGACGGTCTCGTACCCAAGTTCCCTCGCTCTCGAATCAGTAGAACCACGCCGTCACCGTTCGGCATCGCGCACGGCTTCACGTTTGGAGATGGAACCCGGAATGGAACGGGCAGCATGGCGCTGCTCTGTCCTCCCAAGGACCTCGCAATGCTGAAGTGGTTCCCCAACAGCCTCACAACTGCGAGTGGGGACAACCTCCTCGTGCATCACTTGCCGCGATTCTTCAAGGAGCTCCCGCCGCTTGATGAGTCCGTGTCCTACCTCTACGGCTGGCTTGCTGGCTACTTCGCTGCCGATGGGTGCGTAGCCGCCGATGGCACGGTCATGCTCAATTCGGCCAACCGCGACGATCTCGAGTTCGTACGAGCCGTGTGCACACGGCTCGGCGTCTCGACCTACGGAATCACGTGCCAGATGCGAGCAGGTTTCGAAGGGCGCGAGGAGTCGCCGCTCTATCGCATGCATTTCGTCAACAAGGACTTGCGAGAGAACTTCTTCCTGATCGACCAACATCGCGACAGGTTCGTGCAGGCGGAGAAGAAGTTCGCACGTCAGGGTTGGATCGTTCGCAGTGTCGAGACGACTGATCGCGTCGAAGAGGTCTACTGCGCAGAGGTCGAGGACGGACACGCCTTCACGCTCGAGGACAACATCCTCACGGGGAACTGCTTCGGCTGCCAGGCCGGCGGCGACGTCATCAACTTCCTGATGGAGATCGACGGCCTCACGTTCACGGAGGCGGTCGAGCGGCTTGCGGACAAGACCGGCATCGTGCTCCGGCGCGAGGACGGCGACGGCGGCGAGGACCGCAGCAAGGGGCCGCAGCGGCGTCGGTTGATCGAGGCGCACGCGGCCGCTCAGCAGTTCTACGCCGATCACCTCGCCACCCCCGACGCGCTCGCGGGTCGGCAGTTCCTCGCCGAGCGCGGGTTCGACCAGGCGTCGGCCGACCAGTTCGGGATCGGCTTCGCCCCGCGCGACGGCGAGGCGCTGGCCCGGCACCTCAAGGACCGCGGTTTCACCCAGGACGAGGTCGTCACGGCCGGGCTGATCGCGATCGGCCGCTCGGCCTACGACCGGTTCCGAGGACGCCTGCTCTGGCCGATCCGCGACTCGAGCGGCGACACCATCGGCTTCGGGGCCCGCCGGATCTTCGACGACGACAAGATCGAGGCCAAGTACCTCAACACCTCCGAGACGCCGATCTACAAGAAGAGCCAGGTGCTCTACGGCATCGACCTGGCCCGGCGGGAGATGGCGCGTTCGTCGCAGGCGGTCGTGGTGGAGGGCTACACCGACGTGATGGCCTGCCACCTGGCGGGCGTCAAGACCGCGGTGGCCACCTGCGGCACCTCCTTCGGCGACGACCACTCCCGAGTGCTGCGCCGCTTCCTGCACGACCACGAGGAGTTCCGCGGCGAGGTCATCTTCACCTTCGACGGCGACGCCGCTGGGCAGAAGGCGGCGCTACGCGCGTTCGGTGGCGACCAGAACTTCGTCTCGCAGACCTACGTCGCGGTGGAGCCGGACGGCATGGACCCCTGCGACCTGCGGATCAAGCAGGGCGACGCCGCGGTGCGCGAGCTCGTCGCCCGGCGGGTCCCGCTCTACCGCTTCGTGCTGTCCAACGTGGTCACCCGCTACGACCTCGATCGAGCCGATGGCCGGATCGACGCCCTCCGTGAAGCAGCCCGGTTGGTCTCGAGCATCCGCGACAAGTCGAAGGTCGACGCCTTCGCCCGGGAGATCGCCGGGATGATCGGGGTCGACGTCGACGAGGCCCGCGCCGAGGTGCGCAAGGCCGCCCGGCGACCACCGCCCGGCGGCCACCACCTCTCGCCGGCCCGAGGACCCACCGCCGGTCGAGGCGCCCCCGCGTGCCGTCGTACCCGATCCGCGGGACCCGCGGTTCGCGATCGAGCGGGAGACCCTCAAGCTCGTCATCCAGCACCCGATGGGCGTGGGCCGGGTGTCGGCGGACATCGGCGCCAACGACTTCGCCCACCCCACCTATCGCGCCGTCTGGGAGCTGATCGATGCCGCCGGCGGTCCGCTCGCCGGTGTCGACGACGCGGGGTGGGCGGGCCGACTTCGGGACGGCGCCACTGACCCGGTGGTGTCGTCCGCGATCAGCGAGCTGGGGGTGGAGTCGCTGAAGAAGGCGGCCACGGCCGACTACGTCGCGCTCCACATGTTCAGCCTGCTCGAGCTCACCGCGATGCGTCGGATCGCAGAAGTGAAGTCGCGGCTCCAGCGCACCAACCCGGTGGAGCAGGCTGCCGACTACAACAAGATGTTCGGCGAGCTGGCCGCTCTGGAGCAGCACCGGCGCACCCTGCGCGACCGCATCGTGGGCGCCCAATGAGGCTGTCCGCTCGCCGACCCGACCTCGACGTGGGGCCTGGCGAGCGGCTGCTCGCCTGGACCACCGCAGTCGACGGCACCGTGATCGGCGGCACCCGCGACGCCCTCTACTTTCCCGACCGGCTGCCCTGGGAGCGGGTCGAGGCAGCGGGCTGGGACCGCGACACCTCGACGTTCCGGCTGCGCGAGGTCGGCAGCTGGGGAGAGCCGCGGCGGGAGCACTCGTTCGCGATCGAGGAGCCGGGCCGCCTGGTGCAGCTGGTGCGGGAGCGGGTGACCGCCAGCGTGGTTCTCCAGCGGCACGTCCCCGTCAACGGCCGCCGCGGGGTCCGCGTGATCGCCCGCCGCGCGCCCGGCCGACGCGAGGAGCCGACCTGGGCCTATGAGTTCGACGAGGGCATCGATCCCGCCGACCCCGAGGTACGCCGGCTCGCCGCCGAGGCGATGGTTGCCGCCCGCGAGGAGCTGGGCGCCGGCTGAGGGATCTCGTTTTCGCACGCGGGCGCCGCCTTGCTAGCCTTTCGCCTGCATTGATCCCCTGTAGCTCAATTGGCAGAGCATTCGGCTGTTAACCGGAGGGTTGTTGGTTCGAGTCCAACCGGGGGAGCCAGGCACCGCGGGCGCGTCCGAGAGGGCGCGCCCGTTGTCGTTCCTACTCGCCGAAGCCCATCGGGAAGACCTCGAACGCTGCGGCCATCGCGACCCCGAGACGCTGGCCAGCCTGCCGGCCGAAGCCCTCGAGGAACTCGCGCGGGTCGAAGTGTTCCCAGCCCAGGCCCTCGATGTACGCCGCGTGCGCCTGGAGCGAGGCGACGCCCGCGTCGAAGGTGTCGGTCGTGTCGACGGCGTGGCCGGACTGGGGGGAGCCGAACGCCCAGACCTCGCGCACGCCACCCCAGGGCTCGAGCCCGTCGGTGAGCTGGTCGGCGAAGATCCAGCGGTTGCCGGCATCCCGGACCGCATCGACGACCGCCCGGCCGACCGCGATGTGGTCGGCCTGGTTCAGGTTGCTGCCGCCCCAGGTGTCGCGGAAGTTGCTGGTGATCACGACGTCCGGCTGGTGCCGCCGGACCTCGCGCGCGATCGCGGCGCGCAGCGGGACGCCGTACTCCAGCACGCCGTCCTGCAGCCCCAGGAAGTCGACGGTCGGGACGCCTACGATCCGCGCGGACTCGATCTGCTCGGCCTCGCGCACCCGCCGGCACTCCTCCGGTTCCATGCCGTCGATACCCGCCTCACCGCTGGTCACCATGCAGTAGACGACCTTCTTGCCCTGGCCGGTCCAGCGGGCGACCGCGGCCGCGGCGCCGAACTCCATGTCGTCAGGATGGGCGACCACGCACAGGGCGGTTTCCCAGTCCTCGGGGAGCGGTTCCAGACGTTCGATGTCCATGACGGGAAGCATGCCCCACCGGACCGCGGCAGGGCGAGGGTCGCGCCGATGTCACGGAATGCCCGCGTTGCGGTGATATTTTGGCGAGCGGCTCGGGCCCGTAGGCCGCAGTCCACCCACCACGCATCCAGTTCCGAGGTTTGACGATGTCCGACGGAAGCCGACGCGGCGGGACCCGTCGCGCGCCGAAGTCGCATCGGATCCCTCGGAAGGCGCGCCCTGACGGCGGCTCGCACTCGAGGGGTGGCGCGCGGGCGCTGCGGGTCCGCAATCGTCGCGCGCGAGGGCTGCCGGGCACGCTCGGGATGACGTTGGTCGCAGCGCTGTTCCCGGGATCGGGATATCTGTACGCCGGCCGGAAGGCCCTGGGTGCCCTGGTGCTGGGGCTGTGGCTGGTGCTGCTCGGATGCGCGGCCTGGTACGTCCGGGACGGGATCACCAGCGTGGTCGACCTCGCCTTCGACCCGAGCCGGCTGAAGCTGCTGGCGGCCGTCCTGATCGCCGGGCTGGTCGGCTGGGCGTTCGTGGTGTTCACGTCGTACCGCCTGGTCCGCGCGACGGAGCGGCGGCCGTGGCACAGCATCGCGGGCCACCTGATGGTCCTGGTGCTGTGCTTGGTGATGACGTACCCCGTCGTCACCACTGCCCGCAACGCGCTGGCCCAGGCCGATCTTGTCTCCACCGTCTTCGCCGACACCGACAGCGCGACCACGCCGGAGGGTCGGACCAGGGAGAATCCGTGGGCTGGCACCGACCGGGTGAACGTGCTTCTGCTGGGCGGCGATGGCGGTGAGGGCCGCACCGGGGTCCGCACGGACACCGTGATCCTGCTGAGCATCAACACGCACAACGGCCGCACCGTGATGATCAGCCTGCCGCGCAACATGATGAACGCGCAGTTCCCCGAGGACAGCCCGCTGCACGACGAGTACCCCGATGGCTACAGCGGCTCCCAGGACGCCGCCTACTACATGCTCAACGCGATCTACGGTCAGGTGCCGGTCAACTATCCGGGCATCCTCGGGGAGAGCGACAACGAAGGCGCCGACGCGATCAAGCAGGCGGTCTCCGGCAGCCTCGGGGTTCCGGTCGACTACTACCTGCTGGTCAACCTCGCCGGCTTCCGGGAGATCGTCGATGCTATGGGCGGGATCACCGTCAACATCAACGAGCCGGTCGCGATCAACGGCAACACCGACGCCGGCATCCCGCCGACCGACTACCTGGATCCCGGACCCGACCAGCATCTCGACGGGTTCCGCGCGCTCTGGTTCGCGCGTGGTCGCTACGGCTCCGACGACTACGCCCGGATGGACCGCCAGCGCTGCACCGTCGACGCGATCATCGAGGCCGCCAAGCCGATGACGCTGTTTCGTCACTACACCGAGCTGGCCGCGGCCGGCGAGGATGTCGTCTACACCGACATCCCGCTCGAGCTGGCACCCGCGTTCGTGGAGCTGGGTCTGAAGGTCAAGGACTCCAAGACCCGATCGGTCGTCTTCCGGGCCTCCGAGCACTTCGCGTCATCCGATCCCGACTTCGACTGGATGCGGGAGACCGTGCAGAAGGCGATCCACCCGAAGCCGAAGAAGGCCAACGCGCCCGGTGGCGATCCGGAGAACCCGAAGGACGCCTGCGCCTACAAACCGACCGGCGAAGCCGCCGAGTAGTCGTCTAGGCTCACCGGCACTCGGGGAGGTAGCTCAGTCGGTTAGAGCAGAGGACTCATAATCCTTGGGTCGTGGGTTCGAGCCCCACCCTCCCCACCACGTCAGCGTTTCCGCCGCACCCTGAGGAGCACGCCGGGCAGCCGGTAGCCGTTGTGGCGCAGGATTCACGCGTCGCGTCGTCGATCCCGGTCCGAGCGGCATCCGAACCGAGGGCCTGCGCGACGCGGTTGATCAGGTCGAAACGAACGCACGAACAGCGCCTCCTGTAGTGCTCGATCATCGACACCCGGCGGCGCGCGGAGCTCCCCCAGTTCTTCGACCAACGAGGGTTGCCCGGAGCGCGACGTGAGCGTCTCGAGCGGACCCCCGAAGGCATCGACCTTCGGCCGTACCTGCCGTCCGCCATTCGACGTCACCAGGACGCCCAGCGCAGGCGGGCGATCTCGCCGTGGGCACCAACGTCGAGAACGAGCACTCGTCGGCGCCGAGACGCGGTCTGCGAAGAGTTCTCGCTCCGGATCGTCCACTGCCGACTCGCCGCGGAGCACCGCGTGGACCGAGCGTCGAGGAACGGACGGCCGAACAGGTCCGGACGGCGACATCGACACTTTGACCACGTCGTCGAGCTGCGCGGCGCGTCGGCTCGAGCCAGCGGGCGAGCCGTTGTGGTCCGGTCCGACCGCGTGACGCACGACGACGCCGATCACGAGGGCGCGCCGTACGGTCCGGCCGCGTCGCCGTAGCCACGCCGGTCGAGGTCGGCCGTGACCGGGCAGCGTCAGCGGTGTCGACGATCCGCTGATCTGGTCCTCGGAAGCATCAGGTCGACGCGGAGGTCGTCGACGTCGCCGTCGGGTGACGCGATACGCCGACGGCTGCACCGCAGCGACGTCGCAGCGATCACCAGTGCGCCCGGCGCCGTCGGTAGCGGCCTACCGTACCTTCGCGGTCACGACGTCGCCAGACGTCGAGGATCGGTGAGCAGCAGGGGTCGCGGTGCAAGAGACACTCAGGGCGGAGGCGCGGTCGTCGCGTGGATGAGTCGGCCATCCGCCCAGCCTGTCAGGTCAGAACTCGTCGGCGATGAGGTAGCGCCCGTCCTCGAGCACCAGGCGCAGATTGACCTGGTTCTGCTGCTTTCCCTCGCCGCGCAGGTTGTAGGTGTAGTTGTAGGTGACCGTCAGGTTGTCCGGGTCGTCGGCGTTCGCCTGGACATCGATCAGCCGAGGATTGGTCACCCGGTCCCAGAAGGCGGTGTATCCGGCGAGTCCGCCGCTCGCTTCCTGGAACGCCGGGGTGAGCATGGCGAACCCGGCGCCGGGGTCATCCGCGGCCGCGGCGAGGTAGCCCTCGATGAACTCCTCCATGTCCCCGGAATCGGCCTGTGGCCCAGTCGAACCGGTGTCGTCGGGCGACTGGCTGGGGTTGTCGGACGCCGGCGGTTCGGGAGAGTCCTCGCTGGCGTAGTAGGCGATCAGGGCGATCATCACGACCAGCGCGACCGCGGCGGCACCCACGAGCCAGGGCAGGACTCCACCGGAGCGC
This sequence comes from uncultured Actinomycetota bacterium, assembly GCA_963827185.1. Taxonomy (GTDB): domain Bacteria; phylum Actinomycetota; class Actinomycetes; order Propionibacteriales; family Nocardioidaceae; genus Nocardioides. The sequence continues at coordinate 868,558 of CAWGZQ010000005.1, forward strand.
CGCCTACCGATGCCCGCAACCACTGCGGGCGGGGGCGGTGGTGGCGGTGGCGGCGGGGTGGTCAGCACCTCGGTGGCGTGGTCTGCGGCCGGCGGCGACGGTACGACGCGCGGGGGAGCGGCTGGGACCGGAACGGTCGCCCCGGGACCGGACCGCAGGAACTCGGCCACCTCGGCCATCGGCCAGCGCGCGGTCGGGTCGTGAATCATCGACGACGCCACCAGCGGCGCCAGCCAGCCCGCGTTGTCCAACGTCGGCGGGTCCTCGTTGACGATCTTGTAGAGCGCACCGAGCACGTTGTCGCCGACGTCGTACGGCGGCCGCCCGGCCAGCGTGTGGAAGAGGGTCGCGCCGAGGGACCAGACGTCGCAGGCGGGGGTGGCCAGCTGTCCCGAGGCCACCTCCGGGGCGAGGTAGGCGGGCGAGCCGGTGACCAGTCCGGTCTGGGTCAACGAGGCGTCGGCCTCGGCCCGGGCGATGCCGAAGTCGGACAGCTTCACCTGGCCCTCGGGCGTGACCAGGATGTTGGAGGGCTTGACGTCGCGGTGCACCACCCCAGCAGCGTGCGCGGCACTGAGCGCCTCGGCCGCCTGCTCCAGGAGCGCCGCGGCCTGGTCCGGCGACAGGGGTCCGCGGTCCCGGATCAGCTCGGCGAGGGTCTGTCCCTCGACGTACTCCATGACCAGGTATTGCTGGTCGTCCTCCTGGACCAGGTCGAAGACCGCGACCACGTGCGGGTGGTTGACCCGCGCCGCGATCTTGGCCTCGCGCTCGGCCCGGACCAGGTCCGGGCTGGTCCCGCCGGGCTGATGACCGATGCGCTTGATCGCGACCTCGCGGCCGAGCACTTCGTCGCGGCCCAGCCACACCGCGCCCATCCCGCCCCGACCGATCTCCCGGTCCAACGAGTACCTGCCTCCGATCACCGCGCCAGCCTAGGGGGTGGCCCGCAGCGAACCGGCTGGGCGAGTCTCCGGTTGATACGGCAGGCTTGACCTGCAGCATCCGATCCAGGAAGGCACCCAGAGAGGCACAACGTGTCCGTCGACCCCACCCTCCTCGATGACCTCGAGTGGCGCGGCCTGATCGCCCACTCGACGGACGTCGACACCCTGCGCGACGCGCTCACCGAGGGCAGCGTGCGGTACTACGTGGGCTTCGACCCGACCGCGCCCAGCCTCCATATGGGCAACCTGGTCCAGGTCATCACCGCGCGACGGCTGCAGGACGCCGGCCACACGCCGTACCTCCTGGTGGGCGGCGCGACCGGGATGATCGGGGACCCGAAGGACTCGGGGGAGCGGGTGCTCAACTCCCTGGACACGGTCAAGGACTGGGTCGAGCGGGTGCGGCTCCAGCTCGAGCCGTTCCTGGCGTTCGACGGCGACAACGCCGCGACCATGGTCAACAACTACGACTGGACCGCGAACCTGTCGACCATCGACTTCCTGCGGGACATCGGCAAGCACTTCCCGGTCAACCGGATGCTCGCGCGCGACGTCGTGCGCAGCCGGCTCGAGGCCGGCATCAGCTACACCGAGTTCAGCTACGTCCTGCTGCAGTCGATGGACTTCCTCAACCTGTTCCGCGATCACGGCGTCACCTTGCAGTTCGGTGGCTCCGATCAGTGGGGCAACCTCACCGGCGGGGTCGAGCTGATCCGCCGCGCGGCCGGAGGCCAGGCCCACGCGTTCGCGACGCCGCTGGTGACCAAGGCTGACGGCACCAAGTACGGCAAGACCGAGGGCGACGCGCTGTGGCTCGATCCCGAGATGATGTCGCCGTACGCCTTCCACCAGTTCTGGCTGAACGTCGAGGACGAGAAGGTGGGCGAGCTGCTCCGGATCTTCACGTTCCTGCCGCGAGCGGAGATCGAGGCTCTGGAGGCGCGGCACGCCGAGAAGCCGTTCCTGCGCGAGGCTCAGAAGACCCTGGCCGATGAGGTCACCACGTTCGCGCATGGCGCCAAGGAGACCGAGCAGGCCAAGGCCGCGGCTGCCGCGCTGTTCGGCGGCGGTGAGCTGGCCGCGCTGAGCGGGGCCACCCTGGCGGCCGCGCTGCGCGGGGCCGGAGCGCTCACGATCCCAGGGGCGGCGGAGCTACCGACGATCGTGGACCTGCTCGTCGAATCCGGCCTCTCCAAGAGCAGGGGCGAGGCCCGGCGCACCGTGGGCGAGGGTGGCGCCTACCTCAACAACCACCGGATCGACGACCCGGAGCTGCGACCCACCGACGGTGACCTCCTGGACGGGTCCTGGTTGGTGCTGCGGCGCGGCAAGAAGCACTTCGCGGGCGTCGAGGTCCGCTAGCGACTGATGAGCGCCGAGGCAAGCTGGCTGGCCGGGCTGGAGGAGCACGCCCGGACCCGGCTGGCTGCCGAGCTCTTCGAGTACGTCGTCCAGGGCGCCCGCGATGGCCTGAGCGCTGCGGAGGCGGCCGATGCCTGGCGGGCGGTGCGGTTCCGGCCGCGGGTGCTGCGCGATGTGACGAGCCTCGACCTGATGGTGCAGCTCCTGGGCTTCCCGTCCTCCGTGCCTTGGGGGATCGCACCGACCACCCTCCAGCGCAGCGTGCACCCCGAGGGTGAGCTGGCCATGGCCCGCGCCACCGCCGCGGTAGGCGGGGTGATGGTGGTGTCCAGCAACGCCGGCACCCGCTTCGAGGAGATCGGGAAGACCGGTGTCCGGTGGTGGCTGCAGGCCTATCTGCCCGAGCACCGCCACCTGGCCGAGCCGCTGCTCGCGCGGGCGGTCGAGGCCGGCGCTGCGGCCGTCGTGCTCACCGTGGACACCCCCGTGGTGGGCACGAAGTACGCCGCTGGGCGTTCCGTGTGGGACGTCGTCGCTCCCGGTGACCTCCGGGTGAACTTCGATCCGGATCACGACACCCACACCGGGGCACGCAAGGCACGCGACCTGGGCGCCGACGACATCGCTTGGCTGGCCCAGCTCACCGGGCTCCCGGTCGTGGTGAAGGGCGTCCTGCACCCGGACGACGCCCGTCGCTGCGTCGACTCCGCGGCCGCTGCGGTGTGGGTCTCCAACCACGGCGGGCGCCAGCTCGATCGGTCGATCACCACGGCAGCCGCGCTCCCGGGCGTCGTGGCGGCCGTGGGCCACCGGGCGCAGGTGTACGTCGACGGCGGGCTGCGCTCGGGCCTCGACATCCTCGCCGCACTGGCGCTCGGGGCCGACGCTGCGTTCCTCGGAAGGCTGCCGATCTACGCCCTCACAGAGGGCCAGGAGGGGGTGTCCCGGATGCACGCGGAGCTCGCCAGCCAGGTCGCCGAGAGCCTCCGTCTGGCCGGCTGCCGATCCGTCGCCGAAGCGTGTGGCCTGGCTCACTACGAGCCGATTTGAACTCTGTGGCAGGAGTCCTCTACTGTTCACCACGTCGCCAGGGAGCGGCGGGAAGCAAGACCGGTCAAGGTCGGGCTTCCGGCCCCGAGGCGGCACCTCCACCTCACACCTCAACAGGTGAGGAAGAGATCGCCCCCGGGCGCCCTCCGACTCTCCGGTGAGACTGTGCGCGCGAGGGGAGCGGCCAGACCGACCCGGAGACGGCGAAGCTGGCGTGCGTCTGATGTTTGAGAACTCAACAGTGTGTTTGATAGTCGACGGATTAGTTTGTATGCCCTGATGTTTTTTTTGGGGTTGTTTTTCGGCAAAACATAATTCTGGCAATTTGTCAGGTTTGTTGTTTGCTGGGTATCAGGTTTTCTATGGAGAGTTTGATCCTGGCTCAGGACGAACGCTGGCGGCGTGCTTAACACATGCAAGTCGAGCGGTAAGGCTCCTTCGGGGGTACACGAGCGGCGAACGGGTGAGTAACACGTGAGTAATCTGCCCTTCACTCTGGGATAAGCTTCGGAAACGGGGTCTAATACCGGATACGACCGGCCTCCGCATGGGGTGTTGGTGGAAACTTTTGTGGGTGGGGGATG
>CAWGZQ010000006.1:0-876953 GCA_963827185.1 uncultured Actinomycetota bacterium
CCATGACCCGTGGCCGGCGCGACTTCTCCTCGGTCACCCAAGTCGTCGCCACGAAGTATGAGGTGCTCGTCGAGCACAAGGTCGCGGCGCAGGCCCGCGAGCTGCTCGCCCGGCTCCCCGGCGCCACGCCGGACCCGTTCGCCTAGGTCCTATCGCTGGCGGTTCTGGACGACGACGAACCCCAACGCCACGCCGAGCCCGGCGACGATCGGGCCGATCGCCGCCCACTTGTCGTCGCCGGTCATCGAGCTGCCCTCGAGGTAGCCGAGGCCCTGGAACGTCCAGATGCCGCCGACCGCGACGATCAGCAGTGCGCCGACCAGCCCGAGGATCCGTCCCGTGCCCATCAGGTCAGGACAGCTCGCGCTTGAGGATCTTGCCGGTGGCGGTCATCGGCAGCGCTTCCACGAACTCCACCTGCCGGGGGTACTTGTAGCCCGCCATCTGCTCCTTGCCCCAGGCGAGCAGCTCCTCCTCGGTGATCGACGCGCCCTTGTTGCGGATCACGACGGCCTTGATCTCCTCACCGTGACTGTCGTGCGGGACGCCGATGACGGCGGCCAGCGAGACGTCGGGGTGAGTCATCAGGACCTCTTCGACCTCGCGCGGGTACACGTTGTAGCCGCCGCGGATGATCATGTCCTTCGACCGGTCCACGATGTAGTACCAGCCGTCCTCGTCGCACCGGCCCAGGTCGCCGGAGCGGAACCAGCCGTCCTGGATCGACTCGTCGGTGGCATCCGGGCGGTTGTAGTAGCCCTTCATGATGTTGTGACCCTTGATGGCGATCTCCCCGACCGCATCGGGGCCGGCCTCGATGTCGCCCCAGGTGCCGGGGTCGAGCAGCTTCATCTCCACGCCGGGCACCGGTGTCCCGATGGAGCCGACGCGCACCCCTTGCCCGAGCCGGGAGAAGCTGGCCACCGGCGAGGTCTCGGACAGCCCGTAGCCCTCCAGGATCGTGACGCCGAACCGCTGCTCGAACTCCTTGTGCACCTCGACCGGCAGGGCCGAGCCACCCGCCACCGCGACCCGAAGCTTTCCCGCGAGCTCCTTGACGTCGACACCGGAGTCGTCGAGCGCGCCGAGCAGGCCCCAGTACATCGTGGGTACGCCGGCGAAGAAGGTCACCCCCTCCTTGGCCATCGTCTTCAGCGCCGCGTCGGCGTCGAAGCGAGGAAGCATCACCACGGTGCCGCCGTAGAGGAAGCCGCCGTTCTGGATCACGCTCTGCCCGAAGGAGTGGAAGAGCGGGAGCACGCACAACAGCGTGTCCGGGTTCTCGGGGTCGGCCCCGAACAGCTCGGTGCCGAGCTGGGCGTTGTCGCGCATGTTGCGGTGCCGGAGCTCGGCGCCCTTCGGCTGACCGGTGGTGCCCGAGGTGTAGAGGATCACCGCGGTGTCGTCCTCGTCGGTGGCGACGGTGTCGAACGTCGCCGGCTGACCGCCCATCGCCTGTCCGAGAGTCTCGGTGCCCTCGATCGGCGAGGCCGCCGCGGGATCGACCGTGATCATCCAGAAGTGCTCGCACCCATCGGCCTGCTCGAACCCGGCGTACCCCTCGGTGCCGATCGGCAGCTCGGGGGTGCCCTCGAAGCAGAAGTAGGCCTTCGCGTCGGAGTCCCCCAGGTGGTAGGCGACCTCACGGCCCTTCAGCAGCACGTTGAGCGGCACCACTGCGGCGCCGGCCTTGAGGATCCCGAAGTAGACCATCGAGAAGTACGGCAGGTTCGCACAGCTCAATGCGACCTTGTCGCCCCGGCCGATGCCGCGGGCGGCGAGCAGGTTGGCGACCATGTTGGCCGCCCCGTTGACCTGGGCATAGCTGAGCCGGGTGTCGCCGAGGACGATCGCCTCGCGGTCGGGGTACCGCTCGGTCGAGTCCTCGAGCAGGCTGGCGAGGTTGTACGTGGTCTCTGACACACGGTCAACCTACTCGCCGGCGCGAGCCGGTTCGGATCAGGCGGCGACCTGGTGCTCAGCGGCCACGGGGGTGGCGAACGTGAGCAGGCCGTCCTCCGACCGCGGCCGGGACTCCGGCCAGGACCGTGCGATCAGGTCGACGACCGCCCGGTTGTCGGGCTCGACGATCATCTCCATCTGCCGGAAGCCGGCATCACGCATGTCGCTGGTCAGCGCTCGGATGAGCAGCTTTCCGATTCCGCGGTGCTGGGCGTCGTCGGCGACGACCACGGCCAGCTCGGCCGCCTGCGGAGCCGTCGCGGCCCAGCAGCCGTGGGCGATCACCCGCTCCCCGTCCCAGGCGAGGAACGACCCGCGGGTGGGGTCGTTGGTGATCAGCAGCCGGGCGTTGCCGCTCGGGAGCCGGGTGGTGGGGGCGAAGAAGCGCCGGGTCGACGTCTCCACCGACAGTCCGGCCACGAAGGCCACGAAGCCTTCGAGGTCCTCGGTCCGGGATCGCCGGACGTCCACACCACGGTCAGCTGGCGTTGTCGCGGCGGCGGCGCTTGCCTGCCCCACGTGGGTCTGTTCCATGGACCCAGCCTGAGCCCTCTTGGCTAAGTCTGTCAAGTAGACTTAGACTGTGGCCATGGACACATCTCCCGCCAGGGGTGCCGACGCCTCGCAGTGGTCGACGACCGGCTGCACGATCGAGGCCACGCTCAACGTCATCGGCGACCGGCAGACCTTCCTGATCCTGCGCGAGGTGTTGACCGGCAAGCGGCGATTCTCCGAGATCTTGGAGCTGACGGGCCTCTCGCGGCAGGTGCTCTCCGACCGACTGGTCAAGCTGGTCGACCAGGGCCTGCTCCGCAAACACACGTATCAAGCGCCGGGCAGCCGGCCGCGGTCGGAGTACCGGCTGACCGAGAAGGGCTTCGATCTCTACCCCGTCGTCCTCGCGCTGCTCGAGTGGGGCAACCGCTACGAGTGCGGCCCCGACGGCCCGCTGGTCAAGTACGCGCACCGCGACTGCGGCGCGGAGATCCACCTCGTGCCGCGCTGCGAGGCCGGTCACGACGTCACCGAGCCACGGCAGGCGGTACCCGGCCCCGGTCCGGGAGCCCGGCAGCGAGTCACCAGCCCGGTTACCAGCGCTGCCCGGTGAGCCTCTCGTAGGCCTCGACATAGCGGGTCCGGGTGCGTTCGATGACGGCATCCGTCAGTGGCGGCGGAGCCGCGCCCGAGGCCCGGTCCCATCCCGACTCCGGTGACAGCAACCAGTCCCGCACGATCTGTTTGTCGTACGCCGGCTGCGCCCGGCCGGGCTGCCACTCGTCGGCCGGCCAGAAGCGCGAGGAGTCCGGGGTGAGCACCTCGTCGGCCAACACCGTCACGCCATCGGCATCGACGCCGAACTCGAGCTTGGTGTCGGCCAGGATGATGCCGCGCTCGCGGGCGATCCCCTCGGCCCGGTCGTAGACCGCAAGGGTGAGTTCGCGCAGCCGAGCCGCGGCGTCCGCTCCGACCGTGGCCACCACCGCTTCGTACGACACGTTCTCGTCGTGGTCACCGAGCGCGGCCTTCGTCGCGGGGGTGAACAGCGGCTCCGGCAGTCGGCTGCCGTCCTCGAGCCCCACGGGAAGCGGGAGGCCGCACACCTCACCCGTGGCGCGGTAGTCGAGCAGCCCGGATCCGGTCAGGTAGCCGCGGGCCACGCACTCCACCGGGAACATCTCGAGCCGGCGGCAGATCACCGCGCGGCCGCGCACCGCCTCGGGGACATCGGTCGACACGATGTGGTGCGGCACCAGGTCGGCCAGCTGCTCGAACCACCACAGCGACATCCGGGTGAGCACCTCGCCCTTGCCGGGGATGGTGCTGTCCAGCACGAAGTCGAACGCCGAGATCCGGTCGCTCGCGACCATCAGCAGGTGTCCGGCGTGCGGCCCCTCGTCGATCGCGTAGAGGTCGCGGACCTTGCCCGAATGGAGAGGGGTCGTGCCGGCGATCACGGGTGCAGCCGGGATGTTCGGGGTGGGCACACGGTCACCCTAGGGCTCATGAAACGGTGAGGAGATGCCGGAGTCAGCAGAAGAGGTGTACGCGCGGGTCGTCGATGCGGTTGGCCCGGAGGCGCGGCTGCCGATGCCACCGCAGGGCCACTGGGACATCTTCCCGTGGGAGATCGTCGACGGGACGATCGCGCCCAAGGCACTGAGACCGCCCACCGACGAGCCGGTTCGGCGCGGCGAGGGAGACCGCCCGTGCGACGAGTGCGCGCGGGTCGACTCGGACGACGTGATCTGGGAGGACGAGAGCTGGATCCTCGCGCATCGCGGGCAGCCTTCGGGTCTGCCGATCGTGCTCCTCCTCCACCCGCGCGAGCACGAGGACATGGGCCAGCTCGACGACGACCTGGCCTCCGAGTACGGCCAGATCTGCAACCGGCTGGTCCGGATCATGGAGCACCTGCCGAACGTCGCCCGGGTGCACGTCGAGCGCTGGGGCGACGGCGGCGCCCACATGCATGTGTGGTTCTTCGCCCGCACCCACCGACTGGCCGGCGTGCTCGGCTCGGCTGCGCCGGAGTGGGACGGGATCCTCCCGCCCGTTCCCGAGGACGTGTGGCGGACCGACCTGCACACGGTCGCGACCAAGCTCGCCAACTGGGGCGGCAAGGCGCGGGTCTAGGGCTTGCCGAACGGCGGCGGTCCCAGGATCTCGATCGCTCCCGTTGCCTCGGCGGCCGCGCGGATCCGGTCGAAGTCGACGGGTGTCGGACTGGACTCGCTGGCATGCCGGTAGAACGCCTCGCCGGCAGCGGGGTTCTGGAAACTCAGCATCCTGGCCGTCGTCGACGTGACCATGAAGGCGTGCGGCACGTTGCGGGGAAACATCGCCAGCCCGCCGGCACCGACGGTGGTCTCCGCGCCGTCGATGTGCACCAGGATCTCGCCCTCGATCATGTAGAAGGTCTCATCCGCCTTCGGGTGGAGGTGCAGTGGTGTGACCTTGCCTCGCTCCATCCGGTCCTCGAATACGAAGAACGCGCCTCCGCTCTCCGCGCCGGTGACCTTCCAGGTGAACGTGCCACCACCGCAGAAGTACGCCAGCTCACCCTCGCCCTGCTGCCGGATCGTTGCTGCCAGTGTCTCCATGACAATCTCCCTTCCTTCCTGAGACTCTTGTCTCATAACGAGACTAGGGTATCGTGAACGGAGTGTCAACGGCCTACGAGAAATCCGGACGGACCCAGCAGAAGGCGCGGACCCGTCGTCAGCTGATCGGCAGCACCCGCGAGCTGATCGCCGCCGGGAACCCCTCGCCGACCGTCGACGAAGCCGCCGAGGCGGCGGCGGTGTCGAGGGCAACGGCGTATCGCTACTTCCCCAACCAGACGGCGCTCCTGATCGCGGCCCACCCCGAGATCGAGACCCCCAGCATGCTGCCGGACGAGCCGGGGGACGACCCTGCGGTTCGCCTCGACCTGGTGGTCGACAGGTTCATCGCCCTCACCCTCGAGTCCGAGGCCGAGCAGCGGATGATGCTGCGACTCTCCCTGGACGCCGGCTCGGGCCAGGACCTCCCGATCCGCAAGGGCCGCGCGATCGGCTGGTTCCAGGATGCGCTCGCACCGCTCGAGCCCGAGCTCGGACAGGCGGGGATCAAGCGCCTGGCCATCGGCATCCGCAGCGCGGTCGGCATCGAGTCGCTGGTCTGGCTCACCGACGTCGCGGGGCTCTCCCGGGACGAGGCCGCGCGCCAGATGCGCTGGTCGGCGAAGGCCATGCTCGCGCACGCCCTGGGGGCCGGGCTGCCGACGGGTCGGAAGCGGAAGCGCTAGAGGATCGCGCCGGGGGTGTACGCCGCCGCCTTCGGGTGCCGGTCAACCAGCGCCGCCACCTGCCGGCATACGGCCTGCGTCTGCGCGACCGCCGCCCCGGTGAACGTGATCGGGTCAGTGACCAGCGAGTCGAGCTGCGCGCCGGTGAGCCCGAGCCGGGAGTCGGCCGCGAGCCGGGCGAAGACGTCGTTCTCCGCCTGGCCGCGCCGCATGTCGAGGGCGACGCCGACTGCGGCCTCCTTGATCGCCTCGTGGGCAGCCTCCCGGCCCACGCCATTGCGGACCGCCGCCATCAGCACCTTGGTGGTGGCCAGGAACGGCAGGTAGCGGTCGAGCTCGCGCTGGATCACCGCCGGGAAGGCGCCGAACTCGTCGAGCACGGTGAGGAAGGTCTGGAACAGCCCGTCGGCGGCGAAGAACGCGTCCGGCAGCGCTACTCGGCGGACGACCGAGCAGGAGACGTCGCCCTCGTTCCATTGGTCGCCGGCGAGCTCGCCGACCATCGCCAGGTAGCCGCGGAGCACCACGGCGAGTCCGTTGACCCGCTCGCAGGAGCGGGTGTTCATCTTGTGCGGCATCGCGGAGGAGCCGACCTGGCCCTCGGCGAACCCCTCGGTCACCAGCTCGTTGCCGGCCATCAGCCGGATCGTCGTGGCCAGGTTGGACGGCCCCGCGGCCAGCTGCACCAGCGCGGACAGCACGTCGAAGTCGAGCGAGCGCGGGTAGACCTGGCCGACGCTGGTCGAGCACCCGGTGGAAGCCGAGGTGAGCCGCGACCCGGCGCTCGAGGTCGGCCAGCCGCGACTCGTCGCCGTCGAGCAGGTCGAGCATGTCCTGGGCGGTGCCCATCGGACCCTTGATGCCGCGCAGCGGATAGCGATCCAGCAGCTCCTCGAGCCGCTCGACCGCGATCAGCATCTCGTCGGCGACGGTGGCGAACCGTTTGCCGAGCGTGGTGGCCTGGGCCGCGACGTTGTGGGACCGGCCGGCCATCACCGTGGTCTCGTGCTCGGCGGCGAGCCGGGCCAGCCGAGCAAGCGTGGCGACCGCGCGGTCCCGGAGCAGCGCCAGCGACTCGCGGACCTGGAGCTGCTCGACGTTCTCGGTGAGGTCCCGCGAGGTCATCCCCTTGTGGATGTGCTCGTGGCCGGCCAGCGCGTTGAACTCCTCGATCCGCGCCTTCACGTCGTGCCGGGTGATCCGCTCGCGGGCCGCGATCGAGTCGAGGTCGACCTTGTCGACGACGTTGCGGTAGTCGGCCACCACCCCGTCGGGAACGGCGATGCCCAGGTCGCGCTGTACCTCGAGCACGGCGATCCACAGCCGGCGCTCGAGCACGATCTTGTGCTCCGGCGACCAGATCCGGGCGAGGTCGGCCCCGGCGTACCTGGTTGCCAAGACATTCGGCACAGTCACGTTCGGGACGGTCATCTCACTCCTGGCTTGCCTTCAACGCGATGTCGGTGCGGTGCTGGGCGCCCTCGAATTCTACGGCGGCGACACCCGTGTACGCCGCGGCGCGAGCGGCCGCGAGATCCGCACCGGTGCCGATGACGGCCAGCACCCGACCGCCCGCGGTCACCAGGTCCTGGCCGCGCCCGGCGGTGCCGGCGTGGATGACGTGCACCCCTGCCAGCGCCTCGGCGCTCGGAATCCCGGTGATCACCTCGCCCTTCGAGGCCGACTCGGGGTAGCCGGCACTGGCCAGCACCACCGCGACCGCGGCGCCGGCGCGCCACGCGGGCGGCGGCACGTCGGCGAGGGTGCCGGTGGCGGCGGCGTACAGCAGTGGCGCGAGCGGCGAGTCGAGAAGAGCGAGGAGCGGCTGGGTCTCCGGGTCGCCGAAGCGGGCGTTGAACTCGACTACTCGCAGGCCCTGGGAGGTCAGCGCGAGGCCGGCGTACAACAGGCCGACGAAGGGGGTGCCACGGCGAGCCATCTCGTCGACAGTGGGCTGCAACACGGTGGCCAGCACCTCGTCGACCAGATCGGCCGGCGCCCACGGCAGCGGCGTGTAGGCACCCATGCCGCCGGTGTTGGGCCCCTCGTCGCCGTCGAAGATCCGCTTGAAGTCCTGGGCCGGCTGCAGCGGATAGACGGTCGCGCCGTCCGACTCCCGATAGCTGCACAGCGCGAACAGCGAGACCTCGGGACCGTCGAGGAACTCCTCGACCAGCACCTGATCACAGCCCGCGGCGTGGGCCAGCGCCTCGGCCCGGTCGTCAGTGACGACGACGCCCTTGCCAGCGGCCAGCCCGTCATCCTTGACGACGTACGGCGCGCCGAGCTCGTCCAGCGCGGACGCCGTCTCCTCCGGGGTCGTGCAGACGCGCGCCCGGGCGGTCGGTACCCCTGCCGCGGCCATCACTTCCTTGGCGAACGCCTTCGAACCTTCCAGCTGCGCGGCCGCCGCGGAGGGGCCGAACACCGCAATCCCCCGCGCCGCGATCGCGTCGGCGACGCCGGCGACCAACGGCGCCTCGGGACCGACCACGACGAGGTCGACGCCAAGGTGCTCGGCGAGGTCGGCGACCGCTTCTCCGTCCATCGGGTCGACATCGTGGCAGGCGGCCACCTCGGCCATCCCCGGGTTGCCGGGGGCGGCGTGCACCGCGTCGACGCCGGGGTCACCGGCCATCGCACGAGCCAACGCGTGCTCGCGGCCACCGGTGCCGATCACGAGGGTCTTCACGTCAGGACTCCTAGAGGAGGTCGTGCAGGACGACGGTCTCGTCGCGGTCCGGGCCGACCCCGACAGCGGAGATCCGGGCGCCGGACATCTCCTCCACCGCGGTCACGTAGGCGCGGGCGTTGGCCGGCAGATCGGCCAGGGTCCGCGCCCCGCTGATGTCCTCCCACCAGCCCGGCAGGTACTCGTAGATCGGCACCGCGTGGTGGAAGTCCGACTGGTTGACCGGCATCTCGTCGTGCCGGACCCCGTCGACGTCGTAGGCCACGCAGACCGGTACCTGCTCGAGCCCGGTGAGGACGTCGAGCTTGGTGAGCACGAAGTCCGTCACGCCGTTGACCCGCGCGGCGTAGCGGGCGATGACCGCGTCGTACCAACCGCAGCGGCGGGGCCGCCCGGTGGTGGTGCCGAACTCGGCGCCGACCTTGCGGAGGTGCTCGCCGGCGTCATCGTTGAGCTCGGTCGGGAACGGACCCTCACCCACGCGGGTGGTGTAGGCCTTGACGATCCCGATCACCCGGTCCAGCCGCATCGGCGGGATCCCGGAACCGGTGCAGGCGCCGCCCGCGGTGGCCGAGCTCGACGTCACGAACGGGTAGGTGCCGTGGTCGACGTCGAGCAGCGTGGCCTGGCCCGCCTCGAGCAGCACCGTCTCGTCGCGGTCGAGCGCCTGGTTGAGCAGCAGCCCGGTGTCGCAGACCATCGGCCGGAGCCGGTCGGCGTACGACCAGCTCCTCGACGATCTCGTCGACGGTGACCGCGCGGCGGTTGTAGACCTTGGTGAGGATCTGGTTCTTGAGGTCGAGGGTGCCCTCGACCTTCTGGGCCAGGATCTTCTCGTCGAAGATGTCCTGGATCCGGATGCCGACCCGGTTCATCTTGTCGGCATACGTCGGCCCGATGCCGCGCCCGGTGGTGCCGATCCGGCGACTTCCCAGGAAGCGCTCGGTCACCTTGTCGAGCGTGCGGTTGTAGTCGGCGATCACGTGGGCGTTGGCACTGACCTGGAGCCGACCGGTGTCGACGCCGCGGGCCTCCAGGCCGTCGATCTCCTCGAAGAGCACGCCGAGGTCGACCACGACCCCGTTGCCGATGACCGGCGTACAGCCCGGCGTGAGGATGCCGCTCGGCAGCAGGTGCAGGGCGTACTTCTGGTCGCCGACGACGACGGTGTGGCCGGCGTTGTTGCCGCCGTTGAACTTGACGACGTAGTCGACCCGGTGACCGAGGAGGTCGGTCGCCTTGCCCTTGCCCTCGTCGCCCCACTGGGCGCCGATGATCGCGATCGCGGGCATTCGCTCGCTCACTTCCACATAGAAAATCCCCGGCACAAGTGCCGGGGCTCTTGCGACGTCACGCTACCAAACCCTGAGGTTCGCGCCGCATCCACGACCGCGGGCCGGCGGGTTCGGTCGGCTAGGGTTCGCGGGCTATGGATCCCCTCCTGGTCATCACCAACCGCGACGCCGGCAGTGCCGACGAGGAGTCGCTGGACCTCGCGCTCGGCGTGTTGCGCGAGCAGGCCTCGACGGAGGTCCAGGCGACCGGCAACCCCGGCGAGCTGGACGGCGTGCTCCACCGGGCCGGGTCGCGCCGGATCGTGGTCGCCGGCGGAGACGGCAGCCTGCACGCGGTGATCGCGGCACTGCACCGCCGCAACGAGCTCGCCGGTCGGGTGCTCGGTCTGCTGCCGCTCGGCACCGGCAACGACTTCGCGCGCACCCTCGAGATCCCGCTCGACATCGAAGAAGCGGCTCGGGTCATCCTCCACGGGACACCGACGCCGATGGACCTGGTCGTTGACGAGGTCGGTCAGGTCGTGGTCAACAACGTGCACGTCGGGGCCGGCGCGCAGGCCGCCCGCGCGGCGCACCGGTGGAAGGGGTTGCTCGGGAAGATCGGCTACCCCATCGGGGCGCTGATCACGGCGGTGCGCCCGCCGATCCTCCGGTTGCGGGTCGAGGTCGACGGCAAGGTCGTCAACGATCTCGACCAGCCGGTGCTGATGCTGGCGGTCGGCAACGGCGCCTCGGTCGGCGGAGGCACCGAGCTGACCCCCGCGGCAGACCCCGGCGACGGTGCCGCCGACATCATGATCTCGCGGGCGGTCGGCCGGCTGGCACGCGTGCGCTACGCCGCCCGGCTGGGGCTGGGGACGCACCCCGAGAGCGACGACGTGCTCTACCTGCGGGGGCGGACCGTGACGATCGGCGGCGGTCGGTTCTACTGCAGTGCCGACGGCGAGATCTACGGCCCGGAGCGGCATCGCAGCTGGCGGGTCGAACCGGCGGCGTACTCGATGCTGCTGCCTCGATAGCCTGCTCGTATGGCCACCACACCCGGGGCAGAGCAGCCCCCCGACGACGACCTGTCCTCGCAGGAGGCGGTGCGTCGGGAGAAGCGGGAGCGGCTGCTCGCCGAGGAGCACCCGCCGTACCCCGTCACGCTGCCGCGGACCCACACCCTCGCCGAGGTCCGCGCGAAGTGGGGCGAGCTCGAGAGTGGCGAGGAGACCCAGGACGTCGTCGGCGTCGCCGGGCGCGTGATGTTCGTGCGCAACACCGGCAAGCTCTGCTTCGCGAGCCTCCAGGAAGGCATCGGAACCCGGCTGCAGGTGATGCTGTCGCTGGCCGAGGTCGGCGAGGAGGCGCTCGAGGAGTGGAAGCGGCTCGTCGATCTGGGCGACCACGTGTTCGTCACCGGGCGAGTGATCTCCTCCAAGCGCGGCGAGCTGTCCGTGATGGCCGCGGAGTGGCGGATGGCCTCGAAGGCGCTGCGCCCACTGCCCGTCCTGCACAAGGATCTGTCGGAGGAGTCCCGGGTGCGGCAGCGGTACGCCGACCTGATCGTGCGGCAGGAGGCTCGCGACATGGTGCGGCTCCGGGCCGCCGTACTCCGCTCGGTGCGGGCGACGCTGGACGGGTTCGACTTCGTCGAGGTCGAGACCCCGATGCTCCAGCTGGTCCACGGCGGTGCGGCCGCGCGGCCGTTCACGACGCACCTCAATGCGTTCGACCAGGACATGACCCTGCGGATCGCGCTCGAGCTGTACCTGAAGCGCGCGGTCGTCGGCGGCGTGGACCGGGTCTACGAGATCGGCCGGATCTTCCGCAACGAAGGGGTCGACTCGACCCACTCGCCCGAGTTCACGATGCTGGAGTACTACGAGGCTTACGGCGACCAGTTCACCGCCGCCGACCGGATGCGCGACATCATCGTCAACGCGGCCGAGGCGTCGGGTGCCGGCCTTCAGCTGGTCGACTACCGCGGCCAGGAGATCGACCTGTCTGGCGAGTGGCGCTGGCTGCCGATCGCGGACGCCGTCGCTGAGGCCGTCGGTGAGGAGGTCTCGATCGAGGAGACCTCGGACAACGCTGCCCGGTTGAGGGCGATCGCCGAGGCCCGCGAGGTCAACGTGAAGCCGACCTGGGGTGCCGGCGAGCTCATCCTCGAGCTGTTCGAGCAGCTGGTCGAGGAGACGCTGATCCAGCCGACGTTCGTCTGCGACTACCCCGAGTCGCTCCGGCCCCTCGCCCGGCAGCACCGCTCGAAGCCGGGCACCGTCGAGGCGTGGGACCTGATCGTCGGCGGCGTCGAGCTCGGCGTCTCCTACTCCGAGCTGATTGACCCCGTCGTCCAACGCGAGCGGCTGACCGAGCAGTCCCTCCTCGCCGCCGGCGGCGATGCCGAGGCGATGCAGCTCGACGAGGACTTCCTGCGCGCGCTCGAGTACGGCGGCCCCCCGATGGGCGGCAGCGGCCTCGGCATCGACCGGCTCGTCATGCTGCTCGCCGGCGTCGGCATCCGGGAGACGATTCTGTTCCCGCACGTGCGCCCGGAGCGGCCGTAGGTGCGGCGGCTCCTACTTACCGTTGTTGCGTCCAGCAGACCGTTCTAACTGTCAGTTGGACGCAACAACGGCAAGTAGGACGCGAGCAACCGCCTCTCAGGCGCTGCGCGCGCGATCCCGCCACCCGTGCTGCCTACGGATCAGCTTCGCCTCCTCGGCCAACCGCGGGTTGAGCTCGGGTCCGAACCTGCTCGCGGACACCGCGTACTCCGCGAGCAAGCGGCGCGTCGCCTGGTCTCTGCGGGCCCCCCAGAAGTCCTCGTAGATGATCCGCGACATTCCGACACCTTCAGCGCAGATCAACCGTTCCCGCTTCTTCTCCTCCCAGACGATGTCCTCAGCCCGCTGCACGGCGACTCCACCGCGATCGGCCGACTGGTACTTGATCCAGCCATCGATCTCGAACATGTGGTTGCCGACCCGGATGTCACACCACACGATGCCGGTCTGGATCCGGATCGGAAACTGCGGGTCGGGGTCTCCGATATCCAGCTCCCTGATCAGCAACCTGCCCAGTGACTCCGCAAGGTTCTCCGCGCGCGGGTCCGCGAAGTCAACCGCGGCACGCGCGTCGGGCACACCGGTCCAATGCGCCATCGGCAGGTAGGCCTCGATCAGCTCAGCGCGAGAGACACCGTTGCGAAGCGCCCAGTCGCATGCGGCGACGCCAGCGCTCTCGCCGTGTTCTCGAGCAAGGTCCACGGCTGTCCGCGCTGGACCGAGGACGTTGCGCCCGCCGACCATCGTCGTCTGACCCGGGAGGAACCGCGCGTAGTGATGCTTGACGCCGTACCTCGTCCAGGCCGTGGAGTAGCCCGGGCGGGTGACGTGCGCGAGGCTGACCTGCGGCCGGAGAAGCGGCATCCCAAGCTCGAGTGCCGCACTGTCGTGGCTCATCACCCACGCGCGTTGCATGGTCATGGTCGCGGCCCGGGCTCGCATCAGTGGGCGACCGCGGTACTCGTCGAGGGCCTCCCACAGTTCGGTTTCGGCGTAGACGCCCCGGCGAACTATGACCAGCTCCTGCTTCCGAATCAGCTCAGCCAGCCGCGAGGGCGTGATCCCGGCGTCGAGTACTTCTGGCCGGGTGACCAAGCCGTCGTTGCGCGCCAGCGCTGCACGGAGTCGAGCCATCATGATCATCACGGTGCCCCGCGACGCTCGCCGGCGAAACCAGCACTTGCGCCGCTGTGGATGACGCTGGCGACGGCGTCCTACTGACCGTTGTGCCGACTAGGTGACCGTTGTAACTGTCAGTTGGACGGCACAACGGTCAGTAGGACGCCCCTTCACCCCAGCAGCTCGGCGTACGCCGTCGGGCTGGAGTCGCGCAGGAACTCCGAGCAGCGCTCCCACTCGTCGGTCTCGCCGATCGTCCGGGCGCTCAGGGCGAGGAGGGCGAGGCAGGACAGGAAGCCGCGGTTGGGCTCGTGCTCCCACGGCACCGGCCCGTGGCCCTTCCAGCCGTTGCGGCGGAGCAGGTCGAGTGAGCGGTGGTAGCCGACCCGGGAGTAGGCGTAGACGGTGACCGGGTCGGCTCCGGCATCGGCGGCCTCGGCCGCGAAGGCCGACCAGGCCAGCGGCGAGGCCGGGAAGCGACGTACGACGTCGGCCTTGGCCTCACCCGCCCGCAGCGGCTCCGCCGCGGGGTCGGCGGGAAGGTGGGTGGGCGGCGGGCCGGCCATCAGGTCCTGGTGGGTCATGGCAGACATTGTCCCCGAAGGGCCTTCAGCCGACGGCCTTGCCCGCCGATCGCAGGTTCTGGCAGGCCTCGACGACCCGGGCGGCCATCCCCGCCTCGCCGGCCTTGCCCCAGGCGCGGGGGTCGTAGGCCTTCTTGTTCCCCACCTCGCCGTCGACCTTCAGCACGCCGTCGTAGTTGCCGAACATGTGCGCGGCCACCGGCCGGGTGAAGGCGTACTGGGTGTCGGTGTCGACGTTCATCTTCACCACGCCGTAGTCGACGGCGGCACCGATCTCCTCGGCGGTCGAGCCCGAGCCGCCGTGGAAGACCAGCGCAAACGGCTTCGACCCAGGCTCCAGGCCGAGCTTGTCGACGACGGCCTCCTGCGCGGCCTTGAGGATCTCCGGCCGGAGCTTGACGTTGCCGGGCTTGTAGACGCCGTGCACGTTGCCGAACGTGAGCGCGGCCAGGTAGCGACCGTTCTCACCGGTGCCGAGGGCCTGCACGGTGGCCAGCGCGTCCTCGGGGGTGGTGTAGAGCTGGTCGTTGATCTCGTTGGCGACGCCGTCCTCCTCGCCACCCACCACGCCGATCTCCACCTCGAGCACGATCTTCGCGGCCGCGCACTGGGCGAGCAGCTCCTCGGCGATCGTGAGGTTCTCGTCGAGGGGTACGGCGGAGCCGTCCCACATGTGCGACTGGAACAGCGGCAGCTCCCCGCGACCCACCCGCTCGGCGCTGATCGCGATCAGCGGACGGACGAACCCGTCGAGCTTGTCCTTCGGGCAGTGGTCGGTGTGCAGCGCGATGCTGACCGGGTAGCTCTTCGCCACCTCGGCGGCGTACGCCGCGAAAGCGACCGAGCCACTCACCATGTTCTTGATCGACGGGCCGGAGAGGTACTCGGCGCCACCCGTGGAGACCTGGATGATGCCGTCCGAGCCCGCGTCGGCGAAGCCCTGCAGCGCCGCGTTCAAGGTCTGCGAGCTGGACACGTTGATGGCCGGGAAGGCGAAGGCGCCGGCCTTCGCGGCGTCCAGCATCTCGGCGTACTTCTCGGGGGTGGCGATGGGCACGGGGGCTCTCCTCGGGTGTCGCGGCGACCTGCGCTTCAACCCTAGTGGCTACCCGTCGGTCACCGAATCCGACGTCGTCAGCCGCGCCAGGCATCGTCCCCGGTCAGGTCGGCGTGTGCCCGCACCCAGGCATGCATCGCGATCGCCGCGGCGGCCGAGGCGTTGATCGAACGGGTGGAGCCGAACTGGGCGATGGAGAAGGTGCCGTCGCACGCCGCATGGGCGGCGGGAGAGAGCCCCGGGCCTTCCTGCCCGAACAGGAAGCAGACCCGGCGCGGGATCGTCATGGTCTCCAGGTGCGCGGACCCCGGGAGGTTGTCGATCCCCAGCAGGCGGACGTCGACCCGGTGCAGGTACGCCGCGAGGTCGTCGACGGTCTCGTGGTGCCGGAGGTGCTGGTAGCGGTCGGTGACCATCGCGCCGCGCTTGTTCCAGCGCCGGTTGCCCACGATGTGCACCTCCGCGGCGAGGAAGGCGTTGGCGCTGCGCACGATGGTCCCGATGTTGAAGTCGTGCTGCCAGTTCTCGATGGCGACATGGAAGTCGTGCCGGCGCGGATCCAGATCGGCGACGATGGCCGCCATCGTCCAGTACCGGTAGCGGTCGACCACGTTGCGGCGGTCGCCTTCGGCGAGCAGCTGCGCGTCGTACCGGTCGTCCTCGGGCCAGGGACCCTCCCACGGACCGACGCCCACTTCCGGTGGGCCGTGCGGCATCGGGTCGTACGGAGCCCGGGACTGTTCGTCGATCGGCGGGTCCATGTGCCGAGATTAGATGGTGAACTCAGGGTGAATCCCGATGCCTGGTCTTCCTCGGACAGGTACGTTTTCGGCGTGACCGTGCTCGCATCCCTGCCGGATGTCATGCCCCTGCTGCTGGGCATGGACTGGATGGAGCCGGAGTACCTGCTGGACCGGTTCGGCGCCGAGTTGCTCTGGGTCAGCCTGCTGATCATCTTCGTCGAGTGCGGGCTGTTCTTCCCGTTCCTGCCCGGTGACACCTTGCTGTTGTCCCTGGGCGTGTTCATCGCGACCGACGACATCGACATCTTCCCGGGCGGCCACCTCTGGGAGATGACCATCGCGCTGGTGATGCTGGTCACCGCGGCGATGCTCGGCAATATCGCCGGCTACGAGATCGGTCGAGCCCTCGGCCCTCCGCTCCAGCAGCGCAATGGCCGGATCCTCAAGAAGAAGTACTTCGACCAGACCGAAGACTTCTTCGCGAAGCACGGCAGCAAGGCGCTGGTCATCGGCCGCTTCGTGCCGTTCGTGCGCACCTATGTCACGGTCGTCGCAGGGATCACCCGGATGGACCGCCGACGGTTCCTCGTGTGGAGCTTCGTGGGTGCGGTCTGCTGGGTCCTGAGCATCACGCTGCTCGGTTACTTCCTCGGCACCCGGATCCCGTGGCTGCGAGACAACATCGACCTGGCGATCCTGGCCATCCTGTTCCTCTCGGTGATCCCGGTCGCCTACGAGTGGATCAAGCACCGACGCAACGGCCGCAAGCGCGCCACGGCCGCCGGGCCCGAGGAGGCCGCCGAGCCCGAGACCGTCGCCCCTGAGGCCGTCGAGAGCTGATCCTTACCCGCGGGCGGCGTCCAGGTCCGCCTTGGTGAGGACGGCGCGCACCTCGAGCCCGACGTCCGCCAGCGGGTTCTGGTCGGCGGGGCTGCGGTCGATCGCGCAGACGACGACCTCGACGATCGCGCCGCCCGCACGCAGCGCCGCAGTGGCGTCCCGGACGGCACCGCCGGTCGTGATCACGTCCTCGATCAGGGTGACCCGCTTCCCGGCGAACTCCGGACCCTCGGCGAGCTTGTGGGTGCCGTAGGTCTTGGCCTGCTTGCGCACGAACAACGCCGGCACCCCGAGGATCCCGCTCACCGAGGTCGCCAGCGGGACCCCACCCAGCTCCAGTCCACCCAGCAGCTCGGTGTCCTGCGGCAGCAGCTGGATCATCTCCCGCGCCACCCGGGCCAGCAGCAGCGGATCCGACTCGAACAGGTACTTGTCGAAGTACTCGGTGCTGACCTGCCCCGACCGCAGGGTGAACTCCCCGGTGAGACGGCAGGTGGCGTCGATGTCGGCGGCGAGTGAGTCGTCGGTCGTTGTCATGCGGGGTCCCCGCGGAGTTCTTCGACGCAGGAGCGAAGCGGGGGAGGCGAATAACTCTGTGGGGTGCTCACAGATGGCAGGGTAGTGGGGTGCTCGCCTCGCGCCTCCAGGGAATCCCGCCCACGATCTTCTCGGAGATGTCGGCGCTCGCGATCCGCACCGGGTCGCTCAACCTCGGCCAGGGGTTCCCGGACGTCGACGGTCCACCGGAGGTGATCGCCGAGGCGGTCGCTGCGCTGGAGGGCGGGCACAACCAGTACGCCCCGGGCATCGGCGTACCGGCCCTCCGCCAGGCGATCGCCCGGCACCAGCAGCGCCACTACGGGCTCGAGCTCGACCCCGATCGCCAGGTCGTGGTGACCACCGGCTGCACCGAAGGCGTGGCCGCCGCACTACTCGGGCTGGTCGATCCCGGTGACGAGATCGTGGTGCTCGAGCCCTACTACGACTCCTACGTCGCGATGATCCAGATGGCCGGCGGGGTACGCCGCCCGGTCACCTTGCGCGCCCCCGACTTCCGGCTCGACCTGGACCAGCTGCGGGCCGCGGTCACCCCGCGGACCCGCTTCCTGCTGGTCAACTCTCCGCACAACCCGACGGGGACCGTGCTGACCTCCGAGGAGCTCGACGGGGTTGCGGCGGTCGCGATCGAGCATGACCTGGTGGTGATCACCGACGAGGTCTACGAGCACCTCACCTTCGGCCCCGAGCACCGTCCGCTGGCCACGCTCCCGGGGATGTTCGAGCGCACGCTGACCCTGTCGAGCGCCGGCAAGTCCTACTCGTTCACCGGTTGGAAGGTCGGCTGGGCGACGGGTCCGGCCGAGCTGGTGGGCGCGGTACTGGCGGCCAAGCAATGGTTGACGTTCACGTCCGGGTCGCCGCTGCAACCAGCCGTCGCGAAGGCCCTCGACGAGCACGCCGACTTCCCGACCACACTGGCAAGGGACCTGCAGGAGCGCCGCGACCTGCTGTGCGCCGGGCTCCGGGCCGCAGGCCTGACGGCGTACACCCCGGACGGCACCTACTTCGCGATGACCGATGTCGCGGACCTCGGCTGGGCCGACGGGATGGCGTTCTGTCGAGCCCTGCCCGAGCGGGCCGGGGTCGTCGCCATCCCCGCCCAGGGGTTCTACGACGACCCGGCGGCGCCCGGTGCCGGCCGGCACCTGGTGCGCTGGGCGTTCTGCAAGGAGCGCCCGGTCATCGCCGAGGGCCTCGCCCGGCTGGCCGCCGCCGACCTGAACGCCTAGGCCCCGATCGGCCGTCGACGGTGGGCAGGGGGTCGAGATCCGACCTCACAGCCGGGGCGGCCCGGCGGCATACCAGGCCCGGACCTCGGGTCGGGACAGCAGCGCCACCGTCGCCACCGCGGCGACCAGCGGAAGCACCATGATCACGCTGGCGAACATGCCCAGCAGCGAGACCGCCCCGGCGATCGCGGCCGAGATGAGCAGCGCCCGCCGTGCCCACCGCACCCGGCGGAACGCCTGGATCGCGAAGCCGGCCGCCACCAGGCACCACGGCAGGAAAACCCCCGCGGTGGCCAGTGAGGCGGCCTTGATCTCGCCGTCCGAGAGCCCCTGGTCGGCCAGGTCCGGGTTCTGTCGGTGCAGCTCCTCGAACAGCAGGTCGGGAGAGACCAGCATGGCCAGGACGGTGCCGCCGACAGCGACGAGCACGATCCCGCAGCCGACCCAGGTCAGCACACAGGCCCAGACGAGCGCCGGCGGCCGGGACAGCCGCTGCGGCGCATGCGTCGACGGCGGCGCCCCGAACGGCGTCGGCCACGGCACCGGCTCGGTCCGGGCCGGCGCCGGCTCGACCTGCGAGTCCACCGCAGGCGCCACCGCCGGGGCTGTCGGTACGGGGCGCGGGGCCGGCGGCGGGCGACCCTCGAACCAGTTGCGAGCCGGCTGAAGCCACAGCATCACCGCCGCCACCGCCACCAACGACGACATCAGCCCTCCGGTGGCGAGCCCGGTCACGAGCAGGGGCACGGCGAGTACGGCGAGGGCGAGCCGGGCCTGCTTCGACCCCTTCAGCACCCAGAAGCCCAGGATCGCCGCCGCGGCCGCGCAGGCACCGGCCAGGACGCTGAGCAGCTGGATCAGGTCCAGGACCTGGTCGACGCTCAGGCCGAGCCCGTCGCCGGGCGGCTCGGCGAGAAAGTCGGCGACCGATTCCTGCGACTCGATGGTGTGCAACCCGGCGATCCGCTCGAAGGCGCTGAACACCACGAGGGCGGAGCCGATCATGATCATCGAACCCGCGAGCGTCACCTGCCGGGGACGTGCGGGGGTGGGAGACATGGCTCCATTCCATCAAAGCGGTGCCAACCCCCTGCACATCAGGTCGTGAGGACCAGCCCACCCTCGGCGAGGTCGACGACCACGCGTCCGCCGTCGACCACCTCGCCGCCGATCAGCAGCCGGGCCAGCGGGTCACCGATCGCGGACTGGATCAGTCGGCGCAGCGGCCGGGCACCGTACGCCGGGTCGTAGCCGGTCTCGGCCAGCCAGCCGCGGGCGGCGTCGGTCACGTCGACCGCGATCCGGCGTACGGCCAGCCGCTGCTCGAGCAGCCCGAGCTGGATGTCGACGATCCGGGCGAGGTCGTCCTTGCCGAGTACGTCGAAGAGCACGATCTCGTCGAGCCGGTTGAGGAACTCGGGCTTGAAGCTGGACCGGACCAGGGACAGCACCGACTCCTGCTTCTTGTCCGGGTCCAGCGTCGGGTCGACCAGGAAGTGCGAGCCCAGATTGCTGGTCAGGATCAGCAGGGTGTTGCGGAAGTCGACGGTGCGACCCTGACCGTCGGTCAACCGGCCGTCGTCGAGCACCTGCAGGAGGATGTCGAAGACCTCCGGGTGGGCCTTCTCCACCTCGTCGAGGAGGACCACGGAGTAGGGGCGCCGGCGCACCGCCTCGGTGAGCTGACCGCCCTCGTCGTACCCGACATATCCCGGAGGGGCGCCGACCAGCCGGGACACCGAGTGCTTCTCGGAGTACTCGGACATGTCGATGCGCACCATCGCCCGGTCGTCGTCGAACAAGAAGTCGGCCAGCGCCCGGGCCAGCTCGGTCTTGCCGACGCCGGTCGGGCCCAGGAACAGGAACGACCCCGTCGGCCGGTGCGGGTCGGCGATGCCGGCGCGGGAGCGGCGGACCGCATCGCTCACCGCACGTACGGCGGCCGGCCTGGCCGATCAGCCGCTCGCCGATGACCTTCTCCATCCGGAGCAGCTTGGCGGTCTCGCCCTCGAGCATCCGGCCGGTGGGGATGCCGGTCCAGGCCTCCACGACCTCGGCCACCTGCTCGGCGCCGACCTCGTCGCCGACCAGCGGCTGCACCTCCGCCTTCTCGGTGTCGACCGCGGCCTGGATCTTCTTCTCCAGCTCGGGGATCGACTCGTAGCTGATCTTGCTGGCGGCCTCGAGGTTGCCCTCGCGCAGGTGCCGGTCCGCTTCGATCCGGAGCTGGTCGAGCGCGCGGCGCAGCTCGCCCTCGTCCTCCAGCGACGACTTCTCCCGCTCCCATCGGGCCTCGAGCCCGCGGAGCTCCTCCTCGCGGTCGGCGAGATCCGCGCGCAGCACCGCGAGCCGCTCGACCGAGGCCTCGTCGCTCTCCTTCTCGAGCGCGAACTCCTCCATCTTGAGCCGGTCGACCTGGCGCCGGAGCTGGTCGATCTCCTCGGGCGAGGACTCGATCTCCATCCGCAGCCGACTGGCGGCCTCGTCGATCAGGTCGATCGCCTTGTCGGGAAGCTGCCGGCCGGGGATGTAGCGATCCGACAGGGTCGCGGCGGCGACCAGCGCAGCATCGGTGATCCGGACGCCGTGATGGGCCTGGTACTTCTCCTGGATGCCGCGCAGGATCTGGACGGTGTCCTCGACGCTGGGCTCGCCGACGAAGACCTGCTGGAAGCGGCGCTCGAGCGCCGGATCCTTCTCGACCCGCTCGCGGTACTCGTCCAACGTGGTCGCACCGATCATGTGCAGCTCACCACGGGCCAGCATCGGCTTGAGCATGTTGCCCGCATCCATCGCGGAGTCGCCGCCGGCGCCGGCACCCACGACCGTGTGCAGCTCGTCGATGAACGTGATGATCTGGCCGCCGGCGTCCTTGATCTCCTCGAGCACCGCCTTGAGCCGCTCCTCGAACTCGCCGCGATACTTCGCCCCGGCCACCATCGCGGCCAGGTCGAGGCTGAGCACCCGACGTCCCTTCAGCGAGTCGGGGACGTCGCCGGCCACCACCCGCTGCGCGAGCCCCTCGACGACCGCCGTCTTGCCGACGCCGGGGTCACCGATCAGCACCGGGTTGTTCTTGGTACGCCGGCTGAGCACCTGGACCACCCGGCGGATCTCGGCGTCGCGGCCGATCACCGGGTCGAGGCGACCCTCCTCGGCGGAGGCCGTGAGGTCGACGGAGTACTTCTCCAGCGCCTCGTACGTCGACTCGGCCTCGGGGCTGGTCACCCGTCGGTTGCCGCGGACCGCGGTGAGCCCCTCACGCAGGCCGGACTCGGTGAGACCGGCGTCGGTGAGCAGCTGCTGTGCGGGGCTGGCCGTTCCAGCCAGCGCGATCAGCAGGTGCTCGGTGGCGACGTAGTCGTCCTTCATGCTCGCGGCCAGGTCCAGCGCCGCGGCCAGGACCCGGGTCAGCGCCGCCGATGCGGCCGGCTGCTGCACGGTCGCGCCGGTGGCCCGCGGCAGGGCTTCCAGCGCCGCGCCGGCGCGCGCGGTCAGCACGGCGGGGTCTACCCCGGCCTTGCCGACCAGGGTGACCGCGGTCCCCTCCGGTTGGCGCAGCAAGGCGACCAGCAGGTGGATCGGGTCGGTGGTCGTGTTGCCCGCGGTGGTGGCGGACAGCTGCGCGGCCTCGATGGCCTCGCGCGCCCGCGTCGTGAACTTGTCGGCCCCGAACTGACTCATGGCTCTCCTGTGGGTGCGATCCCGATGATGATCGCCGGGCATCGCGGCCCGACACCAGTCTCAACGTTCCCAAAGTTGAGTCTGTTCCACTCAACTTGATCCAGTTCGCACCGACAACCGAGCCGACAGCCGAGCCGGGCTAGCCGCCCGAGGGCGGCTCCGGTCCGTCGTCGCCCGCCTGCGGGGTGCTGTGCTCCGGGAACTCCCGGCTGGCCACGTCCTCGTCGACCAGACAGGTCTTGCAGAAGTCCTCGCCGAACGGCGTCAGGTGAATGCTCCGGCGGACGACCTTCGCGAACTTCACCGAGTGCATCGCCTCGAGCACGTCGGGCTGGGCCTCGACGACCTGGTACTCCAGCGGGTCGCGCAGCGACTCCCGCGAGAACCAGATCAGGCCGAGCCGGAACAGGTTGTTGAGGAACGACGGCACCTGGTCGACGTAGCGGGCGCCGGCGCGGGCGCCGACCATGTTCAACCCGGGGGCGATCAGGTGGCTGTTCACCATCCCGATCGGCCCGCCGGTGCGGACGTCGACGCTCGGCTGCGGGCCGTCCTTGAGCAGCAACAGGAGGATCCGGGCCTCGTCCGGTGCCAGCTCGGTGAGAATGCGTTCGTAGGCGGGATGGCCCTGATCGGTGTTCCACACGTCCCGGGACTTCTCGAGCAGCTCGTTGCCGAGGTCGCGGAGGGTTTTCGTGGCCTGACGGCTCCCGACCACCTGCCCGTTCACCACGGACGTCGGCTCGATCAGGCCGCCGAGCGTCTCGCCGGCGCTGAGCAGCGCCTGTCCCATCGGCACCCCGGAGGACACCGAGCGGGCGAGTTCGCTGAACACGGCCACCCCTTCGCCGGCGTCGCGCACCAGCGCGGCTGCCTCATCCCGGCTGGTCAGCGCCCGGCCCATCCGCAGCCACGCCTGCGCGGAGGTCTTCACGCTCCACTCGGTCGTGTGCAGTGCCGCCGATGCCGCGACCCGGGCCAGGCCGGGAAGCGAGTCGACCGCGGGCTGCATCAGCTCCGGGATGGACTGGCGCTCGGTCTGGTCGGGCTGCTGGGGTTCGCTCATCCGCCCTGCACCCCGAAGATCCACAAGTGCGCGAAGCCACCGGCCAGGCCCATGATCGCGCCATGGGCGTAGAGCATCCACTCGTCCTCCTTGATCGCGGACCTCATCATGTCGACGAAGTCGCGCGGCGGTAGCTCTTTGGTGCGGACCGCTACCAGGGTGCGGATCTTCTCCGCTTGCTGCGCGCTGAACTCCCGGTCCTTGAACGGCGTGAGCGTGCGCCCCACGGCCTCCTGGGCGACCGACTCGCGGACCGCGTCGAAGCGCTTGGGGCCGATCGCGACCCGCACCGCGGCCCGCGCCGGACCCGCGGCGTTGTCGATGGCCGGGCGGAGCGCCGCGGCGAGCATCTGCCGGGTGCGGTCGCCGCGCGGCCCGTCGAGCAGGAAGTCGCCGATCCGCTCGAGGGTGATCACGTCGTCGGCGATGATCCGTGCGTAGACCTCTGCCGCTTCGTCCTGGCGGCGCAGGAACAGCCCGTGCACCTTGATGCCCAGGATCCGGCGCGGCTCCGGCGGCTCGAAGATCAGCCACATCCCCAGCGCGTTCGTGACCCAGCCCACGAAGACCCCGAGGATCGGCAGCAGCCACCACTGGTGAGCCAGGCTGTCGATCACGGCGACCGGGATCCCGAGCAGGAACCCGAAGACGAAACCGAAGGCCACCATCAGGTTGAGCTCCCGCTGCCCGAAGTCGCGGAAGATCCGCACGACCAGCCCGGGGTTGCTGCGGAAGTGGTCGATCACCATGATCTTCGGGTCGAGCAGCTGGTCGATATGCACCCCGATCTCGTCGGTGACCTTGCCGACCACGGTCGGCAGCTGGGACTGGACCCGCTCGATGACGGCGTCGCGCACCGGCCGGGGCAGGTCCCGCCACAGCCGCGGGTGCTCCTGACGCATCACCTCATCGACCAGCTGCGGGATCTCGGGCCGGAACATCCGCACGATGTGCTCGGCGATCTTGTCGGGCTCGAGCTGCTGGTAGAACTCCCCCGGCGTACCGAGCTTGGCGATCGCCTTGTCGACGGCGATGCTGCCCATCTTGGCCGCCCGGGCCGGCACGATCCCCTGCCAGCCGATGCCACCTTGAAGCAGGCCCGGCACCTCCTGGAGCTTGCGCGGCAGCACCGAGGCGAGCTCGCGCAGACCCGGCACCTTGAACCCGTGGAAGCGGACCGGCGAGAACAGCATCCAGAGACCCGACCAGTTGATCAGGAAGCCGACGACCCCGGTGAAGATCGGGATCGAGACGAACGCGACCAGGTGGAGATCGTTCGCCCAGTCGGTCAACCAGTCCACACGCGGCTCCTAGACGTGACCGCCCCACGACGGTCGAATCCCGCCGAGGCTAGTCCCTTGCTACCCGGAGTAACAGCAACGTCCGCCCCACGTTACGGTCGGTCTCGACTCCCCCCGGGAAGCCCGGCCGCGCGGTAGTCCTCAACGGCCGCGGCGCCACACCACGAGAGCCTGCGCGGACGGCGGGTCGGCCAACACCGGCAGCCGGTCACCGCGCTGGGTACGCCGCGAGCTCGCCGCCTGGCGGAGCGCCTCGCGGGTCACCTCGAGCTCGGCCTGCAGTTCCTCGTTGCGCGCGGCCAGTGCGGCCACCCTGTTCTCGAGGTCCATGATCCGGCGGACGCCCTCGATCCCGATGCCGGCCGCAGTGAGCGAGGCGATCTCGCGGAGCCGCTCGACGTCGTGGTGGGAGTAGCGCCGGCCACCGCCGCCGGTGCGGCCGGGGGTGATCAGCCCCATCCGCTCGTAGGTGCGCAGGGTCTGCGGATGCAACCCGGTCAGCTGGGCGGCGACGCTGATGACGTAGACCGCGGCGTCGGGACCGGGCGGCTCGAACGGCGGGAGCCCGGCCACTAGCTGTCCTCGAACAGGTTGGCGCGCAGCGGCTTGTCGGCGGTGGCGGCGCGGTAGGCCTCGAGGGCCGCCCGCGCGGGGCCGTCGAGCTTGGCCGGTACCTGCACCTCCACGCTCGCGAGCAGGTCGCCGTTGGTGCCATCGGCCTTGCGCGCACCCTTGCCGCGGACCCGGAAGGTGCGGCCGTTGGGCGTCCCGGCCGGGATCTTGAGCGTGACGGGTGCGCCACCGAGGGTCGGGATCTTGACCTCCGCGCCGAGTGCCGCCTCGTCGAACGAGACGGGTACGTCGATGGTCAGGTTGTCGCCCTTGCGTCCGAAGAGCCGATGCGGCGAGACCCGGACGTTGACATAGAGGTCGCCGGCCGGGCCACCCTGGTCGCCGGCACCGCCCTTGCCGCGGAGCCGGATCTTCTGGCCGTCCTTGACGCCGCCGGGGATCCGGGCCTGGATCGTCCGAGCGGACTTGCCGCGTCCGCTGCCGTCGCAGGTCGGGCACAGCTCGTCGTAGACCAGCTGCCGGCCGCCGCACATCGGGCAGGTCTCGTTCATCGAGAACGCGCCACCCACCGACGCGACGACGAACCCCGCCCCCTCGCACTCGGGGCAGATGTGCGGCTTGGTGCCGGGCTTGCCGCCGGTCCCCTGGCAGTCGGGGCAGGCCGCGTCGCTGGTCAGCCGCAACGAGAGCGTGACCCCGTCGATGGCGTCGGTGAAGCTGATCGTGGCCGAGGTCTCCACGTCGGGGCCCTTCGCCGGCCGACGCGTCTGCTGTCGCCGGGCGCCGCCGAAGAGGTCGCCGAACATGTCGCCGAAGCCGCCGCCGCCACCCCGCTCGCGGAGCAGGTCGTCGAGGTTGAAGCCACCCCCACCACCGCCGCCCCGGAAGCCGCCGGAGCCGTAGAGGGACCGCATCTCGTCGTACTTCTTGCGCTTGGCGGCGTCGCCGACGACGTCGTAGGCCTCGGCGACCGACTTGAACGTGTCGTGCTTGGCGGCATCGCCCGGATTGGAGTCGGGGTGGTTGGCGCGCGCGAGCTTGCGGTAGGCCTTCTTGATCTCGTCGGCCGAGGCGTCCTTCTTCACACCGAGGACCTGGTAGAAGTCCTTCTGCGCCCAGTCGGCCCGGAAGCCCTCCTGACTGCCGTCAGCCATCGCGCACCTCCTTCCCGCTACTCGTCGCCGGGCGTCTCGTCGGCGGCTTCGGGAGCGCCTTCGGGAGCGGCCTCGGGAGCCGGCTCGGGTCCGCTGGCCGGGTCGACCACCAGGACCTGCGCCGCTCGGACCACCCGGTCGCCGATCGTGTAGCCGGCCTTGGCGATCACCTTGCAGGTGGTCACCTCGACCTCGGGGTCCTCGCCGATGTGCGAGAGAGCCTCGTGGATCGTCGGGTCGAACGGGTCGCCGACCTCGCCGTACTTCGTGAGCCCGACGCCGAGCACCACCCGCTGCAGCTGCTCGGCGACGGCCTTGAAGCCGCCCTCGAGCGGGCCGTGGTCGCTGGCGCGGTCGATGGTGTCGAGCACCTCGATGATCGGGGTGAGCGCGGCGTACGTCGCGTTCTCCCGCACCAGCTCCCGGTCGCGTTCGACCCGGCGCTTGTAGTTGAGGTACTCGGCCTGCAACCGCTGCAGGTCCGCGGTCAGCTCGGCCAGCTCCATCCGGGCGAGAGCGAGCTCGTCGCCCTCGCCCGCACCGGCAAGGCCTTCGACATCGGTGTCGTCGGGAGCCTCACCGGCCGCGTCACCGAACGAGCCCGGTGGGCCCTCCTCGGGGACGTCGGTCACTTGGCCTCGCCCTCGGCGTCCTCGCCGTCGGCGGTGCCCCCGTCGCTCGGCTCGCCCGTCGGCTCGTCCGTCGTCTCGTCGACGATCTCGGCGTCGACCACGTCGTCGTCCTGCTCACCGGTCGCACCGGTCGCCCCACCCGCGGCGGCCTCGTCGGCCTCCGCGGCGGCGTACATCGCGGCGCCCATCTTCTGGCTGGACTCACCGAGCTTGGTGATCCCCGCGTTGATGTCGTCGGCGCTCGCCTCGGCGTTCTCGAGCGTCGACTTGAGTGCCTCGACGTCCGCGCTGACCTCGGTCTTCACGTCGTCGGGGATCTTGTCGGCGTTGTCCTCGAGGAACTTCTCGGTCGTGTAGACGAGCTGGTCGGCCTGGTTGCGGGCCTCGACGGCGTCGCGGCGCGAGGCGTCCTCGGCGGCGTACTGCTCGGCCTCCTTGACCATCCGGTCGATCTCGTCCTTCGACAGCGCAGAGCCACCGGAGATCGTCATCGACTGCTCGCGACCGGACGCCTGGTCCTTGGCCGAGACGTGCACGATGCCGTTGGCGTCGATGTCGAAGGTGACCTCGATCTTGGGCACGCCACGCGGGGCCGGCGGGAGGCCGGTCAGCTCGAAGTTGCCGAGCGGCTGGTTCTGGGTCCACATCGGGCGCTCACCCTGCGCGACCTTGATCTCCACCGACGGCTGGTTGTCGTCGGCGGTCGTGAAGATCTCCGACCGCTTGGTGGGGATCGTGGTGTTGCGCTCGATCAGGTTGGTCATCACGCCGCCCTTGGTCTCGATGCCGAGGGACAGCGGGGTGACGTCGAGGAGCAGCACGTCCTTGACCTCGCCCTTGAGCACGCCGGCCTGCAGCGCGGCACCGAGGGCGACGACCTCGTCCGGGTTGACGCCCTTGTTGGGCTCCTTGCCGCCGAGCAGCTCCTTGACCACGTCGGTGACCGCGGGCATCCGGGTGGAACCACCGACGAGGACGACGTGGTCGATGTCCTTGATGGCCACGCCGCCGTCGGCGAGCACCGACTTGAACGGCTCGCGGGTGCGATCGAGCAGGTCCTGCGTCATCCGCTGGAACTCCGCGCGCGACAGCTTCTCCTCGAAGTGCAGCGGGCCGGACTCACCGTGGGTGATGTAGGGCAGGTGGATCGTGGTCTCGCTGGAGGACGACAGCTCGATCTTCGCCTTCTCCGCGGCCTCCTGGAGGCGCTGCTTGGCGATCTTGTCGGCCGCCAGGTCGACGCCGTTGTTGTCCTTGAACTTCTTGACCATCCACTCGACGACCTGGTTGTCCCAGTCGTCGCCACCGAGGTGGTTGTCACCGTTGGTGGCCTTGACCTCGAGGACGCCCTCGCCGATCTCGAGCAGGGACACGTCGAACGTGCCGCCACCGAGGTCGAAGACCAGGATCGTCTGGTCGTCGCCCTTGTCGAGGCCGTAGGCGAGGGCGGCCGCGGTCGGCTCGTTGACGATCCGCTGCACGTTGAGGCCGGCGATCTCGCCGGCTTCCTTGGTGGCCTGCCGCTGCGCGTCGGAGAAGTACGCCGGCACCGTGATCACCGCGTCGGTGACCGGCTCGCCGAGGTAGGCCTCGGCGTCGCGCTTCAGCTTCTGCAGGACGAAGGCGCTGATCTGCTGGGGGGTGAACGACTTGTCGTCGACCTCCTGCTTCCAGTCGGTGCCCATGTGCCGCTTGACCGACCGGATGGTGCGGTCGACGTTGGTGACCGCCTGACGCTTGGCGACCTCGCCGACCAGGACCTCGCCCGACTTGGCGAACGCCACGACGGACGGGGTGGTGCGGGCGCCCTCGGCGTTGGCGATGACGGTGGGCTCGCCACCCTCGAGGACCGCCACGACGCTGTTGGTCGTACCGAGGTCGATGCCGACAGCTCGAACCATGTGTGCTTTACCTCCGTTAAGAGTTGAGTCCAGTTCGCTCAACTTTGCTCAGTGGGTCCAACGATAGCGGAGGGGGCCAATGTTCCCGATACCGGGAGGAATCTGCACCCGGGGACCGCCGGGTAGGTTCGGGGACATGATCGAGCTGAGCCCCGGCCAGGAGATACCGCTGGTCGACGCGACCGGCGAACCGCTGACCCGACTGCGGATGGGCGTCGGTTGGGACCACTCCCCGACCGCGGGCTTCATCGGCACCGGGGCGCCGGAGATCGACCTGGACGCCTCCGCGGTCCAGTTCGGCGGCGGCCGGGCCTTCGACTTCGCGTTCTACAACAACCTGGCCACCCGCGACGGCTCGGTGGTCCACCTCGGCGACAACACGTCGGGCCGCGGCGAGGGCGACGACGAGGAGATCACCGTCGACCTGACCACGGTGCACCGGCAGATCGACTCGATCGTGTTCCTGGTGAGCAGCTACCAGGGCCACACCCTCGAGTGGGTGCACAACGCCTACTGCCGGCTGGTCGACGATCGCGACGATCGCGACGATCGCGACGATGTGGAGATCGCCCGGTTCACGCTCTCGCTGGGCGTCCCCGAGACCGGGCTGGCGATGGCCACGATCTCCAGGGACGGCGCGGCCTGGAAGCTGCGCGCGATCGGCGAGGGCATCAAGGTGAAGGTGCCGACCGAGTCCGTCAACGCGCTCCTGCCTTACGCCTGAGCATGGCGCGGGCAGCGGCCGCCGCCGGAGTCACCGTCGCCGCGCTGCTCCTCGCCGCCTGCACCGACGCCGACGACGCGCCTACGTCCGAGCCCTCTGCCCAGGCCCCGGCCACGCCCGCGACGACCGCGCCGACCGCGTCGACCGCGCCCACCGAGCCGGCGGACGAGCCGACGCCGACCCCCGCTCGGGTCTCGCCCGACGACGCGCGGCTCCGGACCGCGCTCGAGGCGATCGACCAGCTGGCCGGGCGGATCGGGCCGCGGCCGGGCACCTCCGCGGCGTACTTCCGAGCGGCCGCCTGGGTGCAGCAGCGACTCGAGGACTCCGGGTGGGACGTCCGCAGGCAGCGGTTCCCCACCCCCGCCGGCTTCTCCTGGACCGCGCCGGTCCCCGGCGGGTCCTCGGTCAACCTGATCGCCACCCGGGGCGACCCGCAGCCGGGGCAGCCCTGGCTGGTGGTCGGCGCCCACCTCGACACCGTCCCCGGGGCCCCGGGAGCAGAGGACAACGCGTCCGGCATCGGCGTGCTGCTGACGGTTGCCGAGGCGTTGGCCGATCGACGGACCCGGCTCCCCGTGGTCCTGGTCGCGTTCGGGTCAGAGGAGCCGCGCGGGCCGAGTGACGACGACCACCACTACGGGTCCCGCGCTTTCGTGGCAGCCCTCGGCCCTGCCCAGCGGCAATCGATTGCGCGGGATGGTCTCCCTGGACCGGGTCGGCGTCGGTCAGACCCTGCCGATCGGCAGCCCGAGCGAGCCCTCTTCGATGCGTGCCGAGCTCGTCGCCGCCGCGCAACGTGCCGGCGTCGCGTACGTCGCCGAGACCGGGCAGCGCAGCAGCGACCACTGGTCGTTCGTCCGGGCCGGGCTCGTCGGCGTCCGCCTCGGCGGCACGTCGTACGCCGGCTACCACTCGCCCGACGACGTGCCCTCCGTGATCAATCCTGCTCAGCTCGAGCGCGCGGCCCGCACCGTGCTCGCCTGGCTCCGGTAATACTCGCCTCATGGACCGACCCGACACCCTCACCCGCTGGCACCAGGTCGTCGCGACCAAGGACCCCGCGCTGCTCGAGGAGCTGCTGGCCGACGACGCGGTGTTCCGGTCGCCGGCCGTGCACACACCGCAAGCGGGCAAGGAGCTGACGACGACCTACCTGCGCGCGGCGCTGGCGGTGATCGGTTCGACGCTGGCCTACCAGCACGAGTGGTACGACGACGGCTCGGCGGTGCTGGAGTTCACCGCGGAGCTCGACGGCCTCACGGTGCACGGCATCGACATGATCCGCTGGGGCGCCGACGGGCGGATCACCGAGTTCACCGTGATGGTGCGGCCCTACAAGGGGCTGGAGAAGCTGATGGAGCTGATGCTCAAGGAACTGTTCCCGGATTCCTGACGTCCGCCAGGATCTCGGCGGCGGCCGCGCCTCGGACGGCCCGGGGCGCGAACGACACCGGGTCCATCCGGTACGGCACCAGCCGGGTGCTCACCAACTCGCTGCCGCGCCAGGTGGTCTCGAGGAAGACGCCTTCCATCGTCTCGGTCATGAAGTCCATGTCGAACACGAAGTTGCCCAGCGAGTGGAAGACCGGCACGCCCCGGATCCGCTCGGCGCTCTGCACCCAGTGCGGGTGACCGCCCACGACCAGGTCCGCCCCGGCCTCGACCAGTCGCCGAGCCACGGTGCGCTGGATCGGCTCGGGGCGATGGGTGTACTGCGTGCCCCAGTGCGGGAGCACGATCACGACGTCGGCCCGGCTCTTCGCGCGGCGTACGACCGCGGCGACCTGGTCGAGGTCGGCGGGCACGAGCGGCCCGGTCCGCGGTGGCATCCGCACCGACAGCGCGCCCGGTTGTCCCGGGGCCGCGCGGGGCGTCTCGCCGATCGCGTTGAAGGCGACGAACGCGAACGACACCCCGTGGCGCCGAAGGATCGCGGGTCGGCTCGCGTCCCGCAGCCCGGCCCCGGCGCCGAAGGGCGCGATCCGCGAGGCCCGGAGCCTCTCGACCGTGTCGACCAGGGCGGTGGTGCCGTAGTCACCGGCGTGGTTGTTGCCCAGCGACAACGCGTCGAACCCGGCGCGTTCCAGCGGGCCGAGCAGCGCGGGTGAGCCGCCGAACGAGTCGGTGACCGGCACTTGGGTCGGCTCCCCGTCGGTGGACAGGGTGCTCTCCAGGTTGCCGACCGTGATGTCGGCGGAGGCCAGGCGCCGACGCAACGGAGCCAACGCCGCCGCTGCGTCGGGGACGCCCCGCACCAGCATCAGGTCGCCGACGATGGTCACGGTGACGGTGGCCGGATCGGGCGTCCGCGCGACCGAGGGCGTGGTCGACGGCGGCGGACCTTCGACCTCGGTCGGCGTTTCCTCGGGGGCCGGTACGGCGGCGTCGGTGCAGGCCGCCGCCAGACACGTCGCCGCGAGCACCGCGACCAGCCCGGGGTTCACGAACCCACGCTACGCGTCGAGTGATCGCCCCCAGGTCTGCAGCAGCTCGGCCAGCTGCTGGCGCTCGTCGGCGGAGAGTCCGGCGACCAGCCGGTGCTCGTTGGCCACATGCCGCTCGAGCAGGCCGTCGACCACGCGGCGCCCCTGCGGGGTGAGCGCCACCCGGCGGGACCGGGCGTCGGTGGCGCTGATCGTGCGGGAGACGAGGCCGGCCCGCTCGAGCCGGTCGATCCGCTTGGTGATCGCCCCCGAGGTCACCATGGTGGTCCCGCACAGCTCGCCGGGCGTCAGCGCGTGCTCGGGCCCGCTGCGGCGCAGGCTGGCGAGTACGTCGAAGTCGCCGTCGCCGAGGCCGGCCTCGGCGAACACCGGGCGCAGCTCGTCGTGGAGCCGGGCGCCGAGCCGGTGCAGCCGGCCGATCAGCCCCATCGGACTGACGTCCAGATCGGGTCGCTGCTCGCCCCACTGGGCGATGATCCGGCCGACGTGGTCGAGATCCGCGTCACTCATGGATTGACTATATCTTACATGGAAGATAATCTCTCTTCCATGGAAACTACTTCGGTGCGCACCCTCCTCATCACCGCCGTGGCTCCCGTCGCGTGGGGGTCGACCTACCTGGTCACCGAGCAGTTCCTGCCCGACGACCGGCCGCTGTTCGCCGCATTGGTCCGGGCCCTGCCCGCAGGCCTGCTGCTGCTCGCGTTCCGGCGCCGGTTGCCCAGCGGCATCTGGTGGTGGCGCGCACTGGTGCTCGGTATCTGCAACATCGGGCTGTTCTTCCCGCTCATCTTCCTGGCGGCGTACCACCTCCCCGGCGGTCTCGCCGCAACGCTGCAGGCCACCTCACCGCTGGCCGTGATGGCGCTGGCCGCGGGCATCGTCCACGAGCGTCCCGGCGCGATCCGGATCGGATCCGCGTTCGTGGGTCTGGTGGGGGTCGCGCTCCTGGTGCTGCGGTCACCCGGGGCGGTCGACACCCTGGGCCTGGTCGGCGCCTTCGGCTCGGTGCTCGTTTCAGCGCTTGGATTCGTCCTGGTCAAGCGCTGGCAGGCGCCGGTGGACATGCTGACGTTGGTGTCCTGGCAGCTGGTGGTCGGCGGGCTGTTCCTGCTGCCGGTCGCGCTGCTGATCGAGGGCCCGCCTCCCGCCATCGACGCGCCCGCCATCGGCGGCTTCCTCTGGCTGGCCGGGGCGGGCACCGTCCTGGCCTACGTCTGCTGGTTCCACGGGCTGTCCCGGATGCCGGTCGGCGCGGTGTCGTTGATCGGCCTGCTCAACCCCGTCGTCGGCACCCTGCTCGGGGTCCTCTTCGCTGCCGAGCTGTTCGGCTGGGCCCAGGCGTTGGGCATGGCGCTGGTGCTGGGCGGCGTACTCGCCGGTCAGGGCTGGGGTGCGAAGGTCGTCGCGTGGATCGGCTCCGGCGCCGCGCTGCGATCGGGCCCGGAAGCGCCCGCTGCGCCGGCGCGGGTGGTCACGCCCATCGCGTCGAAAGCGCCCTGCTGAACCGTCGTCCCGACGTCGGCCGGAGCTCGACTCAGCCGATCTTGACCCGCACCTCGTTGGAGATCTCACCGGAGCTGGTGTCGATCATCCGGAACCGGTTGCGGCCGGGTTGGCTGGTCTGGATGTAGGTCGTGAAGGTCTCGTTGCTGACCGGGGTGGTGACCGGGAAGTCGTCCCACTTGCCCGCGGTGAACTGCTGGACCTGGAGGATCGCGCCCTCGCCACCGGGATAGACCCCGGTCAGGTCGATCGGCTCCATCGGACCGACCGCGGTCTGGCCGGCGGACAGCGAGATCGCCAGGTCATCCGCCTCGCTCTCGGACGGTGAGGTCTCCGGGTCCACCGGCTCGGACTCCTCGGTCTCGCGGTCTCCTCCGAACCGGTGGGGGCCAAGGTGATCAGCGGGCCGTCCGCCCGGTCGGTGCGTTCGGGGCGCGGGAGGTAGAGCGAAGCGTCCGAGGTCGAGTCGTCGGTGGAGGTCTCGTCGTCACCCACGCCGAGCACCTGGGTCGCGGCCAGCGCGGCACCGCCCAGGATCAGGCCGACGACCAGACCGACGGCGAACAGCGCCACCAGCCCGGCCACGATGGGGTGTCGCTCGCCGGGCGGGTCCTGGAGCTCGTCGTCCGCCACAGGCCCATTCTCCGCGACGGCCGCCACGGGTCCAAATGGTGACCAGTCAGCGCGGCGAGAGCACCACGACGGGGATCTCTCGGTCGGTGACCTGCTGGTACGTCGCGAAGTCGGCGTACAGCTCCACCAGCCGGGGCCAGAGCTCGGCTCGCTGCTCGGGGCCGGCCACCGTCGCATGGACGTCCCGGATCTCCCGCTTCAACCACACCCGGGTGTCGGGCCCGGCCATCAGGTTGTAGTACCACTGCGGGTTCTTGGGGAGCCCGCCCTGGCTGGCGACGACCACCAGGTCGGCACCGTCGGGGAGATAGAGCAGTGGCGTGGTGAACTGCGTGCCGGACTTGCGGCCCACATGCTCGAGCAGCAGCGTCGCCACCGGCTTGCGGAACCCCGCCCCGATCCGCCACTTGCTGCCGATCCGGCCGCCGGTGGCCTTGAAGACCACCACCTGAGCCCGCGCCATGTACTTGATGACGTTGGGGACGACCGGGCTGGCCAGCTGCTCCTTGCGCTTGGCCAGCTGTTCCGGCGTCAGGTCAGAGCCCACGCTTCCACACCATTTCCTCGCGGAGCTCGCGGCTGCGCCACCCGTCGGGCGTTCTGGTCATCGTGTGATGGTACTTGCCGCCGACCTCCACGACCTTCGGCTCGTCGTCGTCCGAGCGCAGGTACATCGGGTTGTCGAAGTACGCGACTACCTGGGCGGTGTCGGGGCCGTCGTACTCGACGGAGACCTGGCCGATCGTGTGGAGCGTCGCGGAGAAGAACACCGGGAGCGTCTCGGAGAGCCACTTCTTCGCCTCCGGAAAGCTGCCGGCGATCCCGCCGGACGCCGTGTAGTCGATCCGGGCGTCCGCGGTGAACACGGTGTCGAGCTGGTCCCACTGCCCCTCGTCGATCGCGCGGGTGTAGCGGGTGATGACGTCCTGGATCTCGATCCGGTCGGAGATCTGCTGCAGGTCCATCCGGACACTCTGGCACAAACCTAGAACACGTTCTAGTCTGTCCGGGTGAGGTTCACCTATGCCGAGGCGATGACCCAGGCGACGTACTACGCCCCGCTGGCCCAGGCCGCCGAGGCGGCCGGCTACACGAGCATGACCGTGGCCGACAGCCTGATCTATCCCCGGGAGTCGGACTCGACATACCCCTACACCGACACCGGTGACCGGGAGTTCCTCGATGGCAAGGAGTTCATCGAGACGATGGTGCTCTGCGCGCACCTGTTCGCGGTGACCACGACGCTGCGGCTCACCCCGTTCGTGCTCAAGCTGCCGGTCCGACCGCCGGTGCTCGTGGCCAAGCAGGCCAGCAGCCTGGCCTTCCTCTCCAACAACCGCCTCGGGCTCGGCGTTGGACTCTCCCCCTGGCCCGAGGACTTCGCGGCACTCGGGGTCCCGTGGGAGCGGCGCGGCAAGCGGATGGACGAGTGCATGGACATCCTGCGCGGCCTGACCAGCGGTGAGTTCTTCGGATACGACGGCGAGTTCTACGAGTTCGAGCAGCTCAAGCAGTGCCCGGCGCCGACCCAGCCGATCCCGCTGCTCGTCGGCGGCCACGCGGATGCCGCGCTGCGCCGCGCCGTACTCAAGGGAGACGGCTGGATGCACGCCGGCGGCGACGGTGAGGAGCTCGACCGCCTGCTCGGGCGGCTTGCCGAGATCCGCAAGGAGGAGGGCGACACCCGCGACGACTTCGAGGTGCACGTCATCTCCTACGACGCCTACGACCCCGACGGCGTGCAGCGCCTCGAGGACAAGGGCGTCACCGACTGCATCGTCGGCTTCCGGGTGCCCTACATCATGGGCCCCGACACCGAGGGCCTCGATCAGAAGATCGAGCACCTCGAGCGCTTCGGGGAGTCGATCATCGCGAAGGTGAACGGGTGAGCGACGACCTCACCGCGCCCCTGCGCGCAGCCATCGCCGAGGCTGAGGCTCTCATCGCCGGGGCCGAGTTCATCACGACCGAACAGGACCTGCTCGAGGGCTACGACTACCTGTCCGGCCGGATCCGGATGGCCCTGCAGATGGCCTTCGACCATGACCTCGACCGGCCGCTGTTCATCAACCCGACCCACCAGTTCTCCCGACAGGGCCTCGACAACCCCGACGCCATCTACTTCAACGCCTACCTCAAGGAAGGCGTCGAGTACGTCGTCCGGGGGGTCCGCGGCAGCACGGCCGACCTCTCGTTCCAGGTGATGGGGGGCGCCTACAGCGCCGACTCCGCCGCCACCTCGATGCTGGCCTACGACGACCGCGACCTCGACCTGCAGCCCGACGGCTCCTTCGAGTTCAGCTACGTCGCCGAGCCCGGAGCGAAGACCCTGATCGTCCGCGAGGTCTACAACGACTGGGACACCGAGGAACGCGGTCGGCTCTGGATCGAGCGCACCGACACCGTCGGCCACCCCGCCAAGCCACTGACCAAGGACCGCCTGGCGAAGCAGTACGAGATCGCCGGCAAGCTGCTCACGGGTTCGATCCAGACCTGGTTCGCGTTCCCGCACTTCTTCCAGTACAAGGAACCGGTCAACACCCTGACCGCCCCGACGTCGACGCCCGGCGGCCTGGAGTCACAGCGCTCCTCCATCGGTCACTACGAGCTGAGCGAGGATCAGGCGATGATCGTCGAGCTCCCCCGGTGCGACGACTGTGCCTACCAGGCGATCCAGATCGGCTCGGACTGGTACGCCTCCACCGACTACGAGAGTCACCAGACCTCGCTCACCAAGGCCCAGGCCGTCACCGACCCCGACGGCATCATCCGGTTCGTGATCTCCGAGCGTCCCCCGGGCGGCGCCGGCGGGATCGCGAACTGGCTGGAGACCACCGGCCACCGCACCGGCCCGATGATGCTGCGCTGGCAGCGCCTCGAGCGCGACCTCGGCCCCGAGGACGGCCCCACCGTGCGGGTCGTCGACCTCGACGACGTACCCGGCCTCTTGCCGCACTTCACCCCGCTCACCACCGAGGAGTACGCCGCGCGGATCGCCGCCCGGCAACGCTCCGTGGCCCGAAGGATGCTGAGTTGAACAGGAGCATGTGTTGAGTACCGAACTCGGCTACGCCGCCGCCCACGACACCTCGATCGAGGAGCGCTACGAAGCGGTCCCGCTGCTGAAGGACAAGGTGATCGTGCTGTCCGGCGTCGGTCCCGGCCTCGGCCGCTCACTCGGGGAGGAGGCCGCCAAGATGGGCGCGGACCTGGTGCTGGCCAGCCGCACCGCGTCGCGCCTGGAGAAGATGGCCGCCGTCGTCGAGGGCTACGGGCGCCGGGCGATCATCGTGCCGACCGACGTCACCGACGAGGCCTCGCGAGCCAACCTGGTCGAGAAGGCGCTCGAGGGCTTCGGCCGGGTCGACTGCGTCATCAACAACGCGTTCGCGATCCCGCCGATGGACCCGATCACCCAGATCAAGCCCGAGGACCTGGCGAAGGCCAACGAGACCAACGTGTTCGCGCCGCTGCGGCTCGCCGCGCTGTTCGCCGACTCGCTCGCGGCCAGCAAGGGCTCGATCATCATGCTCAACTCGTGCGTCGCGTTCAGCTCGCAACCCGAGTACGCCGGCTACAAGCTGTCCAAGGGCGCCCTCGAGCACCTCGCGTCCTCGCTGGCCACCGAGCTCGGCCCGCGCGGGATCCGGGTCAACAGCGTGGCGCCGTCGTACATCTACGAGGACGTCAACCGGGGCTACTTCGACTACCTCGCCGCGGTCGAGGGCAAGACCCACGAGCAGATCTACGCCGACCGGGCCGGCCCCACCGACCTGAAGCGACTCGCCTCGTCGGAGGAGGTCGCCCGCGCTGCCCTCTTCCTCGCCAGCGACCTCGCCTCCGCGGTGACCGGACAGATGCTGACCGTCGACTGCGGCGAGTTCCACGACTGACATGAACGACAACGTGATGACCCGCGAGCGGGCAGACGTCGGGACCTACGACGACATCGTCGCCGCCGCGGTCCGCACCACCGGCATGGACGACTTCGGCGGCAGCGCCCACGAGGAGGGGCTCCGGATCCTCGTCGAGGACCTGTCCTCGCCCGAGGCCGGCCTGACTCCACGGGGCAACTACTTCCAGCGCTCGGAGGTGAAGAGCGCGCTGGTCGGCGTGCTGCTCACCCAGGCCCAGTTCGCCGCCCACCCCGAGCACGCCGACGTACCGATCGAGCGGCCGATCTTCGTGATGGGACTCCCCCGCACCGGCACCACGGCCCTGCACCGACTGCTGCACGCCGACCCGCAGGCGCAGGGGCTGGAGATGTGGCTCACGCAGTACCCGCAACCCCGGCCGCCGCGGGAGACCTGGGCCGACGACCCCATCTTCAACGCGATGCAGCAGGCGTTCTCGGCGCACCACATCGAGAGCCCCGAGTTCATGGGGATCCACTACATGGATGCCACCACGGTCGAGGAGTGCTGGCGGCTGCTCCGGCAGACCGGCAAGTCCAACTCGTTCGAGTCGCTGGCCAACCTCCCGCGCTACACCGACTGGCTCAAGGCCCAGGACTGGACCGACGCCTACGCGCGGCACAAGCAGAACCTGCAACTGGTCGGCCTCAACGACCAGGAGAAGCGCTGGGTGCTGAAGAACCCCTCCCACATGACCGCGCTCGACGCGCTGATGGCGGTCTACCCCGACGCCCTGATCGTCTACACCCACCGCGAGCCGGTCACCTGCATCGCCTCGTCCTGCTCGCTCTCCGCCGAGACCACCCTGGGCCACTCCGAGACCTACGTCGGCGGCGTGATCGGCCACACCCAGCTCGACCTGTGGTCGCGGTCGTTCCACGCGTTCCACGACGCCCGCGCCCGGTACGACGCCGCGCAGTTCGCCGACGTCGACTTCGCCGACCTCCGCACCGATCCGGTCGGCACCGTCCGCGGTCTCTACGAGCGCTGGGACCTCGGCTGGACGCCGCAGGTGCAGGCGGGTCTCGAGCAGCTGGACCGCGAGTCCCAGCAGGGCGACGCGCGCCCCGCGCACCGGTACTCCCTCGACGACTACGGGCTCACCGAGGATCAGGTGCGAGAGGCGTTCGTGCGCTAGCCGAGGAGGCGGCGGCACTGCTGCTTCAAAGGTCGCGGCGGCGTTCGGCGCCGGATCCGAGATGCTCCCCTACGCTCGGGGATCATGCCCGAACCCGAGCTGGGCCGACCGGCGCGAGGAACCACCTCCGGACGTCCCATCATGGTCGCCCTCGACGTACTCGGACGCCGCGGCACCCTGCGCATCATCTGGGAGCTGAGCGAGCAGGGCGCGCTGACCTTCCGCGCCCTTCAAGAGGCCTGCGACGCGAACCCGGGGTTGTTGAACTCCCGCCTCAAGGAGCTGCGCCAGCTGCAGCTCGTCGAGCACCAGCCGGGCGGCTATCGACTGACCGAACAGGGGCACGGGCTGGCGAAGGCCCTCAAGCCCCTCGCCTCGTGGGCGCGCACCTGGGCCGACAGCGGTCAGCCCGAGGCGTGAGCGCCGGCTCCGGAGTACTCGGAGAACCGCGCCATTCCGGGTTCGTTGGGCAGGCGCAGGCTGTTCACGAGGTAGCTGGTCGTCCGGTAGAAGCCGGCGAGCAGGAGGAGCTCGAGGATCGCCTCCTCACTATGGGCGGCGCGGAGCGCGTCCCACGGGCCATCGCCGAGCGTGGCGTCGTGGTGCAGCGCATCGCACATCCGGATCAGCGTCGCCTCGGACTCTTCCCAGCAGGGATCCTCGGCGCTGCCGATGGTGAGCGACGTGATCTGCTCCGCGGTGAGGTTCGCGGGCCCGCCGAACGCGCTGACGTGGACCCCCCACTCGTACTCCGCGCCGGTCAGTGCGGTCGTCCGGTCAATGACGATCTCGCGTTGGCGGAGCGTGAGGTGGCCACGATCGAGAAGGCCGCCGGCGAAGAACTTGAAGAACAAGCGCCGGTCGCGGGCGAGCGTGGTGAAGAGCCGGAGCGGCGGCCCGCCGCGCATCACGTCGTCGATGGCGCCGCGAACGTCCTCATCGAGCTC
This sequence comes from uncultured Actinomycetota bacterium, assembly GCA_963827185.1. Lineage (GTDB taxonomy): Bacteria > Actinomycetota > Actinomycetes > Propionibacteriales > Nocardioidaceae > Nocardioides. The sequence continues at coordinate 40,042 of CAWGZQ010000006.1, forward strand.
CGCGGCGGGAGTCATCCGGGCGGCGCCCCCGGGCTCGTCAGTGGTCATCGGCCCATCCTAGCCGAGGATGCTACTATTTCCATAGCGTCAACGAGGCGGCGGGCGCTTTCTCCACAGCGACGACGACGATGGGTTCGACCCCGCCGCGGCGGAGCATCCTCCCGTTCATGGACGACGACATCGGCATCTGCCTCCCCGCCACCTGGCGGCAGCGCTCGACCCCCGCCCCCGGGGTATTGCTCAGCGCCCGAGCCACCGCGCTTCCCGCCAGCGGCGTGCCGCCCGAGGTGACCGTGCGGTGCGCCGCCGTCGACACCGACCTGCGCACCTGGCGAGCCGCGGCGATCGCCGAGCTGGCCGACCAGCTCAGCGACTTCGAGGTCGAGGACGACGACGAGTTCGACCTGCTCGGCCGGACCGTGGCCTACCACCGGTTCGCCCACCGGCTCGGCGCCGCCGACCTGCTCAGCGACCAGTGGTCGTGGCTGGTCGACGGCATCGGAGTGACGTTGACCTGCTCGGTCGCGCGCGAGGACTACCCCGTCTACTGCGACGTGTTCGAGGCGATCGCCGACAGCGTGAGCATCGGCCCGCGGGCAGCGCTCAGGAGCGCCGCGTCACCCGGATCCGGGCGCCCCGCTTCGGGACGCTGGTGATGTTGCGGACCTTCGGCTCGTCATCGTCGACGGCGCTCACGTCGTAGGACGCGAACACCTCGCGCAGCACGGCCACCCCTTCCATCAGGGAGAAGCCGGCGCCGATGCAACGACGAACGCCGCCGCCGAACGGGATCCAGGTGTTGGTCGGCGGGTTCTGGCCGAGGAACCGCTCGGGCCGGAACCGCCAGGGGTCCGCGTGGTTGGCGGACTTCTGGTGGGCCATGATGATCGACGGCCCGATCGTCGCGCCCGCCGGCACGTCGATGCCGGCGATCGTGGCGGGCTTCATCAGCGTCCGCACCACCATCGGGATCACCGGGTGCAGCCGCATCGACTCCTTGAGCACCGCGTCGAGGAGGGCGTCGTCGCCTTCGCGGGCGGCTTGCTGGCACCGGCTCATCAGCTCGGGATCGCGGCCCACCTCGTAGAGCGCCCAGGAGAGCGCGCTCGCCGTGGTCTCGTGGCCGGCGAGCAGCAGCGTGACGAGCTGGTCGCGGAGCTCGGTGTCGTCCAGCGCGTCGCCATCCTCATCGCCCGCGAGGATCAGCCGCGAGAGGACGTCGGTGCGCTCGGCGAGGTCGGGCGCACCCCGGCGCTCGCGGATCTCGGCGTACATCAACCGGTCGAGCTCGTACTGGTTCTCGACGGTCCGCTTCCAGACCCCGAACCGCTGCAGCCAGGGATAGCCCCAGCCGAGGAGCACCGCCGGGCTCACGTCGACGGTCGCGTTGACCCGCGGCCGAAGCGCGGCCAGCCGGGCCTCGTCGGTCACCCCGAACACCACCCGCAGGATCACCTCGAGGGTGAGCGCGTTCATCCGCTCCAGCGCGCGGAACTCCGTGTCCGGGCGCCACCGGTCGACCTCGGCCCGGGCCAGCTCGGTGACCAGCGACTGGTAGCCGCGCAGCGCGTGCCCGTTGAACGCCGGCATGATCAGCTTGCGCGCCCGCTTGTGCGCTCCCGAGTCCTGCAGCAAGAGGGAGTGCTCGCCCATGATCGGGCCCAGGATCGAGTTGCCCTTGCCCGCATGGAAGATCTCGGGGTCGCCCGCGAAGATCTCCTTGGCGTGCTCGGGATTGGTGAACATCACCAGCGGGCGGCCTCCCGGGAGCAACCGGATCGTGAAGACATCGCCGTACTTCTTGTGCAGGTAGGGGTGGAACCTGTGCCGGAAGCGCATCAGGGCGACCGTCTGCACGGCTGGGGGCCAGCGCGGCCCGGGCGGCAGCTGAGCAGTCCCTACCCTCGGAATCCGCTCGCCGCCCACGAAGTTGGTCCTGCCGAACCGCTGCGCCGTCAGCTCCGAGACATCGTCGGTGATCGCCATGCTCGGATACTACGAGTACGCCCGCACGTCGAGTAGCTCGTGGATCGGCGCCGGGTTGTCGCGGAGTGCCTGGCAGGTGAGTCGCTCCCGCTCACCCGCACGGGTGCGGATGCGCACCGCGTACGTCGTGCCGGCGACGTCGAACCTCGCGGTCGTGACGTCGTCCGCGCGGGCCGCGTCGAGGAACCGGACGGCATCGTGGCCGGACTCGTCCAGCTGACGCCGAAGGGCGATCTCTGCCGCCTGGACCCGCATGTTCAGCCCGGATCGGCCCCGGAAGTGATCGAGGTCGAGTCCGCCGGCGAGGTGCGTGCCGGCCACGCCGAGCGCAGCGGCAGGGTCGAGGCGGCCGTAGTAGAGGCCGTGCGGCAGCACCACCAGGTTGGCGGCGAACCGGTCCCCGCCGATGTGCGAGACCTCCCAGGTCTCCTCGGGATGCGCGGCCTCCAGCGCCGCCGCCACGGGTCGGCCCCGCTCGGCGCAACAGGCGTCGTGCTTGCCATGCGTGCAGACGCAGAAGAGCGACCCCTCGGTGGGCTCCAGCCCGAGCGACCGGCCGCGACCGAGGGCGGCGAGGTCGAGGTCGAGTACCTCGTGGATGTCGGCGCAGGCAGCCGACTCCATCCACGGCGCGACCGGGTCGGCGTACGCCGCGACCACGCGGACATCTCCGGTCCCGGAGCGGTCGGGCCGCCGGGCGAGCAACACCCGCACTCCCGCGGCATGGGAGGAGCGCAGCAGGCGGTCGCCGAGTCCGTCGGGGAGGCGCGCGTCCCTCAGCGCGTTCAGGCCCCAGGCACCGGTGTGCTCGACCAGCAGGAAGGCGCGCACGTGGGACGCGGTGCCGGCGATCGGCTCGTCGCGCAGCACGCTGGCGCCGGAGCACCGGAAGTCGGCGCCGGGGTCGGGCGGGTTCACGCCAGTGCCTCCGGGAGGATCTCCAGGAGGCCCTCGCGCACCAGCCGGCGGCACAGCACCAGCCGGCTCTGCGGGTCGAGGTGCTCGGCGAGGTCGGCCGGTCGCAGCTGCTGTCGCTGGCGGAGGTCGGCCAGGGCGGGCTCGAGGCGGGCCGGGACGTCGATGGAGCGGTCGCCGAGCAGCACCTCGAGCCGATCGCCGTGCGGCACCAGCACGCAGGGGTGCCCGGCTCGGCGGCGTAGCGGGGTGCTGTCGTCGAGACTCGCGAGACGGGTGGCGTCGACCAGTCCGCCGGCCAACCGCGGGCTGCGACCGGTGAGGAAGCGGCGCAGCTCCGCGCCGACCGCGTCTCGTGCGTCGACGGCCCGGATCCCGTCGGCGATCGCGGCCAGTCGGCCCGAGAGCCCTTCGGCGAGCCCGGCCGGGTCGTCGAGGTAGCCGGCCGGCAGGTGGTCGTCCGGCACGTCGTCGAGGACGTCCGCGATGGTGCGTCGGACCAGCCCGCGCCAGGTGAGCTGGTTGATCCCGAGGGTGACGTGCAGCGACACGGTGTCCTGCGCGCGGGCCGCGTGCGGCGTACCCGTCGGCAGGTAGACGCTCAGCCCGGGCACGAGCGTGAGGTCCTCGATGCCGTCGGGCGTGTGCACCTCCCACGACTTGGCACCGGCGGTCTGGAACACGATCACGTCATGAGCATCGGAGTGGACCGCGAAGCCCTGGGAACCGGGCGGGGTGAGGTAGGCGTTGGCCTGGCAGGGGTGGCCCAGCTCGAGCTCCAGCTCCGCGACCAGTCGGGTCAGGGGCGGCCAGTAGCGGTGCAGGCCCTGGAAGACGATGGTGGCGCCGTCGTGGAAGAGCGCCAGCGCCTTGCGGGCATCGACGAGCCCGCTGAGCGGCTTGCCGGCCAGCGTCGCTGGTCGGGTGTACGACGACTCGGGCAGCACCGCACCATCCCGGGCCAGCCGGATCGCAGGAGTGCGGATCGCGGTCGCGGTGAGCAGGTGATCGGCGTCCTCGAGCGAGAGCAGCCCGACCAGGTCCGCCGGGTCGGCGTGGTGGACGTGAACGCGGGACGCCCAGACCTTGTGAACGAAGGTCTGGGCGTCACCGCTGAGCAGTTCGAGTGCGGTCAGGATGCATCCCCGTCGGTGCTGTCGCCGGCATCCCCGTCGGTGCCGTCGGCGTCGGTGCCGTCCGCGTCGCCACCGTCGGTGCCGTCCGCGTCACCACCGTCGGTGCCGTCCGCGTCACCACCGTCGGTGCCGTCCGCGTCACCACCGTCGGTGCCGTCCGCGTCACCGCCATCGGTGCCGTCCGCGTCACCCATCGGCTGCGGGTCGTCAGCGGGGGTCGTCGTCATGTCGTCGTCGGAGAGGGGCTCTTCGGGCATGGTGGTTTCCTTCGGCAGTGGGAGTGGGACTCAACGTAGTCCGGTTCCCCCGGCCGCCGCATCCATGCCTCAGCTCGGTCTCCCCTCCAGCCAGGTCTGCGCGACCAGCGGGACCCCGGGCCGATAGGCAAGGTGCACGTGCGTCGGGGCGTCGAGCACCAGGAAGTCGGCCCGTTTCCCGGGGAGGAGCACGCCGACATCGTCGCGCTCGAGGGCGGCCGCACCGCGAGCGGTGGCGGCGTACACCGCCTCGGCCGGGGTCATCCGCATCTCCCGCACCGCGAGCGCGATGCACAGCGGCATCGACGAGGTGAAGCAGGAGCCCGGGTTGCAGTCGGAGGCCAGCGCCACCGCCACGCCGGCGTCGATCAGCGCGCGAGCATCGGGATAGGGCTGCCGAGTGGAGAACTCCACGCCCGGCAGCAGCGTCGCGATCGTGCCGCTGTCGCGGAGCGCGTGGACGTCGCCGTCGGTGAGGTAGGTGCAGTGGTCGACCGCGGTCAGCCCGAGCTCGGCCGCGAGCTGGACACCGGGGCCCGGTCCGAGCTGGTTGGCGTGCAACCGGGGCCGGAGGCCGACGGCCCGACCCGCCTCCAGGACGGCCCGGCTCTGGTCGGCGTCGAAGGCGCCCGTCTCGCAGAACACGTCGATCCAGCGCGCGTGCGGAGCGCACGCCGCCAGCATCGGACCGGTGACCAGGGCGACGTACTCGTCGGGGTCGCCGTCGGGGACGACGTGGGCCCCGAGGTACGTCGTCTCCTCGGTGAACTGTCGGGCCACCGCAAGGCTGCGCGCCTCGTCGACCACGGTGAGCCCGTAGCCGCTCTTGATCTCCACCGTCGTGGTGCCTTGTCGCCGCATCTCGAGCACCAGCCCAGCGACGTGGGCGGTGAGCTGCTCGTCGGTCGCCTGCCGGGTCGCGGCGACGGTGGTGCGGATGCCGCCGGCGGCGTACGGCTCCCCCGCCATCCGGGCGGCGAACTCGGCCGACCGGTCGCCGCCGAAGACCAGGTGTGAATGCGAGTCGACGAACCCCGGGAGGACGGCGCGGCCCGCGACATCGACCTGCTGGTCCGCCGCGGGAGCATCGACCGCGGGACCTACCCAGGCGACCTCCCTGCCGTCGATGACGACGGCGGCCCGCTCGATGATGCCGAGCAGGTCGTCGGCCTCGGGGTCGTTGGTGACCAGCTCACCGATGTTGGTGATCAGCGTGCTCATGTCCGGAGTGCTCCGATCGCGGCCTCGAGCTCGCGGCCGATCTCCTCGTCGTCCCCCTGGGTGTAGACCACGCGCCCGTCGGCGATCACCTGGACGACGTCGGCCGCCGTCGCCGCGAACACCGCGGTCTGCTCGTCGGCGCCGGTGCCGGCCGTGCGAGGCGTGCTCGGGTCGATGGTCACGAGGTCGGCCCGGGCACCGACCCGGATCTCACCCGCGTCCGCGAACCCGAGGCTGGCATGGCCGTGCGCGGTGCCGGCCGCCAGCAGTTCCTCGGCGCTCCAGTGCCCGCGGCTCTGGCTGGCCAGCCGCTCGTCCAGCTCCACCGCACGCATCTCCTCGAACGGGTCGATCACCGCATGACTATCGCTGCCCAGGGTCAGCCGACTGCCGGCGGCGTGCAGGTCACGGCTCGGGCCGACGCCGTCGCCGAGGTCGCGCTCGGTGGTCGGGCAGAAGCAGGCGGAGGTGCCGGTCCCGCCCAGGTGCCGGATGTCGTCGGCGGTCAGGTGGGTCGCGTGCACCGCGGTCGTCATCGGGCCGAGGACCGCGTGGTCGGCGAGCAGCTGGGTCGGCGTGGCGCCGTACGCCGCGATGCAGTCGGTGTTCTCCCGGATCTGCTCGGAGACGTGCACGTGCAGCGGCCGGCCCGCGGCCGCCTCCACGATCGTGGCCAGCTGCTCGGCCGGAACGGCTCGGACCGAGTGGATGCCGGCGCCGATCTGCACGGTGTCCGTGCCCTCTAGCAGCGCCGTTCTGGCAGCCCAACGCGCCGCATCCCCGTCGAAGTAGCGCAGTTGCGCCGTCTCGACCGGCGCCCCGAACCCGCTGCTCAAATAGCAGGTGTCGAGCAGCGCCATCCGGATCCCGGCCTGGCTCGCGGCCTCGACGAGGGCCGCACCCATCGCGTTCGGGTCGTCGTACGGCGTGCCGCCGGGCTGGTGATGCAGGTAGTGGAACTCGCCCACGCAGGTGATCCCGGCGGCCGCCATCTCCCGGTACGTCGCCCGCGCGAGCGCGAAGTAACTGTCGGGGTCGAGCTGCTGCGCCACGGCGTACATCTGCTCGCGCCAGGTCCAGAACGTCCCTCGACTCCGCTGGGTCCGCCCCCGGAGCGCCCGGTGGAACGCGTGGCTGTGGCTGTTCGCGAGCCCGGGGAGGGTGAGGCCGGAGAGCCGGGTGGGATACCTGGGTACCCAGGTATCGCGAAGGTTCTCGGGTGTTGCAACGCCCTGGAACCTTCGCGACACGTCCGGAACCTCGACCCGGGTGAACCGCCCGTCCTCGACCTCCACGAGTACGTCGTCCCGGACCGCACCGGCCACCCACGCGCGTTCCAGGAGGTACGCCGCGCGCGTCACCGAACCAGTCTCTCGAGCGTGTCTGCCAGAGCGGAGACACCGACCAGGCAGTCAGGCATCTCGGCATGCTCGGCCGGCGAATGTGAGACACCGGTCGGGTTGCGCACGAAGAGCATGGCCGTCGGGATGCCCGCAGCCGACAGGATCCCGGCATCGTGGCCGGCGGCGGTCGGGATGATCGGCCAGTCCCCGCCGGCGTGGTCCCCCGCGATCATCGCCGCGAGCGCAGCGTCGAACGCGACCGAGCCCGACACCGACTCGGGCGTCACCGCCACCGCCGTCCCGTCGCGCTCGGCCCGCTCGGAGGCCTGCCGCGAGATCGTCTCGACCAGCTCGGCCAAGGCCGCATCGCTCTCGCACCGCGCGTCCAGCCAGGCGGTCACCAGCGACGGCACCGCGTTGGTCCCGTTGGGCGTCACCTCGACCCGCCCGAACGTCGCCCGTTGCCCGGACAGCCGCGCCTGCTTGTTGGCCGCCAGGGCGGTCATCGCGTAGGTCAGCATCGGGTCGGCCCGATCCTCCATCCGGGTGCTGCCCGCGTGGTTGGCCTCGCCGGTGAAGTCCAGTCGGTAGCGGCCGTGCGGCCAGATCTCGCTCCCCACTCCGACCGCCGCCCGACGGTCGACGAGGTCACGGCCCTGCTCGACGTGCAGCTCGACGTACGTCGCCACGTCGGCCAGCAACGTCGAGGTGCCGCCCGCCACCACCTCCTCGAAGGCCACGCCGTCACGGTCACGCAGCTCGCGGGCCTGCTCCCAGCTCATCGCCCCGGTCGCCAGCCGCGAGCCCAGGCAGGCGATGCCGAACCGCGAGCCCTCCTCCTCCACGAACGTCGCCACCCCGATCGGCCGCGTCGGGACCACGCCTCGCGCGCGCAGCACGTCGACCGCGGCGAGCGCCGAGACCACGCCGAGCGGCCCGTCGTAGGCACCACCGTCGAGCACCGAGTCGAGGTGTGACCCGGTGAGAACGCCCGGGCCACTGCCCGCCTCCCACCAGGCGACGGCGTTGCCGATCTCGTCCCGTTCGATGCGCAGGTCGCGAGCGGTCGCCTGCTCGACGAACCAGGCAGCCAGCTCGCGCTCGGCCGAGGCGAACGGCTGCCGGAAGTAGCCCCCCGACTCCGCCGACCGGCCGATCGGCGCGAGGTCGGCCCACATCCGCTCGAAGTCGTCAGGCACGGTGGGTCTCCTCGATACTTCGCGCATGGAGTTCCAAGATCTCGTACGCCGCCGGCGGATGGTCCGCGACTACGCGGACCTCCCCGTTGACCCCGCCATCGTGGACCTGGCCCTCGAGAACGCCACCCACGCGCCGAGCGCGGGCTTCAGCCAGGGCTGGGCGTTCCTGGTGCTCGACCGGCCCGAAGACGTCCGTCGGTTCTGGCTCGCGCAGATCGACGACATGGCGGAGCCGGACAACTGGCTGAAGGGGATGATGCGCGCGCCCGTGGTGATCCTGCCGTGCAGCAGCAAGGCGGCGTACCTCGATCGGTACGCGGAGCCGGACAAGGGCTGGACCGACCGTGACGAGGGCCGCTGGCCGATGCCGTTCTGGCACATGGACGCGGCGATGGCCTCGCTGCTGATCCTGCAGACCGCCACCGATGCCGGTCTGGGTGCGTGCTTCTTCGGCGTCTTCCGGGAGCCGGAGGTGCGCCGCGAGTTCGACATCCCGGACCGCTTCGACCCCGTCGGCGTGATCACGCTCGGCCACCGGGTCGACTCCACCGGCGCGGCGGGCTCCCCGACGCGACGGAGCCGTACGCCGTGGACCGACGTCGTGCATCGCGGGCAGTGGGGTCACCAGCCCAGTCCATCGGCCTAGTGCCTCGCGGTCAACGACGGTCGACCGAGCCGAGTCTGGAATACGAGACGGCGTAGGCTTTTCCCGATGGCCGAGAGTGAGTCCCGCGACCGTCCGCCCGAGCAGCCGCAGAGCCGGGCGGCGGAGAAGGCCGCGGCCGCAAGGCGGATCGAGCAGCAGCAGACCTGGGTCGACGTGCAGATCCGGCAGGCCATGGCGCGCGGCGCGTTCGACGACCTGCCGGGCGCCGGCAAGCCGATCGAGGATCTCGGCACCGAGCACGACCCGGAGTGGTGGCTCAAGCGGATGGTCAAGCGCGAGAACGTCAGCGTGCTGCCGCCCTCGCTCCAGCTCCGCAAGGACGACGCCGAGCTGGATGCCCGGCTGGACAAGTTCTCGGTCGAGTCCGAGGTACGCCGCGAGGTCGACGAGTTCAACGCCCGGGTGATCCGCGCGCGGTACACCCCGGTGGACGGACCGCCACTGATCACCCAGCCGCGGGACGTGGACGCGACCGTGGCCGAGTGGCGGGAGCGCCGCAACGCCCGCCGGCGTGGCTGAGACCAGAGAGATCCGTCATACCGGCAGGTAGCCAGGCTTGCTACCTTCCGCCCATGACCGGCAGTTCACGCAGCCCCAAGGACTTCTTCGCCCCCCTCGCCGTAGGCGCGCCCGCACCGCTCCGGGAGGTTCCGGCCCGGCCGTCGCGGGCGATCCACTTCTTCGACCCCGGCAACCCGAAGATGGCGGCCAAGGTGCCCGACATGGTCGGCAGCGTCGACGTGTTGCTCGGCAACCTCGAGGACGCGGTCAAGGCGGAGAACAAGGAGATCGCACGCGAGGGTCTGGTCAAGATCGCGCGGGAGACGGACTTCGGGCCCACCCAGCTGTGGACCCGGATCAACTCGCTGGACTCCCCGTGGGTGCTGGACGACCTGACCACGCTGGTCACCGAGATCGGCGACAAGCTCGACGTGATCATGGTGCCGAAGGTGCAGGGCGCCGAGGACATCCACTACGTCGACCGGATCCTGGCCCAGCTCGAGGCGAAGGCCGGCCTGCAGAAGCCGCTACTCGTGCACGCGATCCTCGAGACCGCCCGCGGTGTGGCGAACGTCGAGGAGATCTGCGGCTCGTCGCCGCGGATGCAGGGCCTGTCCCTCGGGCCCGCCGACCTCGCCGCCGACCGACGGATGAAGACCACCCGGGTCGGCGGAGGTCACCCCGGCTATCTCGTGCGCCAGGACCCGGAGTCTTCGGACCTCGAGGCCATCTCGTCCTCGGGGCGGACGACGTATCAACAGGACCTGTGGCACTACACGATCGCGCGGATGGTGGACGCCTGCGCGATGCACGGCATCTACCCCTACTACGGACCGTTCGGCGACATCACCGACGTGGTGGCCTGCGAGGACCAGTTCCGCAACGCCTTCCTGCTCGGCTGTGTCGGCGCCTGGTCGCTGCACCCGAAACAGATCTCGATCGCCAACAAGGTGTTCTCCCCCAGCGTCGACGACGTCCGGCACGCGCGCCGGGTGATCGCCGCGATGGGCGACGGCACCGGCGCGGTGATGCTCGACGGGAAGATGGAGGACGACGCCTCGGTCAAGCAGTGCAAGGTGATGGTCGCGCTGGCCGAGGAGCTGGCCGCGATCGACCCCGAGCTGAAGCAGTCCTACGACGCGATCGAGCTGGACGCATGAGCGGCACTCCCCAGGAATCCCACGAGTTCCGCGCTCGCCGCAGCGTCCTCTACATGCCCAGCTCCAACGAGCGGGCGCTCGAGAAGGCCAAGACCATCGCCTGCGACGGGCTGATCCTCGACCTCGAGGACGCCGTCGCTCCCGACGCCAAGCCGGCCGCCCGCGACAACGCCTGCGCCGCCGCCGCCTCAGGCGAGTACGGCAAGCGCGAGCTGACGATCCGGGTCAACGGCGCCGACACCGAGTGGCACGCCGACGACCTGCGCGCGGCCTGCCAGGCCGGGCCGGACGCGATCGTCGTACCCAAGGTCAACAGCGCCGACGCGGTCCACGCGATCGTCGACGCGATGGCGGCGAACGGCGCTCCCGACCACACCCGGTTGTGGGCGATGGTCGAGACGCCGTACGCGATGCTGCACGCCGAAGAGATTGCGGCGGCCTCCGACCGACTCGCGGTGCTGGTGATGGGTACCAACGACCTGGCCAAGGAGCTGTACGCCGAGCACGTGCCCGGCCGGCAGCCGCTGCTCACCGGCCTCGGCCTCGCGGTCCTCGCCGCCCGGGCCACCGGCAAGGCGATCATCGACGGGGTCTACAACGACGTGAAGGACCTTGACGGGTTCGCGGCCGAGTGCCGACAGGGCCGCGAGCTGGGCTTCGACGGCAAGACGCTCATCCATCCCGGGCAGGTCGACGCCGCCAACGAGGCGTTCGCGCCGAGCGAGGCGGGCCATCGAGGACGCTCGCGGCATCCTGCAGGCCTGGGCGGACGGCCGCGGCAGCGGCGTCGTCACCTACAACGGCCGGATGGTCGAGAACCTGCACGTCGAGTCGGCGCAGCGCACCCTGAGCATCCACGAGGCGATCGAGGCGCTCAACGCCTGAGCATGGATCCGCGCTGTCCGGGTACCGGACCACCCTCACCGCCTATCGGAGGGAACTTCCACATGGTGATTCTTGGAGTAGTGCTGCTGATCATTGGCCTGGTGGCCAGCATCCCGGTACTCACGACCATCGGCGCGATCCTCGCCGTCGTCGGCCTGGTCCTGAACCTGGTGCCGATCGGCGGCACCCGACGGATGTACTACTAGCCCTGGGGCGGGCCCTGGGACGGGCCTGGGCCTCGCCGCTTGTCGTCCAGCCAGAGCAACGCTGCCGGCCACACCCGCCGAGTCGTGGACGACCTTCCCTAGGGCGTCCTGGGTCTGCCGGAAGTTCTCGGAGTACGACGCGGCGTCGCTGACCTTGGCGTCGTCATCGCCGTCGCGGCGCGGATAGGCGCCGCCGAGGTAGCTGGTGTAGTCGCCGGCGTCGACCCACCGTCGCAGCTCGGCGGCCCGGACCACCGCGAACGGGTGGCTGCGGTTCTCGACCAGGAGCACCTTGAGTACCGAGTGGCGGGGGTCGGCGGCGTCGAGGTACTCCGAGCCCTGGGCGAAGAACGACGTGGGGTCGAGCTGGTCGAGGTGGCCGCCGCTCGCGAGCTGCACGTGCACCCGGAACGCCGTCGCCGGGTCCTGGGTGGCCAGCAGCCCAGCGCGGTCGGCGGACAGCTCCGCCTTGCGGGACCACTCGAACAGCGCCGCGACGATCGCGCGCAGCCCGAGCGTGCCCAAGGGGATGGACGCGAGCGCCCCACTCAGCACCAGCAACCGCTGCAGCAACGATTGGTAGACCGCATGGCCGCTGATCGCGTGGCCGAGTTCGTGCCCGATCACCAATCGAAGCTCCTCCTGGTCGAGCAGATCAACAAGCCCGGAGTCGAGCACGATCAACGGCTTGTTCATGCCGACCGTCAACGCGTTTGCGATCGGGTTGGCCGCCACGTAGAGCTCGGGCACCTCGTCGGCATCGAGCACCCGGGCGACGTCCTGGAGCAAAGAGCACGGTGTCGAAACCCTTGAGCTTGCGCAGCGCCACCAACGCCCCGCGATCCGCGGGATGCTCCCACGCCATGGAGCTGATGTCGCGGAGGGTGACCCGAGACCGGGCCGGCTGGCTCGTCATGCCGCAACTCTTGCACGGTGCCTTCAGCCCGGACGGCGGGTGTGCGCGAGGGCGAGCGGGCTGGACGGGTGGCTCGTCATTTCCGCGGGCGTCGCCGGCTTTGCGTCGATGCGACTAGCGTGAGGCGCATGTCAGCGGAAGCGCCGACCCCCGCACCGGCCCGACGCCGGTGGTCCCAGTCCCGCTTCTTCAACGATGTCGTGCTCGCGGTCATGGTCGGGCTCGTGGTCGCGGGAGTGAATCTCTCCTTCTTGGAGTGGCGCAACACGCAGCGGATGGCCGAGGGTCAGCGGCTCGAGAACCTGCGCCACGTGCGCGAGGCCAGCGCCGCTGGGAATCCGGAGGGCCGACTGTTCGCCAACCTCGACCTCGCGGGGCTGCCCCTCGCCGGACTCGACCTGTCCGAAGCCGACCTGAGGTCCTCGGTGCTGGACGACGCAATTCTGGACGGCACTGACTTGGCGGGGGCCGACCTGTCCGGGGCGTCACTGAGCGAGGCCCGCCTGGTCGATGCGGACCTCTCCGGGGTCAGGGCCACATGTCGCGACATCGATGACGAGGAGGACCCGGTCTGCGTGGATTTCACCGAGGCGCTCATGCAGGGGGCCGACCTGACGGGCGCGAACCTCTCGGGTGCGGATCTCTCCGAGACGGACCTCCAGCGGACCACCCTGACCGACGTCGTTCACTCCTGCGGGCAGGAGACCCGGTGGCCCGAGGGCTTCTCGCCCCCCTCCTCCGCGCCCTGCCCCTGAGGACCCCCGGGCCGAGCCGCGTGGGATCCCCCGGTCACCCCTCCCGCATCGGCACCCGGACCCCGCGCTCGGCTGCGACCTGGTCCGCACGTTCGTAGCCGGCGTCGACGTGCCGGATCACGCCCATGCCAGGGTCGTTGGTCAGCACCCGCTCGATCTTCTCCGCGGCCAGTGGCGTGCCGTCGGCGACGCACACCTGACCGGCATGGATGGACCGGCCGATGCCGACCCCGCCGCCGTGATGGATGGAGACCCAGGAGGCGCCGGACGCGGTGTTGACCAGCGCGTTGAGCAGCGGCCAGTCCGCGATCGCGTCGGAGCCGTCGAGCATCGCCTCGGTCTCGCGGTACGGCGATGCGACCGACCCGCAGTCGAGGTGGTCGCGGCCGATCACGATCGGCGCCTTGAGCTCGCCGGAGGCGACCATCTCGTTGAACTTCAGCCCGGCGAGGTGCCGCTCGCCGTATCCCAGCCAGCAGATCCGCGCGGGCAGGCCCTGGAACGCGACCCGCTCCCCCGCCATCGTGATCCACTTCCGCAACCGCTCGTTGTCGGGGAAGAGCTCCAGGATGGCTCGGTCGGTCGCGGCGATGTCGGCAGGGTCTCCGGAGAGCGCGGCCCAGCGGAACGGCCCCTTGCCCTCGCAGAACAGCGGCCGGATGTACGCCGGCACGAACCCGGGGAACTCGAAGGCCCGGTCGTAGCCGCCCTTGCGGGCCTCGTCCCGGATCGAGTTGCCGTAGTCGAACACCTCGGCGCCCTTGTCCTGGAACTCCACCATCGCCCGGACGTGCGCGGCCATCGCGGCCTGCGCTGCCTTGGTGAAGCCGACCGGGTCGGCCGCACGCTGGGCCTCCCACTCCTCGAACGGCACCCCGATCGGCAGGTAGTAGAGCGGGTCGTGCGCGGACGTCTGGTCGGTGACGATGTCGATCGGGGCATCCTGCGCGAGCAACGCCGGCACCATCTCGGCGGCGTTGCCGAGGACGCCGATCGAGCGCGGTTGCCGCGCGTCGCGGGCTGCCACGGCGAGCGCCACGGCGTGCTCCAGCGAGTCGGCCTGTACGTCGAGGTAGCGGTGCTCGATCCGACGGGTGATCCGCGACTGGTCGCACTCGATGCAGATCACCACGCCGTCGTTCATGGTGACGGCCAGCGGTTGGGCGCCGCCCATGCCCCCGAGCCCGGCGGTCAGCGTGATGGTCCCCGCGAGCGTCCCGCCGTACGACTTGTCGGCGACGGCGGCGAACGTCTCGAAGGTGCCCTGCAGGATCCCCTGGGTGCCGATGTAGATCCACGAGCCCGCGGTCATCTGCCCGTACATCGTCAGGCCGAGGTCCTCGAGCCGCCGGAACTCCTCCCAGTTGGCCCAGTCGCCCACCAGGTTGGAGTTCGCGATCAGCACTCGCGGCGCCCACTCATGGGTGCGCATGACGCCGACGGGCTTGCCGCTCTGCACGAGCAGGGTCTCGTCGTCGCGCAGGTCGCGCAGGGTGCGGACCAGGGCGTCGTACGACTCCCAGTTGCGGGCCGCCTTGCCGGTGCCGCCGTAGACGACGAGGTCCTCGGGGCGCTCGGCGTTCTCGGGGTCGAGGTTGTTCATCAGCATCCGCAGCGGCGCCTCGGTCTGCCACGAGCGCGCGGTCAGCTCGGTGCCGTGGGGGGCGCGGATCTCGCGGTGCTCGCTGGTCGTCATCGCAGTTCTCCGATCACTTCTTCGACGGCGTCGAGTACGGCGCCGGACTGGACGAGCGAGACGGCTGCCTCGATCTCGGGGGACAGGTGCCGGTCGGGTCCGGGACCCTCGACGCCGGAGGCGCGCAGCAGGCGGACCACCGCGGCCGTGGCCGGCGAGGGTTCGAGCGGCGCCCGCAGGTCGAGCGCCCGGGCCGCGGTCAGCAGTTCGACGGCGACCACGCGGGTCAGTCCGTCGACCGAGCGACGCAGCTTGCGGGCCGCGGACCAGCCCATCGATACGTGGTCCTCCTGCATCGCGCTCGAAGGGATGGAGTCGACCGACGCCGGAGCGGCCAGCCGCTTCAGCTCGCTGACGACCGCCGCCTGCGTGTACTGCGCGATCATCAGCCCGCTGTCCACGCCGGGGTCGTGGGCGAGGAACGGCGGCAGCCCGTGGTTGCGGGACTTGTCGAGGAACCGGTCGGTACGACGCTCGCTGATCGAGGCCACGTCGGCGGCGACGATCGCCAGGAAGTCGAGCACGTAGGCGACCGGCGCTCCGTGGAAGTTGCCGTTGGACTCCACCCGGCCGCTCTGCCCATCCCCGGCGGGCAGCACGACCGGGTTGTCGACAGCGGACGCGAGCTCGCGCCCGGCCACGGTCGCGGCGTACTCGACGGTGTCGCGCGCGGCACCCTGCACCTGCGGCGAGCAGCGCAGCGAGTAGGCGTCCTGGACCCGGTTGCAGTCGGGGCCGCGGTGCGAGGCGACGACGCCGGAGTCGGCGAGCAGCGCGACCAGGTTGGTGGCGGATGCGGCCTGGCCCGGGTGCGGCCGGATCGCCTGGAGCTCGGCGGCGAAGACCCGGTCGGTGCCGAGCTGGCCCTCCACGGACATCGCCGCGGCGATGTCGGCGGTGCGGAGCAGTCGGCGCAGGTCCTCGATGGCGAGCACCAGCATCGCCAGCATCCCGTCGGTGCCGTTGATCAGGGCGAGCCCCTCCTTGGCGGCCAGCTCGACCGGCGCGAGCCCGGCCGCCGCAAGCGCCTCGGCGGCCGGGACCAGGCGGCCGTCGGCGTCGCGCACCTCCCCCTCACCGATCAGCGCCAGCGCGCAGTGCGCGAGCGGCGCGAGGTCGCCGGAACAGCCGAGCGAGCCGTACTCCCGTACCACCGGGGTGATGCCGTGGGTGAGCAGGCCGGCCAGCAGCCGCGCGGTCTCCAGCCGGATGCCGGTGTGGCCGGTGGCCAACGTCGAGAGCCGCAGCAGCATCAGTCCGCGGACCACCTCGCGCTCGACCTCGGGTCCGGAACCCGCGGCGTGCGAGCGCACCAGGGAACGCTGGAGCTGGGCGCGCATCTCGGTCGGGATGTGCCGGGTGGCGAGCGCGCCGAAGCCGGTCGAGATCCCGTACGTCGGCGTGGGCGCCGCGGCCAGCTCGTCGACCACCGCGCGCGAACGTTCGATCGCGGCGGCCGCATCGGCGCCAAGCTCGACCGCGGCGCCGTCCCGGGCGACCGCGACCAGGTCGTGGAACGACACCGGGCCGGTATCGACGGTGACGGTGAACGGAGTCTGCATGGCTCCGATCCAACTCCCGCCGGGTCCGCGGCGCCAGACGCCGCCCGGCGACGCAGTCTCGGATCCCAGACGCGACCGCTATCCTGCCCGGATGTCCCAGGTCCCGGCCGCCACCCGAGCGCTACGGGTCCTGCGCTTCCTCGCCTCCCAGCCCGACCCGGTGCCCCTGGACCGGATCGCCCGGACCTGCGACCTGCCGCGCAGCACGGCGTACCACCTGCTCAACGCGATGATCGCCGAGGGCTTCGTGGTGCACCTTCCCGATGAGCACCGGTACGGCATCGGCGTGGCGGCGTACGAGGTGGGGAGCGGGTACTCCCGGCAGGCACCGCTGCAGCGGATCGCGCGCCGTCGGCTGGCCGCGCTCGTCGACCTGGTCGGCGAGAGCGCCCACCTGGCGGTGCTGCACGGCCGCGACGTTCTCTACGTCGTAGAGGAGCGCGCGCCGCGCCGACCGTCGCTGGTGACCGACGTCGGCGTCCGACTGCCTGCGCACCTGACCGCGAGCGGCCGGGCGATCCTGGCGGCGCTCCCGGCCCCGCAGGTGCGCGCGCTCTACCCGTCCGCCGACGCGTTCGTCGACCGGCACGGCGTCGGACCGCAGTCCCTCAGCGCGCTCCGCCGACTGCTCGCCGACACCCGGCGCCGTGGGTACGCCGTCGAGGACGGCGAGGTGACTCCGGGTCTAGCGAGCATCGCCGCCGTGGTCCGCGATCACAACGGTCACCCGGTCGCCGGGCTGGCCGTGACCTACGCCGACGGGCGGGCCGAGCGGCTGACCGGGCCGGTCATCGAGGCCGCCCAGTCGCTCACCGAACGGCTCGGGGGCGTAACCGACGCCACCGCGGCACCGTTGTCACGGCGGGATCGTCTTCAGAAGGAGCGTCAATGAGTCCGCTCGCACGCCGGTCACGGCGTCGGCTTGTCTGGTCGGGAACCGTGGCTGCAGCCGTGGTCGCCTCGGCACTCACCATTCCGACATCCGGGACCGGCTCCGGCAGCGTCAGCATTGCCGCGGCCAACGAGGCCCGGAAGGCCGCGCTCGGACTCCCGCACCAGGACCCGCCCGGAACCCCGCCGCACACCCACGACGACCCGGCCACCAAGAACCTGGTCTCCCGGGCCGGCGAGGTCGGCCGCAACACCCAGGACCCGACGACGGCCGCCGAGCGGGCTTCGTCCGCCGCGTACGTCGATGCCGAGCGCAGCCGTCCCGACCCGAAGCTCACGAAGGCGCCGCTGCCGAAGCGGAACCGGGTCCCGCAGACCCGCTACGCGATGGCCAACGGGTGCTATGCGCTGGCCGGCAAGCCGATCTACTTCAAGCCCACGACCCTCGGCGTCTACCTGCTCTTCGACCAGAACCGCCAGTTCGTGACCGCGGACGGCGGCCGGGCGGCGGCTCCGAGCCAGCAGACCGAGTGGACCGCGCGCCAGAGCGGTCGGCGCTTCACGTTCACCAACGGCGGCACCAAGCTCCGGATCAACGGCACCGATGCGTTCGCGCTCGCCGTCACCAAGGGCTGCGCCCGCTATCCCGAGGCCGACATCAACATCAGCGGGGCCCCGTATGCCGGCGTCACGCCGTACCAGGAGGTGCGCGGGTACGTCGACGCACACACCCACGGGATGGCCTTCGAGTTCCTCGGCGGCCGGGTGCACTGCGGCAAGCCCTGGGACAAGTACGGCGCGCCGTACGCGTTGCAGGACTGCGACGACCACAAGCTGGCGCAGGGCTATGGCGCCATCCTGGAGACGTTCTTCTCGGGCGAGCCCGGGCACGACCCGGTCGGCTGGCCGACGTTCAAGGACTGGCCGGCACCGAACTCGCTGACCCACGAGGGCACCTACTACCGCTGGCTCGAGCGGGCCTGGCGCGGCGGTCAGCGGCTGTTCGTCAACCTGCTGGTCGAGAACAACAAGCTCTGCCAGGTCTATCCACTGAAGCGGAACTCCTGCGACGACATGGACTCGATCCGGCTGCAGGCGCGCGACATGTACGAGATGCAGGACTACATCGACGCCCAGGCCGGCGGCCCCGGCAAGGGCTTCTACCGGATCGTCACCGACCCGTTCGAGGCTCGCCGGGTGATCAACTCCGGGAAGATGGCCGTGGTCATGGGCATCGAGACCAGCGTGCCCTTCGGCTGCACGACCAAGCTCGACCGGCCGGCCTGTAGCGCAGGCGAGATCAACCGCCAGCTCAACGAGGTCCACAAGCTCGGCGTGCGCCAGATGGAGCTCGTCAACAAGTTCGACAACGCGCTCTCCGGGGTCGCGGGAGACCAGGGTGAGGTCGGGCTCGTCGTCAACGGCGCCAACTTCCTCGAGACCGGGTCGTTCTGGGACATGCGGCACTGCGAGCCGGCCGACGGCGAGAGCCACGACAAGAACCAGGTCGCGTTCCCCGACATCTCGGCCGGCCAGCAGGACGCGCTCTTCGGCGCGATCGGCCAGCTGTTCGGTGCGCTGGGCAGCGCCGTGCTCCCGCTCTACCGGACACCGGATCACTGCAACCGGCGCGGCCTGACCGACCTCGGCGAGTTCACGATCCGCGGACTGGCCAAGCGCAAGATGCTCTTCGACCCCGACCACATGAGCGTGAAGGGCCGCCGGGCCTCGATGAACCTGATCGAGAAGATGAACTACCCCGGCGTCCTCTCCTCGCACTCGTGGTCCACGCCGGACACCTACCCCCGGATCTACAAGGCCGGCGGGTTCATCGCCCCGTACGCCGGCGACTCCACCGGCTTCGTCGACAAGTGGCGCCGGCACGTGGGCTGGGCCGACAAGCGCTACTACTGGGGCATCGGGTTCGGCGCCGACATCAACGGTCTCGGCGCGCAGGGCGACCCGCGCGGGTTGAACGTCCCCAACAAGGTCACCTACCCGTTCCGCGGGCTGGGCGGCGTCCGGATCCAGCGGCAGCACGCCGGCAAGCGCGTCTACGACATCAATGCCGACGGCGTCGCCCAGTACGGCCTCTACCCGGACTGGGTCGAGGACCTGTCCAAGGTGGCCGGCAAGGACGGCGCGAAGATCGCCGACGACATGGCGCGGGGGGCCGAGGCCTACCTCCAGACCTGGGAGCGAGCGATGGGCGTTGCCGCCGACTCGTGCCGCAACCCGGGGCTGCGCAAGCCGGTCGCGACCGTGCACCGACTGGTCAAGCGGGGGATGAACCCGATCACGGTGATGCGAGCCGTGGGCCAGCCGTTCAGCCGACTCGGGGCGTCGTACGGCATCTGCGCGACGCGGGGCAAGAACCCCAACGTCCGGATGACGATCCACTTCGGGCGCAATGGCAAGGTCACCGAAGTTACCTCTCGGTAGGATTCTTCTCACGCGAGCAGTGGCCCGGCGTACCCGCGCCGGGCCCTAGGCTCTCCCGCATCGGTGGAC
This sequence comes from uncultured Actinomycetota bacterium, assembly GCA_963827185.1. Classification (GTDB taxonomy): domain Bacteria; phylum Actinomycetota; class Actinomycetes; order Propionibacteriales; family Nocardioidaceae; genus Nocardioides. Next base: position 59,849 of record CAWGZQ010000006.1, read on the forward strand.
CCGTACCGGCCTCACGGCCGTCGGATTGGGAGTGACAGTGGATCTCTGGGTGTTGGTTGCCGGAATCGCGATGACCGTTGCCGGTCTGAGCATCGCCGGCCGTCGAATCCTGTACCTGTTCCGGCTCATCACGAGCGGGCAGCCTGCGCCCGATCGGGTGGCGGGGGTGACCACCCGGCTCGGCCGTGCGGTCGGCACCCAGGTCGTCGAGGTGTTCGGCCAGAAGAAGCTGCTGAAGTGGACCATCCCCGGCACCGCGCACTTCTTCGTGTTCTGGGCCTTCCTGATCCTGGGCACCGTCTACCTCGAGGCGTACGGCGCGCTGTTCACCCGCGAGCTCGCCTGGCACTTCCTGATCTTCGGCACGTTCAAGCCGCTGGGCTTCCTGCAGGACTTCATCGCGGTGATGTGTCTGCTCGGTCTACTGGCCTTCTGGCAGATCCGGCTGAAGAACTCGCCGGCCAAGCTGGGCCGCGACTCCCGGTTCAGCGGTTCGCACCTCGGCGGTGCCTACCTCGTGCTGTTCATGATCTTCAACGTCATCTGGACGTTGTTCCTGTTCCGCGGCGCCGTGGTCGCCCATGAGCTCGCGGAGGGCGAGGAGGGCTACGGCAAGGCGGCCTTCGTGTCGCACGCGCTCGGCACCGTGCTCCCCGACAGCACCACGCTGATCGGGATCGGACTGCTCCTGCACATCGGCATCATGCTGGTGTTCCTCGTCGACGTCGTGCACTCCAAGCACCTGCACATCTTCATCGCGCCGCTGAACGTGCTCTTCTCGCGGCGCCCGCAGGCGCTCGGTGCGGCCAAGCCGCTGATGAACGAGGGCAAGCCGCTCACCCTCGACGACGTCGACGATCTCGACGAGGACGCCACGCTCGGCGTCGGCAAGATCGAGGACTTCAGCTGGAAGGGACTGCTCGACTTCGCGACCTGCACCGAGTGCGGGCGCTGCCAGTCCCAGTGCCCCGCGTGGAACACCGAGAAGCCGCTCTCTCCGAAGCTGATGATCATGGCGCTGCGCGATCACGCGTTCGCCAAGGGCCCGGCGATCCTCGCTGGCGAGGGCAACACCGATGGCCTTCCCGAGTCGGCTCTTGCCGCGCTCGAGCGGCCGCTGGTGGGCGAGACCGAGGGCCTCGCCTGGGAGCCGACCGGCGGCGGCATCATCGACCCCGACGTGCTCTGGTCCTGCGTCACCTGCGGCGCCTGCGTCAACCAGTGCCCCGTCGACATCGAGCACGTCGACCACATCGTCGACATGCGCCGCTACCAGGTGCTGGTGGAGTCGAACTTCCCGGCGGAGCTCAACCAGCTGTTCAAGGGCATGGAGAACAAGGGCAACCCCTGGAACATGTCCGCCACCGCCCGGCTCGACTGGGCCAAGGACCTGCCCTTCGACGTCAAGGTCGTCGGTGAGGACATCGAGTCGCTCGACGAGGTCGAGTGGCTGTTCTGGGTCGGCTGCGCCGGTGCCTACGAGGACCGGGCCAAGAAGACCACCCGCGCGGTGGCCGAGCTGCTCGACCTGGCCGGCGTGACCTTCGGCGTACTCGGCAACGGCGAGACCTGCACCGGCGACTCCGCGCGTCGGGCCGGCAACGAGTTCCTGTTCCAGGGCCTGGCCGCGCAGAACGTCGAGACGTTCAACGAGTACCAGGTCAAGAAGGTCGTCTCGACCTGCGCCCACTGCTTCAACACGTTGAAGAACGAGTACAAGGAGTTCGGCGTCGAGCTCGAGGTCGTGCACCACACCCAGCTGCTCAACCGGCTGGTGCGCGAGGGCAAGCTGACCCCGATCAAGGACGGCGACGGCGCGCACGAGCGCTCGATCACCTACCACGACCCCTGCTACATCGGCCGCCACAACGGCGTCTACACGCCGCCGCGCGAGCTGCTCCAGGTGCTGCCCGGCGCGAAGGTCGTCGAGATGGAGCGGAACTCCGAGCGGTCCTTCTGCTGCGGCGCCGGCGGCGCCCGGATGTGGATGGAAGAGACCATCGGCGAGCGCATCAACAACGTCCGCACCAACGAGGCCGTCGCCACCGGCGCCGACCAGATCGCGGTCGGCTGCCCGTTCTGCCGGGTGATGCTGTCCGACGGGCTCACCGCCGCGCAGTCAGAGGGCACGGCGCGCGAAGAGGTCGAGGTCCTCGACGTCGCCCAGATGCTGTTGGCGTCGGTCAAGGGTGAGGTCGCGACGCGTCGTCGGCCCGGCGAAGGCGGCGCGGCCGCTCCGGCCGCCAAGTCGGTCGAGACGAAGGCCGAGCCGGAGCCCGGCGACGTCACCCAGACCGAGGCCACCGTGACCAAGACCGAGGACGTCGGCCCGGCCGCCAAGGCCTCGGGCGGTACGTCGCTCTTCGACACCCCCGCCGAGGCGACCGAGGAGGCCGCGGAGGCACCAGCTGCCACGCCGGCCAGCTCGGGCGGCGGCTCGCTGTTCGACCTGGGCGGCGACTCCGAGCCCGCGACGAAGACGGAGCCCGAGGCCACCCCGGCGCCGGAATCCAAGGCCGCGGAGCCGAAGGCCGAGCCGGCGTCGTCCGGCGGTGGCTCGCTGTTCGACCTCGGCGGCGACGAGCCGGAGGCTAAGAAGGAGACCAAGAAGGACGCGGCCGAGCCCGAGCCTGCGCAAGCCTCGACGGCCCCGAAGTCCGCGGAGCCGCAGCCCGCGGAGCCTCAGTCCGAGATCTCCGACGGCGGCTCGCTCTTCGACATCGCATCGTCCGGCGCCTCGGTCAGCGAGGCCGCCACCCAGGCCGCCTCCGACGAGCCCGCGGCCGAGTCCGAGCCAGAGCCCGAGCCGGAACCCGACGACGGAAGTCGAGGCGGAGGAGCCCCCAGCCGAGGCGGAGCCCGCAGCGATCCGAGAGATGAGCCCGAGGCTGAGGATGAGCCCGAGGCAGAGCCTGACGCTGAGGAAAAGCCGAAGCCCGCGAGCACCGGCGACGCCCACCAGCCCAAGACCGACGCCGACATCAACGAGTCGGGCTCCCTCTTCGACCTCTGACCTTCGGGATAGTCCGCCGTCTACGGCACCCCCTCCGGGCCAGATGAGGGTGCCGGTGACGGCGGACTATCCCTTCATTGACGGCTTTCCCGCCCCGTGACGCCGGCCTACGGCTGATTGACGTCACTCTGACCTTGACGTGACGTCACTCTGGTGTCAGAGTGGTGCGCATGGACATCACGCCGTACGTCGACAGCCTCCGCAAGGACTTGGCCGCAGCGGTCGAGGGTGCCGGCGACGAGGTGCGGCAGGCCGCGGAGCGGCTCGCCTTTGCGCTCGACCCGGCGACCCGGCTGGCCCTGATGGAGGCGATCTCCCAGGCCGCGGCCGAGATCACCGCCGAGATGCCCGCCGGCAGCGTGGATGTCCGGCTCGACGGCCGCGACCTCAACTTCGTCGTGCAGGGCTCGGTCCCGGCACCGCCCGCGCCACCGGCGCCACCGCCCCCGCCGGCGCCGCCCGAGGAGGAGGGCGGGGTCGTCCGGATCACGCTCCGGCTTCCCGAGTCGGTGAAGACCAAGGCAGAGGAGTCCGCCACCCAGGCTGGCCAGTCGCTCAACACCTGGCTGGTCAACGTCGTCCGCGCGGCCACCCGCGACGGCGCGATCGACGTCGACCTCGACCTTTCCAGCATCTCGTTCCCCGGCGCCGACCTGTTCGGCGGCAAGCGTCCCGGCGGTCGAAGGATGACCGGCTGGGTCTGACCACCCACCCCACCCACCCATGACAGGGACCGGCACCCCGCCGGCCCCGCGGATCCGCACACCCTGGAGCAGCGATGACCACCCAGCAGTTCGAGACCCTCAAGCCCGTCCACCTGTACGTCGAGAACGGCAGCGGCTCGGTGAGCATCACCGCCGACGACACCACCGAGAGCACCGTCCAGGTGAGCGGCCGGCACGCCGACGAGACGATCGTGACGCAGGAAGGCGACCAGATCAGCGTGCTAGCGCCCCAGCTGCGCACCGGCTTCCTCGGCGGCGACATCAAGCTCGACATGATCATCACGGTGCCTTCCGGCAGCACCCTGACCGTCAAGACCGGCAGCGCCGACATCAGTGCTCGCGGCAGCTACCGCGCCGGCAAGATCAAGAGCGGCTCCGGCGACGTCGGCGTCGAGAGCCTGACCGGCCCGGCGCTGATCGAGACCGGCAGCGGCGACATCCGGGTGGAAACCACCGACGACGAGCTGCGGGTCAAGAGCGGCTCCGGCGACGTCCGCGTGCAGGTCTCCGGCGGCGCGGTCTCGGTCTCGACCGGCTCGGGCGACGTCGAGATCGGCACCAGCAACGGCCCGGCCGTGGTGAAGACCGGTTCCGGCGACCTCAACGTGGTCGAGTCCCGCGACGACGTCGCGATGTCGACCGGCAGCGGCGACTTCGTGGTCCGCAGCGCGACCAGCGGTCGGCTGACCGCCAAGGGCGCCTCCGGCGACGTCCACATCGGCATCCCTGCCGGTGTCCCGGTGTGGACCGACGTCTCCACGGTGACCGGCGCGATCCGGTCCAGCCTGCAAGGGACCGGCGAGCCGGAGCCGGGCGCCGACCATGTCGAAGTACGAGCCAAGGTCGTCAGCGGCGACATCGTGCTGGCCCAGGTCTGAGCGCCCAAGCGCCGGAGAGGAGGTACGACGATGAGCGAGATCATGCACGGCCTCGAGACGCAGACGCGCGAGGCCGAGATCCGCCGGGCGGCGACGAGCTACGCGCGACACGGGCGGCCCACCCCACCAGCGGTCCCGACCCGGCACCGGCTGGCGGCGCGGCTGCGCCGGATGGCGGACCGGTTGGACGGGTGAGCCGAAAATGGGCGAGCCTGTACCCGCGGTAACAGATACCCAGGAGGCTCCGTGCGTCGCAGTGCAGTGCTCGTTGTCCCAGCGCTCACCCTCGCGCTCCTCGCCCCCGCACCGACGGGGATCGCGGCCGTGCCGGCCCCGGCTGCCGCGGCCGCGCCCGCTGCGGCGAAGGCCGGCGGCTGGCAGCCCCGGCCGGAGCAGTACAAGAAGACGGTGTCCCGCAAGGACCTCAAGATCCGGATGAACGACGGGGTCGTCCTGCGCGGCGACCTGACCCTGCCGGTCGGCAAGGGCGGCAAGCCGGTCACCCAGGGCCTCCCGACGATCGTGACCGTCACCGCCTACAACAAGACCGTCCTCGGCGCCGGTGCCGGCGCCACGCTCGCCGGCGCCGACCCGACGTACCTGGTCAAGCGCGGCTACGCCCAGCTCACCGTGGACGCCCGCGGTACCGGATCCTCCGAAGGCGTGTGGGGCGCGTTCAGTGCCCGCGAGGCCAAGGACGCGGCGGCCGTGGTCGCCTGGGCGCACCGCCAGCCCTGGAGCAACGGCCGGGTCGGCATGACCGGCGCGTCCTACATGGGGATCAGCCAGATCTTCGCCGCGGCCCGGCACCCGGCCGGCCTGAAGGCGATCTTCCCGCAGGTCCCTGGCGCCGACGTCTACCGCGACGTGGTCGCCTCCGGCGGCCAGATCGACGTGGGCTTCATCCCGCTGTGGCTGGGCCTGGTCACCGGCACCGGCCTGATCCCGCCGGCGTACGGCCTCGGCGAGCCGGCCCATGGGTTCAAGATGCTCACCGACCACCTGAAGACCGGGGTCACGTTCACGGCCCCGCTGATGGCGAACGCGATCCTCGGCGGCGACCCGGCGTACGACGGGCCGTTCTACCGCGAGCGCTCGCCGATCAACGTGATCGACAAGGTGCGGGTGCCGACGTTCCTCATCGGCGGGGAGCACGACCTGTTCCAGCGCGGCACACCGATGCTCTTCGAGCGCCTGCAGAAGAACGGCGTACCGACCCGGATGATCTGGGGCCCCTGGGACCACCTCCAGGGCTCGTCGGGCGCGGAGGTGGGCGACGCCGGCTACGGCACCCTGGCCGAGCTGCAGCTGCGCTGGTTCGACCGCTATGTCCGGGGCGGCAAGGACCCGAAGCTGCTGTCCGACATCAAGCCGCTCACCTACTTCGAGCAGGGCCCGGACCGGTGGGTGCGGGTGCCGAAGTGGATCGGCAGCGACCTGCACGCCGTCACCTACCGACTCTCCGGCTCCGCCCGGATCGGCGGCGGCGCCGCCCGACTGACCCGCAACAAGCCGAAGCCGGGCAGCTCCGTCGTACCCCCGATCCCGGTCACCGGGCTGTGCACCCGGTCGGCGAACCAGTGGACGGCGGGGGTGCCCCGACTGATCCTCAAGGACCTGCCCTGCTTCCACGACAACAAGCTCAACGACTACGGCGGCGTGGTCTTCGAGACCGCCCCGATGAAGCGCCAGCTCCGGATCCAGGGACCGATCAACGCGCGGCTCTTCGCCTCGACGCTGACCGGCGACGGGATGCTGTCGGTCGCGGTGGAGAGCGTCGCCCCCAACGGCAAGGTCACCAGGCTCACCGGCGGCTGGCAGGTGCTCTCCCAGCGCAAGCTGGCCAAGCAGCGCTCGCGCTTCATGAACGGGAAGCTGATCCAGGCGTACCACCCGTTCACCCGCGCCTCGAAGGCGAAGCTGGCCCGCGGCAAGGTGGCGCCGATCGACGTGGAGATCTTCCCGACCGGAGCCGCGATCCAGCGCGGACACCGGCTGCGGCTGAGCATCCAGGCCTTCGACATCCCGCATCTGCTGTCGCCGCTGCCGGACCTGCTCGGCCAGCTCGCACCGCTGACCATCCACGTCTCGAAGCGGTACCCGTCGCTGCTGACCCTGCCGGTGCGCTGAGGCACCGACGCGGTCGGACCTAGATCGAGGTCCGGTGGAAGTTCTGGAACGACCGCGACGGGGTCGGGCCACGCTGGCCCTGGTAGCGGGATCCGTACTTCTCCGAGCCATAGGGATGCTCGGAGGGCGACGAGAGCCGGAAGAAGCAGAACTGCCCGATCTTCATCCCCGGGTAGAGCTTGATCGGCAGGGTTGCCACGTTGGCCAGCTCGAGCGTGACATGGCCCGAGAATCCCGGGTCGACGAAGCCGGCGGTCGCGTGCGTGAGCAGCCCGAGCCGGCCCAGCGAGGACTTGCCCTCGACCCGGGCGGCGACGTCGTCGGGCAGCGAGACCACTTCGTACGTCGACCCCAGCACGAACTCCCCCGGGTGCAGGATGAACGCCTCGTCCCCCTCTGGCTCCACCACGCGGGTCAGGTCGGACTGGTCAACGGCCGGGTCGATGTGCGGATAGCGATGGTTCTCGAAGACCCGGAAGTAGCGGTCCAGGCGGACATCGATCGAGGACGGCTGCAGCATCGCCGGGTCCCAGGGCTCCATGTTCACCCGGCCCGCGTCGATCTCGGCCAGGATGTCGCGGTCGCTGAGCAGCACGACGGCACCCTATCGGGGCCTGGTCAGTGGTCGGCTACGATCTCCCGCACATGCGGATGTAGCTCAGTTGGTAGAGCGCGACCTTCCCAAGGTCGATGTCGCGAGTTCGAATCTCGTCATCCGCTCCATGAGCAAGGCAAGCGAGTTCAAAGGCTTTCCCGTCGAGGCACTCGACTTCTACGACGACCTCGAGGTCGACAACACCAAGTCGTACTGGGAAGCGCACAAGCACGTCTACGACGAGTGCGTGAAGGCGCCGATGACGGCGCTCTGCGACGCACTGGCACCGGAGTTCGGCGACGCGAAGATCTTCCGGCCCTATCGCGATGTCCGGTTCGCCAAGGACAAGACGCCGTACAAGACCCACCAGGGGGCGTTCGTCGGCACCGCTCCCGCGACCGGGTGGTACGTCGAGCTCTCGCCGCGCGGGGTTCGCGTCGGTGGCGGGTTCTACGAGGCCTCCGGTGAGCGGCTGGCGGCGATCCGCGACGCGATGGCCGACGACACCACCGGCCCGCGCCTGCTGCGGATCGTCCGCAAGCTCGAGAAGGCGAGCTTCGAGATCTCCGGCGAGCAGCTCAAGACTGCCCCGCGCGGCTACGACGCCGACCACCCGCGGATAGAGCTACTCCGTCGCAAGCAGCTGTTCGCAGCCCGGCAGTACGGCTTCGAGCCGTTCATCCACACACCGGAGCTGCTCGAGCACGTGCGCGCGGACTGGCGCGCGGTCAAGCCGCTGGTCTCGTGGCTGGCCGCCGCTACGCCTGCGTGAACGTCGCCATCGTGCGGTCCTGCTCCCAGTAGGCCTTCATCGAGGCAACCCGCCCGTCGTCGTTGACGACGTAGACCATGATCAGGTCGGTCGTGGAGTGGCTGCCGTCGGGGAACGAGGTCCGGACCCGGCCGATGTTGGCGCAGGTGTTGCCCTCGGGGTTCGCGAACGAGTCGTAGATCTCGAACTCGAACTTCTCGATGGGCGCGATCACCGCGTTCCAGAATGCTCGGATCCCCTCGTGGCCGTGGTGTCCCTTGCCCTCGGGGTCGAACATCGAGGGGCCGACCGGGTCCTCGATCACCGCGTCCTCGGCGTACACGGTGAGCCATTCGTCGAGGTCACCCTTGACCACCGCCGAGTACGAGCGCTGCGATGCCGCCCGGGCCGGGTGGTCGGCGTTGGGCGCGGTCCAGGTGACGAGGTCCGACGTGATCATGCCAGCGATTCTAGAACAAGTTCTAGTCCAAAGGATATGCCCGGCATTGGCCCGGAGTTCACCGGCCGGTCGACCCGCTTTGCCACCGTCGAGGCATGAGCAAGAAACGAAAGGTGTTCATCCACGTCGGGCTCGCCGGTGGTCCCGGGGACTTCCTGGAGCTCGCACTGCGACGGCACGCCCACCCACTGGCGGCACTGGGCGTGCGCAACCCGGCGAACTCAGCCGAGGAGATGTTCCGGGCGACGGTCGAGATCCTGCGCACGCACAAGGCGTGGGGCTACGAGCGTCGCGACGTCGAGGGCGCCTGGAGTGGCATCTGCCGCCGCGGTCACCAGGGCCGCGAGACGCTGGTCGTCACCCAGCCGATGCTCGCCGGGGCGACCTCGCCGCAGATCGAGCTGCTCTTCGACGGGCTCACCGGCTTTGAACGACACGTCGTGATCACCGCGTCGACTCCCGACACCTGGGCGCTGCCGGGCGACCCGGCGCACGATCTCGACCAGGTGCGTGCGCGCTGGGCCGCGAGCGCGCGCCACCCGGAGCGGGTGCACGTGCTCACCCACCGGCCCGACGACCGGGCCGGCACCTGGGCGGCGTTCGGTCGCACCGTCGGGTTCGGGACCGCCTCGCTGTCCGTTGCCGACCTCGCGACCCCGGCAGCCGCGCACCCGGGGCTGCCACTCCAACCGTCGTCGGTGGCCTGACCGCAGCGGTCAGTGCGGCTGCCAGGCGTCTTCGTCGGCGGTGCGCGAGGTGACCGCCTTGGGCAGCCGCCCGTCGGCCAGCTGCTGGATCGAGACCGCCTCGAAGACGTCGCGCAGCGAACGCCGGGCGGCGATCCAGACGTGCTGCAGCACGTCGGCGGTGTCGTTGTAGGACACCGACTCGGGCCGGAGCCCGTAGACCGACACCAACGGACCGTCGACGGCTCGGATCACGTCGGCCACGGTGACGTCCGTTGCCGGACGACCCATCCGCCATCCTCCGGACTGGCCGCGCTGCGACATCACGACGCCGGCGCGCCTCAGGTCGGCGAGGATCGCCTGCAGAAACCCGTGCGGGATGTCCTGCAGCCGCCCGAGCTCCTCGGCGCTCACGGCCCGGCCATCCACGCGGGCCGCCATCTCGATCAGCGCCCGCAGGGCGTAGTCGGATTTGGCGGAGACACGCATGGGGCCAGTGTGTCAGACAAGTCGATCGGTTCACTCGGCTTTCAGGACGTTCCGGAACCCCCTCAGGAGTGTGATGCGGGACTCGAATCCCCAGTCAGGGCAGGCGATTCGAGAGATTCCGGTCACCAGAACGCGCCGAGCGCTTGCTTGGGGCAAGCAGCCGACTTAGAATTAAGTTACCGGCCAGTAGCAAACCTCCATGCTGGCTCGAGCATCCCGATACGAAAGAAACGGTGGGTCCGTGAGCCACTACAAGAGCAACCTCCGCGACATCGAGTTCAACCTCTTCGAGGTGCTGGGCCGAGACAAGGTCCTGGGCACCGGCCCGTTCGAGGAGTACGACGCGGACACCGCGCGCGAGATCCTCGCCGAGGTCGAGCGGATCAGCCGTGAGGACCTCGCCGCGTCCTACGAGGACAGCGACCGGAACCCGCCCGTCTTCGACCCGAAGACCAACACCGCGCCGCTCCCGGAGTCGTTCAAGAAGAGCTACCAGGCCTGGATGGACGCCGAGTTCTGGCGGCTGCAGATCCCCGAGTCGATGGGTGGCCAGCCCGCCCCGTCGTCGCTCAACTGGGCGATCGCGGAGATGGTGCTCGGCGCCAACGCCCCGATCTGGATGTACGCCACCGGCCCGTCCATGGGCAGCGTGATGGAGCGCAACGGCACCGACCGGGACAAGCACATCGCGCAGCTCATGGTCGAGAAGGGCTGGGGCGCCACGATGGTGCTCACCGAGCCCGACGCCGGCTCCGACGTCGGCGCCGGCCGGACCAAGGCCACCGCCAACGACGACGGGTCCTGGAACATCGAAGGCGTCAAGCGGTTCATCACCTCCGCCGAGTCCGACCTCCAGGACAACGTCATCCACCTGGTCCTCGCTCGCCCCGTCGGGGTCGAGGGCGTGGGCGGTCCGGGCACCAAGGGCCTGAGCCTGTTCGTCGTACCCAAGTTCCACTTCGACCACGAGACCGGCGAGCTGACCGGCGAGCGCAACGGCGCCTACGTCACCAACGTCGAGCACAAGATGGGCATCAAGGTGTCCAACACCTGCGAGCTCACCTTCGGCGACTCCTCGGTCGGTGGCGGCGAGCCGGCCAAGGGCTGGCTGCTGGGCGAGGTGCACAACGGCATCGCGCAGATGTTCCAGGTGATCGAGAACGCGCGGATGATGGTCGGCACCAAGGCGATCGCGACGCTCTCGACCGGCTACCTGAACGCCCTCGACTACGCGAAGGAGCGTCAGCAGGGCGCCGACCTGACCGAGGCCTCCGACAAGACCGCGCCACGCGTGACGATCACCCACCACCCCGACGTCCGTCGGTCCCTGATGGTGCAGAAGTCGTTCGCCGAGGCGATGCGAGCGCTGGTGCTCTACACCGCGACCTGGCAGGACGACGTGATGGTCGCCTCCGCCAAGGGCGAGGAGAACAAGCTCGCCGAGGCGGTCAACGACCTGCTGCTCCCGATCGTGAAGGGCTACGGCTCGGAGCGGTCCTGGGTGCTGCTCGGTACCGAGTCGCTGCAGACCTTCGGTGGGTCGGGCTTCCTGCAGGAGTACCCGCTCGAGCAGTACGTCCGCGACGCCAAGATCGACACTCTCTACGAAGGCACCACGGCGATCCAGGGCCAGGACTTCTTCTTCCGCAAGATCGTCAAGGACCAGGGCAAGGCCCTGGGTCACCTGGCGAAGGAGATCGAGGCGTTCGTGGCCTCCGAGGCCGGCAACGGCCGGCTCAAGGTCGAGCGTGGGCTGCTCGCGACGGCGCTGGAGGACGCCAACGCCATCGTCGGTCACATGATCAACGACCTGATGTCGGCCGACGTATCCGCCGAGGGCGGCGACATCCGCAACGTCTACAAGGTGGGGCTCAACACCACCCGCCTGTTGATGGTTCTCGGTGACGTGGTCTGCGCGTGGCTGCTGCTGCGCCAGGCCGAGGTCGCGCTGGAGAAGCTCGCCGGCGACCCGGGCCGCGACAAGTCCTTCTACGAAGGCAAGGTCGCCGCGGCGCAGTTCTTCGCCCAGACCAACCTGCCCCGGCTCACCGCCGAGCGCGCCATCGCCGAGGCCACCGACCTCGCGCTGATGGACCTCGACGAGGACGCCTTCTAACGCCGACCCGTCGCAAACTCACGCTCAACCCCGCTGACCCGTCGCAAAGTTTGCGACGGGTCAGCGTTGTGAGGGCGCCGGCGGCCTCGCCAGCCCGGTGAACCCCTAGCGTCGTCTCCATGCTCAGCTCCGCCGGTGCCGGCCTACTGACCGGCTGGTCCCTCATCGTGGCGATCGGGGCGCAGAACGCCTACGTGCTCCGCCAGGGACTGTCCCGGAAGTACGTCGGCGTCGTGGTGGCGATCTGCGCCGTGTCCGACTTCTTCTTGATCCTCGCCGGGGTCGCCGGCATCGGGACGATCGTGGAGCGGGCTCCGGCCGCCCTGAATGTGGTGCGGTGGCTGGGCGTCGCCTTCCTGCTCTGGTACGGCGTGAGCTCGCTGCTCCGCGCCCGACGCACCGAGGGGCTGGAGGCAGCCCGGGCCGGCGCCACCTCGAGTCGAGCCGCGGCGCTGACCGCCGTGGCGCTGACCTGGCTCAACCCGCACGTCTATCTCGACACGGTTCTCCTGCTCGGCTCGATCGCCAACCAGCACGAGGACGGGCGCTGGTGGTTCGGCGGGGGTGCCGCGCTGGCCAGCCTGATCTGGTTCACCGTGCTGGGGTACGGCGCCCGGCTGGCGCACGGCCTGCTGGCGTCCGCGCGGGCCTGGCGGGTGCTCGACGTACTCATCGGGCTGACCATGATCGCGATCGCCGCCACCCTCGCCTTCCGCTGAGGTCGCTAGGCTGCGCGCCATGACTGACCAGCAGCGTCTCTCCGGCTACGTCGACATCTGGTGGCGGGCCGTCGACGACTTCATCACCCTCCTCGAGGAGGTACCGGCCGAGGAGTGGACGACGCCGACCGACCTCGCCGGCTGGGACGTCCGGGCCGTTGCGTCGCACACCGCGCATCTCGAGAGCATCCTCTCCGGTCAACCCGAGGAGACCGCGGAGGTCGGAGAACCGGCCCACGTGACCAGCCTGATGGGCGTCTACACCGAGATCGGCGTCGTCAACCGGCGCGACTCCAGCCCCGACCAGATCATCAACGAGCTCCGCTCCGTCACGACCGCGCGACACACGGCACTGCTGGCCGACCCGCCCACGGACGGGTCCGCGAAGCCCGAGGTCATCTTCGGCGGCGTCCCGTGGGACTGGGAGAAGCTGCTGCGCAACCGGCCGCTGGACATCTGGATGCACGAGCAGGACGTACGCCGCGCGGTCGGCCGCCCGGGCAACCTGGACACCCCGCCCGCCCAGCACACCGCCGACTACCTGCTCGAGTCCTTCGGGTTCGTGCTCGGCAAGAAGGTCGGCGCCCCCTCCGGCACCGTCGCCGTGCTCGAGGTCGAGGGCAGTGCTCCGGCGGCCTTCACCGTCAACGACAGCGGCAGGGGTGCGGAGCTCCCGGAAGCTCCGGCCAACCCCGACGTCATCGTGCGGATGGACCGGGAGTCGTTCATCGTCTGCTCCGGGGGTCGCCGGGACGCCGATCCGGGCCGGATCACGATCGAGGGCGACCCGGCACTCGGCCAGCGGATCATCGCCAACCTGGCCACCACGCCTTGAGCCACGCCCCCACCGCAGTGGACGCCTGGCGGACCGCAGACATCCCCGACCAGGCCGGGCGCACCATCGTGGTGACGGGTCCGACCGTCGGGGGGCTGGGGTTCCACACCGCCCTCGAGCTCGCCCGCCGAGGCGGGCGGTTGGTGCTCGCCGGTCGGACCCCCAGCAAGATCGACGAGGCCGAGGGCCGGATCCGGGCCGAGGTGCCCGCCGCGGAGCTCGACCGGATCGTCGTCGACCTCTCCGACCTCGACTCCGTGCGTCTGGCGGGCGCCCGGGCCGCGACGCTCGGCCCGATCGACGTGCTGGTCAACAACGCCGGCGTGATGGGCACGTCGTACCAACGCACCACCGACGGCCTCGAGCTGCAGCTGGCCACCAACCATTTCGGGCCGTTCCTGCTGACCGGGCTGCTGCTGCCCCAGCTGGTCGCCAGTGCGGACGCCCGCGTCGTCAGCGTCTCCTCCCCGATGCACCGGGTGGCCCGCAAGGCTCCACTCGGCGACCCGACGCGCAAGGAGGGCCGGTACTCGAAGTGGGCGGTCTACGGCCAGACCAAGCTGGCCAACCTCCTGTTCACCTACGAGCTCGAGCGTCGCTGCCGTGAGGCCGGGCTCCCGGTCAAGGCGCTGGCCGCCCACCCCGGCTTCGCGGGCACGCACCTCGCGGCCAACGGTCAGTACGGCCGCTCCTCCGGCGGCATCGCGTCGGTGCTGGACGCCGCGATCAAGGCGGTGTCGCAGTCCCCGGCCGCGGGTGCGTGGCCGAGCCTGATGGCCGCCACCGCCGACCTCCCGGGAGGCACCTACTGCGGTCCGAGCGGGCTGGCGGAGATGGGCGGCTCCCCGCAGGTGGTCACGAGCACCCGGCTGTCCCGCGATGAGGAAGTCCAGCGCCGATTCTGGGAGCTCAGCGAGCAGACCACCGGGATCAGCTACCCCTGAGCAGCGTCAGGGCTCTGAGCTCGCGGCGTCGCCTCAAGTCGATCCCAAGTCCCGCTCAAGGGGTTCCGGCCACGGTTGTCACACCCAACGACAACCGACGAAGGACCCGACATGTCCCGCATGCTCTACCGCCTCGGCCGCGGATCCGCGGCGCACCCGTGGCGCACTCTCCTGGCCTGGCTCGTGGCCGCGCTCGCCGTCGCCACCCTCGCCGGCACCCTCGGCGGAGAGTTCCAGGACGACTACAACGTCCCCGACGCGCGCGCCCAGGTGGGGATCGACCAGCTCCGTGAGCACTTCCCCGAGGCCGGGTACGCGTCCGCGCAGGTCGTCGTCCACGACCCTGACGGCGCCTCCCCGGACCCCGCAGAGCTCACCGCGCTCTCCGATCGGCTCGCCGAGCTCCCCCACGTCGCCGCGGTCAGCATCCCCCGGCTCTCCGGCGACGGCGACACGGCGCTGATCGAGGTTCGGTACGACGTACCCGTCACCGACCCCGACCTGTTCGGCAACCTGGATCCGCTCAACGGGGCCATCGCGGCGACCCGCGACGCCGGCCTCCAGGCCGAGCTGGGCGGCGAGGTGCCGGCCAGCGCGGTGGCCGAGATCGGCGGTTCAGGCGAGATCATCGGCGTGCTCGTCGCGCTCCTGATCCTGGTGCTCGCCCTCGGTTCTGTCGTCGGCGCCGGCCTCCCGGTCGGAGTGGCGCTCGCGGGCCTGGGAATCAGCACCGGCGGCGTGATGCTGCTCGCCTCCGCGATGAACGTGAGCACCTCGGCCCCCACGATCGCGATGATGGTCGGGCTCGGCGTCGGCATCGACTATGCGCTGCTGATCGCGATCCGACACGTCGACTACTTGCGTCTCGGCCACCACGTCACCGACGCCGCGGGCCGCGCCGTCGCGACCGCCGGTCGCTCGGTGGTTTTCGCCGGCCTCACCGTGCTCATCTCGCTGATGGGACTCCGGCTGTCCGGCCTCGCCGTCTACGCGTCGTTCGGTTTCGCCACCGCGATCGCGGTCATCTCGGTGATGGCCGCGGCACTCACGCTGGTGCCGGTGTTCTGCCGGTTCGCCGGTCACCGGATCCTGCCGCGCAAGGTGCGCGCCCTGCCAGCAGCGACGCTCGCCGCGCCCGAGGAGCGCCCCGGCCTCACCGAGCGCTGGGCCGAGAAGGTCGGCCGCAAGCCGCTCCCCTGGGCGATCGGTGCAACGCTGGTGATGATTCTGCTGGCGCTGCCCGTGCTCGACCTGCGTACCTGGCCGCAGGACGCCAGCACCCAGTCGACCGACCTGACGACCCGCAAGGCCTACGACCTCATCACGACCGAGTACGGACCGGGGGCCAATGCGCCGATCCAGATCGTGGTCGACCGCGACCGGGTCAGCAACGCGCAGACCGCGACGCTGGCCCGCGAACTCGAGGCCCGCGACGACATCGCCGAGGTCGGCGAGCCCACCGTCTCACCCGACGGTGCGCTGACGGTGTTCACCGTGATCCCGACGTTCAGCTCTACCGCCGAAGGCGTGCCCGACGCGATCGCCTCGATCCGCGCGCAGGTGCCCGAAGGTGTCGAGATCACCGGGGAGACCCCGCTGTTCTCCGACATCGCCGACCTGTTGGCGACACGGCTGTGGCTGGTCATCGGTTTCGTCGTGGCCGTCTCGATGCTGCTGCTGATGCTGGTGTTCCGCTCGGTGCTGGTCCCGCTCAAGGCCGCGCTGATGAACCTGCTCTCCATCGGCGCCGCGTACGGCGTCATGGTCGCGGTCTTCCAGTGGGGTTGGGGCACCGGGCTGCTCGGGCTCGACCACGCCGTACCGGTCTCCAGCTGGGTGCCGATGCTGATGTTCGCGATCCTGTTCGGGCTCTCCATGGACTACGAGGTCTTCCTGCTCTCCCGCGTGCGCGAGCACTGGGAGGCGACCGGGGACGCGCAACGCAGCGTGGTCCACGGGCTGGCCGCGACCGGGAGGGTGATCTCCTGCGCGGCGGCGATCATGGTCGCCGTCTTCCTGGGCTTCGCCACCGAGGCCGACGTCGTCGTGAAGATGCTCGGCGTCGGTATGGCGGTCGCGATCCTGCTCGACGCCACCGTGATCCGGATGGTCCTGGTCCCGGCGACCATGTCGCTGCTCGGCCGCTGGAACTGGTGGGTGCCCCGGGCTCTTGACCGGGTCCTGCCCCACGTCCGCGCCGAGGTCACCGACGAGGACCTGGGCCTCGGCGTCCCCGTCGCTCGCCCTACTGCCGACGTCCACTGATTCACCGACCCGAAGAGAGAAACCCATGACGACCGCAACAGACACCACCGCCTGGCCCGCACAGCTCCGCCTTCCCGGCCAGACCGCCGCCCACCCGGGCCCGATCGACATGACGATGATGTACGTCATGCACCACGCCTTCCGGCGCGACCTGGCGACGTTCGCCACCGCGGCGGGCACCACGCCGGCGTCGGACCGGCGGGCCTGGCGGGCGATGGCCCAGCGCTGGGAGATCTTCTCCTCAGCGCTGCACCATCACCACAGCGGGGAGGACGCGGGCCTGTGGCCGGCGCTGCTCGAGCGGGCCGATGAGGAGGGCCGGGCCACGCTGGCGGCGATGGAGGCCGAGCACGCCGAGATCGACCCGATCCTGGCGGCCTGCGCCACCGGGCTCGAGCGGCTCGCCGACCACGCCGACGAGGACGCTCGGGCGGCCCTCGCCATCCGGCTCGTCGCGGCCAAGGAGCGGCTCGCCGAGCACCTGAGGCACGAGGAGACCCAGGCGATCGCGCTGATCCAGGCGTTGCTCACACCTGAGGAGTGGGAGGCGATCATCAAGGAACACTTCGACTCCGACGTCTCGTTCAAGGAGATCCTCACGCTGGTGCCGTGGGTCGCGCACAGACTGCCCGACGCGGCCCTGCGCGAGTTGTTCGCCAAGCCCGGCGGGTCGATGCACCGAGTGATGCTGCTGCTGACCAAGCGCAAGTTCGACCGACTTCAGAAGGCCGCGTTCGGCGACGCCGCCTGATCGTCGTGCGGGCTAGAAGCCGTACCGATCCCGCTGGTCGCGCAACCATTGCGCGGCCAGCGGGATCTCCCATTCCTCCATCAGCCGCAACGCGTCGTCCGCGTGCGTGGCTGCGAGGTCCAGGTCGCCGACGGCCGCCGCGGCCTGGGCGAGCGCAGCATCGACCGGGCCGAGGCTGTTGCCCGAGCCGGCGCAGATCGTGCGGCCCGCGTACGGCGCCAGCACGGCGTAGACCTCGGCGGCCACGGTCTGGTCGCCGAGGCCGAGCGCGGCCTCCGCTGCGCTGCCCCAGTTGAGCATCGCCATCCAGTCGGGTGCCACGACCTCGAGCGGATGGGTGGCGGCGTGGGCGCGGGCACCCGCCACGTCGCCGGCGCGCAGCAGGAACGTCAGCAGCGTGGGCGTGACCGGCATCGGGCCGTCCTCGAACCCGAACATGATCGGCACGATCTCCGCGGCTCGTCCCTGCCAGAGCCGCAACACGATGAGAGCACCCGCCCAAGCGTCCTCGGCCTGCCGCATCGACATGTCCTGGATCAGCCGGCCCACGCTTTCGACGCGGCTCTCCGCCTCCTCGTCCTGGCCGGCCATGGCCAACCAGGCGATCTCCAGGGTGTCGAGCACCAGCAGCCCGTAGGGGAACTGCAGACGTTCCGCGGCCTCGCGTGCGACGACGATCGTCTCCCGCATCTCGGTGATCCGGCCGAGCTCGCCGAGCGTGACCGCCACCAGTGCGGCCGCCGCCGCGTAGCCGCGCTCGTTGCCGGACCGCTGCGCCTGCTCCATCGCCTCGCGGGCCAGGTGGTGGCGCAGGTCGGTGGTGTCGGGTTGCCACAGCGACACCGCACCGATTTGGCGGGCGTCGACCTGCAGCTCGGCGTCGCCGAGCCGGTCGGCCATCGCCACCGCCTGCTCGACCAGGGCGGTGCGTTCCTCGAAGCTGGTCGTGTAGTAGAGCTCGTTGGCCAGGGCGAGCATCACCCGGCAGCGCGTGGCCCCGTCGGCGTCGGGCAGCTCGGCGAGCGACCGCCGGAGCGCGACGATGACGTCGTGGTGCGTGGTGCCGTAGTGCGCCGACTGCCACAGCGCGCCGACCGTCATGGCAGAGGCGGCCCTGGCCAGTCGCTCCACGTCGCCGAGCTCGTCGGCGACCGCGATCGCCCGCTGCACGGTCATCAGGAGGGGATCCCAAGCCGCCCGCCACCGATGCGCATCGGCCAGCGTCATCAGCAGGTCGTAGCGGTCGGCCGGCGTCGCGGTCGGGTCCTGGACGAGTGAGTCCAGCGCCGCTTCGAGCAGTTCGGCCACCTCGCCGTAGGCATGCACCCGCCGGGCCGACTCCGCCGCCTCCCGGGCCGCCCGCCAAGCCTGGCCGGCGTACGCCGGGCCGGCGGCGAGCCAATGCCGGACCGTCTCGCTCTCACGCCCGACCCGGGGGGCGAGGGCCTCGGCCACCCGGGCATGCATCCGGGCCCGCCGGGTGGAACCGACACCGCCGAACAGCTCGTCGCGGACCAGGGCGTGGCCGAACAGATAGCTGCCGATGCCCTCCTCGCGTACCAGACCCGCGGCCAACGCAGCCTCGAGATGCTCGAGCGCGTCGTCCTCGCTGACCCCGGCCGCGTCGGTGAGCACCGCCAGCTCGAACGAACGACCGATGACGCCGGCCCAGCGCAACAGGGCGCTGCACTCGTCCGGCAGCCGGGCGATCCGACGGGCGAGGACGTCGGATACCGCTGTCGGTGGGTCGGGCTCGGCCATCAAGGTCCCCAGGTCACCGCGCTCCTGGGCGAGCCGGGCGTACTCCACGAGGAAGAACGGGTTGCCATCCGTTCGCTCGGCGAGCTGGTCGGCCTGCTCGCCGGTCGGAGCCACCTCCGCGACCGCCTCGACCACCTCGGCCGCCTCCGCCGGAGTGAGCCCGCGCAGCTCCAGCCGGGCGGCGTGCCGGCGTGCCAAGGCCTCCGCGACGTCGGCGAGCGCGCCAGCAGGCTCGGGGTGGGTCCGCCAGGTGCCCACCACGAGCAGCTGCTCGGTCGTCGCGGTCTCGGCGAGCAGCCGCAACACCCGCAGGCTGGACCGGTCGGCCCAGTGCAGGTCGTCGAGTACCACGACGACGGTGTCGTCCCGTGCCGCTTCTTGCACCCGGGCCGCGATCGCCTCCCAGGTGCGGAACTCGGCGCCCTCGTCGTCGGCCTGCGGTACCTCGAGCTCGACACCGAGGTTGCGGAGGACCTGCCGCCACGGCCACAGCGGTGGAGCGCCGTCGTCCTGCGAGCAGCGGCCCACCACGACCTGGGCACCTTGGGCGATGGCCCGATGCACGAGCTCGGCGCACAGCCGGGACTTGCCGATGCCGGGGTCTCCGGTCAGGGCAGCGAAGCGCGGGGTGCCGCCGGCGGCGGCCGCGAGCGAATCGGTCAGGACCGCGAGAGGCTCGGCGCGACCCACGAGCGGCCAGTCCGGCAGGCCCGGGACGATCTGGCGGCGCGGCGCGGCTACCGGCGACGCCGCGGCGCGGGAGACGACGTTCGGATCCTGGCGGAGCACCGCAGTCTGCAGGTCGCGCAGCTGTGCGCTCGGCTCGAGCCCCAGCTCTAGGTCGAGAACCTCCCGCACCTCCCGCAGGGCCTCCAGCGCGTCCGCCTGTCGGCCGGCGCGGGCCAACGCGACGGCCCGCAGTCCCCAGAGCCGCTCGCGCAGCGGGTAGGTCGCCGTCAGCGACTCCAACTCCGCGGCGACCGTGCCGTGGTCACCCCTGGCGAGCCGAAGCACGGCCCGATCCTCCAGTGCCACGCTGCGCAGCTCCTCGAGCCGGGCCCGCTCGGCCGCCACCGCGTCGCCGTCGTCGAGGTCGACGTACGGCGTCCCGCGCCACAGCGCCAGCGCGGCATCGAGCTCGGCGATGCCTTGCGCGATCTCGACGTCACCCAGCGGCGGGGGCTCCCACCAGGTCGCGTGGGTTCCGAGGCGGTGATGAACGCCGCGCACCACCCGGTCGAAAAGGACGGTATCGAGCCCATCCCCGGGTACCCGCAGGGCGTAACCCGGGGCAACGGTCACCAGGACCGTGGCGGGGGACCGAGGAGCCCGCTCCGGCTCGAGCGCCCGACGGAGCCCGGAGACGTAGGCCTGCAGCGTGTTGGCCACCGCGTCCGGTGGCGACCCCGACCAGAGCAGGTCGACGATCGCATCGACGGAGACCGGACGCCCCTCGGACAGCGCGAGCGCAGCGACCAGCGCCCGCCGCTTGCGGGTTCCCAGGTCGACCTGCTGGTCTCCACGCCACACCTCGGTGGCGCCCAGCACGCACACGCGCACGGCGTGAGGATACGGCCGCGCGCCATCGTCGGGCCTGCGTACTTGCGCACCGGTCCGGGACCCGGGCTGCGAGGATGTCGCCGTGCGTCGTGCCGTGGCTCCGCTGCTCGCAGTGACCGTGGCTCTGGTGCTCGCGGACTCGGCGATCGTGACGCTGGCGCTTCCCGACATCCTCGGCCATCTGGATGCCACGGTCGGGCAGGTTGCCTGGGTGCTGATCGCGTTCAACCTCGTGCTGGGGCTGGGCGCGGTGCCCGCCGCGTTGACGTTCACCCGGGCGCAACCTCGGATCCTCACGGCGGTCGGCATCGCGGTGTTCGCCGGCGCCTCGGCGTGGTGTGCGTTGGCCGGGTCGATCGAGGTGCTGATCGCGGCCCGGTGCCTGCAGGCCGTCGGCGGGGCCTTCGCGCTGGTGGGGTGCCTGGAGCTGCTGGTCGAGGAGCGCGGGGAGCGTCGCGGCGTCGCCGCCTGGATCACCGCCGGCGTGGTCGGCACGGCCACCGGACCGGTGGCCGGCGGGCTGCTGACGGAGGCGATCTCCTGGCAGGCGATCTTCGTGGTGCAGGTGCCGTTCGCGGTGCTCGCGGTGCCCGCCGCGCTCGCGGTTCGAGCGGCTCCGGAGCGCTCGCCGGACCGGCACCGTCCCGACGTACGTCCCCACCTGACGCTCGCCCTGCTGTCCGCCGCCCTCACCGCTGCCCTGTTCCTGCTCGTGCTGCTCCTGGTCAACGGCTGGCGGCACTCCCCATCGACCGCCGCGCTGACGGTCTCGGTCGTGGCGGTCGCGGCGCTGGCTGCACGTCCCCTCGCCCGCGGCCTGCGAGCAACGGCCGAGGTCGAGGTAGCGGTGGGCTGCTTCCTCGTCGGCGGCGGACTGCTCGGTCTCGCCATCCTGCCGTCGGCCCACCTCGGCTGGACGATCGCACCGCAGGCGCTGGTGGGTCTCGGGCTGGGTATGACCGTCGACCGGCTCACCTCCCAGGCGCTGGAGCTGCGACTGCCCCGAGTCCGGCACGCGGGTTGGACGATCGGCGCCCGTCACGTCGGGGTGGTCGTGGGCCTGGCGATCCTGACCCCGGTGTTCACCGCGGACCTGCGGGACGCGGAGGTCCCCGCGCAGGAGGCGATCACGTCGTTGGTGCTCGACGCTCCGCTCGACCCGCAGGACAAGATCGCGGTCGCTCAGGCGCTCGGCACCGAGCTCTCCGGGCAGCAAGGGCGGATCCCCGACCTGCACCGGGCGTTCACGACACTGGACCTCGAACCCGAGGCCCGACCCGTCGCCGCCACACTCGAGCGCGACCTCGACGCCCAGCTGGAGCGCGCGGCCACCCGAGCCTTCCGCGACTCGTTCCTCCTCGGCGCCGGCCTCGCGTTCCTGGCGCTGCTCACCGTGATCGCACCACGCAGACGGCGGACGCGATGAGCGGGCGCCTCCAGGTGGTCGGACTCCCGGCGGTCGCGCTGGTCCTGGTGAGCGGCGTGCTCGCGATTCAGCTCGCGAACGGCGGGGGGTCGTTCGAGCCGCTCCGCCCGGCCGACCCGTGCGTCGCGCGAGATGTCGTCTCCCAGGCCGATGGCATCGACGGTCTCACCGAGCGCCTCGTGCTGCTCGGCATCGATGGCGCCGCCTGCCGCCTCGAGGTCAGCCGCGAAGCGCTGACCCTGCAGCTCGCGCAGTCCGACCAACCCACCGACGCCCAGATCGAGGCGCTGCACGAGGGACTGCTGGCGGCGGTCCGTCGGATGCAGGACGAGGGGTCGCTGCCGCCGGCCTCGGAGCTGGTCGACGAGGCACTCGACTCCGCCGACCTCAACAGCTTCCTGAAGGCCGCGATCCGGCTGCTCCCCGATGCCGTGGTCAACGCCGCGCTGAAGACCGACGACGTCCTCAACCGCACCATCGACGACCTCGACCTGCGCGCGCTTCTGGCGAACTTCGATGACCAGAACGACCTCAACCAACAGGTCGAGGCCGCCGTCACCGAGGCCGTCAAGGACTCCCTCGCCGCCCGGCTGGGCAGCCTGGTCTGACGGACGCGGAGGCCTACGCGAGTCAGCCGGCCGAGGCCGCGTCGTCCCGCCACGGACGGGGATCGGTGCGCAGCAGGGAGTAGAGCAGCACGTCGTGGTTGCGACCGCCGTTGAAGAACGCTCCCCGGACCGTTCCCTCCAACTGAAAGCCGAGCTTGTCGGCGATCCGCCGGCTCGCGGCGTTCTCGGGCACGATCACCAGGTGGAGTCGATGGATCTTCTTAGACTCGAAGAGGTAGTCGACGAGCAGTCGCACCGCCTCGCTGGTGTAGCCCCTTCCGGCGTACGAACTGTCGTAGAGCTGGTACGAGATCTCGTAGGCGTCCCAGTAGCTCACCGCACGAAAGAACTCGACGTGCCCCAACATCACGTCGTCGTGTGACCAGATGAGCAGCGTCCCCTCGTCCGGCTCCCAGAAGCCGGTCTCTACGAAGCGCCGACGCAGGGTCGGCTCCGGCAGCACGTGCAGCGGGAAGTAGTCGCCCCGGTTGGAGATCTCGGTGTGTGCGTCACAGAAGCCGGCCAGGTCGCGCTCGCGAACCGGCCGAAGCACGACCTGCTCTCCTTGCAACACGGCGATCCTCCTCGACGCGGCTCCCGCCCAGATTACGGCGCGGCCGCTCGGGTCCGCCTGGTGTCGGTGAAGAGGGCGGCCCTCAGGCGCTGAACGGCGCCTTCGGCGGTCCGTAGCCTGGGCGCATGGAGCTACTACGAGCGGTGCCCATCCTGACGGTCGCCGATGTCGATGTCGCGGTCGAGGAGTACACCCGGCTGCTCGGTCTCGACGTCCTGATGAACCTCGGTTGGGTGGCCACCTTGGGGACCGGCACCGGCGCCCAGTTCAGCGTGATGGACACCGACCAGTCGGCGCCGTGCAACCCCGAGATGTCGGTCGAGGTCCCCGATGTCGACGCCGCCTACCAGCGGGCGCAGGACAGCGGTGCCGAGATCGTGCATCCCCTGAGCGACGAGGAATGGGGCGTCCGCCGCTTCTTCCTCCGCACGAGCGCTGGACACGTGGTGAACGTGCTCAGCCATCGCTGACGCGCGCTGCTGGCCCGCCCTGGGGACTACGCCGCGGCCTTGCGCGCCTGCTGCTGCAGCCTGGCCTGCGCGGCCCGGCGGACCTTGGGCCCACCGGTGGCCATCCCGTAGAGCAGCTTGAGCTGCTGCGGGAAGTTCTTGGCGTTGGTGGTCTCGAGCCAGCCGTTGGGCAGCGACAGTCGCACCACCTTGTGCCAGGCCGAGTAGACCTGGTTCGGGAACGGCGCGATGTGGTAGTTGAGGTCGTACTTCTCGAACAGGGCCCGGACCTTCGGCGCCACCTCGGCGTACCGGTTGGACGGCAGGTCGGGGAACAGGTGGTGCTCGATCTGGTGGCTCAGGTTGCCGCTCAGGATGTGCAGCGACGTCGAGCCGGAGAAGTTGGCCGAGCCGAGCATCTGCCGGAGGTACCACTCACCCCGGGTCTCGTTGTCCGGGATCGCCTTCCGCTCGTAGGTCTCGACGCCCTCGGGGAAGTGGCCGCACATGATCACCGAGTGCGACCACAGGTTGCGCACCACGTTGGCGGTGAAGTTCGCGGCCAGGGTGGGCAGGAACGACCCGGTCGGCAGCGACAGCAGCGGGTGGACGACGTAGTCCTTGGTGGCCTGCTTGCGGATCTTGGCCAGAACACCCTTGACCCGCTTCTGGAACTCGGGGTCCTTGGTCTTCTTGCGCTTGATGTTGGCGCCGAGCTCGAGGTCGTAGGCAGCGATGCCGTACTCGAAGAAGCAGGCGTTGATGAAGTTCCACAGCGGCTGGCCGAGATACATGGGGTGCCAGCGCTGGTCCTCGTCGACGCGCATGATGCCGTAGCCGAGGTCGTTGTCCTTGCCGACGATGTTCGTGTACGTGTGGTGGATCTGGTTGTGCGAGTGCTGCCACTGCTCCGCCGGGGTGGCCATGTCCCACTCCCAGGTCGTGGAGTGGATCTTCGGGTCGCGCATCCAGTCCCACTGGCCGTGCAGGATGTTGTGGCCGATCTCCATGTTCTCCAGGATCTTGGCGACGCTGAGCCCGGCCGTGCCGACCACCCAGGCCGGCGGGAACACCGAGGCCAGCAGCACCGCGCGGCTGCCCAGCTCGAGCCGGCGCTGCACGGTGATGACCTTGCGGATGTAGGCCGCGTCGGCCGCACCGCGCGCGTCGAGGACGTCCTGGCGGATCGCGTCGAGCTCGTAGCCGATCTGCTCGATGTCCTCCGGCGTCAGGTGGGCGATCGGATTCTCGGGCTTCTTGGTGATGGCGGTCATAGCTCCCTCAGGGGGTCGAAAGTCAGGGGTCGAAAGTCAGTGGTCGATGGTGCAGGCGCCGGCAGCGGCGTTGATGCAGGTCTGGATCCGGACGCCGCCCGGGTCGGTCTCGCCGGGGACGGCCACGGTGATCTCGCCGTTGCGGAGGTCGCGCACGGCGCCTTCCTTGAGCGGCAGCACGCAGCCCATGCAGATGCCCATCCGGCACCCGCTGGGCATCAGCACGCCCGCGCCCTCGGCGGCATCGAGGATCGGCGTCGCGCCGTCGGCATCGACGACCGCGCCGGAGGCGAAGGTGAGCGTGCCGCCCTCGCCAGAGGCGACCACGACGGTCGCGCGGAACCGCTCGGTGGCGAGCGCGAGCCCGCGGGCGGCGTGGTGCTCCTCGAGCGCGTCGAGCAGGCCGGCCGGGCCGCATGCGTAGCTCAGCCGCTCGGCCAGATCCGGAACCAGCTCGTCGAGCTGGGCGACCTCGAGCAGGCCGTCGCGGTCGTCGTACCGCTCGATCAGCTGGATGTGCCCGGCCTCGCCCAGGACTCGAAGCTCGTCGCGGAAGATGGCCGCGGACTCCGACGGGTTCACGTGCACGAGCACGATGTCGGTGCCGGCCGGGGTTCCGCGGGAGAACAGGTTGCGCAGCATCCCGATCACCGGGGTGATGCCGGAACCCGCGGTGACCAGCAGCAGCTTCTCGGGCAGCGGCTGGGGCAGCACGAACTCGCCCTCGGCCTGCTCGAGCTGCAGCATCTGGCCGGGCCGGGCGCGGTGCACGAGGTGGTGCGAGACGACGCCACCGGGGATCGCCTTCACGGTGAGGCTGATGCAGCGATCCGGGCGCGGCCCGTGGGTCAGCGAGTAGGTGCGCCACAACCGGACGCCGTCGACATCGACGCCGACCCGGACGTACTGGCCGGGGACGTGCCCCGCCCAGTCGCGGCCGGGCTTGATCACGATCGTGGCCGACTCGGCGGTCTCGGGGACGACCGCGACGATCTTGCCCCGCAGCTGGGCGCCGGCCCGCAGCGGGTGGAACACGTCGAGGACGTCGGAGATCTCCAGCGGTGTCACCGCTGCTTCGGCGAACCGGCGTACGCGGTCGCGCAATCGTGGCCGGGGCGGGGTCCCCGGTTCGGTGCGGCCGACGGCAAGCGAGCTCATGGCTCCATTCTGCTGGCCGAACAGGCTAAAGTCCTATGCAGAGCATGTGAATTCATGGCTGGTTATTGTTCGTAGGAGACAAAAAGTGAGCCGGATTGCCCGCCGCACCGCAGCGCACGGGCTGCTGCTGCCCGACGAAGCGGTGGCCGAGATCCGGCTGCGGCTGCCCGCGGTCGCGGAGCGGGTGGTCACCGCGATCATCGACGACGTGCCCAGCTACGAGGACGCGTTCAGCGGCCCGATGGGCGAGACCATCCGCAACGCCGTGCAGCTCGCGCTGGGCGGGTTCCTGTCCCTCGCCGCCGGACGCCGCGGCTCGGATCCGCGCACTCCGGCGGCTCCGGCCGTGGAGGGCGCCTACCAGCTCGGCCGCGGCGAGGCGCGCAGCGGCCGGTCCACCGACGCGCTGCTGTCGGCGTACCGGATCGGTGCCCGCGTCTCGTGGCACGAGATGTCGACCACCGCGGTCCACAACGGACTGGACGCCGAGACCCTGGTGTCGTTCGCGGAGCTGGTCTTCGCCTACATCGATGAGCTGTCCGCGGCCAGCGTCGCCGGCCACACCGACGAGCTGGCCACGTCGGGCCGGGTCCTGCAGCGACTCAAGGAGCGGATCGCCCACCACCTGCTCACCGGAGCCCCGCCCGAGACCGTGCTCAAGGCGGCCGAGCGCGCCGAGTGGAAGGCGCCGACCACGCTCACCGCGGTGATCGTGCCCGAGTCGCAGGTCCGCCCGGTGCTCAGCGCGCTCTCGTCCCGCACCCTGCAGGCCGCCGAGGCACCCGACCTCGACGATGCCGCCCTGCTGCTCGTCCCTGACGCCCACGGCCGGCGCCGGGCCGCACTGTTGCGGGCGATCAAGGATCGGGACGCCATCGCGGGCCCGCCTCGACCGTGGCTGGACGCCGCATCGTCGTACGCCCGGGCGCTGCGCGCGCGGACCCTCGGGATCGGCCACGACACCGAGGCCCGGCTCACCGAGCTCGTGCTCACCGCCGACCCGGAGGCGCTGGCCGATCTGCGCGAGCAGGCGTTGGCACCGCTCGCCGGCGTGCGCCCGGGTACCGCCGACAAGCTCGCCGACACCCTGCGCGCCTGGCTCCTCCACCACGGCAAGCGCGAAGCGGTCGCGGAGTCGTTGTTCGTGCATCCCCAGACGGTGCGCTACCGGATGAGCCAGTTGAGAGACTTGTACGGCGAGCGGCTCGACGACCCCGAGTTCGTCCTGCTCGTGACGGTGGCCCTGGGCGCGGGGATGAACCGGGACGACGGCCGCCGCACCGGCGCGGCGTAGGGCCGGCCGGCCCGGGTCCAGCGCAGCGGCACCCCCCAGACGAACCGAGGCGCCCGGCGGATCGCCCTCGGGTTCGCGTCGAAGGCGTGGAAGACCATCCGGAAGACGCCGTTCACGGGGCGCACCTCGGCGCCGCCCGGCCCGCAGAACCGGCGCCCGCCGGGGCGCCGAAGCGGCAAGGTGCCCAGTTGCCGGAACGGATGGTCCATCCCGCGGCTCACGAAGACGACGGTGCTGTAGGCGCAACTGTCGAAGGCGTGCCGAGCCGCGAACAGATAGGTGCGGCCGCCGCGACGCAGCACCGACGGCGCCTCGATCCCCTGTCCGCGGCCGTCGACCAGGCGGAACGAGCGGGCGTGGGGCCGCAAGGTTCCGTTGGGCTTGACCGCGAGTGCCCAGATTCCGGCGGTCCTCGGGTGGAAGCGCTTGCGCTTGAACAGCACGAAGTGGCGACCGTCGCGGCCGACGAAATGGGCCGGGTCGATGAGCGTCGAACCCTTCGGGCCGCAGCGCAACGGATAGGGCTTCGGCTCGAACGGTCCCATCGGTGAGGAGGCCACCGCCATGCCGAGGCAGTCGGCGTGGCCGCGACGCGAGGCGCTGAAGTACATGACGTAGTCCCGGGGGCCGGGGACCGACCGCTTCCACACGTGCGGTCCCCACATGTGCACCCGGCCCCGCGCGTGCGCCCCGCCGCGGGGGCCCACCCAGCGCGGCCGGGTGACCATGGACGGGCGCGGCGTGCCGTACCTCCCGGAGCGTTCGTCGTGGCGGGCGACCCGGAACGCGGTGAAGCCCCCTGTGGTGTCGAAGCCGGTGGCGTAGATGTAGCGGGACCGACCTTCGACGAAGTACCCGGGGTCCGCGAAGGGGACGTCGAGCAGCCGGGTGACATCGTCGCCGCCGGGGCCGCCCGGCTGCGCGGGCTTCATGGTCAAACCGGCTGACGGAGTGGCTGCGACACCTAGAATGATGGCCAGGGCGCCGACGAGGACCACCGTCGCGGCGCGGGGACGAAAAGGCACGAGCCTCTCCCGAGTGATGCAGGTGGAACTGACGGCACAATGTAAGTGAAGGAGCGCGCGTGCACGGGGAGAACTCGCGATCCCGACGCCACGGTCCTCGCCTCATTTGCCTGGGCGCGATCCTGGCCGTGGGCACGAGCCTGCTGACCGGGTGCGGCAGCTTCGGTGCCGATGCGCAGGACGACTCCTTCGAGTACGTCGCCCTCGGCGACTCCTTCACCGCCACCGGACTGCCGCAGGCCGAGGGCGAGTGCAAGCGGTCGACCCAGAACTACCCGCACCTGATCGCCGAGGCCAACCCCGGAATGCGGCTGGTCGACGTGAGCTGCGGCGGCGCGTCCACGGCAGACATGCTGGGTTCGCAGGCGTTCCGCGGGTCGGTGCAGCGACCGCAGTTCGAGGCCCTGGACGAGGGCACCGACCTGGTCACCGTGAGCCTCGGCGGCAACGACTTCGACGTCTACTGGGGCTTCCTCTACCGCTGCGTCCAGCTCGCGGCGCAGCCCGACCGAGCCGACCACCCGTGCCGGACCGCCAACGCGGGCCGGATCGAGAAGCGGATGGGGGCGATCCGCGCCAATCTGGCCGCGGTCCTCGAGGAGGCCGCCAGCCGGGCCCCGAAGGCCAGGGTCATCTTCGTCGGGTACCCGCGGCTGCTGCCGGACGACGGCACCTGCCCGAAACGGATCCCGGTCGCCTCCGGCGATGTCGACTACGTCCGGGAGATGCTCGGGCTGCTCGTCGAGGCCCAGGCGGCCGCCGCCAAGGATGCCGGGGCGGAGTACGTCGACGTCTACACGCGCAGCGATGGGCACGACATCTGCTCGGACCAGCCCTGGGTCAACGACGTCACCGACGGCCCGCAGGGGGCCTTCAACTTCCATCCGATGCCGGCACACCAACGCGCGGTCGCCGACCTGATCGAAGAAATGCTCTGAGGACGGCCGTGCTCCCGTACCGTTTGCTCATGCGCCAGCTGCCGAGCCGTCGTGCCGTCCGGGCGGCAGCCGTGCCGGCCGCCGTGGCCGGCCTGGTGCTCGTGCTCGCGGGGTGCACCCCCGAGCAGGGCCACTCCGCGCCAGGTGACGACGTCAGCGAGGTCGCCAAACAGGTCGAGGTCCCGCCCGACCGGTACGTCGCGCTCGGCGACTCCTACACCGCGGCTCCGCTTCGGCCGAGGCCCGAGCGGGCGCAGGCCTGCATGCGGTCCAAGCGCAACTACCCGCGGCTGGTCGTCGCGCAGCTCGACAACACCAAGCTCGTCGACGTCAGCTGCTCGGGCGCGTCCACGATCAGCGTGACCGGCACCCAGGGCTTCGACCGGAGCGAGCTCATCCGCCCACCCCAGGTTGAAGCCGTGACCAGCGACACCGACCTGGTGACCGTCAGCATCGGCGCCAACGACTTCCGGCTGTTCAACTCGATGATGTACGAGTGCCTCGACATCGGGAAGACCGATCCCGAAGGAGCGCCCTGCCGCGAGTTCAACAAGCGCGGCAAGCGGGACCGGTTGGAGCGGACGATCGAACGGATCCAGCCCCGGGTGATCGAGGTCATCGAGGAGATCCGCGAGCGCGCGCCGAGCGCCCGGATCATGCTGATCGGCTACCCCAAGCTGCTCCCCGACTCCGGCACCTGCCCCTACCGGCTGCCGCTCGCCGCCGCCGACTACGCCTACGCCCTCGAGATCAACCGGCGCCTGGCCGAGGGGATCCGCGATGCCGGTGTGGGCGCGGGCGCCGAGTACGTCGACCTGTTCACTGCCAGCGAGGGGCACGACATCTGCTCCGACGACCCGTGGATCGCCGGGGTCCACGGCGCCCAGCGCGCCATGCATCTGCACCCGTACCCCGCCGAGCAGCGGGCCGTCGCCGACCTGATCCTCGCGAAGCTGGAGCTGTAGCCGCTCCTCCATCGGGACTACAGGTCGGCGTGCACCACTCGCCCGTCGACCATCGTCAGGGCGACCGGCAGGTCGCGCAGCGCGGCCGCCGTGGCGGCCGGGTCACCGGCCTCGGCCAGCGGGTCGCGATCGAGGAGCACGAGGTCGGCCGTCGAGCCGATGCCGACGGTCGGCTGTCCGTCCACGGATGCGGCGAGCGCCTCGCGGGCGGTCATTCGCTGTTCCGGATGCCACGCCGGTCGGGCATCGGCGCTGCGGTGTACCGCGGCGGCCATCGCCAACCACGGGTCCAGCGGCGAGACCGGAGCGTCCGACCCGAAGCAGAGCCGGATCCCCTCATCGAGCATCCACCGGAACGCGAACGAACGGTCGCTCCGCCCGGGCCAGATCAGCTCGGTCAGGTCGCGGTCGTCGAGCAGGTGTCCGGGCTGCACGCTGGCGCGCAGGTCGAGCTCGGCCAGCCGGCGTACGTCGGCACGGTTGATCAGCTGGGCGTGCTCGATCGACCCGCGCGCGCCGGTGGCGGTGTAGGCGTCCAGGGCGGCCGACACCGCGGCGTCGCCGATCGCATGGGTGGCGACCTCGAGGCCGGACATGTGCGCCCGGGCCAACAGGGCGGTGAGCTCGACCTCCGACAAGTTGGCGGCCCCCGACGGCTGGCCGAGCAGCGCCCCGTCGGCGTACGGCTCACAGCACCAGGCCGAGCGGGTGTTGAGCGACCCGTCACTGATGATCTTCAGCGGACCCATGGTGATCCGGTCATCGGTCTCGAGCAGCGGGTCGCCGGTGCGCAACCGCGCCTCGATCACGTCCTCCAGCCGGTCGGCGTACGTCGCCACCCGAACCCGCAGCCGGTCGCACCCCGCGGTCCAGCGCTCGACCCAGTCGTCCACGCCACCGGTGAACTCGAAGTCGACGATGCCGACCACGCCCTTGGCCACGGCCGCGTCGAGCGTTGCGCGGTGGGCGGCGGGCGAGGTGCCGTCGTCGCCGACGAGGTGGCCCAGGAGCTCATAGGCGGCGAACCATTCGTTCTCCCGTACGACGTCCTCCCGGGCGCCCAGGCCGAGTGCGGCCAGCGCCGCGCTGTTCAACCAGGCGTGGTGCCCGTCGCCGGCGATCAGCACCACCGGGGTGATCCCGGAGACCTCGTCGAGCTCGGCCACCGAACACTCTCGCGCCCAGGCACCGGGCCGGTGCCCCCAGGCGATCACGGGACGGCCCGGTTCGGCGGCGACCCGTTCGGCCGCCAGCGCGATCGCCTCCTCCGGCGCGGAGACCCCGCTGGCGTCGACCCGCTGCGAGGCCAACGTCCACTGCCCGAGATGCACGTGCTGGTCCCACAGCCCCGGGATCAACCATCGCCCGGCCGCCGCGAGCTCCTCGACGCCGGCCGGCCGGGCGAGCGCGGGGCCGACGTCGACGACCCGGCCGTCGCGCACGAGCACGTCGACGGGGTCGTCGGGAGCCGCGTCTCCCTCGAGCACGCGGACGAGTCGCGCGTCCCGAACCAGCAGTTCAGTCACCCGGCCACGCTAACGACAGGGTCGGCGACCAGGTCGCCCCGGGCTGCTCAGATGTGGCGCCGGGACTGGATCACCCGGAACCGCGGCGCCACGAACGCCGCGTCGGTGTACGACGCGTTGGCGGCCGGGTTGGCGCCGGTGCCGTGGAAGTCGGAGTACGCCGCGGTCTGGTTGACGAAGACCCCACCCAGGAGGTTCTCCGAGAGCGCCACGCCCGCCTGGAGGGCGGCCTCACGCGTCTGCGCCACGACCTGCTCCGAGGTCGAGTAGACCGCCGCGGTCATCGCGCCCTTGCGGGTCACGGTGTCCTGGAACAACTGGACCGACTCGTCGGTGCCGGCGGTGGAGATGAGGTAGGCGACCGGCCCGAAGCACTCCGCTTCGTAGACCGCGGCGTCGTCGGCAGTCAGGCCCAGCACGGTGGGCGTGCGTACGGTCGCGTCTGGGTACGCCGGGTGAGTGACCGCGCGGGACGGCACCAGCACCTCGCCGCGTGCGGGCGCCGCCTCGAGCCGCTCGACCACCCCGGCGTTGACGACGCCGCCGAGCAGCTCCACCGCCCGGGCGTCGTCACCGAGCAGTCGGTCGAGCGCCGCGCCGATGCCCGCCGCGACCTCCGTCGGTGTCTTGGCGCCCTCGTCGGTGGCGATGCCCTCGGCCGGGAGGTAGACGTTCTGCGGAGCCGTGCACATCTGGCCGGCGTACAGCGAGAACGAGAAGGCGAGGTTCTGGCACATCGCCGCGAAGTCGTCGGTCGAGTCGATGACGACGGTGTTGACGCCGGCCTTCTCGGTGAACACCACCGCCTGCCGGGCGTGGTCCTCGAGCCACTCTCCGAACGCGTTGCCGCCGGTGTAGTCGATCAGCCGGATCTCGGGCCGCACCGCCAGGGTCGCGGCGAGCCGGTCGTCCGGCTCCTCGGCCGCCAGGGTGACCAGCTGCGGGTCGAAGCCGTTGTCGGCGAGCACCTCCTGACACACCTGCACCGTGAGGGCGAGCGGCAGCACCGCGCCGGGGTGCGGCTTCACCACGACCGGGTTGCCGGTCACCAACGACGCGAACAACCCCGGCCAGGCGTTCCAGGTCGGGAAGGTGTTGCAGCCGACCACGAGCGCCACGCCGCGCGGCATCACCGTGAAGGTCTTCTCCATCCGCAGCGGCTCGCCCCGCCCGGGCTTCTCCCAGACCGCCGAGGCCGGCGTGCGGGTCATCTCGGTCCACGCATACGCGACCGCTTCCAGGGCCCGGTCGAGCGCGTGGGCGCCACCGGCCTGGAACGCCATCACGAACGCCTGCCCGCTGGTGTGCTGCACCGCGTTGGCAAGCTCGAAGATCCGCCCGTGCAGCCGGTCCAGGATCTCCAGGCAGACACCGGTGCGACCATCCGGTCCGGCGTCCCGCCACCCGCGCATCCCGGCGGTCGCCGCGCTCAGCAGGGCGGCCACGTCGGCCACCCGCGGGTAGGAGACGCCGAGGTCGAGTCCGTACGGCGACCGCTCGCTCGCCACCGTCCCCTCGGCGCCGGGGGTGTCCAGCGGGAACGGCTGGCCGAGCCACGCCTCGAAGGCCGCCTTGCCCTCGGCGGCCGCGTCCTCGCCGTAGACCCGCGGCGAGGGTGACTCGTCGAAGGCGGAGTAGTGGCCGCGGGATGCGATCGCGGCCACCGCACCGTCGAGGCGCTGGCGGTGCTTGTCGAGGAGAACGTCGTTCACTGCGGGGCTCCCGAAACTCGGCGATGGAGAGTGGCTATGACACCTGCGGACACTCTGACACAGCAAGTGTCACACGCCTACCGGCGGCTACGGTGGGCGCCGTGACGGCACGCGGACTCGGCTGGGCGCTGCTCATCGCCGTGCTGGGCGGGGCCGGTGGCTACGCACTCGTCGGCGCGCTCGAGGACGAGCCGAAGGCCATCGACGCGGCCCCCGTGGTCGCGGTGTCGCCGTCGTTCCCCACGGACCCTCCGGTGGTGATCGAGCCGGACCCGGACTATCCCGAGCTGCGCCGCTCCCTACCCCTGCAGCGGGTGCGGGTGGGCTCGGACTCGTTCGGGGTCACGGTGCCGGTGCCGAAGGGCTGGACGCGCATCGACACCGACCTGGTGGAGTCGAAGTGGGCTCCGCCGGAAGCGCCGCTCAACACCTACCTGCTCCGGGTCAAGATCATCAGCGGCCTGCGCTTGACCATCGAGCAGGCGCTGGAGCAGCGGCGCGCCGCCCTGGAGTCGGTGGTGACCGAATGGGACCTCGAGAACGGCGGCGACGACACGTTCACGGCGACGTACGTCTACGACGAGCATCGGCGGCTCGCCATCGAACGCTTCCTGTCGCTGGATGGATCCGATGCTGCGTTCGTCACGATCGCCGTGATCGGCCGAGTAGTGGACCGCGAGGGCCTCAACGACCTGTTGGCCCGAGTCACCGCCGGCACCACCCGCTAGAGCCCGTGGGTGTCCACGGAGTCGAGCACCCGATTGGCGGTCGCCCGGTCGAGACTGCGCACCTGCACCCACAGCAGCCGGTTGGCCGCCACCTGGCTGACCCGCTCCACGGTCACTCCGCCCGGGCAGCCGCTGTGCAGCACGGTCACCGACGGGTTCTCGCCCGACTCCGTGATCGGCTCGGCCGCGTCCTCGCACTCGGGGTGCTGCGGTAGCTCGCTCGGCAGGTGGTCCCCCGGGAACAGCCCCAGGAACACGCCCTCGCCGTCGTTCTCGGGATCGGTCCAGGCCGGCGAGGTGCCCACCGACAGCGCCGGGTAGTCGCCTGCGCCTTCCATCGGCGGGGACCACTGCTCCTCGCCCACGGCGTTCTCCCAGTCGCTGGGCACCGTGACCTGAAGCGAGCCGGTCTCGTCGAGCACGGTGGCGTCGCCGCCGCGGCCGACGGGCCCCAACACGAAGCCGGCCGCGCCGCCCACCGCGAGCGCCAGCACCCCCACACCGACCCGCACCCAGCGCCGGCGCCGCTTCGGCGGCTGCGGAGGGGGCAGCGTCTCGCTCTCCGGCTGGGCCGAGGGTCGGCCGCCGGCCTGGGTGAGCTCGGGATCGACGGCCTGCCACTGCGGGAGCCCGCGCCCGGACGGTGCGGCGGCCTCCCCGAGGGCCGCGGTGAGCGCGTCGACGTACGCCGTCACGCTGGGCCAGCGATCGGCCGGCACCGGCGAGAGCGCCCGCCGCACCGCGCTCTCGACCTCGTCGGGGAACTGCCGGTCGCCATCGGAGATCGGCGGCGGCGGGAGCGGGGTGGCCGCGGCGACCAGGTCGGCATGCCGCCAGGGCAGTCGGCCGCTCAGCAGCAGGTGGGTGATGACCGCCAGGGAGTACTGGTCGGCCGCCGGCCCGGGCGTCTCCCCCTGGGCCTGCTCGGGCGCGACGAACGACGGGCTTCCGGCGATCATGGTCAGCCGCGAGGAGATGTCGAGCGCCTTGCCGAGGCCGAGGTCGCCGAGCATCGCGCGCACGCCCTGGGCGCCGGCGCCCTCGGGCAGGCTGCGGAACAGCACGTTCGCCGGCTTCACGTCGCGGTGCAGGATGCCGCGGTCGTGCAGTGCCTGCAGGCCGGCTCCGACCTGACGGACCACCTCGGCCGCCTCGGCCACGGCGAGTCCGCCGGTCTCCAGCCGGTCGGCGAGACTGCCCTGGTCGGCGTGCGTCATCACCAGGTAGGGCCGGCCGTCGTCGAGCTCGCCGGCGTCGTAGACCGTGACCACGTGCGGGGAGTCGACCCGACGCAGGTAGCGGCCCTCCTCGACGAAACGGGTCCGGATGTGGTGGTCCTCGGTCCAGTTGTCGGCCAGCACCTTCACCGCG
This sequence comes from uncultured Actinomycetota bacterium, assembly GCA_963827185.1. Lineage (GTDB taxonomy): Bacteria > Actinomycetota > Actinomycetes > Propionibacteriales > Nocardioidaceae > Nocardioides. The sequence goes on from CAWGZQ010000006.1 coordinate 95,575, forward strand.
ACCGGCGAGTCGAGCTGTTCGTCGTAGGCCAGCCACACCGTGGCGAAACCTCCGGCGCCGATCCGACGTCTGACCGCATAGCGGCCGAAACGGTCAGGGAGCGCGGTGGACACCCGTGCATTATCCGTGAGCTCGATGGGAAAGGATCGGGGGTATGAGCGAGGGAACGGTCGGTTCGACGCCGGACGACATCGACGAGCTGGCCCGGCGCGCCCAGGACGGCGACCGGGACGCGCTCGAACAGCTGCTCGGCGCGATCCGCGGCCGCACGCTCAACGTCTGCCGCGGGGTGCTCCCCTACACGCCGGACGCGGAGGACGCCTGCCAGGAGGCCCTGATCAAGATCGCCACCAAGATCGGGACGTGGGGCGGCCGGGGACGGTTCACCACCTGGACCCACGTGATTGCGGTGAACTCCGCCCGGTCGACGTACCGCCGGATGCGGAACCAGGCGGTGGCCAGCGACGTCGTAGAGACCAACAACCCCGATCCGCGCACCACCAGCGTCATCGCCGGCACCCGCCTGGACCTTTTGGAGGCGATGGAGACACTGGAGCGTGACCATCCGCAGTACGTCGAGCCGCTGCTGCTCCGCGACGTCTACGGCATGGCTTACGACGAGATCGCCGAACAGGTCGGCGCGCCGCTCGGGACGGTCAAGGCCCAGATCCACCACGGACGCAAGCTGGTCCGTCCCCTGCTGAGAGGCTCCTCATGAAGCGACTCCTCGCCGCCGCGGCCGCCGGCGCGCTGTTGCTGGCCGGGTGCTCCGACGACGAGCCGATTCGCAGCGGTGGGTTCAGCGCGCCGACGGACGAGCCCACGGGCACCGCAACGCCGGTCGACCCCTCGCCCACCGACCCGCCGGCTGCTGAGGACCTCGCGATCGCGGAGAGCGAGCCGCGGGAGGACTCGCTCTACCCCGAGGTCGGCGACCCGGGTGTGGACGCGCTGCACTACCACCTCGCCCTGGCCTGGGCACCGGACACCGACACACTGCAGGCCGCCGAGACGCTCACGTTCCGCGCGACCGAGACCGACGACGACTTCCAGCTCGACTTCAGCGAGGTGCTCGAGATCGACGGCATCACCGTCGACGGCGCCGAGGTGGAGTTCCGGCAACTGGGCAAGGACCTGGTCGTGGCGGCGCCGGTCGTGGCAGACCAGCGGTACGAGATGGCCATCGAGTACTCCGGCACGCCCGAGCCGGTCGACGTACCCGTGCAGCGGTCGGACTTCAGCCAGACCGGCTTCACGATCGACGACGAGCACCAGGTGTGGACGATGCAGGAGCCCTGGGGCGCGTACTCCTGGTTCGCCGTCAACGACCATCCCTCCGACAAGGCGCTCTACGACTTCACCCTGTCCGTGCCGGCGCCCTGGATGGGCGTCGCCAACGGCGACCTCACCTCGACCGCGGAGGCGGACGGGATCACCACGACGACCTGGCACCTGGCCGAGCCCGCGGCGTCGTACCTCACGACGGTCGCCTTCGGCGACTACCAGCAGACCGATCTGACCGGCCCTGGCGAGGTGCCGATCCGCCTGTTCACACCGCGCTCGAGCCCGGAGACGCTGGCGGGGCCGAGGACCGCTCCGAAGTCGATGGAGTGGCTCGAGCAGTACCTCGGCCCCTACCCGTTCGACACCTTCGGGATCCTCGTCGTCGACTCCGCGAGCGGGATGGAGACCCAGACGATGGTGACGCTCGGCAACACCGACTACACGTTGTCCCCCGAGGTGGTCGTCCACGAGCTCGCGCACCAGTGGTACGGCGACACCGTCACCCCGGACGACTGGCGCGATGTCTGGATGAACGAGGGCATGGCGATGTACCTCCAGGGGATGTGGCAGGCCGAGCAGGCCGGCATCAGCGTCGATGAGCAGATGGACCGGTGGGCCGAGTTCGAGGACAGCGAGCGCGAGTTCGCCGGTCCGCCGGCCGACTACGACCTCGACAAGTGGGGCAGCGGCAACATCTACTACAGCCCGGCGCTGATGTGGCACGAGCTGCGCCAGCAGATCGGCGACGAAGCGTTCTTCGAGGTGATCCGGGCCTGGCCGGAAGCGCAGGAGAACCGCTCCTCCAACCGCGAGACGCTCTACCGGTTCTTCGAGCGGCGCACCGGCGAGGAACTGTCGGCGTTCTTCGATGCGTGGCTGCTCGGTGAGCAGACGCCGTCGCGGGATTGACGCTCGATCCCGGACCCGCGTCTACAGTGCCGGTACGACTGCAAGTTGCCGACCCGTTCGGTTCCGGCCGCTGCAGCAAGCCAAGGGCACCCTTCTGATCTCCTTCGTTTGGTCACCGGGTCAGCGCCTGCCCGCAGGTACGGGCGGTTCCGAGAACTACACGGTCGGACACGTGCGCGAGCTCAATCGCCGCGGCGTTGACGCGCAGGTCATCACGATCGGCCTCGGCATCGCGGATGGTCGTGAGGAGTTCGACGACATTCCGTTCCGGGCGTTGCGCTCCTTGGCCGATCTCGCCCACCTGGACGGCACCGTCGTGTTCGTCAGCGAGGCGCCCGTGGCGCGGACGAAGAGTCCGGCGTTCCAGATCTTGCACGTCCCGCCGCCGATCCGGGTCCGGGACCACGAGCGCGCGATCAGGGAGACCCTTGATCGGACTCTCATCGCCACCAGCCACTATGCCGCCCGGTTGTGGTCGGCGTTCCTCGACGTCGACGTCGCCACCATCGCGGTCGTCTACCCGTTCGCCGAGCCCACCTTCGCCACGCAGCCGCGACCCGCGCTCGATCCGTCAACGACGCGGATCCTGTACGCCGGGCGGTTGAGCCCCGAGAAGGGCATCTACACGTTCCTCGAAATGCTGCACGTCGACCTGATCGATGACGACCGGAGCCTCTCGTTCACTGTCACGACCGCCGGCTCCGACAAGCCTCAGGGCCGGATCATCCAGACCCTGGTCGAAGCGCACCCCGGTCTGGCCGTGGTCCCGGCGCAGCGGACCCCCGCGGCGATGGCCGCGCTGATGGCTGCCCACGACATCGTGCTGATGCCGTCGACCAGCCAGTACTGGCACGAGACGTTCGGCATCGTCTCGATCGAGGCCCAGCACACCGGCTGTCGCGTGGTGGCCTCCGATGACGGCGGCCTCCCCGAGACCGACTGCGGCGCGGTGATCATGGTCGAACCCGACAACGCCGAGGCCCTGGCGTTCGGTCTTCGAGCGGCCATCCTGGCCGGCCCGGTCCCGGCCGATCTCCGGGCCCGCGCCGGGGCTCGGTTCACGGTCACCCAGTCCGTCGACGCGCTGCTCGAGGTGCTCATGCGCCCGCGCCTTCCGAAGCCCGGCGAGATCATTCGGGATCTGGAAGCGATGGTCGAAGGCGTGCAGCTGATTCCGTAGGGCAGGCAGGCAGGCCGGCCGGCCGGGCGGGCGGGGTGCGAAGCGGTCTACGTGCGTCGGTGGAATCTGACTTTGCCTTCGGGGAGTTTGGTCATGGTGTAGCTCGTGTCGTGGGCGCGGGCGTGGTGGTTGCTGCACAGCAGGCGACCGTTCTTGAGGTCGGTGGTGCCGCCGTGGGACCAGGGCTGGTGGTGGTGGGCGTGGGTCATCGCGGGTGGGGCGTCGCAGCCTTCGGCGGTGCAGCCGCCCTGCTCGAGCAGTAGTGCGATCCGCTGGGCCTTCGAGTGGAACCGGGCGGTGCGGCCCAGGTCCAGGACCTCGGACTTGGACCCGAGGACGGCGGGGATGATCCCCGCCTCACAGGCCAGTCGCCGTGCCATGCCGGGTGAGATCGGGTGGCCGGTGTCGAGCTGGGCTGCCTTGAGCCCACCGAGCAGGGTGTCCAGGCCCATGGTGACCACCACCGACGCGGACATGCCGCCGGCGTACGGGAGGCGGTCGGTGGGGTAGCGGGCGATGTACTCCATGAACGCCTGACCCATCCGCTGGTTCGACGGCCGGCCGGGCACCGGTGCCTGCCCGTCGGTCGCTGCGCGGTGTTGGGGGCGGCGTAGGCCATCAGCGCCTTCTTGAGCATCGCGCCCTGCAGGGTGGGCAGGGTGAACCGGCCGTGCCAGCTGCCGTGGCCGTCCTCGACCATCCGGAAGCTCGCGGCCGCCTCCGCCTCCGCTTCTTCGCGCGCCAGCTGCTTCGCTTCGTGGGCCTCGCCGATCTCGGGGGCGATGACCTCGAGGATCCGCCTGCCCAGGATCCGCAGGGCTTTGGCGTCGTGGACCGCGGCGTACCCGATCAACCTGGCCTGCGCATCGGCGACCAGGTCGGGGTCGAGGTCGGTCGGGGAGCGCGTCGACCGCGGCGATGATCACCTCGGCCTGGTCGACCAGCAGCACGCCGTCGGCCAGCGCGACCCGGACCGGCTCGTGCACCTGTGTGGCGAGCGCGGTCGCCAACCGGGCGGCCCGGTGGGCGCCGGCCGGGTCTGCCGGGTCTGGTGGGCCAGCCAGTTCGCGGTGGAGGTGGCACCGGAGGCGGCTTCGACCTCGACCACCTGGCCGTGCGCGGTCACCCGGGCCCGCAGTTCGGCGAGGCTGGGCCTCGAGGAAGGTGAGCTCGACCAGCACCTCACCGGTCTCGGCCGGGCTCATCGACCAGGTCGGGACGTCGCGGACGTCCTTGAGCAGGTCGTCGATCCGGGCAGCCGCGACCCCGATCGGGTGGACCCGATCGATGGTGGTCGCGGTGGCTGTCATGGGTCCATTTTGACACCGCGCACCGACACTCAAAGCCGCCCGAAATCTCCTGTGGACAACCCCCATCGATCAGTTGCTTGTGGAGGTTTCCCGCACCGTTGAGCCGAAATCCACCCGGTCACCGCAACCCGGCAACGACGCCCCACGACCGCCGACCCCGCCCCGCTAGCCAGCCTTTCGGTCGCAACCACAACGATCGCCGCAACCCGCACGCTCGTCCCCGTGGACCAGCGCTCATCGATCAAGACAGCGGCGCGCCGAACCTCGCGCCGTACGCGAGCTCTGCCACCGGCCGACGCCCTCGCGGTCGCACTTCACTTTCGATCCCGAGCCCGACCGCGACGCCCGTGGTGACCTGCCAGTGCGACGGCACACCGGCGGCAACCGCCAGCGCCGCGTGATCGAACGCCGCGAACTGGTGGGTCGACAAGCCGAGATGAGCCGCCTGCACCGTGAGGTGGGCGACCGCCTGGCCGAGGTCGTAGAGCGCATAGTCGGAGTACGCGAGCGCGTCCGTCTCTGGCCCCGATGCGGTGCGGTGCAGGGTGAAGACGAGGGCCGACGCGTCCGGCGCCCACCTGCCCACACTCCCCGCGAGCAACGGGACGAACGACGAATGCGCCGCATCACCCCGGAGCGCGACCAGGAACGCCCACGGCTGCGAGTTCCCCGCCGACGGCGACCACCGGGCGGCCTCCAGCAGCGACGCCAGCTCGACGGAGGACAGCGAGTGGGTGGGGTCGAAGGCGCGCACGCTCCGGCGGTCGCGGAGGAGCGGCAAGAGCTCGGACATGTCCGTGCAACAGCACCGGGACGCCTACGCTTCCCCCATGGCCCGCCCGAGCGCCCGCGACCTGATCGAGCTCGTCTTCGACGACGCGTCGTGGGTCAGCTGGGACACCCCGCCGGTGCGGGCCGATGACCTCGATGCGGCGTACGCCGCCGAGCTCGTGGCCGCGCAGGACAAGAGCGGCGTCGACGAGTCGGTGCTCACCGGCGAGGCGTTGCTCAAGGGTCGCCGGGTCGCGGTGATGCTGGGCGAATTCGGGTTCCTGGCCGGCTCGATCGGCCGGGCCGCCGCCGATCGACTGGTCATGGCGATCGAGCGAGCCACGATCGAGCAGCTGCCGCTCGTCGCCGGCCCGGTGAGCGGGGGGACCCGGATGCAGGAGGGCACGCCGGCGTTCGTCCAGATGGTGCGGATCTCCCAGGCGGTCGCGGCACACAAGGCCGCCGGGCTGCCCTACCTCGTCTACCTGCGACACCCCACCACCGGCGGCGTGATGGCGAGCTGGGGCTCGCTCGGTCAGGTGACCGCGGCCGAGCCGGAGGCCCTGGTGGGCTTCCTCGGGCCGCGCGTCTACTCCGCGCTCTACGGCAAGGAGTTCCCCGAGGGCGTGCAGACCTCGGAGAACCTCGCGGCCCGCGGGGTGATCGACGCGGTCGTCAGCACCGATGACATCGGCGAGGTCCTGCACCGCGCGCTGAGCGTCCTCAGCGCTCCCCGCTATGTGCAGCCCGAGTCACCCGCCCCGCTCGACGAGCCGATCCCCGATGTCGACACCTGGGACGCCATCACCCGGTCCCGGCGCCCGGACCGGCCCGGCGTCCGCCGACTGCTGCGGTACGCCGCCTCGGACGTCGTACCGCTGAGTGGCACCGGCGAGGGCGAGCAGGACCCGGGGCTGCTGGTCGCGCTGGCGCGGTTCGGCCGGGCACCGTGCGTGTTCCTGGGCCAGGACCGCCGCGGCCAGACCCCGGACCACCCGATGGGGCCGGGTGCGCTGCGCGAGGCCCGGCGCGGGTTCCGCCTGGCTTCCGAGCTCGGTCTGCCGCTGGTCACCGTGATCGACACCCAGGGCGCCGCGCTCTCCCCCGACGCCGAGAACGGCGGCATGGCCGGGGAGATCGCTCGGTGCCTCGCCGAGATGGTCTCGCTGCCGGCCGCGACGCTGTGCCTGATGCTCGGCGAGGGCAACGGCGGTGGGGCGCTCGCGCTGCTCCCCGCCGACCGGGTGATCGCCGCGCAGCACGCGTGGCTCTCGCCGCTGCCGCCGGAGGGCGCGAGCGCGATCGTGCACCGCGATCTCGACCACGCCCCGGAGCTGGCCCGCGCCCAGCAGGTGCGGGCGATCGACCTCCACGAGCGCGGCATCGTCGACCGGATCGTCGCGGAGCACCCCGACGCGGCCGACGAGCCCGAGGAGTTCTGCCGACGGATCGGTGCGGTGCTCGAGCACGAGCTCGCCGCCCTGCTCCGCACCGGGCCCGGCACCCCCGCCGAGCGGGCACGTCGCTACGTCTGACCGAGCAGCCCCGCAACCTCGTCGGCCACCCGGCGGCGTACGGCGTCGGCATCCGCGCCGGTCGCCTCGACCATGAACCCACCGAAGATGAGCCAGCCCAGCACGGTGGCACCGGCGACCGCGGTCGCGTCGGCGCTGCCGGGGTCGCCACCCCGCCACAGCCCCGAGAACAGCTCGGTCGTCGAAGCGGTGCCCGGAATCGCGGCCTCCGGAGCGTCGAGCACCGCGTTCACCAGCGCCCGCCAGTACGTCGGCCGGCCAGCGAGTACGTCGAGCAGCCCGGCGACCACGTCACCGGGGGCCTGACCGCTGGTCGGCAGCCCGGACTCGGCCACCGCGGCCACCACCGCGCGACCCTCCTCGGCGAGGACCTGCTCGAGGACGTCGGCCTTGGTACCGAAGTGCCGGTGCACCAGCGCGTGGTTGACGCCGGCCCGGCCGGCGATGTCGCGCACCGAGAACCCGTCGGGGCCACGTTCGGCCACCAGGTCTCGGGTCGCGGACAGCACGGCTGCGCGCACCTGGTCGCGGCCCCGCGGCCGCGCCGTGGGAACGGCGGGGGAACTGGTCTGGCCCGTCACTCGACCGAGTGTAACCACTCGGTTACACTCGCTGCCCATGACCCGCCGACCGCGCCGGACCCTTGCCGGGTGTGCCGCCGGACTCCTCGTTGCGGCCGCCGCCGCCATCGGGAGCCCCGCCGCCGCCGACCTCTCGACCGTCGCGCTCTTCGACGTGCCGCCGTACATCGGCGCCCCCGCGACGCCGAAGCCGATCGCGCACCCGCCGATCCCCCAGCACCCGTTCCTCTCCGCCAACGGCGCCAACTCGATGCACAACGACGCCTACGCCTCGGATGCCTACGAAGTCAGCGGACCGCTCGGCATCAACCCGCGGGTGAAGAAGAAGTTCTACGGCATCCGGGAGTGCGCCACGATGGCGTTCGACTCCCGCGACCGGATCGTCGGCCTCTGCGGCGGGCTCGAGGGCTTCCGGATGATGGTGATCAACCCGAAGACCTTGCGACCGATCTCCGAGCTCGTCACCGGCACCCGCGACCTCACCAGCGGCGCCAACCCGTTCACCGACATCTGCGGCGGCACCTACTTCTTCCTCGATGCGCAGGACCGCGCCTACCCCACCACCGTCGACAAGGCGGTCTGGCAGATCCGGGTCCGGCCCAACGGCACGATGGTCAAGCAGAAGGTCTGGAGCCTGGCGGCACACATGCCGGAGGACGACTGTCTGATCGCGACGATGCCGGACTGGGACGGTCGCCTGTGGTTCTTCAGCCAGCAGGGCGTCGTCGGCACCCTCGACCGGGCGACCGGCGAGGTCAGGACCGCCCACCTCCCGGACGGCGAGGACGTCACGAACTCGGTGGCGACCGACGAGACCGGCGGCATGTACGTCGTCTCGACCCACGCGCTCTACCGGCTCGATGCCGACGGCGACGGCGTCCCCCAGGTCAGCTGGCGCGAGACCTATGACCGCGGCACCCGGCTCAAGCCCGGCAACCTCTCGCAGGGCTCCGGCACCACGCCCACCCTGCTGGGCGACAAGTGGCTGGCGATCAACGACAACGCCGACCCCCAGACCCAGGTGCTGGTCTACGACCGCCGGACCGGCGTGAGCGACCGGCTGCACTGCGCCGTCCCGGTGCTTCGGGACAGCGCCGGTACGACCGACAACAGCCTGGTGGCCGCCGGCAACTCGTTCATCATCGAGAACAACTACGGCTACGAAGGCCCCACCACCACGCTGCTCGGCAAGTCCACGACCCCGGGCCTGGCGCGGGTGATGGTCGAGGACGACGGCTGCCACGTCGCCTGGGAGAGCACCGAGATCGCCCCCTCGTCGGTGGCCAAGGCATCCCTGGGCAACGGTCTGCTCTACGCCTACACGAAGCCGACCCGCGGCGACCTCATCGACGCCTGGTACTTCACCGCGATCGACATCGAGACCGGCGAGACCGTCTGGAGCCGGCTCACCGGCAAGGGGATCCCCTACAACAACCACTACGCGGCGATCTACCTCGGCCCCGACGGGGCGGCGTACATCGCCACCCTGACCGGGCTGCTCAAGATCACCGACCGTCCGTGACCAAGACCTACGTCGTCTCCGGCGCCGCCAGCGGCATCGGAGCGGCTACCGCGCAGCACCTGCGCGGCCTGGGACACCACGTCATCGGCGTCGACCTGCACGACGCCGATGTCGTGGCCGACCTGGCCACCACCGAGGGACGGCGACGCGGCCGTCCGCGAGGTGCTGACCCGCACGGACGTCGTCCACGGGCTGGTGCCCTGCGCCGGCGTCGCCGGGCTGACCGGCGTGGATCCCGAGCTCCTGGTATCGGTGAACTTCTTCGGCTCGATCGCGTTGGTCCGCGGGCTGCGGGACGCGATGGTGGCGGCGCACGGCGCCAGCGTGGTGCTCCTCGCCTCGAACTCGATCACCTGCCAGCCCCCCTGGCCGCTCGACGTCGCCCAGCTGTGCCTGGCCGAGGACGAGGCCGCAGCCCGGGCCGCGGCCGCGCCGCACGAGGCGGTGCTGATCTACCCCGGGACCAAGGCCGCGCTGGCCTGGTGGGCCCGGCGCGAGGGCGTGACCGAGGCGTGGGCCGGCGCCGGCATCCGGTTGAACGCCGTCGCACCCGGCCTGATCGCGACGCCGATGACCGACCGGCTCCGGGAGGATCCGGAGCTGGGTGTCTTCGCGGACGCCTTCCCCAACGCACTGGCCCGGCCCGGGCAACCGGAGGAGGTCGCGGCCACCATCGGGTTCCTGCTGTCCGACGCCGCCAGCCTCGTGGTCGGATCGGTGATCTTCGTGGACGGCGGTACGGACGCGATGATCCATCCCACCCGCCCGGAGATGATGGCCTAGGCGGGGTGGACCTCGGCTTCCGCGGTCAGAACAGCAGCGCCGAAGCGGGGTCCTCGAGGATGCCGGCCACGTCGGACAGGAAGCGCGAGCCCTTCTCGCCGTCGATGTGCCGGTGGTCGAAGGCCAGGGCGAGAGTCGTGATGGATCGAATGCCGATCTCGTCACCAGCCTCGCCAGACACCACCCACGGCTGCTTGCGCACCGCGCCGAAGCACAGGATCGCCGACTCGCCCGGGTTGATGATCGGGGTGCCGGCGTCGACGCCGAACACGCCGACGTTGGTGATCGTGAACGTGCCGCCGCTCATCTCGGCCGGTTGGGTCTTCCCGTCCCGGGCGGTCGCGGTGAGCTGGCCCAGGGCCTGTGCCAGCTCGGTGAGCGAGTGGTCCTGCGCGTCCTTGATGTTGGGCACGACGAGCCCGCGCGGGGTGGCGGCCGCGATCCCGAGGTTGACGTAGTTCTTGTAGACGACCTCCTGGGCCGCCTCGTCCCAGAACGAGTTGATCTCGGGGGTACGACGCATCGCCAGCATCGCGGCCCGGGCCAGCACCAGGAGCGGGGACACCTTGAGGTCGCGGAACTCGCGGCGCTGGCGCAGCCGCTCGACGAAGTCCATGGTCGCGGTGGCGTCGACCGTCACCCACTCGGTGACGTGCGGAGCGGTGAACGCGGACTGCACCATCGCGCCCGCCATCATCTTGCGCACGCCCTTGATCGGCTCGCGGTACTCGCGCTCCGCGCTGGTCGAGTGCGCCGCGCCGCGCGTCGAGGTCGAGTCGGGCCCATCAGCGCCCACCGCCCCTTCGACGTCGGCCCGGGTGACCGAGCCACCGGGACCGGTGGCGACCAACGCGCTGAGGTCGACGCCGAGGTCCTTGGCCAGCTTGCGCACCGGCGGCTTCGCCAGCACCTGGGTGCTGGTGGCGGCCGGCGCATCGCCCGCGGGCGTGGCCGGCACCGCGGTCTGCGGCGGCTCGGGAGCGCCGACGGCGGCACCCTGCCGCTCCGAGTCGGAGACGACGGCGGAGACCATCTGCTCGACGCTCTCGTGCTGCTGGGTGACGTTCTGGTTGAACGTGTCGTGGACGTCGGCGCGGGCGGTGAACTCGCCCGCCGCCTCGTGGATCGGCTTGCGCCGCGGCCGCCGGGTGGCACCTCGGTCCGCCTTGGTCCGGCCGACCAGCGACTCACCCTCGCCGCCACCGCTGGCGGCCGGGTTGGACAGGTCGATCTCCGGCTCGTCAGCGGGAGCCGCGCCGCCCGCGGCCGGCTCGCCGATCGCGATGATCGGGGTGCCGACCGGCACGGTCTCGCCCTCGCCCACGAGGAGCCCTGTGACGGCGCCGGCGTACGGCGACGGGAGCTCGACCAGCGACTTGGCCGTCTCGATCTCGACGACGATGTCGTTGACCGCGACGACGTCGCCGACCTTCACCTTCCAGGTCACGATCTCGGCCTCGGTGAGGCCCTCACCGACGTCGGGCAACAGATACTCAGGCACGGTTCAGCTCACTCCTTCGTGAGGTCAGTACGAGTAGGCGCGGTCGACGGCATCGAGTACCCGATCGAGGTCGGGGAGGAACTCCTCCTCGATCCGCGAAGCGGGGTAGGGCGTGTCGAACCCACCGACGCGCAGCACCGGGGCCTCCAAGGAGTAGAAGCACTCCTCGGTGATCCGGGCGGAGAGCTCGGCGCCCATCCCCAGGTTGACGTGTGCCTCGTGGGCGACAATCGCCCGGCCGGTGCGACGGACCGAGTCGTAGACGGGGTCCATGTCGAGGGGCGAGAGCGTGCGCAGGTCGATCACCTCGAGGGACCGACCCTCACCGGCCGCGGCCTCCGCCGCAGCCAGGCAGGTCTTCACCATCGGGCCATAGGCGAGCAGGGTCGCGTCGCTGCCCCGACGGGCGACGCGCGAGGTGAACAACGGGGCCGGCGTGGCGCTCTCGTCGAGTTCGGCCTTGTCGGCGTGGTACTGCCGCTTCGGTTCCAGGAAGATCACCGGGTCGTCGGACGCGATCGCCTGCTGGATCATCCAGTAGCCGTCGACCGGGTTGGAGCAGGTGACCACCTTGAGGCCCGGGGTGTGCGCGAACTGGGCCTCCGGCGACTCGCTGTGGTGCTCCACCGCGCCGATGCCACCGCCGTAGGGGATCCGGATCACGATCGGCATCGTGACCCGCCCCTGGCTGCGGAAGTGGATCTTCGCGAGCTGGCAGACGATCTGGTCATAGGCGGGGTAGACGAAGCCGTCGAACTGGATCTCCACCACGGGTCGGTAGCCCCGCATGGCCATCCCGATGGCGGTGCCGACGATGCCGGACTCCGCGAGCGGCGAGTCGATGACCCGGTCCTCGCCGAAGTCCTTCTGCAGCCCATCGGTGATCCGGAAGACGCCGCCGAGCTTGCCGACGTCCTCTCCCATGATCAGGACCTTGTCGTCGTCTTCCATCGCCTTGCGCAGCCCCATGTTGAGGCCCTTGGCCAGGGTGATCTTGCTCATCAGTGCGCCCCCTCGAACGACGCGAGGTACGCCGCCATCCCGTCGCGCTGGGCCTCCAGCTCGGGAGTGATCTCGGCGTAGACGTGGTCGAAGATGCCCAACGGCTGCGGATCCGGCATCGCCTTGCAGCCCTCGCGAAGGTCGGCGCCGAGTTGCTCGGCTTCCCGGTCGACCTCGGCGAAGAACGCCTCGTCGGCGTAGCCGTTGCGGCGCAGGTAGACCTTGATCCGGGCGATCGGGTCCTTGAGCTTCCAGTTCTCGACGTCGCCGGAGAGCCGGTAGCGGGTCGGGTCGTCGGTCGTCGTGTGCGCACCCATCCGGTAGGTGTAGGCCTCCACGAACGAGGGGCCCTGACCGTCGCGGGCCCGCTGCAGCGCGGACTGCATGACGCTGTAGGTCGCCAGCACGTCGTTGCCGTCGACCCGGACGCCCGGGAAGCCGAATCCGAGGGCCCGCTGGTAGAGCGGAATCCGGGTCTGGCGCTCGATCGGCTCGGAGATCGCCCACTGGTTGTTCTGGCAGAAGAACACGACGGGGGCGTTGTAGGAGGCCGCGAAGATGAACGCCTCGTTGACGTCTCCCTGACTGCTGGCTCCGTCGCCGAAGTGGGCGACGACGGCGGCGTCGCGGTCCGGGTCTCCGGTGCCGACGTCACCGTCGCGCTGGATGCCCATCGCGTAGCCGGTGGCGTGCAGCGTCTGCGCACCGATCACCAGCGTGTAGAGCGCGAGGTTGTAGTCCTTCGGGTCCCAGTTGCCGTGGTCGACGCCGCGGAACAGGCCGAGCAGCTTGAGGGGGTCGACACCCCGGCACCAGGCCACGCCGTGCTCGCGGTAGGTCGGGAACACGAAGTCCTGGGTGCGCAGGGCGCGGCCGGCGCCGATCTGCGCGGCTTCCTGGCCGAGCAGCTGGGCCCAGATCCCGAGCTCGCCGTGCCGCTGGAGAGCGGTGGCCTCGGTGTCGATCCGGCGGGTCAGCATCATGTCGCGGTAGAAGCCGCGCAGCTGTTCCTCGGAGAACTCCAGGTCGAACTCGGGGTGGTGGACCCGCTCACCTTCGGGGGTCAACAACTGGATCAGCTCGGGGCCACCGTCTTCTTGACGGGGACCGAACACCGCACCGAGGTCGGGCCCGAAGCCAGCGTCTTGTTGGGTCACGAGCACTCCTTCGTGTCGCCGGACCGCGGGTTCTCCGCCGCCCGGTGGCCGGGTTTCCCGATCACGGACCGCGGGGGTGGTGCGGCCGTGTGAGCGGGGCCACAATCGTAGCGGCGGCCACGGTAGCCCGGTCCCTCCGCCCTCCGCCAATCAGCAAGGACGTCCGATAATCGGGTGTCCGACTAGTGCAGTTCGCCGAGGTCCTCGTGGGACTCGTGCGAGCGCGGCTCGACCTGGAACGTCGCGTGCCGGACGTCGAAGTGGGCGGACACGCACTCACCCAGGTCGTCGAGGATCGGCCCGACCCCGCGCTCGGCCAGCGCCTCGTCGGTGACGGTCACGTGGGCCGACAGGCTGGGGATCCCGCTGGTGATCGTCCACGCGTGCAGGTCGTGGACGTCGACGACGCCGGGCACCCCGCACAGATGCTCACTGATGTCCGCGAGGTCGAGCCCGGCCGGGGCCATCTCGAGCAGCACCACGGCGGACTCGCGCATCAGCGCCACCGCGCGCGGCAGGATCAGCACCGCGATCACCAGCGACGCCACCGGGTCGGCACGCTGCCAGTCCCAGACCCAGATCACCACTCCGGCGACCACCGCGAGCAGCGAGCCGAGCAGGTCCGCGAAGACCTCGTTCGCGGCCCCCCGCAGGTTGAGGCTGTCGGTGTCCGAACGGTTCAGGATCGCCATCGACACGCCGTTCGCGACCAGACCGACCGAGGCGAACAACACCAGCGCGGCGGCGTCCACGGTCGATGGATCCGCGAGCCGGGAGACCCCGGCGTAGGCCAGGTAGCCGCAGACACCGAGCAGCACCAGGGAGTTGACGAGGGCTGCGAGCACCTCGGCCCGGTGGTAGCCGAACGTCGAGCGCGGCCCACCGCGCAGCCCCGCGACGTACGACGCCCCCAGCGCGAGCACCACCGCGCCGGCGTCGGTGGCCATGTGGCCGGCGTCCGCGAGCAGCGCCAGCGATCCGCTCAGCCAGGCGCCCACCAGCTCGACCACGAGCACCGTGCCGGTGACCGCCAGCACCCAGCGCAGCCGGGTGCGGTCGGCCGCCCGGCCGGCGGCATGCCCGTGCCCGTGCCCCTGACCCATGGGCTCAGGGTAGGGCGATCACGCCGACGAGCACGCCGGCCGGCTCAGCCGATGCCGTCGATCTTCCAGTCGCCGTCGTCCTTGACGAGCGAGAACGTGATCGTCTGCGAGAGCTCCTCGCCGGCGATCTCTCCGGACGTCTCGACCTCGACGGTGGCCTCGTCGCCGTCGATCTCCTCGTCCTTGATCTCCACGTCGAAGTCGCCGTCGTCGCCGAAGCCGCCGAGCTGGTCTTCACTGCACTCGCCGAACTCTTCCTGGAAGTCGTCGGTGACCAGCTTCTCAGCGTCCGAGCACGAGTCGGCGTCGATGAAGTCCTCGACCACGCTCTGGGGACTGCCGCCCCCGCCGAGCACCAGGACAACCACGATGACGAGCGCGATCAGCACGGCGGCGCCGCCAGCGATCAGCGCGATGATCTTGCCGCTGATCCCACCGCCCGACGATGCGCCGGCGTACGGCTGAGCCTGCCACGCGGGCTGGCCGGGCTGGCCGGGCTGGGCGAAGTACTCCGGCTGCCCCGGTAGGCCGGCTCCGGGACCGGCCACCTGGGTCGGCAACGCGGTCGGCGGCTGACCGGCCTCCGGCGCCGCCGGCACCGCAGGCGCCGCGTCGACCGGGGGGCGGACCCGGGTCACGTCGGAGGGACCCGGCTGCACGGGCTGCTCCGCGGGGGTGGGCGCGGGCCGGTCGGAGGTCTCGGGAGGAAGGATGTGCTCGGTCCACTGGTTGCCGTCCCACCAACGCTGACCGCCCTCACCGTCGGGGTACCAGCCGGGAGGCGTGCTCTGGGTCATCGGATCTCCTCGTTCGATCGGTGCGGCATCATCGCACGTCCGGCGCGACCGCGAATCCGGCCGCGACTCGGACCACCCGGTCGTTGGCCTCGGGCTCACCCACCGAGACCCGCGCGCCCTCTCCGGCGAACGGTCGGACCACGATGCCGGCCTCCTCCGCGGCGGCGGCGAACTCGGCGGTGCGATCACCCAGGGCGAACCACACGAAGTTGCCCTGCGGTTCCGGCACCTGCCAGCCGACGTCGCGCAGTCCGGCGACGAGACGGTCCCGCTCGGCCACCAGCGCGTCCACCCGCTCCAGCAGCTCCGGCTCCGCCCGGAGCGAGGCCACCGCCGCAGCCTGGGCCACGGCAGACACGCCGAACGGCAGCGACACGGCCCGAAGCGCGCCGGCGATCTCGGCTGCCGCGACGGCGTACCCGACCCGGAAGCCGGCCAGCCCATAGGCCTTGGAGAACGTCCGGAACAACACCACGTTGGGGTGTGCCTGCAGCAGGTCGAGCCCGGCGACCGCGTCCTCCATCCGGACGAACTCCACGTAGGCCTCGTCGACCACCACGACCACGTGCGGCGGCACGGCCGCGAGCAGCGTGTCCAGCTCGGTGCGGGTGACGGCGGGTCCGGTCGGGTTGTTGGGCGTGCACACCATGACGACGCGGGTCCGGTCGGTGATCGCCGCCAGCATCGCCGGAAGGTCATGCCGACCGTCGGCGGTCACGGCCACCTGCACCGAGGTGGCACCGGCCGTCGTGACCGCGATCGGGTAGGCCTCGAAGGAACGCCAGGCGTAGACGACCTCGTCGCCGGGATCGCAGAAGGCGGCCAGCAGCTGGTAGATCAGTGCGACCGAGCCGGTGGCCACGGCGAGCTGGTCGTGCGGGACCCCGAGGCGCGCCGCCAGGGCGTCGTAGAGCGCGGTGCTGCCCATGTCGGGGTAGCGGTTCATCGCCGCGACCGCGTCGGTGGCGGCCTCGACGACGCCGGGCAGCGGTGGGTAGGGGTTCTCGTTCGACGACAGCTTGTACGTCGTGATGCCGGGCCGCGGGGTCGGCGGCCGCCCGGGGATGTAGGCGGGGATCTCGGAGACGTGGGGACGCGGCTGAGGGTGGGCCATGCCGAGCAGGTTAATGCGGCCTCTGTGCAGAAGGTTCAGCGCCGCCAGGGCCGGAGCACGACGGCCAGCACGATCCCGATGCCCACCCCGGCGACGGCACCGGTGACGTTGTCGATGATGTCGGTGACATCGCAGGCCCGGTCGATCCGGGCGAGCTCGAGCTGGGTGATCTCGATCGCCGCGGAGTACGCCGCCAGGCCGACCAACCCCACCGGAACCGTGAGCCAGGCCGACCGCCGGCGCGCGGCGGCGACCACGAGCAGGGCTCCACTGGGCACGAACACCACGGTGTTGAGCAACCGCTGGGTGCCGGCGAAGATCCAGAACCCGTCGGGCGCCGGTCCGCCGATGTCCCACGAGCAGGTCTCGAGGCGCCCTTCGGCCGGGACGATCCCCGGCGCGCCGTTGGCCGGGATCAGCGTGATCAGGCCGATCACGACGATGGACCAGACGAACCCCGCGATCGCCCACGCGGTGAGCGCGTCGACCCGCCGCCGGAGCAGCAAGGCGAGCAGCGCACACAGGCCAGCCGAGAGGGCGGTCCCCGCGAGCATCACCCCGACGCCGCCGACCGGAAACACCGGGTCAACGCTAGCGGGCGGGGTAGTCCGCCGTCTCCGGCACCCCTGTTCGGGCTGGAAGGGGTGCCGTACGCGGCGGAGTACCCCTCTACAGCGGCGGCAGCAGCACCTCGGGCGCGGTCCGGATCGTCAGGTCGCGGCCGAGGGTGACGTCGACCGGGTTGGTCAGGCAGCGAATCGAACCGCCGCCGAGGTGGAACTCCGACACGTCGAGCACGACGACCTCGAAGCCCCAGCCCTCCAGCCGGGCCCGGACGTGGTCGGGGCAGCCCGGCATCACCACGGTCGAGCCCACCACCACGGAGTTGGCGCAGAACGTCGTCAGCGCCTCCTCCTCGGTGAGCAGCAACGGTTCGGGCACGAGGTCGAGCAGCGCGGCGGCCGAGGGCGCGTCCAGCGCGTCGGGGCAGACCAGCGCGCGGCGCTCGTCGAGCGGGCAGAACGCCAGATCGAGGTGGTACATCCCGGCGTGCGTGATCCGCAGCCCGCGCACCCGGACGCCGAGCTCGGTGGCCAGGTGCTTGAGGGCCAGCTCTTCGGTGCGCGGCCCGTAGCCGACCACCAGGTCGCCGCCGAACGCGAACGCGTCGCCGGCCTCGAGGTGGGCGCCGACGCCGTCGCGGCCGACGTACGACGTCGCGTAGCCGCGCTCGGCGAACCAGGGCGCGGCGGACTCGGTCTCCCAGCGGCGCTGCGGGTAGCGCATGTGCGAGAGCACGACCTGCGGACCGGCCGGCCCGACGACGCCCAGGCCGAGGTTCATCGCGTAGACCATGTCCGGCGAGTCCGCGCGCTGGTCGATCACGTCGACCCGCGCCCCGAGCTCGCGAAGTGTGGCGACCAGGGCCTGCCATTGGTCGAGGGCCCGGACCGGGTCGGGCTGCACGTCGGGGTCCATGAACGGGTTGATCGCGTAGTCGACCCGGAAGTGGGTCGGCTCGACCGTGACGTAGTGCCGGCCCCAGCCCAGCGTGGTCTGCGGGTTCATCCGTTCACCTCCCAGAGTTCAATTGTCTGACAATCAGACAATAACAGGGAGGTGTCGAGCGGGCACAATGGGCCGCATGCCAGAGCGGGCCACCCCAGACCGAGCCAGCAGCTTCGGGACCCTCCACCTGGAGGAGCCGCACTCGACCGTCGAGCGGGTGGCCGATGAGCTGCGTCGGGCCGTCTTCGACGGCGAGCTGGAGAGCGGCACGCCGCTGCGCGAGATCGCCCTGACCGAGTCCCTCGGCGTCTCGCGGCCGACCGTCCGCGAGGCACTGACGATGCTCGTCGCCGAGGGCCTGGCGACCCGCGAGCCCAACCGTGGCGTCAGCATCGCGTCCCCCGAGGCCGGCTCGGTGCGCGACGTCTGCCGGGCCCGGCGGGTGCTCGAGGGCGCCGGCGTACGCCGCTGGCCGGACGCGACCGAGGCGGAGCGGACCCAGGTGCGGGCCACCCTCGAGGCCTACATCAGCTCCGTGCACGGGGATGCGGCCTACCAGGAGCTCAACGCCCGGCACCTCGCCTTCCACGTCTCACTCGTCGGGCTGACCGGCAGCGAACGGCTGGTCGCGATGGCCGAAACCCTCGCCACCGAGCTCCGGCTCGCGCTGGCCCAGGTCGAACGGATCCGCCGCAACGCCCACGACCAGGCCGACTCCCACGCCGCGCTGGTCCGACTGCTCGAAGACGGCGACATCGACGGCGCATCGGTGTTCTTGGACCGGCACCTGGCAGACGCCGAGACCGAGATCATCGAGGCACTGCAACTATGAGCGCATGCGTCTCATCGTCAGGGTCCTGGTCACCGCCGCCGCGCTCGCCGTCGCGGCCTGGCTGATCGACGGCATCCGGTTCACCGGACCACGGCAAGGCATGGAGGAGATCCAGGAGAAAATCCTGCCGCTCCTCCTGGTCGCACTCATCCTCAGCCTGATCAACTCGTTCGTGCGACCGGTGCTCACGATCCTGTCGATCCCGTTCATCATCGTGACGCTCGGGTTGTTCCTGCTCGTGATCAACGCCGGGATGCTGCTGCTCACCAGCGAGCTGGCCGACGCCCTCGACATCGGGTTCCGGGTCACCGGGTTCTGGCCGGCCGTCGGCGGCGCGATCGTCATCACCGTGGTCAGCTGGATCCTGGACGGGTTCGTGGAGACGCGGGAGGACCGCTGATGGAGCTGCCGCCCGCGCGGACGGCCGGGCGGTACCGGATCGCCGTGGTCTGCCTCGGCAACATCTGCCGCTCACCGACGGCCGACGTGGTGCTGACCGAACGGGTCGCAGCGGCCGGGCTGGCCGACCGGGTCGAGGTGGCCAGCTGCGGCACCGGTGACTGGCACATCGGGCACCCGATGGATCGCCGGGCCGCCGCCACCCTGGCCGCCGCCGGCTACGACCCCTCCCAGCATCGGGCGCAGCAGTTCGCCGACACCTGGCTGGAGGAGTACGACGCCCTGCTGGCCATGGACGCGCAGAACCGCGCCGACCTCGGCGCGGGCGACCGCGTGCTGATGTTCCGGGACTTCGATCCGGTGGAACCCGGGAGCGACGTGCCCGACCCGTACTACGGTGGGGACAGCGGCTTCGAGGAGGTGCTGACGATGGTCGAGCGCACCAGCGCGGGAATCGTCGAAGCGCTGCGCCGCCAGGTCGACGGCGCATCCGGAACAGACGGGGCACCCGGGCGGTGACCCGGCAGCCGCTGGTCGCCCGCAAGGCGGAGGAGCTGCTCGACGCGTCGGTGATCGCCACCGCCCCGTTGGCGGGCGGCGACATCGCGACCGCCACCAAGCTCAGACTCAGCAACGGCACCACGGCGCTGATGAAGACGCTGCCGCACGCGCCCGAGGACTTCTTCGAGCGCGAGGCCGCCGGCCTGCGCTGGCTCGCGGAGGTCGAAGACGGGGTGCACGTGCCCGAGGTCCTCGGCGTCGACCAGGAGTGCCTGGTCATCGCCTGGGTCGAACCCGGCAAGAACGGCGTCGACGCCGCCGCCGCGTTCGGTCGCGGGCTGGCGGCCACGCATGCGGCCGGCGCCACGTCGTACGGGCTCGACCGGGACGGGTTCATCGGCCGGCTGCCGATGCCCAACAAGACGGCGCCCAGCTGGGCGGAGTTCTATGCGACCCGTCGCGTGCTGCCCTACCTCAAGCTCGCCCGCGACCGCGGCGCGATCTCCGACGAGGATGCCGCGACGGTCGAGTCAGTGATCCCGAGGCTCGCCGGCCTGGTCCCGGAGGAGTCGCCGTCCCGGCTCCACGGCGACCTCTGGAACGGCAACGTGCTCTGGGGCCAGGACCCCACGGCCGGCACCCCGCCGGTCGGTCGGATCTCGGTGATCGACCCGGCGGCGTACGCCGGGCACCGCGAGGTGGACCTGGCGATGCTCTCGTTGTTCGGACTGCCGCACCTGCAGCGGGTCTTCGACGCCTACCACGAGGCCGCGCCCCTGGCCGAGGGCTGGGAGGACCGGCTCGGTGTCCACCAGCTCTTCCCGTTGCTCGTGCACGCCTGCCTCTTCGGGGGCGGCTACGGCGCCCGGGCCGCGATCACCGCCGCGAAGTACCTCTAGCCGCCGCGACCCGTTCTCAGCGCGGACTCAGCCGGGGCTGGCAGAGTGGGGCCGTGTCAACGACCCCGCCCAAGCCCCGCGTCCTCGTCGTTGACGACGACATGGCCGTGCGCGAGTCGCTGCGGCGCTCGCTCGAGTTCAACGGGTACGCCGTCCACCTGGCCAACGACGGCGCCGAGGCGCTGGCCGGCATCAGCGGGGTCAACCCCGACGTCGTGGTGATGGACGTGATGATGCCCCGGCTCGACGGACTGGAGACCACCCGCGCCCTGCGGACGGCCGGCAACGACGTACCCATCATCGTGCTGACCGCGCGCGACGCCGTGGGCGATCGGGTGGACGGCCTGGACGCGGGTGCCGACGACTACCTCACCAAGCCGTTCGCGCTCCAGGAGCTGCTCGCCCGGCTACGGGCGCTGCTGCGTCGAGCCGTGCCGCTCGAGGGCGACGAGGAGGAGGTCCTCTCGTTCGGTGGGCTCACCATGAACCTCGCCACCCGTGAGGTCACCCGCGACACCCGGCAGATCGAGCTGACCCGCACCGAGTTCACGCTGCTGGAGATGTTCCTGCGCCGGCCACGCCGGGTCCTGGACCGAGCCTTCATCCTCGAGGAGGTCTGGGGCTACGACTTCCCCACGACCGCCAACTCCCTGGAGGTCTACGTCGGCTACCTGCGCCGCAAGACCGAGGCCGAGGACGAGTCGCGGCTGATCCACACCGTTCGCGGGGTCGGCTACGTGCTGAAGGAGTCGTGAGCGAGGAGGTCGCCAACGAGGTCGATGCCGACCGGTTCGGCTGGCACTATCGACGCTCGCTGGCGAGCCGAGTCACCCTGCTCACGGCCATCGCGGTCGGGTTCGCGGTGACGTTGGTGTCGGTCGGCGCCTACACGACCGTGCGCAAACAGCTCCAGGACAGCCTGGACCGGCAGCTGGTCGACCGCGCCCGGACGGCGGCTCAGTACGACTACCTGGAGAATGCCGCGATCCTGGAGATCCCGTCGGATGCCCTGGGGGCCGCCGATGTGCAGATCGTGCTGCTGAGGGCGGACGGCATCGGCCGCGTCCTCGACGAAGAGCCCTCCAACCTGCCCGTTGGTCCGCCCGAGCTGGCGGTCGCCCGCGGCGAGTCCCCGGAGAGCCTGCGGACCGCGGACCTCGCCGGCGCAGAAGTATCGGGTGGTCGCCGTGCCGGCGGGCGACGGTCGGGGCGGCGCCCTGGTGCTCGTGCAGCCGTTGGACGAGCGCGACGGACTGCTGTCCCGGCTCGGCCTGGTGAACCTGCTCTTCGGCGGCCTGGGGGTCCTGGTCGCCGGGTTTGCCGGCTGGGTGGTGGCCCGCAACGGCCTGCGTCCGGTCCGCACCCTCACCACGGCCGTCGAGGGCATCGCCCGCACCGAGGACCTCACGCCGATGCCGATCGAGGGCGACGACGAGATCGCCCGGCTGGCCACCGCGTTCAACGAGATGCTGGTCGCCCTCGACGCCTCCCGCGAGCGACAACGCCGGCTGGTCGCCGACGCCGGCCACGAGCTGCGCACACCGCTGACCTCGCTGCGCACCAACGTCGACCTGCTCACCCAGGCCGACGAGAACGACGGACCCGACCTCGAGCCCGCGGCCCGGACCGAACTGCTCGACGACATCCGCGGCCAGATCGAGGAGCTGACCACGCTGATCGGCGACCTGACCGAGCTGTCCCGCGAGGCGCCGACCACCCCGATCGTGGAGCGGGTCGACCTGAGCGAGGTGCTCGAGCACGCCGTGGCCCGGGTGCGCCGCCGCGCGGCGGGGCTCACCTTCGACGTCGACGCCGAGCCGTGGTTGCTGGTGGGCGAGGCCACCAGCCTCGAGCGGGCGATCACCAACCTCCTCGACAATGCGGCCAAGTGGAGCCGCCCCCACGGCACCGTCGTCGTACGACTCTCCGGTGGGGTGCTGACGGTCGACGACGAAGGACCGGGGATTCGCGAGGAGGACCGCGAGCACGTGTTCGAGCGGTTCTGGCGGGCCAAGGAGTCCCGCACCATGCCCGGCTCCGGCCTGGGCCTCTCGATCGTGGCTCAGGTGGCCGAGCGGCACGCCGGGCGGGTGCAGGTCGGTACGTCGCCGGCAGGGGGCGCCCGCCTCACCCTGATGCTGCCCGGTGCCGCGGCGTCGGATGCGTAGGCCACGCGCGGCCGCGCTGGTCCTGGTGCTCGCGCTGCCGGTGATCGCCGGCTGCGGCGGCGACGACGACGGTCCGCCGCCGGCGGCACCATCGCCCACCGAGGCGCTGTGGAACCCCTGCGATGCCCTGGACCCGAAGGACGTGGGTCGCCGGTTCGGCGGAGCGGTGACCGAACAGAACGGCACGCCTACGGCGCCGGCCTGCTCGTTCGCGCCGGCGGCCGAAGGCGACCCGGTGGTCGACGCGAACTACCAGATCTACCCGGCCGGCCTGGACCAGATCTTCGAGGAACTGGGCGCCGGCTCCGCGAGCGCGTCGGTCTCCGCGCCCACCGTGCGCGGCGCCGACGACGCCCGGGTGGTGGTCGACTCCGACGCCGACCAGCTCTACGTCAGCGGGTTCGTGCAGAACGGCGACCTGATCCAGACCGTCGACGCGATCGACCCCTCGCCCTACGACCGGGATCGCGTGGTCCGCGCGGTCAGGTGGGCGCTGGGCCAACTCTCCGCCCACGCACAGGCGGCCGACCTCAGCTGAGGTCGATGGCGCGGAGCAGCCGATCGGCCTTCCAGCGAGACTCGGCGTACTCGTCGCCGGCATCGGACTGCACGGTGATGCCGCCCCCGGTGCCGAGCGTGTAGCGGCCGTTGCCCGTCGTCGTCAGCGACCGGATCACCACTCCGAGGTCAGCGCACCCGTTGCCCGAGATCCAGCCGAACGCGCCGGCGTACGCCCCACGCGGGCCGTCCTCGACCTCCTCGATGATCTCCATCGTGCGCAGCTTGGGCGCGCCGGTCATCGAGCCGGCAGGGAACAACGCCCGCAGCGCGCCCGGGGTGGAGACGTCGTCGCGGAGCCGGCCGCGGACCGTCGAGACCAGCTGATGCACCCCCGGGTAGGACTCGACCTCCATCAGCACCGGCACCTCCACCGTGCCGGCCGCGCAGACCATCGAGAGGTCGTTGCGGAGCAGGTCGACGATCATCAGGTTCTCGGCGCGGTACTTCGGGTGGGTCGCCAGTTCGTGCCGCTGCCGCTCGTCCTCCTCCGGGTCGTCCGCGCGCGGGGTGGTGCCCTTGATCGGCTTGGTCTCCAGCGTGCGGTCCTCGGTCACCAGCGCGTACCGCTCCGGCGACGAGCTGAGCAACCAACCCCGGGCGCCGGGCAGGTCGTGCTGCAGGAATCCGGCGTACGGCGCCGGGTTGAGCTCCCGGAGCCGCAGATAGGTCTCCACCGGCGTCAGCTCGCTGGCCTGCTCCAGCCGATAGGTCAGGTTGACCTCGTAGCTGTTGCCCGCGGTCAGGTGGTCCTGGACCCGGCTGAACGCGTCGGCGTACGCCCAGGGTGGCGGGTCAGATTCACCGGTTAACCGGTGAATCTGACCGTTCTGGTACGAAGTTTCGGCCGATAACGGTTCATTTCGGCCGGCCACCTCGTGCTCGAACAGCCGCACGTTGCGGGACCGCATCCAGATCGCGTCGGGCATCATCGAGCCCGCCGCAGCGGGCAGGTCGGGGCGGGCGGCGTAGCCGAAGTACCCGAACCACTGGTCCGACTCGTCCCCGGCGTCCAACTCGCCCTCGAGCACCTCGAAGATGTCGGTGCCGACCTGGATCGAGCTGCCGACCGAGTGCCGGGTCACCACCCCGAGCCGGGCGTTGTAGGTGAGCGAGACGTCGGACTCGTCGAGCCAGCCGATGATCGAGCGCCGCCCGGACCACTCGCGCGCCCCGCCCCCGTCGAGCCAGAAGCAGCGGCGGTGCCGGTCCGCCACGTCGGCGAAGAACTCGGCCGGGCCGACGCCCAGGGGGACGGTCATGCCGCCCCCAGCCAGTTCGCGACCAGGGCGCGGCCGTGTTCGGAGAGGATCGACTCGGGGTGGAACTGCACGCCCTCGAGCGGCAGGGTCCGATGGCGGACACCCATCACGACCGAGCCGACGGTGGCGGTCACCTCCAGCACGTCCGGTACGTCGACGGCCGCGAGCGAGTGGTAGCGCACCCCCGCGAAGTCCTGGGGCAGCCCGGCGAAGACCCCGCGCCCGTCGTGCGCGATCTGCGCCACCTCGCCGTGTGCGGGCGGCACCCGGTCGACCGTGCCGCCGTAGGCGAGCACCAGGCCTTGCATGCCGAGGCAGACACCGAGCACCGGCCGGCTGGCCGCGGCCAGCACCTCGCGACCGACACCGAAGTCGGGGGCGTCGGCCGGGTGCCCCGGACCCGGCGAGAGCAGCACGTGCGAGTGCCGGAGCACCGCGGCGGCGCTGACCTCGTCGTGCTGCACCACCGTGGGCAGGACCCCGGTGACCGCTGCGACCAGGTGGACCAGGTTCCAGGTGTAGGAGTCGTGGTGATCGACCACCACGACGTCCGGACTGTCCACCGGCCCAACGTAGTCGTGATCAGGTGAGCAGGAGGTCGACGACCAGGTCGTGCACGAGGTCGTAGCCACGCTGGGTCAGGATCGACTCGGCGTGGAACTGGAGCCCGCGGTAGTGCGGCCCGGTGAGCGCGTTGATGTCACCGGTGTCGGGATCCGTCTCGACGCTGACCCCGGTCGGCAGCTCGTCGGCCCCGTCGCCCACCCGGCCGACGAACGTGTTGTAGAAGCCGACCCGCTCGGTGCGGCCGCCCAGCGTGACCGGCGACTGGGTGCCCTGGAAGACGATGTCCTTGTAGGCGAGCGGGATCCCCAGCAGGTGGCAGAGGGTCTGGTGGCCGAGGCAGACCGCAAGGAACGGGCGCTCCGCTGCCAGCAGCGCGGAGATCGCCTCGCGGAACCGCGCCACCTTCGGCAGGTCGCCCTCGCGTGGGTCGCCCGGTCCGGGACCGACGATCACCAGGTCGAAGCCATCAAGGCAGCCGGGCCGGTAGCGCTCGTGCCGGATCACCTCGCTGGTCATGCCGAGTCGGCCGAGCAGGTGACGCAGCATGTTCACGAAGTTGTCCTCGCCGTCGAGGATCACCACGCTCTTGCCGGCCAGCCGCGGGTCCGGGGGCGCTCCCGCCTGGTCGTCGAGCCAGAAGGTGCTGAGCCGGCGATTGCGGGAGTTGAGCTCGATCAGCACGTCCTCATCGGCGACCACCTCGGCGAGGTCGACATCCGGGGCGGGGGCCTGCGGCACCAGCCCGAACGCGGAGAGGATGCCCCCCGCCTTCGCGTGCGTCTCGGCGACTTCGTACGCCGGGTCGGAGTCGCGCACCAGCGTGGCGCCAGCGGTGACCCGCAGCCGGCCGTCGGGGGCGACGTCGGCCGTGCGGATCACGATCGGGCTGTCGATGACCGGCTCCCCGTCCGGGTCGCGGCCGAACAGCGCGAGCGCGGCACCGTAGTAGCCCCGGCCCTCCGCTTCGTAGCGCTTGATCAGTCGGCACGCGTTCTCGACCGGGCTGCCGGTCACCGTGGCGGCGAACATCGTGTCCCGGAGCACCTCGCGCACGTCGCGCGAGGTGCGACCGGCCAGGAGGTACTCCGTGTGGATCAGGTGCGTCATCGGCTTGAGGAAGGGGCCGAGCACCTGGCCGCCCTCGGTGCAGATGTCGCACATCATCTTGAGCTCCTCGTCGACGACCATGAAGAGCTCGTAGATCTCCTTCTCGTCGCGCAGGAACTCCCGCAGCCGGGTGTCCAACGGGCGGTCGTCGCCGGCCGGAGGACGGACCCGGAAGGTGCCCGAGATCGGGTTCATCCGGACGTCGCCGCCATGCACGCTGACGTGCCGCTCGGGGCTGGCTCCGATCAGGTACCGGTCACCGGTGAAGAAGCAGTAGGTCCAATAGGCACCGCGCTCGCGCTCGAGCAGCCGGCGGAACACGGCCAGCGCCTTGTCGGGGCCCCAGTCGGCGACGGTGGCCCGATAGTGCCGGCCGATCACCAGGTTGGCGCCCTCGCCCTGGCCGATCTCGTCCTCGATGATCGCCTCGACGACCTTGGCGTAGGCGTCGTCGTCGCCCTCGAAGCCGCCGCGGTCGACGAAGTCCACCGCCACCTCGTCGATCGCCTCGATCACCTCGGCGACCGGGTACTCCAGCTCGGACTCGACCTCGACCACCACCAGCGGGGTGCCGTCGTCATGGGCGTCGAAGCCGCGCTCGGTCACCTGCCGGAAGGGGACGGCGACCAAGCGGTCGCACTGCCGCCCGTCGGCCGGCGGGCCCTCCGACAGCGGGATGTCCAAGATCGATGCGACCTCCGAACGCCGACCGCCCAGCACGCCGACCGTGTCGCGGTCACCCGCGCGCGTCGAACGCCGGATGATCGCCCACGCCTCGTGCCCCTGGAGCGCGGCGATGGCGTCCCTGGCGGCGATGGCGTCGGTCATGGCGAAATCCTAGGTGCCCGGGCCCCCGGCGGGCGCCGAGTCCTGCTGGCCGGGCACGACCAGGCCGGAGTCGAACGCGTAGACCACCGCGGCGGCACGGTCGCGCAGCCCGAGCTTGGTGAAGATCCGGCCGATGTGGCTCTTCACGGTGAGCTCGGAGATGTGCAGGGCCTTCGCGATCTCCGAGTTGGAGAGGCCGCGGCCGATCGCGCGCAGCACCTCGAGCTCGCGGCTGGTGACGACCTCGTGGTCGGCGGGCGTCACGTCGGGCGGCGTACGGCGGTAGGCGCTGAGCACGTACTCGGTCACCGAGGGGTCGAGCCACGAGTCGCCCAGCGCCACCGTACGAACCGCACGGATCAGGTCCTCGGCAGGCGAGTCCTTGAGCAGGAAGCCGGCCGCGCCCGCCCGCAGCGCGCCGGACAGGAGCTCATCGTCGTCGAACGTCGTCAGCACGAGCACTGGTGGCGCCTCGGGGTCCTCCCGCAGCCGGCGGGTCGCCTCGATGCCGTCGACCCGCTTCATCCGTAGGTCCATCACCACGACGTCGATGTCGTGGGCCGCCAGCGCCGCCGGCACCTCGTCGCCGTCGGCGCACTCGGCCACGATCTCGAAGCCGCTGCGCTTGCGCAGGATTCGGCGCAGGCCGGACCGGACGAGCTCCTGGTCGTCGACCAGCAGCACGTTGAGCGCGCTGGTCCCGTCCACGCCGGTCATCGGTCCACTCACCCCCGCACCTTCTTCACCGCGCAGTGTGCGGCATCGACGGGGACCGCGAGGTCGACGACCCACCGCTGCGGATCGGAGTCGTCCGGACCGGCCCGGAGCACGCCGCCGATCTGTTCCGCCCGCGAGGCCATCCCGGAGGTGCCGGACCCGCCCGGATCCACGGTGCCGCCCGGCCGACGGTTGCGAACGACCAGCGAGGCCCGGGCGCGGCCGATGTCCACGCTGACCTCCGCCTTCTCGCCGGGTGCGTGCTTGGCCACGTTGGTCAGTGACTCCTGCAGGATCCGGTACATGCCCAGGCCGATCGCCGGGCTGAGCCGGGTCACGTCGCCGCGGCTGCGGTAGTCGACCGGCAGCCCCGCGTCCCGCACCTGGGCGACCAGCGCGTCGAGGTCCTCGGCGCACGGCAGCGGGTGCGCGCCGGCGGTCTCGGTGGCGAGGACCGAGACGGTACGCCGGATCTCCGCCATCGCCTGGCGGCCCACCTGCTCGGCGTCGGAGAGCGCCGCCACCGCGTCGTCGACGTCCTGGTCCTCGATCAACGCCTGCTTGGCTCCGGTCACGTGCAGCATGGTCACGCTGAGCGAGTGCGCCACCAGGTCGTGGATCTCGCGGGCGATCCGCTGGCGTTCGGCCAGCGTGGCCCGCTCGCGCTCGCGCTCGCGATCGCGGCGCTCGGCCGCGAGCGCCCGCATCTGCCACAGCAGCATGTAACCCACGACGAAGCCGCTGATGATCTCGATGACATAGATCTCGACGGCCGGGTCCTGGTTGCCGAAGCGGTCGCTGACCAGCACCACGACTCCCGAGGCCACCGTCGCGATCAAGCCCGGGCGCACCCCGTCGGTCGCGGTGACCGAGGCGACCATGAACATCGCGGCCACCGGTGCCACGTTCTGCGGGCCGGCGGCGTCGAACGGGATGCTGTTGAGCCACGCGACGGCGGTCAGCATGAAGACGGCGTCCACCCACCAGGGCACCCAGCGCTGGGCGGAGTACTGCGCGATCTGCGGCACCGTCGCGAGGACGAGCGTCACCGCGGCGAGATCGGGTGGGGTGAGCAGGCCGCGCTGCCCGACCGCCACGGCCACGCAGAGGATTCCGCCGCCACCGCCGATGATCGCGATCCACCAGGGGTACGCCAGTCCGTGCTGCGCCCCCTTCGTCTCGAAGCGGTCGCGCATGCGCGCGCCCAGCGCCTGGATCGCGGACATGTCCTCAGGGTAGGCGCCCGGCCACCCGCCGTAATCCGTCCGCGGGCGGGGCGCGCCTCCTACCTGGGTCGCAAGGGCGTTCCTCGGACCAGCCGCGCCGAATCGCGACCGCGGCCCCTCGTGCGGGCGCCGTCGTGTCACACTGCCGTCCATGTCAGACGAGGACAGGCAGCCGAGCCTCGAGCCACCCAAGCTCTTCGGGCGCCGGAAGAAGGACGTGCCGGACGACTCCGAACCGGAGCTCCGCGACCAGCCCACCGCTGCCCTCCCCGAGCCCGCTCCCGAGCGCGAGGCCGAGCCGGTCCGCGCACCGGAACCGGAGCCTGACCCCGCTCCCGCACCCGCGACCGGGTTCGACCAGCCACCCGTCGCCCGGACCCTCGTGACCGGCGCCCCGCTGTTTGCGGACGAGCGTCCAGACCAGTCAGAACGGTCCGACCAGTTCGACGAGCCGGACGAGCCGGACTCAGCCGAGTCGGCGGCCGAGTCGGCGGCCGAGCAGGCCCGAGCGTCCGAGCGCCGGGCCAAGTCCCGCCGCGTTCCCCGGGGTCCGGTCCTGACCGGCTACCCCGCCTCCGCGCTGACCGGCGTGCTCGTCGGCGCGCTGATGGTCGGCCTGACGGTCGCCTCGCTGCGCGGGTGCGAGGCGATCCGGGGCACCTCGACCTGCGGTGGCCCGGGCCTGCTGCTGCTGGTGATCATCCTGGTGCTGCTGGTGATGCTGGGCCAGCTGCTGCTCAAGCTGCTCCGCGTCCCCGACCCGGGTAGCACCAGCTTCCTGGCCGTCGGCCTGATCGCGGTGGTGGCGCTGCTGTTCCTGATCGACGTGATCCTCGACTGGCAGATGATCATCGTCATCCCGCTGGTCGGGATGGCGAGCTTCCTGCTCTCGCACTGGGTCACCACCGCGTTCGTGGAGACCCCCGAGCCCTAGCGAGAAGCGGCGACCAGCTCGGCGATCTGGATCGTGTTGAGCGCCGCACCCTTGCGCAGGTTGTCGCCCGAGACGAACAGCGCGAGCCCGCGGTCGCCGTCGACGCCTTCGTCCTGGCGCAACCGGCCGACGTACGACGCATCCTGACCGGCGGCCTGCAGCGGGGTGGGGATGGCGGACAGCTCGACCCCCGGGGCGGATGCGAGCAACTCACGGGCCCGGGCCACGGGCAGCGCCCGCTCGAACTCGGCGTTGATCGCCAACGAGTGACCGGTGAAGACCGGGACGCGTACGCAGATCCCGGAGACCCGGAGGTCGGGGATGCCGAGGATCTTGCGGGACTCGTTGCGGAGCTTCTGTTCCTCGTCGGTCTCGTCGAGACCGTCGTCGACGATGCTGCCCGCCATCGGCAGCACGTTGTAGGCGATGGTGCGCTCGTACTTCACCGGGTCGGGGAACGCGACGGCCGAGCCGTCGTAGGCCAGCTCGGGTGCCTTCTCGCCGGCGGCCGCGATCTGGGAGGCGAGCTCCTCGACACCGGCGACGCCGGAGCCGGACACCGCCTGGTACGTCGAGGCGATCAGCCGGATCAGCCCGGCCTCGTCGTGGAGCGGCTTCAGCACCGGCATCGCGGCCATCGTGGTGCAGTTGGGGTTGGCGATGATGCCGCGGCCGGCCGCGATCACCGAGCGGGCGTCGCCGGGGTTGACCTCGGAGACCACCAGCGGGATGGCGGGATCCCTGCGGAACGCGGAGGAGTTGTCGACCACGATCACGCCCGCATCCACGAACTTCGGCACCAGCGCCCGCGAGGTGGTGGCACCCGCGGAGAACAGCGCGATATCGAGGCCGCTCGGGTCGGCGGTGCCGGCGTCCTCGACGGTGATCTCGCGGCCGCGGAACGGCAGCACGCTGCCGGCCGAGCGCGCAGAGGCGAAGAACCGCACCTCGTCGGCCGGGAAGTCGCGCGCCTCGAGGATCTGGCGCATCGCTACGCCGACCTGGCCGGTCGCGCCGACGACGCCAAGGCGGAGGCTCATCGGCCGGTACCGCCGTAGACCACGGCCTCGACCTCGTCGGTGTCGAGGTCGAACGCGGTGTGGGTGGCGCGCACCGCGTCGTCGACCTGGGCCTCGTCGACGATCACCGAGATCCGGATCTCCGAGGTCGAGATCATCTCGATGTTGACGCCCGCCGAGGCCAGCGCGGCGAAGAACTTCGCGGTAATGCCGGGGTGCGAGCGCATGCCGGCGCCGATCAGCGAGACCTTGCCGACCTGGTCGTTGTAGAGCAGCTCGTCGTAGCCGACCTCGTCCTGGATCCGGGCCAGCGCGCCCATCGCGGTCTGGCCGTCCTCGCGGGGCAGCGTGAACGAGATGTCGGTGCGGGCGGTGGCCGCGGCGGAGACGTTCTGCACCACCATGTCGATGTTGACCTCGCTGGCGGCCAGCGCCTCGAAGATCCGGGCCGCCTCGCCGACCTTGTCGGGGACGCCGACAACGGTGACCTTGGCCTCGCTGCGGTCGTGGGCGACGCCGGAGATGATCGCCTGCTCCATGGGGTTCTCTCCTGTGTGCTCGGGAATGATCCAGGTGCCTTCCTTCTGGGAGAAGGAGGACCGAACGTGGATCGGCATGTCGTAGCGGCGTGCGTACTCGACGCAGCGCAGGTGCAGGATCTTCGCCCCCGAAGCGGCCATCTCGAGCATCTCCTCGGTGGAGAGGCGGTCGAGCTTGCGGGCGGTCGGGACGATCCGCGGGTCGGCGGTGAAGACGCCGTCGACGTCGCTGTAGATCTCGCAGACCTCGGCGCCGAGGGCGGCCGCGAGCGCCACCGCGGTGGTGTCGGACGCGCCGCGGCCGAGCGTGGTGATGTCCTTGGTGTCCTGCGAGACGCCCTGGAACCCGGCCACGATCGCGATCGACCCGTCCTTGAGCGCGTCCTCGATCCGGCCCGGGGTGATGTCGATGATCTTGGCCTTGCCGTGCGCCGAGTCGGTGATCACGCCGGCCTGCGATCCGGTGAACGACCGGGCCTGGTGGCCGAGCTGGGCGATCGCCATCGCCAGCAGCGCCATCGAGATCCGCTCGCCCGCGGTGAGCAGCATGTCGAGCTCGCGGGGTGGCGGCAGCGGGGTGACCTGCTCGGCCAGGTCGCGCAGCTCGTCGGTGGTGTCACCCATCGCGGAGACCACCACCACGACTTCGTGGCCGGCCTTGCGGGTGGCGACGATCCGCTGGGCGACTCGCTTGATGCCGGTGGCGTCGGCGACGGACGAGCCGCCGTACTTCTGCACCACGATGCCCACCGGGCTCACTCCTGCACTCACATCGGACGGGGGATGACGAAGTGTTGATTCTACCGAGCGGGGTGGTTCAGCTCAGATCGCTGTCCAGGATCTCGTCGGCGACCTCGAGCTGCTCGTGCTCGGAGGAGTCCTCGACGTCGAGCCGGTCGTGGGACACCACGGAGAGCAGCGCGTTGAGCGCGGCGCCCGCGAGGTTGCCCCAGGACGAGACGTAGGAGAACTGCCACCACCACAGCGCTTCGTCGACGTCGTCGGCGCGGTAGTGGCGCAGGCCGTTCTCGAGGTCGCTGGCGATCTGGGTCAGGTCGTCGGACAGCTGGCTCTCGATGACGCCGGGGACGTAGGGGTCGAACACCAAGCTGTAGGTGTCGACGTTGCCGAGCAGCGCCGCCAGCCGCAGCCGCAACCCGTCGAGGTCGGCCTCCGGTCCGACGTCGGGCTGGTACTCGGTGCGCGGGGTGAAGTCGCGCTGGGCGCCCAACCTGGCGCCCGCGAGCAGCACCTGGCTGATCTCCAGGAGCAGCAGCGAGATCGCCTGACCACCGGTCGCCGTGCGCGCGATCGCGCGCAGCGCCAGCAGGAAGCTCTCCACCGAGTCGGCGATCTGTTGGGCGAACTCCGCCGTCTCGTCGTCGATGCGGGGTGCCACGATGTTGTCGGTCATTCGGCCGCCAGCCTTCCTACGAACGCTCGTCCAAGGGTGACTTCATCGGCGTACTCGAGGTCCCCTCCCACCGGTAGTCCACTCGCCAACCGCGTCAGCCGCAACCCCAAGGGCTTCAGTTGGCGGATGAGGTAGGTCGCAGTCGCCTCCCCCTCGAGGTTGGGATCGGTGGCCAGGATCACCTCGGTCACCCGGTCATCGGAGAGCCGGGCGAGGAGTTCTCGGATCCGCAGCTGCTCGGGTCCGATGCCGTCGATCGGTGAGATCGCGCCGCCCAGGACGTGGTACTTGCCCTTGAACTCGCGGGTGCGTTCGATCGCGACGACGTCTTTGTATTCCTCCACCACGCACAGCACCGACGGGTCCCGCCGCGGGTCGCTGCAGATCCGGCACTCCTCGGCTTCGGAGACGTTGAAGCAGATCCGGCAGAACTGCACCTTCGCCTTGACCTCGATGAGTACGTCGGCCAGCCGGCGTACGTCGGCGGGGTCACTCTGGAGGAGGTGGAACGCGATCCGCTGCGCGCTCTTGGGACCGACGCCGGGTAACCGGCCGAGCTCGTCGATCAGGTCTTGGACGACCCCTTCGTACACGCTGGCTCAGAACCCCAGGGGCCCGGCAGCGCCGGGTTCGGCACCCGGAAGCTGGCCCAGGCCGCCGCCGGCCATCGGGCCGAGGGCTTCGGTCGCGAGCGCATCGGCCTGGGCCTTCGCGTCGCGATAGGCGGCGACGATCATGTCGCCGAGGTCCGCGAGGTCGTCGGCTTCGCCGCCGTCGAACTGCCCGGTCTTGATCTGTACGCCGAGCAGCTCACCCACGCCGCTCACGGTCACGGACACCGCGCCGCCGGCGACGGTGCCCTCCACCCGGGCGTCGTTCAGCCGGGTCTGCGCCTCCTGGAGCTGCTCCTGCATCTGCTGGGCCTGCTGGAGCAGGGCGTTCATGTCGAAGCCGCCGCCCTCGCCGAAGGGGTTCTGGGTCATGGGTGCGGGATCTCCTCGATCATCTCGGCCCCGAGCTCGCGCTGGAGCAGGTCGGCGCCACCGGCCTCGTCGGCATCGGCATCGGCGTCGTCGGGGTGGGCGTGGTCGTCGGGGGTGTCGACCGGCGCAGGCTCCGCGCCGGAGCCGGCAGTTCGGGAATCCTGCAGGGCCTCGCGGGCCGCGTTGGAGGCGGGCTCGGCGGTCGGGGGCGCGGGCACTGGCTCGGGCTCGGGCTCGGCCGCTGCCGGCGGCGTCGCGGCCGCCGCGTCGGCCCCGGGGTCGACGATGGTCTCGATCTTCCAGTCGGCGCCGACGACGTCGATCGCGGCCTGCCGGACGATCTCCGTGCTGCCGCCGGCTTCGAACGAGTCGCGCGCCCCGGAGTTGGCGAAACCCAGGGTGAGCGTGGTCGCGTCGACCCCGACGACCTGGGCGTTCTGGGTGAGGTGGATCCAGGTCACTCGGCGGCGTTGCTTGGTGGCATCGACGATGTCGGGCCACAGTCGGCGTACGTCGACCAGGCTCAAGGTGCCCGATCCGGCCGCCGCCGGTGCGGGCTCGGCCGGGGCCGCGACCTCCGGCTCCGCCGCCGCTGGAGGGTCGGCGGGCACCGCCCGGTCTGCCGGCGCCGGCGCGGGCTCGGGTTGGGGCTCGGGTTGGGGCTCGGGCTCGGGGCGCGCGGGAGCGGGAGCAGCGACCGGCGTCGGTGGGGCCTGCGCCGTGGGCGGCGCCTGCGCCGTCGGCGTGCCGGTGATCTCGACGCGCTTCTCCAGCCGGTCGAGCCTGGCCTGGACGCCCATCGTCGTGTGGTCGGCGCCGGGCAACAGCACCCGCGCACAGATCAGCTCCAGCAGCAGCCGGGGCGCGGTCGCACCGCGCATCTCGGTCAGGCCGGTGGCCACGAGGTCGGCCGCCCGGCTGAGCTCGGCCTTGCCGAAGCGCGCCGCCTGGGCGACCAGGCGTTCGCCCTGGTCCTGGGAGACGTCGATCAGCCCGCTCACCGGAGCGTCCGGAACCGCGGCGACGATCACCAGGTCGCGCAACCTGCGGAGCAGATCCTCGGTGAACCGGCGCGGGTCCTGCCCGGTCTCGATGACCTTGTCGACCACGCCGAACACCGCGGCCCCGTCGCCGGCCGCGAATGCGTCGACCACCTCGTCGAGCAGCGAGTCGGGGGTGTAGCCGAGCAGGCCGCTCGCGAGCTCGTGGGTGACCCCTGCCGAGCCGGCTCCACCCAGCAACTGGTCGAGCACGGACAGGGTGTCCCGGGCCGAGCCGGCTCCGGCGCGGACCACGAGCGGCAGCGCGGCCGGCTCGATCGTGACGCCTTCCTTCTCGCAGAGCTCGGAGAGGTAGGACGACAGCAGCCGCGGCGGGATCAGCCGGAACGGGTAGTGGTGGGTGCGCGACCGGATCGTCGGGATCACCTTGTCGGGCTCGGTCGTGGCGAAGATGAACCGCAGGTGCGGCGGCGGCTCCTCGACCAGCTTGAGCAGGGCGTTGAAGCCCTGCGTGGTGACCATGTGCGCCTCGTCGATGATGTAGACCTTGTAGCGGCTGCGCACGGGCGCGAAGAACGCCTTCTCGCGCAGCTCTCGGGCGTCGTCGACGCCGCCGTGCGAGGCCGCGTCGATCTCGATCACGTCGATCGATCCCGGGCCGTTGCGGGCCAGCTCGACGCAGCTGTCGCACGTGCCGCACGGGTCGGCCACCGGCGCCTGGTCGCAGTTGAGTGCCCGCGCCAGGATCCGGGCCGAGGTGGTCTTGCCGCAGCCGCGCGGTCCCGAGAAGAGGTAGGCGTGGTTGACCCGGTTGCCGGCCAGCGCCGCTCGCAACGGCTCGGTGACGTGCTCCTGGCCGATGACCTCGGCGAACGTCTCCGGCCGGTAGCGGCGATAGAGGGCGAGGGGTGACTCCACGCCTGAACCCTAGCCACCGTGTCCGACAACCGGGAGGGCGCGCTGCCCGGACCCGAGCCGGGCAAGAAAAGGCCCCCCGTGCACCCAACAGAGCTCACTTACCCTTGCTGCCTTCCGGCCCTGGGGGAGTTGGGCGAGATGCCGCCACACGGGGGGTTGCCCCGAGTCTAAGGGAAGTGTCCGCGGTCGATTTCATCCGGCCCTGACCCTGCCGGTAGCCTCCTGCGCGGAGGATTCGCCTAGTGGCCTATGGCGCTCGCTTGGAAAGCGGGTTGGGTGCAAGCCCTCAGGGGTTCGAATCCCCTATCCTCCGCCATGTGATGAGTCGCGACATAGGTCTCACCTGAGTCGCGACATGGGTCACTGTCATTGAGCTCCCGGCCATCGGCCGGGGGCTCTTTGTGTGTTGCGCCAGTAGTGCTTGGTGGGGTCGATGAGATGGGTGGAGAGGATCTCGCCGGTCTCGAGGTCGATGACGGTGACGGTGGCTTGGTCGGCGATGGCCAGGACGCGGCGGCCGCGCGTTGTGATCGGGCGCGAGATTTCCCCGGTCGGCCGGGGAATCCTCACCATGTCCGCCACAATATTGCCCGACAACGCGAGGGATTGCCTGACAAGCACGGCGGTGACACACGCTTAACCCGCCGTACATCTGCCGGTGAACTCCGCCGGGCAGGGTGGACGCATGGACAACACGGCGCGCGAGACTCAACCCGCTCACGACACCAACCTCGAGATCCGGCGTCGGCAGCGGGACGCTCTCCGACTCCGGCACGTCCATCTGCTCGGCCGCCTGATGTCGACTCGCGACGACCTCCGCGGAGTGCACGCGCTCGCCGACTTCGTGGATGACTCGGTGCGCTGGACTGCCTAGTTGAGCCGTACGGCGAGCGGCCTGCGTCAGCGGCGCCCGGTCTTGAACATGCCCCGGGCGATCTCCCGCGCCGCGGTGCGCACGAAGTCCTTGAACGCGCCGGATCGCACCACGTCGCCGATCACGCCGCCGTCGTCCTTCTTCTCGGTCCGCCGTGGCGCCGGCCGGCCGCCGGGCTTCGGCTTCGCCTCCGCTTCCTGCTTCTGAGCGCCCTCCTCGAGCCGCGCGGCGAGCTTCTCCCGGGCGGACTCACGGTCGATCGGCTCGGCGTACTTCCCCCACCGGGGGCTCGCCTCGACGGCCGCCTGCATGGCCGCGGGGTCGCTGGGAGCCATCAGCGACTCGGGCGCGCGAAGATGGGTCCACGCCACCGGGGTCGGGGCGCCGCGCTCGTTCATGACCGTGACCACCGCCTCGCCGATGCCGAGGCTGGTCAGCACCTCGCCGAGGTCGGGGTAGGCGCTCTCCGGGTAGGTGTTCACGGTGGCCTTGAGCGCCTTGGCGTCATTGGGCGTGTGCGCGCGGAGCTGGTGCTGGATGCGCGAGCCGAGCTGCGCGAGTACGTCGTCCGGGACGTCCGTCGGGCTCTGGGTCACGAAGAAGACACCGACTCCCTTGGACCTGATCAACCGCACCGTCTGGGCGATCTGATCGAGGAATGCCTTGGAGGCATCGGCGAACAGCAGATGCGCCTCGTCGAAGAAGAACACCAGATGGGGCTGGTCGACATCCCCGACCTCGGGCAGGTCGTGGAACAGGTCGGCGAGCAGCCACATCAAGAAGGTCGAGAAGATCGCGGGACGGTCCTGCAGGTTCGGGAGCTCGACGAGCGAGATCACGCCTCGGCCGTCGGCGGTCACCTCCAGGAGATCGGCGGACTCGAACTCGGGCTCGCCGAAGAACGCCTCCGCACCCTGGTCCTGGAACGCAATGAGCTCGCGCAGGATGACGCCGGCCGTGGCGGAGGACAGCCCGCCGAGCCCCTTGAGCTCGGGCTTCCCCTCGTCGCTGGTCAGGTAGCCGACCACGGCGCGCAGATCGGCCAGGTCGAGCAGCGCCAGCCCGGCCTTGTCGGCGTAGTGGAAGATCAGGCCGAGACTCGACTCCTGGGTGTCGTTGAGCCCGAGGACCTTGCTCAGGAGGGTCGGTCCGAACGCCGACATCGTCACCCGCAGCGGGACGCCGATGCCCTGACCGCCGAGCGCGTAGTACTCGACCGGGAAACCCGTCGCCTGCCAGTCCTGACCGACCGAGGTCGATCGTTCGGTGATCTTCTCGTTGGGCTCGCCTGCCGTCGCCAGTCCGGAGAGGTCGCCCTTGATGTCGGCGGCGAAAACAGGGACGCCCTGGGCACTGAGCTGCTCGGCCAGCAGCTGCAGGGTCTTGGTCTTGCCGGTCCCGGTCGCGCCGGCGACGAGGCCGTGCCGGTTGAGCATCGCCAACGGGATCCGGATCGGTACGTCGGAGAGCGTGGTGGCGTCCAGCATCAGGCCGCCGAGCTCCAGCACCGGACCCTCGAACCGATAGCCGCCTTCGACCGCGCTGACGATGGGGTGGTCGGCGTCCGCGGCTGGCTCGCTCATAACCCGACTCTAAAGGGACAGCGGGCCCCGGCCGGTTGTCTATAGTCGCCGCGTGATCTTCAAGCGCGTGGGCGATGGTCGGCCGTACCCCGACCACGGCCTGTCTTCGCGCGCCTGGGCCGCGGTCCCGCCGCGTCAGGTTCGACTCGACGAGCTCGTGACCACCAAGGACACCCTGCAGCTGGCCGCGCTGCTCGACGA
This sequence comes from uncultured Actinomycetota bacterium, assembly GCA_963827185.1. Taxonomy (GTDB): domain Bacteria; phylum Actinomycetota; class Actinomycetes; order Propionibacteriales; family Nocardioidaceae; genus Nocardioides. The sequence continues at coordinate 134,163 of CAWGZQ010000006.1, forward strand.
GGACTCGACGTTCTTCGGTGACCTCTTCGCCCACGTCGTGTGGTGGGAGGGCGAGTACTACCTCGAGGACGGCCTGCACCGTGCGCTGCGGGCCGCCCTCCAGCAGCGCAACGTGCTGCACGCCCGGGTACATATCCTGGAGGCCCCATGACCACCATCCCGGCGAAGACGCGTTCGGCGATCACGATGCTCGGCCTGCTCGTGCTGCTGCTCGCCGGCGTCGTCTGGGCCTGGTCAGCGGTGAGCGAGCCGTTCCCGGAACGCGAGGAGGCGGCGACCTGCAACTCGACGGTGGTGGAAGAGGGCGAGAAGGTCTATCCCGACCAGGTCACCGTGAGCGTGCTCAACGCCGGCACCAGCGAGGGGCTCGCCGACCGCACACTGACCGAGCTCGAGCTGGCCGGTCTCGACCGCGGCGAGCTGGCCAACGCGCCCGACGGCACCGAGGTCAACCTCGTCCAGATCTGGGCCGAGGACCCGAAGAACCCAGCCGTGAAGCTGGTGATCAGCTTCCTGGGCAAGGACGCCAAGGTCGTGCGCCGCGAGGCACCGCTGCCGGGCGTCAACGTCGTCGTGGGCGAGAAGTTCTCTGGCGTGGTCAAGGGCCGCAAGTCCGCCCCAGCGCGCGAGCAGGCCACGATCTGCAGCCCGCCCGTCGAGGATCTCAGCTAGCGGTCACTCGTCCAGCCACTGGGCGAGGCGCCCGCGCGCGCTCACCTCGCGCAGCCGTTGCTCGGTGCGTTCGCGGTGCCGACGCGGGGTTACGACGAGCAGGTCGTCGCCGTGGCGCAGGACGGTCCGAAGCTCCGGCACCATCGTTTCCCCATCCCGGATCACCATCGAGACCGACGCGCCGCCGGGCAGCCGCAGCTCACCGACCTCGACGCCGTGCAGCTTGGAGACCGGGCTGATCGTGATCTGCAGAAGGTCCGCCGCGATCCTCTCGAGGGGCGCCGCCTCGAGGTCGAGGTCCCGTGGCTCCGAGCGCCGGGCGACCTTGAGGAACCGCGCCACCAGCGGCAGGGTCGGCCCGGTCAGCAGGGTGTAGATCACCACCATCACAAAGATCAGGTCGAAGAGCCGCTCGGCATCCTCGACGCCCTCCGCGAGCGGGATCGTCGCGAACACGATCGGAACCGCGCCGCGCAGCCCGGCCCAGGACAGGAAGGCCAGCTCGCGCGGGGGCATCCGCTGCACCACGGTGCTGGCCAGCACCGACAGCGGCCGGGCCACGAGCGTGAGCACCAGGCCCGCGGCGATCGCCAGACCGACGGTCTCCAGGGTGATCCGGCCGGGCGACAGCAGCAGCCCGAGCATCACGAACAGGCCGATCTGCGCCAACCAGGCAACGCCCTCGGAGAAGGAGCGGGTCGCGGCCCGGTGCGGCAGCTCGGAGTTGCCGAGCACCAGCGCCGCGACGTACACGGCCGCGAACCCGGACGCATGTGCGGCCGCGCCGCCGCCGTAGGCGAGCAGCGTCAGGCTCAGCACCGCCAGGGGATAGAGACCGGACGAGGGCAGCGCGGCCCGACGCATCAACCAGGCGCCGCCGAAGCCGACGGCGAGACCGATCAGGACTCCGGCGACCAGCTCGAAGACGATGATCGCGGCCACGATCAACGGTCCGTCGTCAGCGACCGCCCCGGTCGAGATCAAGGTGACCAGTACGACGGTGGGCGCGTCGTTGAGTCCGGACTCCGCCTCCAGCGCCCCCGTCAGCCGCTTCGGCAGCGGCACCACCCGTAGCACGGAGAACACCGCTGCGGCGTCGGTCGCGGAGGTGCACGCGCCGAGCAGCACCGAAAGCTCCCAGGACAGACCGAGCACGTAGTGCGCAGCCAGTGCGACCACGGTCACCGAGACCGCGACGCCGATGGTGGCCAGGGCGACACCGAAGCGCATCGAGCCCTTGATCTCACTCCAGTGGGTGGTCAAGCCGCCCTCACCGAGGATCAGCACCAGGGCGCCGAAACCGAGGGCGTGCGCGACCTCAGCGTTCTCGAACGGGATGCCGAATCCCGACTCGCCCAGCGCCACCCCCATCAGGAGGTAGATCAGCAGGCTGGGCAGACCGGCCCGGGAGGAGACCCGGACCGCGAGGATCGCGAGCAGGGTGACGGCCGAGCCCAGCAGCAGGAATTGATCCAGCTGATGGACGTCGAAGGTCATGATGCGGCCTCGGCGGTCGGGGGGCGACGGATACGCAGTCTATCCGCCTGGTGCCAGGCCCTTACGTCGTCGGGGTGTACCCCGGTCTGCCTTGCGCGTCCCAGTCCACCCAGAAGGACAGGAACTCGTCCCCGAGGAAGGGATCGCCGCCGGTCATGGCGATGCCGCCGCGGCGTACGGTCCAGTCCCACGGCGCGAGCTCCTGGGCCCGCGCGAGGTGGGTGCGGGCCGCATCCGTGCGGCCGATCCGCTGGAGGTACGCGGCCACCCGGCGCTCGGCCAGCGCCTGCTGCTCAGCATCGGTGCGTACCGGCAGCGGAGTCCGGGCACTCTCCGGCAGAGTTCCCTCGCGGACCCAGGCCCGCAGCAGGTCGTGGTGCTGCTCACTGTCGATCCGGGTGTAATCGCGGAACTGGTCGTCGCCCGGCGCGATCGTCGGCGGCTTCACGATCCGGTCGTCCTCGTCGACCCAGACCACGCTGGGCACGTTCGTGATGCCGTAGCGCTCGGCGGTCACGTGCGCGGTGTCCACCGCGACCGGGTACGACGGCGCGGCGGCATCGATCCAGGGCCGGGCATCCTCGGGGTCGGCGTCGAGGGCGACCGAGAACAGCTTCAGGCCGGAGTCGGCGAGCTCGTCCTGCAGCCGCTGCCAGCCGCCGAGCTCGTGCCGGCACCCGCACCAGGACGCCCAGGTGACCAACACTCGCTTGTGGCCGGAGAACTCCTCGAAGGCCACCGGGTTGCCGTCCACATCGTTGAGGTTCAGGGCCGGCGCCAGGCCGTCGGCGGTCTCCCGCGATCTGACCTCCGCGCCGGGGGTCACCGCGACGACCTCGGCGTCTTCGTCCCGAGCCACGAGCAGTCCGAGCGCGGCGGCCCAGGCGGCGAGGTCGATCCGCGACTCGTCGCCGGCCACGGCGACGGCTCGGCCCAGCAGGGGCACGCACACCTCGCCCCGGCACAGCCCGGACGGCTTCAGCTCCCACCCGGTTGCGGCGGCCAGGGCGGCGGCATCGACCACGCCGTGCTGCCCGCCCAGCTCGTGCTCGCGACCGTCGACGTCGATCAGCATCACCTGGACACGATCGCACGAAACTGAAACTTGTTCTAGATTCGTGCCATGGCCGAGAGCAAGGGGACGGCACTCCCCGAGGTGCTGCCCGCGTCCGCACTGCCCGCCGATGCGCCGTCGTACGACGTCGTGGTGGTGGGGTTCGGCATCGCCGGAGGCTGCGCAGCCCTCGAGGCAGCCCGCACCGGAGCACGGGTGCTGCTGCTCGAGCGGGCCGCCGTGCACGGCGGGACCTCCAGCATGTCCGGCGGTCACTTCTACCTCGGCGGCGGGACCGCCGTACAGCAGGCAACCGGCCACGACGACTCGACCGAGGAGATGTACAAGTACCTCGTCGCCACCTCCAAGGAACCCGAGCACGACAAGATCCGCGAGTACTGCGAGGGCTCGGTGGCGCACTTCGACTGGCTGGAGTCCTTGGGGTTCGAGTTCGAGCGCTCCTACTTCCCCGGCAAGGCGGTGATCCAGCCCGGGACCGAGGGGTTGATGTACACCGGCAACGAGAAGGTGTGGCCCTACCGTGACCAGGCGGTGCCCGCGCCGCGCGGCCACAAGGTGCCGGTGCCGGGCGACACCGACGGCGCCAAGATCGTGATGGACCTGCTCCGCGCCCGGGTGGACGAGTCCGCGGTCGAGACCCGCTATGAGACCGGCGCGACCCACTTGGTGGCCGACGAGTCCGGCGCCGTGGTCGGCGTGGCCTGGCGCTCCTTCGACGAGACCGGGATGGTGCGGGCATCGTCCGTGGTGCTCGCCGCCGGCGGGTTCGTGATGAACCCCGACATGGTCAGCGAGCACACCCCGGCACTGGGCGAGAAGCTGTTCACCCTCGGGTCGACGTACGACGACGGGCTCGGCATTCGACTCGGCGCATCGGTAGGTGCCGAGCTCAAGCACATGGACGAGCCGTTCATCACCGCCCCGTTCTATCCCCCGTCGATCCTGGTGACCGGCCTGATCGTGAACGCCGAGGGTCAGCGGTTCGTGGCCGAGGACAGCTACCACGCGCGCACCTCGCACGCCGTGATGCACCAACCGGACGCGACGGCGTACCTGATCGTGGACAGCGCCCACGTGGAGTACCCGAAGATGCCGCTCGTCCCGTTGATCGACGGGTTCGAGACGGTGGCCGAGCTGGCATCGGCGATCGGGGTCGACGAGGCCACCCTGCAGTCGACCCTCGACCGCTACAACCAGCACGCCGCCAACGGCGAGGATCCCGACTTCCACAAGAGCCCCGACTGGCTCGCGGCGCAGGACCAGGGGCCGTGGGCGATGTTCGACCTACGGCTGGGCAAGGCGCTGTACGCCGGCTTCACCCTCGGCGGGATCCGGGTGAGCGTCGACGGCCAGGCCCAGCGACCCGACGGCTCGGTCATCCCCGGCCTGTACGCCGCCGGCGCCTGCGCCTCCAACCTCGCCCAGGACGGTGCCGGCTACTGCTCCGGGACGCAGCTGGGCGAGGGCTCGTTCTTCGGGCGCCGGGCGGGGCGGCACGCGGCGGGCAGATTCACCGCATAACCGGTGAATCTGACCCTTCTGGTGCGAAATATCGTGACAGAACGGTCAGTTTCGTCGGCGGCATCGCCTGGGTGTTCAAGCCGCGGTGTTCGCCATCGCCCTTCTGATCCGTATGGCGGTGGCAACCGGAAGCTCGAGGTCGCTCCAAGTCAACCTGATCACGGTCCAGCCTGTGACCTCACGGATCAGGTCCTCGCGCCGCTTCTCCCGCATCACCATCTGCTCGATGGTCTCGCCCGGCCTGCGGTACCGGTGGTACTTCTCGAGCCCATCGAACTCAACGATCACTTTGTACTCGGGCCATGCGAAGTCGACCCGAGCCACCTCGCCATGGGGCAGCTGGATCTCGAACTGCGGCACCGGACGCGGCAGTCCCTGGCCGAAGAACAGGAACATCGAGCGCGTTTCGCCGACTGATTCCACTGTGGGCTCAGCAAGATGGAGGACCAAGTGATGGGGCAAGGTGCGGGGCCAAATCTCCACAGCCTGCGCCACGGAACGCAGTTCAGCCATCGTCGTCAGCTCCAGATGCAGGAAGTGATTGGCCTGCACAAGTCCGGCCTCGGCACCCGCGACGCCGGCGACATCGAGGACAGTTCGCGCTGGCGTGGTGATCCAGAACCCGCCCTGCCGGCGCAGATCCCCGACACGGCAGGAACCCTGGTGATGCGTCACCCGGGCCTTGTTGCGACCGCCGCCGTCCAAGTGCGTGATGTGGACGTTGAACAGATCCAGCCCATAGTCCGGCCCACCGGATGCCATCGCCGCGCTGCCATGGGAGAGCACGACGTGACCGGCGTACAGCCGCATCACGGCTCGGCACAGCATCAGATGGCGGGTCTTGTCGTCAACCGCGAGGTATGCGGAACGAACGGCGTACACCCCCTGGCGCAACCGCACGAGGGTCCCGTCGCGCACCAGGCGCTGGAGAACCCGGTCGTTCATTCCACAGGCCAGCGCATCGCGCCGGAGGATCACTCCATAGGAATCTGCTGCGTGCTTGATCGGATGAATCACGCACGCCAGCGTCACCCGTGGCCACTCCCGCCCGCTATCGCCACCAGGCGATCTGTGGAGGGCGCCGAGCTCTGCCACAACTGTGGACAGTTGGGGGAGCCCGGCGAGCCCGCACCCGGCTCGAGCTCGGACGAATCTGACAGTTCTAGGCCGAAGTTTCGCGACAGAACGGGCAGATTCACCGCATAACCGGTGAATCTGCCCGGGCCGTAGCATCGCCCCGTGACCTCAGCCCGCTGGCAGGTGGCGAGCCGCGCCAACGTGCCGCCGTTCCACGTGATGGATCTGCTCGCGGCGTCGGCGGAGCGGCAGCGGACGCACGGCGATCTGGTCAACCTGCTGGCCGGGCAGCCGAGTACCGGTGCGCCGGAGCCGGTCAACACCGAGGCGATCCGGTTGCTCAACTCCGGCGAGGCGCTCGGGTACACCCCGGCGGCGGGCATCCTGGAGCTGCGCGAGGCCATCGCCGGACACCACCGGCGCACGTACGGCGTCGAGGTGGCCGCCGACGAGGTCGTGGTGACGACCGGTTCCAGCGGCGGCTTCCTGCTCGCGTTCTTGGCCGCGTTCGAGGCCGGCGACCGGGTGGCGATCGCTCGGCCCGGCTACCCCTGCTACCGCAACGTGCTGAGTGCTCTTGGGTGCCGGGTCGTCGAGATCCCGACCGGCGCCGAGACCAGGTTCCAGCCGACGGTCGAGCAGGTCGACGAGCTGCATCGAGCCGAGCCGATCCGTGGGCTGGTGGTGGCGTCACCGGCCAACCCGACCGGCACCATGTTGTTGCCCGCCGAGCTGGCAGCGCTGGCCGCCTGGTGCGAGGACCACGCGGTCCAGCTGATCTCCGACGAGATCTACCACGGCATCGAGTACGCGCCGATCGACGGGCATGCCCCGCTCGCCCGCAGCGCGTGGGAGACCAGCCGCGAAGCAGTGGTGTTCGCCAGCTTCTCGAAGTACTTCTCGATGACCGGCTGGCGGATCGGCTGGATGCTGGTGCCCGAACGGCTGCGTCGGGCCGTGGATGTGCTCACCGGCAACTTCACGATCTGTCCCCCGGTGCTCGCCCAACGCGCCTGCCTGCAGGCCTTCACCGAGACGACGTACGCCGAGCTCGACGGCCACGTCCGTCGGTACGCCGAGAACCGCCGCCTGTTGCTCGACGAGCTGCCCCGGCTCGGCGTCACGCAGCTCGCCCCGGCCGATGGCGCCTTCTACGTGTACGCCGACATCGGCCACCTCACCGACGACTCGATGGCCTTCGCCCACGACCTGCTCGCCCGGACGGGCGTCGCCGTAGCGACCGGTATCGACTTCGACACCGAGGCCGGCCGACGCTTCATCCGGTTCAGCTTCGCCGGGCCGCGCGCGGACATCGAGGAAGGCCTGGCCAGGCTGGCCACGGTGCTCTGAGGCTCAGCGCAGGAAGCCGGGCCGGATGAACCCGTTGCGCACCCGCTGGGGGTGGTCGCCGACCTTCGTCGTCTTCACGATCTTGGCGGTTCGATAGGAGATCTTCGAGACGCTGTCGGTGCCACTCCACGAGATGTAGCAGTGCTTGCCGTCCCAGCTCGGGGTCACCCAGTACGGCTTCTCGCCGCCCTTGAGCAGCGGACTGCGCTTCCACGTGCGGGTGCTCACGAGGGTGGCGTAGTCCGACATGGTGCCGGCGACGCAGATCCGGGTGCCTTCGGGGTTCATCGCGATGCCGTGGTGCGCGGAGTCGAGCACATAGGCGACCCGCGGGACGTGGGGGATCAGGTTGGGCAATCGCACGACGCGGGTGATCTTGCCCGAGGCCCGATCCATCTCGACGAAGCCGTGGAAGAACGAGACCTGGAAGTAGATCTTCTTCTCGTCGGGAGACAGCGTCATGGGTCGGACCGAGATGCTGAGGTTCTTCAGGCCGCGCGCGTCGAGTGCCTTGCGGAGGTTGTAGCGGCGTTCGATCTTGAGCGTCTTCGCGTTGACGATCTGCAGCACCCGCTCGTCCTCCAGCGGGTCGGGCACACCCGGCTCGTCGAGGGGGCTGTAGACCGTGCCGATGCTGGCGTGGAGAATCCTGCGGCCGCCGTCGATGTAGGTGCTCTCGTGCGGTGAGCTGCCTGACGCGAACTTGCCGATCTGCTTGCCGTCGCGCATCCGCAGCACATGGACGACGTTGCCGGTCGATGCGCTGACGACGACCCGCCGACCGTCGGGCGACACCGCCATGTGGTCCGAGCGCACGCCCGTCACGGGGAACCGCCACTTGATCTTGCCGGTGGCCAGGCTGATCCCGACGACGTCGGCGAACGACGGCCGCGAGATCACGACCAATCGACCGTCGAGCGAGGAGTACATGTCGTCGACGTACTGGTCGTGCCCCTCGCCGATCAAGGCCCTGATCGCGAGAAAGTACGCGAGCCGATACGGGTTGGCCGCGATCTCGGCCATCCGGGCGGTGTGGTCGGGGATCACGTTGATCCGGGCGAGGCGCTTGAACGACCCGGGCGCGAGGACATCGGCCGTGCCGTCCCAGTTGTTGCCCACGAAGACGACCCTGCGGGTGCCCTCGGCCGCCGGGCCGGGTTCGTCGGCGCCCACCGGGGAGGTGAGGGCGCCGATACCCGTGAGACCGAGGGTGGCGACGAGCGCGCCGACCAGGGTTCGTCTTACTTGGATCCGCACCATCTCACTCCTTCGCTCTGGGACAACGCGTGGCATACCGAGTGCGTTACGGGGTGTTTCGGCCCAGGCCCGGCTGGGTAGGCGATCGAAGGCACTACCGGACCCAGGGCTCCCCCAAGGAAGTGACGATGTACGGCGACCCGGACGTCATGCGCAAGCGAGCCGGCCAGCTGCGAGAGCAAGCGGTCGACCTGCGGGGGCTGGCCGACCTGCTGGTGGCCCAGACGGAGGGCATCGGCTGGTTCGGGCGGGCGGCCGATTCGATGCGCGAGCGGGTGCGCGACCGAGCCACCCACCTACGTGCCGCAGCCGCCCAGCACGACACCGCGGCCGACTCCTTGGACCGGCACCTCCAGCAGGTCGACGCGGTCAAGGACGCGATCGCCGGTATCGAGCGCCGCGCGACCAGCCTGGTCGCCGAGGCGCGCACCCGGATCTCCCGGATCGAGGCGGCCAACGACGCCGAGCCAGAGGTACGTCGGGTCCCCGCCACCGACGACCACACCCTGGCGGCCTTCACCCCACCCCGCACCGGACACAAGGACTGGCTCACCGTGTCCCTGCCGGGACTCTGACAGGAGCCCACCTTGCCCACGATCGATCTGAGCACCCCGCCACCGCCTCCCGACGGCGTCCTCGACGCCTTACCTCGACGGGCCGCCCTCACCCTCCCCGAGCTGCGGCTGGTGGCCGAGGCCGCAGGCGGGGCGCCGTTGCCGTTCGACGTCGCCGATCCGGCCGGAGGCGCGGCGCTCGAGGACCGGCTCGGGCAGAGCCGCGGGACCGTTGAGGACCAGGGGTACCGCGACGTCCTCGAGACACTGCATGACCCGCACACCTCGCTCAGGCGCCGCGGCCTGTTGACCGACGGCTCGGTCGACGACGGTCTCGTGGGGGCGGTCGGGCTGCTGGCGACGCCGCACCTCGCGCTCGAGTTCGACATCGTTGCCGACCACGTCCAGGCCAAGGCCTGGCATCGACAGGCCGGTGCGGCGGTCGCGACGCTGTCCACGGTCGACGGCATCGTCTTCGAGCTGGCGTGGTTCCCCACCGCGCTGTGGCCGAGCGAGCTCGGTCGGGTCGCGGTGATCCCGGAGGGCCTCAGCCGACGCGAGTCGGCGGTTCCCGCGCGGGTCGACCTCCCCTACGAGCTCGCCGATGCCGCCGCGGAGGCGCTGCGCAGCTCCCGGGCCGAGCTGATCCCGGTGCTGACCTCGCGGCACGCCGGCGAGGTGCTCGACGCCGACGACACACCGCTCAGCGACGTCGACGCGGGCCGGATGCTGGCGGCGCTCGCCGCGGAAGCCCGTGGGCGGCTTCGCGTGCTGGCTGCCGACGTGTCCGGACCGGAGACCTCCGTGGTCGGCGTGGTGTCCTGGGTGCTGGTCGCCGACGGCTGGCGGGCCCTCGTCCCGCACCATTCCGGCGGCGCCCCCAGGGTCGACGTACGCACGGTCGAGCCCGAGGACCTCGCTGCCGATCTCGCTCCGGTGCTCGCGGAGGTGTACCGGTGAACGACGACGTCCTCACCGCCGCCGCGACCGATGAGCGCAGCGCACCGACCACCTCCGTGGAGGAGGCGGACCTGGCCGACCGCTACGAGCAGATGACCCGGCTGGCGGACCGGTTCGACGCGGCCGGCGACGAGATGCGCCGCCGAGCCGCGCTGGCCGCGGAGATCATCGCGGACCCCCACTTGGCCGAGTCGGCCGAGCTGTCGCAGCCGACCTTCGATCGAGCCGAGTCCGACATCAGGGCGGCCGCGACCGGCACCCACGGGCTGCTCGCCCGATCGATCGAGCTCGACGCCGACGCGCTCGTGCTGCGGGCCACCGTGCTGACCTACCGGTGGATCGACGAGCTGCAGAGCGCCGCCTACCACACCCTCGGCTCGATCGCCGGTCGGGCGATCGGCTACCTCGCGCCGGAGGTGGCGCTCGGCGGCGCCATCGTCTCTGCGGGCCTGATCGAGACCGACGCCCTCGACCGCGACGGAGTCGCGGCCTACCTCAGCGAGCTGGCGGACACCAACCCGGAGCTCATGGAGCACCTGGCCACCGGCGGCGGAGGGCTGCTCGACGGACTGCAGATGCGCGCGCTGTTGACCCTCGGCGTGCTCGCCGAGGACCGCGGCCGCTCCGCCGGCCGCGGCGGGCTGCGGGCCGTCGGCGTCGAGCCGCTGGCGGCGGCGTTCGACGCCGCGCTGCGCGATGTCGCGGGCGGGTTGCAGCAGGAGTCCGCGTCGGGCACACCGGCGGCACCCGCGCCCGAAGCCACCGCGCCCGGCAGCGTCGCCGACCTGATGACGACCCTGACCAACACCCCCCACGCCGTCGCCGTGCAGCGCGTCGGCGAGGGGCGCTATATCGCCTACCTGCCCGGGCCCCACGGCGCGACCCCGGGCCGGTTGCGCCTCGTCGGCGGCGACCACGCGGCGTACGCCGACCAGGTCGTGCAGGCGATCGAGCGCGCCGTCGAGGGCGACGCCGGAGCCCGGGTGATGCTCGTGGGGGCCGCCCAGGGCGGGGTCACCGCCGCGGAGGTGGCGGCCACGGCGCCATCGTCCGCGTTCGTGGTCGACCAGGTGATCACCGCGGGTGCGCCATCTGCCCACGTGCCGCGGATCCCGGAGACCACCCGGGTGCTCTCGCTGGAGGACCAGGCCGACCCGGTGGCGCTGCTCGGCTCGCTGATCAATGCCGGCTCCAGCAACCGGGTCACGGTGGTCTTCGACGGCGACCGTGACCGCGATCGCGATGCCGGCATCTACGTCGCCGGCGGCCGGGCCGCCGACCGCGCAACGCACCCCGAGCTCCGCGCCGAGATCGGCCGGATCCGCGGGCTCGGCTACCTCGCTGGCTGAGCGCTCAACCGGCGAGGTCGTGGACGAACTCGCCCAGCTGGGCGAGGTTCCGGCACTCCACCATCGGCACGATCGCGCCGTACGTCGGTGCCGCGGAGTCACCGGTCCCCCAGTGCCGCCGGTGCTCGGGGTTGAGCCAGTAGGAGTGCCGGGCCGCGCCGGCGAGTTCCTTCAGCGTGCCGTCGGCGAGGTCGCTGTAGTTGGAGCGGGCGTCGCCGAGCACCAGCAGCGACGACTTCGGGCCGAGCGCGTCGGCGTACTCCTCGGCGAACTTGGTGAACGCCCGGCCGTAGTTGGTGCGCCCCCACAGCGCCGCATGGGCGGTGCTCGCCGCGAGGTCACTCATCACGTCGACCACGTCGGCTCCGGGTCGAAAGTGGTGGGTGACCTCGTGCACGTGGTCGATGAACGTGAACGCCCGCACCTTCTGGAACTGGTCGCGCAGCGCGAACACGAGCAGCAGCGTGAACTGCGCGAAGTTCGCCACCGACCCGCTGACGTCGCAGAGCACCACGAGCTCGGTGCGATGCGGACGCTTGGGCCGGTGGTGGGTGATGAGCGGGACGCCGCCGGTGGACATCGAGGCGCGGACGGTACGCCGGAAGTCCAGCGGGCCGCGCCGCTTGGCGTGGTGCTCCTTGGTGAGCCGGGTCGCCAGTCGCCGCGCCAGCGGGTAGATCTCGCGGCGCATCTCCTCCAGGTCGGCCTTCCGGGCGGAGGTGAACTCGAGCCGGTCGATCGTGGGCCGGATCGCCACGTTCGCGACGTGGTCGGGGCCCTTCTCCTCCGCGATCCGCCGGCGGGCGTCGTCCTCGACCATCCGGGTGAAACCGCCGAGCCGGCGACCGGCCACGCGCTGCGCCTCCTCGTCGTTGCGGCCCTCGGCGAGCAGGCCCCGCACGATCTGGTCGACCAGCTCGGCGGGCGAGACCCGCTGGAGTGCGGTGTAGGCGGACCAGGACGACAGTCCGGGGCCGCGACCGGGCATCGCGCCGAAGCGGGCCACCATCTCCGCGGCCATCCGGGCCAGGGCCTGCTGGTCGTCGGAGGTGAGTGCCTCGAGCAGCTCGGCTCGGAAGTCCTGCAGCGCCGCGGCGTTGTCACGGACGGCGGGCTGGTCGGCAGGCTGGTCGGCGTCGGTGCTACCGGCGCCGGCGCCGTCGCCGACCATCCGCGGAAAGTAGATGTCGAACAGCGCCTCGAACGTCGGGCGCTGCGACTGCCGCTTGACCAAGGTGGCGGCGTACCCGTCGCGGATGGTGCTGCGGTCGGACCAGTCGAGCGCGGTCAGCGCGCTGATCGCGTCCAGGTCCTCGGCGAGAGAGACGGGCAGGCCGGCCGCGCGCAGCGCCTCCAGGAAGGCGATGTGCCGGTCGACCAGGCCGCTCCTCATCGGAGCCGCAGCTCCTTCACCGCTCGCTGGTGGTCGGAGTCGTGTTTGAGGATGACCCCGAGGGTGTCCGCGATCGCCTTGTCGTCGAGGTCCCGGATCTCCAGCGCGATCAGGGTGCGCGCCCAGTCGACGGACTCGGCGATCGACGGCGCCTTCTTGAGCTCCAGCTCGCGCAACCGCCCGACGGTGGCGACCAGCTGCTCGGTGACCCGGTCGTCGAGGCCCTCGACCTGCGAGGCGACGATCTCCCGCTCGCGCTCGGCATCGGGGTAGCCGAGGTGCAGGTAGAGACAGCGGCGCTTGACGGCCTCGGACAGCTCGCGGGTCGCGTTGGAGGTGAGCACGACGTAGGGCCGCCTGGTCGCGGTGACCGTGCCGAGCTCGGGGATGGTGACCTGGAAGTCGGAGAGCACCTCGAGCAGGAGCCCCTCGACCTCGACGTCGGTCTTGTCGACCTCGTCGATGAGCAGCACGGTCGGCTGCTCCCGGCGGATCGCGGTCAGCAACGGCCGGGTGAGCAGGAACTCGTCGGTGAAGATGTCGTCGTGCGTCTCGGACCAAGAAGAGGGACTTTGGTCGGACTGTGATTGCGCAGCCTGGATCCGGAGCAGCTGCTTCTTGTAGTTCCACTCGTAGAGCGCCCGCGCCTCGTCGAGGCCCTCGTAGCACTGGAGCCGGACCAGCTCCGCGTCGGTGGCCCGGGCCACCGCCTTGGCCAGCTCGGTCTTGCCGACACCGGCCGGACCCTCGACGAGCAACGGCTTCTCGAGCGCCCCGGCCAGGTACGCCGTCGTGGCCGTCGTGGGATCGGCGAGATAGCCGGCCTCCTGGAGGCGGGCGCCGGCGTCGGCGGGTGCGGTGAACCAGGTCATGCGCCCATCCTGCCCGACCCGTGCCGTCGGCCACGTCCGGCCGTCATCGCGTGACCCGAAACCCCCATGGTCGTTGATGAAACGTTCTTGCTCGACGCCCTGGAAGGGGGAGCCGTGCGCCACCACCCTCCCTCCGGGGTACTGCTCGGGCTGAGCCTCACGAAGTCGACGTTGATCGGCCTCTCGCTGGCGCTCGCGCTCGGCCTGGGCTCCTCGATGACCGACAGCGCCGACCAGAGCTCCTCGCCCCGCACCGAGGTGTCGGACGGCCGGGTGACCCGGCTGATGGACCGGTTCGCGTGCTCGCAGACCGGGTTCGGTGCCGACGTCATCCCGAACAGCGCGCTGATCAACCTGGCGGGACAGGTGAAGCGGGTGTCCTTCGACCGCGGCTGGGCGGTGTTCACCGGCGACGAGCCGGGCACCTTGATGGCGGTCTGCCGGCGCTAGTCGGTCGCGCTGACGCCGTGCCGCCCGGCGCCGCCGGCGAACCGCGCCGCGCCCTCGAGCGCGCCGGCCCCGAGCGAACGCATCCCGTGCTCCAGCTCGACCCGGAGGGCGTCCTGCTCCTCGAGCCCGTGCTGGTCGAGCACGGAGAGCCGGTCGTTGCGCAGACAGGCCTGCGGCAGCTCGGCGAGCTGCTCGGCCAGCTCCTCGGCTCGGGCCCGGGCGGTGCCCGGCTCGACGACCCGATCCGCCAGCCCGATCCGCAGCGCCTCGTCGGCGGAGACGCCGCGGCCGGTGAGGATCAGGTCCAGCGCCCGCCCCTCGCCGATCAGCCGAGGCAGCCGCACGGTGCCACCGTCGATCAGCGGCACCCCCCAGCGCCGGCAGTAGACGCCCATGATCGCGTCCGAGGAGACCACCCGCAGATCGCACCAGATCGCCAGCTCGAGTCCCCCAGCAACGGCGTGGCCCTCGACGGCGGCGATCACCGGCTTGCTCAGCCGCATCCGGCTGGGCCCCATCGGGCCGTCGCCGTCGGGGGTGACCTGGTTGCCATGCTCGGTGCCGATCGCCTTCAGGTCCGCGCCGGCACAGAACGTCCCGCCCTCGCCGTACAGCACCGCGACGCTCTGGGAGTCATCGGCCTCGAAGTCGCGGAACGCGTCGGCGAGCGCCGCGGCGGTCGGGCCATCGACGGCGTTGCGGGCCTCGGGTCGGTCGATGACGACGGTGGTGATGGGGCCGGTCCGATCGACATGCACGGTCATGGCCCAGACCCTAGAGGGGCCGCGGACCCGGAGCCTACGACGCCAGCGAACCGGCGAAGATCTGCCAGGCGAGCGCGCTCTTGGCCACCAGGCTCAGGACCAGGTACGCCTTCTCGCCGAAGGCATAGCTCCGCCAGGGCCCGACTTCCTTGTACTGGAGCCACTGGTTCGCGGCGAAGCTCATGAAGAGGATGAACAGCGAGATGAAGATGCCGTAGACGAAGCCCGGGACCGAGTCTCCGGCGCCGACCAGGTTGATCACGATGGCCAGCCACGGCGCGGCGCCGGCGATGGTGCCGAACCAGAAGGCCCGCATCGAGGTGGTCGTGCGGCCCGGTGGGTTGGTGGTCTCCTGGATCCAGCCGAACAGGATCATCGCGACGTTCGCTCCCGCGATCGCCACCACCGCGGCGATGCCGGTGATGCCGTTGTAGAACGCGATCAGCAGGACCATGACCGTCGCGCTGACCGAGTACTCGACCCATCGGAACCGGTTGATGCCGGCGCCCAGGTCGCGCTCGTAGCGGTCCTTGAACACGGTGGCAGTCAGCAGGTGGTCGACGGCGGCCAGGGCGAGGAAGAGCGCGACGGCCGCGCCGATCCGGACGTCGAACAGCGCGTCCGGAGCCGGTGGCGCGCTGCCCGGCGGGCCCGAGGGGAACTGCGAGGTCACGGTGATCGCGAAGTCGCCGGCGAGCGCCAGGATGGCCACCGCCTGGGCGGCATGGAGCACACCGAGACCGAGGTTCCAACCGCGCAGGTTGCGCAGCGTCGGCTCTGATACTCCGGTCGCGGCTCCGGCCTGTGGGTGCTCAGAACTTTGCGACTTCGTCATCCGTCCTCGTCCGATTCAGTGGCAGCGCTTGGCCTCGGGACGAGAGACTACCCCGGCGATTGCGGGCCGACCCACCGCAGTTCCGGGCGGTGTGACCACCTCGCTGGAAGAGTGCAGATATGACGAACTGGGCGGGCACTGTGCGGGAATCGATGCGGACGAAGCTCTGGCCGGTCCCCACCATCGCCGTGGTACTGGCCCTCCTGCTGGGCCTGACCCTGCCCGAGGTCGACTCCGCTCTCGACGGGCAGCTATCGCCCTGGAGCGAGTCCTTGCTCTTCGGAGGCGACGCCGACGCAGCCCGGGCATTGCTGGGCGCGATCGCCTCCTCCTTGATCACGGTGACCGCGTTGACCTTCTCGCTGACCGTGGTCACGCTGCAGCTGGCTAGCAGCCAGTTCTCCCCGCGGCTGCTGCGGACGTTCACCAGCGATCAGTTCGTCCAACGGACGCTGGCACTCTTCCTGGCCACCTTCACCTACGCGCTGACCGTGCTGCGCGCCGTACGAAGCTCCGGTGACGACGGCGGTGCCGAGTTCGTGCCCCAGGCCTCGGTGACACTGGCCTTCGTGCTGGCCGTGGTCAGCGTGCTCGGGCTGGTGTTCTTCCTGGCCCACCTGACCTTGCAGATCCGCGTCGAGACGATTCTGCGCAATGTCCATCGCGATGCCTCGCGCACCATGGTCGCGGTGCTCCCCCAGCGCGCGGGTACGTCGCCCGACGCCCCCGACGAACCTCCCTCCCCCTCGGATGCCAGGGGCCTGCTCGCGGACGCCGATGGCTTCCTGACCTCGATCGCCGAGGCCCGCCTCCTCGAGGTCGCCATCGACGAGGGCGTCGTGGTCCGCCTCGACGCCCACCCAGGCTGCTTCCTGGTGGCCGGGGCACCGTTGGGACGCGTGTGGCCCGCCGGCGGCGGCGAACTGGACCGGGAGGGTGTCGACCGGATCGCTCGGCGGGTCAACGGGTGTCTCCAGATGGGCTTCGAGCGAACCGCGGCTCAAGACGTGGGATACGGCCTCAGGCAGCTCACCGACGTCGCCAACAAGGCGCTCTCACCCGGCATCAACGATCCCGACGACGGCGTGCCATGCACTGGACCGCATCTCGGCCTTCCTCTGTGCCCTGACCGACCGCGACCTCGGCGCTCGGTTGTTGTCCGATGAACACGATCACGTCGTGGTGGTGCTGCCCCGGCCGGACTTCGCCACCTACCTCGACCTCGGCATCTCCCAGCCACGACGCTACGGCGCCTCGGATCCTCAGGTCCTGGCGCGCATCTTCCACGTGCTGCTCGACCTCAGCCACCACGTCCACGCCGAGCAGCGGGCCGACCTTCGCGACCAGCTCAACCGGCTGCGCAGCACGGTGGCTCAGCAGGGCTTCGACGAGGCAGAGCGGGCAGGCCTGGTTGAGCTCGGAGATCGGATCGAGGAGAACCTGCGCCGCCCCGGATCATGGCCGGCCGGCCCGCCGAGAAGCTGAGACCGCCCCCGGCCGCCAACGAGAACAGCCTCCGACCCGTGTTTCCACAGGTCAGAGGCTGTTTCGCGTGGCGGTGGCGGAGGGATTTGAACCCTCGGTCGGCTTGCACCGACAAACGCTTTCGAGGCGTTCTCCTTAGGCCGCTCGGACACGCCACCGCGGGGAAGGCTACCGGAGCAGTTCGGGGCCGGTGAAATCGATGCCGCGCCCTACCAGCGGTCGTGCACCGACCCCCGGAGGCGCTCGTCGTAGATCCGGGCGACGCCCTCGAGCAGCTCCTCGGGCAGCGCCTCGAGCCGGCCCGCGGCCGCGTTGGCCCGGGCCTGCTCAGCGTTGCGGGCACCCGGGATCACCGTGCTGACGCCCTGCTGCTGGGCTACCCAGGCCAAGGCGGCCTGGGCGGTGGTGACGTCATCGCCGAGGTGCTCGCGGACGAGCGCGGCGAACTCCGCGGCGGCCGCCAGGCCGGTCTCGAACTCGACGCCGGAGAACGTCTCGCCCACGTCGAAGGCGCTGCCGTCGCGGTTGTAGCTGCGGTGGTCGTCGGGAGCGAACGTCGTGGTGGCGTCGTACTTGCCCGAGAGCAGGCCCGACGCCAGCGGCACCCGGGCGATGATGCCGACGCCCGCGTTCGCGGCGGCCGGTAGCACCTGGTCGAGCGGCTTGAGCCGGAACGCGTTGAGGATGATCTGGACGGTCGCGACGTGGGGCCGGGCGATCGCGCTCAGTGCCTGAGCCGCGGTCTCGACGCTGACGCCGTAGGCCGCGATCGAACCGCCCGCCACCAGCTCGTCGAGGGCGTCGTACGTCGCCTCGGCGTCGATCACCGCGGACGGCGGGCAGTGCAGCTGGACCAGGGGCAGCTGATCCATGCCGAGGTAGCGACGCGAGCGGTCGATCCAGGCGTGGAAGTGGCCGGGCCGGTAGTTCTCGGGCACCTGCTCCAGCCGGCGGCCCATCTTGGTGGCCACGGTGAAGTCGGCATCGGGGTGGTCCGCGAGGAACCGGCCGAGGATCTGCTCGCTACGGCCGTCGCCATAGACGTCGGCGGTGTCGAAGAACGTGACACCTGCCTCCGCCGATGCCTCCAGGACCTCGCGCGCAGCCGCCTCGGTCACCTCGCCCCAGTCGGCGCCGAGCTGCCAGGTGCCGAGGCCGATCACGGAGACGGACCGGCCGGTCCGCCCGAGAGTGCGGTGCTCCAGGTCAGTCATGGTCGAAGTCTGGCAAAGACCCACTCGATATGGGACCGGTAGGTCTCGCCGGGCCGGAGTACGGCGGCGGGGAAGCCCGGCTGGTTCGGTGAGTCGGGGAAGCGCTGTGGCTCCAGGGCGACGCCGCCGAGCGCCCCGCCCGTGTAGACCTGCAGGCCCGGCTGGTCGCTGCGGAGCTCCACGCGCGTGCCGGTCCTCGGCGACTCGAGCACCGCCATGGTCCGCAGGCCGGTGCCGTCGACGACGAAGTTGTGGTCGATGGGTACCTCGCCGAGCGGTCGAGCGGCCCGGAAGTCGTAGGGCGTCCCCGCCACCGGCGCGTGCTCGCCGAGGGGGATCCCGGTCGGGTCCACGGGGGTGTAGCTCTGCGCCGGGATCAACAGTTCGTGGTCGTCGCCGAGGTCGAAGTACGCGTGGCTGGTCAGGCTGACCACGGTGGTGGCGGTGGTGCTGGCACCCAGGTCGATCGCGACCCGGTCCGCCAGCACCTCGAACCGAGCGGTGGCGGTCAGCTCGCCGGGGAAGCCCTGGTCGCCGTCGGGGCTGACCAGCCGGAGCACGGCGTGCTGGGGGCCGTGCTCGACCAGGTTCCAGATCCGACGGTCGAACCCCTCGGGTCCACCGTGCAGATGGTGACCGCGGTCGTTGGTGGCGACCCGGACCTCGCGGCCGTCGAGCTCGAACCGGCCACCCGCGATCCGGTTGGCGTAGCGGCCGATGGTGCCGCCGACGTACGACGGGGAGGCGAGGTACTCCGCCGCCGTGTCATAGCCCAGCACCACGTCGCGGCCCTGCACCACGAGCCGCTGCACGGTGGCTCCCAGGTCGAGCAGGGTCAGCACCGGGCCCGGCGGGTCGCCGATCGTGATCACACCGGAACCGTAGTGTCGGCGACCGCTTCTAGGCTGCCGGGATGACATTGACCCCAGGGATGATCACGACCGACAGCCTCGACCCGGAGCCGCTCGCCACCTGGTGGGCCGAGCAGACCGACGCCGCCGTCACCAACAACTACGACGGTGAGTTCCTCATCGTCTCCGGCGGGACGCTCCCGTTCCGACTCGCCTTCCAGAAGGTCTCGGACCCGACGCCCGGCAAAAACAAGCTGCATGTGGACTTCGCGGCGGCGGACCTCGACGCCGAGGCCGATCGGCTGGTCGCTGCCGGCGCCACCCTGGTCGGGCATCGCGGCGACGAGAGCTTCCGCTGGATCACCCTCGCCGACCCCCAGGGCAACGAGTTCTGCGTGGCGCAGAGCGAGGGTGCCTAAGCGAGGATGCGCGGCGCGCGCCACGACGCGTCGCGGCCCATGAAGCCGAGCAGCCGATCCAGGTCCGGCGCGTCGTCGGCGACCTCGATCACGGGGCCGAACGCGTCACCCCTCTGGTCCTCGGTCTCCGGCGTGGAGAACGCCCGCGCGAACTCCGTGCAGATCGCGAGCGACGTCGGATCGGCGTCGTACTCCTGGCCGGTGGCGACGGCCAGGTCCCAGCCGTGCACGACCACCTCGTTGAGGGCGACCACGGCGGCGTCGCTCGCCGGCATCTCGATCGGGCCGGCCATGGTGCTGCCCTCGTAGGCCGCTGGGTTGCGCCACGACTCGGCGAGTACGTCGAGATCGCGGACGATCAGCAGCCGCCAGCCGGTCTCGAGCCGGGACGCGTCGCCGCTGCCACCCGCCGGTCCGCCGGGCATCGGCTCCTGGTGGGCGGCGTAGGTGAACGCCAGCGTGAGGCCTCCGATGTGGTCCATCAGATCGCCGACGGAGTACTCCGAGCACGGCGTTGGATCGGTCAGCTGGTCGTCGTTGGTCCCCAGCACCAGGCGGCGCATGGTCGCGGTGGCGGGACCGAAGTCAATGGGCTCCATGCGAGGTGAGACCCGCCTGGGACGGAGGATTCATCGGACTCCGCGACACGAGCATCCGGTGCTTCACTGAATACGTCGTGGAGCTGAAAGGCTGGTCTACGTGCGTCGGTGGAACCTGACTTTGCCTTCGGGGGTCTTGGTCATCGCGTAGGCGGTGTCGTGGGCGCGGGCGT
Organism: uncultured Actinomycetota bacterium; assembly: GCA_963827185.1. Classification (GTDB taxonomy): domain Bacteria; phylum Actinomycetota; class Actinomycetes; order Propionibacteriales; family Nocardioidaceae; genus Nocardioides. The sequence continues at coordinate 154,530 of CAWGZQ010000006.1, forward strand.
GGTGGTGGCCGCACAGCAGGCGGCCGTTCTTGAGGTCGGTGTTGCCGCCGTGGGACCAGGGTTGGTGGTGGTGGGCGTGGGTCATCGCGGGTGGGGCGTCGCAGCCTTCGGCGGTGCAGCCGCCCTGCTCGAGCAGTAGTGCGACTCGCTGGGCCTTCGAGTGGAACCGGGCGGTGCGGCCCAGGTCCAGGACCTGGGAGTGGGTGCCGAGGACGGCGGGGATGATCCCGGCTTCACAGGCGAGTTCGCCGGGCCAGGGCGGGGGAGATCGGGTGGCCGGTGTCGAGCTGGGCGGCTTTGACCTTCCCGAGCAGCGTCTCGTAGTCCATCACCGCGACGACGGTGGCGGACATGCCGCCGGCGTGGGGGAGCCGGTCGGTGGGGTAGCGGGCGACGTACTCCATGAACGCCTGACCCATCCGCTGGTTCGACGGGCCGGCCGGGTACGGGTGCCTGCCCGTCGCGTGGCTGCGCGGTGCTTGGGGGCGGCGTAGGCCATCAGCGCCTTCTTGAGCATCGCGCCCTGCAGGGTGGGCAGGGTGAACCTGCCGTGCCAGCTGCCGTGGCCGTCCTCGACCATCCGGAAGCTCGCGGCCGCCTCCGCCTCGGCTTCCTCGCGCTCCAGCTGACTCGGGCTTCGTGGGCCTCGCCGATCTCGGGGGCGATGACCTCGAGGATCCGCCGGCCCAGGATCCGCAGGGCTTTGGCGTCGTGGTCCGCGGCGTACCCGATCAACCGGGCCTGCGCATCGGCGACCAGGTCGGGGTCGAGGTCGGTCGGGGAGCGCGTCGACCGCGACTGATGATCACCTCGGCCTGGTCGACCAACAGCACGCCGTCGGCCAGCGCGACCCGGACCGGCTCGTGCGCCTGTGTGGCGAGCGCGGTCGCCAACCGGGCGGCCCGGTGGGCACCGGCCCGGGTCTGCCGGGTCTGGTGGGCCAGCCAGTTCGCGGTGGAGGTGGCACCGGAGGCGGCTTCGACCTCGATCGCACTGGCCGTGGGCGGTGACCCGGGCGTGCAGTTCGGCGAGCTGGGCCTGGAGGAAGGTGAGTTCGACCAGCACTTCACCGGGTCTCGGCCGGGCTCATCGACCACACCGGCTGGTCGCGCAGCGTCTTCAGGTCATCGGAGAACCGGGACACCGCGACCCCGATCGGGTGGACCCGATCGGTGCTGTCCGCGGTGGCTGTCATGGGTCCATTCCAGCACCGATCACCGACACTCAAGAGCCGCCCGAAAACTCCTGTGGACAGACCCCGACCCAGCGGCGCCTGTGGACGATTCCCGCACCATTGAGCCGAAATCCACCCGGTCACCGCAACCCGGCAACGACGCCCCACCAGCTCACCGATGCGTCCGGAAGAACTCGTCGAGCAGTGCAGTCGACTCCGCCGCGAGCACGCCGGCCACTACTTCGGGCCGGTGGTTGAGGCGACGGTCGCGGACGACGTCCCAGAGGCTGCCCACGGCGCCGGCCTTCTCGTCGTAGGCAGCGAAGACGATCCGGTCGACGCGAGAAAGCACCGCGGCACCGGCGCACATCGTGCACGGCTCGAGGGTCACCACCAGGGTGCAGCCGGTGAGCCGCCACTCGCCTCCAGCCTCGGCCGCCGCACGGAGCGCGACGACCTCGGCGTGCCCGGTGGGATCACCCAGCGCCTCCCGGACGTTCCGCCCGCGCGCGACCAGCGAGCCCGCCGAGTCGACGACGACCGCTCCGATCGGTACGTCGCCCGTCTCGACGGCCGCCCGGGCCTCGTCGAGGGCGGCGAGCATCGGCTCGCGCCAGTCCTGGCCGGTCAAGATCAGGCGGAGGTCAGGCCGACGGCGTCGTCGAACTGGGTGCCGAAGCCGAGCCGCCGGGCCACCTCGGACAGCGCCTCGTCGGGATAGAGGTCGAGGTCGTCGAGCAGCACGCCCATGTCCATCGCGTTCATGCCCAGGTCGCCCAGCAGGTCGAGATCACCGGCCGGCACCTGCTCGTCGTCGTCCGCCCAGGGAGGCAGCCCGAGGAACTCGATGGCGGAACCGGCGAGCTCCCACTCCTCGGCGGCCGTCACGTCGGAGAGCAGCACCCGGGTCTGGGCGCCCGCGACCCGCGCGATCAGGAAGAAGTCCTCGTCGATCGCGACCATCCCGACCGCGCCGTGGTCCCCCGGGAAGCGGCGCAGCGCGAGCGAGAGCGGCTCGACGCCCGCGAGCACGTCATGGGCGAGCTCCTGGACCTGCCAGACGCCCTCCTCGCGGTAGGCGGCCAGAGCGAAGTCGACCCCATCCGACTGATCAGCCATGCCGCACCTCCGTCCAAGGTCGCGTCCAGAGTGACACGGACGGCATCCGGCGGCCAAGCACATTCGCCGCAACGCGACACGCCGGCCGACGGGGATAGGGTCACGCGCATGCGCACCCACGTCGTCGACCACCCGCTCGTCGCCCACAAGCTCACGGTGCTGCGCGACGAGCGCACGGACTCCCCCACGTTCCGCAGCCTGGCCGACGAGCTGGTCACGCTGCTGGCCTACGAGGCCACCCGCGACGTTCGGGTGGCGCCCCGCGAGATCGTCACCCCGGTGGCGCCCACCACCGGGGTCAAGCTGGCCACGCCGAAGCCGCTCGTCGTACCCATCCTGCGCGCCGGGCTCGGGATGCTCGACGGGATGATGCGGCTGCTGCCGACCGCGGAGGTCGGGTTCCTCGGCATGGTGCGCAACGAGGAGACCCTGGAGGCGTCGACGTACGCCGAGCGGCTCCCCGACGACCTGTCCGGGCGTCAGTGCTACGTGCTCGACCCGATGCTGGCCACCGGCGGCACCCTGGCGGCCGCGATCAAGTTCCTCACCGACCGCGGCGCGGACGACATCACGGCGGTCTGCCTGCTGGCGGCGCCCGAGGGGTGCGAGCGGCTGGAGCGCGAGCTCGAGGGGCTCGATGTTCCGGTCACGGTGGTCACCGCCGCGATGGACGAACGCCTCAACGACAAGGGCTACATCGTGCCCGGCCTCGGCGACGCGGGCGACCGGCTCTACGGCATCGTCGGCGACTGACTTGCGTCAGTCGGCGTACAGCTGGGCGTGCGCCTTCACCATCAGCGTGTTCAGCGTCGAGAACCGCAGGCTGATCACGCTCAACGACGGACCCATCAGATCCAACAGGTTCGGGTTGTCGGCGAGCAGCCCTTCGACGCTCGTGTAGTGGTGGTGTCCCCCGAGGAGGTGCCCGACCTCGTGGGCCATCACCTTGCCGGTTGCGTCGCCGCCCTCGATGACCTCGCCGACGGCGAACGCGTGCCTGGCGAAGCGCACCCCGCCGATGCAGTCGGCCAGGCCGGCCACGTTGCTGCCCGAGGGGCCGCCGACGGTGATGTCCTTGCTCGTCATCGTGTAGACGATGTCAACGCCGCCGGGTCGCTTTCCGCGGTAGCGGCGCTTGGCCTGCTCGGTGAGCTTGTCGGCGTCGCGGCCCTTGAAGCGCACCTTCTCGTAGGTCGGCGCCACCCTGATGCCGAGCGGCGCATAGGCCTTGCGCATCGCCTTCGCGGCCCGCCGGGCCTCCCCCTTGCCGACCCCGTCGAGCAGGATGCGCAGATCCAGCCGCACCGACTTGTTCTCGACGGAGACCGCGTGCGGCACCAGCTGGGTACAGCTGAACAGCTCGTCGGAGTCGATCGGCGCGAGCGGATCCGGAAGCACGACCGGGTCAGCGTTCGATGGCCCAGATCCGACCAACAACGCTGCGGTCAGGGGGACGGCTATGAGCAGGCGGAACCGACGCGACATGCCCTTTCAACGACTCCCCGGGAGTGTCGTTACGTCAGGTCAGAGCGCCTTCACCGCATTGAGCAGCTTGCTCATCGAGTCCTTGGCGTCTCCGAACAGCAGCGAGGTCTTCTCGTCGAAGAGCAGCTCGTTCTCGATGCCGGCGAAGCCGGGACGCATCGACCTCTTCATGAAGATGATCTGCCGGGCCTCGTCGGCGTTCAGGATCGGCATGCCGTAGATCGGGGCACCCGGCGTGGTCTTGGCCGCCGGGTTGACGACGTCGTTCGCACCGACGATCAGCACCACGTCGGCATCCTTGAAGTCGCCGTTGATGTCGTCCATCTCGTTCAGCTGCTCGTAGGGCACCTGCGCCTCGGCCAGCAGCACGTTCATGTGGCCGGGCATCCGGCCCGCCACCGGGTGGATGGCGTAGTCGACCTCACCCCCGCGCTCATTGAGTACGTCGACCAGCTCGCGCAGCGCGTGCTGCGCCTGGGCGACCGCCAGCCCGTAGCCGGGCACGATGATCACGCGGTCGGCGTAGGTGAGCATGATCGCGGCATCCTCGGGGGTGGCCGAGCGGACCGGGCGGTCGGAGGCTTCACCGGCGCCGAGCGTCGAGCCGCCCTTCAGCGCACCGAACAGGATGTTGGCCACCGAGCGGCCCATGGCCCGCGCCATCAGCAGCGTCAGGAAGGTACCGCTGGCGCCCACCAGCGTGCCGGCCACGAGGAGCACGGTGTTCTGCAGGACGTAGCCGCCCGCCGCCACCGTGAGACCGGTGAATGCGTTGAGCAGCGAGATCACGATCGGCACGTCGGCGCCGCCCACCGGCAGCACCAGGAGCACCCCGATCGCGAGGCCGACCAGGCCCAGCACGATGCCGGCCCACATCACCGGCTCGGCGACGGTGACGCCGGACAGCACCAGGGCGCCCACCAGGCCGCCACCGAACACGAGCGGCAGCCCCGGGAAGATCACCGGCCGCGAGGTGAGGATCTCCTGGAGCTTGCCGAAGGTGATGATCGAGCCGGCGAAGGAGACCGCGCCGACCATGATCGTGAACGCGGTCGCGACGAGGTAGGCCTTCGGGATGTCCGCCCCGACGAAGTGCTCGAGCTCGAGCAGCGCCACCAGCGCTGCGGCCCCGCCGCCGACGCCGTTGAACAGCGCGACCATCTGCGGCATCTGGGTCATCTGGACCTTCTGCGCGCCGATCGCGCCGCCCAAGGAGCCGATCGCGATCGCGATCAGGATCAGGCCGATGTGCTCGAGGTCGTCGACGTAGAAGAACGGGAGCGCGCAGGCCACCACGGCGCCGCCGGCGCCGATCAGGTTGCCGCCACGCGCGGTCTTGGGGCCGGAGAGGCCCTTCAGCGCGAGGATGAAGCAGATCGCGCAGAGCAGGAAGATGAACTGTGCCCAGGTTGGCATCAGCTGCTCGCCTCCTCACCGGTAGCGGCGGGCCTTTTCTTCTTCTTCTGCACGAACATCTGCAGCATCCGGTCGGTGACCATGAAGCCGCCGACCATGTTGACCGCCGCCAGCACCACGGCGATCAGGGCCACCGTGAGCGCGATGCCGCCATCGGCCCCGCCCGCGACCAGGATCGCGCCGAGCAGGATGATCCCGTGGATGGCGTTCGCGCCCGACATCAGCGGCGTGTGCAGGGTCGCGGACACCTTCGAGATCACCTCGATGCCGACGAAGACGCTGAGCACGAAGAACGTGAGCCAGATGATGTCGTTGCTCACTGGTCCTCCTCCTGGTCGAAGGGCTTGTCGCCGGGCTGGTCCGTCGCGGGTTCCGGAGCGGCAGCCTCAGGGGCCGGCCCCTCGATCGCCTCGCGCGTCGGCTCGTGTCGGATCTCGCCGGCGTGGGTGACGCAGGCGCCGACCACGATCTCGTCGTCGAAGTCCGGGGTGAAGGTGGCCTGGCCACCCTCCTCCTCGGGCTTGACCGTCATCAGCGTGACGATGTTGACGATGTTCTGGGCATAGAGCTTGGAAGCGGGCCCGGGCATCTGCGCGGGGACGTTGAGCCCGCCCCACACCTGGGCGTTGCCGACCCGGACCACCTCGCCGGCGTCCGAGCCTTCGACGTTGCCGCCGCTCTCCGCGGCCAGGTCGACGACGACCGAGCCCGGCTTCATCTGCTCGACCATCTCGCGGGTGACCAGGAGCGGCGCCTGCCGCCCCGGCACCGCGGCGGTCGTGATCAGCGCGTCCGCGGCGGCGATGTACGGCGCGAGCAGGTCGCGCTGCCGGGCCGCCCGGTCCTCGGTCATCTCCCGCGCGTAGCCGCCGGAGCCCTCGAGCGTCTCGAGCTCGAGCTCGATCGCCTTGGCGCCCATCGACCGGATCTCCTCGGCGGCGGCCGCGCGGACGTCGTAGGCGCGGACGATGGCGCCGAGCCGCTTGGCGGTCGCGATCGCCTGGAGGCCGGCGACGCCGGCGCCGAGGACGACGACCTCGGCGGGCTGCACCGTGCCCGCGGCCGTCATGTTGAGCGGGAAGAACCGCCGGAGCATGCCCGCGGCCACGATCGCGCAGCGGTACCCGGACACCAGTGCCTGCGACGACAACGCGTCCATCGACTGGGCCCGCGAGATCCGCGGGACCAGCTCCATCGAGAAGCTCGTGATGTGCGCGTCGCGCAGCGTCGCCACCAGGTCGTGCTCCTGGCCGACCGGCAGGAACGAGAACGTGGCCGTCCCGCGACGCAGCCGGCGGACGGCGTCCGGCGCCAGCGGCCGCACCGAGACGACGACGTCGGCCTCGCCCAGCGCGCCGGGATCGACCGTCGCTCCCGCCTCGGCGAACTCCTCGTCGGAGATCTGGGCGCCGCGGCCGGCGTCGGGTTCGACCAGGACCTCGACGCCGAGGCCGGTCAGCTTCCCGATCAGCTCCGGCACCATCGCGACCCGGGTCTCGCCCTCACGGGTTTCCCTTGCTACTGCGATCCTCACGCGTGGCAACCTAGGCCACGGGACCCCGATTGGCCGAGTGGGCTCACCCTCTGGGCGGTGACAAAGGCAACTCCTCGAGCACCTCGTGACGAGGGCGGTTGCGGGGGCCCTCCCCGAGGAACGAGGCCACCAGGGCGATCCGGTCGACCGTGAACGTCGGGCCGGCGTAGCCGTCGAGCAGCCGGACCCAGCGGGTGGTGTCGGTGGGTCTGCCGAGCCGGGCGACGGTGAGGTGCGGTCGGAACCGCTGGCCGTCCACCTCGATGCCGGCCCGGGTCGCGGCCGCGCGGGCCCCGGTGGCTGCGCGGTCCAGCTCGGTGCGAGCGTCCTCGGTCAGCTCCAGACCGGCGTAGAGCAGCTTCGACCGAGCCGCATTCGGGAAGGCGCCACCGCCGGCGACCCGCGTCGGGAACGGGGTACGCCGGGCGGCCGCGCGGCCGAGCCGCTCCACCAGGTCCTCGGCCTTGCGGTCCGGCACGGCCGGCAGGAACGCCAGCGTGACGTGGAACTGCTCCGCCGGTGTCCAGCGGAACTCGGCCGCCTCGCGGCGGGGCGCGAGGAACTCGTCGAGGTGCTCGATCGCTTCCGCCGGCGGCACCGCCGCGACGAACATCCGCTGACCGGGCTCCCGCTTGCTCGACATCACAGGTGGGGGCCGACGACCGTCCCCACGGCGTAGGTGATGAGCATCGCGAGCAGACCACCGGCCACGTTTCGCAGGACCGCGCGCCCCGTCGGTCCGTAGCCGAGCCGGGCACTGGTGTAGCCGGTGACGGCAAGCGCGACCGCCACGGAGGCGACGGTGACCCAGACCCGCACGGACTCCGCGACCAGCGTGATCGTGAGCAGCGGCAGCAGCGCCCCCAACGTGAACGCGACCATCGAGGCCCAGGCGGCGCTCCACGGGTTGGTGAGGTCGTCGGGGTCGATCCCCAGCTCGGCCTCGGCGTGCGCGCCCAGGGCATCGTGGGCGGTGAGCTGGGTGGCCACCTGGAGCGCGAGGTCCTCGTCGAGACCCTTGTCGACGTAGATCCCGGCCAGCTCGGCGAGCTCGTCCTCGGGGTCCTCTCGCAGCTCCCGCCGCTCCTTGTCGAGCAACGCCCGCTCGGAGTCGCGCTGGGTGCTCACCGAGACGTACTCCCCGGCGGCCATGCTGATCGACCCCGCGACCAGCCCGGCAATGCCGGCCACCAGGATGATGCTGCGGTCGGTGGTGGCTCCGGCCACGCCGAGCACGATGCCGGCGGTCGAGACGATCCCGTCGTTGGCGCCCAGGACACCGGCCCGGATCCAGTTGAGCCGGTCGTTGAAACCGCTCTGGTGCGGCTCGCCGGCGTGCGGGCCGAGCTCGAGGTCCGCGCCTGGCTCGGTCATAGGCCCAGGTCGCGGCCGATGAGCTCCTTCATGATCTCGTTCGAGCCGGCCCAGATCTTGGTAACCCGGGCGTCCCGCCAGGCGCGCGCCACCCGGTACTCGTTCATGAAGCCGTAGCCCCCGTGCAGCTGTACGCAGCCGTCCAGCACGTCGCTCTGCGTGTTGGACGACCACCACTTGGCCTTGGCGGCGTCGATCGCGGTCAGCTCACCGGCGGCGTGTGCCTCCACGCAGCGGTCGACAAACGCCTCGCAGACCTCGATCTGGGTGAACATCTCGGCGAGCAGGAACTTGTTGTACTGCAGCGAGCCGATGGAGACCCCGAACGCCTGACGGTCCTTCGCGTACTGGAGCGTCTCGTGCAGGATCTGCTTGGCATGCGCGAGGTTGGACACCGAGCAGCCGAGCCGCTCCTGGGGCAGCTTCTGCATCATGTGGATGAAGCCCTTGTTGAGCTCGCCGATGATCTCGGCGTCGGTGACCCGGAGATTCTCGAAGAAGAGCTCCGAGGTGTCGGACTCCTCCATGCCCACCTTGTCGAGCTTGCGCCCGCGCTGGAACCCCTCCTTGGTGGACTCCACTCCGAACAGCGTGATGCCCTTCGGGCCGAGCTCGGGCGCGGTGCGGGCGGCGACCACCGTGAGATCACACGAGTAGCCGTTGGTGATGAACGTCTTCGATCCGTTGATCACCCACTCGTCCCCGTCCTGGACGGCGGTGGTCCTCAGCGCGGCCAGGTCCGAGCCGCCGGAGGGCTCCGTCATACCGATCGCGAGCAGGATCTCGCCGGAGGCGACACCGGGCAGCCAGCGCTTCTTCTGCTCGTCGGTGCCGAGCTCGCTGAGGTACGGCGCGGTGATGTCGGCGTGGATGCCGACACAGGTCGGCAGCGCGGCGTTCACCTTGGCCAGCTCTTCCATGAGGACCGCGTTGAAGCGATAGTCCTCCGCCCCTGCGCCGCCGTGCTCTTCAGGGACCTCCAGACCCAGGAAGCCCTGGGCTCCGGCCTCGAGCCAGAACTCACGCGGGAGCGCCTTCTCGGCGATGTACTTCTCGGTGTTCGGGATCACCGAGCGCTCGAGCCAAGTGCGGACCGACTCCCGGAAGGCGTCGTGGTCCTCGTCGTAGATCTCGCGTTTCATGGCGCGACTCTACCGTCGGGGATCTCGCCCGGATCCGCTCAGCCCGTGAACTCGACCACCTCGGCGGCGGGCGGCGCGGTGACCTCTACGACCTCGCCGAACGCCGACAGCTCGAGCTCCCCGGTGTGCTTGCCACCGCTCAGGGTCAGGCGCAGCACGTGGTGCGGCTCGGGCACCGCGACCCAGGCCCGCAGCCGGCCGGTGGGCACCGGAGTCGAGACCTTCACCACCTGGCTGCCGTTGATCTTGGTGACGCCGTCCTTGCTGGTCAGCTCCTGGTCGATCTGCCGAGTGAACGGCGCCATCCGGCTCTCGAAGTCGCAGTACGACGCCAGCTCGCCGGTCGTGACCCAGCGGCCGGCGTACCGCGCTGCGGCGCTGCTGTCATCGGACGCCGCCCAGAACTCCGCGGTGCCGCGGACGTAGTCGCGGCCACCTGCCACCACGAAGTCGGCCGGCTCGGTCCACCCGGGGATCTGCAGTCGGCCCAGGCAGTCACCGTCGCGGCGCAGCGACAGATCCATCAGCGTGGTGCCGTCGGCCGCGCTGACCTCGGCCACCAGGTGCAGGGAGTCGAGCCCGAGCATCGCGTCGAACCCGTCGGCCATGATCACCGGCGCGGAGTGGTACTGGGCGTACGCCTCGTCCGGGTCGGGTGTCGCCGGGGCGTCCGCATCGCCACCACAGCCGGCCAGCAGCAGCGTGAGGACGATCGCGGGGACGGCCCTGGGCACCACGTCAGCCCGAGAAGTCGGCGAGGTCGACGATTTCGTCGTCGGCCGGCGCTTCGGTCTCGACCTTCTCGTCGAACTCCGAGAACGTCACCTCGCCGGGGTTGGCACCATCGACCGCGAAGGTGGCGATGTAGTGGTCGCCCGTGGCCAGGATCTTGACGATGCCGTCGCCGTCTTCGTTGGAGAAGGTCAGCGTGACGACGTCCGCTCCGTCGAGCTCCTCGAGGTCGCCGACCTCGGTGTTGGTCTCCTCCTCCTCGTCGGAGGTGACCTGCTCGATGAAGCCGGCCAGGTCGCAGTTGTTCGGCGTTACCTGGCCGTTGGTGTCGGCCACCCACGAGTCCGCGACGAACTCGATGGCGTCGGGACCCTGCTCCTCGCCGAACTGCTGGATGAGCAGCTCCGCGTTCGGCTTGAACCAGGCTCCGCCGTCGGCCTGCAGCACCTCCGCGGACACGTCGCCGAAGGAGACGGTGCCGGCGCAGTTGCCGTCAGCATCCATCGACAGGTCAAGCGTCGCGCCCTGCCCCTCCGAAGAGATCTCGGCCTCGACGTGCACGGAGGTGAGGTCGCCCATCGCGTCGATGGCCGCCTGCTTGATCTCGTCGTAGGTCTGGTCGGCGAACTCGGCCGCGGCCTTGTCGTCGCCGGCTGCGTCGCCGTCCCCGTCGTCGCTACAGCCGGCGAGCAGCCCGGCCACGATCAGGACGCCTGCGCTGAGTCCGGCGGTGGCACGCTTGTTCATCTGGTCCCCCTTGAAGCGGTCGGGGTGATCGAACCACACCGGGCCGGGCTCTGGGCTCAGACCGACGAAGCGTCCAGGGTGCGGTCCGAGGGGTGCGGTCAGCCGTCGAAGTCGGCGAGGTCCACGACCTTGCCGGTCGGCGCCTCGGTCTCGACCGGCTCGTTGAACTCCGAGAACGTGGCGATACGCCCTCGACCGAGTGGATCGGACGAGATAGTGCTCGCCCTCCGCCTTGACGTAGGCGCTGCCGCTGCCGTCCTCGAGCGTGTAGTCGAGGCGGACCACCTGCTGAGCCCCCTCGCCCTCCACCAGACCGCAGTGCCCTTCGCCGTCGTCAGGTCGTCGACAGCGACGTGACGAGGCCGGCGAGGTCGCAGTTGGCCTCGGTCACGCCGTGCTCCGTGTCCACCACCCACGCGTCGCCGACGAACTCGGCGGCCTGCTGCCCCTTGCCGGGATAGAGCTGCTCGAGCAGGGCGAGGTTCGGTCGGTACCACCCGCCATCGCGGGTCCGGAGGACCTCGGTGGTCGCGTCTGGTCGACGGTCACCGGGCCCGCGCAGCTCCCGTCGGCGCTCATCGAGAGCTCGACGCTCGAGGAGCGCTCCGTGACCGGCCACGCTCAGGCTGAAATGCAGGACTCGACCGACACCATCGCATCGATCGCCGCGTCCCTGATCTCGTCGAAGCCACGGCGGCGAAGTCATTGCCACCCGTCACGCCCCGTCGCCATCGTCCCCGCAGCCTCCGAGGAGTCCGGCGAGAGCGAGGGCGGCCACGCCCAGCCCGACGCGTGCGCGTGTTCATCGAGTCCCCCTTGAGCAGCAGTCCAGGAGATCGACATCACACACCCGGACCGCCGGCCGGGCTCAGACCGACGAAGCGTCCAGGGTCCGGTCCGGCTCGGGCGCCTCGTCGTGCTCACGGAAGCCATAGCGCTCCCACCAACGGCGCATCGGGCCCGGTGCCCACCAGTTCCAGCGGCCGAGCAGCTTCATGGTGGCGGGCACGAGCAGGGCTCGCACGACGGTGGCATCGATCAGCAGCGCCACCAGCATCCCGATGCCGAGCATCTTCATGAACACAATGCCGCTCATGCTGAAGGCACCGATCACGACGGCCAGCAGGATCGCCGCGCTGGTGATGATCCGGCCGGTCTTCTGTACGCCGGTCGCCACCGCGAGGTCGTTGTCCTGGGTCTTGTCCCACTGCTCGCGCACGCGGGAGAGCAGGAACACCTCGTAGTCCATGGACAGGCCGAACAGGATCGCCAGCATCAGGATCGGGTTGGTCGCGTCGAGGTAGCCCTGCGGGGTGAACCCGAGCAGCCCGGAGAGGTGCCCGTCGCTGAAGATCCAGGTGACCACGCCGAAGGACGCGGTGATCGAGAACAGGTTCATGATCACCGCCTTGATCGGCAGCACCAGCGAGCCGAAGGCCACGAACAGCAGCACCAGCATGACCAGCACGACGATCAGGCCCATCCACGGCAGGTGGGCCCCGACAGAGTCGATCAGGTCGACGGTGTCGGCGGCCAGGCCGCCCACGAGTGCGGTGCCGCTGTCGGGGTCGACGTCGCGCAGGTCGCGAACGATGTCCTGGGAGCGCTCGGTCTGGCTGTTGCCCTCCCACACGGCGCGGAGCAGCGTGATGTCGCCCTCGGTGGCCACCGGCTGCACCGCGACGATCCCCTCGACCCCTCCGACCGCCGCCTCGTAGCTCGCGACGTCGGCCTGCGAGGTGCCGCGGAGCAGCAGGTTGGCCGAGGAGGTCTCGGTGCCGAAGTCGGTGGCGAGCTTGTCGGCGGCCACGTGCGCCGGCGCGTCGCCGGGAAGCACGCGGTGGTCGACGCTGCCCCACTTCACCCCGAGGAAGGGCGAGGCGATCGCGAGCAGCAGGACCACGACCGCGACGATCACGAAGACCGGACGCCGCATGACGCCGCGGGCCAGCCGGGCCCACCGGCCGTGGTCGTCGTCCACGGTCACCGGGCGGTGCCGACGCCAGGGCAGCCGGCCACCGTCGACCTTGCGGCCGAGCAGGCGGAGTACGGCGGGGAGCAGGGTGAGCGCGGCCAGCATCGCGATCACCACGGCCGCCATGCCGCCGTAGCCCATGCTGCGCAGGAACGCCTGGGGGAAGATCAGCAGGCTGGCCAGCGCGGCTGCCACGGTGAGGCCGGAGAACAGGACGGTGCGGCCCGCGGTGACCATCGTCCGCTGGATCGCGGTGGCGGAGGCGTCCGGGTCGTCCAGCGGCAGGGCCGCCAGCTCCTCTCGGAACCGGCTGATCACGAACAGCGCGTAGTCGATCGCGAGGCCGATCCCCAGCAGCGAGATCACGTTGACCGAGAAGATCGACACCTCGGTGAACTGCGTGATCACCCGGACCACGGCCAGGGCACCGATCATGGACACCAACCCGACCAGGGCCGGCATCGATGCGGCGACCACGCTGCCGAAGATCAGCAGCGCGAGCAGGATGACGATCGGCAGCGAGATCAGCTCGGCCCGCTCGAGGTCTTCGGAGGTGATCTCGTTGACGTCGTTGTAGACGGCCAACGGCCCGGCCAGGTCCGTCTGGAGCCCCTCGGCGTGGAGGACGGACTCGACCTCGTCGAAGTTGTCCATGACGGCGTCCTGGGTGTCGCCCTCGAGCGAGATCAGGACCTGAACGGAGTGGCCGTCCTCGCTGACCAGACCCTGTTCGGGCGGGGCGTCGTAGTAGGGCACCACGGCGGAGACGGCATCGGCGGGCAGCTGCGCGACGACGGCCTCCACGGCGGACCGGAACTCCGGGGAGTCGGCGGTGAGCTCGTCGTCGGAGTAGATCGCGTCGACGTCGATCGAGCGGTTGCCGAACGCGTCCTGCTCGGCGTTGCGCTCCACGGACGACTCGGAGTCCGGGTCGTCGAAGCCGCCGGTCGACAACGAGTCGAAGACCCCGAACCCGTAGGCACCGGCCGCGAAGGTCAGCGCGATCCCCGCCAAGAGGACGGCCAGCGCCCTCCGGGCCACGAACCCACCCCAGCGCTCCAGCATGACGACTCCTCGGTGAACGGCTATAGTTCCTGTGAACGGTGTTTACCGTAAACAGCGTAAACTGCCAGTGTCAAGGCTCGGGACGGACGGAGAACGTGTGACAACGGACACCCAGGACCGCGCGGAGGACCCCACCCCGACCCGGCGCGAGCGGCAGCGCGAGGCGACGTACGTCGAGATCGTCCGGGCCTCCCGCGAGCTGCTGGCGGAAGGCGCCGAGCTGTCGCTGCGCGCGGTCGCCGCCAAGATGGGCGTCACCGCACCAGCGCTGTATCGCTACGTGTCGAGCTACCAGGACCTGGTCGACCTGGTCGCCTTCGAGATCGACAAGTCCGCTACCGAGGGGTTCGTCGCGGCGATCGAGACGCTCCCCGCCGACGACCCGGCCGGCCGGCTGGTGCTGGCCTCGACCGAGTTCCGGCTCTGGGCGCTCGCGAGCCCGCACGAGTTCAGCCTGGTCTTCGCCAACCCGATCGCCGACAGTGAGAGCCTGCGCCGGGAGCTGCACACGCTGTCGTGCTCGGGCCACCTCTTCACCGACCTGATCTTCGAAGTGTGGCAGCAGAACGACTTCCCGATCCCGCAGCTCGGCGAGCTGCCCGAATCGGTCCGGGTGGCGATCGAGGACCCGATGATCCCGGCCAAGATCGAGAACATCCCGCCCGAACACCGGGGCCTCGTCTGGGTCTACATGCAGGGTTGGACGCAGCTCTACGGCGTGGTCGTGCTGGAGGTCATGGGCCACATGGACCCACGGGTCATCGAGAGTGGCGAGATGTTCGTCGATGTGGTGCGCGGGTTCGCCCCCACCCTGGGCCTCACCGATGACGTGCCACGCCTCGAACGGATCATCCGCGACCGGCTGAGGCCCTAGCCTTCGGAGATGCCGAGCGCACGACCCGCACTCCCCTCGGGCCGGGTGACCTTTGCGTTCGTCGATGTCGTCGGCAGCACCCGCACCTTCCACGAGCACGGTGAGTCGTACGTCGAGGCCCAGCGCGTCGTGACCACGAGGGTGACCCACCACGCCGAGCGGGCCGGTGGCGTGGTGGTCTCGACCGAGGGTGACGGCGCCTTCCTCGCCTTCGGGGACGCGCCTGCCGCGGTGTCCGCGCTGGTCGCGCTGCAGGCTGAGCTCGAGAGCGCCGACGGCGACGGGGTGCACCTGCGGCTGCGGTCCGGTGCGCACACCGGCGACGCCACGCCGGTGGACGGCAACTACCTCGCGGTGGCCGTCCACGTCGCCGCGAGGGTCGCCGGTGCGGCGAACGCGGGACAGGTGCTGGTCACCGACGCCGTGGTCGGCGACCTCGACGCCTCCGACCTGGGAGCGGCCCCGGTCGAGCTCGGCAGCTACGACCTGAAGGACCTGCCCGAGCCGACCCGGATCTGGCGGGTCGCCGGAGACGGGACGCCGCCACGGGCGACGCCGGCGCGGCGTACCAACGTGCGGGACTCGCGGACCACGTTCGTGGGCCGGACCGAGGAGCTCGACCGGCTCCGCGAGCTGGTCGCGGATCCCGGCCCGGTCACCGTCGTCGGTCCGGGCGGCACCGGAAAGACCAGGCTGGTCAGCGAGCTCGCGTTGCAGGGCGTGGACGCGCTCCCCGGCGGCGTGTGGATGGCAGAGCTGGCCGCGTTGGAGTCTCCGGACCAGATCACCGCGGCTGCGGGGGCCGCGGTGGACCTGAGCTCGGCCGGTGTCGAGCAGATCGCCGACACCCTCCGCCACCGCGGCCGGTGCGCCCTGGTCCTGGACAACTGTGAGCACCTCCTCGACGGGGTGGTCGACTTCGTCGAGCCGCTCCTGGACGCGTGCCCCGAGCTGACCGTGCTCTGCACCAGTAGGGAGGCGCTCAACCTGGCCGGCGAACGGGCCTGGGCCCTCCCTCCGCTACCGGCCGAGGGCGCTGCCACCCAGCTCTTCCTCGACCGGGCACTGGCTGCCGATGCCGCGGACCCGACCCCCGACCTCGACCTGGTCTTCAAGCTGTGCCAGGCCCTGGACGGACTGCCGTTGGCGATCGAGCTCGCGGCCAGCCAGGTCCGAGCGGCGCCACTCCAGGAGATCCTCGACGCCGTCACCAGGGGAACCGACCCGCTCGAACGCCGCGGCGGCGAGACCCGGCAGCGCAGCCTGGATGCGGTCCTCGAGTGGAGCCTGGACCGCCTCCCCGGGGAGGTGCGCAGGGCGCTGCTGGTGCTCACGGTCTTCCCCGGACGGTTCAGCCCCGGACATGGCCAAGGCCGTCCTGGCCGCCGCGCCGCACGGCGATCCCGAGGCGATCAAGGTGCTGACCAAGGGGAGTCTGGTCGACATCGACGGCGCCGACTACCGGTTGCTGTGGACCATCCGGGCCGCGGCGCAACGTCAGTTGGGCCAGGATCCTGCCCTGCACCGGGAGGCGAAGGATGCCTTGGCGACCTGGGCGGCGGCGTACGGCGAGGAGCGGTACCAGGTCCTGACCGCGCACGAGGACATCCCCGACGACACGCTGCTGGCCGTCGAGGGCGCACTCGAGCACGGCCTGGACGTCGGCTTCCCCGGCCTGGGCCGGGCAATGCACTGCTTCGAGGTCGCGGTGCTGCAACGTGGACCCGGCGCCGCCGCGCGGGCCCTGGCCCGACGCTCGGCGCGGATCACTCCGGTCGATCGGGACAGCGTCACCACGGTCGCCGCCGCGGTGCATCTCCTCGAGCACCTGGAGGAGGACTCGGGTGTGGACACCCAGACCTTCGAGGCGATGAAGCACCTCGCCTCGCGCGCAGCAGACTGGCGGTTGCTCGTGGACGTGCTCCACGGCCAGGCGCTCCACGAGGGCAACCTGGGTCGATGGGCCCAGAGCCTCGCCCTCTGGCACGAAGCACTACCTCTCGCCGAACGGCACGTCGAGGCACGCCACGAGCTTCCCGGCATCCTGGGCAACCTGAGCTTCGACTACTACTACGCCGGTGACCGCGCCCGGTCCATCGAGTACGCCGAGCGCTCGCTGGCATCCGCGATCGAGCTGGACATCCGGCACGTCCGGGTCGTCGCGCACACCCACCTCGGCGACTGGGCGTTGATCGAGGACCGACGCGAGGATGCCCGGGACCACGCGCTGGCGGCACTGCGGGAAGCCCCGCCGACCCACCTGTCCCGCGCCGTCGCGCTGGGCCAGCTGGCCAGGGCCCTCAACCGGCTGGGAGATCCGGAATCCGCCTTGGCTGCCGGGCGCCAAGCCCTGGAGCTCTTCGACGCCCAGCCGACGCACCACCTGCTCAGCGAGGGGCGAGAGCTGCTGCTCGCCGAGCTCCCCGAGCTGCGCACCTGAACCTCGATCGACCTAGCCCCCGGCCGACGCCAGCTGTCCGCGGATCGACTCGGCGAACGGGCTCCACAGGAACCAGGTCGGCAGGGCCCTGACCAGCCGCGGCGGACCAGCGACCTCGATCGAGCCCGCGTCGACGGCATGCTGCCAGTGCGTGTACCCGTTGAAGACCTCGGACAGCGTGGGCGTGCTCGCGGAGACGACCAGATCGATCTCGAAGCCGGGGTGCGTCGTACAGATCGAAGCGGCACCGCGATCCAGCACCAGCCAGAGCACCTGCGGCTTCGGACCGGTGTGCCGGAACTCGACCACCGTCCGATGCGGCGGGAAACGCTCAGGGCGGGTCCGCCGGTGCATCCACCAGGTCAGGGTGATCGGGTCGATCTCGTTCACGCGGATCTCGTCGAGCAGCCAGGTGACGGCCCACTTGCCGAGGACCTCGATGACCTGCTCAAGGTCCTTCCCGGCGGCTGTCAGGTGGTACTCGTGCCCCTTCCCGCCCGCTGCCGGCCACGTCTCGACCACTCCTCGGCGCTCCAGGTGTCGAAGCCGGGAGACGAGCAGCGACCGGGAGATGCCCGGCATCCCGCGGGCGATGTCGTTGAACCGCACGTTGCCGAGGACCATCTCGCGGATGATCAACGGCGTCCATCGGTCGGCGATCACCTCGGCGCCGATCGCCACCGGGCAGTAGCGGCCATAGTCGGGCATGCATCGATCATCCAGCCGCCGGCTGGTGGCGGATAGTCCTGAATCTGGACTGGATCGGTGACGAACGAGGACTAGTCGCGTGCCAGCCCCCGACCGACTGTGGAGGTCACGAGAACCGAACCCGAGGAGCAGTCATGAGCAGCACCCTGGCAGCACTGACGAGTCGTGTGGACGGGACCGTCGTCACCCCCGACGATGCGGCCTACGACGAAGCCCGAGCCGTCTACAACGGCATGATCGACCTGCGTCCGGCCGCGATCGTCCAGTGCCGGACCGTCGATGACGTCATCGCCTCGGTGAACGCCGCGCGCGAGTCCGGGCTCGAGCTGGCCGTGCGCGGTGGCGGACACAGCGTGCCCGGCTTCGGCACCACCGACGGCGGCCTCGTCTGCGACCTGTCCGAGCTCCGCGCTGTCGACGTCGACCCGGCGGCGAGGACCGCCCGGGTGGAGGGCGGAGCCACCTGGCACGACTTCGACGAAGCGGCCCACAAGTACGGCCTCGCGACCACCGGCGGGATCATCTCCACGACCGGCGTCGGGGGGCTGACCCTCGGTGGCGGGATCGGCCACCTGACCCGCCGCTTCGGACTGTCCTGCGACAACGTCCTCTCGGCGGACGTCGTGACCGCCGATGGTCGACTCGTTCACGCGAGCGAGGACGAGAACCCGGAGCTGTTCTGGGCGCTCCGCGGGGGCAGCGGCAACTTCGGCGTGGTC
This sequence comes from uncultured Actinomycetota bacterium, assembly GCA_963827185.1. Taxonomy (GTDB): domain Bacteria; phylum Actinomycetota; class Actinomycetes; order Propionibacteriales; family Nocardioidaceae; genus Nocardioides. The sequence goes on from CAWGZQ010000006.1 coordinate 173,034, forward strand.
GCCGCCTTTGAGTTCCGGATGCACGAGGTCGACGAGGTCTACGGCGGGCCGATCTTCTACCCGGTCGAGCACGCCGGCGAGGTGATGGCCTTCTACCGCGAGTTCATCAAGACCGCGCCCGAGCAGCTCGGTGCCTTCTTCGCCTTCCAGATCGCCCCGCCACTGGAGTTCATCCCCCCGGAGCGTCACGGCGAGACCATGTGTCTGATCGTGACCTGCTGGACGGGTGCGCCCGAGGAGGCCGAGGCGGCAGTGGCGCCGCTGCTGGCCGCGGCCCCGGTGGCAGCCCACCACCTGGGCACGATGCCGTACCCGGCGCTGAACAGCGCCTTCGACGCGCTGCTCCCCGCCGGGCTGCAGCACTACTGGAAGGCCGCCTTCGTCACCGAGCTCACCGACGACGCGATCGCCGCCCACCTGGCGTGGGGACCCAAGGTTCCCTGCGTCGAGGCGACCGTGCACCTCTACCCCCTCGACGGTGCGAGCCACCGGGTTCCGGCGGACTCGACCGCGTGGGGGCACCGGGACGCGTCCTTTGCCTGCGTGATCGCCGGCATGTGGCCCGACCCGGCCGACAACGACCGCAACATCGAGTGGGTGCGGAACTACTACGACGCCGTGTCACCGCACTGCGAGCCGGGCGGCTACGTCAACTTCCTCTCTGCCGACGACCAGGCTGAGGCTCCCAGCAACTACGGGGCGAACTACGAGAGGCTGCTGGCCGTCAAGCGCGAGTACGACCCAGACAACCTGTTCCACCGCAACCAGAACATCGAGCCCTGAGGCGGCCGAGCTCCCCGAGCTGCGCACCTAGGCACGCTGGATGTCGACGTCGTCCGACGTGTCCTCCTCGTGCTTGCCGAGGACGGCGCGGCCGGCCTCGAGCCGCGCGACCGGGACGCGGAACGGTGAGCAGGAGACGTAGTCCAGCCCGACCCGGTGGAAGAAGTGGATCGACTCGGGGTCCCCTCCGTGCTCGCCACACACACCGGCCTTGAGGTTCGGGCGGGTGCTACGACCCTCCCGGACGGCGATGTCGACGAGCCTGCCCACCCCGGCCTCGTCCAGGCTCTCGAACGGCGACACCGTGAAGACACCCTTCTCGAGATAGGCCGCGAAGAAGGCCGCCTCCACGTCGTCGCGACTGAAGCCCCAGGTCGTCTGGGTCAGGTCGTTGGTGCCGAAGGAGAAGAAGTCGGCATCCTCGGCGATCCGGAACGCCGTGAGCGCCGCCCGGGGCAGCTCGATCATCGTGCCGATGGGGATGTCCAGAGGGACCCCCTCGCTCTCGGCGACCTCCTGGAGGATCCGGGCCGCCTCCTCGCGCACGAGGTGCAGCTCCATCAGCGAACCCACCAGCGGCACCATGATCTCGGGCTGCGGGTGATGTCCGCCCTTGATCCGGCGTGCGGTGGCCACGGCGACCGCGCGGATCTGGCCCGCGAACAGACCGGGCACGGTGAGGCCGAGCCGGACGCCGCGCAGGCCGAGCATCGGGTTGGACTCATGGAGCCGGTTCACGGCCGCGAGCAGCCGCACGTCCTCGTCGGCGACGGCTCCCTTCTCTTCGGCCCGGGCGACCCGGACCATCAGCTCGGACCGATCCGGCAGGAACTCGTGAAGCGGCGGGTCGAGGAGCCGGATCGTGGTCGGCAATCCGTCCATCGCGGTGAGGAGCTCCTCGAAGTCCGCGCTCTGGGGCGGCAGCAGCGCTGCGAGTGCCTCGTCGCGCTCGGCGGGGTTCCCGGCCAGGATCACCCGTTCGATCAGGACGCGGCGGTCACCGAGGAACATGTGCTCGGTGCGGCACAGGCCGATTCCCTGGGCCCCCATCCGCCGTGCGCGCACCGCGTCCGGCCCGGTGTCGGCGTTCGCTCGCACCTGCATGGTGCGCACCGAGTCGGCGTGCGCGAGCAGGCGATCCACGGCCCGGATCAGGTCGGCCGTGCCCTCGTCGACCTGCTCGAGAGCCGGCTCGAGGCCCTCCTCGAGATACTTCACCACGGGCGATGGCACCACCGGGAGTCGGCCGATGAACACCTCGCCGGTGGACCCGTCGATGGAGAGTACGTCGCCCTGGCGCACCTCCACTCCGTCCGCGACCGCGAGCTGGGCTGCCTCGTCGACGTGCAGGGACTCGGCGCCGCAGACGGCGGTCTTGCCCATGCCCCGCGCCACCACCGCCGCGTGCGAGGTCTTGCCGCCACGGCTGGTGAGAATTCCGGTTGCCGCGATCATCCCCTCGAGGTCCTCGGGGTTGGTCTCCTTGCGCAACAGCACGACCGACTCGCCGTCCGCTGCCCACGCGACCGCCGTCGCGGAGTCGAACACCACCTTGCCCACCGCCGCGCCCGGCGAGGCCGGCATCCCCCGGGTGAACGGCGTCCGCTCGGCCTCGGTGTCGAACTGCGGGAACATCAGCTGGGCCAGCTGCGCTCCGCCGACCCGCTCCAGCGCCTCGTCCATGGTGATCAGCTGTTCGTCGACCAGCTGCGTGGCGATCCGGAACGCCGCCGCGGCGGTGCGCTTCCCGACGCGGGTCTGCAGCATCCAGAGCGTGCCGCGCTCCACCGTGAACTCGATGTCACACAGGTCGCGGTAGTGGGTCTCCAGGCGCCGCATGATCTTGCGGAGCGCCTGGTGGGACTCGGCGTCGACCTCGGCGAAGTCGTCCAGGGACAACGTGTTGCGGATCCCGGAGACGACGTCCTCCCCCTGCGCGTTGACCAGGTAGTCGCCGTACCCGCCGGGCATGCCCGTGGAGGGGTCCCGGGTGAAGCAGACCCCGGTGCCGGAGTCCTCACCGAGGTTGCCGAAGACCATCGTGCAGACGTTGACCGCGGTGCCTGCGTCCTCGGGGATGCGCTCTCGTCGACGGTAGATGCGGGCGCGGTCGGTGTTCCAGGACTCGAAGACGGCCCGGATGGCCAGGTCGAGCTGCTCGCGCGGATCCTGCGGGAAGGGGCGCCCGCTGCCGGCCTCCACCACTGCCTTGAAGTCCTCGACCAGCTGACGGAGGTCGCTGGCATCCAGCTCGACATCGTTCGCCACCCCCTTGGCCTCCTTCGCCGCGTCGAGCACCTGGGCGAAGGCGTCGCCCTCCATGCCGAGGACGGTCTTGCCGAACATCTGGATCAGCCGCCGGTAGGAGTCCCAGACGAACCGCTCATCCCCCGAAGCCTCGATCAGGCCCTTCACCGAGAAGTCGTTGAGCCCGACGTTGAGCACCGTCTCCATCATTCCCGGCATCGAGTACTTCGCTCCGGACCGCACGCTCACCAGGAGCGGATCGACGGAGTCGCCCAACCGCCGGCCGACCTCGTCCTCGAGTCGGCGCAGGGCCATGGTGACCTGCACCCGGAGGTCGTCCGGCAGCCGGTCGTGGTTCAGGTAGTGCCGACACGCCTCCGTCGTCACGGTGAATCCGGGGGGCACCGGCAGGCCGAGCCGGGTCATCTCGGCGAGGTTGGCGCCCTTGCCACCCAGCAGATCCTTCTGGTCCTTGTTGCCCTCGCTGAAGTGGTAGACGAGCTTGTCCATCACTGACTCACTGCCTTTCGGTTCATCGGGTGGAGACGCTTCAGCGACGGGCCGGCGCGGCGCGGGGAGGATCACGGGCCCTCTCCGGCATGGCGCAGCACCTTGGTGAGCGCGTGATCGCTGTTGACCTCGCGCACCGTTCCGCTCCGCGAGCGCATGACGAGCGACCGAGTGCGGGCGCCGTCGCCGGAGTAGCGGACTCCCGGGAGGAGGTCGCCATCGGTGATGCCGGTGCCCACGAAGAAGGTGTTGTCGCAGGTCACCAGGTCGTCGAGCCCCAGCACCCGGTCGAGGTCGTGACCCGCCGCGAGCGCCCGGCTTCGCTGCTCGTCGGTGTCGACGTACAACCGCGCCTGGATCTCACCGCCCATCGCCTTCATGGCACAGGCCGTAATCACCCCCTCCGGGGTGCCGCCGATGCCCATCAACACGTCGATCCCCGACTCGGGGCGGGCCACCGCGATCGCCACCGCGACATCGCCGTCGGGGAACAGCTTGATCCGAGCACCGGCAGCGCGCAGGCGCCCGATGAGCTCGGCGTGCCGGGGCCGGTCCAGCACGGCGACGGTCAGGTCGGAGACCGAGCCGCCCTTGGCCTTGGCGACCACCCGCAGGGTCTCCTCGGTCGGAGCGGTCACGTCCACCTGTCCGGCCGCGCTGGGGCCGACCACCAGCTTCTCCATGTAGTAGACGTCCTGGGGGTCGAACATGCAGCCGCGATCGGCAGCCGCGATCACCGCGATCGCGTTCGGCATTCCGTTCGCCAGCAGCGTGGTCCCGTCCACGGGATCCACGGCGATGTCCATCTCGGGGCCGGTGCCATCGCCGAGCTGCTCACCGTTGTGCAGCATCGGCGCCTCGTCCTTCTCCCCCTCGCCGATGACCACGACCCCTCGCATCTGTACGCCGGCGAGCACCTGGCGCATGGCGTCGACGGCGGCGCCGTCGCCTGCTTCCTTCTCACCGAGCCCGGCCCACCTCCCGGCCGCCATCGCGGCGGCCTCGGTGGCTCGCATCAGGTCGAGCCCGAGGTTGCGATCGGGCAGCTGGTAGGGCCCGGTGCGCGCAGCGGTGGAGGTCATTGCGCCTCGACCCCTACGTTGGCTCGGCCGGTCCTCGCCGCGGCTGGTCCGGTCGGACGCCGCCTGGTGTGTGCGTTCATATCGTGTTCCGCTCCCTGGCTCGCTGGTCGTCCTCGACCCTGCACGGCGCCCTCCACGCCTCGGCCGGCCTGACGCAAGTGCCGCCGGCGGCGGGCTGCGACCCGCCTCGGCGGCCTTAGAAATCTTTATACTCCTTTGTTTGCTTGGCTTCAATACGCCTAGTCGCTCACGAACGGGGGGATATCAACATTGGTCCCGCCGCGGCTCGCTCGCGGATTCCCTTCGCGTGGCCCAGCGTTGGAACGGCCTACGTGGCCGCACGACGACGGCCCGAGCGATCCAGGGCTCCAACTCCATCGAGGGGTACACGGTGAGGGACGAGGGCGCCGTCACCGCCTGGCTCGGGCTTTGCCTGCACAACGCGTCAGATCAGTAGTACCAAGGGAACTCCGACCAGTCCGGGTCGCGCTTCTCCAGGAACTGGTCGCGCCCCTCCTGCGCCTCGTCGGTCATGTAGGCCAGCCGGGTCGTCTCGCCAGCGAACAGCTGCTGGCCGACCAGCCCGTCGTCGATCAGGTTGAAGGAGTACTTGAGCATCCGCTGCGCGGTCGGGGACTTGCCGTTGATCAGCCTGCCCCACTCCAGCGCGGTCGCCTCGAGCTCGGCGTGCGGCACCGCCCGGTTGACCGCGCCCATCCGGACGCCGTCGTCGGCGGAGTACTCCTGGCCGAGGAAGAAGATCTCGCGGGCGAACTTCTGCCCCACCTGGCGGGCGAGGTACGCCGACCCGAAGCCGCCGTCGAACGAGCCCACGTCCGCGTCGGTCTGCTTGAACCGTGCCTCCTCGGCGCTGGCCAGGGTCAGGTCGCACACGACGTGCAGGCTGTGCCCGCCGCCCGCGGTCCAGCCGGGGACCACGCAGATCACGATCTTCGGCATGAACCGGATCAGCCGCTGGCATTCCAGGATGTGCAGCCGGCCGAGCTTGGCCTTGTCGACCGTGTCCGCCGTGTCACCCTGCGCGTACTGGTAGCCGGTTCGGCCGCGGATCCGCTGGTCGCCGCCGGTACAGAACGCCCACTTGCCGTTCTTCTCGCTCGGCCCGTTGCCGGTGAGCAGCACGCACCCGACATCGGAGGACGACCGCGCGTGCTCGAGGACGCGGAGCAACTCGTCGACCGTGTGCGGCCGGAACGCGTTGAGCACATCGGGCCGGTCGAACGCGATCCGGACCGTGCCATGGGCCCTGGCCCGGTGGTAGGTCAGGTCGGTCAGGTCGTCGAAGCCGGGGACGGCGTCCCAGGCGTCGGGGTCGAAGGTCTCGGACACCCCGGGTAGCGCGCTCATGGCCGAGACACTAGTAGTGCGGGAATGCCGGTCCCGGCCGGTGGGTTCTGATGGGCATGACCCTTGAAGGCGAGTACGAACCCAGCAAGCAGGACTGGGTACGCGAGCAGGTGGAGCAGTACGAGGCCAGCGGCGGCCGCGAGGCCAACATCCTGCGAGGCAACCCCGACTGGCCGATCGTGGTGATCACCTCCCGCGGCGCGAAGTCCGGCAAGCTCCGCAAGAACCCGGTGATGCGGGTCGAGCACGACGGTGTGTACGCCGCGGTGGCGTCGTACGGCGGCTCGCCGACGCATCCGGTCTGGTACCACAACTTCCTCGCGCACCCGGAGGTCGAGCTGCAGGACGGTCCGGAGCCGCACCTCTATCGCGCCCGGATCGCTGAGGGCGCCGAGCGCGAGACCTGGTGGCAGCGGTCCGTCGAGGTCTACGAGCGGTACGCCGAGTACGAGAAGGCGACCGACCGGGAGATCCCGGTGTTCCTGCTCGAGCGGGTCTGACCGCGGCTCAGGAACTCCGCAGCGCGTCGTAGAACGCGCGGATCCCGGGACCGATCTGGGCGAGCTCGATCGCTGCGAAGCCCGGCGGGCCCGGTTCGACATAGGCGAACCGGATCTCACCGTCGGCCATCGAGCCCGACTGGATGGGCTCGGTGCCGGCCAGCGCGGCATCGAGGTCGTCGACCTCCCAGCACGCGTGGTGCAGTCCCGGGCCCTGGGCGGCCAGGAACTCGGCGTAGAGGCTCGCACCGCTCACCGGCTGGATCAGCTCGAGCTGCAGGTCCCCCACGTAGGCCAGCGAGATGTGGGCCACGAAGTCGGCCGGTGCCCCCCGGAGCCGGCAGCTCTCCGGACCAAAGTGGATGTCCGGCAGCCGGGTCCAGCGCGGGCTGCCGCCGGCTGCGCTCAGCTCGCGCTCGCCCCGGTCGATGTCGTCGACGACCCAGGCGAGCTGGGTCATCGGGCCGGTCAGTCGGGCGACGATCTCGTGCACGCGGTCAATCTAGGCCCTGCCGGCGGCCGATCCCGGTCCGTACGTGGAACCTCGCGGGTGACCAGTCGTTAGGTCGGCATGCGTTCCAGGCTGCTTGCCGTCCTCAGCGTCGGCGCCGTCGCCGCCGCACTCCTCGGCTCACCTGCACAGGCCGGTCCCGATCCCAGCGATCCGGCGTACCAGGTGCGGGACCTGGAGAACATCAACGATGCCTACGGCCGGATCCACGGGCCCAACGGACAGCTGCGCAACCCGGCGTACCTGCCCGCGCTGGTGCGCGAGTCCACCGCGCTCGGCGTGGCCCAGCTGCTCACCCAGGTCGCGCACCCGACCCGACTCGCGCTGTCCGCCGGCAACGTGTTCCCCGGCTGGAACGTCGGCAACCCGCTGCGCGCCGGCTGGAACGGGACCCGGGGCCAGTCCCGACGGATCGCGTTCACCAACAGGTACGGCGCGCTGCTCCGCGGCACCGTCTACCGGCCGCGACCCGGCTCGCGCGATCCCTACACCGGCCGGCCGCTGCGTCCGCCCTACCCGGGCGTGGTGCTGACCGAGGGATCGGTGCAGGGCTCCGAGGGGATGTACGAGTGGCTGGCCCAGGACCTCGCCGAGCGCGGCTACGTCGTGCTGACCTACGACGTCCAGGGCCAGGGCAGCAGCGAGACGCTGCCGCACCTCAACGAGCAGTACTCGGCTATGCCGTTCTGCAACCCCTTCGCGGCACCGCTGGACGGCGAGATGTTCGGCTGCCCCGGCGTGCCGTTCCAACAGCTCTCCAACTTCGTCGTCGGCACCGAGGACGCGCTCGACTTCTTCACCTCGACCCCGCGCCGGCACTACCCGAACCCCCAGTCCGCACCGGGCGAGGTGACCAGGTTCAACCCGTACTGGCGGCAGTTCGACCGGTCCCGCGACCGGCGTACCGCGACGCCCGGGCGGACCACCCGGATCGCCATCATCGGCCACTCGATGGGCGCCGCCGCGGTGTCGAAGGTGCAGGGCACCGACCGCCGGGTGGCGGCGGTGGTGGCGTTGGACAAGCTGACCGGATCAACGGCGAGCGGCCCCCTGGACGGGTCGGGCAACCGGCCGGTGGTGCCGGCGCTGGCGGTGCAGGCGGAGTACGGGTTCACGGTGCAGCCGTGGTTCCTCAGCGGCGGGAGCTCGCTGACCCCGGCGCCGTCCCCAGCGGGGCCGGACCCGATGCGGGAACGCGCCACCGGGTTCGACGCCTGGCGAGCGGCGGGCGTGGACTCGATGCTCGTGGTCCCGCGCTCCTCGACGCATCTGGACTTCACCGACATCCCCCTGGTGCTGCCGGCTAGCCGCTACGGCCAGGCCCTCACCAGCGTCTACGTGCAGCGCTGGCTGGACCGCTACCTCAAGCACCGCGGCGCCCGGCCGCTGCTGAACCGGTCGTTCCGCTACCTCGAGCCCGCCGGCCAGGGGGCCTGGAAGCCGACGACGCTGCGCCGCGACCCACTGCTCAGCTTCTACTACTGCTCGGCCTACGCGATCCGGGACCGCGACCGGATCCGCCGCGACCTCGACGTCACCGGGGTGGGCTGCTAGGTCTCCGAGATCGACACGGCCAGGCCGACCAGGTGGCCCAGGCGGGCCAGCTCGGAGTCGATGAACTCCGGGCCGCCGCGGCGGCCGACCACGATGATCTCGTTGCCGTCGAGGCGCGCGGCCACCACCAGGGTGACGTCGTCGCCGGGCAGCTCGATCCGGGTCGGTCCCTCGATCTCGGTGAACTCCAGGTCGGCGGGCGCTGCCGTGGTCCCGTGGACCAGGCCCTTCGCGCGGTGCACCCGTGCCGCCCAGTCGACCCGGAACACGTCGGGCAGCATGTCGACCAGCCGCTCGACCGCCTCCAGCGGCTTCGCCGTGATCACCTCGACGGCTTCCAGGTCGAGGACCAGGTTGCCGCCGGCGGCGTACCGGCTGATCCACACCACCTCGACCCCGTCGAGCGCATTGCAGGCCGAGACGATGGAGTCGGGCATCGACTCGGTGTTGAGCAGTACGTCGTCGAGTGCGGTGCCGTCGTCACGCTTCTCGACGATCTCGATCGCCTCGATGTCACCGTCAGCCTCACCGATCGCCGTGGCCAGCCGACCCAGCGAACCGGGCACGTCGGGGAGCTCCACGCGCAGCAGGAAGGGCATTGCTCGACCCTAACCCGCGGGTGTTGCCGGGAAGTTTCGCAGTCTCAACCGCCGCGGGCGGCGGCGAGCCGCTGGCGAAGGCCGGTCGCTCGCTGCGCGCGGGTGGCGACCGCGGTCCGGACGGCGGCCTCCGAACCGACCACGCGGAGTCGCTCCTGGGCGCGAGTCACCGCGGTGTAGAAGAGCTCGCGCGTGAGCAGCCGGGAGTCAGCGTCGGGCAGCAGCACCGTGACCCGTCGGGCCTGACTGCCCTGGCTCTTGTGGATCGTCATCGCGTGCATCGTCTCGACGGCGTCCACTCGACCGGGCGCAAAGTCGCGGAGTCCGTCGGAGCCGGAGATCCACGCACGCAGCCGCCCATCGGGCTCGCGCACCACGGCCCCGGTCTCTCCGTTGTAGACCTGCAGCGTGTAGTCGTTGCTGGTCACCAGCAACGGGCGGCCGACGTACCACTCGGCCAGGAACGGCAGCCGCAGCTCGTCGGTGAGCCACTGCTCGACCTGTCGGTTCCAATGGCGTACGCCGTGGGGCCCCTCGCGATGCGCGCAGAGCAGCCGGTGGTCGTCGAGCGCGGCCACCGCTGCCGCGTGGTCACCCGCCTCGGCGGCACTGCGCACGGCAAGCGCCGAGCCGAGGGCATCGGCCCGCAGCTGCGGCGGAGGCGTCGTCGGTCTCGACGAACTCGACCTCGTCGGAGCCCGACCGCAGCGCGGCCAGCACCGCGTCGGCGTCGCCGACGCGGAGCGCCTCTGCGAGCGCCTTGATGTGCTCGGTGGAGCGGAAGTTCTCGCTGAGCGCGGCGACGGGAGAGTCCTCGCCCTCGTAGCCGGCGACCAGGTCCGAGAGCACCGCACCGGCACCGACCGAGGTGAGCTGGCGTGGGTCGCCCACGAGCACCAGACGCGCCTGTGGCCGGACCGCCTCGAGCAGACGGCCCATCATCGTCAGCTCGACCATCGAGCACTCGTCGACGACCACGACGTCGTACTTCAGCCGGTTGCCGCGGTCGTGGACGAACCGGGTGGTGTTGTCGAAGCGCCAGCCCAGCAGGCGGTGCAGGGTCATCGCGTCCGGGCGGCCGACCAGCGCACGGTCGTCGTCGGAGAGGTCCTCGAGCTCGGCGAGCACCGCCTCCTGCAGCCGGGTCGCGGCCTTGCCGGTAGGTGCGGCCAGGGCGATCGAGAGCCGTCCGCCCTCGGCGGCCGCCTGGTCGGCCAGCAGCACCAGGAGCCGGGCCACCGCCGTCGTCTTGCCGGTGCCGGGGCCGCCGGTGAGCACCGTGGTCCAGCGCCGCACCGCGCCGACCGATGCGGCCTCCTGCTCGGAGCTGAAGTGGTTGCCGCTCACCCGCGCCAGGGCCGCGGCCAGGGCGGCCTCGTCCAGCACGGGCGGCGGCTGCTGGTCGCGGGCGATCAGGTCCGCGCAGACCTGGGCCTCCAGCCGGGCGTAGCGGTCGAGGTAGAGCAGATCGTGCTCGATCCGCAGCACGCCGGCGGCCACGAGCGCGGAGTCCAGCACCGCCGCTCTCCAGGCACGCTGGCTGCGGCCAGCCGAGTCCGGGGGCGAGGTCGGTCACCGTGTCGAGGTCGACGCAGACCGAGCCGTGCCGCACCGCGCGTACGGCGAGCCCTACGGCGAGCAGCACTCCGCTCGTCGTCCTCACCGCCGAGATCGCCCACCCGCCGAGCGACGTGGACGTCGGGCGCCTCGATGAGCCCGGCGAGGTTGAACTCCGCGAGCAGGCCGGTGGCGCCGCCGGCGAGGCGCGCGTCGTGGGGGCCGGCCGGTTCGAAGAGCTCGGTCATGGGGGTGCTCATGGTCCACCGTCCAGCAGGTCGGAGACGGCCTCGACCAGGGCGACGGGCGGCCGCCAGGAGAAGACCCCGCACGGCTCGCCGTCGACCAACGGTGTCTCGGGTCCGCACATCCCGCGGAGGTAGAGGTAGAGCACGCCACCGAAGTGCTCCTCGGGCCGGTAGCCGACCTGCCGCCAGCGCAGGAACCGATGGAGCACGGCGGCGTACAGCAACGCCTGGAGCGGGTAGTCGGAGTGCTGCATCGCGCCGGCCAACGCCTCTGGCCGGTAGGCGTGCGCCGTCAGGGGTACGTCGCGCGGCCCCAGCCAGTTGGTCTTGTAGTCGACGATCAGGTAGCGCGGCCCGGGGAGCCGGAGCACCACGTCGACCGACCCGGTCAGGTAGCCGCGCAGGCTCTGCCCGCCCAGCACCGGCTGGTCCAAGGCATCGGCGTACCCGCGGACCGGGTCGCCCTCCGGCAGGTGCTCGCGAAGCAGCGGCGCCAGGTCAGCCAGCGTGGCGAAGTCGCCACCACGATCGAGGTCGCCGCCGGACAGTGGCAGCTCGAAGTCGAGCTCGCGGAGCCGGTCGCGCAGCGGGATCGAGCTCAGCGTGGTCGGGCCGGCGAGCGGTCCGAGCGGCGAGTCGCAGACGGCGACCAGGGCTTCGACCAGCTCTTCGCGATCGAGCTCCACGGGCCACCACCCGAGCTGCTCGTCGAGGTGGCCGCGAATCTCGGCCCGGAGGTCGGGGGCGTCGGGATCGGTGTGCTCGAGCACGGCGTGGACGAGTGATCCGAACGTCGCGCCGACCGGCAACCCGGCCATCGGCGAGAGCGGCGAACCGACAGGTGTCTCGAGTGAAGCGTCAGTCGGCGCATCCAGCTCCTCGTCGTCCTTGCTGCGCACCTCAGGCTCGCTGCTGACCCCCGCAGCCGTGGCGGTCTCGGCGGCATGGCTCAATGCCGAGTACGAGGTTCGGCGCCAGGTGACGTCGACCTCACGACCGAAGACCCGTACGTCGAGCGGCGGCACCGGATCTCTCGGCGGGTCGTTGCCTGGTGGCGCGGGGATCGCGGGCTCGGGCGAGGGGCCGCCGCGGTCTCGCCAGCGGGCGAACAGCTCGACGACCTCGTCGTCGGCAGGGACCTGCGGAGCCGCCGGGACGGCGCTGGTGTCGGCGTCACGCATCAGCAGCCGGTGCAGTGGCGAGGCGACCGCGTTCTTCGTCGGCGCCCACCAGCAGACGACCTGGGACTTGGCGCGGGTGATCGCGACGTACAGCAGCCGCAGCCACTCTCCGGCCTCCTCGTCGGCCCAGCGGCGGCTGTGCTCGCCCCACCCGGCACCCCCGCCGCCGCCGACGTTGAGGCAGCGCCGGCCTTCGTCGTCGTGGAAGCGCGGTCGGGTGGGCTTCGGGACGAAGCGGTCGGCGACAGCAGGCAGGTAGACGACGGGGTACTCCAGGCCCTTGCTGGCATGGATCGTGACCAGCTGGACGGCCTCCGCGTCCGAGTCGAGCCGCCGGGTCCGCTCGACCCCGCGACCCGCGCGGCCCTCGGCCACCTGCTCGCGCAGCCAGCTCAGCAGGGAGACCACACCGAGGTGTTGGCGCTGGGCCACCTCGTGCAGCGCTTCGCCGATGTGGCGCAGGTCGGTGAGTCGACGCTCGCCACCCACCTCGGCCAGCACCCGGCCGGGGAGGCCGCCGGCGGTGGCGGCCTCGAGCACGGCCGCGATGCCGCGGCTGCCGAAGACCTCGAGCCACGAGCGCAGCCGGTCCGCGACCTCGTCGGTGAGGTCGTCGCCGCGCTGGTCGAGCTCGACGGCCGGGTGCCCGAAGAAGCAGGTCAGCGCCGCGGCACGGACCCGCGCGCTGCGGTGCGGCTGCTCGAGCGCCTCGAGCAGCGACAGCCACTCGACCGCGGCCGGGGTGGCGAACACGCTGCCGCCGCCGGCGATGACCGCGGGCACTCCCACCTCGGCGAGCGCGGCCCGGGCCGCGGCCAGGTCGGCGTGCCGGTAGCAGATGACCGCGACGTCGGCGGGCGCGATCGGCTCGCCGTCGAACCTCGCTCCAGAGGCCAGCAGTGCCCTGACGTCGCAGCGCCAGGTCCTGGGAGATGTGGGGCCGCACCTGGCCCACGGCCAGGGTCGACCCACCACGGCGGCCGAACTGCTCGCGCCGGACCACCCGCACCCGCAGGGCCGCGTCCTTGGGCGCGCCGACCAGACGTCGTTCGGTGTGGTGCGCCTCGACGTCGTGGACCACGATCCGCTCGTCGCCGAGCTCGGCCCCCGCGAGCAGCCGCTGCGTCTGGGCGAGCAGCGCCGCGTCACTGCGCCAGTTGACCGCGAGGGTCTGCTGCGTGGTCGCGGTCTCCGCCGCTTGGAGGTACGTCGTGACATCGCCGCCGCGGAACGCGTAGATCGCCTGCTTCGGGTCGCCGATCAGCACCATCGTGGCGTGACCGGTGAACGCCCGGTCGAGGACCTGCCACTGCACCGGGTCGGTGTCCTGGAACTCGTCGACGAGCACGATCCGCCACCGCTGCCGCATCCGGGCCCGCGCCGGAGCATCGTCCTGCGCGAGCGCCGTGGCGAGCTGGCTCAGCAGGTCGTCGTAGGACAGCACCCCGAGCCGGCGCTTGCGTCGCTCCATCTCCTCGCGCACCGCGTGGGCGAACGCGACCCGCCGGCCGATCGGGTTCGAGCGGTCCTCGGCCGCGGGCTCCAGCGCGGCCTGAGGATCACCGACCGCGGCGCGGGCGATCGCCATCGCCTCCTGGTGGTCGAAGACCGGGTCGTCCTCGTCGAAGGCGAAGGCGCGGAGGTAGAGGTCGTCGACCACCTCACCGACCAGGTCGTCGAGGTCCTCGACCAGCCGCGCCTGCGAGTCGGTGTCGCCGGCGACGCCGAGCGAGCCGAGCACCATCGAGCAGAACTGGTGGGTGGTCGCGATCGTGGCCGCGTCGAAGCCGGCCAGCGCCTCGAGCACCCGACGGTGCCTGGCCCGTCGCTCGTCGTCGTCGCAGTCGAGCAGCAACCGGATCAGGTCGGAGTCGCTCACCTCACCGGCCAGCGCCGGGTCGTCGCCGAGCGCCCGCTCGGCCTCGACCAGCTGGGTGCGCACCCGTTCGCGCAGCTCCTGGCTGGCCGCCCTCCCGAACGTGACCACCAACATCTGCTCCAGCAGCGCCTCGCCCTCGGCGACGTACCGCGTCACGAGAGCGCCGATGGTCCAGGTCTTGCCGGTGCCGGCGCTGGCCTCGAGCAGGGTGGTGCCCTGGGGCAGCGGGCCACAGACGTCGAACGGAGTCGGCGAGCCCTCAGTACTGCCGCCGTTGGAGGGACGTGGGGTGGTCATAGTGGCGCGATCCGTTCGCTGCCGGTGAGCAGCGGCTCCCAGATCCGCCAGGCGTAGGCCGGCAGCCCACCGTCGATCAGCTCCTCGACGGGTGCGGAGTCGCCGTAGATCCGCCGGTGGTAGGCGTCGTCGTCCTCACCCTTGATGCCGTAGTCGTTGTGCGGGTCGGTCTCCCAGGCCCGGCGCGCGAGGCTGACCGGCTCGACGTCGTCGCCCAGCAGCCCGCGAGCGTGCGCTTCTGCCCACGCGGCGGCGGTGGCCAGCGGGACCGGCAACGGCCGGCTCAGCCCCTCGTCGCGCAGCGCCACCAGGTCGCGCAGCCAGTCGACCGCCCGATGGTCGAGCGGGCCGGCCAGGGCACGCTTCGGGCCGGCGCGATCCTTGCCGACCGCGTGCGAGGTCCAGTTCTCGTCAGGCAGGGAGGCACTCAGCGCGAGCAGGTCGATCCACGCGAGCAGCCGCTGCCGGGGCTTGAGCCGTGAGTAGCCGAGGCTCACCAGCTTGGTGCCGTGCACCCGCGACACCGTGCCGGTCAGCCGGCGGTCGCCGCCGAGGTCGACGTCGACGTCGATCGAGCGGGGGTCGCCGGTGCGCAGCTCGGCGGTGCGGGTGAACAGCTTCTGGCACTCCTCGGTGACCTCGGCGAGCGCTCGTCGACCGAGCCCCCCGGGAGGCAGGGTGCCGCGGAGCTGTTCGGCGGTCATCACCGCCGCCGGGTCCTGGCCCGCCAGCACCTCGCGAAGCAACCGGTCTCCGACCTGCCAGACCTCCAGTGCGTCGAGCCCGACCGGGATCGCGTCGCTCAGCTCGTCGGGCTCGAACGGGGTGCTCACGTCGAGGCGACCACGCAGGAACGCCCGTACGGGGTGGGTCAGGAACGCCTTCAGGTCCGCCAGCGAGACGTCGGCCGACGGACGCGGCTCGAGTGCGCCGTCGAGCAGCGGGCGCCTCGGGACCCGCGTGCCCCCGGCGGCCGCCGCGCCGGCGAGCGCGGCCCGGTCGAAGCTGAACGGGCGATCGCCGACGAGCCGCCCGGGCTCGAGGTTGCGGACGTCGTAGGGCTGGAGCGGGTGCCGGACCAGCACCCGGTCGCGGACCACCGCGGAGGTGGTCCGGTCGGTGGCGTCGAGGATCTCGCCGAGGGGTACGGCGGGCGGCCGCTCGGCGCCAGTGTGCTCGTTGGCGCCGGTGTAGGTGATCACCACGGTCTCGGCGGCGGCGAGCAGCGCGTCGAGCAGCAGCTGACGGTCCTCGCTGCGAGCGTCGCGCTCGCCGGTGAGCGGCCGCCGGGCCAGCGCGTCGTCGCCGTCGACCGTCGTGGTGCGCGGGAACACCCCGTCGTCGAGGCCGACCAGGCAGACCACGCGGTGCGGCACCGAGCGCATCGGGACCATCGTGCAGACGGTGAGCGTGCCGGTGCGGAAGTTGGCCCGCGTCGGCCGGCCGCCGAGTCGCGACCGGAGCAACGCTCGCACGTCGGCGAGCCGCAGCGGCACCCGCGGGTCGGCTCCGGTCGTGGCACCCGCGCGAGCGAGCTCGCGCTCGAGCTGGGGCAGCTGCCACGAGTCATCGGCGGGGACGTCGGTCAGCGAGCGCACCCCTTCGCTCAGCGCCGTCATCCACTGCTGGACCGTCTCGGCGGTACTCATCGCAGCCAGGCAGCGTCCGAGCCGATCGACGTACTCGGCGAGTCGGCCGACCAGGTCGATGTCGGAGCTGGCCACGTCGTCGACCGGTAGGCCCCGGCCGAGATGGCGGTGGTCGTCTCCACTCATCGCGACGCCCAGCAGGATCCGGTCGAGGCCCGACCGCCAGGTGTTGTGGTCGAAGCCGGACATCGAGAACGGCTCCCGCGACGGGCCGTCGATCCCCCAGCGGATGCCGGCCTGGGCAACCCACCGGGTGACCCGGGTGAGATCGTCGTCGGTCAACCCGAACCGGAGCCGGCACGCGTCCTGGGTCGCCAGGTCGAGTACGTCGGACGCCGTCGCCCGGCCCCCGGCGAGCTCCACCAGGGTGGCCGCCACCGCGAGCAACGGGTTGGTGCTCGACAGCGCCCGGTCGGCGAGCCGGACCCGCAGCCGGTGGGCTGGATGGCCCCCACCCTCGGCGTCGCCGACGACGTCGGCCAGCCCGAACCCCGCCGAGATCAACGGCGCGAACGTCTCGATGTCGGGACACATCACCAGGATGTCGCGCGGCTCGAGGGTGGGGTCGTCGTCGAGCAGCCCGACCAGCACCTCACGGAGCACGTCGACCTGTCGCGCGGCGCTGTGGCACGCGTGCACCTGCAGGCTGCGGTCGTCGTCGCGAAGGGTCCGTCCGGTCCGCTCGTCGGCGCTCGGCGCGTGGTTGTCGCGCAGGTCCTGCTGCAGCCAGCCCAGGAGGGTGTCGGGCGCCACGACCTCGCTCGCTGATGCCGAGTCCGCGACCTCGGCCAGCAGCCGGCGCAGCTCCCGGGTGTCGCGACCCAGGGATGCCAGCAGCGGGTGGCCGACCCGCTCCGCCGAGCGGTCGTCCTCGCGCAGGACCACGCCCTCGAGGTCGGCGAGCTCCTCCCAGAGGGCCGGCGAGGGCTGCGGCAGCCAGAGGTGGACGTCGCGGCGCACGCCAAGCGCCCGGAGCAGCTCGATCTCGGTGATCGGCAGCCGGGTGTGCCCGAACAGCGACAGCCGGTCGGGAAGCGACAGATCGTCGCCGCCCGTGGCCAAGCGCCCCAGCACCCGGGCGTGGCGGACGTCGGGTGGGTCTGCCTCGACCCGGTCGAGCAGCCGCCGCCACAGCTCGGCCTGCCAGACCAGGTCGTCGTCGAGCGGCTGCCCGGCACCATCGGTGTCGCGGCCCTCACGCCAGTCGGTGACCAGGCTCGGCCGCTGGGCGGCGTACGACGCGAACAGGGCCGCGAGCCGACGCGCGACCGAGTAGCGGCGGTTGCGGCGCAGCGCGCCCTCGTCACCTTGCTGGCCATGGCCGAGGTGCCGGGCGAGGGTCTCGCACCACGGCTCGTCGAGGTGGTCGTCGATCGTGGCGAGCAGCGGCCACACCAGCTGGTCGGGCTCCCACAGGTCGTCGCGCTCGCGATCGAGCAGCAGCGACACGAGGGAGCGCGGGTAGAGGAAGCGCACCCCGGCGCAGACGCCGTCACCGCCCCGCGTGCCGGCTCCGAGCCGATGGCTGAGCCGCTGAGTGAGCCAGCGCTCGACTCCTTTCGCCGGCACCACCACGACCTCCTCGGCGAACGGGTCCTCGAGCGGCGACGCAAGCAGCTCGCCGAGGGCGTCGGCGAGCTGGTCGGTGCGCGGTGCGCGGTGCAGGTGCAGGGTCATCTGCGCCGACTCTAGGGCGAGTCACCGACGTCCGGGCGGAGGGATAGTCCGCCGCGCTGAGCACCCCCCAAGGCACGTAGAGAGGTGCCGTACGCGGCGGACTATCCCGAAATCAGTCGTCGCGACGCCGGTGCGCCTCTTCGTCGGCCTCGACGATGTCCTCCTCGAGGTGGGCGAGCGCCTCGGGGTTGCCGCGGAACCGGCGGTAGCTGTAGGCGATCAACACGAAGGCGATCACGGCCGAGACGATCTGGGTGATGGCGGTCGCCAGCCCGCCCGGCAGCCACCAGCGCTCGTGGACCGGCCACCACTCGGGCGCCGCGGGGCTCCAGGCCCACAGCACGCCGGCCGCCAGGAGCAGGAGTACGCCGCCCACGGAGAGCACGATCCGCGGCCAGGTCTCCACGCTTTCCACGGCACCCTTGAGCGCGCGGTACTTGATCGGCGCGAGGCGGCGTTCGGCCCAGTCGTACTGCTGCGAGAGCACCGCCAGCCCACCGAAGAGCATCAGCAGGCCCGGCCCCGGCAGGATGAGCGCGGCGAGGCCGGCGACGACCAGCAGCCAGCCGACGATCTCGAGGGCGAATCGTCTCGCCGCCGCCTTCATGTGCAGAGCCTCCCAGATCGGGCCAAGCCGCCGACAGCCATCGGGAGGATCAGCCGGCGTACTGCTCGAGGTAGGCGCGACCCTCGTCGCTGAGCCGACCGTGCTGCTCGGCGATCCGGCCCCAGCGCACCGCCATCTTCAGGAACCGCAGCGGGTTGTAGATGTCCTCCTCGCGGGAGAACAACCCGTCGCCGGCGTAGGTCATGATCGTCAGGTTCGACTCCTCGTGGTGCGAGCCGTCGCCCGGGTCGGGCATCAGGTTGCGGACCTCGCAGATCAGCCGTGACGTCGGCACGTCGACGACCTGCCAGGCCAACGGGAAGCCCGTCATCACGCTGCCCGGGTACGACGTCATGGTCGCCAGCGACCACTCCCGGATCTGGTCCCGGCCGCGGAACGTGCCGAACGCGTGCTCGACGTACTCGGCGTCCGCGGTGAAGTGCTCGGCGAACGGGGTCCACTCACCGCTGGTGGCGTACTCCTGCACCCGCGCGTGCATCGCGGCATACGCCTCGGTGATCTCAGCGGCGCCGAACGTGCCGGTGCGGTCGTGGCTCACCTGCGGTCAGCGGCAGAAGAGCGGGATCGTGCAGCCACCGCCGCCGTCGTCATCGTCGTCGTCGCCGAGGATGGGACCGCCGCCGTTCGGCTTGCCGGTGCCGCCGGCGCGCGTCACCGTCTTGTCGAGCACATAGCTCAGCTTGCGGGACATGGTCGCGGAGATGTGCTGGAAGTCCCAGAAGGTGTAGACGCCGTTGGGCCGCGCGAAGCAGGTCTTCTGGGTGCACATCTTGTTGGTCTCAACGTAGCGAGGGCTGCCGGAGAGCTGCCGCATCTGGCGCTTCACCCAGTTCTTGGTGCTCTTCTCGTTGCGGAGCGCCTTCTTGCGGGACAGGTCGCAGTCGTAGGCGTAGTACTTGTCGGTGTAGCAGTCCTTCGCGTTGGACGGCACCGTCAGCATCTGGCCATCGACGTCCACCGACACCCGGAGCTTGCCGAGCGTGCGGAACAGGCGCGGTCCGGCGGTCTTCCAGTACGCCGCCATCTCGCCGTGGTACGAGCTGGTGTCGTTGACCCGGATCGCGTGCAGGTAGCGCTGCCAGTAGGTGCCCAGGAGCACGTGAACGCGCTTCTTGTGGGTCTTGAGGCCCTCGACGTAGCGCAGCGCGCGGTCGTTGGAGCGCAGGCAGGCGGGGGCGTTGCCGGCCCGGCGCTGCTCCGGGGTCAGCGCGGGGTCCATCGCCGGGCAGCTACCCATCAGGAACGCCACGAGGTTGACGTTGCGCCCGCGGGCCGCGTTGCGCAGCGCCGGAATCATCTGCCAGGCGTGGGAGTCACCCCACAGCACCAGCGTCGGACGACCCTGCTTGAAGCCGTTGAGGTTGCACTTCACCGGCTTCTGCGGAATCAGCAGCTTGGGATCCACGCACTTGCGCGGCATCTTCGGGAAGTCCTTGGTGGGGTCCTTCTGCTTGGCGGCGGCGGGGGCCGACCTGTCGGTCACGGCGTGAGCGCCGGTGGGCACTGACAGAACGGTCGCGGTCAGGAATGCCGCGAGGAGCAGGCCAAGGAGACGTCGAGTGGAGAACATGGTGCGGGAATGTTCTCATCCGGACCGCCGTCACCGCAGTGGAGTGCGGGAACTAGGTAGCGCGGGTTGTCCACGTCACAGCGGGTTCGCTCAGAGAATCGCGTTGATCGACGCCCTGAAGTAGCCCTTGAGCGCCCGGGATCGGGTGGCGCTGAGGTGATTGGTGTCGAAGAAGTTCACGAACCCGTCGTTCTCGGCGTAGCACGTCTCGGCACTGCACATGGCCCGGTTGGGGTCGATGAGCCTCGGCGGCGGCTCGCCGCCCAGACCGGCCATCCGGTCGTCGAGCCAGTCGCGGGTGGCTTCTTCGTTCAGGATCGAGTCCGCGCGGGAGCGGTCGCAGGCGAGCGGCAGCCGCTGGGCCTCGCACAGGGGCGCGTTGCGCTGCACCGAGGCGGTCGGCGCGACCACGTCGGTCGGCACCTCCAGCTCGGCCAGCCGGTCGAAGAGCGCGGGGCCGCTGACGTTGAAGATGTCTGCCATCTTCGCGATGTACGCCGGGTTGGCTCGGCTGGCCACCTCGGTGCTCTTGAGCAGCTTCTTGCTGCCCTCGAGGTAGAGATCCCAGCTCGCCGAGAGGATCACCCGGAAGGGTTGGTCGCGCCGGCGCAGCTCGGCGACGAAGTCCATCGCGAACCGGTTGGACCCCGCACACCCTGTGTCCGCGCCGTTGCCCGCCAGGAACGGCGGGCAGCCGCCCATCACGAACGCCATCAGGTTGACGTCCCGCTTGCCGATCGCGGCCTCGAGGGCCGGGATGTACATCCAGGCGTGGGAGTCGCCCCACAGCACGACGGTGGGCCGATCCTCCTCGAACGGATTGATCTGGCAGGCGACCGGCTGGCTGGGGATCAGCTCATCGGCCTCCGCCAGGCATTCCGCCGGCATCTGGGGTACGTCGGTGAGCTGCTTCGACACCGCCTGCCACTCCGGGGACTTGGCCTGGTCCTTGGCGATCAGGAACGCGCCGCCGGCCAGCGTGACGACGATCGACATCGTGGTCACACCGGTGAGCACCACCCGCGGGCCCCCGAAGGTCCGGGGGGCGTTCCGGTGTCCGGAGCGCCGGTAGAAGATGCCCTCGATCAAGTGGTAGCTGAGGATCGCGATCACGAGCGCTCCCAGCACCAGGGCGATCCGGACCCAGAGCGGCGGGGTGATCAGGTTGACCGACTCGCCCATGACGAGCAACGGCCAGTGCCAGAGGTACCAGCCGTAGGAGACGAGGCCGAGCGCGACGAACAACTTGAACGAGAGGAAGTGCGAGATCGCGGTCTTGCTGCCGGTACCGGCCCAGATGATGAGCAGTGCCGCAGTACACGGCAGCAGTGCCCACGCCTGGGGATACCCGGCTGTGGGCATCGGGACGAGCAGCAGGTAGACGACGATGCCACCGCCCACGAGTCCCATGATCTGACGCAGCCAGGCAGCGGCGTCGACCCTGGCCACCACGAGCGCGAGCAGGACGCCGATCAGGAACTCGAAGGCCCGCGTCATCGGCGTGTAGTAGGCCGCCTCGGGTGCCGAGCCGGCGAAGGTCATCGCCCCCCACAGCGAGGCGATGCCGAGGGCCAGCGCCGTGAACATCAGGGTTCGGCCGATGTGGACCTTCAACAGGCGGGCCAGGCCGTAGGCCAGCATCACGCCGAGCGGAAGCGCGAGATAGAACTGCTCTTCGACCGACAGCGACCAGGTGTGCAGGAGCACGCCGGTCCCGGGCTCGTTGGCGAAGTAGTTGACCTCGGCGATCTGCCAGAAGAAGAAGTTGGACACGAACGCCGCGGCCGCGGCGGCCGAGCGCGCCGTGTCCTGCTGGACGCCGGTGGGCGCCATCACGAAGTAGCTGAGGATCAGGACGCCGATGAGCATCGTCGCCTTGGCCGGGATCAGGCGTCGGGCACGTCGGGCGTAGAACGCGCTCCAGCGGATCCGCTGGGTGCGCTCGAACTCGCCGAGCAGCAGGCCGGTGATCACGAAGCCGGACACCACGAAGAAGAGGTCCAGGCCGATGAAGGAGCCCTCGAAGCCGGGGACCTCGGCGTGGTAGCCCATCACCATGATCGCGGCGGTCCCGCGGATGCCGTCGATGTCGGGGCGGTACTTCGTGCGGGGTGGGCTGGGCTGCGTGGCCGCGACGGCCGAGTCACGCACCGCCTGCGGGCGCGGCGCAGTCGCCAGGCTCACACCTACTCCTCTGGTCCCATGTGTAGTGCTGCCCGGTCCAGCCAGGCTCTGCATCAGTATGCGACGTCGTCCCCGAGTGCGACGGCAGATTGGCCGGATTGCGGTCCGCCGCGTCGACCCCCACTAGCGTATCCGGAATGACCGCTAGCCGACGGATCGGCGGCCGGCGCCACCCGTTCGGGTCGCGCCTGCTGGGCGCCTCCGACCAATCGGCGCGCGCGCTCCGGATCCGGGTGCAGTTGCTGCTGACCGCACTACTGATCTCGACGAACCTGATCAGCGCCGTCGCCGTGGTGACCATCTCCATCTTCGTGGTTCCGGTCGAGGCGCCGAGCGGGGGGATGTTGGTCGCGCTGGCGATCGCGGTCCCGGTGTACGTCGCTACCGCCGTGCTCGTGGGCGCCACGGTCGGGACCGCGACCAGCCTGCGGGCGCTGCGCTGGGCCCGGGAGGGACGGGAACCGGATGCCGCCGAACGCCGTACCGCTCTCCGGGTGCCGGTCCGGCTCACCCTGCTGCAGGGCTGGATGTGGCTGGCGGCCACGGTGCTGTTCACCGTGCTGGCGCTGATTCTTCAACCCGCCAGCGCGCTCAGCACCGGCCTGACGGTCGGGATCACCGGCATCGTCGGGTGCGGGATCGCCTACCTGCTCACCGAGTTCACATTTCGGCCGATCGCGGCACGTGCGCTCGCCGGCGAGCCGCTGACCGACCGGCCCCGTGGCGTCGGTGTGGGCGACCGGATGGTGATCTTCTGGTTCGTCGGGACCGGAGCACCGGTGATCGGCCTGTTCGTGGGCGCCGTGATCACGTTGGCGCAGGAGGACATCTCCCGGACCAGGCTGGCCGTGATCTGCCTGGTGGTGTGTGGGGTGGTGCTCACCTCGGGGCTGTTCGTCACCGTGCTCAACGCGCGCTCCGTGGTCGCGCCGGTGGTGTCCGTGCGCGATGCCCTGCTCGAGGTCGAGCGCGGCGATCTGGACCTGGAGATGGTCGTGTACGACGGCACCGAGCTCGGCCAGCTCCAGTCCGGGTTCAACCAGATGGTGGCCGGGCTGCGCGACCGCGAGCACATTCGCGACCTGTTCGGACGGCACGTGGGGGAAGGAGTGGCTGCGGCAGCCGCCGAGCTGGGCGCGGTCGAGCTGGGTGGCGAGGCGCGGGTCGTGACGGTGCTGTTCGTGGACCTCATCGGCTCGACGACGTACGCCACGGAGAACCCGCCCGCTGACGTGGTCGCGATGCTGAACCGGTTCTTCGGGATCGTGGTCGACGAGGTGGACCGACGGCACGGCCTGGTCAACAAGTTCATCGGGGATGCGGTGCTCGCCGTGTTCGGTGCGCCGGTGGAGCTCGACGACCATCCCGGCGCGGCCCTGGCCGCCGCCCGAGCCATGGCGCGTCGCCTCGAGGTCGAGGTGCCCGAGATCGGGGCCGGGATCGGCGTCGCCACCGGAGAGGTGGTCGCCGGCAACGTCGGGCACCACCGGCGCTTCGAGTACACCGTCGTGGGCGATGCCGTGAACACCGCGGCCCGCCTCACCGAGCTCGCCAAGAACGTCGACGGGAAGCTGGTCGCCACGTCGTCGACCGTCGCGGCGGCGGTGGCCGAGGAGGCGGCGCACTGGCGGGAGACGGGGAGTACGACGTTGCGCGGTCGCTCCGAGCCGACCGCGCTGGCCGGGCCGGCGGGCGGCAGGGATGGTCGGGCGGGTCGCGCGGTCGGGGCCGGGAGCATGAGCGCGCGGGGGACGGGTACCGCTGAAGCCACGAGATGCAGCATCATCGACAGGTCAACCCGGGGGAGACAGTGATGACAGACCCCGACCGTGAGCAGGCGCGGTTCCTGACCGAGCTCCAGGACGTGCTCCTTCCGGCGAGCCTTCCGGTCACACCCGCCCTGGACCTGTCGGCGACCTACCTGCAGGCCCCGGATGCCCGCGCGGGAGGCGATTGGTTCGACGCGATCGTGCGCTCCGACGGCACGGTTGCCCTGGTCGTGGGCGACACCGTCGGACAAGGCATCGCCGCCGCCGCCGCCATGGGACAGCTGCGGGCCATCCTCCATGAGCGCCTGCTGGCCGGCGACTCGATCTCGCGGGCGCTGCGCTCCCTCGACGGGTTCGCCCGGCTGCACCCCGAGTCCTGCACCGCGACGATGTGCGTGGTCGTTGTCGACCCGACGACCGGATCGTTCGAGTACTGCACGGCCGGGCATCCGGCACCCTTGGTCGTGGCCGTGGACGGATCGAGTCGGTTCCTCGAGCCGAGCGGCACCGGACCCCTCACGACCGAGTCCGACTACGTCACGGCCACGGACCTCCTCGGCCCCGACGACCTCATCCTCCTCTACACCGACGGCTTGATCGAGCGGCCCGGGGTGCCGCCATCGGCCAGCACGGTCGACCTCGGTCAAGTCGCCGGGTGGGCAGCGCGCCACGTCGACGATCCGACCGGCAGCAACCGCCGGTCGGCCCGGGTGTGCGAGCAGACGCTCGAGACGCTGACTCGCTCCTCGGGCTACTCCGACGACATCACCTTGCTCGCCGCCCAGCGGACCCCGCCGTTCCCTGCCTTCCGGAGCGCCATCGACCGCAGGCCCTACGCCGCTCGCCAGGCCCGTGAGGAACTGGGCGCCTGGCTGGGTTCCCTGCAGATCGCGTACCTCGACGAGTTCACGGTCCTGCACGCTGTCGGAGAGCTGATCACCAACGCGGTCGAGCACGCCTATCCCGGGCCGGCGCGCCCGTCGGACCTGATCGAGATCGAGGCCACCCTGGAGCCGAGCGGGTTCCTGGCCGGCGTGGTCTGTGACCACGGCGCGTGGAACGACGAGACGCCACACCCGGACCGCGGGCGCGGGCTCGGGATGGTCAGCGGACTCGTGGACGAGCTCGCGGTCGACCACACGGGCTCGGGCACAGTCGTTCGGTTCCGCAAGCGGGTCACCCGGACGGCCCGGCTGCTGACGGGCAGCCAGGGGGCCGCGGTCCCTGCCAGCGAGTCCGACATGGCACCCGTCCCGTTCAGCACGGCGGTCGAGGGCACGAGGATGACGGTGCGCGGACCGGTCGACGTGAGGACGGCCGACAACTTCCGGGCCGCGCTGCGTCGGTTCAGCCGCGGCGGCACCGCCGAGCTCACCGTCGACCTCTCCGCCGTCACCCACTTGGGCAGCGCAGGGGTGCAGGCGCTGCACGAAGTACACGCGCTGGACGGAGCCGGGCTGCACCTGTGCGCGTCGACGGGCTCGGTCGCCCAGCACGTCCTCGAGGTCGTCCGCCTGCCCTACGACGCGTCCGGCTAGGGCCGCCGGATCGCCGCTTCCATCAGCCGACCCGGACGAGTTCCCCTTCCAGGCTCACTCGTGACGGTGCGGCAGCCCGGTGATGTTCAGCACGCGCTCGGCGATCGTGCCCTGGGCCGCGACCAGCTCGATCCGCGATCCGGTCTCCTCCGCGCGCTGGAGGGCGACCGCAAGCAGGCCGACGCCCAGGCTCGGCAGGAACTCGACGTCGCTGAGGTCGATCACCAGATCCTGGGTGTACTCCGCCGAGTACTGCGCGATGGCCTCCCGGAAGGCGGCGCCCGAGAGCTCCCCGACCTCCCCGGTCACGCGAAGCGTCCGGTGGGGGGCGTCGAGGGAGAACGTCAGCGGCCGCTGCTTCACCGGCGCAGCGTACTTCGTCCAGCCCTCGACAGCATCGGATCCAACCGGGATCGTGACCGCGAGATCCGATGCGGTGTCGACTGCTTCCCCTCGGCTCGGTCAAATTCACCGCATAACCGGTGAATCTGACCGTTCTGGCACGAAACTTCGTACAAGAACGGTCAGTTTCGTACCCGGCACGATGCCTCCCGCTAGTCTCCGCGGCATGCCAGGCAGCGTCGATCGGGCCGCCCTCACCGTGGGTGGGCTCCGGTTCGCGTCGGGCGTCTCGTTCCTGGTCTCGCCCGAGCGCGCCAACCGGCTGTGGGGAGACACCGAGCCGCCAGTCCCCACGACGGCCCTGCTGCTCCGGTCGATGGGGTACCGCGACGCGCTGGTCGGCGGGTTGCTGATGGGCGCGGCGCTGCGCGGCAGGGACACCCGCGGCTGGTTCCTCGCAGCCTGCGGTGCCGATGCAGCCGACCTGCTCGGCGGGCTGTCGGTGCACGACGAGATGACCCGGCGGCAGCGCCTGATCGGGCTCGGTGGTGCCGCCGTCGGTATCGGCGTGGGGCTCTGGGGCGCTAGCCGCGGCGGCGGCGCAGCTCCTCGTTGATCGCCGGGACGATCTCGTGCATGTCGCCGACCACCGCATAGTGCGCCTTGGTGACCATCGGCGCCTCGGCGTCGGTGTTGATCGCCAGGATCGTCTTCGCGCTCGCGCAGCCGGCCCAGTGCTGGATCGCGCCGGAGATGCCGCACGCGACGTACAGCTCGGGTGAGATCCGACTCCCCGTCTGGCCGATCTGCTCGTGGTGTGGCCGCCAGCCGGCGCCGGTGACGACCCGGGACACGCCCAGGGTGCCGTCGAGCAGCTCCGCGAGCTGGAGTACGTCGTCGAAGCCGCTCGGGCCGCCGGCACCCCGACCGGCACCGACCACCACCCGGGCCGACTTCAGCGCGCCGGACTGGTCCGGCGGCGGCGCCTCCCGGGAGACCACCCGGGCCACCAGGTCGGACTCGGCGACCTCGGGCTTGAACTCGACCACCTCGGCGTCACTGGGCTGATCGGCCGGGCTCGCCTCGACCGCGTGGCCGGCCACCGTGAACACCGCCGGCCGCTGGGCCAGCTGCATCTCCTCGCGCACCGACCCTCCGACGACCTGCCGGGTCACCACGAACGGCGAGAGCCCGCCGAACGAGATCACGTTGGCCGCCATCGGCACCTCCAGCCGGGCCGCGAGGTGCGCCAGGATCTCCATGCCGCGCGGCGTACCGGACGCCGTCACCACGACCGAGCCGGCCGTCTCGCGCGCGGCCTGCAGCGCGGCCGCCCAGGCGGCCCCCGAGTACGCCGCGAACGCGTCGCCGACGGCGTGGTGGACCGTGCGGACGCCGTAGGCACCCAGCTGCGCGGCCAGCCCTTCGGGCAGCTCACCCACCACCAGCGCGTCGATCGGCACGCCCCCGCCCGATGCGGACAGGTCGCGGGCGAACGTGATCGCCTCGCGGGACATCTCGGTCGCGCCGGAAGGGTCGGTCTCGACGTAGACGATGATCATTTCGCGAGCACCCCGATCCGCTCGAAGAGGTCGACGACGGCCGGCGCCGCGGCTGCTCCCTCGCCGAGGATCTGCACATCACTGCTCACCGGCGGCGGCAGCGAGAACGCCACCCGGCCGGCACCGACCGGCTCCCCGGTGAGCTCGCGCTCGTCGATCGCGACCTTCTTGGCCTTCATCCGGCCGGGCACGCTCGGGTAGCGCGGCTCGACGCCGCCCTCGAGGATCGTGACGACCGCCGGCAGCGGCACCCGGAACGTCTCGTGCCCGTCGGGTCCCTCACCGCGGGCGACTGCAGCGCCGTCCGCGACCCCGACGGTCGAGACGCCGTTGACGACCGGCCGTCCGAGCGCGTACGCGAGTCGGATCCCGACCTGGAAGTCGCCGCTGTCCGCGGCGTCGTTCCCCAGCAGGACCAGGTCGTGCTCGCCGGCCAGCGCCGCCAGCTCGCGGGCCACGTCCTGCGGGCCGAGCGTGCTCGGGTCGGCGACCACGTGGATCGCCGCCGTACACCCGATCGCCAAGGCGTTGCGGAGCTGCTCGGCCGCCTCGGCGGTGCCGATCGTGGCCACGGTGGCGGTGCCGCCGGTCTCGGTCGCGATCCGTACGGCGAGCTCGACCGCGCAGGCCTCGTGGTCGCTGATCGTGAACCCGAGCTGCCCGGTGTCGAGCGCCTGGCCGTCGGCGGTCAGCGCCACCTCGCCCGAGACGTCAGCCACCCGCTTCACGCAGACGAGCACGTTCGTCATGAGCGGATCCGCTCGTTGTCCGGGTCGAACAGCGACGTCGCGTCGACGGACCCGACCGTGACCGGGTAGAGCTCCTCCATGTAGGAGACCGCGAGCCGGTTGCCGATCGTCGCCTGGTCGGGCGGCAGGTACGCGAGCAGCACGTGCTTGCCGATCGACGGCGCGGACCCGGCCGTGGTGACGTAGGGGTGGTGGCCGTGCCCGTCGGTGAGGGTGCCGCCCTCGCGGGTCAGGATCGGTTCGCCGCCGAGCATGTAGCGCTTGGTGCCGCTGGCCGAGGTGTGGTCGTCGACGGTCAGCGTGCACAGCACCGTGGCCGGCGCCTCCTCGCGCTGCTTGAGGTAGGCCTCGCGCCCGACGAAGTCGGCCGCCTTCACCTTGGGCCGCTGCATACCCGCCTCGACGATGGTGCGCTCGGCATCGAGCTCGAACCCGAACGCGCGGTAGCCCTTCTCGATCCGGCCGGTGGTGCCGTAGACCCCGATGCCGACGGGTACGGCGCCGTGCTCGCGGCCGGCCTCCAGCAGCGTCGACCACAGCAGGGCGCCCTGCTCGATCGGCACGTAGAGCTCCCAGCCGAGCTCGCCGACGTAGGAGATCCGGGAGGCGAGCACGGTCAGTGCGTCGACCTCGATCTCGCGGCAGGTGCCGAACCCGAAGCGCCTCGTGGCTGAGGTCGTCGCCGGTCAGCGAGGAGAGGATGTCGCGGGCCCGCGGACCCCAGATGCCGATGGTCGTGTACGCCGCGGTGAGGTCGGTGACCTCGGCAGCGCCGTTGTCGCGGGCCAGGTCGACGAAGCGCTTCAGGTCGACCATCCCGTGCGCGCCACCGGTGACCACGCGGAAGTGGTCGTCGCCGAGGCGCATCACCGTGAGGTCCGAGACGAAGCCGCCCTTGGCGTCGAGCATCGGGGTGTAGATGACCTTGCCGGTCGCGACATCGCACTGGGCGACGCAGGATCGCTGCACGACGTCGAGCGCCCCGGACCCCTGCACGTCGAAGATCGCGAAGGCCGACAAGTCGACAATCCCCGCGGTGTCCCGCATCCGCAGGTGCTCGGCGTTGATGATCGGCGACCACCAGCGCGCGTCCCACTCGTGCTCGCGCGGCAGCACCCGGTCGCCGTACTCCTCGAGCAGGCCGGCGTTGGACTCGTACCAGAACGGCCGCTCCCAGCCGGCGGCCTCGAAGAACACCGCGCCGAGCTCCTGCTGCGAGGCGTGCATCGGGGCGGTCCGCCGGGGCCGGTCGGACTCGTACTGTTCCGAGGGGTGCACGATCCCGTAGGTCTTGTTGAACGCCTCCGAGGTGCGCGCCCGGATGTGCTCGGTCTCGCGGTGGTGGTCGTAGAAGCGGGCGATGTCGGAGTGCGAGATGTCGATCTCGCTGTGCCCGTGAGTCATCCACTCCGCGACCGCGCGGCCGACCCCCGGGCCCTCCTTGATCCACACCGCCGCAGCCGACCAGAGCCCTTGCACCTCGGGCGTCTCGCCGAGGACCGGCCACCCGTCGGGTGTCAGCGACAGCAGGCCATTGATGGCGTAGCGGATCTCGGCACCCTCCGCGCCGAGCAGGTCGGGCATCAGCTCGAAGGCCTGCTCCAGCTGCGGGTCGAAGTCGTCCTCGGTGAACGGCAGCTCGGTAGGCGACAGCTTGGCGGCCTCGATCGAGGGGATCTCGTCGGCGTCCATCAGGATCGGCCGGTGCGCGTAGGAGCCGACCTCCATGTCGGCGCCGTGCTGCCGCTCGTAGCAGAACGTGTCCATGTCCCGCACGATCGGAATGCTGATCTCGCCCTCGAGCCCGGTCAGCTGCGGGCAGGGGCCGACGGAGATCATCTGGTGCACGGCGGGGGTCAGCGGAATGTGCGCGCCGGCCATCTTCGCGATCCGCGGACTCCACACGCCACAGGCGATCACCACGGTCTCGGCCTCGATGTCGCCGCCGGAGGTGCGGACCCGGGCGATCCGGCCCGCCTCGACGTCCAGCCCCTCGACCTCGACGTTGGGTACGACGGTCAGCGCGCCGAGCTCCAGCGCCCGTTCGCGCATGATCGTGCCGGCCCGCAGCGAGTCGACCACGCCGACCGACGGGGTCCAGAACGCCCCCAGGATCGGATCGGTCTCGATGAACGGAACCTTCTCCTTGACCTGCTCCGCGGTCACCAGCTCGGCCTCGATCCCCCACGCTTTCGCGCTGGACATCCGGCGGCGCAGCTCCTCCATCCGCTCCTCGGTGCGGGCGACCTCGAAGCCGCCCGGCTCGAGCAGAACGCCCATCTCCCGGTACTGCTCGACCGAGTCGAGGGTCAGGTCGGTGATCTCCCGGGAGTGGTCCACCGGAAATATGAAGTTCGAGGCGTGGCCGGTCGACCCACCCGGGTTCGGCAGCGGCCCCTTGTCGATCTGCACGATGTCGCGCCAGCCCAGCCGGGCCAGGTGGTAGACGAGGCTGTTGCCGACGATGCCGGCGCCGATCACCACGACGCGGGCCGTGGCGGGAACGTTGGCCATGGCGGCCCTCCGAAGCTCACTCAGGTTGTTGCGTTATACGCAACGCAATTCGTTATACAGAACAACTCAAGAATCACCCGACCCCCGGCGCCTGTCAATGGCCGCCGGGGGTCGGGTCCAGCTGGGGTGCTGCTAGCCGGTCAGCTGGCCAGCCACTCCTCGACCTTGTCGGGGTTGTCCGCCACCCACTTGGCCGCGGCGTCCTCCGGGGAGAGGCCCTCATCGGAGATGTACTTCGCGACCAGGTTCTGGTCCTCGTTGGTCCAGGTGAAGTTCTGGACCAGCGTGACCGCGGCCGAGTCCTCCTCGACCCACTCCGTCGACACGATCTTCTTCAGCTCGGTCTCGGGGTAGTCGCAGTCGACCTTCGCCGGGTCGGCCTGACAGCCCTCCTCATAGGGCGGGAGCGCCACCCTCGCCAGCGGCAGCTCGGCGAAGAGCCACTGCGGCTCGTAGAAGTAGCCGATCATGAACTCCTTGTTCTTCTCGGCCTGCTGGAACGCGGTAATGCTCGCCGCCTCGCTGCCCGAGAAGACCACCTCGAAGTCGAGGCCCAGGTTGCTGATGATCGACTCGTCGAACTGCACGTACGACGGGTCCGCCCCGAGGAACTGGCCCTTGCTACCGGTCTCCGAGGTCGAGAAGTCCGACGCGAAGTCGTTGAGGTTCTCCCAGTCGAGGACCTCCGGGTGCTCCTCGGCGAGCCACGGCGGGACGTACCAGCTGATGATTCCGACGTTGCCGGTCGGACCGAAGTCCATCGCGCTGCCGTCGCCCTGCTCGGCGAAGAACTTCTTCTCCAGGTCCGGGTGGCCCCAGTCCTCGATCACCACATCGACGTCGCCGGTGCCGAAGCCCTGCCAGGAGACGTCCTCCTTGAGGTCCTTGTAGTTGACCTTGCAGCCCAAGGTCTCGGCGACGGCGCCTACGACGTACGCGTCCGCCTGGTAGCCGACCCAGGGGTTGACGGCGATGTTCAGGTCGTCGCAATCGCCGAGCTCGGCAGCCTTGTCCTCGTTGGCCTTGGTCTTGTCGTCGATCGAGCTGTCGCCGCAGCCGGCGAGCGTGAGTGCCACGCACGCCGCCACGGCAAGCAACCCGCCGCGCTTGTTCCTTGTTCGCATTCGATCTCCTTGGTTGGGTGCGTGTGCACTTCTTCCGAGTCGTTGGGCTAGGTCCAAGCGGGCCGCCACCACTGGCGCTTGGCCGGGTCGCTGGTGGAGGGGGTCTCCCGAGCGGCGGCTCGCATGATCCGGTCGATCATGATCCCGAGCAGCACGATGCTGAGACCGGCCAGCGCCCCGCGGCCCCACTCCTCGGATCGCGAGAAGCCGAGCACCACGTCGTAGCCGAGCGCTCCGGCGCCGACCAGGCCGCCGATGACCACCATCGCCAGCACGTAGAGCAGGCCCTGGTTGGTGGCCAGCACCAGCGACCCGCGGGCCATCGGCAACTGCACCTTGGTGATCTCCTGCCAGGTGGTGCACCCGCTGGACCGGGACGCCTCGATCGTGGTGGGCGAAACGCCCTTGACCCCGTCGGCGACCAGCTTGATCGCGGCCGGAGCGGCGTAGACGACAGCGGCGATGATCGCGGTGAACCTGGTCGGGCCGAAGAGCGCGAGCACCGGGATCAGGTAGACGAACGGCGGGATGGTCTGCCCGGCGTCCAGCAGCGGCCGCAGCACCACGTCGACGGCTCTGCGCCTGGCCATCCACACGCCGAAGACCATCGCCAGCGCCATCACGATCAGCGTGGCCACCAGCGTCATCGTCAACGTGACCATCGAGTCGTGCCAGTAGTCGAGCAGCCGGAGACCGGCCAGGCAGACGATCGTGGGGGGTAGCGCGCGAGCTCCGCCGACGACGTGGGCCAAGAGGGCGATCGCGATCGCGACGACGTACCACGGCGACTCGCCGAGGAGCGACTGCAGCGGGTTCAGCAGGCCGTTGGTGATGCCGTCCTTGACCGCACTCGTGACGGGTTCGAACGTGTCGACCACCCAGTCGGAGAAGCGGTTCACCCGGTCCGCGACCCGGCGGCCATAGTCGTTCTCGGGGAACTCCGCCGCCCAGGTGTAGAAGCGCGACATCCAGATGGCCACGATGGCGGCGATGCCGAGCCCACCCAGCATGAGCAGTCGCTGCCGCGGGTCCTCGCCGCCGCCCCGGGCCACCCGCTCGCCGCGCTGGCTGGCCGCGGTGGTGGTGCGATCGAGCATGATCGCCATCACCACGATCAGCGCGCCCGGCACGAACGCGGCGCCGATGTTGACCTGGACCAGCGCGCGCAGCACCGGCTTGCCCAGACCGGGCCCGTTGACGTACGACGCCAGGACCGCCATCGACAGCGCCGCCATGATCGTCTGGTTCAGCCCGACCACGATGGTCGCGCGGGCCATCGGCAGCTGCACCTTCAGGAGCCGCTGCCAGAAGGTCTGCCCGGCGGAGTCCGTCGCCTCAATGGTCGTCGGCGACACGCTGCGGATGCCGTGCCCGGCGATCCGGATGATGGGTGGCAGCGCATAGATCAGGGTGGAGACCACGGCCGCGGACGCGCCGATGCCGAAGAACAGCACGACCGGCAACAGGTACACGAAGGTCGGCATCGTTTGCATCAGGTCCAAGAAGACCGTGACCACGCGTTCAGCCCGGTGACTGCTCGCGATCCAGATCGCCATCGGCATCCCGATCAGCACCGTGACGGCCACCGCCAGGAACGTGACGATCAGCAGGTCCATGGACTCGGACCAGTAGCCGAAGAACCCGAAGGAGAGGAACGAGACCGCGACCAGGATGGCGATCCGCCAGCTCGCGATGGCCACGGCGATCGCGGCCGCCGCGACCACGACGCCGAGCCAGCCGACCTCGGGCACCGGCCGGGGCAGGTTCGGGATCGACACCATTCGCTGCATCCAGTCCACGGCGTCCACGAACGTGTCGCCGAGCCCGTAGGTGAACTTGATGATCGGGTTGGTGTCGCGGCTGGCCAGCACGTCGTTGTTGAACTCGGTGAGCCGATCCGTCAGGTCGGTGCGCTCGCGCACCGGCCGGACCAACGTGTCCTGGCCCTTGGTGAAGGCCCACACGATCACCCACCCCGCGACGACCACGAGCCCCCAGGCCCAACGCGGGAACGAGCGACGGCTCGGACTGGTCGGCGGCTGCGGGCCGCCTGCGTCGGCCGCCGGACCCGGGCGCTCCAGGGTGGCGGTCATGCCGACGCGTCCTCCTCGGCGACGACGACCCGCAGGATCGCGTCGTCATCCACGATGCCGACGAGCTCGCCGTTGTCGACGACTCGCACCGGGTGCTCGGAGGCCAGCGCGGCCTGGGCCGCCTGCCGCACGATCGTGTCGGAGGTCATCTCGGGGCCCTCGGTCGAGTCGCCGGGGCGGGGTTCGCGCATCACCCACTTCAGCGTCAACACGTGCGACCGCGGCACCTCGGAGACGAAGTCGCGGACGTAGTCGTCGGCCGGTGCGCCGACCACCTCGTCCGGCCGCCCCACCTGGACGACCTCCCCGTCCCGAAGAATCATGATCCGGTCGCCGAGCTTGAGCGCTTCCGCGAGGTCGTGGGTGATGAACACCATCGTCTTGCCCAGCTCGTGGTGCAGCCGGATCACCTCGTTCTGCATGTCCCGCCGGATCAGCGGGTCCAGCGCGGAGAACGGCTCGTCGAACAGCATCAGCGACGGGTCGTTCGCGAGCGCCCGGGCCAGGCCGACCCGCTGCTGCATCCCGCCGGACAGCTGATCGGGGTAGCTGCGCTCGAACCCGGAGAGGCCGACCAGGTCGACGATCTCGCCGGCCTTGGCGCGCCGTTCCTTCTTGCCGACCCCGCGGATCTCCAGTCCGTAGGCGACGTTGTCGATCACCTGGCGGTGCGGCAGCAGACCGAAGTGCTGGAACACCATCGAGACGTGCGTACGGCGCAGGTCGCGCAGCTCTCTGTCGCTCGCCGAGGTGATGTCCTGGCCGTCGATGAGCACCGAGCCGGCGGTCGGCTCGATCAGCCGGGTCAGGCACCGCACCAGCGTGGACTTGCCGGAGCCGGAGAGCCCCATCACCACGAAGACCTCGCCGGGCGCCACCTCGAAGCTGACGTCCTTGACCCCGGCCACGCAGCCGGTCTGCTCCTTCAGCTCGGCGCGGGAGAGGTCCGCCTCCGGC
The DNA here is from genome assembly GCA_963827185.1 of uncultured Actinomycetota bacterium. Lineage (GTDB taxonomy): Bacteria > Actinomycetota > Actinomycetes > Propionibacteriales > Nocardioidaceae > Nocardioides. The sequence goes on from CAWGZQ010000006.1 coordinate 207,706, forward strand.
GTGCCGATGATCTTGTCGGCGCGGGCACCGAAGATCTTCCAGAGGCTGCGCACCGAGAGCGCCGAGTCGCCGCTGACGGCATCGGTCTGTTCGGGCTGGTCGGTGACGGCGGTCATGACTGCTCCTCTGTGGCGACGTTGCGGCTGTCGCCGGGTGGGTAGAGCGGGTCGCCAGCGCGGTACCGGTAGAACGGCACGCTGGCGGCGGGCAGGGGCGTGTTGCCGGCGATCAGGTCGGCCGCCTTCTCGGCGACCATCATCACGGGGGCGTAGATGTTGCCGTTGGTGACGTAGGGGAAGACCGAGGCGTCGACGACGCGGAGTCCGTCGACGCCGTGCACCTTCATCGTGTCGGGGTCGACCACCGACAGCTCGTCGACGCCCATCTTGGCCGTGCACGAAGGGTGCAGTGCGGTCTCGGCGTCGGCCCGCACCCAGTCGAGGATCTGCTCGTCGGTCTCGATGCCCGGCCCCGGCGAGACCTCGCCGTCGTTGTACGCCGCGAACGCCGGCTGGTTGAGGATGTCCCGCGCCACCCGGATCGCCTCGACCCACTCCCGCCGGTCGTTGGCGGTCGTCAGGTAGTTGAACAGCATCGACGGGTGCTCGCGCGGGTCGCGCGACCGGATCCGCACGTGACCTCGCGTGTCGGCGTACATCGGGCCGATGTGCACCTGGTAGCCGTGTCCCCCGGGTGGCAGGTTCGCGGGCGCGGAGCCGTCGTACCGGATCGCGACCGGGAGGAAGTGGAACATCAAGTTGGGGTAGTCGACGTCGTCGTTGCTGCGGGCGAAGCCGCCGCCCTCGAAGTGGTTGGTCGCGCCCAGGCCGCGCCGGTGGAAGAGCCACTGGTAGCCGATGCCGGGACGCCGCCGCCACTTCAGCCCCGGCGCGATCGAGACCGGCTGCTTGGAGGCGTACTGGATGTAGACCTCGAGGTGGTCCTGGAGGTTCTCGCCGACGCCGGGTAGATGGTGCACGACCGGGATGTCGTGCTGGCCGAGCAGCGCCTGGTCGCCGATGCCGGAGAGCTGCATCAGCTGCGGGGTGTTGATCGCGCCGCCGCAGAGGATGACCTCGCCGGCGTCGGCGGTACGACGCCCGCGACCGGCCCGGTGGTAGTCGACGCCGACCGCTCGCCGGCCGTCGAACCGGATGCCGGTGACCATCGCGGAGGTCTCGATCCGGAGGTTCTTGCGGGACCGGACCGGGTGCAGGTAGGCGCGGGCCGCGGACAGCCGGCGGCCGCGGTGGATGTTGCGGTCGAACTTCGCGAAGCCTTCTTGTCGGTAGCCGTTGACGTCGTCCGTGAGCGGGTAGCCGGCCTCCTGCACCGCCTCGAAGAACGCGCCGAACAGCGGGTTGTCGGCCGGCCCGCGCTCGAGCTTGAGCGGGCCGTCGCCGCCGCGCCACTCGTCGGCACCAGCGGTGCCGTCTTCGAGGAGGCAGCTCTCCATCCGCTTGAAGTAGGGCAGGCAGTGGAGGTAGTCCCACTCCTTCATCCCCGGCTCGGCGGCCCAGCGCTCGTAGTCCATCGGGTTGCCCCGCTGGAAGATCATCCCGTTGATGCTGCTGGACCCGCCGAGCACCTTGCCGCGCGCGTGGAACACCCGGCGGCCGCCGAGCTCCGGCTCCGGATCGGTCTCGTACTTCCAGTCGTAGAAGCGGCTGCCGATCGGGAACGGCAGCGCGGCCGGCATGTGGATGAACGGGTCGATCCGCCAGTCGGACCGGCCGGCCTCGAGGACGAGGACGGAGGTGGACGGGTCGGCCGAGAGCCGGTTCGCGATGGCGCAGCCGGCCGAACCACCGCCCACGATCACGTAGTCGTACCTCGTCGCTCCAGCCATCGCCGCCCCCTTATCCCCGGAACCAACGTTGCTCGGCCGGCCGGATGTTGTGCCAGACGTGTTTGGTCTCGCGGTACTCGTCGAGGCCGGCCTGGCCGAGCTCGCGGCCGATGCCGGACTGCTTGTAGCCGCCCCACTCGGCCTGCGCCACGTAGGGGTGGTAGTCGTTGATCCACACCGTGCCCATCCGCAGTCGGCCCGCCACCCGTTGGGCCTTGCCGGCGTCCTGGGTCCACACCGCGCCGGCCAGCCCGTAGATGCTGTCGTTCGCGATCGCCACCGCCTCGTCCTCGGTGCGGAACGTCTCGACGGTGAGCACCGGGCCGAACGACTCGTCCTGGGTCACCGACATGTTCGAGGTGCACCGGTCGAGCACGGTCGGCAGGTAGTAGAAGCCCTCGGCCAACGCCGGGTCGTCGGGTCGCTTGCCGCCGGTGCGGAGTACGGCGCCCTCGGCGATGCCCGCCGCGACGTACGCCTCGACCTTGTCGCGGTGGGCGGCACTGGTCAGTGGTCCGGTCTCGGCCTTGTCGTCGAACGGCCCGCCGATCGCGATCCGCTCGGCGCGCTCGACCAGCGCGTCGACGAACTGGTCGTGGATCGACTCCTCCACCACCAGCCGGGCCCCGGCCGAGCAGACCTGGCCCGAGTGCAGGAACACCGCGGTGAGGGCGAAGTCGAGGGCGACCTCGAGATCGGCGTCGGCGAAGACGACGTTGGGGTTCTTCCCGCCGAGCTCGAGAGCCACCCGCTTCACGGTCCCGGAGGCGGCGGCCATGATCCGCTTGCCGGTCTCCAGACCACCCGTGAAGGAGACCAGGTCGACCCGTGGATCGGTGGACAGCGGCGCACCGACCTCGACGCCGGTGCCGAGCACCAGGTTGCCGACACCCGCCGGTAGCCCCGCCTCCTCGAGCAGTCGCATCAGGTGGATCGCGGTGTGCGGGGTGAGCTCGCTCGGCTTGAGCACGAACGTGTTGCCGGCAGCCAGGCACGGCGCGACCTTCCAGGAGACCTGGAGGAGCGGGTAGTTCCACGGCGAGATCAGGCCGCACACCCCGACCGGTTCGTAAACGATCCGGCTGACCACGTCGGGGTTCCCGGTGTCGATGACGCGGCCCGCGTCCTCGGCGGCGACCCGGCCGAAGTGCCGGAAGACCGAGACGATGTCGGCGACGTCGTACTCACTCTCGACCAGGCGCTTGCCGGTGTCGAGCGACTCCATCCGGGCGAGCTTCGCGGTGTCGCGCTCGAGCAGGTCGGCGACCCGGAGCAGCAGCGCGCCGCGCTCGTACCGATGGGGTGCGGGACCAGTCGGACTCGTGGAAGGCCCGGTGCGCGGCGGCGATGGCTCGCTCGGTGTCGGCCGGCCCGCCCTCGTCCACCTCGGCCACCAGGGTGCCGTCGGCCGGGCATCGGATCTCCCGGCGCCCACCACCCTCGGCACCCGTCCAGGCCCCGTCGAGGTAGAGATCCGCCACCGGCAAGCCTCGTTTCAGTCAACCTTTGTTGCGTATGTCGCAACGGATTCGCCCCTGGCGCAACCCGCCTTCCCTTCGACAATGCTGTGAGGGGCCGGCTACGTCAAGGATGCTGCGATTCCGTTACCGAGCCGTGCCCGCTCAGCGGACGCCCCAGCCGAGCCGGTGCGAGATCTCCACACCCGCCTCGACGCACTGCGGGATCACCCGTTCCATCCGCTCCTCGGTGAGCCGGAACGTCGGCCCGGAGACGCTGATCGAGGCCACCACGTCGCCGTGGGCGTTGCGGATCGGGGCGGCCACCGCGGTCAGCCCGATCTCGAGCTCGTCGATGGCGACGGAGTAGCCCTGCCGGCGTACCACCGTCAGCTCGTCGCGCAGCTGGGCCTTGCGGGTGATCGTCTCCGGGGTGAACCGGGACAGCTCGCCCAGCGTCTGCTCGAGCGTGGCCGGCTCGAGCTCGCTGAGCAGCACCTTCCCGTTGCTGGTCGCGTGCAGCGGAATGTGCTGGCCGACCCAGTTGTGCGACTGCAGCGCCGAGGACCCGGCCACCTGGTCGAGGTAGAGCGCGGAGTGCTCGGCGAGCACGGTCAGGTTCACGGTCTCACCGGTGTCGGCCGCGAGCTGGCGGCAGACCGGCCGCGACTCCTGGACCAGGTCGAGCCGCGCGGTCGTGGCCCCGGCGAGCCGGAGCAGCCCGACGCCGAGCGCGTACCGCCCCCGGTCCCCCGCCTGTTCGACCAGCCGATGCGACTCCAACGTCGCCACCAGCCGGAACGCCGTGGACTTGTGAACGCCGAGCTCGGCCGCGATCTCGGTCACCCCCGCCGTACCGACCCGGGCCAGTACCTCGAGGATCGTCAGCGCGCGGTCGACCGACTGCACGCTGGCCGCACCACCGTTGCTCATCACGCAACAGTAGATCGCATGAAGCGTCCGGCGGGATAGTCCGCCGTGCTACGCACCCCATTTCGCATCGCCGGGGGTGCCATACACGGCGGACTACCCCAGCTCAGCGAAAGACGACCGTGCGGTGGCCGTTGAGCAACACCCGGGACTCGGCGTGCCAGCGGACCGCGCGGGAGAGGACCTGGGCCTCGACATCCCGGCCGGCGGTGACCAGCTGCTCCTGGTTGAAGCCGTGGTCGACCCGGACGACGTCCTGCTCGATGATCGGGCCCTCGTCGAGCTCGCCGGTGACGTAATGGGCGGTGGCGCCGACCAGCTTGACGCCGCGGTCGAAGGCCTGGTGGTAGGGCTTCGCGCCCTTGAAGCTCGGCAGGAAGGAGTGGTGGATGTTGATCGCGCGTCCGGACAGCTCGGCGCACAGCTCGTCGGAGAGCACCTGCATGTAGCGGGCCAGTACGACGAGGTGGATGGCGTGCTTCTCGACCAGCCCACGCAGCTGGTCCTCGGCCTGCGGCTTGGTGTCCGGCGTCACCGGGATGTGCACGAAGTCGAGCCCGTGCGCGCGGGCCAGCGGCTCGGCATCGAGGTGGTTGGAGACCACGACGGGGATCTCGATCTGCAGCGCCCCGGTGCTGTAGCGGAACAGCAGGTCGTTGAGGCAGTGCAGGTGCTTGGAGACCATGATCAGGGTGCGGTACGGCGCTCGCGCGTCCCAGAGCTCGAACGTCATCGCGAACTCGGCCGCCACCTCGGCGAAGTCGCGGCGCAACTCCTCGGCGGTGGCGTCGGCGCTCGGCACCAGGAAGTCGAGCCGCATGAAGAACCGCTCGGTGAGCTGGTCGCCGAACTGCTGGCTCTCGACGATATTGCCGCCGCGGGCGACCAGGAACCCGGACACCGCGTGCACGATGCCGGGCCGATCGGGGCAGGTCAGCACCAGCACGAAGTCGCCCGCCGGAGCGGTGGCCCGGGGTCCTCCCGCAGTCGTCGCGAACGCCATCGGGTCAGTCTCCCAGTTCGGCCCGGCGGCGCACGACGTACTCCTCCAGTTCCAGTCGTACGCCGTCGTCGAGGGGCGGCTGTTCGTAGGCCTCGAGCTTCTCCTGGTAGATCGTGGTGGCGCGCGCGGCGGCGTCGCTACCGCCGTTGCGCATCCAGCGCTCGTAGTTCTCCGAGGACGAGAGCAGCGGCCGGTAGAAGCAGGTCCGGAACCGCTCCATCGTGTGCTCGGCGCCGAGGAAGTGGCCGCCGTGCCCGACCTCCTCGTGGGCCCCGAACGCCATCGACGCCTCGTCGATCTCCAGCGGGGTGAACTCCGCCTGCATCATCTGCAGGATCTCGATGTCGACGATGAACTTCTCGTAGCCGGCGACCAGGCCGCCCTCGAGCCAGCCGGCCGAGTGCATCACCCAGTTGGCGCCCGCCAGGAACGTCGGCAGCATCGTCATCAGCGCTTCGTAGCCGGCCTGCGCGTCCGGGACCTGCGAGGAGGTGAGCCCACCGCCGGTGCGGAACGGCAGCCCGAACCGGCGGGCGATCTGGCCGGTGCACAACAGCCCGATCCCCGACTCGGGGGTGCCGAAGGTGGGCGAGCCCGACTGCATGTCGATGTTGGACAGGAAGGACCCGAAGATCACCGGCGTACCGGGCCGGATCAGCTGGGCCAGCGCGATGCCGGAGAGCGCCTCGGTGATCTGCTGCACCAGCGCGGCGGGGATCGTCACCGGCGACATCGCGCCCATCAGGATGAACGGCGTCAGCACCACCGGCTGGCCGGCCGAGCAGTACTCGAACTGGGCCTCGAGCATCCGGTCGTCCCAGCGCAGCGGCGAGTTGCAGTTGATCAGCGAGATGGAGGCAGGGGTCTCCTCGAGCTTCTCCCGGCCACCGAACAGGATCGACCCCATCGCGATGGTGTCGGCGGCGTTGACGCCGGAGACGACGTTGCCCATGTAGATCTTGTCGGTCAGCGTCTGCAGCGCGTAGGTCATGTCGAGGTGTCGGCTGTCGAGCGGGGTGTCGTTGGGCTCGCAGATCACCCCACCCGCGGAGTCGAGCACCGGGAACGACTGGGCGAGCTTGGTGAAGTTGCGGAAGTCGTCCATGGTCGCGTCGCGGCGTACCTCGCCCTCGCGCACGAACGGCGGCCCGTAGACCGCGCCGAACGCCATCGAGTCGCCGCCGATGTGGATGTTGTGCTCCGGGTTGCGAGCCTGGACGTCGAACTCGGCCGGCGCCTTGGCGACCTGCTCGAGCACGAAGTCCGGGTCCAGGAAGACCTTGTTGTCCTCCACCCGCTGCCCGGCTGCGGCGAACAGGTCCAGCGCGCGCTGGTCCATGAACTCCACGCCGATCTCGGTCATCAGCCGTCGCCACCCGCGGTCGAGCATCGCCATCGCGTCCTCGGAGAGGATCTCGTAGCGGGGCATCCGGTTCTGGAACATCGGTCCTCCTTGGGCACGGCACCGGGCTTGACCAGGCGTCGTCCGGCATCCTAGCCTCATGTTGTGGGACAGTGGTTCCACATCATGGAACGCACTCGGACGAAGGAGCTCGACCTCGTGAGCACGAACACCGGCACCCAGGCGATCGACCGCGCCGCGCTGCTGGTGGCCACGGTGGTCCGGGCGGACGAGCCGCTCACCTTCGGCGAGCTGCAGGACGAGAGCGGGCTGCCCAAGTCCACGACCTCGCGGCTGTTGACCGCCCTCGAGCGCACCGAGCTGGTGGAACGCAACGCGGCCGGCTCGTACGTCGCGGGGCCGCTGTTCTGGCTCTACGCGACCCGGCACGACCCGTGGGACGAGCTGGTCCGGTTGGCCCGCCCGACCCTGGAGAAGGTCGGCGCCGAGACCGGCGAGACCGTCAATCTCTCGGTGGCCCGCGGCGACCGCGTCGTCCAGGTCGCTCAGGTGGACTCGACGTACCTCCTCGGCACCCGCGACTGGACCGAGGTCGACGTGCCCGCCCACTGCTCGGCACTGGGCAAGGTGCTGTTGGCGTACGGCGTCATCGACGTACCCCACGGCGAGCTGGAGCGGCTCACCCCGGCCACGATCACCGACCGCGACGCCCTGCGCCGCGAGCTCGAGCAGGGCGCGCGGCGGGGCTACGCCAGCACCGTCGACGAGCTCGAGATCGGCCTCAGCGGAGTCGGCGCGCCGGTGCGCGGCAGCGGGGGCGAAGTGGTGGCGGCGTTGGGCGTCTCGGGGCCGAGCCCGCGATTGGTGGATCGGCGCGACGAGGTCGGCCGACTGTTGAACGACCGGGCCGAGCAGCTGTCCGCGCTGCTTCGCCGGCGGACCAGAAATGAGGGCGTGGCATGACACCCGAAGAGATCCTGCAGGGGCTCTACGACGAGACGCTGGTCGGCAACGCGCCGCGCGTTCTCGAGCTGACCCACGAGGCGCTGGGCATGGCGATGGAGCCGCAGTCGCTGCTCTTCGACGCGCTGATCCCGTCGCTGGAAGAGGTCGGCGCCCGCTTCGAGCGCGGCGACTTCTTCGTGCCGGAGATGCTGATCGCCGGGCGCGCGATGGCCGGGGCGATGGAGGTGCTGCGGCCGCTGCTCGCCGAGACCGGCGTCGAGACCGTCGGCAAGTTCCTGATGGGCACGGTCAAGGGCGACGTCCACGACATCGGCAAGAACCTCGTCAACATCATGCTCGAGGGCGCCGGCTTCGAGGTGATCGACCTCGGCGTGCAGGTGGCCCCCGAGAAGTTCGTCGAGGCGATCAACGAGCACCAGCCCGACATCGTCGGCTTCTCGGCGTTCCTCACCACCACGATGCCGATGTTCAAGGCCAACATGAACGCCCTCCAGAAGGCCGGCCTGCGCGACTCGGTGATCGTGATGGTCGGCGGTGCCCCGGTCACCCAGGAGTACGCCGACGCGGTCGGCGCCGACGGGTACGCCGCCGACGCCTCGCAGTGCGTCAAGCGCGCCAAGACCCTGCTCAACGAGCGCCGCGCCAAGGTGCCGGCGTGACCCGGCACACCGTGATCCGCTCGGCCAGCCGGGAGGTCACGATCGGGCGGGACCAGCCGTTCTGCGTGATCGGCGAGCGGATCAACCCCACCGGCCGTCGGATCTTCCAGGACCAGCTCAAGGCCGGGGACCTGTCCGCGATCGAGCGGGATGTCCGCGCCCAGGTCGAGGGCGGGGCCAACGTGCTCGACGTCAACATGGGGGTGCCGCTCGTCGACGAGGCCGAGCTGCTCGCCCAGGCGATCACGATGATCCAGACCCTCACCGACCTGCCGATCTGCATCGACTCCTCGGTCGTGGAGGCGCTCGAGGCCGGGCTGGCGGCGTACAACGGCCGCGCGCTGGTCAACTCGATCACCGCCGAGGACGAGCGGATGGAGCAGATCCTCCCGCTGGTCAAGAAGTACGACGCCGCCGTGATCGCGCTGCCCAACGACGAGGACGAGATTCCGATGGAGCCGGAGAAGCGGCTCGAGCTGGTCAAGAAGATCGTGCACGTGGCGACCACGGAGTACGGCATCGCGATGGCGGACATCGTGATCGACCCGCTGGCGATGCCGATCGGGGCCGACACGACCAACTGCCTGGCCACCCTCGAGACGATGCGCCGGATCCGCGACGAGCACGACCTCAACATGACCTGTGGCGCCTCCAACGTCTCGTTCGGGATGCCGTCGCGGCACGGGCTGGGTGCGACGTTCCTGCCGATGGCGATGACCGCCGGGCTGACCAGCGCGATCATGGACGCCCGGACCCCGCAGATCGTCGAGGGAGTTCGCGCGGCCGACCTGCTGCTCGGCAACGACGAGTGGGGGATGGCGTGGATCGCCGCTCACCGGGCCAAGCTGGCGGCCGAGCAGCCCGCGTGAGCGCCCCGTGACCGCGGACCTGCCCAACCTGGCGCGTGAGGGACTCCTCGCGCCCGCCGGTGCCCCCGACCGGACCCATGACGGGACCGGCCGGGTCGACCTGAGCTTCACCGTCGAGGCCAAGGAGGGCCCGCCGACGACCAGGTCGGTGCGGGTGCCGCCCGGCGTCACCGTCTTCGACTCCGCCTCCTGGAACGGGATCGCGATCGACTCCACCTGCGGCGGCCACGGCACCTGCCACAAGTGCAAGGTGCGGGTCGAGCCGGCCGGACCGGTCAGCCGGCACGACGAGCGCACGTTCACGCCGGCCCAGCTCGGAGCCGGCTGGCGACTGGCCTGCCTGGCCCAGGCGACCAGCGACCTCGCGGTCGACGTACCCCCGCTGCTGACTCGCCCCAAAGCCGCGACCGTCGGGGTCGGCCGGCAGGTGATCCTGCGGCCCGCCGTACAGAAGCGGTACGTCGAGCTCGTGGAGCCGACCCTCGCCGACCAGCGCACCGATCTGGTCCGGCTCTACGACGCGATCGACGACCTCGAGCTCACCGCCGACCTCGAGGTGCTGCGGCGGCTGCCGGTGGTGCTGCGCCAGGCCGACTTCAAGGTGACCGCGGTGGTCGTCGACGAGGCGCTGATCGACATCGAGCCCGGAGACACCTCCACGGTCCGCTACGCCGTGGCCTTCGACCTCGGCACCACGACGGTCGTGGCCACCCTGCTCGACGTCGAGACGGGGACCCCGGTCGCGGTCGCCTCGATGCTGAACAAGCAGCAGCCCTACGGCGGCGACGTGATCACCCGGATCAGCGCGGTGATGATGAACCCGGACACGCTCGGCCGACTGCAGGAGGCGGCGGCCGCGACCCTGCGCGAGCTCACCGAGCAGGTGTGCGCGGAGGCGGGGGTCGACCCCACGCACGTCTACGAGGTCGCGCTCGCCGGCAACGCCACGATGACCGCGCTGGCGCTCGGCATCGACCCGGAGCCGATCGGGGTGGCGCCGTTCGTGATGACCACCGCAACGCCCCCGACCGTGCTGGCCAGCGACCTCGGCCTCGCCGTACACCCGCGGGCGCGGGCCGCGATCTTCCCCTCGCTGGGTGCCTACGTCGGCGGCGACATCGTGGCGGGCATGCTCGCCACCGGCATGGACCGCGACAAGCGCACCCGGCTGTTCGTTGACGTCGGCACCAACTGCGAGATCGTGCTCTCCGACGGCGACACCGTGCTGGCCACCGCCGCGCCCGCGGGCCCGGCGTTCGAGGGCGGGGCGATCCGCTGCGGGATGCGCGCGGCCGATGGCGCGATCGAGGTCGTGAAGCTGACCGACGACCCCGACCGCCCGGTCGAGCTCGGCGTGATCGGCGACGTCGAGCCGCGCGGTCTGTGCGGCTCCGGACTGGTCGACGTGGTCGCCGAGCTGGTGCGGGTCGGGCTGCTCGAGTCCTCGGGCCGGTTCGTCCCCGACCACGTGGCGGCCGAGAAGGTGCCCGGGCTGGCCGACCGACTCACCCGGATCGGCGAGGAGCGGGTGTTCGTCCTGCACACCCCGCGGCCCGACACCGACATTGCGGAGACGATCTACCTGTCCCAGCGCGACGTCCGCGAGCTGCAGTTCGCGAAGGCCGCGATCTCGACCGGCTGGACGCTGCTGCTGGAGCAGCTGGGTCTCGAGCACGACGACGTACAACAGGTGCTGCTGGCGGGCTCATTCGGGTCTTACCTCTCACCCGCTGCTGCTGTCCGGATCGGACTGGTGCCGCAGCTGCCGGTGCTGCGCATCGTCTCGGCCGGCAACGTGGCCGGCGAAGGGGCCAAGATGACGCTGCTCTCGGTCCGCGAGCGCGCGGGTGCGAACGCACTGCTGGAGGAGGTGGAGTATGTCGAGCTCAGTGACCGTGCGGACTTCAACGACCGGTTCGTCGAACAGCTCGCCTTCTGAGCAGGTCGCACTGATCGCCTGCGGCGCGCTCGCTCAGCCCGCCGCCGAGTTGGTCGCCCGCAACGGCTGGCCGGTGGTGGTGCACCCGCTGCCGCCGCTGCTGCACAACCAGCCGCACCTGATCGCCGACGAGGTGCGGGTGCTGGCCACCAGCCTGCAGATCGCCGGCAAGCGAGTGGTGGTCGGGTACGCCGACTGCGGCACGTACGGCGCCCTCGACGAGGTCTGCCGCGATCTCGGCCTGGCGCGACTGCCCGGGCTGCACTGCTACGACGTGTTCGCCGGCCCCGATCGCCTGGCCCGCTTCTTCGAGGAGCAGCCCGGCACCTATCTGTTGACCGACTTCCTGGTCCGGTCCTTCGCCCGGACCGTGGTCCGCGAGCTCGGCCTGGACCGGTACCCCGAGCTGCGCGACGACTACTTCGGCGCCTACACCCGCGTCGTCTGGCTGGCCCAGGAGCCGGACCCGGAGCTGCACCGACTCGCCGAGGAGGCCGCCGCGACGATCGGCCTGCCGCTGACCACTGTCGAGACCGGGCATCACGGCTTGGAGCGCGCTCTCGCCGAGCTCGTGGCGGCGGAGGATCCTACTGACCGTTGTGCCTTCTAGCCGACCGTTGCAACGGTCAGTTGGACGTACCAACGGTCAGTAACATGGGCCCGAACGTCCGCGAGCACGTCACCCCAGCCGGCGCAGCCAGTCCTGCCGCCAGGCTTCGGTCTCCGCGATCTGGTTGAACGTGTAGACGTGCAGGCCGTCCACCCCGGCCTCGGCCTCGCCGACGGTGGCGGCGCACTTCGTCAGGAACGACTCCCCGGTGAAGCCGCCCGGAGCGACCAGCCGGGTCATCAGCCCCTTCTGCTTGGCCAGGAACCGGGTCGAGTCGCCGACGCCGATCTTCGTCGCCATGCCGAGCAGCTTGGTGCGGTCGACCGGGCCGGGCAGACCCAGCAGCAGGGGTAGCCCGATCCCGCGCAGGCGCAGCCGGTGCACCCAGTCCTTGATCACGCCCGGGTCGAAGGTCAGGTTGCTCACGATGTACGTCGCGTGCCGGCGCTTGTCCCACATCGACTGGACCGTCAGGTCGTCGTGGATGGTCGGGTGGCTCTCGGGATACCCCGGCACCCCGACGTCCTTGAACGGGCTGCCGATCGCGGTGAGGTCCTCGAGCATCGCCAGGGCATCGGGATAGTCACCGACGCTCTGCGCGTCCCCGCCGGGCACGAACACGTTGGTGATCTTCGCGGCGGCCAGCCGCTCGACCAGCTCGAGCAGCTCGGCCCGACCACTGACCATCCGTGCCGCCAGGTGCGGCACCACGTCGTACCCCTCCGCGGTGAGCCGCTCGGCGACCTCGACGGTGCGCTCCAGGCCCATCGACGGGGACGCCGTGACGGTGACCGTGACGTCGGTCGGCACCGCTGCCGCGACCTTCTCCTCGATGGTCGAGGTCGGCAGCACCTCGTAGCGGGCGCGGGTCAGCAGCCGGCGGACCGTGGCCTGGTCTTTGTTGCGCATCCTGCAACCCTGTTTCGTGATACGCGCTTTCGAGGTCCAGCGTACGTCGCCGTACCGGCTCCTGAACAGAGGCAGCGGCAGCGTTCCCCTGCCACCCCGCGGATCGGAGTACCTTCTCCCCTGAGCAGACCATCGTCCCGAGGTGCTCAGGAGGCTCCCATGGCCAGCGCATCGTCCAAGACCGACGTTCTCGCCCGGACACCGTTGTTCGCCCGGTGCTCGAAGAAGGAGCTCAAGCACATCGCGTCCCTGGTGGACGAGGTGAGCGTGCCGGCGGGCAAGGTCCTGATCGCTGAGGGACGAGGCGGTGACCAGGCGTTCGTGATCGTGAGCGGGACCGCAACGGTGACCCGCAATGGCGCGGATCTGGGCTCAGCCGGGGCGGGGGAGGCGGTCGGCGAGATGGCGCTGCTCGACCCCACCGCCGTGCGCTTCGCCACCGTCACCGCGAGCAGCGAGATGGACCTGCTCGTCTTCGGCGTCCGAGAGTTTCACGCGATGCTGACCCAGCACCCCGACGTCACGATCCGGATCGCCGTCGGGCTTGCCGAGCGGCTCCGCGAGGCCGAGCGGCGCCAGGGCGCGCAACCACCGGCCTCCTGACTCACCAGACGTCCTTGAGCACGGCGCGGTGGGTGGGCAGCGCCTGCTCGACGAGCCAGGCGGGCGTGCTCGACATGTTCCGGCCCGGGCTGGTGTTCGCGGCGGCGGTCGCCATCGCCGGCGCGGTCATCGCGGTCACCGCGCTGGTCCCCCGGCGCAGCAGCGACGACGAACCGGACCTCGACCTCCAACCGGCGCCCGAGCTCGCGGCGGACGCCGCCTGACCCAGAAAACCCGCTGACCCGTCGCAAACTTTGCGACGGGTCAGCGATGTTTCGCGGGAGTTTGCGCCGGGTCAGCGGAGGTCGAAGCGGTCCAGCTCCATGACCTTGCCCCAGGCCGCGGCGAAGTCCCTGACGAACTTCTCCTTGGCGTCGTCGGCGGCGTAGACCTCCGACAGCGAGCGCAGCACCGAGTTCGAGCCGAACACGAGGTCGACGGCGGTGGCGGTCCACTTCACCTGACCGCTGGCCAGGTCCCGGATCTCGAACACGTTCTCCGCCGACTCCGAGGTCTTCCACTCGGTGCCCGGTGCGAGCAGGTTGACGAAGAAGTCGTTGGTCAGCGCGCCGGCGCGGTCGGTGAGTACGCCGTGAGCCGCGCCGCCCGCATTCGCGCCGAGGGCGCGCATCCCGCCGACGAGCACGGTCATCTCGGGCGCGGTCAGGTTGAGCATGTAGGCACGGTCGAGCAGCAGCGTCTCGGGCTGCAGCTTCTCGCCGGCCCGCAGGTAGTTGCGGAACCCGTCCGCTCGCGGCTCCAGGACGGCGAACGACTCGACGTCGGTCTGCTCCTGGGTGGCATCGGTGCGGCCCGGCCGGAACGGCACGGTCACCTCGACGCCCGCGTCCTTGGCGGCCTGCTCGACGGCAGCGCAGCCGCCCAGGACGATCAGGTCGGCGAGCGAGATCTTCGCGCCGCCCTGGGAGTTGAACTCCTGCTGAATCGTCTCGAGCGTCTCGAGCGAGGCGACCGCATCGGCATTCGCCGCCCAGCCGCGCTGCGGCTCGAGCCGGATCCGGGCGCCGTTGGCGCCGCCACGCATGTCGGTGCCGCGGAAGGTGGCTGCGGAGGCCCACGCCGTACCCGCGAGTTGGGCGATCGACAGGCCGGAGCCGAGGAGCTGCTGCTTCAGCGTCGCGACCTCGGCGTCGCCGACCAGCTCGTGGTCGACGGCGGGCACCGGGTCCTGCCAGATCTGGGGCTCGGCCACCCACGGGCCGAGGTAGCGCTCGACCGGACCCATGTCGCGGTGCAGCAGCTTGTACCAGGCCTTGGCGAACGCGAGCGAGAACTCCTCCGGGTTCGCCAGGAACCGGCGCCCGATCTTTTCGTACTCCGGGTCGAAGCGCAGCGACAGGTCCGTGGTCAGCATCGTCGGCAGCTTGTTCGGCTCGCCGTGGGCGCCGGGGATGATCGCCTCGGCGTCCTTGGCCACCCACTGCTTGGCGCCCGCGGGGCTCTCGGTCAACTCCCACTCGTAGCCGAACAGGATCTCGAGGAAGCTGGAGTCCCACCGAGTCGGGGTGTTGGTCCAGGTCACCTCGAGGCCGCTGGTGATCGCGTCGACGCCCTTGCCGGTGCCGTAGGAGCTCTGCCAACCCAGGCCCTGGGACAGGACCGGGCAGCCCTCGGGCTCGGGTCCGACCAGGTCAGCGTCACCCGCGCCGTGGGTCTTGCCGAACGTGTGACCACCGGCGATCAGCGCGAAGGTCTCCTCGTCGTTCATCGCCATCCGGGCGAACGTGTCGCGGATGTCGCGGGCCGCCGCGACCGGGTCCGGATTGCCGTTCGGGCCTTCGGGGTTCACGTAGATCAGCCCCATTTGGACGGCGCCCAGCGGGCCGGACAGCTCGCGGTCACCGCTGTAGCGCTCGTCGCCGAGCCAGGTGTCCTCCTGCCCCCAGAACATCTCCTCGGGCTCCCAGACGTCTTCGCGGCCGAAGCCGAACCCGAACGTCTCCAGGCCCATGTCTTCCAGGGCGACGTTGCCGGCGAGCACGAGCAGGTCGGCCCACGAGATCTTGCGGCCGTACTTCTGCTTCACCGGCCAGAGCAGTCGGCGGGCCTTGTCGAGGTTGGCGTTGTCCGGCCAGCTGTTGAGCGGCGCGAAGCGCTGGCTGCCCTCGCCGGCGCCGCCGCGGCCGTCCTCGATCCGGTAGGTGCCGGCCGCGTGCCAGCTCAGCCGGATGAAGAGGCCGCCGTAGTGACCGAAGTCCGCCGGCCACCAGTCCTGCGAGGTGGTCATCACCTCGACGATGTCGCGCTTGAGCGCCTCGACATCGAGGGTCGCGACCTCGGCGGCGTAGTCGAAGTCGGGGTCCATCGGATTGGCCCGCTGACTGTGCTTCTGCAGCACGGACAGGTCGAGCTGGTCGGGCCACCAGTCCTGGTTGGTGCGCGGCCGATGCCCCTTCGCCTCGGGGGCGTCGATGGCCGGGTTCTCGCTCTCGCTCATGGGCAACCTTTCGATGGGTGCTGGTGGGTGCTGGTCGGTGCTGGTCAGGACTGGGTGGTGGCGCAGCGGGGGCAGGTGCCCCAGTAGATGACCTCGGCCTCCTCGATCGTGAAGCCGCTGTCATCGGATGCGTGCAGGCAGGGTGCCGCGCCGACGGCGCAGTCGACATCGGCGATGTCACCGCAGGAGCGGCATACGACGTGGTGGTGGTTGTCGCCCACCCGGGACTCGTAGCGAGCCACCGAGCCGGACGGCTGGATCCGCCGCACCAGGCCGGCGGAGGTGAGCGCCCGCAGTACGTCGTAGACGGCCTGGTGGGAGACGTCCGGCAGCTCGCGCCGGACCGCGCCGATCAGCGACTCGGTGTCGGCGTGCGCGTGGTCGTGGACGGCGTTCAGCACCGCCACCCGCGGACGCGTGACCCGCAGGTCCGCATCCCGGAGCATCAGCTCCAGGTCCGAGATCGCCGTCACGTCTCGGAGTCTGTCGGCTTTTCTGGAATGAGTCAAGATCCGAGCGCCCGACGCGGCGCCTCACCGCGCCGGGCCCAGACCTCACCTCACTCGGCCTCCCAGTAGACGAAGTCGTCGTCTGCTCCCGGGTGGTAGTAGACACGCGCTAGCTCCACGCCCGGTGGCACCAGGATGATCGTGCATCCGTCGCCCTTCTGGCCCGGCGCCACCTCATCCGGAAGACCCGGGCACGGTTCGAAGGGGCCGCCACCGAAGTCGAGCAGCGTGAGTGCGTGGATCAGCTGGCCGTCGTCGTCCTCTCCGCCCACGGGGCGAGGCGCGACGGCGGTGTCGCCGGCATTCTCGAAGCTGACCTCCACGTAGAGCGCCGTGGCGGACTTCTCGTCCGGATCCAAGGCGTACCCGGCAGCCTCCAGCTCGGCGGTGGAACCGTCGCGGACATCGGTCACCGTGACCGTTCCCTCGCCCGCTGGCTCTGACGCCGCCCCGTCGTAGAAGTCGACCTCCACGGCGTCGCCGAGCGCGTGTTCGTCGGTGCCGGAGCATCCGGCCAGCACCGTCGCCATCACGGCCAGGCCCGCGAGCTGCGGCGGCCTCACCGACGGACCCGCCACTGCCGCGTCGCTGGGGTCGCGTCGCGGTTGCCCGCGGCGTCGGTCGCGCGAACTCGGACCTGGTGCCGGCCGACGCTCAGCTGCCGGTAGGTCCGCGGCGACGAGCACGACGTCCACGGCCGCGAGTCGAGCCGGCATTCGAACGTGGCCGGTGCCTCGCTGGCGCTGAACTGGAACCTCGCTCGCCGAGAACGCGTGGTCGCGCCCGGGCCGTCGGTGATGGTGGTGTCCGGCGCGAGGGTGTCGACGACCGGGGGACCGAGAGCGAAGGACAGCGAGAAGTCCTGGAGATAGCCCGAGCGATCGGTGAGGTCATCATGCACATACAGCCGCCAGTCGCCGTTCGGATTGGTGCCACGCAGTGCGGCCAATGTGGTGTACGGGCCGGGCGGGGCCGGTGCTGGGAAGCTGTCGACCGGCGCGTAGTCCGTCGGCGAGAAGTTGACGCCGCTGCCGCCGGGGCCGGTGTTGCAGATCCCCTGATCCGGAGCCGGCGGGTCGTCGTGGTTGAAGCGCAGGGTAGTTCCGTTCGGAATCGGAATGCCGCCGCACGCGTCCGACATCAGCACCACCTTCTGGCCGCCCGGCGCTACCAGGAGGATGTCGAGGTCGTCGGGCCGGTTGTGGCTGATGTTGTGGAGGTAGACGAAAACGTCCACGATGCTGGCGCTCGGCCCCGAGACCGTCTCCACGACCGGGTACGACGACGCGGGGCCGGCTCCGTCCATCGCGGCGGGGATCACGACCGACCGGGAATCGGTGGTGATGAACACCCGGAAGCCGCCGAGGATCACGCCGTGGTCGGTGGCGTCACCGTGCCTGGCGAAGCTGTCGTGCACGAAGAGCCGCCACGTGCCGTTGGGGTTCTCCCCACGGAACGCCGAGAGCGTCCGGGGGTAGTAGGGGGGATCCTGGGCCTTGGGCGGCGCGGGCGGCGGGAAGGTCGCGGAGTAGCCGCTGGTGGGCCGGTAGCTGCCGGATCCGCAGGTTCCACCGGTGTACGGCATCGCCTGCGCCGCCTCGTCGTCGAACGTCCAATAGGAGCGGATGACCGGCGCGGCACCGCAGGGTCCGCTCATGAGCACGACCGCCGTGCCCTCCGGCGAGACCAGGAGGATGTCGATGTCGTTGGCGCGGCCGAACGTCACGTTGTTGAGATCGACGTTGACATCGGTGATCGGCCCGTCGATGCCCCATTGGGTCACGCTCGCCGGGTACGGCGAGACATCCTGGGACGCCTGCCCGGCGACGGGGTCGCTGACGGCGATGGCGTCGGTGTTGCTGAGCACGCTGGAGCCCGCTTCGGCCGGGGAACCGGTCACGGACAGCAGTGCGCCGGCCACGACCACGGCGAGCGCCGCCGTGTGTGTGCGCCGTCGCCCGACGCAGATGCGCGGCTTGTTGGGGAGTCTCATGTCGCTGTGCCTTTCGGTGTCGGAGAGCCTCGAGTCCGCAGTCAGGAGCGAGTCAGAAGTCCCAGTGGTGGACGTGTGCTTGCCCGAGATCCGCGCCTCCGGGGCCGGATATTGAGAAGGCGTGACAACGACGTGTCACGTTGTGACACCGGCGGGGGAAGATGGGGTATGGCGCTCCTCAAGACCGCGGGCGTGCCCAACGGTGGGGTGTCGTTCTGGTACTCCCAGATCGGCCGGCCCGAGCCCGGGCCGCCGCTGCCCGGCGATCTCGAGTGCGACGTGTGCATCGTCGGCGGCGGGCTCACCGGACTGTGGACCGCCTACTACCTCGCCCGGGCCGAGCCCGCGCTGCGGATCGCGGTGCTGGAGGCCGAGTTCGTCGGGTACGGCGCGTCCGGGCGCAACGGCGGGTGGCTCTCCGCCGAGCTTCCCGGCAGCCGGGAGCGCTACGCCGCCGGCGCGCACGGCACCGACGGAGCCGACCTGCTCGCCACCGAGCTACGGGCCACCGTCGACGAGGTGATCGACGTCTGCGAGGCGGAGCAGATCGAGGCCGACATCGTCCGCAGCGGCGTGCTGTTCACCGCCCGGTCCCCCGCCCAGCTGGCGCGGCTGCACGCCGAGCCGCCCGCCCCGCCGGCCCGCCTGCTCACCGGCGCCGAGGTCACCGAGCGGATCGAGATCGCCGGCACCCTCGGCGGCTCGTTCGACCCCGACTGCGCCCGCGTCCAGCCGGCCCGGTTGGTCCAGGGCCTGGCCGGCGTCGTACGGCGGCTCGGCGTCGAGATCCACGAGCAGAGCCGGGTCACCGCGATCGAGCCCGGGATCGCCCGCACGGCAACCGGGACCGTCCGGGCGCCGTACGTGCTCCGGTGCCTGGAGGGTTACACCGCTGGCCTCGCCGGTCAGCGGCGCACCTGGCTGCCGATGAACTCCGCGATCGTGGTGACCGAGCCGCTGACCGACGCGCAGTGGGGCGCGATCGGGTGGGACGGCCGTGAGCTCCTCGGCGACCTGGCCCATGCCTACTGCTACGCCCAACGCACCGCCGACGGCCGGATCGCGCTCGGTGGCCGCGGCATCCCCTACCGCTTCGGCTCGCGCACCGACGTCGACGGGCGGACCCAGGCGTGGACGATCGAGTCGCTGCGGGACACCCTCGCCGACCTGTTCCCGTCGATCGCGGGGGTACCGCTCGCGCAGGCGTGGTGCGGCGTGCTCGGCGTACCCCGGGACTGGTGCGCGAGCGTGTCCCTCGACCCGGCGACCGGGCTCGGCTGGGCCGGTGGGTACGTCGGCAACGGGCTGTCCGCGACCAACCTCGCCGGCCGCACCCTGCGCGACTTGGTGCTGGGCCGCGACACCGATCTGCGCCGGCTGGCCTGGACCAACCGACAGGTGCGCAAGTGGGAGCCGGAGCCGCTGCGCTGGCTGGGCGTGCGCGCGATGTACGGGCTCTACCGCACCGCCGATCGGCGCGAGACCGCGAACCGGCACGACCGGACCAGCCGGGTCGCCCGGTTCGCGGACCTCATCTCGGGGCGGTGATCGCCGCCCCGCTCAGCCGTCGCCGAGCTCCTGGAAGAGCGTGATCTGCAGCCCGGCCGGTGCTTCGAGCCGCGCGTTCAGCGAGCGCCACGGAGTCTGCGTCGGTGGCGCGACCAGCTCGGCGCCGCCGGTCACGAGCCGGTCGGTGTGCTCGGCGGTGTCGGCGACCTCGAACGCCACCCGGTACTTGCCGGCCACGTCGCGTCCCACCTCGACCGCGTCGATCATCTTCTTCTGCGCGGGGTTGGCGAGCTCGAGGGTGGCGCGGCCCGCGTCGAGGATCGTGACGTGAGCACCGCCCCCGCCGTCGTGGGACTCCAGCAGGGGCAGCCCGAGCACGTCGCGGTAGAAGGCGACCGCCTCGTCGTAGTCATCGGCCTCGACGACGAGGCGGAGCTGGAAGACCTGTCGGGATACGTCGTCCGTCATGACCTCAGAGCACCTTGGTGCCGTACATCTCGCCCAGCGGGTCGGCGATCAGCTCCAGCCGGGCGCCGTTGGGATCACGGAAGTAGATCGAGGTGCCGCTCTCGCTCTGGTACTCGACCCCGGCCTCGTCGAGCCGCTCCTTGAGCATCGCCCACTTCTCCGGTTCGACCGAGATCGCGACGTGGTGCAGCCCGCCCAGCACCTCGGCGTACGGGCCGACGTCGAGACCCGGGAAGTCGAAGAACGCGATCAGGTTGTCGTTGCCGATGTCGAAGAAGAAGTGGTTGGAGCCCTGGTAGTCACGGTTCTCGAAGATGTCGGTCAACGGGAACCCGAGCACGCCCTGGTAGAAGCGGACCGTCTCCTCGACGTCGGAGCAGAGGATCGCGAAGTGGTGCAGGCCGCGGGCCGTGGAGACGCTGCGGCTCTCCGCCGGCTCCAGGTACGTCGCGCGGATCCGCTCGCGGTCCGCCTCGATCTTCGCCAGGTCGATCATCACAGCGATCCGCCTTCCCAGTGGTCGCGACGCGTCAGGTCCTCGACACTAATGCGCGAGAGCCGGGTGACCTGGCGTACCGGTTTGCCCAGCGGCAGCACGCAGGCCACGGCGTACTCCTCGGGGATGCCGAAGAGCTCGCGGACCTTCGGCTCTTCCGCGACCGCCATCGTCGTGATGGTGCCGCCGAAGCCCTCGCTGCGCGCGGCGAGCAGGACGTTCCACACCAGCGGGTAGACCGATGCGCCCCCGACGATCCCGACCCGATCGAGCTCCTGGTCGGTGGCCGCGACCAGCCGCAGGTCGACGCAGACGACCAGCACCACCGCCGCCTCGAGCACCGGCCGCGACCAGAAGTCGGGCACCTCGGTCGCCGCGATCGCCTCGGCCGACAACCGGGTCGGAGCAGCCGCGTTCCACGGTCCCTCACCGGCCTCCCGCTGGGCGGTGTAGCGGCGAGCGCCCGGGAGGTTCAGCTCGGCGAGCGCGCGCCGCCTGTCCCGGTCGCGTACGACGACGATCCGCGCGCCCTGGCGGTTGCCCCCGCTCGGGGCGAACCGGGCGTTGTCCAGGATCGTGCGCAGAACGTCGTCCGGCAGCGGGTCATCGGTGAACTCCCGCACCGCAGGGGTGGTCCGCATCGCGTCGTACAGGTCCATGGGATGAAGTCTGCCCGCCGGGGTACCGGGCGCCATGCTCTTCATCCTGTGGCTCATCGCGGTCGTGCTCGTCGTGGCCGGCATCTTCAACCTGTTCAAGGGCGAGATGCTCTGGGGCATCGTGTTGATCATCGTCGGCTTCGCGGTGGGGCCGGGGGGCTACAGCATCTTCAAGTAGCCCCACCGGCCGGACCGCCCGCGGCTACTTGCCGCTGCGGATGGACTTGAGCTCGTACGCGAAAGCCTTCGCGAAGCGCAGGCGGACGGTCTCGCCGCGGTAGGCGAAGGTGGCCTTCACCAGCAACGGCGTGTGGGTTCCGGTGGCGGAGATGAGCTCGCCGTCGGGGGCCTCCTCGGCGGCCGGGACCGGCTCGCCGTTCGGCGTGACGCTGCCCTTGACCACAGCCAGGTCGCCATCGATGTCGAGCCCGACGTTGAGGACGCCGTCGATGACGTACGGGTCGCGGCCCTCGCCGGATCCCATCGTGTGCCTGTCGTCGGGGTCGCCGATCAGGATCTGCAGCGAGTTCCCGTACTTGCGGTTCTCATAGACGAACACCTGCACGGCGTTGCCGCGCCAGGTGCCGGAGCCCTCCAGGACGATCCCGCGCTCGGTGGCGGTCTTGACCTTCGGCCGGTCCTTGTCAGGGGCGTTCGGCGTGGAGCTCGGGCTCGAGCCGGGGTTCTTCTCGGCGGCCGGTCCGCTGTCGCCGGAGGCCATTTGGACGGCGCCCAGGGTGAGGGCGCCGGCGACGACGGCGCCCAGGATGAGGGAGCGCGTCGTGGTGGTGGATCGCATGATGTGTCTGCCTTTCAGGAATGGATACCCGTAAGACGCGATCCGGGTTGCCGAGGTTGGAACTGCCCGCATGGCCTAGGTCACATCCTCAAGCCGCGCGGCGGCGGTGGGTCGCCAACGCCCAGGCCAGGCTGCCGAAAGCTGCCGTCGATGCCACTGCGCGCACGGTGTTCCAGGCGGTCCACCTCGCCTCGTCGAGCAGCGCGCGGGCACGGCGGGGTCTGCTCAGGGACGGAAGGTCGCGCGGTACTGCGTCGGCGTACGACCGGTGAGGTCGCGGAACGCTGCGTTGAACGCCGACAGTGAGGTGTACCCGACCGTGTGTGCGATGGCGGTGACCGGGGCCTCGCCCGCCGCGAGCTCCTCGATGGCGCGCAGCACTCGCATGCGTCGTAGCACCGCGCGCCAGGTCATCCCGGCCTCGTCCTCGAACCTGCGGGCCAGCGACCGCGGCACCAGCCCGACCTCGCGGGCGATGTCCTCGAACCGGACGTCCTCGGCCAGCCGTTCACCGGTCAGGGCAAGTGCGCGACGCAGCTCCGGCGACTGACCTGCTGGCACCGCGACGGGGCTGGGGTGCTGCGCCAGCCGCCACGCCACGGCCGCCAGCGCACCGAACACGCTGCGTGCGTACGGCGGAAGCGGCTCCGCGGCGTCGGGCCAGGCCTCGCATTCCGACACGAGCGCCCGCGCCAGCGGGCTGAGGTCGAACACGGTCAATGCGGCGGGTGGCTCCGGAACGAAGCCGGGGTCGAACAGCACCGAAGATGTCGTCACCGGTTGGGGGATGGCGATCTGGATCGGCTCACGAGCCGCGATGAGCGCGGCCCGGGCGGGAGGCAGCACCCACGACTTGCCGTGCGCCTCCAGCCGCAGGGCGCCCCGGGACGCGCAGAGCAGGTAGTGCCGGTCGACGCACAGCTCAGAGCGTGGTGCCGCCGCGAAGTCTCGTGCGAACGCGAACGCCTCGCGCATCACGTACGGCCTCGCACCCGCTCACCGTAGTCCGTCCGCCGTCGGGTCAGACCGTCTCCAGAAGGTCGGCGCGGAACCGGCGACTCACCGGCGGCGCGGTCACCATCGGCCGGAGCACCGCGCCCGAGCGTGCGAACGCATCGGAGGACAGGTAGGCGGCGAACGACGGCTCGTCGGCCCACTCATGGAGGACCATGACGGACTCCTCGTCCTCGCGGGACACGTACACCCGGAAGTCGCGGTTGCCCGGCATGGCGCGGACCTCGTCGCGCTCGCTGTCGAGCTGAGCGAGTGCGACAGACCGGTCAGCCGGGGTGGTGCGCAGGTCAAGTACGGCGATCAGCATGGGAATCTCCTGACAAGTCGAACGGAGTTGTTGGTTGGAACCCCTCGATCTTGGAGTGCCTGACCGGTGCCCGGCTCGCGTCAGTCAGACGCGTTGACGCTCCCAGCGGACAACCTGGCGCGCGCGGCGATTCTGCCCCCGCACCCCTGCGCAGAAGAGGTCGGATCATCCCGAGGAACTCTGGGAGAGAGCCGTGGCAAAACTCGAGCCACAGCCAGGGGCCGTTGGTCTGATCATGTCGGTCAGAGCCTGTTTCGCGTTGCGCGCCCGTAGGGATTCGAACCCCAAACCTTCTGATCCGTAGTCAGATGCTCTATCCGTTGAGCTACGGGCGCCCGTCACTCGGCGTACCGAGCGACCGGTTGAGGATAGCCGAGCGGGTCGAGCGATGCCGAATCGCAGGGCCGCCGCGCATGTAACACGTCGTCCACGGTTCTACCGCCCTGTTGCAACGGCTGGGTAGATGGGTGAACGACGTGTTACATGGGCGGCGCGGCCCCTCGGTGTGAGCCAAGCCACGCCCGGTTGATCGATCCAATACCGGTCCCGCGCGGGCCCCACTAACCTCGGCGCATCGCGAGGCCGACGGAGTGCTACTTCCGGCCTCGCTGCTTTACGTCAGTCGCCGACAACGACGCCGTGCGATCCACCGCGAATGCGCGAGAGGGACCACCAACGCATGACCGCCGATACTCAGGCACCCATCAACCAGGGCAGCACCCACCCCACGACCCACAGCGGCATCATCGCGTTCGTCGAAGAGGTCGCGGCGATGACGCAGCCGGCGCGGATCCAGTGGTGCACGGGCTCCGATGAGGAGTGGACCGAGCTGACCGAGGCGCTGGTCGCCACCGGCACGTTCACCCGGCTCAACCCGGCCATCAAGCCGAACTCCTTCCACGCCGCCTCCGACCCGATCGACGTGGCGCGGGTCGAGGACCGCACCTACATCTGCTCCGTCGACGAGCGCGACGCGGGTCCGACCAACAACTGGATGGACCCCGCCGAGATGAAGGCGCTGATGCGCGGTCTCTACGACGGGTGCATGCGCGGCCGGACGATGTACGTCATCCCGTTCGTGATGGGTCACCTCGACGCGGAGCAGCCGATGTTCGGCGTCGAGATCACCGACTCGGCGTACGTCACCGTGTCGATGCGGGTGATGGCCCGGATGGGTACCCACGTGCTGCGCCGGATGGAGGAGCTGGACGCCGACTTCGTGCCGGCCCTGCACTCGGTCGGCATGCCGCTCGAGGAGGGCCAGGCCGACGTCGCCTGGCCGTGCAGCGACACGAAGTACATCGTGCAGTTCCCCGAAGAGCGCGCGATCTGGTCCTTCGGCTCCGGCTACGGCGGCAACGCGCTGCTCGGCAAGAAGTGCTACGCGCTCCGGATCGCGAGCGTGATGGCGCGTGACGAGGGCTGGCTCGCCGAGCACATGCTGATCCTGAAGCTCACCTCCCCCGCCAACGTGGTGAAGTACGTCGCGGCCGCGTTCCCGAGCGCCTGTGGCAAGACCAACCTGGCGATGCTGCAGCCGACGATCCCGGGCTGGAAGGTCGAGACGCTCGGCGACGACATCGCCTGGATGCGGGTCGGCGCGGACGGCCGGCTGTGGGCGGTCAACCCGGAGTACGGCTTCTTCGGCGTCGCGCCCGGCACCAACGAGCACACCAACCCCAACGCGATGCGGACCATCAACAAGGGCAACTCGGTCTTCACGAACGTCGCCCTCACCGAGGACGGCGACATCTGGTGGGAGGGCCTCGAGGACCCGCCGGCCCGGGCGACCAGCTGGAAGGGCCAGCCGTGGACGCCGGCGAGCGAGGAGCTCTCCAGCCACGCCAACAGCCGCTACTGCACCCCGATCAAGCAGTGCGACATCCTCGCGGCGGAGTACGACGACCCGCGCGGCGTACCGATCGACGCGATCCTCTTCGGCGGCCGCCGCAAGACGACGGTGCCGCTGGTGTTCGAGGCCCGCGACTGGGCGCACGGCACCTTCCTCGGCGCCACCCTCTCCTCGGAGACCACCGCCGCCGCGGTCGGCGCGGTCGGCGTCGTGCGTCGCGACCCGATGGCGATGCTGCCGTTCATCGGCTACAACGCCGGCGACTACTTCAGCCACTGGATCTCGGTCGGCAAGGACAACGACGAGGCCAAGCTGCCGCGGATCTTCTACGTCAACTGGTTCCGGCGCGATGAGCAGGGCGACTTCCTGTGGCCCGGCTTCGGCGAGAACAGCCGGGTCCTCAAGTGGGTCGTCGAGCGGATCGACGGCCAGGCCGCCGCGGTCGAGACCCCGATCGGCCACGTGCCGGCCCCGGGTGCCCTCGACACCGAGGGTCTCGAGATGACCGAGGCGGCCCTGACCGCGGCCCTCGCCGTCGACCCGGCGGAGTGGCAGGCCGAGATCCCGCAGATCCAGGAGTGGTTCGAGAAGTTCGGCGACGACCTGCCCGCCGTGCTCTGGACCGAGCTCGACGGGCTGAAGGCGCGCCTCGGCCGCTGACCCTGCCGCGACCTCCCGAGGGCCTCCTCCGCCGAGCGGAGGGGGCCTTCGTACGTCGTGTGGAATCATGGCGGCTGCTCGGGGGATGGGGAGCCGAGCGCAGGGAGGCACGAGTGACGTCGCAGCAGCCGGACCGGCGCGAGCTGTTCGACACCCAGTCGGCGCCGCTGTACGACGAGATCGTGGCGTCCGGCGGCATGGAGGTCGACGACCCGCGGATCGCCGACGACTCGCCCCAGCGCGCCGGCTTCGACCTGCTGGTCGAGCTCGGCCTGGTGCAGCTCGACCGTACGGAGGACACCTGGCTCCCCGAGGACCCCACCAGCGTCCAGTCCCGGGTGGTCACCCCGCTCAGCCACGAGGGCGTCCAGATGCTCGAGGAGTCCTCGCGCTGGGCCAAGTCCTTCGGCCCGCTGACGCATGCGTGGCGGCGGGCGTCATACACCCAGGCCCGCGGGCCGATCACCTACCTGCACGGTCTGGATGCCATCGACGCCCACCTGGCGACCCTGGTCTCCGAGGCCGAGGAGGAGATGCTGACCGCGCAGCCGCAGACCGGCCGCAGCGCCCCGGCGCTGGCCCGCGCAGCCCAGCGCGACACCGAGATGCTCGAGCGCGGCACCAAGATGCGCACGCTCTACCAACACAGCGCCCGTCGCAGCCAGATCACCCACAAGTACGTCGCGGCGGTGACCTCGCGCGGCGCCGAGGTGCGCACCCTCGACGAGTTCTTCAACCGGATGATCGTGATCGACCGGCGGGTGGCCGTGGTCCCCAACGGCGACGAGCTCACGGTCGCGGTGGTGATCCGGGAGCCGGCGATCGTGGCCTACCTGGTCGACGTGTTCGAGCGGGCCTGGGAGCGCGGCCGGCCGTTCGCCAACCGCGAGCGGACGATGCTCGCCGAGATCGCCGCGGAGCAGCGCGCGATGACGATCCGGATGCTGATCGAGGGGCACTCGGACCCGGTGAGCGCGAAGCGCCTGGGCGTCAGTCCGCGCACCTACGCCGGCTATGTGGCCGACCTGAAGGCGGAGTACGAGGCCGAGACGAGGTTCCAGCTCGGCTACACGATGGGCAGTCGCGGCATCTCTGGGACCGAGCACACCCCCGACTGACCCGCGGGCAGGCGTCGAGGGTGGCACCCGATCAGGACCGGACACCACCCTCGACATCGTCGAGACCAACCCGGGGGGACGTTCCGGGACGGCTCACAGCGGGCGAGCCGCGGCCTCGGCGTCGGGTTGCGCCTACGGACCGCCGACGATGGGCAGGCCTCGACCGCCCCAACTCGAGTCGGCCTCGGCTGCCGGCGCAGAAATGGCGATGAGCCCCACGCTGAGCACAGCGGCGACCGCCGTGACACAGACCTTGCGAACTACCCTCATCTGTCCTACTTCCCAGATTCTCCAGGGCCCACGGAATGGCCCTCAAGCCTTGAGTGTCGCGGTTGGCGACCTTGAACGGGGAGCCCTTTCTTGGCTCACATGCGTGCAATGCAGAACCATGCAGTCCAGCGATCGGACACGTTACCGCTTCTCGCCGTTCCCGGAAATGGGGTTCGCCCCGGCCGCGAGGCAGGGGCGAACGAGTGGCGGAGGCGGCGGGATTTGAACCCGCGAGAGGTGTGACCCTCAACCCGCTTAGCAGGCGGGCGCCATAAACCGGACTAGGCGACGCCTCCACGCCGCCCGGAAGGACGGCCCGGACAGGCTACAAGGCACGCCCGCGCGGCGCCGAATCGGTCGGGCGGCTCAGCCGCTACGCCGCCCGCCGACGCGCAGCCGGTCCTGGATGTCGCGGGCGAAGTCGTCGGCATCGGCCGCCAGGGCCTGCACGGGGATCGTCGTCGTACCCCCGTCGCGGCGCCGGATCACCACGCACGGAAATCCGCGCACGGCGGCGGTCACGGCGTCCTCGACGTCGATCCAGCGCCCCTCCTTCACGCCCGCCCCGC
Organism: uncultured Actinomycetota bacterium; assembly: GCA_963827185.1. Taxonomy (GTDB): domain Bacteria; phylum Actinomycetota; class Actinomycetes; order Propionibacteriales; family Nocardioidaceae; genus Nocardioides. Next base: position 235,544 of record CAWGZQ010000006.1, read on the forward strand.
GCACCATCGACACCCGGTAGCCGGTCTCATCGAGGTGCGCGACGGTCACTCGCGACCGCAGCCACCAGGCCACCACGAACAGGCCCATCAGCCCCGCGACCAGGAGACCGACCAGGGACACGCTGGGCAGGTCAGCGGCCGCGACCACGGCGGTCGCGCCGAAGACGACGCCGGCCAGGACCACGAGGTAGAGCCCCACGAAGCGGGCGATCAGCGGCGGCGCGAGCCGATAGTCGGACGGGTCGGTCGAGGACATGGCACTGATTGAACAAGACACGAATTTGATGCGCGAATCGCCCTTGTCCGAACGACGACCGCGGGCCACACTCAAGTCCCAGCCCTGGAGGTGCCATGACCTTGGTGAGAGCGGGCATGACCACGGCCTTGGGGGCCTTGGAGCAGGCGATCGAGGCGCCGCGCCGTCACGCCGCCGCCAGCGACAGCATCACGGTCGGCAACTGGCGTTGGACCGTCCGCCAGCGGATGGCGGCCGTACGCGACGTGCTGGTCGGCGAGGCCGGCGATCCCGAGGACGGCTGGCTGGCCGCCCGCGGCGGTCGAGCGTTCCGGGAGCGCAATGCGCTGCTCGGCCGGATGAGCGACCTGGGGCCGCAGGTGCTGGAGAGTCCGGACGTGGAACAGATCCGGTCGGAGCTGCGCCGGTTGGTCGCCGACATCGCTCGGCACCTGCAGCGGCTCAACGACCTGGTCTACGACGACGTCGAGCTGGAGCTCGGCGGCTCCGAGTAGCCCCGGGACCCTAGACTCGCCCTCGGGCAGGCCGCGTTGCGGTGTGCCACGGAGGGGTGCCGGAGTGGCCGATCGGAACCGCCTTGAAAGCGGTCGCTGGCAGTGATGTCAGCCGCGGGTTCGAATCCCGCCCCCTCTGCCAGCCGACCCGCGTGGTCAGGTCGGAACGATCTCCACCAGCACGTCGCCGTCTTGCACCACGTCGCCGCTGCTGACCTTCACCGACCTCACGACGCCGGCGACGTCGGTGAACACCGGGATCTCCATCTTCATCGACTCCAGCAGCACCAGGGCGTCGCCCTCCGCGACCACGGCGCCGGCCTCGACCTCGACCCGCAGCACGTTGGCCACCATCTCCGCCACGATCTCCGTCATCTGGTCGCGAGCCATGTGCCCGACCGTAGCCGTTACTCGTGCGTACCCCCGACCCGGTCGATCTAGAGCAGCGGTTCGGTACGCCGCGGCTCCGGGCGGAGCGCGGCGGCCTGCTCGGCGACCCGGCGGCCGCGACCCTTGGGCCCGGTGAGGGCGAGGTCGAGCCTGATCACGGCGTACCCGAAGACCAGGCCGATCGCGAGGCCGTAGCCGACCGAGAGTCCGCTTTCCTCGAACGAGATCGCCGGGTTGGCCAGGGCGTTGGCGACGGCGGCGGTGCCGGCGACGCCGAACGCGCAGACCCACCACCCCTGCCGGCGCCGGGCGCGCATGTGGCAGCCGTAGGCGAGGGCGGGGATGCCGAGGATCGCCTCGATCGGACGCGGGAACGCGCCGAGGTGGTCCCGGCTCCACCGCACCGAGTCGAGCAGCGCCTCGACCAACCCGGGGCTGCCGTAGCGCCGGAGCAGCTCGGCGTACAGCACCGAGACCGCGACGAGCACGCCGCCGACGACCACGATCACCACACCGCGGCGGCCGAGACCGTGCAGACCGGCCCCGAGCCGGTAGACCACCAGGAAGGCACCCACGAGCGCCAGCCCGAGCGTCGCGTACTCGAAGCGAGTGACGGTGATGGTGGGCTCGAACCCGACCGCCGCGAGCGCGCCGGCGGCGGAGAGCAGGACCGCGACCAGGCATTCCCGGGCCGCGTGCAGGAAGTGCACGGCCGGCACCGTCGCCATCACCGCGAACACCGCCGACACGACGCACGTCATCACCGCTGCGCCGGTGCGCAGGAAGTCCTCGTCGAGCGCGAACACCAGCACCCCGACGGCGAGCGCGAGGCCGCCGAAGACGAACGGCCGACCGCCGGTGCGCGCCGCGAGCCCCCACGTGTAGCCGGCCGCCACCGTGACCGAACCGACGCCGCCCAGCCAACCCGGTCCGACCGGCACCAGGGCCGCGAGGAGAGCGGCGACACCCGTCGCGACGATCCCGGCCCAGACCGCCACCGGGAGCCGCGAGGCTGCGGTAGACAGCCGAGCGGTAGGGGTGGGCACGGCGGCCAAGGCTACAGACGCCGATTGGCCAGTGAGGGGTTGGTCCGCCGGGCCTCGTCGAGCGCGGCCCGCTCCAGGGTGGCGGCCAGGCGGGCCGGCCCCTCGTCGGCCTCGGCGAGCACGTCGCCCAGCGGGTCGACCACCAGTGAGTGGCCGGTGTAGCGGGGCCCGGGCTGACCGGCGGCCAGCACGAACACGGTGTTCTCGATTGCCCTGGCCCGCACCAAGGTGCGCCAGTGATCGACCTTCCGCGGCCCGGCCACCCAGGCCGCGGGCACGACCAGCACGTCGGCGCCACCATCGACCAGGGCGCGCGCCAGCTCGGGGAAACGCAGGTCGTAACAGGTCATCACCCCGACCCGCCAGCCGGCGAGGTCGACGACCAGGGGCTCCAGCGGCCCGGCCGTCAGCCGGTCGCTCTCCTTGTACCCGAAGGAGTCGTACAGGTGCACTTTGCGGTAGCCGGCCTCGGTCGCCCCGCGCACCAACAGGGTGTTGTAGGGCCGCGCCGGATCGTCGCCCGCCTCGAACATGCCGGCGATGACCGTCGTCTCGCGTTCGGCGGCCACCCGGCTGAGCTCTCGGTCGAACTCGCCGCCGAGCTCCTCGGCGTACCCGCTGACGTCGGAGCCGACCGGACCGAAGTCACGCGCGAACGCCTCGGGGAAGACCACCAGGTCGGTGTCAGCGGGGGTGAGCTCCGCGAGCCGGGCTCGGTTGGCGAGCGGCTCGAGCGCCGATGCCTCCTGCACCAGCGCCACCCGCAGCGCATCCGTGGCCGTCGTCACGCTGCCAGCCTGCCATCCGGCGGGCGCGAGCACCCGGTGACCGGCCGGTGCGAGACTCTGCGCATGCAGGTGGACCCGGGTTTGGGCAGCTTCTGCGCGGTGATCCTCGCGGGCGGCCGGGCCGCGCGACTCGGCGGCGTCGACAAGGCGTCGATGGAGGTCGACGGCCGCACCTTGCTCGCCCACGCACTCGACGCCGTCATCGACGCCGCCGAGGTGGTCGTGGTCGGCGAGCACGTCCCCACCGAACGCCCGGTGACGTTCATCCTCGAGGACCCCCGGTACGGCGGCCCCGCGGCCGCACTGCTCACCGGCCGGGATTCCCTGCTGCGCGACCCGCCCCGGCTCGCGGTGCTGGCCGTGGACATGCCGCACCTGCGGCCCGCGACGTTCCGCCGGCTGCTCGAGGCAGCGGCCGGTCGCGACGGTGCCGTCCTGGTCGATCCCGACGGCCGGCGCCAGCTCGCGCTGGTCGTCGACCCGGCGCGTCTTGACGCCGTGCGGCCGGCTCACGAGGAGCAGCACCACCTCCCGCTGCACCGCCTGCTCGCACCCTTGAACCTGGCCGAGGTGCCGGCGTCGGGACCCGAGCATCGGGACGTGGACACTTGGGCGGACCTGCGCGACCTGCGCTCGTCCACTCCGTAGATCCCCCGAAAGGGTTGCGATCCCGGGCCATTCCTGGCCACATTGGTCTGGTGAACCTCCATGACTGGATCGACGAGCTGGCAGATGTGCTCGACGTCGAGGCAGAGGTCGACGAGGGACTGCTCAACGACCTGGTGACGCTGGTCGGCGACAACGTCGAGCGCGGGGCCGGCCCGGTGACGGCGTACCTGTTGGGTCTTGCCGCCAGCGAGAAGGGCGCCGATCCGGACGAGATCGAGCAGCTGGCCGCCCGGGCCCAGTCTCTCGCTGAAGGCTGGGACCGACCGGCCAACGCCCCCGACCCCGATGACGTTCTCGACGAGGTGCCCGACGACAGCGGTGTCGACCACAGCCGCGATGTCTACGCCGGCTGACTGCTGACAGAGTGACGGCATGCGTGCCGTGATCGCCGCCGAGCCCGGCGGCCCCGAGGTGCTGTCCGTGGGCGAGCTCCCCGACCCGGTCCCCGGACCCGGTGAGGTGCTGCTCGAGGTGGTCGCGACCGCGGTCAACCGCGCCGACCTCCTGCAGCGGAAGGGGTTCTACCCACCCCCGGCTGGCGCCTCGGAGGTCCTGGGTCTCGAGTGCAGCGGCCGGGTCGCCGAGCTCGGCCCCGGTGTCACCGGCTGGCAGATCGGCGCGGAGGTGTGCGCCCTGCTCGCCGGAGGTGGCTACGCCTCCCGGATCGTCGTACCCGTCGGGCAGTTGATGCCGGTCCCGGCCGGTGTCGACCTGGTCACCGCGGCGGCCCTTCCCGAAGTGGCCTGCACCGTGTGGAACAACGTGTTCATGGCGGCCGGGCTGCGGCCGGCCGAGACGTTCTTGGTGCACGGCGGGGCCGGTGGCATCGGGACGTTCGCGATCCAGCTCGCCTCCCGGCTCGGTTCGAAGGTGTTCACCACGGCCGGCACCCCGGAGAAGCTGGCCGCCTGCGCGGACCTGGGCGCCGACGTCACGATCAACTACCGAGAGCAGGACTTCGTCGAGGTGGTCGACGCACAGACCGAGGGCGCCGGCGTCGACGTGATCCTCGACAACATGGGCGCGAAGTACCTCGGCCGGAACGTCCAGGCGCTGGCCACCGACGGCCGGCTCGTGGTCATCGGCATGCAGGGCGGGACCAAGGCCGAGCTCGACCTCGGCCAGCTGATGCGCAAGCGCGGCACCCTGATCTCCGCGACGCTGCGCAGCCGGCCGATCGAGCAGAAGGCCGAGATCTGCGCCTCGGTCGTCGAGCACGTCTGGCCGCTGGTCGCCGATGGCCGGGTGCGGCCGGTCGTGCACGGCAGCATGGCGTTGGCGGAGGTCGCCGAGGCACACCGGCTGATGGAGAACGGCGAGCACACCGGAAAGATCCTGCTCACCCTGTGACGGATAGGGTCGAGCGCATGAACGAACAGCCTGACGAGCAGCCTGATGACCAGGGGCAGCAGATCGTGGTGATCGGGCCCGACGGTCAGCCGATGGGCTCGGTGCCGGCCTCAGCCCTCACCCCCGCTGAGACCGACGGCGACGACACGGGGCGCTCGGTCGCCGAGCTCGTGGAGCGGCCGGACAAGGTGATGCGGGTCGGCAGCATGATCCGGCAGCTGCTCGAAGAGGTGAAGGCCGCTCCGCTCGACGAGGCCAGCCGCAACCGGCTCAAGGAGATCCACCAGTCCTCCATCAAGGAGCTCGAGGACGGCCTCGCCCCCGAGCTGGTCGAGGAGCTCGACCGGCTCTCGCTCCCGTTCAGCGACGACAGCACGCCCTCGGAGGGCGAGCTCCGGATCGCCCAGGCGCAGCTGGTGGGCTGGCTGGAGGGCCTGTTCCACGGCATCCAGACCGCGATCTACGCTCAGCAGATGGCGGCGCGGGCGCAGTTCGAACAGATCCGCAAGGCGCTGCCACCCGGCGCGATGGGCCCGCAGGGTCAGGGCCAGCCATCCGGTGAGGACGGTCAGCCAGGGCAGGGGCACAGCCCTGGAGGGATGTACCTCTAGGCCGAGGGGGAGCGCCGGTTCAGCCGGCGTACGACGACCAGGCCGAGCAGCCCGATCAGCACCAGCGCCAGACCGGGCGCGGCGGCTCGGGTGAACGAGTCGGGGTCGGCGTCGACCACGCGCTCGAAGCTCGCCTCGGGCTCCTCCGGCGGGATCGGCGGGCGGCCCGTGCCGAGCAGCTCCTCGACCCTGGCGACCTGGGTGGCCGCGGCGACCACGGTGCCGCTGCAGCCACTCGCGACGACGACCGGCGAGCCCTCTGCCTCGACGACCCGGCCGAAGACGAGGTAGCGTCTCCCCCTCCTCGAGCGGGCCGAGCCCCGGGATCGTGCGGGTCGCCAGCCGGGTCACGACCGGCACCGTCTCGGTGCTGATCGGACCCTTGAACACCAGCTCGACGGCGAGCTCGTGCGCGAACTCCGCATCGACCGATCCCCGGCTCCGGGTCCTCGAGGTCACGGTGCCGGTGAACACCACGTTCGCGGCCTGGGCGGCCTTGGCCTGCGTCAGGCCCACACAGTCGTCCGGCGCGAGCGCCGATGCTCCGGCGACGTGGCCGCCGACGAGCGTCAGCGCGCCGCCCACGAGGCAGACGGCGAGCAGGCGGCGTACGGCGGACTTCACGGGACCATGAGAGCAGATGAGGCAAAGAAGCGCCCGTTCGGGGCGCTCAGAAGTAGCGCTCCAGCTCGACCGCGGCGCCGTCCTCAGCGACCGAGTCGGTCGTCGCATCGGCCGCGTCGATCACCTCTTGGATCGACTGCCCCATCGCGACGCCGCGCCGGGCCCACTGCAGCATCTCGATGTCGTTGCGGCCGTCGCCGATGGCGAGGACGTCGTCGCTGGTCAGCCCGAGCTGATCGGTCACGTAGGCGAGCCCCGACGACTTGTCGACACCGACCGGCGACAGGTCCAGCCACGCGGTCCAGCCGACGACGTAGTTGGTGCCGTGCAGACCGAGGCCCTCGGCGAGGGCGACGAAGTCGTCGGCGCTCTGCTCGGGGTCGCGGATGATCACGCGGCTGACCGGTCGGGAGACCATCTCCTCGATGTCGGTGATGATCATGTCGCCGGAGAGCTCGCCGTCCGGGAACGGGGAGTTCAGCCGGTAGCCGACGCCCCGCTCCTCGATCGCCACCAGCACGTTGGGATGGCGCTCGAGGATCGCCCGGACTGCCGGCCCGGCGTCGAAGGTCTCCTCGTGGACGACCTCGACCGGTGGGTAGCGAAAGACCACCGCGCCGTTGCTCGCCACCACCCACACCCGGTCCTCGCCCTGGCCGCGTAGGCCGAGCAGGTCGGCGACGCGGGTCATGCCGTGCGGAGACCGGCCCGAGGCCAGCACGACGTGGGCGCCGGCGTCGAGGGCCCGGTGGACGGCGGCGCGCACGCGCGGCTCGATCTGCTCGTACGTCGCCCCGGCACCGTCGATCCACTTGAGCAAGGTGCCGTCAATGTCGAGGGCGACCACCTCGGGTCGCCAGCTGTCGGGGGTACTCACGTGCGGGCAGGCTCCAGGACGTCGCGCCCCAGCCAGGGCTGGAGCGCCTTCGGCACCCGGACGGAACCATCGGCCTGCTGATGGGTCTCCAGGATGGCCACGATCGTGCGGGTCATCGCGCAGAGGGTGCCGTTGAGGGTCGCGACCGGCCCGACTCCGTCGGAGTACCGGCCCCGGGTGTCGAGCCGCCGAGTCTGGAAGTCGGTGCAGTTGGAGGTCGAGGTCAGCTCGCGGTACTTGCCCTGGGTGGGGATCCAGGCCTCCAGGTCGAACTTCCGCTGCGCCGACGGGCCGAGGTCTCCCGCCGCGGTGTCGATCACCTGGTAGGCCAGCTCCAGCTTGTCGAGGAAGGCCTTCTCGATCTCGAGCAGCCGCTGGTGCTCGGCGAAGGAGTCCTCCGGCGTGGTGTAGACGAACATCTCGACCTTGTCGAACCAGTGCACCCGGATGATCCCCTTGGTGTCCTTGCCGTGCGAGCCGGCCTCCTTGCGGAAGCACGGGCTGAACGCGGCGTACCGGAGCGGCAGGGCGGCGCCGTCGAGGATCTCGTCGGAGTGGTACGCCGCCATCGGCACCTCGGAGGTGCCGACGAGGTACATCTCCTGGCCCTCGATCCGGTAGACGTCATCGGCCGCCTGGTCCAGGAAGCCGGTGCCGTCCATCGCCCGCGGCTTGACCATCGAGGGCGCGATCACCTGCGTGAAGCCGTGTTCGCGGGCGTGCTCGTTGGCGAGGTTGATCAGCGCGAACTCGAGCTCGGCGCCCGGTCCGGTGAGGAAGTAGAACCGCGAGCCGGACACCTTGGCGCCACGCTCGATGTCGATGGCGCCGAGGATCCGACCGAGCTCGATGTGGTCGCGCGGCTCGAAGTCGAACTCCCGCGGGGTGCCGACCGTCTCCAGCACGGTGAAGTCGGCCTCGCCACCGGCGGGCGCCTCGTCGGCGGCCAGGTTGGGGATCGACCAGATGGCGTCGTGCCACACCTGCTCGGCCGCGGCCTGGGCCGCCTCGGCGTCCTTGACCTGGGCGGCGAGCTCCTTGGTCTGCGCGAGAAGCGCTTGCTTCTCGTCGCCCTGCGCCTGCGGGATCAACTTGCCGAGCCGCTTCTGCTCGGCCCGCTTCGCCTCGAAGACCGCGATCGCGTCGCGCCGGGAGGTATCGGCGGCGAGCGCGCGGTCCACGACGTCATCGGAGAGACCACGCTTGGCCTGGGCGGCGCGCACTCGGTCCGGCTCGTCTCGGAGGATCCGCGGGTCGATCATGGCGCAAGGCTACTTGTGACAAGGGACGGTCCTCACCCCGAGATGGCTCGGCGCCTTCGTCATACTTGCCCCGGCACCGACACCGAACCCCGCACGAAGGAACTCCGTTGCTCGACCGCTCCCGCATCACCCAGCTGAGCCTGGCCGGACTGTGCTTCGGCCTGTTCGCGTTGCTCGCGGTCGCCTACGAGCTCGAGTGGAGGGCTTTCGTCGAGCTTGACGATGAGTCCCGGGCCTGGCGCGACTGGGCTGCGGATACGTCGTGGCTGGGCCACCCGCTGCAGTGGGTCGAGGACGGCTTCGGCACGATCGGCATGACCGTTTTGACCGTGGTCCTCGCGGCGGCGATGGTCGCCAAGGGATACCGCCGCGCGGCCGTGTTCACCGTCGTCGTGATGATCGTGACCTGGGCGGCCACCACGCTCCTCAAGATCTGGGTGGGTCGGGAGCGCCCGGACTGGCAGGACCCGGCGGACCTGCTCGACGGCAACGCCTTCCCGTCCGGCCACGCCTCCTCGGTCGCCGCCCTGGCCGGCGTCGTGATGGTGCTGGTCGTCATGCTGCTGCGGCGCGCGAACCTCCGGCGGCTCGTGTTCGCCGGCATGACGATCCTCGTCCTCCTCGTGGCCGCGGACCGGGTCCTCCTGGGCCGGCACTACCTGACCGACGTCACCGCGGGAGTGCTCCTCGGCGCCGGCGTCGTACTCCTCGGCATCGCGCTGTACAGCCCGGTCCCGCGCAGCCACGCCCAGAAGGTCGAGCCGCTGACCCAGACGGTGCCGTCCGACCGGCGGCTGGCGGTGATCCTCAACCCGGTGAAGGTCGAGGACGTCGGCCAGTTCCAGGCGATCGTGTCCGCGATGGCGGTCGAGGCCGGCTGGTCGACGCCGACCTGGCACCTCACCACGGTCGAGGACTCCGGCACCGGCCAGGCTCATGAGGCCGCGGTCGCCGGCGCCGACCTGGCCATCGTCTGCGGGGGCGACGGGACCGTGCGCGAGGTCTGCGCCGAGCTCGCCGGGACCGGCATCCCGGTCGGGATCGTGCCGGCCGGCACCGGCAACCTGTTGGCGCGGAACCTCGACATCCCGCTCTACGTGCGCGCCGCGATCGACGTAGCGCTCAGCGGCCAGGACCGCGCGATCGACATGGTCTCGGTCACCGGTGACGGCCTCGACAAGACGCACTTCATGGTGATGGCCGGCATGGGCCTCGACGCCGCGCTGATGGAGGGCGTCAGCGAGGAGCTCAAGGCGAAGGTCGGCTGGCTCGCCTACGTCTGGTCAGCGCTGAAGTCCCTGATGTTCCCGGTCACCAAGGTCGAGATCTCGATCGACGGCGGCGAGCCCACCACCCACCGCGCGCGGACCATCGTGGTCGGCAACGTCGGCTATCTCCAGGCCGGGATGCCGCTGCTCCCGGACGCGACCATCGACGACGGCCTGCTCGATGTGGTCATCCTCTACCCCCGGCGCTTCCTGTCCTGGCTGCCGATGGTCTATCGGGTCCTCGCCAAGCGGCCACGCACCGACGACGCGATCAACCGGATGACTGGCCGCACCGTGTCGATCAAGGCCGCCTCCGACACCCCCCGCCAGCTCGACGGCGACTCCGTCGGCCCGGGCCGCGAGCTGCACATGGAGTGCATCCACGGTCGCCTGCTGGTCCGCGTTCCACGCTGAGCGGGATATTCGTAGCCGCCTGCCCACCGCGCCCTAGGATGCGTCGGGTGACCGCGCCACGCATCGCCTACCAGGGGGAACCGGGTGCCAACTCGCACACGGTCTGCCTGCAGCACTACCCCGACTCCGAGGCGATCCCCTGCGCGTCCTTCGAAGATGTCTTTGCGGCGGTGGAGAGCGGCGAGGCCGACCTCGCGCTGATCCCGATCGACAACTCGATCGCCGGCCGGGTGGCCGACATCCACCATTTCCTGCCCGACTCGGGGCTGCACATCATCGCCGAGCACTTCCTGCGGATCCGGTTCCACCTGATGGCGGTGCCCGGCGCGACGATCGACACGATCACCACGGCCCACAGCCACGTGCATGCGCTCGGCCAGTGCCGCAAGATCATCCGCGAGCACGGCCTGCGACCGATCATCTCGGGCGACACCGCCGGCGCCGCGCGTGAGGTGGCCGAGGCCGCCGACCCGACCCAGGCCGCGATCTCGCCGCCGCTGGCCGCCGAGATCTACGGGCTCGAGATCCTCGCGGAGGACGTCGAGGACGAGGACCACAACACCACCCGGTTCGTGGTGCTCTCGCGCGACTACAAGATGGCGCCGGCCGACAACGGGCCCGTCGTGACGTCGTTCATCTTCAACGTGCGCAACCTGCCGGCGGCGCTCTACAAGGCGCTCGGCGGCTTCGCCACCAACGGCGTCAACATGACCAAGCTGGAGAGCTACATGGTGGGCGGCTCGTTCACCGGCGCCACCCAGTTCCTCGCGGAGGTCGACGGCCACCCCGACCACCTCGGCCTCAAGCGCGCCCTCGAGGAGCTCGCGTTCTTCTCGACCGACGTCAAGATGCTCGGGGTCTACCCCGCCGACCCCGCCCGGTCGTGAGCGGCAACCGGCCGAGCGGGCCTGACCGTGCCGTTGACAGACTGCCGTGGTGGATCTCGCTGCCCTCGCGCTGACGTTCGGCGCGATCTTCCTGGTCGAGCTCCCCGACAAGACCTTCCTCGCCACCCTGGTACTGGCCACGAAGTACCGGCCGATCCTGGTGTGGATCGGGGTCGGGCTGGCCTTCACGGTGCAGACCGCGATCGCGGTCGCGCTGGGGCACGCTGCCTCGTTGTTGCCCGAGGAGGTCGTTCGATCCGGCTCGGCCGTGCTGTTCCTGGTCGGAGCGGTGATCCTGATCAAGGAGGGCCGGGGTCACCACGCCGAGGGCGGTGAGGAGGACGCCGAGCCGACCCGGCCGGTGCCCGGCCTGCGGGCCGTCGGCGCGTCGTTCCTGGTGCTGTTCGCGGCCGAGTGGGGCGACCTGTCCCAACTGCTCACGCTGTCTCTCGTGGCGCGGTACGAGGCGCCGTTCAGCGTGTTCGTCGGCGCCCTGGCCGCGTTGCTCACCGTCAGCGCCCTCGCGGTCCTGGTCGGCCGCAGCCTGCTGCGCTGGATTCCGATCCACCTCCTGCACTACCTCGGCGCCGGGGTGTGCCTGATCCTGGCGACGCTGACCACGATCGAACTGCTGCGATAGTCCGCCGCGTACGGCACCCCTGTCCCGCCCTCCGGGGGTTCCATACACGGCGGACTATCCCTTTAGAGTGCCCCCATGACTGCCACCCTGGGTGCCGACAGCGAGGTCGGGCAGCTGCGGACGGTGATGCTGCACCGGCCCGGCAACGAGCTGAAACGGCTGACCCCGCGCAACAACGACAAGCTGCTGTTCGACGGGATCCCGTGGGTGGCCAGGGCGCAGGAGGAGCACGACGCATTTGCCGACGCACTCCGGACCCGCGACGTAGAGGTGCTCTACCTCACCGACCTGCTCACCGCGTCGCTCGAGGACGAGTCGGCCCGGGCCAGCGCGATCGAGACCGCCCTGGCCGACCTGGACATCGGCCGCACGATGCGCGGCTACCTGGTCGGCCTGCTCGGCGACGCGTCGCCGGCCGAGCTCACCACCCACCTGACGACCGGCATCCGCAACGACGAGGTGCGGGGCGGCTTCGGGCTGGTGACATCCCTGCTGCCACAGGACGCCTTCATCATCGACCCGCTGCCCAACCTGCTGTTCACCCGCGACTCCTCCGTGTGGGTGCGGGACCGGGTGGCGATCACCTCGCTCGCCATGCCCGCCCGCAAGCGGGAGACCCAGCTGACCGAGCTGATCTACCACTTCCACCCGCGGTTCGCGGCCACCCCGCGGATCCACGGCCACCACTACGAGCACGTCGAAGGCGGCGACGTACTCCTCCTCGCACCGGGGGTGATCGCCGTCGGGGTCGGCGAGCGGACCACGCCGGCGGGCGCCGAACGACTCGCCCTCCAGGTGTTCGAGAGCGGGCTCGCCCACACCGTCCTTGCGGTGCCGATCGCCCAGGAGCGCGCCACCATGCACCTCGACACCGTGTGCACGATGGTCGATGTCGACAAGGTCGTGATGTATCCCAATGTCGCCGACACCCTGACGGCGTACGCCGTCACCCTGGACGGGCAGTCCGAGGGGGGTGCTCCGCTGCTGCGGGTCGCCGGCGCGGAGCCGTTCCTGGTGGCCGCGGCCAAGGCGATGGAGATCGACACGCTGCACCACATCGACACCGGCCTCGACCCGGTGACCGCCGAGCGCGAGCAGTGGGACGACGGCAACAACACCTTGGCGTTGGCGCCCCGGGTCGCGGTGGCCTACGAGCGCAACGACGAGACCAACGCGCGGCTCGAGGAGGCCGGCATCGAGGTGGTCCGGATCGCGGGTTCCGAGCTGGGCTCCGGTCGCGGCGGGCCACGGTGCATGAGCTGCCCGATCACCAGGGACCAGGTGCCCTCGACGGGGTGAGAGCGTGAGGCCCCTCACGATGCTGGACACTCCCCCGAGCGGTCCGCGAAGATCAGCCCGGGGAGATACACCGAAAGGGTGAGCATGGCTTCGTTCTTCGAACAGTTCACGCCGCAGGAGGTGGCGCGGATCAGCGCCGCCGGGCGCCACTCGACGCTTCCCGAAGGCTGGTCGCCGATCTGGGAGAAGACCCCCGCGGACAAGGCGTACATCCTGCTCGACGGCACCGTCTCGGTCCGCAAGGACGGCGCGGAGATCGCCCAGATCGGCCCCGGTGAGATCTTCGGCGAGGCGGCGATCGCGCGACACACCCTGCGCACCGCCACGATCGTGGCACTGACTCCACTCGAGGTCATCCACTTCACGGACGACGCGATCCGCGGGCTGATCGAGGAGCTGCCCTCGTTCGAGGCGGCCCTCGACGAGGTCGCCAAGTCGCGTTTGGGGTGAACGAGAACCTCGACCTCGCGGGCGCGCTGGAGGTCATCGAGGCCTACCTGCTGGGCGAGCAGCCCACCCTGACCCGGGGACAGGTGGCCGAGCAGGCCGGCGTACCTCTCGAGGCCGCGATGGAGCTCTGGCACCTGATGGGCTTCGCGCACGTCGAGGACGACGCCGTGGCGTTCTCTCCGGCTGATGTGCAGGCGCTGCAGCTCAGCCAGGACCTGATGGGTCTGGGGATCCTCAATCCCGACCGGCAGTCGGCGCTGGTACGGACGTGGGGCCGCAGCTACGCGCGGCTGGCCGAGTGGCAGACGGCGCTGTTGGCCGACGTTGCGCTGGAGAAGGGCGCCGACCAGGCGACCACGCTGGCCGAGATGACCGGTGAGGTGCTCCCCCGGGTGGAGCAGCTGCAGAGCTACGTGTGGCGGCGCCATCTGGTCAGCGCCGGCAGCCGGCTGCTGGCCGTCGAGTCGCCCGGCTCACCGGTCTCCGACCTGGCGGTCTGCTTCGTCGACATCGTCGGCTACACCTCGCGCAGCAAGGCGCTTTCCGAGGCCGAGCTCGTCGAGTGGCTGGAGCACTTCGAGAGCCAGACCCTGGAGCTGGTCGTCGAAGCCGGTGGGCGGATCATCAAGAACATCGGCGACGAGGTGCTGTTCGTCACCGACGACGCGCCCACCGCCACCGACATCGCGCTGCAGATGACCGCACGCGGAGCGGACGACGACGACAAGTTCCCGGCCGTGCGCGCCGGGATCGCGTACGGCGAGGTCGTCAGCCGGCTCGGCGACGTGTTCGGACCGACCGTCAACATCGCCTCGCGACTCACCTCGGCCGCCCGCCCGGACAGCGTGCTCATCGACCGCGGTGCCTACGAAGCGCTCTCCGGCCTGGTGCACGACGACTCCGACGATCCCGACGAGAGTGCCTCGACGGCGTACCGCTTCAGGCGGCTGCGGCGACTCTCGGTCAAGGGCTATGCCCGGCTTCGGGCCTGGTCGGTGCGGCCGGTCAGCGAATCGTGACCTGACGGTTCGCCAGGCCCGACCGCGCGGAGCGCTGCTCGGTGGTGAGGTCCGACGTATCGGCGAGCGCCTCGGCCAGGTCCTGGGCGAACCGCGCGGCCGGATCCTCGAGCGCGTCGGCGCCGGTACCGACCTCGAGGTCCCAGACGGGAGCGAGCAGGCCGTGCGCCCGGAACATCCCGACCAGCCGCGAGCCGGGGACGAGGGAGTCCTGGCCGGCTGCGTGCAACCGCGACAGCGCGTCGAGCAGCGCGTCCTCGGGCTCGGGCATCACCCAGCGCAGGTGCTCCTTGGTCCCGACGTCGGTCCAGTACGCCGCCGACACCGACCCGAGCCGGGAGGTGGGAGCGGCGGATGCGTCGGCCTGCTCGATCAGCGCCTCGGCAGCCTCCCGGTCGTCGAAGACGTCGGCCCAGTAGCCGAAGCCGTCGTGGACGGTGATGTCGAGCGCGTCGCCGGAGACCAGGTCCTGCAGCCGCGGCCCGGGGCCGGGTGAGTCGGTGAGCCCGACGACGCCCGCGCCCTGCTCGGCCTCCAGGGCGCGGGTGAGTACGGCGGCCAGGTCGCGCGACGGGTCACCGAACTGGTGCTGCACCTGCAGCGCCAGCCACACGTCACCGTCGGCACGCACCATGGCCGGGGCCGCCATCGGCAGCAGGGTGCACAGCCGGACGTTGCGGTCGGCGTCCTTGAGGGCCAGCGGCGCGGTCGCCGCCGGCACCAGCTCGCGCAGCGCGACGATGTCGCACTCGGACGGCAGGCCCTCGAACGGCCGGCCGACGTACACCTCCCCGGCGCCGCCGGGCGCCCCGTGGCAGGCCTTGTAGCGCTTCCCGGAGCCGCACGGGCAGGGCTGTCTCGGCCCGACCTCACCCTCGGGAACGGTGACGTCGCGGGCTTTGGTGCGGGAGCGTTTGGCCATGGTCGGGAACGATAGTCCGCCTTGTACGGCACCCCGCGAACCGGCTCCGGGGATGCCGAGCGCGGCGGACTATCGGTGGGTGAGCGCCCGGATCATGCCCATGCGTTCGAGGTAGGCGTCCAAGGACTCGGGCACTCGATACCCAGCTGGTGCCTCGAGCGTCCACGCCCGGGACTCGGGCGGGAGAAACTTCGCTCGAGCGCGGGTACGCATGATGCGTGCGGCGGCCTCGCTTCGACTGTCGCCGCGCACCACGGTGAAGTACTCGAGCCCATGGTCACGGAATCGCTCCTCGCGAGCGACGTCGGAGCGATGTTGCTCAATGCCCCGGTGGTGCTCACCGTCGTACTCACCGACGGTGCCCGACACCGGGTCGAACAGGTCAGGTAGACCGATCAACCGACCATCCGTGTCGAAGACCGGCACGTTGGCCGGAACCCTCGGCAGCTCACAGACCAGCTCCCAGACCAGGTGCATCCAGGCCTCTCGAGGCGATCGGAGATCATCGCGTGCGACGTCGACCACCTCCCGAACGAGGGGGACGCCTTCCCATGCCGCGCGCTGGGCGACGTAGCGCGCGAACAGGCCCACCGAGATGAACCGGGCCGCGGCTGCCATTGCGACCGCTTCGGCGCCGCCCCACAGCGCGCCTCGACGGACCACCTCGTCGAACAGCGCCCGCTGCACCGTCGTCACCGGTAGCCCCGCGACGAACTCCCACTCGCTCGGCGCGAGCTGGATCTTGCTGAGGCTCACCCCGGTCCTGTGCGCGAGGCTGCTGTCGATGATCAGCGGAACCGGCAGCTCGTCCTGGCCACCCGGTCCGAGGCCATCGAAGTACGCGCCGCCTCGCCATCGGAGCGAGGCCCACCCGGTGACCGCCTCGCCGTGCCGCAGCCGGCACGCAGCATCGAGGATTCGTTGCTCGACGCAGCTCGGTCGCGCGGCCGGCGCGTACCATCCGCGCCCCACCCGGTCCCACCGACGCGACCGCGCCTGGACTCGCGTCGGTCCGGTCTCGCCCGTCGGGTCCAGGTGCGACGGGAACACCAAGCCCGCCGGGCGTGAACAGTTCTCGCTCGGTCTCTCCGCTGACATGCCGGGCGTGTGCCCGTCCAGGCCGAGCCGGCACCAGCGGCCCGCCGGAGTTGTGCACGACCGGTGTCGCTGAGTTGCTGTGGATGGTTCCGTGCACGTTCGTCGGGATACTCCGCCGTGCTTGGCACCCCCAACCAACCCAGAATCGGTGCCGAGGACGGCGGACTACCCCGATTCGCCGTTGCCCAGCAGCTTTCGGATGTACGCCGGGCGGTCGGTGATCACGGCCTTCACACCGAGGTCGAGGCACAGCTGGAGGTCCTCGGGGGTGTTCACGGTCCACACGTGGATGTCGTGGCCGGCGCGGGAGATGCGCGGGCCGAGCTTGGGGTGTTCGCGGAGCTCGGCGATGCCCGGACCGACGATCCAGTCCTTGCCGATCGCGCGGCGCAGCATCGGCCAGTACTGCGCGTGCTCGATCAGCTGCACCAGCTGGACGTCCGGCGCGAGCCGCTCCACCCGTTGCAGGGCGGTGAACGAGAAGCTCATCACGCGCACCGGAGCGCCGGCCCGGTCCCAGCCGAAGTCGCGCAGCATCTCGACCAGGCGCTTCTCCACGAGCCCGGCGAACCGCGTCGGGTGCTTGGTCTCGATGGCGACCTCCACCGGCCGGTCGTAGTCCGCCACCATCTCCAGCAGCCGGCGCAGCGTCAGCACCGCGTCGAGCGACTCGTCGCGGTCGGGCGCCTCGTCGTCGAGCTCGGCCCACGGGTTCTTCCACGAGGCGAAGTCGAGCTCGCTCAGCTCGGAGAGCTCCATGGTCGAGATCGCGCCCCGCTGGCTGGCAGTGCGGCGCAGGTCGCGGTCGTGGACGCAGACCAGATGTCCATCGGCGGTCAGCCGGACGTCGCACTCGAGCCCCTCGGCGCCGGCGTCCAGCGCGGCGACGTACGCCCCCAAGGTGTGCTCGGCGTTCTCGTGGCTCGCTCCGCGGTGAGCGACCACTTGGGGCCTCATGCCTCCATTGTGTCGTTCACTGGCCCTCCGATGCGACCCCTCGGCGGGCGCGTCCTGTGCCAAGGTGTCGCGATGGACGTCGTGCCCGCGAACACCGTGAGCTGGGAGCAGCTGCAGCTCGTCTTCGGGACCCGCGGCGCCGCCTCGCGATGCCAGTGTCAGCGCTACAAGCTGGCGCCGAAGGAGTCGTTCGGGTCGGTGCCGGCCGAGGATCGGGCCTTTCGCCTCCGGGCCCAGACCGACTGCGGCCAGCCGCGGTCGAGGGCGACCAGCGGACTGGTCGCCTACCTCGAGGAAGAGCCGGTCGGATGGTGTGCGGTCGAGCCGCGCGCCGAGTACGCCGGCCTCGTGCGGGTCTTCCGGGTGCCGTGGGAAGGCCGCGACGAGGACCCCACTGACCCGAGCGTGTGGGCGGTGACCTGCCTGCTCGCCCGGGCGGGGTACCGGAAGCGCGGGGTCAGCCGGGCGCTCGCGCGGGCTGCGGTCGACTTCGCACGCGATCGGGGCGCCCAGGCACTGGAGGCCTACCCGATCACCACGACCGACGTGATCGCCGAGGAGCTGCACGTCGGAACTGTGCCGACGTTCGAAGCAGCGGGGATGGCCGTGGTCAGCCGGCCGACGCCCCGCCGCGTCGTGATGCGGATCGACTTCTGAGGCGACGTTCGTAGCCCTTGTTGGCGATCCGCCGTTCGTCATCGACCCGGATCAGCACGAAGGAGTTCGGTGCAGGTGTCCGGGCCGCGCTGGAGGAACTGGTCGCTTCCCTCGGCGAGGTCAGCGACTCCTGAGGAACTGGCCGAAGTGCGGCACCGTGAACGCCACGCTGCCCCGCTCCGCGGAGAAGACCAGGCCCTTCTTGATCAGCCCGTCGCGCGCGGGCGAGAGCGACTGCGGTTTGCGGTCGAGGTGCCGGGCGATCTCGGCGGTGGCGACCGGGTCGTCGCCCGCGACACCGAGCTCGGCCATCGCGCTCATGTAGTCGCGCTCGGCCGGAGTGGCCCGGTCGAAGCGGGCGCCGAAGAACCCCACGGCGAGCTCCGCCTCCGCCTCCGGCGCCGCCTCCCGTACGTCGCTTCGGGTGATCGGCGATCCGACGGCGGCGTCCCAGGTGACCTTGCCGTAGGCCTGCACGAAGTAGGGGTAGCCGTCGGTGAGCGCGTACAGCTCCTCGATCGCGTCGTCCGCGAACGTTGCGTCTTCGCTGCTGGCCGGCACCCGCCAGGCGCGCTCGGCCATGTCGCGCGGCAGCCGGTCGACGGAGACGTAGCGGAACAGCCGTTCGGCGTACGACTTCGAGGCGGCGAGCGCGACGGGCAGGTGCGGCAGGCCGGCGCCCACCACCAGCAACGGCGCGGCTTGCTGGCTGATCTCGTGGCACGCGCCGCACAGCGCGGCGAGCTCGTCGGTCGCGATGTCCTGCATCTCGTCGATGAACAGCGCGATGCCCACGCCGAGGTCGCCGGCCAGCGCCGCCACGTCGCCGAACAGCTCGATCAGGTCGAGCTCGAGGTCACCGGAGTCGGCGCGGCCGCGGATGGCGACGGCGTCGACCGGCGGCGACCAGCGCATCGCCTTGCGGTCACTCTGTTGCGTGCGGAGGGCGAAGGACTTGAGGACGCCGGCCACCCGGTCGACCTGGTCGGGGTCACGATGTCGGTGGGACACCTCGCGGACCGCCGCATGCACCGCCTGGGCGACCGGGATCCGGATGCCGCGGTCCGGGCGCGCCTCGACCTTGCCGGTCCCCCAGGCCCGGGTGACCGCCTGACCGCGCAGGGCGTTGAGCAGCACGGTCTTGCCGACCCCACGCAACCCGGACAGCACCATGCTTCGTTCCGGCCGTCCGGCCGCCACCCGCTCCAGGGTCACCGCGAACTGCTCGAGCTCCCGGTCACGGCCGGCCAGCTCCGGTGGCCGCTGGCCCGCCCCGGGCGCGTACGGATTGCGGATCGGGTCCATGCCCGCACCGTATCCGGGTATCTAGCGGATTCCGTAGATTGACGCGCCGTCGGGATACTCCGCCGCGTACGGCACCCCACTTGCGCCCCCGAGGGGTGCGCTACAAGGCGGACTACCCCGCTTTGGCGGCCGAGGAGGGGCCGGCGAGGCTCGCGGCGAGCGTGGCGAGGAGGGCCGGGATCTCGTCGGCGGGGAGCCGGAACGAGCCGGCGCAGACGTTGTCTCGCCACAGCGACAGCACCACCACTCCGGCCTCGGGGTGCCAGCTGACGCGGAGCGCGCGGTCGCCGCCGCGGTCGTCGATGAAGACCGACCCCGTCATGGACAACGGGCGTACCGGGGGCACCACCCCATTCTGCGCCCGCCGAGCCGCGGCGTACAGGGCGTGCAGGCCTCGCGACCTCGGTGGGTGGCTCTCACTAGACTCGGTGCCGTGCCGGAGCTGCCCGAGGTGGAGGCGCTGGCCCTCGACCTGAAGGGCCGGCTCGACGGGCGTGCCATCGCGAAGGTGCACATCGCCGCGTTCAGTGCGCTGAAGACCTACGACCCCCCGCTGAGCGCCCTCGAGGGGAGCTTCGTCGACGACGTCACCCGGCACGGCAAGTTCCTCGACCTCCAGGTCTCGGGACTGCACCTGATCCTCCATCTGGCTCGCGCGGGCTGGGTCCGGTGGCGCGACGAGGTGCCGGCGATCCCACCGCGGCCGAGCAACAAGTCGACCCTCGCGGTGCGGGTCGTGCTCGATGACCAGTCCGGGCTCGACATCACCGAGGCCGGCACCAAGAAGTCGCTGGCGATGTACGTCGTCCGCTCCCCCGCCGACGTCCCCGGCATCGCCAGGCTGGGCCCCGACCCACTCACCGAGGAGTTCACCGTCGACGTGCTCCGGGGCATCCTCGAACGCGAGGGCCGCAAGCAGATCAAGGGAGTGCTGCGACACCAGGGCACCATCGCCGGCATCGGCAACGCCTACAGCGACGAACTCCTGCACGCCGCGCGGATGTCGCCCTTCAAGCCCGCCAACAGCCTCGATGACGCCGAGCTTGCGACGCTTTACGCCGCGATCCGCGACGTCCTCGGCGAGGCCGTCGCCCGCTCCCGCGGCCTCGCGGCGAGCGAGCTGAAGGGCGAGAAGAAGTCCCACCTCGCGGTGCACGGTCGGACCGGTGAGCAGTGTCCGGTGTGCGGCGACACGGTCCGCGAGGTCTCGTTCGCCGATTCGAGCCTGCAGTACTGCCCCGGCTGCCAGACCGGCGGCAAGCCGCTGGCCGACCGCCGGATGAGCAAGCTGCTCAAGTAGCCACCGTCAGCCCGAGACCCAGCCCCGAGAGCCAGCCCCGAGAGGACCCGATGCAACTCCCCACCGTCGCCATCAACGGCGTGCCGGATCCCCTGCCCGACGGACTGACCGTGCTCGACGTGCGCGAGCCGATCGAGTGGACCCATGGCCACATCGAGGGATCGGTGCACGTGCCGCTGATGGAGCTACCCACGCGACTCGGGGAGCTCGGCGACTCCCAGACCCTGGTGGTCTGCAAGGTCGGCGCCCGCTCGGCCCATGCCGTGGAGTTCCTCCGCCAGCAGGGGTACGACGCGGTCAACCTCGACGGCGGCCTGCTGGAGTGGCAGGCGGCCGGCCGCGCCCTGGTGAGCGAGACCGGCCAGCCGCCCGTCGTGGTCTGACTACTCCGTCGGGAAGGTGAAGTCCGACAGGAAGTCCGTCGGGATCGAGAAGTCCGTCGGGAACGAGAAGTCCGTCGGGATCGAGAAGTCGGTCGGGATCGAGAAGTCCGTCGGGAGCTCGGTCGGGATGTCCGTGGGGAAGTCGGTGGGGATGTCGGTCGGGACGGCGAAGCAGGCCTGTCCGACGTAGGCGAAGAACGCCTCGACCTTGGCGACCTCGTCCTCGGAGAGCCCCAGGACCTCGGCCAGCTCATCCTCGCCTTCGACGTTCTCGAACTCCTCGACGTCCTCGGCGTCGATCTCGCTGATCGCCTTCAGGTAGATCTCGAAGCCCTCACGAGCGTCGTCGGAGATGTCCTTGGGGGTGCCGATGTCGGCCAGCTTGTCGGCGAGCTCGCGGGCCTTCTCGACCTGCTCCTCCGGGTCGGCGTCATCGTCGATCTCCGAGTCGAACGCGGTCAGCCCGTCGCAGAAGTCTTCGGCGCTCGCGCTGGCCGGGGCGTCGTCGGCGTTGCCGCCACCGTCGTCACCGGAAAGGAGCACCGCGGCGGCAGCGCCGCCGCCGGCGAGAATCACGACCGCAGCCACGATCAGCGCGATCACCTTGCCGCTGATCCCGCCGCCACCACCCGGGGGCGGGGCGCCGGGGTACCCGGGAGGGCCGGGCGGGGGACCACCCGGAGCGCCGAAGGACGGCGGTCCGCCGGGTGGACCTTGCGGGGGTCCGCCGTAGGGCGGCGGACCGGACGGAGGCCCCTGGTTCGGCGGCGGCGGGTAGTTCGACATGAGGTCTCCTAGGGATTCGTGCTGATACTAGGCGAGGGCCGGCCGCTCCACAGGGAGCAGCCGGCCCCGGCTGGCTAGGAAATCAGGCGATCGGAGGGATCACTCGGTCGGCAGCTCGGGAGCGCCGCACTCCTTGGTGGCGTACTCGTCGAAGGCGGCCGCCTTCTCCTCGTCGTCCTTGCTGACCTCGGCGAAGTCGGAGTCGCCGTCCTCGAGCGCCTTCTTCACGTCGTCGGCGTCCAGCCCACCGAGCTCGTCGACCGTGACCTCGAAGCCGTCACGGGCGTCGTCCGGGATCCCGTCGGGGGTGCCGACGTTCTCCAGTTCGTCGGCGTAGTCCTTCAGCGCGTCGACCAGCGCCTCGGCCTGGTCTTCGGGCGAACCTTCCGGGTCGATCTTGGAGAGGGCATCCAGCTGGCCGTTGTAGGCGTCGCAGAAGTCTTCCTTGCTGGCGTCGGTGGGGGCACCGCCGCAGGCAGTCAGGGAGAAGGCGAGCAGCGCCGCCGCGCTTCCGGCACCGACGTATCGCTTGAGGGAGCTCATCAGGGGGTTCCTTTCGGGGAGGTTCGGGCGGCGGAAGATCGGGCCCACCCGCCGGACATTCATTCACGTCAGTTGACGGTCCGCAAACACCATCGGTTCCGGAACCGTGAACAATCGGGGAAGTTCCTGCAGATAATCAGGGCGTGGGAGGGCCTCCGCGCCCAGGCTGATCAGGTGCGGCGTGAGCCACTGCACGTCGATCAGTCGGCTCTGCGCACGCTCGTCGGACAGCGCCTCGACCAGCCCGACCAGCGCCACCTTGGAGGCGTCGGTGACCCGGTGGAACATCGACTCGCCGGCGAAGAGCCCGCCGAGCGCCACGCCGTACAGGCCGCCCACGAGCCGACCGTCCTGCCAGGTCTCCACGGAGTGCGCCCAGCCGAGGTCGTGCAGGCGGCGGTACGCCGCCGCGATCCGCGGGTCGATCCAGGCGCCGGGGCGCTTCGGGTCGGCGCACGCCTCGACCACCTCCGCGAAGCTGGTGTCGATCCGGATCTGGAAGCGCGCCGTCGAGCGCCGTAGCGAACGCGAGACCACCAGCCGATCGAGCCGCAGAACGCCTCGCGACACCGGGGACCACCAGGCCATCGGGCTGCGCCGTCCCCCGACGGGCATCGGGAACAGCCCGCGGCGGTAGGCCTCCAGGATCGTGCCCGGCTCGAGATCGGCGCCTACGCCGACCAGGTCGTCCTCCGGGTCGTAGGCCGTGGGGTCCCCGAACGTCCAGCGCGTCGGCGGCGGCTCCGTGGGCACGCCCCGACGGTAGCCAAGATCGCCCCAAGGCTGAGCCCCTAAGGTTGAACCATGGGCGTGAAGGAGACGATGGGCCGACAGCTGGCCCCGAGGGTCACCCGACTCGCGCCCAGCCTCACCGCGGGATTCGTGCGCGAGGCGCTGGACCGGGCCATCCACGGCGTCGGACCGCTCCCGCCCGCCGCCCAGGCGGCCGACAAGCAGCTCGCCGAGCAGCACGGTGACGTCGCCAAGGCGGTGCGTGAGGTGATCGAGAACCACGTCCGGTACGCCGGCGCGCAGGGCTTCGTGACCAACCTCGGCGGCCTGGTGACCGCGGCGCTCACGATCCCGGCCAACATCACCGGGCTGGCGCTGATCCAGTGCCGGATGGTCGCGGGCATCGCCCACCTGCGCGGCTACGACCTCGAGGACCCGCGGGTGCGCAACGCGATCCTGGTCGGCATCCTCGGCGAGGATTCCGTCAACGCCCTGGTCAAGCGGCGCAAGGTGCCGGCCCCACCGATGGCCCTGGCCACCGCTCCCCAGCACGACCCCACCCTCGACGCGACGATCTCCGTCGAGGTCGCCACCGACCTGATCTCGCGGGTCGCCGGGAAGCGCCTGGCCACCACGGTGGGCCGCCGGGTGCCCGTCGTCGGGGGGCTCGTCGGCGCCGGAGCCGACGGCTACATCACCTGGCGGATCGGCCGCTACGTCGACCGCGAGCTGTTGCCGCGCGCCGCTCGGTAGGCGCGCAGCATCCCCCGGCCCAGCCGCGCCCGCTGCAGGCGACGTACGACCTTGGCACGGAAGCGGTAGGTCGGTCGCAGGTACGAGCGCTCCAGGTCCGCGCGGGTCTCGGCGACCTCGACCGCCAACCGCTCCTCGGTGCGTCGCAGCCGGGCGTTCTCGAGCAGCAGTGCGGTGATCGCGTCGACCGCCGCGCCCGCGACCTGCTTCTCGGATGGCTCGTCGGGGTCGGCCCAGTCGGTGGGAGCCGGACCGATCAGCTCGTCCAGGTCACCGACCACGTCGTACCCCCGGGCGCCGACCTCGTCCACCCAGCTCTGCTGAAGGTCCCGGACCCAGGGGTAGTCGTCGGGCGGCAGCCCGAGTCGCGGTGACTGACGCCGCCGGGACAGGGTCTGGTGAGCGAGCAGCTCACGCACCAGCGGCCGGTAGTCGGCGGGCGCGAGGTCGCGGTTGGCGGCCCGGTTGATCCGCCGGATCAGCGCGGTCTCGGGCGCGCCGAGGGACGGGTTCGCCCGGTCGGGCTCGAGGTCGAGGTCGAGGCCGTCGAGGCCGAAGACCTGGCTGAAGCGCTTCCACAGCAGCTCGGGGGCGCCGCCGGCCGGCGGCACGGTGACCAGGTGGATCCGGTCCGCCGGCAGGTCGTGGCCCCAGCGATCGAGGATCTCGGGGATCTCCTGCACGCCCCAGAACCAGCTGGCGATCCGGCTCGAACGTTCGGGGTCGCGGATCTGGTCGAGGAAGGACCGGTACCCGATGCCGCTGCGGTGCTTGACGTTCTCCTGCCACTCCGCCGGGATCTGCCGCACGAGATCGCGCACCGACAGCACGATGTGGATCTCGGTCCCGTGGTCGTGGCCGAGCGAGGTGAGCGCCCGGCCCACCTGGGACCGGGACGCCGTAGCCAGGATCTCGTGGCTGATGATCGAGGTGTGCCGGTGGTCGCGGACCTGCTCGGCCAACCGGTCCCACGCGCCGATGGCCTCGGTCTCCAGCCCGCCCCAGGGCATCCGCATCAGGTCGAGGGCGGCCAGGAAGTGGGCATCGAAGCGATCCGCGGGGTAGCGGACGCCGGCCTGGGCCAGCACTCGGCGGTTGCGGAACAGCACGTCCTGGAGGTACGACGTGCCGGTCTTGGGGGTGCCCACGTGCAGCAGCACTCGACTGCTCATGTCGCCACCTCCTCCGGTCGGTCCCCGTGCTCCAACAGCAGGCGCACCGCCAGCGACAGCACCTCCGCGTCGTCGGGGGTGGATCCCTCGGCGAGCGCGTCGGGGACCAGCGCGTCCGGGTCGCCGTGGACAGCGTAGCCAGCGCGAAGCAGCGCATCGCGCATCCGCGCGGCCCGGGAGCGGACCCACTCCTGGTGCATCACGGGGATGCCGAGCGGCCCTCCGGGTGCCGCGCTCAACCGCGGCCCCAGGGTCTCCCGGAGCAGTCGGGATCGCTGCTCGGGAAGCACCAGCAGGCCGAGCGGGGCCGCGACCCGTCGGGCCAGATCGACGGCGGCGGCGGCGTACGACGGCGGGTGCGGCAGCGGCCGGCGTACCCCCACCAGGGCGGGCAGCCGTTCGGTGCCGACCACGATCTGCACTCGCTCGCGGCCGACCCGATCGGACCAGGTCCGGGCACCGGCGACCAGGTCGGCGCGCGGCGGCACCCGGTCGTGGGCAGCGAAACCGCCCAGCCAATCGGGCCAGGGCGCGCCACCCTCGGCGAACGCGCGTGCGGTCCAGGCGTCGGCCAGCATCGTGCCGAAGTCGGCGCCGAGTACCAGGATCGTCGGCCGGCGGCCTCCCGGCGGCCGACCCCGACGAACGAGCTCGGCGCGGGCCGGGTCCGCGCGCCACGGGTCGCCGACCAGCCGGTAGCTGCGGCGCCAGGGCCGGGGGCGCGAGGCGCCCGCTCGGTCCTCGCGGGCCACCCGACCGGCGACCACCAGGTCCTCGGCGATCAGGCCGGTCGCGACCCGGGTCAGCTCGGCATCCGGGAGCGCGGCCGGGTCGACCGGGCGCGGGCCGAACCGGGACCCGTCGACCGCGCCGACGAGCTCGAGGTCGGGCCGCCCCCGGCCGGGGGCGCTGGCGGTCAGCACCCGCTCGACGAGGGCCGGACCGGGGGTGCCAGCGAGGTTGAGCCGGCGGAGCAGCTCCAGCTGTTGGGCGCCGGGCAGGTAGCGATCGCCGCGGTCCGCCGCCCCGGTGAAGTCCAGCCACGGGATGGTCGACCCGGCCCGCAGCGCGGCGACCCACCCCCAGGCCCGGCGCTCGCCCGCTCCGCTGTCAGTCACTAGTCGCGCCGCGTGGCACGCCGGATCCGGGCGACGAGCGCGTCGTCGGGGTCGGGGCGGCGGGCGGCCTCACGGGTCATCGCGGAGAGGGCGTCCAGGGCGGCTCCGAGCTGCTTCTTCGCGCTGACCCGGTCCGGGTTGATCCACTCGTCCTCGGGCACCGGCGGCGCGGGGTAGAGGTCGTCCAGCTCGCCGACCACGTCGACGCCCGAGCCCTTGATCCAGTCGACCCACCGGTCGGCCTCGGCATGCGCCCACGGGTGCATCCGGGGCGGTAGCAGCAACGGGGCGGACCGGTTCTGGATCAGCCGGTCCTGGGCGAGCATCCCGCGGATCAGCTCGTCGAAGCTGGTCTCCCGACGGGTGACCCGGTCCATCCGCCGGTTGAGCTGACGGATCAGCTGGGTCTCGGCGACCCCCAGCGACGCGTTGTGCCGAGTGCTCTCCTCCGGGGCCCACGCCGGGTCGATGCCGAACGCCGTACAGAACCGGCGCCACAGCTGATCGCCCCGCTGGTGCGGCACCGTGACGACGTGGACCTGCTCCGGCGCCAGCCCCGCGCTCCAGGTACCGAGCACCGCGGGCAGGTCGAAGGCGCGTGCGAACCAGGGTCGGCGGTTCTCGACCCGGTTGAGGTAGCGGCGGTAGTTCCACTTGCGGCCCTGCTTGATGCTCTCCTGCCAGGCCGCCGGCAGCTGCCGGGCCAGGTCGCGGGCCGAGTAGACGATGTGCAGCTCGGCACCGGCCAGGTCCTGCTTGGCCTTCGCCACCTTCGCCGCGGTGGCCGGGGCGAGGATCTCGTGGCTGATGATGACGGTCCCGTTGAGCCGGCGTACCTTCCGGGCCAGCTGATCCCAGCTGCCGCGGGCGTGGCCGGGCTTGCCGCCCCAGTCCTGGTCGAGCAGGTCGAGCGCGGCGCGGAAGTGGAAGAGCCCGGGGCTGACCAGCGGCGACTTGCTCGGGAAGTGGACGTCGTGGTCGGCCAGGGTCTTGGCGTTGAGCGCGAGCCGGTCCTGGAGGTAGGTGGTCCCCGTCTTCGGGGCCCCGATGTGCAGGTAGACGCGGCGGCTCACGGTGCCGATTCTGCCGCACCCGGTCCGAGAGCTCGTACGACGGCCGACGGGCTCGGCCGCCCGAGGTGTCCTGCCATCCACACGCTGGTGGCCACGACCTGGTCCAGGTCGACGCCGTGCTCGATGCCGAGGCCGTTGAGCATCCAGACCAGGTCCTCGGTGGCGAGGTTGCCGGTGGCGCTCTTCGCGTAGGGGCAGCCGCCGAGGCCGCCCGCGCTCGCGTCGAAGGTGGTGATCCCGGCCTGGAGCGCCGAGTAGGTGTTGGCGAGCGCCTGCCCGTAGGTGTCGTGGAAGTGCATCGCCAGGTGGTCGCGGTCCATGCTGGCGGCGTCGAAGGCCTCGATCAGGTCGGTGACGCGGCCCGGCGTGCCGACCCCGATCGTGTCGCCGATGCTGAGCTGGCTGGCGCCGAGGTCGAAGAGCCGCTTGCCCACCTCGACCACCTGGCCGATCGGCACCGCGCCCTCCCAGGGGTCGCCGAAGCACATGGAGACGTAGGCGCGGACGTCGAGGCCGGCCTCGCGGGCCCGACGCACGGTCGGCTCGAACATCTCGAACTGGTCCTCGAGCCCACGGTTGAGGTTCTTCCGGGCGAACGTCTCGGTGGCCGAGCCGAAGATCGCGATGTGCCGGAGGCCGAGCTCGAGCGCGCGATCCAGGCCGCGCTCGTTGGGCACCAGCACCGGGAGGTCGCGGCCCGCGGCGCCCAGCCCGGAGATCAGCTCGGTCATCAGCTCGGCGGCGTCGGCGAGCTGCGGCACCCACTTCGGGTGCACGAAGCTGGTCGCCTCGACGATCGGCAGCCCGGCGGCGAGCAGCCGGCGTACGAACTCGGCCTTGACGTCGGTGGGCACCAGCGCAGACTCGTTCTGCAGGCCGTCGCGGGCGCCGACCTCGTAGACGGTGACCTTGCTGGGCAGGCTCACTCTCGCTCCTCCACGACGAACAGCCTGGCGCCGAGCGCTACCCGGTCGCCCGTGCTGGCAGCGACCTCGGTGACGATGCCGGCGAACGGCGCCTTGAGGGCCAGCTCCATCTTCATCGCCTCGAGGACCCCGAGCACGTCGCCCTCGGCGACGCTCGCCCCGGCCTCGACGCGTACGTCGATGACGGTGCCGGGCATCGGCGCGGTGATGCTGCCATCGCCGGTGGCGACCGCGTGGTCGCCGAAAACGTCGGGCCGGTCGAACACGAACCGCTGGCCGTGATGAGCCACCTCGACCCGGTCGTGCCGGACCACAGCAACCGCGCGCCGTGCGGGCGGCGGCCCGAGGGTGACGGGCTCGTCGAGCTCGACCACGACCGGCGCCGGGTCGAGGCCCAGCCGGAACCCGTCGGAGCCGAACGGTCCGCTCTCCTCGCGTTCGCTGAAGAAGACCTCCCAGGCGGCGAGCTCGCGGGCCGGGCCGGGATCGGGCGCGGGCACGTCGTGGTGGTCGAGCCAGGCGGTGTCGATCGTGGCGTCCCGGAACTCGTCGCCCGCCGCGAGCGCGCGCAGGAAGCCGACGTTGGTGGTCAGCCCGAGGATCGCGGTGTCGTCGAGGGCCGCGACCAGCGCCCGGCGGGCGGACTCGCGGTCCGGGCCGTGGACCACGACCTTGCCCAGCATCGGGTCGTACGCCGTGCTGACCGTCTGGCCGGACTCCAACGCGTGGTCGACCCGCGCGTCGGCCGGCCAGCTGACCACGGACGCGGTGCCGGCCTGGGGCAGGAAGCCGCCGAAGGAGTCCTCGGCGTAGACCCGCGCCTCGATCGCGTGGCCCATCGGTCCGCTCGCGTAGTCGCCGAACCCGAGCTCGCCGCCGTCGGCGATCCAGAGCTGCTGGGCGACCAGGTCGATGCCGCCGCAGACCAGCTCGGTGACCGGGTGCTCGACCTGGAGCCGGGTGTTCATCTCCAGGAAGTAGAACTCGCCGGTCCCTGTGGGATCGGCGTCGAGCAGGAACTCCACGGTGCCGGCGCTGACGTAGCCGACGTCGCGGGCCAGGTCGACGGCCGCCTGGTGCATGCGCTGCCGCAGATGGGGGTCGAGGTTCGGGGCCGGCGCCTCCTCGATCACCTTCTGGTGCCGGCGCTGGGTCGAGCAGTCGCGGGTGCCCAGGTGAACCACGTTGCCGTGGCTGTCGCCGAGCACCTGCACCTCGATGTGCCGGCCGCGCTCGACGTACTTCTCGACCAGGATGGTGTCGTCGCCGAACGCCGAGGCGGCCTCGCGCTTCGCGGCAGCGACCGCCTCGTCGTAGTCGTCGGCGGACCGGACGATCCGCATCCCCTTGCCGCCACCACCGGCGGCGGCCTTCACCAGCACCGGGTAGCCGGCGTCCTCGCCCCGCGGCACCACGGGTACGCCGGCGGCGACCGCGATCTCACGGGCGGCGTCCTTGCGACCCATCTTTTCCATCACCTCGGCGGACGGGCCGACGAAGGTGATGCCGGCGGCCTCGACCGCGCGGACGAACTCGGCGCGTTCGGACAGGAAGCCGTAGCCGGGGTGGATCGCATCGGCTCCGGCCTGCTTCGCGGCCGCCACCACCGCGTCGATGTCGAGGTAGCTCTCCACGCGGACGGCGCGGTCGGCGGCCCGAACGTGCAACGCGTCGGCGTCGAGATCGGTGTGGATCGCGACGGTGGTGAGGCCGAGCTCGGAGGCGCTGCGGAAGACCCGGAGCGCGATCTCGCCTCGGTTGGCAACAAGCAGTGTGTGCATGCCGCTCACATCCGGAAGATGCCGTAGGAGGGCTCGGGAATCGGGGCGTTGGCGGCCGCGGCCAACCCCATCCCGAGGACCCGACGGGTGTCGGCCGGGTCGATCACGCCGTCGTCCCAGAGCCGCGCCGTCGAGTAGTACGGCGAGCCCTGGGCGTCGTACTGCGCGCGGATCCGGTCCTTGAACTCATCGACCGGCGTCGGGTCGTCCGGTCGGCGTACCTCGGCGAGCACGGCGGCGGCCTGCTCGCCGCCCATCACCGAGATCCGGGCGTTCGGCCACATCCACAGGAAGCGCGGGTCGTAGGCCCGGCCGCACATGCCGTAGTTGCCGGCGCCGAACGAGCCGCCGATCACGACCGTGAACTTCGGCACCACGCTGCACGCGACCGCGGTGACCAGCTTGGCGCCGTCCCGGGCGATGCCGCGGTTCTCGTACTCGCGGCCGACCATGAAGCCGGTGATGTTCTGC
This sequence comes from uncultured Actinomycetota bacterium, assembly GCA_963827185.1. Classification (GTDB taxonomy): domain Bacteria; phylum Actinomycetota; class Actinomycetes; order Propionibacteriales; family Nocardioidaceae; genus Nocardioides. The sequence goes on from CAWGZQ010000006.1 coordinate 265,865, forward strand.
AGGAACACCAGGGGAATCCCGCGCTGGTTGCACAGCTCGATGAAGTGCGCGCCCTTGAGTGCGGACTCGCTGAACAGGATCCCGTTGTTGGCGACGATGCCGACCGGGTAGCCCCAGATCCGGGCGAACCCGGTCACCAGGGTCTCGCCGTAGAGGCGCTTGAACTCGTGGAACCGGCTACCGTCGACGACCCGGCGGATCACCTCGCGGACGTCGTAGGGCGTCCGGGTGTCGGCAGGCACCACGTCGTACAACGTGTCGGGCGCTTCGTGCGGATCCTCGGGCTCGAGCCGCTCCAGCGACGGGGGTGCCGGTCGCTCGAAGGTGGCGACGATGCTGCGGACGATGTCGAGCGCCTGGGCGTCGTCGTCGGCGAGGTGGTCGACAACGCCGGAGATCCGGGCGTGTACGTCGCCGCCGCCGAGCTCCTCCGCGGTCACCACCTCGCCGGTGGCCGCCTTCACCAGCGGCGGGCCGCCGAGGAAGATCGTGCCCTGCTCCTTGACGATCACGGTCTCGTCGGACATCGCCGGAACGTAGGCCCCACCGGCCGTGCAGGAGCCCATGACGCTGGCGATCTGCGGGATGCCGCGGGCCGACAGGTTGGCCTGGTTGAAGAAGATCCGGCCGAAGTGCTCGCGGTCCGGGAACACCTCGTCCTGCATCGGCAGGAACGCGCCGCCGGAGTCGACGAGGTAGACGCAGGGCAACCGGTTGTCGGCCGCGACCGCTTGGGCGCGCAGGTGCTTCTTGACCGTGATCGGGTAGTAGGTGCCGCCCTTCACCGTCGCGTCGTTGGCCACCACGACGCACTCGCGGCCACTGATCCGGCCGATGCCGGTGACCACGCCAGCGCTGGGCACGGCGTCGTCGTACATCCCGGTGGCGGCGAGTGGGCTCAGCTCGAGGAACGGGCTGCCCGGGTCGAGCAACCGGTCGACCCGATCGCGGACCAGCAGCTTGCCCCGATCGGTGTGCTTGGTCCGGGCCGCCTCGCTGCCGCCGCGACGGGCCGCGGCGAGCCGCTCGCGCAGGTCGGCGACGAGTTCCCTGAGGTCGTGGGTCACGACCCCCAGGTTAGCGATCGTTAACCTGGGGGTCCAGGGTGACCCCTACGAGTTCGGCTCTCGCCCCGCATCGTCGGGGGGTGTGTCCCCCGCCGTCGACCTCGGCGGAGCCGACATCCGCGCGTACTCGCGCAGACCCGCCAACGGCGCCGGCTCGGTGATCTTGGGCGTCTCGATCTGCTCCTCGCGCAGCGCCTTGATCAACGAGACCATGAACAGGATCAGCACCAGGCAGAACGGCAGGCCGGCGACGATCGCCGCGGTCTGCAGCGCGGACAGCGCGTTCTCGCCGGACGCGGCGCCGGCGATCAGGAGCACGGAGGCCACGACGCCCTCGAGCACCGCCCAGAACAGCCGCTGCTGCCACTTCGGGTGCGGGTCGCCGCCGTTGGTGAGGATGTCGACCACCAGGGACCCGGAGTCCGAGGACGTGGCGAAGAAGAGCACCACGACGACCACGACCAGCAGGGACGCCAGGGTGGCGACGAACGAGGCCACCGGCAGCTGGTCCAGCAGCTCGAACATCGCGTTCTCCGGCGCGGCGGAGGCGAGCGCGTTGTCAGGGTCGTCCAGCAGCGTGCTCAGGGCCGAGTCGCCGAACACGGTCAGCCACACCATCGAGGCGCCCACGGGAGCGAACAGGGCACCGGCGACGAAGCTTCGGATCGTCCGGCCGTAGGAGATCCGGGCCAAGAACATGCCGACGAACGGCGCCCAGGAGATCCACCAGCCCCAGTAGAAGAGGGTCCACCCGGCCTGCCAGGCCTGCGCCTGGTCGCCGCCGTTCGGGAAGGTCTCGAAGCCGAGGCTCGGCAGCGTCTGCACGTAGTTGCCCACGTTGGCGGCGAGCAGATTGATCAGATCGTTGGTCGGACCGAAGACGAACACGAAGACGAGCAAGGAGAAGGCGAGCCACAGGTTCACCAGGGAGAGGTTGCGGATGCCTCGGTCGATGCCGAGCATCACCGAGACCACGGCCACCGAGGTGATCGCCAGGATGATCACGACCTGGAGCGTGGTGGTGTTCTCGATGCCGAACAGCGTGTCCAGGCCCGCGCCCACCTGCTGGCCGCCGAGACCGAGCGAGGTGGCCAGGCCGAAGAGGGTGCCGAACACCGCGAGGATGTCGACGACCGCGCCCGGCCAGCCGTAGATGCGCTCGCCGAGCAGGGCGTAGAGCGCGGATGCGGGACGGAGCGGTAAGCCCCTGCGGAAGGAGAAGTAGCCCAACGCGACGGCCAGGACGATGTAGATCGCCCAGGGGTGCAGGCCCCAGTGGTAGAAGGTGTAGTTCATCGCGTTCGACGCGGCCTCGGGGGTCCCGCCGTCACCGGTGGGCGGGCCCTGGAAGTGCAGGATCGGCTCACTCACGGCGTAGTAGACGAGCCCGATCCCCATCCCCGCGGTGAAGAGCATCGCGAACCACGAGAGGTTGCTGTACTCGGGTTCCGAGTCGTTGGGGCCCAGTTTCACCGAGCCGGCCCGGCTGAGCATCAGCCAGAACACGAAGACCACGAAGGCCGAGGCCCCGAAGATGTAGAGCCACTCGAAGTCGTCGGTGATGAACGTGTTGATGTCGCCGGCCACGTCCCCGACGGTGCCGGGGGAGATGACGCCCCAGAGCACGAAGGCGACCGTGACGACAGCGGACCCCACGAACACCGGCGGGTTGGTGTGTTCCTTGAGGTAGTCCCGAATCACAACATTCCTCCTGCCGAGCGCCGCCGGCGGAAGGATCATCGGCCATCCGCGCTACCGGCGGCTGTCGTCTCGCGGAGGGCGGCTCGACGTTCCACCCCCACCCAATCACAGTCGGCTCGGGGCGGCGGGGCGTCCCCGAGGACGGGCGGGAAGGACGTTAACGACCGCTAACCTGAGGGCGTGAGCACCTCCCCGGTCGCGCCCACCCGGCGCGAGCAGATCCTGGCCACCGCGGCCGAGCTGTTCGCGGCCCGCGGCTTCCACGGGGTGTCGGTGGCCGACCTCGGCGCCGCCTGCGGGATCTCCGGGCCGGCGCTCTACAAGCACTTCGCCTCCAAGGACGCGATGCTCGCCGAGATGCTGGTCTCGATCAGCGAGCGACTGCTCGACGTCGGCCGCCAACGGGTGGCGGCCGGCGAGGGTCTGCGTGGCCTGGTCGACTGGCACGTCGACTTCGCGCTGATCCACCGGCCGCTGATCGTGGTGCAGGACCGCGACTGGGAGTCGCTGCCGGTCGAGGCTCGCGAGCGGGTGCGCGCCCTGCAGCGCGCCTACGTCGACCTCTGGGCCGCCGAGCTGCGCGCGCTCACCCCGGACCTCACCCTCGGGGCGGCTCGGGCCCGGGCGCACGCGGTGTTCGGGCTGATCAACTCCACCCCACACAGCGGCCGGCTGCCCGACGAGGAGATGCGCCGGATGCTGACCGAGATGGCCCTGCGCGCGTTGGGTGCGGCACTGGCTCGATGAGCCGGCGAGCTGATGGAGTTGAAGCTGAGCCGCCTACTGCGGCGGTGCGCTCCCGTGCCGGTGCGCCACCTTCCACACGCCGTCCTCACGTCGGTAGATCTGCGTCACCCGCAGGGTGTAGGTACGCGGCTCGCCGTTCACCGACGCGGAGGTGTGCTCGAGGCCCACCGTGTAGGCGGTGTCTCCGCGCACCTCGGCGTCGAGGAGCTCGAACTCGTAGGAAGTGCACTCCGAGAGACTCTCGGCGAGATGGGCGAACAGGTCGTCGAGCGCTTCCTGTCCGCGTGCGTTCTGCCACGCGCCCAGCACGGTCACCGGGTCGTTCCGTGACCAGATAGCCCGGCGTGGCCCGGCGTCACCGTCGTGGAGGGCGATCTCTGCGGCCTTGAGAACCGACTGCACCCAGGCAACGAACTCCTCGTACTGGTCCACGGCTCGATGATGCTCCTCAGCACCGCCCTGCGCCACAGCTCAGAACAGGTGGTCGATCCGGGCCTCCGGGTCCTCGAGCAGATCCAGCACCCGCGCGGCCCGCGCGGCGGCGTCGACGGCGATGTCGAGGTCGGCGTCGTCGGCGTCCTCGGGCTCCGCGGATCCGCTCCGGGCGTGCAGCCGGGCCAGCAGTTCCTCGCGGGGAAGCCCGCGCAGGTGCAGCAGCACCAGCGGGTCCCGCTCGAGCAGCCAGGTGACCTGGCTCATCGACGCGAGCGCGTGGGCGCACGGGTCGAGCCAGGCGTCGCAGGTGCAGGTCGCCTCGAGCTCGCCGCCGAACGGCAACAGCTCGACCCCGGCCTCGTCCGCGTGCTCGACCATCGGGTACGGCAGCTCGCCGGCCAGCAGCGCGGGGGCCCGGCCCGCCTCGGCCGCGACCACCTCCACCAGGGTCGCCAGCCCGGCCTCCTCCAGGACGGGCAGCTCCACCCGCGCCGTGGACAATCCTTGGTCGTCCTCCACCGACGCGAACGCCGAGCCCACGTCGACGGTGATCCCGCCGACCGCACCGGCCCGGGCGAGCGCCCGAGCGGCGCGCTGCTCGTGCTCGCCGTAGGCCGACTCCTCGACCGCGCGCACCCAGGCCCGGGCCCACCAGGTCGAGGCCCGGCGGCCCGCGCGCCGCGCGGGGAATCGCGGGTGCACGACCGCAGGGGTCACGGCTCGTGTCGTTCCCGGCGCAGGGTGACCAGGTCGCGCAGCTCCTCGTTGCTGAGCTCGGTAAGCGCGGCGTCGCCGCGGCCGAGCACCGAGTCGGCCAGCGCCTTCTTGCGGGTCAGCACCTCGGCGATCCGCTCCTCGATGGTCCCCCGGGTCACCAGGCGGTGCACCTGCACCGGCTGGGTCTGCCCGATCCGGTAGGCCCGGTCGGTGGCCTGCTCCTCGACCGCGGGGTTCCACCAGCGGTCCACATGGATGACGTGGTCGGCGCGGGTCAGGTTGAGTCCGGTGCCGCCGGCCTTGAGCGAGAGCAGGAAGACCGGCACCTCGTCGGCCTGGAACCGCGCCACCATCGCCTCCCGCTCGCGCACCGGGGTCCCTCCGTGCAGGAACTGGTGCGGGACGCCCTGTTTGCTGAGGTGCGCCTCGAGGAGCCGGGCCATCGCGACGTACTGCGTGAAGACCAGTACGGCGCCACCTTCGGCGAGCACGGTGCCGATCAGCTCGTCGAGCAGGTCGAGCTTCTCGGACCGGCCGGTCAGCCGGACCGCGCCGGACTGCTTGAGGAACTGCGCGGGGTGGTTGCAGATCTGCTTGAGGCCGGTCAACAGCGCGAGCACCAGACCGCGCCGGGTCTCGTCGTCGGCCCGCTCGATCCGCTCCATGGTGTCGCGGACGAACGCCTCGTAAAGGGTGACCTGCTCGACGGTGAGCCCGAGCGGATGGTCGGTCTCGGTCTTCGACGGCAACTCCGGGGCGATCCCCGGATCGGCCTTGCGGCGGCGCAGCAGGAACGGGCCGACCAGGTCGGCGAACTGCCGGGCCTTGGTCGGCTCGTGGCCGGACTCGATCGGCGCGGCCCACACCTTGCGGAACGCGTTGCGGCTGCCCAGCAGGCCGGGCGTCGCCCAGTCGAGAATCGCCCACAGCTCGGTGAGGTTGTTCTCCACCGGCGTGCCGGTGAGCGCGACCCGGGCGCGTGCGGGGATGGTGCGCAGGGCCCTGGCCGTGGAGGACCGCGCGTTCTTGACGTGTTGGGCCTCGTCGGCGACCACCAGGTCCCACGCCACCTCGCCGAGCGCGGCGTGATCCACGCGCATCGTGCCGTACGTCGTCAGCACGAACCCCTCGACGTCCTCGAGGTCGCGGCGGCTGCCGTGGTGGCGGCGTACCGGAACGCCCGGGGCGAACCGGGCGATCTCGGCCTCCCAGTTGCCCAGCAGGCTGGCCGGACAGACGACGAGCGTCGGTCCGCCGCCGCGGTGGAGGTGCAGCGCGATCAGTGTGACCGTCTTGCCGAGGCCCATGTCGTCGGCCAGGCACGCACCGAGACCGAGCGAGGTCAGGTCGGCCAGCCAGGTCAGTCCGTGGCGTTGGTAGTCGCGCAGGGTGGCGGCCAGGCCCGGCGGCTGCGGGATCGGCTCCCGCGTCGGCGCGGCGAGCACCATCTCGCGCATCCGCAGCAACGAGGCCCCGACGTGCACCTCGTGATCGACGTCGGCGACCTGGACGCTGCCGGTGAGCGCGGACGCGATCGCCTCGGCGGGCTTGACCGTGCGCACCAGCCGCTTGCGGGCCTTGCGGGCCAGCGCCGGATCGACGACCGTCCAACTGCCGCGCAGCTTGAGGATCGGGCCCGCCGCCGAAGCCAGGCGGTCCATCTCCTCCTGGGTGAGGGGGTCGCCGTGCAGGGCGAGCTGCCAGTTGAAGCTGAACATCGCGTCGGCACCGAACAGCCCCTCGTGCAGCGGCTCCTCGCGCGGGCCCGTGGGCTCGCGCCGATCGAGGACCGCCGCCGCCGTCAGGTCACGACCCAGACTGCGCGGCCAGAGCACGTCGACGCCGCGATCGGCGAGCGCGCCGACACCGTGCTCGAGCAGGCTGACCAGCTCGTCGGTGTCGAGGGTGATCTCGTCGGGCACCCGCAGGCCCAGCAGCCGGTCGAGCACCGGCCACGCATCGGCCGCGGCCCGCAGCGCGATGCTCGCGTGGGTGCGCGCTCGGGACCCGAAGCCGTGGTCGGTGCCGGTGAAGAGCTCGGCCGCGTCGCACAGATGCAGCGGATCGCGTTCGTCGTGCACCTGCAGCACGAGGCGTACGGCGCCGGCGACCAGCTCCTCCTCGTCGGCCTCGACCCGCAGCGAGATCCGGACCAGCTGAGGGAGATCCGCGTCGCGCGGCCCACGCTGCCGAGCGAGCCGCTGCTCCAGCCGCGCCCCGAAGTCGGCCGACCCGTCGCGAACTTTGCGACGGGTCAGCGGGGTGGAGCGCGGCATCGCGTCGGCGATCGCGTCGAGCACCTGCCGCACCAGGGCCTCGGCCGCCGCGGGGTCGTCGGGCCCGCGGGCCGCCGCGAGTTGGCTGACCCGATCGGTGTCGCCGGCGTCGAGCGGGGCGATCCGCCAGGAGGTCAGCTCCTCGTGGGGTAGCAACCGGCCGGCCGCGACCAGACGCAGCCCCAGCAGCGCGGCACCGGAGAGCAGCCCGACCGACGGGTGCAGGTCGTCGCGCGGGTGCGCCTTGGTGAGCACCGGCAGCGCGGCCCGGATCGGCAGCGTGATCGTGCGCCGATCGTCGCTGAACTCCACCACGCTGTCGCGGGGCGGGTCGGCGGCCCGGAAGGTCGCCGGTCCGGTGACGGGCACGAAGCTCAAGGGCAGACCTCGGGGGCCGGAGGTGCGGGACTCAGAACCTAACGCCCGGCGCCGACACGAGGTTCCCGTCTGGGGATAGGTCTTGGGGTAGTCCGCCTTCCTAGGCACCCCTTCGGGATCGAGAAAGGGTGCCGTACGCGGCGGACTATCGCGATGCGCGGCCGGTGATCGGCGGGAGGTCCTTGAGGGTGACGATGCCGGGCGCGGCCGCGACCACGGCGGGTACGGCGTTGGTGACCGGCATCGCGGTGTAGATCATGCCGAGGCCCATGAAGCCCTCCTCGGTCCAGTCCTCCGGTGGCAGGCAGTGGATCACGGTGCGCATGTTCGGGCAGCCCGAAGACCTGGATGACGTGGCCGTGCGCGAGCGGCTTGGGCGGTACGACGTGGCTCCCCATCGTCCAGTTGAAACCGACGCTGACCACGTTGCGATCGCCGACCCAGCCGCGGTGGTAGCCCATCACGCCGCCGATCGTGCCGGCCGGGATCGTCATGAACCCGAGGTCGCTGTCGCCCGTCGCCTCGGTGAACGTCACGTCGAAGGTCATCCGGTCGAGCCGTACGCCGATGGCGTCGGCCATCATCGCGGCCGACTCGGCGAACACCTCGCTCTCGCGTCGTACCGACTCGGCCAGGCCGGGTGTGTTCGGGTCCTGGGCGAACCCCATCGCGCGCTGGGTGCCGGCCGACTCGTACGTCGAGCAGTCCACCGACTCGGTGATCCGGATCTCGTCGACGCGCTCGCAGGATCCGCTCAGCACCATCGCGACCAGGTTGGTCATCCCGGGGTGCGCGCCGCTGCCGAAGATCGTCGACTCACCCTGCTCGCAGGCCTTCTCGATCCGGGCGAGGTCCTCCTGCGTCTGCTTGCCGCCGGTGATCCAGGCCGCGCTGGTGCACACGTTGATGCCGCTCTCGAGCAGGGTCACGAGCTGGTCGATGTTCGGCCACAGCGGGTTGTAGCAGCACGGCGTCCGGCCGCAGCGCGACCAACGCATCGACGTCGTCGGTGGCGAGTACGCCGGTGGGCTCGGGCCAGTCGCCGAGCACTGCCGCGTCCTGGCCGACCTTGTCCTGCCGTGCGCGTAGACGCCGACCAGCTCCAGGTCGTCGCGCCCGAGGATCGCGTGCAGCGACCGCCGGCCGATGTTGCCGGTCGTCCACTGGATCACGCGCAAGGGGGCACTCATGCCGGCCAGATTAGAACGTGTTCTATCTGCCCGTCGAGAGGGGCTGCGCCCGACGTGCGCCGGCCCGAAGCGGTCAGGAAGAGGTCAGGAAGTGCTCAGGAAGTGGTGGCCAGCACCACGGGCAGCACGCTCGCCGCGCCCGCCGCGCGGAGCTGGGTGGCGGCCAGGGTGAGCGTCCAGCCGGTCACCACCAGGTCGTCGACCAGCAGGACGCGGCGACCGGTGAGGTCGTCGGCCCGCAGCGCGAACCGGCGCTCGACCGCCGCGATCCGGTGGGCCGAGTTGATCGCGCCCTTGCCCGGCGGGATCTCGGGGTCGGCGATCGCGAACCGGCCGAGCTCGGGCACCTGCAGGTAGCGGGCCAGCCCGGCCGCCAGGTCGTCGACCAGCGTCCCGCGCCGCTCGGACTCCACCACCACCACCCCGTCGACCTCCGGCCGCCAGTCGCCGAGCACCTCGACCATCGCCCGGGCCAGCGCGACCGGGACCGGGCCATCGGGAGTCCCCTCGCGGAACAGGTCGCGCAGTGCGTTGCCGTGGCCGAGGTCGGTGAGCCGGGCGATCGGCTCGGCCCTCCTCGGCTCCGCTGATCCGGCCCTTGAGCTCGAGCCCCATCGCGGCCAGGCCGGTCGGCCACATCTTGCGCGGCTCCACCACCACCCCCGGTCGAGCGAGCCGGACCTGAGCCTCCTCGATCGCCGCGGCCGAGATCTCACTCGACAGCGCGATCCCGCCGCAGTTGTCGCAGCGGCCGCAGTCCTCGGCACCCGGGTCGTCGAGCTGCTCGCGCAGGAACCGCATCCGGCAGGCGTCGGTGGCGAGGTAGTCGAGCATCGCCTGCTGCTCGCGCTCGCGGGCCTCGGCGACCCGGCGGTAGCGCTCCTCGTCGTAGGCCCACTCGCGGCCGGTCGCCTCCCACCCGCCGCGGACGCGGCGGACGGCACCGTCGACGTCGAGCACCTTGAGCAGGGTCTCGAGCCGGGTGCGGTTGAGCTCGACCCGGGTCTCCAGTGCCGCGGTGCTCATCGGCCGGCCGGCGTCGACGAGCGCATCGAGGGTCTGCCGGACCAGCTCCTCGCGCGGGAATCCCACCGAGGCGAAGTAGGCCCAGATGTCGCGGTCCTCGATCGCCGGTAGGAGGACGACGCTCGCGCTCTGGTCGGGCGCGAGCCCTCGACCGGCTCGGCCGACCTGCTGGTAGTAGGTCACCGGCGAGCTGGGCGCGCCGAGGTTGACCACGAACCCGAGGGTCGCGTCGAAGCCCATGCCGAGCGCGCTGGTCGCGACCAGCGCCTTGACCTTGCCGGCGGCGAGCAGCTCCTCCAGCTCGAGCCGCTCGGTCGGGTCGGTCTGGCCGGAGTAGGCCGCCACGTCGTGGCCGCGGGAGCGCAGGTAGTCGGCGACCTCCTGGGTCGCGGCCACCGTGAGGCAGTAGACGATGCCGGATCCGGGTTGCTCGGCCAGGTGGTCGGCGAGCCAGGCCAGCCGCTGCTCGGCGGTGGACAGCCGGACGACGCCGAGCTGCAGCGACTCCCGGTCCAGCGAGCCGCGCAGAACCAGCGTCTCATTCCCCATCTGCTCGGCAACGTCGGTGGTGACCCGCGCGTTGGCCGTCGCCGTCGTCGCCAGCACCGGGATGCCGGTGGGCAGGTCGTCGAGCAGGGTGCGGATCCGGCGGTAGTCGGGCCGAAAGTCGTGGCCCCAGTCGGAGATGCAGTGCGCCTCGTCGACGACCAGCAGCCCGCAGGTGGCGGCGAGCCGGGGCAGCACCTCGTCGCGGAACCCGGGGTTGTTGAGCCGCTCGGGGCTGACCAGGAGGACGTCGATCTCGCCGGCCGCGATCGCCCGGTGGGTCTCCTCCCAGTCCTCGAGGTTGGTGGAGTTGATCGTCACCGCGCGGATGCCGGCCCGCTCGGCGGCCGCGATCTGGTTGCGCATCAGTGCGAGCAGCGGTGAGACGATCACGGTCGGCCCGGCCCCGGCCTCGCGCAGCAGCAGCGTGGCCACGAAGTAGACCGCCGACTTGCCCCAACCGGTGCGCTGGACGACGAGCGCCCGCCGCTTGGTCACCGCGAGGGCCTCGATCGCGGCCCATTGGTCGGCTCGAAGCTCTGCGTCGTCGCGGCCGACCAGGGCGCGCAGGTGCGCCTCGGCGCGCAAGCGGAGGTCGCTGGTCATGACCGCCTGTCTACCAGCGAGGGCCGACGCGCGCGCCGGCCCTGCACAGGCTCAGGCCGCCGGCCCCTTCTTGCGGACGTCGCCCACCGCGCTCATCGCCTCACGGAGCTCGGCCAGCCAGTCCTCTTCGTGCTGTCGGACCAGTCGCACGCACCACGCGAGCGCATCCGATCGCGATCGGGCGACCCCGGAGTCGACGAGGGTGTCCAGCGCCAGCCGTTCGGGTTGCCGCAGCCGGGTCATCACCGGCGCCGCGACGTGCGTCCACAGCTCCTGGTGCTCCCCGACGCTCAGCCCCCACGAGACCTTCCGCCGAAAGCGGTGCTCGGCCTCCCGGGCGATCTCGATCCGCTGCTCGCGGGTGTCGGTCCGAAACCCCTCGGCCCGGCCGGCCCGCGCCTCGGCCTTCTCGACGTCGGACCCGGCCGCCTCGACATCGGCGACGCGGAGTCGGACCGTGATCTCCTCACGGTCCACGCTCACCTCGGGCGGCTCCGCCGCCCAGTCCTGGGGCAGGCGCCCAGCGAACCAACCGCGGACCCGTTCCAGTTCTTCCTGGGTAATCATGTAATCATCATTACACGGCGCCCCAAGCGGATCAGGCGCTGCGGAGCGATCGGCTCCCGAACCGGCTCCCACCGCCTAGATTGACCGGATGCCATCAGGCCGAGCCCGCGCCGTCCATGCCCTCACGGCCCTCGTGGCGACGTTCGCGGTGGTGCTCCAGCTGGTGCTGGTCGCCCAGGGACACGCGGTTCTCGACGAGTTGGATCCCCCCGACCTGGGCACCCGGCTCGTGCGGTTCGCGAGCTACCTGACGATCTGGTCCAACGTCCTGGTCGCGGTCACCACCGCCCTGCTGGCGGTGAATCCCGAGCGATCCGGCCGGGTGTTCCGGACCCTGCGCCTGAACGGGCTGGTGATCGTCTTCGGCGGCGGAGTGGTGCACTTCTTCCTGCTGAGGCCGCTGCTCGACCTCGACGGCGCGGACCTGCTCGCCGACCGGCTGCTGCACCTGGTGGTCCCGCTGGCCGCCGCCGTCGGCTGGCTGTTCGCCGGGCCGCGCGGACCGATCCGCCGCGCCGACCTTGGGCCGTTCCTCGTGCTGCCGCTGATCTGGATCGGCTACACCGTGACCCGTGGCGCCAGCGTGGACTGGTATCCCTACCCGTTCATCGACGTCACCGAGCACGGGTACGCCGTGGTCGCACTCAACTGCGCCGGCATCGCGGCGTTCATGGTCGGCCTGTTCGGCCTGGCCGCGGTCGTTGAGCGTCGCCTGGTCCGACCCCGGCCCTAGCTTTTTCACTACGCTCCGGTTGTGCAGTGGTCTTGCCTGACGTGTGGGTCGTCCTGCCCGGACACCCATCAGTTCTGCGGGCACTGCGGTGGGCGACGGGGCGCCGAGGCCCGCCGGACCGGTGAGGTCGACGAGGTGCTGCGGGCGCTGGTCGGTGAGCAGCTTCGCGAGGAGCTGATCGAGCACGGTGGCCGGCTTCCCGAGGAGCGCCGCTTGGTCAGCGCCCTGTTCGCCGACCTCTCGGGCTTCACCACGCTCGCGGGACGACTCGACCCCGAGACCCTGGCGCTGGTGGTGGATCCGATCCTGGCCGGGTTGGTGCGGATCGTGAAGCGGGGCGAGGGTCACGTCGGCGCGTTCGCCGGGGACGCGCTGCTGTGCTACTTCGGCGCTCCGGTCGCCCACGAGGACGACGCGACGCGAGCCGTGCAGTGCGCGCACGAGATGCTCGAGGAGTTCCCGGCCCTGCTGGCGGTGGCGCCCAGCGAAGCGGCGGACCTGACGCTGCGCATCGGCGTCGACACCGGCGCTGTCATGGCGCGTCTGGTCGCCGGGGACATCCGGACCGACTACAACATCCTCGGCGACTCCGTGAACATGGCGCAGCGGCTGCAGTCGAACGCCCCGCCGGGCGCACTGGTGGTCGGTGAGACCACCTACCGGCTCACCGCCGACGGCTTCGACTATCGCGACATCGGCCCACTCCAGGTGAAGGGCCGCACCGAGCCGCTGCCGGCCTATCTCCTGCTCGGGCCGCGCGAACGCAACCTCCAGCGACGGGGGCTCCTCGGCAGCCGGGTGTACGGCCGGCAGGTCGAGCTCGCGAAGCTCAGCGCCATCGAGCAGCGGCCCGGATCGGGCGGCATCGCGATCGTCGCGGACGCGGGGACCGGCAAGTCCCGGCTGCTCCAGGAGGCCCGGGCGGGTTCTGCCCGCGCCTGGTACGAGGGCGGGTGCGCGCCACAGGAACGCAGTCGTTCCTATCGCCCTTGGGCCGGCGCACTGGCGTCCTACGTCGCGGATGGCCCGGCCAGCGACGGACTGCGGATCATCACCGGCCGCAACCTCGACGAGCGACTCGAGGCCCTTCCCCCGGCCGTGCGCCGCGATGTCGTGGCGGAGGACGTCACGGCCCTGCTGCGCGAGGCCGCGCCGTGCACCGTCGTGCTCGAGGACCTGCACTGGGCCGACCAGCCCTCCCTCGACCTGCTCGACGACGTTTTGTTCGAGGTCGGCGACGCCGACGTGCTGCTGATCGCCACCTCCCGCGAGAAGGTGTCGGCCAGCGCGGAGCTCGACCTGCTCGAGCTCGGCCCGCTCGACCGGGCCGACGTGGCCGCGCTCCTCGCCGACCTGCTCAGCGGCGTCCCACCCGATGACCTGATCGACGAGGTGGTCCGGCGCTCGGGCGGCAACCCGCTGTACGTGGGCGAGCTGGCGTTCGCGATCCGCGACCGCGGACTGGTCTCGCTCGTCGACGGAGGGGTCCTGGTCACCGCCGCCACCGGACTGGCGACCGCGCTGGACCTGGTGCCCGACTCGCTGGAGGGGCTGATCGGCGCCCGGATCGACGCGCTGCCGGCCGCACTCGAGCGTGCCCTCACCATCGCAGCGGTGCTCGGGGCGCCGATCGAGGAGGAGCTCGTGGTCGCCCTCTCGACCCGCCTGGCCGAGCCGAGCTCCGAGGTCCGGGCCGCGCTCGCCGGCCTGAGGGAGGAGGGGCTGCTGGTGGACGTCGACTTCGTGCACGCGCTGGTGCAGAGCACGGCGTACCTCCGCACGACCCGCGCTCGTCGTCGCCGGCTACACCTCGCTGCCTCCGAGGTGGGTTCAGCGCTGGTGCCGGCCGGCGAGCTCCCCGACTTCCTGGCCCGCCACCTGTACCTCGCCGGTGCCGCCGAGGGCGCGATAGCCGCCCTGGGAAAGGCGGCGGAGGCCGCGCTGTCGCGGGGTGCCCAGGACGAGGCGCTGGTCCACCTCTACCGCGAGTTGGAACTACGACGATCCGACGACGTCGCCGAGGAGTACCGGGCCGACCTGCCGGAGCGGCTGGTCGCCACCGGCGAGCTCCTGGAGCTCCTGGGGCGCTACGACGAGGCCGAGTCGCACTTCCGTGAGGCGATCGCGCTCGGCGCGGGCGCGGTCGCCTACCGAGGCTTGGCCGGGTGCTTGCGGAGGCTGGGCCGCTACGACGAGGTCGTGACCACGGCCGACAAGGTCATGGTGCAAGAGATCGAAGCGCCACTGCGGGTCCGGCTCAGCTGGGAGAAGGCCGCTGCCCTGGCCGCGCTGGGCTCGGTGGACCAGAGCTTGGCGGCACTCCTCCCGGGTGACGATCCCGCTGCCGAGGCTCGGCAGGACCTGGTGCGCAGCTACTGCCTGATCCAACGGTCCGAACCGGACGCGGCCGAGGGAGTGCTCAACCGGGCGCTGCCCGTGCTGGAGGCGGCCGGTGACACCGCCGCGGTCGTGCACGGCATGCGCAATCTCGGCTGGGTCCGGTCCCAGCAGCAGCGGTACGCCGAGGCGGTCCAGACCCTGGAAGACGCGCTGAGGCTCGCCCGGCGCAACGGTCTGACCGAGGAGGTGATGGCTTGCCTGCTCAACCTCGGCGCCGTGGCCGGAGACGCCGGGCGACCGGAGCTCGAGCTGCGCTACGCCCAGGAGGCGGTCGTGCAGTGCGACCGGATGCGGCACTCCTTCAACCGCGCCGCTACCCGCAACAACCTGGCGTACGCGCTGATCGAGGCCGGCCGAGCAGGCGAGGCGGTCGCGGTGGCCTCGCGGGCACTCGAGCTGGCGCGCGCGCACGGACTGTCAGGGGTGACCGGGACGATCCTGCACACGCGTGCGATGGCCCATCTTCAGCTGGGCCACAGGGACGACGCGGTCAAGGACGCTGCGGCCGCCGAGCCCCTGGTGCGGGGCACCCAGTTCGAGGGCGAGCTCAGGGAGTTCCTCGAGGGGCTCGAAAACGACGCGACGCCCGGCGACGGACCGCCGGGCGCCACGTAGCCATCGGTCACGGGCAGGCGTTGATCTTCCCGCGCGGCACGCCATCGGCAGTAGCGGTGTTGAACGGCTGAACGTTCGCGGGCAGCCAGGCGAAGTGGTAGTCCCAGGTTTCTTCGTTGCTACGGCACCAGACCGAGCTGAAGACCGACTTGGAGCCGGAGGTCACCGCGAGGTCGACGCTCTTGTAGCCGTTGAAGGCGAGCGTCTGCTCGGGGAACTCGATGCGGGTGCCCGTGCGCCCCCAGCCACCGTGCGAGTAGCCGTAGACGGGCTCGATGCTCGAGTGGTACGCGCTCGTCGTGTGCCCGTTGTAGGTGAACGCCGCCTTGTAGCGGTAGCTCGTGAACGTCGTGGGGCAGTTGGCCGAGGTGTACCCGACCGCGTTGAACTTCACCACCTGGATCGGGATTCCGTACGAGTTCGTGACGGTGGACCGGGCGAAGGTGCCCTCGATCGTGGGGTCCATGCACGTGGAGCCGGTGGGATCGGCGCTGGCGGGAGCGGCGACAACGAAGGTCGACGCGACCAGAGCGATCGTGGCGGTCAGAGCGAGCAACAGGAGGCGGAGGCGACGCATCATGGCGTTCTCGATTCGAGGAGGGAGCGAGGGTGCTGACGCCGGATTCCCGACGTTTCGGAGTATTGACCCGGCTTCTTCGACCCCGCAATGTCACCGTGGTCACGTTCGCACAAGCAGCGTCCCGACTCAGGCGGGGGCGAGCCATATCCGCACCAGGGAACGTGGCCCACGCCACGTCGCTACTCCGCCCCTCCCCGACCCCCTCCTCCGACCCCCTCCTCCGACCCCAGGTGTCAATGGCCCGGATGGGTCCTGCGGGCGCGAACCGCCAGCCCTAGCGTCGGTTTATGAAACCCATTGCCCGCTCCCTCCCCGTGATAGCTATCGCCGTAGCGGCCCTCCTTCTCTCGGCCAGTGGTGGGGCCATCGCCGGCCGGATGATTACCGGCAAGCAGATCAAGAACAACACCGTCACGTCCGGTGACATCAAGAACGGCACCCTGAAACTGCTCGACATCTCGACGGCGGCCAGGCTGGCCCTGCAGGGGTCCACCGGTCCCTCCGGTCCGGCCGGTCCCGCGGGTCCCGCCGGGGCCACCGGTCCCGCGGGTCCCGCCGGGGCGACCGGTCCCGCGGGCGCCACCGGTCCCGCCGGCCCCGCCGGCCCCCAGGGCCTCCCCGGGCTGAGCGGCCTTGCTCTGGTCGCGAACACAGCAAGCGTCGGCGCCAACACCAGCGGTCACGTCACCGCCAACTGCCCGGACTCCAAGCGGGCGATCAGCGTCAGCGGGGAGTTCATCACCGAGTTTCACCGGTGTCCAGACCCGATTGGGCCTCTTCAACGGAACGGTGCTCGGGCAGAACTCGCTGGCCTTCGCCCAAGACATCAAGATCACCCTGCTGTGCGCGAGCGTCAGCTGACGCGATCCTGCGCGGCGGGTCACCAGATCCTGACCCGCCGCTCTGGCGCGAGCCACAGGCCATCGCCCTCGGCCGTGCCGAACACCTCGTGGAACTCGTCGAGGTTGCGCACGATGTTGGCGCGGAACTCCGGCGGGCTGTGCGGGTCGATGGTGAGGTACTGCTGCTCCTGCTCGGTACGCCGCTTGGTGCGCCAGATGTAGCCCCAGTTGAGGAACAGCCGGCGCCGACCCTCGACGGTGGCGTTGCCGTTCTGGCTGATCACGTAGGCGCGGTGCCCGATGGTGAGCCCGCCGAGGTCACCGATGTTCTCGCCGACGGTGAGCGAGCCGTTGACCGTCTCGCCGCGCAGGTTGCGCGGCGAGAAGCCGTCGTACTGCTCGATCAGGGTCTTCGACTTCACCTCGAACGCCGCCTTGTCGTCGGCGGTCCACCAGTCGTTGAGGGTGCCGGTGCCGTCGTACTGCGCGCCCTGGTCGTCGAAACCATGGCCGATCTCGTGGCCGATCACCGCGCCGATGCCGCCGTAGTTCTCGGCGGGGTCCGCGTCGGGTGAGAAGAACGGCTTCTGCAGGATCCCGGCCGGGAAGCAGATCTCGTTGGTACCGGGGTTGTAGTAGGCGTTGACGGTCTGCGGCAACATGAACCACTCGTCGCGGTCGACCGGCGCACCGATCTTGTTGAGCTGGCGGTCGGTCTCGAACCGCGAGGCGGCGGCCACATTGCCCATCAGGTCGGCCTTGTCGATCCGCAACGAGGAGTAGTCGCGGAACTTCTCGGGGTAGCCGATCTTGGGGCGGAACGTGTCGAGCTTCTCGTAGGCCCGCTGCTTGGTCTCCTCGGTCATCCAGTCGAGCTGCGAGATCGACTCGCGGTAGGCGGCCAGCAGATTGGCGACCAGGTCGTCCATCTGCGCCTTCGAGGTCGGCGGGAAGTGCCGGGAGACGTACTCCTTGCCGACCGCCTCACCGAGCGCGCCCTCGACCAAGGACACCCCCCGCTTCCACCGGGCCCGCAGCTCGGGCGTCCCGTTGAGGGTGCGCCCGTAGAAGTCGAAGTTGGCCTCCACGAACTCATCGGTGAGGTACGGCGCCGCCGCTCGCAGCACGTGGCTGGTCAGCCAGTCGCGCCACTCCTCGATCGGGGTCTCCTCGAGCACCTTCGACAGGTGCGCGAGGTAGGACGGCTGCCGGACGCACACCTCGACGATGGTCTCGTCGGTGCCGCCGAGGTTGGTGACGTAGGCGGCCCAGTCGAAGGCCGGGCAGAGCTCCGCGAGCTCCCCGGCCGTGAGCAGGTTGTAGGTCTTCTGCACGTCCCGGGTGTCCGCGCGCTCCCAGTGGCCCTTCGCCACCTTGGTGTCGAGCGCCAGGATCGACGCCGCGGCCTTCCCGGGGTGCTCGTGGCCGCCGAGTTCGAGCAGCCGGGTGAGGTAGTCGACGTACCTGTCACGAACCTCGGCGAACTTGTCGTCCCGGTAGTAGGACTCGTCCGGCAGGCCGAGCCCACCCTGGGTGATGTGGAACAGGTAGCGATCGGACTGACGGTCGTCGGTGTCGACGTAGGAGCCGAACAGGCCGTGCCCACCGATCCGCTCGAACTCGCCGAGGAACGCGGCCAGGTCTCGTACGTCGCGGAGCGCCGCCACCGCGGTGGTGAGCGGCCGCAGCGGGCGGGTGCCGAGCTTGTCGATCCGCGCGGTGTCCATGAACGACGCGTAGAGGTCGCCGATCTTGCGGTCGTCCTCGTCCTCGCTCGTGGCGCCGGGATTGCTGCGCACGGCGAGGTCTTCGATGATCCGGCGGACCTGCTCCTCGGCGGTGTCGGCCAGCTGCACGAAAGGTCCCCAGCTGGACCGGTCGGAAGGGATCTCCACGGTCTCGAGCCACCGGCCGTTGACGTGGCCGAACAGATCGTCCTGCGGCCGGATGTCGGGGTCCATGCCCTCGAGGGCGTCGTCGAGAATGCTCACAGCCACGACCCTATTCGGGACGGACAACGCTGGCTGGGAAGGGCGCGAAATCCCGCGCCTCAGTCACGCACCCGGACGACCGACTTCCCCAGCGTCCGCCGCTCGTCCATGTCGATCAGCGCCTGGCCGAACTCCGCCAGCTCGTAGACCCGGCCGACCGGCGGCTTCACCGCGCCGCTCTCGATCATCGGCAGCAGGGCCTGCCACTGCTCCTGCATGTAGCCCGGCCGCATCATCGCGAACGCCCCCCACCCGACGCCGCGGACGTCGATGTTGTTGAGCAGCAGCCGGTTGACCTTCACCTCGGGGATCCCCTGGCCGCCGGCGAAGCCCACCACCAGCAGCCGGCCCTGGGTCGAGAGCGAGCGGAGCGAGTCGGTGAACGCCTCACCACCGACGACGTCCAGCACGATGTCGACCCCCTGGCCCTGGGTCAGCTCCTGCACGGCGTCGCGGAAGCCGTCGAGCAGCACCGCCTCATCGGCGCCGGCGCTCCGGGCGACCTCGGCCTTCTCCTCGGAGCTGACGACCGCGATCGTGCGTGCGCCCATTCCCCGAGCTACCTGGATGGTGGCCGTCCCGACGCCGCCGGCGGCGCCGTGCACGAGGACCGTCTCACCCGACTGCAGGTGGCCGCGCTCGGCGAGGGCGAACTGGGCGGTGAGGTAGTTCATCGGCAGCGCCGCGCCCTCGTCGTACGACATCGAGTCGGGAAGCGCGAACGTGAACATCCCCGGGATCGCGGCGCGCTCCTGCGCGCCGCCGTACGCGAAGACCGCGGCGACGCGGTCCCCCTCGGCGAATCCCGCTCCGCTGAGCACCGTGCCCGCCACGTCGACGCCGAGCGAGAACGGTGGGTCGGGCTTGAGCTGGTACTCCCCACGGCTGAGCAGGAGGTCGGGGAAGGAGATGCCGACCCGGTGCACCTCGATGAGTACGTCGTCGGGGCCGGGCGTCGGCTCCTCGACCTCACGGATCTCGAGGTCGGCCGGGCCGGTCGGGGTCACCACCTGCACTGCGCGCATGGCCGGATGCTACTGACCCGGAGCCGTCACCCCGGGTGCCGGATCTCGCGCAGCTCGAAGTGCATCGGGTCGGTGTAGCGCCAGTCGCCGCCCCACCCGAAGCCCCACTGCTTGAAGACCGCCACCACCTCGCGGTTGATCTGACCGACGGTGCCGCGCTGGTTGCCGGGAGTGTTGATGTCGAGGGCGAGTCCGAACGCGTGGTTCGACAGCGTGGTGCTACCGGCGATGAACCGCGGGTAGTAGCAGCCGGCGTACTCACCGGGGTGGATCTCGCGGGCCAGGCCTCGGGTCACGATCTCGCCGAGCGCCGCCTTGAGCTGCGGGAAGATCGCCCGGTTGCAGGTGACCGCGCCCAGGATCGGCACCACCTCGGTGACGATGTGGTCGCGCACCCAGGCGGACTCCGGCGCGATCCGGCCACCGCCGAGCACGTTGTAGCGGTAGACGCCGATCGCATCGGCAAGGGTCCCGGCGAACACGGCGCTCTGGAAGACGTCCGGGTCGAGGCCGAGCTGGCTGGCAATGTCGAGGTTCTGCGCAGCCAGGCCGCCGGTCACCTGCCGGATCGGCTTGCTGAGCGCCTCCGGGGTGCTGTCGCGCGCCGAGATCAGCAGCGCGTTGGGCTCGGTGACCCCGAGCTCCTCACCCCAGGCCGCGTTGACCACCAGGTCGACGGTGGGGATCTGCGGCGCGTAGGCACCGACGCGAACACGCGGGTCCGTCTCGGCCGACCCCAGCCGGAGGTAGCCCTCGTCGTCGATGGGTAGCCGGCCCTCGAGGTCGTCGTCGATGGCGACCTCACCACCGGCCACCCGGTCCCACTGGTCCTGGAGGATGGCGCTGTTGTAGGCGGTGAACCGGCGATACGACCCGGGGTCGACCACCGCGACGTTGTAGATCTTGTTCTCGATCGAGACCTGCACGATGCCCAGCTCGGTCACCTCGGTGACCCCCTTGACCGCCTTCACCCGGCGAGCGAGGTGGTCGCCGACGGCGTCGTCCTGGTCGACGATCAGCATGTCGGCGTTCTCGAGCGGGGTCTGCAGGGGACCGGGTGGGTCGACCGCGTGGCCGGGATCGGCGACCGGCGCGGTCGGTTCCGGACCGGGCTCGGTGGCGGACGATGACGAGGTGGGCGGGGCGCTCGACGCGGCGTCCGGTTCCCGCTCCGGCGAGCTCCCGCAGGCCGGCACCAGCGCGACCAGGGCCGCACACCCCAGCGCCAGCACGGCACGCCTGACCCGCATGAATCCCTCCGTCCCCGGCTGCCAGGGTAGTCCGTCAGACCGGGGCAGGGTCCTCCAGCACGTGCTTGCGGATGGTCAGCCAGGACACGACGCCGCCGAGGGTGAGCAGCACGGCGCAGGCGATCATCGCCAGCCGGTACCCGTCGTCGAACACCGCCGCCTCGGCGTAGTCCTCGCCACCGAGCCCGACCGCGACCGGGAGCGCGGCGACCGCGAGCAGCGACCCGGCGCGGGCCAGGGCGTTGTTGACCCCGCTGGCGATCCCGGCGTGCTCATCGGGCGCCGCCGCCAGCACGGTGGCGGTCAGCGGAGCGACCATCAGTGCCAGCCCGAGACCGAACAGCGTCATGCCGGGGAGTACGTCGGTCAGGACGTTCACGTCCTCGCCGATCGACAGCAGCAGCAGGCAGCTCGCCGCCATCACGATCGGGCCGACCGTCATCGGGATCCGCGGTCCGATCCGGGCCCCGATCTCCCCGCCCTTCGCGGCCAGGAAGATCATGCAGATCGTGATCGGGAAGCTGGAGAGGCCCGCCTGCAGAGCGGTCCAGCCGCTGACCGTCTGCAGCTGCAGGGTGACGAACCACAGCGAGGCACCGAGCGCGGCGTACACCAGCAGGGTCATCGCGTTGGCGGCGCTGAACGTCCGGTCCGCGAACATGCCGAGCCGCAGCATCGGTTCCGACTCGCGCTTCTCCGCCATCACGAAGCCGACGCCGGCGAGCACGGCCACCACGGCGGCGTACGGCGCCAGCCGGTCGCCCCACTGGATGAGCGCGTAGGTCGCGCCGCCCAGCGCGAGCGTGGCGAGCCCGGCACCGGTGACGTCGAAGTGTCGGGAGGCGTGCGGGTCGCGGCTCTCCGGGACGTGCCGCACGGCGAAGTAGATGGTGGCCGCAGCGAGCGGCAGGTTGATCAGGAAGATCCAGCGCCAGCTGGCGTAGTCGACCAGCCCGCCTCCGACGAACGGGCCGATCGCTGCGGCCACACTGCCGAGTGCGGTCCAGGCACCGATCGCCTTCGGCCGGTCGGAGGCGACGAAGGCGCCCTGGATCATCGCCAGGCTGCCGGGCGTGAGCAGCGCGCCACCGATGCCCTGCAGCACCCGCGCGACGATCAGGGTCTCGGGGTTCGGGGCCAGCCCGCACAGGAGCGAGGCGGCGGCGAACCAGGCGGTGCCGATGATGAACACCCGGCGACGACCGAACCGGTCGCCGAGTGAGCCACCGAGGAGGATCAGGCTGGCCAGCGAGAGCAGGTAGCCGTTGGTGATCCACTGCAGCTCGGCGAGGCTGGCGCCCAGATCCTCGCCGAGACGCTTGAGGGCGACGTTGACGACCGTGCCGTCGAGAAATGCCATGCCCGAACCCAGCCCGGCCGCGAGAATGACGCCGCGACCGGTGGGCGTGCCAATCCGGATGCCCCCTGCCGCCGAATCGCTCACACCCGGCAGACTAGGCCCGATCATGAACCTGACCGAAGCGCGTTTGCGCGAGCACGTTGACCGGTTGGCGGACGAGCACCCGCCGATCGAGCTGGACTCCGTCGACTACACGGTGCGGGCGCCGGAGGCGCTCAACGCGCGCTTCGGTGGCGTGCTCGACTACATGGCCCGGGTCGAGCTCGAGGTCGACCGCAACGTCCTGGAGCTGACCACGATGCTCCCGGACCCGCCCGAGATCGACCGCTACTTCTACGCCGACGTCTGGCAGCCGCAGGAGATCCGGCACGGCCTGATCCTGGACCGACTCCAGGTCGAGCTCGGCCGCCCGCCCGCCGAGACCAATCTCGACCAGGTCGGCATCAAGCTCCGGATCCTCGGGGCTCTCGGCCGCCACCCCGGCTTCCAGGAGGTGTGCCAGATGCTCTACTACCTGACCGGCATGGCCACCGAGCGGTCCGCCGTGCTCGCCTACAACCTGCTTCACGACGGGGTGCTCGAGCTGGGCGAGGAGGCGGTCGCACGGAGCGTGATCGCGCCGATCAAACGCCAGGAGCCCGGTCACTACGCCTTCTACCAGCTCTCCGCGCGGCTGCACTGGTCGCGGCTGGCCCGGTGGCAGCGCTGGCTCGTCCGCCGGATGCGGACGATCTCGTTCGCGCCGGTGGGCGCCAACTCGCCCCAGCAGCTGGCCCAGTTCGGCGAGCTGATGGAGACGCTGCGGATCACCTCGTCCCTGGACGACTTCGCGGCCCGGGTCTCGTTGGTGGAGCAGGAGCTGCTCTGGGCGGATCGGCAGGGTCTGGGGGTGCCGCCGTACGTCGTCCGCGCGTTCCGGGATGCGCTGGACCAGGCCGTTGCCAATAGACAGGCTGCCTGACTAAACTGTCGGCGTGTTCAGCACGCGCGAGCTGCTCGACGCGGACGCGACCGCCGCCATCAAGGGGCTGGGGGTCGATGACCCGGCGAGCGCGCCACTGGAGCCGGTCGGCTACCCGATGGGCTCCCCTGCGACCGCCGCGCTGTATCGGGTGCGGGGACCGCACGGCTCGCTCTTCTGCAAGGTGCTCCAGCATGTCCGGCACTGGCCGGATCTCCGGCTGCTGCCGCCGCACATCGTTGCGGACTTCGTGGACCAGCTGCCCTGGCGGGCCGAGCTGGACCTGTGGGCGCCGAGGGTCGTGGCGACGATGCCGGAGGGTCTGCGGCCGCCGATCAGGCACGCGCTCGTCGAGCTGCCGGACGACCGGGCCGCGGTGTGGATGGAGGACGTCGTCGAGGACGACGCGCCGTGGGACCTGGGCCGCTATCGCCGGGCCGCCCACCTGCTCGGTCGCTGGAACGCCCGGTCGACCGACCCCGCCCTGCTCGCTCAGTGCGCCCACACCCGGCCCAACTACGGGCTGCGCATGTACGCCGAGAACGCGGTCGCCCACCGGGGGCTGATGCCGCTCGCCGACGACGGGCTCTGGTCGCACCCCTGGCTCGTCGAGCACGCCGACCTGCGCGGGCGGCTGCGGAGCATCGCGACGGAGATCCCGGCGATGCTCGACCGGCTGGACTCGTTCGTCCTCTGCAACCCGCATGGCGACGCCAGCCCGCAGAACCTGCTGGTTCCCGCGCACGACACCGGGTCGTTCGTGGTCATCGACATCTCGTTCTGTGCCCCGCACGCACTCGGGTTCGACCTCGGCCAACTGCTCGTCGGGCTGACCCACGCCGGCCTGATGCCGGCGGCTCGGCTGTCCGAGATCGCGGCAACCATCGGACCGGCGTACGTCGAGGGCCTGCACGCGGAGGGCGTGACCGACCAGGACGCAGCCGCGATGGACGCCTTCGCCACCAGCGCGATGCTGCGCAGCGGTTTCGATGGGCTGCTGCTCGAGCTGCTCGGGAACGCCGCCGAGGAGGATCGGCCGGCGTTCGACGAGCGGATCGAGCTGACCCGGGCGCTGGTCGAGCTCTACGGCACCCGCTGAGCCGTCAGCGCAACACTCGCTCGGCGATCCACGCGATGTCGTCGGCGGTGTCGGCCGGGGTGGCGGACGGCTGCATCACGTGGCTGAGCACCAGCCGAACCACGGCGTCGATGGCGGCCTCGAGGTGCTTGCGGTCCAGGTGGACGTCGTAGGGCTCGATCCGGTCGGAGATCACCACCTTGGCCACCCCCAACAGCGACTCCGCGTGGGTGGTCAGCAACGGGAGCAGCTCGGTGTCGGCGCCATGCGTCGCCGAGACAACGGCGTGCAGAAGATGGTTGTCCTGGGCGTGCTCCAGCACCCGCTGGGACGCCGCCCGGATCGCCTCGACCAGGTCCGTCGGGTGCCGGTCGAACGCCACGCTGACGATCGCCAGGAACCGGTCGAGCTCGCGCAGGATCATCGCCTCGGCGAGGTGCGGTTTGGAGCCGATCTCGTTGTAGACGGTCTGCCGGCTGACCCCGACCGAGTCGGCGAGCTTGGCCATGGTGACCTGCGCCCACCCGACCTCCGCGGTGAGTACGACGGCCGCGGAGACCACCCGGTCGCGCATGGTCAGGGCCCGTTCGTCCACGTCGACCAGGGTAACCACGGTCGATCCCCCGTCTTACCCGACGAGGGTCAAGGCCAGGGCCGGGCAGGCCTGAACGGCCGCGTGCACCTTGGCCCGGTCGGATTCCGGAGGGCTCTCGTCGAGCACGTGCATCACGTCGTCGTCATCGAGCTCGAAGTACTCGTGCGCCATCGCCTCGCACATTCCGTGCCCGTCGCACAGGTCGCGATCGACGTCGATCTTCACGCTCAGGCCTCGACCTTCGTGACCGGCACGAAGTCCGCGGCCTCGCGGACGCCGCAGTCGGGGCAGCACCAGTCGCGCGGAATGTCCTTCCAGGCGGTGCCGGCGGCGAAGCCCTGGAGCTCGTTGCCGACCTCGACCTCGTAGGTGTGGCCACAACCCGGGCACCGGGCGGCCATCACCTCGTCCGGAAGATCCTCGACGACCGGGTTGAGGCCGTGGTTGTGGGCCGGCCCGACCTGCTCGACGGGGATCGGGTACTTGGCGAGGTACTTGTCCCGCTTGCGGGGGCTGATGTTGGCCCGGCTGAGGTCGCCGCCGAAGTGGGCCACCACGCGCTTGTCCATGACCCGCCGGTAGACCGGCGGCAGCATCGAGAGCACCATCATCCCGGCGTACCCGGTGGGCAGCACCGGCGACTCCTCGAAGTCGCGCAGGGTCTGGTAGCGCCGGGTCGGGTTCGCGTGGTGGTCGCTGTGCCGCTGCAGGTGGTAGAGCAGCACGTTGGTCGCGATGTTGTTGGAGTTCCAGGAGTGCGACGGGTCGACGCGCTCGTAGCGCTCCTTGCCGGGCTTGCCGACCTTCTGCCGGAGCATCCCGTAGTGCTCCATGAAGTTGACGATCTCCAGGAGCGAGAAGCCGACGATCGCCTGGATGATCAGGAACGGGATGATGCCGACGCCGAGCCAGACGATCAGCGCGCCGAACAGCACGGCCGACATCAACCAGGCGTTGAGCACGTCGTTGCCGATCCGGAACGGGTGCTGGTTGCGGCGGGCGTAGCGCTTCTTCTCCAGGTTCCAGGCGCTCTTCACCGACCCGCTGACCGTGCGGGGCCAGAACTGGTAGAAGTTCTCGCCCAGCCGCGAGGACGCGGGGTCCTCGGGGGTGGCGACCCGCACGTGGTGGCCGCGGTTGTGCTCGATGTAGAAGTGGCCGTAGAAGCTCTGGGCCAGGGCGATCTTCGAGAGCCAGCGCTCGTTGGCCTCCCTCTTGTGACCCAGCTCGTGGGCGGTGTTGATGCCGATCCCGCCGATACATCCGATCGAGATGGCCAGACCGATCTTGTCGATGGTCGAGATGTCACCGCCGAAGAACGGGTCCCCGCGTGCGATGAGGTACATCGCGCCGACGAAGCCGGCGTACTGGATCGGCAGGAAGAGGTAGGTGATCCAGCGGTAGTACTTGTCCTTCTCCAGCGCCTCGATCGCGTCGTCCGGCGGGTTGGTGCGGTCGAGTCCCGCGAACAGGTCGATCGCCGGCACGATCACCAAGATCACCACCGGGCCGATCCAGAACCAGGCGCCGACCCCGGTCCAGGCCCACAGCCCGTACCCCGCGAAGGCCAGCGAGGGCACCACCAGCCCGATCAGCCAGAGGTAGCGCTTGCCGTCGCGCCACTGCTCGGTGGATCCGCCCGGAACGGTGCTGTTGGCGATGGTGTCCATATCAAACCCCTTCGTGTGGTTTACAGGACGATAGCGTTTGTAAACCACCTTGACAAGAGGTTGGCATTTGTAAAGTTTCGGCCCGGGAACTCGGTCGGGAACTTCCCCTCAGGTCTCAGCGTCCTACCGCTCTCGGGTTTCGTCGGACAGCAAGCGGCTAGGTGATCACAATGGATGAGGGAGATGGGGGGACCCGATGCGCGAGACCGAAGTGGACGGGACGCCCGGCGAGGTCGAGGAACCTGACGAGAACGCCATGTTCTCGCCCGGCGAGCGCGATGCCGGCGGCTGGCTTCGCTCTGCCCTGATCGTGCTGCCGCTCCTCGTCGGACTGCTGGTCGCGGCCGCCATGGGCGCCCGGATGCTGCTGGCCGAGATTCCGGACCCCACCGACCCGGCCGCAGAGACGGTGACCATGTACTGCTGGGACGGCGAGGTCCGGCCCGACGAGGGCTGCCCCGTCCCCAGTGGCCGCGCCGGGCTGCGCTGGGTGTTCCCGTCGTTCCGGCCCAGCGAGCTCGGCTGCCGCAACGTGCTCGAGGAGTTTCCGAAGTCCACCCGGCCGGCGATGTTCGCGTGCGAGCTGGACGTCGATGGCAGCCCGGTGACGATCATCTACAGCCAGCTCACCCAGGTCGCGCGTGGCCGCGCCACCCTGGAGAAGCAGTACGCCGGCCCCGGTCAGGAGATCGCGGGTGAGCGCCGACTGCTCTGGACCGAGGGCGACGACCCTGGCCCCGACGGCGACTACGAGCTCGCGGTGATGTACGCCGCGTTGCCGTTCTCCGTCGAGATCACCGGCGACTCCGCGCAGACCCGGGACGAGGCCCTGGAGACGCTGGTGAGGTTCCGGCCGGCCAACGACGTCATGGACCACTAGTGGAACCGCGGTCCCGCACCCTCACCCCTTGACCTCACCCCTTGACGGCCCCTTGACGGCGGCGGCGACCGCCTTCGGGACGTCGGGGTTGAAGACGCTCGGGATGATGAAGCTCGGGTTGAGCTCGTCGTCGTGGACGACGAGCGCGATCGCCTCGGCGGCCCGCAGCAGCATGTCGACGGTGATCTCGGAGGCCCGCGCGTCGAGAAGCCCGCGGAAGACACCGGGGAACGCGAGCACGTTGTTGATCTGGTTGGGGTAGTCCGAGCGTCCGCTGGCCACCACCGCGGCGTACCGGCCGGCCACCGCGGGGTCCACTTCGGGATCCGGGTTGGCCAGCGCGAACACGACGGCGTCGTCGGCCATGTCGGAGATCCACTCGGCGTCGAGAACGCCCGGCCCGCTGACCCCGATGAAGACGTCGGCGCCGGTGAGCCCGGTGTGCAGGTCGCCGTGCACCAGGCGCGGGTTGGTGATCGAGGCCAGTGCACGCTTCGCCGGGGGCAGCGTCTCGTCGTCGGCGGCCAGGCAACCCTCGCGGTCCCACACCACGACATCGGTGACACCAGCGGCGAGCAGCAACGTGACGATCGCGCTCCCGGCGGCGCCGGCGCCGGCCACCAGGACCCGCGCCGTCGGCAGCTCCTTGCCGACCACCCGCATCGCGTTGGTCAGCGCCGCCATCACCACGATCGCCGTGCCGTGCTGGTCGTCGTGGAAGACCGGGATGTCCAGGCTCTCCCGCAACCGGCGCTCGATCTCGAAGCAACGCGGCGCGGCGATGTCCTCGAGGTTGATGCCGCCGAAGCCCGGCGCGATCATCTCGACCGCGCGCACGATCTCGTCGGTGTCCTGGGTCGCCAGGCAGATCGGCCAGGCATCGATATCGGCGAACCGCTTGAACAGGGCAGCCTTGCCCTCCATGACCGGCAGCGCGGCGCCAGGTCCGATGTTGCCCAGGCCGAGCACCGCCGAGCCATCGGTGACGACGGCCACCGAGTTGCCCTTGACCGTCAGCCGCCAGACGTCGTCGGGCTGGTGGGCGATCGCCATGCTGACCCGGCCCACGCCAGGCGTGTAGGCCATCGACAGGTCGTCGCGGTTCTTGAGCGGCACCTTGGACGAGACCTCGATCTTGCCGCCGATGTGGAGCAGAAAGGTGCGGTCGCTGACCTTGTGGACCTCCACCCCGTCGACCGTGTCGACCGCCGCCTCCAGCTCCTTGGCATGGTCGGCGTCGGAGGCGGAGCAGGTGACGTCGAGCACCAGCCGCTGGTGGCTGGATTCGGCGACATCGATGGCGGTGACGATCCCCCCGGCGTGCGCGATCGCGGTGGCGACCTGCCCGACCACACCGTGGTCCGGCGCGGTGTGCAGCCGCATCGTGATCGAGTACGACGAGGTGGTCGCGGAGTGCTTCTGTTGGCCGGGCACGCCCTCAGCCTCGTGGGCCTCGGGGGTTACGAGCAAGTAGTGGTCATTACGGTCGCGGCGTCACGCGGCCAGCGCCTTCTCGATGTCCTCGGCCAGCTTCTCCGGAGCCTTGGTCGAGCCGAAGCGCCGGATCACCTCGCCGTCGCGGCCGACGAGGAACTTGGTGAAGTTCCACTTGATGGCTTCGCCCAGCATCCCGCGGGTTTCCTGGCGCAGCCACTCGAAGAGCGGGTGCGCGTCGGAGCCGTTGACGTCGACCTTGCTGAACATCGGGAAGGTCACGCCGTAGTTGCGCTCGCAGAAGGTCGCGATCTGCGCCTCATCGCCCGGCTCCTGGTGGCCGAACTGGTCGCACGGGAACCCGAGCACGGTGAACCCGCGGTCGGCGTACTGGTCGTACAGCGCCTGCAGTCCCTGGAGCTGCGGCGTGAACCCACACTCCGAGGCGGTGTTGACGACCAGGACGACCTGGTCGACGTACGCCGAGAAGTCGACCTCCTCGCCGTCGATCGCAGTTGCGGAAAAGGCGGTGAGCGCGGTCATGGCCTCGGAGTCTTTCACGGTCGACCAAGGACCTTGGCGGGCTGCTGATAGCCGACCTCGTTGGCGTGCCCGTCGAGCAGGATCCGGACGGTCTGGTCGCCGAGGTCGAGCACGATCGCGTCGTCCTCGATCTCGCTCACCTCGCCGCAGACGACATAGCTGCCGTCCTCGAGCCGCTCGATGCTGGCCACGGGCTTGCAGCGCTCGACGTCGGCGGTGGCGACCAGATGCAGTTGGTTGCCGGAGGGACGAAAGCGCCAGTAGACGAAGGCGACGCCGAGCAGCATCACGTCGCCGATCAGCGTGATCACCCAGGGCAGCGAGCCCTGCTCCTGCCCGTCCGCCCGATAGGTGGCCGGCCGCGCCGGCAGCATCCGGACGTCGATCTCCGCTGTTTCCTCGGCGCGGTCGTAGCTGTCCGCGTCGACCTGCGCGAACCAGACCCGCTGCTCGGGGTCGAGGTCGGCGTCGAAGCGGAACTCCACGACGCGCTTGCCTCCCTCGTCGTCGGGAGGGTCGGCGGGAGGGACCCGGCGGGTCTCGACCACGGTGGCCACGGTCTCCACGCCGTCGCGGTCCAGGCGCCAGCCGTAGTAGCTGCTGTGGGCCAGCGGCAGGTTGATCACCAGCGCCGCGAAGGCCACCAGGAACAGCGCCGGGGTCCTGCCCGTCAGCCGCCGGGTCAGTCCTTGCGCCACGGGTGCCCCCAGGAGTCGCCGTACGCGAACTCGGCCAGCGGGCGCCGGCGCCGCTCCCGGCGCTCACGTTCGCGGTCCTTCTCGGGCATCTCCTGGGGCTTCCCGCGGACGCCTACGGCGATGCCGCTCAACACCCGGAAGTAGTCGGGGACGCCGAGGCCGGCCGCCACCGCGTCCCGGTCGAACCCGCCGAACTGGTGGGCGTGCAGGCCCATGCCCTGGGCCTGCAGGGTCAGGTGGGCGGCGGCCTGACCGAGGTCGTAGCAGGCGTAGAACGCGCCCTTGAGCTCGTTGCCGGTCGGGTCCGCGGCGACCTGGGTCGCGGTCACGAAGACCGCCGAGGCCCGCGGTACCCAGCGGGCGTTGCCGGGGGTCAGGTGCTGGGTCAGCACGCCGTGGCTGACGCTGCCGCGCTCGGCCACGATGAACGCCCACGGCTGGGTGTTGCCGTAGCTCGGCGCCCACTGCGCGGCGTGCAGCAGCGTCTCGATCTGCGCACCGGTCAGCCGGTGCTCGGCATCGAAGATGCTCGGGCTCCACCGCGACCGCAACGGCTCGGCGAGCGCCTCGGCGCTCGGCATGGGGGCATGCGACACACCCTCAGTATGGCGAGCGGGCGATCACTGCGTCGCGGCGCGGCCGGAGAGGTCAGCCGAGCGAGGACGCCAGTTTCGCCAAGAGCCGGGTGAGCTGTTGCCGATCGCGCTCGCTCAGCGCACCGAGGAGCCGCGCCTCGTTGGCCAGGTGCACCTCGATCATCCGGTCGACGAAGCGGATACCGACCCGCGTCAGCCGGACCAGCTGCCCGCGACCGTCGGACTCGTGGGCGCCGCGGGTCACCAGTGCCTTCGCCACGAGACGGTCCACCCGCTTGGTCACCGCTCCCGGGGTGACCAGCATCGCGGCGGTCAGGTCCCGGTGCCGGAGCGCGTACGGCGCCCCGGCCCGCCGCAGCGCGGCGAGCACGTCGAAGTCGCCGTTGCCCAGCCCCTCGGCGGCGAACGGCGGCCGCAGCTCGGCGTTCAACGCATCCGCGAGCCAGTGGATCCGACCCACGATGCCCAGCGATGACGTGTCGAGGTCCGGGCGCTCGATGGCCCACTGCTCGAGGATGTCGGCCACGTGGTCTTGTGTCATCGTTTCCCGGGAAACTATACTCGTTTCCATGGAAACATCATGCCAGATCTACGTCGACCCGGTGTGCCCCTTCGCGTGGATCGCGTCGCGGTGGATCCGGGAGACCCTCTCGCTCCGGCCCGAGCTCGAGGTCGAGTTCCGGTTGATGAGCATCGCCGTGCTCAACGAGGGCCGAGAGTTGGAGGACTGGTACCGCGAGTTCAACGACAACTCCTGGACGCCCGCGCGCACCGCGGCGGCCGTCGACGTGCTGGGCCGGTTCGAGGAGTTCTACGAGGCCTTCGGCAGGCGTGTGCATCTCGACGGACGCGACGACTGGGACGCCATCGTGGTGGAGGCTCTTGAGGAGCTCGGGCTGCCCACCGAGCTGGCCACCACCGCCCCGGAGGACCCCGCCACGGACAAGGCGCTGCGGGAGACCCATGCGCGCCTCAACGAGATCACCGGCCTCGAGGCCGGCACCCCGACGCTCGTCATCGACGACGTCGCGATGGTCGGCCCGGCGCTGCGCGCGGTCCCGCGCGGCGACCACGCGCTGGCGCTGTACGACGCGATGTCGTTGCTCACCACCGTGCCCGCGTTCACCGAGATCCGGCGCGGCGACGACCGGCCGCTGCAGCGGAGCTAGTCCTTTCGCCTGGCGCTCACGCGGCCAGATTCATCGACGAGGTCTCAGTAGCGCAGCCGTGCCACCCGGCCGCCGCTCCCGGCGGCCCAGCAGGACCGGTCCTTGGTGCAGTCCAGGGTGTGATAGCCGAGATCGGTCAGCGGATGCCAGGTCCGACCGTCGTCGAGGCTCACGTCGGTGCCGGCGGTCTGGCCGGACTCTCCGGTGACCAGGACGACGCGGCCGCGCGCCGACAGCCAGGCCGCGTCCTCCCCGAGCTGGCTGAGGTCGCCGGCGCCGTGCCAGCTCACGCCGTTGCGGGTGTAGGCCGCGGAGTCCAGGCCGTCCTCGGGCGCCGCGAAGTCGCCGCCCACGGCGATGCCGTGCCGCGGGTTCTTGAACGCGAGCCCGAAGACTCCGGCGGCCTCGCCGGCCGGGATGGTCGAGTCCGTCGCCGCCCAGGTGAGTCCTCGGTCGGTCGAGTGGAAGACCCGGGCGGCGGCGCCGCCGGACCCGAACCAGGCGTGCCGGCCCCGGATCACCAGGCAGTCACCGCTCGCGGAGAAGTTGTACTCGCCGGTCGAGTCGGGCATCCCGTCGCTCGGCAGTACCTCCCACGACTGCCCGCGGTCCTCGGTCGCGATGACCCGGAACTTGCCGTCCACCGGGTCGCTCACCGCGAGACCGCGGCGGCCGCCCGGATAGAAGGCCAGGCAGTTGTAGAAGGCCGTCGCCTCGGTGTTGCGGAACGTCTCGACCCACGACTGCCCACCGTCGGTGGTGCGGTAGACCCGGGACGCCTCGCCCTCCCCGATCGCGAGCACCACGGCGACCCGGGCGCTGGTCGCCTCGACGTCGCGGAAGTTGAGCCCCTCGGTCGCCGGCGGACTGACGTCCTGCCAGGTCCGGCCCGCGTCGGTGGTCCGGTAGACCCGTGCGGCACCGCCCTCGGTGGTGCTGGCGCCGGTGACCCACGCCGTACGGCGATCGACGGCGTCCAACCCACGGAAGCTCTGGTCGGCGTCGACGACGGTCTCGTGGAACTTGAGTCCATGGTGCTTCCCCGCCATTGCGGACGGGCTGACGAGAGGGGTGGTGGCGAGCGCAACCGCGAGCGCCCCGAGAAGGATTCGCATGCCCCGCACCTTGCCGCGATGCCGGACCGGTGTCTAGGGCGGCGACGAGACCAGGCAGCCGTCCCACGATGGGCTGGCCGACGTGGTCGCTCGCTCCGGTGTGACGTCGCGGGTGCCGTGGCGGTCGCGGATCAACTGGAGCCGGTGAGGGGTCCGCCAGAGCCAGGTGCCGGGTTCGATGATCGTGTAGCTGTAGCCGCGATGGGTCTTGAGGCGATGATGTCGTCGGCACAACGGGGCCAGATTGCAGTCACACGTCGCGCCACCGGCGTCGTAGGGCACCCGGTGGTCCCGGTCGCAGCGTCGCGCCGGTCGGCTGCACCA
Organism: uncultured Actinomycetota bacterium; assembly: GCA_963827185.1. Lineage (GTDB taxonomy): Bacteria > Actinomycetota > Actinomycetes > Propionibacteriales > Nocardioidaceae > Nocardioides. The sequence goes on from CAWGZQ010000006.1 coordinate 298,980, forward strand.
GGGGAACACGCAGGTCGGGTGGGTCAGCTCGATCCGAGCGCTCATCCGAGCCGGCGGGTCGTGCTGGCCGGTGCGCTCGTGCTGGTTGAGGTCGATCACCGGGTGCACGCGCAGGTCGGCGTCGTCGCGGCCGCACCAGTCCCGGACCGCGTCGGCGAGCAGGGTCGTGTCGAGGCGCCCGTCGCGACCGAGGAAGGTCCGGTTGCCGAGGGCATCGGTGGACAGGTGCAGCATCAGGTCGGTGCGTCGGGTCGGGGGCGGCTTCGGCGCACCGACGAGCAGCGCCTGCGCGCGGACCGGATCGGCCAGGACGCCCAGTGCGCGGGCGCGGCGGACATCGAGCGAGTCGGCCGGGAGCCCGTCACCCGCGTCCTGCTCGGCGAGCCTGGCGGCGACCGCTGAGATAGCCGCGTCGAACGCCGACAGGTCGGCCCAGTCGGCGCGCGCGGACAGGTCGGCGACGCCGGTGTGGTTGATCGAGCTCTCGTCGACGGTGACGTGGCGGGCATCGAGTGCCTCGAGCCGGTCGAGCTCGACCTGGTCGGCGTGCAGGGCCAGCCAGGCCTCCGCCAGCACTCGGTCCAGCGTGACCAGGCCGGCGGTCGCGGCGATCGGGGCGACCTCCTCGTCGACGTAGGCGCAGACGTCGTCGGGAGATCCGGCCACCAGATCGGCGACCCGGCGGGCCCGGAACGCCTCGATCGAACCGTCCTGCACCTGCGCCCAGTGGCGGGGCAGCCGGTGTCGCAGGATCAGCCCGTCGCGGATCAGCCGCTCGGCCGAGCCCGTCGAGCGACCCAGGGCGGTGCCGAGGGCCGCCGCCGCGTCCCACGCGATCGCGGGGAGGGCGCGCCACGGCTCGAGCTCGGCCCGCTCGTCGCCGAGCGCGTCGAGGGACGCCGGGTCGACGCCGCCGGAGGTGATGACGGCGCCGGGGAGTTCGTGCGGGTCCGGGTGCGCGTCGGCCCAGGCCACCGCAAGCTCGAGCAACTCGAGATCCGCCGCCCTACGCAGGCGGTCGACCTCCCGCACCCGCGCGATCAGCGCGGTAGGCGTGAGCAAGGATCCCGAGTCCATGGCTACATCTTAATCGAATATTTGTTCGAATACAAGTCATCCGGGCAGCACCCGACGCAGGAACTCCCGGGTCCGCGGCTCGACGGGGTCACCGAGCACCTGCTCCGGGGGTCCGGACTCGATGATCCGGCCGCCGTCGAGGAAGCACACGTGCGAGGCGACCTCGCGGGCGAACCCCATCTCATGGGTGGCGAGCACCATCGTGGTGCCGGCCGCGGCCAGGTCGCGCACGATCGCGAGCACGTCGCCCACCAGCTCCGGGTCCAGCGCCGCGGTGATCTCGTCGAGCAGCAGGAGCCGCGGCTGCGTGCACAGCGCGCGCACCAGGGCGACCCGTTGCTGCTGGCCCCCGGACAGCCGGTCCGGGTGGCTCCGCTCGTGCTCGCCGAGGCCGAACCGACCGAGCAGCTCGGTCGCGCGCTTGGTCGCCTCGCTCCGGGACAGGCCGTGCACCTTGCGCGGGGCAAGCGTGCAGTTCGCGAGCACGGTGCGGTGCGGGAACAGGTTGTAGGACTGGAAGACCATCCCGATCCGCCGGCGCACCTGTCGCGGGTCGACCAGCGGGTCCGAGACCTCGCGGCCCTCGAACTCGATCACGCCGTCGTCCACGGGCTCCAGCAGGTCCAGGCAGCGCAGCAGGGTCGACTTCCCCGAGCCGGAGGCCCCGATCAGGCACACCACGTCGCCGGGACGGATGGTGAGCGAGACGTCGTCGAGGACCACGCGGTCGCCGTACGTCTTGCGGAGGTTCCGCACCTCCATCAGCGCATCAGAGCTGGTCGGGAGGCTGGTCGGGGTGCCGGTCGGGGCGCTCACAGGACCCCCGCTCGCTCGCGGCGCGCGACCATCCGCGCCAGCCAGTCAGCACAGCCGTGCGAGCGGCAACGTGATCGCGACGAAGAAGATCGCGACCACGATGTACGGCGTGAAGTTGAAGTTGTACGCCGCGTAGTCGCGCGCGGTGAACAGCGCGTCGAAGAGCGACACGGACGCGACCAGAGCGGTGTCCTTCTGCAGCGAGACGAAGTCGTTGAGCAGCGGGGGTACGACGCGCCGCAGGGCCTGCGGCACCACGACGTGCCGCATCGTCTGGCCGCGCGAGAGCGCGAGCGCCTCGGCGCTGGTCACCTGGGAGGGGTGCACCGACTCGATGCCGGCCCGGAAGACCTCCGCGACGTAGGCGGAGTAGGAGACCACGAGCGCCACCGTCGCCCAGAAGAAGATCGAGTTGGTGACGCCCGCCAGCTTCAGGCCGGGGACGCCGAACACGAACAGGAAGACCAGCAGGATGGTCGGAATGCCACGCACGACGTCGGTGTAGACGACGGCGAGGCCGCGCAACGGCGTCAACCACGGCGAGCGGGCCTGTCGCACCAGGGCGATCGCCAGCCCGAGGATCAGGATCAGCGGCTCGGCGATCAGGAACATCCGCACGTTGAGCCAGAAGCCGTCCACGATCGCCGGCAGCGAATCCCGGGCGTGCTCGAGGTCGAGGAACGACGCCTGGACCCGCGGCCACCCGGGCGAGAGGAGGACGCCGGCCGCGAGCCCACCGATCACCAGCACGGTCGCCATCGTGGAGACCAGCACCCGTCGACGGCTCAGCGCTCGGCGGACCCGCTGTCGCTGCAGTTCGCGCGGGCTCGCCGTCCAGTCATTCACTGCAGCTCAGGGACGCTCACCACGTCGGAGAGCCACTGCTGCTCGATCTCGGCCAGCGTGCCCTCGTCCTTCAGCGTCTCCAGCGCGCGGTTGACGCACGGCAGCAGCTCGCTCCCCTGCTCGAACAGGATTCCGAACTGCTCCTGCTCGCCGCTCTCCGGCTGGAACTGCCCGATCAGCCGGCTGCCCTCGATCTCCACCGCGCTGATGTAGAACGCGGTGGGGAGGTCGGCCAGGATCGCGTCGACCTGGCCGTTCTGCATCGCCTGCTTGGCGACGTTGGTGTCCTCGAAGACCAGCGGGGACTGCGTCCGGCTGGATGATGTCGCGGATCGCGGTGAGCGAGGTGGTCCCGGTCTGGGCGCCGAGCTTGAGCGCCTTGAGGTCCTCGAGGCTGGTCGCCGCCGCTGCGGGGCTGTCCTCGAGCGCGATCACCGCCTGTGCGGCGGAGTAGTAGCCCTCGGAGAAGTCGACCACCTCGTCCCGCTTCGGCGTGATCGAGATCTGGTTGATGTCGAAGTCGAAGTCCGCACCGCCTGGCTTGAACAGGCTGTTGAACCCGACCTTGATCCAGGTCACCTGGTCGGCGGAGAATCCGAGCTCATCGGCCACGGCGTACGCCACCGCCGCTTCGTAGCCCTCGCCGTTGCTCGGGTCGTTGTCGACGAACCACGGCTCGTAGGCCGGGGAGTCGGTGCCGATCGTGAGCACGCCGGCACTCTTCAACGGGAGCTCGTCGTTCGCGCACTCGTCGGCGGCGGCAACGTCGCCGGTCTTGTCCTCGGCCTCCTCCTCCGGCGAGCAGGCCACCAATGCCGTGGCAATGAGGGCGGCCGAGACGAGCGGGACCAGGCGGGTACGACGCAGGCGCATGACGGGATCGTAGGGGCATCGGTAGGAAGAAGGCCCCGACCGTTCACGATTCGGGGCCTTCGCACGCGTGCGCGAGGGGGGAGTTGAACCCCCACGTCCTTTCGGACACACGGACCTGAACCGTGCGCGTCTGCCTATTCCGCCACTCGCGCGAGCCGGGTCAGGCTATCCCAGCCGCAAGTTCATCCCCAAACCGGTGCCGCGCAGGGTCCGACAGTGCGAGAACGCCGCTAGGGGCACCGATACGATCGCAGACGTTCCCGGCGTCGACCGGGGGTGTTCGCGTGCACGCAACCAGACCAGCAACCAGACCAGCAACCAGCCAGGGAGGTGGGACGTGGGCGGCCTGCAGCGCTTCGAGCAACGGCTGGAGCAGATGATCTCCGGCGTCTTCGCCCGCACCTTCCGCAGCGCCGTGCAGCCGGTCGAGATCGCCGCCGCGCTGCAGCGCGAGCTCGACAACAACGCCCAGATCCTCTCCCGCGACCGACGGCTGGTGCCCAACGACTTCCACGTGGAGCTGGCCCCCACGGACCTCGACCGGCTGGCGCCGTACGACACCACGCTGGCCCGCGAGCTCACCGACCAGCTGCAGGACCACGCGGACGCCCAGTCCTATGTGTTCCCCGGTCCGGTGCGGATCGGGTTCGAGCCCGCCGACGACCTGACGACCGGCCGGTTCCGGATCCGCAGCCAGGCGCAGGCGTCGGTGTCCACGAACAGCACCCACACCCAGGTACGCCGGGCCCGAGCGGTCCTGGAAGTCAACGGCACCCGGCACCCGCTGCAGCCCCCGGGCCTGGTGGTCGGTCGCGGCAGCGAGGCCAGCCTGCGCATCAACGACCCCGGCATCAGCCGGGCGCACGCGGAGTTCACGGTGACCGAACAGGGCGAACGCGACCCGCTGATCGAGGTTCACGACATGGGATCGACCAACGGCATCCAGGTCGACGGCCGCAAGGTGCCGCGCGCGTCCCTGCGCGATGGCTCTCGCGTGCAGGTCGGCCACACCACGCTCGTCGTCCGCGTCGTCCAGGAGGATGGCGTTGTCTGAGCTCACCCTGTTCCTGATCAGGGTCGCGTTCCTCGCGATCCTGTGGATCTTCGTGCTGTCCGCGATCTCGGTGATCCGCTCCGACATGTTCGGCGCCCGGATCCCCGAGGCGTCCCGCGGCGTCGGCGGCCGGCAGCCGAAGCAGAAGCCGCCTCCGAAGCGGCGCGGCTCCCCCACGCAGGTCGTGGTCACCCAGGGCACCAACAGCGGCGCCACCGCGGCCCTGGCCGCCGCGCCGATCCTGATCGGTCGCGGCAGCGACGCGGCGATCCGACTCGACGACGACTACGTCTCCACCCGCCACGCCCGGATCGCCGCGTCCGGCGACCAGTGGTTCGTGGAGGACCTCGGCTCCACCAACGGCACCTACATCGGTACCGTCCGCATCACCCAGCCCACGACGATCACGCTCGGTACCCAGATCCGGATCGGTAAGACCATCCTCGAGCTGAGGAAGTAGTTGCGAATCGACATGGCCGAGCTGCTGCTCTCTTACTCCGCGATCTCCGACGTGGGTCGGGTCCGCAAGGACAACCAGGACTCCGGGTACGCCGGACCCTGGGTGCTCACCGTCTGCGACGGCGTCGGCGGCGCGGCCCGCGGCGACATCGCCTCCTCCACCGCGGTCTCCGAGCTCCGCCGGCTCGACGCCGCGCCGGCCGAGGGAGCCGACCAGCTCGACCGGATCACCGCCGCCCTGCACGAGGCGCACCGGGCGATCGGCGCCCTGGTCGACGAGGACCCCGCGCTCAACGGCACCAGCACCACCGCCACGGTGGCGCTCTTCGACGGGGCCCGGGTGGCGATCGGGCATGTGGGCGACAGCCGCGCCTACCTGTTCCGCGAGGGCGAGATCTCCCAGCTCACCACCGACCACACGTTCGTGCAGAGCCTCATCGACGAGGGCCGGATCACCGAGGAGGAGGCGCGGGTCCACCCGCACCGCAACCTCATCCTCAAGGCCCTCGACGGCATCCACGACGCCGAGCCCGACCTGTTCATGCTCGAGCTCGTCGCCGGCGACCGACTGTTCCTCTGCAGCGACGGTGCCTGCGGCGTGCTGCCCGATGGCCGGATCGCCGACATCCTCTCGATGGGAAGCCCCGACTACGCGGCCGTCGAGCTGGTCCGAGCCAGCCTCGAGGCCGGCTCCTCCGACAACGTCACCTGCGTCGTGGCCGACCTGCTGACCGAGGAGCAGGCCGCCAACGATGCGCACTTCGCGGGCCTCGAGCCGATGCTCGTGGGAGCCGCCGCCGAGCTGCGGCGCCGGATGCCGCGCGGGCTCTTCCGCGGCCACCGATCCGGCGACACCGGCGAGATGGAGCCGATCGACGCCGAGATCCTCGACGACGTCCCGTTCGCGATCAAGGCCGACCCGCTCGTCGATCCCGAGGAGGCGCGCTACGCGCCGCAGCCGCCGCGCCGGTTCGTCTGGCCGCAGCGGTTGCTCGCGATCGCCATCGTGCTCGGCCTGGTGTGGATCGGCCTGGCGGCCGCCTGGTCGTGGTCGCAGCGCCAGTACTACGTCGGCGAGCAGGACGGGTACGTCGTGATCTTCCGCGGCCTCGACGCCGAGGTGCCGGGGCTCGACCTGTCCCGCCCCTACGAGGTCTCCGACGTGCGCGTCGACCGGCTCTCCGAGAGCGACGCCAGTCGCGTCGAGGAGGGCTTCGGGGTGCGCGACCTCGAGGCCGCCAAGCTGGCCGTGAGCAAGCTCGCCCACATGCAGGGGACCGACGAGCCCTGATGGCCAACTCCGCACTGATGGGCTTCGTGCACCGCCGTCGTCGGGGTGCCGAGCTCTTCCTCCTCGTCCTGGCGCTGGCCGTGGGCGTGGGCGCCTACGCCGCGGTCGGCCTCGGTGTCGAGGGGCACGTGCCGCCCGACATCGTCGGCTACGGCGCGTGGCTCGCCGCGCTGATGGTGGCGGCGCACATCGTGGTCCGGCTGGTGGCGCCGTACGCCGACCCGGTGCTGCTCCCGGTCGTCGCCGCGCTCAACGGGCTCGGCCTGGCCGTCATCCACCGGCTCGACCTCGACGAGGACGGCACCTTCGCGCGCCAGCAGCTGACCTGGATGACGCTGGGAGTCGTGCTGTTCGTCGGCACGCTCGTGCTGCTCCGCGACCACCGGCTGCTGACCCGGTTCACCTACACGTTCGGGTTGACCTCGATCCTGCTGCTGCTGCTGCCGATGGTTCCTGGCCTCGGCCGGACCATCAACGGCTCCAAGATCTGGATCGCCGTCGGGCCCTTCGGGTTCCAACCCGGCGAGCTGGCCAAGGTGCTGCTGGTGATCGCGTTCGCCGGCTACCTCGTGCTGCACCGGGACGCGCTGGCGCTCGCCGGCCGGCGGGTCCTGTTCGTCGACCTGCCCCGCGGCCGCGACCTCGGGCCGATCCTGGCGATGTGGCTGGTCAGCCTGGGCATCCTGGTCTTCCAGCGCGACCTCGGCTCCAGCCTGCTGTTCTTCGGACTGTTCCTGGTGATGCTGTACGTCGCCACCGAGCGCGGCGGCTGGCTGCTCGTCGGCAGCGGGCTGTTCTTCGGCGGCGCGCTCTTCGCGTGGCGCACCTTCGGCCACGTGCAGGACCGGGTGGACATCTGGCTGCACCCGTTCGACTTCTACGGCGCGCAGTCCGGGCCGATCTCCGACCAGATCGTGGAGACGATGTTCGGGCTGGCCTGGGGCGGGCTGATCGGCCGCGGCTTCGGCGAGGGCGACCCCGGCCGGATCTCCTACGCCGAGTCCGACTTCATCATGGGCGCGATCGGCGAGGAGCTCGGGCTGACCGGCGTGCTCGCCGTCCTCCTCCTCTACGGCTTCATCGTCGAGCGGGCGCTGAGAGCGGCCCTGATCTCTCGCGACGGGTTCGGCAAGCTGATGGCGACCGGCCTGGCCGGCGTCCTCGCGCTGCAGGTGTTCGTCGTGGTCGGTGGGGTGACCCGGCTGATCCCGCTTACCGGCCTCACCACCCCCTTCCTGTCCTACGGCGGCTCCTCGCTGGTGGCCAACTGGGTGATCGTGGCGCTGCTGCTGCGCATCTCCGACCAGGCCCGCCGACCGGTGCCGGTGCTGGACGACTCCGACGACGACGTCGACGAGCAGCAGACCCAGATCGTGAAGGCGGTGATCGGATGAACAAGCCGATCCGGACCGTCTCCATCTTCTGCATGCTGCTGTTCCTGGCGCTGATGGTGAACGCCACCTACCTGCAGTTCTGGGAGGCCGACTCGCTCAACGACGACCCGCGCAACCGGCGGGTGATCGAGGCGGCCTACTCGCGCGACCGCGGCGCGATCCTGGTCGGCCGTCAGGAGATCGCCGAGAGCAACCCGGTCGACGACAAGTACGAGTACCTCCGCGACTACCCCGAGCCGCTGAAGTACGCCCACGTCACCGGCTACTTCTCGTTCTACAGCCAGACCGGCATCGAGCAGACCCAGAACCAGGTGCTCGCCGGCGACGACCCGCGGCTGTTCGTGACCAAGCTGGTCGACCTGATCAGCAACGAGTCCGCGCAGGGCGGCAGCGTGCAGCTCACGCTGGACGCCGACGCCCAGGAGGCGGCGTACGACGGGCTGCAGAACCTGCCCGGCGACGTCGAGGGATCGGTGGTGGCGATCGAGCCGACCAGCGGAAAGATCCTGGCGATGGTCTCGCTGCCGACCTATGACCCCAACAAGCTGGCCACGCACGACCTGCCCGCGTCCCAGCTCGACTACGAGCGGCTCAGCGAAGCCGACAACGAGCCGCTGCTCAACCGGGCGACCCAGAAGACGCTGCCCCCGGGCTCCACGTTCAAGGTGGTCACCGCCGCGGCCGCGATCGAGAACCTGGACCTCGACGCCGACTCCGAGGTGCCCGGCGGGGCGACGTACCAACTGCCGCTGACGTCGGGTCCGACCGGGCTGATCGACAACGAAGGCCGCAACTGCGGCAGCGGCAAGATCCCCTTCAAGCAGGCGATGGGGAACTCCTGCAACACCACGTTCGCGGCGCTGGCCAACGAGGTCGGCGCGGACGCGATGCTCGAGCAGGCCGAGAAGTTCGGCTTCAACCAGCACTACCTCGACGACCTGCGCCCGCAGGCCGAGTCGAAGTTCCCCGCGGACATGGACGAGGCGGAGACCGGCCAGTCCGGGTTCGGCCAGTTCGACGTCCGGTCGACGCCGCTGCAGATGGCGATGGTGATGGCCGGCATCGCCAACGACGGCAAGGTGATGAAGCCCTACCTCGTCGACGAGGTGCAGTCGGCGGAGTACGACACCCTGGAGAAGACCGACGACGAGGAGTTCTCGCAGGCGATCTCCTCCTCGACCGCCGACGAGCTCACCGAGCTGTTGGTCGCCACCGTCGAGGACGGCACCGCCAGCCCGGCCGCCATCCCCGGGGTCACCGTGGCCGGCAAGACCGGCACCGCGCAGAGCGGCATCGACAACGTGCCGCCGTACGCCTGGTTCGTCGCGTTCGCCCCGGCCGAGAACCCCGAGGTCGCCGTCGCGGTGATGATCGAGTCCGCGGACATCCCGCGGGCCGAGATCGCCGGCGGTCTCTACGGCGGCCCGATCGCCAAGGCGGTCATGGAGGCGGTGGTCAAGTGAGCCCCGACGACGCCGACGCGACCTTCGCCGATGACGCACACCGGTACCGCCTCGACTCCCGGATCGCCACCGGCGGCATGGGTGAGGTGTGGCGCGGGACCGACACGGTGCTCAACCGCGAGGTCGCGGTGAAGCTGCTCAAGCACGAGTACGCCGACGACGCGACGTTCCGCTCCCGCTTCGAGACCGAGGCTCGGCACGCCGCCGCGCTGCACCACCCCGGCGTCGCCGGCGTCTACGACTTCGGCGAGGCCACCGCGACCGACGGCTCCGTGCACCCGAGGCCCTTCCTGGTGATGGAGCTGGTCGAGGGACAGCCGCTGTCCCGGTTGCTGATGCCCGGCCGTGACCTCGACCACGACGCGGTGCGCGACCTGATGGCGCAGACCGGCGACGCGCTAGCCGCGGCCCACGTCGCCGGCATCGTCCACCGGGACGTGAAGCCGGCCAACCTGATGGTGACCCCCGACGGCCGGATCAAGGTCACCGACTTCGGCATCGCCCGCGCCGCCGACGGCGTCGGGATCACCCAGACCGGCACCGTGATGGGCACCGCGCAGTACCTCTCCCCGGAGCAGGCGCGCGGCGACCGAGCCACCCCCGCCTCCGACGTCTACTCCCTCGGCGTGGTGACGTTCGAGTGCCTGGTCGGACGGCGTCCGTTCGAGGCGGACTCGCCGGTCGCGACCGCGTTGGCGCACATCCAGGAGCCGGTCCCCGACCTGCCCGCCGAGGTGCCGGCCGACTTGGCCGCAGTCGTCCGGAAGGCCCTGTCGAAGGACGCGGCCGATCGCTACCCCGACGGCGCGGCGTTCGCGGCAGCACTGCGCAACCCGAGCACCGCCGCGGTGGGCGCGCCGCCTCCCGTGGTCCCCCCGTTGCCGGTCACCGACGAGACCCGGGTCTTCCCCAGCACGCTCTCCCACCCGGTGCCGCCGCCGTACCCCCCTCCCGAGGAGTCGCCCCAGCAGCGCCGTCGCAACACCTGGCTGGTGCCGCTGCTCGTGCTGCTGCTGGTCGCGGCGATCGTGGTGGCCGCGATCGCGCTGACCCGATCGGACGACGACTCTCAGACCCCTCCGGCCGACGAGACCACGCAGCCCACCCAGAGCGAGCAGACCTCCGAGGAACCCAGCGACACCCCGTCCGACCCTCCGACCGAGACCCCCTCGGACACCCCGACGGAACCCACCACGCCCACCGAACCCACCACGCCAACCGAACCCACCACGCCGACCGAACCCACCACGCCGACGGAACCGACCTCGGAACCCCCGACGTCTCCGACCACACCGGCGAGCGGTCAGCCGACCCAACCAGAAGGTGAGGGCACCTGATGAACTCGCAGCCGACGCTCGTCGGCGGTCGCTACGAGCTCGGAGACCTGCTCGGCCGCGGCGGGATGGCCGAGGTGCGCCAAGGCACCGACACCCGCCTCGGTCGGGTCGTCGCGGTGAAGCGCCTGCGGACCGACCTGGCCAGCGACGCCACCTTCCAGGCCCGGTTCCGGCGCGAAGCGCAGTCCTCTGCCTCGCTGAACCACCCCTCGATCGTGGCCGTCTACGACACCGGCGAGGAGCCCGCGCCCGACGGGGCCAGCGGCCAGAGCGTCGCCCAGCCCTACATCGTGATGGAGTACGTCGCCGGGCGCACGCTGCGCGACATCCTCCGCGAGGGCCGCAAGATCCTGCCGGAGCGCGCGCTGGAGATCACCAGCGGCGTGCTGTCCGCGCTCGACTACAGCCACCGCGCCGGCATCATCCACCGCGACATCAAGCCCGGCAACGTGATGCTCACCCCCAGCGGCGACGTGAAGGTGATGGACTTCGGGATCGCCCGGGCGATCAGCGACGCGTCCTCCGCGATGACCCAGACCGCGGCCGTCGTCGGCACCGCCCAGTACCTCTCCCCCGAGCAGGCCCGCGGGGAGACCGTCGACTCGCGGTCCGACGTGTACTCCGCCGGCTGCCTGCTCTATGAGCTGCTCACCGGCCGACCGCCGTTCGTCGGCGACAGCCCGGTCGCGGTGGCCTACCAGCACGTGCGAGAGCCGGCCGTGCCCCCCTCCGACCACGACACCGAGCTCCCCCCGGAGGTCGACGCGATCGTGATGAAGGCGCTGGCCAAGCGCCTGGAGGACCGCTACCAGTCGGCCGCCGCGATGCGCTCCGACATCGAGCGCTACCTCGCCGGACGTCCGGTCGAGGCGACCGTTCCCCCGCCCCTGGAGGACACCCCGACCCAGGTCGTGGCCGCCACCCCGCTGGCGGAGACCCCCGTACGTCCGCCGGTGCAGCCGCCCGCGGACGACGACCGCCGCAACCGCGCGCTGCTGTGGGTGGTGCTCGGCGCCCTGGTGATCGCGCTGATCGCGGCGGCGTACCTCGTGTGGCCGAAGCTGTTCGAGCAGGCGCCGGCCCAGGAGCAGGTGCCCAACGTCGTCAACCTGACCGAGGATGTGGCCCGCGAAGCCATCGGCGACGCCGGCCTCACCGTCGGCGACATCACCCGCGAAGCCAGCGACAACGTCCGGGTCGGCCGCGTGATCAGCCAGACCCCCAGCGCCGACGACTTCGTCGACCCGGGCACCGTGGTCGACCTGGTGATCAGCGCCGGGAAGCCGGAGAAGGCGGTCCCGTCGGTGGTCAACTCCTCCCGGTCGGAGGCGGTCGCGATCCTGCGCGGCGAGGGATTCAAGGTCGAGCAGATCGAACGCGAGTCCGACGAGGACAAGAACCAGATCATCGAGCAGGACCCCGCCGCGGGCACGATGGTGCAGGAGGGCTCGGTCATCACCGTCTACTACTCCGACGGTCCCGAGGAGGTGCCCGACGTGGTCGGGATGACCGAGGAGGACGCGATCCGGGCGATCGAGGCGGCCGAGTTCAAGGTCGAGGTCGTGGAGTCCGACGACACCACCGAACCCTCGGGGATCGTGTTCCGACAGATTCCGGCCGGGGAGCAGACCCAGCCGAAGGGCACCACGATCACGATCTTCGTCTCGACCTACGTCGAGCCGACCGAGCCCACCGAACCGACCGAACCGACCGATACCTCGACCGACTTGCCGACCCTGCCCACCACCCCCGACGACTAGGCCTGCCCGACCGTGCCGCTCAGCGCAGGGGCTTGGCGTACGAGATGTCCTGCAGGCCCGCGTACGCCGGCGCCTCGACGAGGTCCTCCACGGCGAGGTCCCACCCGACCTGGATCTCCGGGTCGTCGGCGTCGTCGCGGTAGCCGATGACCGCCCGGTCGACATTGAGGGCAGCCTCGATCGCCTCCGGGTCACCGACGGCCTGGATCTGGTAGGGCTCCGGGTAGGGGACGCCTTGGAGCTGGACCGCGTTGCCCTCGCACTTGATGCCGGTCGTGGTGATCACGCGCTGTCCCTCGATGGTGACCGCGGTGGCGCCGCCCGCCCACATCGCGTTGACCACGGCCTGGATGTCTTGCTGGTGCACGACCCAGGGATCGACGTTCGGGTGGACCTTGGCCGCCTGCTCGACCAGGTCCTCGGGGGCGTCGGAGAGGGTGACGGTGATGCCCGGCCCGGAGCGCGGTACGAGACCAGCAGGGTCGCGCAGGGTGTCGATCCGGCTCCGGAGCCGACGGACCCCGGCGTCGTCGACCAGCTCGGTCAGCCGGTCGACCTGCTGCTTGAGGGTGGCGGCGCGGGATTGCAGCTCGGCGTAGTCGTCGGCCTCCGCCTCGACCAGCGACGCCAGGTCGGTGTAGCGGCCCGGGCGCAGGTCGGCGCCCTCGCTGTTGGCGGCGCTGACCGCGAACAGCGCGCCGCACACCAGCACCATGACCGGCGTACCGACCCGCCAGATTCCGCGCCCCGTCGTCGGGCCGCCCACCTCGCCTTCGCTCACGCCGACTAAGGTAGCCCGCGACCCGCGACGGGACGTCGTGGGAGCGCGACCCTGACGAGGAGTTACCCCGTGTCCAAGCTCAAGCCCAACGAGCAGTTCATCGACCCCGAGCGGGGCCCGTTGGTGACGCCGCGGTCCGTGATTGCCCTCGTGCTGCTGCTCGGCGGCATCGCCTGGATCATCTTCTACTACCTGGGCGTTCGGGCCCCCGAGGGCTTCGACTCAGAGACCCTGGAGCCGTTCTCCGAGACCGGTCCGGGCTTCATGCGGGATCTCGACCAGTGGAACTACCTGATCGGCTTCGGGGTGTTCTTCCTCGGCCTGATCGTCGCCGCGCACCCGTCCACGCCGCTGGGCCGCGGTCGCGGTGTCGTCGTGGGGATGCTGGCCTGCTTCCTGATCGGCCTGCTCTGGATCTGCACCTACTACGTGATCAGCGACGACCCCTCGAACGTCCCGATCTTCAACGACCTGGGCCAGAAGAACCTGTTCGTCGGCATCGCGTTCATGGCGGTCGGCTTCACCTTCGCGACCCGCTGGGAGTGAGCCCCTCGCCGACCCGTCGCGAACTTTCTGACGGGTCAGCGTTCGTCCACAGGGTTTTCCACACCTGGGGACGAATTACACGCCGGTAGTTCAGGCGAGGGTGGCGGTCCGGGCGATCACCGCGGCCAGCACGACCACCGCGAGCACCGAGAGGCCCGCGACCTGGAGCATCGTCCGCCGGGACCGCGGCGCGTAGATCAGCACGAGCGCCGCCAGGAAACCACCGAGGAAGCCACCGAGGTGGCCCTGCCAGGAGATGTTGTCGATCCGCAGCGTCAGGAACACGTTCAGGCCCAGCCAGATCAGCAGGGTGCGAACGTCACCGCCGACCTTCTGCGCCACGACCAACAGCGCCCCGATCAGCCCGAAGATCGCGCCGGACGCGCCGAGCGTGGCCGATTGCTCGGCGGCCAGCCAGTAGACCAGCACGGAGCCGGACAGCAGGGCCACGACGTACAGAGCCAGGAAGCGGGTCCGGCCGAGCACCGCCTCGAGCTGAGGCCCGAGGAACCACAGCGCCAGCATGTTGAAGCCGATGTGCCAGACCTCGACGTGCGCGAACCCGCTGGTCACCAGCTGCCAGAAGGCGCCGTCGGCGACCCCCGCGGCCCAGTCGCCGTCGCTGCTCGGCACCGTCTGGCAGACCCGCTCGGAGCCGATGGTCGTGTAGTAGGAACCCGGCTCGCCGACGCTGAGGCAGCGACCCCCGGGCAACAGCGCCAGCCGGTCGACCAGCCGGCTCTCCCGCCAGCCGGTCGCCACGATCGCCAGCCACACCGCGGCGTTCATCGCGATCAACGCGATCGAGGTCAGCGCGGGGTTGGCGGTGCGCTTGCCGCCGTACGGCGTCCGGCCGGTACGCATGGTCTTCGCGCCCTCGGCCACACACCCCGGGCACTGGAAGCCCACGGCGGCGTCGTGCATGCAGTCCGGGCAGATCGGCCGCTCGCAGCGCTGGCAGCGGATGTAGGTCTCGCGGCCGGGATGCCGGTAACAGCTCGGCACTCCGGTCGCGGACTCGGGCTGCTCGCTCAGCTCAGCTGCTCGCGATCTGAACCGACTCGATGACCACCGGGTCGACCGGCCGGTCGCCGGCACCCGTGGCGGTGCCGCCGATCGCGTCGACGACGTCGCGGCCCGCCTGGTCGGCGACCTCACCGAAGATCGTGTGCTTGGTGTTGAGCCACGGCGTCGCACCGGTGGTGATGAAGAACTGCGAGCCGTTGGTCCCGGGGCCGGCGTTGGCCATCGCGAGCAGGTAGGGCTTGTCGAAGACCAGCTCGGGGTGCGGCTCGTCCTTGAACGTGTAGCCCGGGCCGCCGGTGCCGGTACCGAGCGGGCAGCCGCCCTGGATCATGAAGCCTGGGATCACCCGGTGGAACGTGAGGCCGTCGTAGAACGGGCCGGAGCGCCCGTTGCCGGCGTCGTAGTCCTTCTCACCCGTGGCCAGGCCGACGAAGTTGGCGACCGTCTCGGGCGCGTGGTTCGGGAACAGGGTGATGTTGATGTCGCCCTGGTTCGTCTTCAAGATGGCCTGCTGGTCCGCCATGTCTGCCTCTCACTGGATCGTCAGTTGCTACCCGATCCTTGCACGGCCGCACAGAGACGAGCGGGGTGGCCGGGTTTGGCCGGGCGTGGTTGGGTACTGAGAGAGGACCGACTCAACGAGGAAGGCACGCCATGGGACTGCGCCCGTCTCTCAGAAACCAGAAGAAGACGCTGTTCGACCAGGCCGGAGACTACGTCGAGGCCGCCAGGCCCCATGTCGAGGCAGCGATCGACAGCGCGCGTGACTTCGTCCAGGACACGGCCATTCCCGCCTTCAACGAGGCGAAGGAGAAGGCCGGTCCGGCCATCGCTGACGCCCGCGAGAAGGCCGCCCCGATCATTGCCAGCGGAGCGGCGCTCGCCGCCGAGAAGGCCGCCGCCGCCAAGGCCGCCGCGGACGCCAAGGCGAGCGAGGTGACCGCCTCGCAACCCAAGAAAAAGAAGAAGAGCAAGCTCAAGCGGTTCCTCGTGTTCAGCGCGATCGCCGGCGGCGTGGCCACCGTGGCCAAGAAGCTGCAGGCCGGCTCGAGCAGCAACAACTGGCAGACGTCGTACACCCCGAGCCCGCCGCCGCCCAAGCACGCCGCCGACGACCCGGGCGGCGCCTCGCCCGACGAGGCGCTCGCCGACTCGGCCGAAGCCCCGCACCCGACCACCACCCCGGACCAGCCGGCCGAGGTCGTCGACCTCGACGAGGACGCCACCAACAAGTAGCTCCTCGGCTATCCGTCGGGCGCCGGGGCGTACCCGTCGATCCAGCGGTCGATCTCCTCCCACCACCCGAACAGCCACTCGATCCGGGCCTCCCGGTCGGCCGGGATCTCCGCGCGGGAGACCTGCCACCACCGCATCACCAGCCGCTTGTCCATCGGCAGTTCGCGCCAGATGTCGGCGACGGTGAGCATGTGGTCGAGCCCGGTGTGCGCGACGAGTACGACGTCCGCGTCGGGCGCCGCATCGAGGGCGGCGATGAACCCGCCGGGCCGCGGAGCCAGCACGTTCGTCATCGCCTCCGCGCGGTCGGCCATCCGATCCATGCCGAGTCGGCGGAGCCGGTCGATCGCCCGCTGGCGCCGCCGCGGCGTGAAGTTGCCGCCCTCGGGGAAGATCACGAACGCATCGTTGGCGTCGAGTCCCTGCGCCAGCTCGGCGATCTGGCTCTCGAGGTCCTGGCCCTCGGCCGGATCGGGCGTGATGAACCGGGCCGGGATCCGGCGCAACAACACGTCGATCGCCGGGTCCCAGGCGAGGGTGTTCTTGAGAACCACGCGCGGCTCGCGCGCGTACCAGTGCATCAGCGCGTGGATCAGGGTGAACGAGTCCCCCGGACCGGCGTGTCGGCTGGCCACCAGAATCGGCACGCCGGGGTGCGCGTCCGGGGACGGGCCGTCGGTCTCGATCCGCAGCCGGAGCACCCGCCGGGCCTCGCGGAAGAAGACCCACATCGTGTGCTGCACCAGGTCGTAGTGGACGCCCTCCCAATAGGCCGTCCGGATCCGCCAGCCGAACCCGCTCGCGAACCAGAACCCCCACAGGATCACGAGCAGCAGCGCCTCGGCCGTCAGGTAGACGATGAAGATCCAGATCAGCCGAAGGGCCCGCCACCGGCCGGGCAACAACGGCGACAGCGCGGCCGCGGCGAGCAGCCACACCGGCAACGTGATCCACACCAGGCCGGCCAGGAGTACGACGAGCGGGGCCAGCACCGCCCGTCGTACGACCCACATCAGAGGACGGTCTTCAGGTACGCGACGCTGGCGTCGTAGGTCTCATCGATCCGCCGCTGCACGGATCCGAAGTCCCGCGCGGCGCGGATCGTGTCGTCCCGATCCGAGGTGCCGCGGGCCGGGAGCACATGGCACTCGACGTGCTCGGGCAGCTCGGCGAGCTCGCGCACGAACCGGTGCCGCCGAGCGATCTCGAACGAGACCCGGGCCACCTCCCAGGGCTTGCGCGGCGGCTTGAGCGGCCGGTCGAACCGGCCCACCTGGAGCACGAACACCCGGTCGGCGCCGAGGTGAACGGCCCGGGCCAGCGGGACCGAGTTGACGATCCCCCCGTCCAGGTAGTGCTCGTCGCCCACCTTGGCCGGCGGCAGCAGCCCGGGCACGGCGGCGCTGGCGACCACGGCGTCGACCACCCGGCCGGAGTCGAACCAGTGCTCCGCGGACCGCTCGATGCTGGCCGCACAGACCTGGAACCGGCAGGCCAGGTCCTCGAACCGGAGGTCGCCGAGCTCCTCCTCCAGCCGCTGGCGCATCGGCTTCGCCGAGTAGAGGTGGGTGCCGGTCGACACCGCACGACGGACGGCGGGCAGCGCCCGCTCGGCGTACCCCGATCCGCGGGTCTCGCCGACCCCGCGCCACAGCTCCTCGAGCTTCGCCACGACCGCGGGCGTGGGATCGCGGGCGACCAGGGCGCCGTTCAGGGCGCCGACGCTGGTGCCGAGCACCAGCTCGGGGCGGACGTCCGCCTCGAACAGCGCGCGGAGCATGCCGACCTCGACGGCGCCGAGGACCCCGCCGCCGCCCAGCACGAAGGCGGTGGTCACGGCCACGCTGTCATGTGCGGGCCGTCACCAGCGGGTCCGGGTGCTCGGCGCGGACCCGGGTGGTGACCCGGCGCTCCACCCAGAAGATCAGCAGCGGGATCAGTCCCGCCGCGAGCGTGAGGATCGTGAACCGGGCGCTCCACTTGAAGCGCTGCGCGAGCAGGAACGCCACCACGACGTAGATCATGAAGATCCAGCCGTGGAACAGCCACATGATGCTGGCCGACTCCCCGAACTCCTGGAGGTCGCTGCCCTCGGCGGCGAAGTACTTGGCCGGGAACGCGACCAGCGCGCAGAACGCCAGCAGGACGCCGACGACCAGGGCCAGCACGCGGTAGGCGGGGAAGAGCTTGGTCACGGCTCCGAAGGTACCGGGTCGTCGTCGGGCACTTGCTCCGACTCCCGCTCGGCGGTGACATCGCGCACATAGCGCCACCAGATGAACGCCGCGAACCCGCCGAAGACCCACCACTCGAGGCCGTAGAGCAGGTTGCGGATCGCGGTGAACCGGCCCGCCTCGGGCAGCTGTTCGAGCCCGGCCGGCGCGAGGCCGGCGGTCCCGGGGTTAGTGCCCGGGGCGGCGGCGTCGACCACGCCGTAGCCGCCGTAGAGGTCCTGGTCGACGTGCTGGATCAGGTCGGCGGTCCGCATCTGCGGGAGTACGTCGTCGGCCGGGTCGTCGTCGGAGGCGGCGGAGCCCTCGGTGGGCTGGAGCCAGGCCACCACCTCGCCCGCGCCGGTCGGCGGGGCCGGGGCATCGCCGGTTTCGGCTACCCAGCCGCGCACCAGCGGCAGCGCGGGTGCGTCCGGCCCGCCGGACGTCAGCGGCGTGACGACCCAGAAACCGGGCTCGCCCTGGTGATCGCGGCCCGACACATAGACCGTCGACTCCGGGAGCCAGCTGCCGCTGACCAGCACCGGCTGCCCGACCTCGTCCCCGGGGAACGGATCGTCGGGACCCATCACCTCGCTCAGCGGCACCGGGTCCAGCTGGGTCCGGTCGACCCGCTCCGCCGCGCGGTGCTCCAGCCACGCGTCGTACTGCCAGTAGCCGAGCCAGGCCGCCGCGGCGACGGCGAGCACGGCGACGACGTGGGCGCCGAGCAGCCGGGGACCGAAGAGCACACGCACTGGTCCAGCGTACGGATCGCCGCCTCCGGGTCGGCCGCCGTGTCCGGCTCGCCATGCTGGTCATACCACTTGACCAACGGACCAACGGCCGGTTAGCCTGCTCCGCATGCCACTGCAACCCGTGACCCGCCGCTCCGTCCCCGACGAGGTCTTCGACCAGGTGCTGGCCGAGGTCGTCGATGGGGAGATCGGCGCCGGGGAGTCGCTGCCCAGCGAGCGCCGGCTCGCCGAGGTGCTCGGCGTCTCCCGGCCGGCCGTGCGGGAGGCGCTGCAGCGAATGGCGCAGACCCGCCTGGTCGAGGTCCGGCACGGCGGCTCCACCACGGTGCGCGACTTCCGCCGCTCCGCCGGACTCGACCTCCTCCCCCAGCTGCTCGTACGCCGCGGCGAGCTGGACGCGACCGTGGCCCGCTCGGTGCTCGAGGCCCGGCTGGCCATCGGCCCGAGCGTCGCCGCACTGGCCGCCAAGCGCGGCGGGCCGACCCTGGCCGCGCTGCTCAGCGACAGCGTCGACGCGCTCGCGGCCACCGACGACGACGTCGAGCGGCAGCGGCACGCGCTGGAGTACTGGGACCGCGTGGTCGACGCCGCCGACTCGCTGGTCTTCCGGCTGATGTTCAACAGCCTGCGGGCCGCCTACGAGCCCGCGCTCGAGGCCCTGGCGCCGGCGATGGCCGAGGAGGTCGGCCAGTCCGAGGCCTACCGCCTGCTCACCGCCGCCATCGCATCCGGTGACCCCGAAACCGCCCGCGCCGCCGCCGACCGCGTACTTCGGCCGGCCACCGAGAGCCTGATCGCTGCCCTGCTCGCCCTGGAGGAGACGAAATGACCAAAGCAACCCCCGAGATCGAGGCCCTCGCCGCCGAGCGGCTGGCCAAGGATGAAGCCCGGATCACCGGAGCGGCCGGACCCGGTCGTCGTACCGGCGTGACGCTCGGCCAGTCCTGGGCGGCGTTCTGGCGTCACCCGAGCCCCCCGATGCTCTCCGCGTTCCTGCTCGGCTCGATCGTGGCGCGCGTGCTCGTGGGCGGTGGCAGCTGGTGGGAGCTCGCGATCCCGGCGGTCCTGATCGCGTTGTTCCCGGTGATCGAGTGGCTGATCCACGTCGGCATCCTGCACTGGCGACCGCGCCAGGTCGCGGGGGTCAAGGTCGACTCGCTGCTGGCCCGTGCGCACCGCGAGCACCACGCCGACCCGCGCCACATCCCGCGCGTGTTCATCCCCTGGCCGGTGCTGACCTACCTGCTGCCGGCGTACGTCGCGATCGCGCTGCTCGCGATGCCGTCGCGGCCGAGCGCGCTCTCCCTGCTCGTCTCGGTCTTCGCAATCATGCTCGCCTACGAGTGGTGTCACTACCTGATCCACAGCGACTACAAGCCGAAGACCGCGTGGTACCGCGGGGTGTGGCGTAACCACCGTCTGCACCACTACAAGAACGAGCACTACTGGTTCACCGTCACCAGTACCGGAACCGCGGACCGACTCTTCAAGACCTACCCGGACCCGGAGACGGTGCCGAGCTCCAAGACGGTGAAGGCGCTGCACGCCACCGACGTCTGACCTGGCGGCCCTGGCCGGCCTGCGGTGGCTAGTTGTCGGGACAGAGCGCGAACGGCAACCGCCGCGACAGCGCCAGCTCGACCGCGACCCGCGGGTCGCCGAGGGCGTACCCGATCCGGCCGCTGGTCGGATCGGCCACCGGCAGCTGGTAGCCCTCACCGAAGGCCGGTTCGCCCTCGGGCAGGGTGTCGGCGAGACGAGCCCGGGCAAAGGTGTCGGACCGCCCGGCGCCCACCCGCGCCGTGGCCAACTCGCCGCCGAAGGTCACCGAGAACGGCCCGAGGTCGTCGAGTGCGACGAGATCCTCGGCCGGCCCGCTGGCCAGCTGGTCGTGCATGCCCTCGCCGAAGGCGTCGTCGAACGGGATGCAGGTG
This sequence comes from uncultured Actinomycetota bacterium, assembly GCA_963827185.1. GTDB lineage: Bacteria > Actinomycetota > Actinomycetes > Propionibacteriales > Nocardioidaceae > Nocardioides. Next base: position 319,841 of record CAWGZQ010000006.1, read on the forward strand.
CGTTCGACGTACGTCGCGGCCGCGGGCAGCCCGACCAGGGCACCGAGGTCGGCGTCGGCCGCCCAGCTCGCCTCGACGTCGGTCGTCGTGCCCAGGCCGATCACGTGCTCGTTGACCGCGACCTGCACGCCGGCCAGCGGCCCGACCCCGTCGTCGACCGCCCGTTGTACGGCGGCCATGTCGAGGTCGTCGCGGAACTTCAGCACCCAGCCCCGGGCGCCCTGGTCGCCGCCGAAGTGCGCCTCCCAGACCACGTCGTCCTGGCTGAACTTGTAGTCCTGGCGCAGCTGAGCATCGTCCGACCGGAGGACGCCTTCGATGAGCGCGGCCGATTCGGAGTCGACCTGGGTCCAGAAGCGCTTCCGTTCCGGCGCGGGGGTCGCACTGCTCAGGTCGGGCGAGCCGAACTGCAGCCGGAGCTGGTAGTAGTCGGTGACCGCGAGCCGAGTGGCCTCGTCGGGCACCAGCGCCAACACGGCGGCGGCCGGCTCCAGCGACGGGTCGTAGGCCGGCGCGGTGCTCTCGACAGCCGGCTCCGGCGGGTCGTTCGGCGCATCCTGCTGATCGCTGCAGCCGGTCAGCACCGCGGCCGCCACGAGGGCCACCGCGAGTGCTGCTCCGGTCACCCCACGTCTCACTCGGGGAACAGTAGCCTGCGCCGCCCGTGGGCTCGCCGCAGCGACTCACGGGACGGCGGTGAGGGCAGCGCTCAGGCCGCCCACATCGCGGCGACGTGACGCGCGTCCGTGCCGCAGCAGCCACCGACCAGCTGCAGGTTCGGGCAGCAGCGGCCGAAGCCGGTCCTGCGCACCGGCGAGCGCGACCGGATCGCCCTCGTCGAGCTCGGTCATCGCGTCGAGCTCCTCGTGGCTGAGCTCGGAGGCGTTCACCCGCAGCCCGTGGATCCGAGAGCGCCACGCGCCCTCCTCGGTGAGGGCCGGGGCAATGTGGTCGGGATGGGCGCAGTTGACCATGAAGTAGTCCGGCGACGCCTGGGCGTCGACCTCGCGCACCGAGTCGGCCAGCGTGGTGCCGTCGGGGAGCAGCCCGTCGGTCTCGACCGTGAACGAGACCGCCACCGGCAGCCCCACGGAACGCGCCGCCCGGACGACACCGATCGCCTCGCCGGCACTGCTCAACGTGAGCGCCGTGATCACATCGGCGCCGGCGCCGGCCAGGGCGGTGACCTGGGCGGAGTGGTAGTCGGCCGCGTCGTCCGCGGTGAGCGCGAGGTCGGCGACATAGCCGTCCCCGCGAGGTCCGAGGTTGCCGCTGATCACGAACGTCGCCAGGCCCGACTCCTCGCGGATCCGCTGGAGCAGCTGCACCGCCCCGCGGTTGATCCGGTCCAGGTCCTCGGCCGAGTAGCCCAGTCCCGCACCCCAGGCGGCGCTGGCGCGCCAGGTCGGCGTCTCGAGCTGGAGGGCGGTCTCGGTCCGGCGAGCGATGTCGACGTACGCCGCGTAGTAGTCGCGCAGCAGGCGCGGTCCCACGGTCGTCCTCGACCAGCGGGAAGGACGCGAACTCCGGGAGGTCGACGCCGTGGTGGTAGATCAGGTCGGTCTCGAGACCGCCGTCGGTGACGATCGGGGAACCCGACATCTGGGGAAGCTGCATTTGTGTACTCCTTGACCTGGTTACAGACTAAGCAGTCTGTTTGTACCAGACCAAGCAGTCTGATACAACCTGGATATGCCTCGAGACGGTGCGGTGACCCGGGACCGAATCCTCGCCGCGGCCGAGCGGCTGATGACCGAGCACGGGTACGCCGCGACGTCGGTGGACCAGGTGATCGCCGCCGCCTCGAGCTCGAAGGGCGCCTTCTTCCACCACTTCCGCTCCAAGGCCGATCTGGCCGGGCAGGTGCTCGAGCGCTACGTCCGGGCGGACCTCGCCTATCTCGAGGCGGGCCTCGCCTCGATCGCCGACCTCGAGGACCCGGTCGAGCGAGCCGTGGGCCTGTTCCGGTTCTTCGAGGACGGGGCCGACGAGCTGATCGCCGAGCAGTCGGCGTGCCTGTACGCGACCGTGCTCGCCGAGCGGGAGTTCGTCGGCGGCGACTTCCACGAGCAGGTCGCGGACGCGACCCGGGCCTGGCGGGTCGCGATCGTCGACGTGCTGGAGCCGGCCCTGGCCACCCGGGGTGGACGTACCGAGGTCGACGTCACCGCGCTCGCCGACCACCTCTACACCACGTTCGAGGGCGGCTACATCCTGTGCCGGACGATCGCGGACCGGAAAGCGATGCGCGGGCAGCTGAAGGTGCTGCGCCAGCTCGTCGAGGCGCTGCTGCGCGCCGAAGCCGCCTAGGGGGCGCAGCGGGACTCACCCCGGCGGCGCCGGGTCGCCGTCGGGCTGGACGACGTACCAGTTGCCGCCGTTGAGGAAGACGTCGTGGCACAGCACTTCGTTCTTGCCCTCGTGGGCGTAGTAGTAGAGCGGGTGGTCGTTGTACGTCACCTGGCGCCCGCCGTCCGCGCGCTTGGTGGTGCCGAGCAGGCTGGCGTCGACGCCGTCGGCAGCTACGGGTTTGCCCTCGGTGAGCACCGGCGGCCAGGCGACGGCGCAGTCGTCGTAGCACCGCGGCTCGGCGGAGGTCTCGACGTCGAACAGGTAGATGGCCTGGCCGGTGTCGTCGTACAGCATCGCGCCGAAGTCGCTGTCGCCGACGGCGATCGTGGTGCCGTCCGGCTCGGCCGGTTCGGAGGGGGTCGCGGGCACCGTCGAACTGGCGTCGGGCGTCGGCGCAGTGGGACTCGGGCTCGGTGTGACCGAGCTCGGCTCGCTCGCCTCTGGTGCGGCCTCTTCGCCGCACGAGGCGATCAGGAGGAGACATCCCAGCAGCGCGGCCACGCGAACTCCCATGCGAACTCCCATGCGTGGAGTCTGCCCGATCCGCCAAGGTCGCGGCGGTTTTCGGGCGGTGGAGCCTAGGGGACTCGAACCCCTAACCCCCTGCTTGCAAAGCAGGTGCGCTACCAATTGCGCCAAGGCCCCCTGGTGCTGGGATCAGGCCTTGTCGACGTTGTCGGTGGCCTCGGCCCAGAGTGCCTGCTCTGCCTTCGACTCCTCGAGCTTGCGCTTGGCGAACACGGCGCCGGCGGCGGCGAGGGCGAGCAGGATCAGCTTCTTCATCGGGACTCCCAACAAGCGGTAGCGGCGGGCACGGAGGGTGGGCCTAAGAGGACTTGAACCTCTGACCTCTTCCTTATCAGGGAAGCGCTCTAACCGTCTGAGCTATAGGCCCGGGGGGTGTGGTCACACCGGTCTTGCAGCGGGCGACCGAGGGGGAACATTACCGCAGCGCGGATCGTGCTCCCAATTCGGTAAGGGCCCTCAGTTCGCGTCCTCGGCGAGGGTGACCTCGATGCCGCCGAGCAGCGCCGCGGCCATGTTGTAGAGGAACGCGCCGAGGGTGGCGATCGCGGTCAGCAGAATGACATCGACGGCCGCCACGAGCATCGTGAAACCGAGGACGCGCGAGGTGCCGACGTAGTCCTCGACATCGAGGTTCGCGGTGTCCGGGCCGCCGATGCTCTCCTGGATCGTGGAGTTGATCGAGTCCCACACGCCGGCCGCGCCGAGCACCTGCCAGACCATCGCGACCGACACCACCGTGACGACACCGAACGCGATCGAGAGCAGGAACGCCGTCTTCATCACCGACCACGGATCGATCCGGGTGAGCCGGAGGCGGGCCCGGCGCGGTCCGCGGCCCCGCACCGGCGCCTTGCCGGTGGGCGCGGCGGGCTGCGCGTTGGCGCGGTGCTCGTCGGCCGCGGAGCTCAGCTTCTGCTGGATCTTCTCGGTGATCGGGGCGCGCGTCGCCGTGTCGTCGCTACCCGCCGTCTTCGCCTTGGGCGCCTTCGTCTTGGGGGCGGGGCGGTCCGATGCCGGTCGCTCCTTCGGGGGGCTCGACGGCGGGGGGCCCGACGGCTGGGCGGAACGCTCCGTCATCAGCTGTCACTCTCCGGATCGTCGTGAGCTGCCTCGTCGGGCACGGTCTCAACGATTGTGACATCCGGGCCGTTACCAGACGAAACTTCTGACTCGCCCTCTGGACCACCCGGCGTGTCGTCGCCCTCCTCGCCGAGCTCCTCGTCGATCACCTTGGCCTCCACCGAGCGGGCCACGACGGCGACCGCGTCGCCCTGCTTCGGGGTCACGAACTTGACCCCCATCGTGGAACGTCCGGTGGCTCGGAAGTTGTCGTTGATCGGGCTACGCACGACCTGGCCGCCCTGGGTGATCGAGAGCACCTCGTCGCCCTCCACCACGATGAACGCGCCGACCAGGCCGCCGCGGTCCTCGTTGGTGAGCGCCATCGCCTTGATCCCGAGGCCACCTCGACCCTGGGTGCGGTAGTCGCTGATCCGGGTGCGCTTCGCGAAGCCACCGTCGGTGATCGTGAAGACGTACTGCACCTTCACCTCCGACTCCTCGACCGATCCCGCAGCCTCGGCAGCTTCCTCCGCGGCCACCTGCTCGGCCCGGATCACCGACATCGACAGCATCGAGTCACCGGTGCGGAACTTCATCCCGGTGACGCCCGAGGTCGCCCGGCCCATCGGCCGCAGCTGGGTGTCGTCGGCGCGGAACCGGATCGACTGGCCCTTGCGCGAGACCAACAGGATGTCGTCGTCGGAGTTGACCAGCTCGGCGCCGATCAGCTCGTCGTCGTCCTCGCGGAAGTTGATCGCGATCACGCCGGCCTGGCGCGGGCTGTTGTAGTCACCGAGCCGGGTCTTCTTGACCAGGCCGTTGCGGGTCGCCAGCACGAGGTACGGCGCCTGCTCGTAGTCGCGGATCGCCAGCACCTGCGCGATCGACTCATCCGGCTGGAAGCTGAGCAGGCCGGCGACGTGGCCGCCCTTCGCGTCCCGCTGGGCCTCGGGCAGGTTGTAGGCCTTGGTGCGGTAGACGCGACCGGCCGTGGTGAAGAACAGCAACCAGTGGTGGTTGGTGGTCGCGATGAAGTGCTCGACCACGTCGTCGCCGCGCAGCGTCGCGCCGCGCACCCCCTTGCCGCCGCGCTTCTGGCTGCGGTACTGGTCGGCCCGGGTCCGCTTGGCGTAGCCGCCGCGGGTGATCGAGACGACCAGCTCCTCGTCGGGGATCAGGTCCTCCATCGAGAGGTCGCCGTCGGCCGCGATGATCTGGGTGCGCCGGTCGTTGCCGTACTTGTCGACGATCTCGGTGAGCTCGTCGATGACGATCTGGCGCTGCCGCTCGGGCTTCTCCAGGATGTCGTTGAGGTCGGCGATGATCAGCTCGAGCTCGGCCAGCTCGTCGATGATCTTCTGCCGCTCGAGGGCCGCGAGCCGGCGCAGCTGCATCTCCAGGATCGCGTTGGCCTGGTCGTCGTCGATCTCGAGCAGCGCCATCAACCCGCTGCGCGCCTCGTCGACGTCGGGCGAGCGCCGGATCAGCGCGATCACCTCGTCGAGCTGGTCGAGCGCCTTCACCAGCCCGCGGTAGATGTGGGCGCGCTTCTCGGCCTCGCGCAGCCGGTAGCGGGTGCGTCGCTGGATCACGTCGATCTGGTGCTCGACCCAGCTGCTGATGAACTGGTCGACCGTCAGGGTGCGGGGTACGCCGTCGACCAGGGCCAGCATGTTGGCGCTGAAGTTGGTCTGCAGCTCGGTGTGCTTGAGCAGGTTGTTGAGGACGACGCGAGCCACGGCGTCGCGCTTGAGCACGATGACCAGCCGCTGCCCGGTCCGGTCGGAGGTGTCGTCGCGGACGTCGGCGATGCCCTGCACCCGACCGGAGTCGGCGAGCTCGGCGATCTTCAGCGCCAGGTTGTCGGGGTTGACCATGTAGGGCAGCTCGGTGATGACCAGCTGAGTGCGGCCCTTGGCGTCCTCGTCGACCTCGATCACCGCGCGCTGGGTGATCGAGCCGCGGCCGGTGCGGTAGGCCTGCTCGATGCCCTCGCGGCCGACGATCAGCGCGGCGTTGGGGAAGTCGGGGCCCTTGATCCGCTCGATCAGCGCGTCCTGCAGCTCCTCGCGGGTGGCCTCGGGGTGTTCCAGTGCCCACCGGGCGCCCTCGGAGACCTCACGCAGGTTGTGCGGCGGGATGCTGGTGGCCATGCCGACCGCGATGCCGGCCGACCCGTTGACCAGCAGGTTGGGATAGCGGGCCGGCAGGACCGTCGGCTCCTCCGAGCGGCCGTCGTAGTTGGGCTGGAAGTCGACGGTGTCCTCGGTGATGTCGCGGACCATCTCCAGCGCCAGCGGAGCCATCCGGCACTCGGTGTATCGCATCGCGGCCGCGGAGTCGTTGCCCGGCGAACCGAAGTTGCCCTGCCCCTGGATCAGCGGTGCGCGCATCACCCACGGCTGCGCCAGGCGGACCAGGGTGTCGTAGATCGCCGTGTCGCCGTGCGGGTGGTACTGACCCATCACGTCGCCGACGACGCGGGAGCACTTGGAGAAGCCGCGGTCGGGCCGGTAGCCGCCGTCGTACATCGCGTAGAGCACCCGGCGGTGCACCGGCTTCAGGCCATCGCGTACGTCGGGCAGCGCCCGGCCGACGATGACCGCCATCGCGTAGTCGATGTAGGAGCGCTTCATCGACTCCTGGAGGTCGATCTCCTGGATCCGGCTGCCGCCGTCACCGCCGCCATCGCCGATCAGGTTGCCGGTCTGCTCTGTCACGTGTCTGTGTCTCTCTCGTTGCTTCTATCGATATCTAGGATGATTGCTAGACCTCTGGATATCGGGGACTAGATGTCGAGGAACCGGACGTCCTTGGCGTTGCGCTGGATGAAGGAGCGCCGCTGCTCGACGTCCTCGCCCATCAGGATCGAGAAGATCTCGTCGGCCTGCGCCGCGTCCTCCAGCGTCACCTGGAGCAGCAGCCGCTGGTCGGGGTCCATCGTGGTCTCCCACAGCTCCTTGGCGTTCATCTCGCCGAGACCCTTGTAGCGCTGGACCGGGTTCTCCTTGGGCAGCTTCTTGCCGCCCTCCAGGCCGGACCGCTGCAGGGCCTCACGCTCGGAGTCGGAGTAGACGAACTCGTGCTCGTGCGGCTTGTTCCACCGCAGGCGATAGAGCGGCGGCTGCGCCATGTAGACCCGCCCGTGCTCGATCAGCGGTCGCATGAACCGGAACAGCAGGGTCAACAGCAGCGTGTTGATGTGATGGCCGTCGACGTCGGCGTCCGCCATCAGCACCACCTTGTGGTAGCGCAGCTTGTCGAGATCGAACTCCTCGTGGATGCCGGTGCCGAGCGCGGAGATGATCGACTGGACCTCGATGTTGCCGAGCACCTTGTCGATGCGGGCCTTCTCGACGTTGAGGATCTTGCCGCGGATCGGCAGGATCGCCTGGATCCGCGGATCGCGCCCCTGGCGCGCGGAGCCGCCGGCCGAGTCGCCCTCGACGATGAAGACCTCGCACTCCTCGGGGTTGGTCGACTGGCAGTCCGACAGCTTGCCGGGCAGCCCGCCGCCGCCGAGCAGGCCCTTGCGCGAGCGGGCCAGGTCGCGCGCCTTGCGCGCCGCGATCCGCGCCTGCGCCGCCGCCTGCGACTTGCGGATGATGTCGCGGCCCTCGGCCGGGTTCTCCTCGAGCCAGGCGCCGAGCTGGTCGTTGACGATCTTCTGGGTGAAGCCCTTGGCCTCGGTGTTGCCGAGCTTGGTCTTGGTCTGACCCTCGAACTGCGGGTTCTCGAGCTTGATCGAGATGATCGCGGTCAGGCCCTCGCGGATGTCGTCGCCGCTGACCCGGTCCTCGCGCTTCTTGATCAGGCCCCACTCCTCGCCCCAGTGGTTGACCAGGGAGGTGAGCGCGGCCCGGAAGCCCTCTTCGTGGGTGCCGCCCTCGTGGGTGTTGATGGTGTTGGCGAACGTGTGCACCGACTCGGTGAACGAGGTGTTCCACTGCATCGCGAGCTCGAGGCTCATGGTGTTGTTGTCGGTGACCGTCTCGGCCTCGAAGTTGATGATCGTCGGGTTGTGCTTGTCCTTGCGCCGGTTGAGGTGCTCGACGTAGTCGACCAGGCCGCGGTCGTACTTGAAGATCTGCTCCGCGCCGCCGCCGGAGCTCTTGCGGATGGCGTCCGCGCCGGTGGCGTCGATCTCGTTGTCGACGGTGCCGTCGTGGACCGCCTCGACCAGCTCCTCGGCCGAAGGGCGCTCGTCGCGGATCACGATCTCGAGGCTCTTGTTGAGGAAGGCGTACTCGCGGATCCGGGTAGTGATCGTCTCCAGGGAGTACGTCGTCTCCTCGAAGATCTCGGGCGAGGCGTAGTAGGTGATCGTGGTGCCGGTGCGCTCGCCCGGCTCCATCTCGCGCACCTGCTCGAGATCGCCGTCGGGCACGCCGACCGTGAACGTCTGTCGCCACTCGTGGCCGCGGTTGCGCACCTCGGCGATGACCCGGGTCGAGAGCGCGTTGACCACCGAGATGCCGACGCCGTGCAGGCCGCCGGAGACCTTGTAGCCGGCGCCGCCGAACTTGCCGCCGGCGTGCAGCAGCGTGAGCGCCATGGTCAGCGCGGGCAGCTCCTGGCCGGGTGCGGTGTCGGTCGGGATGCCGCGCCCGTTGTCCTCGACCCGGACGCCGCCGTCGGCCAGCAGGGTGAGCACGATCCGGTCGCAGTAGCCGGCCAGCGCCTCGTCGACCGCGTTGTCGACGACCTCCCAGATGAGGTGGTGCAGGCCACGCTCACCGGTCGAGCCGATGTACATGCCGGGGCGTTTGCGGACCGCCTCGAGACCCTCGAGGACCTGGATGGCACTGGCGTCGTAGCCGCCGTTGCCGTCGGGACCGGGGATGTCTGCCGGGGGGGTGCTGTCGGACTCTTCGGGGGTGGGACTCTCGTCGGACACGCACACCTCTTCACCTGTGGAACTGGCACAAAGAAGGTCGCTGCACACGGGGTGAACGACCAACGCCCATATTACCGCCCAGAGGGCCGTTATCCACGGCACCATCCACAGGAATGGGGGGATCCCGGGTCAAATATGGCCCTGAGGCGAGCGTAGGCGCGGCCACGAGCGCCTGGCAGGGGGTCGGCTAGGGGCCCATACGGCGAGGCGCCCGCCAGATGATCTCTGCGCGGCCGGGTCGATCAGCCGTAGGTGTCTCGGGGACCCCGGCCGTCCCGGGCCGATCGCGGGCCCTTCTTCCAGGTCGGTCCCTGCGGTCCCAGCACGTCGATGACGGTGACGGTGCCGTGGCCCAGCTCCTCGTTGAGGCGCCGGACCAGCGTCGGCAGGAGGAGCCGTAGCTGGGTGGCCCACGCGGTCGACGCGGCGCGCACCACGAGCTTGCCGTCGACGAACGACTCCGGCGTGCAATGGTCGGCCACCTGGTCCCCGACGAGCTCGGGCCAACGCGCGAACACTCCGCGGATCCGGAGGTCGAGCTCCCAGCCGCGCTCCTCGACGAGTCGGGAGACCTCGCCCGCGAGCAGCTGTGGGTCGCGGTCGTCGGGATGCGCGCCGGAGACCCGGCCCCGGCTCTGCCGATCCCGACTGCGCTGGCGCCGCCGCTGCTTCGGGGTTGCCCCCGCGGTCGCCCGGGTCAGCGAACGGGCCAGGTCGAGGCCGTCGTCCGCATGCGCCGCCGGCTCGTCCGGCGTCTCGGGATCGGTCACGCCCGGGTCACCTCCCCATCGGCCACGAGGTACGTCGTACCGGCCAGCGCCTCGGGTACGTCGGCCGCCACCGCCGCGGTCACCAGCACCTGCTCGGCGCCGGCCACCAGCTCGGCGAGCTGGGTGCGCCGATCGGTGTCGAGCTCGGCGAAGACGTCGTCCAGGATCAGGATCGGGTCGTCGCCGTCGGCGCGCAAGAGGTCGTAGGACGCCAGCCGCAGCGCCAGGGCGAAGGACCAGGACTCGCCGTGCGAGGCATACCCCTTCACCGGGAGGTCCTGCCCGGCGCCGGCGAGCGACAGCATCAGGTCGTCGCGATGCGGACCGACGAGCGACAGCCCGCGGTCGAGCTCGTCGCTGCGCCGCCGCTCGACCTCGGCGAGCAGGGCCTCGGCCAGCTCGGCCGGATCGGGACCGGGCAGCTCGAACGAGGGGCGGTACTCGATCCGGGCGTCCTCGCGGGAGGCACCTCGGGCGACGGTCTCGTAGGCCTTGCCGACGTAGGGCCGCAGCTCCTCGACCAGACCCAGCCGCGCCGCCAAGAGCTCGGCGCCCACCCTGGCGAGGTTGGCGTCCCAGACGTCGAGCGTGGACAGCGCGGACTCCTCCCTGCTGGAGCCCCGGCCGGCGACGCGCGCCGTCTTGAGCAGCGAGTTGCGCTGCTTGAGGATCCGGTCGTAGTCGGCGCGCACCCCGGCCAGCCGCGGGGTCCGCAGGACGAGCAGATCGTCGAGGAACCGGCGTCGGTCGGCTGGATCGCCCTTCACCAGGGTCAGGTCCTCGGGCGAGAAGACCACCGTGCGGACCAGACCGACCAGGTCGCGCACCCGCGGCAGCGGTCCCCGGTTGACGCGGGCCCGGTTGGCTCGGCCCGGGTTGAGCTCGACCTCGAGCACCGCGGTGCGGCCGTCCCTCACCACGGCGGCTCGGACGACCGCCTGCTCGGCACCGGCGCGGACCAGCGGGGCATCGGTGGCGACCCGGTGCGACGACAGTCGGGACAGGTAGTCGATCGCCTCCACGAGATTGGTCTTGCCCTGCCCGTTGCGACCGATGAACGCGGTGACCCCCGCGTCGAGGGCGATGTCCGCGGCGGCGTACGACCGGAAGTCGTGGAGGGTGAGGTGCGAGACGTACAAACGCTCAGCCCGGATTGGCTTCCCCACCGGGAGGTGGCTCGGTGTGCACCGCGTGCCCGCCGAACTGCTGGCGCATCGCGGCGATCGCCTTCATCGCCGGCGAGTCGTCCTGGCGCGAAGCGAACCGGGCGAACAGCGAGGCGGCGATCACGTTCATGGGTACGGCGTTGTCGATCGCCGCCTGCACGGTCCACCGGCCCTCGCCCGAGTCGTCGGCGTACCCGCGCAGCTGGTCGAGGTGCTGGTCCTCCTCGAGCGCAGCGACGAGGAGGTCGAGCAACCAGGATCGGATCACCGTGCCCTCGCGCCAGGAGTCGAAGACCTCGACGACGTTCTCCACGAGCTCGACCTTCTCCATCAGCTCGAAGCCCTCGGCGTAGGCCTGCATCACGGCGTACTCGATCCCGTTGTGCACCATCTTGGCGAAGTGGCCAGCTCCGGGCTGCTGCCCCGCGTGCACGAATCCACGCTCGCCCGCGGGGCGGAGCGCATCGAACGCCGGCTGCACCTTGGCGACGTCGGCGGCGGACCCGCCGCACATCAAGGCGTAGCCGTTGTCGAGTCCCCAGACCCCGCCGGAGACCCCGCAGTCGACGAAGCCGATGCCCCGCTGCGCGAGCAGCTCGGCGTGCTGCTGGTCATCGGTCCACTTGGAGTTGCCGCCATCGACGATCAGGTCGCCCTCACCGAGGAGCTCGGCGAGCTGCAGCACGGTCTCGCGGGTCGGGTCACCGGACGGCACCATCACCCAGACCACCTTCGGGCTCGGCAGCTGAGCGACCATCGCCTCGAGGCTATCGACGTCGGAGACCTCGGGGTTGCGGTCGAAGCCGATCACCGTCAGGTCGGCGTTCCGCATCCGGGTCCGCATGTTGCCGCCCATTTTGCCGAGGCCCACGAGTCCGATCTGCATCCGCGCACTTCCCTCCGAGAGATCAATCAGGACAGCAGGCGGCGTGGCATCAGCAGATACCGGAAGCCGGAGTCCTTGCCGTCTTGCGAGTCTTCCACCGAACCGGACATCACGACCGGCTTCGAGGCCTGGGTGAAGGCGAGCTCGACGACGGCCTCGTCGATCGCGGTGAGCCCGTCGAGCAGGAACTGGGGGTTGAAGCCGGTGGTCAGGTCTTCGCCGTCGATGGTTGCCTCGATGGACTCCGAGGCCTGGGCCTCGTCTCCGGAGCCGGCATCGAGGGTGAGCACCCCGTCGCTGAAGGCGAGTTGGACCGCGGCGTTGCGCTCGGCGACCAGGGCGACGCGCTTGACCGACTCGATCAGCGCGGCCTTGTCGACCTTGGCGACGGTCAGTCGCTCGGAGGGGAAGAGGCTGCGCACCTTGGGGAACTCGCCGTCGAGCAGCCGGGTCGTGGTCCGGCGGACGCCGCCGGGGCCGGTGCCCTCGAACCCGATCAGTCCCTCTCCGCTGCCGCTGGCGGCCAGCGCGATGGTCACTTCGCTGCCCGCGGTCAGCGACTTGGCGGTGTCGCCCAGCACGCGGGCCGGCACCAACGCAGCCACGGACTCGTCGGTGCTGCGCGGGTCCCAGCTCAGCTCGCGCTGGGAGAGCCGGAACCGGTCGGTGGCCAGCAGCGTGATCGTGGAACCCTCGATCTCGATCCGTACGCCGGTCAGCACCGGGAGCATGTCATCGCGGCCGGCCGCGGTGACGGCCTGGGCCACGGCGTGCGCGAACACATCGCTCTGCACGGTGCCCGTCGCAGCCGGCATGTCCGGCATCCGGGGGTAGTCATCGACCGGCATGGTCTGCAGGCTGAACCGGGCCGATCCGCAGGTCAGACTCACCCGGGCACCGTCGAGCATCATCTCCACCGGCTTGTCCGGAAGGCTGCGGCAGATGTCGGCGAGGAGCCGTCCGCTCACCAGGGCGCTGCCCTCATCAGACACCTCGGCCGACAAGGTGGCCCGGGCCGAGGTCTCGTAGTCGAACGTCGAGAGCACGAGGCCGTCGTCACCGGTCTCGATCAACAGGCCGGCCAGCACCGGAGCGCTCGGCCGGACGGGCAAGCTGCGGGCGGCCCAGGCGACGGCATCAGCCAGTACGTCGCGATCGACACGAAACTTCACGATGGTGATCCTTCGATGATCCGGCCGGGTGGCATGGACTGGGGGCAGGTTCGGGAGGGTGAATCCTGCCACGAGCGACCGACCGGGACGAGGGGAAGGCCGCCCCGCGGCGAGGTCATCCCCAGGGCGAGGGCGTAGTGGACGTTCACAGGGGATCGATCCAGGTAGAGGTAGGTAGTAGTCATAGCATCGGTGGAAACTGTGGATGGGCCGGGTTCGTGCAGGTCAGGTGGCGAATTGAAGGTGCACAGGGGCTGTGGATGAGCACCGGCGAAAGCGGCACTCCCTGTGGGCGGAGTCCGTCGTCCACGACGAGTGGGCGCGGCGTCCACAGATCCTCCCCGTGTAGTTCGGGCCCTGCGGCGTCGGTTGTCCACAGCGGTGGCGTCAGCGGCCACTAGCTCTGGCGGGCGGCGAGCTTGACCCGGTTGGTGAGCTCGCTGACCTGGTTGAAGACCGCGCGGCGCTCGGCGAGGAGCTGGTTGATCTTGCGGTCGGCGTACATCACCGTCGTGTGGTCCCGGTTGCCGAACTGGGCGCCGATCTTGGGCAGCGAGAGGTCGGTGAGCTCGCGGCACAGGTACATCGCGATCTGTCGGGCCATCACGAGGTGCCGGCCGCGACTGGGCCCGGTCAGCTCCTCGATCGGGACGGCGAAGTACGCGGAGGTCTGGGCGATGATCAGCGGCGCGGTGATCTCCGGCTCGCCGCCTTCGGGGATCAGGTCCTTCAGCACGATCTCGGCCAGGGTCATGTCGACCTCCTGGCGGTTGAGGTTCGCGAAGGCCGTGACCCGGATCAGCGCACCCTCGAGCTCGCGAATGTTGGTCTGGATCTTCGAGGCGATGAACTCGAGCACGTCCGGGGGCGCGGTGAGCCGGTCCATCGCGGCCTTCTTACGCAGGATCGCGATCCGGGTCTCGAGGTCGGGCGGTTGGACGTCGGTGATCAGGCCCCACTCGAAGCGGTTGCGCAGCCGGTCCTCGAGCGCCTCGAGCCGCTTGGGCGCTCGGTCCGAGGTGAGCACGATCTGCTTGTTGGCGTTGTGGAGGGTGTTGAAGGTGTGGAAGAACTCTTCCTGGGTCTGGGTCTTCCCCTCCAGGAACTGGATGTCATCGATGAGGAGTACGTCGACATCGCGGTAGCGACGCTTGAACCGGTCCTGGCGGTCATCGCGAATCGCGTTGATGAACTCGTTGGTGAACTCCTCCGAGGAGACGTAGCGGACCTTCACGCCGGTGTAGAGGCTGCGGACGTAGTGACCGATGGCGTGCAGCAGATGGGTCTTGCCGAGGCCTGAGTCGCCGTAGACCAGGAGCGGGTTGTAGGCCTTGCCCGGCGCCTCCGCCACGGCAACGGCGGCCGCGTGCGGGAACCGGTTGGAGGAACCGATCACGAAGGTCTCGAACGCGTACTTGGGGTTGAGCCGGGTCTCGGGTGCGGGCGGCTTGGGCACCCCCTGGTCGAAGCTGGGAGTGAGGGGCGCCTCGTAGCCAGGCTCCGCCACATGTTGATTTGTCGACAAGTCGCTATGGAAATTAATCGAGGTGTCGATCTTGGGCGGAGCGGCGGGCGGGGGCGTCGGCGAGTCGGGTGACTCCAGGGCGGCGTTGACCGTCACGGCGATCCGGATCTCTCTGGCGAACGCCTCCGTCAGCGCGTCCTCCAGCTGACCACGGAGCCGGCCCTCGAGCTGCGAGCGGGTGAACTCGTTGGGGACCGCGATGATGGCGGTGTTCTCGTGCAGGGTGACCGGTTCGCTGTCGCGAAGCCAGGCCTGTTGATGGGGCTGCAGCTCCTGGACCACCCGTTGCCAGGCCTGGTCGAGGTCGTCCTGCTCCGCATCCACCCGTTGTTCCACCGGCTCCCGCCACCTTCCGTCGTCGGCCACACCAGGAATGGCGCAGACTTCTTGCTAGACCAGCACTGGTTCCACAACTTTGTCCACAACTTGTGAACCCGGCTCCGAGACTGTGGATAGAGCCGTTCCGAGTCACATCTGATCGCCACCCGGTCCGGTGTTGTTGCAGGTCAACTGCCCTTTTGCCACTGATGTGGCGGGGGTCACAGACCGGCCCGGACCAGGGGCTTCCGGTGATGGCGGGGAACCTCGGTTGTCGCGAACCTAACCCTCCGACACGGGCTCCGGCAAGCAGTTCTCCACAGGTTCTCACGGGTCCTGATCCGGGCAGAGGTCGCGAGTTTGACCCTGTCTCGGGCGACCACGTACCGTTGGCCGGTCACCCGGTGTCGACGGGTGCCGCATGTCCATGGGGCCACTGGAACTTTGATGGCCTTTCCGTGGGTGGGCGGTGCCAGCCGAAGTGCGCTGTACCGATTGCGCAGACCCGATGTGCTGGGACTGGCGCCGATTCCGACGATCGAAGGAAATTCCGTGAGCAAGCGTACGTACCAGCCGAACAACCGCCGCCGGCACAAGGTGCACGGTTTCCGCCTGCGGATGCGCACGCGCGCCGGCCGCGCGGTCCTGTCCAACCGTCGCCGCAAGGGCCGCAAGAGCCTCGCCGTCTGAGGCGGGCTCCTCGGCCCTGCCGGTGTCCCTCATCGGCGAGACAGTGGTACCCGCGACCCATCGACTCACCGACCCGGAGGCGTTCCGGCAGGCGAGCCGGCGGGGTCGCCGGACCGCTTCCCGCCTCATCGTGACCCATCTGTGGACCCCTGCTGGCGACGACCCGCCGCGCGTGGGGTTCGTGGTCAGCCGGGCCGTGGGCAATGCCGTCGTCCGCAATCGGGTGAAGCGCCGGCTCCGACACCTGGTCCGGGAGCACCTCTCGTCGCTCCCGAGCTCCGCCGTGCTCGTGGTCCGAGCGCTCCCGGCCGCGGCAGCTGCTTCGTCCGCGGAACTCGGCGCCGAGCTGGCGCGTTGTCTGACTGCGTCCACCCCTAAGGAAGGCGCATGAAGTACGTCCTGATCGGGCTGTTGCGCGCCTACCGCGCATTAATCAGCCCTCTTTACGGCCAGGTGTGCCGGTACTACCCCTCCTGCTCCGCCTATGCGCTGGACGCCGTCCGCGAGCACGGCAGTCTCCGGGGCAGCTGGCTGGCCGTCCGCCGCCTCGCCCGCTGCCACCCCTGGGCCGCCGGCGGCGTCGACCACGTTCCACCCCGCAAGCACGCCCGCGGCGCCACGCACTCACCGCACCACCATCAAGGAGCCTGACCAGTGGGATTCTTCAGCGCTATCGGCAGCTTCATCATGACGCCGCTCTACTACGCGATCTCCGCGATCATGCTGGCCTGGCACAAGGCGTTCACGGTGATCGGCCTGGACCCCGCCGGGGGAGCGTCCTGGGCGCTGTCGATCATCGGTCTGACCCTGGTGATCCGGATCCTGCTGATCCCGCTGTTCGTGAAGCAGATCAAGGCGTCGCGCAACATGCAGCTGATCCAGCCCAAGGTCAAGGAGCTGCAGAAGAAGTTCGGCCATGACCGGCAGAAGCTGGCCGAAGAGACCATGAAGCTCTACAAGGACGCGGGTACCAACCCGTTCGCGTCCTGCCTCCCGATTCTGCTGCAGATGCCGATCTTCTTCGCGCTGTTCCGGTTGCTCGACCAGGCCGCCAAGAAGGGGAAGGCGCACGGCTTCCTGACCGAGAAGCTGGCCGAGCAGTTCGGTGAGTCGAAGCTGTGGGGACGGATCCCGGTCTCCGAGAGCTTCTGGCAGGCCCGCACCTGGGGCCCCGAGGGCGACGTGTCGGTGATGGTCATGGCGCTGATCCTGGTGCTGGCGATGACGGCCACCACGTTCACCACCCAGCGGCAGCTGATGAGCAAGAACATGCCGGCCGACGCGATGACCGGGCCGTACGCCCAGCAGCAGAAGATCCTGCTCTACGTGTTGCCGGTGGCGTTCGGTCTCGGTGGCGTGGCGTTCCCGATCGGCGTGCTCCTGTACTGGACCACGTCGAACCTGTGGACCATGGGCCAGCAGTTCTACGTGATCCGCAACAACCCCGCACCCGGAACCCCGGCCTTCAAGGCCAAGGAGGACCGCGACCGCGCCAAGGCAGCCAAGCGCGGCGGCACCACCGTGGAGGAGCCCGAGGTCGAGGCGCTCCCCGAGCCGGATCGTCGGCCGGCCCAGCGACAGCAGCCGAAGAAGCAGACCCGCGCGCAGCGGCAGAAGGGCCAGGCCAAGCCGCCGGGTACCGCGCCGAACCGGACCAACCCCAACAAGAACAACCCGAAAAGGGAGGCACCAAGTGAGCCCCGAGGTGGACACGGACGTGAACGACGTAGCCGAGGAGGCCGTGGACGAGACCGCCGCGGTCGAGGACGTCGACGGCAGCGAGGAGGCGGAGGCTGCTCCGGACCAGCAGGAGCTGCTGGAGCAGGAAGGTGACATCGCCGCCGACTATCTGGAGGAGCTCCTCGACATCGCTGATCTGGACGGCGACCTGGACATGGACGTCGAGGGGGACCGGGCCGCGGTGTCGATCGTCGGGGCGGATCTCTCCCAGCTGGTGGGCCGGGATGGCGAGGTGCTCGAGGCGCTGCAGGAGCTCACCCGGTTGGCCGTCTACCGGGAAACGGGCGAACGGTCGCGACTGATGCTGGACGTGTCGGGGCATCGCGCCGACAAGCGGGCTCGGTTGGAGAAGTTGGCGGAGGAGATCGTGGCGCAGGTCAAGGAGTCGGGGGAGCGGGCCGAGCTGGAGCCGATGAGCGCCTTCGAGCGCAAGGTCGTGCACGACGCGGTGGCGGCCGGCGGGCTGTCGTCGGAGTCCGAGGGTGCTGAGCCGCGCCGCTTCGTGGTGGTCCTGCCGGAGTAGTGGCGATGCCGGATGTTTCACGTGAAACGCCCTCCACGCCCGACGCGGCGCGGAGGGCGTTTCCGTCTGAGCGGTTGCCGTTGGCGGAGCAGTTCGCCGAGCTGCTGGGAACCGAAGGCGTGGTCCGCGGCCTGATCGGGCCGCGGGAGGCCCCACGGTTGTGGGATCGCCACCTCCTGAACTGCGCTGCGGTCGCTGCCGCGCTGCCCGAGGGCAGCAGCGTGTGCGACGTGGGCTCCGGGGCCGGGCTCCCGGGCCTGGTGCTGGCGATCGCCCGCCCGGATCTGCAGGTGGAGCTGGTGGAGCCGCTGCTGCGGCGGACGGCGTTCCTGGAGGAGGCGGTGGCGCGGCTCGGGCTGGACAACGTCACCGTCACCCGGGCCCGCGCCGAGGTCCTGCACGGGCAGCGGGTTTTCGACGTGGTGACCTCGCGTGCGGTGGCCCCGCTGGGCCGGTTGGTGGAGTGGTCGATGCCCCTGGTGGGGCCCCACGGGGTGATGCTGGCGATGAAGGGCGCCTCGGCGGAAGACGAGATCGCAGCGGCGGCCGAGGTGCTGAAACGTCTGGGCTGCGCACCGCCGGCGATGGTCGAGCTGGGCGACGTGGACGAGGCGTCGACAGCGCGGGTCGTGCGGGTATCGTGGGCCGACCCGGCACGAGTATCTTTACTCAGCGTGAGTGGGTCGCCGAAGGGCCGGCGGAAGGCCCCGAGATCCGGAGCGACATCGAAGCGGAGGCGCCCGAAGTGACCCACCCATTCCGTCGCCCGGATGGATTATCCACTGGTCCAAACCAGGGATCTGAGCCTGACTCTCCACAGGTATCCCCAGGTTATCCACAGGAGACGGTCGAGGATGTTTCACGTGAAACAGCGACGTCCGCGGCGGAACCAGGCTCTGAGGACGAGGCCCTGACGGTGCGCACCGCGGCCGAGCTGGCCGCCCTGGGCGATGACTACGACGACCACGCGACACCGCTGGCCCGGGAGGCACAACACAGCGTGCTGGCCCGACACCATGCTCGGAACCGTCCGCAGCATCCGCGCCCGGACGCGACGCGGGTGTTCGTCGTCGCGAACCAGAAGGGTGGCGTCGGGAAGACCACCTCGACCGTGAACATCGGTGCGGCCCTTGCTCAGCTGGGGCAGCGAGTGCTGGTGATCGATCTGGACCCGCAGGGCAACGCCTCCACCGCGCTGAGCGTGGAACACCGGCAGGGCATCCCCTCGAGCTACGACGTCCTCGTCGACGGCGTCCCGATCGCCGATGTGGTGCAGCCCTGCGACGAGGATCCCGGCCTGTTCGTGGTGCCGGCCACGATCGATCTGGCCGGAGCCGAGCTCGAGCTCGTGAGTGTGGTGGCGCGGGAGGGTCGGCTCAAGAAGGCGATCGTGGCCGAGCCGCGGGTGGGCACCGCCGCGGCTGCGGGCGACGAACGCTACGACTACGTGTTCATCGACTGCCCACCGTCCCTGGGCCTGCTGACCGTGAACGCGCTGGTCGCCGGCGACGAGATGATGATCCCGATCCAGGCCGAGTACTACGCCCTCGAGGGGCTGAGCCAACTCCTCAAGACCGTCGACCTGATCCGGGCGGACCTCAACCCCGGCCTGGCCGTCTCCACGATCCTGGTCACGATGTACGACGCCCGGACCCGGCTGGCGGCCGGGGTGGCCGACGAGGTCCGGGAGCACTTCGGCGACCAGGTCCTGAAGACCTCGATCCCGCGCTCGGTCCGGGTCTCGGAGGCACCGTCCTACGGGCAGACCGTGATGGCTTACGATCCCGGCTCCCCGGGAGCGCTGTGCTACCTGGAGGCGGCTCGCGAGATCGCCACGAGAGGAGTCCCCGGATGAAGGCCACTCAGCGACGCGGGCTGGGCCGTGGCCTCGGCTCGCTGATCCCGCCGGCGCCCGAGCCCGGCGATCACGAAGCCGGCGCGGTAGCCCAGGCCGATGCGGAGCAGGCCGCTCCGGTCGCCGGCGCCTTCTTCGCCGAGCTACCCGTCGGGCAGATCGTCCCCAATGCGGTCCAGCCCCGCCAGGTCTTCGACGAGGAGGAGATGGCGGAGCTGGTGCACTCGATCCGCGAGATCGGACTGCTCCAGCCTGTCGTGGTCCGACGAGCCGGCCCGGATGCCTACGAGCTGGTGATGGGGGAGCGGCGCTGGCGCGCGACCCAGGCCGCCGGGCTCGACACGATCCCCGCGATCATCCGCGAGACCGACGACACGGACATGCTCCGCGACGCGCTCCTGGAGAACCTGCACCGGTCCCAGCTGAACCCACTCGAGGAGGCCTCCGCCTACTCGCAGCTGCTCGAGGACTTCGCCTGCACCCATGAGGAGCTGGCCTCGCGGATCGGCCGGTCGCGGCCCCAGATCAGCAACACGCTGCGGCTGCTGAAGCTCAGCCCGGCCGTGCAGCGCCGGGTGGCGGCCGGGGTGATCTCGGCCGGACACGCGCGCTCGCTCCTCGCCGTCGAGAACGCCGACCTCCAGGATCGGCTCGCCCAACGCGTCGTTTCCGAAGGGATCAGCGTCCGTGGGCTCGAGGAGATCGTGGCCGTCGGCGATACCGGCGAGACCGGGGCCACCCGCAGCACCCGTCGCCGTCCGGTGGCACCGGGCCTGTCCGAACTGGCCGACCGGCTCTCCGACCGGCTGGAGACTCGGGTCAAGGTCGAACTCGGCCAGCGCAAGGGCCGGATCACCGTCGAGTTCGCCTCGCTCGACGACCTGCGCCGGATCGTCGACATCATGGACCCGCGCAACCGGGACGATAGGCCGATCTAGCGCTTTGTCGACAAGAGGACTTATCCCTCTGTCGACTTAGCCCGTCGCCGCTCCGCGCGCTCGCGCTTCTCCTCGGCGTCCAGGCGGGCAGCCTCCGCCAACGTCGGTGCCGAACCGCCGTACTCCGCCGGCAGCCACCAGGATCCGGGCGGCTGCTCGTCGGCGGGGTAGGCCCGGATGGTCTGGTCGAGTCAGCTCCGACATCACCCGGTGCAGCACGGCCGTCTCCGCGACCGGGTCGGCTCCGGTGGGGTGCAGTGGCTCGCCGACGGTGATGGCGATCGTCTTGCCCCGGGAGAAGTCCCGTGGGTGATCCTTGGTCATCATCCGCTGGGTGCCCCACAGGACCACGGGCACCACGGGCACGCCCGCGGCCGCTGCGATCCGGACCGCTCCGGTCTTGAACTCCTTGAGGACCATCGCTCGGGAGATGGTCGCCTCCGGGAAGATGCCCACGGCTTCGCCATCGCGGAGGTAGCCCACTGCCTGCTCGTACGACGCCACCCCGTCGCCGCGGTCGACCTGGATGTGGTGCATGGAGCGCATGACCGGTCCACCGACGGCGTTGTCGAAGATCTCCCGCTTCGCCATGAACCGCACCTTGCGGCCGGCGGGGTTCGCGGCCAGGCCGCCGTAGATGAAGTCGACGTACCCGATGTGGTTGACGGCGAGCAGCACTCCGCCCTTGCGCGGAACGTGCTCGGTGCCGGTCATCACGAACCGCTGGCCGAGCAACCGGAACGCGGTCTTGGCGGTGAGGATGATCGGAGGGTAGGTGAGGTCGAGCATCGACGGCTCCAGGTGTGGGGGTCAGCGGCGGGCAGCGAGGAACTCGGCGATCCGGCCGATCGCCTCTTCGAGCACCTCGACATCCGGCAGGGTGACCAGCCGGAAGTGGTCGGGGTCGGGCCAGTTGAAGCCGGTTCCATGCGTGACGAGCAGCTTCTTGGACCGCAGCAGCTCGATCACGAACGCCTCGTCGTTCTCGATCGGGTACACCTCGGGGTCGAGCCGAGGGAAGCAGTACAGGGCACCCTTGGGCCGCACCGAGCTGACTCCCGGGATCTCGTTGAGCAGCCGGTCGGCGAGCATGCTCTGCTCGTAGAACCGCCCGCCGGGGACGATCAGCTCCTGGATCGACTGGTAACCACCGAGCGCGGTCTGGATCGCGTGCTGGGCCGGGACGTTGGCGCACATCCGCATGTTGGCCACCAGGGTCAGGCCCTCGAGGAAGTCCGCGGCGATCTCCTTCGGGCCCGAGATCATCACCCAGCCGGCGCGGTACCCGCAGACCCGGTAGGACTTCGACAGCCCGCTGAAGGTCAGGCAGAGCACGTCGTGGCCGGCGGCCTTCGCAGCGTGATGATGGACCGCGCCGTCGAAGAGGATCTTCTCGTAGATCTCGTCGGCGAAGACCACGAGCTGGTGCCGCCGGGCGATGTCGATCAGCCCCTCGACGATCTCCTTGCTGTAGACCGCGCCCGTGGGGTTGTTGGGGTTGATGATCACCAAGGCGTGGGTGTTCTCGGTGATCTTCGACTCGATGTCGTCGAGGTCGGGGTTCCAGTCGTTGGCCTCGTCGCACAGGTAGTGGACCGGGGTTCCACCCGACAGCGTCACGGCTCCCGTCCAGAGCGGATAGTCGGGTGCCGGGATCAGAATTTCGTTGCCATCGTCAACAAAAGCCTGGAGGACCAGGGAGATCAGCTCGGAGACGCCGTTGCCGATGAAGACGTCCTCGACCTCGACCTCCAGCAGCCCCTGCTGCTGGTAGAACTGCGCGACGGCGGTGCGTGCGGAGTAGATCCCCTGCGAGTCGCTGTAGCCCTGCGACTCCGGGAGATGGTGCATGACGTCGGCCAGGATGGCCTCCGGCGCCTCGAAGCCGAACGGCGCCGGGTTGCCGATGTTGAGCTTCAGAATGCGGTGTCCCTCTGCCTCGAGCCGCTGGGCTTCCTGCAGGATCGGACCGCGCACGTCGTAGCGCACGTTGTGTAGCTTGCGACTCTGCCGGATCTCACGCACGAACCCCATCCTCGCAGGCGGCTGCGCAACCCTGGCCGGGCATCTCGTGGGGGCGCACAATGAAGGCATGTCGAGAAAGGTCGTCCGACTCACCCTGGACCATCTCGACGCCGTGCCGGCGCCGTGCCGACACTGCCTGTTCTGGGAGCTGGACCCGGTACGTCGCGCCCGCATCGACGACCCGGACACCGCGGCCGCCGAGAAGGACGCGTGGGTCTCGCAGGTGCTGCGGGACTGGGGGTCGTGCGGCCGGGTGGTGCTGGTGGACGACCGGCCGGTCGGCTACCTGATCTATGCGCCGGCGGCGTACGTGCCCGGGGCCGCCGCGTTCCCGACGGCGCCGGTGTCGCCGGACGCGGTGCTGCTGACGACGGCGTACGTCGTCCCGGAACATGCGGGTGGAGGGATGGGCCGGATGCTGGTGCAGGGGATGGCTCGCGACCTGATCCGACGCGGGGGCATCAAGGCGGTGGAGGCGTTCGGGGCCCGGCGCGGCAGCGGTGCCTGCGTGGTGCCCGCGGACTTCCTCGGCGGGGTCGGCTTCAAGACCCACCGGCCGCACCCGGTGCATCCGCGGATGCGGATGGAGCTGCGGTCGGCACTCACCTGGCGCGACGAGCTCGAGGTGGCGGTGGACCGGCTGCTGGGCGCCGTGCGACCGGCGTCGAAATCGCCGAACCCGGCGCGGCACACGCCACGCCGGGTCGAGTAGAACGGGTCGGTCGGGGTCTCAGGCGATGAACTCTTCGAGCTCCTTGAGGATCGCGGCCTTCGGGCGGGCGCCGACGATGCTGCGCACCACCTCGCCGCCCTGGTAGACGTTGATCGTCGGGATGCCGGTGACCCGGTAGGAGGCAGGGGTGACGGGGTTCTCGTCGACGTTCATCTTCCGGAACTCGAGCTTCTCGCCGTGCGCGGACGCGATCTCGTCGAGGATCGGGGAGACCTGACGGCACGGGCCGCACCATTCTGCCCAGAAGTCCACGAGGACCGGCTTCTCGTTCTTGAGCACGTCGGTCTCGAATTCCGCGTCCGAGACGGCTGCGATGTTGCCCACTGTTTTCCCCTTCTGCTGAAAGTCTGGTCAGAGTAGTGAACACCCGACCACCGACGCGCATTCCCGCGCCGGCCCGGGCCGATCAGACCTGCACGGTGAGTTGTCCCCGCACGGTCTCGCGCACCCACGCGACGAAGCGACGCCTCGACCAGCCGCGCTCGATGACCAGGTTCTGGAACGTACCGAGGGAGGTCAGGCCCCACATGATGTCCGCGAACGTTCCGACCGGCATCTGTGGTGGCAGGTGCCCGTCCTTCTTGACCCACCGTCCCAGCCGCACCAGCTCGGCGTAGCGCTCGGCCTCTCGTGGTCGGAGGGTCTCGTCCACCTCGGCGTGATGGCGCCGAGCGACGACGAGCGCCTCGTGGATGCGCCATACCTTCGAGGCGACCTCCGCATCGACCGCGATCGCCGCATCGACTGCCTCCAACGCCGTCGCCGCGGTCCAGATGGGATGGCGGTCAAGGGCCGGCACCACGTCGGTCTCGTAGATGCGGGCGTGCAGGGCCATCAGCAGCTCCGCCTTCGATGCGAAGTGCAGATAGATCGCCTGCCGGGAGACGCCGGCCCGCTTCGCGACCGCTTCGAGCCCGGCCCCGTGGTAGCCCTGCTCCTCGAACAGCGCTCGGGCCGAGGTGAGGATGGCAGTCCGAGTGTCTCCCCGCCCACTTGACATGCTGTCAACCTTACCCTAGTTTACACGCTGTCAAGTTGGTAGCCTTGCGGAGGTTGAAATGACTCGCTATCTGATGGTCACGTGGGACGGCGCGGGCAATCTCGTGTCGACGCTGGGCATCGCCCGGACTCTGGTGGCAGCCGGGCACGACGTCAGGATGCTCGGGCACCCGTCGATCCAGGAACGTTGCGGCGACCAGGGGACCCGATTCATCCCGTTCACGCCGGCTGCGGACTGGGACGCGACTCAGGTTCCTGCGAACTTCGAAGAAGAAATGGCGATGCTGTTGGGGCGGCTCTGCTTCAACCCCGCCATCGCGAGCGACCTCCTGGCCGAGCTCGAACGCGAGCCGGCAGAGGTCTTGGTCGTCGACTGCATGCTCTTCACGGCGTTGAGCGCGGCGGAGGCCTCCGGGATCCCGACGGCGACTCTCGTGCACACGCCCTACTCGGTCTTCCGTGGGGGCCCGCTCGTCGACATGTTCGCGGTGGGTCTCGGTCCGCTCAACATCCACCGGGAGAGCCTGGGCCTGGCGCCGGTGACCCAGCTGGTCCAGATGCACGACGGGGCCGCGCTCGCGATCGTCGCCTCGCCGAAGGAGTTCGAGCCCGAGTCTCCCGACGCGCCGAACGTGTTCCGGATGGGACCGGTGTTGGACGCGCCGCCCCTGCAGCGCACCGATGAAACCGTTGACCTCGGAGATGGGTCGATGCCGCTGGTACTGGTCAGTCTCAGCACGGCCGAACAGGGCCAGGTCGAACTGCTGCAGGCGATCGCGGCAGCGATGGCGCAGCTGCCGGTGCGCGCGATCATCACCACCGGACCGGCGGTCGATCCGGCCGTGGTCGACGCGGGCGCGAACACCCAGGTGGTGCAGTACAGCCCGCACCGCGAGATCCTGCCGGCGGCGGCACTCGTGATCACCCACGCCGGGCTCGGCACCGTGATGATGTCGCTCGGTCACGGCGTGCCGATGGTGTGCGCCCCGATGGGTCGCGACCAGTTCTTCAACGCCGAGCGCGTCACGGCGCTGGGAGCCGGCCTGATGCTCCCGCCCGATTCGACCGCCGCAGCGGTGGCCAGCGTCGCCGCGACGGTGCTGGACGACCCGCGGTTCCAGGGCGCGGCGCAGCAGCTGGCCGCGACCATCAGCTCGTACGCGGGCGCCGCCGGCGCCATGACCGCGCTCGAGGCGCTCACGCTCCCCAGAACCCTGACCTCGGGGGCGGCAGCGACGCAGGTCGTGATCCCATGAGCGTCGCCGGGAACGCCCCCCGCATCCTGACCGCCGACGACGGCGAGGTCAGTCCGCCCGCGCCGGTACGTGACCGCTTCATGATCGACGGCGACGACACCGAGGGACGCTTCGCGCTGGTTCAGCATCTCTTCGAGCCGAAGGCCCTGGCAGCGCCGGTGCATCGGCACCACCTCGAGGACGAGTACACCTACGTGCTCACCGGACGGATCGGCGCGCTGTTGGGCGACACCGAGGTGGAGGCCGGCCCCGGGGACCTGATCTTCAAGCCCCGTGGGCAGTGGCACACGTTCTGGAACGCCGGGGACGAGTCGGCAGCCGTGCTCGAGCTCATCGCCCCAGCGGGGCTGGAGCAGTTCTTCCGGGCCCTGGCCGCCATGGGCTCCGAGCCGGACCCGGACGAGCTCGCCCGCCTCGCCGCGCCGTACCGGTGCGACGCGGACGTGGCGGCCACCCTGCCGCTGGTGGAGCGCCTCGGCCTCGTCTGGTGAGGGCTATCCGCCGGCGGTCTGCACGACCTCGGTGAGCACCTCGGCCTCGGTGGCGGCCACGGGGCCGGCCGAGGAGCCGTGGTGATCGAGGAGGGCGAGGTAGCGCTCGGCGTCCAGCGCGGCCGCGCAGCCGGTGCCCGCCGCCGTCACGGCCTGGCGATAGTGGTGGTCGACCAGGTCGCCGGCCGCGAACACGCCGGTGAGGTTGGTGGCAGTCGAGGGGTGCTGGACCAGGACGTAGCCGTTGTCGTCGAGATCAACCTGGCCCGGCAGCAGCTCCGAACGCGGGTCGTGACCGACCGCGATGAAGAGCCCGGTCGCGGGAAGCTCGCTGGTGGCGCCGGTCACGGTGTCCCGCAGGGTGAGGCCCTCCAGCGACTCGGTGCCGTTGATGGCGGCCACCTCGGAGTTCCAGATCACCTCGAGCTTCGGGTCGGCGAACGCGCGCTCCTGCATGATCTTCGAGGCGCGCAGCTCGTCGCGGCGGTGGATCAGCGAGACCTTCGAGCCGAACCGGGTCAGGAACGTCGCCTCCTCGATCGCGGAGTCGCCACCGCCGACCACGGCGATGTGCTGCTCCTTGAAGAAGAAGCCGTCGCAGGTGGCACACCAGGAGACGCCGCGACCGGAGAGTGCCTCCTCGTTGGGCAGTCCCAGCTTGCGGTAGCCCGAACCCATGGCCAGGATCACCGCCCGCGCGGTGTAGGTGTCGGTCGCGGTCTTGACCGTCTTCACCTCGCCGGTGAGGTCGACCTCGACGATGTCGTCGGCGACCAGCTCGGCGCCGAAGCGCTCGGCCTGCGCGCGCATCTCGTCCATCAGCGCCGGGCCCATGATGCCGTCGCGGAAGCCCGGGAAGTTCTCGACGTCGGTGGTCGTCATCAGCGCACCACCGGCGGTCACCGACCCCTCGAACACGAGTGGCTGCAAGCTCGCCCGGGCGGCGTACACCGCTGCGGTGTAGCCGGCCGGTCCTGAGCCGATGATGATGACGTTGCGGGTCGCTGACATGCACTGCTCCTTGGGTCTCCTGCGGTGCAACCGATCGTAGGCGCTGGAGATTCCCGCGCGTGGCCGGTGTCAGGGCAGCGGGATGGTGGTGGAGCGCACGACCTCGGCGCTGCCGCACTGGAGCAGCTCGACGGCCTGGGTGCCGCCCGCGGCCGGTCGATAGGCGAGTACGGCGGGTTGGCCGTTGTAGCGGACCGCGACCAACTTGCCGTCGCCATAGGCCGCCGGGCTGCAGGCGAAGTCCATCTCGGGTCGATCCATGTCCATCATCGCGCCGCCGGAGGCGTAGCTGCGGACACCGGGACGGTCCTGGAACCGGCGGACGTCGGCGGCGAACGAGCTGGCGGTGATCTTGGCGGGCTCGCCCAGCGCCTCCTGCTCCTCCGGGCTCGGGTTCGCGGAGGCCTCCGGCCGCTGCGCCTCGTCGTTGGCGCCGCCGCCCTCGAGGGAGGTGGCCCGGTCGCCTGCGCTGTCGTCAGCGCCGTCGGGCCCGACGACCTGTCCGATCCCGACTCCGGCCACGATCACCGCGGCCGCTGCCACCAGCAGGGTGCGTACGTGTCGGCGGCGGCGGGCGGCGATGTCGATCACCGGCGCCACCTGCTGGTCCGGGCCGGCGATCACCTCGTCGGCCATCCCGGCCAGGACCCGGTCGAGCCGGCCCGCGACCTCGGCGGGAATCGGCCCGTCCGCGCGCGCGTCGGCGAGCAGGCGGGCCACGCGGGCCTCCTGCGCTGGCGTCAGTTCGCGCTCGTCGGGCATTGGCTTTCCCAGCTGTTGGTTCGGGATTCCTTCTCGGTCGGACTCACGTGTCTGCGGGTGGGCCTCGGGAGGGTTGCGTGGTTTGGACGGGGGTCGGCGCTGGCAGGTTCCGTGCCGCGGTCGGCTCCGCCGGGTCCGGACCCATCAGGTCCGCCAGGAGTACGGCGAGCCGGGCCCGGCCGCGCGAGCAGCGCGACTTCACGGTGCCGACGGCGCAGTCCAGCATCACCGCCGCCTCGGCGACGGGGTAGCCCTCCATGTCGACGAGCACGAGCGCGGCCCGTTGCTCCTCGGGCAGGGTGCGCAGCGCGCTCAGGATCTGCCGGCGCTGCTCGCCGCGCTCGGTCAGATCGGCCGGGTCCTCGGCATCGTCGGTGGCCGAGATCGACGAGCCGCGGTCGCCGTACTCCTCGAGATCGTCGGGTAGCGCGTCGGCGCGCCGCACCTTCGCGGCCCGGAGCCGGTCGAGGCAGGCGTTGACCACGACCCGGTGCAGCCAGGTGGTGACCGCCGCCTCCCCGCGGTAGGAGCCGGCCCGGCGAAACGCGGCGACCATGCCGTCCTGCAGGCCGTCGGCGGCATCCTCGGGGTTGCTCATCGTGCGCAGCGCCACCGCCCAGAGCCGATCCCGGTGCCGGGCGAAGAGGACGCCGAAGGCGTCGTGCTCGCCGCCGACGTGCGCGGCCAGGAGCTCGGCATCGGTACGGATGTCGGGCCGGTGGTCCTCAAGCACCCCGCACCACCACCTCTGCCACCGTGCCCCGGAACTGATCGCCGGAGGACGGAAGCGAAGTCAACCAGACGATGAGGTAGCGCCCCTCCGCCGGGCGGTCCAGATCGATCGCGATCTGGTCGTCCTCGGCCGCGTCCTTGGCGATCGGGGTGAGCCCGCGGATCCCGGTGGGCGGGTCCTCGGTGAGGTAGAGGCTGACGTCGGTCGGCCCGCCGCCGAGGGCGAGGTCGACCTCGGTCACCCTGCGGGTGTCGCCGAGGTCGATGACCAGGCCCACGCCGGTCTTCAGGCCAAGGGGCGGCCCGAACTGGTCGTTGTACGACGACGTCCGCCAGGCGGTGTCCAGGTCTCCGTCGACAGCCAGGGGGGCATCCTGGGGGTTCTCCTCCGGTGGCTGACCCTGGGGGTCGAAGTCGGCCGCGACCAGGCCGCTCAACGCCCCCGCGGACGGGGTCTCCGTCTGCTGCTCGGTGCCCTGGGTGGGACCCGCTTCGTCGGCGGGCTCCTGGCCGAGCACCGTCTTGCCGCGGCCCAGGTTGAAGGCGACCACGACGGCGAGCAGCAGCAGCACGCCCGCCGCGATGCCCAGAGCGAGGCGGAACGAGCTGCGGCCCGGCACGGCCTCCTCCTCGGTGACCGCCTGGAGCCCGGTGCCGGTGCCGCGTCCCGTGCTGGTCTCCCAGGGCCAGTACTCCGGTCCGTGCGGTGGCGTGGACGCGGCGAGGGGGACGCGAGAGTGCCGGACCGGAGCCCCCTGCTGGGGGGGAGGTGCGAAGAGCGGGCGCTCGGGCGGCTCCTCGAACGGCGGCGGCGGTGGCGCGGGGTTGCTGCGCGCCTGGAACCACTCGACCTCGTCCTCGTCATCGCCGAAGATCGGCATCCCCGCCTCGGTGGGCAGGTCCTCCGGTGCGGTGGGGGTGGCCGGCGGCTCGGGCTCGGCCGGTGGCGGCTCCTCGGGAACCGGGGCGATCAGGTCGGAGGCGTCCGGCGCCGGGATCTCCGGCACCTGCGGGAGCACGATCAGCTCGTCGGCGCTCAGCTTGGGCAGGCTGGCCAGCAGCGCGGCCTGGATTCCCGCGGGGTCGCCCACGATCTCGGTGAGGTACGCGGTGATGCCGCGAGCGGTGTGGAGGGGCGCGCCGGACGCGTCGGTCTGGTCGTGGAGCACCTGGTCGCAGAGCTCGTCGAGCGGCCGCGGAACCCCGGCCCGGACCCGGCGCGGCCGCAGTACCCGGCCGTGATGGGTGGGTGCCGACGCGACCGCGGACTTCGATGCACCGGCCCACTTCGTCGTGAGCGAGCAGTAGAGGAGACCGGCGAGATCGACGACGTCGACCTGCTTGCGCCCCGGGGGCAGCCCGTGCAGCGCGGCCTCCACGCAGAAGCCGATGATCCGGACCTCACCGGTCTTGTCGATGAGCACGTTCTCCGGAGTCAGCCGGCCGTGGGCCACTCCGGAGGCGTGGGCGTGGGCGATCGAGTCGGCCACCTCGGAGACCAGCCAGGCCGAGCGCCGGGGACCGAGCGGCCCGGATCCCGCCACCAGGATGTCCAGGGAGACCCCGGAGCCCCACTCGTTGACGACGTAGCAGATGCCGTCTCGGGTCTCGGCGTCCAGGACTCGGAGGATCCGGCGGTCCAGCACGGTGGCCGAGGTGCGCGCCGCCTCCAGCAAACCTGGTGCTCGCGGGTCCTCGGCGTCGATGACGTGCAGCGCCACGTGGCGCTCGAGGACCCGATCGTGGGCTCGCCAGAACCGTCCACCCTCACTCTCGGTGAGCAGGTCGATCAGTCGATAGCGGTCGGCGAGGACCTCACCGGGCCGGATCGAGTGCGGCACCTTTTCCTCTCTGCCATGAGTCGGTCCTCAGTGCGAGTTTCATGCTAGTGGTGGGAGCCCGCAGGATCAGGTGTCTCGGGAACGAGCCAGGCGGCGCGTCACCGTGTCGAGTACGTCGGTGACCTCGCGCAGCTCCAGGGCCCGGGCGAGCACCAGGAAGACCACGGCGTCGACCGCGGTGATCACCCCGGCGACGCCGGCCGCGGTGACCCAGTGCGGGTCGGCGATCCACTCGTGCAGCGCGGCGGCGACGCCGACCGCGGCGGCAGTGGAGACGGCGACCGCGATCACGAGCCGGCCCATGAACCGCATCGACGCGGTGCTGCCGAGGCCGCCGAGCCGGCGGCGGAGCACGCCGTACGACAACAGCGCGCCCACGGCGTACGCCGCGGTGTAGGCGAGCACCAGCGCCGGCGAGGTGTGCTCGGCGTCGGTGCGCGCGACGAGCAGCACCGCGACCGCGATGTTGGTGGCCGAGACCCCGCACTGGATCCAGAACACCGTCCGGGTCGCCTCGAGGGCGTAGAACCCGCGCAGCATCAGGTAGTGGACGGTGAACAGCAGCAGCCCGCCGCCGAACAGCGACAGCGTGGGGACGTAGCGGTCGTAGAGGGCGGCGCCGGCCCCGTGTCCCCAGATCAGGTTGGCGATGTCGTCGGCGATCACCGGCAGCAGCGCCGCGAACGGCACGATCACCACCAACGCGGTGCGCAGCGTGGAGGTCAGGGAACGGGCCAGCCCGGCGAGGTCGCTGTCGGCCGCCAGCGCGGAGAGTCGGGGCAGGATCGCGGTCGCCAGCGAGACCGTGATGATCGAGTGCGGGACCATCATGATCAGGAACGCGTTGGAGTAGATGGTGATGCCGGTGCCGTCGCCGCCGCCGGCCGTACCACCCGAGGCCAGCCGCACCACGACGACGTACGCCGCCTGGTTGACGATGACGAACAGGACGGTCCAGATGCCGAGGCGGAACGTGTGGCCGAGGCCGGTGCGCCGGAAGTCGAAGCGCGGGCGGTAGCGGAAGCCCGCCGACCGGAGGTACGGGAGCAGGATCAGCAGCTGCGCCACGATGCCGGCCGTCGAGCCGAGGCCGAGCAGGAGCTCCTCGCCGGTGCTGAACGGGCCGACCTGCTCGGCGGCGCTGGCCGGTCCGAACCCGATCAGGTAGACGATCAGCACCCCGATCGCGATCAGGTTGTTGGCGATCGGCGCCCACATCATCGGGCCGAACCTGCCGCGCGAGTTGAGGATCTGGCCGACCAGCACGAACATCCCGTAGAAGAAGACCTGCGGCAGGCAGTAGCGGGCGAAGTCGATCGCCGACTGCCGCTGCTCGGCCAGGTCCGCCTCGGCGTACTGGCCGTTGAGCATCACCGCCATCACGAGTGGAGCGGCCACCACCAGCACCACGGTGACCACGGCGAGGAACATCCCGGCCAGGGTGATCACCCGGTTGGTGTAGGCCTCGCCACCGTCGGCGTCGTTGCGCATCGCCCGCACGAGCTGCGGGACGAGCACGGCGTTGAAGACGCCCCCGGCCAGCAGGATGTAGAGCATGTTCGGGATCGTGTTGGCGATGGTGAACACGTCCGCGTGCAACGAGACGCCGAGCGCCGCGACGAGCAACGTCGACCGGACGAACCCGCTGAGCCGCGACACCACGGTCCCGGCGGCCATCACCGCGCTGGACGCGAGTACCCGGTCGTCGTCGGCGGTCGTCACGTCGAGGCCGCCGTCTCCGCCAGCGGGGCGTCCTCGGCCGGCCGGTCGTGCCGGCCGCGGATCCGGCGCACCAGGCGGAGCAGGATGGCGATGAACAGCAGGCCGACGCCGGAGCCGATGATCACCCAGATCACGTTGCTCACCTGGGCGGAACGGATCGGGAGCTGATCGGAGGAGCCGAGCGGCGTGCCGTCGAGATCGGTGAGGAGCAGCGTGACGTTGTGCACCGACGCCTCGGAGGTGCGGGCCTCGAGCAGCACCGACGTCCGGCTCTTGGCGTCCAGCTCGACCCGCTCGGGTGGGGTGATCTCGATACCGTCGTCGGAGCGCGCCAGCACCGCGACCGTCACCGGCTCGTTGAGCCGGTTGGTGATGGTGGCGACGAAGTCACCGCTGGCGCTGGAGAGGGTCACGCCCGGGGGAGCGCCGATCTCGACCGAGCGCAGCTTGTCCTGGACCCAGTTGACCGCTCGGTTGAGGCCGGTCCGCGAGGCGATCTGGGACTGCCGCGCGGTGTAGGACACCCCGGCCAACGCCTCCTCGGTCAGCTCGGCGCCGACCCGGTCGTTGAGCGTGAGCAGGTTCTGCAGCGCCTCGCCGTCGGCGATCAGGTCGTCCGCGGCCCGAAACGTCTCGGGGTCGAGCGCGAGCTCGTCCTGACGGGCGGGGTAGTCGATGTCGTCGGGCTCGACCTTGCGGCCGTCGCGGGCGGCCGCGCGGCTCAGCGTGGTGAGGTCGAGCCAGCGCACGTCGAGCCCCTCGAAGAACTCCACTGCCCGCTCGGAGGTCAGGCTGTTGGGCAGCACCACCACCAGCGGGTGCCGGCCGGGCTCGAGCATCCGGACCGCCGCCTCGCTGAGGATCCGCTGCCGGAGCCCGATCCCGTTGATCCGCTCGCCCGGTGCGGGCCCGCCGGTCGCCGCGGCCGAGGAGGCGACGACCAGCTTGTGCCCGTCCAGGTTGGCGACGCCCGGCGGATCCCCCACGAACGCCTGGTCGGACACCAGCACCGGCGTCTCGGGGTCGCTCGCCTGGATGGTGCCGACATCGACGTACCCGCTGGGTGACCCGATCACCGGGGTGCCGGAGATCCCCCAGTCCGCCAGGAGGGTGCTCGCCTGGGCGCCGGCGAGCTCGATCAGCGCCGGGTCGTGGTCGGCGGCGCCGGCGAGGTCGAGGTCGCCGTAGGGAAGGGTGAGCAGCTGCTGGGTCCGCAGCAACGGTTCCAGCTCGGTGAGCCAGGCGGCGGCGGCCTCCTGCTCGCGGGTGACCCGCTCGACCGACTCGGCGCCGTCGCCGTCGTCCGGCCCGTCGGTCGGAGACGGCGAGGGCTCCTCGCCGGGAGCGGTGGGCTCGATGGTGGGCGCGAGGGATCGGGCCGGGTTGCCGATGGCCAGGCGACGTACGGCGTCGAGCAGGGCGGGATCGACCAGCCAGCTGATCTGATCCGGTCCCGCAGCCGCGGCGAACTCAACCTCCTCGCGCAACCGCCCGCCCTCGCTGAGGGACCGGAGCCAGGCGGTGGGCTCGGAGAGGGATCCGTCGGGCTCGTGGCCGAGGAACCGGCGCAGCGGCGCCACCAGCGAGGTGCGCACCGCTCCCTTCGTCGCCGCCGGGATCAGCGGCAGGAACGTGCGGGCCCGACCGTCGGCGACGTCGTCGCGCGGCACCTCGTCGCTCTGCGCGATCGCGTGCACTCCGAACCAGTACACGCCGGACTCGCCGGTGATCGCCGGGGCGATCACGCTGCGCGGCACGCTGATCGAGAACGTCGTGGAGGCACCCGGCGGCAGCGTCTCCACCTTGTCGTCCACCTCGGTGATCCGCTCGCCGACGAAGTCTGCGGCCGGAATCTCGGCCGCCTCGGCGAGTGCGCCGCGGGTGGTGATCGGGGCACTCGAGATGAAGGGGTAGAGGTTGATCGTCGTCCAGGGCACCTCATCCCGGTTGGTGATCCGGCCGCGCACCTGGATCGGCCCCCGCTCGGGGAGGGACGACGGACTCAGCGAGTCGATGCTGATGAGCAGCGGTGCCCCGTCGACAGCGGCCGGGCGGGCCGGTGCGGGCTCGGCGGAGGCGCTCGGTGACCCGGCGATGAGCACGACCGGTAGTCCGATCAGCAGCGCCAGGGCGCGCGTGAACATCGGGCGTCGGACCACGGAGGCGAGCCTAACCGTCGGGCCGGGCTGGGCTGGACCGCCCCGACGGGCGGCGCTCGGGCAACACATCGAGTGGGACGCGCAGCAGTTCGTCAGGGCCCACCTAGACTGCTCGGTCGTGCCCGACTCCCCGCTGCCACCACTGCAGATCGCTGAGGTGCAGCGCGCCGTGAGCGCCGAGCTGGACCGGATCTCGCCGGTCATCGACGGGCTGGGCCGGCTGTTCGAGGCAGCCGGGCACGAGCTGGCGCTGGTCGGCGGGCCGGTCCGCGACGCGATGCTCGGACGCCCCCACAACGACCTCGACTTCGCGACCTCGGCCCGGCCGGAGGAGACGGAGAAGATCCTCAAGAAGTGGGGGGACGCGCACTGGGACCTCGGACGCGACTTCGGCACGATCGGCTGCCGCAAGGACGACTGGGTGGTCGAGGTGACGACGTACCGCTCGGAGGCCTATGACCCGACGTCTCGCAAGCCGGTCGTCGACTACGGCGACTCGCTCGCCGGCGACCTCGGCCGCCGCGACTTCACGGTGAACGCGATGGCGGTGCGGGTGCCGAGCCGCGAGTTCGAGGACCCGTACGGCGGCGTGGTCGATCTCGCGCACCGGCTGATCACCACCCCGGGCCGGCCGGAGGACTCGTTCTCCGACGACCCGCTGCGGATGATGCGGGCCGCCCGGTTCGCGGCGCAGCTGGGGTTTGCGGTCGATGACTCGGTGGTGGCGGCGATGCGCGACATGGCTTCGCGGATCGAGATCATCTCCGCCGAACGGATCCGTGACGAGCTGGTCAAGCTGGTGTGCGCGGCCCACCCCCGGCTCGGGCTGACCCTGCTCGTCGACACCGGTCTGTCCGACCTGGTGCTGCCCGAGCTGCCGGCACTGGCCCTGGAACGCGACGAGCACCATCGGCACAAGGACGTCTACGAGCACACGCTGCAGGTGCTCGAGCAGTCGATCGACCAGGAGTCGCGGCTCAGCTCCGAAGACCCTCCGGCCCCCGACTTCATCTCTCGGTTCGCGGCGCTGATGCACGATGTCGGCAAGCCGAAGACCCGTCGCTTCGTCGACGACGGCACCGTGACGTTCCACCACCACGACGTCGTCGGCGCCAAGCTGACCCGGCGCCGGATGAAGGCGCTGCGGTTCTCCAACGACGACATCGACGCGGTGAGCGCCCTGGTCGAGCTGCACCTGCGCTTCCACGGCTACGGCTCGGGCGAGTGGACCGACTCCGCCGTACGCCGTTATGTGCGGGACGCCGGCGACCAGCTCGAGCGACTGCACGTCCTAACCCGCGCGGACTGCACGACCAGGAACCGCAAGAAGGCCGAGCGGCTGCGGCGTACCTACGACGAGCTGGAAGAGCGGATCGCGCGGCTCTCCGAGCAGGAGGAGCTGGCCTCGATCCGGCCGGACCTCGACGGCAACCAGATCATGGAGATCCTCGGAGTCGGTCCCGGCCGCGACGTCGGGCTGGCCTACAAGTTCCTGCTCGAGCTCCGGATGGACCACGGCCCGATGGCCGAGGCGGATGCCCGGGCCGCGCTCCTGGACTGGTGGGCCAGCCGGTGACCCGGCTGGCCGAGCGCTGCCCCGGGGTGGGGCACGTCGCCCTCGGCAGCGGGCCGACCCCCGTTCGGCCGCTCGACCTCGACCTCGGCGTGGAGACCTGGCTCAAGGACGAGTCGGTCTTCGGCGACGGGGACTGGGGCGGCAACAAGGTCCGCAAGCTCGAGTGGATCATCCCGGAGGCGCAGCGGCGCGGGGTCTCGACGCTGTTCACCGTCGGGGGCATCGGCACGCACTGGGGGCTGGCCTGCGCGTTGTACGCCGGCCGGCACGGGCTCCAGACCGTGCTCGGGCTGGTCGACCAGCCGGTCGACGACCACGTCCGCGAGCAGCTGGCCCGGCTCGAGTCGTCGGGTGCCCGGCTGCACCGGTTCGGCTCGCCGCTGCGGCTGAAGCTCGCGGCGCCGTACCTCCTGGCGCGGCACCGCCCGTGGTACCTGCCCGCCGGCGGGTCCAACGCCTTCGGCACCCTCGCCTACATCGACGTCGCCCTGGAGATCGCGGACCAGGTGGCCGCTGGCGAGCTGCCCGAGCCGGCGACGATCGTGGTGCCGGTGGG
Organism: uncultured Actinomycetota bacterium; assembly: GCA_963827185.1. Classification (GTDB taxonomy): domain Bacteria; phylum Actinomycetota; class Actinomycetes; order Propionibacteriales; family Nocardioidaceae; genus Nocardioides. The sequence goes on from CAWGZQ010000006.1 coordinate 356,126, forward strand.
TTCGGGGGGCACGGTGACCGGGCTGATGCTGGGACTGCGGATGGCCGGGCTCGGCACCACCGTGCTCGGGGCGGTGGTCAACGACATGCTGCGGCTCGACGCCCGCTCGATGACCCGGCTCGCCGCGAAGACCTCGCGACTGCTGACCGAGCGGGGGATGTCCGAGGTACCGACCCTCACCGCAGCCGACTTCGACCTCCGTCCCGACTGGCTGGGCACGACGTACGGCGATCCCACCCCGGCCTCGATGGCGGAGGTGACCCGCGCGGCGGCGGTGGGGCTCGACCTCGAGCCCGTCTACACCGGCAAGTCGCTGGCGGCGGTGCGCGAGCTGGGGTCCGCGCTGCCCGGCCCGGTGCTCTGGCTGAACACGCACGGCCCGCGTTGACGTGTCCCACGTCACGTGATGTGACGCGGCGTCGCAGATATCAGTAGGTTCTCGGGCATGACGACCGACCAGCAGCCGGCCCAGCTCGAGGCGAGCATCGAGATCGACGCACCTCCCGCTCAGGTGTGGGCGCTGATCAGCGACCCGCGCCGGATGTCGACGTTCAGCCCCCAGGTCCTCAAGACCGTCGTCCGCGGGAGCGGGCCGGTCACCGAGGGCACCAAGTTCTTCAACATCAACCACCGCGGGCCGGTCGTGTGGCCGACGCAGGCGATGGTGGTGCGCAGCGAGCCGCACGCAGAGTTCGCGTTCCGGATCAAGGAGAACTACACGATCTGGGCGTTCACCCTGGAGCCCACCGCTGCCGGCGGCACCCGAGTCACCCAGCGCCGCGAGACACCCAAGGGCATCTCGAGCCTCTCCCAGCGGCTCACCAAGGTGGCGTTCGGTGGGGTCCCCAAGTTCACCGGCGAGCTCCAGCAGGGCATGCACCAGACCCTCGCCAAGATCAAGGCCGCCGCCGAAACGCGCTGACCCGTCGCAAACTTTGCGACGGGTCAGCGTTGTTCAGCGTGAGTTTGTGACGGGTCGAGTCACTCCTCGCCGCGGATGAAGGCCTCGACACGGTCGCGACCCTCGTCATCGGGGAGCTGCACCGGCGGGGACTTCATCAGGTACGACGACGCGCTGATGATCGGGCCGCCGATGCCCCGGTCCAGGGCGATCTTGGCGGCGCGGATCGCGTCGATGATGATGCCCGCGGAGTTGGGGGAGTCCCAGACCTCGAGCTTGTACTCCATGTTCAGCGGGACGTCACCGAAGGCACGCGCCTCGAGCCGGACGTAGGCCCACTTGCGGTCGTCGAGCCACGCGACGTAGTCGGACGGGCCGATGTGCACGTTGCGGGCACCCATGTCGTGACCGATGTTGGAGGTCACGGCCTGGGTCTTGGAGACCTTCTTGGACTCGAGGCGGTCGCGCTCGAGCATGTTCTTGAAGTCCATGTTGCCGCCGACGTTGAGCTGGTAGGTGCGGTCGAGCACCACGCCGCGGTCCTCGAACAGCTTCGCCATCACCCGGTGGGTGATGGTGGCGCCGACCTGGCTCTTGATGTCGTCGCCGATGATCGGGACGCCGGCGTCCTCGAACTTCTTGGCCCAGACCGGGTCGGAGGCGATGAACACGGGCAGCGCGTTGACGAACGCCACGCCGGCGTCGATCGCGCACTGGGCGTAGAACTTGTCGGCCTCTTCGGAGCCGACCGGGAGGTAGGACACCAGGACGTCGGCGTTCGAGTCCTTCAGCGCCTGCACCACGTCGACCGGCTCGGCGTCGGCCTCGTCGATGGTCTCGCGGTAGTACTTGCCCAGACCATCGAGGGTCGGGCCGCGCTGCACGGTCACGCCGAGCGGCGGTACGTCGCAGATCTTGATGGTGTTGTTCTCGGACGCGGCGGTCGCCTCGGAGAGGTCGAAGCCGACCTTCTTCGCGTCGACGTCGAACGCCGCCACGAACTCCACGTCGGAGACGTGGTAGTCACCGAACGACACGTGCATCAGCCCGGGGACCGAGCCCGCTGGGTCGGCGTTCCGGTAGTACTCCACGCCTTGGATCAGGGAGGTGGCGCAGTTGCCCACCCCCACGATTGCTACTCGAACCGAACCCATCGGCCGTCCCTTCATGGTGGTGTTCTGTGTCATTTCGGTCACTGCTGTGCCTGTTCTGTGGGCGCGTTGCGCTCGGCGTTGATCAGATCGGACAGCCACTGCACCTCACGCTGTGCCGACTCGACTCCGTGCCGCTGGAGCTCGGCCGAGTACCGGTCGACCTCCGTCTCGGTCATCGAGAGCTGCGACTGGACCCGGTCCAGCCGCTCCTGGAGACGGGTACGACGGCCCTCGAGCACGCGCAGCCGGATCTCCATGTCGGTGCGACCGAAGAACGCGAACCGGATGTCGAAGTTGTCGTCTTCCCACGCGGTGGGCCCGATCTCCGACATCAGCCGCTCGAACTCTTCGGTGCCTCGCTCGGTGACCTGGTAGACGATCCGCGGTCGGCGCGAGACCGCGGTCAACGTCGTCGTGGCCTCCTCGATGAGGTTGCCGCGCAGCATCTTCTTCAGCGCCGGGTACAACGAGCCATAGGAAAGGACCCGACCCCAGCCGAGCATCAGGTTCAGTCGCTTCCGAAGCTCGTAGCCGTGCATGGGTCCCTCGTGCAGCAGCCCCAGGACTGCCAGCTCGATGGTCTCTCCACGACGTGCCATGCGACCTATCGTAGCGATATATCTGCGGAACGTGAATTCTCGGTACCTCGTGGATGACCATCGGATGGCACCGAATCGGTGCGCCGACCGGCGGTTGCGTACCCTGGGCAGGCGCCGGGGGGCGGCGGGCAGCATCCCCCGGTCGTCGTTGTTCCCCGAGTCCCGGAGTGGTGAGTTTGGCAGGCAAGCGCAGGGCAGGTGGATCGGCGTCCGGTCGACCCCGCAACACAGCGAAGTCCTCGCCGTCGAAAAAGCCGCAGACCTCGAAGTCCGGCGCGAAGTCCACCTCGAAGTCCAACTCGAAGTCCAAGACGCCGCCGAAGACCCGCAAGGAGCAGGTGCTCCGGGTACTCAAGTGGACCGGCATCACGTCCCTGGTGCTGGCGCTGATCGCGGTCGGCGGCTTCATCATCCTGTACCGCGCGATCGATATCCCGTCGCCCAACGATGACTTCCAGGCCGAGACGTCGCACCTGTACTACGCCGACGGCAAGACCGAGCTCGGCAAGTTCGCCACCCAGAACCGCGACATCGTGGCGCTCGACGAGATGTCCGACTTCGTCAAGGAAGCCGTGGTCGCGGCCGAGAACCAGACGTTCTGGACGGACAAGGGCATCGATCCCAAGGGCATCCTGCGGGCGGCGTTCAGCAACGCTTCGGGCAACTCCACCCAGGGTGCGTCCACGATCACCCAGCAGTACGTGAAGATCCTGTACCTGACCCAGGAGCAGTCCTACAAGCGCAAGGTCAAGGAAGCGATCCTCTCGCTGAAGATCCAGCGTCAGCTCAGCAAGGACGAGATCCTCGCCGGCTACCTCAACACCATCTACTTCGGGCGGGGTGCCTACGGCGTCGAAGCCGCGACCCAGGCCTACTTCGGGGCCGACAAGCACGCGAAGGACCTCACCCTGCGTCAGGCGGCGGTGCTGGCCAGCGTCCTCAACAACCCCACCAACTTCGACCCGGCGAACGGCAAGGACGCGAAGGCGGCGCTCAAGCTGCGCTACGACTACACGCTGCGCAACATGGCCGAGCTCGGCGACATCACCGCGGCCCAGGCCGAGAAGGCCGAGCGGAAGCTTCCGCACTTCCCGCCGCAGGAGGCCGGGGACGCCTACGGCGGTCAGAAGGGCTTCATGCTCACGATGATCCGCGACGAGCTGCATGCGCTCGGCTTCGAGGACGAGGAGATCGACGGCGGGGGTCTGCGGGTCACCACCACCTTCACCAAGAAGGCCATGGACGCCTCGGTGGCCGGCGTCAAGGCGATCCGGCCCGACGGGTTCGGCGACAAGGAGCTCCACGTCGGCACCGCATCGGTCGAACCCGGCACCGGCGCGGTCCGTGGCTTCTACGCCGGCCAGGACTTCCTCAAGTCCCAGCTCAACTGGGCGGTCGCCGGTGGGCAGGCCGGCTCGACGTTCAAGCCGTTCGCGCTGACCGCCGCACTGCGTGACGGCTACTCGTTGAAGTCCACGTTCGAGGGCAACTCGCCCTACGAGCTCCCCGATGGCAGCGTCGTCGAGAACCAGGGCGACCAGGACTACGGCTCCCGGATCAGCCTGCTCAAGGCGACCGAGGACTCCGTCAACACCGCCTACGTCGACCTGGCGCTGAACCTCGAGAACGGGGCCGAGTCGATCATCGAGACCGCCAACCGGATGGGGATCCCGGCCGAGAAGGCGACCAAGGACAGCTACGGCTACCCCAACAACACCCCGGCGTTGAACCAGCAGGGCGCCCGCGTCGCGCTCGGAGCGCAGACCGTGAGCCCGATCAACATGGCCAACGGGTACGCGACGATCGCCAACGGCGGGGTTGCCGCCGAGCCGTTCATCATCGAGAAGGTCGACGACGCCAATGGTGAACGCCTCTACACGCACGAGGTGATCACCCACAAGGCGATGGACGAAGAGGTGGCCTCCGACGTCTCCTACGCCATGCAGCAGGTCGTCGAGTCCGGCTCGGGCACCGAGGCGCTCAACCTCGACCGGCCGGCGGCCGGCAAGACCGGCACCGCCACCAAGACCGGTGGCGCGGTGTCGTCGTCCTGGTTCGCCGGCTTCACCCCGCAGATGGCTACCGCCGTGATGTACGTCCGGGGTCTGGGCAACGGCCAGCTGGACGACTGGCTCCCGACCTCGAGCGACGGCAAGCTCGGGTACTTCGGCGGCAACTACCCGGCCAAGACCTGGACCGAGATCATGAAGATCGAGATGGCCGGCCTGCCGGTCGAGGAGTTCCCGGAGCCGGCCCTGCTCGACGAAGAGGACCCGCCCTCCGACGAGCACGCTCCGTACACGCCGCCGCCGCCGACCAAGACCAAGAAGACCGAGCCGACGGAGACCACGCCGACCGAGCCGACCGAGCCCACGAAGCCGACGGAGCCCACGGAGCCGACCGAGCCCACGGAGCCGACCGGGCCGACGACGCCGAGCGAGAGCTGCTTCCTCAACCCCACCGACTGCCCGAGCGAGGAGCCGTCCGGTGGTGGCGGTGGCGTCGGCGGGCGCAGTATCGAGGCCACTCGGGAGACCGTGGGCGGCAGGCGAGCGTGAGCAGCGCCCGGTGACGCGCCCGGTGGCCGGGGAAGGGCACGTCCACCCCACTCAGGACGATCCCGTCGTCGCCACCCTCAGCGAGAGCGTCGGTGGACCGGTCGGCTCCCGCGCCGGCCGCGGCCGGTGGTGGACGCCGGTCCGCGTGATCCTGGTGATGGCCGCGGTCACCTGCGCCCTCGGGCTGCTGCAGAAGGCGCCGTGCATCTCCGGGGAGCCCAGCGACCAGAACTACCGCTACTCGCACATGTGCTACTCCGACCTGCCGCCGCTCTACACGCTGCGCGGCCTGGTGCAGCACGAGTGGCCGTTCTCCGGCGACGAACAGGTCCGGGCTCGGTACGACGTCATGGAGTACCCCGTCGGCATCGCCTACTGGGCGTGGGGGACGTCCTGGATCACCCACGTGCTCAACGGGTCGCCCGATCTCGACGAGCGATCCCGACAGTCGGTGGGCGCCCTGGCCGGCACCGACGAGGTACGCCGCGAGGTCGAGCTCTTCACCTGGGTCAACGGCGTCGGCTTCGCGGCGATCGCGATCCTGTCCGCCTGGTTGCTCAGCCGGGTGAATCCGCGACGGCCCTGGGACGCCGCGATCTTCGCGCTGTCGCCCACCCTGGCGCTGACCGGGCTGATCAACTGGGACCTGCTCGCCGTCGGGTTCGTTGCCGGCGCCCTGGTGGCCTGGTCGCGAGATCGGCCGGTGCTCACCGGCGTGCTGATCGGCCTGGGCGCGGCCACCAAGCTCTACCCACTGTTCCTGCTCGGCGGGATCCTGATCATCTGCCTGCGCCGCCGGCGGTACGCCGACCTGGCGGTGACCGTCGTCTGGGCGGTGGCCGCGTGGCTGGTGGCCAACGCGCCGGCGTACCTCACCGGCAAGGAGCAATGGCAGGTCTTCTGGAGCTTCAACGCCGATCGTGGTCCCGACCTGGGCTCGATCTGGAGCGTGCTGGCGCAGGCCTCCGACCAGGCGATCAGCCACGAGACCGTCAACACCTGGTCGTGGCTGATCTTCGGTGCCTGGTGCGTGGGGGTCTTCGTGATCGGGCTGCGCGCCCCCGAGGCGCCGAGGCTCGCTCAGCTCGGCTTCCTGATCGTCGTCGGCTTCCTGCTGATCAACAAGGTGTACTCGCCGCAGTACGTGCTGTGGCTGCTGCCGCTCGCCGCCCTGGCCCGGCCGCGGTGGCGCGACCAGATCGTGTGGCAGTCCGGTGAGCTGCTCTACTTCGCGGCGATCTGGTGGTACCTCGGCGGCTACCTGAGCCCCAGCAGCGGCTCGGACGCGGGGTTCTACTGGGTGGCGATCGTGCTGAGGATGGCCGCCGAGCTCTACCTGGTCGGCATGGTGGTGCGCGACATCCTCCGGCCGCAGCACGACCCGGTCCGACAATCTCAGCTGATGACGACCCGGTCGAACGTCGTCGCGGTGTAGCGGACCCGCACCTCGATCTCGTCACCCACGGCGGGCACCCGCGCCCCACCCGGCAGGAACAGCATCGAGGCCTGCATGTGCGGCGGCTCGGCGAACAGCCGCTGCTTGCCGTCGATCGAGAACGGCGAGCGCACGAAGCCGGCGGCGTCGAGACCGCCCCGGGCCAGGGTGGCCGCGCGCGCCTTGAGGGTCGACTCGCCGGTCGGTGACTCCAGCCCGATGCCGTGGGCGGTGCCGCCGCTGACGACGAGCAGGTGACCGGCCTTCGGCACCGTCCGGCCGCGATAGCCGAAGGTGTCGCCGCGCGCGACCTCGTGGACGTCGAGCACGGTCGAGGTGACCGTGAGCGCGTCGCGGGCGCCGAGCCAGAGCCCGGTCCCGACGCGCGGCCGGAACCTGAAGTCGGCGTACGACGCCCGCAGCCGGTCGAGCTCGTCGTCGGTCAGGTGACTGACCCAGATCGTCGGCCGGCCGAGCTCCATGCCGACCACGTCGTTGAGCAGCCGGGTCACCTCGGCGAGGTGGGACCCTTGCGCCAGCGGCAGGTGCAGCGCGATCCCCTCGAGCCGGGCCTCCGTGAGCCGCCGCCGCAGCCCCTCGGCCCACAGCTCCGATGCGGTGAACCCGTGGCGGCGCATGCTGGTCATCCGCTCCAGCACGACCCGGGCGCCCGGCTGGCGATCGAGGAGCTCGTCGAGGTCGCCGGCGCGGCTGACCGTGTGGATCACCCGGTCGGCCAGGGCCGGGTCGAGGTCGGCGACGAACGGTCGCCACGGCGTGAGCACCAGCAGGTCGCCGCCGAACCGGCTGGCGACCTCGGGCAGCTCTTCGTAGGTGCCGACCGCGAGCGTGTCGAGCCCGAGCCATTCGGTCTTGCGCGCGAGCCGCCCGAGCGTGAACCCGTAGCCGTTGCCCTTGGCGACCGGGACCAGCTCGGGATGCCGCTCGAGGTGGCTGCGGAGATGGGTCCGCCAGCGGTCGCCGTCGACGGTGAGGGTCAGGGCCATCTCAACCGACCCGGGAAGATCGACGCAGGAGGTAGGTCTCGAAGGCCTTGTAGAGCACCCGGTTGAGCGGCAGGTCCCACTCGCCGGCGTACTCGACGGCCGCACCGCCGGTGCCGACCTTGAACTGGATCAGCCCGACGTGCGGGTCGTCGGGGTCGAGCGTGTCGGTGATCCCGCGCAGGTCGTAGACATCGGCGCCGGCCGCCAGCGCATCGCGGATCATCGCCCACTGGATCGCGTTGGAGCCACGGACGTCGCGCTTCTCGGTGGACGAGGCGCCGTAGGAGTACCAGGCGTGCGCGCCCACCCGGATCGCGATCGTGGCCGCGACCAGATCGCCGTCGTGCCGGGCCTGCCAGAGCCGGATCCGGTCCGGACTCTCGGCACCCAGTGACTCGAACATCAGGGCGAAGTAGCCCAGCGGACGGGGGGTGAAGTGGTCGCGCTCGGCGGTGTGCACGTAGAGGTCGTGGAACGCCTTGAGGTCGTCGTCGGTCGAGCTGGCGGTCACCTCGACGCCGGCCTTGGCGGCCTTCTTGATGTTGCGCCGCCAGAGCTGGTTCATGCCGGCGAGCACCTCGTCCTCGGTCCGGTCGGCGAGCGGGATCTGGAAGACGAACCGCGGCTGGCCGGCCGCAAACCCGCCGTCGCTCCCCTGCCGGCGCCAGCCGAGCTCGGTGAGCTGGGCGACCACGCGGGCGCCGCTGCCGTCGCGGCTCGTGGGCGCGAGGTCGTCGAGGCGGCGTACGTCGGGGTCGGCGATGCCGGCCTTGACCTGCGCGGCGGTCCAGGTGCGGGTCACCACCGGCGGACCCATCCGGACCCCGAACGCCCCCTGCCTCTTGAGGTGCTCGGTCATCGGGGCGAGCCAGTCGCCGAGCCGCTCCGAGGTCCAGTCGAGGAGTGGACCCTCCGGCAGATAGGCCAGGTAGCGCTTGACCTTGGGCAGCTGGCGGTAGAGCACCAGCCCGACCCCCACGAGGTCGGCGCCGTCGTACCAACCGAGCGACTCGCGCCGCCAGTCGCTCTTGACCCGCCCCCACGCCGGGGTCTGCAGGAAGCTCGCCGAACGGCGGGAAGCCACGAACGAAAGGTGCTCCTCCTCGGAGATCGCGCGGACGGTCAGCATGGTCGACGAGGCTATCTGCCGGACCTCAGATCCGCGCGCGCAGCCAGTCGAAGTCGGCGACGTGCTCGCTGGCTCCACCCGGCGTCTCGACCACGACCGGCGCGCCGGCCTCGCCGACCACGGCGGCCAGCAGGTCGGGGTCCATCTGCCCGGCCCCCAGGTTGGCGTGCCGGTCGGCGCCGCTGTCGAACTCGTCGCGGCTGTCGTTGCAGTGCACCAGGTCGATCCGGCCGGTGATCTTGCGGATGTCCTCGACGAGGGTCTCCAGGGCGTTGCCGCCGGCGTGGGCATGGCAGGTGTCGAGGCAGAAGCCGACGTTGTCGAAGCCCTCGGCACTCGAGATCGCCTCCCACACCCGGCCGATCCGGTCGAGGTGCCGGGTCATCGCGTGGTCGCCGCCTGCGGTGTTCTCGATCAGCAGCGGCACCTTGAGATCGGTGGCCTCGATCGCCTTGCGCCAGTTGTCGAACCCCTTGGCCAGCAGTTCGGCGTCGTCGCCCGCCTTGTCGACGTGGCCGCCGTGGACGATCAGACCCCTGGCCCCGATCGAGGCGGCGGCGTCGATGTGTTGCTGCAGCAGCTTGCGGCTCGGGATCCGAATCCGGTTGTTGGTGGTCGCGACGTTGATCAGGTAGGGCGCGTGGATGTAGAGACCCACGCCGGCGGCCTCGGCGTCCGCGCGGAGCGCCTCCGGCCCGCCGGCGTAGGCCCACTCGGGCCCGCGATAGCCCTGGGGGTCGCCCAGGAAGAACTGCACGTGCGCGGCGTCGCGGGCCTGGGCCTCGGCAATCGGGTCGGTCTGGTCCACGTGGGCTCCGAGGGCGATGCTCAGTGGGGTGTTCATGCCCTCACTCTAGGAGCGGCCGCCGACCGACCCGCCGGGAACCGGACGGCATCGAGGGACGTCCAGGTGCTGGGGATTAAGTCGATATGGGTTCCGGACCTCGGTCCACCTCTCTACGATCCCGGAAGAGCGAGCGCGAGGGGAACGAGCATGGGCAGCATCACGATCGAGATCGGCGGACAGCCGTCGAGGTACGACGAGCCTCGGGTGCTCCGGGTCGGGCGCGAACCCGGCTCGGACTTCATGCTGGACGCGCCCACCGTGTCCCGCACGCATGCAGAGTTCCGCCCCGCCGGTGACGGCTGGGAGGTGGTCGACGTCGGCAGCACGCACGGCACCTGGGTCAACGGCGAGAAGGTCACCCAGATGACGCTCGCCACCGGCACCACGATCGTGCGCTTCGGCCTGACCGACGGCGGCGCGACCGCCCAGGTCACCGTCGAGGGCCCGGCCGGCCCGGTGGGCGCCGCCGGTGCCGACCGTCCCGGGGCTCCCGCCACGGCCGCCGTACCTCCCGCGGCCATGGCCGCCACCGTGCTGCCCTCGACCCCCGCTGCCCCGGGAATCCCCGGCGGTGGACCCGGACTGCTGGTCCGGACCCGCCACCAAGACCTGCGCTTCGGCACCCACGCCCCGGTCCGGATCGGCCGGGAGCCCGGCCTCGAGGTGAGCGTCGACGACGCCGGCGTCTCCCGGCAGCACGCGCTGGTGGAGCCGCGACCCGACGGCTGGTGGTTCGTCGACCGCTCCAACAGCGGCTCGTTCGTCGACGGCGAGCGGGTCACCCAGCTCAGGCTGGAGGAACCCACCACCGTGGTGCTCGGCCACCCGACGGCTGGTTACGAGCTCGAGCTGGTCCCGGTGCTGGCCGCCGCCGCCGCGTCGGCCCAGATCGCCGGCAAGAAGCGGCGCAAGACCCTGGCCGTGGTCGGCGCCGCCCTGGCCGTGCTCCTCGTGCTCGGCGGTGGCATCACGGCGGCCGTGGTCCTGTCGGGTGACGACGACGAACCGTCGAGGTCGGCCACCGACGGCGACAGCGAGGGCAGCCTCACCGCTGCCGAGCTCGACCGGGCCAAGCAGGCCAGCGTGCTGATCCTGTCCCTCGACGAGTCCGGTCAGGTGCTGGGCAACGGGTCGGGCTCGATCATCAGCGACGACGGCCTGATCCTGACCAACGCGCACGTCGCCAAGCCGAGTGCGCCGGGCCTGGGCAGCGAAGACGAAGGTGACCCCGCGAGCTATGCGATCGCGCTGGTGTCCGGCGACGACGACGTGCCGGCCGAACCGGAGTACCTCGCCGAGACGATCGTGGCCGACGGGGTCCTGGACCTGGCCATCATGAAGATCACCGCCGACATCGATGGCAACCAGGTGGACGCCGCCGACCTGGACCTGCCCGACCCGCTGCCGATCGCCGACAGCGACGAGTTGCGCACCGGCGACGAGATCACTGCCCTGGGCTTCCCCGGCGTGGCTCACGTCGCGACCACCGAGGACTTCCAGCGGCGCGCGCTCACCGTGACCCGCGGCGTGGTGTCGACGTTCCTGCAGCAGCTGCCGATCGACGAGAACCGCGCCTGGATCGACAGCGACATCCGGATCGGGTCGGGCAACTCCGGGGGTGCCTCGATCAACCTGGACGGCGAGCTCGTCGGCATCAACACCGCCGTCGTCACCGAGGCCACCGTTGCCGACTCCGGGGAGGGCGGCAGCTTCACCGGCGGCTCGGCGCGGATCCGGCCGGTCAACTTCGCCCAGGACCTGATCGAGATCGCGGAGGCCGGTGGCGACCCCGACTACGTCTCGCCGTTCCTCGAGCAGATGCCGGAGCCGCCGACGGACATGTCCGCGGCTGATGTGGTCTCCGCCGGGTGGACCGGCGACGGCCAGGGTGGCTGCACCGGGAGCAGCAGCATCGAGGCCCCGCAGGAGTACGCCGTACCGCAGGCCGGCCAGGTGATCTTCGCGGAGTTCGCGATCACCGGCATCGAGGACGGCACGCCGGTGAACTTCGAGTTCTATGCGCTCGACGGCGAGACGCTGTTGTCGTCGGGCGAGCAGGTGTGGGAGTTCGGCACCGCCCAGGTGTGCATCTTCGTGCCGTTCGAGGTGCCCGAGGGCGCCAACGGCGCCAACGCGGTGTTCCTGGTCGGCGATCAGGTGCTCGCCGAGAACCCGGTGGTCTTCGTCAACCCGTAGCCCGCCAGGCGGCGGGGTCCGGGAATTGGGGCGCTCGGGCGACCGCTGTTAACCTGACCTGTCTTTGCGACCACCGATGGTCGCGACTACGCACAGCCCTCCTGCCGCGGAAAGCCCGCGGCCGCCGAGTCCAGAGGAGGTGGAGACCGCTTTGCGTGCTTATGAAGTCATGGTCATCCTCGACCCCAGTCTCGAAGAGCGCACGGTTGAGCCGTCGCTCGACAAGTACCTCAACGTCATCCGCAAGGACGGCGGTTCCGTCGACAGCCTCGAGGTGTGGGGCCGACGCCGTCTTGCCTACGAGATCGACAAGAACGCCGAAGGCATCTACGCGGTGATCACCCTCCAGGCCGAGCCGGACACGGTCAAGGAGTTCGACCGCCAGCTCGGCCTCAACGAGGCGATCCTGCGCACCAAGGTGCTGCGCCCTACCGTCTAAGGCTGTGGACGAGCCCTTCCGCCCTGTGGGCGGGTGCGGCTTGGATGAGCCCACCGACGTACCGAACGAGTAGGGAGACCTGACATGGCAGGCGAGACGATCATCACCGTGGTCGGCAACCTGGTCGACGACCCGGAGCTGCGCTTCACCCCCTCGGGTGCGGCCGTGGCGAACTTCCGGATCGCGTCCACGCCGCGGACCTTCGACCGGCAGGCCAACGACTGGAAGGACGGCGAAGCGCTGTTCCTGTCCTGCTCGGTCTGGCGTCAGGCTGCGGAGAACGTCGCCGAGTCCCTCCAGAAGGGGATGCGCGTGGTCGTGCAGGGGCGGCTCAAGCAGCGCCAGTACGAAACCCGCGAGGGTGAGAAGCGCACCGTGATCGAGCTCGAGGTCGACGAGGTCGGCCCCTCGCTGAAGTACGCCACCGCCAAGGTCACCCGGGCCAGCCGCTCGGGTGGTGGCGGCGGCTACGGCCAGGGTGGCGGCCAGCCGCAGGCCGGCGGCGGCAACGACCCATGGGCCACCGCCGCTCCCCAGCAGGGCGCCCCGCAACAGGCTGCCCCCCAGGGTGGCGGTGCTCCGGCCGATGGCGGCGCCCCCCAGCAGGACCCGTGGGGTGCGCCGGGCGTCAGCTCGGACGAACCCCCGTTCTAACCCCCGTTCTCACCACGACCAGCAACAACCGAAACCATTCCGGCGCGAGCCGGGCTCTTGAGAGGAGAGCACCACAATGGCCAAGGCAGTGATCCGAAAGCCCAAGAAGAAGGTCTGCCAGTTCTGCAAGGAGAAGGCGACCGGTGTCGACTACAAGGACACCGTGCTGCTCCGCAAGTTCATCTCCGACCGGGGCAAGATCCGGGCCCGCCGGGTGACCGGTAACTGCGTGCAGCACCAGCGCGACGTCGCGATCGCCGTCAAGAACGCGCGCGAAGTCGCCCTGCTGCCCTACACCTCGACCGGCCGCTGAGCGCCCAGGACAGAGAGACGAGACACATGAAGCTCATCCTGACCCAGGAGGTCGATGGCCTCGGCGCCGCCGGCGACGTGGTGGAGGTGAAGGACGGCTACGGCCGCAACTTCCTGATGCCGCGCGGCGTCGCTATCCGCTGGACTCGCGGTGGCGAGCGCCAGGCCGAGTCGATCAAGCAGGCCCGCGCCTCACGCGCGGTCCGCGGCCACGACCACGCCGAGGAGATCAAGGCCAAGCTCGAAGCCGAGCCGGTCGACGTACAGGTCCGCGCGGGCTCCGGCCAGCGGCTGTTCGGCGCGGTCACCGTGTCGGCGATCGCCGAGGCGCTCGCGGTGAGGGCCGGCGAGCCGGTCGACAAGCGACTGATCATGGTGGCCCAGCCGATCAAGGCCCTGGGCTCCCACACCGTCACGGTCAAGCTCCACGACGACGTGTCCGCCACGGTGGCGCTCAACGTCATCCCCGCCTGACCCCACGCACGATCACGACGGCCGGTCCTTCGGGGCCGGCCGTCGGTGCCTCTACTCGGCGGACTCCTCGACGACCGGCGCCCCGGCCCAGACCCGCCCGGAGTACTGGAACATCAGCCAGACCAGGACGATGTAGACGACCTGCACGGCGAGGCTCGCCGGGTTGGCGAGCGCCTCGATCCCGCCGCCGAACACCAGCACCGGCAGCACCGCGACCACCGCGATGACCGTCACCAGCATCCGCAGCCAGTTCGCGGCCCGCAGGTCGCCGTCGGCCTCGGCAGCCTGGGACAGCGCGAGGCAGAGCAGGAGGCCGAACCCGAACTGCGGCAGGTCGGCCGCCCAGGCCAGGGACGGGTCGGCGTCCTCGAGCGCGTCGATGACCGCCGGGATCCACAGGGGGATCGACACCAGGCCGGCCAGCCAGCCGAGGTAGATCACGCCACCGCGCCGGGGCAGGTCGGCGGGCAGTCGGTAGACGCCGTTCAGCACCAACGCCCAGCCGACCGGGTCGGCGTAGGCGTCGTACCCGTTGAACCGCGCGTACAGGGCGATGAACACGTAGCCCATCGCGATGGACTGCAGCGGTTTCACCGGCACAGGGTACGGCGAACCGGCTCACGCCCCGGTGATCAGCCAACGATCGCCGCGCGCCCGGATGACCAGCGCCGCGAACCGGGCGCCCATGAAGACCCCCGCGAACGCCACCCATACCCCCACCAGCCCCCCACCGGCGAGCCCGGCGAGCAGCGCCAGCGGCGCATAGAGCACCAGCACCGCGGTCCCGGCCCACGCCAGGTAGCGGCCGTCGCCCGCGCCGATCAGCACCCCGTCGAGCACGAACACCACCCCGGCAATCGGCTGGCCGAGGGCCGCGATCAGCAGCACTGGCACCAACCGGTCCCGGACCTCGGCGTCGCCGGTGAACAGCGCACCGACCCACGGGCTCGCCGCGGCCAGCACGATGCCGGTCACGACGCCGCTGACCGCACCCCAGCCCACCATCCGCCGGGTGACGTCGCGGGTCGCGGCGACCGCGCCGGCGCCCAGGTAGCGACCGGTGATCGCCTGGGCGGCGATCGCGATCGCGTCCAGCACGAACGCCAGGAACCCCCACAGGGTGATCGCGAGCTGGTGCGCGGCCAGGTCGACGGCGCCGGCACCGCCGGTGGCCCCGGCCGCGACGGCGTACGTCGTGACCAGCAGCGCGGCGCGCAGGGTCAGCGTCCGGATCACCAGCGCCACGGCGGCGCGCGCGGCGCCGCGGATGCCGGCACGGTCCGGGCGCAGGGACGCGCCCTCCAGCCGGGCGGCGCGGACCACCACCGCCAGCAGGGCGGCGGCACTGGCGACCTGGGCGAGCACCGAGCCGATGGCCGAGCCGGCGATCCCGAGGCCGTCGAAGGAGCCCACGCCGTAGACGAGCAGCAGGTTGAGGACCACGTTGAGGGCGTTGCCGGCCACCGCGACGACCAGTGGGGTCCGGGTGTCCTGGAGGCCGCGCAGGACTCCGGTGGTCGCGAGCATCACCAGCAGCGGCGTGGTGCCGAGGAACGCGATCCGCAGGTACGTCGTCGCCTGTTCGCTGACCTCCGCGCCGGCCCCGAACGCCGCCACCAGCGGGCCGGTGAGGGCCACCCCGGCGACCGTGACCAGGGCGCCGATGATCACCGCCAGCCAGACGCCGTCGATGCCCTGGGCCAGGGCCCGGGAGCGGTCGCCGGCTCCGAGGAAGCGGGCCACGCTGGCGGTGGTGCCGTAGGCGAGGAAGACGCACAGCCCGACGGCGGTCTGCAACACCACGGCGGCGATGCCGAGCCCGGCCAGCTCGGGGGTGCCCAGATGGCCCACGATGGCCGCATCGCTGAGCAGGAACAACGGCTCCGCGACCAGCGCCAGGAACGCCGGGACGGCCAGCCGCCAGATCTCCCGGTCGTGCTCCCTCCCCCGGGTGCCCACGCTCACCGGGCCAGCCAACCAGAGCCCGCGGAGATCGTCCGGTGGATAACCCACCCATCTCTGTGGATACGCCGCCCACCGCACGCATTGTCGACAAAACCTCTGGGGAATGCCCAGATAGACGGCAGGTGAACGAGACCGGCCTCATCTATTTTGGGTGCACACCCGGGGGACAGGGTTTCCGCAGGTCAGAGCCCTAGTTCGCGGCGATCGAGGCCGAGAATCCACAGCCTGTCCCCACGCTGTGCACAGCATTCTGGCGGTAGTCCACCTTCCCAGGCGGGTTATCCCCAGCCCCCTGTGGATGCGGCGCTGGCCCCGGGCCGCCCCGAGCCGTAACTTCGCGCCTGGTCACCGGGTGTCGGTCCCCCCACCTAACCTTCGAATACCTGTTCGACCACCAGTTCGCCCGCCGGATCAATCCTGGGAGTTGTCCGTTGAGCCTCACCGAGTCCGCCTCGCGCGAACCGCCTTTCGACGCCCCCCGGGACGGGTGGGGCGACGGGCCGGCGGCGTTCGAGCCGGGCCAGGCCCCCCGCGGGCCGGTCGACCGCACTCCGCCGCAGGACATGGCGGCCGAGCAGTCGGTGCTGGGCTCGATGCTGATCTCCAAGGACGCGATCGCCGACGTCTCCGAGGTCCTTCGCGGGACGGACTTCTACCGGCCCGCGCACGAGACGATCCACGACGCGATCGTCGATCTGTTCGGGCGCGGCGAGCCGGTCGACATGGTGACCGTGGCGGCCGAGCTCAACCGCCGCGGCGAGCTGCAGCGGATCGGCGGCGCGCCCTACCTGCACACCCTGGCCGCCAACGTCCCGATCGCCGCCAACGCCGGGTTCTACGCCGAGATCGTGCGCGAGAAGGCGATCCTGCGGCGCCTCGTCGACGCCGGCACCAAGATCGTCCAGATCGGCTACGCGGGCGAGGGCCAGGTCGACGACATCGTCGACCGCGCGCAGGCGGAGGTCTACCAGATCACCGACCGGCGCACCGCCGAGGACTATGCCCCGCTCAGCGAGATCATGACCGGCGTCCTCGACGAGATCGAGGCGATCGGGAACCGGGAGGCCGGGCTGTACGGCGTGCCCACCGGCTTCGCCGACCTCGACGACCTCACCAACGGTCTGCACTCGGGCCAGATGGTGATCGTGGCGGCGCGTCCCGCCGTCGGCAAGTCGACGCTGGCACTCGATCTGTGCCGCGCGGCCTCGATCCAGAACAGCCTGACGAGTGTCTTCTTCAGCCTGGAGATGACCCGCTCCGAGATCACCATGCGGCTGCTGGCGGCCGAGGCGAAGGTGCCGCTCAACCACATCCGCAACGGCCGGATGGACAGCGCCGACTGGGACAAGATCGCCAAGCACATGGGCCGGATCTCCGGGAGCCCGATCTTCATCGACGACTCTCCCAACATGACGATGATGGAGATCCGGGCCAAGGCCCGCCGGCTCAAGCAGCGGCACCAGCTGCGTCTGGTCGTCATCGACTACATGCAGCTGATGACGTCGGGCCGCAAGGTCGAGTCCCGCCAGCTCGAGGTCTCGGAGTTCTCCCGGCAGATCAAGCTGCTGGCCAAGGAGCTCGAGGTGCCGATCGTCGCGCTCTCCCAGCTCAACCGTGGTCCGGAGCAGCGCAGCGACAAGCGCCCGATGATGTCCGACCTGCGCGAGTCGGGCTCGCTCGAGCAGGACGCCGACATGGTGATCCTGCTGCACCGCGACGACATGTACGAACGCGAGTCGACCCGGCCGGGCGAAGCAGACCTGATCGTGGCCAAGCACCGCAACGGCGCCACCCGCGACATCACCGTCGCCTTCCAGGGTCACTACTCCCGCTTCGTCGACATGGCGCACTGACCCACGGCTGTGCACTCCGGGCCCAGGTGACAGCGCCCGCGCAGGCCGTGCACAGGCTCCGGACAGGGTGGCTGGGCACGGTGGGGGGACAACCACCCCTCACCAAGGAGTTCCCATGACGAAGCCCTCGATCCGCACCACGATCGCCGCCTCGGTGGCGGCGGCCGGCATCGCCGTCGGCGGCGTCGGCCTGGCCGCCGCCGACGACGGTCCCGACTCGTCCAGCCCGAGCAGCTCGGGCGATGAGCGCCGACCCGGCTCGGGAGGCGGGCCGGGGATGCGCGACGGCTCGGCACTCGCCGAGGCGCTCGGCGTCTCCGAGTCGGAGCTGCAGGATGCGTTCACTGCGGTGCACGAGGACCTCGCGCCGTCCGAGGGCGACCGCTCCGCACCCCCCACCGACGCCGACCGCGAGGAGCGACAGGCCGAACTGGCGGCCGCGCTCGCCGAGGAGCTCGGCCTCGACGCGGCCGAGGTGACCGCCGCCCTGGCGGAGGTGCACGAAGCCCGCGGGACCGAGGCGCGTGCCGCGCTGAGCGACCGGCTGGACGAGGCCGTCGACGCCGGCGACCTCACCGCGGCGGACAAGGCGTCCGTGCTCAAGGCCTTCGACGCGGGCGTGCTCGGCGGTCGCCCCGGCGGACGCCCCGGACGCCGCTGAGCTCACCGGGCCTGGAGCGCCACCCAGGCGTCGACCCGCGCCTGCGGATCGTCGAGCGAGACCTCGAGCAGCGCCTCGATGTGTCGGATCCGGTTCCGGACCGTGTTGCGGTGCACCGTGAGCTCGCCGGCGGTGGCGAGCACCGAGCCGTGCTGGCGCAGGTACGCCGCCAGCGTCTCGAGCAGGGCCGCGTCCCCGCCCAGCGGCTCGAGGTAGGAGTGGGCGAAGGCGCGCGCCCGGGCCGGCTCGAGCAGTCCCGCGACCCCGCCGCGCGCCTGGTCCTCCCAGCGCCGGACCGGCGCCGCGCCGGTGGCGCCGGCGAGCGCGATGGTCGCGGTCTCCCGGCTCTCCGCCGCCAGCGCGAGCGGCACCGCGCGGCCGACCCCGACCAGTAGGCCGCGCTCGGCCAACAGGTGAGCGACCGAGCCGGCCTGCCGCGGCGCGCAGACGACCGCGAGCTGGTCGCGGACCACCCCGGCCAGGACGCGCCCCGCCTCCAGCGCGTCGAGCGCCGCGTCGAGCGCGTCGGGCGGGCCGCCAGCCAGCAGGATCCGCAGCTGCCGCGGCAGGTGCGCGTCCAGAACGATCCCGGCCGTCCTGGAGTCGCCGGCAAGCACCAGCTCGAGCGCCCGGACCCGAAGCTGCCGCTCGCCCACCCGGCGGTCCTGCTTCCGTTCCAGGGCCAGGCTCAGCAGCGAGACGGCGGTGGCGATCGCGGCGCGTTGCACCTCGCTCGGCCGGCCGGGCACGCACACGGCCAGCCACTCCTGGGGCCGGGTGCGCACCCCGAGCGGTTGCACCACCGTGGTCCCGTCCCGACCCGCTGCGCTGGCCGCCGCGCGCAGACCCTGGTCGCGGACCCGGACCACTTCGTCGCGCACCGAGTCGAGGTCCACCGCGCCCGCCTGCGCCACCGGCTCGCCGCCGCGGGTCACCGTCGCCGCACCTCCGCCGACCTGGTCGGCGAGCACCCCGAGCAAGGCCTCGACGGAGTCCTGCTCGAGCGCGGCCCGGGTGAGCGCGCGCTGGGCGTCGAGGGATCGCCGCGCGACTCGGTCACCCTCGTCGTCGAGCAGCGCGGCGACGGCCTGCGACACCGACACGAACGGCGTGGGCCGCGGCACCTCGAACAGATTGAGCCCGGCGTCGCGGCAGGCTCGGGTCAGACCCGCGGGCGTGCGCCGATGGGTCAGCCCGACGCCGAGTCCGAGGGCGGCGACGTCCGCGCGGACCAGCCGATCGACGTACCCGCGCCACTGCGTGCGCCACCCGGTGGTTTCCAGCCCGGTGCTGAGCAGCACCTCGCCGCCCTGGAGGTACGGCGTCGGGTCGGTCAGCTCGCTGGTGGCCACCCATCGAACCTCGGCCCCCGGCGCGGTCACCGCGATCTCGGTGAGCGACAGGTCGGGGAGACCGAGCAGATCGGCGAGGACGACCATGCTGTCAGTTTCGCACAACGCGCCGATCAGACCTGTGCGATCTGGCCATCGCGGAAGTCGGACCCGCGCTCCTAGCCTGGCCGGATGTCGGAACTCCCTCAGGAACGTCGCCTGGTCACCGAGATCCCCGGTCCCCGCTCGGTCGAGCTCCAGGCCCGCAAGGTCGCGGCCGTCTCCAGCGCCGTCGGCACCGTGATGCCGGTCTACGCGCGGGCCGCCGGCGGCGGCGTCGTGGTCGACGTCGACGGCAACTCGCTGATCGACCTCGGCTCCGGCATCGCGGTGACCACGGTCGGCAACAGCAACCCGCGAGTGGTCGATGCGGTCACCGCACAGGTGCAGGCCTTCACGCACACCTGCTTCATGGTGACGCCGTACGACGGCTATGTGCGGGTCGCCGAGGAGCTCAACCGGCTCACCCCTGGCAGCCACGACAAACGCACCGCACTGTTCAACTCCGGTGCCGAGGCGGTCGAGAACGCGGTGAAGATCGCTCGGCACCACACCAAGCGCCCGGCCGTCGTCGCCTTCGACCACGCCTACCACGGGCGCACCAACCTGACGATGGCACTGACCGCCAAGAACATGCCCTACAAGCACGGGTTCGGCCCGTTCGCCGCCGAGGTCTACCGCGCGCCGATGTCGTACCCGTTCCGCGACGCCGGCGTGGACGGCCCGGCCGCGGCCCGTCGGGCGATCGAGGTGATCGAGAAGCAGGTGGGGGCCGAGAACCTGGCCGCCGTGGTGATCGAGCCGATCCAGGGTGAGGGCGGGTTCGTCGTGCCGGCGCCGGGTTTCCTGCCGGCACTCGTGGAGTGGTGCACCGCCAACGGCGTCGTCTTCGTCGCCGACGAGGTGCAGACCGGGTTTGCCCGCACCGGTGACCTGTTCGCCTGCGAGCACGAGGACGTGGTGCCCGACCTGATCGTCACCGCCAAGGGGATCGCCGGCGGGCTGCCGCTGGCCGCGGTGACCGGCCGCGCCGAGATGATGGATGCGCCGCACACCGGCGGGCTCGGCGGCACCTACGGCGGCAACCCGCTCGCCTGCGCCGCCGCCCTCGCGGTCATCGAGACGATCGAGGCCGATGGCCTGGTGGACCGGGCCCGCGCGATCGGCAAGACCCTGCTCGAGCGGCTGGGCGCGCTGCAGCAGAGCGACCCCCGCGTCGGCGATGTCCGCGGTCGCGGCGCCATGGTGGCGGTCGAGCTGGTGCAGCCCGGGACGACGGAGCCCGACGCCGCGTTGACCGGCCGGATCGCGGCGGCCGCGCACGCACAGGGCCTGGTGGTGCTCACCTGCGGGACCTTCGGCAACGTGCTCCGGCTGCTGCCGCCGTTGAGCATGCCTGACCACCTGCTCGACGAGGCCCTGGACCTCCTCGAGACCGTCGTGCGAGACACGCGATGACCGTGTTGACGGCGGCGACGTTCCCGGTGGTCGACCCGGCGACACTCGAGGTGATCGACGAGGTCGCCAACGGCACGCCCGATGATGCTCGGGCCGCCGTCGACGCGGCGGCCGCGGCGTTCCCCGCGTGGTCGCGAACCGCCCCGCGCGAGCGCGCCGAGATCCTGCGCCGGGCCTTCGACCTGATGGTGGCCCGGACCGACGAGCTCAGCAGCCTGATCTGTGCCGAGAACGGCAAGTCGCAGGCCGATGCCCGGGCCGAGGTGGCCTACGCGGCCGAGTTCTTCCGGTGGTTCTCCGAGGAGGCGGTGCGCAGCGACGGCGACTACTCGATCGCCCCGGCCAGCGGGGCCCGGACCATCGTGACCCACCAGCCGGTCGGGGTGGCGGCGCTCGTCACCCCGTGGAACTTCCCGGCCGCGATGGCCACCCGCAAGATCGCCCCCGCGCTCGCCGCCGGCTGCACCGTCGTGCTCAAGCCCGCGGCCGAGACGCCGCTCACCGCGATCGCGGTTGCCCGGATCCTGGCCGAGGCCGGCGCCCCGGACGGTGTGGTCAACGTGGTCCCGACCACCGATCCGGCACCGGTTGTCACCGCCTGGCTGACCGACGAACGGGTCCGCAAGCTCTCCTTCACCGGCTCCACCGGCGTCGGGCGCGCGCTGCTCCGGCAGGCCGCCGACCGGGTCCTCAACACCAGCCTGGAGCTGGGCGGCAACGCCCCGTTCGTGGTCACCGCGGATGCCGACCTGAGCGCAGCGGTGGCGGGGGCGATGATCGCGAAGTTCCGCAACGGCGGGCAGGCCTGCACCGCCGCGAACCGGTTCTACGTGCACGCCGACGTCGCCGACCAGTTCCTCGCCCTGTTCGGTGCCGCCATCGAGGCGCTCCGGGTCGGACCGGCCAGCGATCCCGACTCCCAGGTCGGCCCGCTGATCAGCGCCACGGCCGTCGCAGAACGTCGGCGCGCTGGTCGATGCCGCCGTGGCGGCCGGGGCCCGGGTCAGCCACCGCGCACCGGTGCCCGGGCAGGGCTGGTACTACCCGCCCACGCTGCTCGCCGACGTACCACCGGACGCCGAGATCCTGAGCCAGGAGATCTTCGGGCCGGTGGCCCCGGTGGTCACCTGGACCGACGAGGCGGACCTGCTCCGCCTGGTCAACGAGACCGACCTCGGCCTGGCCGCCTACGTGTACGCCGGCCGGCTCCAGGACGCGCTCCGGCTGGCCGAGGCGATCGAGGCCGGGATGGTCGGCATCAACCGCGGCATCGTCTCCGACCCCTCGACCCCGTTCGGCGGGATGAAGCAGAGCGGGCTGGGCCGCGAAGGCGCCCGCGAGGGGATCCGCGAGTACCAGGAGACGCGCTACTTCAGCGTCGACCTCTGAGCGATCTCTGAGCGGTCAGCGGTCGAGCTCCAGGACGCCGAACGGCAGGTCGGTGAGCCGGTGCAGGCCGGGCGCCGACTCGGGCGAGGCCCAGGCCGCGGCGAGGTCGACCTCCTCGACCAGGTCGCCGCACACGTGGCGGCCGCTGTTGCTGGCCAGGATCCGGCCGTGCGCGTTGACCACCACCAGTCGGCTGCCGGCGTCGCGGAGTGCCGGGAGCATCCACTCCTCCGCGGCCTTGACGCGTACGTCGGCGCCCGCGACACCGACGAACCGGTCCCGCAGGCTCAGCGGCGTGGTGAACGTCAGCGTGTAGTCCTCGGTGCAGAGGTAGTCGACATAGGGGCCGGTCACATGGCGGCGTCCGGTGTCGCGCGGCACGACGTACCAGGGGAGGTTCTCGTAGTCGTAGAAGCCGCCGCCGTTGGGGTCGGTCTCGACGAGCAGCGGCTGCACGGCGCCGTCGGCGCGAGCGAACCACTCCAGCCACCAGGGCACGTCCTCGAACAGCCCGACGGCGGCGACGAAGCCGGCTCCCTGGACCAGCTCGCCGGACTGCTCGACCAGGTCGATGGTGAGGTCGTCGATGCCGGCCAGCGTCGAACGTTGCGGCGGCTCCGCCAGCTCCAGCTGGCCGAGCGTGGCTGTGGCGATCGCGTCGACGACGGCGAAGGCGCGGCCGGTGAGGTCGTCGAGCGCGTCGAGGGCCGCGGCGATATCGGCGGTGATCGAAGCGGTGGTCGGTGGTGTCATCTGAGCTCCTGACCGAGCCGGTAGTCGATGAGCCTAGCCGTCGAGTCGGCGACCCGTTGCTCGGCGGTCTGCCGCGCAGCCAGCCCGTCGCGGGCCTCGATGGCGTCCACGACCGCGTTGCAGGTGGCGACCATCTGGGCGTGGCTGTCGTCGTCGCCGAAGGCGAGCCACAACAGGGTGCCGAACTCGGCCTGCAGCGCGACCTCCTCGTGGTAGAGCCGGGTCGACTGGGCCGCGACGGTCACCTCGATGTGGAAGTGCGCGTCGGCGCGCCGGCGCGCATCCGGCTCGCTGGCTGCGGCGAGCTTGCCGGCCATCCGGCGCAGCTGGCCGACGTCCTCGGCGCTGGCCCGGCGGGCGGCGAGCGCGGCCGCGGCGCCGGTGATCGCGGCGTACACATCGCCGAGGTCGCGCAGCTCGACCAGGCTGAAGTCCTTGAGCCGGCGGCGGGCCAGCTCGGCGATCCCGTCGAGCGGCGCGCGGACGAAGCTGCCGCCGCCGCGACCGCGCCGGGTCTCGATCAGGCCCTCCTGGCGGAGCACGCTCAGCGCCTCGCGGATCGTCACCGTCGAGACCCCGAACTGGTGGGCCAGGACGGCCTCACCGGGCAGCTGCCTGGCGTCGGGCAGCAAGCCGAGGGCGATGGCATCGGTCAGCCGCCGGGCGACCAGCGCGGATCGGCTCGAGCTCTCGAGCGGGGCGAACACGGCGGCGGTCGCTCGCCCGTAGAACTGGATCGCCATCCAGAAAGTGTGCCTCACCCCTTGCGCTTAGAAAACTGGTTTCATATGTTTTCTGCAGTCCGACCGGATCTACTCGAAGGGCCGACCATGGCGAGCGCCGAACGAACCGTGCAGAACGTCATCGACGGGAAGCCGTGCGACACCACGGCGGGGCGTCGCTCGGACCTGGTCGAACCGGTGCACGGCACGGTGTTCGGCACCGCACCGGTCTCCGACGCCGACGACGTCGCCCGGGCGTACGACGCGGCAGCGGCCGCCCGGCAGGGCTGGGGGCGGAGCACCCCGGCCAGCCGCCAGCAGGCGCTGCTCAAGATCGCCGACCTGATGGCCGAGCACGCCGACGTGCTGGTCGACGCCGAGTCCCAGAACACCGGGAAGATCCGCTCGCTGACCAGGAGCGAGGAGCTCGACGTCGCGATCGACCAGGTCCGGTTCTTCGCCGGCGCGGCCCGGATGCTCGAAGGCCGGGCCGGCGGCGAGTACATGGAGGGCTTCACCTCCTACGTGCGGCGCGAGCCGATCGGCGTGGTCGGCCAGGTCACGCCCTGGAACTACCCGCTGATGATGGCGGTCTGGAAGATCGCCCCCGCGCTCGCGGCGGGCAACACCGTGGTCATCAAGCCGAGCGACACCACGCCGGTGAGCACCGCACTGCTGGCCGAGATCGCCCAGGAGGCGCTGCCGCCGGGCGTTCTGAACGTGGTCTGCGGCGACCGAGACACCGGCCGGGCGCTCGTCGAGCACCCGACCCCGGGACTGGTCAGCATCACCGGCTCGACCCGCGCCGGCATCGAGGTGGCCCGGTCCGCGGCTGCCGACGTGAAACGCACCCACCTCGAGCTCGGCGGCAAGGCGCCGGCCGTGGTGTTCGCCGACGCCGACTTCGCCGAGGCCGCCGAGGGCATCGGCGTCGCCGGCTTCTTCAACGCGGGCCAGGACTGCACGGCGGCCTGCCGGGTGCTGGTCGAGGAGTCCGTGCACGACGCGTTCGTGGAGACGCTGGTCGGCTGGGTGCGCGACAACGCGCGACCGGGCCTGCCCGAGGACGACGACGCGTTGTTCGGTCCGCTCAACAACGCCCACCAGCTGGTGCGGGTCCAGGAGTTCCTCTCGACCCTGCCCGACCACGCCTCCATCGCGCTCGGCGGCGGCCGCCCGGCCGGGCTGCCGGACACGGGGTACTTCCACGAGGCGACCGTGGTGACCGGCGTACGCCAGGAGGACCGAATCATCCAGGAGGAGGTCTTCGGGCCCGTGGTGACCGTGCAGTCCTTCCGCACCGAGGAGGAGGCGCTGGCGATGGCCAACGGCGTCCCGTTCGGCCTGGCCTCGTCGGTGTGGACCGCCGACTTCGGCCGCGCCACCCGGCTGACCGCCGACCTCGAGTTCGGCTGCGTCTGGGTGAACGCGCACATCCCGTTGGTCGCGGAGATGCCGCACGGCGGCTTCAAGATGTCCGGCCACGGCAAGGACCTGTCGGCGTACTCCCTGGAGGACTACACCCGGGTCAAGCACGTGATGGCGGCGACGGGCCGCGCGTGAGCGAGGTTCAGGCCGTGGCGGAGCCCGGCACCGCGCCCGAGGGCCTACCCGCGATCTCGCTGCGCGGCCTGCGCAAGAGGTTCGGCAACGTGACGGCCGTCGATGGCATCGATCTCGAGATCGCCAACGGTGAGTTCTTCTCGATGCTCGGGCCGTCCGGGTCCGGCAAGACCACGGTGCTGCGGATGGTGGCCGGCTTCGAGGCGCCCACCGAGGGGACGGTGCTCCTCGGTGGCGAGGACGTCACCCGGGTCCCGCCCTTCTCCCGCGACGTCAACACCGTCTTCCAGGACTACGCGCTGTTCCCCCACATGACCGTGCGCCAGAACGTGGAGTACGGGCTCCGGGTCAAGCGGGTCGCCAAGGCCCAACGGCGGACCCGGGCCCAGCAGGCGCTGGAGAGTGTCCGGCTGGGCGAGCTCGGGGACCGCCGGCCCAGCCAGCTCTCCGGCGGTCAGCGGCAGCGAGTCGCGCTCGCCCGGGCCCTGGTCAACCGACCACGCGTGCTGCTGCTCGACGAGCCGCTCGGCGCGCTGGACCTCAAGCTCCGCCGCGAGATGCAGGTCGAGCTCAAGGAGCTGCAACGAGAGATCGGTATCACCTTCCTGTTCGTCACCCACGACCAGGAGGAGGCGCTCACCATGAGTGACCGGATCGCCGTGTTCAACGAGGGCCGGATCGAGCAGGTCGCGAACCCGCGCGACCTCTACGAGCAGCCGGCCACCCCGTTCGTCGCCGGCTTCGTCGGCACCTCCAACGTGATCGACGGCGAGCTCGCCACGCGCCTGCTCGACACGACCGGCACCTTCAACATCCGACCGGAGAAGATCCACCTTCACCTCGACCCATCGGACATCCCGTCATCCCACACGGTTACCACCGTCGGTCGGGTGCGGGAGGTGGTCTACCTCGGCTCTGCGACCCAGAGCATCGTCGACCTCGACGGCGGTGGCTCGCTGATCGTCGTACGACAGAACCAGCAGGACCCGACCGAAGGCGACGTCGCTCGCCGTGACGCCCGCGTGCACCTGAGCTGGTTGCGCGAGCACGCGGTACACGTCGCCGCCTCCGACTGAGTCCGGCACCTCCCCATCACTCCCTCCCATCACCTCACAGCAAGGAATCGTCATGACTCATCGATGGACAAGGACCACCAGGATCACCGCGGCCTGCGCCGCGCTGGTTCTCGCCGCGGCCTGCGGCACCTCAGACGACGACGGCGATGACGGCGGCGGCACCGGCGCCGGTGGCTTCTCCGCGCCCGACCTGCCGATGCTCGAGGAGCTCGGCGAGCCCGAGGGCGAGGTCAACATCCTGGCCTGGCCGGGCTACGCGGAGGACGGCTCGACCGACAAGGCCGTCGACTGGGTCACCCCGTTCGAGCAGGACACCGGCTGCGAGACCAACGTGAAGTACTTCGCCACCTCGGACGAGGCCGTCAACCTGATGAAGACCGGGGAGTACGACGTGGTGTCGGCCTCCGGGGATGCCTCGCTGCGACTGATCGCCGCCGGTGACGTCGAGCCCGTCAACACCGACCTGATCCCCAACTACGCCGACGTCTACCCGTTCCTGAAGGACCGCGACTGGAACTCCGTCGACGGGCAGCCCTACGGCGTCCCGCACGGCTACGGCGCCAACCTGCTGATGTACCGGACCGACGTGGTCGACCCGGCGCCGACCAGCTGGAGCGCGGTGTTCGAGGAGGACTCGCCGTACGCCGGCAAGATCACCGCGTACGACTCGCCGATCTACATCGCCGACGCGGCGCTCTACCTGATGAAGCACGAGCCGGACCTGGGCATCGAGCACCCGTACTCGCTCGACGAGGACCAGCTCGCGGCGGCGGTCGACCTGCTGAAGGTCCAGCGCGGCCAGATCTCGGAGTACTGGTCGGACTACCTCAAGGAGGTCCAGGCGTTCGGGACCGGCGACTCGGTCGTCGGCACCACCTGGCAGGTGATCGCCAACGTGGCAAAGGGCGAGGGCACTCCGGTGGAGGCCGTCCTGCCCGAGGAGGGTGCTACCGGGTGGTCCGACACCTGGATGGTGGCCAGCGAGTCCGAGCACAAGAACTGCGCGTACCTGTGGATGAACCACATCGTCAGCCCCTCGGCCAATGCCGCGGTGTCCGAGTGGTTCGGGGAGGCACCGGCCAACCCGAACGCGTGCGACATCGCCAGCGAGGGTCACTGCGAGACGTTCAACGCCGGTGACGAGGAGTTCGCCGAGCAGATCTGGTACTGGACCACGCCGATCGAGCAGTGCCTCGACGGTCGCGAGGACGTGAAGTGCACGGACTACGGCGACTGGACCCAGGCCTGGACCGACATCAAGGGCTGATCCTTCGGCCGGCTCCGGAGCAGCGAGATAGGGAGCAATGAGTACTACCGCCACCGAGGGCGCCCAGCACCGCGGGTCCGCCGTCCTGCACCGCCATCCGCGGCTGCGACTGGGACTGCTGATCACCCCGCCGATGCTGTGGCTGGGGCTCGCCTACCTGGGCGCCCTCGGGGCACTGTTCGTCACCTCGCTGTGGGATCAGGACGCCTTCACCGGCGAGACCATCCGGAGCTGGAACCTCGACAACTTCCGGCTGCTGTGGGAGTCGGAGGTCTACCGGAACGTCGCCTTCCGCACGCTCGGGATCGCGGTGCTGGTGACGGTGGTGGACATCATCATCGCGTTCCCGATCGCCCTCTACATGGCCAAGGTGGCGTCGCCACGGATGCAGAAGATCCTGGTGATCGCGGTGCTCACGCCACTGTGGGCGAGCTACCTGGTCAAGGCCTATGCCTGGCGGATCATGCTCTCGGAGAACGGCGTCGTCCACGACATCGGCAACGCGATCGGGATCGACACCCCGGGGTACGGACTGGCCGCCGTGGTGATCACGCTGGCCTACCTGTGGCTGCCGTTCATGATCCTGCCGATCTACGCCGGCCTGGAGCGGCTGCCGAACTCCATGCTGGAGGCCTCGGCCGACCTCGGCGCCCGGACCGGGCACTCGCTGCGCAGGGTGGTGCTGCCGACCGTGTTCCCGGCCGTCGTGGCCGGGTCGATCTTCACGTTCTCGCTGTCGCTCGGTGACTACATCACCGTACGCATCGTCGGCGGCGCCAACCAGATGCTCGGCAACGTCGTCTACGACAACGTCGGCGCCGCCAACAACCTGCCGTTCGCGGCCGCGGTCGCGACGATCCCGGTCGTGATCATGCTCTTCTACCTCGGTGCGGCCCGTCGTACCGGCGCTCTCGACAACGTCTAGGAGGACGGACCGATGGTCATCTCCCCGGGCTTCCGGATCGTGCTCCGGGTCGCGGCGGTGCTGGTCCTGCTGGTGATCTACGCGCCGCTGATGCTGGTGGTGCTGAACTCGTTCAACGCCAGCCAGACCTTCGCCTGGCCGCCCACCGACCTCACCCTGGAGTGGTGGCGCCGGGCCGCCGACAGCGCCGGTGTGCGCGAGGCGCTGTGGACCAGCGTCCAGGTGGCCCTGCTGGCCACGGTGATCGCCCTGCTGCTCGGCACCATGGCCGCGATGGCGCTGCAGCGCTACCGGTTCTTCGGCCGCGACACGGTCTCGCTGCTGATCATCCTGCCGATCGCCCTTCCCGGCATCGTCACCGGCATCGCGCTCAACAACGCGTTCCGGACGATGTTCGGCTGGGACCTGGGGTTCCTGACGATCGTGGTCGCGCACGCCACCTTCTGCATCGTCACGGTGTTCAACAACGTGATCGCGCGGCTCCGCCGGATGGGGATGAACCTCGAGGAGGCCTCCGCCGACCTGGGGGCGTCGGTGTTCACGACGTTCCGGCTGGTGACGTTCCCGATGATGCGCTCCGCGTTGATCGCCGGGGCGCTGCTGGCGTTCGCGCTGTCCTTCGACGAGATCATCGTGACCACGTTCACCGCCGGAGCGAAGGAACAGACGCTGCCGATCTGGATCTTCAACAACCTGTTCCGGCCCAACCAGGGTCCGGTCGTCAACGTGGTCGCGGTCGTGTTGATCGCGGCATCGGTGATCCCGATCTGGATCTCGCAGAAGCTGGCCGGGACGACGGACGGACTGGCCGGCCGCTGAGCGGTCCCGGCCTCCTGAGGACTTTCTTCCCTGCTGCGGGAACCCCGCTGCGCCTAGCGTCGCGATTGAGACACGGAGGCGTGTCCCCGACGCGAGGTGAGAGTGATGACGCAGCGACTAGTGGTTCTGGGTGCCGGCACGGCAGGCACGATGATCGTCAACAAGCTCCGCCGGCGCCTGAGCGAGAGCGAGTGGGCGATCACGGTCGTCGACCGCGACGACGTGCACGCCTACCAGCCGGGTTTCCTGTTCTTGCCCTTCGGCCGCTACCGCCCCGACCAGGTCCGCCGCTCCCGGCGGGAGTTCATCCCGGACGGTGTGGACTTCGTGATCGCCGAGGTCGACCGGATCGACCCGCAGGCTCAGAAGGTCGTCCTCGAGGGCGGGCGTGAGCTCCACTACGACTACCTGGTGATCGCCTCCGGCACGACGCCGCGGCCCGACCAGACCCCGGGGATGCTCGGCAAGGAGTGGCAACGCAGCATCTTCGACTTCTACACCGAGGACGGCGCGACGGCGCTCGCCACCGCCCTGAAGAGGTTCGACCACGGACGCCTGGTCGTGCACATCACCGACATGCCCATCAAGTGCCCGGTCGCGCCGCTGGAGTTCACCTTCCTCGCCGAGGCCTGGCTCCGCGAGCACGGGCTGCGCGATCGGGTGGAGCTGGTCTATGTGACCCCGCTGCCCGGCGCGTTCACCAAGCCGGTCGCCGCCGAGCATCTGGGTTCCATGCTCGTGGAGCGCAAGATCATCGTGGAGCCCGACTTCCTGGTCGAGCGCATCGACCCCGAGGCCAAGACGCTGGTGTCCTATGACGAGCGGGAGATCCCCTTCGACCTGCTGGTCACCATCCCGCTCAACATGGGCGCGGACTTCGTCGCCCGGTCCGGGCTGGGGGACGAGCTCAACTACGTCCCGGTCGACCGGCAGACGCTGCAGTCGACGACCTGGCCGACGATCTTCGCCGTCGGGGATGCCTCCGACATCCCGGCGTCCAAGGCCGGGTCCGTGGCGCACTTCTCCGTCGAGATCTTCGCCGACAACTTCGTGAACCTGACCCAGGGCCGACCGATGGTCCGAGGGTTCGACGGTCACGCGAACTGCTTCGTCGAGGCCGGCGACGGCAAGGCGCTGCTGATCGACTTCAACTACGACACCGAGCCGCTCCCGGGCCACTACCCGCTCCCCAAGGTGGGACCGATGGGCCTGCTCCGGGAAACCCGCGCCAACCACCTCGGGAAGCTCGCGTTCCGATGGATCTATTGGAACGTCCTGCTGCCCGGTCGGCCGCTGCCGCTCTCCGCCAACATGTCGATGCGCGGCAAGGACACCGAGCCGCGCGACGCCGCCTAGAAAGGACGATGACATGCCCGTCACGACCATCGCTGGACAGGAGATCCACGTCAACGACGAGGGTTTCCTCACCGATCCGAATGAGTGGAACGACGAGCTCGCCGCCGCGCTGGCCCAGCAGCTCGACATCACGCTCACCGAAGAGCACTGGAAAGCCCTGCACTACCTGCGCGATGACTTCGCCGAGAAGGGCGAGACCGCAACGTTGCGCCGGGTGTCGACCCAGGGCGGAATCACGATCAAGCAGCTCTTCGCGCTGTTCCCGCAGAAGCCCGCCAAGAAGATGGCGTACGTCGCCGGGCTGCCCAAGCCCGCCGGCTGCGTCTGACCACGAGCAGAAAGTCGGCCGATCATGACCACGACCACTCACCCAGCACCCTCCGTCGCGCCCGCGTTCGCCGCGGAGACGCCCACGGAGCGCAAGCTCGCGATCATCTGCTCGAAGGGCAGCCTGGACATGGCCTACCCCGGGTTGATCCTCGCCAACGCCGCCCTCGGCGAGGGCATCGAGACCCATCTGTTCTTCACGTTCTGGGGCTTCGAGATGATCAACAAGTCGACGATGGCCGACCTCAAGTTCACGCCGGTCGGCAACCCGGCCACGCATCTGCCGCAGGGGCTGGGCGGACTGCCCGGCATGACGGCGATGGCCACCGGCAGGATGCGCAAGGCCATCGCCGAGCTGGATGTCCCGGAGGTCCCGGAGTTCCTCGAGCAGATTGTCGCGTCCGGTGGTCACCTGTGGGCCTGCCGGATGTCCGCGGACATGAACCACCTGGTCGCCGAGGATCTCTACGACGAGGTCGAGGGGATCATCAGCGCGAGCGACTTCATCGAGAAGACGGACGGCGCTCAGCTGCTCTTCATCTGACGGAGCAGCCGTGGGGCCCGGCGCGGTTCAACCTCCACGTTCGTGCGCTAACGCACGCTCAGCTCGCGCACGGTCTTCGGAGCCGGCCTCCGGGGGCGCCTCGGACCGGGCCCGCCGGCGTTCCCAGGCCGTCCAGCCGATCATCACCAGCGCGACACACAGCCCGCCGGCGATGATGTCGACCACGTAGTGCTCGGCGTAGTAGACGAGCATGAACGACATCGCCACCGGATAGAGCACCATCAGCCAGCGCGCGGGGCTCGTGAGCCGGGAGATCAGGTACCAGGCGACCAGGATCGAGATGCCGGCGTGCAACGAGGGCATGGCTGCGACCTGGTTGCCGACCGCTGAGAAGCTGTCGTGGGCGCTGCCGCCGCCCTTCCCGCCGCCGCGACCGAACTCCCACCAGCCGCGGCCGGTGATCCGGGAGATGTCTCCGGTGAGGTAGCCGTCGCGGGACGCCATCCACGGGGGTGCCATCGGGTAGATGATGTAGATGACCAGAGCGACGAAGTTGAGGGTGACGTAGCGCCGCATGTAGCGGATCCACTCCGGCCGGTTGCGCACCCACAGGTAGACCGCGATCGACAGGCCCGCGAAGAAGTGGGTGTAGTAGACGGTGGTCAGCGCGACGTCGTACCAGGCCGGCGAGGTGGCCCGGATGCACGGGTCCCCGCACAGCCGCGCCTGCAGCCACTCGGTGGGGAGGGTGCCCGCGAACAGCCAGCGGTCGGCGTCGATCGGCTCGGTGATGTGCACGCTGGCGAAGCCGAGGTCGTCGGAGATGCCCCGGCTGTAGAGGTAGACGATCAGCAGCGCCACCGGGATCGACCAGTCGCGCACGAAGGCGAGATGCTCGCGGACCGGCTTGCGGACGTCCCACGCGATGCTGAGCAGCCAGAGCCAGAGAATCGCCATGTAGGACTGCTTGGGGATACCGATCAGCGCGATGTACGCCGCCAGCGCGGAGACGTACACCCCGAGCGAGAGCAGGCGTACCCGAATCGCCGTCGGGTTGGCCCTCCCGCCCACGGTCTCGCTCACTCAGCGCAGATTAATGCACGGTGAACCGGTCCGCCCGGCAATAAGTGAGCCGGTCCACCGCGGCGACCTAGGCCGGGCCGTAGTTGAGGTGGACGACCCCGTTCTCGTAGACGTCGGTGGCCTTGAGTGCCAGCTTGGTCGGGTCGACGCCCTCCCGCCAGAACCGCGCGCCTCCGCCGAGGGCGAGCGGGTACACGAACAGGTGCAGGTCGTCGACCAGCCGCTCCTTGAGCAGCGCCCGGACCAGTTGGCCGCTGCCCGAGATGTAGATGACGCCCTCCCGCTCCTCCTTGAGCTTCCTGATGGCGTCCGGGTCGTAGCCGCCGAGCCGGGTGGTGTTGCTCCATTCGACGGCCGGCTCCCGGGCGCCGACCACGAACTTCTCGGTGTCGTTGAAGAACGGTGCTCCCGGGTCGTCCTCGACCGTTCGGGTCGACCAGGCCGGGGCGAACATCTCGAACGTCGTCCGGCCGAGCAGGATGGTGTTCGACTGGCCGGTGAACGCGCCGATGGTCTCGCCCATCTGCGGGTCGAAGCCGTAGTCGAACGTCCAGGTGGGGCTCTCGAAGACGCCGTCGAGAGAGATGAACTCGTGTACTGCGATGGTGGCCATCAGGGATGCCCTTTCGTGGGGTCTGCGGGTTCTTCCACCTGTGCTACGAACCTACGTCCGCGAATACGACAGCGGCCACCGGTTCGCGTTCGGCGAGGTTCCGACCCGGCACCCGGCGACCTGGTCTTCACCGCCGGCGCCGTCAGCGGAAGGCTGACTCACCGGTCACGGCCTGGCCGATCACCAGCTGGTGCACCTCGGCGGTCCCCTCGTAGGTCAGCACCGACTCGAGGTTGTTGGCGTGCCGCATCACGGGGTACTCCAGGGTCACCCCGGCCGCGCCGAGGATGGTCCGGCACTCGCGGGCGATCGCGATGGCCTCCCGGGTGTTGTTGAGCTTCCCGAGGCTGATCTGGGCGTTGTCGAGGCGACCCCGCTCCTTGAGCCGAGCGAGGTGGAGCGCGAGCAGCATCCCCTTGCCCAGCTCGACCGTCATGTCGGCGAGTTTGGCCTGGGTGAGCTGGAACGCCGAGAGCCGACGGTCGAAGATCTCCCGCTCGTTCGCGTAGGCGATCGCGGTCATCAGACAGTCGCGGGCCGCGCCCAGGCTGCCGAAGACGATGCCCAGCCGGGCCTCGCTCAGGCACGACAGCGGCCCGGAGAGTCCGGTCGCTTCGGGGAGTACGGCGGACCCCGGCAGGCGCACGCCGTCCAGCACCAGCTCGGAGGTGACCGAGGCCCGCAGCGACATCTTCTTCTTGATCTCGGGCGCCGAGAAGCCAGCGGTGCCGGCCGGCACGAGGAACCCGCGGATGCCGTCGTCGGTGCGCGCCCAGACCACCGCGATGTCGGCGATCGACCCGTTGGTGATCCACAGCTTGGTGCCGTCGAGCACCCAGTCGTCGCCATCCCGCTTGGCCCGGGTGCGCATGCCCCCGGGATTCGAACCGAAGTCGGACTCGGTCAGCCCGAAGCAGCCGATCGCGTCACCGGCCGCCATCCGCGGCAGCCACTCCTGCTTCTGCTCCTCCGACCCGTGCTTCCAGATGGCGAACATCGCCAGCGAGCCCTGCACCGACACCAGGGACCGGATCCCCGAGTCGCCGGCCTCCAGCTCCAGGCAGGCCAGGCCGTACGCCGTCGCGCCGGCGCCCGCACAGCCGTAGCCGGTCAGGTGCATGCCGAGCAGGCCGAGCCCGCCGAGCTCCTTGGTGAGCTCGCGCGCCGGGACGACGCCGGACTCGTACCACTCCGCGATGTGCGGGCGGACCCGCTCGTCGACGTACCGGCCGACGGTGTCGCGGGTCGCCCGCTCCTCGGCGTCGAGCAGGTCGTCGATCGCGAACAACGCGAGCGGGCTCTGCGGCCCTGAGCTCGAAGAGGCCATGCCAGGATCCTCACATGGCCCTGCGCACGATGCGGTACGACGTCGACGGGCGGATCGCCCGGATCACCCTGGACCGTCCGGAACGCGGCAACGGGATCACCCTCGACACGCCCCGGGAGCTGACCGAGTGCGTGGAGCGCGCCAACCTCGAACCGGGCGTGCACGTGATCGCGCTCAGCGGCGCCGGCAGTGGGTTCTGCGGTGGCTACGACCTGGTCTCGTCGGCCGAGGGGCGACCCGACGACGGGGAGGCCGCCTCGGCCCCGCCGGGCTCACCGATGGACCTGCAGGTGCTCGCGGCCAACCACGATCCCAGCGCCGTGTGGGACCCCGTGACCGACTACCAGATGATGTCGCGCAACCTGCGCGGGTTCATGTCGTTGTTCCACTCCGACAAGCCCGTCGTGGTGAAGGTGCACGGCTTCTGCGTCGCCGGCGGCACCGACATGGCGCTGTGCTCCGACCTGATCGTGGCCGCCGAGGACGCCAAGATCGGCTACCCACCCGCCCGGGTCTGGGGGGTGCCGACCTCGATGCTGTGGGCGCACCGGGTCGGGCTGGAGCGGGCCCGGCGGCTGTTGCTCACCGGCGACTCCATCGACGGCCGCACCGCCAAGGAGTGGGGGCTGGCCAGCGAGGCGGTGCCGGCCGACGAGCTCGACGCCTGCTTCGAGGACCTGCTCGCCCGGGTCGCGAGGGTGCCGATCAACCAGCTGGTGATGCACAAGCTGGCGATCAACCAGGCGCTCTACGCCCAGGGACTGCACGCGACCCAGATGCTCAGCGTCTTCATGGACGGCATCGCCCGACACACCCCCGAGGGCTATGCGTTCCAGGCGCGGGCCGGCGAGGCCGGCTTCAAGCAGGCGGTCCGGGAGCGCGACGAGCCGTTCGATGACTTCGGGCTCGCCGGCTTCACCCGAGGAACGCCAGCACCCGGCGAGTGAGCAGGGCCGTCGCCTCCGCGTCGTACGACGCCAGGCTGGAGTCGGCGAACAGGTGCTGGTCGCCTGGGTAGAGGAACAGCTCGGCGCCCTCGACACTGCCGACCAGCGCCTTGGCGGCATCGAGGTCCTCGCCCGAGAACCACGGGTCGGCGTCCATGCCATGGATCTCGAGGCGCACCCCCTCCGGCCAGGCGCCGCCGAACTCCTCCGGGGGCATCGCCGCGTCGACGAAGAAGGCGGCCGCCGCGCCGGCACGGTTCTGCGCGAGCCGCTGGGCCGGCAGCACCCCGAGCGAGAACCCGGCGTAGACCAACTCGTCGGGGAGCCCGTCGGCCGCAGCAACCCCTCGGTCCTGGATCGTCTGGAACCCCACCGAGCGGGCGTAGCCCATGCCGTCGTCGAGGGTGGGGTAGGTCGTGCCTTCGTAGAGGTCGGGGGTGTGCACGGTGTGGCCGGCGGCGCGCAGCCGATCGGCGAACGCGACGATGCCTGGGGTCAGGCCCTGGGCGTGGTGGAACAACAGGATCTCTGCCATGCGGACATGCCTACCCGCCGCCGCCGACAGGGCCGACACGTGGGGGGTTGTGCCGGCGACCGGCGTGGAGCAACGTGGATCCATGGCAGACAAGCCCGCTGGACGATCGGCCCGCCACGACCTCGAAGCGGCCGGGCCCGACGGGATTCGCAACGTCGTCCTGATCGGGCCCAGCTCCTCCGGCAAGACCACCCTCCTCGAGACGTTGCTCGCCACAGCGGGCGCGATCACCCGGGTGGGCTCGGTCGTCGACGGCACCACGGTCTCTGACTTCGAGGACAGCGAGCGCGCGCACGGCCGCTCCATGGGGTTGGCGGTGGCGCCGGTGTGCCACCACGGCACCAAGATCAACCTCATCGACACCCCCGGGTACGCCGACTTCGTCGGCGAGCTGCGCGCGGGGCTCCGGGCCGCGGACAGCGCGCTCTTCGTGATCGCCGCCAACGAGGGCGTCGACCATGCGACGGCCGGGTTGTGGCAGGAGTGCGCCGAGGTGGCGATGCCGCGCGCGGTGGTGGTGACCAAGCTCGACCACGCCCGGGCCGACTACCCGGGCGTGCTCGCCCAGGCCCAGTCGGCGTTCGGAGACAAGGTGCTGCCGGTTTTCCTGACCCTCCACGAGGGTGGCGCCCTGGTCGGCCTCGCCGGGCTGATCGACGGCAAGGACACCGACGGTGCGGCCGTCGACCAGCGCGCCACCCTGATCGAGGCGGTCATCGAGGAGTCCGAGGACGAGACGCTGATGGACCGTTACCTCGCCGGCGAGGAGATCGGGGCCGACGTGCTCGTCGCGGACCTGGAGCGGGCGATGGAGCGAGGGTCGTTCCATCCGGTGGTGCCGGTCTGCGCTGCCACAGGAGTGGGGTGCGCGGAACTGCTCGACCTGGTGGTGAGTGGCTTCCCGGCTCCGTCCACGCACCCCAGCCCCGAGGTGTTCACGCCCAACGGCGCGGGCGCCGAGCCGCTGTCGTGCGACCCGGACGGGCCGCTGGTCGCCGAGATCGTGAAGACCACGAGCGACCCGTACGTCGGCCGGGTCAGCCTGGTCCGCGTGTTCTCCGGAACGCTCGACGCCGACAGTCCGGTGCACGTGTCCGGCCACTTCTCGTCGTTCTTCGGCGCCGGATCGGGACACGCCGACCATGACGACGATGAGCGCGTCGGGTCGCTGCACTACCCGTTCGGCCAGCAGCAGGAGCCGGCCAAGCGGGTGGTCGCGGGAGACATCGCGACGATCGGCCGGCTCGTCCGGGCGGAGACCGGCGACACGCTCTCGGCCGTCGACGCGCCCCGAGTGCTGCGCCCCTGGACGCTGCCGCAGCCCCTGCATCCGCTCGCGATCGAGGCGACCACGAAGTCCGATGAGGACAAGCTGTCCACCGCGCTGGGTCGACTGGCGGCGGAGGACCCGTCGCTGCGGATCGTCAACGACGCCGAGACCGGGCAGCTCGTGATCTGGGCGATGGGCGAGGCGCACGGCGACGCCGCGCTGGAGCGGCTGCGCGACCGGTTCGCGGTGTCGGTGCGGACGGTGGACCTCGTCGTACCCCTCCGCGAGACGTTCGCGGGCCCGGCCACCGGGCTGGGCCGGCACGTCAAGCAGTCCGGCGGTCACGGCCAGTACGCCGTCTGCGACATCGAGGTCGAACCGCTCCCGCAGGGCGCCGGCTTCGAGTTCGCCGAGCGCGTCGTGGGCGGCTCCGTGCCCAAGCAGTTCATCCCGAGCGTGGAGAAGGGCATCCGGGCGCAGATGGAGCGCGGGGTCCGCAACGGCTATCCGGTCGTCGACATCAAGGTCACCCTGACCGGCGGCAAGGCACACAGCGTCGACTCCTCCGACATGGCCTTCCAGAGCGCCGGGGCGCTCGCGCTCCGCGAGGCCGCGAGCACCGGCTCGATCGTGCTCCTGGAGCCGGTCGACGAGATCGAGGTGGTCATCCCGGTCGCGATGGTCGGCACCGTGATGAGCGACCTGTCCGCGCGCCGCGGGCGGCCGCTCGGCACCGACCAGCAGGGAGACCGCGCCCTGGTCCGCGCACACGTGCCGGCGCTGTCCCTGACCAGGTACGCCGTCGACCTGCGCTCCTCGACCCACGGCACCGGCAGCTTCACCCGCAGGTTCGCGCACTACGAGCCGATGGCCGACGACCTGGCCCGGGAGATGCCCACCCGGGGCTGAGGCTCAGCAGGCGCCCTTGTAGGTGCCGCGCTTGGTGCGGTGCGCCTTCGTCGACTTCTTGTTCGGGGAGTCGAGGCTCCAGTGCCGCAGCCAGTCCATCTGCATCCGGCTGGGGTTCATGGTGGCGCCGGGGACGGCCCGCATGGTGAACCGGACGGTGAGCGGGACGCCCGACAGCGCGGCCTTGCGGCGCTCGGTGCGCACGACGTGCGCGTCGACGAACCAGGAGATCCGCTTGCGCGTCACCTCGACGGCGTACGTGTGCCAGCGGTCCTTGCCCAGGTCCATCTGGCCCAGGTGGCCCCGGAACTGGTGGTCCGGCAGGTTCCGGATCCGGAACTGCACCGTCTTGCGGCCGATCCGGTAGTCGTTGAACGCGATGCTGAGGGCCCCGCAGTGGCGGCGCTTCGGGTTGGCGGGGACGAGCTCGGTCTGCACGCGGTAGTTCTCACCCGAGGACCCGTAGCGGCGCGACCGCAGCCGGACCTCCCAGCGACCGGTCTTCGAACCCTTGCGGTCGAGCGTGGCGCTGAGGCTTCCGGAGTCGGTGGTGTTGAGGGTGAGCATGCCGTTCTGGTGCTGCACCACTCCTGGACCGCCGACGTTCCAGTACGAAGCCAGCTTGCCGTGGAACTCCTCGCGGTAGACGAGTGCCGACCACCAGCCGAACGTGTTGCCGGCGTGGATCGGGCCGGGTTCGTCGCCGGCATGGTCGGCCGTCGCGGTGCTGCTCGCGAGAGTGAGGGCCAGTGGCAGCACCAACGCAACGGCTGCGATTCGTCGGATCCGTAGGGAAGACACGGGCATCGACGCTACGTCACATCTCCTCGTGAGTCTCGGGGTCGCCCCCGAACAGCCGGCCGTCGGCGCGGCCGAGGCCGGTGATCGCTGCCATTTCCTCGTCGGTGAGCTCGAAGTCGAACACGTCGAGGTTGCTGCGTTGGCGGCTCGGCGTGGAGGCCTTCGGAATCGGCAGGCAGCCGAGCTGAACCTGCCAGCGCAGGATCACCTGTGCGGGCTCGACCCCGAGGCGCCCGGCCGCGCTCGTGACCGCGGGCTCGCTGAAGGGCGCCTGCCGATTGCCCAGCGGGCTCCACGACTCGGTAAGGATGCCTCGATCCTGGTGGGCGGCCCGCAGCTCCGCCTGGGAGAAGTAGGGGTGCAGCTCAATCTGGTTCACCGCGGGCGTGACGCCCGACTCATCGATGATCCGTTGGAGGTGGCTCGCGGTGAAGTTGGAGACGCCGATGCTGGTGACCAGGCCGTCGCGCTGCAGGTCGACCAGCGCCTGCCAGGCCTCGACGTACCGGTCGACGCTCGGGTTGGGCCAGTGGATGAGGTGCAGGTCCAGCCGCGCCAGCCCGAGCCGCTCCAGTGACTCGTGCGTCGAGCGGATCGCTTCGGCGTACCCGTGGTGCCGACCGGGCAGTTTGCTGCACACCTTTACCTGGTCCCGAGGGACGCCCGAGCGTCGCAGCGCCTCGCCGACCTCGCGCTCGTTGTCGTAGTTCACGGCCGTGTCCAGCAGCCGGTAGCCGACCTCGAGCGCGGAGGTGACCGCGGCGATCCCCTCCTCGCCACGCAGCGTGTAGGTGCCGAAGCCGATCGCGGGCAGCTCGGCGCCGTCGTTCAGCGGGTATGTCGGGACGTCGCTCATGCCTCCCAACGTACGGTCAGGTCGCCGCACACCGCAGGCAGGTGCGCGCCACCGGCCTGGCCTCGAGCCTCTCCTCGGCAATCGCCTCCTGGCATCGTTCGCACCGGCCATAGGCGCCGGCGTCCAGCCGCTGCAGCGCGGCCTCGATCTCCGCGACGTGATGCCGGGTCTGATGGACCAGGGCTCCGATCTGCGCGCGCTCGAACGCGATCGTCGCCCCCTCGGGGTCGTGCTCATCGTCGGCGTTGGTGTCGAGCGAGGCGGCCACCATCGAGTCGAAGCTGTCCGTCAGCGTCGCCAGCCGGCTGAGGGTCTGGTCTCGTTCGGCTTCGAGTCGGCTGCGCGCTTCCTGCACCTGCCCATCCTCCTCGACCGGGTGCGTGGCGGTCCGCACCGGCCGGGAATCCCGCTCAACGGTGCGGGAATCGTCCACAGGCGCCGCTGGGTCGGGGTCTGTCCACAGGAGTTTTCGGGCGACTCTTGAAGGTCGGTGATCGGTGCTGGAATAGGTCCATGACAGCTACCGCGGACAGCATCGATCGGGTCCACCCGATCGGGGTCGCGGCTGCCCGGATCGACGACCTGCTCAAGGACGTCCGCGATGTCCCGGTGTGGTCGATGAGCCCGGCCGAGACCGGTGAGGTGCTGGTCGAGATCACCTTCCTCCAGGCCCAGCTCGCCGAGCTCCGCGCCCGGGTCACCGCGCACGGCCAGGTGGTCGAGGTCGAAGCCGCCTCCGGTGCCACCTCCACCGCGAACTGGCTGGCCCACCAGACCCGGCAGACCCGGGCCGGCGCCCACCGGGCCGCCCGGTTGGCGACCGCGCTCGCCACACAGGTGCATGAGCCGGTCCGGGTCGCGTTGGCCGACGGGGTGCTGTTGGTCGACCAGGCCGAGGTGATCATTCACGCGGTCGACGCGCTCCCCGACGACCTGGACCCCGACCTGGTCGCCGATGCCCAGGCCAGGTTGATCGGGTACGCCGCGGTCCACGACGCCAAAGCCCTGCGGATCCTGGGCAGGCGGATCCTCGAGGTCATCGCCCCCGAGATCGGCGAGGCCCACGAAGCGAAGCAGCTGGCGCGCGAAGAGGCCGAGGCGGAGGCGGCCGCGAGCTTCCGGATGGTCGAGGACGGCCACGGCAGCTGGCACGGCCGGTTCACCCTGCCCACCCTGCAGGGCGCGATGCTCAAGAAGGCGCTGATGGCCTACGCCGCCCCCCGCCACCGGGCCTCGGTCGACGGCCAGGCACCGGTGCCCGGCCGGCCCAGTCGAACCAGCGGCTCGGTCAGGCGTTCATGGAGTACATCGCCCGCTACCCCACCGACCGCCTCCCTCACGCCGGCGGCATGTCAGCCACCGTCGTCGCGGTGATGGACTACGAGACGCTGCTCGGGAAGGTCAAAGCCGCCCAGCTCGACACCGGCCACCCGATCTCCCCCGCCCTGGCCCGGCAAGCTCGCCTGTGAGGCGGGGATCATCCCCGCCGTCCTCGGGTCCAAGTCCGAGGTCCTGGACCTGGGCCGCACCGCCCGCTTCCACTCGAAGGCCCAGCGAGTCGCACTACTGCTCGAGCAGGCCGGCTGCGCCGCCGAAGGCTGCGACGCCCCACCCGCGATGACCCACACCCACCACCACCAGCCCTGGTCCCACGGCGGCACCACCGACCTCAAGAACGGCCGCCTGCTGTGCGGCCACCACCACGCCCGCGCCCACGACCCCACCTACGCGATGACCAAGACCCCCGAAGGCAAAGTCAGATTCCACCGACGAACCTGAGGCCGGCTGCGTCTGGCTCAGGCCTGGATGATGGTGGGCGATGACCGACCTGGCCGCAGAGATCACCGCCGAGCTCGTTGCCCGCGCGGATCCCGAGCAGGCGCCGGCGATGGCGGCGTACATGAAGGTGGCCGACAACGGCACGCTGCCGTACCTCGGCATCCGCCGACCGGCGGTACGACGCACGGCCCGCGCCCACGCGCGGGGTCGAGACCCCGACGAGCTGCTCGCCGCCGTTCGCACGCTGTGGGACGACGCGACCCACCGCGAGCAGCGGTACGCGGCGCAGGACCTGCTCGGCCTTCGTTGGACGCGTGGCCGCCTCGACCTGCTCGAGCCTGCATCGGCACCACGTCGTCACCGGCGCCTGGTGGGACCACGTCGACGAGACCGCGCACCGGATCTCCGACCTGGTGGACACGCACCACGACGAGCTCGATCCGGTGCTCCGCGAATGGAGCGCCGACGACGTCCTCTGGCTGCGGCGGGTCGCGATCATCGGCCAGCTCGGACTGCGCGACCGGGTGGATCTGTACCTGCTCGCCGACATCATCGAGCCGAACCGCGCCGACCCGGAGTTCTTCATCCGCAAGGCCATCGGCTGGGCGTTGCGCGAGGTGGCCAGGTGGAATCCCGCGTGGGTCCGCGACTACGTCGACAGCAACGAGCTCAGCCCGCTCTCGCGCCGCGAGGCGCTCAAGCACCTGTAGCCGCGCCCACGTCCCGGGGTGTCCGTCGACGACCTACCGCAAGGGGGCGCCGTGAGTCGGCGGCTTGGTCGGCGCCGGGTCGTCCTCGAGTTCGGCGGCGATGGAGACGGTGAGGCCGCCGAGCAGGAAGCCGATCACGCCGGCGGCGAGGGTGGTGGTGTTCATCGGAACCTCCTGGATCAGTGGTGCTCGTGGTGGGGGTGGTGCTGCATGGTCAGTGCATGGCCTTTGCCTCTGTCGATGAGATAGCGGTTGACCGGGAAGGCCACCAGGAACGCCAGGCTGAGCGCGATGATCATGCCGATCCAGAAGATCGGCTCGACGAGACCGCCATCCATGGCTCCGGGGATCAGCGCCATCACCAGGTTGTCGGTGACTTCCATGGTGGCGATCGACAGCGTGTCTGCGGCGAACACGAGGCTCAGTGCGCCGAAGAACCCGAGCCCCGCCTGGACCAGCGGCAACGTTGACAGGGCGTAGCCGAAGACGAAGGCGAGCGCGATCGCCAGCGCGATCGTGACGCCGTTCGACAGTCCGGCCGCAGTGCCGATCATCAGGCCGAGGATCTCGCCGATCGCACAACCGGTGAGGCAGTGCAACGTGGCGCTGGCTGCCATCGCATTGCGTGTGTTCATGTCGTCCTCTCCTCACAAGCATCCAGAACGTACCTCGACGCAATGGTCGGAACGGCCTGGTCGTGGGGCCCCGGCCGCGAGGGCGGCCGGGGCGTGCTGCATTGGAACGGTCAGGCGGTGAGCTGCGCCGATTCGACCAGCGTGTCGGTACCGGTCTCCTTCGGTGCACGCATCAATGCGGCGACGGCGAGCGCACCCACGAAGGCGATCGCGCCGGCGCCGAGGAGGCCGGCGGAGAACCCGTCGGTGAGCGCCTGCGCGTCACCCAGCTGGTCGGCGCCGTGCGAGGCCGCGACCGCGGTCATCACCGCGAGGCCCAGCGCCGAGCCGACCTGGTAGCTGGTGTTGACGATGCCCGAGGCAAGCCCACCTTCCTCGGGCTTGGCCGCCGAGATGGCGGTCGCGAGGGTGGGGATGAAGGCCAGTGACATGCCGAGGGCGGCGACCAGCGATGCAGGCAACACGTCTACGGCATAGGACCCGTCGGGACTGACGAGACTCAGCCAGCCCATTCCGACGGCGAGCAGCAGCAGGCCGGTCACGGTGGTGTTCCTCGCCCCGATCGCAGCCATGAGGCGCGGCGCGAGCACGATCATGCCGAGCATGATGAGCACGGTCATCGGCAGCAGGGCCGAGCCGCTGGGGAACGCGGAGTAACCCAGAACCTGCTGGAGGTAGAGGTTCAGGAAGAACCACATCGGGATCCACGCGGCGCCGAGCAGCAACTGCGCCAGGTTGGCGGCCGCAAGATTCGGTGCCCTGAAAATCGTGAGTCGCATCAGCGGATTGCGTGCGCGAGCCTGAAGCGCAACGAAGGCCAGCAA
This sequence comes from uncultured Actinomycetota bacterium, assembly GCA_963827185.1. Taxonomy (GTDB): domain Bacteria; phylum Actinomycetota; class Actinomycetes; order Propionibacteriales; family Nocardioidaceae; genus Nocardioides. Next base: position 400,150 of record CAWGZQ010000006.1, read on the forward strand.
CAGGAGGCCGGCCAGGCCCAGCACCAGCCAGGTCTGCGCGGCGTCCCAGCCCACCTCGGGGGCTTCCACGATCGCGTACACGGCGGCGGCGAGGCCGCCGGTGACCGTCACTGCACCGAGCAGGTCGACGCGGGAGCGGGCGCCGGCTCCACCGGCCGGCATCACGCTGGGTACCAGGGCGAGGATGACGACCGCGATCGGGATGTTGATGTAGAAGACCCAGGGCCAGCTGACGTACTCCGTGATCACACCGCCCAGGAAGACCCCGGCGGTGCCGCCGGCCGGTGCGGCGGCGCCGTAGAGCGCGAGCGCCTTGGTGAGCTCCTTTGGACTGGAGCCGAAAAGCATCATCAACAACGTCAGGGCCGAGGGTGCGATCAGGGCGGATCCCACCCCCTGGATGGCGCGCCCGGTCAGCTCGGCGCCCACGTTCCCGGCCAGACCGGCCACCAGGCTTCCGGCAATCAGCACGACCCATCCGGCCGTGAACACCCGCCGGGCGCCGAACAGGTCGGACAGCTTGCCTCCGAGCAGCAGCAGGCCACCCAGGGCGAGCACGTACGCGTTGAACACCCACGACAGGTTTCCCTGGGTGAACCCGAGGTCGGCCTGCATCTCGGGCAGGGCGACGCCGATGATCGAGGTGTCCATGATGACCATGAACTGGGCCGCGGCGATCACCGCCAGCCCGAGCCACCTCCGGGAGCCGGTCGGTGCGACGGATGGGGACATGACTTCTCCTTGCCTTCTGGTGCGCCCTGAGTGAGCGGCACTTGCGCTGTACCATAGGGGGGTATAGTATGCGAGGCAAGTGAGCAACTAGACCACCTATACGGAGGGGGGGTACGGTTTGAGGCACGAGCTCCACGACGCCAGGAGGACCAGATGACCGACAGCCACGATCACGCGAACCACGGCTACATCCACGCGAAGGACGACTACCTCAAGCGGCTTCGCCGGATCGAGGGCCAGGCGCGCGGACTCCAGCGGATGGTGGAGGAAGAGCAGTACTGCATCGACATCCTCACCCAGGTCTCCGCCATGACGAAGGCCCTCCAGTCGGTCGCTCTCGGACTGCTCGACGAGCACATGAGCCACTGCGTGGTCGACGCCGCGAAGGCGGGTGGCCCGCAGGCCGAGGAGAAGCTGAAGGAAGCGGCGGACGCCATCGCCCGCCTGGTTCGTTCTTGACCGCGTCGAACCGAGCAACACCCAGAACAAGCCAAGAGAAGTCACCAACAGAGAAGAGGCACACCATGAGCAACACCCAGACCTTCACCGTCTCCGGCATGACCTGCGCCCACTGCGTGGCCTCGGTCACCGAGGAGGTCCAGGAGATCCCGGGCGTCGAGAACGTCGAGGTCGTGCTCGAGTCCGGAGCCCTCACCGTCACCAGCAGCCAGTCCCTCGACGATGCCGCCGTTCGCGCGGCCGTCGAGGAGGCCGGCTACCAGCTGACATGAGCACTGCCACCAAGGTTGCCGCCTTCCTGGTCGGCCTCGGGGTCGTCTTCGCGGCCGCCCTGGGCATCGGCAACGCGGTCGGACCGGTCGCGGACGAGCCGGTCACCCACGACGACGCGCACGAGACCGAAGGCTCCGAGGAGCATGGGGGTCACGCCGACCAGGAGGTCACCGCCGGCATTCCCGGCGGCCTGATGGTCTCCGATGGCGGCTACACGCTCCGGCTCGCCGACGAGAAGGCGGCGCCCGGCCGGGAGGTGCCGATCGCCTTCACGATCGACGGTCCGGACGGGCATCCGGTGACCGACTACGACGTCGAGCACGAGAAGCTGCTCCACCTGATCGCCGTACGCCGCGACTTCAGCGGGTTCCAGCACGTCCACCCCGAGCTCGACGCCGACGGGGTGTGGACCACGGACCTGGCGCTGACGCCCGGCGCGTGGCGCGTGTTCGCCGACTTCAAGGCCACCGGCGCCGACGCCCTCACCCTGGGCACCGACCTCGCTGTTGCGGGAGACTATCGGCCCGAGCCGCCGGCCGCCGAGATCCGCACCGCGAGAGTTGACGGCTACACCGTCGCGCTCGCTGGAGACCTGACCGCGGGCGCGGATGCCGAGCTCACGCTCAGCGTCAGCAAGGACGGCCGCCCCGTGACCGACCTGGAGCCCTACCTCGGTGCCTACGGGCATCTGGTCGCGCTGCGCGAAGGCGACCTGGCCTATCTGCACGTGCACCCGGACGGCACTCCCGGCGACGGCGAGACCCCACCCGGACCCGATGTGGTGTTCTACGCCGCGGTCCCGAGCCCGGGTGGCTACCGGCTGTACCTCGACTTCCAGCACGACGGCGTGGTCCGCACCGCGGCGTTCGCCGTGACCGCGGAGGGTGACCATGACGACCACTGACCAGGCCAACACCGTTGACCTCGCGATCACCGGGATGACGTGCGCTTCGTGCGCGAACCGGATCGAGCGCAAGCTCAACAAGCTCGACGGCGTCACCGCCACGGTCAACTACGCGACCGAGAAGGCCAGCGTCTCCTTCTCGGACGGCGTGACCCCGGACGCACTGGTCGACACGGTCAAGCAGGCCGGGTACGGAGCCACGCTGCCCACCGCGACGCCGGCGTCCGAAGCCGCCGTCGACCCGGTGCGATCGCTGCGTGATCGGCTGTTGATCTCGATCGTGCTGACCGTGCCGGTGATCGCGATGGCGATGGTGCCGCCGCTGCAGTTCACCAACTGGCAGTGGCTCTCGCTGACCCTGGCCGCGCCCGTCGTGGTCTGGGGCGCGTGGCCGTTCCACCAGGCGGCCTGGACCAACCTGCGGCACGGCACGTCCACCATGGACACCCTGATCTCGATGGGGACGCTGGCCGCGATGGGGTGGTCGCTGTACGCGCTGTTCTGGGGCACGGCGGGTACGCCGGGGATGACCCACCCGTTCGCGCTCACCGTCGAGCGCACGGACGGTGCGGGCAACATCTACTTCGAGGCCGCCGCCGGCGTGACCACGTTCATCCTGGCCGGGCGGTACTTCGAGGCCCGGTCCAAGCGGCGGGCGGGGGCGGCGCTGCGGGCGCTGCTCGAGCTCGGCGCGAAGGACGTCGCCGTACTCCGCGATGGCCCTGACGGTCAGCAGATCGAGTCCAGGATCCCGACCGACCAGCTGGCCGTGGGCGACCTGTTCGTCGTCCGACCCGGCGAGAAGGTCGCGACCGACGGCGAGATCACCGAGGGCTCGTCTGCCGTGGACGCGTCGATGCTGACCGGTGAGAGCGTGCCGGTCGAGGTCGGCGTCGGCGACACCGTCGTCGGCGCGACCGTCAACGCCGGCGGCCGGGTCGTCGTCCGCGCCACCCGGATTGGTTCGGACACCCAGCTCGCCCAGATGGCCAAGCTGGTGGAGGCCGCCCAGAACGGGAAGGCCGACGTGCAACGGCTGGCCGACCGGGTCTCCGGCATCTTCGTGCCGATCGTGATCGCGCTGGCCGTGGGGACGCTCGGCTTCTGGATCGGGCAGAGTCAATCCTGGGGAGACGGGCTGCCCGCGGCGTTCACCGCGGCGGTAGCCGTGCTGATCATCGCCTGCCCCTGCGCGCTCGGGCTGGCCACGCCGACCGCGCTGATGGTCGGCACCGGTCGCGGCGCCCAGCTCGGCATCCTGATCAAGGGTCCCGAGGTCCTGGAGTCCACCCGCCGGGTCGACACGATCGTCCTCGACAAGACCGGCACGGTGACCACCGGGCGGATGGGTCTGCTCGAGGTGATCCCCGCTGACGGTGAGTCCGCGGACGAGGTGCTCCGGCTGGCCGGTGCGCTCGAGGACGCCTCCGAGCACCCGATCGCGCGCGCGGTGGCCGACGCCGCTCGCGCGGCCGGCCCGCTGCCCCGCGTCGAGGACTTCGCCAACGTGGCGGGCCTCGGCGTCCAGGGTGTGGTTGCCGACGGCGACACCAGCCACGCGGTGCTCGTTGGGCGGCCGCGGCTGCTCGCCGAATGGTCGCAACATCTCCCACCGGAGCTGGACCGGGCGCTGGCCGACGCGCAGGCGCGTGGCGGTACGGCGATCGCAGTCGGCTGGGACGGGGCGGCCCGAGGGATCCTCGTCGTGGCCGACGAGGTGAAGCCGACCTCGGCCGAGGCGATCGCGCGGTTCCGCGCGCTCGGGCTGACTCCGGTGTTGCTGACCGGCGACAACGAGGCGACGGCGCGGACGGTGGCTGCCGAGGTCGGCATCGACGCCGACCGAGTGATCGCCGAGGTGCTGCCCGCCGACAAGGTCGATGTGGTGAAGCGGTTTCAGGGCGAGGGCAGGGTCGTGGCCATGGTCGGCGACGGCGTCAACGACGCGGCCGCGCTCGCCCAGGCCGACCTGGGGCTGGCGATGGGCACCGGCACCGACGTCGCGATCGAGGCCGGTGACCTGACCCTGGTCCGCGGCGACCTTCGGGTGGCCGCCGACGCGATCCGGCTGTCACGACGGACGCTGACCACGATCAAGGGCAACCTGTTCTGGGCGTTCGGCTACAACGTCGCGGCGATCCCGCTGGCCGCGGCGGGCCTGCTCAACCCGATGCTGGCCGGCGCCGCGATGGCGTTCTCGTCGGTGTTCGTGGTGAGCAACAGCCTGCGGCTGCGGGGCTTCAAGGCCACGACCACCTGAGGGTGGCGGTCGTCAGGACCCGATGAGGTCGCGCATCAGCGCGATCTCATCGGTCTGTGACGACTCGATCGACTCCGCGAGGTCGAGTGCTGGCTCGAACTCGCCGTCGGAGCGCTCGGCCTTGGCCATCTCGATCGCGCCTTCGTGGTGTTCGACCATCATCTCGAGGAACAGGCCTTGGAACGCCGCGTCCGGTGCCGCCTCGAGCTGCGCCAACTGGTCGGCGGTCATCATCCCCGGCATGTCGCCCGGCTCCATCTCACCGTTGCCGTCGCCGTGCGCGTTGACGTGGTCGCGCATGGTCTCGGGGACCGGCTCGTCCCACGACGTGAGCCAGTCGGCCATCAGCTCGATCTCCGGCGCCTGGGCATCGCGGATGTTCTCGACGAGCTGTTGCACCTCGGGGTCGAGCGGGCGGCCGAGAGTCAGATCCACCATCGACAGCGCCTGGGCGTGGTGCGGGATCATGTCGGTCGCGAAGGCGACGTCCGCGTCATTGAACCGGTCGCCGTTCGATGCCACCCGGACCTCGTCGGGCGCGGGCTCGTCGTCGCCGCATCCGGCGAGCGAGAGCAGTGCGGCCATCGCCGCCAGGGCGGCCAGGGTTTTCATCATGGAGGGCTCCTGTGGGCGCGGTGGGCGACGGGTCAGACCACCCCGTAGGCGAGCATCGCGTCGGCGACCTTCTTGAAGCCGGCGATGTTGGCACCCTTGACGTAGTCGACGTAATCGTCGCTCACCCGGCCGTACTCGACGCAGCGGGCGTGGATGCTCTCCATGATGTCGAGCAGCAGCTGCTGCAGCTCCGCTTCCTTCCAGGGGCGGCGCTCGGAGTTCTGGCTCATCTCGAGACCGGACACGGCGACCCCGCCGGCGTTGGCCGCCTTGCCGGGTGCATAGAGGATGCGGGCCCGCTTGAACGCGTGGACGCCGTCCAGGTCGGTCGGCATGTTGGCGCCTTCGCTGACCCCGATGCAGCCGTTCTTGACGAGGACCTGCGCGTCGTCGCCGCGCAGCTCGTTCTGGGTCGCGCAGGGCAGCGCCACGTCGCAGGTCACGCCCCAGGGGGTCTTCCCCTCATAGAAGGTGGCGCCGGGGAATGCCTCGACGTACTCCGAGATCCGGCCGCGGCGCCGGGTCTTGTGCTCCTTGACCCAGCCGATCTTCTCCTGGTCGATCCCGTCGGGGTCGTGCACGAACCCGTGGCTGTCGGAGAGCGTGAGCACCTTGCCCCCGAGCTGACACACCTTCTCCGCGGCGTGGGTGGCGACGTTGCCGGATCCCGAGATCACGGCGGTCTTGCCGGCCAGGCCCTCGCCGCGGGTGGCCAGCATGCTCGCCAGGAAGTAGACCGCGCCGTACCCCGTGGCCTCCGGCCGGATGAGCGAGCCGCCGTACTCCAGCCCCTTGCCGGTGAGCACCCCGGTGAACTGGTTGGTGATCCGCTTGTACTGGCCGAACATGTAGCCGATCTCGCGTCCCCCGACGCCGATGTCGCCGGCCGGTACGTCGACATCGTGGCCGACGTGCCGGAACAGCTCGGTCATGAAGCTCTGGCAGAAGCGCATCACCTCGTGGTCGCTCTTGCCCTTGGGGTTGAAGTTCGCGCCGCCCTTGGCGCCGCCCATCGGCAGCCCGGTGAGCGCGTTCTTGAACGTCTGCTCGAAGGCCAGGAACTTCAGGATCGACTCGTTGACGCTCGGGTGGAACCGGAGGCCACCCTTGTAGGGACCGATCGAGTTGTTGTTCTGCACCCGCCAGCCGCGCTGCACCCGGATGTGGTGGTTGTCGTCCTCCCAGCAGACCCGGAAGCTGATCACCCGGTCGGGCTCGGCCATCCGGCGCAGGATCTGGTAGTGGTGGTACTCCTCCTTGTCCTCGATGAACTCGAAGATGTCCTCGGCAACCTCCTGGACGGCTTGGACGAACTCGCTCTGGCCGGGATTGCGTTTGCGGACGCCCTCGATGAACTGCGGCAGATCGACGTGGTCGGACACGGCCATGGGCACCTCCGGGGTCCAGTCCCTACAGCCTAGGAACCAGCGCCCCGGCTGACTACGGATCCGCTCGGGCTCATACCCGGGCGACGAATGTCTAGAACACCCCAGGGACGCAGTAAAGAAAACCCGAGTCCGCCTCCCTGCCCGGGCAGATTCCTTTACTCTCGCTGCTCGGCATGCCGCAGACTCGTCGCCGCTCGGGGCGCGATCACAACCACTTGGGGACCCAACTAATGCGACGGACTCTCGCGCGGTCGCGCGCCGTTCTGTTTCTGCTCATCGCCACGCTCCTGCTCTCGCCCGCTCTCGTGGCGACGAGCGCCGACGCGGCCGGCAAGACGCGCTACCGCGTCGGCATCAAGCTCTCCGACACCCATGTCGTGGTGCGCGAGGCGGTGCGCGTGAGCGGCTCCGTCCGGCCGTTGACCAAGGGCAGAGTGGTGCTGCAGCGCCGGATCTCCGGCAAGTGGCGCACCCTGAAGAAGACCAAGCTGGTGGCCAGCAGCTACGCCGTGCAGGTCCGCTTCGCCGAACCCGGAGTCGCGTTCCTGCGGGTCGTCGCTCCGGCCAGCAGGGGCAAGCGGCGCGGCGTGAGCAAGACCCGCACGGTACGAGTGGTCGCCAACGCCCACAACCCCCAGATCGTCACCGCGTCGCTGCCGGACGGGCGGGTGGGTGCCGCGTACTCCGCCACGGTCGCGAACGCGGACGGTCGACCGGGCCAGTGGTCGATCGAAACCGGCGAGCTGCCGCCCGGGTTGACCATCGAGCCCGCCACCGGCGAGATCAGTGGTACGCCGACCACGGTCGGCACCAGCCAGTTCGGCGTGTACTTCCGTGACTATGACGGTCGCGTTGCGGCTCGTGGCTACCAGATCGCGATCAGCTCCGACGGCCCGACCAGCCCGGTCATCAGCACCACCAGCCTTCCCGACGCAGAACTCGGTGAGGCCTACACCGCGACGCTCGAGACCTCCGACAACCGGGCCGGCACCTGGACGATCACGGCGGGTGAGCTGCCACCAGGACTCACGTTGGCTGCCGCCACCGGGGTGATCTCGGGGATCCCCACCACTGTCGGGACCAGCGGGTTCACGGTCCAGTTCAAGGACGCCGCCGAGCTGACCGCGACCAAGCAGCTCTCGATCGTCGTCGCCGGAGACAACCTCATCGTCACCACCTCGCTGCCCGACGGGGTGAAGGGGACGGCGTACACGGCGACGCTGAAGTCCAAGGACGACCGCGCGGGCACCTGGTCGATCAGCGCAGGCTCGCTCCCGGCTGGGCTCGGCCTGAACGACGCCACCGGGGTGATCAGTGGTACGCCGACGGCCCCGGGCAAGGTGGACTTCACGGTGCGGTTCCAGGACGGTGCCGGTGCTGCCAGCACCCGGGCGCTCTCGATCACGGTCGCGAACACCCCGCCCGAGATCGCGACGACGACGCTGCCCAAGGGCACGGTCGACGAGCCCTACACCGCCACTCTGATGACGGTCGACAACCGTGCGGGGACCTGGTCGATCTCGGACGGCACGCTGCCGGCCGGGCTCTCCCTGGCCCCGACCACGGGCGTCATCAGCGGCACGCCGACCACCAGGGCGACGTCGAACTTCACGGTCGGCGTTCAAGGACGAGGCGGGTGTCGAGGTGACCAAGCCGCTCTCGATCACGGTCCAGCTCTGCGTCTTGGGAACCTTCTGTTACTGAGGCCGACTGCCTGCGCCGGCCCGCCGATCAGGGCCGGCGCAGGTGGATCGTCCGGGGCTTCGCCCAGAGCGTCTTGACGTCGGAGTGGTGCGACCAGGTCAGCAGGGCCTTCACCTTGTAGCGACCGGGCCGGACGTTCAAGGAGCAGTACTGCAGACGACCCTTGCCCCGCTGTGGGTCGCCGCCCATGACCTTGTAGCTGAACGCCACGCTGCGGCCAGTTCGACTGACCAGGTAGACCTCGAGCGACCACGAGTCGCCGGCGGGTACGTCGATGGCGTAGCGGTAACGGTGTCCCGGGCAGCCCTTCGACAGCACGCCATCGGTGCTGCGGATCTTGGCCGACGCCTCCGCTGCGCGGGCAACGGGCACGTCCGCGGTGGCGGGCGAGCCGCCGAGCGGCAGCAGGAGGGAGATGAGGAGTGCCCCGATCAGGGCTAGGCGCTTCATACCCCTCAGGGTAGAGACCCACGCTGCTAGAACACATCTGACGGCCGTGTGATGTCCGTCTAGCCCGCTGGGAGGAGGGCTCTGCTCCCCTGGTAGCACGCCGTGACCGGCAGGTGCTGAGGTCAGGCGCCGACGATCCGGGACTCCGCCGCAGGCTCGTGGTCTGGTCAGGGTGGTTCCCGATGGGCTCTCCGGGCCGGCGTCTGGTGAGATTGACCCATGCAGTTCCTCGCCTCGGTGAAGCAGCGTCTGGCCACCCGGATGCTCGAGCGCACCATGAGCAACGGGCTCGACCTGCGCAAGCTGCGCTTCTTCCCCGAGTCCTGGCGGGTTCCCTTCAAGCGCAACGGGCTCGACCCGGTACCCGAGCTGACCCGGTTGCGCGAGACCGAGCCGGTGAGCCAGCTGGCCCACCTGTTCGGTCGAGGGATCTGGCTGGTGACCGGCTACGACCAGGCCCGGGCCGTTCTCGCCGCCGGCGACGACTTCTCCAACGACCTCGGCCAGTTCGTGCCCCAGGAGGGCCGCGACGCCAAGGACCAGGTCGGCGGACTCGGCATGACCGACCCGCCCAACCACACGACCCTGCGGCGGTACCTCACCCCCGAGTTCACCAAGAAGCGGCTGGCTCGGCTGGAGCCGCTGATCGAGCGGATCGTGACCGAGCGGCTCGACGCCATGGAGGCGGCGGGGCCCGAGGTCGACCTGGTGCGGGACTTTGCGTTCCCGGTGCCGTTCGAGGTGATCTGCGAGCTGCTCGGCCTGCCGGTGGACGACCGGGCGAAGTTCCACTCCCTCGGCGTCGCCAGGTTCGACCTCTCCACCGGTTCGTCCGGGTCGTTCGACGCCGCGGGCCACTCGCGCGACTTCCTGATCAGCTCGGTGGCCAAGCAGCGCGCTGCCCCTGGACCCGGACTGATCGGCGCCCTGCTCACCGACCACGGCGACGAGCTCGACGACGTCACCCTGGGCGGGCTGGCCGACGGGGTCTTCCTCGGGGGCTACGAGACCTCCGCGAGCATGCTCTCGCTCGGCGCCTATCTGCTCGCCGGCAACCCCGAGGCGATGGCCCTGATCCGAGAGGATGACGAGACCGTCGATCGGCTGATCGAGGAGCTGCTGCGCTACCTCACCGTCGTCCAGCTCGCGTTCGTGCGGTTCGCCCGCCGTGACCTCGAGCTGGGTGGCCGGCAGATCCACGCCGGCGACGCCGTCGCCGTCTCGCTGCTGACCGCCAACCGCGATCCCGTGCTCGGTCCCGACCTGGAGAGCTTCGACCCGAGCCGCGAGCCGACCCGGCACCTCGCCTTCGGGCACGGGCTGCACCGCTGTGTCGGTTCCGAGCTGGCCAGGATGGAGCTGCGGATCGCGCTGCGCGCGCTGGCCGAGCGCTTTCCCGACCTGCACGTGATCGCCGACGGCTCCGACCTCGACTTCCGCAAGCTCTCGGCGGTCTACGGCGTCGAGGGGCTGCCGGTCAGCCTCTACGCCCGGACCGCCCGGACCAGACGGCCTAGACGGCCCAGACGGCCTAGCGCCGGGTCAGCGCGCGAACGGCGCCCCGGCCGGCGCCGGCGATGAAGTTGCCGAGGCTGAAGTGGTCGTCCCACAGGGCGATCCGACCGTCCTCGACGCGGAAGGTGCCGCAGACCCAGAAGTCCGTGCGGAAGCGACCCCGGCCGAGGTAGTCGGTGCGTTCGGTCAGCACGATGTCGCCGTCGGCGGCCACGTGGTGCAGCTCGGCCGAGAAGCTGATCCGACGCTGCTCCATGTCGCGCAGGATGCCGCCCACCCGGCGACCACCCCGGAGGGTGGGTAGCCCGGTGTTGCGCCACTCCACGTCGTCGGCGAGCAACTCGGCCGCCGCCGCCGCTTCCTGAGCGATGAGCAGGTCGAAGAAGCGGCGGACGACGGCCACGGGGTCGGCTAGCGGGTCGGCGAGGGGCTCGGTCATGCAAGGAACCCTAGAAGTGGGCTGCTACTTCTTGGCGGACAGGCGGTACTGGCGGACCGACAACGGCGCGAACACCGCCACGATCGCCGCCGCCCAGAGCAGCGTGTAGATCTCGGGATTCTGCATCGCCCACGAGTCCGGCACCGCGATCGACGCGTCGATGTTGCCGAATCGCTCGCGGCAGGCCAGCGCCACCGAGGACACCGGGTTCCACTCGACGAAGGTCCGCAGCACCCCGTCGAAGGACTCCTGCGGCACGAAGGCGTTGGAGACGAACGTCAGCGGCATGATCACGATGAACGACGCGTTGTTGACGACCTCGACGCTCGGCACCAGCAGCCCGACGTAGGCCATGATCCAGCTGATCGCGTAGGCGAAGACCAGCAGCAGCAGGAACCCGATCAACGCGTCGAAGAGACCCTCGCGGATCCGCCAGCCGACCAGCAGCCCGGTCAGCCCCATGATCACCAGCGAGATGATGTTGTAGGCGACGTCGGAGGTGGTCCGCCCGACCAGCACCGCCGACTGGGACATCGGCAGCGACCGGAACCGGTCGATGATGCCCTTCTGCATGTCGTCGGCCAGGCCGTAGCCGGTGAAGGTGGCGCCGAACACCACGGTCTGGGCGAAGATGCCCGGAACCAGGAACTCCTTGTAGTCGATGTCGCCGGGGACATCGATCGCGCCGCCGAAGACGTAGGCGAACAGCAGCACGAACATGATCGGTGAGATCAGGACGAACACCAGGATGTCGGGCACTCGCTTGATCTTGATCAGGTTGCGCTTGGCCATCACCCAGCCGTCGCTGGCCGCGCCGGCGAGCCCGCCGCCGCGGACCACGGTCTCCTTGACGTCGGCGCTCATGCCGGAACCTCCTCGGCGGTGTCGGTCTGGTCGGCCTGGTCGGTCTCGCCGGTCTCGTCGGTCTCGGCCGCGTGGCCGGTCAGCGCCATGAAGACGTCGTCGAGGGTGGGCCGGCGCAGACCGACGTCGACGACCTCGATCTGCTGCTCCCGGAATCCCTCGAGGACCCGGAGCAGTGCCTGCTGGCCGCCGTCGACCGAGGCGCCGAGCGAACGGCCGTTGTCACCGTCGGCGTGGATGTCGCCCCGGGCGACCTCGCCGAGGACCCGGGTCGCCGCGTCGCGCTGCCCGGCGTCGGTGAGCACCACCTCGATCCGCTCGCCGCCGGTCTGGGACTTCAGCTCGTCGGCGGTGCCGCGGGCGATGGCCCGGCCGTGGTCGATCACCACGATGTCGTCGGCCAACCGGTCGGCCTCCTCGAGGTACTGCGTGGTCAGCAGCAGCGTCGCGCCGGAAGCGACCAGGTTGCGGATCACGTCCCACATCTGCTGCCGGGCGCGCACGTCGAGCCCGGTGGTGGGCTCGTCGAGGATCAGCACCGGCGGGGCGGCCACCAGCGCGCCGGCCAGGTCGAGGCGGCGGCGCATGCCGCCGGAGTAGGTCTTCGAGGGACGGTCCGCGGCCTCCATCAAGTCGAACCGCTCGAGCAGCTCCTTGGCCCGGTCGCGGGAACGCGACTTGCCCAGGCCGTAGAGCCGGCCGACCATCTCGAGGTTCTCGTAGCCGGTCAGGTGCTCGTCGACCGCGGCGTACTGCCCCGACAGGCCGATCCGGGCTCGCACGCCTGCGGGGTCCGAGAGAACGTCGACGCCGGCGACCTCCGCGCTGCCGGCGTCGGGCTGGATCAGCGTGGCCAGGATCCGCACGGCGGTCGTCTTGCCGGCGCCGTTGGGGCCGAGCAGCGCGAGCACCTTGCCTTCCGGGACGGACAGATCGAGACCCTTGAGCGCCTCGACCTCCTTGTATCGCTTCACCAGGCCGGTCGCCCGGATCATCTCGCTCATCGCTCTCCTCGTCGTCGTACCGGATGCACGCACGGTAGTGACCCCCGCCGACAGCCTGAATCATCGGTGGAGGCCGCGCTAGTAGGTTTCGGCTGTGACACGAGACCGGGTACAGGCGGCGATCGCGGCGTACGCCGCCGGCGAGCCCGAGCTCGTGGTCGCGGGCGAGCGGTTCGTCGCGCTGGTCACCGGCATCCTCGACGAGGCCGGCATCAACTACCTGAGCGTCACCGGGCGGACCAAGGGGATCGCCTCGTTCGCCGCGAAGGCCGGGCGTCGGATCGACGGTCGCCTGACCTTTCCCGATCCCCTGGCCGACATCACCGACCAGATCGGGGTCCGGGTGATCACCTACGTGCACAGCGACGTCTCCGCGGTGGCCGACCTGCTCGACGACCAGGTGGTCGTCAAGGACGACCGCGACCTCGGCCAGGAGACCGCGAGCGAGGGCCGGTTCGGGTACGCCAGCCGGCACCTGCTGATCGCGCTCGACGCGGCGCGTGAGAGCGACCCGGCCTACGACGACCTGCGCGGCCGGATCGCGCAGGTGCAGATCCGCACCGTGCTGCAGCACGCGTGGGCGGAGTTCGAGCACGACATCCGCTACAAGGGCACGGTGCCGGAGGAGCATGCGCGGGACCTGGACCGGCGGTTCACGCTGGCCGCCGGGCTGCTCGAGCTGGCCGATCAGGAGTTCGCCACGATCCGGGAGCGGCTGCGCACCGGCACCCCGGACCGGACCGACGCGGCTCCCGACGACCCCCGGATCGACCCGCGGGAGCTCGCGGCGTTCCTGGCCGGGCAGTACGAGGACGCGGGCTGGTCGCGCACCGACCACTACGCCTGGATCTCCGGATTGCTGCTCGAGCTGGGCATCGACTCGCTCGACGAGCTCGCCGAGGTCGTCCGCGGCAGTGGCGGCGAGGACCTCAACGCGCGGATGGGCTACCGCTACCCACCCGGTGCCGTGCGCCGCCTCGACGACGCGCTGCTCGTGGCGTACGGCGACCGGTACGTCGGCCTGCACGGCAACGCCCATCGGGTCGAGGCACTCCGGGCGCGCCTGGAGAAGCTGACGTGAGTGCCGTCGTCATCGGCGGGGCCAACCTGGACGTCAAGGCCCGCAGCGCCCGACCGGTGGTGGCCGGCACCAGCAACCCCGGCCGCGTCGTCCGGTCGCCCGGCGGGGTGGGTCGCAACGTGGCGGAGAACCTCGCCCGGCTGGGCACCCCCACGCTGCTCGTGGCGGCGGTCGGCTCGGACGCTCTCGGCGACGAGCTGCTCGCGGCCACCGCGGCCGCCGGCGTCGACGTGACCTTCGTCCGGCGGGTGCCCGCACCGACCGGGACCGGCACCTACGTCGCCGTACTCGACGACGCCGGTGAGCTGGCGGTGGCGGTGTCGGACATGGCGGCCACCGAGTCGCTGACGGCGGACGACGTGCGAGCGGCCGGTGCGGTGATCGCGCGCTCGGAGCTGCTGGTGCTCGACGGCAACCTCCCGCGCGACGCGTTCACCGCCGGGTGGGACCTCGCGGCCGCCGCCGGGGTGCCGGTCGTGATCGACCCGGTCAGCGTCCCGAAGGCCGCCGCGCTGGCCGATCTGCTCGACGGGACCCGGCCGCTGTTCGCGATCACGCCCAACCTCGACGAGCTGGCCGTCCTCGGTGACGGCGTCGACCTCGTGGCGCGCGGCGTCCAGCTGGTGTGGGTGCGCTGCGGAGCCGAGGGCTCTCGACTGGTCACCACCGAGGGGTCGACCCGGCTGCCCTCGACCGAGGCCGAGGTCGTCGACGTCACCGGCGCGGGCGACGCGATGCTCGCGGCCTTCTGCCACGGAGTGCTCACCGGCAGCGACCTCGTCACCGCCGCCCGACTCGGTCACGCTGCCGCGGCGCTCACGGTGGCCAGCTCGGCGACCGTCCGCCCCGATCTCGGGGAGGTGCTCCGCTGAACCCGCTGCTCACCGTCACCGACGAGGTCGCCACCGCGCTGGCGGAGGGCCGGCCGGTGGTGGCGCTCGAGAGCACGATCATCAGCCACGGCATGCCCTACCCCCGCAACGTCGAGATGGCGGTCGAGGTGGAGGGCATCGTCCGCGACGGCGGCGCGGTGCCGGCGACGATCGCGGTCCTGGGCGGGCGCCCGCGGATCGGCCTGAGCCCCGACGACCTCGAGCTGCTGGGCAGCGACCCGGACGTGCTGAAGGTCAGCGTGCGCGACCTCCCGTACGTCGTCGCCCGCGGCCTCCACGGCGCGACCACCGTGGCCGCCACGATGCGGCTGGCGGCACTGGCGGGTATCCCCGTGTTCGTGACCGGCGGGCTCGGCGGCGTCCACCGCGGTGCGCAGCAGACCTTCGACATCTCCGCCGACCTGACCGAGCTCGGCGGCACGCCCGTCGCCGTGGTCAGCGCCGGCGTGAAGAGCATCCTCGACATCGGGCTGACGCTCGAGACGCTCGAGACGCTCGGCGTGCCGGTGCTGGTCCACGGCAGCGATGAGTTCCCGTCGTTCTACTCCCGCTCCAGCGGTCAGGCCGCGCCGATGCGGGTCGACTCCGCGGCCGAGGTGGCCGCGGTGATGCGCGCGGCGTGGTCGCTCGGCCTGCGCTCGGGGATCGTGGTCGCCCACCCGATCCCTGCCGAGGACGAGATCCCGGCCGACGAGATCGGCGCGATCATCGACCGGGCGCTGGCCGACCTGGATCGGCTGGGCATTGCCGGCAAGGACGCGACGCCGTACCTCCTCGGCCGGATCGTCGAGATCACCGACGGCGCCAGCCTCACCGCCAACATCGCGCTGGTCCGCAACAACGCGCGGCTCGGGGCGGCGATCGCCGGGGAGTACGTCTCGCTAGACAAGTAGGACAAGCTGTCTCACACTCGGGACATGCCGACCCGAACGTCTGAGCGGCCCCGCTACGTCCCGGGCGGCGGTGCGGCCTGGCGCCACCCGTGGCCGGAGTACGCCGCCCTCCGTGACCACGACCCGGTGCACCACGTCGTACCGGCCACGGCGCCGGAGCTCGACTACTACGTCCTCACCCGGCACGCCGACGTGATGGCGGCGGCCGTGGACGCCGCGACCTTCAGCAGCGCGGCCGGCCTGACCGTGCACTACGACGAGCTCGAGCGGATCGGCCTGGCCGACAACCCCCCGATGGTGATGCAGGACCCGCCCGACCACACGGCCTTCCGGCGGCTCGTCTCCCGGGGCTTCACGCCGAAAGCGGTGGTCAGCGTCGAACCCGCGGTGCGGGCGTTCGTCCGGGAGCGGCTCGAGGGTCTCGTCGCCAGCGGCGAGGGCGACATCGTGGCCGAGTTGTTCAAGCCGCTGCCCAGCATGGTGGTCGCGCACTACCTGGGTGTTCCCGAGGAGGACCGAGGTCGGTTCGACGGGTGGACCGACGCGATCGTCGCGGCCGGCGCGACCGGTGATGTGACCGGAGCTCCGGACGCGATCGCGGAGATGCTCGGCTATTTCGCGGAGCTGATCGAGCGCCGCCGACGTGACCCCGCCGACGACCCCGCCGACGACCCCGCCGACGACACCGTGTCGCACCTGGTCGCAGCCGGGGTCGGCGACGACGATCGGGGACTGCTCTCGATCCTGGCCTACGTGTTCACGATGGTGACCGGGGGCAACGACACCACGACCGGCCTGCTCGGCGGCGCGGTGCAGCTGCTCACCGAGCGCCCCGACCAGCGGCGGACCCTGGTCGCGGACCCCGGGCTGATCGGCCCCGCCGTCGAGGAGCTGCTGCGCCTCACCTCGCCGGTCCAGGGTCTGGCCCGCACCACCACCCGGGACGTCACGCTGCACGACCGGACCATCCCCGCCGGCCGCAAGGTGCTGCTGCTCTACGGCGCCGCCAACCGCGACCCGCGCCGCTACGGCCCCGACGCCGACGAGCTCGACGTACGCCGCCACCCGGGTCAGATCCTGACGTTCAGTCAGGGCAACCACTTCTGCCTCGGCGCCAACGCGGCCCGGATGCAGGCTCGGGTCGCGCTGGAGGAGCTGCTCGACCGCTGTCCGGAGTTCACCGTCGACGTCGACGCGATCGAGTGGGCGCCGGGCGCCTACGTACGCCGACCCACGACCGTTCCGTTCCGGGTGACCTCGTGAGGGCCCGGCGATGAGCTGGCTGGCCGAGGAGCGTGGTCAGCTCGCCGCCGAACGCATCCTCTCCGCCGCGGCCGAGCTGTTCGTCGAGCGGGGCGTCGGCGCGGTCGGCATGGGAGACATTGCTCGGGCCTCGGGTTGCTCGAGGGCCACGCTCTACCGCTACTTCGCCGACCGCGACGAGCTGCACACCGCGTTCGTGCACCGGGAGGCGCGGCGGGTGGGCCGGGAGGTGGCGGCCACGCTCGACGGCATCGACGAACCGGCCCGACGGGTGACCGAGGCGGTGCTCGACGCCGTACGCCGCGTGCGGGAGGCGCCCGCGCTCGCCGCGTGGTTCGCGGAGGGTGACGCGGCCCGGACCGCCGCGCTGGCCCAGTCGTCGGAGGTGATCGAGGCGCTCGGCCTCAGCGTCGTCGATGATCCGGAGGACGCGCGGTGGCTGGTCCGGGTGATCTTGTCGCTGCTGACGGTGCCCGGCCGCGACGGCGCGGAGGAACGCGCGTTGGTCGAGCGGTACGTGGCGCCGCGCGTGGTGGCGCGGGGGCTCAGCCAGCGGGGCGGGTGATCCGGTACCGCACGAACGACGGTACGGCGATCGCGGCGACCACGGTCAGGACCACGACGAGCACGCCGCCGCCGGCCGCGGCCGCGGCGGTGCCGACCATCGCCGCGGAGGCACCGTGCGCGACGTCGGCGACCCGGGGGCCACCGGCGACGACGACCAGGAAGATTCCCTGGAGCCGACCGCGCATGGCGTCGGTGGTCGCCGACTGCAGCATGCTCATCCGGAACGCCGCGGAGGAGATGTCGGCGGCACCGCCGACCATCAGCAGCAGCACGGCCGCGGTCAGCATCGCCCGTGGCCAGGTGTCCGCGAGCGCGGTGGCGACGCCGAACCCTGCCATGGCCAGGCCCCACACCAGGATCGATGCGATCACCGCGAGCCCGTGTCGGCCGACCCGCGACACCCAGCCGGACAGCACGCCGCCCAGCACCGCGCCGGCCGGGATCGCCGCGAACAGCAGCGCGAACGCCAGCCCGCCCTCGCTCGGACCGGAGAAGCTTTCGTGCGCGATCTGCGGGAACAGCGCCCGGGGCATCCCGAAGACCATCGCGATCAGGTCGACGACGAACGACATCATCAGCACCGGCTGGGTACGCAGGTGGGTGAACCCCTCGACCACCGACCGGAAGCCGGGCGCCCGGCTCGGCGCGCCCTCCACGGGGAGCCGGGGCAGCCGCGCCACCGCGGAGAGCGTCGCGAACAGGGTGATCGTGTCGATCAGGTAGAGCCACTCGAAGCCGAGCACCGGGATCAGGACCCCGGCGACCAGCGGACCGGCGATCGCGCCGGCCATCATCACGGTCATGTTGAGGGAGTTCGCGGCCGGCAGCAGCTCCTCGCCGACCAGCTTCGGGATCACCGCCGAGCGGGTCGGCTGGTTGACGGCGAAGAAGGCCTGTTGCACCGAGAACAGTCCGAGCAGCAGCCAGACGTTCTCGTTCCCGGCCGCGGCCTGGAACCAGAAGAGCGCACTGGTGCCGATCAGCCCGAAGGTGGTGATGATCAGCACCGTCCGCCGGTCGAACACGTCGGCCAACGCGCCGCCCCAGAGTCCGAACACCACTAGCGGGACCAGCCCGAACACGCCGGTCAGGCCGACGTACGCGGACGATCCGGTCTCGGCATAGATCTGAGCGGGCACGGCGACCACGGTGAGCTGGGCGCCGATGACCGTCACGATGTTGGCGGTCCACAACCGGCGGAAGTGCGGGTTGCGCAGCGGTCGGGTGTCCGCCAAGACCCCACGCATCCGCACCGGGACACGGTAGTAGGCGGCGTCGTCGATTCGAGCCCGATTAAGTTCTGCCAGAGTTGTCGTATCTCGGGCTGCCGGTTCGTGGTGAGGGTGAAGGGCAGCCAGGAGCGCCGCCCGCACCAACCTGAGGAGATAGCCATGACCCAGTACCTGCTCTCCGTGCACGGCTCCGAGGAGGAGTACGCCGCGATGTCCGAGGAGGACACGCAGCAGGCGTACGCCGACACCGGCAAGTTCAACGAGAAGCTCCAGGCCGAGGGCGCGTGGGTGTTCGCCGGCGGCCTGCACCCGATCGAACAGGCGACCACCGTCGACGGCACCGGCGACCAGCCGATCGTCACCGACGGCCCCTACGCCGAGTCCAAGGAGTACCTCGGCGGCTTCTGGATCATCGAGGCACCCGACCTCGACGCCGCCCTCACCTGGGCGGCGGAGGGCTCGGCCGCCTGTCGGGGCAAGGTCGAGGTCCGACCCTTCCAGTCAGAGTGACCCACCGACGTTGACGGAGCCCGCCACCGCGATCGAGCGGATCTTTCGCGAGGAGTACGGCCGGGTGGTCGCCTCGCTGGCGCGCCGCTTCGGTGACCTCGACGTCGCCGAGGACGCCGCCAGCGAGGCACTCCTGGTCGCCCTCGAGAAGTGGCCGGTCGACGGCACCCCGCCCAACCCGGGTGCCTGGTTGACCACCACGGCCGGCAACAAGGCCATCGACAAGATCCGCAGGGAGCGACAGCGGGACGCCAAGCACGAGGCGGCACACGCGATGCGCGACGACACCCCCCACGAGCCCACCGGCATCGTCGAGGACGACCGGCTGCGGCTGATCTTCACCTGCTGCCACCCTGCCCTCGCGCCCGAGGCCCGGGTGGCTCTCACCCTCCGGCTGCTCGGCGGCCTGACCGTCGCCGAGATCGCCCAGGCCTTCCTGGTCCCCGAGACCACGATGGCCCAGCGGATCACCCGCGCGAAGGCCAAGATCAAGGGCGCCAACATCCCGTTCCGGGTGCCCGACCCCGCGGACCTCACCGAGCGGCTGGGCGGGGTCCTGGCCGTGCTGTACCTCGTCTACAACGAGGGCTACCTCGCCAGCTCTGGTGCGTCGGCGGTCCGGGCGGACCTGACCGCTGAGGGGATTCGGCTCGCCAGGATCCTGCGAACCCTGCTGCCCGAAGTGACCGAGGTGGCCGGCCTGCTGGCCCTGATGCTGCTCACCGAGTCCCGCCGGACCACCCGCGAGGCCGGCGGTGAGCTGGTGCCGCTGCACGAACAGGACCGTGGCGGCTGGGACCGCGAGCTGATCGCTGAGGGCCATGACCTGGTGCGGGAGTGCCTGCGGCTCAATCGGCCGGGGCGCTACCAGCTGCTGGCCGCGGTCAACGCCGTGCACACCGACGCGCGCACCGCCGCCGACACCGACTGGTCCCAGATCGCCACCCTCTACGAGCAGCTGTACGCCGTCGACCCGTCGCCGATCGTCGCGCTCAACCGGGCGATCGCGGTCGCCGAGCTCGACGGTCCCGAGGTCGGCCTGGCGATGGTCGACCAGCTGCCGCTGGCGACGTACCACGCCTGGCATGCGACCCGCGCCGACCTGCTCCGCCGACTGGGCCGGAGCGCGGACGCGCGGGCGGCGTACGACGCGGCGATCGCGGCCACCGACAACCAGGCCGAGCGGGCCTACCTCTCCCGGCGCCGTGGCAGTCTGGCCCGGTGAGCCTCGACGCCCTGTCCCTGCCCGCAGCCGCCGACGCCGAAGAGTGGGTCGCGACCCGCGCCAGCACAGGCCTCGCCCGCGTCCGTGAGCTCGCCGACCGGCTCCGCCAGGACCCGCCGACCGACGCGCTCGCGGCACTCGAGGTCTGGGACGCGCTGTCGCTGGAGCTGAGCAACGTGGCGGCGGTGGGCTCGCTGTTCAGCAACGTGCATCCGCTGGAGGCGGTGCGCGACACCGCCGAGCGCGCCGAGCAGGACGCGCTGCGGCTCTCCACCGAGCTCAACCTCGACCCGGCCATCTACGCCGGGTTCGCCCGGCTCGACCCGGCGGGCCTCGACCAGCAGGCCGCCCGGCTGCTCGACAAGGTGCTCGAGACGTTCACCCGCGCCGGTGTCGGCAGCGACGATGAGGCGCGGACCCGGGTGGCCGCGATCAACGAGCGGATCACCGAGGTCAACCAGGAGTTCGGCAAGGCGATCCGCGACGACGTGCGCACGATCCGGGTCGCGCCGGACCGGCTCGAGGGGATGCCTGCTGACTGGCTCGCGGCCCGCCCGGTCGACGACGAGGGCCTGGTCACGGTCAGCACCGACTACCCCGACGCGGTTCCGGTGCGGATGTTCGCCCACGACGCCGACGTCCGCCGCGACCTCACCGTCCAGTTCCTGACCCGGGGGTGGCCGCACACCGAGGGCCTGCTCCGGGAGCTCTTCGAGCTGCGCCACGAGCTCGCGACGCTGGTGGGCTACGACGACTGGGCGTCCTACGACGCCGACGTGAAGATGATCAAGAAGGGCGCCGCGATCCCCGAGTTCATCGACCGGATCGCGGCCGCGGCCGAAGAACCGATGCGTCGGGACCTGGGGCTGTTGTTCGAGCGCTACCGGCGCGACGTCCCCGGCGCCGCCACGATCGACTCGGCCGACGGGGCGTACTACCAGGAGCTGGTGCGCCGGGAGCACTACGACGTCGACTCCCAGGAGGTCCGCCGCTACTTCGGCTTCGACCGGGTCCGGGAGGGCCTGCTCGAGGTGACCGGGCGGCTGTTCGGCCTGCGGTACGAGCCGGTCGCCGACGTCGAGCTGTGGGCCGATGAGGTGACGGCGTACGACGTGCACGACGCGGCCGGCGGTGAGCGGCTGGGGCGGATCTTCCTCGACCTGCACCCGCGGGAGGGCAAGTACAAGCACGCCGCGCAGTTCACGCTCGCCGCGGGGGTGGCCGGTCGGCAGCTGCCCGAGGGCGTGCTGGTCTGCAACTTCTCGTCCGGGCTGATGGAACACGACCACGTCGTGACGCTGTTTCACGAGTTCGGTCACCTGGTCCATCACGTGCTCGGCGGGCAGGGCCGCTGGACCCGGTTCGCGGGGGTCGCCACCGAGTGGGACTTCGTCGAGGCGCCCAGCCAGATGCTCGAGGAGTGGGCGTGGGACGTCGCCGTCCTGCAGACCTTCGCGGTCGACGCAGCGGGTACCCCGATCCCGGCCGAGCTCGTGGAGCGGATGCGCCGCGCCGACGCCTATGGCAAGGGCATCTACGCCCGCACCCAGATGTTCTACGCCGCGATGTCGTACTGGTTCCACGCCGAGCGCCCCGCGGACCTGACCACCCGGATGGTCGAGCTGCAGCAGCAGTACGCGCCGTTCGCCTACATCGACGGGACCCGGATGTTCGCGAGCTTCGGCCATCTCAGCGGCTACAGCTCCGGCTACTACACCTACATGTGGTCGCTGGTGATCGCGAAGGATCTGTTCAGCGCGTTCGACGACGACCTGTTCGATCTCGACGTGGCCCGCCGCTACCGGGACCGGGTGCTCGGCCCCGGCGGCAGCAAGGACGCCGCCGACCTGGTCGCCGACTTCCTCGGCCGACCCTCCACGTTCGACGCGTACGCCGCCTGGCTGTCGGGGTGAACCGGACCGGCTAGGTCCATCACGAGCTGATCGCGCCGATCAGGTCGCCCGCAGCGTCGGCAGCACGACCTCGCTGATCAGCCGCAGGCTCTCCCACGACGGCTCGGCCGGTAGGCCGCCGCACGCGGGATGGCTGGTGACGAGCCGGATCTCCTTGCGGCGGCACTTCTCGATGAGCTCGTCAGCTGTCAGGACCGCGTAGACGCCCAGGGCTCGCATCTCCTCGACCGACGACGAGTCGTCGCGGACGTAGGAGGTGACCGCCGCGTCCCGCCACATCTGGTACCCCTGAGCATCCGCGAGCAGGTGGTGGCCGTGCTCGGCCCAGAACGCGTCGGGGTCCTCGGCGCAGAAGACGTTGGCCGGGCCGGGTGGCGCGAGCCGGGCGATGCCCGGCTCCCGCCCGAGTGCCCGGCACTCCTCGTTGTAGAGCTCGCGCAGCGCCGGATCGGCGTCCTGCGGCTGGAAGCCGAGCCCCAGCCGGGCGGCCCGTTTCGCCGCCGCCGGCGAGCCGCCGCCATAGAAGAGCGTCGGGTGCGGCTGGGAGTACGGCGTCGGGGTCACTCGCACCTGGCGACCCTCGTGCTCGAACTCGTCGCCGGTCCAGGCCCGCTGCAACACCTGAACCGCGGCCTCGATGTCGGGTCCACGAGTGGCCCAGGGACGTCCGAACAGGTCGTACTCCTCGCGCCGGTAGCCGAGCCCGATGGTGTAGCTGACCCGACCCCCGCTGAGGTGGTCGAGGACGGCGATTTCCTCGGCGACCCGGAGCGGGTCGTACAGGTTGAGCAGCAGGGCCGCTATCGAGATCGGGATCCGCTCGGTCACCGCAGCGAACGCGGCGGCCACCGGAATCGGGCTCGGCAGGTAGCCGTCGGCGGAGGAGTGGTGCTCGGAGAGCATCAGCGCGTCCTGCCCGCACCGCTCGACGTACGCCGCCTGCTCGACGGCCCTCGCGAAGACCTCGCGGCGGGTCTCCGGGTCGGCGCCGGGGACGCGGAAGTCGAAGCGGGTGACGAAGCTGACCATGGAGCCACCCAAGCAGACCCCGGTAGCAGGGCCTACGCTCGACGCATGACGGGAACGTTCAGTGGTTCGGCGGTGGTCGACCGGCCGATCGCAGAGGTCTTCGAGTTCCTCCTGGACGGCACCCACGACCCGACGTTCAGCCCGCGCGTGCTCTCGATCAGCAAGGAGCCGGCCGGACCCTCCGCGGTCGGCACCGTGTTCGTGAGCCAGGTCAAGGACGCGGGCATGAAGACCGACCGACGCTTCGAGCTGACCGAGGTGGTCTCGCCGACGACGATCCGCTGGGTCGAGCGCTCCAAGAACCTGGTGACCGTCCCCGACGGCGGCTACGACCTCGAGGACCTCGGCGGCACCCAGACCAAGGTGACGCTCTTCAACACCCTCGAGGGCCACGGCTTCGGCAAGCTCATCGTCGGCTTCGCACTCAAGGCGGCCATCAAGGACGCCGATGCGCTCGTCGGGCGGATCAAGACGGTCGTGGAGAGCCGCTAGTCCGCGAGCTTGATCGCCCGGTGCAGCCAGACCGACGTGGTCTGCATCCCGACCTTCTCGTAGAGCGTCAGTGCCCCGGTGCGCGAGTCGGTCGACAGCTCGGAACGTGAGCAACCGTGGGCCCGGGCCTCACCGAACGCATCGATCAGCAGGCACTGGGCGAGCCCCCGGCCGCGTTGGTCCTTGCGGGTGGCCAACTTGTCGACGTATCCGTAGTCGTCGTTCTTGTGCACGACCGCCGTGCCGACCACCTGGCCCTCCGGGTCGACCGCGACCCGGAGGTTCCACGGCTCGAAGCCCGGACGCTGGGTGACGCTGGCCGACCAGTCCTCGAACGAGTCGCGCTCCCGCTCCGACCACTCGAGGAACGCATCCTCGGTGACGGTCCAGCAGGCTTCGTACTCCGCGGGGGTGGCTTCGCGGACGACGTACCCGGCCGGCGGCTGGCGTTGCGGAATGTCTGCCCCCGGCGGGAGCTCGAGCACCCAGCTGGTCCACCGGACGACGTAGCCGAGCGACTCGAGCAGCCGGTCGCCCGGAGAACCCTGAGGTACCGGCATCCCGATGATCGTGGAGCCGCGGGACCGCGCGGTGTCCTGCATCCACTGGGCGATCCGGGTGCCGACGCCGCGGCCCCGGTAGTCCGGGTGCACGGCCGCGTCCCCGTGCCAGCTGGCCGCGACCTCGCCGTACCCCACCAGCCGGTCGCCGTCGAAGAACCCGGTGGTGTTGGCAGAGACGTCGAACGAGGGCCGCTGCCAGTCGCCGACGATGTCGGCCTCCTCGATGACGATGGTCCCGACATCGGCCTGCTCCTGGGCGGCCATCACCTCGTAGACGGCGCGCGCGTCGCTGGGGACCAGGGGGCGTTGGGTCAGTTCGGTCACAGCCGCATTCAACCGCGAAACCCGCTGACCCGTCGCGAACTTTGCGACGGGTCGGCGGGATGAGGAGTCTGATCAGGCGGTTTTGATCGCGGAGACGTCGAACTCGAGCTTGATCTTCTCGGAGACGAGGACGCCGCCGGTCTCGAGCGCCGCGTTCCAGGTCAGGCCCCAGTCCTTGCGGTTGACGGTGACGGCACCCTCGAAGCCCACGCGGATGTTGCCGTACGGGTCCTGGGCGGTTCCGGTCTCCTCGAAGGGGATGGTCACCGCGTGGGTGACGCCCTTGATGGTCAGGTCGCCGGTGATGGCCCACTCGGTGCCGTCGCGGGTGACGTTGGTGGAGACGAACGTGATCTCGGGGTTGGCCTCGGCGTCGAAGAAGTCGCCGGAGCGGAGATGACCGTCGCGGTCGGCGTTGCCGGTGGTGACGCTGCCGGTCTTGATGTCCAGCCGGACCGTCGAGTTCGCCGGGTCGGCGGTGTCCACGTGAGCGGTACCCGTGAAGTCGGCGAACTGCCCCCGCACCTTGGTCACCATCGCGTGCCGGGCGGCGAAGCCAAGGCGGGTGTGGCTGGTGTCGATGGTGTAGTCGCCGGTGAGGTCCTGGACGAGGGTCTGGGTGGTCTCAGTCATGGGTCGTGTCTCCTTCTGGTGAGCGGTGCTTGAACTATCAATCAGCCTAACCGGACCACAGTCCGATTCATTCCCGGACGTTTCTGCCCGCTGACGGGCAGAAACTTGCCAAACGGCACGGCGTGGGCGCACATTTGTCCGCGTGCCCGTCGAATCCGCCCTCGTGGACCACCTGGTTGCCGGCACTGGCCTCAGCGCTTCGGAGGCCCGGCGCGTCGTCGAGGACGTCGTGGCCTTCTACGCCGAGCCGGTCGAGGTCTTCGTGCGGCGGCGGCACGCGGAACTGAAGACCTACGGCGCCAAGAACGACGAGATCTTCGCCCGGATCGCCACGGAGCTCGGCGAGCGGGTCGTCGCCGCGCCCACCCTCAGCGAGCGCCAGCTCCGCCGAGTCATCTACAGCTAGGAGCGCCACCGAACATGTGCGGAATCGTCGGGTACGTCGGAAGTCAGCAGGCTGCCCCTCTCCTGATCGAGGGGCTGAGCCGTCTCGAGCACCGCGGCTACGACTCCGCCGGGGTGGCGGTGCTCGGGCAGAGCTCGAGCATCAAGGTCGCCAAGCTCGCGGGTCGGGTGCGCGACCTCGAGGGCTCACTGCCGAAGCGCTTCGCCGGGCGGGTCGGGATCGGCCACACCCGCTGGGCCACCCACGGTCCGGCCAACGACGTCAACGCCCACCCCCACGTCGATGGCAAGGGCTCAGTGGCGGTGGTGCACAACGGCATCATCGACAACGCGGCGGCGCTGCGCCGGCGGCTCGGCGACGACGGCATCGACCTCGCCTCGGACACCGACACCGAGGTGCTCGCGCACCTGATCGCGCGGTCCGATGCCGACACCCTCGAGGGCAAGGTCGGCGATGCGCTGTCGGTGATCGAGGGCACCTACGGGCTCGCGGTCATGCACGCCGACTTCCCGGACCGGATCGTCGTCGCTCGCAACGGCAGCCCGCTGATCATCGGGGTCGGCGACAAGGAGATGTACGTCGCCTCCGAGCTGGCCGCGCTCGTGCGGTACACGACGACGGTCGCCCACCTCGACGACGGGGAACTGGCCACGATCACGGCCTCCGGCTTCACGACGTTCCACCCTGACGGCACCGCGACCGGCCGGGCCGCGCTGCCGCTGGAGATCGATGCCGACGAGTACGACGCCGGCGATCACGCCTCCTACATGCACAAGGAGATGCTCGAGCAGCCGGCGGCCGCCGAGCGGGTGCTGCGGGGCCGGCTCGACCAGCGCTTCGGCACCGGGCACCTCGGCGGCCTGAACATGGACGCGCGCGAAACCCGGGCGATCAGGCGCGTGAAGATCCTCGGCTGCGGCTCGGCCTACTACGTCGGCCAGATGGGCGCCTCCCTCCTCGAGGAGCTGGCCCGGATCCCGTCCGACGCGGAGCCGGCCTCGGAGTTCCGCTACCGCAACCCGATCATCGAGCCGGACACGCTCTATGTCGCGGTGAGCCAGTCCGGCGAGACCCTGGACACGCTGCTCGCCGTGCAGGAGATCCGCCGCAAGGGCGGCCGGGTGATCGGCTTGGTCAACGTCGTCGGCAGCGCGATCGCGCGGGAGGTCGACGGCGGTATCTACCTGCACTCCGGGCCCGAGGTCGCGGTCGCCTCCACGAAGGCGCTGACCAACATGTTCCTGGCGTTCGCGCTGCTCGCCCTGCAGCTCGGGCGGGTGCGCGACCTGTCGATCGCCGACGGCAAGCGACTGATCGGCGGGCTGACCCTGCTGCCCGACCAGATCGCAGAGGTGCTGGCCACCGAGGAGCAGCTCACCGAGATCGCCCAGGACCTCGCGCAGGCCGAGAGCCTGTTCTTCGTCGGCCGGGTGCGCGGCTTCCCGGTGGCGCGCGAGGGTGCCCAGAAGTTCAAGGAGATCAGCTACCGGCACGCCGAGGCCTATCAGACCTCGGAGCTCAAGCACGGTCCGCTGGCGCTGATCTCCCCCGAGGTGCCGACGATCGCGATCGTCCCGGGCGACGAGCTCACCGATCGCAACGTCGGCGCCCTGCACGAGATCGCGGCGCGTGGGGGACCGCTCGTCGTGGTGACCCATGCGGACGTCGAGCTCGGCGACGTCGCCTGCCGGCGGATCGACGTACCCCGCAGCGAGCGCGAGCTCGACCCGATCCTGCTGACCATTCCGCTGCAGATCCTGGCCTACCACGCCGCATTGACCCTCGGTCACGACATCGACAAGCCGCGGAACCTGGCCAAGTCCGTGACCGTGGAGTGACCGTCGGAGTGACTCAGCGCACCGCGCCCACGAATCGGGTGCCGCGCCGCGGACGCACTACCGTTGCAGGGTGAGCACCACAGAGCCCGAAGCGCCGCCGACCTTTGCCGAACTCGGCCTCGGCGACGCCATGCTGAAGGGGCTCGCGGACGTCGGCTACGAGAGCCCGTCGCGGATCCAGGCCGAGACCATCCCGCCGCTGCTCGCGGGCCAGGACGTCGTCGGCCTCGCGCAGACCGGCACCGGCAAGACCGCGGCGTTCGCGTTGCCGATCCTGGACCGGCTCGACCTGAAGCAGAAGACGCCGCAGGCGCTGGTGCTCGCACCGACCCGTGAGCTCGCGCTGCAGGTGTGCGAGGCGTTCGAGAAGTACGCCTCCCACGCGAAGGGCGTGCACGTCCTGCCGGTCTACGGCGGCCAGGGCTACGGCGTCCAGCTCTCGGCGCTGCGCCGCGGCGTCCACGTGGTGGTCGGCACCCCGGGCCGGATCATGGATCACCTGGAGAAGGGCACGCTCGACCTCTCCGCGCTGCGGTTCCTGGTGCTCGACGAGGCCGACGAGATGCTCAACATGGGCTTCGCCGACGACGTGGAGACGATCCTCGCGGACACGCCGGACACCAAGCAGGTCGCGTTGTTCTCCGCGACCATGCCGGCCCAGATCCGCCGGCTGTCGAAGCGCTACCTCAACGACCCGGTCGAGATCACGGTCAAGAACAAGACCACCACCTCGGCCAACACCACCCAGCGCTACCTCATCGTCAGCTACCCGCAGAAGGTCGACGCCCTCACCCGGATCCTCGAAGTCGAGAACTTCGAGGGGATGATCGTCTTCGTCCGCACCAAGAACGAGACCGAGACGCTCGCCGAGAAGCTGCGCGCCCGAGGGTTCTCCGCCCAGGCGATCAACGGCGATGTCGCGCAGGTCCAGCGCGAGCGCACCGTCAACCAGCTCAAGGCGGGCAAGCTCGACATCCTGGTCGCCACGGACGTGGCCGCCCGCGGCCTCGACGTCGAGCGGATCAGCCACGTCGTCAACTACGACATCCCGACGGACACCGAGTCCTACGTGCACCGGATCGGCCGCACCGGCCGGGCCGGGCGCAGCGGTGACGCGATCTCGTTCGTCACGCCGCGGGAGCGCTACCTGCTCAAGCACATCGAGAAGGCCACCCGCCAGCCGCTCACGGAGATGCAGCTCCCGACCGTCGAGGACGTCAACGTCACCCGGCTGGCCCGGTTCGACGACCAGATCACCGAGGCGCTGAGCCAGACCGCGCGGATCGAGCGGTTCCGCGACATCGTGGCCCACTACGTGCGCAACCACGACGTGCCCGAGGCTGACGTCGCGGCGGCGCTCGCCGTGGTCGCCCAGGGCAAGACGCCGCTGCTGCTCGAGCCCGACCCCGAGCCCAGGCGCCGCCCGCACCAGGACCGTGGCGAGCGTGGCGAGCGTGGCGAGCGTGGCGAGCGGCCGGCCCGACCGGACCGGGGCTCGCGCCGCCCCTCGGACCAGCCGATGGCCAACTACCGGATCAACGTCGGCAAGCGGCACAAGGTCGAGCCGCGGCAGATCGTCGGCGCGATCGCCAACGAGGGTGGCCTGGGCCGCAAGGACTTCGGGCACATCCAGATCCGGCCGGACCACTCCATCGTGGAGCTGCCGGCCGAGCTGCCCGCACAGGTCTGGAAGGCGCTGGAGCAGACCCGGATCAGCGGCAAGCTGATCGAGCTGCAGGAGGACTCGGGTCCACCGTCGTCGCGGCCGGGGGCGAAGAAGCCGCGGCACAAGAAGTCTCAGTAGTCAGGTCTGGCACGCTCTTCCCGTGACCACCATCAAGATCAACGCCATCACCGTCCCGGCAGGCAGCGGCGATGAGCTGGCGCAGCGGTTTGCCGCCCGGGCCGGTGCCGTCGACAACGCCGACGGCTTCGAGGGGTTCGAGCTGCTCCGCCCCACCGATGATCGTGAGCAGTGGCTGGTGATCACCCGCTGGCGCGACGAGGAGTCGTTCCAGGCGTGGGTGAGCTCGCCCGGTTTCGCCGAGGGTCACCGGTCGGCCGTCGAGCGGGCCGGCGGCGAGGCGCCCCAGCCGGTCTCGACCCACAGCGAGGTGTGGAACTACGAGGTCGCGGGGGGCTCGACGCCAACGGCGGACTGACCGGGCGCGCCAGCATCCGGCGGCCAGCACCCAGCACCGTGCGCCGGTGGCAGCCGCTCCGGCGCTGGGAATCCGTGGAGCTAGTCTGCGGCGAATGAGACTCCATCATGTCCAGCTCTCCTGTCCCGAGGGTGGCGAGGAGCAGGGACGCCGCTTCTACATCGAGGGCCTGGGCTTCTCGGAGATCGCCAAGCCGACGGAGCTCGCGAGGCGCGGAGGTGCCTGGTTCCGTCACGCCGGAGGGGCCGAGATCCATCTCGGAATCGAAGACCCGGCGACGGGTCGCAAGGCGCATCCAGCCCTTGAGGTCAGCACGGCGACGGAGCTCGAACAACTCGGGGCACACCTCGAATCGCTGGGATACGACGTCGACTGGTCGCAGCGTCGCAACGCCGAGTGGTTCGAGCGGTTCCATACCCATGATCCGTTCGGTAACCGCATCGAGGTGGTCCACGTCCTGCCGCCTACGTGAGCGGGACGCACCCGGTCACCGCGCGCAGCCCTACTCCATCACCCAGCGGACGACGTCCTTCATCACCGCTGACCGGCTCCGGCGGCCATGCTCGGCCGCGATGTGGTGGTTGCCGATGAACATGGCCAGCACCACGAAGCAGCGCATCTCGACGTCAGCGGGATCCGGGAAGAGCTGCCCGAACAGCCCTCTCAGGTAGCCCATCCGTCGGTTGTCGACCCGGAGCACTCGTGCGGCGACGTCGGCATCCCGGCGCGCCCAGTCGCGGATCGCGAGCTCGACGGCCAGCAGGTCGTCGACCGACGCCCCGAGCCCGAACAGCCGCCGGAGTCGGGTCGCGGCGTCGCCACCCTTCGCCTCGACCTGTTCGATGACGGCGTCGACCATCACGTGCTCCCAGCGATCGAGCATCTCCTCGAGCAGCCGGTTGCGGTCGCTGAAGTGCCAGTAGAAGCCGCCCTTGCTGACGCCGAGCTCCTGCGCCAGCGACTCGACCCGGACAGCGTCCGGACCTCCGGCCGCCAGCGAACGCAGGCCGGCATCGATCCAGTTGTCGCGGGGGGTTCTGGTCTTGGCGGCCACGAGGCCATACGCTACCGTATGGATACGACACCGTATGGATGAGGAGGTGTGCCGCATGAAGCTCCCTCCGGGGCAACGCCTGATCAGCAGCTTCCCGCGCTTCGGCCTGGGCGGCCGGCCGCCGGTCGTCCCCACCGTGCCCCGGATCGACGTGGGTGGCGCAGACCTCGAGCCGCTCACGATCCCCGTCGCCGACCTTGCCGATCATGCCGACCTCCCACGCCGCGAGGTCATCGCCGACTTCCACTGCGTCTCGGGTTGGACGGCCGCCGACCTGCGCTGGGAGGGCGTCGCGTTCCGGGACCTGTACGACCTGGTGCTCGGCCCGCGCCTCCAGCCCGGGGCGGTCGTGACGCACGTGGTGCTCGAAGGCCTCGACGGCTACCGCTCGGTGGCCCTGCTGGAGGACCTGATGGAACCGGACGTGCTCATCGCGGACCGGCTCGACGGCGCCCCGCTCGACAGCGACCACGGAGCCCCCGTGCGGCTGCTGAGCCCGGCGCAGTACGGCTATCTCAGCACCAAGCACCTCTGCCGCATCGAGCTGCACCCGGCGGAGCCGAAGGTCCGCTACCACCCCAGCTGGCGCGCCCACCTCGGTCTTCAGCTGGTCAAGCCGCACCCGCGCGCGCGGGTGCGGCACGAGGAGCGCCATCGGTACCTCCCGGGCCGCGTGGTCCGGCCCGTCTACCACCGCCTGATCCAGCACTTCAAGCGATCCAATGCCCGAGCCACGAGTGCCCCTTGACAGTTACCCGACGGTAACCTTAAGTGTGACCTGAGCCACACGACCCGCGTGGCCGTCATGGGGAATCACTCGGAGGTCACGATGCACGCTCGACGCTTCAGCCCGCGGCTGCTCGCCGCGGTCGCACTCGCTTCGGTCGCCACGTTCCTGGCGCCCGTCGGACCGGCCCATGCCGCGCCGCCGCCCTACGTCGCTCTCGGCGACTCCTACTCCTCGGGCACCGGCACCCGGACCTACATCAACGACGGCACCTCGTGCCAGCGCTCGGTGTACGCGTACCCGAGCCTGCTGGCCAGCCAGAAGGGCTACGCGCTGAACTTCCGGGCCTGCTCCGGAGCGAAGATCCCGGACGTGACCAACACCCAGCTCAGCGCGCTCAGCACGGCCACCCGCTACGTCACGATCTCGGTGGGCGGCAATGACGCCGGGTTCGCCGGCGTACTCACCGAGTGCGCCAAGCCGTGGTGGGCCGGCGACTGCAACGGCGCCATCGCCTCTGCGCGGTCCTACATCAGCAACACGCTGCCGGGCAAGCTGAGCACGCTCTACGCCTCGATCCGCGCCAAGGCGCCCAGTGCTCGGGTGGTCGTCGTCGGCTACCCGCGCATCTTCAACGGCGAGGACTGCAACGCCGCCACCTGGTTCTCACCCGACGAAGAGGCCCAGCTCAACTCGACCGCGGACCTGATGAACTCCAAGCTCTCGTCCGCGGCATCGGCCAAGGGCTTCGGCTTTGCCAACCCGACCAGCCGGTTCATCGGCCACGCGGTGTGCGACAACCCGGAGTGGATCAACGGGCTCTCCAACCCGGTCAGCGAGAGCTACCACCCGAAGACGACCGGGCACGCGTCCGGGTACGCGCCGACCGTCAGCCCGTTGCTGACCGGGGCGCCGGCGCGGATCACCCGGCAGACCTTCGCGGCCGCGTTGGCCAATGGCGACGCGCTGGCCGCGCAGCAGCGGCAGTACGCCGACGCGGACGCCGCGATCCGGCCGCAGGTGTTCCGGGCGCCGGACCTGACCACGCCGGCCGCTCGCCGCGCCGCACGTGAGCACGGCATCAACATCAAGAGGTGGCTCGCCCGGCACTGAGGGAGCCTGCTGGTAGAAGAGACGCATGCGTTTATTCCTCGGGTCTCTTGCTACCAGCGTCGCTCTGGTCCTCGTCCTGGTCGCCTGCTCCGGCGACCAGGACGAGGACGAGTCGGCGGCCGCGGCGGCCGCCGACCGGCTGGCCGCCGCCCTCGAGGCCGGCGACTTCGGCGACGTCGGGCTGTCGGGCTCGACCACCAAGGAGGTCCGCAAGGACTACGCCGCGACCGTCGAGGGCATGGCCGGTCGCGAGCCCACCGTCACGGTGGCCGAGGTCGACGTCGCCGAGGACGGCGACGCGGCCACCGCCACCCTGGCCT
This sequence comes from uncultured Actinomycetota bacterium, assembly GCA_963827185.1. Lineage (GTDB taxonomy): Bacteria > Actinomycetota > Actinomycetes > Propionibacteriales > Nocardioidaceae > Nocardioides. Next base: position 432,995 of record CAWGZQ010000006.1, read on the forward strand.
GGTCGTGGCCGGTTGCCGACGACCAGGAGTGGGCCTATCAGACCGAAGCCCGGCTCCAGGGCTCGGGCGACGCGTGGGCGGTGACCTGGGAGCGCTCCGTGGTCGAACCCACGCTGACGCCGACCAGCGTTCTCGACGCCACCACGGTCGGCGGGAAGCGGGGCGACATCACCGGCGCCGGCGGCGAAGCGATCGTCACCGACCGCCCGGTGGTCGAGGTGGGCGTCGACCGCACCGGACTGTCCGGCCCGGAGGCGACCCGCGCGGCCCAGGCGGTGGCGGTGGCCACCGGCATCGACGCGACGCCGTACCAGAAACAGGTGCGGGCCGCGGGAGTGCTGGCCTTCGTCCGGGCGATCACCTATCGAGCCGGCGACGTGCCGCCCGCCGTCGCCGCACTCGACGGGACGCCCGGGGTGCGGCTCCTCGACGACGAGCTGCCGCTGGCCCCCACTCGTGAGTTCGCGGCGCCGATCATCGGCTCGGTCGGCGACGTGACCGCGGAGATGATCAAGGAGCAACCCGACCTCTACCAGGTGGGAGACCAGGCCGGTCTCTCCGGTCTGCAGTCCCGGTACGACGAGGAGCTGCGCGGGGCGGACGGCGTGCTGGTGGAAGCCGTCGAGGAGGACGGCACCACGACCGAGCTGTTCCGCTCCGATGCCGCCGACGGCACGTCGCTGGCGGTGACCCTCGACCTCCGACTCCAGACCGAGGCCGAGCGGCTGCTCGCCGGAGTCGACCCGGCCAGTGCCCTGGTGGCGATCCGCCCCAGCAACGGCGCGATCCTGGCCGCCGCCAACGGCCCGGGCAACGGTGGCCAGAACCTCGCGACGTTCGGTCAGTACGCCCCGGGCTCGACGTTCAAGTCGGTCAGCAGCCTGGCGCTGCTGCGGGCCGGGGTGAACCCGGAGACGACGGTCTCGTGTCCGCCGACCCTGGTGGTCGACGGCAAGCAGTTCAAGAACTACTCCGACTACCCGGCCTCGGGGCTCGGCCGGATCCCGTTCCGGATGGCAGTGGCCAACTCCTGCAACACCGCGTTCATCAACGAGCGCGACCGGCTCAACGGCACCGACCTCTTCGACGCGGCCGCCTCCCTGGGCATGGGCATCGACCACGACCTCGGCTTCCCGGCGTACTTCGGCAGCGTCGAGCCGGCGCAGTCGGAGACCGAGGGCGCCGCCAACCTGATCGGTCAGGGCCGGATCCTGGCCTCGCCGATGACCATGGCCACCGTGATCGCCTCGGTGCAGCAGGGCAAGGTCGTGGTGCCCCGACTCCTCGAGCCGGTCGAGGTCGAGGCGCCCGACCACACCCCGATGACCAAGGCCGAGGCCGGCGCCCTCCGCGGGATGCTCCGCGGCGTCGTCACCTCGGGCAGCGGCGCCGGGTTGGCCGACATCCCCGGTCCCGAGGTGATCGCCAAGACCGGTACCGCCGAGTTCCAGGGCGAGCGCGGGATCGAGACCCACGCCTGGATGATCGCCGCGCAGGGCGACCTGGCGGTGGCGGTGTTCGTCGAGGTGGGTCAGTCCGGCTCCAGCACTGCCGGGCCGATCCTGGAGGCGTTCCTGCGCGCGGCTCGGTGAGCTGTTGGGGGGCTCGAAAACCCGAGGAGCCCCCCGCCGCATGGGGTCGGCGAGGGGCTCTGTCGAACTTCTAGGTGCTCCCTCCGAAGTACGACTCCACCAGTTTACGACGTATCTTCAAGAGGCGTCAGCAACTCCCGGAAACTTCCCCTAGGAGGACTCTTATGGGCGGCCTCGACCTGCTGGGTACCGAGCAGCGGAACCTTTTCATCGGCGGCAAGTGGCGGCCGGGCGAGGGCGACCAACGGCTCGACGTGATCGACCCAGCCGACGGCTCGGTGCTCACCGACGTGGCGGATGGCTCGCCCGCCGACGCGATGGCGGCCCTGGATGCCGCGGCCGGTGCCCAGGCCGGATGGGCGGCCACGGCGCCGCGTGCCCGCGCGGAGATCCTGCGCACCGCCTTCGACCTGCTCAGCTCGCGGGCCGGTGAGTTCGCCGAGCTGATGAGCCTCGAGATGGGCAAGACGGTCGCCGAGGCCAAGGGCGAGGTGGCCTACGGCGCGGAGTTCTTCCGGTGGTTCTCCGAGGAGGCGGTCCGAATCCACGGCCGCTGGATGCACGACCCGGCCGGCGTCAACCGGCTGCTCACGATCAAGAAGCCCGTGGGTCCGTGCCTGTTCGTGACCCCGTGGAACTTCCCGCTCGCGATGGGTACCCGCAAGATCGGCCCGGCCGTGGCGGCCGGCTGCACGATGGTGGTCAAGCCCGCCTCGCAGACGCCGCTGACGATGCTGGCCCTGGCCGCACTGATGGCGGAGGCGGGGCTGCCGGACGGCGTACTCAACGTGGTGACGACCAGCCAGTCCGGCGAGGTCGGCGGGACCCTGATGGGCGACGACCGGCTGCGCAAGCTGAGCTTCACCGGATCCACCGCTGTCGGCCAGACCCTGGTGCGGCAGTCCGCCGACCAGCTGCTGCGGGTGAGCATGGAGCTCGGGGGCAACGCGCCGTTCCTGGTCTTCGCCGACGCGGACATCGAGGCCGCCGTCGACGGGGCGATGCTGGCCAAGATGCGCAATATGGGAGAGGCCTGCACCTCGGCCAACCGATTCCTGGTGCACGCCGAAGTGGCGGACGAGTTCGCCGAACGGCTCGCCGATCGGATGAAGGCGCTCACGCTCGGCCGCGGCCAGGACGAAGGCGTCGACGTCGGACCACTGATCGACGCGAAGGCCGTGGAGTCGGTCGGTCGACTGGTCGGCGCCGCGGTCTCCGACGGCGCGCGACTGGTGACCGGTGGCAGTGCGCCCGACGGTCCGGGCTACTTCTACGAGCCGACCGTGCTGACCGGCGTATCCACCACGTCCGAGATCGCCCGCGAGGAGATCTTCGGACCGGTCGCGCCGATCACGACGTTCGACGACGACGACGAGGCCGTGCGGATGGCCAACTCGACGGAGTACGGCCTGGTCGCCTACCTCTACACCCGTGACCTCGCGCGCACGGTCCGGATGGCCGAGTCGCTGGACTTCGGGATGGTGGGCGTCAACACCGGTCTGGTCTCCAACGCGGCCGCGCCGTTCGGCGGCGTGAAGGCCAGCGGGTTCGGCCGGGAGGGCGGGTTCGAGGGCATCGAGGAGTACCTCGAGACGACGTACGTCGCGATCCCGGCACCCTGAGTCGGGGCGTCGTCGTGGATCTGCAGGAGCCGGTGCAGGAGCAGTACCGCAACTTCGTGCCGTTCGCCGCCGGCTACTCGCCCTGCTTCGCCGACTGGGCCGCCGGCGTGGTCGACGACCCGGCGGTGGTGCGCTGGATCGCGACGCTGCCGCAGATCAAGCAGCAGCCCAACCTGGTCTTCGCGGCCGCGCGGTGGCACGGCGTACCTGCGCCGGGCCCGTACGCCGGCCTGCGGGCGGCGCTGCTCGGCGACGACGGCTCGATCCGGGCGACGATCCTGTCCCGCGCCACCCAGACCAACGAGGCGGGTCGGCTGGCCACCCTGGTCCCGACGTTCGCGGCTCTCGCCCAGGGTGAGCCGCTGGCGCTGGTGGAGGCCGGGGCGAGTGCCGGGCTGTGCCTCTACCCCGATCGGTGGGGCTATGCATGGTCGACCGAGTCGGCCGAGGTGGACCTCGGCCCCGCGGACCCTCGGCTCACCTGTGCCGTCGACGGACCGGTGCCGTTCCCCGACGCCCTGCCGGAAGTGGCCTGTCGTCGGGGGATCGACCTCAACCCGCTCGACGTCACCGACGCCGACCACATGGCCTGGCTGACCAACCTGGTGTGGCCCGAGCACGACGAGCGCCGGGCCCTGCTCCGTCAGGCCATCGCGATCGCCGCCGCCGAGCCGCCGACGATCGTCCGCGGGGACCTGATCGAGCTGCTACCCGAGCAGGTCGCGCGGGCCGCCGAGCACGGCCGGGTGGTGGTCTTCCACAGCGCGGTCATCGCCTACCTCGACCTGGTGCAGCGCGCGCGCTTCACCGAGCTGATGACCGAGCTGGTCGGTACCGGCGCCTGCCACTGGGTCAGCAACGAGGGCCCGAAGATCCTGCCCGAGATCTACCGCACCGGCCCGACCATGCCCGACGACGCGGCCCGGTTGGTCCTCGGAGTGGACGGTCGCGCCGTCGGCTGGACCGACGGCCACGGCCGGGCGATGACCTGGTTGGGCTGACTCGACGGGTCCCTCAGGGACGAGCGAGCGAGTCCAGCACGGCTTCGTTGTGCCGGTGCCCCCGCGTCTCGTAGCCGATCACGGTGACCCACGGCGTGAGCGCCAGCACCAGCAAGCACCAGATGAGGTCGACGTCCGCGGCGGCCATCGCGATCGACGCACCGATCACCGCGGCCGAGCCGACGATCAACAGCACATGGAACGCGTCGATGGTCCGGGTGAGTTGCAGGTAGAGGACGTACAGCATCGCGACGTAGCCCGCGAGCGGGATCGCGACCGACAGCACCGTCGTGGCGACGCTGAGGTGGTAGTGCCCGCCGAGGTAGTACGCCGCCACGTGCAGCCCGGCGCCGATGGCGACCACCGCGGCGAACAGCGGGATGTGGAGGTAGCCCCAGCCGAACGATCGCTCGCGATGGGCGTGCAGCACCGAGCCGTGCGGGATCACGAAGTAGGTCCACCAGATGCCGAACGTGAGTGCGGTACCAGCGAACCCGAGCAGCGCCGCGTCCGTGGTCCAGCCGCCCTCGATGAGCACGCCGATCGCGACCGTCGTACCGAGCAGTCCTTCCCCGAGGGTGATGATCACGAGCAGGCCGTACCGCTCGGCGATGTGGTGGGCGTGCCACGGCGTGCCGCCCCTCCTGGACTCGGCGATGACGGGGCCGGAGAGCTCGATGACCAGCGGCACGGTGATCAGCGCGAACATCATCCCCACCGAGACCTGCGCGAACAGGATCGCCACCCACAGGGCCTGGGACACCACGATCGTGACCATGTAGGCCAGGTGCGCCCGACGCCGATCCGGGTCGGCCCGGCTGGCCCGCAACCACTGCAGCAGCATCGGAATGCGCATCACGATGTAGCCGAGCACCATCGCGCCGTTGTCGACGTGGTCGCCCTCGATGATCGACTCGTACATCGCCGGCAGGCCGAGCGCGAGGATCAGCACCCCCACCATCTGGAGCATCGTGAGCAGCCGGAAGATCCAGTCGTCGGTGTCGTAGGCCGAGGCGAACCAGCTGTAGAAGATCCAGGCCCAGGCCACCGCGAAGGCCGCGAAGGCGAACCCGATCAGGCCCTCCCGCGGGTGATGGTCCGCGATCGCGTGCGCCAACTCGTTGGCCGCTACGCCGAACCCGATGACGAAAGTCAGGTCGAACAGCAGTTCCAGCGGGGTGGCGGAACGGTGCTCCTCGTGCGGGTCACGCCCGCCCATCCGGAGCACGGAGTGCGTGGTGCGCTCTGCCATGGCGCCGAGGATAGGTCAGCGACGGGTCAGACCGACGCGCCGAGTGCCGGCGTGAGTGCCTTGCGGGACCGGATCTCCAGCTTGCGGTAGACGTTGGAGAGGTGCCACTCGACCGCCTTGATGCTCACCAGGAGCTGCTCGGCGATCTGTCGGTTGGTCAGGCCTTCGGCGGCGAGCGCCGCGACCCGGCGCTCGGCCGCGGTCAGGGAGGCCATCGCCTCGCTGTCGACCTGCTGCGGCTGCTCACCGAGGTGGTCGAGGAGTCGGCGCACCCGCCCCTGGAGCGGCCAGAGCTCCTGACGTCCGGAGACGCTCTCGGCCGAGCGCAGCAGATACAGGGCCTCGGTGGTGTCGCCGCCATGGGTGAGCACCAGCGCACCCGCGAGGTCGGTGTCGATCTGGGCGACGAGCCGCTCGGCGCGGACGTCGACGAGCGCGGCCTTGGCGTCCCGGAGCAGCTCGACCCTCCGATCGCCGGCGACGGTGGCGGCCAGGGTGCGCAGCGCCACGGCCACGGCGTACGACGACCCGTCGGCGGCGGCCGCGTCGTGATGCTCCCGGGCGAGCGCCGCAGCCTCTTGGATCCGGCCGGTGCGAAGCAGGGCCAGCGCGGCTCCGGCTCGCCAGGGGAGCAGCTCGGGGCAGATCGGGTCGTCGGCCGTGTGTTCCGACACCTGCAGGAAGTGCTCGAGTGCGAGGTCGGGTTCGCCCAGCGCAGATGCGAGCTCACCGCTGGCGTGGTGCGCGATCGCCGCAGGCAGACCCGGAACCTCGAGGAACTCGGTCAGCGCGTGCCCCAACGCCATCGCTCCGGCCAAGTCGCCGCGGGCCAGTCGGCAGTCGAGGAGCTCGGCGCACAGCAGCGACCGCTCGGCCGTGCCGAGCAGCCCGTTGACCGCTGGATCGGCCAAGAAGTTGAGTACGGCGAGCGCCTCGCCGATGGCTCCCTCGCGCACCAAAGCGCCGGCGGCATCGAGCCTGGCGATGGCGTTGTCGCGGTCGGCGAGCGGGACGCCCAGCTGGTGCATGGACGAAGGCTAGGAAGCCGGGGTACCCCCTGTATCGCGATTGCCACTAATTTTCACTAGTGGTCCAGCCACTCCGATGCCTGGGTGGGCATCGCGACCGAGGAAGCCGAGCAGCCGGGTATCCGGGGCCGCGTCGGGCGGCACCCAGCGTGGACGGTCGAACTCGACGCCGCGAGCGGCCGCTGCGACCAGGCGCTGGGCAACCGGCAGCAACCCACGCGCCAGCCCGAGAGGGATCGGCCGCGCGGTGCCCACCCCCTGGCTGACGTCCCACCCGTGCACGGTGACCTCGAGCGCCGCGGCGAGCACGACCACCTCGGTGTCGAGCCGGCGATCGCCGATCCGCACGGTTGCCCGCGTATCGGTGGTCCACGCGCGGAGCATCGCGCAGGCCTTGCGCTGCAGGCTGGCGACGCGGGCGCGGGCGGGGACGCTGTCTCGGAGGTCGACCTCGCCGCACTCGCCCTCGGCGAACGCGTCGAGGGCGTCCTCCATGTGGGCGAGCAGTTGGCCGAGGTTCCAGTGCTCGCACGGGGTGCGTCGGCCGAGGTCGGTCTCGGTCACGTCGTTGAGCGTGGCCTGGGTGTAGGTGAGTGCGCGGTCGAGGAGCCCGACCGCCTGGTCGAGCGGTGCCATCGAGATCAGCCCGTGGCGGCCGGGGTCCAGTCGGCGGGAAGTCGCCCGGGGAGCCCGAACCTCTCGAACAGGGACTTCTCGAAGAACGCGCCCACGTGCTTGACCTGGTCACCCTCGATGTCGAGCACCTGCAGGTGGAACGGGACGAAGTCGCCCTCGCGGGTGCGCATGTAGAGCCCGAACGCCGGCTGGCCGTTGGCCGTGGTCTTGATCATCGGCATGTCGTGGACCCCGCCCGGGCACTGCGTGTCGATCAGTCGGCCGATGTTGGCGTTGCCGAGGTACCAGCCCACGAACGGCGGCATCTCCCAGACGGCGTCGGCCTTGAGCATGCCGACGATCATGTCGATGTCCTTGCGCCAGAACGCGTCGACGTACCGAGCCAGCAGGGCCTCCTGATCCGTCGAGAGCCGGGCCTCGACGGTGTCCTCGGTCAACCCGCGCTCCGCCATCGTGGCGTGCGCGCGTTGCAGCGCCGAGTTGACCGCGGCGGTGGTGGTGTCGAGCGCCTCGGCCACCTCGGCGGCCGACCACCGAAGGACGTCGCGCAGGATCAGCACCGCGCGTTGGCGGGCCGGAAGGTGCTGGAGCGCCGCGATGAACGCGAGTCGGATCGAGTCGCGCTCGGTGACCACGACGGCCGCGTCGGGGACCGGCTCGAGCCAGGCGATCTCATGGTTCTCCTCGAGCGCGTCGCCGGCCATCTGGTCGGGGGTGCCGAGCCCGGCCGGCAGCGGGCGGCGCGGCCGCCCCTCGAGGTTGGTCAGGCACACGTTGGTGGCGATCCGGTAGAGCCAGGTGCGTACGGATGAGCGGCCCTGGAAGTCCGCGGAGGCCTTCCACGCGCGCAGGAAGGTCTCCTGCACCAGGTCTTCGGCCTCGTGCACCGATCCGCTCATCCGGTAGCAGTGCGCGAGCAGCTCGCGTTGGTAGCGCTCCGTCAGAGCGTCGAAGTCGTCGAGCTCGGCCGTCTTGTCCGAGATTTCCGTGGTCACGTGGTAGGTCCCTGTCGCCGTCATGATGCTGCGCTCCCGCCGTCGTTCAGTGTGCCTCGACGTACCGACCGGCGTCGACGGGAAAACTCATCGCTGACCCGTCGCAAACTTCGCGACGGGTCAGCGGGGTCAGGCGGGAGTTTGCGCCGGGTCAGCGCCGGGTAAGCGCCAGGGCGCGCTCTGCGGCGGGTACGGCGCGGGCCCGGTCATCGGGGATCAGGCCGATCCGGGTGCGCCGATCGAGGAGGTCGTCGACGTCGGCGGCGCCCTCGTGGGTGACGCCGAAGACCAGCTCGGCGAGCGTGGCGGGGAGGCCGGCCGCGATTGGAGCGAGCAGCTCGTCATCGCTGAGCCCGGTGATCGCACGGGCGTTCTCGAGCACCAGGTCGGCCTCGGCGCCGAACCGCCGGACCAGCCGGGGCGGAGCCTCCGACGCCGCGAGCACCGGACGAGGGGCGGCGCCCAGCAGCGGCAGCGTGCGGGTACGACACGGGGCGTCGGGCAGCCCGGCGTGCGCCACCGCGGCGTCGATGGCGTCCTCCGCCATCCGGCGGTACGTCGTGAGCTTGCCGCCCACGATCGTGACCACGCCGGTCGTGCTGATCAGCACGGCGTGTTTGCGCGACAGGTCAGCGGTCTCGCCCCCGGGCCCGGAGCTCGGCAGGTCGAGGAGCGGCCGCAGTCCGGCGTACGCACCGACCACGTCCGACCGGTGCAGCGGCAGCGAGAACGCCGCCGAGACCACGTCGAGCAGGAAGCCGATCTCCGGCTCGGACGGCTCAGGTACGTCGGGGATCTCGCCGCTGACCGGCTCGTCGGTCAGGCCGACGTAGATGGTGCCGTCGGGTTGCGGCAGCACCAGCACGAAGCGGTTGCTGGTGCCGGGGATCGGCGCGAACACCGAGACGTTCAGCCCCGGGAGCGACTCCTCCCTGAGCACCAGGTGGGTGCCGCGGCTGGGCCGGAGGTTGACCTCCTCGACCAGGTCGCCGGCCCAGACCCCGGTCGCGCTGATCACCGTGCGCGCCCGGACCGACCGGGTCTCGCCGGTGAGCTCGTCGCGGAGCTCGACCCCGTAGCCGGTGGCGGAGAGGACCCGGGCGCGGGTCCGCACGTGGGCGCCGTACTCGGCCGCAGTACGGGCGATGGTGGTGACCAGCCGGGCGTCGTCCTCGAGCTGGCCGTCCCACGACAGCAGCCCGCCGCGCAGGCCGGCCGGCCGCAGCGCCGGCGCCATCGCGAGCACCTCCGTGCTGGAGATGCGACGGGGTCGGGGCAGGGTCGCCTTGTCGGTGCCGGCGGCCCGGCGCAGAGCGTCGCCGGCGTGCAGTCCGGCCCGGGCGAGGAGGCCGCCGGAGCGGCTGACCGAGGACGTCAGCGGGAGCAGGATCGGCATCGCATGGGTGAGGTGGGGTGCGGTGGTCTCCATCAGGATGCCGCGTTCGACGGCGCTCTCGTGGGCGATGCCGACCTGCCCCTGCGCCAGGTAGCGGAGGCCGCCGTGGACGAGCTTGGACGACCAGCGCGACGTACCGAACGCCAGGTCGTGGGCGTCGACGGCGAGCACGGTCAGGCCGCGGGTGACGGCGTCGAGGGCGACCCCGGCGCCGGTGACCCCGAGTCCGATGACGACCACGTCGACGTCGGTGGGGGCGCCGTCGAGACCGGGCGTGATCCGGGTCGCGGTCATCGCAGCAACATCCTGGTGAGCAGGGTGGCCAGCTCGTCGTCGAGCTCGGCCTCGGACACCGCGTCGTCGACCATCGTGTGCGCGGAGAGGACAAAGCCGTGGGCCGCGAGCAGCAGCGCCCGGGCGATCGTCGTGGGCGGGCCCGCGCGCACCTCGCCGGCGGCCTGGCCGTCGGCGATCGCCGTCTCGGTGAGCGCGAGGATCAGGTCCTGCGACCGCCCCCGCCGCGAGAGCAGGTAGGGGAGGATCAGCTCCGGGTCGAGCTCGATGATCCGGACGAACAGCTCGTTGGCGCGCAGGGAGCGCACCGTGCCGACGACGCCACCGACCAGTCGCTGGACGGCGGGTAGCTCGGCGGACTGGTCGTCGAGGGCGGTCTCGACGACGCCGGACCACTCGCGGGTCATCAGGTCGCCGAGCAGCTGCGCCATGTCGGGCCAGGTGCGGTAGATCGTCATCCGGGAGACACCGGCCCGGCGAGCCACCTCGGTGAGGGTGGTCCGCCGCCAGCCCAGGTCGAGGATGCACGCGCGCGCCACGTCGAGGTACGCGTCTCGCGGGCTCTCGGGAGGCTGCTCGACGCCGGGGGGGTTGTGACGAAGTGACGTCATGTGTCACACTGTAACACATGACGATCGAGATGCACCCCAGCCGCTGGGGCGACCCGGCCGCGGCCACCGACCTTCCCGACGCCGCTCGCGGCCTGATCGAGCTGGCCTTCGGCATCGAGGAGCGGCCGGCCGACGCGGCGGTCACCCTGCCCGTGCCGGGGATCGCCCCCGGGCTGCTCGACGGCCTGCGCGCCCTGGTCGGCGCCGAGCACGTGCTCACCGACGACGCGACCCGGCGGGTGCGCACCCGCGGCAAGTCGACCCCCGACCTGCTCCGCCAGCGCTCCGGCGACCTCGCCGACGCTCCGGACGCCGTGGTCCGCCCGGCTGACCACGACCAGGTCGCCGCGGTGATCGCGTACGCCGTGGAGCACCGCCTCGCCGTGGTCCCGTTCGGTGGTGGCACCTCGGTGACCGGCGGGCTGGTCGCCCGCCGGGAGGGATACGCCGGCCTGCTCTCCCTCGACCTGATCCGGATGAAGCGCCTGGTCGAGGTCGACCACACCTCGATGACCGCGACCCTCGAGCCCGGGCTGCGGGGTCCGGAGGCCGAGGCCCTGCTCGCGGCCGAGGGGCTGACCCTCGGGCACTACCCGCAGTCGTTCGAGTTCGCGACGATCGGCGGCTTCGCGGCCACCCGCTCCAGCGGCCAGTCCAGCGCCGGTTACGGCCGCTTCGACGCGCTGGTCGTGAGCCTGCGCGTCGCGACCCCCCGCGGCGAGCTGCGGCTCGGCAGCTCCCCCGCCAACGCGGCCGGTCCCGACCTGCGCCAGCTGATCCTGGGCTCCGAAGGTGCCTTCGGCGTGATCACCGAGGTCACCGTCCGGGTCCGCACGCTGCCCGCCGAGAAGGTCTACGAGGGCTGGTCCTGGCCGTCGTTCGGCGCCGGCGCGGACGCGATGCGCACGCTGGCCCAGTCCGGACTCCTGCCGACCGTGCTCCGGCTCTCCGACGAATCCGAGACCGCGATCAACCTGGCCCGTCCCGACGAGATCGGCGACGCCGCCGCCGGGGGCTGCCTGATGATCACCGGCTACGAGGGCGAGCCGGCCGCCAACGCCGCCAAGCGCGCCGCGGTCACCGCGCTGCTCACCGAGCTCGGCGGCACCTGCGTCGGGGTCGAGGCGGGCGAGGCCTGGGCCCACGGGCGGTTCAACGCGCCGTACCTGCGTGACTCCCTGCTCGACGTCGGCGTCCTGGTCGAGACCCTGGAGACCGCGACGTTCTGGTCCAACCGCGAGGCGCTGTACGCCGGCGTGAAGACCGCGCTCGAGGGGGCGCTCGGCGAGGGGTCGATGGTCCTCTGCCACATCTCGCACGTCTACGAGACCGGCTGCTCGCTCTACTTCACGGTGGCCGCCAAGGCGGGCGCCGACCCGCTGCCCCAGTGGCAGGTCGCGAAGAACGCCGCGTGCGACGCGATCGTGGCGGCCGGTGCGACGATCACCCACCACCACGCCGTCGGCACCGACCACAAGCCCTGGCTGACCGCGCGAGATCGGCGAGCTCGGTGCGTCGGTACTGCGCGCCGTGAAGGCCGACCTGGATCCGACCGGCGTGCTCAACCCGGGGGTGCTGATCCCGTGAGCCTGCCCGAGGATCGGCGGAGCTTCAGCTTCCTGGTCAACCCGGCTTCGGGCGGCGGCGCCGCCCCCGAGGCCGTCGTACCGGTTGCTCGCCTGCTGCGCGACGCGGGCGCCACGGTCGACGTCACGTACTCGCCGGGCCCCAAGGCGATGGCCGGCCTGGTGGCCGACGCGCTCGGCCGCGGCGACGTCGTGGTCTCCGTCGGCGGTGACGGGATGCTGTCGTCGCTGGCCGGCTCGGTGTCCGTCGCCGGCGGCACCCTCGCGGTGCTCCCCGCCGGCCGCGGCAACGACTTCGCCCGGATGCTGGGGCTGCCCGAGTCCGCCGAGGACCTGGCCAAGCTGCTGCTGGAATCCCCACCGCGACAGGTCGATCTGCTGTCGCTCTCGCTCCCGGGCTCCGATGTGCGGCGGGTCGCCGGTTCGGTCTACTCCGGCGTCGACGCGCGCGCCTCCGAGATCGTCGACCGGGCCCACTGGCTGCCCCGGAAGCTGCAGTACCCCTACGCCGCGATCCGCTCGCTGGCCACCTACCGCCCCGGTCGCTACCGCGTCACGGTGGACGGCGTCAGCGCGGAGTACTCCGCAGCCAACGTCGTGGTCGCCAACTCCGGCTACTACGGCAAGGGCATGCACATCGCGCCCGACGCCGCCGTCGACGACGGCGTGCTCGACGTGGTGATCATCGAGGCCGCCTCGCGCTGGGAGCTGATCCGCTCGCTGCCCAAGGTCTACGACGGCCGACACATCGCGCTGCCCGAGGTCACCGTGCTCACCGGGCGGCGGGTCGAGGTCGCGGCCGACGCACGGACCCCGGTGCCGGTCGGCGGAGACGGTGAGCCGCTGGGCACGCTGCCCGGCCTGGCCGCCGCGCCCGCGGTCGTCGAGGTTCTCCCTGGGGCGCTGTCGATCCTGGCCTAGCTGGAGCGATGAATACCTGGGTACCCAGGTATCGCGAAGGTTCCCGGGTGTTGCAACGCCCTGGAACCTCAAGAAGAACCCTCGAACCTCGCGCCCGCAGAGGCATCAGCGGCCCAGGTCGAAGGTCCACACCAGCAGCTCGGTCGGTACGCCGGCCGTCAGCTCGTGCGGGCCCTCGGCCGTCATCTCGAACGAGTCGCCGGTCGACAGCGGCTCCGCGAGCGAGGACCGCAGCAGCGACCCGGTGACGACGTACGCGTGCAGCAACGCCGCCGCCGGCAAGGTCAGGGGTACGCCGTCGTCCAGCTGCCACACGCGCAGCACCGCACCCGGCAGCGGCTCCACGGAGCTCGCCCCCTCGTGCACGGTGTACGACGGCTCGCCGACCCGCTCCGACCGCAGCCACACCTGCACGAACCGGCAGGGCCCCTCGTCCGTGGCGAACTCGGAGTGCTCGACCCCGGCACCCGTGGACAGCACAGCGACCGAGCCCGCGGACACCGTGCTCGCGGCGCCGGCGGAGTCGGTGTGTCGCAACGCCCCGGAGACGACGTACGTGACGATCTCGAGACCGCTGTGCCGGTGCGGGTCGAAGCCACGACCGGGGCCGAGCACGTGGTCGTCGTGGCACACCATCGGGCCGAAAGCGATCCGATCCGGGTCGTAGACGGGCCCGAACGAGAAGGCGTGCCGGGTCAGCCGGCCGGGCTCGCGTTCCACGAAGCGGGTGGCACCCCGCCTGATCTCAACCGTCACGGGCAAGATTGTCCTCGTGCCCTATCCCCAGCTGCCCCCCGGCTTCAGGTTCGGCACCAGCACGTCGGCGTACCAGATCGAAGGGGCGGTGACCGAGGACGGCCGGGGCCCGAGCATCTGGGACACGTTCGCCGCCCAACCGCGGCGGGTGGCCGACGGCTCGACGGGCGAGGTCGCCTGCGACCACTACCACCGGGTGGACGAGGACGTGGCGCTGATGCAGCGCCTCGGTGTCGGCGGCTACCGGTTCTCGATCGCCTGGCCGCGCATCCAGCCGGACGGCAGCGGTACCCCCAACGCCGCCGGGCTCGACTTCTACGACCGGCTCATCGACCGGTTGCTGGCGGTCGGCGTCCAGCCGATGGCCACGCTTTACCACTGGGACCTGCCGCAGGCGCTCGAGGACGACGGCGGCTGGCTCAACCGCGACACGATCGAGCGCTTCGCGGAGTACGCCGCCATCGTGGGCGAGAGGTACGCCGACCGGGTCGAGCACTGGGTGCCGGTCAACGAACCGAACGTCGTGACGCTGATGGGCTACGCGCTCGGTATCCATGCGCCCGGCCGGACCCTGCTCTTCGAGTCGCTGCCGGTCGCGCACCACACCCTGATCGCCCACGGCCGGGCCGCGATCGCGCTCCGTGCCGCGGGCGCGACCAGCGTCGGCTGCGCCAACAACCACGCCCCGATGTGGCCGGCCAGCGACGACGCCGCGGACGTCGGAGCCACCAAGCTGTTCGACGCGCTGTGGAACGGGCTGTTCCTCGAGCCGATGCTGCTCGGTCGCTACCCCGAGGACCTGATGCCGGTGCTCGAGCACGTCATCCAGCCCGGCGACCTGGCCACGATCCGGCAGCCGCTCGACTTCTACGGCGTCAACTACTACAACCCGATGCGGGTAGCCGCGGCGGCCGAGGACGCCGATCTCCCCTTCGACCTGGTCGAGCTGGTCGGCTACCCGACCACCGACTTCGGCTGGCCGGTGGTCCCGGACGCGCTGCGGGAGTGGCTGATCATGTTCCGGGCCAGGTTCCGGGCGGCGCTGCCGCCGATCATGATCACCGAGTCCGGGGCGTCGTACGGCATCGGGCCGGACGCCGATGGAGTGGTCGACGACCAGCCGCGGATCGACTACCTCGACGCGCACCTGCGCGCGGTCGCGGAGGCGGTGCAGCGCGGGGTCGACGTCCGTGGCTACTACGTCTGGTCGCTCATGGACAACTTCGAGTGGACCGAGGGCTTCCGGCAGCGGTTCGGCCTGGTGCACGTCGACTTCGACACGCTGGTCCGTACCCCCAAGCGCTCCTTCGACTGGTACGCCGACGTGATCGCCGCGCAGCCGCGGTGACCGGGATAGTCCGCCGCGTACGGCACCCTCAGATCGCCTCGGCGGGGTGCCGTACACGGCGGACTATCCCGATTGCCGGACGCGGAGCGCCGTCTCGAGCAGGGTCGCGGCCCGGGCGTCGAAGGAATGCTCGGCGACCACCCGCTCGGCGAGAGCGAGCCGGGTAGCGGCGTCGGGATAGTGCTGCTCGAGGGGGTCGCCGGCGAGCTGCGCGAATTCGGACAGCTGGCTCCAGGTGATCAGCCCGTCGCCGAGCACCTCGGCGAGACCCGCGACCTCGTCGGTGAGCAGCCGGGCGCCCGTGGCGAGCACGTCGAAGATCCGGTTGGAGACGAACCCGCCGACCCGCATGTCCTCCCAGTGGTCGTTGAGCACCAGCCCGGCGCTCGCGTACAGCGCCGGCAGCTCCTCGTTGGATACCCGATCGGCAGCGACCACCACCTCGGCGGCCGGCAGCCACTCGTCCCACCCGGTGCCGATCACGGTCAGCGGCGTCCCGGTCTCGATGGCCGCTGACACGCTCGGCCGGAGCTGGTGCCGGGCGTTGCCGACGAACAGCCGCCGCGGCCCGGAGTCCGGCTCGGCGAGGCCTGGGCGGAAGCGGGTGGTGTCGGTGCACTGGAGCAGCGGTTCGATCGGCAGCTTCCACTCGGTGCTGCGATCGGCCGCCCAGGTCCGCGAGGCGGCGAACACCGCGTCGTACGCCGCCACCTCGCCGAGCGTGACCTCGTCGGGGTGGCTGATCACCCACATCAGGTTGGTGCTGTGCCGGGCGGCGTGGTCGGCAGCAGTCCGCGCAGCACGAGCACCACGTCGTCGAGGGACCGGCTGGCCCGGCCGACGGTCTCGGGGTGGTCGATCGCCACCCACTGGCCGAGCCGATCGAGGGCCGCGCCGAGGGAGTGCGCGAAGTGGTAGTCGCCCCACCGGGTGCCGATCGGGCCGGCGCCGGCGGCGATGTCGATCGACCAGCGCAGCGCCGGACGACCCTCGCGGATCCGGATCGGTACGCCGGGGGACTCGAACCCGGCGGCGTTCCACAAGGCGAGGTTTCCCCGGTCGACCGGGGAAACCTCGCCGGAGGCACCGGCACCGGCACCCGCGAGCGCGCAGCCAGCACGGTCTCCCCGGCCGCCCCCACCCGCCGGGCGACCACGCCCGACACCGGCACCGGCAGACCGTCCAGCCGTTCGGCATCGGCGATCGGGTGCCCGGCCAGCACCGGCCCGGCCACCGTGAAGTCCTCGGCCAGCAGGAGTGGGCCGGCGGCGGCTACGCCCGGTCGGTCCAGGGCGACCAGCAGCTCGGGGAGCCAGGGCCACCGCGGTGGCCGAATGCCGGCTGCGACGTCGACCCGGATCGGCGAGCTCACCTCGTCCTCGATCCGGACGGTCGGCAGGTCGGCGGCGACCGCGCGCAGGATCCGCGCGGCCGTGGCATCCGCGCCGGTCAGCACGCCGGTGACCTCCGGCGAGACCCGGTGCAGGTGCCGGGCCCAGGCGACGGCGATCCGCACCTGGTCCGCGGGCACGACCACGCTCACCTCGGCGAGCCCCGCACGCGGCTCCGGCTCGGGCAAGAGCTCGGCCGGCTCGTGCCTGGCCAGCCATTCCTGCGGGTCGCCGAGCTCGCGGGGATCGAAGCGCGGATGCGGCCCACGATCGCCGGCGCCGCGCCGGGAGAGGTAGAAGCTGAGCGGGTCCGGCGCCCGGTCCCGCCACCGCGCGCCCGGGTAGAGCCAGCGCGGTTCGAACAGCGGGTGCGGCGTGGCATCGGCGGCCGGATGCGCGAGCCAGTGCTCGATCGCCTCGGTCCGCGAGTCGAACGACGCACCGGTCCGGGCGGCGTACCAGGCCTCGTCGAAGAGTCGGCTGGCGTCGATGAGCGAGGCCGCGGCGGTGTGGTCGAGCACGTCCCTAAACTACTGACGCGATGCCGCCGATGCCGCCGATCCCTCCGACCCTCAGCCCGCTGCTGCTCCAGCGGGTGGTCGACGGGCTCAAGCCGCCGGTTGCGGTGGTCACGGACACCGACCCGCCACCGGCCGGATCCCCGCCGTTCGGGTCGGTCGTCGTGGCGGTGAGCGATGTCGCCGCCCTGCGGACTGCGCTCGTCGACCTGCCGGCGTTGGGCCGGGCCCGGATGGTGGCCGTGGTCGTCGCGGACGCGGTGGCGCCGCTGGCCGTCCGGCTCGACCCGAGGTGGCCGGCGCTCCAGGACCTGGACGCCCGGATCGAGGACGGCGCCGCCGTTACGGTCGCGCGCTTCACCGCCAAGCTCGACGTCGCCGAGGTGCTGACCGGGATCGCGTACGCCGACGGTGGGCGCGGCCACGGCGGGCTGCTGGTCGGTCGCGACTACGACCCCGAGGACAAGGTGCCGGTCGACGTCGTGATCGACGGCGGGCCGCTCGAGGAGAGCCCGGTGCTCGGCCGCGCCCCGATGGTGCTGTCCGATCGCGGGCCCGAGCCGCTCGACGAGACGCTGTTCAACCCGATCGGCTTCCGCCGCGACTGGGACCGCGGGGTCGTCGATCTCGACAGCTCCTGGACGGCGAGCCCGCGGCTGATCGCGGAGCTGCGCGACACCCAGGGGGTGCGGGTCCCACCCGACGCCGACGAGCGAGTGGTGGCGGCGCTGGCCATGAGCGGCATCCCGCTCGTGACCGCCGATGACCGGCCCGACCTCGACGATCCGCTCAGCCGCGAGCGGCACTCCATCCGGCAGCGCCGGGCCGCGCTCGGCGAGCACTCGATCTGGGCGTGGCGACAGCGCCTCGGGGACCGGGCCGGCGTACGGATCGCCGAGCCCGACGAGGGCGACCCGGTCCTGGTCACGGCCGACGGCGCGTCGTACGCACCGGAGGTCCGCACCGACCTGTTGCTCGCCCGGCGCTACTCCGGCGCCGACGTGGTGGAGATGCCCGTGTCGACGACGGAGCCCACCGAGTGCTTCGTCCGCGAGCTCCTCGGCGGCCCGCTGATCGTCGACCGCGGCCTGCTCCGCGAGGTCGGTGCGGCCGAGGCCATCCTGGCCGCGGGAGGCACCATCTATCGCACGCATGCACTGATCGACGAACTGACCGACGAACGGATCGACGACGAGAGCGAGGCACCGTGACCGACCAGCCGCGGGTCCGCCGCAACGACTGGGCTGCCCTGACCGTGCCCGATGTCGGCGGCGCCTGGCAGCCCACGCTGAGCGTCTCGGTCGTGATCCCGGCCTACGACGCCGGCCGGCTGCTGCCGACCGTGCTCGCCGGCCTCGCGGCCCAGACCTATCCCGCGGAGCTGCTCGAGGTCATCGTCGCCGACGACGGCCCCGGGCTCCTCGACGCTGCCCGAGGTCCGGCCCGAGCGCACCCGCGTCGTCCGGGTCACCGAGGGCTGGGGCCGCGCCAACGCGTGCCACACGGGGGCGCTGGCGGCCGAGGGCGACGTGCTGCACTGGTTGGACGCCGACATGCTCGTCGAGCGCGAGCGACGTCGAGGCGCAGCTGCGCTGGCACCACGCTGCTCGACTACGCGGTCGTGCTGGGCGACAAGTGGTTCGTCGACCCGGCCCCCGTTCTCGCGCGGAGCCCCGCAGAGATCCGCGCGCTCGTCGACACCGACCGGGTGGGCGAGCTGTTCGCGGGTCACACGCGCGAGCCGCACGACTGGGTCGAGGAGGTCTACGAACGCACCGACGAGCTGCGCCAGGCCGGCTCGAACGCACTCCGCACCCACGTCGGCGCGACGGCGTCCGTGCACCGCGCCCTCTACCTCGAGTCCGGCGGCATGGACACCGCGCTGCGGCTCGGCGAGGACATCAGCCTCGGCTACCGGCTCGGCCGAGGTCGGCGCGGTGTTCGTGCCCGACCGGGCCGCCCGCAGCTGGCACCTCGGCCCGACGCACGTGATGGGGCGCGGTCGACGACGTCAACGCCTACAACGACCCGTTCCTCGCCGACCGGGTGCCCGACCTGCGCGCCAAGCGGCGCTCGGGCCGGACCTATGCGGTGCCCTATCTCGACGTCGTCCTCGACGTGCGCGACCAGCCACACGCCTCCGTCACCGCTCTCGTCGACGCGGTGCTGGCCAGTCGACACTGCCCGACCTCGTGGTCACCCTGCTCGGCGATTGGGAGCAGCTCACCGACGAGCGCCGCTCACCCCTCGACGATCCGCTCCTCGCGCACCGCATCGTGCACGCGACGTACGCGGTCCGAGTCGCGGGTGCGCCTCGTCGGCAGGCTGCCCGCCGGCCAGCCGGACGCGGCCCTGCGGCTGCTCCTCCCGAGCGCCGGCTGGGTACCCGCCCGGCGCGCGCTGGCCGACCTGGTGCTGCACCTGGAGAAGACCCACGACGGGCTCCGCGAGGTGGTGCTGCCGGACGGCACGATCGCGCGGCTCGAGCGCACCGCCGCGTTCGCCCGGGCCAGCCGGCTGGCCCGCCCGGACGAGGACCTCGACGTCGTCGTGGACCAGGTCTACGGCAGCGCCCGCACGCCCGCGGAGCACCGGGTTCGCCGATGCCCGCGACCGTGAAGCGCCCGCACCTACCCCGCACCGGCGGCCGACCGCTGAGCCCCGAGGACGCCTGGGCGTACGTCGACGCGGCGTACGGCGAGCGCCGTCCGAAGCAGCCGCAGCAGGCGGAGGTCGAGCCGGCAGTCGAACCGCCGACTGCTCGCCGCGGCCTGCGTGCCAAGCTGCGCCGCGACAACAACTAGCCTGAGGACCATGTCAGCACCGCCGAGGAGCCGCCCGCCAAGCGACGCGTCGTCTTCGTGGTCGGCTCGGGTCGCAGCGGCACCAGCACGATGGCGGGGGCGCTGCAGACGCTCGGCATGCACGTGCCGCAGCCCGAGGTAGCCGCCGACGAGACGAACCCGAAGGGCTTCGGCGAGCCGCAGTGGGTCGTGGACTTCCACCACGAGCTGCTCAAGCGCTGCAACGTCCAGGTCTCCGACGCGCGCCCGCGGGCTGGTACGAGACCGGCAAGCTCGCCAACTTCGAGCCGCTGCGCGATGCGGCTGCACGACTGGCTCGAGCCGCAGTTCGCCGAGGCGCCCGAGCTGGTGATCAAGGATCCACGGCTGGCGTGGTTCGTCGGCCTGTGGCGCTCGGCGGCGCTGCGCTGCGACGCCACCCCGTCGTACGTCACGATGCTGCGGCCGGTCACCGAGGTGGTCGGCAGCAAGCAGCGCTACTACACGACCAAGTTCGGCGAGGTGCAGCGGACCGCGGCCTGGGTCAACATGATGCTGCACACCGAGCGGGCCACCCGGGGCTCGCAGCGCGCGTTCGTCCGCTACGCCGACATGCTGCGCGACTGGACCATCCCGGTGCACCGGATCGGCCGCGAGTTCGACATCGCGGCGATCGAGGGCGCCACCGCCAACGAGGTGCGCGCGGTGCACGAGTTCGTCGACCCGCGCCTGCGCCGGGTCCAGCTCACCTGGGACGACATCGAGGTGCCGGCGCGGCTGCGCGACCTCGCCGAGGAGACCTGGCAGCACCTGGACAAGCTGGCCGACGAGGGCGGCGACACCCCCGACCTCCACGACCGGCTCGACGAGCTGCGGGCGGCGTACGGCGAGATGTACGACGAGGCGGAGGCGATCGCGTCGTCGTCCGCGCTCGCCGCGCATCGCGACGGGCTGGCCCAGAAGCCGCAGCCTGATGAGTCGGGTCCCGGCGGGGTCCGGGCGAAGGTGCCGCCCAAGCTCAAGCGCGGGGTGCGGCGCGCCCTCGGCAAGTGAGCACCCGGATGCCGGGGCCCGACATCCGGTGCCTCGAGGGTGATCCGGCCTACGACATCACCTGGCCCTGGCGCGAGGGCAAGCTCGCGACCGGACTCACCTGCGTGTTCCGGGTCAAGAACGAGGCGCGCAACCTGCCCTGGGTGCTGCCGCGCGATGTTCGAGGCGGTGCAGCACGTCGTGCTGGTCGACAACGGGTCGGACGACGGTACGCCGGAGGTGGCCCGGGCGATCGCCGAGCGCTGCGGCGCCGCGGACCGCTATACCGGGACGACGTACCCCTGGCCGGTGAGCCGGGCCGGCGCCGAGCACCTGGCCACGCCACCGGACTCCGTGCACTCGCTCACGCACTTCTACAACTGGTCGTTCGCCCACGTGCGGACGGCGTACTCGATGAAGTGGGACGGCGACATGGTGCTCGGCCGCGAGGGCGTCGACCTGCTCGCCGACCTGTCCTGGCAGCTCGAGGACTCCGGTGCGGTGGTCGCGATCCCGCGGCATCCGCTGTCGATCGAGAGCGAGGCGGTGGCCTGGATCGACCTGGGCTTCCGGTTCCTCGAGCCGTGGGTCTACCCGATGGGTCCGGAGTTCACGTTCGTGAAGGCGTTCGAGTGGGAGGTGCGGGAGTTCCCGGCGACGTCGGAGCGGATCATCGCGCCGGAAGGGCTCTGCGTCGAGCTCAAGTGGCTCGACAGCGACGAGTTCGCGCACTGGTCCGACGCCGAGGGCTTCGAGGCTCAGCGGGTCTCGCGCAAGCGCCGCGAGCGTGAGGTCTACCGCGCGCTCACCGATGGCCACGGCGAGGAGGTCGCCCGGGCTCGAACGGATCGAGGCACCCGCCGGGGTGCACGTCATCGACTACGTGACCGACACCTGGCTGGCGAAGCAGCCGCGCCCCCTGGTGGGTCGCGGGGGCCGGCTTGAGGTCTGAGGTGGGCGTTCCGGAACCGGTGCGCAAGTTCCTCGAGCAGGGCTCGAGTTCGCTGCTGCTCGGCCCGGACGCAACGCCGGGCCGGCACGACCACGTCGCCGTACTGGTCCGCGACCGGCTCGAGCTGCGAGGGCTCGCCGTACCCGACGGGCTGCGCGCCGACGCCGTCGCGGTCTTCCTCGCCGAGGGTGCGCCGATCAGCGTGGTCCCGCGCCGGGAGTGGCCCGCGCTGGTCCGGCAGCGCGTTCGGCCCGCTGCGGGTGGCTCGCTCACCGTGCTCCGGTTCAGCGCCGACGTCGACGCGGCCTCGGTGCTGGCCGAGCTGGGGCGGCAGTCGGTCTACCGGGGGAGCGGTGGAGCTGGGGTCGGTTCGTGCCCGGACAACCGACCCCAGCGCACCGCTCCCCGGGCTCGATCACCGGGTTCTCAACCCGATCGGCTTCGACGTCGAGATCACCGACCCGGTGGTCGACGCGGCAACCCTCGATCTGCGCGCGGGCGCGACCCAACGGCTGGTCGCATCCCTGCGCGCCGCGGCGGGGGTGCGAGTGCTGTCCTGGGACCCGGCCACCGCGCACGCGGTCGCTGGCCTGGCGCTGGCCGGCGTACCCATCACGGCGGTCGACGCACCCGCCGCCGAGCTCGGCCCGGAGGTGGCCGCCGCGATCACCGCGCCGGTCGACCTCGACGATCCGTTGGCCCGCGAGGAGCACAGCCTGGTCCTGCGCCGCGCCGCGTTCGACGCGTACGCCGGGGCCGCGAGCCAGCCCGCCGTGAGCATCGTGCTGGCGACCCGGCGTCCCGACATGCTCGAGCACGCCGTCGACCAGGTCGCCCGGCAGCGCGGGGTGGCGGCGCTCGAACTGGTGCTCGCGCCGCATGGCTTCACCCCCGACGAGGCGACGGTGCGCGCACGGCTCGGCCCGGACGTCGGGCTCCAGCTCTGCCCGCAGCCCGAGTCGGCGATCTTCGGCGACGTCCTGCACGCCGCCGCGCAGCCGCCGCCGGGGGCGACGTCGTCCTCAAGATGGACGACGACGACTGGTACGCACCCGACGCGATCGCCGACCTGCTGCGCGCCCGTGCCTACAGCGGCGCCGAGCTGGTCGGGATGCCGGCGGAGTTCCACTACCTGGAGGAGCGCGACCTCACCGTGCGGCGCGGGCACCGGTCCGAGCTCTACGCCACGTTCGTGGCCGGCGGCACGATGATGGTCGACCGGGCGATGCTCCGCGAGGTCGGCGGCTTCCGCTCGGTACGCAAGTTCGTCGACGCACAGCTGCTCGCCGCGGTCCGCGCCGCCGGCGGCGCGATCTACCGCACTCACGGCCTCGGCTACCTGCTGCGGCGTACGCCGTCCGGGCACACCTGGCAGGTCGACCTCGACTACCTGCTCGATCCGGAGCGGGTGGCGGCGACGTACGAAGGGTTCCGGCCGAGCCGACTGATGGAGCTCCGCTAGCGCCGACCGATCCCGCGGGCCTCCCAGCCCGCGGAGCGCCAGGCGTCGAGGTCGAGCTTGTTGCGGCCGTCGAGCAGCCGCTTGTGGGCGACCACGCCACCGAGCCGCGTCGAGGTCGATGCTGCGGAACTCTTTCCACTCGGTCAGGTGCAGCACCAGATCGGCGTCCGCAGCGGCCTCGATGGCCGAGTCGGCGTAGCTGAGCGTGGGGAACCGGACCCGCGCGGTGTCGTTGGCCTGGGGGTCGTAGACGCTGACGTGGGCGCCGCGCAGGTGCAGTGCGCCGGCGATCGCCAGCGCCGGAGAGTCGCGGACGTCATCGCTGTCGGGCTTGAAGGCCGCGCCCCACACGCAGATCCGGGCTCCCGCGACCGAGCCGACTAGCTCCGTGGCCATCTGGGTGACTCGGGTCCGCTGGCGCAGGTTGATGTCGTCGACCTGCCGCAGGAACGTCATCGCGTCCTCGACGCCGAGCTCGCCGGCGCGGTGCACGAACGCGCGGATGTCCTTGGGCAGGCAGCCGCCGCCGAAGCCGACACCGGCGTTGAGGAATCGGCGTCCGATCCGGGTGTCGTGGCCGATGGCGTCGGCGAGGTCGACGATGTCGGCGCCCGCGGCCTCGCACACCTCGCCGACCGCGTTGATGAACGAGATCTTGGTGGCGAGGAACGCGTTGGCGGAGACCTTGACCAGCTCGGCGGTCGCGTAGTCGGTGACCACCATCGGGATCCCCAGGTCGGTGATCGGCGCATAGAACTCGCGCATCGCCTTCTCGGCCCGCTCCGAGGCGACGCCCACGACGACCCGGTCCGGGCGCAGCGTGTCCTCGACCGCGAAGCCCTCGCGCAGGAACTCGGGGTTCCACACCAGCTCGGCGTCCGGGCCCGCAGGCGCCACCGCCTCGAGGTGGGCGGCCAGCCGCGCGGCGGTGCCCACCGGCACGGTCGACTTGCCGACGACGTACGACGGGCGGGTGAGGTGCGGCGCGAGGGAGGACACCGCGGCATCGACGTAGCTGACGTCGGCGCCCATGCTCGAGGCGAGCTGGGGAGTCCCGACGCACACGAAGTGCAGGTCGGCGAACGCGCCCGCCTCCTCGTAGGAGTCGGTGAAACGCAGCCGGCCGGCGGCGACCTGGCGCGCCAGCAGCTCCTCGAGCCCGGGTTCGAAGAACGGCACCCGTCCCTCGGCGAGCGCGGCCCGCTTGTCCGGGTCGATCTCCACGCCGAGCACGTCGTGGCCGAGCTCGGCCATGGACGCCGCGTGGGTCGCGCCCAGGTAGCCGCAGCCGATCACGGTGATGTTCACGGGCAGAACCTTAGGCGGCCGGTGGCGTCAGCGCGGTGGCGAGTCGGTGGATGGCCTCGGTCAGCCGCTCCGGCGAGGTCGCGATGTTGAGCCGGATGTGGCCCTCGAGACCCGGGTGGTAGGCGTGTCCGGGCGCCACCCGAACCCGGCCCTGGCTGAGCGCGACCGCCGCCGGGTCGGCGTGACCGTAGCCGCGCAGGTCGATCCAGGCGAGGTACGTCGCCTCGAGCGGTCGCATCCGGGCGAGCGGCAGGTGGGTCGCGAGCAGCTCGGCCAGCAGCCGGCGCTGGCCGTCCAGTCGTTCGATCAGCGCGGCCAGCCAGTCGTCGCACGAGGTGTAGGAGGCGACCGCGGCCGCCACGCCCAGCGACGACCAGGAGTCGTTGCGCGCCGCCGCGGTGCCGGCGATCAGGTCGCGGGCCCGGGGGTCGGGCGCCACGATCTGGGCGCATCGCAGCCCCGCGGTGTTGAACGCCTTCGACGCCGAGACCACGGCGACCGTGTGGTCGGTGGTGCCCTCGATCGTCAGGTACGACACGTGCTTCGCGCCCGGCAGCACCAGCGGCGCGTGGATCTCGTCGGCGATCACCCGGGCGCCGTGTCGCAGCACCACATCCCGGACCCCCTCGAGCTCGGCGCGGGAGAAGACCCGACCCCAGGGGTTGTGCGGCTGGGTGAGCAGCAGCGTGCGCGCGCCGTCGGCGAACAACGCGTCCAACCGGTCCAGGTCGATCTCGGCTCGCTCCGCGTCCGGGTCGACGACCAGGTCGACCCGCTCGCGGCCGGAGATCTCGGCGATCGCCAGCTGCGGCGCGTACGCCGGCACCGGCATCACCATCGGACCGGGGTCACCGACCACGTCGAGCACCAGGCGCACCCCCGACGTCACGTCGACCACGGGCAGGACGTGCGACGGGTCGACCTCCTGATCGAACTGCCGCTTCGCGAACCCGGCGTACGCGAGGCCGAGCTCGCCGCCGTCGTCGTCGGCCGGATAGCCGGTGATGCCGGCCTCGACCGCGTCCCGCAGTGCGTCGACGATCGGTGGCGCCAGCGCGTAGTCCAGCTCGGCCACCCAGGCGGGCAGCACCCCCGGATCGGTACTGCCCCACTTGAGGGGGAGCGCGCGGCGGGCTTCGGCGTCGGTGAGGTCCCGGATCACGCTGGCGACGTTACAACCGATCAGGAACGAGGGTTCAGGCGGAGCGGACCGGCTGCACGTGCGCCGGGTCCACCACATTGGTCAGGTCACGCGCGGCACCGACCAGCACGCCCTGGCCCACCACGGGCTCCGCGTCGACGACGTCGCCGACGACGCAGGTGACGTTGTCGCGTCCGCCGAGGTCCAGCGCGGCGTTGATCAGGCCGGTGGCCGCCAGGCTGCGCGACTCGGCGGACAGCAGCCGCAGGATCTCGATGTCCGGCACCAGATCGCTGAGCCCGTCGGAGCACAGCAGCAGCCGGTCGCCGGCGCGCAGGTCGAGCCAGATCAGGTCGGGCGTGGGGCTCGACTCGGCGTCGATGGCCTGCAGCACCACGTGCCGCATCCGCGAAGCGGCCGCCTCCTCGGCGGAGAGTCGGCCGGTGTCGAGCATCGCCTGCACCAGCGTGTGGTCGGTGCTGAGTGGGGTCAGCCCGCCGTCGCGGAGCAGGTAGGCGCGGGAGTCGCCGACGTGAGCGAGCCCGAACCGGTGCCCGTCGGTGAGCACCGCGGTGAGCGTGGTCGCCATCCCCCGGCGCGCGGGCAGTGCCTCGACGCCGGCCTGCACCTGGCTGCGGGCGTCCTCGATCGCGTGCTGCAGCAGGCTCAGCGGGTGGGTGCCCGGATGGGCCAGCGCGGTCGCGCTGACGACGTACGTCGTGGTGGCCGAGGCGACCTCGCCCGCAGCCGCGCCACCGACCCCGTCCGCTACCGCGAGCAGGTACGGTCCCGCGAACGCCGAGTCCTCGTTGTTGTCGCGCACCAGGCCGGTGTCGGTCTCGGCGGCGAAGCGGAACTGGAGCATGGCTTCAGTCTCCGTTGGCATCCTGAGAATTGACCCCGCGGTTCCCTAAAGGGAGGCGACGAGTCTGGTGCCCTGCTCGATCGCCCGCTTGGCGTCCAGCTCGGCGGCCAGGTCGGCGCCACCGATGACATGCCGGCCCTCGCCCTCGAGGTCGCGGACCGACTCCTGGCCGGCGCACACCACGACGTGGTCGACCTCCAGCACCCGCGGCACGCCGTCGACGGTGAGGTGCAGCCCGGCGTCGTCGACCCGGACGTACGCCGCCCCGCTGACCTGCTGGACGCCGGCCTGCTTCAGCACGGCGCGGTGCGCCCAGCCGGAGGTCTTGCCGAGGTCGACCCCGATCGGGGTGGTCTTGCGCTGCACGAGCGTCACCTCGCGGACCGGCGTTCGCGGCTTGCGCTCGGCCAGCCCACCCGGGTGCAGCGTCGGGTCGCCGACGCCCCAGTGCGCCATCCAGTCCTCGGTGGTGTCCCGCGGGTCGTGGGTGAGCCAGTGGCTCACGTCGACGCCGATCCCGCCGGCGCCGATCACCGCGACCTTCTTGCCGGGCACCACGCGTCCGGCGAGCACGTCGGCGTACGTCGCGACCTTGGGGTGGTCGATGCCGTCGAGCTCGGGGATCCGGGGGGTGACGCCGGTCGCGACGATCACCTCGTCGAACCCGGCGAGGTCCGCGTCGGTGGCCTCGGTGCCGAGCCGGACGTCGACACCGAGCACCTCGAGGCGCCGGGTGTAGTAGCGCAGGGTCTCGGCGAAGTCCTCCTTGCCGGGCACCATCATGGCCAGCCGGAACTGGCCGCCGACCTCGGGCGCCTTCTCGAACAGCGTGACCGCGAACTTCCGCTCGGCCGCGGAGACCGCGGCGGCGAGCCCTGCCGGGCCGGCGCCGATCACGGCGACCGACGCCGTACGACGGGTCGGACCGAGCTCCAGCGTGGTCTCGCGGCAGGCGCGCGGGTTGACCAGGCAGGAGGCCTTCCTGTTCTTGAACACGTGGTCCAGGCAGGCCTGGTTGCAGGCGATGCAGGTGTTGATCTCGTCCGCCCGCCCGGCGGCGGCCTTGTTGACGAACTCGGCGTCGGCCAGCAGCGGGCGGGCCATCGAGACCAGGTCGGCCTCGCCGGCGTCGAGGATCGCCTCGGCCAGCTCGGGGGTGTTGATCCGGTTGGAGGCGCACACCGGCACCGAGACCTCGGCCTTGAGCCGTGCCGTCGCCGAGCGCCAGGCGCCGCGGGGGACCTGGGTGATGATCGTGGGCACCCGCGCCTCGTGCCAGCCGATGCCGGTGTTGAGCATCGTGACGCCGGCCTCCTCGAGACCGTGCGCGAGGTCGACGACCTCGTCCCAGGTCTGGCCGTCCTCGACCAGGTCGAGCAGGGAGATCCGGTAGATGATCGGGAAGTCGGCGCCCACGAGTTCGCGGCTGCGCCGGACGATCTCGAGCGGGAACCGCATCCGGTTCGCCGCGCTGCCACCCCACTGGTCGGTCCGGTTGTTGGTGCGGGCGGCGAGGAACTGGTTGATCAGGTAGCCCTCGGACCCCATGATCTCGACCGCGTCGTACCCGGCCTTGACCGCGAGCGCGACCGACTTCGCGAAGTCGGTGGCGGTGCGGTCGACGCCCTTGGTCGACAGGGCGCTGGGCCGGAACGGCGTGATCGGGCTCTTCTTGTTGGACGCGCTGACACTGAACGGGTGGTAGCCGTAGCGACCTGCGTGCAGGACCTGCATCGCGATCGCGCCGCCCTCGTCGTGCACGGCGCCGGTGACGTCGCGGTGTCGCATCGCCTGCAGCCGAGTGCTCATCTCGGAGGCGAACGGCTTGAGCCAGCCCCGCTTGTTGGGCGAGTAGCCGCCGGTGATGATCAGGCCGACCCCGCCGCGCGCCCGCTCGGCGAAGTACGCCGCGAGCTCGTCGAGGTGCCGCGGGCTGTCCTCGAGGCCGGTGTGCATCGAGCCCATGACCACGCGGTTGCGCAGCTCCAGGGTGCCGAGCGTGATCGGCGAGAGCAGGTGGGGGTAGTGCGTCATGGGTGGGCTCCCTGATGGGCCTGTATGGGCCTGATGGGCATGGAGGTACTCGGTGAGCCACGCGATCCAGGTCTCCTCCATGAGGATCCCGCCGCGTAGCACCAGGTACTGGTCGAGATCGAGCCCGACGAGGGCGCCGGGCTCGGGGTAGTCGCGCTTCATCAGCTGTTCGTAGTGGTCGAGTCGGAGGTGGTGGTCCGCGAGGTTCGCCCGCACCACCTCAAGGACTGCCGCGCGGTCGCCGAAGCTCGCCCCGCGCAGCTTGACCGCGAGCTCGCTGCGCAGCGCCTGGGTGCGGGTGGGCTCGGCCAGCCAGGCGGCCAGCACGTCGCGGCCGATCGGCGACACGTCGTAGACCCGCTTGTCGGGGCGGCCCTGCTGGGCGACCTCGGTGGCCCGGACCCAACCGTCGGCGTCCATCCGCGCCAGCACCCGGTAGATCTGCTGGTGGGTGGCGTGCCAGAAGAACCCGATCGACCGGCTGAACCGCTTCGCCAGCTCCAGCCCCGAGGCCGGCCGCTCGCTCAGCGCCACCAGCAGCGCGTGTTCCAGGGCCATGCGGAGGAGTCTGGCGTACCTATGCAACTAGTTGCAAGTGGGGTGCTCGGGGCGGTGACTTGTGGTCGGTTCAGCGTTGTGGAACCGGCACTAGCTCACCTCTCCACGGCCGTACGCGCGCAGCCACTCCTCCCGCGAGCCGAGGACCTGCCGGATCGGCCGGAAGAGCGTTCGCCAACGCTCACCGAAGGCCGGAGCCGGGCCGTCGTAGCCGCGACCCAGCAACTCACGATGTACGTCGTGGACCAGCCGGCGGGGCTGTGCGAGTCGTTCGTGGGTGATCTGGAGATAGGGCACCCGATGGCGACGCAGGACCTCGAACCGGTCGATGTCGCTCGAGTACTGCATCCGGTCGGTCTGGTGGTGCTCACCCTCGTACTCGAGAACGAGCCCGCATTCGACGTACACGAGGTCGCCGATGACCACCCGGGGCTCGTTGGCGAGATCGAGCTCCAGGTTGACGACGGGCCGGGGCAGGCCAGCAAACGTCAGCACGGCTCGGGTCTCCGATTCCTTGCGCGAACGCGCTCCTGCGTCCAGGTGGTCGAGGATCCAGACTGCCTCGTGGGCCCCGTCGCGCCACAACGCCGCCAGGGCGAGGTCGCGCACCTCCTCGATCGTCAGGTGGCGCCAGTAGAGCAGCCAGTCGCCGACCTGGATCGCATCGATCACGCGCGCGTAGCTGCAGTAGTAGAGGAACGCCGCCGCGGGCGAGACCGCGACGTCGTCGTGCGGGGCGAGCTGCTTCGTGCGATGCAGGAAGATCTTGTCGATATCGATGTGGAGGTCGCCCTCGATCACGAAGTGCAGCGGGAAGGCTGGGCCGAAGTCCAGCCCGAGGCGCTGGATCTGGGTGATGCCCGTGAGTCGAGCTCGCTCGGGCAGGGCGAGTCGCCCGGCGCAGATCCAGTCATCGCGAGTCATGGTGTGGGTAGCCCGTCGCCACACCCTCGGAAAGATCCGGACGAAGCGACTGCCGCGCAGCATCCGCGGCGTCACCCCTGCCTGGTCGGCCTGAGGGCGGGTGAAGGGACCCTGGGGGAGCTCCTCCGGGATCCGCTTCATGGCGGACCACTCCAGCCGCACGATGGTTCCGCGTCACCCGGGCGTCGGGCGGCTGTGGATCACCACGATCCGCGCCCTGCTGTTGACGGGTGACGTGCCGAGGGGCGGTGACCTGTGGTCGCTTCTCCTCGCCGAGACCGACCACAGGTCACCGCCCCCCGGTTCCACCAGGCCCTGCCACCGTGACAGCAGATCTGTCAGAATCCCCGCCATGGGCTACGAGCTGGGCAAGGGCACCGGACCACTGCAGGGCGTCAGGGTGGTCGAGGTCGCCGGGATCGGGCCGGGGCCGCACGCGTGCATGATCCTGGCCGACCTGGGGGCCGACGTGATCCGGGTCGACCGGCCCGGCGGGCAGCTGCTGACCGGCGGATCGCACGACCTGCTCAACCGTGGCCGGCCGAGCGCCGCGCTCAACCTCAAGGAGCCCGAGGCGGTGCAGACCCTGCTCGACCTGGTCGAGTCCGCCGACGTCCTGGTCGAGGGGATGCGGCCGGGGGTCGCCGAGCGTCTCGGGTTCGGGCCGGAGGACTGTCACACCCGCAACCCGCGCCTGGTCTACGGGCGGATGACCGGCTGGGGCCAGGAGGGCCCCTGGGCCCACGCCGCCGGCCACGACATGAACTACATCGCGATCACCGGCACCCTCCACGGCCTCGGTCAGGTGAAGGAGAAGCCGCAGTTCCCGACCAACCTGGTCGGCGACTTCGGCGGCGGCTCGACCTACCTGGTGATCGGCATCCTGGCCGCGCTGCTCGAAGCCAAGGTCTCCGGTCAGGGCCAGGTGGTCGACGCCGCGATCGTCGACGGCACCGCGCACCTGAACGCCATGACCGCGGCGTTCGTGGCCAGTGGCGGGTTCAAGGAGGAGCGGGCCGCGAACCTGCTCGACGGCGGAGCGCCGTACTACGACATCTATGAGACCGCCGACGGCGAGCACATGAGCCTCGGCGCCCTGGAGCCGCAGTTCTACGACCGCTTCGTCGAGCTCCTCGGCATCGCCGACACGGCGCCGGACCGCTACGACCCCGAGAAGACCGACGAGCTGCGCACCCTCATCGCCGAGACCTTCCGCGCCAAGACCCAGGCCGAGTGGTGCGAGATCTTCGACGGCACCGACGCCTGCGTCGCGCCGATCCTGCCGATGTCCCAGGCGGCGCAGCACCCGCACCTCGCCGCCCGCGGCACGTTCATCGAGAAGGACGGCATCATGCAGCCGGCGCCCGCGCCGCGCTTCTCGCG
This sequence comes from uncultured Actinomycetota bacterium, assembly GCA_963827185.1. Classification (GTDB taxonomy): domain Bacteria; phylum Actinomycetota; class Actinomycetes; order Propionibacteriales; family Nocardioidaceae; genus Nocardioides. Next base: position 464,384 of record CAWGZQ010000006.1, read on the forward strand.
TACGACGGCCTCGCTCGGCCTCCCTCCGTCACCCGCCGCCGGGCACCACACCCGGGAGGTGCTCGAGGCGTGGGGCATCAAGGACGTCGACGGGCTGATCGACCGCGGCGTCGCCGTGCAGGTCGACTGATCACCGAAGGGGAAACGATGAGCGAGCACGTCGATGTCCTGATCGTGGGCGCCGGACTGTCGGGGATCGGGGCCGCCTGCCAGCTGCGCACCCGACTGCCCGACAAGCGCGTCGCGATCCTGGAGAGCCGCGGCGCCAGCGGCGGCACCTGGGACCTGTTCCGGTACCCCGGGATCCGCTCGGACTCCGACATGTTCACGTTCGGCTACCGCTGGCGGCCCTGGCCGAGTGACACCGCGCTCGCGGACGGACCGCTGATCCTCGACTACCTGCGCACCGTCGCCCGCGAGCACCGGGTCGACGAGATGATCCGCTACCACCACCGGGTCACCGCCGCCTCCTGGGACAGCGAGACCGCCCGCTGGACGGTCACGATCGACCGCGAGGGCGAGACCATCCAGATGACCGCCGGTCTGCTCTGGGGATGCTCGGGCTACTACGACTACGAGCAGGGCTACGAGCCGGAGTTCCCGGGAGCCGCGTCGTTCCGCGGCCGGCTGATCCACCCGCAGCACTGGCCGGAGGATCTCGACTACACCGGCAAGAAGGTCGTCGTGATCGGCAGCGGCGCCACCGCGGTCACGCTGGTGCCGGCGATGGCCAAGGAGGCAGCCGGAGTCACGATGCTGCAGCGCTCGCCGACGTACATCCTTCCGACGCCGGGCCGCGACCCACTCGCCCGGCTGCTGCGCTGGCTCCCCGACAGGGCGACGTACTCGATCGTGCGCTGGAAGAGCGTGCTGATGCAGATCGCGACCTACCAGCTCGCCCGGCGCCGACCGAAGCTCGCGAAGCGGCTGGTCCATGCGGCCACCAAGAAGTCGCTTCCTGAGGGCTTCCCGGTCGACGAGCACTTCAGGCCCGACTACAACCCGTGGGAACAGCGACTCTGCCTGGTGCCCGACGGCGACCTGTTCAAGGTGCTCCGGGACGGGAGCGCGGAGATCGCCACCGACACCATCGAGACGTTCACCGAGACCGGCATCCGGCTCTCGTCGGGGCGCGAGCTCGAGGCCGACATCGTCATCTCCGCCACCGGGTTGAAGGTGCTGGCGTTCGGTGGGGTGAAGTTCGAGGTCGACGGGCGCACGGTCGACCTCGCGCAGACCATGTCCTACAAGGCCCTGATGCTCACCGGGCTGCCCAACTTCATCTACACCGTCGGCTACACCAACGCTTCGTGGACCCTCAAGGCCGACCTGGTCGCCGACTTCACCTGTCGACTGATCGACCATCTGGACACGAACGGCCTGACGTACGCCGTCCCGGTGCGCGACCCGTCGGTCTCCGAGCGGCCGTTCATCGACTTCAGCTCCGGCTATGTGCTGCGCGCGATCGAGCAGATGCCGAAGCAGGGCGACCGGGAGCCGTGGCTGCTCAAGCAGAACTACCTCACCGACCTTCGCAGGATCCGCCGCGACGACATCGACGACGGGGTGCTGCACTTTGCCTGAACGGGTACCTCACTGATCCGCACTCCCGCGAGATCCAGGAGGTTCAGGATGGGATACGACGACAAGACCAGCAACAAGGTGGACGACCTCGGCGGCAAGGCCAAGGAGGGCCTGGGCAAGGTCACGGACAACGAGAAGCTCGAGTCCGAGGGCAAGACCGACCAGGCGAAGTCCTCGGTGAAGGAGGGAGCCCGTGAGGTCAAGGAAGGCCTCGAGGGCGTCAAGGACAGCCTCACCGGAGGCGACGACAAGAAGTAGCGTCCTGCGCCGGCGACGGGCGGTCGTGATCGCGACCGCCCTCGTCGGCGCCGTCGTGCTGGGCGTCTCGCTCCGCGTCGAACCCGGCAGCGACTGGTTCTACCCCGCGACCCTCGGCCTGGCGGCCGTCTGGATCGCGGGAGCTCTCGCGTCGGGTCGGCTGCCCTGGGGTCCGCCCCGACTCGGCGCGGTGGCGATCGGGCTGGGGCTCGCGTCGGTGTTCGTGGTCGGCGGCCTGATCGTGCGCGAGATCGAGCCGCTGGCACGGCAAGTGAGCAAGATCCTCGACTACGCGGACCAGGGCGCCCTTCCCCTTCTGGTCCTGGTCACCGCGGTCAACGGTGTCGCCGAGGAGATGTTCTTCCGCGGCGCGATGTACGACGCGATCGCGCGGAACCCGGTCCTGTGGACGACGCTCGCCAACGCCGCCGCCACCGCCGTGGCCGGCAACCTGATGCTGGCGTTCGCGGCGCTGCTGCTCGGTGTGGTGGTCGGCCTTGAGCGCCGAGCCACCGGTGGCATCACCGCGTCGGTGCTCACCCACGTCACCTGGTCGGTGACGATGCTGTTCGCCCTACCCGCGCTGTTCGGCTGACTCCTCGACCGCGCGGCGTACCGCCTCGGCGTAGGACATCGGCTCGAGCGGGACGACGTCGCGGATCGTGTCATCGGTGACCACGACCTCGGTGCTCATCGAGTCGATCAGGTTGCGGCCCGTCGTGGCGTCCACGTCGGTGACCAGCCCGATCCACAGCGCCGACAGTTGCGGGGTGAGTACCGGCACGGTCAGGATCGGCAGCCGGCGGCCGTGCATGACCTCCGACGCCTGCTGCAGCATCTCCAGATAGGTCAGCTGGTCGGGGCCGCCGACCTCGAAGATCTTGCCCAGCGCCGCGTCGTTGTCGATCACGCCGTCGAGGTAGCTGACCACGTCGTCCACGCCGATCGGCTGGCTCAGCGTCGAGACCCACTTCGGCACCACCATCCCCGGCAGCTTCTTCACCAGCTGGCGGGTGATCTCCCAGGAGATGCCGCCGGCGCCGACCACGATCGCCGCACGCAGCACCGTGACCGGCACGCCCGCCTCGCCGAGCAGCTGCTCGACCTCGCGACGGGATCGCAGGTGGGCCGAGAGGTCGGCGTCCTCCGAGCCGAGCCCGCCGAGGTAGACGATCTGCCGGACCCCGCCGGCCGCTGCCGCGGCCCCGAACGCCCGCGCCGCGTCGGCGTCCTTGCGCTCGAAGTCGTCGTCGTCGAGTGAGTGGACCAGATAGACCGCCACGTCGACCCCGGCCACCGCCTCCGCCAGGGAGTCGGGATCGTGCACGTCGCCGAACACCGGGTCGCCCGGGCCGTCGTAGTCCTCCGGTCGCCGGGTCATGGCGCGGACCGTGTGGCCCGCCTCGAGCAGGACCGGAACCAGCCGCCGACCGACGAAGCCGGTGGCGCCGGTGACGAGAACAGTGGGCACAAACACACCTTAGGGATTGGGCGGTCGGGCCTACAGACCAGTAGGGTCTTCTCAACAGCCCGCTCAGTCTTACCTCGGGCTTCGGCGCCTAGCGCCCCTCACTTCGTGAGGCACATGCTTTCTTCCCCGTCGCCGACGGGACGGCTTGGTGAGACACACCAACGTTAGTGACATTCCCTTGACCTCCACTGCTTCGTTCGCCGACCTCGGCGTGCCCTCCGACCTCGTCGCGCTCCTCAAGGCCCGCGGCATCGACCAGCCCACCCCGATCCAGGCCGCGACTCTCCCGGACGCCTTGTCCGGTCGGGACGTGCTCGGCCGCGGTCGGACCGGCTCCGGCAAGACCTACGCCTTCCTGCTGCCGATCGTGGCCCGGCTCTCGCAGTCTGGTCGCCGCGCGGCGCCGAAGTCGCCCCGGGCGCTGATCCTGGCCCCCACGCGTGAGCTCGTCGGCCAGATCAACGAGGCGCTCGCGCCCCTGGCCCAGGCCGCCGGCCTGACCACCCAGACCGTCTTCGGTGGCGTCGGCCAGAACCCGCAGGTGCAGGGACTGCGCCGCGGCGCCGACATCGTGCTCGCCTGCCCCGGCCGCCTCGAGGACCTGATCGGCCAGGGTCACTGCTCGCTCGGCTCGGTCGAGGTGACCGTGCTCGACGAGGCGGACCACATGGCCGACCTCGGCTTCCTGCCCGCCGTGAAGCGGATCCTCGACCGGACCCCCCAGCAGGGCCAGCGGATGCTGTTCTCCGCGACGCTGGACCGCGCGATCGACGTGATCGTCAAGAGGTACCTGACCAAGCCCGCGGTCCACGAGGCCGACTCGGCGCAGTCGCCGGTCGCCAAGATGGACCACCACGTGCTGCACATCAGCCGCGAGCAGCGGGTGCCGGTGCTGGTCGACCTCGCCAGCGCTCCCGGTCGTACCGTCATGTTCACCCGCACCAAGCACGGCGCCAAGGCGCTGGCCCGCCAGCTCAACAAGAGCGGCATCCCGACGGTCGACCTGCACGGCAACCTCAGCCAGGGTGCCCGCACCCGCAACATGGCGTCGTTCCACTCCGGTGAGGCGACCACGTTGGTCGCCACCGACATCGCCGCGCGTGGCATTCACGTCGACGACGTCGCGCTGGTGGTCCACGCGGACCCGCCGACCGAGCACAAGGCCTACCTGCACCGCTCCGGTCGTACGGCGCGAGCCGGCGCCGCCGGCACGGTCATCACGTTGATGACCGATGACCAGCGCCGCGACGTGCAGACGCTGACCCGGGCGGCCGGCATCAAGCCGCTGACCACTCGGATCGACGGCCCGGCGCACCCCATGCTGACCACGCTCGCCCCCGGCAAGCGCGAGCTTCCCGGCGGTCTGGTCGCCCCGGCCGGTGCGTCCGGCGGCGGCAATGGTGGCGGTGGCGGCGGCGGGCAGCGTCGGCGTCGGCCCGCGGGCTCCGGCTCCGGCTCGGGCCAGCGTTCGGGCCAGCGTTCGGGCCAGCCGAAGGCACGCTCGGGCGGCAAGCCCCGTCGCTCCGGTGGCGGTGGCGGTGGCGGTCAGCCACGGCGTTCGGGCGGCCACAGCGCCGCGTCGTTCAGCTCCGGCCGCTAGCCGTTCGTCCGCGCCGCGATGTTCTCGCGGCGGGTCTGGTCCATGCCGGCTTCGTAGGCCGACACCAGGCTGGCGATCGACAACGGCTTGAGCCGCTCGACGACTCCCTGGATCGTCTCGGGGGATGCGCCGGACTCCTGGTAGACCGGCCACACCATCCTCCGGAACACGTCGTAGAGCTCCCGGGCGATGTCGTGGCCGTGCTGGGTGTAGACGTCCGCGGCCGCGCGGGCCGCTTCGAGCGGGAACCCGAGATCGAGCAGGCCGAGCCCGATCGAGACCTGGGAGACCGCCACCTGGTACCGGTCGCCGCCGGTCGCGGAGACGATGCCCAGCGCGGCGAGGGTCTCGAGGTCCGAGTCGGTGAGCTGACGGTCGACGCGACGTTCGAGGTCGGCTCGGGACATCTCGACGGGCCGGTCGGCCTGCCACGGCGCGAGCATGGTGCGCCGCAGCGCGATGTCCTCGGGAGTGGCATCGGCGGGGATGCCGGCGACGTACCGCTCGATCGCGGACAGCGTGAAGCCATGGCTCTGCAGCTCCAGCACGAGCTCGAGCCGGGCCACGTGGTCGGGGGAGTAGTAGCCGGAGCGCCCGTGCCGGATCGGCGGCGGCACCAGACCCTTGGTCGTGTAGAAGCGCACGTTGCGCACGCTCATCCCGACCCGGGTGGTGAGCTCGTCGAGGGTCAGCAGGTCCGGGCCGGGACCCGGGCTGATCACTTCGGCTGCCATGTGACTCCCCACACTTCGAACACCTTGACGACAGTGACAGTATTAGTGTCACAATCGACGAGGCGCAACCAGCCACACCCGAGATCTGAGGACGGCCATGGCAGAAGCATTCGTGTACGACCACATCCGTACGCCGCGAGGCAGGGGCAAGGCGGCGGGCTCGCTGCACGAGGTGAAGCCGGTTGACCTGACCGTGGGGCTCCTCAAGGAGATCCAGGTCCGCAACCCCAGCCTCGACACCAACCGGGTCGACGACGTCGTCCTCGGCGTGGTCTCCCCGGTCGGCGACCAGGGTGGCGACATCGCCAAGACCGCCGCGCTCAAGGCGGATCTCCCCGAGACCGTGGCCGGCGTCCAGCTCAACCGTTTCTGCGCCTCCGGGCTCGAGGCGGTCAACCAGGCCGCGTCCCGCATCCGCGGCGGCTTCGAGGACCTGATCCTCGCCGGCGGCGTGGAGTCGATGAGCCGGGTGGCCATGGGCTCCGACGGTGGCGCCTGGGCCTCCGACCCCGCCACCGCGCTGGCCACCGGCTTCGTGCCGCAGGGCATCGGCGCCGACCTGATCGCCACTCTCGAGGGCTGGTCGCGTGAGGACGTCGACGCCTACGCCGCCGAGTCGCACCACCGCGCCGCCAAGGCGTGGGCCAACGGCTACTACACCGACTGCATCGTGCCGGTGAAGGACATCAACGGGCTGACCGTGCTCGACCACGACGAGACGATCCGTCCCGACACCAGCGTCGAGGGGCTGGCCGGCCTCAAGCCGAGCTTCGCCGGCATCGGCGCCGACGCCGGCTTCGACGACGTGGCGCTCGAGAAGTACCACTGGGTCGAGAAGATCAACCACGTCCACCACGCCGGCAACTCCTCCGGCATCGTCGACGGTGCCGCGCTGGTGGCGATCGGCTCCGAGCAGGTCGGGACCGACCTCGGGCTCACCCCGAAGGCCCGGATCGTCTCGGCCGCCGTCTCGGGCGCCGACCCGACGATCATGCTCACCGGCCCCGCCCCGGCGGCGCGCAAGGCATTGGCCCGGGCCGGCCTGGAGGTCAAGGACATCGACCTCTTCGAGATCAACGAGGCCTTCGCCGCGGTCGCGATGCGGTTCATGCGCGACCTCGACATCAGCCACGAGATCACCAACGTCAACGGTGGCGCGATCGCGATGGGCCACCCGCTGGGTGCCACCGGCGCGATCATCCTCGGCACCCTGATCGACGAGCTCGAGCGGCGCGACCTCAAGCGCGGCCTGGCCACGCTGTGCGTCGGCGGCGGCATGGGCATCGCCACCATCGTCGAGCTCGTCTGAGCCTCCCCCTCCACTCGCAAAGGATTCCCATGAGCACCACGACTGAGACCGCCGTGCGCTACGAGCGGGACGAGGACGGCATCGTCACCCTCACCCTCGACGACCCCACGGCCAGCGCGAACACCATGAACGAGCTCTACATCGAGTCGATGCAGACCGCCGTCGAGCGGCTCTACGACGAGGTCGACGACGTCATGGGCGTCGTCGTCGCCAGCGCGAAGAAGACGTTCTTCGCCGGCGGCAACCTCAAGAACATGGTCCAGGCGACCAAGGACGACGCGGCCCAGATCTTCGACCTGGCCGAGCGGGTCAAGTCCGGCCTGCGTCGCCTCGAGCAGTACCCGCGCCCGGTCGTCGCCGCGATCAACGGCGCCGCGCTCGGCGGTGGCTACGAGATCACGCTGGCCTGCAACCACCGGGTGATCGTCGATGACAACTCCGTCTCGATCGGCCTGCCCGAGGCCTCGCTCGGGCTGCTGCCCGGCGGCGGCGGCGTCACCCGCACCGTGCGGCTGCTCGGCCTGCAGCCCGCGCTGATGGACGTGCTCCTTCAGGGCACCCAGTTCAAGCCGGCCCAGGCCAAGGAGAAGGGCCTGGTCGACGAGCTCGTCACGACCCGCGAGGAGCTGATCCCGGCGGCCAAGGCGTGGATCAAGGCCAATCCGGACTCCGTGCAGAACCCGTGGGACGCGCCCGGCTACAAGATGCCCGGTGGCACCCCGAAGTCGCCGTCGCTGGCGGCGTTCCTCCCGGCGTTCCCCGCGCTGCTGCGCAAGCAGACGAAGGGCGCCGTCTACCCGGCCGCCCGCGCGATCCTGAGCGCGGCGGTCGAGGGTGCCAGCACCGACTTCGACACCGCCTCGCGGATCGAGTCGCGCTACCTGACGAACCTGATCGTCAACCAGGGCTCGAAGAACATGATCCAGGCGTTCTTCTTCGACCTTCAGGCGATCAACTCCGGCTCGTTGCGTCCGCAGGGCATCGAGCCCTGGAAGGGCACCAAGGTCGGTGTGCTCGGCGCCGGGATGATGGGCGCCGGCATCGCCTACGTCTGTGCCCGCGCCGGGATGGAGGTCGTGCTCAAGGACGTCGAGCAGGCCAACGCCGAGAAGGGCAAGGCCTACTCCGAGGGGCTGCTCGACAAGGCGATCAGCCGCGGCAAGAGCACCGAGGACAAGAAGGCCGAGCTGCTCGGCCGGATCACGGCCACCGCCGACCCGGCCGATCTCGCCGGCTGCGACCTGGTGATCGAGGCGGTCTTCGAGGACCCCTCCCTCAAGCACAAGGTGTTCGCCGAGATCGCGCCGTACGTCAACAAGGACGCGCTGCTCTGCTCCAACACCTCGACGCTGCCGATCACCGAGCTGGCCGACGGCGTCGACCGGCCGGCCGACTTCATCGGCCTGCACTTCTTCAGTCCGGTCGACAAGATGCCGCTGGTCGAGATCATCAAGGGCAAGGCGACTTCCGACGAGGCGCTGGCCAAGGCCTACGACGTGGTCCAGCAGATCCGGAAGACCCCGATCGTGGTCAACGACAGCCGCGGCTTCTACACCTCGCGGGTGATCGGCTACATGGTCAACGAGGGGATGGCGATGCTCGCCGAGGGCGTGCAGCCCTGGAGCATCGAGCGGGCCACCAGCCAGGCCGGCTACCCGGCGCCGGTGCTGCAGCTCTCCGACGAGCTCAACCTCGAGCTGATGGCCAAGATCGCCAAGGCGACCAAGGAGGCGGCCGAGCGGGAGGGTTCGGCGTACGCCGGACACCCCGGCAGCGCCGTCGTCGACAAGATGCTCGAGGCCGGCCGCGCCGGTCGCCTGCGCGGCGCGGGCTTCTACGACTACGACGAGGCCGGCAAGCGCGGCTCGATCTGGTCGGGGCTCGCCGACCTGTTCCCGATCGCGGACGAGCAGGTGCCGTTCCAGGACATCAAGGACCGGATGCTGTTCGCCGAGGCCCTCGAGACCGCGAAGTGCTTCGAGGAGGGCGTGATCGAGTCGGCCGCTGCGGCCAACATCGGCTCGATCATGGGCATCGGCTTCCCGCCGATGACCGGTGGTGCCGCGCAGTTCATGACCGGCTACGAGAACGCGGAAACCAGCGAGCTCGGCCTGGCCGCGTTCGTGGCCCGTGCCGACGAGCTGGCCGACAAGTACGGCGACCGGTTCCGCCCCACGCAGTACCTCCGGGACCTGGCCGCCAACGGCGAGGGCTTCCCTGCCTGACCCACCTCGCTGACCCGTCGCAAACTTTGCGACGGGTCAGCGCGTTTTCACGTGAGTTTGCGCCGGGTCGGCGAGAATCGGGTGCGTGAGGGACGGGGAGGGTCCTCCACCGGTCGTCGACGTGCGCGGATTGCACGTGCGGTTCGGCGAGGTGGAGGCGGTAACGGGAGTCGACCTGAGGGCGTACGCCGGCGAGGCGACGGCGCTGCTCGGGCGCAACGGCGCGGGCAAGTCGACGACCATGCGGGTGCTCGCCGGGGTGGTGCCGCCGACGGCCGGCAGCGTCACGCTCGCGGGGTACGACGTCCGCCGGGACCCGCTCCGGGCCAAGCGCGAGGTGGGCTACTGCCCCGACGTCGGTGGCCTGGTGCCGCGGGCGACGCCGTGGGAGCACCTGCAGCTGGCGGCGCGGCTGCGCCGACTGACCGACTGGGAGGAGCGCGGGCGCGCGCTGCTGGAGCGGTTCGAGCTCGGCGATGCGGCCCATCGGGTGACGGCCGGCTTCAGCCACGGGATGGGTCGGCGGCTGTCGGTCGTGCTGGCGGCGCTGCACCGCCCCGCCGTACTCCTGCTCGACGAGCCGTTCGACGGTGTGGACCCGATCGGCGTCGAGGCGACGTTCGAGGTGATCGCCGATGCCCGCGCCCGGGGCGCTTGTGTGCTGCTGTCCACCCACCTGCGCGAGCTCGCGGTCGAGACCTGCACCACGGTGAGCGTGCTGCGGGGCGGCTCTCGGGTGGCCACCGTCGCCGCCGACCGGATGACCGGCGAGGAGGGCGCCCGTGCCTACCGCGGCCTCCTCGACTAGCTGGCCGAGCGACGCCCGCCTCGCCGTCGCCGATGTCCGGCACCTGCTCTGGTTCCGTGCGCTGCAGGTACGCCGGCACCGGGGCGGTCCCTGGGTGGCCGCGACGTTCCTGCTGATCACCCTCGCGGTCGCGATCGTGCCGGCGCTGATGCCGGGGGCCGGGGCGGGCGACGGCCGGGCCTTCGAGCTCATCCTGCTGCTCCCGTCCGCGATGGCCGCGTTCCTGCTGCTGGCGGGGATCTCGGCGGTGGCGTCGGGGGGCGGCCGCGAGCTGCTCGCTCGGGACCCGGCGCAGATCCACCCGGTCAGCCCGACGACCGACCACCTCGGCGCGTTGCTGCTGGCGCCGCTCAACATCGCCTGGCTGCTGCAGGCCTGGACGCTGCTCGGTGCGACGGCGTACGGCCTGGGGCCGGGCTTGCTCGCGCCGGCGCAGATCGTGCTGGTGCTCTGGCTGTTCGCCGCCACCGCGGTCGCGCAGGTGGTGGCCTGGTCGCTGGAGGGCGTGCGTCGGATGGCGCACGGCATCGCCGCGGTGCGGCTGGTGGCGGTGGTCGTGCTCGGTGCCGCACTGGCCCTGCAGATGGACGGCCGCCTGGTGCCGCTGCTGGACCGGATCCCCACCACCCCCGTCGTGGTCGGCATGCTGAGCGACTGGTCGTGGCGCTGGGCGCTCACTCTGCTCGCCGTGGTCCTCCTGCTGGTGGTCGCCGTCGCCCTCGGCGCCGTACCCGCCCACCTGGCCGCCCGCCGCAGCCCGCGCGACGAGCTCCGCGTCGAGACCGGTACCCATGCCGCCCGGCCGATGCCGCGCTCAGCGCTCGGCGCCCTGGTCCGCGCCGACCGCGCCTCGGTCTGGCGCGCCGTACCCATGCGGCGCGGGCTGGCCGTCCTCGCCATCGGGCCGGGGTTGGTGGCGGTGCTCGGCAACCTGCCGTGGGGCTCGCTGACCGTGCTCCCGGGCCTGGTCGCCTCCGGCGGAGCCCTGCTGTACGGCGTGAACGCCTGGTGCCTCGACGCCAGGGGGGCGCTGTGGCGGGAGAGCCTGCCGATCGCGCCGGGCGCGGTGTTCGCGGCCCGCGCCTACGTGCTCGCCGAGTTCCTGTTTGCGGCCTCGATGCTCACGATCGCCCTGGCCGCGACCCGTGCCGGGGTGCCGTCGCCCGCGGAGCTGATGGCGCTGTTGTGCACGCAGGTGGTGGTCACCGTCCAGGTGGTGGCGGGGCCCTGCGCTGGTCGGCTCAACGGCCGTACGCCGTCGACCTGCGCTCCGCGCGAGCCACCCCGGCCCCGCCGCTGACGATGGTCGGCTACTCGACCCGGCTGGCGATCACCACCACGCTGACCGGGCTGGTGTTCTCCGGGATGGCCCGGGTCGATGACTGGAAGTACAGCCTCGTGGTCGCGGTGCCGTTCCTGTGCTGGTCGCTGATCAGGCTGCTGCGCACCGCCCGGGCCTGGGCCGACCCGGTCGACCGGGCCCGCGTGGTGATGGCGGTCGCGGCCTAGCTACTGCTCGACGGCGGCCTGATCTCGGCAGTCGGCCTGGGCGTTGGCGAGCTGGTTGACCTCGGGCGCCTCCCAGGCGCCGGTCAGCGTCGCCTCGACGGCGGCGCGGAGCTCCTCGTCGGTGAGCGCGGCCCGCAGGCAGCCGGCGTACGCCTCCGGGTCGAGCCGGCCCCTGGTCTGCGCGAGCAGCGCCCGGGTCGACTGCTCGACGTAGTCGACGCACGCGAACTGCGCGTCCACCCACAGCCGCGCGGTCTCCACGTCGAAGGCGGGCAGCTCGGTCGCCACCTCGCCGGAGTCCGTGATGATCCCCGCGTCCTGCAGCTGCGGTACGCCGGCGCGGTCGAGCAGCTCCTCGGCGAAGCAGGCGCCCGACTCGGCGTCCTCGTCGGTGGGGTCGTCGCCGGCGTACAGGTCCGCGATCTGCCGCTCGACCTGAGCCCGGCCGGCGTCGGACGGGCCGTCGGACGGGGAGTCGGGCTCGGCGTCGGAGCAGCCGACTGCGACCAGGGCCGCGACGAGCAGGATGGACGCACGGAACACGTGCAGATCCTCCCACTAGGGTCGCGGGGTGGACTTCGCACCGTCAGCACGCGCCGCCGACCTGACCGAGCGGGTCCGCGGCTTCATCGCCGAGGAGATCGACCCGGTCGAGCCCGGCTACCACGCCGACCTCGCCGAGCGCCGCCGCACCGGAGACCCGTGGCAGCCGCTTCCGGTGATCGAGGAGCTCAAGGTCAAGGCCCGCGAGCGGGGTCTCTGGAACCTCTTCCTGCCCTCCGAGCACGCCGGTGAGTACGCCGCCCGGTTCGGCACCGACGGCGGCACCGGCCTGACCAACGTCGACTATGCGCCGATCGCCGAGCTGACCGGCCGCTCGCACCTCGCGCCGCTGGTGCTGAACTGCAACGCGCCCGACACCGGCAACATGGAGGTGCTGCTCCGCTACGGCAGCGAGGAGCAGCGCCGCGAGTGGCTGGAGCCGCTGCTCGAGGGCCGGATCCGCTCGGCGTTCACGATGACCGAGCCGGGCGTCGCGTCCTCCGACGCCACCAACATGGAGGCCACCGCGATCGTCGACGGCGACGAGGTGGTCATCAACGGACGCAAGTGGTGGTCCACCGGCGTCGGCCATCCCGACTGCAAGATCCTGGTCTTCATGGGGCTGAGCGACCTCCCTGACAACCAGCAGAGCGCCGATCGGCACCACCGGCACTCGATGGTGCTCGTGCCGATGGACACCCCCGGCGTGAAGGTCGAGCGGCTGCTCAGCACGATGGGGATGTACGACGAGCCGCTCGGCCACGGTGAGGTGTCCTTCACCGACGTGCGGGTTCCGGTCGGCAACATCATCAGCGGGCCCGGCGAGGCCTTCGCGATCGCCCAGGGCCGGCTCGGCCCGGGCCGGGTGCACCACTGCATGCGGCTGATCGGGCTGGCCGAGCTGGCGCTGGAGAAGGCCTGCACGCGGGCGCTCGAGCGCACCGCGTTCGGCAAGCCGATCGCCAACCTCGGCGGCAACCGGGAGCGGATCGCGGACGCCCGGATCGCGATCGACCAGACCCGGCTGCTGGTGCTCAACGCGGCCTGGAAGCTCGACGTGGGCGGCCCGCTGAACGCGTTGTCCGAGGTCTCCCAGATCAAGGTCGCTGCCCCCAACATGGCTCAGCAGGTGATCGACATGGCGATCCAGATCCACGGCGGCGCCGGGCTGTCCGACGACTTCCCGCTGGCGGGTGCGTGGACCGCGGCCCGGGCGCTGCGGCTCGCCGACGGCCCCGACGAGGTGCACCGCGGGATGGTGGCCCGGCTCGAGCTCGGCAAGTACGGAGCCTCGCGATGAGCCGGGTGCTGATCACCGGCGCCGCCTCCGGGCTCGGCGCCGCGCTGGCCACGGCGTTCGAGGCCCGCGGCGACGAGGTGCTGCGCACCGACCTGGCCGGCGCCGACCTCACCCTCGACATCACCAGCGACGACGACTGGGCCGCCGCGCTCGCGCACGTCGAGCGCACCTGGGGCGGCCTCGACGTCCTGGTCAACAACGCGGGCGTCGCCGGCGGCGGCCGGCTCGACGTCGCCACCATCGAGGAGTGGCGGTGGATCACCGAGATCAACCTGTTCGGCGTGGTCCGCGGCACCGCCACGTTCGTGCCGATGTTCAAGCGGCAGCGCAGCGGCAGGATCGTCAACACCGCCTCGCTGGCCGGCCTCGTGCACCCCGCGGGGATGGCCTCCTACAACGCGGTGAAGGCCGCGGTGGTCGCGCTGACCGAGACCACCGGCCACGAGCTGGCGGCGTACGGCGTCACGGCGCACGCCATCTGCCCGTCGTACTTCAAGACCAACCTGATGAGCTCGATGCAGGGCCGCGACGAGACGCTCGGCAAGGTGATCGCCAGCCTGGTGGAGAGCTCGCCGATCACCGCCGAGGACATCGCGGCCGCGGTGCTGGAGGGGCTGGACCGCGGCGATGAGCTGATCGTCCCCGACCGGCCCGCGCGCGACGCCTACGCGCTGAAGGTCAACGACCGGGCGACGTACGACCAGGTGATGCGGGCCCAGGCGGCCCGGCTCGACAGCCTCGACAAGGAGGGATGACCGATGACCGACGAGAGCAGGCCGGTCCGCGACGAGGACTCCTTCGACGTCGAGGCGGTCGCTGCCTGGCTGCGCGAGAACGCGACCGCGTTCGTCGATGACCTGGTGGGCACGCCGGAGGTGACCCAGTTCCCCGGAGGCGCCTCCAACCTCACCTACCAGCTGCGCTATCCAGCCCGGGACCTGATCCTGCGTCGGCCGCCGGCGGGGGTGAAGGCGAAGGGCGCCCATGACATGGGGCGTGAGTTCCTGATCCAGGACGAGCTGCGCCCGCTGTTCCCGTACGTCGCCACGATGGTCGGCCACTGCACCGACGAGTCGCTGATCGGCTCGGACTTCTACGTGATGGAGAAGGTCGAGGGCCTGATCCCGCGTCGCGACCTGCCGTTCGAGCTGCCGCCCGAGCAGGTCTCGCAGCTGTGCGAGAACGCGTTCGACGTACTCATCGCGCTGCACTCGGTCGACGTGTCGGCCTCGCCCGCGCTCGCGGCGCTCGGCAAGGGGGACGGGTACGTCGACCGGCAGCTCGGTGGCTGGACCAAGCGGTTCGAGAACGCACGCACCGACGACACCGGCGACTGGAGCGACGTGATCGCCTGGCTGGAGGCGCACAAGCCGCGCGACGTCGGGCAGCGGATGATCCACAACGACTTCCGCTTCGACAACATGGTGCTCGACGCCGACGGCCTTCCCAACAATGCGGTACCGCGGGTGGTCGGGGTGCTCGACTGGGAGATGGCCACGGTCGGGGATCCGCTTGATGGACCTCGGCGGCACCCTGTCCTATTGGGTCGAGCCCGGTGACGACGAGTTCTTCCAGATGTTCCGTCGCCAGCCGACGACGACGCCGGGCATGTGGACCCGTGAGCAGGTGGTCGCGCACTACTGCGACCGGATGGGGTTCTCGGTCACGCCCGAGCAGTGGCGGTTCTACGAGGTCTTCGGGCTGTTCCGGCTCGCGGTGATCGCCCAGCAGATCTGGTACCGCTACTTCCACCAGCAGACCACCAACGAGGCCTACGCCGTCTTCGGGCCGGCGGTCGGCTACCTCGAGACCCGCTGCCGGTCGCTGATCTGATGGCCCGCTGATGGGGCTCGTCCTCCTGGTCCGGCACGGCCAGGCGTCGTTCGGCGCCGACGACTACGACGTGCTCTCGGAGACCGGCTGGGCCCAGGGCCGACTGCTCGGCGCGTGGCTGGCGGAGCGCGGCGTGACCCCGACGGCGGTGATACACGGCGAGCTGAGTCGGCAGCGCGACACCGCGGCGGCGATGGTTTCGGCGGCGGGATGGGACCAGGTCGAGCCGGTGGTCGACCCGGGCTGGGACGAGTTCGACTTCGACTTCATCCGCGCGGGCGCGGCGCATCCGGAGGTCGATGTCACCGACCGCCGCGCGTTCCAACGGGTCTTCGAGCACGCCACGGCAGCCTGGATGGCCGGGGACACCGGGGGATTCACCGAGTCCTACGCCGACTTCGGTACGCGGGTGCGAGGCGCACTCGAGCGAGCGACGACGGCGCCGGTCCCGGCGGCACCGTCGTCGTGGTCAGCTCGGGCGGCCCGATCGCGGTCGCCGGCGCGGCGTTGGTCGATCCCGACGCCGACGCGGCCGCGGCCGCTCGGCTCTGGCAGCGGTTCAACACCGTGATCGTGAACTCCTCGGTCAGCCGCGTCGTCGTCGGCTCCACCGGCGCCCGCCTGCTCACGTTCAACGAGCACCCGCACCTCGAGGGCGAGCACCTCACCTACCGGTGAGGCACCGGCTGCTCCGTCGCGGCGATGAGGAGGATGGAGCGGACGCGAGGATTTGAACCTCGACCCCTTCCCTGGAAGGGAAGCGTGCTGCAACTACACCACGTCCGCGAGGCCAGCCTCTGACGACGCTGGCACGTTCAAAGTATGAACCACCGCTGGTGCTATCCAGCGCCGGGGGGTGCGACTCCGGGCGTCGGAACTCGCGCCACCTGGGGCGTCGCGATCGCGGCGGTATGACGCGGGCTCGAGGCGTTCGAATCACAGCGGATCGGTGCGAGACCGCCGTGGGGCAGCCGGCCGGCATGAAGCCAGGTGCCCGCTCGCCGAGTCGCGACTAGCGTGCAGGGGTGCCAACACGTCTCGTAGCAGTTGCCTTCGCCGCTCGAGAGCCGACAGCGGTGGCCCGGTTCTGGGCCGAGCTGCTCGGACGAGCGGTCGTCGACGAGGGCGACAGCGTGCTGCTCCCGGGGGACGAGCGGCAGGCGGGGCTGCGCTTCGTGACGGGGTCTACCCAGAAGGTCGGGCCCAACCGGCTGCATCTGCACCTCACCAGCGCCAGTCCGGAGGGTCAGCGCGCCGCGGTCGAGACGGCCTTGAGCCTCGGCGGACGACACCTCGATGTTGGTCAGTTACCCGAGGAGGGGCACGTCGTGCTGAGCGATCCAGGTGACAACGAATTCTGCGTGATCGAGGCCGGTAACGGCTTCCTCGCCGGCTGCGGTCCACTCGGCGAGGTCGCCTGCGACGGTTCTCGAGCGGTCGGGGTCTTTTGGCACGAGGTTCTCCAATGGCCGCTGGTGTGGAATCAGGACCAGGAAACCGCGATCCAGTCGCCGGCCGGTGGCACCAAACTCGCATGGGGAGGGCCGCCTGTCGCTGCCAAGCAAGGGCGGAACCGCCAACGGTTCGACCTAGCCGCCGACGACCTCGAGACCGAGATCGCGAGGCTGACATCGCTTGGGGCGACCCGCCTCGCGGCCGTCGACGGAGGCGGCGAGTTCGCCGACCCGGACGGAAACGAGTTCCGCATCCTCGGAGCCTGGGGCTCGTGATCAGTGGCGCGCCGAGAGCCCCCGTCGGGTTGTAGCCATCGCCCTTGCATCGACGGCAGGGTGCGCACGCCGACTGGCGGCGGTGTGACGCTGCCGATCCGGCGTACACGGACGGAGTGAAGTCCCCGCCCACGGTGGGCTGCACGCTCAGCGAACGCAAGGATGACCGACTTCCCTCCGTCGGTGTACGTGGTGCCGCCGCGGCGTTCTGGGCGCTATGCCCCCAGCCGACCTACATCAGCCGCTTGAGCACCGGCAATGGCGCGTGTTTCATCACGACCGACAGCGGGGCCCAGGGCAGCGCGGGCACGCACGCGTCCGCGACCTCCTTCTCGATGGCCTTCACCATCGACTTCACGCCCTTCTCGGTCGAGACCATCATCGGCGCGGACTGGGCGACCTTCTCGTTCATCTCCGAGGCGATGTAGCCCGGGTAGAGGACGGTGATCTTGATCTTCTTGGCCAGCGGCTTGCCGTAGAGCTCGCTGCGCAGCCCCTCCGCCAGATAGGCGACGGCGACCTTGGTGGCGGCGTAGGTCGTCAGCGTCTTCGGCATCCCGCGCATCGCCGACATCGACGACACCATCACCAGATGTCCGGCCTCCTGGTCGCGAAAGATCTCCATCGCGGCCTCGGTCTGGGCGAGCGCGGCGACGAAGTTCGTCATCGCCGTCTCCTTGTTGGCGTCGAAGCGCCCGGTGCCCAGCGGGGCGCCCTTGCCGAGACCGGCGTTCACCACCACCCGATCGAGCCGCCCGAAGTCCTCGCGGAACGCCCGGAACACCGCGAACACCGCGTCGTGGTCGTTGACGTCCAGCGCCCGGATCTCGACCCGTCGCTCCGGGTGCGCGGCAGCGATCTCGGTGCGCAGCTCCTCGAGCCGTTCGGTACGCCGCGCGCACAGTGCGAGGTCGTTGCCGCGAGCAGCGAACTGGCGGGCCATCTCGGCGCCGAGGCCGGAGGAGGCGCCGGAAATGAGAATCGTCGGCATGGGCCGAGTGTGGCCCATGCCGACGATCGAACACCGGATGGATCAGGCCTTGGGCGCCTGCACCACCACGCTGGTCGCGACCTTGTCGCCCCAGGTCTGCTTCTTGTCGTCCCACAGCGGCCACAGGAAGCCGAGGTAGCAGATCGCGCCGTCGATGAACGTGTGCATCAGCCAGCGCACGAACGCCCCGCCGGAGCCGAGCGGCTGGCCGGTGCTCGCACCCACGACCTTGATGTCCATCACGCCCTTGCCGATGGACTGACCGGTGGCGCCCTGCTTCATCACGGAGTTCCAGATCTGCACGCCGAGGATCACGGCGTACCCGACAACCATGATGAGTACGCCGAGCACGCTGGCGTCGGTCCCGAGCAGGATCGCGCCGATGATGATGAAGATCAGACCGGCGCCGACCGCGACCAGCGCGTCGATGAGGTACGCCGCCAGCCGGGTGCCCCAGCCGGCGTACGGGCCGAACGGGCTCATCCCACCCGGCGCGCCGTAGGCGGGTTGGCCGTAGGCGGGCTGCCCGTAGGCGGGGGGCTGGCCATAGGCGGGCGGCTGGCCGTAGCCCTGCTGGGGAGCCTGCGGGTAGGCCGGGGGCTGTCCGTAGGGGTTGGCCGGCTGCTGCGGAGGAGGCGGCGGCTGCTGACCGGGCGGGGGCGGCTGCTGGCCGTAGGGGTTCGGCTGGTTCGGGTCGCCGGGCGGAGGCGGCGGCGGCGGGTAGTTCGACATCGAGATCCCCTCCAAGGGGTCGGGGTCGTGGACACTCCTGCGGGAGCGTAGCGGGGTCCCGGCCGCTGGGCGAGACAACTTAAAGTCAGCCTTGACTGTTTGTTGAGGGGCCCGCATGCTGGCCCGATGGCCACGACAACCCGCACGCCCCAGGGCGAGCGCACCCGGGTGATGCGCGCCCGGTTGCTCGAGGCCACCGTCGACTGCCTGGTCGAGCGCGGCTTCGCCGGCACCTCGACCACGCTGGTCTCCGAGCGGGCCGGGGTGAGCCGCGGCGCCCAGCTGCACCACTTCCCCACGAAGAACGACCTCGTGGTCGCCGCCGTCGAGCACCTCAGCGACGCGCGGGGCACGGAGCTGCGCGCGGCGGCGGCCGAGTTGCCACGCGGCCCGCACCGCACCCGGGCCGTGCTGCAGATGCTGGCCGACCACTTCACCTCCCCGGTCTTCAACGCCGCGCTCGAGCTCTGGGTCGCGGCCCGCACCGACCCGGCCCTGCTGGCGGCCGTCGAGCCGCTCGAACGCCGGGTCGGCCGCGAGGCGCACCGGCTGACCGTCGACGCGCTCGGAGCCGACGAGTCCCGCGACGGCGTCCGCGAGCTCGTGCAAGGCACCCTCGACCTGGTCCGCGGGCTGGGCCTGGCCAACACCATCTCCGACGATGCCCGCCGACGCCGCCGGATCCTCGACCAGTGGGCCCGGACCCTCGACCACGCCCTGGAGCCACAGTGACCACTCAGCGCAACGACCTGCTCGAGACCCTGCTGGCCGACCTCAAGGCCGAGGGCGACCAGCTGTACGCCGCGGTGTCCGGCCTCGACGACGCCGGCTGGGCCACGCCCACCCCGGCCGCGGGCTGGACGGTCGCGACCCAGATCGCCCACCTGCTCTGGACCGACGAGACCGCGACCATCGCGGCCACCGACAAGGAGAAGTGGGACGCCATCGTGCTGGAGGCGATCGCCGATCCGCTCGGCTACGTCGACACCTACGCCCACGAGGTCTCCCGGCTGCAGCCGCAGGCGCTGCTCGCCCGCTGGGGCGCGGCCCGCACCGCGCTGACCGAGGCGCTGCGCGGCTACCCGGACGGCCAGAAGATGCCGTGGTTCGGCCCGCCGATGTCACCGGCGTCGATGGTGACCGCGCGGTTCATGGAGACCTGGGCGCACGCGCTCGACGTCTACGACGCCATCGGGGTCCACCCCGCGCCCACCGACCGGATCCGCAACGTCGCGCACCTCGGCATCCGCACCCGCGACTTCGCCTTCGGGGTGCACGAGCTCGAGCCCCCCGCCGAGGAGTTCCGGATCGAGCTGACCGCCCCCTCGGGTGAGCTCTGGATCTGGGGACCGGACGACGCCAAGCAGAAGGTCGCCGGCTCCGCCTTCGAGTTCTGCCTGCTGGTGACCCAGCGCATCCACCGCGACGACACCGACCTGGCCACCGAAGGAGCCGACGCCGAGAAGTGGCTGACCATCGCGCAGGCCTTCGCGGGCCCCCCGGGCGAAGGCCGGGCCCAGCAGTGACCGCGCTCCGCGTCGGCAACTGCTCCGGCTTCTACGGCGACCGGCTCTCCGCGATGCGCGAGATGCTCGAGGGCGCCGACTCAGGGCAGCGCCTCGACGTCCTGACCGGCGACTACCTCGCCGAGCTCACCATGCTGATCCTCGGCAAGGACACGATGAAGGACCCCTCGCTCGGCTACGCCCGCACCTTCGTCCGCCAGGTCGAGGACTGCCTCGGGCTGGCCATGGAGCAGGGCGTCCGGCTGGTCAGCAACGCGGGCGGTCTCAACCCGGCCGGGCTCGCCGACCGACTCCGGGAGGTGGCCCAGGGCCTGGGCCTGGACGCCAAGATCGCGCACGTCGAGGGCGACGACCTGCGCAGCTTCGGGTTCGACAACGCGCTCACCGCCAACGCCTACCTCGGCGGCTTCGGCATCGCGGCCGCGCTCCGCGAGGGCGCCGACGTGGTCGTCACCGGCCGGGTGACCGATGCGTCCCTGGTGGTCGGCGCTGCGGTCGCCCACCACGGGTGGGACCCCACGTCGTACGACGCCCTGGCCGGCGCCGTCGTCGCGGGCCACGTCCTGGAGTGCGGCACCCAGGCCACCGGCGGCAACTTCTCGGGCTTCCAAGAGCTGTTGGCCGCGGGCGCCGGTGACCGGCCGCTCGGCTTCCCGCTCGCGGAGATCGCCGAGGACGGCAGCTGCGTCATCACCAAGCACGACGGCACCGGCGGCATGGTCACGGTCGACACCGTGACCGCCCAGCTGGTCTATGAGATCCAGACCAGCCGCTACCTCAACCCGGATGTCACCACCCTGCTCGACACGGTCACGCTGACCCAGGCCGACGACGACCGGGTCGCGATCACCGGCGTGCGTGGCGAAGCGCCGCCGGAGCGGCTGAAGGTGTGCGTCAACGAGCTCGGCGGGTTCCGCAACTCGATGGAGTTCGTGCTCACCGGTCTCGACCTCGACCTCAAGGCCGACTGGCTGCGCCGGCAGCTCGAACCGCGGCTGACCGCGGCCTCGGTCACCTGGACCACGACCGCCGCCCCGCTCACCGACGCCGACACCGAGGAGGGCGCCTCCTGCCTGCTCCGGGTCACGGTGATGGACCCGGAGGCCGGGCCCGCGGGCAAGGCCTTCACCGGACCCGCGGTCGAGCTGGCGCTCGGCAGCTACCCGGGGTTCACGATGACCGCGCCGCCCGGCGCCCCCACGCCGTACGGCATCTATCGGCCCGAGTACGTCGACCGCTCGGCGGTCGAGCACACCGTCGTGCACCACGACGGTCGGCGCGAGGTGATCGCCGAGCCGAAGGAGTTCGCGGAGAGCGACCCGACCGCCGGCCTGCGCCCCTCGCCGTACCCGGCGCCGCAGGACTCGGTCAACCGCCGGATGCCGCTCGGCACGTTCGTGCACGCACGCTCGGGCGACAAGGGCGGCGATGCCAACCTCGGGATGTGGGTCGCGCACGACGGGTCCCCGAAGTACGACCAGCGGGTGACCTGGCTGACCAAGCTGATCACGCCCAAGAAGATCAAGGAGCTGGTGCCGGAGGCCCGCGACCTCGAGGTCGAGGTCTACGCGCTGCCCAACCTCGGCGGCGTCAACGTCCTGATCCGCGGCCTGCTCGGCGCCGGGGTCGCCGCCTCGACCCGCTTCGACCCGCAGGCCAAGGGCCTCGGCGAGTGGGTGCGATCCCGCGTGGTCCACATCCAGGAGGAGTTGCTGTGAGCGACCTGCACGAGCTCGGCGCCGAGTTCACCCGCCGCGAGATCGCGCCCCACCTGCAGGAGTGGGAGGACGCGGGCACCCTCCCGCGCGAGCTGCACCTCGCTGCGGCCAAGCAGGGGCTGCTCGGCGTGGCCTTCCCCGAGGAGGTCGGCGGCCACGGCGGAGACCTCCTCGACTCGCTCGACCTGCAGGAGGGGATGTTCGAGGCCGGTGCCTCCAGCGGGCTGATGGCCGGGCTGTTCACCAGCGGGATCGCGCTGCCGCACATCGCGGCCTCCGGCAACGCCGACCTGATCGACCGGTTCGTCCGGCCGACGCTGGCCGGCGAGAAGATCGGGTCGCTCGCGATCACCGAGCCGGGCGGCGGCTCCGATGTCGCCGGCATCCGCACCACTGCGGTCCGCGAGGGCGACGAGTTCGTCGTCAACGGAGCCAAGACCTTCATCACCAGCGGCGTCC
Source organism: uncultured Actinomycetota bacterium (assembly GCA_963827185.1). Lineage (GTDB taxonomy): Bacteria > Actinomycetota > Actinomycetes > Propionibacteriales > Nocardioidaceae > Nocardioides. The sequence continues at coordinate 486,714 of CAWGZQ010000006.1, forward strand.
GCGCCGACTTCGTGACCACCGCGGTCCGCACCGGAGGGCCGGGGCACGCCGGGGTCAGCCTGATCGTGGTCGAGGCGGGCACACCCGGCTTCACCGTCGACCGCTCGCTGCGCAAGATGGGCTGGCACTGCTCCGACACCGCGGAGCTGTCCTACGTCGACGTGCGGGTCCCCGCGTCCCACCTGGTCGCCGCCGAGAACACCGGCTTCTACCAGATCGCCGAGCAATTCGTCGTCGAGCGGATCGGGCTCGCGGTGCACGCCTACGGCATCGCCGCCCGGTCGCTGGCGCTGACCGCCGACTACTGCCGCGACCGCGAGACGTTCGGCAAGCCGCTCGTGGCCAACCAGGTGGTGCGGCACAAGCTCGTCGAGATGCGCCGACAGGTCGAGGTGGCCCGCACCTACGCCCGCGAGGTGGCCCGTCGCCACGTCGCCGGCGAGAACGTGATCGCCGAGGCGTGCCTGGCCAAGCAGACCGCCTGCGACGCCGCGACGTACGTCTGCGACCAGGCGGTGCAGCTGCACGGCGGCACCGGCTACATGCATGGGACCGAGGTGGAGCGGCACTACCGCGACGCCCGGATCCTGCCCATCGGAGGAGGAGCGACCGAAGTGCTGACCGATCTCGCCGCACGATTGCTGGGGTACGCCCGATGAGCATCATCAAGCCGCTGAGCGGCGAGGTGTCGCTCCACATGGACGCCCCGCCCGAGAAGGTGTGGGCGTTGGTCAGCGACGTGACCAGGATCGGCGAGTTCTCGCCGGAGACCTTCGAGGCCAGGTGGACCCGGGGCGCGACCGGCCCGGAGGTGGGCGCGTCGTTCAAGGGGCACGTCAAGCGCAACGGGGTCGGCCCGACGTACTGGTCGCCCTGCCAGGTCACCAAATGCGTGCCCAACGAGCTCTTCGAGTTCGCTGTCGGCACCGACGACGTCACGATCAACAACTGGGGCTACCGCCTGGCGGCGGATGGGACCGGCACCACGGTCACGGAGTACTTCCGGCTCGAGCCGGCGCTGCCGATGCGGCTGTACTGGCTGGTCCTCGGCCGGCTGCGCGGGCGCACCAACGAGCGCGGCATGCAGACCACGCTGGAGCGGATGAAGGCGGTGGTCGAGCAGTGAGCACCGCGCTGTCTCCCAACCGGGAGTCGATGCTCGAGAAGCTCGCGGCTCTCGACGTCGAGCACGCGAAGGCGGTCGCCGGCGGCGGCGAGAAGTACGTCGCCCGGCACCACGAGCGCGGCAAGCTGATGCCCCGCGAGCGGATCGAGCTGCTCATCGACGAGGGCTCGGCGTTCCTCGAGCTGAGCCCGCTCGCCGGCTGGGGGTCCGACTTCGCCGTCGGTGCCAGCGTGGTCACCGGCATCGGCGTGATCGAGGGCGTCGAGTGTCTGATCACCGCCAACGACCCGTCCGTGAAGGGCGGTGCCAGCAACCCGTGGACGGTGAAGAAGATCTTCCGGGCCTCCCAGATCGCCGAGGAGAACGGGCTGCCGACGGTGGCGCTCGTGGAGTCCGGCGGCGCGGACCTGCCGACCCAGAAGGAGATCTTCATCCCGGGCGGCAAGCTGTTCCGCGACATCACCCGCAGCAGCGCCGCGAAGCAGCCGACGATCGCCCTGGTCTTCGGCAACTCCACGGCCGGCGGCGCCTACGTCCCCGGCATGAGCGACTACACGGTGATGGTCCGGGAGCGGGCCAAGGTGTTCCTCGGTGGACCGCCGCTGGTGAAGATGGCCACCGGCGAGGAGTCCGACGACGAGTCGCTCGGCGGCGCCGAGATGCACGCCCGGACCAGCGGCCTGGCCGACTACCTGGCCGAGGACGAGCGGGACGCGATCCGGATCGGGCGGCGGATCGTCGCCCGGCTGAACTGGCGCAAGGCCAGCGGCGACCGCGGCCCGTTCGCGGAACCCGACGCCGACCCCGACGAGCTGCTCGACCTGATCCCGACCGACCTCAAGGAGCCGTTCGACCCGCGTGAGGTGATCGCCCGGATCTGTGACGGCGTCTCCGCCACCAACGGGCAGGCCTTCGACGAGTTCAAGCCGCTCTACGGTCCCTCCCTGGTCACCGGGTGGGCCCGACTGCACGGCCGACAGATCGGCATCCTCGCCAACGCCCAGGGCGTGCTGTTCAGCGAGGAGGCGCAGAAGGCGACGCAGTTCATCCAGCTCGCCAACCAGATCGACGTGCCCCTGCTGTTCCTGCACAACACCACCGGCTACATGGTCGGCAAGGAGTACGAGCAGGGCGGCATCATCAAGCACGGCGCGATGATGATCAACGCGGTCTCCAACAGCACGGTGCCGCACCTGAGCGTGATCATGGGCGCCTCCTACGGCGCCGGCAACTACGGCATGAACGGCCGCGGCTACGACCCGAGGTTCCTGTTCACCTGGCCGAGCGCGAAGTCCGCGGTGATGGGTCCGGCGCAGCTCGCCGGGGTGCTCGAGATCGTCGCCCAGCAGTCCGCCGAGGCGAAGGGCGAGGTGTTCGACAAGGAAGGCTTCGCCGGGATCAAGGCGGTCGTCGAGAGCCAGGTCGAGGAGCAGTCGCTGCCGTTCTTCCTCTCGGGAATGCTCTACGACGACGGGGTGATCGATCCACGCGACACCCGCACCATCCTCGGCATCTGCCTGTCGGTGATCGACAACAAGGCCTATCAGGGCACCGACCGATTCGGGGTGTTCCGGCCATGATCAAGATCAACCGGATCCTGGTTGCCAACCGGGCCGAGATCGCGAGCCGGGTGTTCCGCACCTGCCGCAACCTCGGCATCGAGACCGTCGCCGTGCACTCCGACGCCGACGCCGACCTGCCCTACGTGCGCGAGGCCGACGTCGCCGTACGCCTGCCCGGCGCGGCGCCGGCCGACACCTACCTGCGCGGGGACCTGCTGGTCGATGCCGCCCGCCGGGCCGGTGCCGATGCGATCCATCCCGGCTACGGCTTCCTCTCGGAGAACGCCGAGTTCGCCCGCAGCGTGATCGACGCCGGGCTGACCTGGATCGGGCCGGCCCCCGAGTCGATCGACACGATGGGCTCGAAGATCGAGGCCAAGCGACTGATGGCCGCCGCCGGGGTGCCGATCCTGGACAGCATCCAGGTCGAGGACGCCAAGCCCGAGCACCTGCCCCTGCTGGTCAAGGCCTCCGCCGGTGGCGGCGGTCGCGGGATGCGAGTGGTCCGGGACCTCGCGGACCTGTCGGTCGAGGTGGCGAAGGCCGAGGCCGAGGCGCTCTCGTCGTTCGGCGACGGCACCGTGTTCATCGAGCACTACGTCGAGCGCGGCCGGCACGTCGAGGTCCAGGTCTGGGGCGATGCGGAGGGCAACGTCGCCGTGCTCGGCGAGCGCGACTGCTCCTTGCAGCGCCGCCACCAGAAGGTCGTCGAGGAGGCACCGGCCCCGGGCAAGCTGAGCCGCGGGACCCGGGAGCAACTGCACGCCGCGGCGCGCAAGGCCGCCGAGGCGATCTCCTACCGCGGCGCCGGAACCGTCGAGTTCCTCTACGAGGAGGAGCGGGCGGAGTTCTGGTTCCTGGAGATGAACACCCGGCTCCAGGTCGAGCACCCGGTCACCGAGATGGTGTTCCACACCGACCTGGTCGAGCTGCAGATCCGCGCCGCCGAGGGCGAGACCTCCGACGTGCGCTACCCCGACCAGCCCGACGGGCATGCGATCGAGGTGCGGCTCTACGCCGAGGATCCCGCACAGGACTACCAGCCGCAGAGTGGCGTGCTGACGACCTTCGAGATCCCGACCAGCGAGCACGTCCGGGTCGACACCGGCTTCGCGTCCGGCAACGAGGTCACCACGCACTACGACGCGATGCTGGCCAAGGTGGTCGCCTACGGCCGCGACCGCGGCGTCGCCGCGCGCCGGCTCGGCGATGCGCTGCGCCGGGCCCGGATCCACGGCCTCGTGACCAACCGCGACCTGCTCGTCGCGATCCTCGAGGACCCGGACTTCCTGGCGGGCAAGGTCAGCACGGCCTTCCTTGACACCTTCGAGGTGCCGACCCAGGACGCGGACAGCGGGGCGCCGGTGGCGGCGGCCCTCGCGCTGGCCGAGCGCGCCGGCCGGGCGCGCACCGTCCAGGGCGGGATCCCGGTCGCCTGGCGCAACGTCGTCGGGCAACCTCAGCGCACCGAGTTCGACGGCGACATCGTCGTCGAGTGGTGGGGCGGTCGCGACGGCTACACCGTCGACGGCAGCACGGTGGTGGCGGCGAGCCCCACGTCGGTGACGCTCGAGTCCGACGACGTGCGGACGACGTACGACGTGGCCGTCAGCGGTGACGCCGTCGACGTCGACAGCGCGCGCGGGCACGTCCGGCTGAACCGGGTGCCCCGGTTCGTCGACCCGGCCGACGCGGTGGCCAGCGGCAGCCTGCTGGCGCCGATGCCCGGGACGGTGGTCCGGGTCGCCGTCGAGCAGGGCGCCCGGGTGGCCGCGGGCGACGTGGTCCTGGTCCTCGAGGCCATGAAGATGCAGCACACCGTGACCGCGCCGACGGCGGGCACGGTCACCGAGATCGACGTCCAGCCCGGCGCTCAGGTGGCGTCCGGCGAGGTTTTGGCAGTAGTGACAGGAGAAGACGAATGACAACGTTCACGGAGACCGAGGAGCGCCAGGAGTTGCGCAAGCAGGTCGCAAAGCTGGCTTCCAAGTACGGCCGCGACTACTTCATCGACAAGGGCCGAGCCGGTGAGAAGACCACCGACCTGTGGCTCGAGATCGGCAAGAACGGCTACCTCGGCATCAACATCCCCGAGCAGTACGGCGGCGGCGGTGGCGGCATCGGCGACGTCGCCGCGGTGTGCGAGGAGCTCGCCGCGCAGGGGTGCCCGCTGCTGCTGATGGTCGTCTCGCCGGCGATCTGCGGCACGATCATCACTCGCTACGGCACCGAGGAGCAGAAGCAGCGCTGGCTCCCCGGCATCTGCGACGGCACCGGCACGATGGCGTTCGCGATCACCGAGCCGGACGCCGGCACCAACACCCACAACATCAGCACCGTCGCGCGCAAGGACGGTGACGAGTGGGTGCTCAACGGCCGCAAGGTCTTCATCTCCGGCGTCGACGAGTCCGACAACGTGCTCGTGGTGGCGCGCACCGAGGACGCCAAGACCGGCAAGGTGAAGCCGGTGATCTTCGTCGTGCCCACCGACGCCAAGGGGTTCGAGGCGCAGCCGATCCCGATGGAGTGGACCAGCCCCGAGCTGCAGTTCGCGGTGTTCATCGACGACGTCCGGCTGCCCGGCGACGCCCTGGTCGGCGACGAGGACGGCGGGCTGGTGCAGCTGTTCGCCGGGCTCAACCCGGAGCGGATCATGGCGGCGTCGTTCTCCACGGGACTGGCCCGCTTCGCGCTCGACAAGGCGACGGCGTACGCCAAGGAGCGGACGGTCTTCCAGGGCCCGATCGGCTCGCACCAGGCGATCGCGCACCCGCTGGCCGAGAGCCACATCGAGATCGAGATGGCCCGGCTGATGACCCAGAAGGCGGCGGCGCTCTACGACGCCGGCGACGACATGGCGTCCGGCGAGGCGGCCAACATGGCCAAGTACGCCGCCGCCGAGGCGGCCTGCAACGCCGCCGACCGCGCCGTGCAGACCCACGGCGGCAACGGCGCCACCCAGGAGTACGGCGTCGCCGGGCTGCTGGTCGCCACCCGGGTCGGCCGGATCGCTCCGGTCTCGCGCGAGATGATCCTCAACTTCGTCTCCATGCACTCCCTGGGGCTGCCGAAGTCGTACTGACGGTGTGGCTGCACCTACTTACCGTTGTGCCGTCCAGATGACCGTTACGACTGTCGGCTGGACGCAACAACGGTAAGTAGGATCGCCGCGCCCAGCAGTCCTCTTCCCGATCGACCAACCGGCGGGAGAGCGGCACGGGTAGTTTGAGCCGATGGGCGTCGTGGGGAAACTCGACCGCGGACAGCGGCGGATCCCCGTGATCGGCTTCCCGCTGGCGGTCATCTACAAGTTCTTCGACGACCAGGGCAACTACCTCGCCGCGGTGATCACCTACTACATGTTCGTCGCGATCTTCCCGCTGCTGCTGATGTCGGCGTCGATCCTGGGCTTCATCCTCGACGACCGACCGGATCTTCAGCGGGAAGCGCTCAACTCGGCGCTCAGCAACTTCCCGATCATCGGAACCCAGCTCAGCGCGCCCGAGGGCCTGCAGGGCTCCACCGGTGCCGTCGTGTTCGGCTCGCTCGCCGCGCTGTACGGCTGCATCGGCCTCGGCGTCGCCCTGCAGAACGTGATCAACGCGGCCTGGGCGGTGCCGCGGAACAGCCGCCCCAACCCGCTGCTGGTTCGGCTGAACAGCCTCGGCCTGCTGTTCACCGCCGGCGTCGCCGTACTGCTGGTGACGGTGTTCTCGGCCGTGGTCGGCAACACCGAGGTGTTCGGCGGCGGGATCAACACCACGATCCGCTGGCTGATCCGGATCGGGAACGTGCTGCTCGTAGGTCTGGTGCTGACCGCGCTGTTCCGGATGGCGGCGGCCAGTCGGCACATCACCCTCCGGCGGGCCGCTCCCGGCGCGTTCGCCCTGGCCGTGATGTGGCAGGGCCTGCAGTACCTCGGCACGGCGTACGTCACGAGCGTCTTCCCGGCCGCCAACAAGGTGAACGAGACGTTCGCGCTGGTCCTCGGCCTGATCGGGATCATCTACATCGCCGCGGTGATGGGCGTGCTCGGCATCGAGGTCAACGTCGTCCTCGCTCGTCGGCTGTGGCCACGGGCCCTGCTGACGCCGTTCACCGACCGGGTCGACCTGACCGAGGCCGACCGCCGCGCCTACGCGATGTATGCGCAGACCCAGCGGCACAAGGGGTTCGAGACCGTGGTGGTCCGCTTCGACGGCCGCGACGGCGACACCCACGAGATCGTGCTCGACCCCAAGACCGGCAAGACCGAGACGTTTCGCAACGGCTCGACGCCGGGCGGCTGACTCCTCGTAGTCAGCGGAGTGGGACGAATCGGTAGGTCCCGTGGTGGGTGATGTCGGCGTCGGCGCCTCGACGTACGACGAGCAGCATGGTGCCGTCGACGGGAATGACCATCCGCCCGCCGTCGGCGAGCTGGGCGACGAGCGCGTCCGGGAGGATGCGGGGCTCGGCCGACACCAGGATCCGGTCGTACGGCGCTGCGCCCGGCAGCCCGAGCACGCCCTCGGTCGCCTGCACGATCGACGCCCAGGGCTGATCGGTGCGGCCCAGGTTCTTCGACCCGAACCGAACCAGGTCCGGTTCGAGCTCGACGCCGAGGACGTCACCATCGGGTCCCACCAGATGCGCCAGCAGCGCCGTGGTCCAGCCGGAGCCGGTGCCGACGTCCAGTACCCGCTGCCCCGGCTCGACGGCCAGCAGCCGCAGCATGTCCTCGACGGTGCGCGGCTGGGAGTTGGTCTGGCCGCGGCCGATCCCGATCGGGCCGTCGTACGACGCCCGGCCGCGCGCGAGCCGCGGCAGGAAGCCGGTCCGGGGGACCGCTTCGAAGGCCGCGGACACGGCATCCATCCGGCTATTCGACCAGCCGGCCCCGGATGGCGTCGAGGGTGGCGTCGGCGAGGCCGAGGCCGGAGCGCAGGTAGCCGCCGAGGGATCCGTAGTCCGCGGCGACGGCGTCCAGTCCCGCGTCGAGGTAGCGCTCGTCGGCGACCATGACCTTCTCGTAGACCTCGACCTTGTCCTCGCCCAGGTGCTCGCGCACCAGCCCGAGGTACTTCGTCCGGGTCCCGTTCGACCGCGCGTTGGTGGCCAGGTAGTCGGTGCGGACGACGTCGGCGCGGACCCCGCAGATCTCGAGGGTCAGCATCGCCGCCCACCCGGTCCGGTCCTTGCCGGCGGTGCAGTGGAAGACCAACGGGGCCTCGGCCGTCGCGATCCGGTCCAGCAGGTTCGCGAACGCGGCCCGCGCTCCCGGGTCCCGGACGAACCCCTGATAGACCTCATGCATCACCGCTTCGGCGCGCGCCGGGTCGGCCAGCGAGGCGACCTCGTCCATCGGGATCCCGGGGATCTCCAGGTGCTCCCAGGCCGCCCCAGGGACCGGCGCGTCCGGATGCACCTCGATCTCGAGTTGCTGCCGCAGGTCGAGGATCGCGGCGACTCCTAGGCCGGCCACGCGGGCGGCGTCCTCGTCGGTGAGAGCCAGTTCGTTGGACCGGTACACCAGCCCGGGACGCAAGGTCCGCCCGTCAGCGGTGCGATGACCTGGCCCGGTCAGGTCGCGGAAGTTGTCGGCGGAGGCCAATCGCAGCAGTTCCTCGCCGAGCTCGGGCTCGTTGGTCCGGGGATCATGCACGTCAGGAGCGTAGGCCAGCTCCCGTGACGTCGACCGACGTCTCACCGGTGCTGCTGCCGCGCAGCAGCCCGAGCGAGACGACCGGGAAGACCAGCACCGAGATCACCCCCGCCGACACCAGTGCGGCCGCGTTCACTCCGGACATCAGCCCGGTCTCCACGCCGATCATGGTGGCGGTCACCAGGAACGGCAGCGAGGTTGCCTGCAGCAGTCCCGCCGCGAGGGTCTCGCGGCCGGAGAGGTCCCTGCGGGACAGCAGCGCCGGCAGCCCACGGACGGCGAGCAGCGCCACCACGAACACCGGCGTCCGGGCCAGCGCGGACGGCTCGGCGACGAGGCCGGAGATGTCGAGCCGGATGCCGCTGGACACGAAGAAGACCGGGATCAGGAACCCGAACCCGATCGCGTCGAGCTTGGTGCGGAAGCGAGGATGGGTCCTGGTGTCCTTGTCGACCGCACCGATCACCGCCCCGGCGAGCAGCGCGCCGAGGATCGTCTCCAGGCCGAAGTTCTCGGCGAGCACCACGAAGCCGAGCAGCAGCACTACCGCAGCGCGGACCCGGATCTCCGCACTCGTGTCCTGCAGCTTGAGGACCACGTCGCTGAGCCGCCGCCAGCGGCCGGTCACGAGCGCACCGACGGCGGTCAGGGTCACCAGTCCGACGAACGTGATCAGCAGGACCACCCGTGCGCCGACGCTCGACGTCCCCTCCGAGAACAACAACGTCAGCAGCAGCACCGCCGCCACGTCGGCGAATGTCGCGGCGGCGACGGTCAGCCTGCCCAGCGAGGAGTCGGCCACGCCGGAGTCCTTCAGGACGGGCACGACGAGGCCGAGGGATGTCGCGGATAGCGCGACGGCGAGGAGCAGCGGGCTGTCCACCCAACCGGCGGCATCGGCCGCGAGACCGACGCCCACCCCGAGCACCAGGCTGACCAGGTAGCCGAGCGCGGCCAGCCGGAGCACCCGCCCGCGCAACGCGGCGACGTCCAGTTCGAGACCGACCATGAACAGCAGGAACGCCAGCCCGATGACGCCCAGGACACCCACCGCGAGGTCGACCTCGACCAGGCCGAGCACCGACGGGCCGAGGATCACGCCGGCCACGATCTCCACGACCACCGAGGGCAGCCGGAGCCGGGGCGCCAGGCCCACGGCCAGGGGCGCGAGCACCGCCACCAGCGTGACGATGAAGAGATTGTCGAATCCGACGTCCGGCATCCTGGTCCTCCTGGTCCTCCTGGTCCTCCTGGTCATCCCGGGGATCAGGGGTCAGTGCCTGACAACGCCTCGAGCGTTACGGCCCGTCCGGAGCAGGCCGGTTCCGGCCCGCGAACTCGTCCAGCAGTCGGCGCCGCGCAGGCATCGCCAATGTCTCGTCGGGCAGCTCGCCCAGCAGCGCGATCGTCCGCCGGAACTGATCGAGGTAGCGGTCACACCCCTCGCACTCCTTCAGGTGTTCCTCGAAGGCGGTCCGCTGGTCCGCCGGCAGGCTTCCCTCGAGATAGGAGGTGACCAGCTCCACGAGCTTCTCGCAGTCCATCAGTCCGCCTCGCTCAGGGTCAGGGGAGACGGGGCGAAGTACCGCTCCAGATGCTCCCGTACGACGGCGCGGCCCCGGTGGAGCAGCACCCGCTGGTTCCCGGCCGAGATGTCGAGCAGGTCCCGGACCTCCTCGGCCGTGTGCCCCTCCAGATCGCGCAGCGCCACGACGATCCGCTGCCGGGCGGGCAGGGTGGCCAGCGCCTGGTTGACCACCTCGTGGACCTCGCGGGTCAGCGTGACCTGCTCGGGCCACGGATCGGGGGACTGACGCCAGTGCCCGGGCCACGCGTCGCCGGCCCCGCGGAATCGGGCCGGGTCGACGGTCGGGCCGGAGTCATCGGAGGTGAGGATCCCGAACGGCACCGTGCGGCTGTCCGTGACCCCTCGGCGCTTCGCCTGGTTGACCAGGATCCGGTAGACCCAGGTCCGCAACGACGCCTCACCGCGGAAGCCGTCGAGACCCCGGATCACCGCGAGCCAGGTCTCCTGGACGACGTCCTCGGCGGCCGCGCCGGTCGACACGTGCTCGCGCGCCAGCCGGAGCATCCAACCGGACCAGCCGTCGACCAGGCCCGCGAACGCGCCCTCGTCGCCCGCGCGCAGCGAGGCCACGAGCTCCTGGTCTACGGACATGCGCCGAACGTACGGCGCGATCGGCGCTCCGCGTCATCGAGGGCGTGGGCTGGTCCAGAGCGGTCGCGGTCAGCGGTACTCCGGGTTCTCGAAGTCGAACCGGGTGCCGGCGTTCCACTCGGAACGCTGGTTCCCGTAGCCAGGGACGCCACCGGCGTCCTTGAGCATCTTCGCGAGGTGCATGAGGTTCCACGTCATGAACGTGGTGTTGCGGTTGGTGAAGTCGTTCTCGGGACCGCCGCTGCCGGGGTCGAGGTACGACGGGCCCGGACCGGCCTCGCCGATCCAGCCGGCGTCGGCGTTCGGCGGCACCGTGTAGCCGACGTGCTGGAGCGAGTAGAGGACGTTCTGCGCGCAGTGCTTGATGCCGTCCTCGTTGCCGGTGATCAGGCAGCCGGCCACGCGTCCGTAGAAGAGGTACTGCCCTTTGTCGTTGAGCATGCTGCTCAGGGAGTAGATGCGTTCGATGACCTGCTTGGTGATCGAGGAGTTGTCACCCAGCCAAATCGGGCCGGCGATGACCAGGATGTCGCTCGCCAGGATCCGCGGGTAGATCTCGGGCCAGGCGTCCTCCTCCCAGCCGTGCTCGCGCATGTCGGGGTACACGCCGGTGGCGATGGGGTGGTCGAGGGCGCGGATGACCTCGACCTCGACCCCATGTTTGGTCATGATGGCGGCGCTGGCGTCCACGAGGCCCTGCGTGTGGCTGGGTTCGGGGCTTCGCTTCAGGGTGCAGTTGATGAACATGGCCCGCAGGCCGGTGAAGTCGTACGTCGGGTCGCTCATGTGTCAGCTCGTTTCTGTTGGGGGGCTCAGATGAGCTCGCCGTCCTGCTCGATGTGCAGGAGGGCGGGTCCGGGGGTGGCGAAGAGCTCGGCCATCGCGGCGTCGAGCTCGGAGGCGGAGCGCACGGTCAGGCCGGTGCCGCCGCACAGTCGCGCGAACGCGGCCCAGTCGGGGTTGACCAGCGAGGTCTGCCAGACGGGGAAGTCGCCGGCGATCTGCTCCTTGCTGATCTTCCCGAGGCCGTGGTTGTCGAGGAGCACGTGCTTGACCGGGATGCCGTACTTCACCGCCGTGGTGATCTCCATGGCGTACTGCCCGAAGCCGCCGTCCCCGGTGACGGCCACGATGGGCCGGCTCGGGTCGGCTGCCCAGGCGCCCAGGGCGGCGGGATAGCCGAAGCCGATCGAGCCGAGGTAGCCGGACATCAGCACCGGCTGGCCGGCGGACTCGAGGTAGCGGCCCAGCGAGTAGGCGTGGTTGCCGACGTCGACGGCGATGACGGCGTCATCGGGCAGGTGCCGCGCCAGGCTCTCGAAGACCGCCGCGGCGTTGACACCGAGCCCGCGGTCCTCCCGGGTGCGACGGGACTTCTCCGCGCGCCAGATCTCCCACCGCGCGGCCACATCCTTTCGCTGGACGCCGTCGGAGTCGGCGACACTGCCCTCCTTCAGGAGCGAGAGGGTCACCGCCGCGTCGCCCAGTATCGGCGCGGTCACCGGGTGGAAGCGTCCGAGTGCCTCGGGGGAGTCGTCGACCTGGACGATCGGCTTGTAGTCGGCGACGCCGGTGTGGTTGGAGAACGAGACCCCGACGGCGATGACTAGGTCCGACTCGTTCATCAGCCAGCTCGCGACCGGGGTGCCGCTGCGGCCGAGCACGCCGGCCCCCAGCGGGTGGGTGTCCGGGACCAGCCCCTTGGCCTTGAACGTCGTGAGCACCGGCGCGCCGAGGTGCTCGGCCAGGGCGGTGATCTCGTCCCGGGCCTCGCGGGCGCCGTGCCCGGCGATGATCACCGGCCGCGAGGCACCCGCGATCAAGCGCAGTGCCTCGGTCACCTCGGTGGCTCCGGGCGGCTGTCGGCGGCTGCCCAACCGGCCGCCCGGCGCCTTCGCCGGCGCGTCGGAGGCCTGCACCTGGACCTCGTCGGGCAGCACGAGGTGCGCCACCCCCCTGCGGTCGAGCGCGTGCTTCACCGCGATCGCCGCCATTTCGGCGTGGTCGCTGCCGGCGTGCAGGGTCGCGGACGAGACCGCCACGTCGCCGAAGACGGCGGACAGCGGCAGGTCCTGGAAGGCGCCGCGGCCGAGCGCGCTCGAGGGCACCTGTCCGGAGATCGCGATCACCGGAGAACCGTCCAGCTTGGCGTCGTACAGGCCGGTGACGAGGTTGGTCGAGCCCGGGCCGGCGATCGCCACGCAGGCGGCGGGGCGGCCGGTCAGCTTGCCGTAGGCGCTGGCCGCGAAGGCGGCGGCGCCCTCGTGCCGGATACCGATGAAGCGCAGGTCTCCGCGCTCCTCACCGCGCCGCAGTGCCTCTGCGAAGCCGAGGTTGGAGTGGCCCACCATCCCGAAGAACGTCGTGACGCCCCACGCCACCAGCGTCTCCACGAGGGTGTCGGCCACCGTGCGCACCGGCTGCTCTCGGTCGGGAAGCGCCACATAGACGCCGTCGTCGCGCACGTCCACGGCGTACGACGGCACTCCGTCGGCGAAGCCCTCGGGCGGCTCACCGGTGCCCGGGCGGTAGTCGTAGCCGTGCCACGGGCAGCGCAGCCACCCCTGCTCGATCGAGCCCTCCCCGAGGGGTCCGCCCTGGTGCGGGCACTTGTTCTCGAGCGCCCCGAGCACGCCTCCGCACCGGCTGACCGCGACGCTCCGACCGTCCACGACAACGCTCCGGACCCGTCCTTCGCCGGGCAGGTCGCGCTCCTCCATCCGGTGCCAGTCCCCGCGGTTCGTCTGCTCGGTCATGTAACGCCTCCTGCGGCTCGACCCACTGTTGCGGTAGCAATGAGTGTCGGCGGGCCCGCCGGGCGTTACACGAGGAGACAGCCATGGACGAGCGCACCTTTGCCGAGACCCGCCGCAGCGTGCACGGGCTCGCGGAGCTGGTGCTGGCCGGGCCGCGCTACCGGTCCACCGGTCAGTTGAGGTTGCGGGTGCTGCCCGACGGGATCGGCGCGTGGGACCAGCCCGGCCCTCGCTTCGCCGGCGGCGAGCTCATCGAGGGGCGGACCCGGGTCCGGGTCGACGGGTTGACCTTCGAAGAGGCGGCCCACCATCTCGGGCTCGAGCCGAGCGCCCTCGACGACGTCTACCACGACGGGCCCGACGTGGCGCCGTGGGAGACGATCCGGATCGACGCCTCGGCGCTGCGGGTGCTCGAGCAGGCGTTCGCGGTCGGCAACGCGGCCCTGGCGGCGTTCCGCCCGGATGTCGAGCGGGTGCTCTGGCCCGAGCACTTCGACGTCGCGATCACCGCTGAGAAGGTCAACTACGGGGTGTCGCCGGGTGACGCGTTCCACGCGCTGCCCTATGCCTACGTCGGCCCGCACGAGCCGCGCAGCGGGGCCTTCTGGAACGCTCCGTTCGGGGCTTCGCGGGCCCTTGCGGACCTCGGTGGTGTGGGCGCGGTCACAGCCTTCTTCCATGAGGGTGAACGGCTGGTCTGAGGCCCGTCTGGGGCGCCGTCTGAGGCCCCTGAGCCTCGGCCGGGCACCGGTCTAAGGCGCCGGTCTCGGGAACTTAGGGAGTCTTCCCGATGTGGGCGCCTGCCTTAGCCGCGCACTGTGATCCTCACCAGCAGCAATAGGCCCCACCAGGGGCATCACCGAGGAGATCACCACCATGTCGCTTTACGGAGACTTCGAGTTCATCAAGGCCGAAACCGAGTACCGCCTCGACCGTGGCCGGCCCGCGGGTTGGATCGCCGGCCGCGCCAGGAGCGTACGGCGGCGGATCCCGACCCGTCGCTACACCGATTCCGGGGGCACCCGCCACAACGACGCCGCCTGAAAGCGGGCGGCGTGATGTCGGCAACCCCCGGCATACTGGAGGTTGTGCCACTGAATCCGGCGGGCCTCAGGCCCATCGTCGGTCGCGACCAGGACCTCGACCGCCTCATCTCCGCAGCAGGGATCGCCCCCGCCGACGGACCTGAGGCGCTCGGGGGCCTTGTCGTTTTGTCCGGCGACGCCGGCATGGGCAAGACCCGGCTGCTCGCCGAGCTCGCGGAGCGCGCCGGAGACCAGGGGTGGCGCGTCGTCGCCGGCCACTGTCTCGGCGAGGCGGGCAGCACGCTGCCCTACCTCCCCTTCGTCGAGCTGCTCGGACGCCTCCGCTCCGATGAGCCCGAGGTCGCCGCCGAGCTCCTCGCCACCCACCCCTCGCTCGGTCCGCTGCTGCAGGCCCACCTCCGGGGCCCGGCCGACGAGCCCTCCGAGTCTCACCGCGGCGACCTTTTCGAGAGCCTGCATGCGGCGCTCGAGCAGCTCGGCGCCGGTCAGCCACTCCTCGTGCTGATCGAAGACGTGCACTGGGCCGACCAGTCCTCGCGCGAGCTGCTCAGCCTGCTGCTGACCCGGGGCTTCATCGGCCCGGTCTCCCTGGTGATCTCCTTCCGCAGTGACGACCTGCACCGTCGCCACCCGCTGCGCGCCACCCTGGCCAACTGGTCGCGGCTGGCCCAGGTGCGCCGCATCGACCTCGCTCCGCTCGACCGTCCCGCGATGCGCCAGCTGGTGCGCGGGCTGGAGACCGGTGGTCCCGGGGCGGGCGCGCTCGCCGACCGGGAGGTCGACGCGGTCGTGGAGCGGGCCGAGGGCAACGCGTTCTTCGCGGAGGAGATCGCGGCGGCGAGCATGTGGGGCCAGGCCGGTGTCGGAGCTGATCTCTCCCGACTGCTGCTGGTCCGGTTCGAGCAGCTCGACCCGACCGCCCAGGCCGTGGTCCGGACGGCGTCTGCGGCGGGTCGGCAGGTCTCCCACGAGCTGCTGGCCCGGGTCGTCCAGGAGGCCGCGGGGTTCGACCCGGCGGCGCTCGACCTGGCGCTGCGCGACGCCGTCGAGCGGCACATCCTGATCCCCACCGAGACCGGCTATGCCTTCCGGCACGCGCTGCTCGCCGAGACGGTCTACGACGACATGCTCCCGGGCGAGCGGGTCCGGGCCCACGCGACCTACGCCCGGGTGATCGACGCCGACGACGAGCCTCGGCAAGTCCGCCGACCTGGCCCGGCACGCCGCCGAGGCCGGCGAGCGCGCGTTGGCGCTGCGGGCCAGCGTCAAGGCGGGCAGCAGTGCGCTGTCGATGGGCGGCCCCGACGAGGCGCTGCGCCACTACGAGCGCGCGCTCGGGCTGGGGCCCGACGAGCCCGAGGAGGCCACCGCGATCGCGGGGATGGCCGCGGCCGCCGCGATGGCCGCCGGCCACCCGACCCGGGCCGTGGGGCTGCTGCGTGAGCGGCTCGACCGGGGGTCGCTGACCCCCACGCTGCGCGCCGAGCTGCTGGCGGAGCTCGCGCAGGCGGCGCGGATCACCGAGCTCGACATCGACGCCCTCTCCCTGACCGAGGAGGCGCTGAGCCTGGTCCCTGCCGACGACGACACCAAGCTCCGGGCCCGGGTCCTGGCCGCCCACGCCCAGGCGCTCGCCGACCGGCTGCGCAACGAGGAGGCGGTGACCTACAGCCGCCAGGCCACCGAGCTCGCCGAGCGGCTCAACCTCCCCGAGATCACCGCCGAGGTCGAGACCTTCGTGGCGCGCATCTCCGAGCGCAGCGGGGACGTGGTCGCCTCTCAGGAGACGCTGGAGCGGATCATCGCGGAGTCCGCCTCCGGCCTCACCCGGATCCGCGCCTTGCACCACCTCGGTTCCCTGCACCACCGGGCCGGTCGGCTCAGCGAGGCGCTCGCCGTCTACCAACAGGGCATCGACAAGGCCCGGCGGATCGGCCGCTCGTGGGCGCCCTACGGCTTCGACTGCCGGGTGCTCGCTGCCGTCGCTGCTTTCGAAACCGGCGACTGGGACCGGTCCCTGGCGACCACCGACATCACCGCCGAGACCCCGCCGCCGGGAGCCGAGGCGATGCTCCGGTCCGTGGAGCTGATGGTGCGCGCGGCCCGCGGCGAGCACGAACGGGTGGGCGACGCGGAGGGCCTGCGCGACCAGTGGGCGCTCGATGGGCTGATCGCGATCTCGGCGACCACCGCGGTGATCGAGATGCACGGCGACGCCGGCGACGTCGACCGGGCCGAAGCCGCGCTGGCCGACGCGGTCGGGTTCCTGAGCGACCTGTGGCAGATCAAGACCCTGCAGCCCGAGCTCCGGCTCAACACGCTGATGCTCGCCCATCTCTCCCGTCGCGCGACCTCGGTCAGTGCCGCGCAGCGGCGCGGGCTGCGGGAGCGGGGCGAGGCCCTGGCCGCCCGCAACGAGCTGGTCTGGGCCGACAACGAAGTCAAGGGCGCGACCGGGCTCGAGGCCCGGTCCTGGCGCACCCGCGCACACGCCGAGCTGCTCCGCCTCCGCTGGCTGACGGGCGACTCCGCCGCCGACCTCGACGAGATCGTCGAGGCCTGGCGCGCGTCGGTCGAGTGCTTTCGCGACTACGGCCACACGTTCGAGGTGGCGCGTTCCCAGGCCAGGCTCGCCGCGGTCCTTGACGCCGCCGGCGACCCCGAGGCGACGACCTACCGGGACGCGGCCCTGGCCACCGCCCGCGAGCTCGGTGCTCGTCCGCTGATCGCCGAGCTCGGCTTCGGCACCGCGCCGGCGGCCGCCGCCGCTCCCGGCACGGCCACGCTGACCCGCCGCGAGCTCGAGATCCTGCAGCTGGTCGACCGCGGACTCAGCAACCGCGACATCGGTGAGCGGCTGTTCATCAGCGCCAAGACCGTGAGCGTCCACGTGTCCAACGTGATCGGCAAGCTCGACGCGTCCGGCCGGGGCGAGGCCGCCGCGATCGCCCGCGACCGCGGTCTGCTCTAGGCGCGGTCGAACTCGATCAGGGCGACCGGCGGGCGGGTCGGCTTCGCTGAACCTCCGGTGGGCTCCCTGGTGATGCCAAAACCGTCGGCGGAGGCGGGTTCACCCTCGAGCAGCAGGGTGCCGGCCGATCCCTCGGGCATCAGACCGGCGGACACCATCGCGTTGTCGTGCTGCAACCACAGCTGGTACTGCCTGCCCTCGCCGGCCGGCGCCATCCCGTGGACCCGGACCGCCGCCAGGTTCAGCGAGGCCGACCGGGCCACGGTGACGGTGCCCCCGTCGGCGAGACGCTGGCTCCAGATCTCGGCGTCATCGGCGTTGAACACCTGCTGGGCCGCCGAGGGCGGGGTGACCTGGGAGCTGTCGTCCGACCACGGGTGCCAGACGGTGGCGCCCACGCCGCCGATGGCGATGAAGGCTGCGGCGGCCGCGACCAGCGCCGCTCCGCGCCGGTGGCGCGAGGGGAGGACCGGTGCCGCGCTGACGATCGGCGGAAGCGGGCGGACCTCGTCGATGGCGTCCAGCACGCTGACCCGCAGCGAGCCGGGGGCCTCGATGGTGGTCGTCTCGGGCAGCAGCGCGGCGGTCTCGCGCAGGCTGTCGACCTCGTCGCGGCAGTCGGCACAGTCGCCGAGGTGCCGCGCGAAGCGGGCCCGCTCGACGTCGTCGAGCGCGTCGATGGCATAGGCTCCCGAGAGCGCGTGGATGTCGCTCATGTTGCTACTCC
Source organism: uncultured Actinomycetota bacterium (assembly GCA_963827185.1). Lineage (GTDB taxonomy): Bacteria > Actinomycetota > Actinomycetes > Propionibacteriales > Nocardioidaceae > Nocardioides. The sequence continues at coordinate 504,725 of CAWGZQ010000006.1, forward strand.
CATGGTGTCCCGTAGCCGGATCAGGCCGTCTCGGATGCGGGTCTTGGCGGTGCCCAACGGCAGGTCGAGCATGGTGGCTACCTCGGTGTGTGTGTACCCACCGAAGTAGGCCAGCTCGAGTGCCTGGCGTTGTACGTCGGTCAGGCTGGTCAGTGCGGTGCGCACCCGGTGCCCCTCGAGGGACGCGTGCGCGGCTTCGGCGGTGACATCGTGCTCGACCGGCTGGTTCAGCTGGTGGAAGGAGGTGTCCCGCCGGCTGGATGCTTCGGCCGAGCGGACCCGGTCGACCGCCTTGCGATGCACGATGGTGAGGATCCAGGAGATCGCGCTGCCGCGAGCCGGGTCGAAGCGCGCCGAGCCGCGCCACAGCTCGAGGTAGGACTCCTGGGCCACTTCCTCGGCCTGGGCCGGGTCGCGGACCACTCGAACCGCGAGCCCGAAGACCCGGGCCGAGGTGGCGTCGTACAGCTCGGCGAACGCGTTCTTGTCGCCCCGCCCGGCCGCTTTGAGCAGACCGGCCAGCACGCTCGCCTGGTCGGTGGCAGGCACCGGCGCCTCCTCGGAGGAGGAGGCGCCGGTGCTCACCGGCCCGATGTATTCCACGGGCTGATCCTCGTCATCCTGGCCGTGTTGGGGAAGCGCTCAGCCGTCGGTCGGGCTGAGGACGGTGTCGATGACGTACACGGTAGCGTTGGCGGTGGGGATGTTGCCGCACAGCACGGTCGCTCCGTTCACGGTCATTCCGGACTCGTCGCCCTCGATGCTGACGGTGCCGCCCTGGAGGGTGGTCTGGTCGCCCACGACGGACGCGGGGTCAAGCTGGCCCGCGACGACGTGGTAGGTCAGGACGCCCGCGAGGTCGCTCTCCATGCCGTCCTTGGTGGCGCCATCGATCAGCGCGTTCAGGTCCTCGGCGGGGATCTCGGCGAATGCCGGGTCGGCCGGCGCGAACACCGTCAGGCCCTCGGCGCTGTTGAGCGTGTCCCCGAGGCCCTCGACCGCGCCCACGGCGGCGGTCAGGGTGGTCAGCAGCGGGTTGGTGCTGGCGGCGGTGCCGACCGGGTCCTGGACCATGCCGCCGAACGAGCCGTCACCCGAGCTCGGGATCTGCGAGCAGCCGGGGCCGAACGTCTGCGCGGCCGGGTCGGCGGCGTCGCCGTTGTCTGTCGGGGTCGACGACGAGGTGTCGCCGCTCGCGTCGCTGCCGGTGTCGTCGTCGTCACCGCAGGCCGCCAGGCCCAGCGAGAGCGCGAACACGGCGGTCACGATGCCGGTAGTGCGGCGGAGATTGTGGAGCTTCATGGGTGGTGCCTTCCGTAGTGGGTGCTGATGTGAGTCGTTCGGTGCCGGTCGCGGTCCGGATGGCCCGGATCGCGAGAATTTTCGGTCAGGCGACGGTGACGGCGTACTGGTGGACGCCGCTGGCACCGTCGGGGAATGGGTTGGCCCGAGCGGGGCTCTGGACCTGGCCGTCGGAGGTGGTCACGCGCGCCGAGATGCTGTGCGGGCCGGGTTTCGCGTCCCACTTGTAGAACCACTGCCGCCAGTAGTCGTTGCCGCCGTCGGGTCCGAGCGTGGCCTGCTGCCAGCCGTCGCCGTCGATCTGTACCTCGACCATGCCGACGCCGCCGGCCTGCTGGCACCAGGCGACGCCACCGACCAGGGTCTCGCCCGCGTCGACGTTCGCCAGGGCTCGTGGGGTGTCGATCCGGGCGGAGATCTTGATCGGGGCATCGGTGGCCCAGTCCCGCTCGGTCCAGTACGCCTCGGCGTCGTCGTACGTCGTCAGGGTGAGCCTGGTCAGCCACTTGGTCGCGCTGATGAAGCCGTAGAGCCCCGGGATCACCATCCGCACCGGGAAGCCGTGCTCGCGGGGGAGCTGCGCGCCGTTCATGCCGACGCAGATCATCGCGTCGCGGCCGTCGATGGCCAGGTCGAGCGGGGTACTGATCTTCATCCCGTCGAAGTCGGTGCTGAGGATCTGGTTCGCCCGGTCGCCCACGCCGGCCCGGTCGAGCAGGTCCTGGAGGGGTACGCCGAGCCACCGGGCACCGCCGACGAACTCGCCGCCGACGCTGTTGGAGACACAGGTCAAGGTGATGTCGCGCTCGATCATCGGCATCTCGAGCAGCTCGTCGAAGGAGATCGTGAGCTCGTTCTCGACGTCCCCGTCGATGGTCAGGGTCCAGTCGTCGGTGCTGATGATCGGGGTGTCCAGGCGGGTGTCGACCCGGTAGAAGTCGTCGTTCGGCGTGACCCAGGTCGTGATCCCGGGCACCTGCTGGTCGAGCCCGCGCGGCAGTGCCGGCGCGGGGTCCGCGGGCGTCGGCAGGGCGACGTTCTCGGCCCGGCCGCGCAGCTGCTGGATCCAGCGACCGGTGCCACCCAGGACGGCGGCCAGCCCAGCCAGCGCGCCCATCGCGACCACCACACCGCGTCGACTCGGCCCGGTGACGTCGGTCGGCGACAGATCAGCCTCGGGCCGGGTCCGGCGGTCCAGGAGCCACAGCGCGGCCACGCCGGCGACGGCGGTGACCAGGCTCGGCACCACGTCCACGAGCTCCACCGACGGACGGGTGAGGACGGCGATCGCCGCGACGCTGACCAGAACGACGAGCAGTGCCGCGCCGTACCGGAACCGGCGGCGCGCGATCAGACCCGCGAGGGCGGCCAGGGCGAGCACGCCGAGGAACACCGAGCCGATCAGGATCGGCTTGTCCTTGGTGCCGAAGTTGGAGATCGCCCACTCCTTGACCGGCGTCGGGGTGAGGTCGATCACCGCGGAGCCGACCGCGAGCACCGGAGACGAGGCGGGGTTGAGCAGCGAGGCGACGAAGTGTCCGGCCGCCGTCCCCAGGAGCGCCGCGAGCAGGCCGAACAGGGCGTAGAGCGGGCGGGATCGCATAGCGGTGGTTCGGCGCCGACGCGCTACCGGATGGGCCCGGGATCGGTACGGTGGCGCGCATGCCTGACACCACCGAGCTCGTCCACCTCGCGGTCGCCGGCGGGGTGGCGACGATCACCCTGGACTCGCCGCACAACCGCAACGCCCTGTCCCGCCAGCTCGTCACCGAACTCTTCGCCCACCTCGAGTCGGCGAACGCCGACGACGAGGTCAAGGTGGTCGTGATCCGCGCCGAGGGAAAGGTGTTCTGCTCCGGGGCGGATCTCTCCGAAGCCTCGGGTGAGGGGATGGAAGAAGGCGCCCGGGCGATGGTCCGGATGCAGCGTCAGATCGTCGCGCTGGGCAAGCCGGTGGTGACGCGGCTGCAGGGAGCCGTGCGGGCCGGCGGGATCGGCATCGTGGCCGCGTCCGACATCGCGATCTCGGCGGAGACGACGACGTACGCGCTGACCGAGGTGAAGCTCGGGCTGGCGCCCGCGGTCATCTCGCTGACCGTCTTCCCCCGGCTCACGTCTCGGGCGGCCGCGCTCACCGCCCTGACCGGGGAGGTCTTCGACGGCAGCCGGGCCGCGGAGATCGGGCTGGTCACCCGAGCGGTTCCCGAGGCGGAGCTGGACGATGCCGTTGATGCCGTCGTGGCCGCACTGCTGACCGGAGCGGCTCAGGGCCTCAGGGAGACGAAGGCGCTGCTGGCCCGCGACCTACTCGACCGGATCGACGCCCGCGGAGACGAACTCGCCGCGCTCAGCGCCCGCCTGTTCGGCTCCGATGAAGCCCGCGAGGCGATGCTCGCCTTCCTCGCTCGGAAGAAATAGCGGGAAGCGCTGGCCGCGCCCGGGTCGCGCCCCAAGGGTCGAGACGACGAGGCTCAGACGTTGTACAGCGGACCGCTGGGACGACGCTTGGCGATGTAGACGAGGCCGCTACCGGACCCGACGAGCAGCAGGCCGAGGATCAGCCAGAGCAGGTTGGGTCCACCGGTGTCAGGGATGACGCCGTCGGGGTCGTGGGGGCCCGGATTGGGGCCGGGCCCAGGCCCGGGGGTGTTCTCCGCCCGGACGCCGAAGCTGGTCTCGTTGCTGCAGGACTTGAAGGTGGTGCCGTCCGCGGTCCGGAACTTGGCTCGCACGACGTAGGGGCCGGTCTGTTTGAGCACCGGGCCCTCGACCGTGACCGTTCTGCCCTCGTAAGGGACGGTCTTGGTGAAGATGCTGGTGCCCTTGCGGTTGATCCGCACGGTCACGGTGCCCTTGGGTCGCTCGGCGCGATTCCCCGCGGCCGGGCTGTTCGGCCGGACGGTCACCCGGATCCGGGGCGCGTGGTCGACCTCCACCACGGCGGGAACGTCGATCTGGCAGGACGTGCGGACGCCGTTGGTGTAGGGGTCGTCATCGGCCGCACTCGCGGGCGCGATCAGGCTCGGGACGACGGCAAATGACGTCATGACGAGAGCCAGCACCGCTGCGAGCTTCTTCACGCTTCCTCCTCCATTAACGATTCAAACGACAGGGTGGCGGCCGAGTCACGCGGGTGCCGCGCTTACCGCCGAGGCGGCTGGGATGGACTAGACCAGGTATTTGGCCTCACGGCGGGCACGGGCCGCCACCACGAGGAGCAGGCCGGACCCGACCAGGGCCAGGCCGAGCAGCAACCAGCCGAAATCCGGGCCGCCGGTGTCGGGCAGCAGCCCACCGGGGTTGTCGCCGCCGTCGGGGGTCGGGCTGGGTCCGGGTTCCGGATCGGGGTCAGGCGCCGCACCACCGCGGACCCGGGAGGTGTCGGTGTCGGAGGAGCCGCGGTAGATCGAGTCGGCGGCCGGCGAGTAGACGGCGCTGACGCGGTAGCGCCCCGTCGGCACCAGCTGTGGACCGGGGAATCGGATGGGGGACCCGGCGTACTCCTTGACCATGGAGTGCCGAAAGCCGCCACCGACTCGGGTGTAGGTGAGTCGAACCGTGCCGACCACCGGGGGTTCGGCGGCGTTTCTGGGCGTTGACCCATCGGGCGCAGCCGGCGCGATCACCCCGTGGGAATCGACCGCCACGCGGGTGGGAATGAAGGTGCCGGGCCGGATCTGCACCGGGACGGTCACCGTGGTGCGCGTCTTCATCCGCGCTTGGTAGGGGTCCTTGGCCGCTCCCGCAGGGGCGCTGGCGAAACCGACGCCGCCCATTGCGAGCGTCGCCACCGTCACCGCAGCTGCGAGCTTCCTGATCACCGAGACCCCCATGAACCTGTCATTTCCCGGACACGAGGATCCTACCGCCGTTATCCGATGTTGTGACATCTGCTCACGGAAGCTTTGGTTCGACCTCCACCAGATGCCCGAAGGCGACGCTGCGGTTGTCGGTATGGAAGATCTCCGAGCACGTCACCAGCGTGATGATCTGATCGCCCGGCTTCCCGGGCGCAGTGACCCCGCCGGGGTCCGGATTGACCGGGAACAGCGGATCAAGCACCCAGGCCGAGGTAAACGGGACAATCAGATCGGTGCCGCCGTTGTCGAGCGCGTAGGTGTAGGTCGCGTTGACCGTCTCGATCTCCACGAGGTCGCCCTCGCGCAGTTCTGGGAACTCGGCGAACGGCTCGCCGTGGGTGACCCGGTGCGCGGCGAGCGCGAAGTTCCCGTGCTCACCCACCCCGGCGGTGTCCTCCACGTGGCCGACACCGGCGGCCAGCACCTCGTCGCTGCTCCCCTCGATGATCGGGACCTCGTAGTCGGCACCGAACCGAGCGATCCGGAGGATGCCGGTGGCCTTGCCGAAGTCGGTGTCGACGGTCCCGCGGCCGTCGCCCCACTGCTCGTTGAGCTCGGCGACCACCTCGGCCTGGCGGCCTTTCGAGACCCAGTTGGTCCCCCAGAATTGCCAGGCCAGCCAGCCGAGCACGATCGCCCCAACGGTGATCAGGGCGACGCCGCCGGTCAGCATCACGCGGCGCCGCTTCTTGTGGGAGGTCCCGCGCCGGCGACGCACGACCGCGGGCGTGCCGCCCGGGTCGGGCAGCTTGCTCTCGGTGTCGGTGGAGGTGGTCACGATCTTTCAACGCCTGCGGCCCGGAACCGTCACGCGGGATAGACTATTCAACTTGTCCGCGCCCGCTCCGGGCCCGGACATCGTGCTGAGGGGACGCATCGTTGAGTGAGCCAGTGGTCGAGCGGGAGGTCGCTCGCGAGCAGGCGTTCGTGGACCGGGTCCAGCAGCAGCTGCAGGTCTCGGCGAAGGCGGCCGGGGAGCTCGCCAAGGAAGGGCACGAGCGCGGCCGACTCGGTCATGAGGGCGGCCTGGTCGAGCGCGACGCCATGGTTTTCCAAGCGGCCAAGCGGATCGCTCAGCTCGACGCCGCCCACGAGGGTCTGGTGTTCGGCCGGCTCGACCTCGACCACGCCACCGACCCGGAGCCGCGCTACATCGGCCGGATCGGGCTGCGGGACGCCCACCGCGACTCGTTGCTGATCGACTGGCGGGCACCGGCCGCTGCGGTGTTCTACCAGGCGACGGCGGCCGAGCCGCGCAGCGTCGTACGCCGTCGAGTGCTGCGCTGCTCCGGGGCCACCGTGCTCGGCGTGGAGGACGAGCTGCTCGACCCCGACAACCCGGCGGCGGAGTCGCTCCCGGTCATCGGCGAGGGCGCCCTGATGGCTCAGTTGTCCCGGGCCCGGGACCGCTCGATGCACTCCATCGTGGCCACCATCCAGGCCGAGCAGGACCTGGCGATCCGCGCGCCGGGCAAAGGCGTGGTCTCGATCTCCGGTGGCCCCGGCACCGGCAAGACCGTGGTGGCGCTGCACCGGGCGGCGTACCTCCTCTACACCGATCGGCGCCGCTACGAAGGCGGCGGCGTGTTGATCGTCGGCCCCAGCGGGGTCTTCATGCGCTACATCGAGCGGGTGCTGCCCAGCCTCGGGGAGACTGCGGTCGCGCTGCGCTCCGTGGGCGAGGTGGTCGACGGGGTCCGTGCCAGCCGCCACGACGAGCCGGCGGTCGCCGACGTCAAGGGGTCGGTCCGGATGGCCGAGCTGATCCGCCGTACGTCGCGGCAGCACGCGCCGGGCGCGCCGACCGAGTTCCGGATGTTCTGGCGCGACGACCGGATCGTGCTCGACCGCGGCGTCCTCGGCCGGCTCCGGCGCCAGCTGATGTCCCAGGGTCGCCGCAACCGGCAGCTGCCTCGGATCGCGAGCACCCTGCTCGACGCGATGTGGCGGCAGGTGCGTGGTGAGCGCGGCCGCGAGCGCGGACGCGAGGCATTCGACGACGACCTGCTCGGTGACCAGAGCTTCCTCGACTTCGTGCTGGCCTGGTGGCCGCCGCTGGACGCGCCGACCGTGCTCGGCTGGCTGCGGGATCCGGAGTTCCTGGCCCGCGTGGGCGAGGGCGTCGTCACCGCTGACGAGCAGGCGCTGCTCTCCAAGTCGTGGGATGCCGCGCCGGGCCTGTCGGTCGAGGACATCCCACTGCTCGACGAGCTGCGCTACGCGCTGGGCGACGTACCAGCTCGCACCGAGGACGAACGCGACGACCCGTTCACCCTGGTCGAGGGTGCGGTCGACATCCAGGAGCTGATCACCGCCGCCGACCGGGAGTACGCGCCCACCGGCCGCGCCTGGACGCCGCCGACCTACAGCATCGAGGACGACGGCTTCGCGCACGTGCTGATCGACGAGGCGCAGGACCTGACGCCGATGCAGTGGCGGATGGTCGGGCGGCGCGGCCGCGGGGCGTCCTGGACGATCGTCGGCGACCCGGCACAGTCGTCCTGGCCCGAGCCCGAGGAGTCCGCCGCCGCCCGGGCGGAGGCCCTGGAGGGCAAGCCCGTCAATGAGTTCCACCTGTCGAAGAACTACCGCAACTCCGCCGAGATCTACGACTACGCCGCGGCCTACGCCCAGCGGGTCGGGCTCGCCGCCGACCTCCCAGAGGCGGTCCGCGCCACCGGGGTGGGCCCGGTCGAACGGACCGCCTCGCCCGACCTCGAGACCGCCACCCAGCGCGCGGTGCTCGAGGTGGCCGGGCAGGTGCCCGGCACGGTCGGGATCGTGGTGCCCGCGGCCCGGCGCTCGGAGGTGAACTCCTGGCTGGCGTCGTGGCCGGAGCTGGAGGCCGACGCCCCCGGCGCCCGCGCCGCCGCGGCGGACGCCTCCGTCGCCCCCTCGGGCGACGACCGGGTCGTCGTACTCACCGGCCTCGACACCAAGGGCCTGGAGTTCGACGGGATCGTGGTCGTCCGGCCCGAGGAGATCGAGGCCGAGTCCGCCACCGGCACCGCCACGCTCTACGTCGTACTCACCCGTGCCACGCAGCTGCTGACGACCGTCGGTTGAGTCGTCGGGCTGCACCTACTGACCGTTGTGTCGTCCACCTGACCGCTACGACTGTCATCCGGACGGCACAACGGTCAGTAGGACGCACGCGTCGGACGTCACGCCACCGGTGACATCTGCGTCGCGGCCCCGGACGGTACGACGACGAAGTTGTCCAGGATCCGGAGTACGGCGGCGTGCTCGGTCATCAGCTTGCGGTGCCGCTCCTGGATCTCCTTGTCAGAGAGGTGCGCCTCGAGCTGCGCCTCGCAGGTCCGCTGCCAGCGCTGCCGCAGCGCGGCGACCAGGGCCTCGGGGGTACCGAACGACGCGGCGTACCCGACGCGCCAGGGGAGGGTGCCGGTCGGGTCGGCCTCGGCGGCCGCCACGACCTCGCGGATGATGCGGTAACGCTCGTGGGTCTCGGTCCAGGTCATCGTGCTGTCCTCTCGGTGGCGGCTGTGCTGCCGCGGTTGCCAGGACAGAGGGTCCGAAAGGTCCCGGAGATACCCAGAAACTCGATGTATCTGGGTGCTGGCTGAGCGCTCTGCTGTACGAGACCATGGCTGCGTCCGGTGGCGGATCCGCCGGACGAAGGAGGTCGGCGATGGACCCGTCGTACTCCCTTCAGGCCTTGGTCTCCGCGGCAAGAGAGGGAGACCAACGTGCGTGGAACGCGATCGTCGAGCGGTTCCTACCGCTGGTGTGTGCGTTGGTGCGCAGGCACCGGCTCGCGAAGGCCGACGGCGACGACGTCTGCCAGACCGTGTGGCTGCGGCTCGTCGAGCACCTCGACAAGCTTCGCGAACCGGCCGCGCTGCCGGGCTGGATCTCGACGACCACCCGCAACGAGTGCCTGCGGCTCATCGCGGCGCGCAAGCGGATGACCCCGGTGGACCCCTTGGACTCCCGCTCCCTCGAGGGCGTGGCGGACGACGTGTCCGCCGATGAGCTGGTCGCGATCGAGTCGCGTCAAGCCCTGCGCGACGGGCTGGCCGAGCTGCCGTCTGGTCGCCGCGACCTGCTGGTGCTGCTGTCCGCCGACCCGCCGATCCCGTACGCCGACATCAGCGAGCAGCTCGGCATCCCGGTCGGCAGTATCGGCCCGACCCGGGCCCGCGCGCTGGACCAGCTGCGCAACACCAATGCCGTGCGGGCCATGCTCGCCACCGATCGGGAGTTGGGAGGGGAGCTGCGATGACGAACTGGTCCGACGACGACGAGCTGATGGCGATGCTGGCCGAGGCGGTGGCCGAGGCCGACGCGGTCTCCGAGCGCCGCCGCGAGGCCGCCCAGGCCGCGTTCAGCTGGCGCACGGTCGACGCCGAGCTGATGGAGCTGCTGCACGACTCGGCGCTGGAAGCCGGCGCGGCGGTGCGCGGCGCGGGCGACCCGGGCCGGCTGCTCGCCTTCGGCCGCGGCGACCTGTCCATCGAGATCGAGGTCGGCGCCGGTGTGATCACCGGTCAGGTGCTGCCCGCCCAGGACGCCACCGTGAAGCTGCAGCACAGCGGCGTCGAGGACCGCACCGTCGCCGCCGACGGCGCCGGGTTCTTCCGGATCGAGGAGGTCGGCTCCGGGCCGGTCCGGTTCGTGGTGACGACGTCGTCGGCGACGCTGACGACGGCTTGGGTGACGCTCTAGGGAACGAAGGGCGGGCCGACTGCCTTCATCGTCCCAGCCTTCTGGTCCTGCTTCGTGGGCGCGTTCGCGAGTAAGGCGTCCCGCGCCTGCCGCGCGGTGGTTCCAGGGTTCGCGCTCATGTACGCCGCGATCGCACCCGTCACCACGGGCGTCGAGAATGACGTGCCGCTCCACTCGGCAAGGCCGGTGAATTGCGCGGTCGTCCCGTACAGGTTGCCGCTCTTCTTCTCGACGTACTTGTAGACGCCCGTTGGGAAGGCGTTGACCATCCTGTTGCCTTGTGCCCACGCGTTGATCCAGGTGCCGTAGTTGGAGAAGTCCGATCGCTTACCGTCCGCATCCAGGGAGCCAACGCCGACGACGAACTCGAAGGCCGCCGGCCAGAACGGTGCGTCAATGCCGTCGTTGCCGGCCGCCGCCACCACGAGTGGCCCACCGTCCTGGTCAAACTTGTACAGCGTTGAGAGGACCTGGAAACCAAGAAGCCCGAGGTCCTTCCGGGTGCGGGTTCCGGCCGAGATCGAAATCAGGTCTGGCGGCCCGGGATCGAACTCCGCGGTGCGTGGATCGTCCTCGAAGTCCGTCATCGCTTGGTTGAGCTGTTCTGTGATCTCGGACTCGTAGATCGCGCCGCCCTTGGTCAAGAAGCCTTCGACCTCCACGTCGGCCGCCGGCGCCATGCACTTGACCACGCCGGCGACGAACGTGCCGTGGCCGGCATACTCGTGGATCTGGGTGACTCCGCCGTTGGTCTTGAGCTGTTCTTCGTCGCCTTCGACTCCCTGGGCAAGCCACGGGCTGTCGCCGTCTTTGGCTGCAGGCGAATACCATCCGGTGTCGACCACCGAGACCCGGATGTCCTTTCCCGCGTCGGCCCGCTTGTTCAGGGCGGGCACCGGACTTCCGGCGGGAGGCAGCAACGGCTCAGTGGCCGGACAGGCGGTGCCCCGGGGAGTTACGTAGAGGATGTGGTCGGGGGTTGCCACGCCTTCGCGAAGCTCGCGGTCCAGGTCGTCCAGGTCGTCGAGCAAGGACACTTCGCCAGTGCTGTGTCGTGGAGGGAACTCGTACGACATCAGGCCGTCGATGACGTGGTCAAAGGAGCCAGTGCCCCGGTAGACGTCCTCACGGTCGCGGAAGAACCTCTCCACGGCGTCCACGTCCTCGGGGAGCACGAGAGCCCGCTGGGGGTGGTAGAGGAACTGGAAGCCACCGTCGCGCGTCGATGCGACGCCGATCTTCTCGTCGAACGCGCGCCTGATGACGTCGATCTGGCCTTGAAGGGTTTCGAGTTCGACGTCGCGTTCGCGAATGACGATCGGAGGACGAGTCTTCCGCCACTTGAGGATTTCCCTGAGCCACGAGAACGGACCCTTGGGCTGGTCGTTGCCTTGATCGGTCATGGGAGCACTCCTGGCGTGGATGGCCGACGCGCCCGGTCGCTCTCGTTACGGTAGTGGCGGGCGAAGGAGCCCGCAAAGGTACGAGGCGACCATGACCGACGATCTGCTCCAGTTGGCGATCACCGATCCGCCGCGGGCAGCCCGCGAGGCTGAACGCCTCATTGCCTCCAGTGCTGACCCGGAGGAGCTTGCGAGGGCGAACCAAGCGCTCAGCTACGTGCTCCGTCAGAAGGGTGACACGGACACGGCGATCGTTGCGCTGAGAAGGGCGGCGCTGCACGCCGCTCGAGCTGATCGTGAGTTGCTGTTAGACATCCGCGGAACGCTCGCGACGCACCCTGGCAATCGCCGGTCAACCGCGCGCGGCGCTGACGATCCTGAACGCAACAGTTGCTGATGCCACCGGGCAGATGAGCGCCAGGACCCACTTCAGGCGTGGGTGGGTCCAGAACTACATGGGGCGCAACACGGCGGCGCTGGCGGACATGCTTCGGGCAAGAGACGGATTGCTCGGCTGCGGGGACTCTTGGGAAGGGCGCACGCTCACCACCTTGGCGTTTATCCAACTCGCGCTGGGCCAGGTCCGCGAAGCGGAAGCGAGCAGCCTCGAGTCCGAGCGGATATTCCGCGGCCTTGGGCATCTCGAGGAGGCCGAGGTGTCCTTCCACAATCTCGGGAGGGCCGCCTTTGCCCGCGGTGATATCCCAGCAGCCTTGAACGTGTACTCGAGGATCCGGCGGAACCACCTGCGCGATGCGACCTTGCGTCTTGACGCCTTTACTGACGAGTGCGAGGTCTACCTGGCCGCCGGACTCATCTCCGAGGCTGCTCGTGCATTCGCGTGGCTGGAGAGGGAGATCGATGTGCCCGACGGGCTGCGAGGTGACCTCAACCTGCACTGCAGCGCACGTTCGCCTGGCTAACGGCGATCCCGAGGCGGCCGCGACCGCGGCAGCGACGCGGAACGTATGGCCTTCCGCCAGCAACGTCGCTAGTGGTTCGACCTTCGCGCTCGATTCCTGCAGGTTCAAGCGCGATATCACCTGGGGGAGCGGGCCACTCGTCGCGGACGGCACGCGCGGTAGCATGCGCTGGACGACGAGACAGGCCGCGAAGCGCCGGCGCACTGGTATTGGCCGGTCGCTTTCGCGCGGGACCGAGCGGCGAGCGCTATGGGCAACTGCAGCCGACGTATCGGGACCCAGCCCGAATGCCCTGCTCCGAGCCAGTGCGTGGCTCGGCGCTGGACTCGAGCGCGCAGATGCTGCGGATCGTGCGGAGTCTTGCGAGCCTGCAGCCGCGGGTTCGCGGCACTCGATGAGCATCGGATGACCCTGGGCAGTTCCGAGCTGCCGCGCGTTGGCAACGTCTCATGGCAACGAGCTCGCGGAACTGGCTCTGCGGCAACGCAGCCGCAGACGGCGCGTACCCTGCTGCGCTGGAGCGAGAAGTGGCGCGCCACGGCGCTGGCAGAGCCGCCGGTCAGACGTCGAAGGAGGAGTGCTCCCCGAACTGGCCGCCCTCCGCGACAGCGGTAGACGGTTGGCACAGGCACGCGCTGCAGGGCGACCCGACGGAGCATCTCGAGGCGGAACGAGTGCGGCTGGAGCGGGTGGTGCGCGCCGAGCATCACCGGCGTGCGAGGGCCGGAAGGGCGCGGTCGAGAGGCCAGTTCGACATCGGACGCTAGTCGCGGACGTCGGCGCGCCTGCTTGGTGGAGTTGGTCGATGTCGACGGAACGTTGCACGTGCTCGTCGTGCACGACGGGAAGGTGCGACGGCGCGCGGCCGGCTCGAGCGGAGGACGCCCAGAGCCTCGCCGCCAATGCTCGGTCCGCGCTGCGTCGTGCTGCGCACGGCCGCCCGTACGACCCCGGCGATCTGGGCGCTACGACTGCAGGAGGCTCTGCTCGGCTCGGCCGTCGACCTGCTGCCCGAGGGCCGGTGATGCATCTCGCCGACCGGACGGCTGCACGCCGCTCCGTGGTCGATTCTCCCGGTCCTGGCCGACCGGCCGTTCTCGCTCGTGCCGTCGGCGGCGCAGTGGCATACGGGCGCGGGCCGTGCCGAGAGCCGAGAGGAAGAAGGTGCTGCTCCTGGCGGCGCCAGGACTCGGCAGCGGCAGGTCCGAGGTGCCGAAGCTCGCGGGCGGCACCAGGGCGCGACGCTTCTGCGGGGCAGGAAGGCGACGGTCGACGACGCGATGGCGGGGCTGGACGGTGCAAGCCTCGCGCACGTCGCGGCGCACGGACACTTCCGGCAGGACAGCCCGCTGTTCTCCTCGCTCGAGATGGCGGACGGGTCGCTGAGCGTCTACGAGCTCGAGCGGCTGCGAAAGGCGCCGTACCGACTGATCCTGTCGGCGTGCGATTCCGGCGTCCTGGCTCCGGTCGGCGCCGACGAGCTGCTCGGGCTGGCTTCGGCGCTGTTCTCGATGGGGACCGCCGGCCTGGTGTGCAGCATCGCCGAGGTCAACGACGACGCGACCGCAGCGCTGATGCTCGACCTGCACGAGCACCTCGCCGCGCACCCGGAGGACGGGCTGGCTGGGGCACTGCTCGCCGCCCGTCAGGCCGCCCACGGAGACCCGACCCGAGAGGCGACCGCCGCCGCGTTCCTGGCGCTGGGCGTCTAGGCGCGGGAGCGGTGAGATAGGGCCGCTTGGCGCACCGACAACCGCCCGCAAGTCACCGCCCCACGGCCCGCACATCGAGCAGCGGTGACATAGCGCCGGTTTCGGCGGCGAGAACCGACCCTAGGTCACCGCTCCCGGGCTAAGCGTCTACCCGACGCTCGGCGCCGATGGTCACCGGCAGGTGCTCGTAGCCCCGCAGCACCCGAGTCCCGCGGCGGGTCGGCGGGCCGGCGGGGGTGAGGTCGGGGAAGCGGTCGTACAGCGCCTGCAGTCCGACGGTCGCCTCCATCCGGGCGAGGCTGGCGCCGAGGCAGAAGTGGATGCCGGAGGAGAAGGCGAGGTGGGCGTTCGCGTTCTCGCGTCGTACGTCGAAGACGTGCGGGTCGGTGAACACCGCCGGGTCGCGGTTGGCACCGCCGAGCATGGTGAGGACCGCCGCCTCCTTCTTGATCGGTACGCCGGCGATCTCGGTGTCGCGTCGGGCGATCCGCACGGTGAGCTGGACGGGGGAGTCGTAGCGGAGCACCTCCTCGACCGCGTTCGGCCACAGCGACGGGTCCTCGCGCAGCAGCGCGAGCTGGTCGGGGTGCTCGCCGAGCAGGTGGACGGCGTTGCCGATCAGGTTGACCGTGGTCTCGAAGCCCGCCGCGAGCACGAGCAGCCCGATCGCGTGCAGTTCCACGTCGGTGAGCTTGTCCTCGCCGTCGAGGTGCACCAGCTTGCTGAACAGGTCGTCGGTCGGCGCCCGGTGCAGCTGCGCGACGTGGTCGGCGAACCAGGTGTGCAGGGCGCGCACGTTGCGCTCGACCTCGCGGTACTGCGTCCAGGTCAGCGCCGGGTCGAGCGTGGCGGCGGCGCCGTTGCCCCATTCGAGCAGCTGCGGGTGCATCTCCTTGGGTACGCCGAGGATCTCGGCGATCACGGCGACCGGCAGCTCGGCGGCGTACGCCTCGACGATGTCGACCCGGTCGCCGCCGCGGGCCGCGATCGCGTCGAGCAGCTCGTCGGCGGTCTCGCGGGCGCGGTCCTCGATGCCTCGGACGGCGCGCGCGGTGAAGGCCCGGGTCACCAGCTTGCGGTAGCGGGTGTGCGAGGGCGGGTCGACCGCGAGCATCGACGGTGGGTCGACGGGCCCGCGCGCGTCGTCGTCGTGGACCCGGTTGAGCAGCCGCCGGATCGGGCGGGGCAGCTCACCGTGCCCGCCGGCGACTCCGAAGTCATCGCTGCGGAGGATCTCCGTGCAGGCTGCGTGGTCGACCGTCGCGAGGACGATCTTGTGCTGCGAGATCGGGCCGTGCGCCCGAAGCTGCTCGTACGCCGGGAAGGGGTCCTCGCGCAGCACCGGGTCCATCTCGAGCCGCCCAACGAGGTCTCCCTTGCGGGCGGCCCGCTTGATCACCGAGCGACCGAGGCCGTACGCCAGCGCCCAGGTCAGCCAGGAGCGCATCGTCTGCACGGGTCCGCCCTCACGAGGCATGCGCGAGCGCCTCCCGCGACTTCTCGGCGTCGTGCCGATCGAGGATGCGGAGTACGCCGGCGTCCCTGGTCTGCAGGTCGCACAGCCGCTCCTCCAGCACCGGCTCGGTGAGGAACAGGTCGAGCTGGGCGCGCTGCGCGTTGGTCCAGCGGTAGCGGAGCGCCGCCACCAGGGACTCGCGGTCGCCGAACACCTCGGCGTACTCGTCGTTCCACGGCAGCTCACCGGTTGCGTCGTGCTGCGACGTCTCGGCGATCTCCCGCAGGATCTGCCAGCGGGCGCGGGTCTCGGGCCAGGTCATCGCGATCCTCCTGCTCTCGTACCGGTGAAGCTCGGTGGACCCAAGGTAGTCAGCGACGAGTACGTCGAGCATCGCGCCAGGGGGCGAATCCCGGCTACGACCCTGGTAGTAGGCGGGGTGTGACGGGCGGCACCTGGGAGAAGCAGCAAGGCGGTTGATCTGACGCACCAGGTGCGTCACATCAACCGCCTTATCGGTCGAGAACCGATTGGTCGGGCTGACAGGATTTGAACCTGCGGCCTCCTCGTCCCGAACGAGGCGCGCTACCAAGCTGCGCCACAGCCCGTTGGCCGCCTGAGCGGCCAGCGGAGGGGAACATTACCCCAGCGCCCGGCGCGCTCCCAATCGGTATCCGGCGGGCGCGGCGAGGCGCATGTAACACGTCGTCCACCCATCTACCCAGCTGCTGCAACGGCTGGGTAGATGGGTCAACAGCGTGTTACATACGCCAGCCAGCGAGCCGCGTTCAGGCGGGCCGCGCGTCCCGGGGCAGCAGGGTCAGCAGGGTGGCCTCGGGGCGGCAGTTCAGCCGGATCCGCGCGTACGGGCTGGTGCCGAGGCCGGCCGAGACATGCAACCACGACGACCCCGGATCGCCGGGTCGCGAGTCGGCCGGATGGCGATGCAGGCCGCGGGCCCGCGCCGGTTCGAGGTCGCAGTTGGTGGTGAGCGCCCGGCCGCCCGGAAGGCACACCTGGCCGCCATGGGTGTGCCCGGCGAGGATCGCGTCGTACCCGTCGGCGGCGTACTGGTCCAGCACCCGGAGGTACGGCGCGTGCGCAACGCCCAGCCGCAGGTCGGCCGTCGGATCGGCGGGCCCCGCCACGTCCGCCAGCCGGTCGTAGCCCAGGTGCGGGTCGTCGACGCCGGCGAAGGCCAGCGTGGTCTCGCCGACGGTCAGCGACTGCCGTCGGTTGGTGAGGTCGAGCCAGCCCGCGCCGGTGAGGGTCCGGGTCAGGTCCGCCCAGGGCAACTGCGGCGAGTTCACGTGGCGGGTGCCGCTGTCCGGGAGCAGGTAGCGCAGCGGGTTGCGCACGGTCGGCTCGAAGTAGTCGTTGGACCCGTGCACGAAGACCCCGGGCCGGTCGAGCAGCTGTCCGAGGCTGTCGCGGACGACGGGTACGGCGTCCCGGTGCGCCAGGTTGTCGCCGGTGTCGATCACCAGGTCGGGGGCGAGCAACGCGAGCCCGGCGAGCCACTCCTGCTTGGCGCGCTGACCGGGCGTCATGTGGAGGTCGCTGAGGTGCAGGACCCGCAGCGGCCGCATCCCGGCGGGCAGGATCGGCACCTCGACCCGGCGCATCCGGAACTGCCGGGTCTCGCGCGCGGCGTACGCCGTCAGCGCTACGCCGGAGACCAGGCCGGAGACCGCGCCGGCGCCGAGCAGGGCACGGAGCAGGGGCAGCGGGCGCACGACGACAGGCTGCCACAATGGCCACATGAGCACTCTGAAGGATCGCTTGCGAGCCGACCTGACCGCAGCGATCAAGTCTCGTGACGAGCTCCGGTCCTCGACGCTGCGGATGGTGCTGACCGCCGTCACCACCGCCGAGGTCGCCGGCAAGGAGGCCAAGGTGCTCTCCGACGAGGAGGTCATCGGGGTGCTCTCCGCCGAGGCCAAGAAGCGGCGTGAGGCCGCGATCGCCTTCGACGAGGGCGGCCGGATCGAGATGGCCGCCAAGGAACGCGCCGAGGCCGTGGTGCTGGCCGACTACCTGCCCGAGCAGCTCGGGCCGGAGGAGATCGCCAAGGTCGTCACCGAGGCGGTCGAGAAGCTCGGCGTCGCCGGCGCCGGCCCGAAGGCGATGGGTCAGGTGATGGGCGTCGTCCAGCCGCAGGTCAAGGGCCGTGCGGACGGCGCCGCGGTGGCAGCGGAGGTACGCCGCCAGCTCAGCTAGTCGTTGCGGCCGCGACCGTTGCCGTTGTCGCCGCCCCCGGCGCCATCGGTATCCGGGATGCCGAAGCCGTCGTTGCCACGACGGTTGTCCTTCTTCGGTGGCTTGGGCGCGGGCGGGCGCTCGACGCCGGCGCCCGGGACCGTCGCCGGATAGACGAAGTCCTCGTACTCGAGGTGGTCATCGATCATCTTCATCGCGTCGCCCCAGATCGGTGCCGCGAAGCCCGAGCCGGACACGGAGGAGATGTAGGTGCCGCTGATCGTCTGCCCGGGCAACGGGATCGGGCTACCGAACTCGTTGGCGCCGGCGATCATCGCGGCCGCGGCCCGCTGCGGGGTGTAGCCCACGAACCACACCGACTTGCCGTCGTTGGTCGTCCCGGTCTTGCCGGCCGACGGTTGGTCGAGCGCCTGCGCCGAGGCGAAGCCGCCCTCGATGACACCGCGGAGCACGTCGTTGACGGCGTCGGCGGTGCTCTCCTCCATCACCCGGTTGCACTGGGAGGGGTACTCCTTGACGGTGTGCTTGCCGGCGTCGAGGATCTCGGTGACCGGCCGCGAGGCGCAGTGCATGCCCCGGGCGGCGAAGGTGGCGTAGGCCTCGGACATCTCCAGCGGGCTGGCGTTGGCCACCCCCAGCGTGAAGTTGGGGATCAGCTCGATGCCCAGGCCGTTCGCGTCACCGTCCGGCTGGGTCAGCCGGACGCCCATCTTCTTGGCGAGCTGGAACGGCTGGCAGACGCCCGTCGCGCGCTCGAGCTGCATGTAGAAGGTGTTCACGGAGTCGCGGGTGCCGGAGTACAGGTTCTCGATGCCGCCCTGGGTGGAGTTGGGGGTGGTGAACGTGCCGCCGAACGGGTCGTGTCCGGGACAGGTCCTGAACTTGCTTGCGTCGAACGACATCACCTGGGGTGCGTTGAACACCCGGTTGAGCGGGATGCCCTGCTCGATCGCCGCGGCCAGGACGAACACCTTGAACGTCGAGCCCGCCTGGAAGCCGGCGGAGTCGCCGTACTCCCGAGGGACGGTGTAGTTGAGGAAGGTCTGGCCGGCACCCCGGTCGCGGCCCATCGGCCGTGACTGGGCCAGCGCCTTCACCTGCCCGGTCCCGGGCTCGACGACCGCCAGCCCGCCGATCGCCCGGTCAGTGGGATCGACGTGGTTGGCGACGGCTCGGTCGGCCGCGGCCTGTTCGCGCAGGTCGATCGTGGTCTTGATGACCAGACCGCCGGACTTGATGAGTTCGAGACGTGCCTCGGGCGTCTTGCCCAGCTCGGGGTCGCGTTTGAGGTAGTTCAGCACGTAGTCACAGAAGAACGGCGCCCGCGAGTAGACGCAGCCGTTCTGGGCGACCTGGACGTCCAGCTTGAGGCCCCGGCCCTGGACCCGCTCGGACCTTTCACTGGTGATCACGTTGAGCTCGGCCATCCGGTCGAGCACCCGGTCGCGGCGTTGGATGGCCCGGTCGGGGTAGTTGGTGGGGTCGTACCTCGTGGGGTTCTGCACCAGTCCGCCCAGGATCGCCGACTGGTTGAGGTCGAGTTCCCGGGCGTTGACGCCGAAGTAGTGCTGCGCGGCCGCCTGAACGCCGTAGGCACCATCGCCGAAGTAGGCGATGTTGAGGTAGCGCTCCAGGATCCAGTCCTTGGAGTACTTCTGCTCGAGCGCGATCGCGTAGCGCAGCTCCTTGAGCTTGCGGGCGTACGTGTCATCGACGGCCGCCAGGCGCTCCTCGTCGGTGTCGGCCTGGTCGATCAACGTCAGCTTGACCATCTGCTGGGTGATCGACGAGCCGCCCTGGACCACGTCGGAGTTGGCCTGGTTGGTGAGCAGGGCGCGGAGCGTGCCCTTGAGGTCGAGGGCGCCGTGCTCGTAGAAGCGGTAGTCCTCGATCGAGACGATCGCCTTGACCATCGTGCGCGAGACCTGGTTGAGCGCGACGTTGATCCGGTTCTCGTCGTAGATCGTCGCGATGACGTTGCCGGCGGCGTCGACGATCGTGCTCTTCTCGGCCAACGCCTCGGTCTCGAGCTCGGTCGGCAGGTCGTCCATGGCGTCGGCCACCTCTTGGGTGGTGAAGCCGATCAGACCCGCGAACGGGATCGCCAGCCCGGAGACCACGACGCCCATCACCGCTGCCACCGCGAGCATGACGCCGAGGTGCGAGAGCACCTTGGGCGCGGAGGGACGCTCTGAGGCGGGACGAGGCACGCGGCAAATGTACGTGAGGCCCGGCAGTCAGCACATTCTCGGAGAAATTGTCGGGACTAGGGGTGGATGGTCGTACCCGTCTAGTCATTTCGGACTAGACAAGTTGGGTCGAATGCACCTGTTGACCGGACCCTCCTTGTCTTTACCTTGGGGTCGAGGAAACGGAGTGGGGCGTCATGGGGACGCGGACTTTCTCAGAATGGGACTGACATGTGGGTTGAGGATTGGGCGCCGCGGGCCGCCTGCCGTTCGGAATCACCGGACCAGCTGTTTGTACGTGGGGCTGAGCAGAACAAGGCCAAGCAGCTGTGTTCGGGATGCCCGGTGCGGACGGAGTGCCTCGCTGAGGCGCTCGACCACCAGATCGAATGGGGCGTCTGGGGTGGGATGACCGAGCGCGAGCGGCGGGCGCTGCTGCGACGGCACCCGAACGCCTCTTGGCGCGCCGTGCTGGAGAAGGCTCGGGAGAAGAGCGGCCGGGCGGTACTCGCTCCGGCTCCCGCCTGAGGTTCCTCAGTTCTGGGCGAGCAACTCGCCGACCCGACGCAGTCCGGCCAGGTCGTGGACATCGCCGGCCAGCGCCGGCACCACTGCGGTGGCCACCTGCGGGTGCGCCGCAGCGAAGCGTTCGCGGAGCCCGGCCTCGCGCTCGACCAGACGGCTGCGGTCGGCATGGAGGCGGAGTAGCCCCGCGGCCAGCGACCCCGGCTCGCGCTTGCGCAGTCGGGTGGCGGCCGCCATCGCCTCGTCGGCCTCGAGCTCCCCGACCGGGGTCGGGCTGGCCCGGTTGACGATCAGCCCGGCCAGCGGCATCCGGTCCTCGCTGAGCCGCTCGACGAAGTACGCCGCCTCGCGCAGCGCGTCCGGCTCCGGCGCGGCCACCACGAGGAACGCCGTCCCGTCGGCCTGGAGCAGCGCGTAGGTCTTCTGGGCGCGTTGTCGGAAGCCGCCGAAGACCGTGTCCAGCGCCGTCACGAACGTCTGCAGGTCGCGCAGCACCTGGCCGCCGAGGACCTTGTTGAGCGCGTTGGTGATCATGCTGAACCCGGCGGTCATCAGCTTGGCCGGGCCGCGCGCGGGGGCCAGCATCAGCCGGATGAACCGGCCGTCGAGGAAGCTCGACAGCCGCTCGGGGGCGTCCAGGAAGTCCAGGGCCGAGCGCGACGGCGGGGTGTCCACGACGATCAGGTCGTAGCCGCCGTTCTTGCGGGCGTCGGCATGGATCTGGCCGAGCTTCTCCATCGCCATGTACTCCTGGGTGCCCGCGAACGAGCTGGAGAGCGCGATGTAGAAGGGGTTCTCCAGGATCTGCTTGGCCTTCTCCGGGGTGGCCTGGCTCTCGACCACCTCGTCGAAGGTGCGCTTCATGTCGAGCATCATCGCGTCGAGCGAACCACCCGCCGCGGGATCGACGTCGGACACCGGGCGGGGGGTGTTGTCGAGCTCCTCGATGCCCATGGACTGGGCGAGGCGGCGGGCCGGGTCGATCGTGAGGACGACGACCTTGCGCCCGCGCTCGGCCGCCCGGAGCGCCAGCGCGGCCGAGGTCGTGGTCTTGCCGACCCCGCCGGAGCCGCAGCAGACGATGATGCCGGTGGCCGGATCGTCGATCAGCGCGTCGACATCGAGCATCGGGGCCTTGCCGGTGGACAGCGGGCCGACCCGGGTGCGGGCTTTCATGCCAGCCCCTGTTCGCGGAGTAACCCGGCGATCTCGTAGAGGGCGCCGAGGTCGATGCCCTGCGG
Organism: uncultured Actinomycetota bacterium; assembly: GCA_963827185.1. Taxonomy (GTDB): domain Bacteria; phylum Actinomycetota; class Actinomycetes; order Propionibacteriales; family Nocardioidaceae; genus Nocardioides. The sequence continues at coordinate 526,245 of CAWGZQ010000006.1, forward strand.
CAGCCGCGGCAGCTCGTACGCCGGCACGTCGAGCTTCTCGACCAGTGCCCGTTGGGAGTCCTCGAGGGCGCGCCGCTCGGCGTGGTCCTGGGCCTCGGCGAGCAGGCCGTCGACGAGCGCAGTGTCGGTCTCGATCCCCCCGGACTTCAGCTGCTTCTGGATGGCGCGCCGGTCGAGGTTGCCTGCGCGGGCCGCGGCCAGGTCGCCGGCGGACAGGTCCTGCGGACGGACCAGGTTCACGATGATGCCCCCGACGGGCAGACCGATCCGGTGCAGCTCGGCGATGCCGTCCGCGGTCTCCTGCACCGGCATCTCCTCCAGCACCGTCACCAGGTGCACGGCGGTCTGCGGCGACCGGAACAGCGTCATCATCGTGTCCGACTGCGCCTTGATCGGGCCCATCTTGGCCAGCCCCGCGAGCTCGTTGCTGACGTTGAGGAACTGGCTGATCCGGCCGGTCGGCGGGGCGTCGAGCACCACCGCGTCGTACTCGATCGCGTGCTTGTTGCGGCTGTTGCGGCGCACCGCCTCGAACACCTTGCCGGTGAGCAGCACGTCGCGCACCCCGGGCGCAATGGTGGTCGCGAACTCGATCACGCCGAACCGGTCGAGGGCCCGGCCGGCGCGGCCGAGCTTGTAGTACATCGAGAGGTACTCCAGCAGCGCCGACTCCGGGTCGATGTGCAGCGCGTGGACGACGCCGGTGCGGCCGCTCTCGTCGGGCAGACCGGTGGCCAGCCGCCGCTCCTCGTAGGGCAGCGGGTCGACGTCGAACATCCGGGCGATCCCTTGGCGCCCCTCGACCTCGCACAGCAGGACGCGCTTGCCATGGCTGGCCAAGGCCAGCGCGAGCGCGGCGGCGACGGTCGACTTGCCGGTGCCACCCTTGCCGGTGACGACGTGCAGTCGCACCTGGGGCCAGTCGCTCATCCCACGCACAGTAGTGGTGGCCGCTCGGACTAGGGTGCCCAGCATGGACAAGGTGGTCGCTTCTGCCGCTGACGCTGTGGCAGATATCGCATCGGGGTCGACGTTGTCGGTGGGCGGGTTCGGACTGTGTGGGATTCCCTCCGTGCTGATCACCGCGTTGCTGGAGACCGGGGTCACCGACCTCGAGGCGGTCTCCAACAACTGCGGTGTGGACGAGTGGGGGCTCGGGATGCTCCTCGGCGCCAAACGGATTCGCCGGATGGTCTCTTCCTACGTGGGGGAGAACAAGGAGTTCGCCCGGCAGTACCTCTCCGGCGAGCTGGAGGTGGAGCTGACCCCGCAGGGCACGCTGGCCGAGCGGATGCGCGCCGGCGGCTCCGGGATCCCGGCCTTCTACACCGCCACCGGCGGCGGCACCCAGGTGGCCGAGGGCGGGCTGCCGTGGAAGTACGACGACGCCGGCAACGTGGTCGTCGCCTCGCCACCGAAGGACACCCGGACGTTCGAGACCGTCGACGGACCGAAGGAGTTCGTCCTCGAGGAGGCGATCGTGGCCGACTTCGGGCTGGTTCGGGCCTCGGTCGGCGACCGGCACGGCAACCTCGTCTACCGCGACTCCGCCCGCAACTTCAACCCGTTGGCCGCGATGTGCGGACGGGTGACGATCGCCGAGGTCGAGCAGCTGGTCGAGCCGGGCGAGATCGACCCCAACCACGTGCACACACCCGGGGTGTTCGTGCAGCGAGTGGTGCCGCTGACTCCCGAACAGGCCGCCGACAAGCGGATCGAGAAGCGGACGGTGACCCCCCGATGAGCTGGACCCGTGAGGAGATGGCGGCTCGCGCGGCCGCCGAGCTGACCGATGGTTCCTACGTCAACCTCGGCATCGGCCTGCCCACCCTGGTGCCCAACTACGTCGCCGACGACGTCGAGCTGGTGCTGCAGTCGGAGAACGGCATCCTCGGCGTCGGCGCCTACCCGCTGGAGGGCGAGGAGGACCCGGACCTGATCAACGCCGGCAAGGAGACGGTCACGGTGCGCCGCGGTGCGTCGTACTTCGACTCCGCCACGTCGTTCGGGATGATCCGCGGCGGCAAGATCGACGCCGCGATCCTGGGCGCCATGCAGGTCTCGGCCACGGGCGACATCGCCAACTGGATGATCCCCGGCAAGATGGTCAAGGGCATGGGCGGTGCGATGGACCTGGTCCATGGCGCCAAGCGGGTGATCGTGTTGATGGAGCACGTCGCCAAGGACGGCACCTACAAGATCGTCAACGAGTGCTCGCTGCCCTACACCGGCCGCGGCGTGGTGCAGCGGATCATCACCGACCTGTGTGTGCTCGATGTGACCCCGGCGGGGCTCCGGCTCGTCGAGCTGGCTCCCGGCGTCACCGAGGCCGAGGTGCGCGAGCAGACCGAGCCGGACCTGGTCTGACCTCTCGGGTCAGTGCCGCTCCTCGAGGCCGACGGCGTCGCGGAGCCGGCGGGCGGCGTCCTCGAGCTCGGTGTCTCCGTCGTGCGCCCGCGCGTGCATCAGCTCGGAGAGTGCCTCGGCGATCACGTTCAGCTTTTCCTGGGCCGCCTCCTGGCTGCGCCGGCCGGCGTTCTCCAGCAACACGAGCAACAGCAGGGCGAACACGCTGCTCACCGTGTGGATCGCTGCCTGCCACTGCTTCAGGTCGGTCCACAGCGGCACGCTGACCAGCCACGCGAACACGATGGCCACGCAGACGTAGAAGAAGGGCGCCCGGCTGACGACCCGATTGACCTGCTCGACGAAACCCTCGAACCAGCCGTACCCGCTCCGGTCGCGACGGGAGTCCGCCGCATCGCTGCGTTCCACGTGATCAGCCCTTCGTCGGGAGTGCGTTCGCAGTGATCGCGCCGCGATCCACCCAGTATCCCAACTGCTCGTCGGTACGCAGTGCGGCCGCCTCGATGCGCAGCCAGGTCCGCGATGAGCGGCCGCCCATCACCATCGGCTCGACGTCGTCGCGAGCGAGCAGGACGTCGGCGTCGCTGCCATCGGTGCGCACCAACAGGCCGCCGTCATGACTGGCGCACACGGCCAGGTTGCCGCCCAGGAGGAAGCCGAGGCCGCCGAACATCTTCTTCTCCTCGGTCGCGCCGTGCTCCGCGACCAGGTCCCGCACGCGCGCAGCGAGCTCTTCGTCGTAGGTCATGGAGCCAGTCTGACGCGCGCCGCCGACCATGACAGGCTGTCCCGATGAAGATCGCCGTTGCCGGCGGGACCGGCGTACTCGGTCAGCACGTGGTCGAGGTCGCGCGGCAGCGCAACCACGAGGTCGTGGTCCTGACCCGCTCCGCGGGCGTCGATCTCACCCGTGGTGAGGGCCTCGCGGAGCGGCTGACCGGTGTCGCGGCCGTCGTCGACGCGACCAGCACGCTGACCCAGAAGAAGACCACGGCGGAGTCGTTCTTCGGATCCATCACCCGCCACCTGCTCGAGGCCGAGCAGGCGGCCGGAGTCGGGCACCACGTCGTGGTGTCGATCGTCGGCATCGACGACCTGTCGACCGGCTACTACCAGGGCAAGCTGCTCCAGGAGCGACTCGTCGCCGAGGGCCGGGTGCCGTGGAGCATCCTGCGCGCGACGCAGTTCCACGAGTTCGCGGAGCAGGCGCTGTCGTTCGTGCGGGTCGGTCCGTTCTCGCTCGTGCCACGGATGCTGAGCCAGCCGGTCGCCGCGGTCGAGGTGGCCGAGGCACTGGTCGACCTGGCCGAGGCCGGACCGTCCGGACGGGTGCCGGATCTGGCCGGCCCCGAGCCGTTCCAGATGGTCGAGCTTTCCCGGCGGGTCGCCGCCGCACGGGGACGCGGCAGGCGAGTGGTCCCGGTGTGGTTGCCGGGCGCCACGGGCAAGGGTTTCCGCAACGGTGGGCTGCTCCCGACGTCGGACGGGCAGCGCGGCCGGATCAGCTTCGACGCGTGGCTGCGCACCTGACCGGGCCGCACGCCGCGGGAGGCTCGGGGGGCGCCGGTAGGGTGCGGCCCATGACCAAATGGGAGTACCTCACCGCGCCGATCCTCACCCATTCGGCGAAGCAGATCCTCGACAACTTCGGCTCCGAAGGGTGGGAGCTCGTGCAGATCGCTCCCGGAATGAACCCGGAAAACCTCGTCGGCTACTTCAAGCGCCCGCTCGCCGGCTGATGGGTGCGGTCGAGGACCGGCTCGCCGGTCTCGGACTGTCGGTGCCGGACGTGGCCAAGCCGGTCGCCGTCTACGTGCCCGCCGTACGCAGTGGGGACCACGTCTTCACCTCGGGGCAGCTGCCGATGAAGGCCGGCGAGCTGATGGCCACCGGCAAGGTCGGGGCAGAGATCGACGCCGAGACGGCGTACTCCTGCGCGCAACAGTGCGGACTCAACGCGATCGCGGCGGTCAAGGCGGAGGTCGGCGACCTCGACCTGGTCAAACGGGTGGTCAAGGTCGTGGTGTTCGTCGCCTCCACGCCCGACTTCACCGGTCAACCCGGCGTCGCCAACGGGGTCTCCGAGCTGCTCGGTAGCGCGTTCGGTGAGGCGGGCGTCCACGCGCGATCTGCGGTCGGTGTCACGGCGCTGCCGTTGGATGCGCCGGTCGAGGTCGAGCTCCTCGTGGAGGTCTGACCCCTGTGCTGATGAAGCGGCTGCCGCTGCCCGACTCGTTGGCGGAGCAGGCCCAGCGGTTCGCGGACGGCACCGACACCCCGGCCGAGCCGCGCAACGCCGCGACCGTGGTGCTGATGCGCGGCGGTACGACGGCGCCCGAGGTCTATCTGCTCCAGCGGCAGACCTCGATGGAGTTCGCCGCCGGCATGTGTGTCTTTCCCGGCGGTGGCGTGGACCCGCGCGACTTCGACCACGCCGTGGCCTGGGCCGGCCCGTCGCCGGCCACCTGGGCGCGGCGCCTGGGGGTCGACGAGGAGCAGGCGCGAGCGCTGGTGTGCGCCGCCGTACGCGAGACGTTCGAGGAGTCCGGTGTCCTGTTGGCCGGGGAGTCGGCGACCTCGGTCGTTGCCGACACGACCGGCGACGACTGGGAGGCCGACCGGGTGGCGCTCGAAGCGCGCGAGCTGGCGATGACCGACTTCTTGGACCGGCGCGGTCTGGTGCTGCGCTCGGATCTCCTGGGCGCGTGGGCCGGGTGGCTGACGCCGATCTTCGAGCCCCGCCGGTATCGCACCTGGTTCTTCGTCGCGGACCTGCCGTCGGGGCAGCGGACTCGGGACGTGTCGACGGAGTCGTCGAAGGTGACCTGGTTGCCGGCCGGGGAGGCGGTGGCGGCGGTGGACGACGGGTCGATGTTCATGCTGCCGCCGACGTACCTCACCTGCCTGGAGGTGGTCGGCTTCGCCTCGCCGGCCGACGTGGTGGCGGCGTGCGCCGATCGCGACGTCGACATGTTCATGCCGGAGGTGATCGACGACGGCGAGGGCTTCACGCTGTCGCGGCCGGCCCGGCTGGACCCGCTGATCGACGCCCACTTCTCGTCGTGAGCTGGGCGGGCGGTTCGTTCGGCGCCCGGGGCGAGTGCGTACTCGCTCCCAACGCCACCATGATGACGCTCGACGGGACCAACACCTGGGTGCTGCGCGAGCCGGACGCGCGCCGCTCGGTCGTGGTCGACCCCGGGCCGTCGATCCTGACGCACCTCGACGCGGTGGCCGCGGTGGCCGATCAGGTGGCCGTCGTACTGCTGACCCACCACCACCTCGACCACGCCGAAGCGGCCCGCGAGTTCGCCGAGCGGGTCGGCTGTGGAGTGCGCGCCTTGGACCCCTCCCTCCGGCTGGGCTCCGAGGGGTTGGCCGACGGCGACGTGGTCGAGGTCGACGGGCTGGAGATCCGGGTCGTCGGCACTCCCGGCCATACGGCCGACTCGCTGTCGTTCCTGGTGGCCGCGGAGCGGGCGGTGCTGACGGGCGACACCGTGCTCGGCCGCGGCACCACCGTGGTCGCCCACCCGGACGGTCAGCTGGGCGCTTACCTCTCCTCACTCGACCGACTGCATGCGCTGGCCGAGGCGCACGAGGTGGCCGCGATCTGGCCGGGCCACGGTCCGGTGATCGAGGACGCCCTCGGGGCGCTGGACTACTACCGCGCTCACCGCCAGGAGCGGCTCGCACAGGTCGAGGCCGCGCTGACGTCGCTGCGCGCGGCGCCGCATCCCGAGGGCATCGCCGCCGACGAGCTGCCCCGTCGCGTCGTCGAACTCGTCTACACCGACGTCGACCCGGTCCTCTGGGGTGCCGCCGAGCTCTCCGTCCGCGCGCAGCTGCAGTACCTCGCCGAGCGGGCCTGACGACTCGCGCAACGCTCCGAAAGCCGGCCCAGTCGGGTCAGCGGGCCCGGCGCGCCATCCGCTCGACGTCCATGATCACGACCGAGCGGGGCTCGAGGCGGAGCCAGCCGCGGGAGGCGAAGTCGGCGAGCGCCTTGTTGACGGTCTCGCGGGAGGCGCCGACCAGCTGGGCGAGCTCCTCCTGGGTGAGGTCGTGGTGGACGTGGACGCCGTCGTCGGCGGTGCGGCCGAAGCGGTCGGCGAGGTCGAGCAGCGCCTTCGCCACCCGACCGGGTACGTCGGAGAACACCAGGTCGGCGACCACGTCGTTGGCCTTGCGCAGCCGACCGGCGAGCTGAGCCAGCAGGCCTCGGGCGACGACCGGGCGGCCCTCGAGCCACCGCAGCAGGTCCTCGTGCGAGAGCGAGGCGAAGTTGGCGTCGGTGACCGCGGTGACCGTGGCCGAGCGGGGGCCGGGATCGAAGAGCGAGAGCTCGCCGAACATCTGGCCGGGGCCGAGGATGGCGAGCAGGTTCTCGCGCCCGTCGGAAGAGGTGCGGCCGAGCTTCACCTTGCCGTCGAGCACGATGTAGAGCTTGTCGCCGGAGTCGCCCTCGTGGAACAGCACGTCGCCGCGGCGCACCCGAGTCTCGGACATCGAGGCACGCAGCGCCGTGGCCGCCTCGTCGTCGAGCGCGCTGAACAGCGGAGCTTGACGGAGTACGTCGTTGTCCACAGAACCCTCCAAGTCATGGTCGCCGCGGTGATCCTATCCAGTGGTCCAGGTCACATGTCACAGCAACCCCGGACTCGGCCGCGCGAAACCGGCTGTCGTTCGGCGTCAGGTCACCGCCGGCTGCCCCCACGAACGGGGTTCGTCGGCGCGGAGACCGGGCGGCTCAGAGGTAGCGCAGCGCGATGTAGGGCACGGTGAGCCCGACGGTGACCACGGTGACGATCAGGCCGTACTTCGTGAACTCCCAGAACCCGATCCGGTGTCCGGCCCGTTCGGCCAGCCCGAGCATCACCACGTTGGCCGATGCGCCGATCGCGGTGGCGTTGCCGCCGAGGTCGGCGCCGAATGCCAACGACCACCACAGGCCCTCGCCCGACTCACCGTGGCTCTTGACGAGATCGCTGACGACGGGGCTCATGGTGGCGACGTAGGGGATGTTGTCGACGATGGCCGAGAGCACCGCAGACCCGCCGAGCAGGAACATCGCCGCCGGCGCCAGCTCGCCACCGGTCGCATCGGCGATCGCCCGGGAGAGGTCTCCGATCACGCCCGTCTCGACCAGGCTGCCCACCATTACGAACAGGCCGGCGAAGAACACCAGGGTCGGCCACTCGACGTCGGCCAACGCGTCCTGCGTGGGCACGTTGGTGATCAGCACCAGCAGGCCGGCGCCGAGGAGCGCCACGATGGAGGGTTCGTAGTGGAGGATCGGGTGCAGCACGAACGCCGCGACCACGAGTCCGAGCACGGCCAGCGACTTGATCAGCAGCGGTTTGTCCTTGATCGCCTCGCGCTCGTTGAGCAGCATCACCGCGTCGGCGCGCTCTGGGTCGTAGACGAACGCCGAGCGGAACAGCCATCGACACATCACGAGGTAGACGACCATCAGGACGACCACCCACGGCGCCATGTGCACCAGGAAGTCGTTGAAGGTCAGGTCGGCCCGGCTGGCGATGATGATGTTGGGTGGGTCGCCGACCAGCGTGGCGGCGCCGCCGATGTTGGAGGCCAGCACTTCGGCGATGAGGAACGGCACCGGGCGCAGCCCGAGCCGCTCGCACACCAGGAAGGTGACCGGCGCGATCAGCAGCACGGTCGTCACGTTGTCGAGCACCGCTGAGGCGACGGCGGTCAGCACGCACAGCAGGACCATCAGCCGGTAGGGCTTTCCCCGGGAGCGCTTGGCGCTGAGGATCGCGATGTACTCGAAGACGCCGGTGCTCCGCAGCACCGAGACGATCATCATCATCCCGAGCAGCAGGAAGATGACGTTCCACTCGATGCTGGTTTCTTCGTGGAAGAACGCCTTCTCCGCGTCGGTGATGCGCAGCAGCAGCATCAGGCCGGCGCCCACGAGCACGACCTTGGTCCGGTGGACCTTGTCGACGGCGAGGAAGACGTACGCGCCGAGGAAGATCAGCAGCGCGATGGTCGCGGTGGCGGTCAAGGTGGACGCTCCTGCAGCCGGGGTCGGTTGGGCGACGCCGACCAGGCTTCCCGGCACACCGTGGGCCACCCTAGTGCACCCCAAGGTTCGGAAAACGCACTAGCCTCGGACGATGCAAGCCCGCGACCTAGCGACCCCCTATCCGACCGTCCGCGTGGACGCCGACGGCTTGACGGCGGCGCGCCTGCTCACCGAGCACAACCGTCCGGGACTGATCGTCGTCGACGACAACGAGCACCCCATCGCCGTGCTTCCGGGGTCACAGGTGCTGCGGATGATGATCCCGAGCTACGTGCAGGACGATCCGGCGCTGGCCCGGGTGCTCGACGAGGACTTCGCCGACAACGTCCACAACGAGCTCCGGAGCCACACCGTGCGAGACCTGATCGGCACCGACCGAGCGAAGCTGGTCGTGGTGGCTCCGGACGACACGGTGCTGGAGATCGCGGCGCTGATGGCGGCCAACCGCTGCCCGCTCGCCGCGGTCGTCGAAGAGCGCAACGACCGGGCGCCGCTGATCGGCGCCATCAGCATCAGCGATCTGCTGGGACGGGTCCTGCCCCGGGAGTGATCCGGCCCGCGGGAGCGTCGGGAGCGCCATCTACGCTGGCCGACATGGTCGCGACGACGTCCCGGGCCGCAGACCCGAGTCCCACCGCCCTGGTTCGGCGCGCGCGGAAGATCGACCGGGTGCTGGCCGAGACCTACCCCGACGCCACGTGCGAGCTCGACTTCGACAACGCTTTCGAGCTGCTGGTCGTCACGGTGCTCAGCGCGCAGACCACCGACAAGCGGGTCAACGCGGCGCGGCCCGCCCTGTTCGCCGCCTATCCGGACGCGGCCGCGATGGCCGCCGCCGATCGCGACCAGCTGGAGCAGATCGTGGGTCCGCTCGGCTTCTTCCGACAGAAGACCGAGACCCTGCTCAGGCTCAGCGCCGCCCTCGTCGAGCGCTACGACGGTCAGGTGCCTGCCTCCCTTGCCGACCTGGTCTCGTTGCCGGGTGTCGGGCGCAAGACCGCCAACGTCGTGCTCGGCAACGCGTTCGACATCCCCGGCATCACCGTCGACACCCACTTCGGCCGGCTGGTCCGCCGGTTCGGCTGGACGGAGGAGACCGACCCGGTCAAGGTCGAGCACGCCATCGGGGCGCTGTTCCCGAAGCGCGACTGGACGATGCTCAGCCATCACCTGATCTGGCACGGCCGGCGGCGCTGCCATGCCCGCAACCCGGCCTGCGGCGCCTGCCCGTTGACCCGCTGGTGCCCGGCCTACGGCGAGGGCACCACCGACCCCGTGGCCGCCGCAAAGCTGGTGAGGACGGAGGGCCGCGCATGATCAGCGGCTTGCGCATCCGGCAGAGCACCGTCGTGACGGCGCTCTGTGCCGTCCTGGTCCTGCTGGCCGGCTGCGACGAGGTGCCGCCGCCCGGCAAGACCAACGTCGACGTCGACACCGCCGAGCTGCGCCAGCTCAAGGCCCAGGCCGGCATCGAGGCCTGCGCAGCGGGCCCCGGCGGCGGTGCCCTCCCCGACCTCACGCTGCCCTGCCTGGGCGGTGGGCCCAGCGTCGACCTGTCGACGCTCCGCGGCCCGATGGTGATCAACACCTGGGCGTCCAACTGCGGCCCCTGCCGCAAGGAGATGCCCGCCCTCCAGGAGTTCTACGCCGCCTACGGCGACCGGGTCGCCGTACTCGGCATCGACTTCCTCGATGTGCAGCCCGACGCCGCGCTCGCCCTCGCCCGCGACACCGGGGCCAGCTATCCCTCCCTCGCCGACCCGGAGGGGCTGCTGCTCGAGCAGGACGGACTGCGGCTCGCCCATGGCAATCCCCAGCTGCTGCTCCTGGACGGGGAGGGTGAGCTCGTGCACCAGCAAGCGGGCGGCCTGACCACCTCCGACGAGGTCATCGCGCTGGTCAACGAGCACCTGGGACTGGACCTGTGAGCGCCGGATGACTGAGCGAGAACTTCCCGAGTGGTTGCACCCGGTCGAGGCCGGGACCCGATCGATCACCGTCCACGACCTGACCAGGTTCATGCCGCCCGAGGACTCCGATCCCCGCCGTGGCGCCGTCCTGATGCTCTTCGGTGAGGGCCCCGAGGGTCCCGACCTGCTGCTCACCGAGCGGGCCCACCACATGCGCTCCCACCCCGGCCAGGTCTCGTTCCCCGGTGGCTCCATCGACGCCGGCGAGACCCCGATTCAGGCCGCGCTGCGCGAGGCCGAGGAAGAAACCGGCCTGGACCCCAGCGGTGTGGCGGTGTTCGCCGAGCTGCCCGAGCTGTGGCTGCCGCCGAGCAACTTCGCGGTGACGCCGGTGCTGGCCTGGTGGCGCGACCCCAGCCCGGTATCGGTGATGTCGCCCGACGAGGTGCACGAGGTCTACCGGGTGCCGCTCAAGGAGCTGCTCGCCCCGGAGCACCGGATCGGCGTCCGGCACCCCAGCGGCTGGGTCGGCCCGGGTTTCCTGATCGGCGACGACAAGAACGTCATCTGCTGGGGGTTCACGGCCGGCATCATCTCCCGGCTCTTCGACTTCCTCGGCTGGTCCGAGCACCTCGCCGACCCGCCCATGCACGAGCTGCCCAGCTACATGCTGGGCGGTGACCCGGTCAACACCGACTTCGAGACCAACACCCGGTTCCAGGAGAGGCAGCCTCCGCAGTGAATCTCCTCGACTGGCTCCTGCTCGTTCTCGTGGCGGCGTACGCGCTGTCCGGCTACTGGCAGGGATTCGTCACCGGCGCCTTCGCCACCACCGGGCTGCTGCTCGGCGGGCTGCTGGGCATCTGGCTGGCTCCGATCGCCCTCGGCCGTGCCGACCCCTCGATCTGGGTCTCCCTGGGCGCGCTGTTCATCGTGATCCTGTGCGCCTCGCTGGGGCAGGCGCTGCTCCAATACACCGGGGCCCAGCTCCGCGACCGGATCACCTGGCAGCCGGCTCGAGCGGTCGATGCGGTGGGCGGTGCGCTGCTCAGCGCGCTGGCCGTGCTCATCGTTGCGTGGGCGCTCGGCGTCGCCATCTCGGGTTCCCGGATCGGCCAGGTCACCCCGATGGTCCGCGAGTCCGCGGTGCTGGCCAAGGTCAACACCGCGCTCCCTTCGGCCGCCTCCAAGGTGCTGCAGAAGTTCAACAACGTCGTCGGCACCACGTTCTTCCCGCGCTACCTCGAGCCGTTCGCACCGGAGCGCATCGTCGAGGTCGATCCGGGGCCACAGCGCCTGCTCAGCGACCCCGACGTGGTCCGGGCCGAAGCGAGCGTGCTCAAGGTGCGCGGCCGCAACGACTGCGGCCGCGGTGTCGAGGGCACCGGCTTCCTCTACGCAGCCGATCGCTTGATGACCAACGCCCACGTCGTGGCCGGCGTCGACGACCCGGAGGTCGAGATCGACGGCGCGACCGTCGATGCAGACGTCGTCTACTACAACTCCGACCTCGACATCGCCGTCCTCGACGTCGAGAGTGGAGCGCTGCCGACCCTGCCGTTCGACACCGGCACCGAGGCCGAGGACGGCGTCGCGATCCTGGGCTATCCGCAGGACGGGCCCTACGACGCGCAGGTCGGCCGGATCCGATCGCAGCAGCGGCTGCGCTCCCCCGACATCTACGGCAACGGGACGGTGCTCCGCGAGGTCTTCTCGCTGCGGGCCCTGGTCCGGCCGGGCAACTCCGGCGGGCCGATCGTGACCTCAGCCGGGGATGTCGCCGGCATGGTCTTCGCGGCGTCGGTGACCGACGACGAGACCGGCTATGCGCTCACTGCGGGGCAGGTCCAGCAGAGCGCCGAGGACGGGCGGGCCAGCAACGCCGAGGTGTCCACCGGCGACTGTGCCGGCTGACGGCGGGCCGTGGGCCGGGGTCAGCCCTGGCCGCGCAGCGCCTTGGGGATCTCGCGGCCCTGCTCGATCGCCTTCTCCGGTGCCTTGACCTTCTTCAGCTTCCGCACGCCCACGAGCACCATCAGCGCAGCGACCAGCAGGTAGAAGCCGAACACGATCAGGAACGCCCAGTGCAGGTCGAGGCCGTCGCCGTTCCAATGGATCAGGTAGGCGATCGCGACCGAGAACATGATGACGGCGAGCACCAGCACGAAGCCGGCGGCGGCAAAGAGGCCGAGCCCGATGCCGCCGGCCGTGATGCTGACCTTCAGCTCCGACTTGGCGAGCTCGATCTCCTTGCTGATCAGCGTGCGGAGGTCGCGTTGGGCGTCGGTGACGAGACGGCCGATGGTGGGCTCTTCGGCGGGGGCCGGGTCGGTTGCCATGCACCTGCTCCTGTGTGTTCGTATTCGCTCGTCGGCTCCGACCCTACAGACCGCGCGACGTGCGGCGGGCGCAGGTCATCCCTGGACCGGGTCGGCTGCCGCTCGCTCCTCGGATTCGCAGATGTGCCGGTAGACCCGGTTCCGGAACCGCAACACCACCGCGGCGAGGACGGCCGCCAGCACCGAGCCGACCAGGATGCCTACCTTCGCCAGCTCGTCGCGTTCCGAGCCCGGCCCGAACGCCAGGTCGCCGATCAGCAGCGAGACGGTGAACCCGACGCCGGCGAGCATCGAGAGCCCGATCACGTCGACCCATGACAGCTCGTCGTCGAGTCGGGCGTGGGTGAAGCGGGCGACCAGCCAGGCCGCCCCCGCCGTCCCCAGACATTTGCCGACCACGAGACCGGTGACGATGCCGAGCGTGACCGGGTCGGTCAGCGCCTCGGCCAGTCCGGACCAGCCGCCCAGCGACACCCCGGCCGCGAAGAAGGCGAAGATCGGGACCGCGACCCCGGCCGAGATCGGCCGGACGAGGTGCTCGAGGTGTTCGGCCAGGCCCTTGGCGTCCGTCTTGCCGTCCCTGCGCAGCACCGGAACGGTGAACGCCAGCACGACCCCGGCCACCGTGGCATGCACCCCGGACTCGTGGACCAGCACCCACGCGCCGAGGGCCAGGGGTACCAGCAGCCAGGGGGAGCTGATGCGCCGCTGGACGAGGACGGCGAACGCGGCCACCGGGAGGACCGCGAGCAGGAGGTACTGCAGCTGCAGCTCGTCGGTGTAGAAGAGCGCAATGATCGTGATCGCGAGCAGGTCGTCCACGACCGCGAGCGTGAGCAGGAAGGTGCGCAGACCCGAGGGCAGGTGGGTGCTGATCAGCGCAAGAATGGCCACCGCGAAGGCGATGTCAGTGGCGGTGGGGATGGCCCACCCCTGGAGGGCGGCCGAGTCGCGCAGGTTCCACACGACGAACAGGGCGGCCGGCACCGCCATCCCCCCGAACGCCGCGACCACCGGCAGTGCCGCGCGACGCGGGTCGCGCAGGTCGCCGGCCACGAACTCTCGCTTCAGCTCCAGTCCGGCGACGAAGAAGAAGATGGCCAGCAGCCCGTCGCCGGCCCAGGTGCCCAGGGTGAGGTCCAGGTGCAGCGACTCGGGTCCGAGGCGTACGTCGCGCAGGTCGAAGTAGGAGTCCGACCACCCGGTGTTCGCCCACACGACGGCGACGGTCGCCGCGATGAGCAGGATCAGGCCCCCGGTGGCCTCGGCCCGCAGCACCTCCGCCACCCGGGAGGCCTCGGGTAGCGAGCCGCGCGTGAAGAGCGGCTGGCGCGAGTTGTTCTCGGGCACGGAGGAACCTCCAAGGGTCAACGACGATGCTGCCGACCAGACTTCCCGGCGCTCCGCCCCTACCCTAGCGAGCCCGCGAAGCGTCGATCCCGATCAGTCCTCGCCCTTGCCGGAGTCGATGCCCTCCGAGATCAGGGCCATCACCGAGGAGTCCGCCAGCGTGGTCACGTCGCCGACCTCGCGGTGCTCTGCGACGTCGCGCAGCAGGCGACGCATGATCTTGCCCGAGCGGGTCTTGGGCAGCTCGGGCACCACCATGATCTGACGAGGAGTCGCGATCGGGCCGATCTCCTTGCGCACGTGCTGGCGCAGCTCGGCCACGATGTCGGCGTTCTCGGGGGCGTCGTCGCCCCCTGCGCTTTCGCGGAGGATCACGAACGCGACCACGGCCTGGCCGGTGTCCTCGTCCTTCGCGCCGACCACCGCGGCCTCGGCGACCTTGGGGTGCGAGACCAGGGCCGACTCGATCTCGGTCGTCGAGAGCCGGTGTCCGGAGACGTTCATGACGTCGTCGACCCGGCCGAGGATCCACAGGTCGCCGTCGGAGTCCTTCTTCGCGCCGTCGCCGGCGAAGTACCAACCCTGCTCGGCGTACTTGGCCCAGTAGGTCTCCCGGAACCGTTCGTCGTCGCCCCAGATGGTGCGCAGCATCGCCGGCCAGGGTTCGGTCAGCACGAGGTAGCCGCCGGAGCCGTGGGGGACCGACTCGCCCTCCTCGGTGACCACGTCCGCCGAGACGCCGGGGATCGGGATCATCGCCGATCCGGGCTTGCCGTGGGTGACGCCGGGCAGCGGGCTGATCATGATCGCGCCGGTCTCGGTCTGCCACCAGGTGTCGACGACCGGCGCACGGTCGCCGCCGATGACGTGCCGGTACCAGACGTAGGCCTCCGGGTTGATCGGCTCGCCGACCGAGCCGAGCAGTCGCAGCGACGACATGTCGTACTGGCCCGGGATCTCGTGCCCCTGCTTCATGAACGACCGGATCGCGGTCGGGGCCGTGTAGAACAGCGAGACCTTGTGGTCCTGGATGATCTTCCACCAACGCCCGCGTTCGGGACTGTCGGGCGTGCCCTCATAGAGCACCTGGGTGGTGCCGTTGGCGAGCGGACCGTAGACGATGTAGCTGTGGCCGGTGACCCAGCCGATGTCGGCGGTGCACCAGTAGACGTCGGTCTCGGGCTTCAGGTCGAAGACCGCCCAGTGCGTGTACGCCGCCCCGACGAGGTAGCCCCCGGTCGTGTGCAGGATCCCCTTCGGCTTGCCGGTGCTGCCGGAGGTGTACATCACGTAGAGCGGGTGCTCGGAGTCGAAGGCCTCGGGCGTGTGCTCGGCCGAGGCGGTGTCGACGACGTCGTGCCACCAGACGTCGTGCTCGTCGTCCCAACCGTCCGCACCGAGGTCCTGGCCGGTTCGACGGACGACCAGCACCTTCTCGACGTGGTGCCCCTCGCTGGCGGTCTTCTCCCGCGCCTCGTCGACGGCGGGCTTGAGCGCCGACGCCGCCCCCCGCCGGTAACCCCCATCGGCGGTGACCACGACCTTCACCTGGCAGTCGACCAGCCGGGTCGCCAGCGCATCGGAGGAGAACCCACCGAAGACCACCGTGTGCGGTGCGCCGATCCGGGCGCAGGCCAGCATCGCCACGATCGCCTCGGGAATCATCGGCAGGTAGATCGCCACCCGGTCGCCGGCGACGACGCCGAGGTCGGTCAGCGCGTTGGCCGCCCGGCACACCTCATCCTTCAGATCGGAGTAGGTCAGGTCGCGGGTGTCGTCCTCGGGCTCGCCGACCCAGTGGAACGCCACCCGGTCGCCGCGGCCCTCCTCGACGTGCCGATCGACGCAGTTGTACGCCGCGTTGAGCTTGCCGCCGACGTACCACTTCGCGAACGGCGCGTCGTCCCAGTCGAGCACCCGGTCCCACTTGGTGTCCCAGCTCAGCCGCTCGGCCTGCTCGGCCCAGAAGGCCTCGCGATCCTGGTCGGCCCGCGCGTACGCCTCCTCCTTGAGGTTGGCGTTGGCCGCGAGGTCCGCCGGGGGGTCGAAGCGACGGTCCTCCTTGAGCAGGTTCGACAAGGTCTGTTCGGTCACGGTGTCTCCCGGGGTGTCGAATGGCTGGCAAGGCTCACAGTAGAACTCCCTGTGCGGTTATCAAGACGGACGCCCGCCCGCCCCGGGCCGGTGGCGCCGGGGCGGGCTGGCTGGTTCTCCCCGGCTACTCCCCGGTGGCCCGCTCGGAGCCGGCTCCGGTGAGCGAGCGCACCTCGAGCTCGACGTAGGCCTCCTCGTCGCCAGGTTCCTGGGAGGTGAGCGTCCCGAGGATGCCGAACAGGAAGCCGGCCGGGATCGAGACGATGCCCGGGTTGGCGAGCGGGAACCACGAGAAGTCGACGCCGGTCCAGAAGACGCCGGTCGGCCCCGACACGGTCGGCGAGAAGAACACCAGGCCCACGCAGGTGATCAGACCGCCGTAGATCGCCCAGGTCGCCCCGCGGGTGTTGAACCGCTTCCAGAACAGGTTCATCACCAGCGCCGGCAGGTTGCCGGACGCCGCGACGGCAAAGGCCAGCGCCACCAGGAAGGCGATGTTCAACTCCTGGGCGAAGATCGACAACACGATGGCGACGCCGCCGATGCCGAACGCCGCGATCCGCGCCACCCGGACCTCGTCCCGCTCGCTGGCCCTGCCCTTCTTCCAGACGTTCGCGTAGAGGTCGTGGGCGACCGACGACGCCGAGGTCAGCGTCAGCCCCGCGACCACCGCAAGGATCGTGGCGAACGCCACGGCCGCGATGAACGCGAGCAGGATCGCGCCGCCGTTGGACCCGGCGCCCCCGCCGACCTCCTCGGCGAGCAGCGGTGAGGCGAGGTTGCCTCCACTGCTCGCGACCTTGCTGTCCGGTCCGGTGCTCAACAGGGCGGCGGCGCCGAAGCCCAGCACCAGTGACATCAGGTAGAACGAGCCGATCAGCCCGATCGCCCAGTTGACCGAGGTGCGGGCGTCCCTCGCCGTGGGCACGGTGTAGAAGCGGATCAGGATGTGCGGCAGCCCCGCCGTGCCCAGCACCAGGGCCAGGCCCAGCGACAGGAAGTCGATCTGGCTGGTGGTGCTGACGCCGTACTTCAGGCCCGGCTCGAGGAACGCCTGGCCCTTTCCGGTGTTGCTGGCCGCCGCGCCCAGCAGGTCGCTGAGGTTGAAGTCGAACTTCGCCAGCACCAGCACCGTGATCAGGACGGTGCCCGTCATCAGCAGGACCGCCTTGACGATCTGCACCCAGGTGGTGCCCTTCATGCCGCCGACCACCACGTAGAAGATCATCAGCAGGCCCACGACGAGGATCGTGAACCGGATCGCCCACTCGCCCTCGATACCGAGGAGCAGGGTGACCAGGGCGCCGGCGCCGACCATCTGCGCGAGCAGGTAGAAGATCGACACGACGACCGTCGAGGTCGCGGCCGCGGTCCGCACCGGCCGCTGGCGCATCCGGTAGGCCAGCTGGTCGGCCATCGTGTACCGACCGGAGTTCCGGAGCAGCTCGGCCACCAGCAGCAGCGCCACGAGCCAGGCCACCAGGAAGCCGATGGAGTAGAGGAACCCGTCGTACCCGGCCAGCGCGATCGCGCCGGAGATGCCGAGGAACGACGCGGCGCTCATGTAGTCGCCGGAGATGGCCAGGCCGTTCTGGAAGCCGCTGAAGTTGCGTCCGCCGGCGTAGTAGTCGGCGGCGCTCTTGGTGTGCCTGCTGGCCCAGAACGTGATGCCGATGGTGATCGCGACAATCACCAGGAAAAGGATCGTGGAGAGGGTCTCGGAGCTCATCGGGTCACGCTCCGCACCTCGTCGTCGTACCGCTTCTCGAGACCGCGCGCGAGCGGGTCGACGTGCTTGGCCATGTACTTGCCGTACAGCCAGGCGATCACGAACGTGGAGGCGAACTGCAGGAACCCGAACACGAGGGCGACGTTGATGTTGCCCACGACCTCGGTGCTCATGAAGCCGTGTGCCCAGTTCGACATCACGACGTAGAGCAGGTACCACGCCATGAACACGAACGTCGCCGGGAACACGAACCGGCGGAACTTGCTCCGCAGCTCCGCGAACTCGGGAGTCTGGTGCAGCTCGACGTAGATCGGGTGGTCGGAGCGCAGGTGAACCTCACCGCTGCCGCCTGGGTCGTGCGTCGCTGATGTCACGGGAATGCCTCCCTCGAGGTGGTGTGATCACGGTCACCGTAGGAACGCGGGTACCCCGCCGGTCAGGGGTACGTGCGCCGGATGCGGCGGGCGGAACGGCCGGTGCGGCGAACGGTCGATTTCGTACGGCGAGTGGTTCGGGGCGAGTGACCCGCGACAATGACGGGATGCAGCCGCTCGCCGGATACCGGATCGGGGTGACGGCTGCGCGCAAGGTCGACGAGCAGCGTCAGCTCCTCGAGCGGCGCGGTGCCACCGTCACCTGGGCGCCCGCGTTGTCGACGGACCCGAACCACATCGACGAGGCAGCGCTGCGCGCCTCGACCACGGAGGTGCTGGACCGTCCGATCGACCTGTTCCTGGCGACGACCGGCATCGGCATGCGGACCTGGTTCGCGGCCGTCGAGTCGTGGGGATGGCTCGACCAACTGACCGGGGCGCTGGCTCGGGCGGAGCTCCTGGCCCGAGGCCCCAAGAGCGTCGGGGCGCTGCGCCGCCGCGGCCTCCGTGAGAACTGGTCGGCCGAATCGGAGGAGCTTCAGGAGATGCTGGACTACCTGGCCGGCCGCGACCTGACCGGGACCCGGATCGTCGTCCAGGAGCACGGGCAGTCGCTGTCGACGGTGGCCGAGACCCTGCGCAGCCGCGGCGCCGACGTGACGACCGTGGCGATCTATCGGATCGCGCCCGCTGATGACCCGGCACCGTTGCATCGGCTGCTCGCGAGCATCGCTGAGCGCCGACTGGATGCGGTCACGTTCACCTCCGCACCCGCCGTCGCCGCCGTCATCGAGGCGGCCGGGGTCATCGGCCGCCGTGACGAGGTCTTCGATGCGTTGAGAGACCGCGTCCTGGCCGCGTGCGTCGGGCCGGTCACCGCGGCGGCCTTCGACGGGTGGGACGTCCCCTCGGTGTATCCCGAACGATCCCGTCTCGCGGCGATGGTCCGCCAGCTCGAGGTCGTGCTGCCGTCCCGGCGGGGCGGTTCCTCGTGCTGAACCTCGTGACGGTCGCCCACGGCACCCGGCACCCCACGGGCAACGACGTCGCCCGGGCGCTCACGGCGGCGGCCGGTGCGAGGCTCGGGGTGGTCGCGACGACGTCGTACGTCGAGATCTCGGAGCCGCTGTTCGCCGATGTGATGGCGGGGTTGACCGAGCCCGCGGTGGTGGTGCCGCTGCTGTTGTCGACCGGCTACCACGTGGCCGTGGACCTGCCGCGGGGCGCGGCGGGCGCGTCCGTGGAGGTCCGGCTGGGGCCGACGCTCGGCCCGGACCCCCAGCTCGCGCTGGCGCAGGCCGCCCGGCTGCGCGAGGCGGGCGCGATCCCGGGCCAGCGGGTGGTGATGGTGGCTGCCGGCTCGCAGGACCCCGCCGCGCTGCCGGACCTCGAGACGGCTGCGCTGCTGCTCGCCGAGGAGTGGGGCGGCGAGGTGGCGCTGGCCACGCTCGGTGGCGGCGGGCTGCGTCCGGCCGAGGTGGTGCGGCCGGGTGACGCGGTGTCGCCGTACCTGCTGGCGCCCGGGCACTTCGCCGAACGCGCCCGCGAGGAGGCGCTCGGAGCGGGCGTGATCGCCGACGTGATCGGGGTGCACGAGGCCGTCGTCGACCTGCTCGTCGCGCGTGCATCCGCCATGTAACACGTTGTCCACCCATCTACCCAGCCGTTGCAACAGCTGGGTAGATGGGTGGACAACGTGTTACATGGGGCCGCGGTCGAGCTGGACGCTCTCCGGCGTGTGCAGCCGGACCATGAACCGGCGCGTGTGGACCGGGATCCGCGACGCCGTGAGCAGCGAGACACCGATCATCACCAGGAACGCCAGCGGGACGCTCCAGGCGGCCGGCTGCGAGAGCAGTACGGCGCCGAGCCCGTCGCCCGCGCCGTCCGCGAGCACCCAGACCACTGCTGACCCGGAGCCGACGCCCCCCGCCAGCAGGCCGGCCACGGCGCCGACGTCGGTCAGGCCACGCCACCAGATGCCGAGCACCAACAGCGGGCAGAACGTCGATGCGGCGACCGCGAACGCGAGCCCCACCGCGCGCGCGACGCCGACGTGGGGCAACCCGAGCGCGACGAACAGCGGCACCACCACCGCGATGACCGCGCCGATCCGGAAGGCGGTGATGCCGCCGAGCCGGCGCCCGGACCAGGGCCGCGCCGTCACGTCCTGGGTGAGCACGCCCGCCACCGCGATCGCCAGCCCCGAGGAGGTCGACAGGAACGCCGCGAACGCGCCCGCCGTCACCAGTCCGGTCAGCAGCTCGCCGCCGAGCCCCGGCACCATCAGCCGCGGCAGCTCGAGCACGAGGACGTCGGATCGTCCGGCGGCCACCAACTCGTCGCCGTACACCCGGCCGAGCGCGCCGTAGACCGGCGGCAGCAGGTAGAAGACGCCGAGCAGGGTCAGCACGACCAGGGTGGTGCGCCGGGCCGCCCGACCGTCGGGGTTCGTGTAGAAGCGGACGACGACGTGCGGCAACCCCATGGTGCCGAGGAAGGTCGCGATGATCAGCGAGTACGTCGTGTACAGGCCCGCACCGCCGCCGTCGGCCAGCGGCATCGACCAGCCGCCGCTGCCGCCGCTGCTGCCCGGCGTACCGTCCCCGGCCCAGACGACGAGCAGCACGGCAGCGGGGATCAGCAGGGCGGTGAGCTTGAGCCAGTACTGGAACGCCTGGACGAACGTGATGCTGCGCATCCCGCCGGAGGTGACGTTGGCGAGCACGACGAGTGCGACGATCACCGGTCCCGCCCACTCGGGGGCGTCGATCGCCGCGCGCAGGGTGATGCCGGCGCCCTGGAACTGCGGCAGCAGGTACAGCCAGCCGATGCCGACCACGAGCACCGAGCACACTGATCGGACCCCCGGGCCGAGCCGCGCCTCCGCGAAGTCGGGCAGCGTGTAGGCGCCCGAGCGGCGCAGCGGCGCGGCCACGAACACCAGCAGCATCAGGTAGCCCGCGGTCCAGCCGATCGGGTACCAGAGCATGTCCGCGCCGAAGGTGAGTACCAGCCCCGCGACGCCGAGGAAGCTGGCCGCCGAGAGGTACTCCCCACCGATCGCCGAGGCATTCAGCCCCGGCCGGACGGTGCGCGATGCAACGAAGAAGTCGCTGGTGGTGCGGGAGAGCCGCAACCCCCAGGTGCCGATCGCCAGCGTCGCGATCGTCACGATGGCGACCGCGACGATGCCGGGAGCGATCTCGTTGCTCACCGCTCGGCTTCGTCCAGCAGCTCGGCGAAGTCGCTCTCGTTGCGTTCCGCGCTGCGCACGTACCGCCAGCCGAGCAGCACCAGCACCGGGTAGACCACGATGCCGAGCAGCAGCCACGGCAACGGCATCCCGAACGGCGCCACGTCCACCAGGCCAGGTGCCAGGTGGAAGACCAGCGGCAGCGAGCCGATCGAGAGCGCCAGCAGCGCGACGATCCGCAACGCCAGGAAGAGCTGCTCCCGCAGCAGCGATCCGAGGTAGACCCCGCCGAGCCGGGTCTCCTCGTCGATGTCTCCGGTTCGCGGCCGCAGCCCCTGCCGGCGTGGCGGTCCGGTGACCCGCACCCGCGGCGGCCGCTCCTCGCTCATCGGGTCAAGCCCCGCTGCGCTTCAACAACAGGTCCCGCAGCTCGCGGGTGTGCCGCCGGCTGACCCCGAGCTCGGTGCCGCCGACGAGCACGCTGCACCGGCCGGCGTCCATCCTGACCTCCTTGACGTGGGCGAGCGCGACCAGCAGCGAGCGGTGGATCCGAACGAAACCGGCCGGACCCCACTCCTCCTCCAGCGACGAGAGGGCCGTGCGGATCAGGAAGGAGTCTCCGTTGGCGTGCAGTCGCGCATAGTCACCGTGCGCCTCGACGTGCGTCACGTCGTCGCGGTCGACGAACCTCGTTACGCCCGCCCGCTCGACGGGGATCTGGAGGCTCAGCTCCGCGGCCGCGGCCCGCTCGCCGCCGTGCACCACGCGGCGTACCGCCTCGGCCAGCCGGTCGGCCCGCACCGGCTTGAGGACGTAGTCGACGGCCTGGAGGTCGAACGCCTCGACCGCGTGCCCTTCGTGCGCGGTCACGAACACGATCGGTGGCGGCGACCGGAACCGGGACAGTACTTGCGCGAGCTCGAGCCCGGTCAGACCCGGCATCTGGATGTCGAGGAAGACACCGTCGACCTCGCGCTCACGCAGGACGCGGAGCGCATCGGTCGCCGAGGCGCAGGTGAGTACGTCGCCGACGCGGGCGTCCGCGCGGAGCAGGAAGGACAGCTCGTCGAGCGCCGGCTGCTCGTCATCGATGATCAGCACCCGCAGTCCGACGGCGCTCATGTCGCCACCCCCGGTGAGAACTTCGGCACCCGGACGACCACCTTCGTGCCGGCACCCGGCGCGGTCTCCACGACCAGCCCGTAGTCGTCGCCGAAGGAGGTCCGCAGCCGCGCGTCGACGTTGCCGAGCCCGACGGAGTCGAGGGCGTGGTCGCCGGCGAGCGCCCTGCGTACCTTCTCGGGGTCCTCGCCCGCGCCGTCGTCCTCGACCTCGATCAGGCACTCGTTGCCGCGGTCCAGCGCCACGATCCGGATGTGCCCCTCGCCGGACTGCCCCTCGAGCCCGTGGCGGACGGCGTTCTCGACCAGCGGCTGGATGCACAGGAAGGGCACGGCGACCGGCAGTACCTCCGGCGCGATGCTGAGGGTCACCTTCAACCGGTCCCCGAACCTGGCCTGCTCAAGCAGCAAGTAGCGCTCGACCGAGCGGAGCTCTTCGGCGAGCGTCGTGTAGTCGCCGTGCCGGCGGAAGGAGTAGCGGGTGAAGTCGGCGAACTCCAGCAGCAGATCCCTGGCCCGGTCGGGATCGGTGCGCACGAAGCTCGCGATCGCGCCGAGGCTGTTGTAGATGAAGTGCGGGCTGATCTGGGCCCGAAGGGCCCGCACCTCGGCCTCCATCAGCCGGGTCCGGCTGGCGTCCAGCTCGGCCAGCTCGAGCTGGCCGGACACCCACTGCGCCACCTCGTCGGCGGCCCGGGCGAGCCCGGCGGTCTGGAACGGCGCGAACGCCGCCAGCGTCCCGACCACCCGCTCGTCGACCACCAGGGGGCTGACCACGGCGGTCCGGATCGGGCAGCCCGGCTCCCCGCACGGCAGGTCGCTGCGGTCGAAGCTACGGGTGTGCCCGCGGTCGATGGTGCCGGCGATCAGCGTCGGCAACTGCGTCGCGTGGTGTTCACCGGGCCCGTCCCAGGCCAGCGGTGCCGCCGTGTCGGACAGCGCCATCGCCGGCGTACCTAGGAGCACCCGCAGGTGCCGCACCGACTTGTCGGCGCTCTCCTCGGTCAGCCCCGCGCGCAGGGCGGGCGAAGCGAGCGAGGCGCGGTGCAGCGTCCGGAACGTCGCCCGATCGGCTTCCGTCCCGAGATGCGTTCTGCGCCATGGCCGAGCCATGGCGCTCATCCGACCACATTCCCCGAGACGTGCGCACCGAAGCCTTCCGCGTTGCTGGGGCTGACCCCGCCGCGCCGACCTCGGTCAGCGGAAGTCGATGAGCAGGGTGCCGCTGTCGTCGTCGGTGGGCGGCTCGGTCGGGACGCCGGGCTCACCGACCGACGCCGCCGTCTCCTCGGCGCGGGTCTTCACCACCCGGGCCCGGAAGCAGCGGGTGACGTAGGGCAGCTTCATGCCGTCCATGCCGCGGCCGAACTCGTCGTAGAACGCCAGCAGCTCCTCGAGCTTCTCGGCGCGTGCCGTGTCGTCCAGTACGGCGATGTTGGATCGCGAGCGGACCAGGTCCTGGATCGAGCTCCGGTCGACGGTCTGCCAGTTCTTGAACGTCTTGGTCTCGACGTAGAGGAACCGCAGCGTCTTCTTCAGGGTCTCGGTCGGGTCGGTGTCCTGCTCCTGGGTGCCGATGAGCTTGCCGAGTCGCTTCACCCAGGGGATCCGCTCGTCGCGGGTGTTCCAGGTGAGCGCCAGCGAGCCACCCGGCTTGAGCACCCGCGCGATCTCGGGGATCGCCCGATCGACGTCGAACCAGTGGAAGCACTGGGCGCCGACCACGACGTCGTAGGCGTTGTCGGGGCCGGGGATCTCCTCCGCGACCGCCTCGGCGGTTCGCACGCCGGGCAGCCGGGACTTCAGGATCTCCAGCATCGCCGGGTCGGGATCGGTCGCATGCACGTCGTGGCCGAGGGAGACCAGCTGCTCGGTGAGCTTGCCGGTGCCGGCTCCGAGCTCGAGGACCGCGAGGGGCTCTGCGGAGGTCAGCCACACGGCCGCATCGCGGGGGTACGACGGGCGGCCGCGGTCGTAGGCGTCGGCCACCGAGCCGAACGAGCGGGCCTGTCGCTGGTGGTCGTCCATCACCGCGAGGTTACCCGCTGACCCCGGTCGTTAAGGTTCCGCCATGCCCGCGGATCCCCTGGCCTGGTTGGTGTCTCTCGAGGGTGTGCCCTCGGCGTACGCCGCCGCGCGCGACGGCATCGACGTGATGCTGCGGGACCGCGGACTGCGCCGTACCGCGCCCGAGCTGACCGCCGAGTCGCTGCTGCGCGGCGCGTACGCGAGCGCGGCGCTCGAGGGCTCGTCCTCCACCGTCGAGGAGGTCCGCGACGGTTCCGGCGACGAGACCGCCCAGGCCGCCTTGCGGGTCTCGACCGAGCTGCTCGCGCTGGTCCCGGTCGTGCACCGGTCACCGCTCCAGGCGCTGGCTCGGCTGCACGCGCTGGCGGGATCCGGGTCGGTCCCCGACGACCAGCTCGGGCGGCCACGGGGTGAGGAGGCGGCGGAGCGGGTCCAGGGCGTGGCCCAGCTGCTCACCGCCCCCACGGAGACGCCCGCGCTGCTCGTCGCCGCGATGGTGCACGCGGAGCTGCTCACCGCGGCACCGTTCGCCTCCCACAACGGGATCGTGGCGCGAGCCGCGGAGCGGTTGGTGCTCGCCGCTCGCGGCGTCGACGAGAAGTCCCTCGTGGTGCCGGAGGCCGGACACCTGGCCAACCGGGCGGCGTACGAGTCCAACCTGCAGGGATACGCCAATGGCGGTCGGCCCGGCGTGCACGCCTGGGCCCTGTACGCCGCGGAGGCGTTTGCCGCGGGCGCGGAAGCCAGCCCGCTGCGGAGTTCCTGAAACTCCACCCGAGGCGTGCCACTCCTCCCATACGCTCGTTGACTCGGACGTATCGACGCACCCCCGACCGGAAAAGGCCATGTAGAGATGGGCACTTCGCGCACCGCGCTCATCACCGGCGTCTCCGGTCAGGACGGCATGTTCCTGGCCCGGCTGCTGCTGTCCCGCGACTGGAGGGTGGTCGGCACGATCCGCCCCGGCATCTCCTCGATCGCCCGGATGGCGCCGTACCTCGAGGGCGTCAAACTCGTCGAGCACGACATCACCGACAGCCTCGGCTTCGCCGACCTGCTCAGCTGGCACGCGCCCGAGGCGGTGTTCAACCTGGCCGCGTTCAGTTCGGTCGGGCGGAGCTGGGGGACCCGGAACTGGTGATGCGCACCAACGGGATGGCCGTGGTGCAGATGCTCGACAGCATCCTGCGCTACCGCGACAAGAACGCCCGAGAGATCAGGTTCTTCCAGGCCTCGACCGCGGAGATCTTCGGCAGCGACGTCGCGGGCCACTCGACGAGGACACGGCGCATCGCCCGCGCACGCCGTACGCCATTGCCAAGAGCGCGGCCCACGATGCGGTGATCAGCTACCGCGAGCACTACGGCATGCATGCGTCCAACGGGATCCTGTTCAACCACGAGAGCCCGTTCCGCGGTCAGCAGTTCGTGGCCGGCAAGATCGCGCGGGCGGCGGCCGAGGCCGCCTGCGGCAACGCCGACGCGAGGGTCACGCTGGGCGACATCGACATCGAGCGCGACTGGGGGTCGGCCCGCGACTACGTCCAGTGCATGGCCGCAGCCGTCGAGCATGCGCGGGCCGGCGACTACGTCGTCGCGACCGGCTCCAGCCACACCCTGCGCGACATGCTGCTCGCCGCGTTCGCGGCCGCCGGGCTCGACGACCCGATGAAGCACGTCCGGCTCGACCCCGGCATGTGGAGCTCCACCCAGGCGGACTCGCTCACCGGTGACCCGACGCGCGCCCGGTCGGAGCTCAACTGGAAGGCCTCGGCCACGTTCGAGGAGGTCATCGCCGAGATGGTCAGCGTGGACATCCGGCGGATCACGAGCGGCGTGGACGAGTCCACCGACTACCTGCCATGACCCGATTGCCCAGCTCGCTCCAACCGCTCTGGCCGTTGGTGAAGAAGGCGCACCGATGGGCGTCGTACGGCAATGGACTGGTGATGCGGCGAGCGGCCCCCCTGCAGGGCGAGCGCGCGCTCCCGCGACGGGCGACCGCGACGCCCGCCGCAACCGCGATGCGCGAGCCGGACCACGTCACGGTCCACCGCGTCGACCAGGTCGAGGAAGGGGATCGCCAGATCCCGCCCGGCACCCCGGATCGGCACTGGATCTTCGAGAAGGCCAGCCACTATCGGGTGCCCGATCGCTATGCGGTCGAGATCAAGGACGGGACCGTCGTCGGCGACTACGGCGCCAACGTGACTCCGGGCGGCACGCTGGAGTACGAGACGAGTCACTACTTCGGCATCAAGCGCTGGCGGGAGCACCCGATCTACCTGCGCCGCCGGCTCCCTCCGGTCGAGGAGGTCGACGGGACGGTGGTCGCGATGGCGACTCGCGGCGGCCACAACAACTACTACCACTTCATCACCGACGTACTGCCCCGCTTCGGGGTGTTCCAGGAGGCGCTCCCCGGGGTCGAGCCGGACGGGCTCTACGTGCCGGCCGCTGCGAAGTGGCAGCAGCACCTGCTCGAGCTCGCCGGACTCGCCAAGTACCCGGTGATCGAGGCCGCGAAGCACCGCGCGGTCCGCGCCGACCGGCTGATCGTGCCCAGCATCGCCAACCCCTACGAGGTGGCACCGCGCGCCACGATCGAGTGGTTGCGGAGCCGGCTGCCCGCGGTCGACACCGCCGACAAACCGAAGCGCATCTACGTCACCCGCGGCACCGAGCCCCGGACCCGTCGGCTGACCAACGAGGACGCGACCTGGCCGCTGCTCGAGGAGCGCGGGTTCGTCCGGGTCTCGCCGGAGAAGACCTCGATCCAGGAGCAGATCGACGCCTTCGCGGCGGCCGAGGTGATCGTTGCCCCGCATGGTGCCGCGCTCACCAACCTGGTGTTCACCAGCCCGGGCGTCCGGGTGCTCGAGATGTTCGCGCCGAGCTACGTCAACGCGGCGTACTGGGCGATCCTGCAGAGCATTCCCGACACGCACTACCGCTATCTGGTCGCCGGCGATGCCGCGCGGTACGGCGCCGAGCGCTACTCGCGGGGCCGGGTGATGAACGACATCATGGCCGACATCGACCTGACGCCTCGGCAGGTCGCCGACGCCGTCGACCAGCTGCTCGCGGACTGACTCCAACAAGCGCCCGCACATGCAGGTGGCACCCGAGACCTCACAGGATTCTCGAGTGCCACCGCTGACACGTGAACCGATGGCTACCAAGCGTGCATCTTCAAATGCTGCCCCGGGCAGTTCCCGGTGTGCTAGCTCCCTGTAGGAAGGGTGGATCGCCGCGTGGGTACCCGGATCACGTGCTGACTTGTGGAGTTGTTGCCTCGTTTGTACGCCGGTCCGGTGGCGGGTTCAAGGGTTGACTTTTCATCGGTGGACGGGGAGGTCAGGCCCCCAGGCGGCGACGGCGAGCGTTGGCCCACAGAACGCCGCCGACGGCGACCACTCCACCCACGGCGAGCGCCGCGAGAGCGGGCTTCGCGGGGGGTAGCGGCACCCTGCTACGCAGCGCGACCGGCTTGGTGAACACCAGAACCGGCCAGCCGCGCGATGCCGCGATCCGGCGTAGCTCGCGGTCCGGGTTGACCGCATGCGGGTGACCGACGACCTCCAGCATGGGGACGTCGGTGACCGAGTCGCTGTAGCCGTAGCACTCGGCCAGGTCATAGCCGCGCTTCTCGGCGAGATCGAGGATCGCCCTTGCCTTCTCCTCGGCGTACGCGTAGTAGCTGATCTCGCCGGTGTACTTGCCGTCCTCGATCTCCAGCCGGGATGCGACCACGTCGTCGGCACCGAGCAGGTGGCCGATCGGCTCGACCACCTCGGTACCGGACGCGGACACGATCACCACGTCGCGGCCCGCCAGGCGGTGCTCCTCCATCAGCGAGACCGCCTCGTCGTAGACGAGCGGGTCGACCACGTTGTGCAGGGTCTCCGCGACGATCTCGCGGACGGTGGCGACGTCCCAACCGGCGCAGAGCTGCGACATGAACTGGCGCATCTTCTCCATCTGGTCGTGGTCGGCGCCGCCGACCACGTAGACGAACTGTGCGTAGACCGAGCGAAGCACGGCACGGCGCGAGATCAGCCCGCCGGCCTGGAAGGGCTTGGAGAACGCAAAGGTGCTCGACTTGGCGATGATGGTCTTGTCCAGGTCGAAGAAGGCCGCGGTGGGCGACATGCTCGCCATCGTAGAGGCCCGACAACGGTCCACAGGCGGGCCTCGCCAGAGAGCTGTCCACAGACTTTGGCCTGGTCCGATGGGGCCTTCAGCGATCCGGGCATCGTCGTCGACATGACTCCGCCGCTCTTCGTCACCGCCGATCCGACCCTCCTCGACGAGTTGCTGCGGCTGGCCGCGGCCGCCGGGGTGACCCCTGAGGTGGCGCCCGATCCGGCCACCGCGCTGCGGTCATGGAGTGCGGCACCGCTGGTGCTGGTCGGCGCCGATCAGGCCGCCCCGATGGCCCGGATCGATCCGGGCCATCGCGGGCGGGTACACATCGTCGCGCTGGGAGCGGTGGCCGACGAGGTCTTCCGGACCGCCATCGCGATCGGTGCGCAGGCGGTCGACGAGCTGCCCCTGTCGGAGACCTGGCTGGTCGAGACGCTGACCGATCTCGGCGACACCCGCGCCCGCCACGCCCTGGTGCTCGGGGTCGTCGGCGGGTCGGGTGGCGCGGGGGCCACGACGCTCGCGTGCGCCATCGGCCAGACCGCGGCCCGGTCCGGGGAGGCCGTCGTCGTCGACTGCGACCCGCTCGGCCCGGGCATCGACCGCGTGCTCGGCCTGGAGCAGCAGGACGGCGTTCGCTGGGACGCGCTCTGCCAGACCACCGGCCGGCTCAGCGCGCGTTCGTTGCGCGAGGCCCTGCCGCGGCGGGGGCCGCTCGGGGTGCTGACGTGGTACGCCGGTGCGTCCGGAAGTCTGCAGGCGTTCGCCGTGCGCGAGGCGTTGTCGGCCGCCCGGCGGGGACACGACGTGGTGGTGGTCGACCTGCCGCGATCGACCGATGCGTTGGTCGAAGAGGTGGCGTCGCGGTGCGACCTGCTGCTGATCGTGGTGGTGCCGACGGTGGCGGGGGTGGCCTCGGCCACCCGACTGAGTGCCCGATTCAGCGACCATCGCGGGCTGCGGCTCGTGGTGCGCGGCGAGGGGCTGGAGCCGCGCGAGATCACCCGGGCGACCGGCCTGGGAGTGGTCGCCGCGATGCCGGATCAGCGCCGGCTCGCCGAGGCGATCGATCTCGGCCTCGGCCCGGTGCGTTCGCCCCGGGGGGTGTTGGGCCGGGCCAGCCTGGAGGTCCTGGCGCAGGCCCGGAGCCTGACCCTCGAGCGGGCGGCGTGAGCGCGGTGCCGGCGGAGGCGCCGACGGCCCTCGTCGAGGCGGTCCGTGATCGCCTGGCGGGCGACCCCGGCGAGCTCACGCCGCACCGCGTGGCGTTGGCGCTCCGCGAGGCGGGCCGCCCGGTCGGCGACGCCACGGTGCTGGCGGTCCACGAGGCGCTCCGGCGCGACGTGCTCGGCGCCGGCCCGCTCGAGCCGCTGCTACGTACTCCGGGCGTGACCGACGTACTCGTCAACGGCGCGGGTCGGGTCTATCTGGATCGCGGGCGCGGACTCGAGACCAGCGCGGTCACCTTCCGGGACGAGGCGGCGGTGCGCCGGCTGGCCCAGCGGCTGGCCGGACTGGGAGGCCGGCGTCTCGACGATGCGACTCCGTACGCCGACCTGCGGCTGGCCGACGGCACCCGGTTCCACGCCGTCCTTGCCCCGGTGGCCAGGCCTGGCACCGTGATCTCGCTGCGCGTCCCGCGCCGGGGCGGCTTCACCCTCGATGAGCTGGTCGCCTCCGGCACGGTGCCCGCGGCCGCCGCCGAGGTGGTCGAGAGGATCGTCGATGCGCGGCTGGCCTTCCTGGTCAGTGGCGGCACCGGCTCCGGCAAGACGACGCTGCTGGCGGCCCTGCTGGGCCGGGTGGGCGCCGAGGATCGCTTGGTGCTGGTGGAGGATTCCTCCGAGTTGCGGCCCGCACATCCCCATGTCGTCGGCCTCGAGGCGCGGCCGGCCAACATCGAGGGGGCCGGCGAGATCACGCTGCGCACGCTTGGTTCGTCAGGCGCTCCGGATGCGACCCGATCGACTGGTGGTGGGGGAGGTGCGGGGCGGCGAGATCGTGGAGCTCCTGGCCGCGATGAACACCGGTCATGAGGGCGGCTGCGGGACCTTGCACGCCAACTCCGCCCTGGACGTGCCGGCCCGGGTGGAGGCGCTGGCCGTAGCGGCGGGGCTCGATCGGGGGGCCGCGCACAGCCAGTTCGCGGCGGCCGTCCAGGTGGTCATGCACCTCATTCGCGGCCCGGACGGTCATCGCCGGCTGGCGCAGTTGGCGCTCCCGGCACGCGAGCCGTCCGGCCTGGTGAGGATGGCGTGCGCGCTCGAGGTCGACGCCGGCGGTTCGGTGCGCGCCGGGCCGGCGGCTGGGGAGCTGGGCCGGATCCTCGCTGAGCGGGCGGGAGGATGACGGTGCTGGCGATGGTGTGCGCCGCGGCCGCGGTGCGGACCCTGCTGCCGGTGCCGCCGCGGCTTCCCGGCCGCCCGCGGCCGGTCCCATCGCGGTCGGTCGGACCGCTGCTGGGTGCCGCGGTCGTGGTGGGGGTGTGGGGCGGGTTCACCCGTCTGGTGCTGCTGGCGGCGCTGCTGCTCGGCGCGGCCGGGGTCGGCGCCGCGTTGCTGCGGCATCGGTCCCGGCGCCAGGAGGAGAGCGAGACCTCCGCGCGGGTGCTCGAGGGATGTGAGCTGCTCGCCGCCGAGCTCGGTACCGGTCGTCCACCCGGGCCGGCTCTCGAGCGAGCCGCGGCCGAGTGGCCGCACCTGGCCGCGGTGGCCGAGGCGTTCCGGGTCGGGGCCGACGTTCCCGCGGCGTTCCGCTCGGCCGCCACCCGGCCCGGGGCGGCCGACCTGCGGATCGTGGCCGCCTCGTGGCAGGTGGCCCAGCGGACCGGCGCCGGTCTCGGGGAGGCGATCGACGGGGTGACCCGCGACCTTCGGGCGGCTCGCGCCACGCGGCGGATCGTCGACGGCGAGCTGGCGTCGGCGCGGGCCACGGCGCGGTTGCTTGCGGGCCTGCCGGTGCTTGCCCTGGCGATGGGCTCGGGGACCGGCGGCGACCCCTGGAGCTTCCTGTTCGGTCACCCCCTGGGCCTGGCGTGTCTCGCCGCCGGTCTGGCCTTCGGCGCGGCCGGCCTCTGGTGGATCGAGGCGATTGCCCGCGACGTCGACCGGATGCCGTGATGCGTCTGGCTGCCGGCCGTCGCGGCGGCCATGGCGGCCGCCCTGTGCTGGCCGCCGCGGCCCCGGATCCGAGGGCCGGAGCCGCTGGCGGCAACGGGGCCGGACCCCGGGTGGTTGCTGCGGTATCGACTGCTGTGGACGGCCCTCGTGGGCGCGGGCGCGAGCGTGGTGGTGGGCGGGGCGACGGGCCTCGTCGGCGGGCTCGCGGTGGCCGTCCTGGCGTGGGTGGGCATCGGCCGTGCCGAGCCGCCCGAGTCCCGGCGCCGACGGGAGGCCGTGCGCCGCGACCTTCCGCACGTGGTGGCGCTGCTGGGGTCGGCGCTCGCCGCCGGCGCAGCGCCCGGCCGGGCGATCGGCCTGGTGTGCCAGGCGCTCCCCGGCCCTGCCGCCACGCGGCTGGAGCCGCTGGTGGCTCGGCTCGACCTGGGGGCCGATCCGGCCCAGGTCTGGATGGACCTCGCCGGCGACCCTGAGCTCGGCGGGCTGGGCCGCACCCTGGCCCGGGCGCACGCAAGCGGGACCCCGGTGGTCGCCGAGGTCCAGCGACTCGCCGATGACCTGGCCACCCAGTCGCGCGGCGAGGTCGAGGACCGGGCCCGGGCGGTGGGAGTCAAAGCCGCGTTGCCATTGGGGCTCTGCCTGTTGCCGGCCTTCGTCCTGATCGGCATCGTCCCCCTCGTGGCCGGGCTGCTGGGCGAGCTCTCCCTGGGTCACCCGTAGCGGGCCGAACCGTCCACAACCGCGGCTGTGACCACACGTTCCACAGCGTCGGGAAGAGACGTTCGCGAGCGCCCGGTGCCCCGATGCAGGGTGCTGGCGACGGGCCGCAGTCGGCGGCCCCGGACCAGGAGGTTCGCGTTGCCCAACACCCAGCCCAACACCCAGGCCAGCACCCAGCCCAGCACCCAGGCCAGCACCCAGCCCAGCACCCAGGCCAGCACTCGTGACGAGCGCGGCATCACCACCGCGGAGTACGCCGTGGGCACCGCGGCGGGCGCCGGCCTCGCCGGGCTGCTCTACAAGCTGTTGACCGGCGGGTTCGGTGACCAGCTGCTGAAGACCTTGTTCGACCACGTGCTCGGCCTGCTCGGGATCGGATGAAGCACCCGGGGGACCGCCGAGCGGCCCCGGACCGAGGTGCCGTGACCGCGGAGCTGGCGATGGGCCTGCCGCTGCTGGTCGCGGTCACCATCGGGCTGGTGTGGTTGCTGTCGGTCGGCGCGGCCCAGATCCGCACGGTCGACGCCGCGCGGGAGACCGCCCGCGCCGTGGCCCGCGGGGACGAGGTCGGGAGGGCGGTGGCCCGCGGCCTTCGGGTGGCGCCCGAGGGGGCAGAGGTGTCGGTGATCCGCGGCGGCGGTCAGGTGGTCGCGACCAGCAGCGCCAGCGTCGACGGTCCGGGCGGACTGTTCGGGTTCCTGCCGGCGGTCACCGTCAGGGCCGAGGCGGTCGCCACCGACGAGGAGCCCGGGTGAGCTGTCGCCGCCCGGAGAGGGGCGCGGCCACCGTCGTGGTGGTCGCGTTCCTCGGGCTCCTCCTGCTCGTCGGTGCCGCGCTCGGAGTGGTCGGGGCGATGGTGCACGCGCACCGGAGCGCGCAGTCCGCAGCCGATCTGGCCGCGCTCGCGGGCGCATCGGCACTGGCCCGCGCTCAGGACCCGTGCGCCGCAGCTCAGCGCATTGCGGCGGCCAACCAGGCCACCGTGGTGGCGTGTGCTCCGAAGGGATCGGAGGTCCGGGTCACCGTCGAGGTCGACGGACCGCGGTGGCTGGGGCAGGCGGCAGACCTGGTCGCGGAGGCGCGGGCCGGTCCGCTGGCGAGTCCCCGCTAGCGGCTGGGGCCGTCTTCGTCGCGACGCTGGTTCTCCACCCGGTCGAGCTTCTCGGAGAGCTCCTCGAGCTTGTTGTTCTCGCGGCGCAGGCGCAATGACCGTCGGGCCCCGAACTTGCCGATCGAGAAGCCCCACCAGATCGCCACCGCGGCCGCGAGGCCCAGGACGAACAGCGTGACCGCCCCGAGCTCGATGCCGAGGATCTCGAGGTGGTCTCCGGTCACTTCGGCGGTGAAGACGGCGGCGATGATGACGGCGGCGCCGACGGCCACCAGAAGCAGCCCCAGGATCAACATGGCCGCAGGCTACTCCTCGTCGTCTCCCGCCTGCGCGAGCAACACGTCGAGCAGGCGGACCGCCGCCCGCTTGTCGAGGGGGTGGTTCTGGTTGCCGCACTTCGGCGACTGGATGCAGGACGGGCAGCCGTCCGCGCACTCGCAGGCGTCGATGGCGTCGCGGGTCGCGGTCAGCCATGCCCGGGCGGCCTGGAAGCCGCGCTCGGCGAACCCGGCGCCGCCCGGGTGCCCGTCGTGCACGAAGACCGTGAGCCGACCGGTGTCCGCGTGTCGGGCGGTCGACACCCCGCCGATGTCCCAGCGGTCGCAGGTCGCGAACAGCGGCAGCATCCCGATCGCGCAGTGCTCGGCGGCGTGTGCCGCCCCGGGCAACGCGGCGGGATCGAGGCCGGCCTCGGCGAGCGCATCGTCGGGGACCGTCCACCACACCGCCGTGGTGCGCAGGTTCCGGACCGGGAGGTCGAGCGGTTCCTCGGAGATCACCTCGCCGCTCGGCTGGCGGCGCTTGAGATAGGAGACGACCTGGTGGGAGACGTCGACGTCCCCCAAGGACAGCCGACATTGGCCCCAGGCGCGGTGGGTGCGCTCCCGCGCGATGGTGATGTCGGTGATCTCGCGGGCCGAGGTGGAGTAGTCGGGGTCGGCCCGGCCGATCACCGCGACGTGCTCGTCGAGGTCGAGCGACTCGACCAGGTAGGCCTCGCCGCGATGGACGTAGACCGCGCCCTGGTGGGCACTGCTGTGTGCGCGACCGCCGTCGACGGTGCCGACCACACGACCGGTCTCGGACTCGACGAGCTGCACCTGCGGCCCACCCGTGGAGCGGATATCGGCGAGGTCGGCCGCCCGCCGCCGGTCGGTCCAGTACCAACCCGACGCCCGACGGCGCAGCAGCCCGGCCTCGGTCAGGGCGTCGACGACCGCGCGCGCACCGGAGCCGAACAGCTCGAGATCGGCCGCCAGCAGCGGGCGCTCCTGGGCCGCCGCGCACAGGTGCGGCCCGAGCACGTAGGGGTTGGCGGGGTCGAACACGGTGGCCTCGACGGGGCGGCCGAGCAGGGCCTCGGGGTGGTGCACGAGGTAGGTGTCCAACGGATCGTCGCGGGCGATCAGCACGCCGGCGGCGTCCTGGGCGCCGCGGCCGGCCCGGCCCAGCTGCTGCCACATGGCGGCGCGGGTGCCGGGGAACCCGGCCATGAGCACGGCGTCGAGTCCCGACACGTCGATGCCGAGCTCGAGGGCGTTGGTCGCGGCCAGCCCGATCAGCTCGCCGCTGCGCAACGCCTGCTCGAGCTCGCGTCGCTCCTCGGGGAGGTAGCCGCCCCGGTAGGCAGCCACCTGCCGGGGCAGGGCCGGGTCGATCTCGGCCAGCGCCTCGGCCACCGTCAGCGCGACCTGCTCGACCCCGCGTCGAGACCGCACGAACGCCAGCGTGCGCACCCCCTCGGCAACCAGGTCGGCCAGCAGATCGGCGGCCTCGGACGAGGCGGCCCGGCGGACCGGCGCACCGTTCTCCCCGACGTACGACGTCAGCGGTGGCTCCCACAGCGCCAGCGCCACCCGACCCCGCGGCGCGCCGTCGCCGGTGACCGGGAGCACCGCCAGTCCGGTGAGCCGTCCCGCCGCTGCCTCCGGCTCGGCCACCGTGGCCGAGGCGAGGACGAACGTGGGCGCGGCGCCGTAGTAGGCGCACACCCGGCGCAGCCGGCGTAGGACGTGGGAGACGTGGGCACCGAATACGCCTCGGTAGTGGTGGCACTCGTCGATCACGACGTAGCGGAGAGTGCGCAGGAAGGCCGCCCAGCGCCCGTGCCCGGGCAGGATCGAGCGGTGCAGCATGTCGGGGTTGGTGAGCACGTAGTCGGCGTGGTCACGCACCCAGTCGCGCTGGTCGAGCGGGGTGTCGCCGTCGTAGGTGCCGGCCCGGAGGTCGACGTCGAGGTCGACCAGCGACGCCAACTGGTCCTGGGCCAGTGCCTTGGTGGGCGCGACGTAGAGGACGGTCGCCCCGCGCTGGCCCCGAGGACCGCGGCCCTGCGCGATCGCGGTGAGCGCGGGCAGCTGATAGCCGAGCGACTTGCCGGACGCGGTGCCGGTGGCCAGCACCACATGGACGCCGGAGTGCGCGGCGTCGGCGGCCGCGGCCTGGTGCGACCACGGCCGGGACACCCCGCGGGCCGCGAACGCCGCGACCACGCGAGGTTCCGACCAGGCCGGCCAGTCGGCGTACCGAGCCGGACGCGCCGGGAGCAGCTCGAGGTGGGTCAACCGATCCTCGCGACCGGGAACCGCCGCCAGCCGGAGTACGGCGTCAGCGACCCGGGATCCCGGTTGCTGGGCCACCTCAGTCACGCTCCGATCCTCGCTGTCCCCACCGACGGTCCCACCGGTCGAGACCATTCCCGGCACTAGTCCTGTGCGTCGGGTGGGGCGGCGTGGTTACATATTCCAGGCCGGGTGTCGGGGAAATGTGTTCCGGCGTGCCGGTCCTCGGCGGCAATTCCTATGGGGGAGAGCACGTGGACCTGACTCTTGAGACCCGCGACATCGATGGGCGCACCATCGTGTCGGTCGGCGGCGAGATCGATGTCTATACGGCACCCAAGCTTCGCGACATGATCACGGAACTCGTGGGCGGCGGCATCTACCACCTGGTGATCGACATGGCGGGTGTGGAGTTCCTCGACTCCACGGGGCTGGGAGTGCTCGTCGGCGGGCTCAAGAAGGTTCGAGCCCACGACGGATCGCTCGAGCTGGTCTGCAACCAGGACCGGCTGCTCAAGATCTTCCGGATCACCGGTCTGGCCAAGGTCTTCGTGATCCACGAGACCACCGACGCCGCGTTCGCCTGACCCGCTCCCGCGGTCGCGACCCGCTGTGTCCCGCGCCACACACCTCCCGTCTCACCTACGTCACGTCGTGCGTAGACTGCCGCGCGTTCATGACCCTGACCCGCGCGTACTCCCACGCGCGGCACCCCTGAATTGCAGGAGGAACACATGACCGGGATTTATCCCGCTGTCGTGGAACTCTCCGGTGGCAACCTCATCCTGGTCATCGTCGTCGCAGTGATCGCGCTCGGCGCGCTTGCGATGGCGGCGATGTTCCGCAAAGAGGTCCTTGCTGCCGGTGAAGGCACCGACAACATGAAGAACATCGCTCAAGCGGTGCAGGAGGGCGCCAACGCCTACCTGACTCGACAGTTCCGGACGCTGGTGATCTTCGCCGGCATCGCGTTCTTCGCGCTGCTCCTGCTGCCGGCAGACGACACGACCGTGCGGATCTTCCGCTCGTTCTTCTTCCTTATCGGCGCCGGCTTCTCGGCCGCCGTGGGCTACCTCGGAATGAATCTCGCCGTGCGCGCGAACCTGCGGGTGGCCGCAGCCGCCAACACCACCGGCCGCGAGCCCGCCATGACCATCGGTCTCCGTACCGGCGCCATGGTCGGCATGCTCACCGTCGGGCTGGGCCTGCTGGGCGCCAGCCTCGTCGTGCTGTTCTTCCAGGACAAGGCGCCGGACGTGCTCGAGGGCTTCGGCTTCGGTGCCGCGCTGCTCGCGATGTTCATGCGAGTCGGTGGCGGCATCTTCACCAAGGCGGCCGATGTCGGTGCCGACCTGGTCGGCAAGGTCGAGCAGAACATTCCTGAGGACGACCCGCGCAACGCCGCGACCATCGCCGACAACGTCGGCGACAACGTGGGCGACTGCGCCGGTATGGCGGCCGACCTCTTCGAGTCGTACGCCGTCACCTTGGTGGCGGCCCTGATCCTCGGCTCGCAGGCGTTCGGCGACCAGGGTCTCGTGTTCCCGCTGCTGATCCCGGCCATCGGCGCGCTCACGGCGGTTGCCGGTGTCTACATGACGCGGCCCAAGGTGGGCGAGAACGGCCTGACCACGATCAACCGCTCGTTCTACCTTTCCTCCGGCATCGCAGCTGTGGCCAGCGTCGTGCTGTCCTACGTCTACCTGCCGGGCAGCTTCGCCGAGTTCGACAACATCGCGGGCGATCTTGCGAACGCCGATGGCGACCCACGCTTCATTGCGGCCTCGGCCGTCGTGATCGGCATCGTGATGTCGGCCGGGATCCTCGCGCTGACCGGCTACTACACGGGCACCGAGTACAAACCGGTCAAGGACGTCGGCCGGACCTCGCTCACCGGCGCAGCGACGGTCATCCTTTCGGGACTGTCGGTCGGCTTCGAGTCGGCCGTCTACACGACGTTGGTCATCGGAGCCGCCGTCTTCGGGGCCTACCTCCTCGGTGGCGCTGCGCTGACCGTGTCACTGTTCGCGGTCGCCCTCGCCGGTTGTGGTCTGTTGACCACCGTCGGCGTGATCGTGGCCATGGACACCTTCGGCCCGGTCTCCGACAACGCTCAGGGGATCGCGGAGATGTCCGGCGATGTCAGCCCCGAGGGTGCGCAGATCCTCACCGAGCTCGACGCGGTCGGCAACACGACCAAGGCGATCACCAAGGGCATCGCGATCGCGACCGCCGTGCTCGCGGCGACCGCTCTGTTCGGCTCCTACGCCACCTCGGTGTTCGAGTCGCTCGCGGACGCCGACGTGCGACCCGGCGAGGCCTACCTGCTCGACTTCAGCGTCTTCAACCCCGCTGTCATCGTCGGCGTCCTCCTCGGTGCGGCCGTCGTGTTCCTCTTCTCCGGACTGGCCATCAACGCGGTGGCCCGCGCCGCCGGCGCGGTTGTCTACGAGGTGCGCCGCCAGTTCCGGGAGATCCCCGGGATCATGGAGGGCACCGGCCGCCCGGAGTACGGCAAGGTCGTCGACATCGTCACCAAGGACTCGCTCCGCGAGCTCACGACGCCCGGCATCTTGGCCGTGCTGGCTCCGATCGCGGTGGGCTTCGGTCTCGGCGCGACGGCGTTGGCCGGCTTCCTGGCCGGTGCGATCGGCGCGGGCACCCTGATGGCCGTGTTCCTGGCCAACTCCGGTGGTGCGTGGGACAACGCGAAGAAGCTGGTCGAGGACGGCAACCACGGTGGCAAGGGCTCGGCCGCCCACGAGGCGACGATCATCGGCGACACCGTCGGCGACCCGTTCAAGGACACCGCCGGCCCGGCCATCAACCCGCTGATCAAGGTGATGAACCTGGTCTCGCTCCTGATTGCCAGCGCCGTGGTCTCCATGAGCGTCGGCAAGGACGAGAACGACGCCCTGCGCATCGTGATCGCGCTGGTCGCGGTCGGGATCATCGCGGCAGCGATCTACATCTCCAAGCAGCGCGAGGTCGTTCTTGGTGACGACCAGGAGGCTCCGGCCTCTCCGACCGAGCCGCTGGACACCCCGACGGCCTAAACAGCCACACCCACGCTGACCCGTCGCAAACTTTGCGACGGGTCAGCGTGCTTTTCGGTGAGTTTGCGACGGGTCAGCGGGTGAGGCGTACGACCTTGGAGGTGGAGCGCTTCAGGGCCGCGCTGCCCAGGTAGACCGCGCGGACCTTGTGCGTGCCCTTGCCGAGCCTCGGCAGCCGGACCGTACGCCGGCCGTTGTCGGCGGCCCGCAGCTTGACCGTCTTCAGCGTCTTGCGGCCCTCCATCAGCCGGACCTTGCCGGTCGGGCGCGCCCCGCCGGGGGTGACCCGGATCGCGACCAGTCGGCCGCTGGCCTTGCGCAGCTTGGTCTTGCTCGCCGCCTTGGCCACCCGCACCACGTTGGTGATGCCGAGCCCGTCCAGGAAGCCGGTCAGGGTCGCCGTCACCGTGGCCGCCATCGGCTTGCCCGCGTCGGCCAGGGTGGGTACGTACTCCCGCGACGTGGCGCCGGGGATCGCGCCCGAGGTGTTGTACCACTGGTAGGAGAACAGCGGCGTGACGACGCCGCCCAGCCAGCTGCCCGGGATCGATCCGCATCAGGCCGCCGACCCGTTGCCCCCCGGAGATCCGCGGAGCCACGGTCGCCACGAGCTGCTCGACCGCTTCGTTGGAGATCAGCAGCGCGTTGCTGACCGACGTACCGCTCTTGCCGGACTTGGTGCCCGTGACCTTCGCGGTGATCTGCTTGCCGGCGTCCTGGGCCGAGACCTTGTAGGTCTTCGCGGCGGCGCCGGGGATGGCGACGCCGTTGCGGATCCAGGCGTAGGTGTTGGTCACGCCGGTGGTGTCCCAGACCGGGTCGGTGACGGTCAGCGTCTGCCCGACCTTCGGCGTGCCGGCGAGGTGGGCGGCGGTGGTCGCCTGCGGCGCCCCGGTCACGCCACCGGGGATGTCGATGAGGTTGGTGAGCAGGCTCAGCGGCAGCAGCCCGAGCAGGGTGCTCACGGTCTGCACGACCATCTGGCAACCGGCCTGGGCCTCGGTGGGCACGAACTCGAACACGTTGCCGACGCCCGGGATCGCTTCCCCGTCGCAGAGCCAGCTCACCTCAGTCGTGATCAACCCCTGCAGCAACGGCGACAGCAGTCCGAAAACCGGTGCGACGACCGACAGCGGGTCACCGACGGCTCCGGTACCCAGCAGGATCGGGTTCGCGGTGAGTACGTCGAGCAGGCTGTCCGGCAGCTCGTCGCCTACGCCGATCGGGATCGCGTTGGTGACCAGGCTCAGCGGGACCAGCCCGAGTAGCGAGCTGACCGTCTCCGCGGCCATCTCGCAGCCGGCCTGGGCCTCGGTGGGCACGAACTCGAGCACATTGCCGACGCCCGGGACCTCCTCGCCGTCGCAGAGCCAGGTCACGTCGGTGGAGACGAGTCCCTGCAGCAACGGAGACAACAGGCCGAAGACCGGGCGGATGACGTCGAGCGGTTCGCCGACGACGCCGGTGCCGAGCAGCACCGGATCGTCGGTCAGGAAGTCGAGCAGGCCCGCCTCCGCGAGCTGCTGGTTCGCCGGCACGACGCCGGGCGGTTCGGCTCGCGCGCCGGTGCTGGCACCGACGATCAGGCCCGATGAGACGACGGTGGTGATGACGGCGGCGCTGAAGGCGCGCGTCAAGAGACGCTTCTTCACGGTTTCCCTCCCAGGAACGCGCGATCCCTCAATCACGCGGTGCTGTGAGGCTAGGTCGGGTCCGTCGCGTCCCGAGGGGTATGGCCGATATTGACCCGCTGGTCCATACCAGCCGCGGCGTCGGGCCCCGTACGCTCCCCCCGTGCCCAGCGACCTCCCCGACCGGTTCCGGGCAGCGCTGGTGGCGGCGGGGTTCACCTACGCGGCGGTCGCCGAGCTGCTCGGGCCGCGGGCACACGAGGCCCTGGGCCGCAACGAGACCACCCCGGCCCGCCGTCGTACGACGGGTGGGTCGCCGCTGGAGACGCTGGTCCGGCTGTTCCTGCTGCAGACCCCGGTCTCGATCGGCGCCGCCGACCGCGCACTGCCCGACCTGGTCGACCGGCTGGCCGCCGAGGGGTTCCTCGAACGCAGCGTCGGGGAGGTCGCCGCCCGCCTCGACTGCCGGCCGTACGCCGCCGACGACACCGAGCTCTGGGTGGTCAGCGATCTCACGCCGGGGCTCGACGGCGGCCCGCAACGAGTCGGGCCGGACCATGTGCTGGGCATCAGCTCGGCGTCGACGTCGCTGGCCCAGCTGACCATCCGCGAGCCGATCGGCTCCGCACTCGACCTCGGCACCGGTTGTGGGGTGCAGGCGCTCCACCTGGCCGGCCAC
The DNA here is from genome assembly GCA_963827185.1 of uncultured Actinomycetota bacterium. Taxonomy (GTDB): domain Bacteria; phylum Actinomycetota; class Actinomycetes; order Propionibacteriales; family Nocardioidaceae; genus Nocardioides. Next base: position 567,830 of record CAWGZQ010000006.1, read on the forward strand.
GCCGAACGAGTGGTGGCCACCGACGTCAACAGCCGCGCCCTGGAGATCGCCCGGTTCAACGCGAAGCTCAACGGGCTCGCTGGGATCGAGGTCCGGGACGGCTCCTACTTCGCACCGGTCGCGGACGAGCGCTATGACCTGATTGCCACGAACCCGCCGTTCGTGATCTCGCCGGCGACCGGTGAACGGTTGGTCTACCGCGACTCGGGACTGCCCGGGGACCGGGTCGTCGAGCACATCGTCCGCGGGGCGCCGCAGCACCTCACCGAGGGCGGCTGGTGCCAGGTGCTGGCGAACTGGGCCATCGAGCGGGGCCGCCCCTGGGATGAGCGGTTGGCGGCCTGGCTGGACCCGGGCTGCGACGCGCTCGTCGTGCAGCGCGAGGTCGTGGACCCGGCGGCCTACGTCGAGCTCTGGTTGAAGGACTCCGGTCACCACGGCGGTGCCGACTACCGGGATCGCTACGACACCTGGCTGGCGTGGTTCGAGGAGCAGGGCATCGAGGCGATCGGCTTCGGCTGGGTCAACCTCCGCCGCGGCGGCTCGACCCACCGCCTCCTGGACTGGCCCTTCGCCGTCGAGCAGCCGATCGCCCCGGCGGTCGCGGAGTGGGGCGCCTCGATCGGCCTCGACGTCGGGCTCGACACGAGACTGGCGGCGCGCGAGGACCTGGTCCAGGAGACAGTGGGGCCGGTCGGTGCCGCGGACCCCGAGACGATCGTGCTCCGCCAGCAGCGCGGATTTCGACGGGCGCGTACCGCCGACACCGTGGTCGCCGGCCTGGTCGGTGCCTGCGACGGCGAGCTGACGGTGGGACAGATCCTGGCCGCGCTGGCCGAGCTGCTCGACCTCGACCCCGACGAGACCCGGACCACCTATCTACCGGTGGTCCGAGAGCTCGTCGAGCAGGGCTTCCTGGGGCCCGGCGACTAACCGGCGTCGGCCATCAGCTCGGCGAGCTTGGTCACCGCCTGATAGTTCCGAGGCAGCCCGCGGAGCAGGCCGGCCATCGAGTTCGAGTGCTCGGTGCGCAGCGGCAGGATCTCCTGGTACGCCGGCGAGGCGTACCACTCCTCGGCGGCGGCCTTGTCCGGGAACTCGATGATCACCACGTCGCCCGTCCACTCGCCCTCGACCTGGACGATCGGGCCGCCGTGCACGATGAACCGGCCCCCGTACGGCGCCAGGGTGGCGTCGATCTTCTCGATGTACTCGATGATCTCCGGCCCGAAGTCGACGTCGCGGATGTAGGCCATGGCGTAGGCGGGAACGTTCATGAGCTGTCCTCTCGTTGATGTGGCCCCCACCTCATCCCGATCGGCGCCGACCGTCGATTACCTGCGAGGTCATCGGCGCCGCTACCCGCGCTCGCTACGTTCGTCGGCATGAGTCAGAACGCGGGAGTCCTGCTGCGCGACTGGCGGCGCCGGCGGAACCTGTCGCAGCTGGAGCTGGCCGCCCGAGCCGGGGTGTCCACCCGGCACGTGAGCTTCGTCGAGACCGGTCGGTCCCGGCCGACGCCGGGGATGATCCTCCGGCTCTGCGACGAGCTCGCCGTTCCGCTGCGGGAGCAGAACCAGGTCCTGCTGGCGGGTGGCTTCGCGCCTGCCCACCCCGAGCATCGCCTCTCGGAGCCGCCGATGGCCGACATCGCCGCAGCCATCGAGGCGATCCTGTCAGCGCACCTGCCCTACCCGGCGCTGGTGATCGACCCGGCCTGGGACCTGATCGCCGCCAATGACGCGGTCTACCGGCTCCTCGGCGGCGTCGCCCCGCGGCTCCTCGAGCCGCCGGTCAACGTCGTCCGGCTGACCCTCGACCCCGAGGGACTGGCCCCGATGGTGGGCAACCTCGGCGAGTGGCGCGAGCACCTGATCGCCCGGCTGCGCCATGAGTACGACGTCAGCCGCGACGAGCGGCTCGCCGCGATCATCGACGAGTACGCCACCGGGGCCACGGCCTCCGAGCAGACGCCCGGCCTGGTGGTGCCGCTGCGGCTGAGGGTCGGTGACGACGAGCTCCGGATGTGGTCGACGACGACCGTCTTCGGCACCCCGCGCGAGGTCACCGTCTCGGAGCTGGCGATCGAGGCTTTTTATCCGGCCGACGCGGCCACCCGACGCCTGCTGACGGGCCAGGCGTCGGGATAATCTTCGGTGTGGCCACTCCAGGTTGGTACCCAGACCCGTCCGGTCAGCCTCAGATGTTTCGCTACTGGGACGGTCAGTCCTGGAGCGAGCAGACGACGTCCGACCCGTCCGTCCCGGATCCCGGAGCGCCGGCCGCGCCCCCGGCACCCGCAGCGCCGACCCAGGTCACCCCGAGCGCGTACCCCCAGCAACCGGTCGACCCCTACCAACAGCAGTACCCCGCGCAGCCCCAGGCCGATCCGTACGTCGGCGGTGGCTACGGCGGTGGCTACCCGGGTGCGCCCGGCGGTCCCGGCGGTCCCGGCGCGCCCGGTGGCTCCAACAAGGCTCCGCTGCTGATCGCCCTCGCCGTACTCCTCATCGTCGCCCTCGCGGCCGGCGGCTTCTTCGGGGTGCGTGCGCTGACCGACGACGACGGCGACGCCTCGGCGAGCGACGACTCCTCGCAGAGCCGTGAGACCGACGAGACCGAAGACCCCACCGAGGAGACCGAGAGCCCGACCGAGGAGCCCACCGAGGAGACCGAGAGCCCGACCGAGGAACCCACCGACTCGGGCCCGACCGGGCAGGAGTGCACCGGCGGCCTCCCGGGCGCGGGTGGTGAGGTGTCCGGCGACAAGTCCATCAGCGGCGGCGACCTGACCCTTCCTCCGGTCCGGGGCTACGACCCGCTCGAGCCGCAGATCGCGACCACGTTCGCGTTCGCCGACGGCGTCGCTGCCGTCGGCAAGCCGATCGAGGAGCAGTGGATCGCGCTGTACGCCGTCGGCGGGCTGCCGAAGGCCAACGGATACTCCGATCTCGCCGCCTCGGTCGACCAGGTGATCACCTGCATGACCCAGTCACCGAACTTCTACCGGAACTTCAGCGGCCGCGACGACCTCGAGCGTGTCGCGCTCCAGGTCGACGGGTACGACGCCTACTCCGTCACCACCGAGATCCGCGTGGACGACCCGGACATCCAGGTCGACGGGGACCGGGCCGTCGTGACGGTCGTCGACACCGGTGACGACGAGCACTTCGGGCTCTACGTCAGCGTGGTCCCGATCGGCAACGTCAAGCTGATCAACCAGCAGAACGCGGCGACCGCGCGGCTCGTCGTCGACGACTAGACCGACGCCCACGGCCGGCCCACCGAAAGCGGGGGACTGGACAGCACGCGCTACCGTGTTCGGCCGTGACCCCGACCGACGGGGATCACGAGCATCTTTCGGTAGGAGACAGCAGTTCGTGGCGCATAAGTTGGTGATCGTCGAGTCCCCGGCCAAGGCCCGCACCATCGGCGGGTACCTGGGCGACGGGTACGTCGTCGAGTCCTCCATCGGCCACATCCGCGATCTCCCACAGAGCGCCGCCGATACCCCCGCGAAGATCAAGGACAAGCCGTGGGGGCGGCTGGCCGTCGACGTCGAGAACGGCTTCGAGCCCTATTACGTCGTCCCCCGTGACAAGAAGTCGCACATCTCCAAGCTCAAGGGACTGTTGAAGGACGCCGACGAGCTCTTCCTGGCCACCGATGAGGACCGCGAGGGCGAGGCCATCGCCTGGCACCTGCTCGATGAGCTGAAGCCCAAGAACATTCCGGTCAAGCGGATGGTGTTCCACGAGATCACCAAGCAGGCGATCCAGGAGGCGGCCAACAACCCCCGCGAGCTCGACATGGACCTGGTCGAGGCCCAGGAGGCCCGCCGCATCCTGGACCGGCTCTACGGCTACGAGGTCTCCCCGGTGCTGTGGAAGAAGGTCATGTCCGGCCTCTCCGCAGGCCGCGTGCAGTCGGTGGCCACCCGCCTGGTGGTCGACCGCGAGCGGGACCGGATGCGGTTCCGGGTGGCGTCGTACTGGGATCTCGAGGGCACCTTTGATAGCGGCGACACCGGCGGCGAAGCCGGTCCACGGATGTTCCCGGCAAACTGCACTCGATCGACGGCAAGCGGGTCGCCCAGGGCGGCAGCTTCGGTGAGGACGGCCAGCTCAAGCCCGGCACCGACGTCGTTCACCTCGACCGCACCCGCGCCGAGTCGCTGGTCACCGCGCTCGCGGACACCACCTACGACGTCCGGTCGGTCGAGGCCAAGCCGTATCGCCGTTCGCCGTACGCCCCGTTCCGCACCACCACGATGCAGCAGGAGGCCGGCCGCAAGCTGGGGATGACCGCGTCGGTGGCGATGTCGGTGGCGCAGCGGCTCTACGAGAACGGCTACATCACCTATATGCGCACCGACTCCACCACGCTGTCCGGCTCCGCGGTCAACGCGGCGCGGTCGCAGGTGCGCGAGCTGTACGGCCCGGAGTACCTGCCCGACGCCCCGCGCACCTACGCCTCCAAGGTCAAGAACGCGCAGGAGGCCCACGAGGCGATCCGACCCGCCGGCGAGACCTTCCGGACGCCGGCCCAGACGGGTCTGACCGGCGAGCAGTTCCGGCTCTACGAGCTGATCTGGATGCGCACCGTCGCCTCCCAGATGAAGGACGCCACCGGCCAGAGCGTGTCGATCCGCCTCGGCGGTGCCGCGGCCACCGGCGAGGACGTCGTGTTCGGCGCCTCCGGTCGGGTGATCACGTTCCACGGCTTCCTGCGGGCCTACGTCGAGGGCACCGACGAGGGTGCCGCGAAGGACGACGCCGAGACCCGGCTGCCGGCGCTGGCCGAGGGGGACTCCGTGGCGGCCGCCGCCCTGTCGGCGTCGGGCCACGAGACCAAGCCGCCGGCTCGCTACACCGAGGCGACGCTGATCAAGGAGCTCGAGGAGCGAGAGATCGGCCGGCCGTCGACGTACGCCTCGATCATCGGGACGATCCTCAACCGCGGCTACGTCTACAAGAAGGGGACCGCGCTGGTCCCGGCCTGGTTGGCGTTCTCGGTGATCCGGTTGCTCGAGGAGCACTTCCCGCGCCAGGTGTCCTACGAGTTCACCGCGGTCATGGAGGACGTGCTCGACCAGATCGCGAAGGGCAGCAAGGACCGGGTCAGCGAGCTGAGCGAGTTCTACTACGGCTCCGAGAAGGTGCCGGGTCTGCACACGCTGGTCACCGAGCTCGGCGAGATCGACGCCCGTGAGCTGGCGACGTTCCCCGTCGGTGGACCGGACTCCGGCATCAACCTGCGGGTCGGTCGCTACGGCCCGTACCTCGAGGGACCCGACGATGAGGGCAACCCGACGGGCAAGCGCGCCAACGTGCCCGAGGATCTGCCGCCGGACGAGCTCACCCTGGAGAAGGCGAAAGAGCTGTTCGCCAACCCCTCCGGCGAGGAGATCGAGCTCGGCAACCACCCCGACAACGGGTTGCCGGTGGTGGCGAAGAGCGGTCGATTCGGTCCGTACGTCACCGAGGTGCTCCCCGACGACTCGCCCAAGAGCGCCAAGCCGCGCACCGGCTCGCTGTTCAAGTCGATGTCGCTGGACACGATCACGATCGACGACGCCGTGAAGCTGCTGTCCCTGCCGCGCGTGGTCGGGGCCGACCCCGAGAGCGGCGACGACATCACCGCCCAGAACGGTCGCTACGGGCCCTACCTCAAGAAGGGCACCGACTCGCGCTCGCTCACGACGGAGGACCAGATCTTCTCGATCACGCTCGACGAGGCGCTGAAGATCTATGCGCAGCCCAAGCAGCGCGGGCGGGCCGCCGCCGCCCCGCCGCTGAAGGAGCTCGGCAACGACCCGGTCTCCGGGCAGCCGGTCGTGGTGAAGTCGGGCCGGTTCGGCGAGTACGTCACCGACGGCGAGTACAACGCCACCCTGCGCAAGGACGACAGCGTGGAGGCGATCACCCTGGAGCGGGCCGCCGAGCTGTTGGCCGAGCGCCGGGAGCGAGGCCCGGCCAAGAAGGCGGCCAAGAAGGGCGCCAAGAAGACGGCGAAGAAGGCCGCGAAGAAGCCGGCCAAGAAGGCTGCAAAGAAGACGTCGGCCAAGAAGGCCGCGAAGAAGTAACAACGGTGGTTGAGGTGCGTAGGCCGTCTAGGGGTGGCCCTCGCGTGGGCCGCTGCGGTGCGCCCGCGGCCGCGGCAGGCAGCGCCAATAGGAACTAATTGTAACGAATTAAGGTTTCCGAATCTTGGGTTATTCTTCTGTACGTGAAGGCTGCACAGAACCCCTTCAGCCCCGGATCGGGGCTACGACCCCCAGCGCTCGTCGGGCGCGATGCTGAGATCGAAGCGCTCGACGTCGTGGTCGAGCGGGTCAGCAATGGGCTCTCGAGCAGGGGGATCATGCTGAGCGGTCTTCGCGGGGTGGGTAAGACCGTGCTGCTCAATGAGTTACGCGACCGATCAGAGATGGCTGGGTGGTTCACGGTCAGCCTTGAGGCCCGCCCTGACAGCGCAGGGTCCGCGAGCGTTCGTCGCATCCTGGCCCGCGAGATCACTGCTCAGGCCAGGGCTCTGGGTGCGGGTCGAGGATTGAGCGATCGTGTGAAAGCCGCCCTGAGTGCGGTTGCTGCCTTCAACGTCAAGTTCGGAGCAACTGGGATAGACCTCGGTGTGGAAGTAGCGCGCGGTCGCGCGGACTCGGGCGACATCGAGGTGGACCTTCCCGAGTTGGTTCAGGACCTGTGTGCCGCCCTCCAAGAGCAGGGCAGCGCGTTCGGGCTCTTTGTCGATGAAGTTCAGGACCTGGACACCGAACTGTTGCGTGCCCTGCTTGTCGCACAACACCAGGCTGGCCAGCGCTCCTGGCCGTTCTACCTTGTCGGGGCTGGCTTGCCACATCTGCCTCGGATCCTTGCTGAAGCTAGGTCGTACGCAGAGCGTCTCTTCGACTACCGCAGCATCACTCGACTCTCAGACGACGCAGCAGCGGCAGCTCTCGTGGATCCGGCGGCGCGATTCGGTGTCACCTTCTCGGCTGAGGCCCTCGATCGATTCTTGGAATCTTCGGGCGGCTACCCATACTTCCTTCAGGAGTACGGACGTGCGGCATGGGAGACGTCTGCCGGACCCATCATCACGGCAGACGATGCGCAGACGAGTGTCGTGGTCGGCTTGGCGCGGCTGGACGCGGGCTTCTTTCAATCCCGTTGGAATCGGGCGACTCGTTCTGAGCGTCGTCTACTCATCGCAATGGCGGAGGACAACAACAACGCGTCGTCGTCCAGCGAGGTGGCTCGGCGCATGGGGATCAAGCCGACCAGCCTCGGGCCATATCGCGCCAACCTGATCAGCAAGGGGCTTGTGTACGCGCCAGACCACGGGTTTTTGGCGTACACCGTGCCCAACATGGCCGAGTACGTTCATCGCCACCGGGAAAACCTCGACTGAGCATGCGAAACCTGTCGGTCCTCCCGATTCCTACTCCCGTGTGGCAACGGTCGGCGCCGTCTCGTAGGTTCTCCGCGTGAGCACACCCGACCAGTCCGCCACCTCCGGCATCTTCGTGTGCTTCGAGGGCGGCGAGGGGTCGGGCAAGTCCACCCAGGCCCGGCTGCTGGCCGAGCACCTCGGTGGGTCGGGCCGCGACGTGGTGCTCACCTTCGAGCCGGGAGACACCCCGGTCGGCAAGGAGATTCGCCGGATCGTGCTCGACCCGGCCACCGGTCACCTCGCCGACCACACCGAGGCCCTGCTGTACGCCGCCGACAAGGCCGAACACGTCGCCAAGGTCGTCGCGCCGGCGCTGGCCCGGGGGGCGGTGGTGGTCACAGACCGCTACGTCGACACCGCGCTCGCCTACCAAGGGGTCGGCCGCGGCCTCGAAGCCGGCGAGCTCGAGCACGTGCTGCGCTGGGCGACCAGCGATCTCCGGCCGCACCTGACCGTCGTGCTCGACGTCGATCCGGAGGCCGGGCTCGGCCGCTTCGAGGGGCGCGACCGGATCGAGGCTGAGTCGTTGGAGTTCCACCGGCGGGCCCGCGAGGCCTTCCTCGCGATCGCGGCGGCGGACCCCGACCACTACCTCGTGCTCGACTCCTCCGGCGCGATCGAGGACATCGCCGCCGCGGTGCGGGAGCGGGTCGACTCCCTGCTATGACGGTCTGGGACGGCCTGGTCGGCCAGAGCCGGGCGATCGAGACGCTGCGGGCGGCGGCCCGGGGCCACGGGATGAGCCACGCATGGCTGTTCACCGGCCCGCCGGGCTCGGGCCGGTCCAACACCGCGGTGGCTTTCGCCGCCGCGCTGCAGTGCGAGCGCGGGCCCGGTGACGCCGGCTGCGGCGAGTGCCACTCCTGCCACACCGTGCTGGCCGGCACCCACGCCGACGTCGATGTGATCCGCACCCAGAAGCTTTCGATCGGCGTCGACGAGGTCCGTGACCTGGTCCGCCGTGCGGCGCTCTCCCCGGTGGGTCGGCACTGGCAGATCCTGATCGTCGAGGACGCCGACCGGCTCACCGAGCAGGCCTGCAATGCGCTGCTCAAGGCGATCGAGGAGCCGACCGCGCGCACGGTCTGGATGCTCTGCGCGCCCACGGTCGAGGATGTCCTTGCCACGATCCGATCCCGGTGTCGCCTGCTCACCTTGGCCACTCCCACCTCCGAGGAGGTGGCCGGGTTCCTGGTCCGCGGCGACGGGATCGACGAGGCGCTGGCGTCGTACGCCGCCCGCGCCAGTCAGGGGCACATCGGCCGGGCCCGCGCCCTGGCCCGGGACGAAGAGACCCGCAACCGGCGCCGCGAGGTGGTCTCGATCCCGGCCCGGCTGACCAGCCTGGGTGCCTGCATGCATGCTGCCGCCAACCTGGCCGAGGTCACCAAGGAGGAGGCCGACCTGATCACCGGAGAGCTGGATGCCCGCGAGAAGGCCGACCTCGACACCGCCTACGGCGTCGTCGAGCGGGGTCGCCGGCCGCGCGAGTACGCACCGGCGCTCTCGGCGCTGGAGAAGGCCCAGAAGACCCGGGCCAAGCGCCGTCAGCTCGACATGGTCGACCGGGGGCTGATGGATCTCACCTCGGTCTATCGCGACGCGATCGCCCTGGCCACGCGCGCGGTCGGACCACTGGTCAACGAGGAGATTCGCGGCGACGTCCAGCGAGTGGTCAGCGCCTCGACGCCCGAGCTCAACCTGCGCAGGATCGGCTGGATCTTCGATGCGCGTGAGCAGATGCTCGAGTTCAACGTCCCGGTCGCCTTGGCGCTGGAGTCCATGATGGTGGCACTGAAGGTGCCCGAGGGGAGTGGTCGATGAGTCCGAAGGCAGTCGTTGCCTTGGTGGTGGTGGCCCTGCTCGCCCTGGGCGCCGGCGGCGGTCTCGCCCTGATCGTCGGCGGTGACGGCGGAGACGAGCCGAGCCCGCGGCCGTCCACCCCGGTCCCGTCGTCGGTCACCGAGCCGCCGGAGGCGAACCTGGCGGAGTTCTACTCCCAGGAGCTCGACTGGACCGACTGCGAGGGCAGCAAGGAGTGCTCGACCCTCACGGTTCCGATCGACTACCAGGATCCCGGCGCCGGCACGATCGAGCTGGCCTTGCTCAGGGCGCCGGCCGAGGATCCCGATGCGCGGGTCGGCTCGCTCGTCGTCAATCCCGGGGGTCCCGGCGCGGCGGGCACCCAGACGGCCAAGGACGCCGACGCCTACTTCGGCGACCCCTTGCGCGACTCGTTCGACATCGTCGGCTTCGACCCGCGGGGCACCGGCTCCTCCGACCCGGTCGACTGCCTCTCCGACGAGGAGCTCGACGAGTTCATCGCTGCGGATCCCGCCCCGGATGATCCCGGCGAGGACGAGCAGTTCGCCCAGAGCCTGTCGGACTTCTTCGCGGGCTGCGTCGAGAACTCCAGCGCCCTGGTCGGGCACGTCTCCACCAACGAGGCGGCCCGCGACATGGACGTGCTGCGGGCGGCGCTCGGTGAAGACAAGCTCACCTATCTCGGCTACTCCTACGGCACCCGACTGGGGTCGACGTACGCCGAGCTGTTCCCCGACAAGGTGGGCAAGTTCGTCCTGGACGGCGCCACCGACCCCGCGCTCACCCTGCGGCAGAGCGTGCTCAACCAGGCAGGCGGGTTCCAGGTGGCGCTGGAGTCCTACATTCAGGACTGCGTCGACTCTGGCGGCTGCTTCCTCGGCGACACCGTCCAGGAGGGCCTCGACCGGATCAGCGGCCTGCTGGACCAGATCGACGACGAACCGCTGCCGACCAACGAGGACCGGGACCTGCAGATCGGCAATGCCTTCTACGGACTGGTGCTGCCGCTCTACAGCCAGGACAACTGGCCGTTCCTGACCCAGGGCCTCGAGCAGGCCTTCGACGGCGACGGCTCCACGCTGCTGTTGCTCTCCGACTTCTACGGTTCCCGCGAGAACGGCGAGTACGTCGACAACAGCCTCGAGGCGATCTATGCGATCAACTGCCTCGACGACCCGACCTCGATCGAGCCGGGCGAGGTGCGCGCCAACTACCGAGACTTCAAGAAGGTCTCGCCGACCTTCGGCGAGGTGTTCGCCTGGGGGCTGCTCAACTGCCGCGGCCTGCAGGTCGAGCCGGCGTACCAGCCGCTCGACATCAAGGCCGAGGGCGCCGCCCCGATCGTGGTCATCGGCACCACCCGCGACCCCGCCACGCCGTACGCCGAGGCGGTCGCGCTCGCCGAGCAGCTGGCCTCCGGGGTGTTGGTCAGCCGCGACGGTGACGGCCACACGGCCTACAACAAGGGCAACGACTGCATCGACGTGGCCGTCGAGGACTACCTGATCGACGGGACGGTGCCGGAGGACGGGCTGGAGTGCTGAGCTGGCCGGGGGCGGTGACCTGGGACCGTTCCTGCCCCCGACGAACCGGTCTCAGCTCACCGCCCGATGGCGCGGTCGTCGGTTTCGTCCGGGGCGCACCCGTCCCCTAGAATTCCGCGGGTTGCCCGGTCGCCGGGCGGCGCGCCGCCTTAGCTCAGTCGGTAGAGCGTCTCACTCGTAATGAGAAGGTCGTCGGTTCGATTCCGACAGGCGGCTCCGCTGGGATGTGCTGCTCCCGACGGTCAGCCTTTCCACTCCTCAGCGAGCAGCGACCACACCTCGCTGTCGAGCCGCTCGCCGTGGTGGCTGAACTCCTTGCGCAGCACCCCGTCGAGGGTCATGCCCAGACGTTGCGCGACCGCGCTGCTCCGCTTGTTGCGGGGCGTGGTGATCCACTCGATCCGCTGCATGCCGCGCTCCTCGAAGGCGTAGGCGACCAGCAGCCGCGCCGCCGCGGTGATCAGGCCATGGCCCTCGCCCGCGGGCTCGCTCCAGACGCCGATCTCGCAGTTGCCGGTCGCGGCATCGAAGCGGGGGAACATCACCCCGCCGACGAGAGTCCCCTCCAGCCAGATGCCGTCGATGCGGCCGGCGTCGGCGGCCTGCTTGTCGGCGTACCGCTGGAGGGTGGCCCGGGCCGAGGCGAGGTCGGTCGAGAAGGACGCCCACGGGATCCACGGATCGATGGTGGCCCGGCCCCGATCGATGTGGGTCAGGAACTCCTCGGCCATCCAGGGCTCGAGGGGGCGCAGCTCGGCCCGTGGTGAGGTGGACAAGGAGATGGCGTACACGCCCCTATCCTTGCCGACCGCGTCTACCCTCAGCGCATGACCGAATCGCGCGAGGCACAGGTGGGCCGCTTCGCCTGCGATCTGAGGACCGGCACCTGGGAGTGGGACGACGAGGTCTTCCGGATCCACGGCCTCGAGCCCGGCTCGGTCACCCCGACCACCGAGTTCGTCCTCAGCAGCAAGCATCCCGAGGACCGCGAACGCGTGGCGGCGGTGCTGACCCAGACGGCGAAGACCGGGGATCCGTTCAGCCTCTCCTACCGGCTGATCGGGGCCGACGGCGTCGAACGCCGGGTGGTGCTGGTGTGCGAGGGGGGCGTGTGCGAGGACGACACGGTCAGCTCGATCGACGGCTACTACGTCGATCTCACCGCCGACTTCCGAGCGGAGAGCGAGGAGTTTGCCTCCGAGGCCGTGGCGGCCGCCTCCGAACACCGGGCCATCATCGAGCAGGCGAAGGGCAGCCTGATGCTCGCCTACGGACTGGACGCCGACCAGGCGTTCGCGATGCTGAGTTGGTGGTCCAGCCACCGCAACGTGAAGGTGCGCGACCTGGCGGCCCGGCTCGTCGAAATGTGGCAGTCCGGCACGGCCACCAGTGACGATCTCCGACAGCGGTTCGATGGTCTCCTCCACGACGTAGCCACCAAGCAGCGATCAACCGACCCGGAGCCGATGTTCGACTGATCGTTTCCGGGTGGCTGGTATTCAGGTAGGAGACTCCGGTCGGCCGGGCCTGGGGAGGTCTCGGCCGGTCGGAGCCCAACCCTGGTCGTCTCGGCATTCCTTCACGGCGGCTCCGCCGACACGGCCGCCAATCCCGGGGCTAGGGGCGCGCGCCGGTTAGCGTCGCGGTGCGTCCCGAATGCAGCCCGATCGAGAGGGAGAGTCGTCCGTGGGGTCAGCCGTGCGCCGACGGCGGTGGGCCGGGCCGCCGCCGCTGCTGGTGCTGGCGACCGTGCTGGCCTTCGTGATCGCTCCGCTCCTCAGCCGGCCGGACTCCGGCTACGCCAGCGATGGCGCGGCCGGCAGCGGCGCCCAGGCCGTCCTGTCGTCGGCCGAGGCCCGGGAGATCCCGCGGCTCGGCGCGAAGCCGCCGACCAGGGGCGGCCAGACGATCGAGCGCCGCGACCGGATCGGGGTCGTCTCGATGAACGAGTTCAGCCAGCTGAGCGTCGACCAGGCCCGCGCGGATGCCGTATCGCTGACCTCGCGGTCCGCCGCCGACGTCGTCGGCTGGCAGGAGGCCCAGCACTTCGCGGCGGTCTTCGGGACCCTCCGCGACCGCGGATGGGATACCAAGCGGTTCCCGCAGGGGGCCAAGGAGTTGGCCGTCTCGTGGCGGCGCTCGAAGTTCGCGTACGTCTCGTCCAGCTCGCGGCTGGTCGCGTTCGGGGTCGATGACGTCACCGGCCGCTACCCGTTCGGCAACCGCTACATCATCCGGGTGACCCTGCGGCACCGCGCGACCGGACGGTTGCTCTCGGTGATCAACACCCACCTGCCGCACAAGAGCGAGGACCGCGACCGGCCCGGCCACTGGACGCAGACGAGCAACGCCGCGCGAGCCAAGTTCCAGCTCGAGCGGATGCGGCGCGAATGGGAGACGGCGCCGGGGCGCTGGGTGGTCGGCACCGGCGACTACAACTTCGACGCGCGGGCCGATGCTCGGGTAGGGCTTCCCGGGGCGCCGGCGAAGGCGCTGGCGAAGGTGGCCCGGTCGTCGTACGCCGTCCTCGGCGGCAAGGCGTTGCTGCCCACCCACCCGCCCACCGGCCGCTACATCGACTACGTGCACGCCGCGCGGAGCGACCTCGAGTCGGGCGACCTCAGGTTCCTCAGCCAGCGCACCCTGTGGGGGTTCCGCAGCGACCACCGGCCGCTGCTGGTCCGGATGGCCCTGCGATAGGCCTCAGGAGCCGGTCGGCACCAGGTCGGGGCTGTCCGAGGTCTGGCCCTCCTCGAGGGTGACCTCGACCAGGTCGTCGAGCTGATCGGCCGGGCTGTTGGACAACGGCACCTCGGGATCGGACTCGAGGAAGCGGTGCCAGGCACCGTCCTGGCCCACCGCGAAGACGTAGAGCACGCCCACGTCGCTCTGCTCGGTCACGACACACGCCCCGGCGCCGACCGTCTGGTCCGTGCCGTCGCCCGCGACCGTCTCGTCGTAGACCTGCGCGGTGAACTCGTCCCCGGCGAACCGGCCGGTGAGAATCGCGCCGCCGTCTGGGTGGCTGAGCCGGATCAGCAGCGGGAACTCGACCGGCGCCTCGGCGTTGAAGCTCCCGGCGCACGACTCCGTCGGCACGCTGGAGGGATCGTCGGAGGGGTCGGCGGTCGCATCGTCGTCGCCCTCGTCCGAGCCGCAGCCGACGAGGGCGGCGGCCACGAGCAGCGCGACCAGGCAGCCGCGCGCGCCGCCGGCCCGCACACCCCTCATGGCTGACCTCCTGCCGATCTGTGCCCATTGTGGCACCTCGGCAGCAGCCTCACTCGGAGGGCAGATCCCGCTTGACGACCTTGCCGCTGGCGTTGCGGGGGAGCGTCTCCATCACGACGATCTCCCGCGGCACCTTGTAGTTGGCCAGCTGCTCGCGCACATGCTGGCGCAGCACCTCGGGGTCGCCCTCGACGCCTGCCTCGAAGACCACGAACCCCTTCAGCCGCTGACCGAACGCCTCGTCGTCGACCCCGATCACCGCCGCCTCGAGGACCGACGGATGCGTGGAGAGCACTGCCTCGACCTCCGCCGGGTAGACGTTCTCGCCGCCGGAGATGATCATGTCGTCGACCCGGCCCTCGACGGTGAGTCGACCCGAGGAGTCGACGCGGCCGACGTCGCCGGTCAGCATGTAGCCGTCGAGGCTGTCCTTGCCCCCACCGTGCGTGTAGCCGTCGAAGGGCGTGCCGTTCAGCACCGCGATCTGCCCGACCTCGTCCGTCCCCAGCCGAGTGCCTTCCTCGGCCAGGATCCGGATGTCGCAGCCGCGCACCGGCTTGCCCGCTGAACGCGGGTCGGCGCGCAGGTCGGCGGGCACCGCGGTGGCGATCATGCCTGCCTCGGTGGCGTTGTAGTGGCTGTAGACGACGTCGCCGAACCGGTCCATGAACCTGATCAGCGCCGACGGCTCCATCGCCGAACCGCTGGCGGTGACGTAGCGCAGCGCGGGCAACGGGTAGCGGTCCAGGACGATCTCGGGCAGCGCCATCATCCGCTCGATCATCACCGGCACCAGGCCGATGCCGCCGGCCCGGTGCCGGGCCGCCATCGCCAGTGTCTGCTCGGGGTCGAAGTGCCGGCGCATCACCAGGGTGTTGGCCATCGTGGCGCCGAGCACCAGGCAGCCGAACCCCCACGCGTGGAACATCGGGGCGGCCACCACCAGGGTGTCCTCTGTGCGCCACGGCACCCGCTCGATCGAGGCCACCAGGTCGTTGACACCGCCGCTGGCGCCGCGTCGAGCGCCCTTCGGGGTACCCGTGGTGCCGCTGGTGAGCAGGATGACCCCCGGCGTCTGGGTCGGCGGCGGGGGCCGCTGGCCGAGGTGCGCCTCGATCAGCCCGTCGATGGTGAGCCCGTCCGCGGGCTCGTCCTCCCATGCGATGACGTGGACGGGACCGGCCGGCCCCGCCGAGAGGGCGGCGAGCGCCTCGGCGTACTCCTGGTCATAGATGAGTACGTCGACCTGCTCGCGGCCCAGCACCTCGACCAGCTGGGGTCCGGCGAACGCGGTGTTGAGCAGCACCAACGATGCGCCGAGCTTCCCGGACGCCACCAGGGACTCCACGAAGCCGCGGTGGTTGCGGGCCAGCAACCCGATCCGGCGGTTGCCCTCCGGGAGGTGCGGAAGCAGCGCGGCGGCCAGCGCGTCGGTGCGCTGCTCGAGCTCGCGCCAGGTGAGCGCGCCGCGCTCGTCGATGATGGCCGCCGGTGCGGGCAGCGTTTCGCCGCCAGGCTGGCGCCCACCAGCGCGTGGACACCCTGGCGCCGGGCGACGGCACCGATCCGGAGGTACTTGTCGGGGCGGAGCGGACCCATCAACCCCGAGCGTGCGATGACCCGCGCCGGATACAGACGGTCAGCCAGGCTCATGGCAGCGGAGCCTAGTGCCGAACGGGGCGGTCTGGGGGCGGTGTGGACGCGCCGAGATCCGCCAGCCGGAGTCCGCCCGCGCAGGTCAGAGCCCGGGAAGGAGGATGCCGCTCTCGAGCCGGAGGCCACCGGTGTCCCGGACCACGCCCGTGCCGAGGTTGAACGGCGCCTGCTTCATCTCGATGCGGGCGGGCAGGCCGGTGTCGCGGGTCTGCCAGAGCCGGCGGCCCTGGTCGCGGTAGCGGATGTCGTAGTCGCGCAGGGTGACGTAGAGGTAGTCGTCGTAGAAGTCGAGCAGCAGGGCATTGGTCAGGCCGAACGCGAACAGCCCGCCGTGGGTGATCTGGGTGACCCCGCCGTGGTTGAGCACGGTCACGTCGTGGGCCTCGCCCGACAGGTAGAGATCGACGCCGTACTTCTCGAACATCCGCCAGGCCTTGGAGTTCGCCCCACCCGCCAGATAGAGGCCGCTGGAGCCGCGGGTGCGCACCGGTCCGAGGATCGGGAGGTGGCTCTGGACGATGATCCAGCGCACCTGGTCGCGCTGCGCGCGCCGCAGCACGCCCCGCAGCCAGGAACGCTGCTGACGATCCAGACCGAGCCGGGCCCGGTCCGGCGTGATGTCGAACGGGTCGAGCGTGATCACCTGGACGTCGGGCAGCGGGCGACCGGCGTACGCCGTCAGCGCATGCGGCCCACTCGGGTGGTCGGGAAACTTCGGCCGACCGGCCCGGGTCAGGGTGAAGTGGTCGGCGAACTCCTGGCGGAACGCCTGGACGCGGGCCCGCTTGGCGGTCGGCCACGGGTTGTCGCCGTACTCGTGGTCGCCGGCGGCGGGGAACAGTGTGAGCTGGTGTCGCGCGAACCGGTTGAGGTACTGCGGGTAGTAGGTCTCGGCCGCCCGGTTCAGGGCGGTGAGCTGTTGGGGCAGGGTGCCGACGGGACCGAAGTTGCCCGTCTTCAGATCGTCGGTGCCCCAGTGCCCCTCGACGAGGTCGCCGGCGACGAGCACGCCGGCCGGTCGGATCGACTCCCAGTCGTCGAGCACCGCGTCGAGGGTCTTGCGGTAGTCGCCGTTGATGCTGTTGGCCGATCGACGCGGGCTCCAGAATCCGGGCCCGCGGGCCAGGTCGCCGATATCGGCATTGAGGAAGTCGGGGCTGGAGACCAGCCGCAGCCGCGGCGACAGACTGGCCGGCGCCGCGCTGATCACGAGCGCGGGCAGGTCCATCTCGGCGCCGCCGGACTCGTTGCGGATCGTGCCGCCCATCTCTTCTCCCTTGGCGCCGACGGCGACAGCGGCGAAGGCGAAGGAGCGATCGGAGGAACTGCTGGGGAGCGTGCACAGGAGTCGGGAGTTGCCGTTCACCAGTCGGGACTTGCGTCGGACGATGGTGCTGGGCGTGCAGGCGTTGGGCACGGCGGTGAAGCGCGCGTTGCGCAGCGTGACCGAGATGACCGTCTCGGCGGAGGCCGCCACCCCGACCCGACCGGCGAGGCTGCCGGGGAACGGCGCGTCGTCCGCGGGCTCCCAGGATGCGGTGAGCGCCCCGGCGCCCGGTGCGGAGTCCGGGTCGCGTGGGGCGGTGGCGTCGCACGCCGTCGGCATCAGGGCGAGGCCGAGAGCGACGACGAGCGGGGGGGCGAGGCGGGACAAGGGGGGCCTTCCGTGTGAGCGCTCGCAGGATATCCGTGCGGAGCTCAGAATCCCGACAGGTTTCCCGCCACCGCGACCGCGCCGATCTCCGGATCGGTCACCACCCGAGGCGCCAGGCCGGCCGCCGCGATCAACCCGGCCGTCGTGTCCGCCTGGCTGCGGCCGGTCTCGATCACCAGGACCCCGCTCGGCTCGAGCCAGTCGCGGACCCCGGCGCAGACCCGCCGCTGGACGTCGAGCCCGTCGGGTCCGCCGTCGAGCGCGATCCGGTGCTCGTGGTCGCGCGCCTCGGGCGGCATCAGCGCGATCGCCTCCGCCGGCACGTACGGCGCGTTGACGAGGAGTACGCCGACCCGGCCGCGCAGGTGGTCGGGCAGGGCGTCGTACAGGTCGCCCTCGTGCACGCGCTCGGCGCGGCAGGTTCCGCCGAGCGCAGGCGATCGCCGCGGGGTCGAGGTCGGCGGCGTACACCTCGAGGTCGGGGCGGACCGCGAGCAGCGCGGCGCCCAGTGCGCCGCTGCCGCAGCACAGGTCGACCGCGACGGCCCCGGAGGCCGCCGACTCCGCAGCCAGCCGCACCAGCAGCTCGCTGCGCCGGCGTGGCACGAAGACCCCGGGCTCGACGACGATCCGGATCCCGCCGAACAGGACCCAGCCGAGGACCTGCTCCAGCGGCCGCCCGGCGACGCGCTCGCGCACCATCTGCTCGAGCTCGTCGGCGTTTGCCGCTGCCTCGAGCAGCAGGGCCGCCTCGTCCTCCGCGAACACGCAGCCGGCGGCCCGCAGCCGGCCCACGATCTGGTCCGCGGTCACGGAGTCATCGTCGCAGTTCGGGCAGAACTGGAACGCGTTACAGTTCGGGCGTGGCCGGCCCCGACGTATTCGCCCCCGCTCAGCTCGGTCCGGTCACGCTGCGCAACCGAACCGTGAAGGCCGCGACGTTCGAGGGCCGCACGCCGACCGGCCAGGTGACCGATGACCTGATCGAGTTCCACTCGGGCTTCGCGCGCGGCGGGATCGGTCTGACCACGGTCGCCTACCTGGCCGTGGCGCCGGAGGGCCGGACGCATGCCGAGCAGCTGGTCGTCGGCGACCCGACGCTCGCGGGGTTGTCGCGGCTCGCCGACGCCGTCCACGACGCCGGGGCCGCGATCGCTGGTCAGGTCGGGCACGCGGGACCGGTGGCCAACGGCCGCTCCAACGGAGTGCGGGCGCTGAGTGCCAGCCGGATGCCGAGCCCGCTGTCGATGCAGATGATCCGGTCCGCGAGCGAGTCCGACCTGACCCGGATCACTCGCGCCTACGTCGCCACCGCGCGGACGCTGGTGCGGGCCGGGTTCGACGTCCTCGAGCTGCACATGTCGCACAGCTACCTGATCTCCTCCTTCCTCGCGCCTGGCCTGAACCGGCGCCGCGACCGATGGGGCGGCTCGCTCGAGAACCGGGCCCGGCTCGCCCGCCAGGTCGCCCGGGCGGTCCGCGACCAGGTCGGGTCGGACGCGGCGGTGACCGCGAAGGTGAGCCTGGGCGACGGGTTCAAGGGGGGCGTGACGACCGACGAAGGGATCGAGTTCGCTCGGCTGCTCGAGGCCGACGGCCACCTGGACGCGCTGCAGCTGAGCGGCGGCAGCTCGCTGATGAACCCGATGTACCTGTTCCGCGGCGACGTACCGCTCGCGGAGTTCGCTGCGGCGATGCCGCTCCCGGTGCGGCTCGGCATGAAGACGCCGGTGGGACGCTCGTTCCTCAAGGAATACCCGTTCGAGGAGGCGTACTTCTGGGAACGCGCCGCTCGATTCCGGGCCGAGCTGGCGATGCCGCTGATGCTGCTCGGTGGCATCAACCAGGCAGCGACGATGCGCAACGCGATGGCCGCCGGCTTCGACTTCGTCGCGATGGGCCGGGCGCTGCTGCGCGAGCCGGACTTGGTCTCCCGGCTGCAGTCGGGCGCCGCGGACGCCGGGATCTGCATCCACTGCAACCGCTGTATGCCGACGATCTACACCGGGACCCGGTGCCCGGTGCGCGACGCCGCGAACTTGTAACGCACCGTTACATCGTCCACCACACCCGTAAACGGGGTCGATGGACGAAGTAACGGTGCGTTACAAGTGGACGGACGGCGGGCGGAGGCGGGGACGATCGCCGGCACTTCCCCAGCACTAGAACGTGTTCTAGTCTGGGGCGATGAGTCAGGTGATCCCCGAGAAGCCGCTGCGCGTCGTCGTCTGGTCGACCGGAACGATCGGCCGGCACGCGATCGCCGGCATCGATGCGCATCCCGACCTCGAGCTGGTCGGGGTGTGGGTGTCCAACCCGGAGAAGGACGGCAAGGACGCCGGCATCCTGGCCGAGCTGGGACGCGAGCTCGGCATCCCGGCAACCACCGACCGCGACCGCCTGATCGCGCTGGCGCCCGATGCGATCGTGCACACGGCGATGGCCGACGACCGGGTCTTCGAGTGCATCGAGGACCTGATCTCGTTCGTGACGGCCGGCATCAACGTGACCTCGTCCGGGCCGGTGCTGCTGCAGTGGCCGGAGAAGATCCTGCCCCCGGAGTTCCTCACCCGGATCGACGAGGCCTGCCAGGCCGGCAACGCGAGCCTGCACATCAACGGCATCGACCCCGGTTTCGCCAATGACATCCTTCCGTTGGTGATGACCAGCCTGTCGCAGCGGATCGACGAGGTCCGAGTGGCGGAGATCTGCGACTACTCGACGTACTACCAGCCGGTCGTGATGGGCGACATGTTCGGCTTCGGCAAGCCGATGGACTTCAAGGGGTTCCTCTGGGAGCCGGGCATCCTGACCATGGCCTGGGGCAGCGTCGTCCGCCAGATCGCGGCCGGTCTCGACATCACCCTCGACGAGCCGCTCACCGAAGAGGTCGACCGTCGCGCAGCCGACGTCGACACCCCGTCGGTCTCCGGCGACGTCGCGGCCGGAACCATGGGCGCGGTTCGCTTCCAGGTGGTCGGCAAGGTCGCCGGAGTCCCGCGGGTGGTGCTGGAGCACATCACCCGCACCGACCCCGACCAGGTGCCCGAGTGGGAGAAGCCGCCCGAGGGTGTCGACGGCTGCTACCGGGTCACCATCACCGGCGAGCCGATGATGAAGGTCGACTTCACCCATCACGGCGAGCACGGCGACCACAACGTCTCCGGCATGATCACGACCGCCCAGCGCATCATCAACACGCTGCCGGCCGTCGTTGCCGCCGAGCCCGGTCTGGTGACCGCCCTCGACCTGCCGCTGGTCACCGGCCGGGGGCTGGTCACCAAGTGAGGATCCTCGAGCGGTTCGCCGTCACCGACCAGGTCGCCATCGTCACCGGTGCGGGTCGGGGGCTCGGTGCCGCCACCGCTGTCGCGCTCGCCGAGGCCGGTGCCGACGTCCTCATCTCGGCGCGCACCGAGAAGCACCTCGACCGGGTGGCCGAGCAGGTCCGGGCCACCGGCCGCCGGGCGCTCGTGGTGCCCGCCGACCTCAGTAACCTCGACTCCGTCGCGGGCCTGGCCCGGGCGGCGTACGACGAGTTCGGTCGGCTCGACACGGTCGTGAACAACGTCGGCGGCACGTTCCCGACCGAGTTCCTGAAGACGACCAACGAGTTTCTCAACGAGGCGTTCAGCTTCAACGTCACCACCGCCCATGCGCTCAGCGTGGCGGCGGTCCCGCTGATGCTGGCCAACGAGCCGGACGCCCAGAAGAGCATCGTCACGATCAGCTCGATGATGGGCCGGACCGCCGACCGCGGCTTCATCGCCTACGGCACGGCCAAGGCCGCTCTCGCGCACTGGACCAAGATGGCCGCCCGCGACCTGTCACCGAGGATCCGGGTCAACGGCATCTACGTCGGCTCGATCATGACCAGTGCCCTCGAGTACGTCGCCGGCCAGCCCGAGATGATGGACCAGCTCGAGACCAAAACCCCGCTGGGTCGGGTTGGTGAGCCCGAGGACATCGCGGCCGCGGTGCTCTACCTCAGCTCCAAGGCCGGCCAGTACGTCACCGGCAAGCTGCTCGAGGTCGACGGCGGCATCCAGCAGCCGACCCTCGACCTCGGCTTCCCCGACGTGACGCCGTAGGGTCCGGCGCGTGACCTCCGGAGGCGTCGACACCGCCCACTCGGTGTCCCCCGACTCGGGGGAGCACTGGGCGGCCGAGGGCGCCTGGCAGGTCACCGAGGGGATCTACCGGATCCCGCTGCCGTTGCCCATGGACGGCCTCAAAGCGATCAACGTCTACGTCATCCAGGGCGACGACGGGCTGACCCTGATCGACGGCGGATGGTCGATCCCGCTCGCCCGCGACCTGCTGGACCGGTGCCTGCGCGACATCGGCAGCGGCTTCGGCGACATCCGTCGGTTCCTGGTCACCCACATCCACCGCGACCACTACACGATGGCCACCGTCCTGGGTCACGAGTTCGGTGCGGAGGTCTCGCTCGGGATCGGTGAGCGGCCCGGCCTCGAGCTGCTCAACGACATGGAGGCTCTCGAGGGGCATCCGTTCGCCCAGATCCTGGTGTCGGCCGGCGCCACCGATGTCGCCGAGGAGTGGATCGCCGGGACCAAGCACATGGAGAAGCCCGACCCAGCGCAGTGGGCCTTCCCCGACACTTGGCTCGACGGCGACCACGAGATCGAGGTCGGTGCGCGCACCATCGACGCGGTGCACACTCCGGGCCACACTCCTGGTCACTTCGTGTTCGCGGAGAAGGCCGAGCGGTTGTTGTTCGCCGGCGACCACGTGCTGCCGACGATCACCCCGTCGATCGGCTTCACCGTCCCGGAGGTGGAGCAGCCGCTCGGTGACTTCCTGGCCTCGCTGGTGAAGGTCCGGTCGCTGCCCGACCTGCGGATCCTGCCCGCGCACGGGCCGGTGGCGCCGTCGTCACACACCCGCGTCGACGAGCTCCTCAGGCACCACGACGTACGCCTCGACCTGTGCGTGAAGGCGCTGGCCGAGGGACCGCAGAACGCCCAGCAGGTGGCCCGGCACCTGCCCTGGACCCGGCACGAGCACGACTACGCCGCGCTCGACGTGTTCAACCGTGGGATGGCGTCGATGGAGACCAAGGCGCACCTCGAACTGCTGGTCGCCCGCGGCCTGGTCACCCGCTCCGACGACCCGGACGGGTACCTGTTCAGCCTCGTGTGAGCCGCATCGGCAGGTGCGGGATGTCATCCTCGAGGAACTCATCGCCGGTGATCGCGAACCCGAATTTCTCGTACCAGCGCGACAGCGGGGCCTGCGCGTCGAGGACCACGTCGCGGTCGGGGCACACGTCCAGCGCGGTCTGCAGCAACGGGTCGGCGAGCCCGCGGCCGCGGGCCTGCGCCGCCAGCACGACCCGGCCGATCCGCCAGGTCGAGCCGTCGTCGAGCACCCGGGCGTAGCCGACCAGCCGGGTGCCCTCACGCAGCAACACGTGCCGGGTCCCGGGCTCCTCGTCGCGGCCGTCGAGGTCGGGGTACGGGCAGGCCTGCTCGACCACGAACACCTGCTGGCGCAGCCGCCACACGGCGTACGCCGCGGCCGCGTCGAGCGCCTCGAACGGCACCGCCTCGATGTTCATCGCGGGGCTCGCGGTCATCGCAGGAACTCCAGGGTGCGCCGGTGGGCCCGGCGGGCCTCGGGGATGATCGGCAGCAGCGGGAAGACGTGCAGCAGGTCGGGCGCCTCGAGGTAGGTCAGGTCCCAGTCGGAGGCGGCCGCGCGCTCGGCGAGCAGCCGGCAGCCGGGCACCAGCAGGTCGCGGGTTCCGCAGAACATCAGCGCCGGCGGCAGACCGTCGAGCCGGCCGAGCCCCGGGGACACCTCGGGTCGGCCCAGGTCCTCGGGATCGCCCGCCCACCAGTCGGCGTAGGCGTAGAGCTTGCCGATGGACAGCCACGGGTCGACGGCGTCCAGCGCCTTGGTCTCCGGGGTGCTCGTGGTCAGGTCGACCCAGGGCGAGAGCAGCACCAGCCGCTCGGGCTGCGGTCCGCCCCGGTCGCGCAGGGTCTCGGCCAGGGCCAGCGCGATCCCGCCG
This sequence comes from uncultured Actinomycetota bacterium, assembly GCA_963827185.1. Taxonomy (GTDB): domain Bacteria; phylum Actinomycetota; class Actinomycetes; order Propionibacteriales; family Nocardioidaceae; genus Nocardioides. Next base: position 591,231 of record CAWGZQ010000006.1, read on the forward strand.
CCCGCCGAGTCGCCCGAGAGCACGACGCGTCCTCGCCGGCTCCAGGAGGCCAGCTCGTCGGCGAGCATGTCGTGGGAGTCACGCCAGCTGTGGCTCGGCGCCAGGGGGTACGTCGGCAGCACCACCCGCGCGCGCAGCTCGCGGGCCAGCCGGAGGGTGTAGCGCACGTGGAACCGGTCCATCGGCGCGGTGTACCCGCCGCCATGGACATGGAAGATCGTGCGCTCGGGAGGGACGCCGCGCTGCGTGATGACGTAGCAGGGCGAGGGGCCGGCCGGTCCGGTCAGGGTCCGCTCCTCGACGTCGAACCGGCGGTCGAAGAACGGCACCAGCTCGCTGGGCAGCCGCGGGGTGAGCGTGGTCTGCCTGCTCACCAGCCGGGCGCGTTCGGTCTCGACGTCGCGGAGGTCGCGGGCCCCGAGAACCCGGGGCAGGGCCCAGGCGATCAGCTGGTGGCGCAGGCTCGGCATGGGCCGGAGCCTACGGGGGCGGGTCCCGGGGGCAGCCGGCCACGGTGGCGGACGCGGAGCGCGCAAAGGCGCAGCGTCAGTTCGGCGGGGCGAGCTCATCGGCGTGCGGGATGAAACGCGAGAAGAACCTGGTGACGGAGGGCGCACGTCGCGTCAGAGTCACGGCGGCCCGGTCGCGGGGGCGCAGGCCTCGATCCTGAGCGATGGTCAAGCTGGCGCGAGCGGGCCCGGTTCCGGTCAGCGCTTGCAGCACGCGATGCTTGCCTGGGACGCCCTTGAGGTCATGCAGGCCGCGGTCGATGAAGCGAATCTCCGCGCCGGCCACCAGGTTTCGCGATGCTCCAGAGACCAGCACCTCGCCGGCTCCTGCGAGGGAGGACACCCTCGCGGCGATGTGGACGGCGAGGCCGCCAATGTCCCCTTCATGCATGTGCTCCACCTCGCCGGTGTGCAAGCCGGCCCGAAGCTCAAGGCCGATGCTGGGTGCCTGCTCAAGGATGGTCCGGGCGGCCCGGATGGCCGCGCCGGGACCGTTGAAGACCATGAGGGCGCCGTCGCCGGTGGACTTCACGTATCGACCGTCATGCTCGGCGACGAGCTTGCGGGTCAGGTCGTCGACGGCTTCCAGGGTGTTACGCCAGGTTCGGTCGCCCATCTGCGCGGCGCGTTCGGTCGAGCCGACGATGTCGGTGAACACGATGGTGGCCATGGTCCGAGCGGCGTCGGGCGGCGCCGTATCACCGGTCAGGTGCTCTCGGATACTCGACAGGACAGCATCGGGATCACCAGCCCACGGCCAGCGACTGGGACCACCAACGGGAACGAGCCGGGCGTTGGGCACGTGGGCGGCAATGAGCTGTCCCTGCTCGATCGGGTGGATGGTGTCTGCCTCGTGATGCAAGACCAGGGTGGAAGCGCCAACGTGGCCCAACAAATCGCGGATGTCGCGCTCGCCGAGCTCTCGGACCATCGCCCGAACCATCCCCGGGCTCGCCGAGGCACGCTCGAACGTTGACCAGAACTGGCGCTCGAGCTGGTTCACGACGGTCCCGGAGAAGAAGGACAGGGTCCGCCCGTCGCCCCACCCCTCGGAGAGACCGCGCATCCGAGCCGAATCGTGCGACCCACTCCCCCTCTTCCCACTCGGGCGCGTCGTCCACGTCGGGACCGACCGGGTGGGTGCCGTAGAGCACCAACCGATCGATGGCCTCGGGGTTGGTGGCAGCGTGGAAGGCAGCGGTTGCGCCACCGTCGAACAGCCCGAAAACGTGAGGTCTCGAGGCTCCGGCGGCCTCGATCACGGCAGCCAACTCGCGGGCGCGTTCCTCGATGCTCGGGGCGCTCACGATCGGGTCGGACAGCCCCGTCCCCAGCTTGTCGTACGCAATCACCCGGGCAAAGGTCGCCAGGCGCCTCATGAATCGGGCCACAGCGGGGTCGCCCCACATCAGCTCGATGTGCGACACCATGGCAGGCACGATGACGAGGTCGACGTCGCCGTCACCGATCACCTGAAAGGCGATCGAGCTGTCGTCCAACCGTGCGTACTGAGTCCGCACCTGCATGGGGCTTCCCTTCACCCCTACCCGGACACATCATCGCAGATCGTCACCGTCGCGGTGGTGGTCAGAGGAAGCCGGCTCCGGCCGTCGACGGTTCAGACGGGCTGCGTGGGCCGGAGCCTACGGGCGCAGGTCGCGTGAGTAGGGTGGGTGCCAAGAACAGACAGGGGAGCACGCCCACCGGCGTGCTGAGAGTGCAGACAGCTGCAGACCCTCCGAACCTGCTCCGGTTAGCACCGGCGAAGGGAGTCCAGATGAGGTCCACCGTCATGCTCGCGGCCGTACTCGCGCTGAGCGCCACCTCCTGCTCGTTGATCGGCGACGGCGACAGCGGCGATGACGACGCGGCGGGGGGCAGCCGGGGCTCCGTGGTGCTGGTGACCCACGACTCGTTCTCGCTGCCCGACGAACTGGTCGCGAGGTTCGAGCGGGATGCGGGCTACCGGCTCGAGATCCGGAAGGTCGGCGACGGCGGCACCCTCACCAACGAGCTGGTGCTCACCAAGGACTCGCCGCTCGGCGACGTGGCCTTCGGCGTGGACAACACCTTCGCGTCGCGGGCCCTGGACGAGGGCGTGTTCGCGCCGTACGACTTCGCGGCGCCGGCCGGCGTCGCCGAGCACGCGCTGCCCGGCGACGACGAGCACGCGCTCACCGCGGTCGACAACGCCAACGTCTGCGTGAACGTCGACGACACCTGGTTCGCGGCGGAGGGGATCGCGCCACCGACGAGCCTCGACGACCTGACCGACCCGACCTACCGCGACCTCTTCGTCACGCCCGGTGCGGCCACGAGTACGCCGGGGATGGCGTTCCTGCTCACCACGATCGCGGCGTACGGCGAGGAGTGGTCGGACTACTGGGCCGACCTGGTCGACAACGGCGTCACGATCACCAAGGGCTGGGAGGACGCCTACAACGTCGACTTCACCCAGGGTGGCGGCCAGGGGAAGCGACCGATCGTGCTGTCCTACGACTCCTCACCGGCGTTCACCGTGGCCGACGGGACGTCGTCGACCAGCGCGCTGCTCGACACCTGTTTCGAGCAGGTCGAGTACGCCGGCGTGATCAGCGGCGCCGACAACGCCGAGGGTGCGCAGGAGCTGATCGAGTTCCTGGTCAGCCCGGACGTGCAGGCCGCGCTGCCGGAGAGCATGTATGTCTTCCCGGTGACCGAGGGCGTCGAGCTGCCGACCGCATGGGCCGAGTTCGCCACGCGGCCGACCGATCCGTACGCCGTGGACCCGGCCGAGGTGGCCGCCAACCGGGAGACCTGGCTGCGCGAGTGGAGCGACGTCACCTCCCGATGAGGATGCGGCGGTCGCTCACCCTGTTGGGCCTCGCGGCATTGCCGCTGGCCGTGCTCGGGGTGTTCTTCGCGTTGCCCGTCGCGGGGATGCTGGGCCGTGGCTTCTGGCCGGACGGCAGCTTCGACCCGGGTGCCGTCATCGAGGTGCTGGGCCGGCCGCGGGTGCGCCGGGTCGTGTGGTTCACGGTGTGGACGTCCGGTGTCGCCACGGCGCTGTCGGTGCTGCTCGGGCTGCCCGCGGCGTACGCCCTGCACCGGTTGGCGTTCCCGCTGCGGTCGGTGGTGCGGGCCGCGCTGCTGGTGCCGTTCGTACTGCCGACCGTGGTGGTCGGGGTGGCGTTCCGGCAGCTGCTCGGCGAGTCCGGGCCGCTCGGGTTCCTCGGCCTCGACGGCACCCCGGTCGCGATCCTGGCCGGTCTGGTGTTCTTCAACCTGGCGGTGGTGATCCGGACGGTGGGCGCGGCCTGGGAGACCCTCGACCGGCGGCCCGGCGATGCGGCCGCGGCGCTCGGTGCCTCGCCGGCTCAGGTGTTCCGGACCGTCACGCTGCCGGCGCTGCGCCCGACCATCGTGTCGGCGGCGAGCGTCGTGTTCCTGTTCTGTGCGACGGCTTTCGGCGTCGTGCTCACGCTCGGCGGAACGCGCTACTCATCGGTCGAGACCGAGATCTACCTGCTCACCAAGGACCTGCTCGACCTGCCGGCCGCCGCGGCGCTCTCGATCCTGCAGCTGATCGCCGTGGTGGGGCTGCTGGTGCTGGCCGGGCGGCTGCGTGCCGTGCCGGACCCGACCGTGTCCCGGGTCGTCTCCCGGCCGGTGCGACCGCGGCGCGGCGACCTGCCGCACCTGGTGGCGACCGGACTGCTGCTGGTCCTGGTGGCCGCGCCGATCGTGACGCTCGTGGTCGGATCGCTGCGCGTCGATGGCGCCTGGAGCCTGGGGTTCTACCGGGCCCTGCAGACCGCGGGCGCCGACCAGGCGCTGGCGGTGCCCGCCACCACCGCGCTGCTGAACTCGCTGCGGATCGCGGTCGACGCGACCTGGATGTCGCTCCTGCTCGGACTGCTGGTGGCGGTCGCGGTCACCCGTCGCTCACACTCGCGACCGGAGCGCCGGATCCGCAGCGTGCTCGACGGGGTGTTCATGCTGCCGCTCGGGGTGTCGGCGGTGACCCTCGGCTTCGGCTTCCTGATCACCCTCGACCGGCCTCCGGTGGACCTGCGCGACTCGGCGCTGCTGGTTCCGATCGCCCAGGCGCTGGTGGCGTTGCCGCTCGTGGTCCGCACCCTGGTGCCGGTGCTGGCCGGCATCGACGACCGACAGCGCCAGGCGGCCGCGTCGCTGGGAGCCGGCCCGCTGCGCGCCGTCCTCACCGTTGACCTGCCGGCGGTGCGGACCCCGTTGCTGGCCGCGGCCGGCTTCGCGTTCGCGATCTCGCTCGGCGAGTTCGGCGCCACGTCGTTCCTCGCCCGCGCGGAGCGGCCGACGCTGCCGGTCGTGATCTTCCGGCTGATCGGCCAGCCGGGCGAGCTCAACTACGGGATGGCCCTGGCCGCCTCCGTGCTGCTCGCCGGATCGACCGCGATCGTGATGCTCGCCGTGGAGCGGCTCCGGGTCCCTGCGATCGGAGCCTGGTGATGCTGTCCGTCCGCGACGTCACGGTGCGCTTCGACGGCCAGCCCGCCGTACTCGCCGCGAACCTCGAGGTCCCCGACGGCGCCGTGCTCGCCGTGCTCGGCCCCTCGGGCTCCGGCAAGTCGACGCTGCTGCGCGCGATCGCCGGTCTCGAGCCGAGCGCGACCGGGACGGTGAGCTGGGACGACCGCGACCTCACCCGGGTGCCGACCCATCGGCGGGGGTTCGCGCTGATGTTCCAGGACGGCCAGCTCTTCGCGCACCTGACCGTGGCCCGCAACGTCGGCTACCCGCTGCGGCTGCGCCGCGCCTCCGGCATCGGCGCCCGGGTCGCCGAGCTCCTCGACCTCGTCGGTCTGACCGGGTACGCCGACCGGCTGCCCGGCACCCTGTCGGGGGGCGAGCGGCAGCGGGTCGCCCTGGCCCGCTCGCTGGCCGCCGCGCCGCGGCTGCTGCTGCTCGACGAGCCGCTGTCGGCCCTGGACGCCGGGCTGCGCGAGCGGCTCGCCGGCGACCTGCGCGACATCCTGCGGCGGGCCGGGACCACGGCGCTGATGGTGACCCACGACCACGACGAGGCCTACACCGTCGCCGACCGGCTCGCCGTGATGCGCGCGGGCCGGGTGGTGCAGCAGGGCGACATCGCCGAGGTGTGGGCCGCACCCGCCGACCCGGAGACCGCGCTGTTCCTGGGCTACGCCGGCGTGCTGCGCGGCGCAGCCGCGGCGCGCGTGCTGGCGGCCGGGGGGCTGCCGGCCGGGCCAGCCGTCGCCGTACGACGGTCCGCGCTGACCGCGGATCCCGACGGCGGGCTGGCCGGCGAGGTGGTCTCGGCGCACGCCACCCCCGACCAGGTGCGCCTGGTGGTCGACGTCGACGGGGTGGGTCTGGTCGATGCGGTCGCGCCCTCCGAACGGCACCCGGGACCGGGCGAGCGGGTGCGGCTCGCCGTCGACCCGGCTCGCCTCGCGGCGATCCCGGAGGCGGGCGCCCAGGAGTCATCCTTAGACTGACCCGCGTGTATCGCCGTGCCTACACCCTGCTCGTCGGCGTCGCCGCCGTCATGGGCGGGCTGGCGCTGGCGGTCTCGATCCGCTACGACCAGCCCCTGCTCGACCCCGAGGGCAAGTTCCTCGGGCCGTCGTGGGCGCGGCTCCCGATCCTGCTGGGGCTGGCGATCGGGATCGACCTGTTGCCGAAGGCGATCTGGCAGTCGCGAGGGCGCCCCGGCTCGTTGATGCCTGCCGTCCGGCAGCGACTGCGGACGCACTGGACGCGTGAGCGGATCTCGCTGGTGGTGCTCGGCGTGGTCTGCTTCTACGTCACCTATGTCAGCTACCGGAACCTCAAGTCGGCGCTGCCGTTCGTGATGGACGCGATGTACGACCGGGAGCTGCACCAGCTCGACCGGGCGCTGTTCTTCGGCAACGACCCCTCGACCGTGCTGCACTCCATGCTCGGCACCAACATCGCCGCGCACTTCCTCTCCTACATCTACCTGTGGTTCCTCCCCCTGGTGCCGCTCGCCCTGATGGCCTGGCTGGTCTGGTCGCGGAACATGTCCCACGGCTACTGGTTCGCCACCTCCCAGTGCCTCGCCTGGGCCCTGGGCACCGCGTCCTACTACGCCCTGCCGACCCTCGGCCCGGGCCTGGAGTACCCGCCGCTGTACTTCGACCTCTCGCACACCCCGACGAACGACCTGATGGACTCGCTGGTCAACGCGCGACATCAGATCATCACCGGCGGCTACGACGGCTCCGGCGTCGAGGGCATCGTCAACTCGGTGGCCGGGTTCGCGAGCCTGCACTGCGCGATCACCCTGCTGGTGGCGCTGATGGTGCAGTTCACGCTGAAGTCGAAGGTTCTCAAGTGGGTCTTCTGGCTGAACTTCGGCTTCACCGTGGTCGCCACCGTCTACTTCGGCTGGCACTACCTCGCCGACGACATCGCCGGCGTGATGATCGCGTTCATCTCCTTCTACCTCGGCGGCATCGCCAGCGGGCAGAAATTCGAGCGGCACAGCCTGCGATCGCACTCCACGACGACCACCTCGCAGGTCCCCGTCGAGGTCGACTGACCCGGCGGCCCGGTGATCCAGTGCCGGATCCCACCGGGCGTCTACGCCCGTCGCCACCACCGGCGCGGACCGGCTGAGTAGTTTGAACCCATGGCCGACACCGCTGAGACCAGCGCCGAAGCGAGCCCACCCACCTACGTCCAGCCCGAGGTCGACGTCGCCGCGCTGAGCAGCCTGCTCGACGGTGAGTACGCCGAGATGCGCGAGCACGTGCGCACCAACCTCGCTGCGTACGCCTCGATCCTGGAGGAGGCCGAAACCCTCACCCGGTCCGACTTCCGCGAGCGGGTGAAGCAGGTCGTGGTGGAGATGGCCGCGACCGGCCAGACCGGGATGGGCTTCCCGAAGGAGTACGGCGGCGGCGGCGACATCGGGGCGTCCGTGGCCGCGTTCGAGACGCTGGCGTTCGGCGACCTGTCGGTGCTGGTGAAGGTCGGTGTGCAGTTCGGGCTGTTCGGCGGCGCGATCCTGCAGCTCGGCACCAAGCCGCACCACGACGCCTACCTGCCGGACCTGATCACCGCGAAGACGATGGGCTGCTTCGCGATGACCGAGACCGGCCACGGCAGCAACGTGCAGGCGCTCGGGACGTTCGCGACGTACGACGCGGCGACCCAGGAGTTCGTCATCGAGACGAGAGGCGAGGGCTCCAACAAGGACTACATCGGCAACGCGGCCGAGCACGCCGAGCTCGCCGTGGTGTTCGCCCAGCTCGAGGTGGGTGACACCTCCGAGGGCGTGCACGCGTTCGTCGTACCGATCAGGGCGAAGGGGAAGGTACTCCCCGGCATCCGGATCGAGGACGACGGCGCGAAGATGGGCCTCAACGGTGTGGACAACGGCCGGATCTGGTTCGACGGCGTCCGGGTGCCCCGCACCGCGCTGCTCAACCAGTTCGCCGACGTCACCCCCGACGGGGTCTACGAGAGCGAGATCGACAACGCCAACAAGCGGTTCTTCACGATGCTCGGCACCCTCGTGCAGGGCCGGGTGTGCGTGGGTGGCGCCGGCATCAACGCGGCCAAGGTCGCGCTGACGATCGCGATCAAGTACGGCCTGCGGCGGCGCCAGTTCGAGGCCTCCAGCGAGGACGAGGAGGAGCTGATCCTCGACTACGGCATGCACCAGCGTCGGCTGTTCCCGCTCCTGGCCCGCACCTACGGTCTGCACTTCGCCCAGGAGGTCGTCGCGGGTCAGCTGCACGATGTCTTCTCCGGCGCCCTCAGCGACGAGAAGGCGCGGCGCCAGCTCGAGTCGCGCGCGGCCGGAACCAAGGCCCTCGGCACCTGGCACGCGACCCGGACGATCCAGGAATGCCGCGAGGCGTGCGGTGGGGCGGGCTACCTGTCGGTGAACAGGTTCACTGCGCTGAAGGCGGACACCGATGTGTTCACGACCTTCGAGGGCGACAACACGGTTCTGCTGCAGCTGGTCGCCAAGGGCCTGCTCACCGACTACGCCAGCGACTTCGAGGACCTCGACCAGTTCGGCATGGTCCGGTACGTCGCCGGGCTCGCCGTCGAGACCGTGCTCGAGAAGACGAACGTCCACAAGCTCTTGGAGCGGATCAAGGATGTCCTCCCCGGCGGGGACGAGGGCTGGGACCAGGAGGCCGGGCTGCTCGACCCGGAGTACCAGCTGGCGATGTACCGGTTCCGTGAGGACCACATGCTCGGCGGAGTGGCCCGTCGGCTCAAGCGCGGCATCGACAACGAGATGAACCCCGGCCAGGTGTTCTCGCTGGTCCAGGACCACGTGATCGGCGCGGCCCGCGCCCACGTGGAGCGACTGGTGCTCGAGGCGTTCATCGACAAGACCACGGCCATGGCGGACGGCGACCTCAAGGTGGCGCTCAACCTGCTCTGCGACCTGCACGCGCTGTCCGGCATCGAGAGCGATCGGGCCTGGTTCATGGAGCACGGCCGGCTCACCTCGCAGCGGTCCAAGGCGATCAGCCGGGAGGTCGGCGACCTGTGCCGGAAGATCCGGCCGATCTGCGGCGACCTCGTCGACGGGTTCGGCGTACCCGCCGAGATGCTGCGCTCGCCCGACCTGATCGGTGGCCCGTGAAGGTCCCGGGGCTGGGTGGGTGGAGCGACGACCCGGCCTGGGCGCACTTCTACGACTGGACGGTCGAGCACCCACGCGTGGGGGGCGCGATCTGGCGGCTGGGGATGCAGAGCGATCTGGGCCGGCTCTACGCGGCGGCCGAGGAGATCGGCCGGCAGCCCCAGGGCGCGCGGATCCTCGACATCCCCTGCGGAGGCGGGGTCGCCCTGCGCGGCCTGCGGCCCGAGCAGGGCGTCACATATGTCGCTGCCGACATCGCGCAGACGATGCTCGACCGCACGATGGCGGCGGCCCGCGAGCGAGGCCTCGACGACCAGGTCGAGCCGCGGATCTCCGACGTCGGCGACCTGCCGTTCGAGGCTGCGTCGTTCGACCTCGTCGTGTCGTTCACCGGTCTGCACTGCTTCCCCGACCCCGCCCGAGCCGTGGTGGAGATGGTGCGGGTGCTGCGCCCCGGCGGGGTGATCACGGGTAGCGCACTCCTCAATGACACCGGCATCCGGCACGAGCCGATCCGACGGGTCGGTCGGCTGGCCGGGTTGCTGGGCCCGGGGTGCACCGGCGACGAGGTCGTGAGCTGGCTCCGGGCGCAGGGCGTCGCCGCGCCGACCCTGGAACGCAGCGGCGGGATCGGCTACTTCCGCGGGGTGAAGGGCTGAACCGGTGACTGCGCGCGGGGGTTAGTGCTCGGGCTGGGTCTTCAGCCGCTGGAACGAGGCCCGGACCTCCAGTCTCGGCATCGTCGCGGCCGACCCAGTCGGCTCCTTCGACGGACTTGCCGGGTTCGAGGTCCTTGTAGACCTCGAAGAAGTGCTGGATCTCGAGGCGGTCGAACTTCGGCACATGGTTGATGTCGCGCATGTGCTCGAGCCGCGGGTCGTTGGTCGGGACGCAGAGCACCTTGTCGTCGCCGCCGGCCTCGTCGGTCATCCGGAACATCCCGATCGCGCGGCACTTGATCAGGCAGCCGGGGAAGGTCGGCGACTGCAGCAGCACCAGCGCGTCGAGCGGGTCGCCGTCGAGACCGAGGGTGTTCTCGATGTAGCCGTAGTCGGCGGGGTACTGCGTCGAGGTGAACAGCGTCCGGTCCAGCCGCATTCGCCCGCTCTCGTGGTCCACCTCGTACTTGTTGCGCTCCCCCTTCGGGATCTCCACGAGCACGTCGAACTCCAGCACCACGGTCTTCCCCCGCCTGTTGTAGCGAACCGCCCCCGGTCGGGGCTGGGCACCAGTGTCCATCAGAATGACGGTCTCTGCGCAACGAGGAAGGAGCAGCGGTGGCTGGACGTGACCGAGAGCACCCACGACACCCGTTCCGCCGCGCTCTGACGGTGCTGCTCGCCGTTGCCCTGCTCGCGGGTGTGGTCGGCGGCGGGTTCGCCGCCTGGCGCTTCGACCTGGTCGAGCGGTGGCCCGACCTCGATGCCGGCGTGCTGCCCGGCTCGCCCGAGGTCGACGCGCCCCCGGGCCTGGAGCTGCCGGCCGTCGCGGCACCCGATGTGGTCGCCGACCCGCTCCCCGAGCGATCCCGCCTCGACCCCGTGGCCGTCCGCCGGGCGGTCCAGCGGTACCTCCGCGACGCCGACCTCGGCGGCCATGTTCTTGCGGTGGTCGCGCCGCTGGGCGGCGGTGCGCCGGCGTACACGATGGGCTCCGGGCTGGCGGTGCCCGCCTCCACCACGAAGGTCGTGACCTCGGCGGCCGCGCTCTACGCGCTCGGGAGCGACCACGTCTTCGCCACCACCGTGGTCCGCGACGGGCGGGACCGGGTGGTGCTGGTCGGCGGCGGCGACCCGCTCCTGGCCAGCCGGCCGGACGACGAGGACACGGCGTACCCGCCTCGAGCCGACGTGGTGACCCTGGCGGCGCGCACCGCGAAGGTGCTGAAGCGCAAGGGGATCCGCGCCGTTGGGCTCGGTTACGACGCCGGCCTCTTCTCCGGTCCCGCGGTCAACCCCCGCTGGCGCGCCGACTACATCCCGGACGCCGTCGTGTCGCCCACCAGCGCGCTGTGGGTCGACGAGGGTCGCCCGGCATCCGGCTTCGGCCGGGTCGCCGACCCGGCCGCTGCTGCCGCCGACGCCTTCGCGAGCGCCCTGGCGCGGGCCGGGATCAGGGTGAAGGGGGCTCCGGAGGCGGCGCCGGCTCCCGACTCGGCGCCCATCGCCAAGGTCACCGGTGCGCCGCTCGCCCAGGTCGTCGAGCGGGTCCTGACCGTCAGCGACAACGAGGCCTCCGAGGTGCTGCTGCGGCACGTCGGCCTGGCCCAGGAGGGTGTCGGGTCGATCGAGGCCGGTCGCCGGGGGGTCCGGCGGATCCTGGACTCCCAGGGCATCCCGTTCCGCGGCAGCGAGCTGTATGACGGCAGCGGGCTCTCCCGCGCCAGCCGGCTTGATCCCCGGGTGCTCGTCGACGTACTCCGGCTCGCCCTGGACGACGAGCACCACGACCTGCGGCCCGTCCTCACCGGTCTCCCGGTCGCCGGCTTCACCGGCTCCCTGGCCGATCGGATGGACCTCGGACCGCCCGCCGGTCGCGGCCGGGTACGCGCCAAAACCGGCACCCTGACCGGAGTCACCTCGCTGGCCGGCATCGCCGCCGACCTCGACGGCAACACCATGGTGTTCGTGCTGATGGCCGACCGGGTGCGCGAGAACCGGGACCTGCCGGCCCGGGTGGCGATGGACAACGCGGCCGCCGCGTTGGGGGCCTGTCGCTGCGGTCGGTAGTCGCTCCTGCCGGCAGCGTGAACTTGTAACGCACCGTTACTTCGTCCATCGCACCCGAAAACGGGTGAGGTGGACGATGTAACGGTGCGTTACATGCGGCGGCGGCGGCCCGTGGACGCGGTCGGTAGGTTCTAGGCCATGGCGAGTTCCCCTGACATGGTCGACTGGGACCTCGCGGTCCGGATCGGCTCGCGGCTCGCCGGCGATGGGCCGCTGATCGGTCGCGAGGAGGCCGACGACGTGGTGGCCGAGCTCCGCGACGACGCCAACCGGTCGACCGACCTGGTGCGCGACTTCACCGGGCTGGTCGCGGCCGAGCACCAGGCGCCGGTGCTGGTGGTCGACCGGGCCGGGTGGGTGCAGGCGAACGCCGACGGGTTCCGGGTCGCCATCTCGCCGATGGTCGACAAGCTCTCGACCAAGAAGCCGCCGACCGGGCTGAGCCTGGCCATCGGGTCCCGGATCACCGGCGCCGAGGTGGGCGGGTTGCTCGGCTTCCTCGCGAGCAAGGTGCTGGGCCAGTTCGACCCGTTCCACGCTCCCGACGGCCGGTTGCTGCTCGTTGCGCCCAACATCGTCCACGTGGAGCGAGAGCTCGGCGTCGACCCCCACGACTTCCGGCTCTGGGTCTGCCTGCACGAAGAGACCCACCGGGTGCAGTTCACGGCGGTGCCGTGGATGCGCGAGCACCTCTTCGCGGAGATCTCCGCGATCGCGGACACGATGGAGCCGTCGAAGGTTCTCGACGACGGCCTGCAGCGGGTCACCGAGGCGCTCAAGGGCGGCCTGCGCGGCGGCAGCCTGATCGACCTGATGGGCACTCCCGAGCAGAAACGGATCCTCGACCGGGTGACCGGGATGATGTCGCTGCTCGAGGGGCACGCCGACGTGGTCATGGACGGCGTCGGCCCAACAGTGATTCCGTCCGTGGCGGCGATTCGCAAGAAGTTCGACGTACGCCGCAAGGGCGTCGGCACCCTCGACCGGCTGCTGCGACGCCTGCTCGGGCTGGACGCCAAGATGGCGCAGTACCGCGACGGTGCTGCGTTCGTGCGCGGGGTCGTCGACAAGGTCGGGATGTCTGAGTTCAACGCGGTGTGGGAGAGCGCGGACCACCTGCCCTCCAAGACCGAGCTCGGCGACCACGACGCGTGGATCACCCGCGTCCTGGGGTGACCCTCGGATGAGCCTGCACCCCGCTGTCGCCGCCGTACGGCGAGGGGTTCGGCGCGACCTGGCCGATCTCGAGCCCGGTGACACCGTGGTGGTGGCCTGCTCGGGCGGCGCGGACTCGCTCGCGCTGTTGGCGGCGACCGTGTTCGAGGGCCACAAGCTCGCGCTGCGGGTGATCGGCGCGACCGTCGACCACGGGCTCCAGGTCGGCTCCTCGGCGCGCGCGACCCAGGTCGTCGAGCAGATGGCCAGGCTCGGAGTGGACGAGACGGTGAGCGTTCGGATCCAGGTGGACGGGCCGGGGCTCGGACCCGAGGCGGCCGCGCGGCAGGGGCGGTACGCCGTCCTCGACGAGATCGCCGAGCGGTTCGGCGCGGCCGCGGTGCTGCTGGGCCACAACCGGGACGACCAGGCCGAGACGGTGCTGCTCGGGCTGAGCAGGGGCTCGGGGGGCCGCAGCATCGCCGGGATGCGTCGGCGCTTCGAGCGCTACCGCCGGCCGCTTCTCGACGTGGCCCGCGACGTCACCGCCACCGCCTGCCAGGTCGAGGGCATCGAATTCTGGGCCGACCCGCACAACAGCGATCCCGCCTACACCCGGAGCCGGGTGCGGGAGCGGGTGCTGCCGCTGCTGGAGGACGAGCTCGGCCCCGGCGTCGCCGAGACCCTGGCGCGCACCGCGGACCAGCTGCGCCGCGACATGGAGGCGCTGGATCGGCTCGCAGATGAGGCCTACGCCGGCCTCCGCGACCCCGACGGGCTGGCCCTGGCCCCGCTGCTCCGGCTCGACCCCGCGATCGCTTCGCGGGTGCTCCGGCTGGCCGCGCTGGCCGCCGGGGCGGTGGGCGGCGAGCTCTTCCTGGTCCACGTGGAGGCGCTGGCCCGGCTCGTCGACGGCGAGGTCACCGGCGAGGTCCAGCTGCCGGGCGGCGTCTCGGCGTTCCGCGAGAGCGACCGCCTGCGCTTCCGGCGTACGGCTGTGGAATCCTGACCGCCATGGACTCCGCCGATGTCGACCAGGATCTCGTCAACGTCCTCTTCACCGAAGCCGAGATCCAGGCCCGGATCGCCGAGCTCGCGCTGGAGATCGAGCAGGACTACGAAGGCAAGGACCTGCTGATCGTCGGCATCCTTCGGGGTGCGGTGATGGTGATGGCCGACATGGCCCGCGCGTTCCACCGGCACCTCGAGATGGACTGGATGGCGGTCTCGTCCTACGGCTCAGGCACCAAGTCGTCGGGCGTGGTGCGGATCCTCAAGGACCTCGACACCGACATCTCCGGGCGGCACGTGGTGATCGTCGACGAGATCATCGACACCGGGCTGACCCTGTCCTGGCTCACCTCCAACCTCACCTCGCGCCAGCCGGCCAGCGTCCAGATCTGCACCCTGCTGCGCAAGCCCGAGGCCCTGCAGATGCCGGTGGACGTGCGGTACGTCGGCTGGGACATCCCCAACGAGTTCGTCGTCGGCTACGGGCTCGACTACCGCGAGCGCTACCGCAACCTGCGCGACATCGGGACGCTCGCGCCCCACGTCTACAGCTAGCCCTCGCGGGAACCTGCCCGCTCCGATGAGCGTTTCCGGATAGAGCCTGAGACAATGGTTTCAGGCGGGCGGCGTGTACCGTCGTCCATTCCGATCTTGAGCTCTGAGAGAAGTCTGTAGAAGTCCGTGAAGCGCATTTTCAAGGGCCCCTGGGTCTGGATCATCCTGGCCGTTGTGGGCGTCCTGTTGGCCCTGCAGTACCTCGCCCCCGGCGATGGGTACGACGAGGTGCCGACCTCGAAAATGGAGTCCTACATCACCGAGGGCCAGGTCAAGGAAATCACCTTCATCGACGGTGACCAGGTCATCGAGGCCACCCTCGACGAGGGGGTGCGCGACGGCGGCGCGAAGGTGATGACCCACTACGTGATGGGTCAGCAGCAGGGCATCCTCAACCTGGTCAACGACCAGGTCACCGCCGGCGCCATCGAGGAGTCCAACTCCGAGAACCCCCAGCCCAGCCTGCTCGGCTCGATCCTGGCGACGCTGCTCCCGTTCGCGCTGATCATCCTGCTGTTCGTCTTCCTGATGAACCAGGTCCAGGGCGGCGGCGGGCGCGGCGTGATGCAGTTCGCCAAGTCCAAGGCGAAGCTGATCACCAAGGACATGCCCAAGACCACCTTCAACGACGTGGCCGGGTGCGACGAGGCGATCGAGGAGCTCGGCGAGATCAAGGAGTTCCTCGAGGAGCCCGCGAAGTTCCAGGCGGTGGGCGCCAAGATCCCCAAGGGCGTGCTGCTCTACGGCCAACCGGGGACCGGCAAGACGCTGCTGGCCCGTGCGGTCGCCGGAGAGGCGGGCGTGCCGTTCTACTCGATCTCCGGCTCCGACTTCGTCGAGATGTTCGTCGGCGTGGGTGCCTCCCGGGTGCGCGACCTCTTCGAGCAGGCCAAGGAGAACGCTCCCGCCATCGTCTTCATCGACGAGATCGACGCCGTCGGGCGGCACCGCGGTGCCGGCATGGGCGGCGGCCACGACGAGCGCGAGCAGACCCTCAACCAGCTGCTGGTCGAGATGGACGGCTTCGACGTCCGCGGCGGGGTGATCCTGATCGCGGCCACCAACCGCCCCGACGTCCTCGACCCGGCACTCCTGCGGCCCGGCCGCTTCGACCGCCAGATCCAGGTCGACGCGCCCGACCTCCAGGGCCGCCACAAGATCCTTCAGGTCCACGCTCGCGGCAAGCCGCTGGCCGAGGGCATCGACCTGGTGAGCGTGGCCCGTCGTACCCCCGGGTTCACCGGTGCCGACCTGGCCAACGTGCTCAACGAGGCGGCCCTGCTCACCGCCCGCGGCAACGAGAAGCTGATCACCAACTTCGCCCTCGACGAGGCCATCGACCGGGTGATCGCCGGACCGCAGCGACGCACCCGGCTGATGAGCGAGAAGGAAAAGCTCATCACCGCCTACCACGAGGGCGGCCACGCCCTGGTTGCGGCGGCGCTGCCCGGCACCGACCCCGTACACAAGATCACGATTCTGCCGCGCGGCCGCGCCCTCGGTTACACCATGGTGCTGCCCGACGAGGACAAGTACTCCCAGACCCGCAGCGAGATGCTCGACAAGCTGGCCTACATGCTCGGCGGTCGCGCTGCGGAGGAGATGGTCTTCCACGACCCGACCACCGGCGCGGGCAACGACATCGAGAAGGCCACCGGCCTGGCCCGCGCGATGGTCACCCAGTACGGCATGACCGAGCGGCTGGGCGCGATCAAGCTGGGCGACGACAACTCCGAGCCGTTCCTGGGCCGCGACATCGGGCACACCCGCAACTACTCCGAGGACGTCGCCGCGATCGTCGACGAGGAGACCAAGAAGCTGCTCGCGGTCGCGCACCAGGAGGCCTTCGACATCCTCGAGGAGAACCGCGACGTTCTCGACGCGCTGGTGCTCGCGCTGCTCGACAAGGAAACCCTCGACAAGGCTGAGGTCGCCAGCATCTTCGAGGCGCTGCGGCTGCGTCCCCAGCGACCGGCCTGGACCGGCTCGCCGACCCGGAACCCCTCGGAGATCCCGCCGGTGGAGATTCCGCAGGAGATCAAGGATCGCGCCGCCACCAACGGCTCGCCGTACGACAAGAAGGAGAGCGCCGGTGCGATCGTCACGCCGCCCGGCGCCGGTGGCGACGTCCACGACACCCCGCCCGTTGGGCCTCCCGGCCCCGACCCGACGCCGCCGGCGCCGACCGGCTGACCGCGCGGCACCGTGACCGACCCCATTCACCCGCCCGAGCGGGCGCCCGAGGACGTGCCACCGTTCGACCAGGCGCGCGCCGAGGCCGCGGTGCGCGAGCTGCTCGCCGCCATCGGCGAGGATCCCGACCGCGACGGCCTGGTCGACACCCCCGCCCGAGTGGCGCGGATGTACGCCGAGGTCACCGGCGGGATGCGGATGCTCCCCGAGGACGTCCTCACCACGACGTTCGACATCGGTCACGACGAGATGGTGATGGTCCGCGACATCGAGCTCTGGTCGATGTGTGAGCACCACCTGGTGCCGTTCACCGGAGTCGCCCACGTCGGCTACATCCCCGCCGAGTCGGGCAAGATCACCGGGCTGTCCAAGCTGGCCCGCCTGGTCGACCTCTACGCGAAGCGCCCCCAGGTGCAGGAGCGGCTGACCACCCAGATCGCGGATGCCCTGATGGAGATCCTCGAGGCGCGCGGCGTGATCGTGGTGATAGAAGCGGAACACCTGTGCATGACCATGCGCGGAGTCAAGAAGGCGGGAGCCCGGACCATCACCTCGGCCGTTCGCGGGATCATGCACAACGCCGCCACTCGTTCCGAGGCGATGGCGCTGATCCACAGAGCCCGATGACCGACCCCACGACCACGCCTCGGGGACTCCGGTACGGGCGCCGCCGTCGCTCCGGACGCCTGCTGCTGCTCGCGGCCATCGCCGCGGCCCTGTTCGTGACGGCCTGCCAGTCCCGCCAGCCCGTCGAGCCCGACCGGCCCGGCGAGGTGAGTGCGCCCATCACCGTGAGCAACGGCCCCAACATCGTGTTCATCACGACCGACGACCAGGCGCTGATCGACCTCCGATGGATGCCGCTCACGCGCCAGCAGCTCGGCGACCAGGGCGTGACCTTCGAGAACTTCATCGCCCCCCATCCGCTGTGCTGTCCCGCTCGCGCCCAGATCCTCACCGGGCAGTACGCGCAGAACAACGGCGTCCACAACAACCACGGCGAGCGCGGTGGCTACGCGAGCCTCAAGGATCCCGAGCGCACCCTCCCGGTGTGGCTGCGGGACGTCGGCTACCAGACGTCGTTCCTCGGCAAGTACATCAACGGCTACCACCCGGGCCGGGGAGTCCCGCCGGGCTGGGATCACTGGGACGCCACCGTCCGCCTGGGCTACCGCCGGTTCCTGCAGTACGACGGCCGCAACGTGACGCGACCGCCGAGCTACCACACCGACTACCTCGCCAAGCACAGCGAGGACGAGATCGCGGCGCTGGCCGCAAAGGACGAGCCGTTCTTCCTCTGGACGTCGTTCTACGCCCCGCACGGCATCTGCTCGCTGGCGCAGGAAGCCGGCTGTGCCACGCCGCCACCGGTGGAGGAGAGGTTCGCGAACAAGTTCGCGGACGTCCGGGCGCCGTTCCTCGACAAGCCGTCGTTCAACGAGGACGACGTCAGCGACAAGCCGAAGGCCGTGATCCGGCGCGGTCGGGTCGACCCCGCCGCCGCCCAGCACCTGTTCCTGCAGCGGATCCGGTCGCTGGCCTCGGTGGACCGCGCCGTCGCCCGGATCGTGACCGCGGTGCGCGACGCAGGCGAGCTCGACAACACCGTGATCGCCTTCACCTCCGACAACGGCTTCCTGTTCGGCGAGCACCGGTACCAGGGCAAGACGCTCGCCTACGAGGAGTCGCTGCGGGTGCCGCTGCTGATCCGCGGGCCCGGCATCGAGCCCGGCTCCGTCCGCGAGCACACGACCGCGATGATCGACCTGGCCCCGACGTTCGCCGACCTGGCCGGCGCCGACCCCCAGGTAGAGGTCGACGGCGAGAGCCTCATCGGCCTGGTCCGGGATCCCGAGCCGGGTGCGGACCGCACGCTGCTGGTGCAGGCCGGCATCCGGGGGCCCGACCCCAGCGGGCTGGTCTGGGAGTACCGCGGCGTCCGCACCGACCGCTACACGTTCATCTACTGGCTCAAGACCGGGTTCGTCGAGCTCTACGACCGGGAGCGCGACCCCTTCCAGCTCGGCAACGTCGCCGACGATCCCGGGTACGCCGAGATCCAGGCCGAGCTCGCCGACCGGACCCGCAGCCTGGGCAGCTGCTCGGGCGATTCCTGCCGCGCGGAGTTCGGGCCGCTGCCCGAGCCGCTCCTCCGATAGCGTCCCGCGCATGGTGCTGACCGTCCCCGGCCGTCCGGTCGTGATGGGCGTCGTCAACGTCACCCCGGACTCGTTCTCCGACGGCGGGCTGTACGCCGACACCGAGGCGGCCATCGGTCACGGCCGGCGGCTGCTGGCCGACGGGGCCGACGTACTCGACATCGGCGGTGAGTCCACCCGGCCCGGGGCGACCCGCCCCTTGGTCTCGGAGGAGCTCGACCGGGTGATCCCGGTGATCTCGGCGCTGTCCGCCGAAGCCGCCCTGGTGTCGGTGGACACGATGCGGAGTGACGTCGCCGAAGCCGCTCTCGCGGCGGGCGCTCGGATGGTCAACGACGTTTCCGGTGGGCTGGCCGACCCGCGGATCCTCGAGGTGGTCGCCCGGTCCGAGGCGACGTACGTCGCGATGCACTGGCGGGCCCACAGCGACCGGATGCAGGACCTCGCCGTCTACGACGAGCCCGGCGGCGTGGTCGCGGCGGTACGACGCGAGCTCTCCGAGCGGGTCGAGGCGATGCGCGCCGCGGGCATCGCCGAGAGCCGGATCGTCCTCGACCCTGGCCTCGGCTTCGCCAAGCGCGGCGAACACAACTGGAGCCTGCTGCGCGGGTTCGCCGAGCTGGCCGAGCTGGGGTTCCCGCTGCTCGTGGGGGCGAGCCGGAAGTCGTTTCTCGGCGGGCTGCTGGCGGGGCCGGACGGCGCGTCCCGGCCGGTGGACGAGCGCGAGGAGGCCGGCCACGCGATCACCCTGCTGCTGGCCCGACAGGGCGTCTGGGGGGTCCGCGTGCACGATGTCCGGGGCACCCGTGATGTGCTGAAGGTCCTCGAGCGGATGGAGATGCAGGAGTGAGCGATGAGCTGGCGATCAGCGGCATCGAGTGCTTCGGCCACCACGGGGTCTTCGAAGCGGAGCGCCGTGACGGCCAGACCTTCGTGATCGATCTCTCGCTCGGCATCGACTCCTCGCCTGCGGCGGTGTCCGACGACTTGCGAGACACCGTGGACTACGGAAGCCTCGTGGCTCAGGTGAAAGCCGCCGTCGAGAAAGACCCGGTCGACCTGATCGAGACCCTCACCCAACGGATCGCGGATGTCTGTCTCTTGGATCTCCGTGTTCAATGGGCTCGGGTCACGGTTCACAAGCCAGACGCCCCCATTGACGCGACGTTCTCGGATGTCGCGTTGACGATTACCCGGAAGAGGCAGGGCAACCAGTGACTGAGACTCCCAACCCGCACATCCCGGACGCGGACACGCTGACCGGCGAGATGCGCCCGATCCGGCGCGTCGTGCTGGCGCTGGGCTCCAACCTGGGGGAGCGGCTGGCCAGCCTGCAGGGCGCCGTGGACGCGATCGCCGACACCCCCGACGTGTGGGTGACCGGGGTGTCCCCGGTCTACGAGACCGAGCCGATCGACTGCCCCGACGGCTCCAAGAACTTCCTCAACGCCGTCGTGCTGGCCGACACCACGCTCGCTGCCAACCGCCTGCTCGAACGGGCCCTGGCCATCGAGGAGGCCTTCGAGCGCGAACGGACCGACACGGTCAACGCGCCGCGCACCCTTGATGTCGACCTGATCGTGGTCGGCGACCGACGCAGCGACACCGACGTGCTGCGGCTGCCGCACCCGCGGGCCGCCGAGCGCGAGTTCGTGCTCCGACCGTGGTACGACCTCGAGCCGGACGCGGTGTTCCCCGATCAGGGGCCGATCGCCGAGCTGCTCGAGAACGTCGGGGACCAGGGCGTGACCCGGCGTGACGACCTCACCCTGGAGGCCAGCTGACCCGGCCACAGAGGCCGTCCGACGACGGGCCTCGGGGTTCGCTGCGCCCCACCTCGGTCGCCGTGCTGGCGGTCTGGGCGATCATCGGGCTGGTGGGCGGCTGGCTGCTGCACCCGCTCTCGGACCGCACCGGCACGCCACCGGTGGTGTCCTGGATCCAACCCCTCGCGCTGCTGCTGGTCGCGGCCATCCTCGGCTACACGGCGTACTCCACCCAGCGCCAGGTGCGGAACCGACCCGATCTGCTGCTTCCGCACCAGGCCGTCAACCGGCTGGTGCTGGCGCGCGCCTGCGCGCTCGTGGGCGCCCTCGTCCTGGGCGGCTACCTGGGGTACGCCCTGACCTGGATCGGCGACGACGCCCAGCTGGCCGACGAGCGGATCGGGCGTTCGGGTGCCGCCTCGTTCGCCGGCCTGCTGATCGTGATCACCGCGCTGCTCCTCGAGCGTGCGTGTCGCGTCGGTTCCGATGATTCCGAGACTTAACGTGGGGTTATGTCTTCCCCCATCCGCGGGCCCGTGCGGCGCCGCCAGCGGTCCGCGCGCGCGGCCGTCGCCTGTCTGCTGCTGGCCATCGGCGTCCTCGCCGTGGTCGGCGCAGCCCTCAGCGGTTCGTGGCCGCTGCTGATCGTGGCCGCTGGCCTCGGTCTCTCACTGGGTGCCGTTTCCACCCGGATCACCTACCTCGAGGTACTCCAGTCACGTCGTGAGGCCGCGTTGGACCGCGCCGAGCTCGCGCAGGAGTACACCGCGCTCACGGCCGAGCGGACCGACGAGAACGCCCTGTTCGTCGCCGACATGACCGGCCGGATCAGCCGCCACGAAGCATCGATCGAGCGGCTGGAGAAGCGGCTCGCCGAGGCGACCGCCGAGCTGACCGAGGCGCAGCACGCACTGGAAGGTGCGATCGACCGGACCGAGCGCCTCGAGGAGGAGAACGGCCGGCTCGCGGTCCGGCTCGCGGACGCCGAGGAGCGGGCGGCGGTGGCCATCGTCCGGCTCGCCGAGCTCGAGCAGGAGCGCGACGTACTGATCGCCGAGTGGCAGGCAGCGGACGCCAGCAAGCGGTTCCAGGCCGGGTGACCGCGGGGTCGCCGTACCGCAGATAGCACGCTGTCCCACCCCCTGAATGACCTTGGCGACGCCAGATTGGGGGGTGGACGACGTGTGACAGGGGGCGGTAGCGGCAGAATCGGGCCTCGTGATCCCCGACGAGTCCCGTTTCGAGAGCGACCCCGACGAGCTCGTCGACCCGCCACCGGGTCTCCCGGGAGGCTGGGAGCTCGGTACGCCGGATCCCGCTGACCGGTTCGACGTGGCCCGGCTCACCCAGCTCCTGCGCGCCCACGAGAGTCATGGCCGCGGGTGGCCGGGGTCGGGCGTTGACGACGTACTCGTCGAGGTGTCCGAGCAAGGGCTGCGCACCCGGGAGAACGTCGTGGTCCGCGACGACCAGGCCGAGATCCGGGCCTGGGGCAGCGTCCACGACCGGGCGGGCGGCCGGATGCTGTTCGTGCACATCGTCCAGCGCGACCTGCCGGAGGCGATCGGGCGGGCCTGTTCGGAGGTCCTCATCGACTGGGCGGTCGGGCAGGCAAAGGCGGTGGGGGCCGCGCGGGGGCTCGACGTCCAGCAGATCGACACCGGGGCGTTCGCCGACGACGATCGGCAGCACCGGTGGCTGCGGGCCGGCGGCTTCGAGCGGGTCCGGACCTGGTGGCAGATGAAGCGCCCGGTGACGCCGGCGGAAGCCGATCTGGTGCCCTCGCCGGTCCACTGGGAGTCCGATCAGGCCGTCTTCCGACTGGTCCGACGCGGCGCCGACGGGATGCCCGACGAGGCCGACCTGCGCGAGGTGCACGAGGTCCTCGAGGGTGCGTTCGTCGACCACTTCAACTCCCGCGAGGAGACCTTCCACGAGTTCCTGCACCGGCTGCGCGAGGACCCGGGGCACCGCTGGGACCACTGGTGGCTGGCCGAGATCACCGGTGACGACGGCACC
This sequence comes from uncultured Actinomycetota bacterium, assembly GCA_963827185.1. Classification (GTDB taxonomy): domain Bacteria; phylum Actinomycetota; class Actinomycetes; order Propionibacteriales; family Nocardioidaceae; genus Nocardioides. Next base: position 613,944 of record CAWGZQ010000006.1, read on the forward strand.
CCCCAGCCGGTCGGAGCGCTGATCGGGACCGTCTCGGAGAGCAGCACCGGGCCGGATGGGTCCTACGTGGACTACCTGGGCGTCCTGGCCGCGGCGCGCGGTCGCGGCGTGGCCAAGGGGCTGCTCAACACGATCATCGCGGACGCCGCGGTCCGCGATCGCGACCGCGTCGGCCTCGAGGTCGACGCCGACTCACCGACCGGTGCCGCCGACCTGTACGTCGGGATGGGCTGGGTGACGTCGTACGTCACGGAGTCGTGGCACCGCGACGTGTCGGTGGACTGAGCCGCGCTACTCGGCCAACGAGGCGCGCAGCGCGCGATGCACGCCGTTGGGGGTGAGCACCCCGAGGAACTCGGAGCCCTGCTTCACGCCGACCATGGGCTTGTCGTCGCGCAGCATCAACGCGAGCGCCTCCTCCAGGGTGGCGCCGACGTCGATCGCAGCCGCCAGGTCGCCCATCGCGACACCGTCGAGGGGTTCGAGGTGCGCGGGGTCGATCTCGGTCACCGTGAGCCGCCGCAAGCCCCGAGTGGCGCCGACGAAGTCCTCGACGAACTCATCGGCCGGGCGAGCCAGCAGCTCGGTCGGGGTGCCGTACTGGGCGAGTCGACCGCCGACCGCGAACACCGCGACCCGGTCGCCCATCTTGACGGCCTCGTCGATGTCGTGGGTCACGAACACCACGGTCTTGCCGAGCTCCCTCTGGACCCGGAGGAACTCGTCCTGGAGCCGGAACCGCACGACGGGGTCGACCGCACCGAAGGGCTCGTCCATCAGCAGCACCGGTGGGTCGGCCGCCAGCGCCCGGGCCACGCCGACGCGCTGTCGCTGACCGCCCGAGAGCTGGTGCGGGTACTTGTCGCCGTAGGTGGCCGGGTCGAGGCCGACCATCTCCAGCAGCTCGGAGGCCCGCTGGCGAGCGGTGGCCTTGGACTCGCCGTAGAGCAGCGGCACCGTCATCACGTTGGTGATGATCTTCTGGTGCGGGAACAGCCCGACCTGCTGGATGACGTAGCCGATGCCGCGGCGCAGCCGCACCGGATCCTCTCCGGTCACGTCCTGGCCGTCGATCTCGATGGTGCCGGTGGTGGGCTCGATCAGCCGGTTGATCATCTTCAGCGTCGTCGACTTGCCGCAGCCGGAGGGGCCGACAAGGACGATCATCTCGCCCTTGCCGACCTCGAGATCCAGCTCGTGCACGGCGACCGTGCCGTCGGCGTAGGTCTTGCCCACGCCGGTCAGCCGGATCATCGGTGCGTCGCTGCTCATGGCTGCTGCCCGCCGACCCTCAGATCAGGCCCTTCTCCTCGAGGAAGTCCGCGGCGACGTCCTCGGGCTTCTGGCGCTCCAGGTCGACCTTGACGTTCATGGCCGCGAGATCCTCGGTGGTCAGGGCTGCCGAGAGCTCGTTGAACAGGTCCTCGAGCTCCGGGTTGTCGGCGAGGAACTCGGAGTTGACCGCCGGGGTGAGGTTCTGCGCGGGCTGGATGCCCTTGTCGTCCTCGAGCAGCACCAGTCCGAGGTCTTCGAGGGTGCCGTCCGTGGTGCCGGTCTCGCCGAGCTGGACCTCACCCTTGAGGACGGCGTCCTTGAGCTGTGAGCTCGCGAAGTCGAGCGGGACGATCTCGGTGATCTTCAAGCCGTAGACGTCGGTGAGCCCGCCCTCGCAGTCGGCCCGGCCTTCGCAGTCCTCCGGGGCACCGAGCTTGATCGGCTCGCCCAGCGCGGCCAGGTCGGAGAGGGTCTCGAGGTCGTTGGCGTCGGCGGCCTCCTGGGTGACGATGAAGGCGTTCTGGTCGGTGGCCTCGGAGGGCGGAAGGATCGAGATGCCCTTGGCCTCGGCGAGCGGCTCGAGCGCGGCCAGGGTGGCGTCGGGGTCGTTGCTCGACACCAGCGGAGCGTCGGGACCGTTGGCCTCGGTGTTGAGGAAGTCGGTGAGCCCCGCCAGGTAGTCGGGCACGACGTCGACGTTGCCCTTGGCGAGCTCGGGCAGGTAGACGTCGCGGGTCGTGACCAGCTTGGTCTGCACCGAGTAGCCCTCGTTCTCCAGGAGCTGCTGGTAGATGGCTGCGAGCACCTGGCTCTCGGTGAAGTCCTGGCCGCCGACGACCACCGAGCCCTTGTCACCGCCGCCGTCGTCGCTGCCGCCCTCGAGATCGTCGTCACCGCAGCCGGCGGCGAACAAGAGCGTCGCGGCGGCCAGCGCCACGCCTAGGGTGCGAAAACGTCGCATGGGAGGTACCACCTTCTGTGTCCCGCGGGCAGGGCGCCCGCGCGTGTCCGATGGGTACCAACCGGCACCCGGTCGAAACAGCCTAGCCCCAACCTCCGACAGCGTCTCGCGGGTTGGTCGCGGCCGATCAGGCGGTCGGAAGCGACCGGCTCGTGGGCGTCTGGACGGCGCGCCGCATCGGGTCCAGCGACCGGGTCGTCACGACGGCGACGAGCTCGAGCAGCAGGGCGCCCACCGCGACCAGGATCGCGCCGGCCACGACCTCGGGAGTGCTCTGGTTGGCGAAACCACGGGTGATGATCCGGCCCAAGCCGGGTCCGGCCACCAGGGCGGCGATCGTGGCCGTGGCCCAGACCTGCACCAGCGCCAGACGGACCCCGGTCATCACCACGGGGACGGCGAGCGGCAACTCGACCGCGGTGAAGACCTTGCGGTCGCTCATGCCCATCCCGCGAGCGGCCTCCACGATGTCGCGGTCGACCTCGGTGATCCCGACGTAGGCGTTGGTGATCAGGGGCGGAAGCGCGAAGAGCACCAGGGCGATCAGCGTGGCCAGACCGGCCCGACCGTAGGGGCCGAACTGATCGGATCCGACGGGTCCCAACGACAGCACCAGCAGCACCGCGAAGACGGGCACGGCACGCCCGACGTTGGAGATGTTGACGGTCAGGAAGCCGCCTCGGCGCAGGTGACCGAGCCAGAGCGCGATCGGCAGGCCCACCACCATCGCGATCGCGAGGGCGGTGACGGTGAGCAGCAGCTGCTGCACCGCGAAGGCGCCGATGCCGCTGTCGCCGGACCAGTTCGACCCGTCCGTGAGGTAGTCGAAGACGTCACCGAGCATGGCGGGTCCACGGGGTCAGCAGCCGCTGGATGAGCACGAGCACCAGGTCGAGCAGGACGGCGAGTGCGACGCACAGCAGGCTGGCCGCCAGGATCTGGGCCTTGAACTGGTTGCCCACGGCCCGCAGCAGCAGGTTGCCCAGGCCGCCGTAGGAGACGATCGAACCGATCGTGGTCAGGGCCACGGTGGAGACCGTCGCGACCCGCAGGCCCGCCATCAGCACCGGCAACGCCAGCGGGAGCTCGACCCGGGCGAGCAGCCGGGCCGACCCGTACCCGACGCCGACGGCGGACTCCCGGACCTCCTCGGGAACCGAACGGAGTCCGGCGAGCACGTTGCGCACCAGGATGGTCAGCGAGTAGAGCGCGAGACCGATCACCACGGTGGTGGCCGACAGCCCCGTGAACGGCAACAGCAGCGAGAACAACGCCAGCGACGGGATCGTGTAGATGATCGTGGTCCCACCCACGACCAGCGTCTCGAACCGGCCGCTGCGCCGGGCGAGCAGAGCGAGGGGCACCGCGGCGGCGAACCCGAGGAGCACCGAGACCACGGTGATCCAGAGGTGCTGGACGGTGGCGTCGACCAGCTCGGGGCGGTAGTCGCTCCAGTACTGACCGCACCACCAACTGTTGTCGATGTAGCACCGGGCGACGTCGGTGTCGGCCACGAGCATCACGGCGAAGACGCTACCCGGCCGCGCGGACGGTTGGGGCGGTGTCCTTCACAGCTCGTGGTCGCGCACCGCGAGCGCGGCGGGGTCGACGGTCGCCGGGTCGATCCCGGGTACGTCGATCCGGACCCCGCCATCGTCCGTGCGCACCCGAGGGGCGGGCGAGCCGGCCAGCCCGGCGACGTAGGTCATCACGGTCGGCGGCATCCTGACGACGGCCGTGCTCGACCAACCAGCCGGCGAGCCGATGCACAGGCGGGAGCCCGCTGTGCACCAGGGAGCGGTCGCCCCACAGCTCGCGCACACCCGATTCCAGGAGCCCCCACCACTCGTCGGTGCAGCCGGGGATCAGCACGAAGTAGCGGTGCAGGTCACCGGCGAGCACCCGGTCCAGGAAGTACGGCCGGATCGCGGCCGACTCCGGTGCCGCGGTCACGCTGGAAAGCGCCATCCGCTTGGTCTCCAGTCGATCAGTGAGGTCGGCGACCGTGGCCCGCTGCTGGGTGATCGAGGAGCCGTCGTCGCGGATCCGCCAGTGGTAGACGACGTCCGAGAGCACGTCGAACCGACCGGCGAGGAAGGCGCGGGTGGTGGTCGGCTGGTCCTCGTAGCGGATCCCTTCGGGCCACGACAGGCCGGCGGACTCCCAGAAGGCCCGCCGGAAGACCTTGTTCCAGGCGAAGACGTCACCCAGGATCTCGGGATGCTGCGCGGCGGTCACGCCGGCGCGATCCGGGTGATGCAGCCGGTGCATCCACGGCGGCTCCCGGCGCTCCTTGCCCTCCCACCAGACGATCGACCCGGTCACGAAGTCGGAGCCCGACTCCCGCAGCGACCGCAGCATCACGGAGTAGGCCCCCGGGGCCACGACGTCGTCGGAGTCGGCGAACGCCACGAAGTCGCCGACGATGTGCCGCAGGCCCTCGTTGCGCGCCGCCCCGAGCCCGCGGTTCTCGGTGTGCACGACCCGCACCCGCGACTCCTCGGCCGCGTAGTGGTCGGCCAGCGTGCCGGACTCGTCGGTCGATCCGTCGTCGACGACCACGATGTCCACCTCCACGCCGCGCTGGGCGAGCAGGCTCTCCAGACAGGCGACGAGGTAGTCACCGACGTTGTAGACGGGGACCACGACGCTCACCACCGGTCGCGCGCGCCCCCTCAACTTCATGGCTGGAGGCTAGTGCCCGTTAGGCTCGGGCACCGTGAGTGACCCGAGCGCCGTCGACCCCGCTGACTATCCGCGCACGGCGCTCTTCGTCGCCGGCGCCGGTCGCAGCGGGACCAGCACGCTCGCCGGACTCATGCAGATCCTCGGCCTGCACGTGCCCAAGCCGGAGGTGGCCGCCGACGCGACCAACCCCAAGGGCTTCGCGGAGCCGCAGTGGGTCGTGGAGCACCACGACCGTCTGCTGAGGGAGGCCCTGGTCCAGGTCAGCGACTCGCGACCGGAGGCCTGGTTCGAGACCGGTCGGGTGTGCACTCGCGAGGCGGAGCGGATCACCACCGCCGAATGGCTCGACGGGCACTTCGCGGTCAACCGCGAGCTCGTCGTGAAGGACCCGCGGCTGAGCTGGTTCCTGTCGCTGTGGCGGGTCGCGGCGATCCGTACCGGGGCGACGCCGGTGTTCGCCACCATGCTGCGGCCACCGGCCGAGGTCGTGGGCAGCAAGCAGACCTACTACGCCAACCGGCTGGGCTCGGCCCACCTGGCCGCCTCCTGGCTCAACATGCTGCTGCACACCGAGCGCGGGACCCGCGAGTCCGGGCGGGTCTTCGTCCGGTACGCCGACCTGCTCGACGACTGGACCAAGACCGTGATGCAGGTGGGCGAGCAGCTCCAGCTCCAGCACGTCCTGCACGCCAACAGCGAGGCGATCCGCGACGGCCACCGCTTTGTCGACCCGTCGCTGCGCCGGATGGCGCAGAGTCTCGAGGACCTGGCGCTGCCGCCGAAGCTGCACGAGCTGACCGCCGAGACCTGGACCGAGCTCAACAAGCTCGCCGACCCGGGTGGCGACACACCCGAGGCCCAGGCCACGCTGGACCAGCTGCGGGAGGCCTACGTCGACCTGTACGCCGAGGCCGAGGCCATCTCGCGGTCGTCCGTGGTGGCCGCCGAGCAGCGCACCAGGCGCCAGCCCGGAGCCGGGGCGGGGTCCGGGGCCGGTGCTGGGCCGGCGTACGCCGCGGACCGGCTGCCGCACGGGATCCGCCGGATGGTGCCGCCGAAGCTGCGCCGCGGCCTGCGCAAGATGGCGGGCAAGGAACGCACGTGAGCACGCACGCCGCTGCCGCCGGCATCTCGAACCTCGAGGGGCATGCCGAGTTCGACATCGTCTGGCCGTGGACGCGTCCCGGCGGGCTCCGGGCCGGCACGACCGCGGTGCTCCGGGTCAAGAACGAGGCGCCGTCGCTGCCGTTCGTGCTGCCGCCGCTGCTCCGGGCCTGTGACCACGTGCTCGTCGTCGACAACGGTTCCGACGACGGGACGATCGATGTCGCGCGAGCGACCGCCGAGCGGGCCGGCCACGGCGGCAAGCTGACGTTGGCGGAGTACCCCTTCTCGGTGGCGCGCGCCGGTGCTGAGCACCTCGCCGTCCACGAGCTCTCCGTCCACTCGCTGGCCTACTTCTACAACTGGTGCTTCGCCCAGGTCGGGACCCGCTACTCCTGGAAATGGGACGGCGACATGGTGCTGACCACCGAGGGCGAGGCGTCGATCGCCGACTTGGGTTGGCAGGTGGGCGACGTCCAGTCGATCATCCGGGTGCCGCGGCACGGGCTCTACCTCGACGGCGACAGCCACGGCTACCTCGACCTGGGGCTGCGCAACGCCGAGGAGTGGGGCTTCCCGATCGGCCCGGACTTCGTCTACACGAAGGCGTTCGAGTGGGAGGTCCGCACCACCCCGGAGCGGGTCCGGTCGATCGGCCTGCCGCACGGCCTGTGTGTGGAGCTGAAGTACCTCGACGGTGACGAGTTCGCGCACTGGACCGACCCCGCGTCGTTCGCGACCAGCTACCGCAACAAGCGCAAGCGCCGCGAGTGGGCGGTGTTCAACGCGTTGCAGGAGGGGACCGTGGTGCCCGGCGTACACGAGATCCACGCCCCGCCCGACGTCCACATCGTCGACCACGTCACCCGCGACTGGCTGCCGCGGGCCCCGCGCCCGCTCGAGGTGGGCACCGTCGTCACCTCCGACGACCGGCGCTGACGGGGGCGTCCTACTTACCGTTGTGGCGACCAACTGACAGCTGCAACTGTCACCTGGACGCCACAACGGCAGGTAGGACGGGGGTAGGCGCCCCGCGCCGACCGGGTGGGGCAGATCACAAATCGCTGATCCGGGGATGACCAACGCGTACCTTGGACGTTGATCAGTCACCAGGACACACCGTCCGGTACCCACACCGACCCGCACCCGCGGGTGGTCGGAGGGACTGGAACGAAAGGTTCGAGCGAATGACCAAGCCCTTGAGCGTGGGCGTTGTCGGCGCCGGTCGCGTCGGTGCTGTTCTGGCGGCTCGCCTCCGGGCCGCGGGCCACGAGATCGTGGCCGCCGCCGGTGAGTCCGACGCCTCCCGGCACCGGATCGCCGACCTCCTCCCGGGCGTCCGCATCGACAAGCCCAGCTCCGTGGCCCGGGCCTGCGACCTGCTGCTGCTCACCGTCCCCGACGACATGCTCCCCAACGTCGTCACCGTGCTCGCCGCCAGCGGAGCGCTCCGCGAGGGTCAGTACGTCGTGCACACGTCGGGCCGCCACGGACTCGCCGTACTCGAGCCGGCCCGAGCGATCGGCGCGCACGTCATCGCGATGCACCCCGCGATGACCTTCACCGGCACCGCCATCGACCTCGACCGGCTCGACGGTTGCGTCTTCGGCCTGACCGCCGACGCGGCGGAGCGGGACTTCGCGCAACGGCTCGTCGACGACCTCGGTGGCCGCCCGATGTGGGTGCCGGAGGAGAGCCGCACGCTCTACCACGCCGGCCTGGCCCACGGCGCCAACCACCTGGTCACCCTCGTCGCGGAGGCGATCGAAATGCTCGCCGCCGCCGGCGCCGACGACCCCGCCAGCACCCTGCGCCCCCTGCTCACCGCGGCGCTCGACAACGCGCTCGAGCAGGGCGACGCCGCGCTGACCGGCCCGATCGTCCGCGGCGACCTCAACACGGTTCGCGCCCACCTCGATGAGATCGCCCGCAGTGCCCCGCAAGCCATGGACTCGTACGTCGCGCTGGGCCGGGCCACGCTCGCCCGTGCCGTCACCGATGGCCGCCTCGTCCCGATCCACGCGCTCAAGATCCAGCAGATCCTCGACTCCGCCCAGGCCGACGCCGCGGTCAGGCACCGGAAAGTTACGTGACCACGCCGTACCTCGCCCGCACCCGCGGCGAGCTCGACGAGCGACTAGCCGCGCGGCGGGCCGCCGGAGAGCGGGTCGGCTTCGTGCCCACGATGGGCGCGCTGCACGAGGGCCACGCCAGCCTGTTTCGGGTGGCCCGCGGGCGGGCGGGCGGCGGGCCCGTGGTGGTCTCGATCTTCGTCAACCCGCTGCAGTTCGGCGCAGGCGAGGACCTCGACCGGTACCCGCGGACCCTCGAAGCCGACCTCAAGCTCTGCGAGCGCGAGGGCGTCGACGTCGTGTTCGCGCCCGTCGTCGCGGAGGTCTACCCCGAAGGGGCGGTCACCGACGCCAACGTCACGATCGAGCCCGGCGAGCTGGCGACGATCCTCGAGGGTCGGGTCCGACCCGGGCACTTCCGGGGCGTGCTCACCGTGGTGGCGAAGCTCTTCGGCCTGGTGCGCCCGGACCTGGCGGTATTCGGCCAGAAGGACTACCAACAGCTGGTGCTGATCCGGCGGATGGTCGCCGATCTGTGCCTCGGCGTCGAGATCGTCGGCGCCGACACCGAGCGCGAGACCGACGGCCTGGCGCTGTCCAGCCGCAACGCCTACCTCGACGACGAGCAGCGTCATGAGGCGACGGTCCTCAACCGCGCGCTGCGCGCCGCGCAGTCCGCAGCCAGACACGGCCTGCCGGCCGCGCTGGACGCCGCTCGCGTCGAGCTGCGCACCTCCACCCGAGTCGACCTCGACTACCTCGAGGTGACCACTCCCGACCTGGGTGAGCTGCCCGAGAACCCGCTGCCGGGCACCGAAGCCCGGATCCTGATCGCTGCACGAGTGGGCTCCACGCGGCTGATCGACAACCTGCCCCTGGTCATCGGGGACCCCACACAAGGAGGCAGCTGATGCTGCGCACCATGATGAAGAGCAAGATCCATCGGGCCACCGTGACCCAGGCGGACCTGCACTACGTCGGGTCGGTCACCGTCGACGAGGACCTGCTCGAGGCCGCCGACCTGCTGGCCGGCGAGCTGGTGCACATCGTCGACGTCACCAACGGTGCGCGGCTGGAGACCTACACGATCGCCGGCGAGCGCGGCAGCGGCGTGATCGGCATCAACGGCGCGGCCGCCCGCCTGGTCCACCCCGGGGACGTCGTGATCCTGATCGGCTACGGCCAGATGGACACCGCCGAGGCCCAGGAGTTCCAGCCGCACGTGGTGTTCGTCGACGCCGACAACAAGATCCTGGCCACCGGCTACGACCCCGCCGAGACGTTCGAGGGCGACGGCCTCGTCCGTGGTGATCTGACGGCTCGATAGAGTCCACGGATGGCATCGGTACGCCGTGTGCCCGGACGTCTCACGGCGCCGGAGCCCGGTTGGTCCACCCGCGCCGACGTCGTCATCGTCGGCTCCGGGATCGCGGGCCTGACCGCCGCGCTGCGGCTCAGGGAACACGTCGACAAGGTCCTCGTGGTCACCAAGGACGTGCTGGCTGCGGGCTCCACCCAGTGGGCGCAGGGCGGGATCGCTGCGGCTCTCGGTCCGGGGGACACCCCCGAGGAGCACGAGCTCGACACGCTCGTGGCCGGTGCCGGGGCCTGTGACCCGGCCGCCGTACGCGTGCTGGTCAACGAGGGGCCGGAGGCGGTCCGCGAGCTGATCGCGCTGGGGGCCAACTTCGACCTCGACGACGACGGCGTGATCTCGCTGACCCGCGAGGGTGGCCACCACCGCGACCGGATCGTCCACGCCGGCGGTGACGCGACCGGCGCCGAGATCCAGCGGGCGCTGACGGCTGCGGTAGCCAACGCGCCCGACATCGAGGTCATCCAGCACGCGCTCGCCGTGGACCTCCTGCTCGACGAAGCCGGTGGCGTCGCCGGGGTGACCCTGCACGTGATCGGCGAGGGCCTGCGCGACGGCGTCGGTGCTGTGCACTGCCGCGCCGTCCTGCTGGCGAGCGGCGGACTCGGTCAGGTGTTCGCCCAGACGACGAACCCGGCGGTATCCACCGGTGACGGTATGGCGCTCGCTCTCCGGGCCGGCGCGACGCTGCGCGACCTGGAGTTCGTGCAGTTCCACCCGACCGTGATGTACCTCGGCGCGGACTCGACGGGCCAGCAGCCGCTGATCTCCGAGGCGGTGCGCGGCGAGGGCGCCTTCCTGGTCGACTTCGAGGGCAACCGCTTCATGCAGGGCGTGCACGAGCTCGCCGACCTGGCGCCGCGCGACGTGGTCGCCAAGGCGATCACCCGCCGGATGAACGAGACCGGGCACCCACACATGTGGCTGGACGCGCGGCACCTGGGTGCGGCGTTCTGGGAGCGTCGGTTCCCCACGATCCTGGCTACCACCCGCTCGCACGGGGTCGACCCGGTGACCGAGCTGATCCCGGTCGCCCCGGCCTGCCACTACGTCTCCGGCGGGGTGCGCACCGATCTCGAGGGGCGCTGCGACGTACCCGGCCTCTACGCCACCGGCGAGGTGGCCTGCTCGGGAGTCCACGGCGCCAACCGGTTGGCCTCCAACTCGCTGCTCGAGGGGTTGGTCTTCTCGCGTCGGATCGCTGCGGTGCTGCCCGACGAGCTCCGGCCCTGGTCCGAACCCGCGACGGACGGGCGCACCCCTGGGCTGGTCTCCGGCACCATCCGGGCCGAGCTCCAAGACGTGATGACCTCTCGTGTCGGGGTGCTGCGCAGCGCCGAGGGACTCGGTGAGGCGAACGAGTTGTTGGACAAGCTTGGCGCCACCCAGACCGACACCGTCGACCTCGAGTCGTGGGAGACCACCAACCTGCTCACGGTCAGCACCGCTCTCGCCGACGCCGCAGCGCTGCGTGAGGAGACCCGCGGGTCGCACTGGCGCGAGGACTTCCCGGATCGCGACGATCCGCGGTTCGCCGGCCACTTCGACACCACGATGGCCGACGGCGCGACCACCCTTGCGTTCCGGCCCGCGGCCAGCTCCGACGGGTTCGTGGGATGAGCATCGCGCGGACCCCCCTCGAGCAGCTGCCCGACCGGCTGCTGACCGAGCTCACCGTCGCGGGCCTCGTACCCCAGGAGACCCACGCGGCGATCTCCCGAGCCGTCGACGAGGATCTGCCGGGAGGTCCGCCCGACGAGGACCGGACCAGCGCCGCGACTCTTCGAGGCGACGCGCGCGGCACCGCGGACTTCGCGGCCCGCGAGCCGGGAGTCGTCGCCGGGCTCGGCGTGGCCGAGATGGTCTTCCGCTACGTCATCGGCGACGACGTAGCGATCACCGACCGGCTCGCCGACGGCAGCCGAGTGGCAACCGGCGATGTCGTGATGCGGGTCAGTGGCCCGACCCGCGGTCTGCTGACCGCCGAACGCACCGCGCTCAACTTCGCCTGCCACCTGAGCGGCGTGGCCACCGCGACCGCTGCCTGGGTCGACGGCCCTCGACGGCACCGGTTGCCGAGTGCTCGACACCCGGAAGACCTTGCCGGGCCTCCGGATGCTGCAGAAGTACGCCGTCCGCTGCGGCGGGGGCACCAACCACCGGATGAGCCTCTCGGACCGGGCGATGGTGAAGGACAACCACGTGATCGCCGCCGGCGGCGTCGTGCCGGCGCTGGAGGCGGTGCGGTCGGCGTACCCCGGGCTGCGGGTGGAGGTCGAGGTGACCGACCTCGACCAGCTCCGCGAGCTGATCGACGCCGGCTGCGAGGAGATCCTGCTCGACAACATGCCGACCGAGGTGATGGCCGAGGCGGTCCGGATCAACGCCGGCCGGGCCACGCTCGAGGCGTCCGGCGGGCTCACGATCGAGCGGGCCCGCGAGGTCGGGGAGACCGGCGTCGACTTCATCTCGGTGGGGGCGCTCACCCACTCGGTGCAGGTGTTCGACATCGGCATGGACCTGCGCGAGGACTGACCAGATGACCCTGCTCGCGGCCGACATCGGCAACGCCCACACCGTGCTCGGGCTGGTGACCGACGGCGAGGTCACCGCCGACTGGCGGGTCGCCACCGTCGACAGCCGCACGGCCGACGAGTGGGCGGTCCTGATCCGCGGCCTGCTCGGCGGGCTGGCCGACGAGATCGACGGCATCGCGGTCTGCTCGACCGTCCCGGCTGTGCTGCACGAGTGGCGCGACATGCTGACCCGGCACTTCGGCGACGTAACCCCAGTGGTGGTGGAGCCCGGCGTGCGCACCGGTGTGCCGGTGCTCATGGACAACCCGCGCGAGGTCGGCACCGACCGGATCATCAACGCGCTGGCCGCGGCCACCTTGTACCCCGGCCCGGCGATCGTCGTCGACTTCGGCGGCACCGCGACCACGTTCGACGTGATCAGCGACCAGGGTCAGTACATCGGCGGAGCCATCGCGCCGGGCATCGAGGTCTCGCTGGAGGCACTCGGCCGGCGCGGCGCCCAGCTGCGCAAGGTCGAGCTGCTCCGACCCCGGTCGGTGATCGCGAAGAACACCGTGGAGGCGCTGCAGTCGGGGATGGTCTTCGGCGTCGCCGCGCAGGTCGAGGGGATCGTGGCTCGGATGACGGCCGAGCTCGGCGTCGAGGCCGACACCGTCTCCGTCATCGCCACCGGATATCTGGCGCCGCTGGTGATCGGGGAATGCTCGGTTTTCACCGACCATTCACCATGGCTCACGCTCAAGGGCCTCGCTCTGGTATTTGCGCGCAACACCTGAATTGCATTGTCGGAGATATTCGGATATCCATGTGGTGGCAGCAATTCTGAATTGCCAGATATTTCCAGTCAACAGATGAGGTCTTCTCCGTGGCGCAAAAGGTGAACATTATCCTGATCGACGACATCGACGGCTCCGACGCCGTGGAGACGGTCTCGTTCGGGCTCGACGGCACGTCGTACGAAATCGACCTGAACAAGAAGAACGCCGCCGCGCTGCGCGACGCCTTGGCCGGGTACGTCGGCCACGGCCGCAAGGTCACCGGCGCCCGCCGGGGCGGCGGACGCCGTACCTCGACCCCGCTCGGCCCGAGCGCCCGGGAGGTCCGCGACTGGGCCCGCTCCAACGGCTTCAAGGTCCCCGACCGCGGCCGGATCCCCGCCGAGATCCGCGAAGCGTTCGACAAGGCCAACTGACCCGTCTCAAACTCACGCGCTCACCCGCTGACCCGTCGCAAAGTTTGCGACGGGTCAGCGCTTGTTCGCTCTGGGCGTACGTGCTTCTGGCTAACCGTGGAACGCGTAGGGTGGGGTGAGGGTTGAGACACGTGCAACCCCCACGAAGCTTCAGGAGCGATGCGCATGTTCGAGCGGTTCACAGACCGAGCCCGGCGGGTGGTCGTGCTGGCCCAAGAAGAGGCCCGCATGCTCTCGCACAACTACATCGGCACCGAGCACATCCTGCTCGGCCTCATCCACGAGGGTGAGGGCGTCGCGGCCAAGGCGCTGGAGAGCCTGGACATCTCGCTGGAGGCGGTCCGCGCCCAGGTCGAGGAGATCATCGGCCAGGGCCAGCAGGCCCCCAGCGGCCACATCCCGTTCACCCCGCGCGCCAAGAAGGTCCTCGAGCTCTCGCTGCGCGAGGCACTGCAGCTCGGGCACTCCTACATCGGCACCGAGCACATCCTCCTCGGCCTGATCCGGGAGGGCGAGGGGGTGGCCGCGCAGGTGCTGCAGAAGCTCGGCGCCGACCTCAACCGGGTCCGCCAGCAGGTGATCCAGCTGCTCTCGGGGTTCCAGGGCAAGGAGTCCACCCAGGCCGCCGCGGCTCAGGGTGGCGGCGACGCGCCGTCCTCCTCGCTCGTGCTCGACCAGTTCGGCCGCAACCTCACCCAGGACGCCCGCGAGGGCAAGCTCGACCCGGTGATCGGTCGTGAGCAGGAGATCGAGCGCGTCATGCAGATTCTTTCCCGGCGGACCAAGAACAACCCGGTCCTCATCGGAGAACCCGGCGTCGGAAAGACCACCATCGTCGAAGGTCTTGCCCAGGACATCGTCAAGGGCAATGTCCCCGAGACGCTCAAGGACAAGCAGATCTACACCCTCGATCTCGGCGCGCTGGTGGCCGGCAGCCGTTATCGCGGTGATTTCGAGGAGCGCCTGAAGAAGGTGCTCAAAGAAATTCGCACCCGCGGCGACATCGTGCTGTTCATCGATGAGATCCACACGCTGGTCGGCGCGGGCGCCGCGGAGGGCGCTATCGACGCGGCCTCGATCCTCAAGCCGATGCTGGCGCGCGGCGAACTGCAGACCATCGGCGCCACCACGCTCGACGAGTACCGCAAGTACCTCGAGAAGGACGCCGCGCTGGAGCGACGCTTCCAGCCGATCCAGGTCGCCGAGCCGTCGATCGCGCACACCATCGAGATGCTCAAGGGGCTGCGCGACCGCTACGAGGCTCATCACCGGGTCACCATCACCGACGAGGCACTGGTCTCGGCGGCGACGCTGGCCGATCGCTACATCTCCGACCGCTTCCTGCCCGACAAGGCGATCGACCTGATCGACGAGGCCGGCTCGCGACTGCGGATCCGCCGGATGACGGCACCCGCTGACCTGCGCGAGTACGACGACAAGATCGCCGAGGTCCGGCAGCGCAAGGAGGCCGCGATCGACGGCCAGGACTTCGAGGCCGCCGCGCGGCTGCGCGACGAGGAGAAGCAGCTGATCCTGCGCAAGTCCGAGCGCGAGAAGCAGTGGCGCGCGGGCGACATGGACGAGGTCGCGGAGGTCGACGAGGAGCTGATCGCCGAGGTGCTCGCCGTGGCGACCGGCATCCCGATCGTGAAGCTCTCCGAGGAGGAGTCGACCCGGCTGCTCAAGATGGAGGAGGAGCTGCACAAGCGGGTGATCGGGCAGGAGCAGGCCGTCCAGGCACTCTCCCGCGCCATCCGGCGTACCCGGGCCGGCCTGAAGGACCCGAAGCGTCCCGGCGGCTCGTTCATCTTCGCCGGCCCTTCGGGTGTCGGTAAGACCTGGCTGTCGAAGTCGCTGGCCGAGTTCCTGTTCGGCGACGAGGATGCGCTGATCCAGCTCGACATGAGCGAGTACGGCGAGAAGCACACCGTCTCCCGGCTGTTCGGCTCGCCTCCGGGCTACGTCGGCTACGAAGAGGGCGGTCAACTCACCGAGAAGGTGCGCCGCAAGCCGTTCTCCGTGGTCCTGTTCGACGAGGTCGAGAAGGCCCACCCCGACATCTTCAACAGCCTCCTGCAGATCCTCGAGGAAGGTCGCCTGACCGACTCGCAGGGCCGGGTGGTCGACTTCAAGAACTGCGTCATCATCATGACCACCAACCTCGGCACCCGCGATATCGCCAAGGGCCAGAACCTCGGGTTCGCACAGAGCGGGGACGCGGCCGGCTCCTATGACCGGATGAAGAACAAGGTGGAGGAGGAGCTCAAGCAGCACTTCCGCCCGGAGTTCCTCAACCGGGTCGACGAGATCATCGTGTTCCCGCCGCTGTCGCAGGACCAGATCGTCGCCATGGTCGACAACATGATCGCCTCGGTCGAACTGCGGATGCGCGACCGCGACATGCAGATCGAGCTGACCCAGGCCGCGAAGAACCTGCTCGCCGAGCGTGGCTTCGACCCGGTGCTCGGTGCCCGTCCGCTGCGACGCACGATCCAGCGGGATATCGAGGACAACCTCGCGGAGAAGATGCTCTACGGCGAGGTCGGCCCCGGCCAGATCGTCCTCGTCGACGTCGAGGGCGAAGGCGCCGCGGCGAAGTTCACGTTCCACGGCCAGAAGGTGGGCGCGCTTCCCGACCTGCCGCCGTTCGAGACCGCCGAGGTGGGCGCGGGCGAGACGCCCGACGAGACCGAGGGCCCCACGGACGTGCCGAAGGCCAAGGGCGCCGAGGGTGAGGGCCAGGCCGGCGCGTCCGGCTGAGGGGTCGACGGCGGATGCTACTTGCCGTTGTTGCGTCCACCCGACCGCTGTAACTGTCAGGTGGACGCAACAACGGTAAGTAACATGCCCGCCATGCTGATCACGGCAAGCACGGTCAAGGACACTCTGCCCAACGTGCAGCGGTTCGTCCGAGGCAACCTGGCGTGCGGGGCGGACCACCTGGTGGTCTTCCTGGACGCCGCTGGTGCGGAGGGTCAGCGCGAGGTGCGCGAGTGGCTGGAGCAGGAGCCGCACGTCACCGTCGTCCGGACCGGCAAGGAATGGTGGGCAGGCGATCGCCCGGCCCAGCTGAACGTCCGGCAACGCATCAACGCCAACCTGGTGAAGCACCTGCTCAGTGGGTTCGACTGGGCGGAGTGGCTGTTCCACATCGACGGCGACGAGATCGTGCAGATCGACCGCGGTCTGCTCGACACGGTCCCCGCCGACGTACCGGCGGTTCGGCTGGCGCCGCTGGAGGCGGTCAGCCAGCTGCACTGGGACGAGGACCCGACCTGGTTCAAGCGGCTGCTCGAGGACGACGACCTGGCGCTGCTGCACGCTCTCGGCGTGATCGATAAGGCCAGCAACGGGGCCTACTTCCACGGCCACGTCGAGGGCAAGAGCGGCATCCGACCGCGAGCTGACGGGTGGCTCCACCTGCACAAGGCGGTCGATGACGACCGTCAGGAACTCGAGGCCTTCCAACACGACGACCTGGCCGTCTTGCACTACGAGTCCTACTCGGGCGACGACTTCGTGCGGAAGTGGATCGCCATGGTCGGCTCGGGCCCGCCGCCGAACTTCCGCCCGGCCCGGGGCGGCACGGCCGCCGGGCTGTACGCACTGATCAACAAGGGGCTCGACGAGGAGCGCACCCGCGGCTACCTGGTCAGGCTGTTCCAGCGCACCACCGAGGACGACCTCGAGACCCTGCGCGACCTCGGGCTGCTCGTGCCGGCCGACCCGCGCCGCGGCTCGCACACGCCCGCCGACTTCCCGCCCGGGGGCTACGAAGCGCTGCTGGCGGGGCTGGACCGGCTGCGGGGCGAGCCGAAGCGGCGGTTCCATCCCCCGACCGGAAAAGATGCCGGCGACGCCAAGCTCAAGGGAGCGCGTAGCCTCCGGCGTCGGTCCTGACCAGCAGCCGGTCCTCCACGAGGCTGGCGAGGCACCGCTCGCGCTGCGCCGCATCGGGCCACGCGGCATCGAGCCGCGCTGCCGGTACGACGCCCGCCGCGTCCCGGACGACACCGAGCAGCCGTCCGCGGCACTGCCGGTTGGTACCGGACCAGGTCTGGGCCGGCCGTGGCGGGCCGTCGTACTCCGGATAGCCGGCCGCCCGCCACGCGCAGGTTGATGCGACCGGGCAGGCGCCGCAGCGCGGCGCGTTGGCCGTGCAGACCAGAGCGCCCAGCTCCATCAGCGCGATCGACCAGGTAGCGGCGGTCGCCTCGTCCTCGGGCAGCAGTTGGCTCGCCTGCTCGCGCTCCGCCTTCGACGGGGAGCGCGCCGGGAACTCGACGCCCGCCACCGATCGCGCGAGGACCCGCCGCACATTGGTGTCGAGCACGACGTGCCGGCGTCCGTACGCGAACGTCGCGATCGCTGCCGCCGTGTAGTCGCCGACGCCGGGCAGCGCCAGCAGGTCGTCGTACGACGAGGGCACCTCGCCGCCGTGCCGCTCCACGATCGTGACCGCGGCCGCGTGCAGCCGCAGTGCGCGCCGCGGATACCCGAGTCGGCCCCAGGCTCGGACCGCCTCGCCGGTGCTCTCGGCCGCGAGGTCGGCCGGCGCCGGCCAGCGGCCCAGCCAGGCCTCGTGAACCGGCAGCACCCGGGCGACCGGCGTCTGCTGGAGCATGAACTCCGAGACCATCACCGACCACGGGCTCGCCGACGGACCGCGCCACGGCAGCTCGCGTGCGTGGCCGGCGTACCAGTCCAGGATCTCTTCGTGCATTGAGGCAGATCCTGCCCCGCGTGCCTCCATGATCGGACAGGTCCCCGCAACTAGCGTGCGAGCATGACCTCGCTGACCCGAGGGCCGCTGCCCGCCAGCGTCTACTGGCGGCGCCGAGCGCTCCTGGTTGGTCTCGGGCTCGTCCTCGTGCTCGTCGTGAGCAACCTGTTCGGTGGCGACGGCGAGAAGCCCCAGGGCGACGCCGTGGCGACCACGGTCTCCGGCGACCCGACGGCATCGACCGACGACGGTCCGAAGAAGGCCAAGAAGCCGAAGAAGCCGAAGAAAACCACCGCCCCGCAGGAACCAGTGCTCGCGCAGCCGGACGGGCCGTGCACGGACTCCGACATCGTGATCACGCCCACCGTCGAGCAGGCGGTCGCCGGCCAGCCGGTCACGGTCACGCTCCAGCTGCGTACGTCGACCGCGGAGGCGTGTACCTGGCGAGTGTCGGCCAACCACGTGACCATGAAGATCACCTCGGGCGCCGACGAGATCTGGACCAGCCGCCAGTGCCCGGGTGCCATCCCGGTGCAGGACGTCGTGGTCCGCAGCGCCGTAACCACGTTCGTTGACGTCGCCTGGAAGGCCCGGCGCTCCGACGTCGGCTGTCCGATCCCGACCCCGTGGGCGCTGCCGGGCACCTATCACGTGCACGCGGCGGCGCTCGGGGGTGAGCCGGCGCAGGCGCGCTTCCAGCTCCAGCGCCCGACCCCGCAGGTGATCCCGCCGGCCAACAACCCGGCCCAGCCCAAGCAGCCCAAGCAGGCCAAGCCCGGCGCCAACGCCGGCCAGCAGGAAGACCAGCCGAAGGTGCGCTGACTAGACGTAGCGCTCGAGGATCGTCGACTCGGCCAGTCGCGACAGGCCCTCGCGCACGCTTCGGGCGCGCAGTTCCCCGACACCGTCCACGGCCTGGAGGTCGTCGATGCCGGCCGAGAGCAGCTTCTGCAGGGTGCCGAAGTGCTCGACCAGGCGATCGACCACCGACGAGGGCAGCCTCGGAACCTTGGCGAGCAGCCGATAGCCGCGCGGCGCGACGGCACCGTCGAGGTGCTCGCCGGCGCCGAGGCCGAGAACCCGGGCCGCGGCGGCCGGGTCGACCAGCTCGGTCGCTGAGAGCGCCTCGAGCTTGGCCAACAGGCTTTCCGGCTTGACTCGGTGCCCGCTGGGGACGTAGTCGCGGATCACCAGCTCACGTTCGAGCTCGACCCCCGTGAACAGCTCCTCGAGCTGGAGCGAAAGCAGCCGGCCGTCGGTGCCGAGCTCGAGCACGTAGTCCTCGATCTCGCTGGCGATCCGGGTGACCATCTCCAGGCGCTGGGCCACCACAGCGACGTCGCGCACGGTGACCAGGTCTTCGATCTCCAGGGCCGAGAGGGTGCTGGAGACCTCGTCGAGCCGGAGCTTGTAGCGCTCCAGGGTCGCCAGGGCCTGGTTGGCGCGGGAGAGGATCTGGCCGGAGTCCTCGAGCACGTGTCGGGTCTCGCCGACGTAGGCGGCGATGATCTGCATCGACTGCGACACAGAGATCACCGGGAATCCGGTCTGCCGGGCCACCCGGTCGGCGGTCCGATGCCGGGTCCCGGTCTCGTCCGAGGGGATCGTGTGGTCGGGCATCAGGTGCACCGCGGCCCGGATGATCCGGGTGATGTCCTTGTCGATGATGATCCCGCCGTCCATCTTGGCGAGCTCGCGCAGTCCGGTGGCCGTGAAGGGGACATCGAGCTCGAAGCCACCGGTCGAGATCTGCTCGACCACGCGGTCGTGGCCGAGCACGATCAGCGCGCCGGTGCGGCCGCGCAGGATCCGCTCGAGTCCATCGCGAAGCGGGGTACCGGGAGCGATCGACGCCAGCGTCTCGCGCAGGCGCAGTAC
Source organism: uncultured Actinomycetota bacterium (assembly GCA_963827185.1). Classification (GTDB taxonomy): domain Bacteria; phylum Actinomycetota; class Actinomycetes; order Propionibacteriales; family Nocardioidaceae; genus Nocardioides. The sequence goes on from CAWGZQ010000006.1 coordinate 633,749, forward strand.
CTCTGCGCTGCGTTCGGTGGCCATATCACTCCCACGGTTGTCGAGCCGGTCGAGACACTTGTCGTCGGCCGGTGGAGTCTAACTGTCGTGAACTGCCTCGAGGGCCGGCTTTGACCGACGTCCCAGGTCGAGCACGCGAAGTGCCGTGGCCACGTCGGGCGTGGGAATCACCAGCATGCCGTCGATCGTGCGTTCCCTGACCCCGCCCCATTGGTCGACATCGCCGGGCTCGGCCGGCACCACAGCCATCGCGAACCCGAGCCGGGCCGCCTCCGCGATCCGCTGCGGCAGATCCCGGACCCGACGCAGCTCGCCGGCCAGCCCGATCTCGCCCATCGCCACCACGCCGGGCGGCGGTGGTGTGTCGAACGTGGCCGACGCCAGGGCGACCGCAACCGCCAGGTCGCTGGCCGGGTCGGTCAGCCGGGCACCGCCGACCGTGGAGCCGAACACGTCGTGACCGCTGAGTCTGATCCCGGCATGCTGCTGGAGCACCGCGAGCACCATCGCGATCCGGGACGCGTCGAGGCCGGAGGTCGTGCGTCGCGGGCGCTCGAGCGCCGAGTGCGTGACCAGCGCCTGCACCTCGGCGAGCATCGGTCGTCGGCCCTCCATCGTGACCGCGACGCAGGTCCCGGCGACCCGACCGTGATGGTGCTCGACGAACAGGCCGGTCGGGTCGGACACCTCGGTGATGCCGTCGGCGGTGAGGTCGAAGCAGCCGACCTCGTCGACCGGGCCGAACCGGTTCTTGATCGCCCGGAGCATCCGGAAGCGGGAGTTGCGGTCGCCCTCGAAGTGGAGCACCACGTCGACCAGGTGCTCGAGCACCCGGGGGCCGGCGATCGAACCCTCCTTGGTGACATGACCGACGATCACGGTGGTGATGTTGCGCGTCTTGGCCACCCGGACCAGGGCCGCCGCGACCTCCTTCACCTGGGTGATCCCACCCGGCACGCCCTCGACGCCGGACGCGCCGATCGTCTGGACCGAGTCGACGACCAGCAGGGTGGGCCGGGTCTGCTCGATGTGCGTGAGAACCGCGCCGAGGTCGGTCTCGGCGGCGAGATAGAGCTCGTCGTGGACGCCACCGGTCCGATCGGCGCGCAGCCGCACCTGGCTCGCGGACTCCTCGCCGGTGACGTAGAGGGTGCGGTGGCGTTGCCGCGCGGTCTGGGCGGCGACTTCGAGCAGCAGGGTGCTCTTGCCGACGCCCGGCTCGCCGGCGAGCAGCACGGCTGCGCCCGGCACCAGGCCGCCGCCGAGCACCCGGTCGAGCTCGGGGACCCCACTGGTCCGCGATCGCGACTCCTCGACCGAGACCTGGGCGATCGGGACCGCGGCGGTGGTGACCGGCGCCGCCGACGTACGCATCGTCGGGGTCGCGGCCTCGGCCACCGAACCCCACGCCTGGCACTCGCCGCACCGGCCGACCCACTTGGTGGTCTCCCAGCCGCACTCGGTGCAGCGGTAGCCGGGCCGCGTCGTCTTCGCCATGGTGCGCACGCTAGGTGACCGCGCCGACAGCACCCCTGTGCCACCCCCGAGGCCGCGGATATGCTGCGATTGGAACGTTCAAGGTGGCGGCGGAAGGAGGCGACGGTGGGCAGGATCCCGGGCCGGGTGCCGACGGCCGCGCCCACGCTGGCCGATGTCGCCGAGCGAGCAGGCGTCTCCCGGCAAACCGTGTCCAACGCCGTCAACAACCCCGACCTCCTCCGCGCGGACACGCTGGCGCGGGTGCAGGAGGCGATCGACGACCTCGGCTACCTGCCCAACCGGGCGGCCCGCAACCTCCGCACCCGGGCCTCGCACCTGATCGGGCTGCGGATGAGCCCGGCGCAGGAGGGCACCGCAAACGCCGCCATGGACCGGTTCGTGCACTCGCTCGTCGAGACCTCGCGGGAGGCGGGCTACCACGTACTGCTGTTCGCGGGCGATCCGCTCAACGCGACCATGGGGTACGACGACCTGCTCAGGTCGACCGCGGTGGATGCCTTCGTCGTCACCGACACCTACCTCGGCAACCCCCAGGCCACGTGGCTCCGAGACAGGCGGGCGCCGTTCGTCGCGTTCGGTCGGCCCTGGGACGACCTCGAGGCGCAGCACCCCTGGGTCGATGTCGACGGCGCGGCGGGCACCGAGCTGGCTACGCAGCACCTGCTCGACCGCGGCCACCAGCGGATCGCCTGGATCGGCTGGCGCAAGGATTCCTGGATCGGCGAGGACCGACGGCACGGGTGGAGCCGGGCGCTGAAAGCGCGCGGGATCGCGACGACCGGCATGGCGTCACGCGTCGAGGACACCGTGCACAGCGGTCGTGAGGCCAGCGCGGTGCTGCTCGACGAGGCGCATCCGTCCGCGTTCGTGTGCGCGTCGGACACCTTGGCGATGGGCGTGCTGCACACCCTCGCCGAGCGCGGCCTGCATCCGGGCCGCGATGTCGCGGTGGTCGGCTTCGACGACTCACAGGTCGCACAGGTCGTGCACCCGGGGCTGACCTCGGTGCGACAGCCGCTCGAGCTCGCGGCGGTCGAGATCGTCAAGGCCCTCGAGGGACTGCTCGCGCATCCGCCGGCGATCGGTCCCGGTGTACTGCTGCCGCCGACGCTCGCCGTGCGGGGTAGCAGCTAGTCAGAGTGCGGCGAGGCGGGTCCGGAGCAGGCAGAACTCGTTGCCCTCGGGATCGGCGAGGACCTGCCACGACGCGTCCGCCGGCTGACCGACATCGACGACCTTGGCACCTGCGGCCAGGAGGCGCTCGAGCTCAGCGTCCTGATCGCGGTCGGTGGGGTTGACGTCGAGGTGCAGCCGGGCGAGCCCGGCCGTCGGCTCGTTGTCGCGAATGAGGAAGATCGTCGGCTGCGCACCACCGAACCCGTCGCGAGGGCCGATCTCGACGTAGCTGCCGGGGTCCTTGTCGAGCTCCACGAAGTCGAGGACCTCGCACCAGAACTGGGCCAGCACCTCGGGGTCGTGGCACTTGAGCACCACCTCACTGATCCGGCATGCCATGGACGAGGCCCCTTCGAACGTCGGAACGAGTTCGCGACCGTACCCGAGGAGGCGGGCCAGGTCGCGCTAGAAAACCTTCGACCAGAGGTTGACCGCGTAGTCGATCTCGAGTCCATCGTGGTGCGCGAGGATCGACTCGGCGACGTCGGGTTTGAACTCGATCCGCACCACGGCCTCCAGGTCGGCCCGGGACGAGAATCGCCAGCCCATGTCGATCGGGACCCGGGTCCAGCCCTGCATCGACCAGAATCGTTCGATCACCGCCGGCGGCTCCAGGTGCGGATAGCCGCGGCGGAACCAGGCGCCGAACGTCGAGCGCGAGCCGTCGTTGTCGATGACGAACGCGGTGCCGCCGCGGCGCACGACTCGCTCGAGCTCCGCGAGGCCCGGCTCGCAGCCGGGACCGAAGAAGTAGGCCCAGCGCGCGTGCGCGATGTCCACCGAGCCGGACGGCAGCGGCAGCGACTGGGCGGTGCCGCGAACGACCTGCACCCGAGCCAGCGAGCGGGTACGCCGACGGGCCAGGGACACCAGCTCGGCATGCGGCTCCACCCCGATCACCGAGGATGCCGTCGCGGCAAACCTCGGTAGGTGGTAGCCCGTGCCGCAGCCGACATCGAGGACGGTCCGGCCGTCCCAGGAGGCGATCGAGGACATCGCGGCTTCGAGCCGACCCTCCGGGTCTGCGGCCTGGTTCTCGATCTCGTAGGTAGCGGTGTGCTCCCAGATGTTGGGGCTCGGGACCGCTCCCGGAAGGTGCGTGCTCAGAGCGAGGCTCTAGATGCGGACCAGGCCCTGGGGGGTCTGGACCTGGGCGGCGATGATGCCCGGGGTGCCGTGCGGAGCGACCCACTCGACCTTGACGTCCTCCAGCGGCGCCTCGACCGGCTCGCCGAGCCACTGGCTGACCCGCTGCGGGTCGCCGGCGATCTCCAGGCAGGCCAGGTTGAGCGTGCCGTCGGCTCCGGCGGACGGATGCAGCTCGTCCGGGACACCCCACTGCACGAAGAACGGCAGCTGGGGGTCGGCGATCAGGCCGTTGACGCCGATCTGCTTCCAGAGCAGCTCGGTGCCGTCGGGGCGGTGCCGGTTGCCGGCAGCAGCCGCGCGCCCCAGCCGCTCCTCGACCACGGTGATGTCATCGACCGAGACCACCCAGCCGAGCCAGCCGCCGCCGAGGGCGGAACGGGCGCGCACGGCCTGGCCGAACGGGGCCTTGTCGGACGCCGGGTGATCGAGCACCTCGACGACCTCGAGGTAGGTGCGGTCGGACAGCGGCATGATCATGTTGCGGGTCCCGAAGCGGGGGTGCACGCCACCGTCGGTGAACTCGCGACCGAGCAGTGAGCCAATGCGCTCGGCCGTCCCGAGGAGACCGTCAGGACCGGCTGCGAAAGAGAGATGGTCGAGGCGCATGCCCATCATTCTCGGCAATCCCGATCGGTCCGGAGACATCGGGGTCGGGATCTCTTGATATCGAGACTAGTGCGGGTCGGCGGGGTGCAGGGCCAGTGCGGACCGCGATCGAACGTGTGCCTCGCAGTGCCGCACCAACTCGTCGTACGCCGGCCGGCCCATCAGCTCGACCAGCTCGGCCTGGTGGGTGATGTAGACGGGCTCGACGGCGACGTGGGCCTCGGTGTTGCCCGAGCAGTACCAGTCGAGGTCGTGGCCGCCGGCCCCCCAGCCGCGGCGGTCGTACTCTCCGATCGAGATCTCGGTGTAGGTCGTCCCGTCCTGGCGCTCGACCTCGCGGAACTTGCGCCGAATGGGCAGTTGCCAGCAGACGTCCGGCTTGGTCTCCAGTGGGTTGCGGCCCTGCTCGAGGGCCAAGCCGTGCAGGGCGCAGCCGGCGCCGGTGTGGAAGTCGTTGCGGTTGTGGAAGATGCAGGCCGACTGGCCGTCGACCTCGATCGTCAGGGTTTTGCGCTCGCCTTCGTCGTCGGTCTCGATCCAGTCCTTCTTGCGTGGCTTCCGACCCGGGTGGAACTGCCACTGGTCCTCGTCGAGCTGTTCGACGTACTGCTTGACTCGCTTTTCATCGTCCTTGTCGGCGAAGTGGGCGCCGAGCGTGCAGCAGCCGGTGTCGGGCGCGTCCTTGTAGATGCCCTGACAGCCCTGCCCGAAGATGCACATGTAGCTCGAGGTCAGCCAGGTCAGATCGCAGCGCATCATCTCCGACTCGTCTGCGGGGTTCACGAACTCCACGTAGGCGCGCGGAAAGTCCAGGTCGACCTCGGGCATGCGCCCAACGTACAGCGGTCACCGCGCAGCGCCGCGCGGGGAACGAGATGTGTCGAGATTAGGCTGGTCGCATGCGCTTGGGTGTTCTCGACATCGGCTCCAACACGGGCCACCTGCTGGTCGTCGACGCCCACGACGGGTCGGCACCACTGCCGGCGTTCTCCCACAAGCGACCACTGCGTCTCGCCGAGCACCTCGACAAGAACGGTGCCGTGGGGGAGTCGGGCATCAACGCCCTGATCGACTTCACCGCCGAGGCGCTCGTGGTGGCCGACGACAAAGGGTGCGAGGAGATGCTGTCGTTCGCCACCTCCGCGGTGCGCGACGCGGTCAACTCCGATCACGTGCTCGACCTGGTGCGTGAGCGCACCGATGTGGACATCGAGGTGCTGTCGGGGGAGGACGAGGCGAGGTTGACGTTCCTCGCCGTACGACGCTGGTTCGGCTGGTCCGCCGGCCGGCTCGCGGTGTTCGACATCGGCGGCGGCTCGCTGGAGATCGCGGGCGGCGTCGACGAGCGGCCGGACGTCGCGTGGTCGCTGCCGCTGGGCGCGGCCAGGCTCGCCCGGAACTTCTTCGAGCACACACCGAGCGACGACGAGCTACGGGTGCTGCGCAAGCGGATCCGCACCGAGATCGCCCGCGACGCCGGCAATCTGCTCCGCAGTGGCACGCCGCATCGAGCGGCGGCGACGTCGAAGACGTTCCGCTCGCTGGCCCGGATCTGTGGCGCGGCTGGCTCCGACGCGGGCGCGCTGGTGCCGCGGGCCTTGCCTGCAGACACGCTCACCGACTGGATCCCCCGGTTGGTGGCGATGTCGGCCGAGGACCTGGCCGACCTGCCGGGGGTGTCGCAGAGCCGCACCCACCAGATCGTCCCGGGCGCGCTGGTCGCCGAGGCCTGCATGGACATCTTTGACCTGGCGGAGCTCGAGATCTGTCCGTGGGCGCTGCGTGAAGGTGTGATCCTCGAGCGCATCGACAAGCTCTCCGTCCGCGACGAGTGAGCGCACCATGACCCGGATCGGCCTCTCCACGTCCTCGGTCTACCCCGAGTCGACCGCGCACGCCTTCACGTACGCCGCGAGCGTCGGCTACGACGCGGTCGAGGTGATGGTCGGCATCGACGCGCTCTCTCAGCAGGTCTCGGCGGTCAAGCAGCTCGCCGACCACCACGCGATGCCGGTCTCAGCGGTCCACGCACCCTGCCTGCTGTTCACCCAGCGCGTGTGGGGCACCGAGCCGTGGGGCAAGTTGCAGCGTTCCGCGGAGATGGCCCAGGAGGTGGGCGCCGAGGTGGTCGTCGTCCACCCGCCGTTCCGGTGGCAGCGCGAGTACGCCCGCGACTTCGTCAACGGGATCGCATCGCTGGAGAACTCCACCGGCATCGCGTTCGCGGTCGAGAACATGTACCCCTGGCGGGCCTCCTCGCGTCGCGGCGTCGAGATGTATCTCCCGGGGTGGGACCCGTCCGCCGAGCCCTATGCCAACACCACGATCGACCTCTCCCACGCGGCGATCGCCCACTCCGATCCGATCGCCATGGCCAAGCGGCTCGGCGACCGGCTTCGGCACATCCACCTCACCGACGGCAGCGGCTCGGCCAAGGATGAGCACCTGGTGCCGGGTCGCGGCGAGACGGGCGCGGCGGCGTTCCTGGGACACCTCGCCGAGACCGGCTTCGGGGGCGAGATCGTCGTGGAGATCAACACCCGCAGGTGCAGCTCTCGCGAAGAGCGCGAGAGCGACCTGCGCGAGTCACTGGAGTTCGCGCGTGACCACTTCACTGTGAGCACCCCGTGAGTCCGCAGACCGGAGCCCCCCAAGCGGTGCGGCTGCGTCTACTGCGGTCCGAGCGCCGGTTCACCTGAGGGCGGCGGCCCCGGTTCCTTGAGCTCCACGAAGATGGAGTGGCTGGGTGTGGTGCCGCAGTTTTCGCCGGCATGGGTTTGTGCCGGTAGCCAGACCGCCTGACCCGCCGCCAACGAGACCTCGCGCTGCTGGTCGCCCATGATCAGCCTCCGGTCGAAATCTGTCCAGCGACACCATGACGCTGTCCGGGTGGCTGTGCGGGGTCGTGCGGACGCCGGGTATGTCCCGGTACTCGAGTACCCGGACGCGTTCGTTCTCGAAGACCACCGTGTAGTAGTCAGGATTCGTTTCCGTCGGGTCGCCGGCCATAGGGGTCAGTGTTGCGCTCGGCGTACCGTTTGCGCCATGTCGCAGCCCCGGGAATCTCCCGCGCCTCGAGGCCGGCGGCCAGGCGCGCCGGACACCAAGGCCGCCATCTTGGCTGCGGCTCGGCAGGGATTCGCCGCCTCCGGCTTCGCGCGGACGACGGTGCGCGCGATCGCCGCGGAGGCCGGCGTCGACCCGGCGCTCGTCCATCACTACTTCGGGACGAAGGACGAGCTGTTCCTGGCGGCGCTCGAGCTGCCGGTCGACCCTCGCCAGGTGCTGCTGCCGGCAGTCCTGGCGGGTGACATCGACGACGCCGCGGAGCGGCTGGTCCGAGCGTTCCTCTCGGTGTGGGACGACCCCGAGATCCGGGTCCGGCTGGTGGCGGTGTTCCGCGGCATCCTCGACGCCGACGGTGAGCGGTTGCTCCGCGACGGCTTTCTGCCGGTGGTGCTCGACCCGATCGGCGGCGCGCTCGGCATCGACCGTCCAGAGCTGCGGATGCCGGTGGTGGCCAGTCAGATCGTCGGGCTGATCGTGCTGCGATACGTCGTCCGGGTGGAGCCGCTGGCGTCGCTGTCGGCCGACGAGGTGGTGGCGATCTACGCGCCCACGATCCAAAGGTATTTGACCGGCGACCTCGGCTAGGCGCATAATTCATCACATGATGAAATCTGCGGTAGAGGTCAGCGGACTGACCGTGGTCCGTGGTGGACGGCAGGTGCTGACCGACCTTGACCTCCGGGTCGAGGGCGGTGTCACCGGGTTGCTGGGACCCTCCGGCTGCGGCAAGTCGACGCTGATGCGGGCCCTGGTCGGCGTGCAACGGATCGCCGGAGGAGAGATCACGATCTTCGACCAGCCGGCCGGCAGCCGTCCGCTGCGCGACCGGATCGGCTACGTCACCCAGGCAGCGAGCGTCTACGACGACTTGACCGTCATCGAGAACCTTCGCTTCTTCGCGCGAGTCCTCGGCGCCGGCGACGAAGAGGTCCGCCGAGCCATCGACGCCGTCGACCTGGGCAGCCACGCCGACGGGGTCGTCGGCCGGCTCAGCGGCGGGCAGCGCTCCCGGGCCAGCCTGGCGGTGGCCCTGCTGAACCAGCCCGACCTGCTCGTCCTCGACGAGCCGACCGTCGGCCTCGACCCGGTGCTCCGCCGCGACCTGTGGCAGCTGTTCCACCGGCTGGCCGACGCCGGCGCGGTGGTGTTGGTCTCCAGCCACGTGATGGACGAGGCCGAGCGCTGCGACCGGCTGCTGCTGATGCGGGAGGGCGCGATCATCGCCGACGACTCCCCCGAAGCGATCAAGACGAAGGCCGGCGCCGACGACATCGAGTCGGCGTTCCTCTCGTTGGTGGAGGCCGCAGCATGAACTCACCCGTGCTGAACCCCCGGATCATCCTCGCCGTCACCACGCGAGTGCTCACCCAGCTCCGACGCGACCACCGCACGCTCGCGATGCTGCTCGCGGTGCCGACGCTGCTGGTGACGCTGCTCTGGTGGATGTACCAGGACAGCGGCCCGGTGTTCGATCGGATCGGGCCGGCGCTGTTGGCGCTCTTCCCGTTCACCATCATGTTCCTCGTCACCAGCGTGACCACGTTGCGCGAGCGCTCGAGCGGCACGCTCGAGCGGCTGCTCGCGATGCCGATGGGCAAGCTCGACTTTCTGCTGGGCTACGCGCTCGCCTTCGGGCTCGTCGCAGCCGCCCAGTCCGCGCTGGCGGTCGGCGTCGGAGTGGGGCTGTTGGATCTCGACGTCCAGGGGCCGGTCTGGCTGCTCGGGGTCGTCGCTGTGGTCGATGCCGTGCTGGGTACCGCGCTCGGCCTGTTCGTCTCCGCCTTCGCGCAGACCGAGTTCCAGGCGGTGCAGTTCATGCCCGTCGTGGTGATCCCGCAGCTCCTGCTGTGCGGGCTGCTCATCGCGCGCGACCAGCTCCCCGACGTGCTCCACGCGATCTCCAACGCCCTCCCGCTGTCCTACGCCGTCGATGCGATGCAGGAGCTCACCCGGACCACCCGGACCGGCGAGGTCTGGGCCGACCTCGCCGTGGTGGCGGCCTTCGTCGTCGGCGGGCTGGCCGTCGGTGCCGCGACGCTCCGCCGCCGTACTCCCTGATCGCGGAGCGAGCGAGGTCTCGGCGTACGGTTTGCGCATGTCGTTGCTCCGGGAACCGCTGCTGCTGCTCTCCCGCAGCGGCACCGTGAAGAGACTGGTCAGCACCCTCCCCGTCTCGTCGGGGATCGTTCGCAACTACGTCCCCGGGGAGACGACGGCGACGGCGGTCGCCGCGACCGGCCGCCTGGTCGCCGAAGGTCTCACGGTGACCCTCGACTTCCTCGGCGAGGACACGTTCGACACCGAGCAGGCCGAGGCCACCGTGGCGGCGTACGTCGCCCTGCTCAAGCAGCTCTCCGCGGCCGGGCTGCAGGGCCAGGCGGAGGTGTCGGTGAAGCTGTCGGCGGTCGGTCAGGCGCTGCCCGACATCGGGCACAAGATCGCCCTCGAGAACGCCCGCACCATCTGCCGCGCCGCCCGCAACGCCGGCACCACGGTCACCCTCGACATGGAGGACCACACCACGACCGACTCGACGCTGGCGATCCTGCAGGACCTGCGCAAGGACTTCCCCGAGACCGGCGCCGTGCTGCAGTCCTACCTGTACCGCACCGAGGCCGACTGTCGAGCGCTCGCTCACGAGGGGTCGCGGGTCCGGCTGTGCAAGGGCGCCTACAACCAGCCGGACGCGGTCGCCTTCCAGAGTCGGGTGGAGGTCGACAAGTCCTATGTGCGCTGCCTCAAGGTACTGCTCGCCGGGCAGGGCTACCCGATGATCGCCACCCACGATCCGCGGATGGTCGAGATCGCCTCATCGCTGGCCAGCCGCTACGGCCGGGCCCAGGGGACCTATGAGTTCCAGATGCTCTTCGGCATCCGCCCGGAGGAACAGAAGCGGCTGGCCGCCAGCGGCGAGACGATGCGCGTCTACCTGCCCTATGGCGAGGAGTGGTACGGCTACCTGATGCGCCGGCTCGCCGAGCGGCCGCAGAACCTGACGTTCTTCCTCAGGTCGCTGATCTCCAAGAAGTAGCGCGCGCGGAGCCATCCCGCCTGTCATCCTTTCGGGGTGAAGCAGACAGCGATCCTTGGTGCGGGAGTGATGGGGGAGACCCTGCTCTCCGGCTTGGTGCGCGCCGGTCGACGCGTCGATCAGCTGCTGGTTGGCGAGAAGCGCGCCGACCGGGCCGCCGAGCTCGAGGAGCGGTACGGCGTCGCCGTGGTCTCCAATGTCGAGGCGGCGACCAAGGCCGACACGCTGGCTCTGGTCGTGAAGCCCCAGGACATGGGCGACCTGCTCGACGAGATCGCCGGCGTACTCCGCCCCGGCCAGCTGGTGGTCTCGCTCGCTGCCGGGATCACCACGGGGTTCATCGAGTCGCGCACCCCGGAGGGGGTGGCCGTGGTCCGGGTGATGCCCAACACGCCCGCCCTGGTCGACGAGGGGATGGCCGCCATCTCGCCGGGCTCCCACTGCGACGAGGACCATCTGGTCGAGGCCGAGGAGCTGATGGCCTCGGTGGGTCGGGTGCTGCGCATCCCGGAGCGCCAGCAGGACGCGGTCACCGCGATCTCCGGCTCGGGGCCGGCCTACATCTTCTTCGTGGTCGAGTCGATGATCGAGGCCGGCGTACACCTCGGCCTGCCCCGGGCCACCGCGAGCGACCTGGTCATCCAGACCCTCTTCGGCTCGGCCAAGATGCTCCGCGAGACCGGCACCCACCCGACCGTGCTGCGCGAGCAGGTCACCTCGCCGGGCGGCACCACCGCCTCGGCGTTGCGCGAGCTCGAGATCCACAAGGTGCGGGCCGCGTTCCTGGCCGCCATGGAGGCCGCTCGCAACCGGTCGCGCGAGCTGGCCGAGGGCAGCTGAGCCGCCCCCCTCACAGCCCCATCGCAGCGTGCGCCGCCGCGAGGACCGGCTCGGTGACCTCGCGGCAGCGCGCGGCGCCGGCCTCGTAGATCCCGGTGACGTACGCCGGGTCGTCGGCCAGCTCGGCGTAGCGCTTCTGCAGCGGTTCGAGCTGGCCCAGCACGGCATCGGTCACCGCTCGTTTGAGCGCCCCATAGGTGGTGATGCCTTCGACCGAACCAGCGCAGGCGGCCACGATGTCGAGCAGGTTGGACACCCCCGGCTTCGTCTCATCGGCCCGCACCGCGTCCGGACCGGTGTCGCTGTCGGTGACCGCTCGCGCGATCTTGCGTCGTACGACGTCGGGCGGGTCGAGCAGCCGGATCACTCCCGGACCCTCGGTCGACTTCGACATCTTGCGCGCGGGGTCGGCGAGGTCGCGCACCCGAGCGCCGGCGGGCGGCGTGGTGATCTCGGGAATCGTGAAGACCTCGCCGTAGGTGCTGTTGAACCGGAGCCCGACGTCGCGGGCCAGCTCGACGTGCTGACGCTGGTCGTCGCCGACCGGGACTCGCTCCGGGCGGTAGAGCAGGATGTCGGCGGCCATCAGCGCGGGGTAGCTGAACAGCGACGCGCGGGTCGACTCGCCGGCCCGGGACTTCTCCTTGAACTGGATCATCCGGCTCAACTCGCCGGTCGTCGCCACGCACTCGAGCAGGTAGCCGAGCCGACTGTGCGCGGGCACCCGGCTCTGCACGAAGAGCGTGCTCTGGTCGAGGCCGGCCGCGAGCAGCAGGGTGGCCTGCTCGCGGATCCGGTCGCGCAGGGCCGCGGGATCCTGCGGCGTGGTGAGCGCATGCAGGTCGGAGATCCCGTAGAAGCAGTCGGCCCGCTCCTGCTCGGCCGCCATCGGGCGCAGCGCGCCGAGCAGGTTGCCGAGGGTGAGGTGTCCGCTGGGCGTCAGCAGGGACAGCCGACGGTCGAGGGTGGTCGAGGGAGTGGTCATGGGTGGCTCCTGGGGTCAGAGCCCACGGGACGACGTACCGACCGAAATGCCGAACGGCCGCCCATGGGCGGCCGGGTGAGTGCGTGCTGCATCAGGTGGTCCGCCGGTCAGGCGGGCCACCACTGGGTCGGACGGGACGACAGCACGGGTCCAGTCTGACAGAGCGGGGTAGGTTGCCGCACATGAGTTCGGCGCACCTCGCCTGCGACGCGAGCGTGGTTTTCGACCCGACGCTGACGCAGTACAACTTCGGTCCGCAGCACCCGCTGGCGCCGGTGCGGGTCGACCTGACCATGCGGCTGGCCGCCGAGCTCGACGTCCTCAAGGGCTTGCGCACCGTCCCGGCGCCGATCGCCGATGACGACCTGATCGGCACGATCCACGAGCCCGAGCTGATCGAGGCGGTGCAGCGGATGAGCGCGCGGCCCGGCCCCGGGGAGGAGCTCCGCGGTCTCGGCACCGGCGACAACCCGGTCTTCGTCGGCATGCATCAGGCGGCGGCGCACGTGGTGGGTGCCAGCGTCGAGGCGTTCCGCCAGGTGTGGTCGGGAGAGAGCCAACACAGCGCCAACATCGCCGGCGGGCTGCATCACGCGATGCCCGACCGGGCGAGCGGGTTCTGCATCTACAACGATGTCGCCGTCGGCATTCAGTGGCTGCTCGACCAGGGCGCCGAGCGGATCGCATACGTCGACGTCGACGTGCACCACGGCGACGGTGTCGAGGCGATCTTCTGGGACGACCCGCGGGTGCTGACGATCTCGCTGCACGAGTCCGGACAGTTCCTGTTCCCCGGAACCGGCTTCGCGGAGGACACCGGCGGCCCCGACGCGGAGGGTACGGCGGTCAACGTCGCGCTGCCGCCCGGCACCGGTGATGCCGGCTGGCTGCGAGCGTTTCACGCTGTGGTGCCGGCGCTGGTCCGGGAGTTCGCGCCGGAGATCCTGGTGACCCAGCACGGCTGCGACTCGCATGCCGAGGACCCGCTCGCGGACCTGATGCTGAGCATCGACGGTCAGCGCGCGGCGTACCAAGCGCTGCACGGGCTCGCCCACGAGGTGAGTGGTGGCCGCTGGGTCGCCACCGGTGGCGGCGGCTACGCGCTCGTCCAGGTGGTCCCGCGGGCGTGGACCCACCTGCTCGCGACGGTCGCGGGTCGCCCCCTGGACCCGGAGACCGCGATCCCCGGCGGCTGGACCGAGCACGTCCGGGAGACCCTGGGGGTGGCGGGACCGAGCCGGCTCACGGACGGGCGGGAACCGACGTACCGACCCTGGGAGGAGGGCTACGACCCCAGCTCCTGGCTCGATCGCCAGGTGCACAGCACCCGGACCGCGGTCTTCCCGCTCCACGGCCTCGACCCGCTGCCGTGATGTGCTGCCGGAATGCGCTGCCGGGATCACCGTCGCAAGCGACGCGCCGGATCCTCATAGTTAACTTTTGACCGCCTCTTCCCCATGAGTCACTCCAGGCCCTATTCTCACCAACGAAGCGCGCGTGTGACACCGGTGGGGAAGCCGGTGCCGCGCGCCGAGGAAAGTGTGGTGCGTGATGGCTACGAACTCATCCGGAGACCTCTCGGACCCGAAGTTCCTCACAGTTGCCGAGGTGGCCGCGATGATGCGGGTCTCCAAGATGACCGTCTACCGCCTGGTGCACGGCGGCGAGCTGCCAGCCGTCCGCGTCGGTCGCTCCTTCCGGGTCACCGAGGATGACGTGGACGAGTACCTCCGCAAGAGCTTCTACAACGCTGGCTGAGGTCGCTCCCGCGGGTGGTTCATCGGGGTGGGAAGATTCACCGGTTATGCGGCGAATCTGCCGGTTCTTGTACGAAACTTCGTGACAGAAGGGTCAGATTCACCGGTTAAGCGGTGATTTGCACCCGATCAAACTCGACCCGAGTGGTGGACTTCATACCGCTCGATTCCGCGCCTCGCACCCCTCGCCGTTAGGCTGGGCCGCGTCTTCCGGACGTCTCCGGCGGACGTCCAGTTGTTCGGAGAGGTCAGCCCTGTGGGTTCAGTCATCAAGAAGCGGCGCAAGCGTATGGCCAAGAAGAAGCACCGCAAGCTGCTGAAGAAGACGCGCGTTCAGCGTCGCAAGCTCGGCAAGTAGCGCCGGCCGGACCCCTCCCCACCGACATGGTCAGCCGCAGCGGCAAGGTCGTCCTGGTCACCGGGGTCTCCCGGGACCTCGGGCGCCGGTTCGCGCGCGCCCTGGCCGCGCACCCGGCCGTCGGCAGGGTGATCGGGGTCGACGTCGTACCACCGCGAGGCGACATCGGCGACGTGAGCTTCGTCCGCGCCGACATCCGCACCCCGGTGATCGCGAAGGTCCTGGCCAAGGAGGACGTCGACACCGTCGTCCACATGAGCGTGATCGCGACCCCCGGCAGCGCCGGTGGCCGCAGCACGATGAAAGAGCTCAACGTCATCGGCACGATGCAGCTCCTCGCTGCGTGCCAGAAGGCGCCCGGGCTGGAGCACCTCATCGTGAAGTCCACGACGACCGTCTACGGCGCGAGCAACCGCGACCCCGCGATGTTCACCGAGGACATGGAGCCCCGCCGCGCGCCGAAGGCGGGCTATGCCAAGGACGTCGCCGAGATCGAGGGCTACGTGCGCGGCTTTGCCCGCCGTCGCCCCGACTGCCGGGTCACGCAGCTGCGTTGCGCCAACGTCATCGGCCCGCACGTCACCAGCCCGATCACCTCGTACTTCCGGCTCCCGATGATCCCGAAAGTGCTCGGCTTCGACGCTCGCCTGCAGTTCCTGCACCAGAACGACCTGTTCTCGGTGCTGCAGCACGCGGTCGTCAACGACGTGCCCGGCACCTTCAACGTTGCCGGCGACGGCATCCTGATGCTGTCCCAGGCGATCCGCCGGCTGCAGCGCCCCTCGATCCCCTTGCCGGGTTTCGCGGTCGGTGGCGTCGGATCGGGGCTGCGCTCGGCCCGGTTGGCCGACTTCTCGCCCGAGCAGATGGCGTTCCTGACCTACGGGCGGGGCGTCGACACCACGCGGATGCGGTCCGACCTCGGCTTCGAACCGGCGTACACCACGGCCGAGGCGTTCGCCGACTTCGCCGCTCTGCTGCCGCCTACCGGTGGCCGCACCGAGCGCGTGCTCGCCGCGCTCGAGGCACAGTTGGTCGGACCTGAGGCGCTGGGAGGTGGCACCCGTGGGTGACGCGGAGATCATCCCGATCGGCACGCGTGGCCGCCCGGGCAGAGGGACCGGCAAGCAGCCGTCGTCCGCCGCCCGGGGGTTGGCACCCAACGCCAAGGCCACACCGCGGACGCCGGCCAAGGAGAAGCCTGCCGCGAAGGAGGCGGTCAGCGAGGCTGTCATCGAGCAGCCCGTCGCCGCGACCGAACGCGCCCCGACCACGACTCGGGAGCGGCATCCACTGGCCGGCATTCCCACGGGCGACTGGCTGGCCGCGTTCCAACACGCCGCACGCGAAGTCTTCGGTCCTCAGTGGGAGCCGCAGCTCGCGGCGTTCCTGGCCTTCCTGCGCCGCCGGGTGACCGGCGATTACGTCGTTGACGAGTACGGCTTCGATGCGGAGATCACCCAGCGGTTCTTCATCGCGGCCCTGCGCCCGATCGCCGACAAGTGGTTCCGGGTCGAGGTGATCGGCGCCGAGAACATCCCCGCCGAGGGTGGCGCCCTCGTGGTCTCCAACCACTCCGGGACGATCCCGGTCGACGGCCTGATGACGATCACCGCCATCCACGACCGGACCGGGCGTCACCTGCGTCCGCTGGGTGCCGACCTGGTGTTTCGGATGCCGATCGTCAGCGCGCTGGCCCGCAAGGGCGGCGCCACCATGGCCTGCAACGAAGACGCCGAGCGGATGCTGACCGGCGGGGAGCTGGTCGGTGTGTGGCCCGAAGGCTTCAAGGGCATCGGCAAGGCCTACTCCGACCGCTACAAGCTGCAGCGTTTTGGCCGGGGCGGCTTCGTGTCCGCGGCGCTACGCACCGGCGTACCCATCATCCCGCTGGCGGTCGTCGGTGCCGAGGAGATCTACCCGCTGGTCGGCAACGTCCCCGCGCTGGCCCGCCTGCTCGGGGTTCCCTACATCCCGATCACGCCGTTCTTCCCGTTGCTCGGGCCGCTCGGCCTGGTGCCGCTGCCGTCGAAGTGGCTGCTGGAGTTCGGCGAGCCGATCCGCACTGACGACTACGACGAGGTCGCCTCCGACGATCCGATGCTCGTCTTCAACGTCACCGACCAGGTACGCGAAACGATCCAGCAGACGCTGTACTCGTTGCTGATGAAGCGGCAGTCGGTCTTCCGCTAGCTACTTGCCGCCGCCGAGAACGCCGCCGAGCAGGCCGGCCAGCGTGTCGGTCGCACCGGTCAGCAGCTTGCTCTTCTTCTTCTTTTTCTTGCCGTCGTCCTTGCCGGTCACCGCGTCGATGGTCTTGCCGATCAGGCCAGGCTTGTCGGTGGAGTCCTTGCCGGGCTTGCCGGTGGGTCCCTCGACCGGTCCGACGACGGGGCCGTCGACCTCGTCAGAACCTTCGGTCGAGCCAGTCGGACGCTTCGGCTTGGCCGGCTCCGAGGGGGTCGTGGACACGGCTTGGGTGACCGAGCTGAGCAGGTCGGTGAGCGCGACGTTGGTGAACGACGGGATCTCGGTGATCAGGGCCGGGCCGCAGCTCGGGCAGGCCAGCAGGGCCTGCTGGTCGATCTGGGTCAGCGTCTGGGCCGCCTGGATCAGCGAGGCCCGGGCGTCCTCGGGGACCAGGGACTGCAGGGCGGTGAGGGTGGCCATGCTGTCGGCCGTGAAGTCGCGGAGCTCCTCGACCGAGGCCTGCTGGCCGGTTTCGGCGTAGTCGGAGAGCAGCAGCTCGGACGCCTCGTTGGCCTGGTCGGTGAAGGTCTGCAGGGTCTGCGAGATGGTCTCGGCGTCGTCGCTCTCGCGGCTGAGCTGGTCAACCTCGTCGAGTCGACCCGACGCATTCGCGAGCAGCGACTTGCCCTTGTCGTCGCCGTCGGCCTGCACGCCGGTTTGGGCGTTCTCGATGGCGCGCTTCAGGGGGTACAGCGCGTCTCCGGGAAGTGCGCTCTGCGAGGCCACGGACATGCCGGTGCTCGCGCCGACCAGGGCCAGACCGCTGATGGCGGCGGCCACCCGGCGCTCGCGGCGCCGTTCGGTGGTGGAGCGTACGACGGTGAGCCGGGCGGCGGCCTCGACACCCTTGCCGGTGCGGGCGATGGTCCGGGCCTCGTCGAGGAGCTGCTCGCGCAGGTCGAGGACGAACCCGGGTCGGGCGTTGACCTGTGGCAGTTCGCGGAGGTTTTCGACCAGCTCGAGGAAGTCGGCCAGCCGCGCATCAGTGCCGCGATCGGTCGAGGCGCCCTCGACCATCGACTGGAACTCCTCGACGCGTCGTCGCGCCGCGAACACGGGGCTCATCGCTTCCGTCCTGTGCTGGTTGCCGCTGTCACTAGGTGCAACGAGGTGCCCGGGCGTGAGGTTACGGCGCGATCGGTGGGTTCGCTCATCGGGCCGGTCACCCCCTGATCCCTTCGGGCATCAGCTTCGCCAGGTTGCGTACGCCGCGGAGCTGGAGCTGCTTGACCGCCCCATCGCTGCGCGCCAGGACGCTCGCGGTCTCGGAGATGCTCATGCCCTGCAGGAATCGCATCACCAGGCAGTCGCGCTGCTCATCGGGCAGCTGGGTCAATGCGGTGAGCAGCACCTCGTTGGTCAGGCTCGCGAGCACCTGTGACTCCGGCCCTTCGGTCGAGTCGTCGTGCGCACCCATGTCCTCGGTGGTCATCTCCAGCCGGGTGCGGCCCGCCTTGAAGTGATCGGTGGCCAGGTTGCGGGCGATGGTCATCAGCCAGGCGCCGAAGTCCTTGCCCTGCCAGCGGAAGTTGGTCATGCTCCGCAGCGCCCGGAAGAACGTCTCCGAGGTCAGGTCCTCGGCCAGCGTGCTGGAGCGGGTCCGGTAGAAGAGGAACCGGTAGACCGAGGACTGGTAGTGGTCGTAGAGCATGCCGAACGCGTCGGCGTCGCCCTTGCGAGCGAGCTCGACCAGCGCGATCAGCCGGTGGCGCTCGGCCTCGGACTCCTCCGAGGAGGCCGCCATGTCGGCGTCGTTGTAGCCGTCGGGTCCACCGACGGGGGGCTCGCCCGTGCTCGTGACGGCCTTGCCCGTGACGGCCTTGCTGGGGAGCATCTCGGGCCCGATGCCCGCGGCGACCGCGAGCAGCGGCGCCGGGTGGAGAGCCTCGGCGAGGAGGAGGCGCGCGACAGCATCACGAAGGCCCGATAGGCCTCGCGTCACCTCACGTGGATCCCAAGCCATGTGATCAGCGCCCTCCCGGGCTGTCCCCCTCCTGAGCCAAGCCAGAATCGTATGCGGGATCCCGGCGGCTCGGAACAGGTTCCCGCAATTGATACCCCGGCAGGTAAATGGTCCAGACCAGTAGCGCTAGCGGCGCCGACCGCGCAGCGCGACTCCCGCGGCGACCGTGCCGCTGACGGCGCCGGCGGTGGCGCCCATCAACAATCCGATCCTGGCCGCCTTGCGGCCGGTGCGGTAGTCGCGGATCCGCCAGCCCTCCGCCCGGGCGCGGGACCGAAGCTTCGCGTCCGGATTGATCGCACAGGGATCGCCGACCAGCTCGAGCATCGGAAGGTCGTTGGCCGAGTCGGAGTACGCCGAGCACCGCGCCAGGTCGAGACCTTCCCGGGCGGCCAACGCCTTGATCGCCTCCGCCTTCGCGGGCCCGTGCAGCAGGTCGCCGACCAGCTGGCCGGTGTAGACGCCGTCGACGTGCTCGGAGACCGTGCCCATCGCGCCGGTCAGCCCGAGCCGGCGGGCGATGATCCGGGCGATCTCGATCGGTGCTGCGGTCACCAGCCAGACCCGCTGCCCCTGGTCGAGGTGGAGCTGGGCGAGTGCCCGGGTGCCCGGCCAGATCCGGTGCGCCATCCCTTCGTCGAAGATCTCCTCGCCGAGCTCCTCGAGCTCGCGGACCGTGTGGCCCTTGATGAAGCTCAGTGCAGAGGCCCGGGTCTCGGCGATGTGGTCGGGATCCTCGACGCCGACCACGCGGAAGTAGGCCTGCTTCCAGACCGCACCGAGGATGTCGCGCGTCGTGAAGAAGTTGCGGCGGTGCAGACCCTTGGCGAGGTGAAAGATGCTGGCGCCCTGCATCACCGTGTTGTCGACGTCGAAGAACGCAGCCGAGGTGTTGTCGGCCGGAGTGTCCAGCGCCCGCTCGACCTCGGCCGCCGCGGCCGCCGCCTCGCCCGCGAGGGTCGAGCGCTGGCGCAGATTCGGCGGCCGGCGGGGACGATCGGGCGGGGCGTTCATCCAGTCAGGGTACGGCGCGCCTGATGCCGCCCCGCAGAGCGCGGCCGCTGCGTAGGATGCCCCGCATGCCATCGGCTCTGGACCTCACCGCACTGGTTCGTGAAGCCGCTGCCGAGCAGTCCGACAAGCTCGCGGTCGTCGAGGCGGAGGGCCGCAGCCTGACCTGGGCCCAGCTCGAGGACGACGTCCGCCGGATCGCCACCGGGCTGGGCGAGACCGGCGTGGTCGCGGGCTATCGGGTGATGATCGCGACCGGCAACCGGATCGAGTTCGTGACCACCTATCTCGGCGTGCTGCGCGCCCAGGCTGTCGCCGTACCCGTCAATCCGGGCGCCAGCCCGTTCGAGCTCGCCCGGATGATCGCCGACTCAGGGGCGCGGCTGGTGGTGGTCGACGAGACGAGCGTCGAGCCGGTCCGTGAGGGGCTTCGGCTGCTCAACCAGGCGCTGGCAGGCATCGAGGAGGGCTGGGACCCCGAGGTCCTGGCCCGGGCCGCGCAGGCCCGCATCGTCACGGTCGGCGTGCCGCCGGCCGACGGCGAGCTCGCCCATGACCGGCTGCGCTCCGAGCAACCCCGCGAGATCCCGCCGCTCCCCGATCCCGAGAAGCTGGCCTGCCTCCTCTACACCAGTGGCACCACCGGCCGGCCGCGTGCCGCGATGCTCAGCCACCGGGCGCTGCTCGCCAACATCGAGCAGGTCGCGGCGGTAGAACCGCCGATGATGCACGGCGACGACGTCGTGCTGTGCGTGCTGCCGCTGTTCCACGTCTACGGGCTGAACGCCGTCCTGGGTGGCGTGCTCCGGCACCGGGCCAAGCTGGTGCTCGCCGAGCGCTTCGACCCCCAGGGCACCCTCGACCTGATCGAGGACGAGGCCTGCAGCGTGGTGCCGGTGGCCCCACCGGTGTTTGGCTACTGGCGGGAGATCGACGGCCTCGAGGAGCGGCTCGGACCGGTCCGGCTGATCCTCTCCGGCTCGGCACCGCTGTCCACCGAGGTCATCGAGGAGTTCAGCGCCCGCACCGGGATCCCGATCCACCAGGGTTTCGGGCTGACCGAGGCCGCGCCGGTGGTCACCAGCACGCTGCAGTCGGAGCAGCTCCAGACCGGGTCGGTCGGGGCCGCACTGGACGGCGTCGAGATCCGGCTGGTCGGTGAGACCGGCCGTCCCCTGTCCGGCGATGCCGTCGACGACCCGGGCGAGATCCAGATCAAGGGCGCCAACCTGTTCAGCGGCTACTGGCCCGATGGTGCCGACGGCCCGGACGCGGAGGGGTGGTGGTCGACGGGAGACGTCGGGTTCCTCGACCGCTCCGGAGACCTGTTCCTGGTCGACCGGATCAAGGAGCTGGTCATCGTCTCGGGCTTCAACGTCTATCCGACCGAGGTCGAGGACGTGATCCGAGAGGTGCGCGGCGTCCAGGAGACGGCGGTCATCGGCGTCGACGACGCAGAGACGGGCGAGGCCGTGGTCGCCTACGTCGTGGCCATCGGCGACGCGGACGTGGTCGCGGACGCCGTACGCGCGAGGTGCGAGGAGCGCCTGGCCAGGTTCAAGCAGCCGAGCCGGATCGAGGTCGTCGACGAGCTCCCGCTCACCGTCACCGGCAAGGTGCAGAAGGGCCGGCTGCGCAGCGCCGAGCGGCGCAAGGCCCTCGGCCTCATCGACTGACCTGATGACCGCACGCATCACCCTCTACACCCGACCGGGCTGCCACCTGTGCGACGTGGCCCGCGAGGTGATCGAACGCGTCTGTGCCGACCTCGGTGAGCAGTACGACGAGGTCTCCATCGACGAGGATCCCGAGCTCACCCGGCGGTTCACTGAGGAGATCCCGGTCACCTTCGTCGACGGGCGGCAGCACGACTTCTGGCGGGTGTCCGAGGACCGCCTGCGTTCGGCCCTCGCCGCGGATGTTACTGACCGTTGACACTTCCACCTGACCGTTAGGACTGTCAGGTGGACAGCACAACGGTCAGTAACATGCGGCCGCCGCCGCCATTTTGTTCTCGCGTTCACAAACTCTTAGAGTGAGCGGGCCGCATGCCGGTGCCCTCCGCCGAGAAACGCAGTATGCGGCTGGAAAGCGACAGAACTGTGACCGCACGCCAGTCGAGCGAGACCGCCCGGGACATTCCCGAGGCTACGGTCGCCCGCCTGCCCGTCTACCTGCGGGCTTTGACCACGCTCAGCGACGCCGGTACCAGTACCTGCTCGAGCGAGGACCTGGCGGTGGCGGCCGGGGTCAACAGCGCCAAGCTGCGCAAGGACCTCTCCTACCTCGGGAGCTACGGCACCCGCGGGGTCGGCTACGACGTCGAGTACCTCAGCTACCAGATCGCCCGCGAGATCGGCGTGACCCAGGACTGGCCGGTGGTGATCGTCGGGATCGGCAACCTCGGGCACGCCCTGGCCAACTACTCGGGCTTCCGCAGCCGCGGCTTCAGCGTGGTGGCGCTGCTCGATGCTGACCCGGCGCGCGCGGGCGAGGCGGTGGCCGGTGTCGATGTCCGTCCGTTCGACGACCTGGAGACGATCGTCAGCGAGCGCGATGTCGCGATCGGCGTGATCGCGACCCCGGCGATCGCCGCCCAGGACGTCGCCGATCGGATGGTGGCCTGCGGGATCACCAGCATCCTCAACTTCGCGCCGAGCGTGATCGCCGTTCCCGACGGGGTCGACGTACGCAAGGTCGACCTCTCGATCGAGCTGCAGATCCTCGCGTTCCACGAGCAGCGCAAGGCGCAGGTCATGGGTGGTGCGCAGTGAGCGTCCTCGTCGTCGGCATCTCCCACAACTCCGCACCGGTCTCGCTGCTCGAGCTGGTGGCGCTCGACGACGACGGCGTCCACAAGCTCATCAGCACCGCGGCCGCGTGCGAGCACGTCGCCGAGGCCACCGTGATCGCCACCTGCAACCGGGTCGAGATCTACACCGAGGTCGACCGCTTCCACGGCAGCGTCGAGTCTCTCTCGCGGCTGCTCGTCGAGCGCGCCGGCGCCGCGACCGAGGCGATGCTTCCGCACCTCTACGTCCACTACGACGATGCCGCCGTCTCGCACCTGTTTCACGTCGCGGCCGGCCTGGACTCGATGGCCGTCGGCGAGGGCCAGATCCTCGGCCAGACCCGCGAGGCGCTCCGGCTGGGTCAGGAGCTGGGCACCGTCGGCCCTGCGCTCAACGTGCTCTTCCAGCAGGCGTTGCGGGTCGGCAAGCGGTCCCGGGCCGAGACCGGCATCGACCAGGTGGCGCCGTCGCTGGTGACCGCCGCGCTCGAGCGGTCCGAGGCGAGCGTCGGCTCGGTCGAGGGCAAGACCGTCGTGGTGGTCGGGGCGGGTGCGATGGCCGGCCTCGCGACCGCCACGGTGGCCCGGTTGGGCGCCGGCCGGGTCAGCGTCGTCAACCGTACGGCGGGCCGCGCGGACCGACTGGCGACCGAGTACGGCGCTCGCGCCGTGGCCCTGCCCGATCTGCGCGGCGAGCTGACCGCCGCCGACATCCTGATCACCTGCACCGGCGCCACCGGCACCCTGATCAGCCGCGAGATGCTGGCCGAGTCGCGCAGCGGCGACCGCCCGCTCTCGGTGATCGACATCGCGCTGCCCCACGATGTCGACCCCGCGGTGGCCTCGCTCCCCGGGGTCACCCTGATCGGGCTGGCCCAGCTCGCGGACGCGCTGCACCAGAGCGAAGCCGGCCGTGAGGTGCTCGAAGTGCGCCGCATCGTCGGCGAAGAGGTCACCGCGTTCCTCGCGGCCCGCCGCCAGGCCAGCGTCACCCCCACCGTCGTCGCCCTGCGCTCGATGGCCACCGCGGTCGTCGACGCCGAGATGTCCCGGCTCGAGGGCCGGCTGCCCGGCCTGGACGACGCCGAACTGGCCGAGATCCGCTACGCCGTACGCCGGGTCGCCGACAAGCTGCTGCACGAGCCCACGGTCCGGGTGAAGGAGCTCGCCAACGAGCACGGGGCCGTCTCCTACGCCGCCGCCCTGGCCGAGCTGTTCGCGCTCGACCCGGAGGCCGTCGACGCGGTCACCCGTCCGGAGGGGCTCGGATGACCGCCCCCGTCCGGATCGGCACCCGCCGCTCCCTGCTGGCCACGACCCAGGCCGAACTGGTGGCGGCGCTCGTCCGCGAGCACCTCGGCCGGGAGACCGAGCTCGTGGAGATCACCACCGAGGGCGACCTGAGCCAGGACGCCGGCGGCTCGCTGGTCGGCGCCGCCACCGGGGTGTTCGTCAACGCCCTGCGCGAGGCGCTGCTCGACCACCGCATCGACGTAGCCGTGCACTCCCTCAAGGACCTCCCCACCCGTCCTGCCGACGGGATCACGCTGATCGCCGTGCCCCAGCGTGAGGACCCCCGCGACGCGGTGGTCGCACGCGACGGGCTCACCCTGGGCGAGCTGCCCGACGGCAGCCGCGTCGGCACCGGCTCGCCCCGGCGCGCTGCTCAGCTGCACGCCCTCGGCCTCGGTTTGGACGTGGTCGCGGTTCGTGGGAACGTCGATACCAGGATCGGGAAAGTCCGTTCCGGCGAATACGACGCCGTCGTCCTCGCTCGGGCCGGATTGGCCCGGATCGATCGACTCGATGAGGTCACCGAGGTGCTCGACCCGCTGCAGATGTTGCCCGCTCCCGGGCAGGGTGCGCTTGCGGTGGAGTGCCGTGCCGGCGACGAGCTGGCGGGCGACCTCGCTCGGCTCGACGATCCCCGGTCCCGGGCCACGACGGCCGCGGAGCGGGCCGTGCTCTCCACCCTCGAGGGTGGGTGCTCGGCCCCGATCGGCGCGATGGCCGAGGTGGCGGAAGGCGACGACGGAGAAGAGATCTGGGTGCGAGCAGTGGCGCTCTCACTCGACGGGACGCTCTCGGTGCGTAGGTCAGCATCAGGAAACCCAGCCGACGCGGTCGACGTCGGAACCCGACTGGCGAAGGAAATGCTCGCCGATGGGGCAGGACAACTCGACAGCGTGGAACCAGCACAACCAGCAAAGGTGCAGAACGCATGACGCGAGGCAAGACCAGCAAGGCATCCGACCGGCTCGCAATGGCCTGGGTGTCGTTCGTGGGGAGCGGTCCAGGAGACCCCGACCTGCTGACGGTGCGCGCGGTCGACCTGCTCCGGCAGGCCGACGTGGTCGTGACCGAGGCCCCCGAGCACCCGCAGCTCGTCCGGACCGTGCTCGGCATCCCGGAGCCGGTCGAGGACGAGGGTGAGGCCGACAGCGAGGAACCGGGCGACGAGGTCCCCGGACCCGAGTTCGTCGACGGTGGCTTCGGCGAGGACGGTCAGCCGCTGACCCACGCGGCCCGGGCCAAGGTCGTCGTCCGACACGCCAAGCGCGGGCTGCGGGTGGTGCGGCTGATGGCCGGCGACCCGTTCCTCTACGCCTCCGGCCCGGAGGAAGCGCAGGCGGTGGCCAAGGCCGGCATCGGCTTCGAGATCGTTCCTGGGGTCTCCTCGGTGGCCTCGGTGCCGGCCTACGCGGGCATCCCGCTGACCACCAAGGACAACCGCGAGGTGTCCGTGGTGACCTGCGGTGACCGGATCGACTGGTCTCAGTACGCCGACAACCGCACCCTGGTGCTGCTCTCGGCCGTCGGCCAGATCGGCGACATCGCCAAGGCGCTGGTCGCGGCCGGCCGCGCCGCCGACACCCCGGTGGCGATGACTCGGCTCGGCACCACCACCGATCAGGCCACGGTCACCTCCACGCTCGAGCACATCGCCGCCGACGCCCGCTCGGCCCGGATGGCGCCCCCGGCGATCACCGTGGTCGGCAAGGTCGTCGACCTGCGCGAGACGCTGTCGTGGTTCGAGACCAAGCCGCTGTTCGGCTGGCGGGTGCTGGTGCCCCGCACCAAGGAGCAGGCGGCCTCGCTGTCCATCAGGCTGCGCGGCTACGGCGCGGTGCCCGAGGAGGTGCCGACCATCTCGGTCGAGCCGCCGCGCAACCCGCTGCAGATGGACAAGGCCGTGCGTGGCCTGGTCGAGGGCCGCTACGAGTGGATCGCGTTCACCTCGGTCAACGCGGTGAAGGCGGTGCGCGAGAAGTTCGAGGAGTACGGCCTCGATGCCCGCGCGTTCTCCGGCCTCAAGATCGCTGCGGTGGGCGACAAGACCGCAGCCGCGATCGGCGACTGGGGCCTGCGCGCCGACCTGGTGCCCTCCGGGGAGCAGTCGGCGGCCGGGTTGCTGGCCGACTGGCCCGAGTACGACGAGCTGCTCGACCCGATCAACCGGGTGTTCCTGCCGCGGGCCGACATCGCCACCGAGAACCTCGTGGCCGGCTTGATCGACCTGGGCTGGGAGTGCGACGACGTGACGGCCTACCGCACCGTGCGGGCCACACCACCGCCGGCGCCGACCCGAGACGCGATCAAGACCGGCCGGTTCGACGCGGTCGTGTTCACCTCGTCGTCGACGGTGCGCAATCTGGTCGGCATCGCCGGCAAGCCGCACGCCTCGACGATCATCGCGGTGATCGGTCCGGCCACGGCCAAGACCGCCGAGGAGCACGGCCTCCGGGTCGACGTACTCGCTCCGAAGCCCGACGTCGACCTGCTCGTCGACGCCCTTGCCGACTTCGGCGGCGCGCGCCGGCTGGCGATGCTCGAGGCCGGCGAGCCGGTCACCAAGCCCTCGGCCCGCAAGTCCACCGGGCGCCGGAAGTCGGCCTCCTCGCGATGACCGTCGAGCGGCCCGTCGTCCGGCCCCGCCGGCTGCGGAGCACGCCTGCGCTCCGACGGCTGGTCGCCGAGACCTCGGTCGAGGCGCGGCAGCTGGTGCTGCCGCTCTTCGTCCGCGAAGGGCTCGCCGAGCCCCGGCCGATCGCCTCGATGCCCGGGGTCCTCCAGCACACCCGAGACACCCTGGTGAAGGCGGCGGCGGAGGCCGCCGCGGCCGGGCTGGGCGGGGTGATGCTGTTCGGCATTCCCGAGACCAAGGACGCCGTCGGCTCCGGTGGGATCGATCCCGACGGGATCCTCAACGTCGCGATCGCCGACGTGGTCGCCGAGGTGGGCGATGCGCTCACCGTGATGAGCGACCTCTGCCTCGACGAGTTCACCGACCACGGCCACTGCGGCGTACTCACCGCCGACGGCCGGGTCGACAACGACGCCACCCTCGAGGCCTACGCCGAGATGGCCCTCGCCCAGGCCGCGGCCGGCGTGCAGATGGTCGGGCCGAGCGGGATGATGGACGGCCAGGTCGCCGCGATCAGGGGCGCGCTCGACGGGGCCGGACACACCGACGTCGCGATCCTCGCCTACTCCGCCAAGTACGCCTCGGCGTTCTTCGGTCCGTTCCGCGAGGCCGTCGACTCGTCGCTGGTCGGCGACCGGCGCAGCTACCAGCAGGATCCGGCCAACGCCCGCGAAGGCGTGCGCGAGGCGCTGCTCGACGTTGCCGAAGGCGCCGACATCGTGATGGTGAAGCCCGCCCTGCCCTACCTCGACGTGCTGCGCGGGGTGCGCGAGGCGGTCGACGTACCGGTGGCGGCGTACCACGTCTCCGGCGAGTACGCCATGGTCGAGGCCGCCGCCGCCAACGGTTGGATCGACCGAGAGGCCGCGATCCTGGAGACCCTCACCTCGATCCGGCGCGCCGGTGCCGACGTGATCTTGACCTACTGGGCCACCGAGGCCGCAGCGCTCCTCCGCTAGGACTACTCGACGGCCGAACCATGGATCACGGGTTGGTGTAGTCCTTGATGCACTTGTTCCAGTCCTTGACGTCGAGCTGGCTGATGCCGTCGAGGGTGCACTGGACGATCGCCTGGGCCAGGGTCAGCACCTCGTCGAGGGGCTCCACGTCGGTGGAGGGGAGCGGCGGGACGGTGACCGGCGGCAGCGGGTTGTTGCCGCCGTTGTTGCCGCCGGAGTTGCCGCCCTTGTCGTCGCCGCCGTCATCGCCGGCGTCGTCACCCTCCGGGGCCGGGGGTGCGGCTTTGATCGTGGAGTCGTCGTCGCCCTGGTTGTTGCCGGTGTTGTAGGGCGGGTTCGCGACCCGCGGCGGCTGGGGCACGAGGTAGCCCGCGGCGGTGGTTCCGTCGGGCACGCTCATGAAGTCGCCGGCCAGGTAGTTGTTCATGATCCGCAGCACCAGGTTCACGTACGACGTGGAGTGGTTGTAGCGGTAGACCGAGGCCCGCTGGCCGGACACCTCGGAAAGGTCGTTGTCACCCGAGCAGAGGTAGACCGCGGTCGCGAGCGCCGCGTCGTCGATGTCCTGCGGGTTGCGCTGGCCGTCGTTGTCGGCGTCCACGCCAACCACCGACCAGGTGGACGGGATGAACTGCATCGGGCCGACGGCGCGGTCGTACTCGGTGTCGTTGTCGAGCTGGCCGGCGTCGGTGTCGCGGATCACCGAGGTCCGCTGGGTTCCGTCGAGCGCGATGCCGTAGATGCCGGGCTGGGCCACGCCCTGGTCGTCGAGCGCGTTGCCGCCGAAGCGACCGTGGTTGGACTCGACCCGACCGATCGCAGCGATCAGCTGCCAGGTCAGGTTGCAGGACTTGTCGGCGGAGTTGATCACGGTCTCTGCGCGCTGGTAGGCCGCGAGCGCCGAGGACGGAATGCCGTTGGCGGAGGAGGTGGCCAGGATCTGCTCGGCGTTGCCGTGGTCGCCCTCGCCCGCTTCGTCGGGGTCGGACACCGATGCCGGGGCTTCGATCGCCTGGCTCGGCACGCTGGTGCCGTCGGGGAGTGTCTGGTCGCCGCTACCGGGGCTCGACACGGCCGCGGGTGCTGCTCCGACGCCGGCCAGACTCGCGGTCCAGGCGGCCGACAGCAGGGCCAGCGGCACAACCGCCGCGGCCTTTTGAATGCGACCGAATCGCTTCGTGGACATCTCTCCCCTTGTACTGCGCTTGTCGTGCGCCTGGCTGGCTCCCCGGACTCCCCATAGCCGTCGCGCTGGTGCGCGCAACCGGTTCAACGAGTCGCGCCGCGCCGAGGTTACGGTGGGTGCGACCTAGTCGTCTGGGTGCCAAAATACCTCGCCCCCTCCTGATCTGCCCAACGATCCCGCCCGGTGGCAGCCAGGTTCCGGGCCTCGGGGACAATGAGCCGGTGACCCCCCGTCCCGACGAGAAGTCGCGCGCTCTGTTCGACCGAGCGCGCGCGGTCACGCCCGGGGGAGTGAACTCGCCGGTGCGGGCGTTCGCCGCGGTCGGGGGCACTCCGCGGTTCATCCGATCCGCCGCCGGAGCCTGGCTGACCGACGTCGACGACAACGAGTACGTCGACCTGGTCTGCTCCTGGGGACCGATGCTGCTCGGGCACGCCCACCCGGAGGTGCAGCGCGAAGTGGCCGCTGCGGTGGCCCGCGGAACGTCGTACGGCACGCCCACGGTGCCCGAGGTCGAGCTGGCCGAGGAGATCGTCGCCCGCGCCCCCGTCGAGCGGGTGCGGTTCGTGTCGTCCGGCACCGAGGCCACCATGTCGGCCATCCGGCTGGCCCGGGGCGCCACCGGTCGCGACGTGGTCGTGAAGTTCGCGGGCTGCTACCACGGGCACGTCGACGCGCTGCTGGCCGCCGCCGGGTCCGGACTGGCCACGTTCGCGGTCCCTGGTACTCCGGGTGTTCCCGAGTCGTCGACCGCGCTGACCCTGGTGCTGCCCTACAACGACCGGGCGGCCGTGGAGAAGGTCTTCGCCGAGCACGGCGACCGGATCGCCTGCGTGATCACCGAGGCCGCTCCCGGCAACATGGGCGTGGTCCCGCCCGAGCCCGGCTTCAACGGGTTCCTGGCCGCCACCTGCGCGGCCCACGGCGCGCTGTTCGTGAGCGACGAGGTGATGACCGGGTTCCGGGCCAGCCGCACCGGTCAGTGGGGCCTGGATGGCGCGGTCGAGGGCTGGCGCCCGGATCTGGTGACGTTCGGCAAGGTGATGGGAGGGGGGTTCCCCGCAGCGGCCTTCGGTGGCCGCGCCGACCTGATGTCGCTGCTCAGCCCGGAGGGGCCGGTCTACCAGGCCGGCACCCTGTCCGGGAACCCGATCGCGACGACCGCCGGGCTGGCCACGCTCCGGCTGGCCACCGACGAGGTCTACGACCACCTCAGCGCCGCGGGCGAGACCATTCGGACGGCGACCGCGGCAGCCCTCAGCGAGGCCGGGGTGCCCCACGTGATCCAGTCGGCCGGGACGATGTTCTCGGTCTTCCTCACCGAGGGTGCCGTGCGCGACTTCGAGGACGCGCAGCGCACCGACCAGACGGCGTACGCCGCGTTCTTCCACGCCATGCTCGAGGGCGGTGTCTATCTCCCGCCGTCGGCCTACGAGGCGTGGTTCCTCTCCTCGGCCCACGACGACCGCGCCGTGCAGACCGTCATCGACGCGCTCCCCGGGGCCGCGCGCGCAGCGGCGGCAGCACGATGACGCCGGACACGATCGTCCACCTGCTGCGACACGGCGAGGTGCACAACCCGGCCGGCGTCCTCTACGGCCGTCGCGACGGGTTCCACCTCTCCGACCTCGGTCGGCAGATGGCGGAGCGGGTCGCCGGCGCGGTCCAGGACCGCGACATCGTCCACCTTCGGTCCTCGCCGCTCGAACGCGCCCAGGAGACCGCGGCACCGCTGGCCCTGGCCCGCGGGCTGGAGGTCACCCTCGACGAACGGGTGCTCGAGTCGACCAACGTGTTCGAGGGGGTGTCCTTCGGCGGCGGTGCCAAGGCGCTGCGCAACCCGCGGCTGTGGCGCCACCTGTGGAACCCCTGGAAGCCGTCCTGGGGTGAGCCCTACAAGGACATCGTGAGTCGGATGATGGCGGCGGTGCACGACGCTCGCGAGGCGGCCACCGGCCACGAGGCGGTGATCGTCTCCCATCAGCTGCCGATCTGGACCACCCGGCTGCACGTGGAGAAGCGCTCGTTCCTGCACGATCCGCGCAAGCGCCAGTGCACGCTCTGCTCGCTCACCTCGTTCCACTTCGTCGGTGACCGGCTCACCCAGGTCTCCTACAGCGAGCCCGCGGGCGACCTGATCCCTCGCGGTGACAAGAGTGCGCCGTTCTCGGCCGGTGGCGCGCCCGAGGAGAACAAGCCCTGAACGCCACCCGTCCGCTGGTTGCGGTCCGTCACCTGGCCCTGCTGCTCGCCGTACTTGCCCTGTCGGGGTGCGGTGGGCTGTCCGGGACCGGCGATCTCGAGTACATCGAGGGCGATGGCACCGTGACCCAGGTGTCGATCCCGGATCGGGGGGACCCGGTCGAGATCACCGGCATGTCGCTCGACGGTGCGGAGATCGACTTCGCCGACTTCCAGGGCGGGGTCACCGTGGTGAACGTGTGGGCATCGTGGTGCCCCCCGTGCCGTAGTGAGACGCCGGCGCTGGTGGCGGCCGCGGCCGAGGTGGATGCGACGTTCATCGGCATCAACATCCGGGAGTCGGCCGACACCGCTCGAGCCTTCGAGCGGACCCAGGAGGTGCCCTACCCCTCGATCCACGATGAAGGCGGCGAGACCCTGCTCGAGTTCGGCCGCTACACCCCGCGGCTGCCGCCCACCACGCTCGTCCTCGACCGCAGCGGCCGGGTCGCGGCCCTGGTCAGCGGCGCGATCCCCTCGAAGACCACGCTCGCGGAACTGGTCGAGGAGGTCGCGGCCGAGGATGGGTGAGTGGTTCCAGAGCCAGGCCGCGAACGGCTCGCTCGCGCTCGCGATACCGGTCGCCCTGGTGGCCGGGCTGGTGTCGTTCTTCTCCCCCTGCGTGATCCCGCTGCTGCCCGGCTACCTCTCCTACGCCACCGGTCTCTCCGGTGCGGATCTCGCATCGGGTGAGGCCGGGAACCACCGCGGCCGGATGCTGCTCGGTTCGGTGCTGTTCGTGCTCGGCTTCACGGTGATCTTCGTGATCCTGGGCGCCACCACCGGCGGCCTGGCCCGGTGGCTGTTCACCTGGCAGGACGAGATCACCC
This sequence comes from uncultured Actinomycetota bacterium, assembly GCA_963827185.1. Lineage (GTDB taxonomy): Bacteria > Actinomycetota > Actinomycetes > Propionibacteriales > Nocardioidaceae > Nocardioides. The sequence continues at coordinate 665,376 of CAWGZQ010000006.1, forward strand.
GGGTGATGGGCGGGGTGCTGATCCTGCTCGGGCTGGTCTTCGCCGGGTTCGTGCCGCTGCTGCAGCGGGAGTGGCGGATCCACAAGGTGCCGGCGGTCGGGCTCGGCGCGGCGCCGTTCATCGGCGCGATCTTCGCGCTCGGGTGGACCCCCTGCATCGGCCCGACGTACGGCGTGATCTTCGCGCTCACGATCACCGACGGCACCGCGGCGCGAGGGGCGCTGCTGTCTGCCGTCTACGCCCTCGGGCTCGGTATCCCGTTCGTGATCGCCGGGCTCGCCTACCGACGCACCCTGGGCGCCCTGGCCTTCGTCCGCCGCCATCAGGCGCTGGTGATGCGGATCGGCGGGCTGATGCTGGTCGCCGTCGGGGTCCTGCTGCTCACCGGCTGGTGGACCGAGATCGTCCAGTGGCTGCAGATCCACCTCGTCTCCGACTACGAGGTGCCCGTATGAGCACCCCCGGCGGGAGCGGAGCCGACCGTCAGACCGAGCAGCGGCTCCCGGGAGAGCTGAACCCTCGAGAGCTGGCGCGCTGGGCCTGGCGCCAGCTCACCTCGATGCGCACCGCGCTGGTGCTGCTGCTGCTGCTCGCGCTGGCCGCCGTACCGGGATCGGTGATCCCGCAGGAGAGCGTCGACTCCCTCGGCACCACCCGCTGGAAGGAGCAGCACCCCGACCTCACCCCGATCTACGAGAAGCTCGACCTGTTCTCGGTCTACGACTCGGCGTGGTTCTCGGCGATCTACCTGCTGCTGATGGTCTCGCTGGTGGGGTGCTTCATCCCGCGGATCCTGGTCTATGCGCGCGGCCTGCGCGCGGAGCCGCCGGCGGCACCGCGGAACCTGAGCCGGCTGCCCGACCACGCGTCGTACACCATCGACCAGACGGTCGACGCCCACCTGGAGCGGGCGAGGGCAGTGCTGCGCGGTCGGGGGTACCGGCTGCGGACCGCCGGGGCGGACGACGAGGCCGTCAGTGCCGAACGCGGCTACCTGCGCGAGGCCGGCAACCTGGTCTTCCACGTGTCGGTGCTGATCGTGCTGGTGGGCTTCGCGGTCGGTGGGCTGTTCGGCTACCAGGGCGGGGTGATCCTGGTCGAGGGGTCGAAGTTCTCCAACAACCTGACGCAGTACGACGACTTCGCCCCGGGCAGCCTGTTCCGCGCAGAGGACATGGAGCCGTTCTCGTTCGGCGTCGACCAGTTCGACGTGGAGTGGCTGGACTCCGGGCCGCGCAAGGGCATGGCTCGCTCCTTCAACGCCAACCTCAGCTACCGCGAGACGCCCGATGCGGACCGGCAGACCTACGACCTCCGGGTCAACCACCCGCTCTCGATCGGCGCCACCGACATCTTCTTGATCGGTCACGGCTACGCGCCCGTGGTGACGGTGCGTGACGGCAACGGCGACGTCGCCTACAGCGGGCCCACCGTCTTCCTGCCGCAGGACGCCAGCTTCCTGTCCTTCGGGGTGATCAAGGCGCCGGACGCGCGCCCGGCCCAGATCGGCTTCGAGGGGCTGTTCTATCCGACGTTCCTGATGCTCGACGGCGACCCGATCACGGTGATGGGCGACGACAAGAACCCCACGCTCTCGATGCTCGTCTACACCGGCGACCTGGGACTCGACTCCGGCGCCGCGCAGTCGGTCTACGTCCTCGACAAGTCCAGTGCTCAGCAGGTGAAGCAGCCGGACGGCAAGCCCTTCCGGGTCGACATCCAACCCGGACAGACCGTGGACCTTCCCGACGGGCTGGGCTCGATCGAGTTCGAGGGTGTGCAGCCCTGGACCCGGATCCAGATCAGCCAGACCCCTGGCAAGGAGGTAACGCTCGGGGGAGTGGTGCTCGCGTTGATCGGGCTGCTGGGCTCGCTGTTCATTCGGCCCCGACGGGTCTGGGTCAAAGTCCGCCGCGAGGGTGCGGGCACAATGGTCGAGGTCGCCGCGCTGGACCGGTCCGGCAACGGCGAGATGGCGGAGATCCTCGACGAGATCGTGGCTGAGCTGCGACGAACGGAGACGGCATGAGCAACGGCGCCTGGGGCGACCTGAGCGACCAGGCGATCGCCGCGGCCGGAGTGGTCTACTTCCTGGCCCTGCTGATCCACCTGGCCGAGTGGGCCGCGCTGCGCGAGCGGGTGACCGAGGCGTCGGTCGCCGCCACGGCCGAAGACAGGGCCGAGGACAGTGGCGGCGTCGCGGTCGCGACCGGCGGCATCGCGCCCGAGCCCACGCACCGGGTGGCGTTCCTCGGTCGACTCGGCTTCCTGCTCACCGTCATCGCGCTCGGCATCCACCTGCTCGCCCTGGTCAGCCGCGGCCTGGCCGCGGACCCCAACCGGGTGCCGTGGGGCAACATGTACGAGTTCACGATCGCCGGCAGCTTCGTCGTCACACTGCTCTACGTCGGGCTGTACCGGAAGTTCAAGCTCGGCTGGATGGCGCCGATCGTGGTCGCCTTCGTGCTCTCCGCGCTGATGGTCGCGGTGATCTGGCTGCACGAGGAAGTCGCCCCCCTCACCGAGGCGCTGAACTCCTACTGGCTGGTGATCCACGTGGTCTCCGCGATCATCGCGACCGGCGCGTTCACCCTCGGCGGGATCGTCTCGGCGATGTACCTCGTCAAGAGCCGCAAGGGAGACGCGGTCACCGGTCCGCTCGCTCGGGTCCCGTCACTCGCGTCGCTGGACCGGCTGTCCTACCGGATCCACGCGTTCGGCTTCCCGGTGTGGACCTTCGCCGTGCTGATCACCGGACCGATCTGGGCGCACGAGGCCTGGTCGTCGTACTGGAACTGGGACCCCAAAGAGGTCTGGGCGTTCATCACCTGGGTGGTGTACGCCGGCTACCTGCACGCCCGGGCCACCGCCGGCTGGCGGGGCCGCAACGCGGCGCTGCTCGCGCTGCTCGGGCTGGCCACGTTGTGGTTCAACTTCATCGGGATCAACTACTTCAGCTCGAGCAGCCAGCACTCCTACGCTGCACCCGCCGTCGTGGTCGAAGCTCCGGTCCGCTAGCCGTCGGGGTCTTCCGGGTTCAGCCGCTTCCGGTCGAGGTCGCGGAGGAAGTCCTCGTCGTCGTCGGGGGCCACCATCTTGGGCGGCTGCGGACGGCGCGGTAGCACCGGCTTGTCGGGCATCATGCCGCGCTGCTGGATGACCCGGACGGCGAGATAGGTCGCCGCCGCGAAGACGATCACCACGAGCAAGAACTTCAGCACCCCTCCAATGTAGAGCGCCCCTGGTCAGCCCGTACCCTCAACCTCGTGAAGGAGTTCTGGATCTACACCGGCCTTCGGGTCTTGCTGTTCCTCGGATCGCTCTTGGTGGTGGTCGGGATCTGGGCCGCAACCGCCGGGGATGTCGAGATGGTCTGGGCCGTGGTGGTCGCCTTCGTGATCAGCGGGATCGGCTCCTACTTCATCCTCGCCCGCCAACGCGAGGCGTTCGCCCAGCGAGTGGACGCCCGCGCTCAGAAGGCCTCCTCGAAGATCGAGGAGATGCGCTCCAAAGAGGACGCGGACTAGCGCTTCTTGCGGTTGAGCTGGCGGTCGATCCGGCTCTCGGGCTGGCCGAGCACCTTCGCGAGCAACTGGACCCGCATCCGCCAAGCCACTACGGCGGCAAGGATCACGGCCACGATGATCAAGATGGTCATGTCGTCGAGCCTACGTCGATGCGCCTAGCGCCCGGCCGGGGTCAGCCGCAGCCGAACAGCGCCGCGGCCACCAGGACCGCCCAGGCGAGCTCGGCCAGCCCGGTCTGCTGCAGCACCGGAATCAGCGCCGGGCCCCTGGCCTCCCCCAGCACCGTCCGCACGCCGGGTCCCGCGACCACGAGGAAGCCCAGCCCGACGAGCACCCACCAGGACGTGGCGGCCGCGACCGCCACCACTGCGGCCGCCGCGGCGAGCACGAGCAGCAGGTAGAGCCCTCGGGTCCGCGGTTCGCCGAGCCGTACCGCCAAGGTGCGCTTGCCGGCCACCGCGTCGGTGGGGATGTCGCGCAGGTTGTTGACCACCAGGATCGCGCAGGCGAGCGCGCCGATGCCGACTCCGGCGTACAGCGCCGGCCACTCCCAGGTCTGGGTCTGGACGTACGTCGTGCCCACCACCGCGACCAGCCCGAAGAACACGAACACCATCACCTCGCCCAGGCCGAGGTAGCCGTAGGGGGAGGAGCCGCCGGTGTAGAACCAGGCCGCCAGCACGCACACCGCGCCGACCGCCACCAGCCACCACGCCGTCGCGGCCGCCAGCGCCAGCCCGGCGGCTGCGGCCACGCCGAACGCCAGGAACGCCGCCCGCTTCACCGCACCCGGCCCGGCCGCACCGGAGCCGACCAGTCGCATCGGGCCGACCCGGTCGTCGTCGGTGCCGCGGATGCCGTCGGAGTAGTCGTTGGCGTAGTTCACCCCTACCTGCAGCGACAGGCTGACCACCAGCGCCAGGGCGGCCTTCCACCACACGGCCTCGTCGACGTACGCCGCGACGCCGGTGCCGGCGAGCACCGGGGCCAGCGCGGCCGGCAGCGTGCGGGGCCGGGCGCCGGCGATCCATTGAGCGGGGGTTGCCACGACCGACGATTCAAGCAGGATCCGGACCAGTAGCGTTCGGCGGGTGACGACGGTGAGCCCCGAGGGGTCGGTAGGCGAGGTGGTTGCCACCCTTCGGTCCTGGCTCACCGGTCCGGACGACGTTCGGCTGGTCGTCGAGACGTCCGGCTCCACCGGCGCCCCGAAGCGAGTAGCGCTCTCCCGCGCGGCGGTCGAGGCCTCGGTCGCCGCGACGGAGCGCCGGCTCGGTGCGTCCGGCCGCTGGGTGCTCGTGCTGCCGCCGTCGTACGTCGCCGGGGTGCAGGTGATCTGTCGCTCGCTGCTGGCCGGGCACGAACCGGTGACCAGCTGGCCGACGGCGTCGGGCGGCGACGCGTGGTTCACCTCGCTGGTCCCGACCCAGCTCAACCGCCTGCTCGACCGCCCGGAGGATCTCGCGGCGCTGCGGACCGCGCACACCATCCTGCTCGGCGGCGGCCCGATCGATGCCGAGCTCCGGCGTCGGGCCGGCGAGGAAGGCCTGCGCATCGTGGCGACGTACGGGTCCGCCGAAACCTCCGGCGGCTGTGTGTACGACGGGGTGCCGCTGGACGGAGTCGCGGTGGCGATCGGCACCGAGGGCCGGATCCGGATCGGCGGCCCCACCCTCTTTGACGGCTACCACGGTGACCCGGAGCTCACCGCCGGGGCGCTCGTGGACGGCTGGTTCCTCACCTCCGATGCCGGGAGCCTCGACCGACGACGGCCGGCTCACCGTGCTGGGTCGGCTGGACGACATGGTGATCAGCGGCGGCCTCAACGTGCCGGCCCCGGCGGTCGCGGCGCGGCTGCGACAGCACCCGGACGTCAGCGAGGCCGAGGCGTTCGGCGTCGACGACCCGGAATGGGGGCAGCGAGTGGTTGCGTTCGTCGTGAGCGCCCGGGAGGTCGACCTCGAGGGGCTGCGCGACTGGGTGGCGGCCGACCACCCGCGGGCCTGGGCGCCACGCCAGGTCGTGCGGCTGGACGAGATCCCGCGCCTCGAGAACGGCAAGCCGGACCGGCTCGCCCTGCGAGGTCTGGCGTGATCCAGGTCTTCTCGATTCCGATGCGGACCCGGTTCCGCGGGATCACCCTCCGCGAGGGAGTGCTGCTGCCCGGTGAGCACGGGTGGGGCGAGTGGAGCCCGTTCCTCGAGTACGACGAGCGGGTCGCCGCGCCCTGGCTCCGCTGCGCCGAGGAGGCGGCCGCGGGAGACTGGCCGACTCCTGTGCGGGACGCGGTTCCGGTGAACGTGACGGTGCCGGCCGTCGACCCCCCACGGGCGCACGAGATCGTCACCGCCGGCGGCTGCCGGACCGCCAAGGTCAAGGTCGCCGAACCCGGTCAGACCCTGGCCGAGGACGAGGCCCGCCTGGAGGCCGTCCGGGACGCGATCGGACCCGACGGCCGGATCCGGATCGATGCCAACGGGGCCTGGGAGGTGTCCGACGCGGTCGCCGCGATCGCGGTCCTCGACCGTGCGGCCGGGGGCCTCGAGTACGTCGAGCAGCCCTGCGCGGCGGTCGAGGAGCTGGCCGTCGTACGCCGTCGGGTCGAGGTGCCGATCGCCGCCGACGAGTCGATCCGGCGGGCGGACGATCCCTACCGGGTGCGCGACCTCGAGGCCGCTGACATCGCGGTGCTGAAGGTGCAGCCGCTCGGGGGCGTCCGGGCCTGCCTGCGGATCGCGGAGGACATCGGGCTGCCGGTGGTGGTGTCGTCCGCGCTGGAGACCTCGGTCGGGATCGCGGCCGGGGTGGCCCTGGCGGCGGCGCTGCCCGAGCTCCCGTACGCGTGTGGCCTGGCGACCGTGCAGCTGCTGACCGACGACCTCGTGGTCGAGTCGCTGCTCCCCGTCGACGGCGCGTTGCCCGTGCGCAGGCCGCAGGTCGACGAGGCGGCGCTGGCCCGGCTCGCCGCGCCACCCGACCGAGCGGCCTACTGGGAGGCCCGGCTCGCCGACGTACGGAAGGATTCGGTGTCGTGAGCTCGACCGAACTGGCCCGCGCGGTGCTGCAGACCCTGCTCGATGCGGGCGTGCGAGAGATCGTGATCGCGCCCGGTTCGCGCAACGCACCGCTGTCCTTCGCGGCCCACGATGCCGCGGCCGCGGGGCTGGTCCGGCTGCACACGCGACTCGATGAGCGCAGTGCCGGCTTTCTCGCGCTCGGACTGACCAAGGTCGGCTCTCGCGCGGCGGTGGTCTGCACCTCGGGGACGGCGGTCGCGAACCTGCATCCCGCGATGCTCGAAGCAGCGCACGCCGGGGTGCCGCTGATTGCCGTCACCGCGGACCGGCCGGCCCGGCTCCGCGGCACCGGCGCCAACCAGACCACCGACCAGGTAGGCATCTTCGGTGCGCTGGTCCACACCCACGACCTGGACCACACCGGCGGCCTCCTCCCCTCGCTCGACTCGCGTGGCTTGCCGGGGTCTCCGGGGCCGCTGCACCTCAACGTCCAGCTCGACGACCCCCTGGTCCCTTCCGGCGCGTGGGATAGTCCGCCGTCTACGGCACCCCGAGAGGCGCCACGAAGGGTGCCGCAGACGGCGGACTATCCCGACGCTGACCTCCCCTCGGGCCCGCTGACGGTGGTCGTGGCGGGGGACGACGCCGGGCCGCCGGCACGGACGTTCGCCGAGCGGGCGGGCTGGCCGCTGTTCGCCGAACCGAGCAGCGGATCCCGCAATGGCCCGAGCACCATCCGGTGCTACCGGCTGCTCCTGGAGACCGATCTCGGTCGGGAGATCCAGCGGGTCGTGGTGTTCGGCCATCCCACGCTCTCCCGCCCGGTGACCCGCCTGCTGAACCGAGCCGACGTCGAGGTGCTCGCGGTGCCCGCGCCCGGTGTCTGGGCGGAGCGGCCGTTCCCCAGCACCTCGATCGGGGCGCCCAGCGTGGAGCCCGACGACTCCGGGTGGCTCGACCGCTGGCGTGCTGCCGACCAGGACGTCGCCCACCGGCTGGACGCGCTGCTCGCCGCCGAGGCCGACCTGACGCCGTACGAAGTGGCCGGGGTGGTCAGTCGGGTGCTCCCTGCGGAGGGGCTGCTGCTGGTGGGCGCGTCCAGCCCGATCCGCGACCTCGACCTGATGGCTCGCCCCTACCCGGTGGGGGAGCGGCGCAAGATCATCGCCAACCGGGGCCTGTCCGGCATCGACGGCACCATCTCGACTGCCATCGGCGCGGCGCTGGGCCGCCCGAGCAGCTCGCGGGCGATCGCACTGATGGGCGACGTGACGTTCCTGCACGACAGCAACGGCCTGATTCTCGGTCCCGGCCAGCCCGAACCGGACCTCACGATCGTGGTCGTCAACGACGACGGCGGCTCGATCTTCAGCATGCTCGAGCAGGGCGCACCCGAGTACGCCGCGGCGTACGACGCCCTCTTCGGTACGCCGCACGACGTCGACCTGGCCAGCCTCTGCGCGGCCACCCAGACCCCGCACTGGCGGGTCGACTCGCTCGGCGAGCTCGAGCACGCGCTGGCGAGCCCCAACGGCGGCATCGAGGTCATCGAGGCGCGGGTACGCCGCGACAACCGGCGCGAGCTGGACGCCCGGATCCGGGCGCTGGCCGAGGGCGCTTAGGCGAGCGCTCCCAGGATCGGCTCGGACTCGATCAGTCCCTCGTCGCTGGGTGCGGCGCCCTCGCCGAAGACCCGCGCGGCCTGCCGGGCGCGCAGCTCGAGGTGGGCGTCGCGCGGCTTGTCGTACCCGTAGCGGGCGCGCGCCTCGGCGGGCGTGACCACCTCGGGGTGGGTCGGCTCCACGCCGAGCAGGATCGGCGCCACGACCGGCAGGGTCATCGGCGAGATCAGCCGCAGTACCGCGAGCTTGAGCCGTTTGTTGCTCTCGACCACGCGGAACGAGATCTTGAGGACCGGCGTCACCAGCACGTCCACGATCCGGGGTTGGTGCAGGCCGCCCATCCGTCGCATCCACTGCGGCATCGTGGCGATGGTGCCGTAGCGCAGCACCTTGCTGACCACCCAGGCCCCGGGGCGCAGCACGACCGGCATCGCCGGCAGCATCACGTGCGCGTTGAGCAGGTGGTCCATCGCCTTCTGTGCGGCCTCGCTGCCGGCCAGCCGCGGCCGCATGTACTCGAAGTACGCGCCCACGCCCTCGCGGGTCCGCGGGACATCGGCCGGATCGCAGGTCTGCAGCTCGGCGCCGATCGCGCACTCGGCCCAGTACTGCTCCTCCTCCGCCGGGGACAGCTTGCCGGGGCCGTACTTCTCGTACGCATAGAGGATCGAGTGCCAGGCGGTCAGGTGGATCCACAGCTGGCTGTGCGGGTCGTTGGCGTCGTACTTGTTGCCCGAGAGTGGCTCGATGCCGACGGCCTTGGAGTGGATCTTGACCAGGACGTCGGCGACCTTGGCGGTCTCCCGACTGGAGCCGAAGGCCACCATCGAGAAGTAGCGCAGGGTGCGGTCGTAGCGGGTGCGGGGCCGATTGAAGATGTCCTGGGTCTGGTCCACCGACGCGATCAGGGCCGGGTCGAGCTCCTCGACCACGACGGCGCGCTGGAAGCCGATCGTGGCGGAGGTGGAGTAGCCCCACACCTTCCAGGTGATCGAGTCAGGTCCGAAGAACCCGTAGTCCTCGTGCGGCTCGACGGCCGGGCGCTTGCTGTGGCGAATCCCCATGTCGGGAAATTACTACACCACTGTAGTAATTGGAAGAGTTGGCGTAGGTTGAACCCATGAGCAAGCGTCGGCCGTACGCCGCGCGGGTGCCGATCGACGTACGCCGCGAGCAGCTGCTCGACGCCGCCATCAGGGTGATCGCGCGGGACGGGTACGACGGGGTTTCGGTCGAGGCGATCGCCCGCGAGGCCGGCGTCACCCGCCCGGTCGTCTACGGCGCGTTCGACGGCCTCGGGCAGCTCCTCGGCGCGCTGCTCGACCGCCAGCAAGCCCGGGCCCTCGAGCAGCTGGCCACCGCGTTCCCGAGCGACGCCGACGACCCGCGCAGGGCCATCCTCTCGGCGGTCCGCACGATGGCCGAGCGGGTGCGCTCCGACCCGCTGACCTGGCGACCGATCCTCGCCGCCCCGCACGCCATCCCGGACGCCGTACGCGTGCGCATCGATGCCGACCGCGACCTGGTTCGCGGCTATTTCCACGACATGTTGCAGGGGGTGCTGCCCACCCACGTCGACGTCGAGCTGGCAGCACACGCACTGGTCGCGGTCCTGGAGTACTTCGGTCGCCTGCTCGTGGAGGAGCCCGACCGGTTCGAGACCGACCGCCTGGTTGCGTTCGCCGCGGGCATCTTGCGGCTGGACCAGCAGACTCTCGCCTGACCCGGCCTCAGCGAGAATGCGGGCGTGGATACCGCAGCCTTCCTGGTGGCGCTTGCGGTCAGCGTGCTGGCCGGTACGGCGATCGCGCGCAGGCTCGACCTCCCGCCACCGCTGTTCCTCGTGGTCGCCGGCGTCGGGGCGTCGTACCTCCCCGGCATGCCGGAGGTGCGACTCGAGGCAGACGTGGTGCTGCTGGGGCTGCTCCCGCCGCTGTTGTACGCCGCCGCGCTGTCCACGTCACTCGTCGACTTCAACGCCAACCGCCGGCCGATCCTGTTCCTGTCCGTCGGCCTCGTGGTGTTCACCACGGTCGGGGTCGCGCTGGTGGTGCACGCGCTGCTGCCCGGCGTCGGCTGGCCGGCGGCGTTCGCCATCGGCGCGGTCGTCGCGCCGCCCGATGCAGTCGCGGCCACGGCGATCGGCCGCCGGATCGGGCTGCCCCGACGGATCGTCACGATCCTCGAAGGTGAGTCGCTGCTCAACGACGCCACCGCCCTGGTCTCACTGAGGACCGCGATCGCCGCCGGCGCCGCCGGGGTGGCGCTGACCACCTCGGACACGCTCGATATCGGCTGGGACTTCGTCCGCGCCGCCGGTGGCGGGGTGCTGGTCGGCCTCCTCGCGTTCTTCATCGTGGCCTGGCTGCGCCGGCACATCACGGATCCGCTGATGGACACCGCGATCTCGTTGACGGTGCCGTTCGCGGCGTACATGGCCGCCGAGCATCAGCCGATCCACGGCTCCGGCGTGATCGCCGTGGTGGTCGCCGGACTGCTGCTCGGGCACAAGGCGCCGATCCTGCAGACCGCTCAGTCCCGGATCGCCGAACGCATCAACTGGCGCACGGTCGCGTTCGTCCTCGAGAACACCGTGTTCCTGCTGATCGGGCTGCAGGCCCAATGGGTCCTCGCCGACGTCGAGGCCAGCAGCCTCTCCGGCGGTCGGATCGCCGCGGTCTGCGCTCTCACGCTCGCGGCCGTGATGGCGCTCCGGCTCGCCTGGGTGTTCCCGGTGCGGTACCTGCTGATCCGTCCCGGGCCGGACCCCGAGACCGGCGCCCCGGCACCCTGGACCTACACGTTCGTGCTCGGCTGGGCGGGAATGCGCGGCGTGGTCACCCTGGCCGCGGCGTTCGTGATCCCGGAGGACACACCCCATCGCGAGATCCTGCTGCTGATCGCGTTCACCGTCGTCGCCGGCACGCTGCTCATCCAGGGCACGTCGCTGCCGTGGGTGGCACGGCGGCTGAACGTGCCCTCTCCCGACCCGATGGACGACGCCCTGGCTCGAGCGACCCTGCTCCAGCAGGCATCGAAAGCGGCGTTCAAGAAGCTCAAGGATCTCGAGGTCGAGGACGATCCGCACGGCGTGATCGCGACGATCAAGCAGCGGGTCGAGCAGCGCAACTTCGCGGCCTGGGAACGGCTCGGCACTGCAGCCGACGAGGAGTCGCCGAGCGAGATGTACGCGCGGATCCGGATCGCGATGATCGAGGCCGAGCGCGCGCGGGTGCTGGAGATCCGCTCCTCGGGCTCGGTGGCCTCCGAGATCGTGAGCGAGGTGCTGGCGATGCTCGATGTCGAGGAGTCGATGCTCGACATCGCCAACCAGGAGCGCGCGGACCTCAAGCGCGGGGTGACCAGTGCCCAACGTCGGGGCGAGGTGTGCGACGACCTGCGGGCCTATCCCACGGTCGAGATCGGCCCGGACCAGGTCTGCGCCGCGTGTGTGGCCGAGGGCTACCGGTGGGTGTCCCTACGCAAGTGCCTCGAATGCGGCAACGTGGCCTGTTGCGACTCCTCCCCGGGGCGGCACGCGACCGCGCACTTCCACGACGAGAAGCACCGGGTCATGCAGTCGGCCGAGTCGGGCGAGGACTGGCGGTGGTGCTACATGCACCATCTGACGGGGTGACGCTGCCCCCCTCGCCGCCGGCTCCGGGAGTCGACGCGATCGGAGCCGGAGCCCGTTGAAGTCCAGGTCCTCCCGCGCCTCGCGGAACCCTGCGATTACTGTGCCAGGGATGCGGATCACCAAGTTCGGGCACGCCTGCGTCCGCCTCGAGCACGCCGGCACCGTCGTGGTGATCGACCCCGGTGTCTTCGCGCAACCGGAGGCCCTCGCCGGCGCGGACGCCGTACTCATCACTCACGAGCATCCGGACCACTACCACCCGGAACTGCTGGCCGACTGCGACGCCGCGATCCACACCATCGACGCGGTTGCCGCGCGGATCCGCGCGGACGCACCGGATCTCGTGGAGCGGGTCACGGTGGTCGCGCCGGGGGATCGCTTCGACGTGGGGCTTCCGGTGCGCGCGGTCGGTGAGCTGCACGCGGTGATCCACCCGGAGCTGCCGCGGTTCCACAACAGCGGGTACGTCGTCGAGCTGGGCGCCATCTCGGTCTTTCATCCGGGGGACGCCCTGACCGAACCCGGTGCGGACGTCGATGTGCTCTGCCTCCCGGTCTCGGCGCCGTGGTTGAAGGCCTCTGAGGCGATCGACTACGCACGCGCGGTCGCGGCGCCGTACAACATGGCCATCCACGACCGGGTCTACTCCGAGGCGGGACTCGGCATCGTCGACGGTCACCTGGGGCGGTTCCTCGAGCCGGCGGGTCTCGCCTACAGCCGGATCGCCGACGCGGCCGATCTGGACCTGTAGGGCGAGGTTCCAGGCTTCATCTGAAGGTTCTGGTGTGTTGCAACAGCCCTGAACCTTCGGGATACCTGGGTACCCAGGTATCCCAACCCACCCCTCACCCGTCGGACAGCGCGTCCCGCACCGGCACGAACTTCGCCTGAGCTTCGGCCAGCTCGGCTTCGGGGTCGGAGTCGGCGACGATGCCGCAGCCGGCGAACAGTCGCACCGTGTTGTCCTCGATCACGGCCGAGCGGAGCGCGATGCCCCACTCCCCGTCGCCGCTGGCATCCATCCAGCCGACCGGGCCGGCGTACCGGTCACGGTCCATGCCCTCGATCTCGGAGATCAGCTGGACCGCGACCGTCGTGGGGGTCCCGCCGACAGCGGCGGAGGGGTGGAGGGACTCGGCGAGCTGGAGCGATGAGACGGTCGCCGCGTCGTGGACGACACCGTTGACGTCGGTGGCGAGGTGCATGACGTTCGGCAGGTGCAGCACGAACGGCGCCTCGGGAACGTTCATCGAGGAGCAGTGCGGCTCGAGGGCATCGGCGACCGAGCGGACGGCGTACTCGTGCTCCTCGAGGTCCTTCGAGGACCGGGCGAGTGCTCCCGCCAGAGCCAGGTCGCGCTCGTCGTCGCCGGTGGGCCGGATGGTGCCGGCCAGCACCCGCGAGGTGACCAGGCCACGTTCGCGACGCACCAGCATCTCGGGCGTCGCGCCGAACAGGCCGTCGACGTGGAAGGTCCAGCACATCGGGTAGGTCTGGGTGAGCCGGCGCAGTGGCCAGCGCACGTCGATCGGCTCGTCGGAGGTGGCCACCAGGTCGCGGGCGAGCACGACCTTCTCGAGGGCCCCCTCACCGATCCGGGCGACCGCGTCGGCCACGACGGTCATCCACTGGTCACCGTTGAGGGCGCCGTCGACGAACCGGATCCCTGCTGGCGGGCGCGGCGGCTCGACCGCGCCGATCTCGGGGTCGAGCAGGTCCAGGCCATGGGCCGAGATGGTGGTCAACCAGGCCCGGTCGCCGCGGCGACCGATGACGTACGCCGGCACCACGAGCCCCGAGTCGCCGCGGTCGTCGGCGAACCCGAACGACCCGAAGCACACGATCCCGGTGCCCGGCTCGTCGACGTCGTCGCGCACCACGGCGCGGCCGGTGATCTCCCGCCACCACTTGTCGGCGTCGGAGAACCGGGTCGCGCCCGAGGTGGTCACCCGCGCGGCGACCCCCCAGCCCACGAGGCCTTCGCCGCGGCGTACCCAGGCAACCGGGTGGTCGGTCGGCAGGAGGTCGACCAGGGCGCTGAGCTCGCCGGCGTCGAGCGATACGGTGCGAACGACCAGTGCCGCCGAGGATGCTCCGAGCTCGTCGGAGGGGGCACCGATCGTCACGAGTGGAGACTAGCCGTAGCGCTCCCGACAGTGGCAGTCGGCAACCGTGGCACGAGAGGAGAAACACATGCGACTTCCCTTCGTCGCGCGCATCGTCGGCGGCATCGCGGTGGTGGCCATCGTGGTCGGCATCGGGCTGTGGGCCGAGCGCCTCACCGATGACGATCTCGTGCTGCCCGAGGAGGTCGCGGGCCTCACCGAGGCACCCACCGGCGAAGCGAGCGAGCTCCTCGACGCCCACCGCAAGGGCATCGCCGAGGCGTACGACGCCGAGGCGGTCGCCGCGCTCTACGGAACCGGCCGCGCCTCCCAGCTGTTGGTCACGGCCGTCCGGGCACAGCCCGGGCCGTTGGCGCCGGCCGCGTTCGCCGAGGACCAGGATCGGGTCGAGGATGAGGCGGTGACGTGTCTGGTCACCCCCCAGCGCAAGCGGGCGGACTCCATCATCTGCCAGCGTGGCGACGGAGACCTCACCGTCCAGCTGTTCAACCTCGGCTCGAAGCAGCTCGACCTCGACGCGATCATCGACGCCACCAACCAGGTCTGGGACGACCTGTCGTGAACGAGCGCAACGCCGGCCCGATCGGCGTCGTACTGGGCGTCGTACTCCTCGGCGCCGTGGCGGCGTTCGGGATCGCCCTGCCCCGGGCCACCGGTGGCGACGAGGAGTCCGCCGGGACCCCCGCCGAGATCGTGCTCCCCGATCAGCTGCCCCACGGCCTGGTCGCCCAGGACAATCTCGACGGCGAGGTGGCCGAGCGCTACCTGGCCGCCCAGGAATCGGCCGTCGAGGGGTTCAAGGACCTCTACGACGCGCCGACGGCGGTGCGCGGCTACGCCGCCAGGGGTGGTCGGGTGCAGGCGACGATCACCGTGCTGGACCAGGCGCCTGGGCTCTTCGACCCGCACGGTCCGCCGATCGACCCCGCGGTCCTCGGCCTCGAGCGCTCCGTCTACGAGCTGGTGCGGGTGGGCGACACGGTCTGCGACCTGTTCTGGCAGCAGACCGTGCCGCAGGGCCAGCCGATCGACGAGGCCGTCCCGCCGGCCGCGCTGCAGTGCCAGCTCGGTGACGGCGACCGGACGATCGAACTCTTCGCCTCAGGGCTGTCGCTGGACGAGGGAGTCGCCGTGCTGGAGTCCCTGGTTCAGGACCAGTAGACGATCACCTTGTCGCCGACCTGAACCTGGTCGAACAGCCAGGCGAGGCCGTCGTAGTCACGGACGTTCACGCACCCGTGCGAGGCGCCGCCGTAGCCGACGGCCGCGAAGTCCGAGGAGTAGTGCACGGCCTGGCCGCCGGAGAAGAACATCGCGAACGGCATCGAGGAGTCATACAGGCTCGAGACGTGGTCGCGGCTCTTGTAGCCGACGCTGAAGGCTCCCTCGCGGGTCGGCGTGTACGACGAGCCGAACCGGACGTCGATGGTCTTCTGGACCGCACCGTCGATCACCCAGCGCAGGGTGCGGCTGGTCTTGTCGATGCACAGCACTCGACCGGTCTCGCACCTCGGGTCCAGGGCGCCGGGCACGTTGTCGCCCAGCTGGTTGGTCAACTCGGCCTGGGAAGGCGCGGTGGTCATGCCGTGGAGCCGGTTGAGGGTGCGCCGGTCGACCTCGCCGGTCACCGGGATCTGGCGCTTGGCCTGGAAGCCGCGCACGGCCTCCGTGGTGACGTCGCCGTAGAAGCCGGTCACGTCCGCCTCGAACCAGTCGATCTGCCGGAGCCGGGCCTGGAGGTCCTTCACGGCCGCGCCCTCGTCGCCGGGACCGAGGAGTACCTCCGGCGGCTCGGGAGCGATCGGGGTGCGCCGCGGCTGGACGTGCCGCGGCACCACCTGGCCGTCCGTAGTGGCGCCGGCTGCTGCCGGTCGATCCGCGCTGGACGGGTCGTCGGAGGGCAGGAGTGCCCAACCGGTGCCGAAGGCGACGGCGGAGAGCACGGCGGCGATCACGACGGTGAGCGCGAGTCGGCGGACGATGTTCATGGTCTCTTCCTGAGGTTGGTGGGTTGGTACTTAGGTGACGCGACCCGCTCCCATTTGGTTGCCACCGGGTGGGAGCGACGTACGCCACACCCGTAGCCTCGGGCCGTGACCCGCGCGGACCTGGACAAGCAACCCACCGACGTACGTCGGATGTTCGACGCGGTCGCGCGGCGCTACGACGTCACCAACGACGTGCTCTCGCTGGGCCAGGACCGCCGCTGGCGACGCGAGGTCAGCGAGGCCGTCGACGCGCAGTACGGCGACCGGGTGCTGGACTTGGCCGCCGGCACCGGGACCTCGAGCGTCCCGTTCGCCGACCGGGGAGCGCTCGTGGTGCCCTGCGACTTCTCGATCGGGATGCTGCGGGTCGGTAAGCAGGCCCGCCCGGCGCTCCCATTCACGGCTGGCGACGGCACCCAGCTCCCGTTCGCCGATGCCACGTTCGACGCGGTCACGATCTCGTTCGGGCTGCGCAACATCGTCGACCCGCTTGCCGGACTCCGGGAGATGCGCAGGGTGACCCGGCCGGGCGGGCGGCTCGTGGTGTGCGAGTTCAGCCATCCGACCTGGGCGCCGTTCCGGACGGCGTACGTCGAGTACCTGATGAAGGCGCTGCCCTCTGTCGCCCGAGCGGTTTCGTCATCGCCGGATGCCTACGTCTACCTGGCGGAGTCGATCCGGGCCTGGCCCGACCAGCCCGCGCTCGCCGAGCTGATCGGCGCTGCGGGGTGGCAGCTGCCGGAGTGGCGCAACCTGTCCGGCGGGATCGTGGCGCTGCATCGCGCGACCGCCTGAATACCTGGGTACCCAGGTATCCCGAAGGTTCGCGGGTGTTGCAACACCCCTGAACCTTCGGCGTACCCGCTTACCCAGGTATCCCGCCCGCGGGCCACCGCGCGCTCGCGACCAGAATTAGACAACGCACACGTGAGTTAAATGCCCAGGTGAGAGTGGCTTTTTCGGGCTCGGGGACCGGGTGTGACGCCCGGGCCGAGGAGTGGCAGTATGTGGCCCACGCCATTCGTGATTCTGTTCACAAAGTCACAAACGGACGCGGGAAAGGACGGCCTGGATGGAGCTCTACACCCCGGTACTGGCGCTGGCTCTCCTCGCGACGTTGTTCGTCGCCGGCTCGCTCGGCATCAGCCTGCTCGTGGGCCCGAGGCGCTACAACCGGGCCAAGCTCGACTCCTACGAGTGCGGCATCGAGCCCACGCCGCAGCCGATCGGCGGCGGCCGCGTCCCGGTGAAGTACTACATCACCGCGATGCTCTTCATCGTCTTCGACATCGAGATCATCTTCCTCTACCCATGGGCCGTGCAGTTCGACGCGATGCAGCTCTTCGGGCTGGTCGAGATGGTCATCTTCATCGCCACCGTTTTCGTTGCCTACATCTATGTATGGCGGCGCGGCGGGCTGGACTGGGACTGACAGGGACGGACTGACCTAGCTATGGGCATTGAAGACAAGCTGCCGAGCGGCGTCCTCCTCTCCACCGTCGAGGGGCTCTCGGGCTACATGCGCAAGGCCAGCTTCTGGCCAGCGACGTTCGGGCTGGCCTGCTGCGCGATCGAGATGATGACCACCGGTGGCCCCAAGTACGACCTGGCCCGCTTCGGCATGGAGGTCTTCCGCGCCAGCCCGCGGCAGGCCGACCTGATGATCGTGGCCGGCCGGGTCAGCAACAAGATGGCCCCAGTGCTCCGCCAGATCTACGACCAGATGCCCGAGCCCAAGTGGGTGCTCGCGATGGGTGTCTGCGCGAGCAGCGGCGGGATGTTCAACAACTACGCGATCGTCCAGGGCGTCGACCACGTCGTACCCGTCGACATGTATCTCCCCGGCTGTCCACCGCGCCCGGAGATGCTGATCGACGCGATCCTCAAGCTGCACGACCAGGTCCAGCACGCCAAGGCCGGCGCCAACCGCGCCGCCCAGATCGAGGAGCTCGAGGGTCAGGCGCTCCGGGCGCTGCCCACCTCGGAGATGAAGGGCCTGCTGCGGTGACCGACGACGAGAAGGCCCCCGAGCAGCCGGCCATCGAGCAGTCCCCCGAGAACCTCCCCGCCCCGCCGGGCGAGATCAGCGAGCGCGGTCGTCGCAGCGGCATGTTCGGCGCCTCCGGCTCCGGCGACACCAGCGGCTACGGCGGGCTGGTCGCGCCGGTCATCTTTCCCAGCACCGCCCAGCGCCCCTTCGGTGGTTGGTACGACGAGGTGGCCGACGCTCTCGATGACCTGATCGCCGACGTCGTCATCCACCGCGGCGAGATCACCTTCCACGTCACGCGGGACAACCTCGTCGAGGTGGCCGACAAGCTGCGCAACGACCCGGCGCTGAGGTTCGAGTTCTGCTCCGGCGTCAGCGGGGTGCACTACCCCGACGACGAGGGCCGGGAGCTGCACGCCGTCTACCACCTGACGTCGATGACCTTCAACCGTCAGATCCGGGTCGAGGTCAGCGCCCCCGACGCCGATCCGCACCTCCCGTCGATCGTCGCGATCTACCCCACCAATGACTGGCACGAGCGCGAGACGTACGACATGTTCGGCATCATCTTCGACGGCCACCCGGCGCTCACCAGGATCCTGATGCCCGACGACTGGCCGGGCCACCCGCAACGCAAGGACTACCCGCTCGGGGGCATCCCCGTGGAATACAAGGGCGGCTCGATCCCGCCTCCCGATGAGCGGAGGAGCTACTCATGACCCAGGACATCTACGCCGGCAGCACCGAGACCACCGAGGGCAAGGTGTTCACGGTCAGCGGCCAGGACTGGGACCAGATCGTCTCGGGCCTCGCCGAGGAGGCCGAGGAGCGGGTCGTGGTCAACATGGGGCCCCAGCACCCCTCGACCCACGGCGTGCTCCGGCTGATCCTCGAGCTCGAGGGTGAGTCGGTGACCGAGGCCCGGTGCGGCATCGGCTACCTCCACACCGGCATCGAGAAGAACATGGAGTACCGCACCTGGGTGCAGGGCACCACGTTCTGCACCCGGATGGACTACCTGAGCCCCTTCTTCAACGAGGCGACCTACGCGCTCGGGGTCGAGCGACTGCTCGACATCGAGGACCAGATCCCCGAGAAGGCGCACGTAATGCGGGTGCTCCTGATGGAGCTCAACCGGATCTCCTCGCACCTGGTGTGTATCGCCACCGGCGGGATGGAGATCGGCGCGCTGACCGTGATGACGATCGGCTTCCGCGAGCGAGAGCTGGTGCTCGACCTGTTCGAGCTGATCACCGGGCTGCGGATGAACCACGCGTTCATTCGCCCGGGTGGCGTGGCGCAGGACCTCCCGGTGGGTGCACTCGACGAGATCCGCGGCTTCGTGGCGCTGATGAAGAAGCGGCTGCCGGAGTACGCCGCCCTCTGCAACGCGAACCCGATCTTCCGGGCCCGCCTGGACGGTGTCGGTCACCTCGACCTCGAGGGCTGCCTGGCACTCGGCCTCACCGGCCCGGTCCTGCGCTCCACCGGCTATCCGTGGGACCTGCGCAAGAGCGCGCCGTACTCCGGCTACGAGGACTACGACTTCGATGTCCAGACCTGGGACACCTGCGACTCCTACGGCCGCTTCCGGGTGCGCCTCGCCGAGATGCACGAGTCCCTCAAGATCGTCGAGCAGGCCGCCGACCGGCTGGCCCAGCTCGAGGGCGCCCCGGTGATGGTCGCCGACAAGAAGATCGCCTGGCCCAGCCAGCTCGCGATCGGCAGCGACGGCATGGGCAACAGCCTCGACCACATCCGCCACATCATGGGTGAGTCCATGGAGGCACTGATCCACCACTTCAAGCTGGTCACCGAGGGCTTCCGGGTCCCGCCGGGCCAGGCCTACGTGCCGATCGAGTCGCCCCGCGGCGAGCTCGGCGCGCACGTCGTCTCCGACGGGGGCACCCGCCCGTTCCGCGCTCACTTCCGCGACCCGTCGTTCACCAACCTGCAGGCGACCAGCGTGATGAGTGAGGGCGGCATGGTCGCCGACATCATCGTCGCCATCGCCTCGATCGATCCCGTGATGGGAGGTGTCGACCGGTGACCGGTATCGATGACAAGACCCGAGCGGAGCTCGAGGAGATCGCCGCTCGCTACCCCGAGAAGCGGTCGGGGCTGCTCCCGATGCTGCACCTCGTCCAGTCCGTCGAGGGCCGGGTTACGCCGGAGGGCATCGAGGCCTGCGCCGACGTCCTCGACATCACCGCGGCCGAGGTCAGCGGGGTAGCGACGTTCTACACGATGTACAAGCGCAAGCCGGTCGGCGACTACCACGTCGGGGTCTGCACCAACACGCTGTGCGCGGTGCTCGGCGGCGACGCGATCTTCGAGCGGCTCCAGGAGCATCTGGGCATCGGCAACGACGAGACCACGCCGTCCGCAGACAACGGCAAGAGCGTGACCCTCGAGCACATCGAGTGCAACGCGGCCTGCGACTACGCCCCGGTCATGACGGTCAACTGGGAGTTCATGGACAACATGACCCCGGCCTCGGCGACCCAGCTGGTCGACGACCTCCGGGCCGGCACGGAGGTCTCCTCCACCCGCGGCCCGCGGTTGTGCTCGTGGCGGGAGGCCGAGCGAGTGCTCGCCGGGTTCCCCGATGACCGCGTCGACGAGGGACCGGCCGCCGGCCCGGCCAGCCTGGTCGGCCTGAAGATCGCCCGCGAGCGCGGCTGGACCGCGCCCGACAGCGGGCCTCGCCAGATCGAGACGAAGCAGGAGGAGGGGGCGTGACGCACACCCTCACCCCGGTCCTCACCGACGACTGGGATGCCGAGCGCAGCTGGACGCTGGCGACGTACGAGTCGCGCGGTGGGTACGCCGCGCTGCGCACCGCCCTCGGGATGAATCCCGACGACCTGATCGCCGCGGTCAAGGACTCCGGTCTGCGCGGCCGCGGTGGCGCGGGGTTCCCGACCGGGATGAAGTGGAGCTTCATCCCGCAGGACAACCCCAAGCCCAAGTACCTCGTCGTCAACGCCGACGAGTCCGAGCCGGGCACCTGCAAGGACATCCCGTTGATGATGGCGAGCCCACACACCCTCCTGGAGGGAGTGATCATCAGCTCGTTCGCGATCCGCGCCAACCACGCGTTCATCTACATCCGCGGCGAGGTCCTGCACGTGATCCGCCGGGTGCAGGCCGCGGTCGCCGACGCCTACGCCGCCGGTCACCTCGGCAAGAACATCCACGGCTCCGGCTACGACCTCGACGTCGTCGTGCACGCCGGTGCCGGCGCCTACATCTGCGGCGAGGAGACCGCGCTCCTCGAGGGGCTCGAAGGGCGACGCGGCCAGCCGCGACTGCGCCCGCCGTTCCCCGCGGTCGCGGGCCTGTATGCCAGCCCGACCGTGATCAACAACGTCGAGTCGATCGCGTCGGTGCCGAGCATCATCGCCAACGGCGCCGACTGGTTCGCCTCGATGGGCACCGAGAAGTCCAAGGGTTACGGCATCTTCTCGCTCTCTGGCCACGTGACGAAGCCGGGGCAGTACGAAGCCCCGCTCGGCATCACCCTGCGCACGCTGATCGAGCTCGCCGGTGGGATCCGCGACGGTCACGAGCTGAAGTTCTGGACCCCCGGCGGATCCAGCACCCCGATCCTGACCGCCGAGCACCTCGACGTACCCCTCGACTTCGAGGAGATCGGCGCGGCCGGCTCGATGCTCGGCACCCGCGCGCTACAGATCTTCGACGAGACGACCTGCGTGGTCCGTGCGGTGTTGCGGTGGACCGAGTTCTACAAGCACGAGTCGTGCGGCAAATGCACGCCGTGTCGCGAGGGCACCTGGTGGCTGGTTCAGGTGTTGAGCCGGCTCGAGCGCGGTGAAGGCAGCGAGGCGGATCTCGACCTGCTGCTCGACCAGTGCGACAACATCCTCGGTCGATCCTTCTGTGCGCTGGCCGACGGCGCGGTCAGCCCGATCGCCAGCTCGATCGAGTACTTCCGCGACGAGTACCTCGCCCACCTGCAGCACGGCGGCTGCCCGTTCGACCCGGCGGCGGCCACGGTCTTCGCCGCTGAGGGGGCGAGCGCATGACCACCACGCCGGAGCAGACCGACCAGGTCAACGTCACCATCGACGGGATCCAGGTCAGCGTCCCCAAGGACACCTTGGTGATCCGGGCCGCCGAGCAGGTCGGCGTCCAGATCCCGCGGTTCTGCGACCACCCGCTGCTCGCCCCCGTCGGCGCCTGCCGGCAGTGCCTCGTCGAGGTGCCCGACGCGGGCAACGGCCGCGGATTCCCCAAGCCCCAGGCCTCGTGCACCCTCCCGGTCTCGGAGGGCATGGTCGTCAACACCCAGGCCACCAGCCCGACGGCCGACAAGGCGCAGCAGGGAATCATGGAGTTCCTGCTGATCAACCACCCGCTCGACTGCCCGGTGTGCGACAAGGGTGGCGAGTGCCCGCTGCAGAACCAGGCGATGTCCAACGGCCGCGGTGAATCCCGGTTCGCGGCGGGCGGCGGCATCAAGCGCACCTTCCCGAAGCCGATCAACATCTCGGCCCAGGTCCTGCTCGACCGCGAGCGGTGCGTGCTGTGCGCGCGCTGCACCCGGTTCTCCGAGCAGATCGCCGGCGACCCCTTCGTCGAGCTCCTCGAGCGCGGGGCCCTCCAGCAGGTCGGCATCTACGAGAAGGAACCCTTCGAGTCCTACTTCTCGGGCAACACCATCCAGATCTGTCCGGTCGGCGCGCTGACCTCGGCTGAGTACCGCTTCCGTTCGCGCCCCTTCGACCTGGTCTCGAGCCCGGCGGTGGCCGAGCACGACGCCTGCGGTTCGGCCATCCGGGTCGACCACCGCCGCGGCAAGGTGATGCGCCGGCTCTCCGGCAACGACCCCGAGGTCAACGAGGAGTGGATCACCGACAAGGACCGGTTCGCGTTCCAGTACGCCGCCCAGGACGACCGCCTGACCTACCCCCAGGTGCGGGACGAGGACGGGTCGTTCCGGCCGGCATCCTGGACCGAGGCCTTCGCGGTCGCCGCCCGCGGCCTGCGGGCGGCTGGCGCCGGTGCGGTGCTGACCGGAGGCCGGCTGACCGCTGAAGACGCGTTCGCCTACAGCACCTTCGCCCGGGTCGCGCTCGGTACCAACGACATCGACTTCCGGGCCCGGCCGCACAGCGCGGAGGAGGCCGAGTTCCTGGCCGCGCACGTCGTACTCACCGGGCCCGACGACGGCGCGGTGACCTTCGCCGACCTGGAGCGCGCCCAGACGGTCGTCCTCGTCGGGTTCGAGCCGGAGGACGAGGCCGGCGCGATCTTCCTGCGGCTGCGCAAGGCTTCCCGTGAGGGCACCCGGGTCCTCGCGATCGCCCCGTTCAGTACCCGCGGGCTGCGCAAGATGAACGGCACCCTGGTGGCCACCGCACCCGGCGAGGAGCCCGCTGCGCTCGACGCGATGGTCGGCCACAGCGACTACGGCATCGACGCCACCGCAGTGGTCCTGGCCGGCGAGCGCCTGGCCACCGTGCCCGGTGCGCTCGCGGCCGCGGCAGCACTGGCACAGAAGACCGGCGCCAAGCTGGCCTGGGTGCCCCGCCGGGCCGGCGACCGCGGCGCGATCGAGGCCGGTTGCCTGCCGAACCTGCTCCCGGGCGGCCGTCCGGTCGCCGACGCTGCGGCTCGAGTGGATGCCGCCGCGTCGTGGGGCGTCGACACCCTGCCGGAGACACCGGGCCGCGACGGCGACGCGATCGTTGCCGCACTGGTCGCGGGCGAGCTCGGCGGTCTGGTGATCGGCGGCCTGGATCCCCTCGACACTGCCGACCCCGAGGCCACCCGGGCTGCCATTGAGGCGGCCGGGTTCGTGGTGGCGCTCGAACTGCGCGAGACCGAGGTGACCCGGGCGGCCGACGTCGTGTTCCCGGTCGCGCCGGTGACCGACAAGGCCGGCACCTTCATCAACTGGGAGGGTCGTCCGCGTCCGTTCGAGATGGCGCTCGGCAACCCTTCGTCCCTTCCCGACCTGCGGGTGCTCGCCGGGATCGCCGAGGAGCTCGCCGAGCTGGGCCAGGGCACCCCCCTCGGTTTCCGCACCGTCGCGGAGGCCCGCACCGCCATGACCGAGATGGGGTCCTGGGACGGCGCTCGGTCTCCGATGCGCTCCTTCGCCGCCGCGTCCTCCGCCGGCGACGGCCTCCGGCTCGCGACCTGGAAGCAAATGCTCGACAACGGCTCCATGCAGGACGGCGACAAGCACCTCGCCGCCACCGCCCGACCTGCGGTCGCCCGGGTCTCGGCCACCATGTACGACGCCCTCGGCCCGGCCGTCACGGTCACCGGTGACCGCGGCTCGGTGACGCTGCCGGCGGAGATCGCCGACGACCTCATCGACGGCGTGGTCTGGGTGCCCGCGAACTCCACGGGCCGCGGCGTACTCAGCGACGTGGCCTCGCCCGGCTCGCGGGTCACCGTGAAGGGGGCCTCCGCATGATGAGCACCACGATCGGCTCCCTGGTGCCGCTGGCCGCCGACGACCTCAGCGCGTTCGGACAGGACCCGTGGTGGGTCATCGTGATCAAGACGGTGCTGATCTTCCTGGTCCTGGTGCTGCTCACGCTGTTCAACATCTGGTTCGAGCGCCGGGTCGTCGCCCGGATGCAGCACCGGATCGGCCCCAACGTGAACGGCCCCTTCGGCCTGCTGCAGTCGCTGGCCGACGGCGCGAAGCTGATGTTCAAGGAAGACCTGATCCCGAAGGCCGCCGACAAGGTGGTCTTCGTGCTGGCGCCGGTGCTGGCGGCGGTCCCGGCGTTCCTGGCGTTCAGCGTGATCCCGTTCGGGCCGGAGGTGCGGATTCCCTTCACCGACACCGTCACACCGCTTCAGCTCACCGACATGCCCGTCGCGGTCTTGTTCATCCTGGCGATCGCCTCGATGCAGATCTACGGCATCGTGCTCGGCGGCTGGTCCAGCGGCTCGACGTACTCCCTGCTCGGCGGGCTCCGGTCCAGCGCGCAGATGATCTCCTACGAGGTCGCGATGGGCCTCGCTCTAGTGCCGGTCTTTCTCTACGCCGGCTCGGTCTCCACGTCCGAGATCGTCGCGGCGCAGGACGACCTGTGGTTCGGGCTGATCCTGATGCCGTCGTTCGTGATCTTCATGATCGCGATGGTCGGCGAGACGAATCGCGCTCCGTTCGACCTGCCCGAGGCCGAGGGCGAGCTGGTCGGCGGGTTCCACACCGAGTACTCATCGATCAAGTTCGCGATGTTCTTCCTCGCCGAGTACATCGCCATGGCCACCGTCTCGGCGGTCGCGACCACGCTGTTCTTGGGCGGCTGGCATGCGCCGTTCTGGATCGACGAGGTGTGGGCCGGCGCCAACGAGGGCTACTGGCCGGTGCTGTGGTTCCTCGGCAAGGTGATGTTCTTCGTCTTCATCTTCATCTGGCTGCGGGGCTCGCTGCCCCGGCTCCGCTACGACCAGTTCATGGCGTTCGGCTGGAAGCGGCTGATCCCGATCTCGTTGGTGTGGATCATCGCGGTCGCCACCGTCTACGTGATCTCCAACGACGAGTCGGTGGCGATCGACGACAACTACTTGTACGCCGGCTTCGGCGTCCTGCTGGTGCTGTTCCTGCTGCTGTTCTTCTTCGGGGAGGACGTGCAGGAGGACGAGGCGCCGGAGGTCTACCCGCCCAATGACGGCGGCTTCCCGGTGCCCGAGATGCCCGCGGGTGGCCCGGTCCGCGGTGCCGCACAGCCGCTCTCTTTCCGCACCTCGACCCTCTCCGAAGGGAAGTCAGCCGATGGCTGAGTCCAAGTCCATGAAGGAGCAGTTCTGGGATCCGGTCGCCGGGTTCGGGGTCACGTTCCGGACGATGTTCAAGAAGGTCGTGACGGAGCAGTACCCCTTCGAGAAGCTCCCGACCGCGCCCCGGTTCCACGGCCGGCACCAGCTCAATCGCTGGCCCGACGGGCTGGAGAAGTGCATCGGCTGCGAGCTGTGCGCCTGGGCCTGCCCGGCCGATGCGATCTACGTCGAGGGCGCATCGAACACCGAGGACGACCGCTACAGCCCGGGCGAGCGCTACGGCCGCGTCTACCAGATCAACTACCTGCGCTGCATCCTGTGCGGGCTCTGCATCGAGGCCTGCCCCACGCGGGCGCTGACGATGACCAACGAGTACGAGCTCGCCGACGACAACCGCGCCGACCTGATCTACGAGAAGAGCGACCTGCTCGCGCCGCTGTTGCCGGGCATGGAGCAGCCGCCGCACCCGATGCGCCTGGGTGACGACGAGGGCGCCTACTACCGCGGCGAGCACGCCAAGGCGCAGAGCACTGCTGAGGGGGCCGGCTCATGAGCCCAGCGTTCGTGGTGCTGGCCCCGATCATGGTGCTGGCCGCGCTCGCCATGCTGTTCGTGCGCAAGGCGGTGCACGCGGCGTTGCTGCTGGCGGTCGTGATGATCAGCCTGGCGGTGCTGTACGCCGTGCTCGAGGCGCCGTTCCTCTTCGTGGTGCAGATCATCGTCTACACCGGCGCCATCCTGATGCTGTTCCTGTTCGTGATGATGCTGGTCGGCGTCGACGCCACCGACTCGGTCGTCGAGACGATCCGCGGCCAGCGGGTGCTCGCGATCACCGGCGGGCTGCTGCTCGGCGTGGTGCTCGTGGTGGCGCTCAGCCAGATCACCCTCGGCAGCACCGTCGGCCTCGAGGAGGCCAACAGCGGCGGCAACATCCAGGGTCTGGCCAACATCTTGTTCTCCCGCTACGTGTTCGCGTTCGAGGTGACCAGCGCGCTGCTGATCACCGCGGCGGTCGGGGCGATGGTGCTGACCCACCGCGAGCGACTCACCCCGAAGCCCGGTCAGGCCGAGCTGGCCCGACAGCGCGTCCGCGACTACGCCCAGAAGGGCGCACCCCTCGGGCCGCTGCCGACGCCTGGCGTCTTCGCCCGGGCCAACGCGGTCGACACCCCGGCGCTGCTGCCCGACGGCTCGGTCGCCGAGTCCTCGGTCTCCCGGGTGCTCGCGGCCCGCGGCACGGTGCGGTCGGCGCCCGCGCTGGCCGACGACATCGAGGAGACCCAGCGTCAGCTCGGCCAGGACGCCACGGAGGCATCGGAGCCGAGCGGCAAGCAAGACGCGCCGGGCTCGACGGAGGAGGACGCCCCGTGACCGAGTACGTCGTCCTTTCCGCGATCCTGTTCACGATCGGCAGCGTCGGGGTGCTGACCCGGCGCAACGCCATCGTCGTGTTCATGTGCGTGGAGCTGATGCTCAACGCCTGCAACCTCGCGCTGGTCGCCTTCGCCCGACAGCACGGCAACCTCGACGGTCAGGTGGCCGCCTTCTTCGTGATGGTGGTGGCCGCTGCCGAGGTCGTGGTCGGGCTGGCCATCATCATGACCATCTTCCGGACCCGGCGCTCGGCCTCGGTCGACGACGCCAGCCTGCTGAAGTTCTGACGGACAGGAAGCCGACATGTTTGCCCTGACCGAGTCCGTCCACGTACCGGTGGTCGATCCCGGCGCCACCGACGGCGTCTTCACGCTGATCTGGCTGATCGTCGCGCTGCCGCTCGCCGGTGCCGCCATCCTGCTGATCGGTGGCCGCTTCACCGACAAGTGGGGCCACCTCCTGGGCACCGCCCTGCCGGTGGGCTCCTTCGTGCTCAGCCTGGTCATGTTCTTCAGCCTGCTCGGGCGCGACGAGGGCGATCGGCAGATCGGGCAGCACCTCTACGACTGGATCCAGGTCGGCGGCCTCAACGTCGGCATGGACCTCCTGTACGACCCCCTGTCCGCGCTGTTCCTGCTGCTGATCACCGGTGTGGGGTCGCTGATCCACGTCTACTCGATCGGCTACATGGCGCACGACCCGCGCCGGCGCCGGTTCTTCGGCTACCTCAACCTGTTCGTGGCTTCGATGCTGCTGCTGGTCCTCTCCGAGAACTACCTCGGCCTGTTCCTCGGCTGGGAGGGCGTCGGCCTGGCGTCGTACCTGCTGATCGGCTTCTGGCAGCACAAGCACTCCGCCGCCGCCGCCGCCAAGAAGGCGTTCGTGATCAACCGGGTCGGTGACATGGGGATGTCGCTGGCGATCGTGCTGGCGTTCGTCACGTTCGGCTCCACCAGCTTCACCGTGATCAGCGCGTCCTCGAGCGGTGCGAGCGAGGCGACGATGAACGCGCTCGGCCTGCTCCTGCTGCTCGGCGCGTGCGGCAAGTCGGCCCAGGTCCCGCTGCAGGCCTGGCTGCTCGACGCGATGGAGGGTCCGACCCCGGTCTCGGCGCTGATCCACGCGGCCACCATGGTGACCGCCGGCGTCTACCTGATCGTGCGCTCCAACTTCGTCTTCGAGCTCGCGCCCGCCGCGCAGACCGCCGTCGTCACCGTCGCGGTCGTCACGCTGCTCTGGGGCGCGATCATCGGCTGCGCCAAGGACGACATCAAGAAGGCGCTCGCCGGATCCACGATGAGCCAGATCGGCTACATGATGCTGGGCGCCGGCCTCGGCGTCGCCGGCTACGCGTTCGCGATCTTCCACCTGCTGACCCACGGGTTCTTCAAGGCCAACATGTTCCTCGGCGCCGGCTCGGTCATGCACGCGATGGACGACGACGTCGACATGCGGCACTACGGCGCGCTGCGCAAGATGGTGCCGGTCACCTTCCTGACCTTCGCGATGGGCTACCTCGCGATCATCGGCTTCCCGGGTTTCTCGGGCTTCTGGTCCAAGGACAAGATCATCGAGACCGCGTTCACCGAGAACGTCTGGGTCGGTCTCGGTGCGCTGCTCGGCGCCGGCATCACCGCGTTCTACATGACCAGGCTGATGCTGATGACGTTCTTCACCGAGAAGCGATGGGAGCCCGACGTCCACCCGCACGAGTCACCGAAGGTGATGACGATCCCGCTGATCGTGCTGGCGGCGCTGTCCGTGCTGGGCGGCGTACTGCTCGCGGGTGACTGGATCGTCGAGTTCCTGGCGCCGGTGGTGGGCGAGAGCGCGCACCACGACCCGCCGATCCCGGCTCTGCTGATGACCCTGATCGTGACCGTGGTGGTGGCGTGCGGGGTGGCCCTGGCCTGGTTCCTGGTCGGCAAGCGGGAGGTGCCGCGCGAGGCGCCGCAGGACGTGTCCTTCGCGACCAAGGCCGCGCGCGCCGACCTCTACGGCGACGCGATCAACGACGGCCTGGTCGTCGAGCCCGGCAGGCAGCTGGTCCGTGGCCTGGTCACGTTCGACCGGCGCGGCGCCGACGGCCTGTTCACCGGCGGCGGCGCGACCGTGGCCGCGCTCGCCGCGGTCCTGCGTCGAGCCCAGAACGGCTTCGTCCGCTCCTATGCCCTCTCGGTGCTCGGCGGGGTTCTCCTCGTCGTGCTGGCGCTGCTGGCGGTGAACTTCTCATGACGCTGACCCTGCTCATCGCGCTGCCGCTGCTCGGTGCGGTCGTGCTCCCGTTCGTCCCGGTGGGCCTGGCTCGCCAGGTCGGGATGGCGTTCGCGGTCGGCACGCTCGGCGTCGGCGTGGCCACCCTGCTCCAGTACGACACCGGCGGCGGCATGCAGCTGGAGGAGCAGGAGAGCTGGATCGAGGCCTTCGGGGTGCACTACGCCCTCGGCGTCGATGGTCTGGGCCTCCTGCTCGTGCTGCTGACCGTGGTGCTGATCCCGATCGTGATGGTCGCGGAGTGGTCCCACGAGGACGTCGTGGCCCGGCCGCGCGCGTTCTTCGCCTGGACGCTCGCGCTGGAGGCGCTCTCGCTGGCGGTCTTCTGCGCCACCGACGTGTTCCTGTTCTACGTCGTCTTCGAGGCCACCCTGATCCCGGCGTACTTCCTGGTCGGCGGGTTCGGACGCGCGGGCCGCAGTGCCGCCGCCCTGAAGTTCCTGATGTTCCAGCTCGCCGGTGGCCTGGTGCTGCTCGCGTCGGTGATCGGGCTGTACGTCGTCTCCGCCCAGCAGGGCCAGCCGTCGTACCTGCTCACCGACCTGGCCGCGCTGGACATCGACACCGATACCGGCCGCTGGCTGTTCGCCGGGTTCTTCATCGCGTTCGCGATCAAGGCACCGCTGTTCCCGGTGCACACCTGGCTCGCCGACACCACCGAGAAGGCCACGCCGGGCACCAGCGTGCTGCTGGTGTGCGTGCTCGACAAGATCGGCACGTTCGGCATGCTGCGTTTCTGCCTCGGCATCTTCCCCGAGGCCTCGCAGTGGGCGACCCCGGTCGTGGTCACGCTGGCGCTGATCTCGATCGTCTACGGCGCGCTGGTCGCGATCGGCCAGGACGACGTACTCCGGCTGATCGGTCTGACCTCGCTGAGCCACTTCGGCTTCATCACGCTGGGCATCTTCGCGTTCAGCAGCCAGGGCGGTTCCGGCGCGATCCTCTACATGGTCAACCACGGCCTCGGCACCGCCGCGCTGTTCCTGCTCGCCGGCTTCCTGATCCGGCGCCGCGGCACCACGCTGATCAGCGAGATGGGCGGCGTAGAGAAGGTGACGCCGGTGCTCGCCGGACTGCTGCTGGTCGCCGGCCTGGCCACCCTGGGCCTGCCCGGGCTGAGCCCGTTCGTGTCGGAGTTCCTGGTGCTGGTCGCGGCGTTCGACTACCACTGGTACGTCGGCGCGATTGCCGTCACCGGAATCGTGCTCGCCGCGATCTACGTGCTGTGGATGTACCAGCGGACGATGACCGGCCCGACGCCCCCCGAGGTCGAGGGCACCTCCGACCTGAGCGTTCGTGAGGTCGGCGCGGTGGCGCCGCTGATGCTCGCGCTGGTGCTCTTCGGCTTCTACCCCGGTCCGCTCCTCGACGTGGCCAACCCGGCCATCGACTCGCTGATGGCCCATGTCGGCGTCTCGGACGACCCGCCCGACGTACCCCCAGGGTCGGTCGATCCCGACCACGCGACCGAGGAAGACGGTCACTGACATGCCTTTCGAGAAGCCCGAACTCCAGTACGCCGAGCTGTGGCCGCTGCTGGTCATCTTCGGCGTCGCCTGTGTCGGCATCCTGCTCGAGGCGTTCCTGCCGCGTGAGCGCCGCTACGTCCCGCAGGTCGTGCTCGCCGGCGGTGGCCTCATCGTCGCCTTCGTCGGCACCGTCATCATCGGCACCGGCCTCGACCAGCACGCCGGTGGCGCTGCCCGCGGTCTGGTCGCGGCCGGCGGCACCATCGTGATCGACGGGCCGACGGTGTTCGTGTGGGGCCTGGTGCTGCTGTTCTCGTTGGCCGGCGTCGCGCTGTTCGCCGAGCGTCGCCTCGAAGCCGGCGTCTCCGCCTTCGCCGGTCAGGCCGCGGCGCTGCCCGGCACCGCGGCCGAGCGCGAGGCGTCCACCAAGGGCCTCGACCACACCGAGGTCTACCCGCTGATGATGTTCGCGGTCGGCGGGATGATGCTGTTCCCCGCCTCCGGCGACCTGCTGACGATGTTCGTGGCGCTCGAGGTGCTCTCGCTGCCGCTCTACCTGCTGTGCGGTCTCGCGCGCCGGCGCCGGCTGCTGAGCCAGGAGGCCGCGCTCAAGTACTTCCTGCTCGGCGCGTTCTCGTCCGGGTTCTTCCTCTACGGCGTCGCGCTGATCTACGGGTACTCCGGGTCGATGCAGCTGGAGCGGATCAACGAAGCGGTCCGCAACGACGTCGGCAACCAGTCGATGCTGCTGATCGGCATGGGCATGCTCGCGGTCGGGCTGTTCTTCAAGATCGGCGCCGCGCCGTTCCAGGCCTGGACCCCCGACGTCTACCAGGGCGCCCCCACCGCGGTCACCGCGTTCATGGCGGCGTGCACCAAGGTGGCGGCGTTCGGTGCGCTGCTGCGGCTGTTCTACGTCGGCTTCGGCGCCGACCGGTGGAGCTGGCAGCCGATGTTCTGGGTGATCGCGATCCTGACCATGTTGGTCGGCGCGCTGGTCGCCATCGTGCAGACCGACATGAAGCGGCTGCTGGCCTACTCCGCCATCGCGCACACCGGGTTCCTGCTCACCGGCATGCTCGGCGTGCAGAGCGTCACCGAGCTGGCCGACGGCCAGGTCACCTCGCTGCAGGCGGTGCTGTTCTACCTCGCGACGTACGGTCTGGCCACGGTGGGCGGCTTCGCGATCCTCACGCTCGTGCGCGACTCGTCGGGGGAGGCCGGCTCGTTCGACAAGTGGTCCGGGCTCGGCCGCCGGTCACCGCTGATCGCGGGGACGTTCGCGTTCCTGCTGCTCTCGATGGCCGGCATCCCGCTGACCGCCGGGTTCGTCGGCAAGTGGGCGGTGTTCACGGTGGCGCTGTCCGCGGGTGCCTGGCCGGTGGTCCTGGTCGCGATCGCGGCAAGCGTCATCTCGGTGTTCTTCTACGTGCGGGTGATCCGGGTGATGTTCTTCAACGAGCCCATCGGGGAGCCCGGCGTGGTGACCTCGGCCTCGCCGTTCACCACGATCACGATCGCGCTCTGTACGGCGGGGACGCTCGTCCTGGGCGTCGTACCCGGCCCGATTCTCGACCTTGCCGCGCATGCGGGAGACTTCATCAGGTGAGTCCCGAGTCCGCGTCGTCCCTCGCCCTTCCCGTGGAGGACGACGCCCTCGCCGCCCGGCTGGCCGGGCGGATGGCGGTGGTCGAAGAGGCGCTCTACGGCCACGCCACCAGTCAGGCACCGTTTGTCACCGAGGCCGCGCAGCACCTGCTGGGGGCTGGTGGCAAGCGGATCCGACCGCTGCTCGTGCTGCTTGCGGCCGAGACCGGAGACCGGCCGGACTCCGACGACGTGATCACCGCTGCCTGCGTCGTCGAGATCACCCACGTCGGGTCGCTCTACCACGACGACGTGATGGACGAGGCCGCGCTGCGCCGGGGTGCCGACTCGGCGAACTCCCGGTGGGACAACCACGTCGCGATTCTGACCGGCGACTTCCTGTTCGCGAAGTCCTCCGAGCTGACCGCCCAGCTCGGCGCCGACGCCGTACGGATCCAGGCCGAGACGTTCACCCGGCTGGTCGAGGGTCAGATCCTCGAGACCGTGCCGCCCGGCCCGGGTGCGGACCCGCTCCGGCACTACCTCGACGTGGTCGCCGGCAAGACCGGATCCTTGATCGCGACCTCGGCCCGCTACGGCGCCCGCTTCGGCGGCGCCACGTCCGAGGTCGAGGCGGCGCTGACGGCGTACGGCGAGATCGTCGGCTCGGCCTTCCAGCTCTCCGACGACATCCTCGACATCGCCTCGGAGGCCACCGAGTCCGGCAAGACCCCGGGCACCGACCTCCGCGAGGGGGTCCCGACCCTGCCGTCGCTGATGGCCCTCGCCTCCGGCGATCCCGCCGATGCCCGGCTGCACGAGCTGCTCCGCGCCGATCTCACCGACGACCAGCTGCACGCCGAGGCGCTCGACCTGCTCCGCAAGCACCCGGCGATGGACGAGGCGCGGGCCTACGTCGTCGAGCGGGCCGCCGAGGCCAAGGCCCTCCTGTCCGCACTCCCGCCCGGCTCGGTCCGCACCGCTCTCGAGGCCTTCGCCGACATCGTGTCCGTCCGCTCCTCCTGACGCTGACCCGTCGCAAACTTCGCGACGGGTCAGCGCGCATTCGCGGGAGTTTGCGCCGGGTCGGCGTCAGACGGCGGCGGCCTCGACCGCGAGCTGGAGCTGCCGTCGTCGATGCCGGATGAGCTCGAAGGTGAACAGGGACAGGGCGATCCAGACGAGCGCGAAGCCGATCCAGCGACCAGGCGGCATCTCCTCGTCGAAGACGACGATCCCGAGCAGGAACTGGATGACCGGCGCCAGGTACTGCAGCAGACCGAGGGACACCATCGAGACCCGGGTCGCGGCGAACCCGAAGCAGATCAGCGGGATCGCGGTCACCACGCCCGCAGACATCAGCAGCAGCGAGTGCCCGACCCCGTCAGTGGCGAAGTGTGAGTCGCCGGTGACGCTGAGCCAGATCAGGTAGCCACCGGCGAACGGCGTGATGACGGCGGTCTCGAACGCGAGGCTCTCGACCGCGCCGGCGCCCGCGGTCTTCTTCGCGAGCCCGTAGGTCCCGAACGAGAACGCCAGCACCAGAGCGACGTATGGCAGCCGGCCGTAGT
The DNA here is from genome assembly GCA_963827185.1 of uncultured Actinomycetota bacterium. GTDB lineage: Bacteria > Actinomycetota > Actinomycetes > Propionibacteriales > Nocardioidaceae > Nocardioides. The sequence goes on from CAWGZQ010000006.1 coordinate 699,331, forward strand.
CCCAGGTCAGCACCGCCACCGCCGCGGTGCCGACGCCCAGCGCGATCCACTGCAGCCGTCGCAGCCGCTCCCCGAGGATGACTACGCCCATCAGCACCGTCACCAGCGGGTTGATGAAGTACCCGAGCGAGGTTTCCACGACCCGGCCGTTGTTGACGCCGTAGATGTAGGTGCCCCAGTTGACCGTGATCACGACCGCGCCTAGCAGCAGCAGGCGCAGCATTCTCGGATTGCTGCCGATGGCTCTCAGCAAGGCCCGTTTGCGCATGACGACGACCAGCAGGCTCATCGTGATCAGCGACCAGACGATCCGGTGGGCGAGGATCTCGACCGCCCCGCCCGGCTCGAGCAGCGGCCAGTACAGCGGGAACGCGCCCCACAGGATGTAGGCCGTCGCGCCGAAGAGCAGACCCCGGCGGGTTTCGGCGGGATCCGGCACATTCGCCAGAATAGGTGCCGTTACGATCGGGCGACGCGGGGGCCGGGTTTGAGGCCGCGGACAGCGGGAAGGTAGCCCCCGTTACCACCACCGGACCCGAGGGAGATTCACCATGCGGAGCACCCGCCTCATCGCTGTCGTCGTCGCTATTGCGCTGATCGCGCTGACGCCGATCGCGCTGACCAGCCCGGCGAGCGCCGAGCCGGCGGCCCAGCAGGCGAAGCCGAAGCACGTGCTTTTCGCGAGCGGCAAGGAGCTCGGCAACACCAACAAGTTCATCGCCTATGGGCGGGTCTCCACCTACAAGGGCCGCAACGTGATCGTGCAGCGCAAGAACTGCGGATCCTGCGCCTGGAAGTTCTACAAGAAGACGAAGACCAGCCAGGACAAGGGCCGGTTCCGGACCCGGATCGCCCCCGGCCGTCGCGGCACCCGCATCTGCTACCTGGTGAAGGTGCCCGCCACCGGCAAGTACCGGGCGACGTCGCAGAAGGTCGGCTGCATCACCACGACCTGAGGCGTCAGACGACGGTCCAGGTGTCGCCCGAGTTCACCAGCGCAGCGAGCCGGTCCGGCCCCGCAGCGGGGTCGTTCTCGGCCGCGCTGTTGATCTGGGCGCGCGCCTGGTCGTCGTACGTCGCCCGCTCGACCTGGCGGAAGATGCCGATCGGCGACTGGTTGAGGTAGCCGGAGTCGGTGAGCCGAGAGATCGCGAACGCGGTGGACGGGTCCTGGTTGTAGACGTCGTGGACGATCAGTGCGTCCTCGGCGCCCTTCCCGAGGTCGGCGACCTGGACGACCTTGACCCCGCCCGACTCGGTGTCGCGGATCAGGCCCTTGGAGCCACTGCCTGAGCTGTCCGGGACGCCGAACCGAATCGGTTCCCCGTGGACCAGCGGGATGATCGCGTCGGCCTTGGTGTCGTTGTTCTTGATCGCGTCGAAGGCGCCGTCGTTGAAGATCGGGCAGTTCTGGTAGATCTCGACGAACGAGGTGCCCCGGTGCGCAGCGGCGGCGGAGAGCACCGAGGTCAGGTGCTTGCGGTCGGAGTCGATGGTGCGGGCCACGAACGTGCCTTCGGCGCCCAAGGCCAGCGAGACCGGGTTGAAGGGGTGGTCGACCGAGCCCATCGGGGTGGACTTGGTGATCTTGCCGGGCTCGGAGGTGGGGGAGTACTGGCCCTTGGTCAGCCCGTAGATCCGGTTGTTGAACAGCAGGATCGTCATGTTGACGTTGCGGCGCAGCGCGTGGATCAGGTGGTTGCCGCCGATCGACAGCGCGTCACCGTCTCCGGTCACCACCCACACCGACAGATCGGAGCGTGCGGTGGCGATGCCGGTGGCGATCGAGGGCGCGCGACCGTGGATGGAGTGCATCCCGTAGGTGTCGAGGTAGTAGGGGAACCGGCTCGAGCAGCCGATCCCGGAGACGAAGACGATGTTCTCCCGGCGCAGGCCGAGGTCGGGCAGGAAGCCCTGGACCGCCTTGAGTACGGCGTAGTCGCCGCAGCCGGGGCACCAGCGGACCTCCTGGTCGCTGGTGAACTCCTTGGCGGTCTGCTGCTCGGCGCCCTCCGGAACGGTGGGGACGCCCTCGACTCCGGAGCGCAGGCCGGGGAAGGGGAGTTCGGTGCCAGAAGTAGTGGTGCTCATGAGACGGACTCCTCTGCGGGAACGGTGAGGTCCACCTCGACACCTTCGGCCTCCGCGACCAGGCCGCCGATCGCTTCGGCGAGGTCGGCGGCCTTCAGCGGCAGCCCGCGGACGTGGTTGTAGCCGATCGCGTCGACGAGGTACTTCGCGCGCAGCAGCATGCTGAGCTGGCCGAGGTTCATCTCCGGGACCAGCACCTTGTCGTAGCGGGCCAGGATGTCGCCCAGGTCGTGGGGCAGCGGGTTGAGGTGGCGCAGGTGGACCTGCGCGACCTGGTAGCCGGCCTTGCGGACTCGCCGGCAGCCGGCGCCGATCGGGCCGTAGGTCGAGCCCCAGCCGATCACCAGGACCTTGGCCTCGCCGGAGGGGTCGTCGACCTCGAGTGGCGGCAGCGAATCGGCGATCCGGTCGACCTTGGCCTGCCGGGTGCGGACCATCAGGTCGTGGTTGGCCGGGTCGTAGGAGATGTTGCCGTGGCCCTCGCCCTTCTCGAGGCCGCCGATGCGGTGCTCGAGGCCGGGAGTTCCCGGGATCGCCCAGGGACGGGCCAGGGTCTCCTCGTCGCGGAGGTAGGGCCAGAACTCGGCCTGGTCGGGGTCGCCGCCCTCCGGCACGTAGTTGCGCTCGGTCGCGAATGCGGGGTCGATGGTGGGCAGGTCGGCGATCACCGGGATCCGCCACGGCTCCGAGCCGTTGGCGAGGTAGCCGTCGGAGAGCAGCATCACCGGGGTGCGGTAGGTGATCGCGATCCGGGCGGCCTCGACGGCGGCGTCGAAGCAGTCGCCGGGTGACTGCGGGGCCACGATCGGCACCGGCGCCTCGCCGTTGCGCCCGAACATCGCCTGCAGGAGGTCGGCCTGCTCGGTCTTGGTCGGCAGCCCGGTCGACGGCCCGCCACGTTGTACGTCGATCACGATCAGCGGCAGCTCGGTCATCACCGCGAGGCCGATCGCCTCGGACTTCAGGGCGATGCCGGGTCCGGAGGTGGTGGTGACGCCGAGCGAGCCGGCGAACGCCGCGCCGATCGCGGCGCCGATCCCAGCGATCTCGTCCTCGGCCTGGAACGTGGTGACGCCGAAGGACTTGTGCTTGCTGAGCTCATGCAGGATGTCGGAGGCCGGGGTGATCGGGTAGGAGCCCAGGAAGATCGGGAGATCGGACTGCACGCTGCCGGCGAGGAGTCCGTAGGACAGCGCCAGGTTGCCGGTGATGTTGCGATAGGTGCCCGCGGACATCGGTGCCGGCTTCACCTCGTAGCGCACCACGAACGTCTCGGTGGTCTCGCCGAAGTTCCACCCCGCCTTGAAGGCGGCGATGTTGGCGTCCCGAATGTCGGCGACCCGCGCGAACCGCTTCTCGAGGAACGCCACGGTCGAGTCGGTGGGCCGGCCGTACAGCCAGGACAGCAGCCCGAGGGCGAACATGTTCTTGGCTCGCGCCGCGTCCTTGCGAGAGAGGCCGAACTCCTTGACGGCCTCGACCGTCATCCCGGTCAGGTCGACGGGCTGGACGTTGAACTCGCCGAGCACGGAGCCGGCGTCGCCGATGGACTCGAGCGGGTTGGCGTCGTAGCCGGCCTTGGTCAGGTTGCGAGCGGTGAAGTCGTGGGTGTCGACGATGATCGTGGCGCCCTTGGGCAGGTCGCCGAGGTTGGCGCGCAGCGCGGCCGGGTTCATCGCTACCAGTACGTCGGGAGCATCGCCGGCGGTCAGGATGTCGTGGTCGGCGAAGTGCACCTGGAACGACGAGACGCCGGGCAGCGTGCCCTGAGGTGCCCGGATCTCGGCGGGGAAGTTCGGGAGGGTGACCAGGTCGTTGCCGAATACGGCGGATTCCTGGGTGAACCGGTCTCCCGTCAGCTGCATCCCGTCGCCGGAGTCACCCGCGAACCGGATGATGACTCGATCCAGCTGCTTGACCTGCTTGGACACCTCGTCCACTCACTTCCTCAGGGCCCGGGGGCCGTGGTCACGGCAACCCCAGCGATCGTACTCGCGGTATGCGGCCAAACAGAACCTGTTTCAGTTTTCCGCGTAACGCCTTCGCGACCCCCACGATAGTCGCCCCGACCGCTGCCCCAAGCCGATCTCCCCGTGACGCAAGACACGCTCCGCAGATCCGCCGTACCCGCGGGACCAGTCAGCCGAGATCCAGCGCGTTGGGTAGTCCGGCTCGGTAGAGCTGCTGGTCGACTTCCTTGACCAGCATGAGCTCCGGCGGGTCGTAGAGCTGGTACTTCGCGGCCCGCTCGGCCTTGCTGCCGACCTCGTCGAGGATCGCGTTGACCGCCGTCCGCGCCGACTCGTTGGCGCCCTCCATCGTGGCCAGGTCGATGTCGGTCTGCACGAAGTCGCCGGTCATCAGAAGGTTGGGGACCTTGGTCACCGCCTTCGGGCGGTGGCGCCAGGAGTCGACGGTGTTGACGAGCAGCGGGGTTGCGTTGGAGTTGCGACGACGCTGCGGGTTCCATTGCACTCCCGGGTCGAGGAACCAGGAGTCGATGATGCCCTCGGGGAGGTGGTCGCCGGCCGTGTGGTGCTCGCGGATCTGGGCGATGACCTCACGCGCGATCTCGCGTGGGTTGGACCGTTTGGCGGTCTTGCTGTGCAGGATCCCGGGCGCGTTCCAGTTCGAGATATCGACAGAGAGGATGTCCTTGACGTCCCCGGAGCCGTAGTGCCGCGGGATGTTGCGGTCCGCCCAGAACTGGCCCTGGGTGAGCGCGGTCAACGCCCAGGGGGCATCGAGGAACGTGATGTGGCCGTGGACGATGTCCACCGGCTCCTTGAGGAAGTACTGGATGCCCACCATCCAGTCGGTGTGGAGCTCATCGAGCCGGCGCAGTGAGGGGTCGAGCCGGAACACGTCGTGGGTGAGCGTCGGGCGGACCCGCTCGACCGGCATCGCGCTGACGAACCAGTCCGCCTCCACGCGAGTACGCCGCCCGGCTCCGTCGGCGAGCCAGGCTCCGCGAATCCGCCCGCCCCCGACGTCGTACCGGAGCAGTCGCTGGCCGGGCACGAACCGGACGCCGAGGCCGCGCAGGTGCCTCATCCAGGGGTTGATCCAGGCTTCGTTGGTCGGCAGGTCGAGCACCCGGTCGAGATCGCCGTCGTTGCCGCGGCCCAGGATGTTGAGCACGAAGGCCTCGCCCATGTTGCCGATGGTCCGGGTGCTGGCCACGGTCTCCTTGGCGGCGACCAGGCTGCGGGTGAGGCCGGCGGCGAGCACCTTCTGGTACTCCTTGGACCGCGAGGCGGCGCCCACGAAGTCCCACCAACTGACCTTCTCCCACTGACCGAGCCGGCGCTCGTCGCAGCTGGTGAGGAAGACCAGCAGCCGCTCGACGAAGTACGCGAGCTCGTGCGGCGGCACGGTGCGGCCTGCCAGGTTGTCCAGCAGGTAGCGACGCAGTCCGTCGACGGTCAGGAGCTGGATCGGGTCCGGGCCGATCCCGAAGAAGAAGCCGTCGGCCCGCTCCCCGGCGCGCAGGAACTTGCCGCTGGTGGCGGTGGTCAGGTGGTCGCCCACGGTGCCGCGCCCGAACGGAATCCGGCGCATGGTGTCCGGCACGTGGTGGTAGAACCCCGGGAAGAACCGGAAGCCGTGCTCGCCCGGCAGATCCTTGCGGCCGCCGCGGCCGGTCCCGGCCACCGGAATGCTGCGCGCCTTCCCGCCCCATGCCGATGGCTCGTAGACGGTGACCTTGAAGCCGCGCTCGGCCAGCTCGTGGGCCGCGGTCAGCCCGGCCATGCCGCCGCCGAAGACCGCGACCTTCCGGCCTGGCTTGGCGGCGAAGCTCGGGGCCGCGATCGCGGTCGAGGCGATGGCGCCGGCGGCGAGGATGCCGCGGCGAGACAGCGGAGTGGTGGTCATGGCGCCTTCCGAAGGGAGCATCGTGACAGTACTACTGTCACAACGCCGCTGGGAAGGCGGCTGAGGATGTTACCCGGGGAGGCGAGCTGTCTCGGCGCGCGCCTTCAGCGCTTCGGCATGCAGGCGGAAGCCGGCGGCGACCCGATCGGGTCCGGCGAGCCGGACCAGCGGGCCGGGTCCGGAGAACTGCTCGACGGTGTCGTACGTCGTCGGCTCGCCGGGCCGCTGGCTGAGTCGCTGATGGCGAGTAGCGCTCAGCAGCCGGAGCCGACCGGGCAGACCGACGTAGACGTAGCTCAGCAGGGCGGTGGTCGCAGCCGTCGGCCGTCTGGTGCGGCGGCTCGATCGCGGTGATCCGCTCCGGAGACCGGGTGGTCTTGCCGTTGGGCCAACGCACGTGCAGCACGATCGGGTTGCCGACCGCGGGTGGGTGGGAGGTCTCCGCGCGCTCCACGAACGGGTTCCACTCCTCGTACTTCTCGGTGTCGAGCATGACTTGCCAGACCACCTCGAGCGGCGCATCGATCGTGACCGACGCGCGGGGGTTAGCAGCCATCGACCTGGGTGCCGAGCGTGCCGATCGCCTGGATCCGACCCTGCGCGTCGACCTCGCTGGCCGGCGCCAGGAGTGCGATCACGGCGGTTGCCTCGGCCTTCTGGATGCAGGCCAGCCGCTCGGCGTCGTCTCGCGCCTGCTCGTCGGCCCGCCACACGAGGAACCCGGCTGCCGCCACCAACACGATTAACACAGAGAGCAGGGCGACGATCAGCCGATTCATGCCGGTCACCCTAGCGGCGCAACGATCTGGGCGCGGGGGTGCGAACGGTCTAGCGCGAGGCTTCCCGGAAACCGCCTGACGCCATAGCGTCACGACTGGGCCCGGGCCCCCGGGCCGCTTTCAAGCGTCTTCTCCCTCATCGAGGAGGGCCCACATGAGGCTCCCACAACGCACCATCGGCAAGACATTACTGGGCACAGCTGTCGTACTAGCTCTCGCTACGGGCAGCACCTACGCCGCCGCCAAGATTGGCAGCGCGCAGATCATCAACGGGTCCATCCGGAGTATCGACATCAAGAACAACGCGATCACCGGGAAGGACATCAAGGCCGAGACGATCAGGAACAACGACATCAGGACCGGCGCCGTCACGAGTTCCGAGATCTTGGACGAGACCGTCAACACGACCGACGTCCTCGACGGCGGGTTGCTGGGCACCGACCTCGCGGACGGGACGGTCACCTCTCTCCAGATCCTGGACGAGACCCTCACCTCGGCCGACATCTTGGACGGCACGTTGACCTCCGCCGACATTCTCGACGAGACGCTCACCGCACTGGATCTGGCCCCCAACTCGGTGGGTCAGTCGGAGATCCAGACCGATGGCGTGGGAGCCAGTGAGATCGCGAACAACTCGATCGACGGCGGGGAGATCATCGACGGATCGATCGCCTCCGCCGACCTCGCCGCGGCCGCGGTGAGGGGCAGCGACCTAGGCACGATCACCCAGCGTTCGGCGACGAGCACCGTCATCGCTGCGGGCGGCAACGGCTCCGTCACCGCGAACTGCCTTGCGGGCGAGGTGGTGCTCTCCGGTGGCAACGACGGGTTCTTCGACGTTTTCGTCGTCGCTTCCCGCAGGGCGGCCAACGGCTGGGCCGTGTTCGCTCACAACAACAGCGGCAGCAACCGCACGATCACTGCTCACGCGTACTGCCTGGCCTCGTAGATAGGACGGTGAACCTCTGATGAGATTCCCAATGAGGGCGCCCAGCGCCCGATCTGCCGTGCTCGCCGTCGCGGTCGCGCTTGCGCTCGCCACGGGTGGGCTCGCCTACGGGTCGTCAGCCGACGATGACGACTCCTCTACCCGGGGGGCGCAAACAGCCCCGCCCGCAGCCGCCGGGGCGGCTCCTGTTCCGGAGACGACGAACATCCAGCCGAAACAGGGCAGCAAGCCGTCGAAGACGGTCCCGAAGGGATCGACGCGCGACCCGTCGCCCGCCGACCGCAAGGTCAAGCCCACCACTGTGGTGGACAAGTCCGACAAGGGCGCGAAGAAGGTGCGGGTCAGAAGGGACAGAGGCAAGAAGAACCTGCCTGCCACCACGGATCTCGGCGACCGCTGAGCCAACCAATCGTCGCCGGCACCCGGAGGGGTGCCGGGCGACGTTGCTGCCGGTTGCGACAGATCATCGGTAGTTGGTGAACTGCACGGCGAAGTCGTAGTCCTGCGCCTTCACCAGCGCCTGCACCGCCTGCAGGTCGTCGCGCTTCTTGGACGACACCCGCAGCTCGTCGCCCTGGATCTGCGCCTTGACGCCCTTGGGGCCCTCGTCGCGGATCAGCTTGGAGATCTTCTTGGCGTCTTCGGAGGAGATCCCCTCCTTCAGCGCGATGCCGATCTTCGACTGCTGGCCCGACGGGCGGGGTTCGGAGGCGTCCAGGATCTTGAGGCTCTGGTTGCGCTTGATGAGCTTCTGCTTGAAGACGTCGAGTACGGCGGAGGCGCGGTCGTCGGCGGAGGCGGAGATCTCGATCGCCTCGTCGCCCTGCCACTCGATGGTGGCTCCCGTGCCCTTGAAGTCGAATCGGGTGGCGATCTCGCGCGCGGCTTGGCCGAGCGCGTTGTCGACCTCCTGGCGATCGATCTTGCTCACGATGTCGAAGGACGAGTCGGCCATGCGGGGTCTCCTGGTGTGGGGGTTCAGCGTTTTCCGTCCGCCGGGGCGGCTGCGCTATTGTTTCGCCTCGTTGCCGAGCGGCCAAGCCCACCAGCTTGAACACGGCGACAACCCGGCAGGTTGCCCGAGCGGCCAAAGGGAGCTGACTGTAAATCAGCCGGCAACGCCTACAGTGGTTCGAATCCACTACCTGCCACAGCAACCCTGCCGCGCCTGACCTGCGAACCTGAGGTCAGGCGCGGTTTGCTGTGTGGCCGCCGTGCGATCCGCGGGACCGATCGGTCCGCCTCCTCATGGCCCCGGCGGGCGGGGCGGCCACGCGGCGGCGCCCAATTCGCGGGAGACGGCTCGAGCCGCGTCGCGCACCAGGTCGCCGACCTCAGGGCGATCGAGATCGCCGGAAGGGACGACGACGCCGATCGCACCCACGGCCTCTCCGTAGGAGTCGAAGACCGGGCTGGCCAGGGACCCCTCACCGATGACCGCCTCGTCCTGCTCGCCGGCGATGCCGCTCGTGCGGACCTGGTCCAGCTGGTCGCGCAGGCTGGCGGCGGAGGTGATGGTCGCACCGGTCATGCTGCGCAGGTCTCCCGCCGTGAGTACCCGCTTCTCCTCCTCCGGCAGGAACGCGAGCATGGCCTTGCCGAGCGCGCTGGCGTGGACGGGGATGACGATGCCGACCTCCGGCATCTGCCGGCTGCCGTCGGGCCGAGGCTCGTGGTGGATGATCACCACGTCGTCGATGAGGAGTACGCCGGTGCGCACGGCCAGGCCGGTACGCCGCGCCAGGTCCTCGGCCCAAGGGACCGCCCGCGACCTCAACTCGAGGGTGTCCAGGTAGACGTTGCCGAGCCGGAGGACAGCCGGTCCGAGCTGGTAGCGACTCGAACCGCGCTCCTGCACGACCATTCCGTGCTCGACCAGGCTGCGGACGATCCCGTGGGCCGTCGAGGGCGCGAGTTCGAGGCGGGCAGCCAACTCCGAAAGGCTCATCCGACGGGTGCCTTGGAGTGCGGTGAGGACCCGGATGGCACGGTCAATCGACTGAATCATGGCCACTGGCTTCCCCCATTTGTGTGACGCATTCCACGAAAACTCTTGCGCACTAGTGAACCATAGGCGTACCGTCCCAATCCAATTCGACAGTGTCGAATCTCATTCGGAACAAGTGGAGAAGAGGGCGGGCATGCTTGACGAAACGAACCTGTTCCAGCGCTTAGGTGCTGAGGCAATAGGAACGGCCTTTCTGGTGTTCATCGGCGTGGGCTCGGTTCCCGCCACCTTGATCGTCAACGGCGATGCGCCGTTCACGATGGCCGACCTCGGGATGATCTCGATGGCCTTCGGCACCGTCGTGATCGCCACGGTCTATGCCCTCGGGCACATCGGTGGCAACCACATCAACCCGGCGGTCACCCTCGGCTTGGCCGTCACCGGCAAGTTCCCCTGGAGCCAGGTGCCTGCCTACATCGGCGCCCAGGTCGTCGGTGCCATCGTCGGCGCCACGGCGATTATCGGCGTCCTCGGCCAGCGAGCCAGCGACGTCGGCCTAGGAGTGGCGGCGTACAACCCCGAGACTGTGGGAGTGGCGCAGGCCTTCACCGCCGAGTTCGTGGGCACGTTCATCCTGGTGTTCACGATCTTCGGTGTCATTCACCGCAAGGCGGCCGCCGGATTCGCCGGCGTCGCCATCGGCCTGGTCGTCTTCGCGGCGATCATCCCCGTGGCGCCCACGACCGGTGCCTCCATCAACCCGGCCCGCACGTTCGGCCCCATGCTCGTCCAGCAGCTCGCTGGCGGCGGGGTGAAGTGGGAGCAGCTACCGGTCTACCTGTCCGCCGAGCTCCTGGCCGGCGTCGCAGCCGCGTTGTTGTACGGCCTCCTTTCCCGCACCCCGACCGACCGACTCAGCGCAGGTGGTCCTGACCTCGGGGCGCCCGACGCGGAGCCCGCCGCCGCGCGCCAGTCCTCGAACGCCTGACCTCGACCCAGCATCCGCATCCCGGAAGGAAATCTGCTCATGAAGAAGCTGATCAATGACCCCAACGACGTCGTCGTTGAGGCACTGCAAGGAATCGAAGCCGCTCACCCGCAGTTGCAGGTCGACCACCAGCACAAGATCATCCATCGCGGTGACGCCCCGAAGCAGGGCAAGGTCGGCATCATCTCTGGCGGTGGATCGGGGCATGAGCCTCTGCACGGCGGCTTCGTCGGATTGGGCATGCTCGACGCTGCCTGCGCCGGCGAGATGTTCACCTCACCGGTGCCCGAGCAGATGCTGGCCGCGACCAAGCTGGTCGACGGCGGCGCGGGTGTCCTGCACATCGTGAAGAACTACACGGGCGACGTCATGAACTTCGAGATGGCCGCAGAGCTGGCGGCCACCCAGACCGGAGCCCGGGTGGTCTCGGTGGTCACCGATGACGACGTGGCGGTCCAGGACAGCACCTGGACCGCGGGTCGTCGCGGGGTCGGCGTGACGGTGCTGTTGGAGAAGATCGCGGGTGCTGCCGCGGAGCAGGGTCGCGACCTCGACCAGGTCGCCGACGTCGCCCGCAAGGTCAATGCGAATGGCCGCAGCATGGGCGTGGCCCTCACCTCGTGCACCGTGCCGGCCGCGGGCAAACCCACGTTCGAGCTCGGCGAGAACGAACTGGAACTCGGCGTCGGCATCCACGGCGAACCGGGGCGTGAGCGGCTGCCGCTCGCTCCCGCAAGCGAGATCGCCGCCATGCTGGTCGAGCCCATCCTCGCGGACCTGGAGTTCACCAAAGGCGGCCCGGTGATCGCGTTCGTCAATGGCCTGGGCGGCACCCCGCTGATCGAGCTCTATGTGATGTTCAACGAGGTCAACAAGATCCTCGGCGGGCACGGCATCCCCATCGCCCGGTCGCTGGTCGGTTCCTACATCACCTCCCTCGACATGGCTGGCGCCTCGATCACGCTGCTCAGGGTCGATGACGAGATGCTCTCGCTCTGGGACGCTCCAGTGAACACATCGGCGTTGAGATGGGGCATCTGAGAGTTATGGGCGAGAGCGTGACCACGGCAATGTTCGACCAGTGGGTTCGCAGGTTTGCCCAACTGGTGGCTGAGAATCGCGACCACCTGACCGAGCTCGATGCGGCGATCGGCGACGCCGACCACGGGTCGAACATGGACCGGGGGATGACGGCCGCCGTCGCTGCGCTCGACGAAAGCCCACCGGCAACGGGCGGAGCCCTCTTCGGCAAGGTCGGCATGACGCTGGTCTCCAGCGTCGGCGGCGCCAGCGGCCCACTGTTCGGCACGCTTTTCCTGAGGATCGGCAGTGCACTCGGTGAAGCCGCGACCAACTCGGCGGAGGAGGTCGCTGCGGCTCTGCGAGCCGGGCTCGGCGGGGTGGTGGATCGTGGCAAGGCGGGGCCGGCGGACAAGACCATGTACGACGCGCTCGCGCCGGCCGTGGACGCGCTGGACGCCGCCCTGGCCGACGGCGCAGACCTCAGCTCCGGCCTCCAGCGAGCCAGCGAGGCCGCTGCCGCGGGGCGGGACGCGACCACGCCGATGCTGGCGCGCAAGGGGCGGGCGAGCTACCTCGGTGAACGCAGCGTGGGTCACCAGGACCCCGGTGCGACCACCGTGGCTCTCCTGCTGCAAGCGGCCACCGACGCGGCCTCTTCACCCTCCTGATTCACCCGATGACGAACGAACGGAGTGCGGTAGACATGGCGCAGAGCCTTCCCGGAGATTCGGCTGGCCCGAAGACCGAGCAAGGAGTCGGACTGGTCGTTGTCTCCCACAGTCGAACGCTGGCCCGCGCCGCGGTGGCCTTGGCCGCCGAAATGCTGCACGGCCGCCCGTTGCGGATCGAGGTCGCCGCCGGGCTCGACGAGACCACGTTCGGCACCGACGCCGTCGCGATCATGCAGGCCATCGAGCGCGCTGACGGACCCGCGGGGGTCGTCATCCTGATGGATCTCGGCAGTGCCGTGCTCAGCACGGAGATGGCGCTCGACCTGCTGCAGGACGCTTCCCTTCGCGACCGCGTCACACTCTCGCCGGCCCCCCTCGTCGAGGGACTCATCGTCGCTGCAGTGGCCGCCGCCGGTGGAGCCAGCCGGGCTGAGGTCGCGGCCGAGGCGCGGGACGCGCTGATGGGCAAGTCGGGTCACCTCTCTGCGCCGGAAGAGGACGCACCCGGTGCCGCCGACCTCGACGCCGAGGAGGTCGTCGGCGTGTTCACGGTCGAGAACCCCCACGGTCTGCACGCCCGCCCGGCCGCCCGGCTGGTCAGCGAGGTCCGGGGGCTCGACGCGTCGGTCCAGCTGCGCAACCTGACCTCGGGCGGCGCTCCGGTCCCGGCCGGAAGTCTGAGCCGGGTCGCCACGCTGGCCGCGCTGCGCGGGCACGAGGTCGAGGTTCGCGCCTCCGGACCGCAGGCGCAGGAGGCGGTCGAGCATCTGCTCACGCTCGCTGCTCGACGGTTCGACGAAACCATCGACGAGCCCGCGGAGGCTCGGCTCCCGGCCCGTACCGCCTCGAGCAGCGGCCCGCTGCCCGCCTCACCCGGGATCGCGATCGGCCCGGCACGCCGGCTCACCTCGGTGCCGGTCGACCTCGACCAGCCATCAGAAGGAGAGCCGGCCGCGGAATGGCGGCGGATCGTCGAGGCCGTCGCCGCCGTACGCCGAGAGATCGAGCAGGTCCGGGTCGTCACCGCCCGAGAGGTCGGCGCGGAGCAGGCGAGCATCTTCGACGCACACCTTTCGCTGCTCTCCGACGCGGAGATGCTCAGCGACGTCAAGAGCCGCACGAGCGCCGGAATCGGGGCAGTCCCCGCCTGGGCCGGCTGCCTGGCCGAGGTCGAGAGCGAGTGGGCGAGCCTCCCCGATCCCTACCTGCGGGAACGCGCCACCGACGTCCACGCCGTGGCCGACCAAGTACTTCGGGCGCTTTTGGGCGAGCCCGCACGACAGATGACGTTGCCGGGTGTCCTGGTGGCCACCGACCTGACGCCGGCTGAGACCGCAGGTCTGAACCTCGGCCTGGTGACCGGCGTCGTACTCGCCGAGGGAAGTCCGTCGTCGCACGCCGCGATCCTGGCCCGAGCCCGGGACATCCCCGTCGTGGTGGCGGCCGGACCGGGGGTGTTGGACATCGTTGAGGGGACCACCATCCTGCTCGATGGGGGCAGCGGCGAGCTGCACGTCGACCCAGCTCCGGAGCTGCGGCAGGAGTACGAGCGTCGCGCCGAGGACGCGGCCGAGCAACGCGCCCGCCAGCTCGCCATGGCCGAGCAGCCTGCGGTTTCTCGAGACCGGGTGTCGGTTGCCGTGGCCGCGAACCTCGGATCCGTCGCCGACGCCCGCGCGGCGCTCGAGGCCGGAGCGGACGGCGCCGGGCTGGTGCGCACAGAGTTCTTGTTCCTCGACCGGAGCGCCGCGCCGAGCGTGGAGGAGCAGCGGGCCGAGTACGACGCGATCGCCCAGGCCATGGACGGGCGACGGATCACCCTGCGGACGTTGGATGTGGGGGGAGACAAGCCCCTGTCGTACCTTCCGATGCCCCGGGAGACGAACCCCTTCCTCGGTCAGCGCGGCATCCGGCTCAGCCTCGATCACCGTGACCTGCTGCGCGACCAGATGGCCGCGATCTGTCACACGGCGCGGAACCACCCGGTCAGCATCATGATCCCGATGGTGTCCACGCCCGGCGAGATGATCGAGGCGCGCCAGGTGCTGATGGAGGCGGCCGGGCCCGCGGGCCTCCCCGAAGGCCTCCACGTCGGAACGATGATCGAGGTCCCGTCGGCGGCACTCAAGATCGAGGCGTTCCTCCCCTACGTCGACTTCGTCAGCATCGGCACCAACGACCTCACCCAGTACGCCCTCGCGGCCGAGCGCGGGAACGGCGCGGTGGCGGCGCTCTCGGATGCCCTCGACCCTGGGGTGCTCCAGCTGATCGATCGAGTGTGCCGAGCGGCCCGGGGTCGAATCGACGTCGCCGTCTGCGGCGAAGCTGCCTCAGACGAGCTCGCCATCCCCGTGCTGATCGGCCTGGGCGTGCGAGAACTCAGCGTCGCGCCACCCGCCGTACCTCGGGTCAAGGCGGCCATTCGCGAGCTCGACACCGATCGCTGCGCCACCCTGGCTGCGTCGGCGCTCGCCCTGGCCGGGGCCGATGATGTCCGCAAGTTGGCGGTGGGCATGCAAGGAGAAGACGCGCGCTGAGATCCGGATCCAATCCGGTGTCCTCGGTGTGGCGAAGAACACCTAACGCCCGGTCTCGGGCGTCATCGCCCATCGACAGGACACCGTCATGCCCCGAGCACGTCTTCGCCGGCCCAGCCCGGCCACCGCACTCTCGATCCTTGCCCTCGTGGTGGCCACCGGGGGCACGTCGTACGCCGCCGCCACGATCGGCACCTCGGATCTCCAGAAGAACGCCGTCACCTCCGCCAAGGTCAAGAACGAGACGCTGCGCTCCACCGACATCAGGGACGGCTCGATCAGGGAGCGGGACCTGCGTCCGGGCCTCCTCGACCCAGCCGCCGACCCCCGGGCGTTCACCCGCTGGGCGCTCGTCGACGCGACCGGCACGATCATCGCCCAGTCCGGTGGCTTCGAGGTCGTCGCGGCCTACCCGACGCTGCCCAACACCGCGCCTGAGGGGTCGCCGTCCAATGCGTTGCGGGCCAACGGCAACGTCTACATCGACGCCAACGAGCCCTTGGCCAACAACGCGATCCTGACGACCGTGGCGCTGCAGAACCGGATCGACCAGAACGACGACGGCGTGACCAGCGGCCGGGCGCCCGGGCCGGACGCGAACCCCGAGTTCTCCGGTGAGATCGCGGTCAGCATGTGCGGGGTCACCGACCAGACGCCCACCAACTGCGCGCCGCCCGGTGCCCAGAACGACGCGGCGTTCGTGGTCAGCCCCCGACTCAGCGACGGCTCGGTCACCAGCGGCGCGGGCACCGCGGAGGACCCCGGCACCCGCAAGCGCTTCTACGTGATCATCACCGGCGACTCGTCCGACTACGTCGCGCCGTAGGCGCCTGCCCGTGGAGCGGCCCGAGCGGGGATCCGCGTCGGGTCGCTCCCCTAGGGGACGCTGGCCAGGGCGGCGTCCAGTTCGGCGGTGAGGCCGACCCGCTCGGCCGCGCGGCGTACGGCGTCCAGCACGTCGGGTGGGACCAGCGGGACCAGCTGGGCGATCCGCGCGGGATCGGTGAGGCCCGCCAGCAGGGTCTCCCCGAGCCCCCGGTCCGCCGCGTCGATCGCGGCGACGACTCCCTGTCGACCATCGGCACCGATCCGCTCGACCAGCCGGAGCAGCGTGTCCAGCGTGTGCGGAGCCTGGGCCGCGTCCGTGATGACCACGGTCAGGGCGCGCTCGTCCAAGGTGGTGACCAGCCCGGCGAGCCGGGAATGCGCCTCGTCGGGGAGCGCATCGACCAGCGGCACCAGCTCCACCCAGAGCCCGTCGGCGTCCTCGGACGTCGCGGCCCTGAGGATGTCCGCGAGCACTCCGGTCTCGTGGAACGGCGACATCGCCGCGATCCGGACCCTGGCCTCGTCCGCCATCAGTCGCACCACCGGCAGCAGGGTGGCCCAGAGCCCGTCGGCCGAGACCGCGCCGATCAGCGCCGCGACGGTCTCCTCGGGCAGGTCCGCGACCACCTCGGCGATCGGGCCCAGGCGCTCGTCGCTCACGTGCGCGAGCAGGTCGAAGGCCTCCGACCAGAGGTCGAGCCGGGCCGCGGTGTCGATGATCCCGGGCAGCCGCTCGGGCGGCAGCAGGCCGATGGCGTGGTCGAGGCGGTCCTTGTGCTCGAGCACGAACGCGGTCCGCAGCATCGCCTCGTCGTCGAGGGCCCCGATCGCCGCGGCGATGCCCTGGTCGGGCACGAACGCCAGGAAGCGACCCATCGTCACGTGCTCGCGGCGGGCGCCCAGCTCCTCGGCGACCGGCACCACGATCTCGGCGGGCACCTCGGCGATGATCGCCGCCGTACGCCGCGGGTCCAGGTGGATGGCGACGTCGGCCAGGAACGCGGCCGGCAGTCGCTGGGCGACGTCGATCGCCTTGCCGGTGTCGGCGCCGCCCGCGGCTCGAGCGCAGAGCATTGCCCCGAAGGCGCGCTGCGCGATCGTGGCCACCAGCCCGGTGGGGATCAGCTTGGCCGCCGCGGCCGCGCGCGCCAGACCGGGCGCAGAGGAGAACAGCCGGTCGGTCGCGCGCTCCCGGAGCTCGCGCACCTCGGTGGACGGCAGTCCGGAGAGATAGGAGAGCTCGTCGGCCTTGAGGTCGAGGAGCCGGGCCAGCTTGAGGACCTCGGCCCGGGCATCGAGTACTTCGCTCATCGGGGGCTCATCGGGGGCTCATCCCATCAGCGCCTTGCGGACCACGGTGCGCAGCACCCGGGGGAGGAAGCCGAGGCCGTCGTTGATGGCCTCGTCCGCAGCCTCGCAGCTGCGCGGCCCGGCGCCCGGCGAGCGCCGCGGTGAGGTGCCGCAGATCCTCGGGAGGCAGCGCCGCGACACCGGGGGGTACGTCGGCGCGCAGCTCACGTTGCAGCTCGGCCAGCTCGTCACTCACGCAGGCAACCTACCGACTCACGGAGCCAGGTAGCGCTGACACAGCGTGGTGACCTCGTCCAAGAAGACGTCGCGCGGAATGTCGGGCGCATCGAGCACGTACCGCGTCGTCAGCGTCTCCAGGGTCAGCACGAGTAGCCACGCGGACGTGGCGTGGTCCGGCGAGCGGAGCAGGTCCGGGCGCGCGGCCAAGTAGGCCACACACAGTTCCCGCACCCGGCGCTCCAAGGTGACCAGTCGGTCGCGGTGCCGCGCGGCCGGAAGCTCCTCGATGCTCACCCGGAGCAGCCCGACGTCCCTCTCCAGTGCGGTGAGCAGCGCTTCCGCGGTGTCGCGGATCATCCGAGGACCGACGGCGCCCAGTCGGTCGCCGAGGGCGGCCGCCACCTGCTCGGCGAGGTCGTCGGCGTACCGCTCGACCACGGCGTCGATGATCGCGTCCTTGTGGGGGAAGTACTGGTAGAGCGACCCCGGGCTGACCCCGGCCTGGGCGGCAATCCGGTTTGTCGAGAATGCGTCGTAGCCGTCCTGCAGCAGCACCTCCCGACCGGCCGCGATGATCCGCTCGACCATCTCGCGGGACCGCCGTTGCTGGGGAAGCTTGCGCACAACGCGAATTGTATGCGAGCGATCGCTCGCGTCAGAATGGCGACGTGACACAGACCGCGACCGGCCACCCCACTCGCTTCCGCGAGGCCGAGGCTCGCTCCCACCGGCTGGGTCGACCGCTGCGGATCGCCGCCCGGGTCGGCCCGCTCGACGAGCAGCTGATGGACCGGATCGGCGAGAAGATGCTGGCCCGCGACGAGCCGGGTGCCCGGCTCGCGGACGCGATGCGGTTGCGAGCGGGGGAGCCTGGCCGGGTCACGATGGCCGACCTGCGGACCGCGCTCAGTGATGGGCTCGAGTCCGTCGAGAACCCCGCGCCGGCACTCGTCGAGTTCTTCGAGGCCGTGACCGAGGTGCCCGAGTGGGTCGACTGGGAGCTGGTGGCGAAAGGCGCGCAGGCCTACCGGAGGTTCGGGCAGAACGCCGCCGACATCCTGGTCGTGCTCTCGCTGATCGGCGGCTACCGCTTCGGCGGACCGACCGACCTCCTGGTCGCAACGGGCGGGCTGTCGGGGGACCTGACCGTGCTGCGGTTGGCCGAGACGCAGAAGTGGACCGTGTCGCTGGCCGTCCCGGGGGCGTTGCGCCCCGGCGGCGAGGCCTGGCGGCTCACCCTGCACGTCAGGGCGATGCATGCCCTGGTCAACCAGCGGTTCACGCCGCAGTGGGACGTCGAGCGGTGGGGTCTGCCGATCAACCAGGCGGACCAGGCGGCGACGCTGGGCCTCTTCGATGCCGTCGTACTGCTCGGTGTGCGGGCGCTGGGTGTGCCGGTCTCGCGGGCCGAGTCGCGCGCCGTCATGCACTTGTGGCGGTACGTCGGGTGGCTGATGGGCGTCGACGAAGACCTGCTCGTCGACTCCGAGCGGGAGCGACACCGGATCAACTACCACCTGCTGATGGCCCAGGCCGACATCTCCGAGGCCGGTCCGCTGCTCGCCCGGGCGATCGTCGATGCCCAACGCGACCTGCACTTCGGAAGCTTCGGACGGGTCCGGGGATGGCTGGCCCGGGAGCGGCTGCTGAGCCTGATGACCGTGCTCCTGGGCCCGCCGAGCATGGCCGAGCTCGGCCTGCCGCTGCGGCCGCCCTGGGTGGTCGGCTACCTGGTTCCGCTCAACCTGCTGCGTTACCACGTGGGGGGCCGGCTGCCCGGCGGCAAGGACCGGCTGGAGCGGTGGGGGGTGCGCACCTCCGAGCGGATCCTTGCGCGCCACTACGGCGACCACGCGCGGGAGCTCGGCGCACTTCGCTGAACTGCTCGCAACCTCCTTGCGAAAGGCTCCCGCGCGGCGAGAGGGTGGCCGAGACTCGGGGCCAACTTTTCACCAACGGAGGGCAGGCATGGCCGAGCACCAGACGATGAACACGATCATCCACGCGGCGTTCCGCCGCGACCTGGCGCGGTTCGACGCCGCGCTCGCCGCCTTCCCCGGCACCCAGGACCGCGCCGATCAGCTCTGGACGGCCTGGGAGAACTACGCGCTCCAGCTGCACCATCACCACGAGGGCGAGGAGACGATCTTCTTCCCGGCGATGCAGGAGCTCGGCGCGGACGTTGCGCTCGTCGGCGACCTCGACGGTGAGCACCAACGGATGGCGGCTGCCCTCGACGCCGCGACCACGGCGATGCAGGCGCTGCGGCAGAGCCCCTCCGCTGACAACGCCAGCGCGGCCCGCGAGTCGGTGATCGCCTTCGGGACGATCATGCATGACCATCTCGCCCACGAGGAGCGAGACCTCGAGCCGTTCGCGGCGGCCAACCTCAAGGGCTCGCCCCAGGGCAAGGCCGCGCAGGCCGCGGTGCGTACGTCGATGAAGGGCCAGACCGGCACGTTCTTCGCCTGGCTCTCCGACGGCGCTGGGCCCGACGAGCGCGCGGCGCTGACCAAGGAGATCCCCGCGCCGGTGCTGTTCGTGATCAAGACCATCGGCGGGCGTGACTACCGGCGCCGCATCGCCCCCGTCTGGTCCTGAGCTACGCGCGCAGCAGCAGGAAGACCGGGATCACCCGGTCGGTGCGCTCCTCGTACTTCGCGTAGTTGGGCCACACCTTCAACATCGCCTGCCAGGCCTGGGCCCGGTCCGGCCCGTCGAGCTCGCGCCACGAGACGTCGATCTCCTGGCGAGCGAAGCGGATCTGCGCATGCTCGGTCGCGCGCAGGTTGGCCACCCAGAGCGGGGTCTTCGGGCCGCCGAAGTACGAGCCGGCGATCAGCCAGCCGCCTTGGTAGGGGACACAGAGCAACGGGGTCGTGCGCGGGATGCCGCTCTTGCGGCCGGGCACCGTCAACGAGACGCTCGGCAGTCCGGCGATGTCGAGCACCGTCCATCGGCCTTTGGTCGCCTTCTGCAGTCGCGTGTCCAGCCAGACGATCTGCGGCAGCAGCTTGGGCATCCACGGGATCGCGCCGATCCGGACGGCGAGGGGAGTGAACAGACCCATGCGCAGAATCTAGTGGCGAGCCGGCTCGATCCGGCCGGCGACGTCGCCGAGTGAGATCCGGCCGCCGCCGGTGCCGGGAGCCGAGTAGCGCAGCACCACCTCGTCACCGTCCTCGAGGAACGTGCGCCCGTCCGCCATCGGCTCGGCTCCGCCCCAGCTCAGCTCGAGGAACGAGCCGCGTTGGTCGGGCTCGGCCCCGCTGATCGTGCCCGAGCCGTACAGATCACCGGTGCGCACGGAGGCGCCGTTGACCGTCAGGTGCGCGAGCATCTGGGCCGGACCCCAGTACATCGCCCGGTACGGCGGCCGGCTGACCACCTCGCCGTTGAGCTCCACCTCGACGTCGATGTCGAGGCCGCGGGCCCGGTCGGGAGCCAGGTAGTCGAGCGGCCGCGGATCTTGCCCCGGCAGCGCGGTCCACGCGCTCTCCAGGGCCGCCATCGGCGTGACCCACGCCGAGATGGAGGTGGCGAACGACTTGCCGAGGAACGGTCCGAGTGGCACGTACTCCCAGGCCTGGAGGTCGCGCGCCGACCAGTCGTTGAGGCCGACGACCCCGAACACGTGGTCGGCGAAGGCGTCGTGCGGGACCGGCTCGCCGAGCCTGGAACCGACACCCACGACGAAGCCGAGCTCGGCCTCGATGTCCAGCCTCCGGCTGGGGCCGTACGTCGGCGCGACCTCGTCGGGGGCCTTGCGCTGACCGCTCGGCCGGACGATCGGGGTGCCGCTCGGCACGACCGTGCCGGCGCGCCCGTGGTAGCCGACGGGGAGGTGCCGCCAGTTCGGCAGCAGCGGCTCCTGGTCGGGTCGGAAGATCCGGCCGACGTTGGAGGCATGCTCGACCGAGGCGTAGAAGTCGACGTAGTCGGCGACCTCGAACGGCTGGTGCAGCGTCACTTCGTCGACGGGGTACGCCGCCGCTGCACCGCTCGTTGCCAGCGCGGCCACCGCGGCCCGGGTCTCGGCCCACACCTGCGGCCCGAGCGCGAGGAACGGGTTGAGCGAGGGTTGCTCGAACTCCGGCCTCCCGGTGGCGGCGGCGAGGTCCAGCACGACGTCCTCGAACCGGACGCCGACCCGCGGCCGGTCTCCCGCGACCGAGAACACGCCGTAGGGCAGGTGGTCGAGGCCGAAGCCGCTGCTCGTGGTCATCGGGCGATCAGTCCGAGCTCGCGGAGATCGGCGAGCGGTTCGTCGATCGAGCACGAACCGAAGGAGGCGAACCAGCGACGGGCGCCGGCCCGATCCGCGGCGGCGAGCGCAGCACCGTCGCGCTCTTCCAGGGTGGCCGCCACCTCCTTGATGCCGATCCCCTCGAAGGCACGGTGGGTGGCCACCAGCACGTTGAGAAATCCGTGTTGCTCGAACCCCTCGGTGCTTGTGTGCCGCACCGCGCGGTGCAGCCCTGCGGTGCACTTGAACAGGGTCTCCCGGTCGAGTGCGGCGTCGATCCAGCCGGCCAGCACGGCGGCGGTGGGGAAGGCCTCGGCCTCGAGCCCGCCGGTGCGGAACTTGAACCGGAACTCAGCCGAAGCCAGCTCGTCGGCCGCGGCGAGCCAGGACGCGGTCGGTGTGACCGGCGGCAGTTCGACGTAGATCGGTACGTCGTCGTCGAGCACGCCCTCGTCGCGGGCCGCATCGACGGCCGTCACGACCCGCTGCGCGTTGCCCGCGAGGTCATCGAGGTCGCGCAGGGCGATCTCGAGCCCGGCCAGCTCCAACCCCAACCTGGCGCACAGGCGGGCCGGACCGTCGATCTGGCCGGCGCCACCGGTCAGCACGACCGAGAGCGGCGCCGAGATGCCGCGCAGCTGCGGCAGGTCGAGGTCGCGGACCACGAACGTGCCGACCAATTCGGCCCACGGCTCGGCGCCGCGGGCCACGAACGCGGCGCTCGCCGCGTGCAGATCGGCATCGCCCGGAGGGAAGATGGCGGCGTCGTCGATCAGGCCGACGAGCGCGGGTTCCAGCGGAGCAGCCATCCGGCTACTCTAACTACGAGCCACATACCGAACGCAAACGTCCGATAACCGGAGGAGGCCGGAGCGACCATGGCGCACTACCGATGCGTCGGCGAGGTCCCGCCGAAGCGACACACCCAACACCGAGCCCCCGACGGCTCCCTCTATTACGAGGAGCTGATGGGCGAAGAGGGCTTCTCCTCGGACTCCTCTCTCTTGTATCACCGCGGGGTCCCGTCCGCGATCGTTGCGTCGGTGGTCTGGGAGCTGCCCGACCAGACCCGCACGCCCAACCATCCGCTGATGCCACGGCACCTGCGGCTGCACGACCTCCAGACCGATCCCGATCCGGTGACCGGGCGTCGGCTGGTGCTCGGCAACAACGACGTCCGGATCTCCTACGTCGTCACCGGCACCGAACCGTCGCCCCTCTATCGCAACGCGATCGGCGACGAGTGCGTCTTCGTCGAGTCCGGCAGCGGCGCCGTCGAGACCGTCTTCGGGGTGCTGACCTATCGCGCCGGCGACTACGTGATCGTGCCGCGGGCCACGACCCACCGCTGGCTGCCGGCCGAGGCCAGCCAGCTCTACGCGATCGAGGCCAACAGCCACATCGCCCCGCCGAAGCGCTACCTCTCGCGCTACGGGCAGCTGCTCGAGCACGCGCCGTACTGCGAGCGCGACCTGTTCGGCCCCACCGGTGTTCATCTGGTCGAGGGCGCCGACGTCGACGTACTGGTCAAGCACCGCGCCGGTGGCCAGGTCATCGGCTCCCGGATCACCTATGCCACGCACCCGTTCGACGTGGTCGGCTGGGACGGCTGCCTCTACCCCTACACGTTCAACCTCGACGACTACATGCCGATCACCGGCAAGATCCACCAGCCGCCCCCGGTGCATCAGGTCTTCGAGGGCCACAACTTCGTCGTCTGCAACTTCCTGCCCCGCAAGGTCGACTACCACGAGCTCGCGATCCCGGTGCCCTACTACCACTCGAACGTCGACTCCGACGAGGTGATGTTCTACGTCGGCGGCGACTACGAGGCGCGCAAGGGCTCCGGCATCGGCCTCGGCTCGATCTCGCTGCACCCCGGTGGGCACCCGCACGGCCCGCAGCCCAGCGCGATCGAGGCATCGTTGGGCGTCGAGTACTTCGAGGAGTCGGCGGTCATGGTCGACACCTTCGCGCCGCTCGACCTGGGCGAGGGCGGACTGGCGGTCGAGGATCCGGCGTATGCCTGGACCTGGGCCGGCCGGGGCCCCGACAACGGCGACGACCCGGCAGTGTTCTCCAACTCCTGAGCCGTTGGCGGGTGCTTGACCCGGGGGACAGGATGGGCGCTATGGGCCGGCGGAAGCGCGACGACATCGACGAGGCCGACCTCGAGGTCGACGGCGCGGCCCATGCCGCGGCCGGACTGACGGCGGTCGCCGTCGCGATGAAGCGGGCCGTCGAGGAGATGGGCGTCGCGCGCACCGCGCGCACCCTCACCAAGCTCAACCAGGTCGACGGCTTCGACTGCCAGGGCTGCGCCTGGCCCGACCCCGACCCCGAGCACCGGCATGCGGCGGAGTTCTGCGAGAACGGCGCGAAGGCCGTGGCCGAGGAGGCGACCCGCCATCGCATCGACCGGAAGTTCTTCGCCCGGCACTCGATCGAGGACCTGCGCGAACGCACCGACTACTGGCTGGGGCACCGCGGCCGGCTCACCGAGCCGATGGTGCTCCGCAAGGGCGGCACGCACTACGAGCCGATCGACTGGGACGACGCGTTCGCGCTGATCGCCGACCGGCTGCGCGGCCTGGGCTCACCGGACGAGGCGATCTTCTACACCTCCGGCAAGACCTCCAACGAGGCGGCGTTCGCCTATCAGCTGTTCGCCCGGGCGTTCGGCACCAACAACCTCCCCGACTGCTCCAACATGTGCCACGAGTCCTCCGGGATCGCGCTGGCCGAGGTGATCGGAATCGGCAAGGGCTCGGTCAGCCTCGACGACATCCACGACGCCGAGCTGATCGTGGTGATGGGCCAGAACCCGGGCACCAACCATCCGCGGATGCTCTCTGCCCTCGAGACGGCCAAACGCAAGGGCGCCAAGATCCTCGCGATCAACCCGCTCGAGGAGGCCGGGCTGGTCCGGTTCAAGAACCCGCAGACACCTCGCGGCCTGATCGGGCGGGGGACCGGCCTGGCCGACCTGCACCTGCCGATTCGGGTCAACGGCGACCTGGCGCTGTTCCAGGCGATCGGATCCCTGCTGGTCGAGTGGGATGCGATCGACCACGACTTCGTCGAACGCCACGGGCACGGGTTCGCCGAGTGGGCGGCGCACGTGCGCGAGCTCGACTGGGACGCCGTACGACGCTCGACCGGGCTCGAGCGCGACCTGATCGTCCGTGCCGCCGAGATGTTCCGGGACTCCGCGGCCACCGTCACCTGCTGGGCGATGGGCATCACCCAGCACCGCAATGCCGTCGCGACGATCAAGGAGATCGCCAACGTCGCGCTCGCTCAGGGCAACATCGGCAAGCCGGGCGCGGGGCTGTGCCCGGTCCGGGGCCACTCGAACGTCCAGGGCGACCGCACGATGGGGATCTGGGAGCGGGTGCCACCGGCGTTCCTCGACGCGCTGCGCGACGAGTTCGGCTTCGACCCGCCCCGCGAGGACGGCTTCGACACCGTCGAGGCGGTGCGCGCGCTCCGCGATGGCCGCGCGCAGTTCTTCCTGGGGATGGGCGGCAACTTCGTCTCCGCGGTCTCCGACACCGAGGTGACCGAGGCAGCGATGCGCAACGCCGCGCTCACCGTGCACGTCTCGACCAAGCTCAACCGGTCGCACGTGGTCACCGGCACCGAGGCGCTGATCCTCCCGGTGCTCGGCCGCAGCGAGAAGGACCTGACGGGAGGCCGCGCACAGCGGGTCACCGTCGAGGACTCGATGTCGGCGGTCCACGCGTCCCATGGCCCGCTCAAGCCGGCGTCCCGTCACCTGCGCTCGGAGGTCGACATCGTCTGCAGCCTCGCGCTCGCCACCCTCGGCGCCGAGCACCCGGTCCCGTGGGCGGCGATGCGGGACGACTACACGGAGATCCGCCGCCGGATCGCCCGGGTGGTGCCCGGCTGCGAGGCCTACGACGAGAAGGTCGACCGCCCGGGTGGTTTCGTGCTGCCCCACCCGCCGCGGGACTCGCGCACGTTCCCCACCGAGGTGGGCAAGGCGGTGTTCACGGTCAGCCCCATCGACGTACTCCAGGTGCCCGACGGTCGGCTGCTGCTGCAGACGCTGCGGTCGCACGACCAGTTCAACACCACGATCTACGGGCTCGACGACCGCTACCGCGGGGTGTCCGGCGGGCGCCGCGTGGTGTTCGTGCACCCCGACGACATCGCGCACCTCGGATTCGCTGCCGGTGATGTCGTCGACCTGGTCAGCGAGTGGACCGACGGCTCCGAGCGCACCGCGCCGGCCTTCCGGATCGTGCCCTACGACCAGCCCCGGGGCTGCGCCGCGGCGTACTACCCGGAGACCAACCCGCTGGTGCCGCTCGACCACGTCGCCGAGGGCAGCAACTGTCCGGCCTCGAAGTCGGTGATCATCCGCCTGGTCACCCCGGGCGGCCGGGCGGCTGGCGTCGCCGCTGCCTCGGACGCAGGCACCGTGACCGGCGGCGACAACGGCGACAGCACCAAACGCAAGGTGGAACCCGAGCACCACGCATAGGGAATCCGGCTCAACCATGGGCGAAACCGGATGTCGGTGGTCCCTGCTGGAATAGGTCCATGGCCATCTCGGGTGGTGTCGACGAGATGTCGGGGGCTGAGCTCCTCGACACCGCCGACGCGCTCGCGCGCGGGATCCTCGAGTCCGAGGCACAGCTGCTCGTTGTGGCGGCGCAGTGGGCGGTCGTCAACGGCCCCGACACGATCGACCCGGAGCAGGCCAAGCTGCCCGGTCGGCAGACCGCCAAGTCGTATGGCGGCGCCGGGACACCGGAAGTCGCGTCGTTCGCGCCGGCCGAGCTGGGTGCCCGGGTCGGGCGTTCCACGTGGGCCGGTGAGCAGCTGATCGCCGATGCCCTCGACCTCGGCCACCGCCTGTCCCGGCTGTGGGCACGTGTCCGGGCGGGGGAGGTGCGGGCCTCGTATGCCAGGTACGTCGCCCGGCGTACCCGCGACCTTGACCGGCCACAGGCGGCTTACGTGGACGAGCGGGTGGTGGAGTCGGCTGACGGGCGGATCAGCTGGGGCCGGTTCACCGACCTGGTCGAGGCCGCGATCATCGCCGCTGATCCAGCGGCCGCCGAGGCGGCGGAGAAGGCTGCGTTGTCCGAGCAGTTCGCCCGGCGCACCCGTTCGACCGAGCACGGGATGGCCGGCCTCTACGTGTTCACCGATGCCGCCGGCATCGCCCGCCTGGACGCCACCATCGCCTACCTCGCGGACGCACTCGCCGCACTCGGCTCCACCGAACCCCTCGACGTTCGCCGTGCGATGGCGATGGTCATCCTGGCCAACCCCGCGAAGGCCACCCAACTGCTCGCCGAGCACTCCGCCTGGCGCGATCGCCCTGCCGACCCCGGCCCCGACCCGGACCCCGAGCCGTCGGGGATCGTGGCCGACGCAGTAGTTCTGTTCGGGCGCGGCGGTGGGCAGGTCACCGGCGAGCAGCCGGTCATCGACTGGCGCGACCTGCTGCCGACCGTGGAGCTGTACACCCACACCTACCTCGGACCTGATCCCACCGGCATCGCCCGCGTCGAAGGAGTTGGCGCGGTGTCCGAGGCCTGGGTCCGCGAGATGCTCGGGCCACGCGCCAGGATCACCCACCGCCCCGTTCTGGATATAGAAGGACAAGCACCGGTCGATGCCTGGGAGATCCCGGACCGACATCGACGGGCCGTGCGCCTGATGACGCCGGCCGACACCTTCCCTTTCGCCACCGCCACGGTCAACCAACCCGGCGGTTGGACCGGCGAGCAGGTGGACCACACCATCGCCTGGCCGAACGGCCCCTCAGCGATCGGGAACTACGGACCCCTCACCCAGGCCCACCACAACCTGAAGACCCACGGCGACTGGGAAGTCCAACAACCCTTCCCGGGCATCTACCTGTGGCGCGACCCCCACGGCGAGATCTACCTCGTCGACCACACCGGCACCCGCCGCCTCCGCGACACCGACGCCGCCTGATCACGGCGAGCACGCAAGACGTCCGCTCATGCCGAGATCCGAGCGTCAGAGGCGCAGGTCGGCCCCGAAGATCAACGCAGGGCCACCGAACTTGTCGACCTCGCGCTCGAAGGCCAGTCCGATGTTCACCGCGACACTTTGAGACGGCATGTTGTCCGGCCGAATGATCGCGATCAAGTGCCCTGCATCAGCCGCGCGGGCAGCCTCCTTCACCGCGTGCGCCGCCTCGGTCGCGTATCCCTGACGGCGAAGGTCGGATCGCACGTGCCAACCCGCTTCGACGAACTGCTTCCCCTCTACTTCCTGCATCGTCAGTCCGCAGTCGCCAACAAAGTCCCCGGCGTGGGTTTCGACGACCCAGAGACCGAAACCGTGCTGTTCGTAGTTGTTGAGGGTCCACTCGATCCAGCCCGCAGCGCCGCGCGACCCGGCGATGTCCAGGGTGGCAATACTGGTGAGATCTGTCTTCGCCATCTCGCGAAAGCGGAGCCTAGGTGTGGGGGCTGGCAGCACCACGCCAAGGTAGCGCCCAATCCGGACACGTCCAGATCTGCCGCAGATAGCGTGCGCTGCGGCCATCCGGACATGCCGCTGATGGTGCGCGACTCTGCCGAAGAGCGGTCGGGTCCTATTGTGGCGATCATGGGGGCGCACGTCCGCAAGGCTGAGCTGGGCGATCTCGATGCGATCGTCGCCTTCGGGTCAGCTGTGATCCCGCCGTACTACACCCCGATCCTCGGCGAGCGTGCCGCCCACGCACAGTTGGCCTGGTGGACTGCCGATCGCATGGAACCTGCAGTCGAGGCGAATCGAGTCCATGTCGCCGCGACCGATCACGACGTCGTGGGCGTGTGCCAGACCGGTGAACTGGCCGGCGAGCAGGTCATCTGGAAGATGTACCTCGCTCCGGAGTACCGCGGCCGATCGCTCGGAGTGGAGTTGTTGCGCCAGGCGATCGCATCACTCCCGCAGGGAGTCAGGAGCGTCGACCTAGAGCACTTCGCCGGGAACACCCGAGCCGCAAAGTTCTACGAACGCGAGGGCTTCAAGGTCATTCGTACAGACCCGCCCCCCACAGGCGAGTCGCCGAACAGCGCCATTGTCTGGCGTCGTCGGCAACTGCCATAACGCTCGCTCATGCCGCATAGTGTGCGCGTCAGCGCGCGCGGATCTGCCGCATGGTGCGCGGTCGTGCCGATGGTCGAGCGCGACGTCGTTCCGCGTTGACGGTCCTTCTTCACGACAACAGCTCTGTCGACGCGAGAACTACTTTCGTGCCCGGTGGGCGGCTGCCTTGACCCGGTTCTGGCAGGTCGTGGAGCAGTACCGTCGGCTGCCGTTCTTGGAGGTGTCGATGTAGACGCGGTCACAACGGTCGGCGTCGCAGAGCCCCAGGCGTCCGGCGAGATTGCTGCCGAGGGCGAGGGCGAGGCCTGTCGCGCATCCAGCTGCCCAGCCGGTGACGAGGGTGTCGTTGGTGCCGTGGAAGTGGACGTGCCACCCGCCGCCCAGGGGGTCCAGCTGGGGTCGCGCTCCGGTCTGAGCGAGGAGGGCGTTGATCGTGTTTGCCGCCAGCGCGAGGTTGCCGTCGTGCACGGCTTGGAACGCTTGACGCATGTCGATCGCGTGCTGTGCAAGCGTGTCGGCCTCGGAGGCGGTCACGTCTGGGGTTCGGCGTCCGTTGCTGCCCAGAGCGCTGGCGGCCGCGTGGATGCGGTCAACCCCCACCGGAGCGTCGTAGGCGTACCCGCCGCGGTGCCCGGGCGTGAGGTTGTTGACGAGATGCGTCGAGACCTCCACCAGGGTCAAAACATGACTATCAAACAGCACTTGACCAGTCACCAAGCCTCTCGTACGGTTTCTCGCGCAGCGTCACTGACAAAGCGAACTTTATCAGTCACGAGCGATTAGGGCCGGGAGCAGGCAGATGACACTGACCACAGATTCATCCTTCGTCAACGGGTGGCGGGGGCTGTCCAGGACTGTGTGGATCCTGGTGTTTGCACGTGCAGTCAACCGCCTGGGGGCCTTCACCCTGCCCTTCTTGGCAGTCACCCTCGTCCAGGACTTCGATGCATCGGTGAGCCAAGCGGGATACGCACTGGCCGCATTCGGGCTGGCGACCATCCCCTCGCGGCTGCTCGGCGGCCGGCTCGCGGACAAGATCGGCGCGAAAGCGACCATTGTGATCGGGTTGACCGGAACCGCAACCGCGCAGTTGTGCGTCGCCGGATCACAAAGCCTGATCCAAGCGACAGCGGCAGTGGTTCTGCTTGGCCTGATGTTCGAGATCTACGAGCCGCCAAGCCAAGCGATCATCGCCGACGTGACGCCCGCCGATCATCGCCCGACGGCCTACGGACTGTTGGCCGCAGCGATGGCGGCGGCCGGGATGGGTGCCGGCCTACTGGCTGCGCTGCTCGCGAGCGTGGACTTGCGGTGGTTGTTCGTCGTCGACGCAGTGACGTGCCTGATCTGCGCCACAGTGGTCACCGCGCTGTTGCCGCAAAGGCCCGACCACCCGCAGCCAGGCAACACCGAGCGGGTCAAGGCGTGGGCCGACCGGCGGCTGCTGGCCATGCTTGCTTTGGGGACTGTCTTCGCGGTCGTGTACCTGCAGATCACCATCGCCCTACCGCTGACCCTGACCGAGCGTGGGCACAGCCCCGTTCTGATCGGCATCCTGCTGACCCTGTCGGCCACCACCATGGTTCTGGGGCAACCCCTGCTTGCCCACCATCGGATGCGATCCCTGGATCACTTCACCGCCATGACCATGGGCTTCATCATCTTGGCCGCAGGCTTGTTTCTGAACGGGTTCGTCACCAGCGTTCCTGGATTCATCGCAGCAACCATCATCTGGAGCATCGGTGACCTGCTCCTCCTAGGCCACGCCTACACCATCGTCGCGAGCATCGCCCCCGACACAGCACGCGGCCGATACATGGCCGTCTACGGGATCAGCTGGGGCCTCGCAGCAGTCGGCGCACCCTTGCTGGGCACCCAGCTACTCCAACACAGCGGGCCCGAGCTCACATGGTCATGCGCTGCCGCTTTATGTCTGGCCATGGCCCTGGCCCAACCACGACTACGAGCTGCAATACAGACGCGATCAGAGCACCACCCATAACGAGCACGCGGCGGAAGATCTGCGGTCGCTCATGCCACTCAGCGGGCTCCGCCGACCATCGGCGTGAGGCGTTCTGCGCCGTTATCGATGCGCCCGACTTTGCCGCGTAGCGTGCGCTCGAAGACGCACGCTTCTGCCGCTGACCGGTCATGCCGATGAGTGGACGCTCACCAAGCGACGCGCATCTGTCATGGTCGGCGGAACGGCTTCGGGTCGTGCAACGTCCGATGGCGTGAGGAGGTCAGGATGAAACGTCTGGCGGCGCTGCTTGTATCGGTCGCGTTTAGCGCTCAGGGGTGCGCTGGCGGTGGATGCACGCAGGTGGGTGGGTTCGACGGCGTAGGTGTGCAAATTCCTCGCGCCCTGTTCGTGGGGACGGGAAGTGTGGCGTTCGAAGTCTGCGACGCCGACGGCTGCGCTTCTGCTACCCAGCGTCTCGGGCCAGTACCCGAGGGGCCAGTCGGTCGTGGTGCCAGCGTCACATTCGATGACCTCGGACGGCGTTTCGAGCCCGGACAAGTGACCGTGACTGTCGAGTTGAACAACTCGAAGGGGGAAGTCGTCGCCGCTGCCCAACGAGACGTCCAACTCACGCGGTCGTACCCGAACGGTAAGTCTTGTGACGGTGACGGGTACGTCGGCGGCACACTCTCTCTGACCCCAGGTGACCGGCTCTAGGACCGAGTTGCGGCGCTCGGAGATGCACTGACGTGGCCTTCGTGCTCGGTCCGATGTTGGGCGTTGCCGTATTGCCCTCGATGGCTGCTGTGCTGGCTTTCGTGCCGCGCCTTCGGACGATGATGGTTGCGATGTGCTTTGTCCTTGCCACCCTGGCGTGGCTGGCATGCTTCTACCTCTGGGGTGAAGGATTCACGAGGGCGAACGATCCCGTCGATCCGGGGCACATCGCGACCGCATTCGACATCGCGATGCTTGGCAGTGCGCTGACCAATCTGCTTCTCTTCGGGACCTTGTCACTTTCGCGACGGAAGCAGCGGAGCGGTTCAGAGCCCTACGCCATGGCATTGCCGATTCGCTACGGCCCGCAAGCCTGACCACAGCAGCACAGCAGTTACGCGAAGGGCTGAGCGCCATCCGCTCATGCCGCTGTCGGTGCGTAGCGTCCGACCATGCCGCGTTGCGTGGGTGCCGCGACTCCTGCTCGCCGACCCCAGCACCGGGCACCTTCGTGACGCTCGACGTCCGGACACCTCAAGGCGCCTCGACGCGCAGAGCCACTACGGTCTGGCCATGCCCGAGCCTCTCGACCCACACGCCGACGGCCCCACGCCCGGCCCGTTCTCCGCGCTGCTCGGGTTTCGCTACATCAGCGTCGACGAGCACGAGGCGGTGGTCGAGGCCGATCCCGGACCGAACCACTGCAACGGTGGCGGCATCGTCCACGGCGGCTTCCTCGCCTCGCTGCTCGACACCACCACCGGCTGGGCCGTGCACGCGCGGGTGCCGGAGGGAGCCGCCGCGCCACATGTGCACCTCAGCGTCCAGTACGTCCGGGCGGCGCTACCCGGCATGCCGCTGGTCTGCCGCGGCCGATGTGTGAGCGTCGGCCGGCGAGTGGGCTCGACGGAGGCCGAGATCACCCAGGACGGTGTCGTCGTCGCGCGGGCTCTCGGCACCCACGCCGTGCTCGCCCCGTCCTGACGCGGCCGCGGAAGTAGTCTCGAGCCGATGAGCAACCTCGAGGACCGGCCGCCGGAGCTCACCTGTGAGTCCGCCGCCTCGCAGCAGGTCGAGATCATGACTCCGCGTGAGGTGCCGCTGGGCGGGCTGCGGGCGATGACCGTACGGCGCACCCTCCCGCAGCGGCAGCGCTCGCTGATCGGGGCGTGGTGCTTCGTCGACCACTACGGTCCGGACCCCGTGGACGAGACCGGCGGGATGAACGTCGCGCCGCACCCGCACACCGGTCTGCAGACCGTGAGCTGGCTCTTCGAGGGCGAGATCGAGCACCGCGACAGCGCCGGCAACCATGCGATGGTCCGACCCGGGCAGGTCAACCTGATGACCGCCGGTCGCGGGATCAGCCATTCGGAGATCTCGACCCCGGGTACGGCCACCCTGCACGGGGCCCAGCTCTGGGTCGCACTGCCCGATGCCGCCCGTGGTGTGGAGCCCGACTTCGCCCACCACGAGCCGCCGCAGCTCACGGGTGAGGGTTGGTCCGCACGGGTGTTCCTCGGCTCGCTGCTCGGCGACACCTCGCCGGTGTCGACGTACACCCCGCTGCTCGGCGCCGAGATCCGGCTGGACGCCGGCACCCGGCTCTCCCTCGACGTCGACCCGAGCTTCGAGCACGGCGTGCTCGTCGACGCGGGGCTGCTCAGCGTCGGCGAGGTCGACGCCAAGCCCGCCGACCTGGCCTACGTGCCCGTCGGGTCCGAGCGCCTCGAGCTCCGGTCGTACGCCGAGCCGGTCCGGCTGCTGCTACTCGGCGGGCCGCCGTTCGGCGAACCGATCGTGATGTGGTGGAACTTCGTCGGCCGCAGCCACGAAGAGATCGCGTCGTTCCGCGCCGACTGGCAGGACCAGATCATCGAGGCGGGCGCCGTTGTCACCGACTCGCAGGAGGTGGCCGACGGTCGCTTCGGG
This sequence comes from uncultured Actinomycetota bacterium, assembly GCA_963827185.1. GTDB lineage: Bacteria > Actinomycetota > Actinomycetes > Propionibacteriales > Nocardioidaceae > Nocardioides. The sequence goes on from CAWGZQ010000006.1 coordinate 732,516, forward strand.
GTCGTCCTCGGCGACCACCTGCCACCGATCCCGGCCCCCGAGCTGCCGAACGCCCGGCTCAAGGAACGGCGCTGAGCACTGTCGGCGGAGTCCGGCAGGATGCCGGGCATGGGTCCGATCACCGGTGACGACGGCGTCGTGCGCTGCCCCTGGGCAGGCACGGCCTCGAGCGTCATGCGCGACTATCACGACGACGAGTGGGGTCGCCGGGTCGCCGGCGAGTCGGCGTACCTCGAGCGGCTGACCCTGGAGGCGTTCCAGTCCGGGCTCTCGTGGTCGACGATCCTCAACAAGCGCGAGGCGTTCCGCGAGGTCTTCGCCGGGTTCGACGCCGACGCCATCGCGGCCTACGACGCGGCCGACGTCTCGCGGCTGATGGCCGAGCCGCGGATCGTGCGCAACCTGCGCAAGATCGAGGCCGCGATCACCAACGCCCGGGCCACGATCGCGCTGCGGCAGCAGGGTGGCCTGGCTGCGCTCGTCGACTCGTTCGCCCCGGACCTCCCTCCGGCGCCGACCACCGCCGAGGAGATGGCCACCACCTCGCCCGAGTCCGTCGCCCTGTCCAAGGCGCTGAAGCGGCAGGGCTTCGCGTTCGTCGGGCCGACGACGATGTTCGCGCTGATGGAGGCGATCGGCATCTTTGACCCGCATCTGGTCGGCTGCCATCGGCGGGCTGACCCACCGGTAACTTAACCTCCATGACCCGTGTTCATGCCTTCGCCGATGACGCCCTCGGGGCCCATGACGCCGTTGGGTTGGTGGCGGCGCTGCACAGCGGCGCCGTCTCGGTCCGCGAGGTCGTCGAGGCTGCGATCGCGCGCACCCAGCTGGTGAACCCGAGGCTCAACGCCGTCGCCTTCGCTGCCTTCGACGCCGCCCGCGCGGAGGCGCGGGAGCCGCGCGGCGGCTACTTCAGCGGCGTTCCGACCTTCATCAAGGACAACGTCGACGTGGCCGGGATGCCGACTCGTGAGGGCACCGATGCCTGGGTCGGAGAGCCGAAGCGTCGGGACGGCGACTTCGCCCGGATGTACCGGCTGACCGGGCTGATTCCGCTCGGCAAGACCCAGCTTTCCGAGTACGGCTTCCTGCCCTCCTCGGAGCACCCGCGGCTGGGCGCCGTCCGCACTCCCTGGTCGACCTCCCACACGGCCGGCGCCTCCTCGGCCGGCTCGGCCGCGCTGGTTGCGGCCGGTGTCGTACCCATGGCGCACGCCAACGATGGTGGTGGCTCGATCCGAATCCCCGCGTCGGTCAACGGGCTGGTCGGGCTCAAGCCCACCCGCGACCGGTTGGCGCAAGACAAGATGATTCGCGAGCAGCCGGTGCGGATCGTCGCCGACGGTGTGGTCACTCGCACCGTCCGGGACACGGCGGCCTTCTATCGGGAGGCCGAGAAGATCTACCGCAACGTCGCCCTGCAGCCGATCGGCGACATCACTCGACCGAGCCGCAACCGGTTGCGGGTCTCCGTGATCACCGCGGCGATGGGGCAGGAGGCCTCCCCGGAGGTCGCCGAGCTCACCCTCAAGGTCGCCGGCCTGCTCGAGGAGCTCGGCCACACCGTCGTGGAGGGGGACGTGCCGCCGTTGAGCCCCACGTTCAAGGACGACTTCCTCCTCTACTGGTCCAGCCTCGCGCTCTTCCTGATCCAGAACGGCCGCCGGCTCCACGGCCGCAGCTGGGACAAGTCCCGGCACGACGCGTTCACGTTCGGTCTGGCCCGGCACGCCACTCGCCGAATGCATCGCCTGCCCGGCGCGATCTCCCGCCTCCGCCGCACCCGGCACCTCTCGGCGGAGTACTTCCAGAAGTACGACGTGGTGCTGGCGCCGACGCTCGGCGCGGAGACGCCGCTGGTCGGGCACCTCGACCCGCGAGAGGACTTCGAGGAGGTGATGGCCCGCACTCTCGACTGGGTCTCGTTCACCCCCATGCAGAACGCCACCGGCGACCCGGCGATCTCGTTGCCGCTGGCCACGACTGCCGGCGGGCTCCCGCTGGGGATGATGTTCGGGGCCGGCGCGGGTCGCGAGGCGATGTTGCTCGAGCTCGCCTACGAGCTCGAGGAGGCGTCGCCGTTTGCCTCGATCACTCGTCCCGCCGCCATCGCCGGATGAGCCAACCGCGCTACACGCACGGCCACGCCGAGTCGGTGCTCCGGTCGCACCGCTGGCGGACCGCCGAGAACTCCTGCGCCTATCTACTCGCGCAGCTGGCGCCCGGACAGCGCCTCCTCGACGTCGGCGCCGGCCCCGGCACGATCACGGCGGACCTGGCCCAGCGGGTGGCGCCCGGCCGGGTGACGGCGCTCGAGGCGACCGAGGCCGCGCTGGACCTCAGCCGCGCCGAGCTTGCCGGGCGCGGCATCGAAGCGGACTTCGTCGTCGGTGATGTGCACGCGCTGGATCTCCCCGACGACAGCTACGACGTGGTTCATGCCCACCAGGTGTTGCAGCACGTGGCCGACCCGGTGCGGGCGCTGAGCGAGATGCGTCGCGTCTGCCGACCCGGCGGGCTGGTCGCCGTACGGGACAGCGACTACGCCGCCTTTGCGTGGTACCCGGCGCGGCCCGAGCTGGATCGCTGGATGGAGCTCTACCAGGTGGCCGCGCGGGCCAACGGCGGCGAGCCCGATGCCGGCCGCCGACTGCAGTCCTGGGCCCGGGCCGCCGGGTTCACCGACATCACCGCCTCCGCTGGCGTGTGGTGCTTCGCCGACGCCGAGGACCGGGCCTATTGGGGCGGCATGTGGGCCGACCGGATCCTCACCTCAGCATTGGCCACCCAACTGATCGACGACGGTCTGGCCACGACCGAGGAGCTGCACCGGATCTCCGAGGCCTGGGCCGGCTGGGCCGCGGACCCGGATGCCTGGATCGCGATCCTGCACGGCGAGATCCTGGCCCGCGCCTGACGACGACCCGGCTCTGGTCCCCCTCTAGCGCGGCGCGACGAGGAGCGCCTGGGCCGACCTCGCCACCGGACCGCGCTCGTCGTACACCTCCGAGGTGGCCAGGCCGACCGCACCGCCACCGAACGTCGTGACCGCGTCGAGGCAGACCCACTCACCCACCGGGGGGCGGAGCACGTGCACGGACAACTCGGTGTTGAGGAACGCCCATTCGCGGATGTCGAGTGCCGCGCTGGCGCCGGATGCGGAGTCGACACAGGCGAGCAAGCGTTGCACCGGTGAGATCGTTTCGCCCTCCACCAGCTCCGGCGGCCGCATCCAGACCACACCGGGGCCGGGCTCGCTCACGGCGCCACTGATCCAGCGCCAGTCCATCGCATCGATATAGCCGCTGCCCCATTCCGGCGGCCGCTGCTGGTCGGCGCCCTTGGCCGGAGAGTGGCCAAGCGGCTTGCCCTCGGCCGGCGGACCGTCGCCGGTCGCAGGGTAGAGCCACGCGCGCGCGGTCGCGGCCGTCCGGTCGCGTGCCACGTCGCACAGCTCGGACTCCGCCAAGACCACCGATCGCCCGGGACGCACCACGCGTGCGCGAGCGATGATCGGGGCGACCGGGATCGGGCCCCAGAACTCCATGGTGAACCGTCCGATCACCCGCCCCTCGGCCTGGTCCAGCCTCTCGATGGCGCGGGCCAGCAGGGCCGCGGGTGGGCCGCCGTGCTGGCCATCCGGGGTCCACGGTCCGACCGTGTCGCGAGCGACTCGAGGCGCTCGGAGTCGTCGTCGGAGACGCCCTCGGAACGGTAGAACGAGCGGGCCCGAACCGATTTCTCGAACACGAGTCCCCCTGTGTATCGTTCTCCGACGTTGCCCCTTTAGCTCAGTCGGCAGAGCGTCTCCATGGTAAGGAGAAGGTCTACGGTTCGATTCCGTAAAGGGGCTCTGGGTCAGGGCCCTGCGAAGGTGGGGTCACACCCGCCCCTGGCGGGGTAGCTCAGGTGGTTAGAGCACACGACTCATAATCGTGGTGTCGCGGGTTCGAGTCCCGCTCCCGCTACGCACCAACCAACGTACAGAAGGACTTCCCGTGGCCAGCAAGAGCTCCGACGTTCGCCCCAAGATCACGCTCGCGTGCGTGGACTGCAAGGAGCGCAACTACATCACCAAGAAGAACCGGCGCAACGACCCCGACCGGATGGCGCTGCAGAAGTTCTGCCCGCGCTGCCGCAAGCACACCGAGCACCGCGAGACCCGCTGAGCTCAGTCGTCGTACGACGCGCGGACCCGCCCCTCGTGGGCGGGTTCCGGCTTTTCGGACGAGTCCGCAGCGCCTAGGCTGCGGACATGCCGGTCGACCAGTCGCTCGTGGGGCGGACCTTCCCGCCGACCCAACCCCATCGGGTCACCGAGGACCGGCTGCGCGAGTTCGCGGCGGCCACGGGCGGCGAGTACGCCGGCCGAGCGCCCGCGACGTACCCCATCGTGCTGGCATTCGAGGCGATGAACGCGTTCCTGGAGGGCGAGGGTGTCGAGCTCTCCCGGATCGTGCACGGTGAGCAGAAGTTCGCCTACGAACGGCCGATCGTCCCGGGCGACGTGCTCACGGCGACCCTGACGGTCGCCGGGCTGCGGCAGATCGCGGGCAACGACATCATCAGCACCAGCAGCGAGATCACCGACGGCGCGGGCACGGTGGTATGCCTGGCCGCCGCCACCCTGGTCCACCGGGGTGCGGCATGAGCCTGGCTCCCCAGACCTTCACGATCACCCGCGCCGACCTGGTCCGGTACGCCGCCGCGAGCGGGGACCACAACCCGATCCACCAGGACGAGGACGTCGCCCGCAGCGTGGGCCTGCCCGGCGTGATCGCGCACGGGATGTACACGATGGCGCTCGCGGCCCGCGCGGTCGGCGACTGGTTCCCTGGCGCCGAGGTGGTGAGCCTCGGCTGCAAGTTCACCAGCCCGGTGGTGGTGCCAGCTGAGGGCGGCGTCGAGATCGAGGTGGCGGGCGAGGTGAAGGAGCGCGTCGACGGGCTCACGACGGTCAGCCTCACCGTCACCTGCGAGGGCCAGAAGGTGCTCGGCATGCCCAGGGCCGTGGTTCGTGGCTGAGCTGCGCGACCACACCACCCTGCGGGTCGGTGGACCCGCCCGGGCCTGGGTCGAGGCCACGACCGAGGCCGAGCTGATCGAAGCGGTGACCGGCGCCGACGGGCGGGACGACGACGTGCTCGTCCTCGGCGGCGGGAGCAACCTGGTCGTCGCTGACGACGGCTTCCCCGGCACCGTCGTCGAGCTCCGCACCCGCGGCATCGCCGCCGACACCGAGGACGAGGCAGCCTGCGGCGGGGTCCTCGTCACCGTGGCCGCGGGGGAGGAGTGGGACGCCTTCGTCGGCCACGCGAGCGAACGCGGCTGGGTCGGCATCGAGGCGCTTTCCGGCATCCCCGGCCTGGTCGGCGCGACCCCGATCCAGAACGTCGGCGCCTACGGCCAGGACGTCGCGCAGACGATCGCCTCGGTCCGAGTCTGGGACCGCACGCTGCGGGGCGTCCGCACCTTCGCCAACGCCGACTGTGGGTTCGGCTACCGGCACTCCCGCTTCAAGGCCGACCCGGGCCGTCACGTCGTGCTCGAGGTGACCTTCCAGTTCACCCAGGGCAACCTCGGGGCTCCGGTCGGGTACGCCGAGCTGGCCCGCACCCTCGGCGTGGAGATCGGCCACCGGGCGCCGATGGCCGACGTACGCGAAGCGGTGCTGGGGCTGCGGCGCGGCAAGGGCATGGTGCTCGACGCCGACGACCACGACACCTGGAGCGCCGGCTCCTTCTTCACCAACCCGGTGATCGACCCGGACCTCGTCCCGGCGGGCGCTCCGACGTGGCCGGCCGAAGGCGGGGTGAAGGTGAGCGCCGCCTGGCTGATCGAGCACGCCGGGTTCGGCAAGGGGTACGGCGCCGAGCTGACCGGTGGCCGCGCGAGCCTGTCGACCAAGCACACGTTGGCGTTGACCAACCGGGGCGGCGCCTCGACCGACGACCTGCTCGCGGTGGCCCGGTCCGTCCGCGACGGGGTGGGGCGGGCCTACGGGATCCGACTGGTCAACGAGCCGGTACTGGTCGGCTGCGCGCTCTAGACGGACGAGGCGGAGGCCACGATCGCCACCACGGCGACGCCGAGCACCAGCAGCGCCAGGACCACGAAGCCGGTCGCCACCATGCCCATGATCATCGCGGCGGTCGCCTTCTCGCGGCCGCCGTAGCGCCCCGGCTCCCGGTCGATCTCCTTGCGCACCCGGGCACCCATCGCCCACGCGAACGGGCCGGCGAAGATCGGCAGGCCGCACGCGAAACCGCCGATGAGCGAGACCAACCCCAGCACGAACGCCGTCGTCACCTGCGGGTGCTCCGGCAGCGTGGGGCCGCCGTACCCATAGGGCGCACCGGGCTGAGGCGGTCCGTAGAGCGGCTGCTGGGGCGGCGGCGCGTAGGGCTGGTACGGCGGCGGCTGCTGCTCCGGGTCAGGAGACCCCTGGTCGCTCATGTCTCCATGGTCGCAGGCGTCGCGAGCCAGGTGTCGACGGCGGCCAGGATCGTCTGCTTCGTGGCATCGTCGGCGCGGGAGGCCCGCACCGACATCCGGGCCAGCTCGGCGAGCTGGTCGTCGGTCAGCTCGTGGGCCGCACGCATCGTGGAGTACTGGCCGGCCAGCCGCGTTCCGAACAGGAGCGGGTCATCGGCACCGAGGGCCACGGTCGCGCCCGCGGCGAGCAGCTCGGGCAGCGGCACCGAGGTGAGATCGGAGTAGACCCCCAACGCGACGTTGGAGACCGGGCACACCTCGAGCGCTACCCCGGCGTCGACGACCCGCGCCAGTAGCTCGGGATCCTCGGCCGCGCGGACCCCGTGCCCCAGCCGGTCGGCGTGCAACTGGTCGAGACAGGTGCGGATGTGTTCCGGACCGCGCAGCTCGCCGCCGTGCGGTGCGAGCAGCAACCCGGAGCGTTCGGCGATCTTGAACGCGGGAGCGAAGTCGGCCGTGCTGCCCCGGCGCTCGTCGTTGGACAGGCCGAAGCCGACGACACCTCGGTCGGCGTACTGCGCGGCGAGCCGAGCCAGGGTGCGAGCGTCGAGCGGGTGTCGGGTGCGGTTGGCGGCGATGATGACCGCGATCCCCAGGCCGGTCTGCTGACTGGCGTCCCGGACCGCGTCCAGGACCAGCTCGGTGAACGCCGTGATGCCGTCGAACCTGGCGGCGTACCCGCTCGGGTCGACCTGGATCTCCAGCCACCGACCGCCGTCGCGCACGTCGTCCTGGGCGGCCTCGAGCACCAGCCGGCGTACGTCGTCCTCGGTGCGGAGCACCGACCGGGCCACGTCGTAGAGGCGCTGGAACCGGAACCAGCCCTTCTCGTCGGCGGCCGAGAGCTGTGGCGGCCATTCCTCGACCAGGGAGTCAGGCAGGTGGATCCCGTCGCGGGCGGCCAACTCCAGCAGCGTGTCGTGCCGCATCGATCCCGTGAAGTGCAGGTGCAGGTGCGCCTTGGGGAGCGCCTCGAGGTCGCGCACTCACTCTCCCGATCGGACCGGCGGGTCGCTCGCGGGAATCATGGCGGCATCCTAGGGGGACGGCTACTTCACTGGCCCTTTTGGCGGCCCAGACGCGATGCCCGTAGACTCCCTTCTTGGTGGTTTCCACATGCTTCTCCCTGCCCTCGAACTTTCGGCAGGGGAGGGCGGGGCCCCCGGAGGGCACTAGCTCAACTGGCAGAGCATCGGTCTCCAAAACCGAAGGTTGGGGGTTCAAGTCCCTCGTGCCCTGCAGCAGCACCCAACCAAGGATCGACGAGAGGTGAGTGGCGTGTCGGACAGCAGCGCGGTCCGCCGGGACAAGAAGGGCGGTGGCCCGGAGCGCGACAAGCGCATCAGCCTGCCCACGTTCTACCGGCAGGTCGTCGCCGAGCTCCGGAAGGTCGTCTGGCCCACTCAGGAGCAGCTGGTCACCTACTTCTTCGTGGTCATGTTCTTCGTGATCGTGATGATCGGGATCGTCTCGGCGCTCGACCTCGGATTCGGAAAGCTTGTCTTCGCGATCTTCACGGGCGGGTCGGACACCTGACCGCGGGGACCTCGATGCCCACCGGGCTCGAGCGTCCGGATCCAGCAAGGCAGACAAGCACTACAGCAAGGTGATGGAGCAGCACGTGTCGGAGCAGTACGACTCGACCGAGGTCGAGCAGACGCCCCTGGCGGCGGACGAAGCGACCCCTGAGGTCGACGTTCCGTCGGTCACCGAGGACGTAGAGCCGGCGACCGAAGAAGCCGCAGAAGGCACCGCGCCCGCGGAGGTCGTTGACGACGACGACGCCGAGGTGCCCGCACCGACCGAGGAGCCGGTCGAGGAGATCATCGCCGCCGAGGAGCAGGTCGTCGACGACGCCCTCACGGAGCCGGCGCTCGACGAGGCGGCGGAGCAGGTCGACGAGGCCCTGGCTGAGGCCGGCATCGAGGCCGATCCCCTGGACGACACCGAGGCGCCCGCCGAGGAGGCCGACGGCCCGCTCGAGGCGTTCCGCCGCGAGCTGTGGGCCAAGCCGGGTGACTGGTTCGTCGTCCACACCTACTCCGGCATGGAGAACCGGGTGAAGTCCAACCTGGAGAACCGCATCATCTCCCTCAACATGGAGGACTACATCCACGAGATCGTGGTCCCCACCGAAGAGGTTGCAGAGATCAAGAACGGTCAGCGCAAGATGGTCAAGCGCACCGTTCTCCCCGGCTACGTCCTGGTCCGGATGGATCTAACCGACGAGTCCTGGGCCGCCGTACGACACACCCCGTCGGTCACCGGCTTCGTCGGCCACAGCCACCAGCCCGTGCCGCTGAGCATGGACGAGGTCGAGAACATGCTGGCGCCCGCGGTGGTCGCGAGTGCCGAGGCGGAGGCCGCAGCCGCCGGTGGGACGACCTCGGGTGGCGGCACCGCCGCCAAGAAGCCGGTCGAGGTGGCCGACTTCGACGTCCAGGACTCGGTGATGGTGGTGGACGGGCCGTTCGCCACGCTGCACGCGACGATCACCGAGATCAACGCGGAGGCGCAGAGGGTCAAGGCCCTCGTCGAGATCTTCGGCCGGGAGACTCCGGTCGAGCTGAGCTTCAGCCAGATCCAGAAGGTCTGAGCGAGCTCAAGAACAGGTGGCAGAGGGCGCTGTGCGTGCCTTCGTCATGACCACGAGAACAGAAAGAAGAAGCAATGCCCCCGAAGAAGAAGATCGCCGCGCTGGTCAAGGTGCAGCTGCAGGCTGCCGCGGCCACGCCGGCGCCGCCGGTCGGTACCGCTCTCGGTCCGCACGGCGTCAACATCATGGACTTCTGCAAGGCCTACAACGCGCAGACCGAGTCCATGCGAGGCAACGTCATCCCCGTAGAGATCACCATCTACGAGGACCGGTCGTTTGACTTCATCACCAAGACCCCGCCGGCCGCTGAGCTGATCAAGAAGGCCGCGGGTCTGCAGAAGGGATCGGGTGTCCCGCACAAGGAGAAGGTCGGCAAGCTGACCAAGGACCAGGTGCGCGAGATCGCCCAGACCAAGATGCCCGACCTCAACGCCAACGACATCGAAGCAGCGATGAAGATCGTCGAGGGCACCGCCCGCTCCATGGGCGTCAAGACCGACTGAAGTGGGAGGGCCGCGCTGGCCCGCTAACCACGCACTTTCCAGTAGAGAAGAGAAAGCAATGCAGCGCAGCAAGACCTACCGCGCGGCGGCGGAGAAGTTCGACAAAGACGAGCTCTACGCCCCGATGGCCGCGATCAAGATCGCCAAGGCCGGCGCCAAGAAGAAGTTCGACGAGACCGTCGATGTCGTGATGCGCCTCGGCGTCGACCCGCGCAAGGCGGACCAGATGATCCGCGGCACGGTCAGCCTCCCCAACGGCACGGGTAAGACCTCCCGCGTCCTGGTGTTCGCCGTCGGCGACAAGGCGGACGCCGCCCGCGAGGCCGGCGCCGACGAGGTCGGTGGCGACGAGCTGATCGAGAAGGTCAGCGGGGGCTACCTCGACTTCGACGCCGTCGTCTCAACGCCGGACCTGATGGGCAAGGTCGGCCGCCTCGGCCGGGTCCTCGGCCCCCGTGGCCTGATGCCGAACCCGAAGACCGGCACCGTCACCCCCGACCCGGCCAAGGCCGTCTTGGACATCAAGGGCGGCAAGATCGAGTTCCGCATCGATCGCCACTCCAACCTGCACTTCATCATCGGCAAGGCATCGTTCTCCGAGCTGCAGCTGGTCGAGAACTACGCCGCCGCCCTCGAGGAGGTGCTGCGCCTCAAGCCGGCCAGCTCCAAGGGCAGGTACCTCAAGAAGGTCACGCTCTCCACGACCATGGGCCCCGGTGTGCAGATCGACCCCAACCGCATCAAGGACGTCACGGGCGACGACGAAGCCTGACCTCATCGCCCGCTGACCCGTCGCAAACTTTGCGACGGGTCAGCGTGCTTTTTGCGAAGTTTGCGACGGGTCAGCGGGAGAGCTGCTCGGCGGCGGCCAGGGCGACGCAGGTGGCGACGCCGGCCATCGCCGTCTCGACCTCGGCGAGCTCGGGGTACGTCGGGGCCAGGCGGATGTTGCGGTCGCGCGGGTCGTGGCCGAGGGGGTACGACGCCCCGGCGGGCGTGAGCGCGATGCCGGCCTGCCGGGCGAGCTCGACGACCCGGGTCGCCGTACCGTCGAGCACATCGAGGTTGACGAAGTACCCGCCGCTCGGGCTGGTCCACTCGGCGATGCCGAGCCCGTCGAGCTCGGCGGACAGGGCGACGCCGACAGCGGCGAACTTCGGCGCGATGATCTCGCGGTGCCGCCGCATGTGCCGGCGTACGCCGTCGGCGGAGCCGAAGAACTCTGCGTGCCGCAGCTGGTTGATCTTGTCGGGGCCGATCGAGCCCATCGCGAGGTGGCGCAGGAACCAGGTCTTGTTGGCAGTCGATGCCGCCAGCACCGAGACGCCCGCGCCGGCGAAGGTGATCTTGGAGGTGGAGGCGAACATGATGGGTCGGTTCGGGTGTCCGGAGGCCTGCGCAAGGCTGAGCGCGTCCGGACTCTTGGCCTCGTGCTCGGTGAGGTGGTGGAAGGCGTAGGCGTTGTCCCAGAAGATCCGGAAGTCCGCAGCGGCCGCCGGCATCGCCATCAGGTCCGCCGCCACCTTCTCGGAGATCACCGCGCCGCTCGGGTTCGAGTACGTCGGCACGATCCACAGGCCCTTGACGGCCGGATCATCCCGCACCAGCTCGGCGACCGCGGCGACGTCCGGACCGTCGTCGTTCATCGGCACGGTGACCATCTCGATGCCGAAGTCGGCCAGCATCGAGAAGTGCCGGTCGTAGCCCGGCACCGGGCAGACGAACTTGACCACGGGCTCGTCTCGCCAGGGGCGCTCGGAGTCGGGGCCGCCCCAGAGCAACAGATAGGTGAGCGCCTGGTGCATCAGGCTCAGGCTGGAGTTGCCCTGGCAGATCACCTGGTCGACGTCGACCCGCAACAGCTCGGCGAAGATCTCCCGCAGTTCGGGGAGGCCCTCGAGGCCGCCGTAGTTGCGTACGTCGGCGCCGGCTCGATCTTTCGTGGTGGTGGGCAGGTTGAGCAGGTCCGCGGACAGGTCGAGCTGCGCGCTCGACGGCTTGCCACGGGTCAGGTCGAGCTTCAGTTCGCGCGCCTGCAGGTCGGTGTAAGCGGCCCGCTTGTCGGCGAGGAACCCGGCGAGCGCGTCGGGGGTCAGGGAGCTGAGCGGGGTCCGAGTGCTGGTCACGGGGCGATCCTTTCATCGCCACAGCTGCCGGCGCGATTTGGCCTCAGGGCGCGGACCCCCGTACTCTTCTGGTCGTCACCAGAGACCGCCGGTGGTCGGGCTTGCCCGACCTAAGGTTCCGCCGAGAGGCGGACGGCCTGCGCAGGTCACAGAGCACGACATGGCAGCACGCCGCAATGTCTACGCCCTGAGCCTGTGCTCAGGGCGTTCGCGATTTCGGTGGCTCCGCAGCGGTGGTCCCTGACAGAACCATCCGGAAGGAGCCCCATGGCGCGGGCAGAGAAGCAGGCCGCCGTAGCGGAGATCGTTGAGTCGTTCAACGACGCCGCCGGTGCTGTGCTGACCGATTACCGCGGTCTCACCGTGAAGGAGCTGCAGGATCTGCGGCGCTCCCTCGGCGAGAACGCCAACTACGCCGTGGTCAAGAACACGCTGGCCAAGCTCGCCGCCAACGAGGCGGGCATCGACGGCTTCGACGACCTGCTCACCGGCCCGACCGCGATCGCCTTCATCAATGGCGACGTCGTCGAGGCGGCCAAGGGTCTGCGTGACTTCGCCAAGGCCAACCCCGCTCTGATCATCAAGGGCGGCATCCTCGACGGCCAGCCCCTCGACGCGAAGGAGATCGCCAAGCTGGCGAGCCTCGAGTCGCGCGAGGTGCTCTTGGGCAAGCTGGCGGGCGCCATGCTCGCCTCGCTGAGCCAGGCCGTCTACCTGCTCAACGCGCCCATCGCCCAGGCCGCCCGGCTCGCCGGTGCGCTCCAGGCGAAGGCAGAGCAGGACCCCACGATCCTCGCAGGTGGTGCCGGTACGCCGGCGGCCGCCGAGGAGGCACCGGCCGAGGAAGCACCGGAGGCGGACTCCCCCGTGGAGCCCGCTGCGGAGCCCGAGGCCGTGGCCCCCGCTGACGAGGTCGCAGCGCAGGAGGCTCCCACCGAGGAGCCCGCTGCCGCTGAGACCTCCGACGAGGGCGACACCACCGAGGCCTGAGATCGGCCGAGGTACACCACCTGAAACCCGGCTCCTGACCGTCCGGCAGGAGCCAACGAATGGAAGGAAACGCCATCATGGCGAAGCTCAGCACTGACGAGCTGCTCGACGCGTTCAAGGAGATGACGCTGATCGAGCTCTCGGAGTTCGTGAAGCAGTTCGAGGAGACCTTCGGCGTGACCGCCGCTGCTCCGGTCGCGGTTGCCGCCGCGCCCGCGGCCGGTGGCGCTGCCGCCGGTGGCGACGACGAGGTCGCGAGCGACGAGTTCGACGTCATCCTCGAAGCCGCTGGCGAGAAGAAGATCAACGTCATCAAGGAGGTGCGGGCCCTGACCTCTCTCGGACTGAAGGAGGCCAAGGACCTGGTGGAGTCCGCTCCCAAGCCGATCCTTGAGAAGGTCGCGAAGGACGCCGCCGAGAAGGCCAAGGACGCCCTCGAGGGCGCCGGCGCCACGGTCACCGTCAAGTGATCTGAGCGCCTCGCGCGCTCAAGGAGGCAGTCACCCCCGAGGGGTGACTGCCTCCTTGATTTAGGCGTGAGTCGGGCCCTAGGACGCCGCTTAGTCTCGTTCCTTGCGAACAGCGTGACGGGCGCCACGAAACCGCGTAACCTCGCCGCGGTGGCGCCGTTGTTACTGGTCAGTGGGGTCGCGTGTCGTCCGACACATGTCCAAACCGGGGTTTCGGCCGACGGGTCTGGTCCGAGGGAGAGAGTTAGCCAATGGGCGTAGAGATCAAGATCGAGAACCTCAGCAAGTCCTTCGGGAAGCAGCTGATCTGGGGCGACGTCTCTCTGACCGTTCCCGCGGGCGAGATCTGCGTCATGCTCGGCCCGTCGGGTACCGGCAAGTCCGTGCTGCTCAAGACCCTGATCGGACTGCTGAAGCCCGACCAGGGCTCGATCATCATCGAGGGCACCGACATCGCCAGCTGCTCCGAGAAGGAGCTCTACGAGATCCGCAAGCTGTTCGGCGTGCTGTTCCAGGACGGCGCGATGTTCGGCTCGATGAACCTCTACGACAACGTCGCCTTCCCGCTGCGCGAACACACCAAGAAGTCCGAGTCGGAGATCCGTGACATCGTCATGGAGAAGATGGACCTGGTGGGTCTGCTCGGCGCCGAGGACAAGCTGCCCGGCGAGATCTCCGGTGGTATGCGCAAGCGCGCCGGCCTCGCCCGAGCCCTGGTGCTCGACCCGGAGATCGTGCTCTTCGACGAGCCGGACTCCGGCCTCGACCCGGTGCGTACGTCGTTCCTCAACCAGCTGATCATCGACCTGAACGCGCAGATCGACGCGACGTTCCTGATCGTCACCCACGACGTCAACACCGCGCGCCGCGTGCCCGACAACATCGGCCTGCTCTATCACCGGCACCTCGCGATGTTCGGACCCCGCGAGATGCTGCTGAGCTCCGAGGAGCCGGTCGTGCGTCAGTTCCTGAACGCCCAGCGCGTCGGGCCGATCGGCATGTCCGAGGAGAAGGACGCCGACGAGCTGGAGGCCGAGAAGGGCCAGGACCTGCCGCCGCTCCCGCCGATCCCGCTGCAGCAGGAGCCCTCCAACGGCATCCCGCGCCGCAGTCAGCGCGAGCCTGGTGCGTGGTGCCGCGAGAACGGCGTCACTCCGCCTCCTGGTTCGTTCCAGGAAAACGTGTCCATGGCGCCCGGGGCCTGACGGACCTACACCGGTGACTTCTTTCACGGCGACGCGGATGCTCGCCCCCGTTGGAACTGCGGGCAATTTGTTTGCCTTCGGCCTCGACGTCGGGCGGAACCTCTTCAAGCGCCCCTTCCAGCTACGCGAGTTCCTGCAGCAGGCGTGGTTCATCGCGTCCGTCACGATCATCCCGACCGCGCTGGTCGCGATCCCCTTCGGCGCGGTCATCGCCCTGCAGGTGGGCGGCCTGATCAAGCAGTTCGGTGCCCAGTCGTTCACCGGCTCGGCCTCGGTGCTCGCGGTCGTCCGGGAGGCGGGACCGATCGCCACTGCATTGCTGATCGCCGGCGCGGGTGGGTCGGCGATCGCTGCCGACCTGGGCGCCCGCAAGATCCGTGAAGAGCTCGACGCGATGATGGTGCTCGGCATCGACCCGATCCAGCGCCTGGTCGTGCCCCGGGTGCTGGCCTGCATGCTCGTCGCGGTCTTCCTCAACGGCCTGGTCAGCGTCGTCGGTGTCGCCGGCGGCTACGTCTTCAACGTCGTCCTACAAGACGGCACACCAGGGGCCTATTTAGCGAGCTTCACCGCGCTCGCACAGTTACCAGATCTGTGGCAAGGCATGGCCAAGGCCTTGGTCTTCGGCCTGCTCGCCGGCATCGTCGCCTCCTACAAGGGCATGAACGCCAAGGGCGGCCCGAAGGGTGTGGGCGACGCGGTGAACGAGTCCGTCGTCATCACGTTCTTGCTGCTGTTCGTCGTCAACTTCGTCATGAGCGCTCTGTACTTCCAGATCGTTCCACCAAAGACGGGTTAGCGCCGTGGCCACGATGAACTCCGCCAAAGCGGTGTACGAGAAGCCCCTCAAGAGCCTCGACCGGCTCGGCGAGGAGCTGTCCTTCTACGTCCGCGCGCTGGCGTGGACCCCGCGCACGATCCGCAGGTACAAGAAGGAGATCCTGCGGATCCTCGCCGAGGTAACGCTCGGGTCGGGGGCGCTCGCCGTCATCGGCGGCACGGTCGGCGTGATCGTGGCGATGTGCTTCTTCACCGGCACCGAGGTCGGTCTTCAGGGCTACGCCGCCCTCAACCAGCTCGGCACCGAGAACTTCGCCGCGTTCGTCTCGGCCTACTTCAACACCCGTGAGATCGCGCCCCTCGTCGCCGGCATCGCCCTCGCCGCCACCGTCGGCTGCGGCTTCACCGCCCAGCTCGGCGCCATGCGGATCTCCGAGGAGGTCGACGCCCTCGAGGTGATGGCCGTCCCCTCGCTGCCGTTCCTGGTCACCACGCGGATCATCGCGGGGCTGATCGCCATCGTCCCGCTGTACGTCGTCGGCCTGCTGTCGTCGTACTTCGCCAGTCGGCTAGTGGTCACCCAGTTCTTCGGTCAGAGCACCGGTACCTACGACACCTACTTCGACCTCTATCTGCCACCGATCGACGTGCTCTGGTCGTTCGGCAAGGTGCTGATCTTCGCCGTCATGGTGATCCTGGTCCACTGCTATCACGGCTACAACGCCTCCGGCGGTCCGGCCGGCGTGGGCGTCGCCGTTGGTCGCGCCGTCCGGACCAGCATCGTGGTCATCAACGTGGTCGACCTGTTCCTGTCGATGGCCATCTGGGGCACCACCACCACCGTGAGATTGGCGGGGTGACGGCGTGAGAATTATTGGCAACCGCAAGCTGCTGGGCGTGGTTTTCCTCGTCCTGGTCATGGTGGGCGTGTGGTTCACCTACGCGATCTTCAACAAGAGCTTCACCAGCTACGAGCGGGTGAAGCTGCAGACCTCCAAGATCGGCCTGCAGCTGCCCGCCCGCGCGGACGTGAAGATTCGTGGCGTCATCGTCGGCGAGGTGCTCGAGTTCGACTCCAACAAGGAGGGCGCCGAGCTCACCCTCGGCATCTTCCCGAGCGAGATCGACACGATCCCCGCGAACGTCACCGGCAACATCGTCCCGAAGACCCTGTTCGGCGAGAAGTACATCTCCCTCGAGATCCCGGACGATCCTTCGTCGGAGCACCTCAAGGCCAATGACGTGATCACGCGAACCGTGGTGAGCACCGAGGTCGAGCAGGTCCTCTCCGACCTCTACCCGCTCCTGCGCACCGTGCAGCCGGCCGAGCTCAACATGATGCTGAACGCGATGGCCACCGCACTCGAGGGCCGCGGCGAGCAGCTCGGCGAGAACCTCGAGACCGTCGACAGCTACCTGAAGCGGTTCAATCCGCAGCTTCCCGCCCTGATCGAGGACCTGCGGCTCACCGCCGACGTGGCCGGCACCTATGCCGACATCCTTCCCGAGTTCGCGCAGATCCTCGACGACTCCGTGAAGACCACCGGCACCTTCAAGACCAAGGAGCAGCAGATTCAGGCGCTGTTCACCGACGTCTCGTCGTTCTCCGACACCGCGCGGTCATTCCTGAACCGGAACGGCGACAACATGGTCCGGCTCGGCGAGGTCAGCGCGGCGCAGCTCCGAGTGATGTCGCGCTACTCCACCGAGTTCCCCTGCCTCACCGAAGGCATCGTGAATGCGGGCAAGCTCCAGGCGGAGGCGTTCCGTGGCTTCATGCTCCATATCGTGTTGGAGACGCTGCCGCGTCAGCCGCGGGCCTACAACGCCGAGGACAAGCCCCGTATTCGATGACGACCGCGGCCCCAGCTGCCTGCACCTGCCCGACCCACCCTGGAGCCAGTCGAACCCCGTGACCAAGCAGCCCGACTTCAATGACGGAGTGGACGAGCCGACCGGCAAGGGCACTTCCCGCGTGGCGCCTCAGTACGCCGGCCTGGCTTACGACGCCGGTCCGCAGGATGCGGCGTGGCTGCGGGAGTACCTCCGCGTGTCCGGCGCGAACGACTCCGACCTCGGCTTGCTGCTGTCGGGCCCATTCGTGGGGGAGGCGCATTCCTGATGGCCGTCCTCGACCGCAAGACCACTAACGACCTGATCAAGCTGGTGGCCTTCATCGTGATCACCACGCTCGCGACCAGCGTCCTGGTGGCGACGATCGGCAACCTCTCGTTCGCCGGCAAGAAGGAGTACCACGCCTTGTTCGCCGACGCGACCGGCGTGGTCAAGGGCGACGACGTCCGGATCGCGGGCGTGAAGGTCGGCAGCGTCGACAAGATCGAGGTCAAGGACCGGACCCGCGCGCTGGTGACGTTCACCGTCGAGGAAGGCACCGACCTCAACGAGTCGACCCACGCCGCGATCCGTTACCGGAACCTGGTCGGCCAGCGCTACCTGTCGCTGACCCAGGACGTGGGGGAGTCCGCCGTGCTCAAGGACGGCGACACCATCCCTGTGGAGCAGACCTCGCCGGCGCTGGATCTGACCGTGCTGTTCAACGGCTTCAAGCCGTTGTTCCAGGCGCTGTCCCCCGACGACGTCAACAAGCTTTCCTACGAGGTCGTCCAGGTGTTCCAGGGCGAAGGCGGCACGCTGGAGAGCCTGCTCGGCCACACCGCCTCGATCACCCAGACCCTCGCCGATCGTGACCAGGTGATCGGAGCGTTGATCGACAACCTCGACTACGTGCTCGACCACGTGGCCGACCGCGACGACCAGCTCTCGGACCTGATCATCAGCTTCCGCACCCTGGTGGGCGGGCTCAAGGACGACCGCGAGGCGATCCTGACCTCGCTCGACGGGATCTCGGAGCTCTCGGTGCAGACGGCAGGGCTGATCAAGGGCATCCGGCCAGCGTTCGTCGAAGACGTCAAGCAGCTGCGGAGGTTCGCCGGCAACGTGGACCGCAACAAGGCCGAACTCGACCGCGCACTCCAGGTGCTGCCGATCAAGCTCCAGAAGGTGGGCCGGACCGCCATCTACGGATCCTGGTTCAACTTCTACCTGTGCGAGTTCAAGGCGAGCGTGACGCTGCCCGGCAACGTCGAGACCGTCAACATCCCGAGATACTCCACCGGCGCGGAGAGGTGTGATCTCGGATGAGCGTCCCCTTCCGCGAGCGCAACCCCGTGACCATCGGGGCAGTCGGGATCGCCCTGATCTTCCTGCTGCTGCTGGCCGCCTTCCGGGCCGACGACCTGCCCTTGATCGGCGGCGGTGACACCTACTACGCCGAGTTCTCCGAGTCCGGCGGGCTGCAGGTCAACGACGAGGTGCGGATCGCCGGCGTCCGGGTCGGCAAGGTCAACTCGATCGAGCTCGACGGCGACAAGGTCAAGGTCGCTTTCAAGGTGTCGGCCGACACGGGATTCGGCGACGGACACGCACGCGGCGATCAGGGTCAAGACGCTGCTGGGCGCGATGTACCTCTCCCTCGAGCCGGCCGGATCGGGTCAGCTCAAGGAGGACTCCACGATCCCGCGCGAGCGCACGTCGTCACCGTTCGACGTGGTCGACGCCTTCTCCGGCCTGGCTGAGACGTCGGCCGAGATCGACACCGACCAGCTTGCGGAGTCGCTGACCACCATGGCCGACCTGAGCCGCAACACTCCGGAGGAGTTCCGCGGAGCGCTCGCGGGTGTCTCGGCGCTGTCCGAGACCATTGCCTCCAGGGACTCGCAGATCAACTCGTTGCTCAGCAACCTCAAGCGGGTGTCGAGCGTCCTCGATGACCGGGATACCGACATCGTCGCGTTGATGCGGGACTCCGACATCTTGTTCCGGGCCCTGATTTCCCGCCGCGACGCGATCCACAACCTGCTGGTCTCGACGACCACGCTGTCTGAGGAGCTCACCGCACTGGTGTCCCAGAGCCGCGCCGACCTGAAGCCCGCCCTCGAGCACCTCGAGAATGTCGTGGCGGTGTTGAACAAGAACGAGGACAACATCGACAACAGCATCCGGCTGATGGCGCCGTTCTACCGGGTCTTCGCCAACACGCTCGCCAGCGGCCCCTGGTTCGACACCTTCATCATGAACCTGCCGCCGCTGCCCGGTCCGGGTGGTGGGGTCGATGGCCTGGCCAAGATCCCGGGGGGTGGCAACTGATGGAACTCCGACGTGTAGCCATTCCCGCGGTCATCGTCGCCCTGGTCCTCGCCGCGGCGATCGTGATGTTCACCGGCGACTCCGGCCAACGGACCGTCACCGCGTACTTCCCGCGAACGATCTCCCTCTACGAGGGCAGCGAAGTCCGGGTGCTGGGCGTGACGGTCGGGGGGATCGACAAGGTCGAGCCGGAGGGCACCCGGGTCAAGGTGACCATGCACTACGACGATGACATCAAGATCCCGAGCGACGCGAAGGCCGTCATCATCTCGCCGTCGATCGTGGGCGATCGCTACGTCCAACTGGCTCCGGCCTACACCTCAGGCGAGGTTCTGCAGGACAACGCGACGCTCGACGAGAGCCGGACGGCGGTTCCGCTCGAGCTGGACGAGATCTACTCCAGCATCGACGAGCTCACCGTCGCCATGGGTCCGACGGGCGCCAACAAGAACGGCGCCCTGAGCGACCTGCTGGAGACCACCGCCAAGAACTTCGGTGGTGAGGGTGCGAAGTTCCGGCAGACCATCATGGACTTCGGAACCCTGAGCGAGACCCTGGACAACAACAAGGAAGAGCTGTTCGGCTCGGCCGCCGAACTGGAGGAGTTCATCTCCACGCTGGCCGAGAACGACGGCACGGTCCGCGCGTTCAACAAGTCGCTGGGCGACGTGTCAACGCTGCTCGCGGGTGAGCGTGAAGAGCTGGCCGCCTCTCTTGCCAACCTGGGCGAGGCGTTGCAGCAGGTCGGCAGCTTCGTCGAAGAGAACAAGGCATCGCTGGGTCGCAACATCAAGGGTCTCAACCGGCTGGCCAAGGTTCTGGTCAAGCAGCGGGTCGCGCTCGACGAAGTGCTCACCAACGCCCCGCTCGCACTGAACAACCTGGCGCTGACCTACAACCCCGACGCCGGCACCCTCGACACCAACGCCAACGTCGGCAACGTCATCCACGAGCTCGAGACCAACCCCGGGCTGGTGCTGTGTTCGGTGGCCGAAGCGGTCGACCAGAACGGCGCACTGTGCGACATCTTCAGCCTGCTCAACGCCGGCCCCAAGGGCCACAACCGGGCGGCTCCGTTCGGCTCGGAGGCCTCTGGCGGGGCGTTCGACCCGACTCTCAACGGGCTGGTGGCGCCGTGAGTACCCCTAGGACCCTCCCCCGCAAGATGCGCGCGTTGGCGGTCGTGCTCCTTGGCACGGTCGCGTTCACCGGTTGTGACTTCGATGTCTACAAGCTGCCGCTGCCCGGCGGCACCGATGTGGGCGACGACGCGATGACCGTGAAGGTGCAGTTCGCCGACGTCCTCGACCTGGTGCCGAAGACCTCGGTCAAGGTCAACGACGTCAGCGTCGGCAACGTGACGGACATCGAGCTCACGGGCAACACGGCGACCGTGACGATGGAACTCAAGCAGACCGTGGACCTCCCGGAGAACACGATCGCGGAGATCCGCCAGACCAGCCTGCTTGGTGAGAAGTTCGTGTCGCTGAAGCCGCCGGAGGACGAGTCGCCGCAGGGTGAGCTCGGCGACGGTGACACGATCGCGCTCGAGCGAACCGGTCGCAACCCCGAGGTCGAAGAGGTCCTCGGTGCGCTCAGCCTGGTGCTGAACGGCGGCGGTGTCGCGCAGCTCAAGACCATCGCCAGCGAGATCAACCTGGCGCTCGAGGGTCGCGAGGACGCGGCGAAGTCGGTGCTGACCCAGGTGGATGCGTTCATGGGTCAGCTCGACGAGAACAAGACCGACATCGTCGACGCGATCGAAGCGCTCAATCGCCTCGCGGTCACCGCGAAGGACCAACAGGGCAGCATCGACGCAGCTCTCGAGGAGCTGCCGAGCGCGCTGGACTCGGTCAACCGGCAGCGCGATGACCTGGTCAAGATGCTTCAGGCACTCAACGAGCTGGGCGATGTCGGGGTCCGGGTGATCAAGGCGTCCAAGGACGTGACTATCCAGACGTTCCGTCAGCTGCAGCCGGTGCTGAACCAGCTGGCCAACTCGGGTGACTCCTTCGTCGACGCGTTCCACGTCTTCTTGACCTACCCGTTCGTTGACGAGGTGGTCGGCCGCGACCCGCAGGTGGCTCGCAACCTGCACATGGGTGACTACACCAACCTGTCCGTCGACATGGATCTCAACCTGAACAAGATCCCGGGCGTCTGCTTCGAGTTGAACTCGATCCCGCAGCTGGGCGAGGTGCCCCCGCTCGGGGCGTTGTGCCAGGACGTGCAGGACGCGGTCCAGGAGTGCATCGATGACCTCAACACCAACTTCGGTGTCGCGCAGTGCCTTGCCGGGCTGCTCGACAACCTCACCGACATCGGCGACAACGTGTTGTGCAGCCTGTTCCCGGCCGCGTGCCGCAACGGGAGCCCGCTCGACGGGCTCGACGACGCCGTCGGTGGCCTGACTGGCGGCCTGCTGAACGGTAATGGTGGTGGCAGCCAGGGCGGCGGCAACAACAACGGTGGCCTCGGCGGAGTGCTGGACAATCTGACCGGCAACCTGGGGCTGGGGCGCGCGCCGTTCGGCGAGCTCTCACGAAGCGAACGAGGGCGGGCCTACGGCGAAATGATCAGCAGCTATGACCGGGCACTGGTGGCCCTGCTGATGTCCCCGATGGTGGTGGGCCGATGATCACCAGGCGCGTCCGGATCCAACTGGTCTTCTTCGTGGTGATCACCCTCGTGGGTTGCACCTACGTCGGCGCGCGCTATGCGCAGCTCGACAAGGTCTTCATCGATGACTCCTACACAGTGGTCGTGCACTTCGAGGACTCCGGCGGCATCTTCGCCGGCGCCGAGGTGACCTATCGCGGAGTCAGCGTCGGCAAGGTGGACAAGCTCGAGCTCACCAAGTCGGGCGTCGATGCCCACCTCGACATCGAGAACGCCTACGACGAGATCCCGGCCGACTCGAAGGCCCTCGTCGGCAACCGCTCGGCCGTCGGTGAGCAGTACGTCGAGTTCCAGCCGCAGTCCAACGACAAGCCGTTCTTGCAGGACCAGGGCGAGATCGCGGTCGAGAACACCGAGCTGCCGATCTCGACCAACACCATCCTCACCAACATCTCCAACACGGTGGAGTCAGTCGACAAGGACGCACTGCGCACCACGGTCGATGAGCTCGGCCAGGCGTTCGCCGGCACCGGCGATGATCTGCAGAGCATCATCGACGCGGGCAATTCGTTCATCGAGGCGGCCGACGACAACTTTGACATCACGACGGCGCTGATCAGGGACAGCAACACCGTGCTGCGGGGCCAGATCGCCTCGGAGAGCGGCCTCCGGACGTTCGCGTCGCAGCTCTCCCTGTTCACCGGGACCGTGGCCAACGCCGATCCCGACTTCCGCAAGGTGATCGACTTCGGCTCGTTCGCGGCCAACCAGCTGCGCACGTTCCTCGAGACCAACGATGTCGAGCTGAGCGGGCTGATCCGCAACCTCACGACCACGGGCAACGTGATCGTGAAGCACCTCAAGGGCATCCAGCAGGTTCTGGTCCTCTACCCCTATGTCGTCGAGGGCGGCTTCACGGTCGTCTCGAAGTCCCCCAACGGCCTGTATGACGCGCACTTCGGCATGATCCTCAGCAGCCAAGCGGTCTGCACCAAGGGCTACGAGGGCACCAACAAGCGGCTTCCTCGCGAGGGCTCCAACGCGCCCATGAACGAGGACGCTCGTTGCACGGAGCCGGCGATGAAGACCAACGCCCGCGGAGCGGCAGCACGCACCCCAGCGGGTGGCCGCGACCTACGACCAGGCGAGCGGCAAGCTCACCTGGGGCGGGGAGTCCGCGTTGAGCCCGGCAGGTAGCCTGGCGCCATCTGCGCTTGGAGAGGAGTCGTGGAAGTGGCTGTACCTCCAGCCCCTGACGGCAAAGCCGTAGGAGATTCGAGCGACAGCACTGACACGACGACCACCGAACCCAGCATTGAGCACCCACTAGGTGCGCGCGGGCGATCGCGGTTGCTGGTGGCCATCTTCGCCGTCGTCCTCGGCTGCCTGTTGGCTTCGCTCGTCGCGCTCGGTCGCGCCGGCTGGTCCGTCGATGACCTGGTTGACGACCAGCAGAACCCGCAGAGCCAGCGCGACCAGGTGATGGCGGTGGCGCGCAGCTTCGTCACCCAGTTCTCCAGCTATGGACCCGACGACCTCGACGCCGACAAGACGATGCCCGGGTACGCCGACCGGGTCGAGAAGTTCCTCACCCCCAAGTTTGCGACGACGTTCGAGGCGAGCGTCTCGTTCGCCGAGCAGACGGTGGCCCAGCAGAACGTCACCCGACTCGGCGAGGTCTACGCCGTGGCGGTGAGCAGGCTCGACGAGGACTCCGCCCGCGTGCTCGTGGCCGGCCGCGACTCGATCTCGGCCCCCAACCCCAAGGCGCCCGACGAGCTGCTGCCTTACAGCGACCAGCCGTTCCGCTACGAGGTCGACCTGGTGTTGACCAAGGGCACCTGGCTCGTCGACAACTTCGGTCCGGTCGGCACTCTCGACGGCCAGCTTCCCGAAGGGTTGCCGACCGAGGCGCCCAGCAGTGAGCAGCCTTCCGAGAGCGGGGGTGGCCAGGAGTGAATCCCAGCCTCTACGACCTGCTGAACGTCGAGCAGTCCGCGTCCACCGAGGAGATTCGGGCCGCCTGGAAGGCCGCGATCGCCGACCTCGACCCGACCGACCGCAGGTTCCGTGCCTTCAACCAGGCGGCCGAGACCCTGCTGGACCCGGATCGGCGCGGCGCGTACGACGCCGAGCTCGCCGCCATGGAGCCTGACGAGGCCGAGGTCGCCGATTCGGAGGTCCGCACCGAGGCGGAGCCCGAACCCGAACCCGAACCGGAACCCGGAGCCGGAACTCGAAGAGCCAGGTCCGGTCCGCGGGGAGCCCGAGCCCCAGCGCACGTCCGGCCGGCTGCTGGTGGCCGCGGCGGTGCTCGCGCTCGCTGCCGTTGCCGGCACCATCTGGATCTGGACCAGGCCAGGTGCCTCCGGCGACGTGGATCGGTATCAGGCTCGCGAGGATGCGGCCCAGCAGGCGGCGGCCGTGGCGGAGGAGGCGGTCGGCTCGGTGCTCTCCTACGACTTCCGGCACCTCGACGAGGACATCGCCCGGGCCACGCCGTACTTCACCGACGACTACGCCGAGGAGTACCGCAGCGTGATCGGGGAGCTCGGCCCGCAGGCCGAGAGCGCCAAGCTGGTGGTCACCGGCAGCGCCGTCGCGACTGGCGTCATCCGCTCCGGAGATGATCGGGCCGAGATCCTGGTGTTCGTCAACCAGGATTCGACGCGGGCCGGTACCGCCAACGCGCCACTGAAGATGTGGGTCACCATGACCATGGTCAAGGACGGCGACGGCTGGCTGATCGACAAGATGAAGGTCGACACGGCCACGCCCAGTTAGCCCGCCGGTCGGCGGGGGTGCTTGACCTCGAGGCGCGGGGGACGGATGATCGTCGTCCACGCTCGTCGATTTGGCGCACGCAGTTCTTGTGGTGCGCCCTCGATTAGGGTAGTGTGGCGCTTTGCGCCTGCCCTCAAATGCTCTTCGGCCTACCCGGTGGCCGATTTTGTGGTGGGTAAGTGCTTCTCACCGCCGTTCCCTCGAAGGACAGCTCCTTGGCCGCGCGTCGCAACGTTCCCGGTAGCACCCGCATCTCTTTCGCAAAAATCACCGAACCACTCGAGGTTCCACAGCTCCTCTCTCTCCAGACCGACAGCTTCGACTGGCTGATCGGCAACGAGAACTGGCAGCAGACCGTCGCCACCCGCAAGAAGGCCGGCGAGGACGTCTCCGAGAAGTCCGGGCTCACCGAGATCTTCGAAGAGATCTCGCCGATCGAGGACTTCTCCGAGACGATGTCGCTCTCGTTCGAGAACCCGGTCTTCTACGACCCGAAGTACACCGTCGACGAGTGCAAAGAGAAGGACTTCACCTACTCCGCGCCGCTCTACGTCTCCGCCGAGTTCACCAACAACGACACGGGCGAGATCAAGGGCCAGACCGTGTTCATGGGCGACTTCCCGTTGATGACGCCCAAGGGCACCTTCGTGATCAACGGCACCGAGCGCGTCGTGGTCTCCCAGCTGGTCCGTTCGCCGGGCGTCTACTTCGAGCGCACCGCCGACAAGACGTCCGACAAGGACATCTACACCGCCAAGCTGATTCCGTCGCGGGGCGCCTGGCTGGAGTTCGAGATCGACAAGCGCGACCTGGTCGGCGTTCGCCTCGACCGCAAGCGCAAGCAGAACATCACCGTGCTGCTCAAGGCACTGGTCGCGGTCGCCGAGGACACCGGCGAGGACTACGACTACGACGCCGTGATGGCCGAGCTCCGCGAGTACGAGTCGATTCAGCTCACCGAGGAGAAGGACCACACCCAGGCCCCGGACGACGCGCTGCTCGACATCTACCGCAAGCTGCGCCCGGGCGAGCCGCCGACGCGCGAGGCCGCGCTGACGCTGTTGAAGAACTACTACTTCAACCCGAAGCGCTACGACCTGGCCAAGGTTGGTCGCTACAAGATCAACAAGAAGCTGGGCCAGGACCAGGCGTTCGACCAGCAGACGCTGACCATCTCCGACGTCGTCGCCGCGATCCGCTACATCGTCGCGCTGCACGACGGCCGCGAGGAGCTCTCCTCCCCGCAGGGCGCCACGGTCGTCGGTGCCGACGACATCGACCACTTCGGCAACCGCCGGATGCGCACGGTCGGCGAGCTGATCCAGAACCAGCTGCGTACCGGGCTGGCGCGGATGGAGCGCGTGGTCCGCGAGCGGATGACCACCCAGGACGTCGAGGCGATCACGCCCCAGTCCCTGATCAACATCCGCCCCGTGGTCGCGGCGCTGAAGGAGTTCTTCGGCACCTCGCAGCTGAGCCAGTTCATGGATCAGACCAACCCCATCGCCGGGCTGACGCACAAGCGTCGGCTCTCCGCGCTGGGTCCCGGTGGTCTGTCTCGTGACCGGGCCGGCATGGAGGTCCGCGACGTCCACCACAGCCACTACGGCCGGATGTGCCCCATCGAGACCCCGGAAGGCCCCAACATCGGCCTGATCGGGTCGCTGGCCTCCTACGGCCGGATCAACCCGTTCGGGTTCGTGGAGACGCCCTACCGGCGCGTCGAGAAGGGCAAGGTCACCGACAAGGTCGACTACCTGACCGCCGATGACGAGGACCGCTTCGTCATCGCCCAGGCCAACGCGCCGCTCGACGACAAGAACAAGTTCGCCGAGGAGCGCGTGCTGGTTCGGCAGAAGCACGGCGAGGTCATCGAGATCCTGGCCGACGAGGTCGACTACATGGACGTCTCGCCGCGCCAGATGGTGTCGGTCGCGACCGCCTTGATCCCGTTCCTCGAGCACGACGACGCCAACCGCGCGCTGATGGGCGCCAACATGCAGCGCCAGGCCGTGCCGCTGATCGTCAGCGACTCGCCCCTGGTCGGCACCGGCATGGAGTACCGCGCAGCGGTCGACGCCGGCGACGTGCTGGTGGCGGAGAAGGCCGGAGTGGTCAAGGAGGTGTCCGCCGACGTCATCGAGACGATGAACGACGACGGCACCTACACGACCTACAAGCTGGCCAAGTTCCGCCGCTCCAACCAGGGCACCTGCATCAACCAGCGGCCGCTGGTGGCCGAGGGCGACAAGCTCAAGGTCGGTGCCCCGATCGCCGACGGCCCGTGCACCGACAAGGCCGAGATGGCGCTGGGCACCAACCTGCTCGTGGCGTTCATGCCGTGGCAGGGCCACAACTACGAGGACGCGATCATCCTCAGCCAGCGCCTGGTGCAGGAGGACATCCTCACCTCGATCCACATCGAGGAGCACGAGGTCGACGCTCGCGACACCAAGCTCGGCCCCGAGGAGATCACCCGCGACATCCCCAACGTCTCCGAGGAGATGCTGGCCGATCTCGACGAGCGCGGGATCATCCGAATCGGCGCCGAGGTCACCACCGGCGACATCCTGGTCGGCAAGGTCACGCCCAAGGGCGAGACCGAGCTGACCCCCGAGGAGCGGCTGCTCCGCGCGATCTTCGGTGAGAAGGCGCGCGAGGTCCGCGACACCTCGATGAAGGTGCCGCACGGTGAGTCCGGCACGGTCATCGGCGTCCGGGTCTTCGACCGCGAGGACGGCGACGAGCTGCCTCCGGGCGTCAACCAGCTGGTCCGGGTCTACGTGGCGCAGAAGCGCAAGATCTCGGTGGGCGACAAGCTCGCCGGCCGCCACGGCAACAAGGGCGTCATCGCGAAGATCCTGCCGATCGAGGACATGCCGTTCATGGAGGACGGCACCCCGGTCGACGTGGTCCTCAACCCGCTCGGTGTCCCGCGCCGGATGAACATCGGCCAGATCCTGGAGCTCCACCTCGGGTGGCTTGCCAAGCAGGGCTGGGACCTCGACCTGCACGACGACAAGAAGGACGCCGACTGGAAGCAGCGGCTGATCAAGATCCACGCGGACAAGGCCGAGCCCAACACCAAGGTGGCAACCCCGGTGTTCGACGGCGCCCGCGAGGACGAGATCACCGGCCTGCTCGGGGCGACCTTCCCGACCCGTGACGGCCAGCGGCTGATCGGCGACAACGGCAAGGCCAACCTGTTCGACGGCCGCTCCGGAGAGCCGTTCAGCGACCCGGTCTCGGTGGGCTACATGTACATCCTCAAGCTCCACCACCTGGTCGACGACAAGATCCACGCACGCAGCACCGGCCCCTACTCGATGATCACGCAGCAGCCCCTGGGCGGTAAGGCCCAGTTCGGCGGCCAGCGGTTCGGCGAGATGGAGGTCTGGGCGATGGAGGCGTACGGCGCCGCCTACGCCCTGCAGGAGCTGCTCACGATCAAGTCGGACGACGTGCCGGGCCGTGTGAAGGTCTACGAGGCCATCGTGAAGGGCGAGAACATCCCCGACTCGGGCATTCCGGAGTCGTTCAAGGTGCTCGTCAAGGAGATGCAGTCGCTCTGCCTCAACGTGGAGGTGCTGTCGCAGGACGGCACGGCCATCGAGATGCGCGACGCGGAGGAAGACGTCTTCCGCGCTGCCGAGGAGCTCGGCATCGACCTGTCCCGCCGCGAGCCCAGCTCGGTCGAAGAAGTCTGAGGTGCGGCCGTGCGCCCCGGCGTACGGCCTCCCTCGGTCAACAGCTTGATTCTCAGAACTAACGAAGGACAAAAGCCATCGTGCTCGACGTGAACTTCTTCGACCAGCTTCAGATCGGCCTGGCCACTGCGGATGACATCCGCACCTGGAGCCACGGCGAGGTCAAGAAGCCGGAGACCATCAACTACCGCACGCTCAAGCCCGAGCGTGACGGCCTCTTCTGCGAGAAGATCTTCGGTCCTACCCGGGACTGGGAGTGCTACTGCGGCAAGTACAAGCGGGTGCGCTTCAAGGGCATCATCTGCGAGCGGTGCGGGGTCGAGGTCACTCGATCCAAGGTCCGCCGCGAGCGGATGGGCCACATCGAGCTCGCCGCGCCCGTGACCCACATCTGGTACTTCAAGGGTGTCCCGTCGCGACTCGGCTACCTGCTCGACCTGGCGCCGAAGGACCTCGAGAAGGTCATCTACTTCGCGGCCTACATGATCACCTCGGTCGACGAGGACGCTCGCCACCGCGACCTGTCCTCGCTCGAGGGCAAGGTGCAGCTGGAGCGCGACCGGCTCGAGGGCCGGATGAACGGCGCGATCGAGGACCGCACCAAGAAGCTCGAAGAGGACCTGGCCACGCTCGAGGCCGAGGGTGCCAAGGCCGACGCTCGCCGCAAGGTGCGCGACGGTGCCGAGCGCGAGATGACCCAGCTGCGCAAGCGCGGCGACGCCGAGATCGCCCGCCTCGACGAGGTGTGGAACACCTTCAAGGCGCTCAAGGTCCAGGACCTGATGGGCGACGAGATCCTCTACCGCGAGATGAAGAACTGGTTCGGCAAGTACTTCGTGGGCTACATGGGCGCCGCGGCGATCCAGAAGCGCCTCGAGGACTTCGACATCGAGGCCGAGGTCGAGTCCCTGCGCGACACGATCGAGAACGGCAAGGGCCAGAAGAAGGTCCGCGCCCTCAAGCGGCTCAAGGTCGTCGACGCGTTCCGCAAGACCGGCAACAAGCCCGAGGGCATGGTGCTCGACGCCGTCCCCGTCATCCCGCCGGACCTGCGGCCGATGGTCCAGCTCGACGGTGGCCGGTTCGCCACCTCGGACCTCAACGACCTCTACCGCCGGGTGATCAACCGCAACAACCGGCTCAAGCGGCTGCTCGACCTGGGCGCGCCCGAGATCATCGTCAACAACGAGAAGCGGATGCTCCAGGAGGCCGTCGACTCACTGTTCGACAACGGCCGTCGTGGCCGTCCGGTCACCGGCCCGGGCAACCGGCCGCTGAAGTCGCTGTCCGACATGCTCAAGGGCAAGCAGGGCCGGTTCCGCCAGAACCTGCTCGGCAAGCGCGTCGACTACTCCGGCCGCTCGGTGATCGTCTCCGGTCCGCAGCTGAAGCTGCACCAGTGCGGTCTGCCCAAGCAGATGGCACTGGAGCTGTTCAAGCCGTTCGTGATGAAGCGCCTCGTCGACCTGTCGCACGCGCAGAACATCAAGTCCGCCAAGCGGATGGTCGAGCGGGCTCGCCCGGTCGTGTGGGACGTCCTCGAAGAGGTCATCACCGAGCACCCGGTGCTGCTCAACCGCGCACCCACGCTGCACCGCCTCGGCATCCAGGCCTTCGAGCCTCAGCTGATCGAGGGCAAGGCGATCCAGATCCACCCGCTCGTCTGCACGGCGTTCAACGCCGACTTCGACGGTGACCAGATGGCGGTGCACCTGCCGCTGTCGGCCGAGGCGCAGGCCGAGGCGCGGATCCTGATGCTGTCGACCAACAACATCCTCAAGCCCTCGGACGGCCGTCCGGTGACCATGCCTACCCAGGACATGATCATCGGCCTGTTCTTCCTCACCACCGAGCGGGACAACTCGCCCGGCGAGGGTCGGCTGTTCTCGTCCCCGGCCGAGGCGATCATGGCCTTCGACAAGGGCGAGATCTCGCTGCAGAGCCAGGTCAAGATCCGGTTCGACGACATCGTGCCGCCGCTCGAGCTCGACCTCGGGGACGACTGGGAAGAGGGTCGCTCGCTGATCCTCGCGACCACCCTCGGCCGCTCGATCTTCAACGACACGCTGCCGGCCGACTACCCCTTCGTGAACTACGAAGTGGGCAAGAAGCAGCTCGGCGCGATCGTCAACGACCTCGCCGAGCGCTACACCAAGGTCGAGGTCGCGGCGTCGCTGGACGCGCTCAAGGACACCGGCTTCCACTGGGCCACCCGGTCCGGTGTCACGGTCTCCATCGAGGACGTCGTCACGCCCTCGACCAAGAAGGAGATCCTGCACGGCTACGAGGCCCAGGCCGAGAAGGTGCAGAAGCAGTTCGAGCGCGGACTCGTCACCGACGAGGAGCGCCGCCAGGAGCTCATCGAGATCTGGACCGAGGCCTCCAACGAGGTCGGGAAGGCGATGGAGGCCAACTTCGACCGCTCCAACCCGATCTACATGATGGTCGACTCGGGTGCCTCCGGAAACATGAACCAGATCCGGCAGGTCGCGGCGATGCGAGGCCTCGTGGCCAACCCGCGCGGCGAGATCATCCCGGAGCCGATCAAGTCCAACTTCCGCGAGGGCCTGACCGTGCTGGAGTACTTCATCGCCACGCACGGCGCTCGCAAGGGTCTGGCGGACACCGCGCTGCGGACCGCCGACTCGGGCTACCTGACGCGTCGACTCGTCGACGTCTCCCAGGACGTGATCATCCGCGAGGACGACTGCGGCACCGAGCGTGGTCTGCCCAAGCGGATCGGCGACCGGCGCGAGGACGGCACCGTGGTCAAGGCGGAGAACGCCGAGACCGCGGCGTACGCCCGGACCGCGGCCGTCGACGTCGCCCACCCCGACACCGGCGAGCAGCTGGTGTCGGCCGGTGAGGACCTCGGCGACATCAAGATCGGCGAGCTGATCGCGGCCGGCATCGAGGAGATCAAGGTCCGCTCCGTGCTGACCTGCGACGCCAAGACCGGTACCTGCGCGAAGTGCTACGGCCGGTCGCTCGCGACCGGCAAGCTGGTCGACATCGGCGAGGCGGTCGGCATCATCGCCGCCCAGTCGATCGGCGAGCCCGGCACCCAGCTGACGATGCGTACGTTCCACACCGGTGGTGTGGCCTCGGCCGACGACATCACGCAGGGTCTGCCCCGCGTGGTCGAGCTGTTCGAGGCGCGCCAGCCCAAGGGTCGCTCGCCGATCTCCGAGGCCGCCGGACGGGTGACCATCGAGGAGACCGACAAGACCCGCAAGGTGCTGGTCACGCCGGACGACGGCTCCGAGGTCCAGGAGTACCCCGTCTCCAAGCGGTCCCGCCTGCTGGTCGCCGACGGCGACCACATCGAGGTCGGCCAGATGCTGACGGTCGGTACCCCCGACCCCGGCGAGGTGCTGCGCATCCTCGGCGTCCGCAAGGCGCAGGAGCACCTGGTGGACGAGGTCCAGCAGGTCTACCGCAGCCAGGGCGTGTCGATCCACGACAAGCACATCGAGATCATCGTCCGGCAGATGCTGCGCCGGGTCACGGTGATCGAGTCGGGCGACACCAACCTGCTGCCCTCCGACCTGGTCGACCGCGGCCGGTTCGAGGAGGAGAACCGTCGGGTCGTCTCCGAGAGCGGCAAGCCGGCCTCGGGTCGCCCGGTGCTGATGGGCATCACCAAGGCCTCGCTCGCCACCGAGTCGTGGCTCTCGGCGGCCTCCTTCCAGGAGACCACCCGAGTGCTCACCGACGCGGCGATCCACGGTCGCTCCGACTCGCTTCGCGGCCTGAAGGAGAACGTGATCATCGGCAAGCTGATCCCGGCCGGTACCGGCCTGGAGCGCTACCGCAACATCCGGGTCGAGCCGACCGAGGAGGCCCGCGCGGCGGCGTACTCCGTCACCGGGTACGACTCCTACGACTACGAGTTCGGCAACGGCTCCGGTCAGGCGGTCGCACTGGACGACTTCGACTTCGGGTCCTACCAGAACTGACGTCGAACAGAAGGCCCTCCCGAGCACGCTCGGGAGGGCCTTCTGGGTTTTCGGAGCCGGTGTGATCCCCGGGTTTCAGCCTGCGACGGGGACGGCGTCCGAGCGCACCGGTGCCGGGTCCGCGGCTCGCGGGCGGCGCAGCAGCACCACGCTGTACGCCGCCACCCAGACCAGCCACAGGATGAAGCCGAGCAGCCCGATGGAGCCGAGCGCCTCGTTGTCCTCGTGGTACGGCGTGGACAGCGACGAGACCTGCAGGATCACCGCGGCCGTCAGGCCGAGGACGGCGTGCCAGCGCTGGATCAGCCCGGCGCGGAGCCCGGCGACCGAGAAGCTGAGCAGGATGATCGCCAGCGACGTGCCGTTCAGGGTGAACAGCGCGTTGTGCAGCTGCCAGACCAGCCAGCGGCTGTCCTCGGACAGGCCGGCTGCGCCGAGCACGATCTGGGTGCCGACGACGCCGCCGAAGAAGGCGTTCTGCATGATCACGCCGCCGAGGCCGAGCAGCGGCCAGGACTCGACCCGATCGGGTGCCTCCGCGCGGAGCCGAGCGACGAGCCCGGCCCCGAACAGTCCGAGGCAGAGCCAGACCAGGGTGGCCAGCGAAGAGGCGAGCGCGACGGTGTCGCCGTGGTCCGCGAAGTACGTCTGCACTTCCGAGCGGGTGGCACCAGCGCGCGGCATCCCGCTGGCACCGAGGATGATGTTCACGGAACCGACGACAGCGATGAAGGAGAGACCGGCGAGGCCCCCCACGCGACGAGACAGCATTTGAAGCTCCTTGGATATTCGATAGAGTAAGACTCAATGAATATAGACCGACTCAGCGAATCTGGCAAACCCCATCGTGCCTACGACTCGCCCACGCGCCGTGCGCAGGCTGAAGAGACCCGCCGCGCGATCGCCTCCGCGGCCCGCGAGCTGTTCCTCGAACGTGGCTGGAGCGGCACCCGGGTGCGCGATGTGGCCGCGCTGGCGGGAGTCTCCGAGCCCTCGGTCTACGCCGTCTACCGCAACAAGGCCGGGCTCGCGATGGCTCTGCTCGACTCCCTGGACGATGACGCCGACCCGATGCGGATGCTCCGGGAACTGGCGGAGGCAACCGGAGACCCGGCCCGGCAGCTCGGCGTGCTGCTGGAGTTCGACCGTCGGCTGTTCGAGCACGGCGGTGATGCGATCGTGGTCATCCGCGAAGCGGGCCGGGCCAAGCCCGAGCTGGCCGAAGTGGTGGTCCAGGGCCGGCTGCGAGGCGACCGGAACCGACGACGGATCTTCCGCTCGTGGCCGGAGGGAACCCTGCAGGAGGGCCTCGATGTGGACGGCGCGCGGGACATTTACGCCGCGCTGTCCAACGTGGACGTCTACCACGTGCTGACCCGGGAACGAGAGTGGTCGGCGCAGCGGGTGGAGGACTGGTGGGTGGAGACGATGGCGCGGCTGATCCTGCGCTAGGGCTCGGAACGCCAGGTGTTGCTCGGCCGCCCTGGCCGGGTCGGCGTGGATCGGCTCGCCCTGAGACAATTGGGGCGTGAGCACCCCGACCCGTACCGACGTGCTCGTCGTCGGCGCCGGCCCCGCGGGGTCGGCGGCCGCGGCCTGGGCGGCGCGCGCCGGGCTGGACGTGCTGCTCACCGACGCGGCGGTGTTCCCACGCGACAAAACCTGCGGTGACGGGCTGACCCCGCGCGCCATCGGCGAGCTGCAGCGGCTGGGCCTGGAGGACTGGCTGCGCGCCCACACGGTCAGCCAGGGCCTGCGCGCGCACGGCTTCGGCCAGACCCTGCACCTGCCCTGGCCCGGCGGCAACCTCCCGTCCTGGGGGAGTGCGGTGGCCCGCACCGAGCTCGACGACCACCTGCGCACCACCGCGATCAAGGCGGGGGCCAGTGCGATCGACGGCGCCCGGGCGGTCGACGTACGCCGCGAAGGCGACCGGGTCGCGGCCGTGGTGTTCCGGTCGGGGTCGGAGACGTTCGAGGTCGAGTGCCAGCGGCTGATCGTGGCCGACGGGGTGCGGTCGCCGCTGGGCAAGGTGCTCGGCCGGGTGTGGCACCGCGACACGGTCTACGCCATCGCCGGCCGCTCCTACATCGCCTCTGAGCTGTCCGACGACCCCTGGATCAGCTCGCACCTCGAGCTGCGCGGCGAGAACGACGAGATCCTGTCGGGCTACGGCTGGATCTTCCCGCTGGGCAACGGTGAGGTGAACATCGGCGTCGGCAGCCTGGCCACGTCGAAGCGCCCGGCCGAGGTGGCGATCAAGCCGCTGATGCAGCACTACGCCGACGAGCGGCGCGAGGACTTCAAGCTCTCCGGCGAGCTCCGGGCGCCGACGTCGGCGCTGCTGCCGATGGGCGGCGCGGTCTCCCACGTGGCCGGCCCCAACTGGGCGCTGATCGGGGACGCCGCAGCGCTGGTGAACCCGCTCAACGGCGAGGGCATCGACTACGGCCTGGAGTCCGGCCGGATGGTCGCCGAGATCCTGGCCGAGGGCCACGACCTGGCCCGGATCTGGCCGGCGCTGCTCACCGACCACTACGGCGAGTCGTTCTCGATCGCCCGACGGCTGGCCGGGCTGGTCACGGTCCCGCGACTGCTGCCCGCGCTCGGCCCGG
Organism: uncultured Actinomycetota bacterium; assembly: GCA_963827185.1. Classification (GTDB taxonomy): domain Bacteria; phylum Actinomycetota; class Actinomycetes; order Propionibacteriales; family Nocardioidaceae; genus Nocardioides. Next base: position 767,535 of record CAWGZQ010000006.1, read on the forward strand.
CCGGGATGCGCTCCGACTGGCTGATGACGCTCGCGCTGCGCTGGATGGGCAACCTGGTCACCGACGACGACCGCGACCGGGCCGCCCGGGTCTGGCGCTGGGCGGGTCGGCGTTCGCTGGCTCGCGACCACCGGCCGCCGTTCAGCTGAGTTGGCGGGCGACGGCTGGTACCGCGCCACCGTCCTGGTCGGCCGCGTGCTGCTCAGGGCTCTGGACGTCACGGTCCGCTCCGCCGGCCGCGAGCACGTACCGACCACAGGCCCGGTGGTGCTCGCCGCCAACCATGTCTCCTTCCCCGACTTCGTCTACGTCGCCAAGGCGCTGCTCGGCTCGCATCCACGGGTCCGGTTCCTGTGCCGGCACGAGATCTGGGAGTCGCCGGCGCGGCGGGCGATGGTGGGCATGCGGCACGTGCCGGTGGATCGCCACGCACCTGCCGGGGCCTACCTGGCCGCCCGGAGCCTGCTCCGCGAGGGCGAGCTCGTCTGCGTGTTCCCCGAAGGCGGCATCTCGGCGGCGTACACGGTGCGCGCGCTGATGCCGGGCGCGGTCGCGCTGGCCCGCGAGCTCGGCGCGCCGCTGGTGCCGGTGAGCATCTGGGGCAGCCAGCGACTCTGGCCGCAGCGGCGGGCGCTGGACGAGCCGTTCCCGCGGCCGGTGCTGCGCCGGGGGACGCTCGTCGACGTGCGGTTCCACCCGCCGATGGCGGTGCCGCCGGCCGTCGACCTGACCGCTGCCACGCGCGAGCTCGGGCACCGCCTCTCGGACGGGCTCGAGGCGCTGCAGCTGCTGCCGGAGCACCAGCCGGAGCCGGGTGAGGCGGCGACGTGGCACCCCGAGCACCTCGGCGGGGCGGCGCTGCCGCGGGCCGCGTCGTTCGAGCTGGACGCGATGCCCCGGTCGGCGGTCCCGCCCACCTGGGGACCCGGGCGATAGGTTTTTGGTCGTGGGGCAGCGAGTGCAGCGGGTGGCGGCGTACGCCGTGATCATCCGCGACGGGCAGATCCTGCTCAGCCGACTCGCCCCGCACATCAGTCGTGACGGCCTGTGGACGCTGCCCGGCGGCGGCCTCGACCACGGTGAGGACCCGCGAGATGCCGTGGTGCGGGAGGTGCACGAGGAGACCGGCCTGCCGCTGCGGATCGGCGAGACCGCGCACACCTTCTCGCTGCACCTGCCGGACACCTGGCGCAAGGGCCGCCGGGTCGACGCGCACTCGCTGCGGATCGTCTACGAGGGCTGGGTGCCGCCCGACTCGCCGCCACCGCGAGTGCTCGAGGTCGACGGCTCGACCGTCGAGGCGGCCTGGCAGCCGCTGGAGGGCGTCCTCGACGGCACCGTGCCGACGGTGGCGCTGGTCAAGGAGGCGTTGGCGGCGTTCCGGCCGCACCACCACCAGCGGGTCGCCGCCTACGCCCTCGTCGTGCGCGACGGCTCGGTGCTGCTCACCCGGAACTCGCCCCGAGGACCGCACCCCGGCCTGTGGAACCTGCCCGGCGGGGGAATCGAGCACGGCGAGGCGCCCCGCGACGCGGTCGTCCGTGAGGTCGCCGAGGAGACCGGGCTGAAGTGCGAGGTCGGTGCGATCGTGACCGTCGACCACACGGCCCTGCGCGGCACCGCCCCCTCGGGCCGGCACGAGGAGCTGCACTCGATCGGGATCGTCTACGACGCCACGGTGCCGGCCCACGCCGAACCCCGCGTCGTCGAGGTCGACGGCACCACCGATCAGGTCGCCTGGGTGCCGCTCGCCGACGTGGAGTCCGGGGCAACGCCGGTCTATGACACCGTCCGCGTCGCTCTCGGCACTAGGTTGCGGCCATGAGCGAGACCGTCTTCACCTACGCGGCTCCCGCGTTGAAGTTCGGCGCGGGAGCGTCGGCGGAGGTCGGGCACGACCTGGCCGCGCTGGGGGCGCGACGGGTGCTGCTGGTCACCGATCCGGGCGTGGCCGCGACCGGCCACCCGGCGCGGATCGCGGAGGCGATCACCGCGCGCGGCCTCGAGGTCACGACGTACGACGAGGCGCGGGTGGAGCCGACCGACGAGTCGCTGGAGCGGGCGGTCGCGTTCGGTCGCGACGCGGGGCCGTTCGACGCGATCGTGGCGGTCGGCGGGGGCTCGTCGATCGACACCGCCAAGGCGGTCAACCTGCTCGTCACCAACCCCGGCGAGCTGATGGACTACATCAACGCGCCGGTGGGTCGGGCCCAGGCGCCGGCCCAGCCGCTGCTGCCGCTGGTGGCGATCCCGACCACCACCGGCACCGGCAGTGAGAGCACCACGATCTGCGTGCTGGACGTGCTGTCGTTGAAGGTGAAGACCGGGATCAGCCATCCCGCGCTGCGGCCGCGGCTCGCCGTGGTCGACCCGTCCCTGACCGCGTCGCAGCCGGCGATGGTCACCGCTGCCGCGGGCATGGACATCCTCTGTCATGCGCTGGAGAGCTACACGGCGCGCTGGTACGCCGACTTCGACGCGAAGCGGCCCGAGGAGCGGGTGCCCTATTGCGGCGCCAACCCGATCGCCGATATGTGGTCGGAGCGAGCGCTCGGGCTGCTGGCGGGCGCCTTCCGGACCGCCGTACGCGACGGCGGCAACCTGCTGGCCCGCGAGCAGATGGCGCTGGCGGCGACGTTCGCCGGGCTCGGCTTCGGCAACGCCGGCGTGCACATCCCGCACGCCAACGCGTACCCGATCGCGGGGCGGGTGCGCACCTTCCGGCCCGATGGCTATCCACCCGACGAGCCGATCGTGCCGCACGGGATGGCGGTCGCACTGACCGCGCCCGAGGCGTTCCGGTTCACCTTCGACGCGGCCCCGGAGCGGCACCAACGGGCGGCCGAGCTGCTCGGCGGCACCGGATCGGGGCCGGAGGCCCTGGCCGCGACCCTGGCCGGGCTGATGCGCGACATCGGGCTGCCCAACGGCCTCGCCGAGGTCGGGTACGCCGCCGGCGACGTCGACGACCTGGTCGCTGGGGCGATGCAGCAGCAGCGGTTGCTCGCCACCGCCCCGAAGCAGGTCACCGACGAGGATCTGGCCGGGATCATCGGCCGGTCCATGGAGCACTGGTGACGCAGGATCTCGTCGCCGAGCTGCGACGACGAGGCGTCACCGACGTCGACGACTCGACGCTGACCCGGGCGCTGTACTCCTCCGATGCGTCGCTCTACCGGGTGGTGCCGCAGGTGGTGGTGCGCCCTCGGCATCGCGACGAGCTGGACGCGATCCTCGACACCGCGCGCGAGCTCGGTACGTCGATCACCATGCGGGGGGCGGGCACCTCCATCGCCGGCAACGCCGTGGGCCCGGGCATCGTGGTCGACACGGTGCGGCACCTCAACCGGATCGTCGCGATCGACCCGGAGGCGCGGACCGCGGTGGTCGAGCCCGGCGTGGTGCACGCGACCCTGCAGCGGGCCGCGGCGCAGCAGGGGCTGCGGTTCGGGCCCGATCCGTCCACGCACACCCGGTGCACGATCGGCGGGATGGTCGGCAACAACGCCTGCGGCACCCGGGCGCTCGGCTACGGCCGGACGGCCGACAACGTGGTCGCGCTGGACGCGCTGTTTCCCGAGCCCGCCGCGGCGGCGGCGCTGCCCGGGATCGTCGAGGCCCACCTCGGGCATGTGCGCACGCACTTCGGTCGGTTCTCCCGTCAGGTGAGCGGGTATGCGCTGGAGCACCTGCTGCCGGAGCGGCGCAGCATCGACCGCTTCCTGGTGGGTTCTGAGGGCACCCTGGCGCTGGTGCGCGAGGCGACCGTGGCGCTGGTCGCCGACGAGCCCCGGCACCTGGTGGTGCTCGGCTTCGGCTCGATGGTCGAGGCCGCCGATGCGGTGCCGGACCTGCTCGCGCTGTCGGCGCCGGGTGCTCGACTGGTCGCATGCGAAGGCCTCGACTCCCGGATCGTCGACCTCGTGCGCGGCGGTGGGCGGGGGGTCCCGGAGCTGCCGCCGGGATCGGGCTGGCTGTTCGTGGAGGTCGCCGGGCCGGACGCGGAGGCGCTGTTGCCCGCGATCGGGGGCCGGCGGGTGACCGACCCCGACGAGGCCGCGGCGCTGTGGCGGATCCGGGAAGACGGCGCCGGCCTGGCGGCGCGCAGCCTGGGCCGGCCGGCCTACTCCGGCTGGGAGGACGCGGCGGTGCCGCCGGCTCACCTCGGCGCCTGGCTGCGCGACTTCGACGAGCTGCTCTCCGAGCACGGCCTCGCGGGGGTGCCCTACGGCCACTTCGGCGACGGCTGCGTGCACGTCCGGATCGACTTCGACTTCGACGACGGCGGGCGGAGGTTCCGCGACTTTCTGACCGCGAGCGCGCGCCGGCTCGCCGACTACGACGGCTCGCTGTCAGGGGAGCACGGCGACGGGCGAGCCCGGTCCGAGCTGCTGCCGCTGATGTACGACGAGCAGTCGCTCGCCCTGTTCGCGGCGGTGAAGGCGGCCTGCGACCCCGACGGTCTGCTCAACCCCGGGGTGCTCACCGACCCGGCTCCGCTCGACGCCGACCTGCGCCCGGCCCGCCCGGTCGCGGCCGTCGACTCCGGGCTGCGGCTGCTCCACGACGGCGGGTCCCTGGGTGCCGCGGTCCACCGGTGCACCGGCGTCGGCAAGTGCGTGGCCCCGTCGACCAACGGGGTGATGTGCCCGTCGTACCTCGCGACGCGGGACGAGAAGGACTCCACGCGCGGCCGGGCCCGGGTGCTGCAGGAGGCGCTGGACGGTCAGCTCGTCGCCGGGCTCGCTGATCCTGCGGTCCAGGAGGCGCTCGACCTGTGCCTCTCGTGCAAGGGCTGCGCGAGCGACTGCCCGACCGGCGTGGACATGGCGTCCTACAAGGCGGAGGTGCTGCACCAGCAGTACGCCGGCCGGCGTCGGCCGCGCAGCCACTACGCGCTCGGTCGGCTGCCGCGATGGGTGCGGCTGGCCGCGCCGGTGGCGCCGGTCGCCAACCGGATGCTGCGGCTGGGACCGTTGTCCCGGCTGGCCAAGGCGGCCGCCGGGATCGACCGGCGGCGCGACCTGCCGGAGCTGGCCCCGCGGACGCTGCGCAGGTCCACCCGGCGGCGTGGTGAGAGTGCCGCGCCGGACCTGTGGATCTGGGCCGACTCGTTCACCGACCACCTGGCGCCGCACACCGCGCACGCGGCGATCCGACTGCTCGAGGCGGCCGGGCTCACGGCCCGGGTGATCGACGAGTCGGCCTGCTGCGGACTCACCTGGGTCAGCACCGGGCAGCTCGACGAGGCCCGCCGGATCGTGGCCCGCACGGTCGCCACGCTGGCGCCGTACGTCGCCGACGGGACGCCGGTGCTCGGGCTGGAGCCGTCGTGCCTGGCGGCGCTGCGAGCGGACGCCGTCGAGCTGTGCGACGACCCGCGGGCGGTCGAGGTCGCCGCCGGCGTGCTCACGCTCGCCGAGCTGCTGGAGCGTCTCGACTGGACGCCGCCGGACCTGACCGGCCTGGAGGTTGTGGTCCAGCCGCACTGCCATCACGCCTCGATCCTCGGCTTCGACGCCGACGAGCGGCTGCTGACCGGAGCCGGTGCCCGGGTCACCCGGGTGGCCGGCTGCTGCGGGCTGGCCGGCAACTTCGGGATGGAGCGCGGCCACTACGAGACCTCGGTGGCCGTCGCCGAGACCCACCTGCTGCCGGCCGTCCGGTCCGCGCCCGACGCGGTGGTGCTCGCCGATGGGATGTCGTGCCGGCTGCAGCTGGCCGACCTGGCGGGGGTGCCCGCAATGCACCTCGCCGAACTGCTGGCTTCTAGACTTCCGGAGTGAACCCGCGCCACCGCCGACTCATCATCCCGGTGGCGCTCGTGGCCCTCTTGGTGGTCGTGGTGGTCGCGGCGGTGATGAAGTGAGCGAGCCGCTGCTCCGCGCGCTCAACCGGATGCGCTCGCACCTGCTCGACCCCGAGGCGCTGGTCAAGGCGGTCGCGTCCGGCCGCCAGAAGGGCCAGCAGCCGCGGTGGCGCCGGGTCGAGTTCCGCTACGTCGACCTCAAGACCGGCCGGCACCTCCAGATCACGTCGTACGACGACACCCAGGCGCACACCGCCAACCACGCCGGCGAGGCCGCGCGGGAGGCGGTCGACGCGCTGCTGGACGAGCCGTTCGGCAACTGGCACGTCGACACCACCACGCCAGACGCACCAGGTGCGGGTCACCAAGAAGCTCGAGGCCGTCGTGCACACCAGCGACCGGGTCGAGGAGGTCGAGATCGACCGCGACCACGACCGCGAGAAGGAGCGGCTGCTGCCCGAGGACGACCCGGTCTACCGCGCGCTCGGGTTGGCCGACGCCGAGGGCCGGATCAAGCCGAGCCGGCAGGCGAAGCTGCGCCAGGTGGAGGAGTTCCTGCGGGTCCTCGACGCCACCGTGACCGACGCGATCGCCAAGGGGCACCTGCGCCAGCCGACCGCCGACGACCCGCTGCGGATCGTGGACCTGGGTTGTGGCAACGCCTATCTCACGCTGACCGCTCAGCGGTTCCTCGAGACCCGCGGGCTCGCGGTCCGGCTGACCGGCGTCGACGTCAAGGAGCAGTCGCGCGAGCACAGCAGCGGGGTCGCCGCCGAGCTGGGCCTGGACGCCGAGTTCGTGGTCGGCACGATCTCCGCCGCACAGCTCGACGCCGACCCCGACGTGGTGCTGGCGCTGCACGCCTGCGACACCGCGACCGACGAGGCGCTGGCCCGGGCGGTCGGCTGGGGGGCGGCGCTGGTGCTGGCCGCGCCCTGCTGCCACCACGACATCGCGGCCCAGCTGCGTCGTACCCCCACGCCCGCGCCGTACGCGATGCTGACCCGGCACGGCATCCTGCGCGAGCGGTTCGCCGACACCCTCACCGACGCGCTGCGGGCCTCGTTGATGCGGTTGCAGGGCTACCGCGTCGACGTGATGCAGTTCGTCGAGAGCAAGCACACTCCGCGCAACACGCTGCTGCGTGCGGTCCGCACGGGTGCGCCGGTCAAGGGCGGCGGCGTCCGCACCGAGTACGACGACCTGGTCGCCACCTGGGGCATCCAACCCAAGCTGGCCACCCTCCTCAACGAATGACCTGGGTCGAGCGCGGGTTCGCCGCCGCGATCGCGATCCCGTTCGTGATCGGCTTCTCGGTGGCGGACGCGGACCCGGGCGGGGGCGAGGAGGTGTGTCGCTTCCAGGACCCGCAGATCGTGGAGTCGAGCGGCCTGGTCGCCCGGGACGGCCTGTTCGTCACGGTCAACGACTCGGGTGACTCGGGCCGGGTGTTCGTGCTGGACGCCGACACCTGCCGGACCGTCGGGATCACCAGCTGGAGCGGAGACGTCGTGGACGTCGAGGCCCTCGCCGCCGACGGTGCGGAGCTGGTGGTCGGCGACATCGGCGACAACCAGGCGACGCGGGACTCGGTGCAGCTGCTGGTGATGCCGGTGGGCCGAGGCGATCAGACCGTCACGCCTACGACGTACGACGTCAGCTATCCCGGTGGGGCCAGGGACGCCGAGGCGCTGCTCGTCCACCCGCGGACCGGGCGGGTGCTGATCGCGTCGAAGGGCCTGATGTCCGGCATCCTCTACGCCGCCCCGAACCCGCTCTCCGCGAGCGGGGTCAACCGGCTGCGCGCGATCGCGGATGTGCCGGGCCTGGTCACCGACGGCGCGTTCTTCCCGGACGGGCGGCACCTCGTGCTGCGCACCTACGGGCGGGCGGTCTTCTACAGCTATCCCGGGCTGGAGGCGGTGGGCGAGGTCGAGCTCCCGGAGCAGCAGCAGGGCGAGGGCATCGCGGTCGATGAGCAGGGGAGGGTGCTGCTCTCCTCGGAGGGCCAGCAGGCGCCGGTGCTGCGACTGCGGCTGCCTCGCTCGATCCAGCGCGCCCTCGCGCCGCCCGCGGACGCGGCCGGAGGAGGGTGCCGAATCCGACGGCGCCGACCCGAGTGACGCGACGGGGTCCGAGCCGGACGCGGCCGCCGAGCGGGAGGTCTGGCCCTGGCTGCTCGGCGGCGTGTTCGGCCTGGCCGTGATCGGGGTACTTCTTCGCGCGCTCCGCCCGCGCTGAGAGGATCCGTACCGTGCCGCGTCTGCGTAGGACCAGCCCCGACCAGCCCGGCTGGAGTCGACGCCGGGCCGGGGCCGGCTTCGTCTATCTCGACGAGTCCGGCAAGCGGCTCGCCGGCGCGGACGCGCAGCGCTGCAAGGACCTGGTGATCCCGCCGGCGTGGCAGGACGTCTGGATCACGCCGTACGCCAACGGCCACCTGCAGGCGGTCGGCACCGACGACGCGGGTCGGCGGCAGTACCTCTACCACCCGGACTGGCGGACCCGCCGCGACGCGGAGAAGTTCGACCGGATGCTGGAGTTCGGTCGGGCCCTGGTGCGGGCGCGGGAGCGGGTGCTCGTCGACCTGGGTGCCGAAGGGATGCCGCTGGAGCGCGCCTGCGCCGCTTCGGTCCGGCTGCTCGACCTCGGCTACTTCCGGATCGGCAACGACGCCTACGCCGACGAGCACGGCAGCTTCGGGCTGACCACGCTGGAGCGCCGGCACGTGCGTCGCCAGCAGGACCGGCTGGTCTTCGCGTTCACCGGCAAGTCCGGCGTCGAGCATCGGATCGAGATCGACGACGCCACCGTGATCGAGGCGATCGAGGTGATGCGGCGCCGCAAGACGCCGGACGACCCGCAGCTGCTGGCCTACAAGAACGGCCGCTCCTGGCGATCGATCCTGCCGGACCTGGTCAACGACTACGTGCGCGAGTCGACCGGGTTGGAGGCGACCGCGAAGGACTTCCGCACCTGGCACGCGACGGTGCTGGCCGCCGCCGCGCTGGCCGAGACCGAGGAGCCGGGGGAGACCAAGGCGTCGCACAAGCGCGCGGTCAGCGGGGCGATGAAGGAGGTCGCGGAGTTCCTGGGCAATACGCCGGCGCTGGCGCGGTCGGCGTACGTCGACCCGCGGGTGATCGACGCCTACGAGGACGGCCGCACCATCGAGCGGGCCACCCGGCGGAAGTACGCCAACCCCGACGAGCGCCAGGCCGCGCTCGAGCGGGCGACGCTCCGGCTGATCAAGGAGACCTGATGGAGATCACCGTCGTCCAGGGCGACATCACCGAGCAGGACGTCGACGCCGTGGTCAACGCGGCCAACCGGGCGATGAGGGGTGGCAGCGGGGTCGACGGCGCGATCCACACCGCCGGCGGCCCGGAGGTGCGCGAGGACTGCGAGCGCCGCTTCCCCCACGGCCTGGCCACCGGCGACGCCGGCTGGACCACCGCGGGCCGGATGCCGGCGCGCTGGGTGATCCACGTCGTCGGCCCCAACTACAGCCGCGGCGAGACCGACCGGGGCTTGCTGACCTCCTGCTACTCCCGCGCCCTCGAGGTCGCGGACGAGCTCGGCGCCCGGTCGGTGGCCTTCCCGCTGGTCAGCGCCGGCGTCTACGGCTGGCCCAAGGACGATGCCATCGCGGCCGCGATCGAGACGCTGCGGTCCGCCGACACCCAGGTCACCGAGGCTCGGATCGTGGCGTTCGGCGCGTCGGCGTACGAGCAGATCAGGGCCGCGATCGGCGAGTAGGGCCTCGCGCATCATTGCGGCGACATGACGCGGGTCGGTCAGCAAGCGGAATGCGGCAGATCCGCATGGCCGCGTGTGCACGCTACGCGCCAATTGCGTGCGTCGGACCGTGGCCAAGCTGCGCCAGACTGGTGAGGTGACAAAGCTACGGCCGGCTGAGAACGCGGACCCAGCGCGATGGCTGCTCCGACCCGATGTGGAGTGGTGGGACATCGTTCGCTACAGCCCGCCGGTCTTCGCCGTCTACGTGCGGATCGCTCTTGCCGACGGCACCGACCAGGACGGAGAACAGCCGAACCTACGAAGGGCACTCGCGAAGTTGGCCGGCTACACGACCACTCCGGCCGGGGGGTACGCCGCGATATGGGAGGGCTGGACCACCAGGTCGGCACCCTCGGCCCCGCAGGTGGCGATCCCGCATCGGGCCATGCTGCTCTTCACCGGTCCCGTTGCCGAACTCAGAGACGCACCGGCTCTGGCTTGGTTCGGCTCAGCGCAGGGCGTCCACGAAGAGCCACACCTCGTGTGGTCCGAGGGCCAGGCCCGGTGTGTGGCCCGCGAGGTCGACGAGGAGATCGAGTTCACTGTGGGATGTGGCGCCGACGCCGCGCAAGCGCTCGCAGGAGCCCTACCCGGCGCAGTCCGACCCGTGCTCTACGGCGAGTCGGCTCCGATGTATCGCGACTCGCGCTGACACCAGCGCTCGCATCCGAATCTCTCAGATCCGCGGGCTGAGTCGCTGGCGTCCGCGAGGCCGGTGTGGCGGCGTTCAGGATCTGCCACGAGCAGAGCCGCCCTCACACGGCCGAACCCCCTTGTAATAAATATCACCCAGGAGGATAGTTGCGGACAACTATTCTCGGGTGGTAATGCGGGGTGCTGCGATGGTCTGGAACATTGCCTTCAAGAATGCCACCGCCGACGGTGGCTTTCTACCTCTCGTCGTCGAGGCAGTCATCGAAACCCACCGAGTCGTTGTGCAGCCAGGGGCTACAGCGACGATCAGCGGCACGAGCACGGGACGGCTGACACTCAATGCCCATCCCGTCGACCGTGTGGGCGTTGCTTCGGCGAACGCCGCCGTCAATGTGCTCGGCGACTTCTCGACGTTCAGGTGCACGGTCACTCAGGACGGCACGTCCCTGAAGCTCCAGGTCGTGAGTCAGTAGGTCTCGCCGTACGCCGTCGTTTCGCCAACACTGAAGGGGTTCACGATGTCCGAGAGTCAATCACTTCTGCCCATGACGCTGCAGGTCCCGTGGGACCCACGGTTCGAGCTGGGCATGGGCTACGACTACATGACGCAGTTGCCGCTCGTCCCCGCCGTTGCCGCGCCCCCGCGCGCCTACTCGCCGGTCGCTAGCTCTCACTTCGAGTACAAGTACGTGACCAGCCAGGAGGACCTCGACGAGCTGATTGCAGCGTCGGCGGAGGGGTCCGCCTCGATCGAGGGAATCGAGGTGAAGGCGAGCCTGAGCTTCACCAAGAGCGTGCGCTTCTCCGAGACCAGCGAGACGCTGGTCTTCTCGTGGTACAGCGACTGCACTCACTTCGACCGCATCGAGTCACCGGCGCTCGATGACACTGCTCTCAAGCTGATCGAATCCGCACCAAAAGAGTTCCGACTCCGCTACGGCGACTACTTCGTCAGCGGCGGACTGCAACGAGCCGAGTTCCACGCCGTCTATCAGATGAGCGCCCTGAAGAGGGAGAACCTGATCAGCTTCAAAGCCTCGGCAGCCGTGTCCTCGCCGGATGTGTTCAGCGCATCGGGTAGCGCGGCGTTTACGCAGGCAGCGACCGACAATCACATCAGCATCTCCGCCACCGTGTACCAGAGTGCCTCCAAGTCGGCCCCATCGATGGGAAGCAACCCGAGCCTCTCCGCAGCGCAGGTGCTCGAGATGTTCACGCAGTTCCAAACCGACCACCAGGACAGCTGGGCGGTGGCCGAGCTCACTCATTACAGCGCACTCACGTCCAGCCTCTCGCGCGTCGTCCCCGTGCCGCCTGACTTCGCCGTCGACCGTGCACTCCTTCTCGGCGCCAGGATCGCCTACCGGGGCCTCTTGGAGGCAGGCCTGCTTCCTCGCGACGCTGCGGCTTCCCTCAAGTCACGACAGACGAAGCTCGAGGCGAAGGTGGCTGCCACCCTGTACTGGGAAGATTCAAGCGCCCTCACTACGGACCGCATAGCGGCGGAGACCCTCGCCCACGACGCCCGCGAGGCAACCGAGTTCCTTCACCGTGTACACATTCTCGCGGGAGGCGACGGCGGGTGCTCGAATGTCACCGGCCGCCGTGGCGGTGAGGCAGGAATCGGCACGCACGGAGACGGGACCGGCGTTCCTGAGTACATCCACGTGGACCAGGACACATTCAACCTCGAGGGCGACTACGAGTTCGCCACCCACATCACTCGGTCTGCCGACAAGGTCTACGCCGGATGCACGATCCTCTACCTCCAGGCACGCAACAACTGGCCGGAGGACACAGGCGGCACCCTGAACAGATTCTGGGGCGGAGTCGGCGCCGATCGCGTGCACGTTGGGTGCGAGTCGGACCTGACTCGGGGCTTGAGCTGGTCCTTCACCGTGAGGTACGTCGAGAGCGAGTAGTGAGGAGGTACCGAGCGCACACGTCGGCATTCGCTGTCCGGGCCGACCACACGGTCGTTTCGCTAGGACCCGGGCGTGTGTCGACGTGGGCCCAGCGCGGCGGCGCTCGGGCCACGCGCCGGGCGTCGCTCACCGTACTTCCGGATGACGCAACGTGCAGGTGGCGCCCCCTCCGGGCGGGTGCCTCCTGGCGCCGCCTGGCCAGCGGACAGATCGTGCCGCGGTCGCAGCCGTGACCGCGACCTTGGAAGCGGTAGCAGAAGTGCACGAGTCGCTGCGGCGTGCCCGGACCCGTGTCCGGCCTGTTCATGGCGCTCAATGAGCTGATGGTTCTTGAGTGACCAACCCGCGACGGCCGACCGGAGGCCAAGAACTTGAGTCGCTATCTCGCGATGATGGACGACCACGCCGAGCTCCAAGACAACGGTGATGTCGACCTGATCGACGGGGGTCGCGGGCCTCGATAGCCGCACACGTCGTGGCCGCGCCGAACCGGAACCTAGCGGCGGAGTGACGCTGGGCGACTGTTCGCCCGGCATGACCAAAGAATGTCAAGGTTCTCTTGACGCGCGCCACCGTCAAGGTATCCTTGACGCGTGGAGGTTGCGGACTCGGCTCGCAAGCACGGTGTCAGCGATGAGTCGATCGCCCACGCCTGGGAGAACGCGATCAAGCTGGCTGAGTTCGAGTACGAGGGTGAGGAGAGGTTGTTCGTGATTGGACCGGACACTGCAGGCAACTTGTTGGAACTTGTCGCGGTGCCGGCGGACGAACCGATCCTCATCATCCATGCTGACCGGCTACGCCCCAAGTTCTATGACGCGCTGTGAAGGCGGTGAATGAGATGAAGATGAAGTCGAGGAAGGACGAGACCGGGCTCGATTCGGTCGCGCCCGAGAGTGTTCGGGATGCGACCCACTTTCGGCGGATCATCGAGGCCCGCAAGGGCGTTGAGTCCGCTGATGAGGAACTGCGCGATGCGGTGGCGGCGGCCCGGGCAGCGGGTGACTCGTGGACTGTTATCGGCGCAGCGCTAGGCACCACGAAGCAGGCTGCATTCCAGCGCTTCGCAAAGGTCGAGAGCGCCTAACGCACGCAACTCGTCCTGGGATTGCCGCAGCCCTCAGACGCCTGCCACGTAGGCGGTGAGGAAGTGGACGCCGTGGGCGGTCGAGGTTGCCGCGGGCTCGGTCGTAGTGCTCGGTGGTTCGTGGGTCGGCGTGCCGGGCGAGGATCTGGGCGTCGCGCAGAGGGACGCCGGCGTCGAGGGCGTTGGTGATGGCCGCGTGTCGGAGTGAGTGTGGGCTGATGTGCCGGGGGATCCCCGCGGCTTTCGCGACCCGGGCGACCATCCGGTAGGCATCGCGGCGGTCGATCGGGTTGCCTGACATCGGCCGCAGGATGAGCGCTCCGGTGGTTCGTTCGCCGCGGCAGGCTTCTAGGACGCGCAGGACCGGGACGGTCAGGGGCATGGTCGCGGGCTTGTCGCCTTTGCCGATCAGATGCAGTACTCGGTGGCCGCGCAAGGTCTCGGCGTAGTCCTCGATGCGGACGGCGGCGGCCTCTGAAGCGCGCAGGGCGTTGATGCCGAGGAGGTAGGCCAGAGCGCCGTGGTGGACGGTGATGGTCTGAGCGACCTGGAGGAAGCGAATCAGCTCGAGCCGGTCGAGACCTTGGGGCCTGGACTCGTCGGCGTGCACCTTCGGCAATCGCGCGTAGACGGCAGGATCGGCCGGGATCAGGCCGTCGATGTGGGCGAACCGGAAGAATCCGCGGACCCCGTGCATCATCGTGATGGTCGAGGAAGCCATCAGCCCGGCCTCGCCCAGACCGCGGATGTAGAGCTCGACGTGTGCGCGTTGAATCCCGACCAACGGGTCCAGCGCGTTGCTCTCGCACCACGCAAATCAGCGACGGAGCTGATAGGCGTACAACTCGTGGGTGTGCCCTGCGTACCGGGCCAAGAACGAGACCGCCGCCAACTGCGCAGCGGTCATCGACGCGGGCTGGAACGGAAGGAGTCGCGACTCGGTGGACATGAAGACCTCGCGCGGCGACCACGCCAGGGCCACGCTGTGCTCGCCGCCGACACGACGGGGCACTCCAACATCTGATGTTAGTCCCGGCCGAGCAGGGCGGCTGGCGGCGGTATGACGCTGCCGATCGGGCGTACACGGACGGAGTGAAGTCCCCGCCCACGGTGGGCTACACGCTCAGCGAACGCAAGGATGACCGACTTCCCTCCGTCGGTGTACGTGGTGCCGCCGCGGCGTTCTGGGCGAAAGGACGCTGCCGACGGCGCGTCGAGTACAACCCCCACGGCTCTCTGGGCGACCACCCCAGAGGACTCCGAGCAGCATTGGAACGAAACCCAACCAACCCTCTTTGTCCCCAGACCCAAGTGGGGTGCGGTCACTGACTCACCGATCCGTTGTGACGACATCGGAGCTGGTGCGGGTCACGAGTTCCACGCCGACCGCGCTGATCTCCAGCCAGAAGCGCTCCGATGAGAACTCCGGCACGGCGAGCACGAAAACGTCGAGCGCCACCCCAACGCCCCAGCGGACCTTGGGAGTGGCCGCGACCGGCAAGCGCAGGAATCGGTTGTCGGGGCTCTGCAGATTCGGTGTTTCTACGTCCGCGGTTCGCAGATGACCATCCCAGAGACTCGCGCCCATCGGGGTGGCGAGGGGTTGTCCTTGGACGGCGTACGGCGCGGGGCTGCTCTGCATGCTGAGCAGGATGGACCGAACGTGGAACTGCTTTCCGAGCGCGAAGGTGGGGGTCGGGATACTGGCGATGACATCCGACTGCCCGACGACGTAGCCGCCACTCTCGCGCGAATACGTCTGGCTGTGCAGCCTCAGCCCCGACGCACGTCGCTCAACCCTGCCGAACCGGCTGGGATCCGCGACGGATAGCCCGGAGCCGTGGCACCACATGACGTAGTCGAGCGTCTCGGTTTCGGAGATGAGGTCGGGCTTGCTCAGGGACGCAAGCAGCAGTTCGATGTCTTCCGAGCCCAGCGATTGCGCCTCTTCGAGATCGCCCCGCGTGCGGAACGATCCGGTTCGGTTGCGGTGTGCGATCAGTGCTTCGGCCCGGCCTACCTCGACGCCAGCCGCAGCCAGCGTTGCATGAAGGTCGTCGGCAGTATGCGCCGCGTTCACGAGGTCGAGCAGTGCGGCCTCCGCGGTGGAGATGCTCGGAGGTGCCGCTTGCGCAGCGAAATTCGTGTGGCTATGCATGGCTGGGCTCCCATCGCTCTGGAGAAACGAATGAAATGCGCTGCCTGATGACAACGCGCCGACGGAGCCAGCTTTCGGTCGACGAGCGAATTAGACGAGCCATCCGGGTCGAACGGAATGCAAGAAGGCTGCCTCACCCGGCGTCACTTCACCATGCATCGCTCCGAGCCTGAGCGCAAGGCCGATTCGGCTCGCGCGGAGCCTGCAGGCGTCAGAGGCGGCGATCGTTGAGCGAACAGGCCGACCGGCGGGCCGCGTTCTCCTGGGCGGAAGGACGCTGGTCCACGGATGTGCTCAGGCAGCTTGGCCGCGCAGCCATTCGGAGCCGACTGCACCGAGCCCCGGCTCACCGAACGCTTTCAGCCTGACGCAGCGCAGTACGCGCGATGATGTCCGGATGGCCGGACTCGTCGCACGTGTGGCGCTCGACGAGACGCTCGACGCCGCGTTCGCCGAGGTGCGGTCCGGTGAGGGTCGGATGCTGCTGGTCAGCGGTGAGGCCGGCGCCGGCAAGTCGACCCTGCTTCGTTCGTTCGGTGATCGGATCGCGCGGCAGGCGGAGGTCATCGTGGGCTACTGCGACCCGCTCAGCGCGCCCAGACCCGGTGGGCCGTTGGTCGACATGGCGCCGCGGCTGGGAGGTCGGCTGGCCGAGATCCTCGAGGGCGGCGGACGCGATGGGCTCGTCGACGCCGCACTGGCCGCGGCAGCAGCGGGGGACCGGTCGCGGGTGCTGGTGTTCGAGGACGTGCACTGGGCCGACGAGTTCTCGCTCGAGCTGCTCGGGTTCCTGGCGCGGCGACTGGCGGGGCTCGGGGCCCTGGTGGTGGTCACGCTCCGCGTCGATGAGCTCTCCGGTGAGCACCCCACCCGGGCCTGGCTCGACCTCGTGGCCCGGCTGCCGGGAGTGGTTCGGCTCGAGGTGCCCGCACTCACGCTCGACGAGGTGACGCTGTTGGCGGCCGGTTCCGGCCTCGATCCGGAGCAGTTGCACGCGGTCACCGCGGGCAACGCGTTCTTCGTCAGCGAGGTGCTGGCCGACCCCGCTGCCGACGTACCGGATGGGGTCGCCAACGCCGTGGTGGCACGGACGATCCGACTGGGTGCCGAGGAGCGGCGGGCGCTGTGGGCCGCCGCGGTCCTCGGGTCGCGGATCTCGCCGCGGGTGCTGCTGTCGGTGGACGGCGTCCGGGCCGCGGCCGTCGACGCGTGCGTGACGGCGGGCCTGTTGAGCTTCGAGCCGCCCAACTACGCGTTCCGACACGAGCTGGCTCGGCAGGCGGTGCTGGCCGCGATGCCCATCGGCGAGCGCCGCGAGCTCAACGCGGCAGCGCTGGTGGCGCTGCGTCCGTTCGCCGGGCCGGACCTGTTCGCCCAGCTGGCCGAGTACGCCGACGAGGCGGACGACCCGGCGGGAGTTCTCGAGTTCGCGCCCGATGCCGCGGCCCGGGCCGCGGAGCTGGGCGCGCACCGCCAAGCGGCCGCTCAGCTGCGGCGCGCGGTACGCAGCGCCGGCGCCGAACCTCCCGCACGACTGGCCGAGCTCCGGGAGCGGCTGGCCTACGAGCTCTACCTCACCGCGGCGCTCGACGAAGCCGTCGGCGAGCAGCAGGCCGCGCTCGGACTCCGTCGCGGGCTCGGTGACCCCCGCGCGGCGGGGGAGAACCTGCGCTGGTTGTCGCGGCTGAGCTGGTACTCCGGTCGTCCGCGCGAGGCCCTGCTGCACGCCGAGGAAGCGGTCGCAACACTCGAACAGCTGGGGCCGACCCCGGAGCTGGCGATGGCGGTGTCGAACCAGAGCCAGATGCTGATGCTGCGCGGCAGCTACCGCGAAGCGGTCGACCTCGGACGACGAGCCGTCGCCCTCGCCGAGCAGACCAGCGACGTCGAGAGCCGCGTGCACGCCCTGAACAACATCGGGACCAGCCGGAACCGGCTCGGTGAGGGCGACGGCGTCGCGGACCTGGAGCTGAGCCTCACGCTCGCCCTCGCTCACGAGATGGAGGACCACGCCGCCAGGGCCTACGTCAACCTGCTCACCGAGGCTTTCCTGGTCCGCCGGATGGACCTGGTCGAGCGCTACCTCCCCGCGGCGTTGGCGTACCTGGCCGCCCACGACGTCGACCTCCAGCTGCGCTACCTGACGGCTGGCAGCGCGCTGCAGAGGGTGAACACCGGTGACTGGACCGCGGCCACCGAGATGGCCACCGCGCTGATCGACGCCGGCAGCACCACCCCGGTGCATCGGTTCGTCGCGCTGCTGCCCCTGTTGCTCGTCGCGGTGCGCCGGGGCGAACCGCATGCGGAGCTGCTGGCCGAGGTCACCGAGCTCGCCGACGTGCTGGACGAACCGCAGCGTCGGGAGCCGGTCGCCCTGGTGCGGCTCGAGGCGGCGTGGTTGGCCAGCGACACCGACACCGTCACCCGGGAGTGCGCGCTGTGGGCGGCAGCCGCGTCCGAACGCGGCGATGCCTTCCAGCTGGCCCATGCCCACTGGTGGTCGGCGGTCGCAGGCGGGCCACGCGAGCCCGGCCTGGTCGGCCCGTTCGGGGCGGCGCTCGAGCGCGAACCACGCGCGGCGGCCGCGGCTGGCGCGGCTAGCCAGCCCCTACGAGGAGGCGATCGAGCTGCTGGCCGGGGACGTCGACGACGCCCGGCACGCGCTCGCGTTGCTCGAACGCCTGGGCGCCGCTCCGGCGGCCGCCATCGCCCGTCGGCGTTGGCGGCGTACGGCGTCCGGGGGGCGCGGCCCGAGACGGCCGCCAGCCCGTGGGGGCTCACCCCACGGGAGACGGAGATCCTCGAGCTGCTGAAGGGGCGGCGTACCAACGCCGAGATCGCCGCCGAGCTGGTGCTCTCGGAGCGGACCGTGCACCGGCACGTCTCCGCGGTCCTGGCCAAGCTCGGCGTCGGCAGCCGGGCCGAGGCAGCCGCCCTGGCCGCCGGCCGATCTGGGTAGCCGCCCGGCCGGAATGGGTAGTCGCTGCGCATCCCTTGCGTCTCCTGGACACCTAGCGTCGAGCTCGAGCAGGTCCCACCCCGGGACTTGGAGCGGCAGACGAAACGGAGCAGGACGATGGCGCGATTCATGGTCGAGCGGATCTTTCCCGATGGCTTGAACATCCCGGTGACCCCCGAAGGCGCCGAGGCCTGCCTCGGTGTCGTCGGCCGCAACGCGGAGGTGGGCGTGACGTGGGTGCACTCCTACGTCAGCGAGGACAAGAAGAAGAGCTTCTGCATCTACGACGGCCCGGACGAGCAGGCGATCCGCCGGGCCGCCGAGCGCAGCGACCTGCCGGTGGAGGTCATCAGCCGGGTGGCCGTGCTGGACCCGTACTTCTACCAGTGACCCCAGCCGTCAGCTGAGACCCTCGAACAGGTCGGTCAGCATGGGTGCGTCGCGATCGCGCTCGGGCCACGCGATCGCGTACCACTCCCGGCCGACCCGCCGTTCCCACTGATCGGTGTTGTCCGGGTCGTCGGACATGACGTGCAGCTGGCTCTGGTGCTCGCGCAGGCCGGCCACCACGCGGCCGGCGAACTCCCGGGTGTCGACGGTGACCGCGATCTGATCGTCCGGTACGCCGCGCATGTGGTAGGTCAGCGTCGGGTCGAAGGTGGCGAGCCCCAGCTCGGCGCGCTGGCGGTTCCACCGCTCGAAGACCGACTGCGGCACCGCGCCGTGCGCGAGCCGCTGGAAGCCCGACCGGTCGTCCGAGCGCAGCCGCGCGAACGCCGCGTCGGTGGCGGCACCGATCGCGATGTGGTCGGGATGTCCGAAGATGCCGTCGGGGCCGAACGTGACGACGACGGCGGGCTCCTCCTCGTCGAGGATCCGCGCGACCGCCGAGACGACGTCGTCGAAGGGCACCTCCGCGACGCCACCGTCCGGCAGGCCCAGCCACTCGTGGCGGTCGGGGACCCGGCCGAGCGCTCGCCAGGCGGCCTCGTCCTCGCCGCGGCGTACGGATCCCAGCGTCTCGCGCGTGGCCGGGAACCCCTCGCGGATGTCGCCCTGCTCGCCGTACGTCGCGTGGATCAGGACGAACCTGAAGTCCGGGTCATCGGCGTGCCGGGCGACGCTGCCCGCCGCGCCGTAGGCGTCGTCGTCCGGATGCGCGAAGACGCACGCCAGGGTCCGGTTGCGAGCCACGACCCTCAAGTTAGCGGCCGCGGCGGCGATCAGGCAGTCTGCTCGACCACGTAGTCGATGCAGCGGGTCAGCGCCTCGATGTCGGCCGGGTCGACGGCGGGGTACATCGCGATCCGGAGCTGGTTGCGGCCGAGCTTGCGGTAGGGCTCGGTGTCGACGATCCCGTTGGCGCGCAGGGTCGCGGCGATCGCGGCGGCGTCGATGGTGTCGTCGAAGTCGATGGTGCCGATCACCAGCGAGCGGTGCGCGGGCTCGACGACGTACGGCGTGGTGTACGACGTCCGCTCGGCCCAGCCGTAGAGCGCGTCCGAGGAGGCCGTGGTGCGCTCGACCATGCCCTTGAGGCCGCCCTGGCTGTTCATCCAGTCCAGCTGCTCGGCCATCAGGAACAGGGTGGCGACCGAGGGGGTGTTGTAGGTCTGGTTCTTCGCCGAGTTGTCGATCGCGGTCGGCAGGTCGAAGAAGGCCGGGATGTGCCGGTCGGTCGCGGCGATCGCGGCGGCGCGCTCGAGCGCGGCCGGCGACATCAGCGCGATCCAGAGGCCGCCGTCGGAGGCGAAGCACTTCTGCGGGGCGAAGTAGTAGACGTCGACCTCGGCCAGGTCGACCGGCAGGCCGCCGGCGCCCGAGGTGGCGTCGACGAGCACCAGCCCGTCGGAGCCGGCGGGTCGGACCACCGGCGCCATCACCGCGGTCGAGGTCTCGTTGTGCGCCCAGGCGTAGGCGTCGACGCCCTCCTCGGCGACGGCCTCGGGGCGGGTGCCGGGGTCGGTCTTGAGCACCGAGGGCTCGTCGAGCCAGGGCGCGTCGGCCGCGGCCTTGGCGAACTTCGAGGAGAACTCGCCGAACGACAGGTGCTGGCTCTTCTTCTCGATCAGCCCGAACGTCGCGATGTCCCAGAACGCCGTGGCGCCACCGTTGCCGAGCACCACTTCGTAGCCGTCCGGCACCGAGAACAGGTCGGCGAGACCGTCGCGCACCCGGCCGACGGTGTTCTTGACCGGCGCCTGGCGGTGGGAGGTGCCCATCAACGCCGAGCCGGTCGCCGCGAGCGCGTCGAGGTGGCTGGTCTGGATCTTGGAGGGCCCCGCCCCGAAGCGCCCGTCAGCGGGCAGCAGGTCGGTCGGGATCTTCACGGCGTCGCTCACTGGTGCAGCCTTCCGGAGTGGTAACGGTGGATGCTGACGACGCTGTCAGGGACCTCCCTATTGTGACAGCCTGCGCAGCGAACGAGGAAACCAGGAGGTCCGGGTGGGACTGCAGCTGGTCGCCGTCGGCTACGGCCACCCGGATGCCACCAGGCTGATCGACGACGTCCAGGCCGAGTACGTCGACCGCTACGGCGGCCCCGACGAGAGCCCCGTCGACCCGCTGATGTTCGACCCGCCGCACGGCACCTTCCTGGTCGGGTACGCCGACAAGGTGCCGGTCGCGACCGGTGCCTGGCGGCGACGGCTCGACCTGGCCTCCCTCGACCTGGGCGTGGTCGCCGAGATCAAGCGGATGTACGTCGTCCCGGCGGCCCGCGGCGTCGGTCACGCGCGCGTCGTACTCGCCGAGCTCGAGCGCACCGCGGCGGCGGCCGGCATCGAGGCGCTGGTGCTCGAGACCGGCCTGCGCCAACCGGAGGCGATCGAGCTGTACACCTCGTCCGGATACGACCCGGTCGAGCCGTTCGGGCACTACCGGGATTCGCCGCTGTGTCGGTGCTTTGGGCGGCGGCTCGCGAAGTTGTAACGCACCGTTACTTCGTCCATCACACCCGTTTTCGGGTGCGGTGGACGAAGTAACGGTGCGTTACAAGGGGCGCGGCGCCCTTCAGACCACGTCCCGCCGCCGCACCAGATCGACTGACAGCCGTGTTGCCGCGGCCTACGCTTGCCCATGATCCGGAGCCGCGCCCTGTTGGCCGCCGTCGTGGCCGCTCTGCTGGTCGTCGGGCCCGCACCAGCTGGCGCGATCGAGGGCTACCCGTCGTACCACCCGCCCACGAAGTGCTCGCCCAAGGCGAAGCCCGGCACCAAGCAGCTCGCCCGCTGGCTGGTCAAGAAGTACGGCGGCGGGTTCGGCCCGATCTCGCGCAAGTGCGCCGGGGGTTCGAGCTCCTCCGAGCACACCGAGGGACGCGCCTTCGACTGGACGCTGGACGCCGGCAAGAAGAAGGACCGGCAGCGGGCGAAGCGGTTCCTGGCCCGGGCGTTCGCCACCGACGGCCGGGGCAACGCGGACGCCTTGGCCCGGCGGATGGGGATCATGTACGTGATCTGGAAGGACCGGATGTATTCGGCGTGGCACCAGTACCGCCCCGAGCCGTACCTCAGCTCCGCGTGCCCCTCGCTCGACAAGTGCTCGAAGACGCTGCGGCATCGCGACCACCTGCACGTCTCGCTGACCCGTCGGGCGGGCATGGCGAAGACCAGCTGGTACCGGTAGCTACCTCACCTGGGCCAGCACCCGCTCGGCCGTGGCATCAACGACGTCGCACAGGTGCGGACGGGACTTCCGGAAGGGCACGTTGAGGTCGACGGAGAGCCAGGCCGGCTCGGCCGCGACGTGCATGTTGCAGAACCCCTTGCCCTCGCGCTCGACGTAGCCGGTGTGGTCGCCGACCTGCGTCGTCCGCCGGGCGTGGTCGGTCAGCACCGCCGGGATCGGCGGCTGCCACAGCCGCAGCACGAGGCGCTGGGTCGTCTCCGGCACCGACCACTCACACTCGGGCCGCCGCGGGTTGGTGGTGGAGAGGTCGGCCTTCGCGTCGGGTCCGATTAGCGCGGTGACCTGGGCCGGATCGACGAGCGCGCAGACGTCGGTGTCCAACCAGCTCACCGACGTGCGGTCGTCGGTCGCCGGGTCGTCGCCGCCGCACCCCGCCAGGGTGACGAGGACGGCGATCGCGCACGCCAACCGCACTGTGCTGCCCACACCTTCCGTGTGCCCGGAACCGCCCAGATCAAACGGGATGGTGGTGGGGTGCGGTCGCCGGGACGGGGCCCAACGACGGCGTCGCGAGGGGCTCAGCCCGCCCATTCCGGCTGCCAGCCATCGACCTCGTCGGCCTTGCGGGCGGGCGGGCCGGCGTAGATCGCGGAGGGCCGGATCAGCCGGCCGGTCGTCTTCTGCTCGAGAATGTGGGCGGACCAGCCACCGGTGCGCGCGCAGGTGAACATCGAGGTGAACATGGTGGCCGGTACCTCGGCGAAGTCGAGCACGATCGCGGCCCAGAACTCCACGTTGGTCTCGAGGACCCGGTCGGGACGACGCTCGCGCAGCTCGGCCAGGGCGGCCTGCTCCAACGCCTCGGCGACCTCGTAGCGCGGGGCGTCGAGCTCGCGCGCCGTACGACGCAGCACCCGGGCGCGCGGGTCCTCGGCGCGGTAGACCCGGTGCCCGAACCCCATCAACCGCTCGCCGGAGTCGAGCAGACCCTTGACGTATGCCGTCGCGTCGCCGGTCTTCTCGACCTGCTCGATCATCCCGAGCACGCGCGAGGGTGCGCCGCCGTGGAGCGGGCCGCTCATCGCGCCAATCGCCCCGGAGAACGCGGCGGCCACGTCGGCGCCGGTGCTGGTGATCACCCGGGCCGTGAACGTGGAGGCGTTCATGCCGTGTTCGGCTGCCGAGCTCCAGTATGCGTCGATCGCCTTGACGTGCTGGGGGTCGGCCTCGCCCTTCCAGCGGATCAGGAACCGCTCCGCCAGGGTGCGGCCCTCGTCGACCAGCTTCTGCGGCACCACGGCCTGGTCCAGGCCGCGCGCGGACTGGGCGGCGTACGACAGCACCATCACCGCGACGCGGGCGAGGTCCTCGCGGGCCTGCTCGTCGGAGATGTCGTAGGTCTGGCCGAACCCGAACGCTGGGGCGAGCATCGCCACCGCGGCCTGGACGTCGACCCGGACGTCGCCGGTGTGGACGGGCAGGCTGTAGGGCTCGGCCGCGGGCAGGCCGGGCGTGTAGGAGCCGTCGATCAGCAGACCCCAGATGTTCTCGAACGGCACTCGGCCGACGATGTCCTCGATGTCGACGCCGCGATAGCGCAGGGCCGAACCCTCTTTGTCGGGTTCGGCGATCTGTGTCTCGAAGGCGACGACACCTTCCAGTCCGTGGTGTACCTCGGTCATCCCGCTGTGACTCCTTCGTCAGCCGCCCACTGTGGTGGGCATCGCCCGCATTCTGCCCCAGATCCGTGGACGTCCTAGTGTCGGCTCATGAGCGATACGGGTCACGGGCAGGACCTCGCTGCCCTGCGCCAGGAGTACGCCCGGGCCGGGCTGACGGAGTCCGACCTGGCCCCCGACCCGATCGCGATGTTCCGCCGGTGGTTCGACGAGGCGGTCGCGGCCGGGTTGCATGAGCCGAACGCGATGGTGGTGGCCACCGCGGGCCTCGATGCCCGCCCGTCGGCCCGCCTGGTGCTGCTCAAGGGGTTGTCGGACGAGGGCTTCGTGTTCTTCACCAACACCCGGTCGCGCAAGGGGGAGGAGCTCGGCGGGAACCCCGCGTGCGCGCTGCTGTTCCCCTGGCACCCGCTCGAGCGCCAAATCCGGGTCGACGGGGTGGCCGCACCGCTCGGCGCGGACGCCGTGAAGGCCTACTTCGGCACCCGGCCGCGCGGGGCCCAGCTCGGCGCCTGGGCGTCCCACCAGTCGCGCGAGGTCGCGGGCCGCGACGAGCTGACGACGGCGTACGACGATGTGGCGGCGCGCCATCCCGAGCCCGAACCCGTCCCGGTGCCCGAGGAGTGGGGCGGCTACCTGGTCACGCCGCAGGCCGTGGAGTTCTGGCAGGGCCGCCCCGGCCGGATGCACGACCGGCTGGTGTATCGCCGTACCGAGTCGGGCTGGAGCACCCACCGGCTCGCACCCTGACTATCCAGCAAATCACTTGTGAGTGAGTGCTCACTCATTTAGCCTCGGCCGGGATGGAGACGAAGAGGGAGCGTGCCCGACCGCTGTCGCCGGTCGATCGGCGGGCGGCGATCATCTCCGCCACCCGGCCGCTGCTGCTGGAGCACGGCCGTCGGACGACCGCCCGGCTGGTCGCGGAGGCGGCCGGCATCGCCGAAGGCACGATCTTCCGGGTCTTCCCGACCATGGAGGAGCTGTTCGAGGCGGTGATGGACGCCGAGTTCGATCCGGAGCCGTTCCTCGCCGCCGTGGCGCGGATCGATCTCGACCAGCCGCTCCGGGACCGGATGATCGCGGTGACCACGCTGCTGCAGCGCCGGTTCATCAGCATCTTCCAGCTGATGATCGCCCTCGCCGTGCCCAAGCCGCCCGAGCGGCTGCGCAGCCACGAGCTGCGGCACCGGCTGCGCCACCGAGGGCGTCATCACCGTGCTCGAACCGGACGCCGAGCGGTTCCGGGTGCCACCTGAGGAGGTGGTCCGGCTGCTCCGGCTGCTGACCTTCTCGGCCAGCCACCCCCACATCTCGGAGAACCGCCCGATGCAGCCGGCCGACATCGTCGACGTGATCCTGCACGGCACCCTGGCCCGAGGGCAGGGCGACTGATGCTGCTCCGGCTCCTGCGGACCTACCTCGCGCCGTACCGCCAGTGGTTGAGCGTGATCGTCGTCCTGCAGTTCACCTCCACCGTCGCGATGCTGTTCCTGCCGAGCATCAACGCCGACATCATCGACAACGGTGTCGCCCGCGGTGACACCAACTACATCGTCAAGGCCGGCGCGGTGATGCTCGGTGTCTCGCTGCTCCAGATCTGCTGCTCGGTGGTGGCCGTCTGGTTCTCGGCCCGGACGGCGATGCGGTTCGGCCACGACCTGCGCTCGGCGATCTTCGACCGGGTCGGCACGTTCTCCGGACGCGAGGTGGCGCAGTTCGGCGCGCCCTCGCTGATCACCCGCAACACCAACGACGTCCAGCAGGTGCAGATGCTGGCGCTGATGACCTGCACGATGGCGGTCTCGGTGCCGATCATGATGGTCGGCGGCATCCTGATGGCGATGCGCGAGGACTTCGGTCTGTCGTGGCTGCTGGCGATCGTGGTGCCGGCGCTCTTCCTCGCCGTGGGCCTGGTCGTCTCGCAGATGATCCCGAGCTTCCGCCTGGTCCAGGCACGCATCGACGAGGTCAACCGGATCCTGCGCGAGCAGATCACCGGCATCCGGGTGGTCCGCGCGTTCGTCCGCGAGCCCCTGGAGACCGAGCGCTTCGCCAAGTCCAACGACGACCTGACCGAGGTGTCGGTCCGAGCCGGCCGCTGGATGGCCACGATGTTCCCGCTCGTGATGCTGATCGTGAACGTCTCGAGCGTCGCGGTGATCTGGTACGGCGGCCACCGGGTCAACAACGGCGAGGTCGAGATCGGCGCGCTGACGGCGTTCCTCAGCTACCTGATGCAGATCCTGATGTCGATCATGATGGGCACCTTCATGCTGATGATGGTGCCCCGGTCCTCGGTGTGCGCCGACCGGATCGCCGAGGTGCTCGACACCCGCAGCAGCGTGGTGCCGTCGACGGACCCGGTGCGTGAGGTGTCGGTGCGGGCCCACCTCGACCTCGAGGGGGTCGGGTTCACCTACCCGGGCGCCGAGCAGCCGGTGCTCACGGATCTGAGCTTCCAGCTCCGGCCCGGCGAGACCCTCGCCGTGATCGGCTCGACCGGCGCGGGCAAGACCACGCTGGTCAACCTGGTGCCACGGCTCTTCGACGCGACCGCGGGCACCATCCGGGTCGACGGCGTCGACGTCCGCGACCTCGACCCCGATGCGCTCTGGTCCCGGATCGGGCTGGTGCCGCAGAAGGCGTTCCTGTTCACCGGCACCGTCGCCACCAACCTGCGCCACGGCAAGCCGAACGCGACCGACGAGGAGCTCTGGCAGGCGCTCGAGATCGCCCAGGCGCGCGACTTCGTCGCCGCGATGCCCGAGGGGCTCGACTCGCCGATCGTGCAGGGCGGCACCAACGTCTCCGGCGGCCAACGGCAGCGCCTGGCCATCGCTCGGGCTCTCGTCCGCCGGCCCGAGATCTACCTCTTCGACGATGCGTTCTCCGCACTCGACCTGGCCACCGACGCCCGGCTCCGCGCCGCGCTCAAGCCCGTGACCCGCGATGCCGCGATGGTCGTCGTCGCCCAACGGGTGGCCAGCATTCGTGACGCCGACCAGATCCTCGTGCTCGAGGACGGGCACGTCGTCGGCCGCGGCACCCACACCGAGCTGCTCGCCGACAACGCGACGTACCAAGAGATCGTCGCGTCCCAGCTCAGCGCCGAGGAGGCAGCGTGACGCAAGCGCCCCCGGACAAGATGAAGGAGACCGAGCGGGTCGTCTCCAGTGCGCCGATGCCGGGACGCGGCCCGATGGGCGGCGGCATGGTCGGCCAGAAGGCGATGGACTTCGGGCCGTCCGCGAAGCGGCTGCTCCGCCGGATGGCACCCGAACGGATCAAGGCGGCCGCCGTCGTCGGCTTGGCGATCGGCAGCGTCACGCTGATGGCGCTCGGGCCGCGGCTGCTCGGCCAGGCCACCGACCTGGTCTTCGCCGGGTTCATCGGCCGCCAGCTCCCCGACGGGATCTCCAAGGACGAGGCGATCGCGTCCGCGCAGGCGCGCGGCGACGGGCAGTTCGCCGACCTGCTGCGCGGCATCGACCTGGTGCCCGGGCAGAGCGTCGACTTCGACGCCGTCCGCAGCGTTCTGATGGTCGTGCTGCTGGTCTACGTCGGGGCCTCCCTGCTGAGCTGGCTCCAGGGCTACTTGCTCAACGACGTGGTCCAGAGCGTCGTACGACGGATGCGCTCCGACGTCGAGGACAAGGTCAACGCGCTGCCGTTGCCCTACTTCGACCGGCAGCCGCGCGGTGAGCTGCTGAGCCGGGTCACCAACGACATCGACAACGTCAGCCAGACCCTGCAGCAGACGATGAGCCAGCTGATGACGTCGCTGCTGACCGTCGTCGCCGTGCTCTCGATGATGGTCTGGATCTCACCGGTGCTGGCGCTGATCGCGCTGGTCTCGGTACCCCTGTCGATGTACACGACGGCGCAGATCATGAAGCGATCCCAAAGCCACTTCATCGACCAGTGGCGGCTCACCGGGCGGCTCAACGCCCACATCGAGGAGACCTACTCCGGCCATGAGCTGGTCACGGTCTTCGGTCGGCGCAGCGAGGTCGCCGCGACGTTTGCCGAGCAGAACGGCGGGCTCAACGAATCCTCGTTCCGGGCGCAGTTCGTCAGCGGGCTGATCATGCCGGTGATGATGTTCATCGGGAACCTCAACTACGTCGTGATCGCCGTCGTCGGCGGGCTCCGGGTCGCCAGCGGGTCGCTCTCGCTCGGCGAGGTGCAGGCGTTCATCCAGTACACCCGCCAGTTCACCCAGCCGCTGACCACCGTGGCCTCGATGATGAACCTGCTCCAGTCCGGGGTCGCGTCCGCCGAGCGGGTCTTCGAGCTGCTCGACGCCGAGGAGCAGTCCCCGGATTCGCAGGGGCGCGACGAGCCCGCCGTACGACGTGGTGAGGTGGCGTTCGAGCGCATCTCGTTCGCGTACGACCCCGACACGCCGCTGATCGAGGATCTCTCGCTGGTGGCCCGACCGGGGCACACGGTGGCGATCGTCGGCCCGACCGGCGCCGGCAAGACCACGCTGGTCAACCTGATCATGCGGTTCTACGAGCTCGACGCCGGCCGGATCACGCTCGACGGGATCGACGTCACCGAGATGCCGCGCTCCGCCCTGCGCGGACAGGTGGGCATGGTGCTCCAGGACACCTGGCTGTTCGGCGGCACCATCCGCGACAACATCGCCTACGGACGGCCGGACGCCACCGAGGCCGAGATCCTCGAGGCGGCGCGGGCGACGTTCGTGGACCGGTTCGTGCACTCGCTGCCCGACGGCTACGACACGGTCGTCGACGAGGACGGCGGCAACCTGTCGGCCGGCGAGCGGCAGCTGGTGACGATCGCCCGAGCATTCCTGGCGAACCCGGCGCTGTTGATCCTCGACGAGGCGACCTCGTCCGTGGACACGCGTACGGAGCTGCTCCTGCAGCACGCGATGGCCGCGTTGCGCTCGGACCGGACGTCGTTCGTGATCGCGCACCGGCTCTCCACGATCCGCGACGCCGACCTGATCCTGGTCATGGAGGAGGGGCGGATCGTCGAGCAGGGTGATCACGACGAGCTGCTGGCCGAGGGCGGTGCCTACGCCCGGCTCTACAACGCGCAGTTCGCCGCCGCCACGGCCGAGCTGGATGGGTGAAGTTGCTCCCGGTGCCGTCTGGCGGTGACCGTAAACCCCTTGGCCGGCCGGGTCGGACGATCTACTCTCGTGGCACACGGGAAAGGAGGTGGTCCGAAGAATGAATTCTTTGAGGACGCGTGAGGTGGCTGCCCGCTAGCAGCCCAGCACGACGTCGGGCAGAGTTGTCCGGCGAGCTGCTGGTGAATCCATAGCAGCTACCCGACCCGCAGGCGTTCCGGGATTCACGTCCCCCGGAGCGGCTTCATCGACTGGTTCGGTGGGGCCACGCCTGCGGGTTGTCCCATTTCGGGGGTCGCATTTCGGGGTAGTCCGCCGTGCTGAGCACCCTTTCGGGTGCGCCCAAGGGTGCCGTAGAAGGCGGACTACCCCGCCAGGTGATCCTCCGTCGCCCTTGGTTGCAGCGGGCAACGATGCGGAATATGGTTGCGCCCGTCAACCGTCTGCCCCGACCAGGACCCCACCATGACGAGAGCCGACACTATCCGCGATCTCGAGCACGAGGTCGGGGTGCTGATCCGTCGGGTACGCCGGGTGATCGGCGTCCGGGCCCGCGAGGTCCACGAGTCGCTGCAGCCGGCGTCGTACCTGATCCTGGCCTACGTCAACGAGAACGGCCCGGTGCGCGCCTCCTCGATCGTGGAGGTCTTCGACATCGACAAGGGTGCGATCAGCCGTCAGTTCTCCCACCTGATCGAGCTCGGCCTGGTCGAACGCACACCCGACCCGGCCGACGGACGGGCGACCCTGCTCTCGGTCACCGTCGAGGGAGCGCGCCGGATGAGCGACGTCGCCGACCAGCGCCGCACCTGGCTCGCCGAGCAGCTCGGCGACTGGTCCGAGCGCGAGCTCGCCGCCTTCGTCAGCGAGCTGGCCCGCTACAACACCTCACTCAGCGACTCCTGAGCCAGACCGCGGTGTCCGGCGGCAGTCGGTCGTCCACCGGACCGCTCGCGATCACCCGCTCGCCGGGCTCGAGCGAGACCGCCGCCGAGCCGCAGTTGAGCATCACGGTCAACGGCCCCCGCCGCAGGGTGAGTACGTCGTCGGTCACCTGCACCGCCACGTCGTACCCGAGCCCCGCGACATGCTCGCGCCGGGTCGCCAGTGCGCGTCGGTAGAACGACAACATCGACTCCGGGTCGTCCTCTTGGGCCGCGACCGTGAGCGGCGCCCAGGTGAGCGGCTGCGGGATCCAGGGTTGCGCCGACCCCGGCCCGAACTCGTACGGCGGCCGGTCGCCGGCCCACGGCATCGGCACCCGGCAGCCGTCGCGGCCGGGCTTGCCGGTGCGGAACCACGAAGGATCCTGCCGATGCTCCGGGGCGACGTCGACGTCCTCGAGGCCCAGCTCCTCACCTTGGTACAGGTAGGCCGAGCCAGGCAGCGCCAGCGACACCAGGGTGGCCGCCCGAGCGCGCGCCCGGCCGACCGCCCCACCGCCGTAGCGCGTGGCGTGCCGGGGTACGTCGTGGTTGCTGAGCACCCAGGTCGGTTCGCCGCCGACCTCGGCGAGCGCCGCGAGCGTCGACTCGACGACCTGGCCGAGAGCGGGCGCCGACCAACCGGCCAGCAGCCAGTGGAAGTTGAAGGCCTGGTGCAGCTCGTCGTCGCGGACGTAGCGGGCCATCGCCTCCGGGGTCCGGGTCCAGGCCTCGGCGACCGCCATCCGGTCGCCGTCGTAGGCCTCGAGGATCCGCCGCCACCCGCGGTAGATCTCGTGGACGCCGGGCTGGTCCCACATCGGCTCGTCGGCGATCGCGACCTCGATCATCTCGCCGGACTCCTCCGCGGCACGCTCCTCGTCGGTGATCACCCGATCCCGGAGGCTCTCCTCCTTCACGAGACCGTGAGCGACGTCGATCCGGAACCCGTCGACGCCGCGGTCCAGCCAGAACCGCAGCACGTCGTCGAACAGCTCGGCCACGTCCGGGTGTCGCCAGTCGAGGTCGGGCTGGGCCTGGTCGAACAGGTGGAGGTACCACTGGTCGGTGTCGCCGACCCGGGTCCAGGCCGGTCCGCCGAACACCGAGCCCCAGTTGTTGGGGGGTTCGTCGCCGCCATCGCGGCCGGTGCGGAACAGGTAGCGTTCGCGGGCGCCGCTCCCGGGCCCAGCGGCCAGCGCCTCCTGGAACCACGGATGCTCGCTGGAGGTGTGGTTGGGCACCACATCGACGATCACTCGGAGCCCGAGCTCGTGGGCGCGGGAGATCAGGGCATCGGCGTCGTCGAGGGTGCCGAACATCGGGTCCACGTCGCGATAGTCGGCTACGTCGTAGCCGTGGTCGCGCTGCGGCGATCGGTAGAACGGCGTGATCCACACCGCGTCGACGCCCAGGTCGCGCAGGTAAGGGAGCCGCGCGTGGATGCCGGGCAGGTCGCCGTTCCCGTCACCGTCGGAGTCCGCGAAGCTGCGGACATAGACCTGGTAGACGACGGCCTCGCGCCACCACGCGCCGTCGGTGCGGGTCACCGTCAGCCGAAGTTGGCGGGGTCGACGGTGATCCACACGTGCTCGGCGGTGGCCACCACGGCGCCCTTCGCGTCGTACATCGTCGCGGCGGTGAAGGTCTTGCGGCCCTCGCTCCCGCGCATCGCACCGACCACCACGTGCTCCTCACCGATCCGGGGCAGCGCGTCCAGACGCAGCGTGATCGTGCCGAGCACCATCGGCCGCTCCTCGATGTCGGTCGACCAGCCGCCGACGCAGTCGAGTGCGGCCCAGGCGACCGGCACCGAGGCGTCGCGGGCCGGCTCCTGGTCGGCGGGCCAGTCCGCTGCCACGCTCGCGTGTGGAGTCCAAGGCGCCGCGACCCGGCTCGATTCGTCGCCGAGGTCGCCGGGGAAGATCCGCAGCCCGTCGCCCTCCTCGCGGCGGGTACCGCAGGTGAAGCAGGTCGGGAAGGGGTGCGCGCCGAAGCCCCGGTACCCCTTGCTGGCCGTGTGGGCGTCGGCGGCGGAGACAGCCGCGACCTCGCCGAGCTCGCGGTCGGTGACCTGAGCTCGACCCACGATGCTGCCGTTGTACGTCGCCAGCGTCCAGCCGTCATCGGTGCTCACCGGTAGCGGGGTGTCGAGCGGCGGTGGCTGGTGCAGGGCGACCGTGATGGCCGGCCAAGGGCCGGAGTGGTCGGCCAGCTCGGCGGCGACGGCGGCGAGCGCGCCCGCAGACCACCCGCCGTTGCCGGACGAGGGCGGTCCGCAGAACCGCTGCGGCACCACGATCTCGGTCATCGGATCTCCTCCCACCGCGATAGTGCTTCGCGGCGCTCCACCCCATGGTCCACCATCGGCAGTGGATAGCCGACCCGTTCGCGATCGTTGGGGCTGGGATCTTGTGGGGTGGACACTTCCGCGAGCTCGGGGACCCAGCGTCGTACGTAGTCGCCGTCGGGGTCGAACTTCTTGGCCTGGGTGGTCGGGTTGAAAACCCGGAAGTACGGCGCCGCATCGGTGCCGCTGCCCGCGACCCACTGCCAGTTGTGCTGGTTGGAGGCCAGGTCGCCGTCGACCAGCCAGTGCAGGAAGTGCCGGGCCCCGACCTGCCATTCGACGTGCAGGTCCTTGACCAGGAAGCTGGCGACGATCATCCGCACTCGGTTGTGCATCCAGCCGGTCTGCCGCAGCTGGCGCATCCCCGCATCCACGATGGGGAAGCCGGTGCGGCCGTGGCGCCAGGACTCGACGGCAACCTCGGCGTTGTCGGTGCGGATTCGGCCGAACTCCGGCCGGTAGCAGTCGCGGGCGGTCTCCGGACGGGCGAGCAGCACGTCGGCGTAGAACTCCCGCCAGGCCAGCTCGTTGCGGAGGGTGGCAGCGCCGTTGCTGCGCAACGTCGCCAGGTCGGCGAGCAGCGTGCGGGGGTGGATCTGGCCCCACTTCAGGTAGACGGACATGCCGGAGGTGCCGTCGACCCCCGGCCGGTCGCGGGCGTCGTCGTAGTCGGCCACCAGGTCGAGGAACCAACGCCAGCGCCGCCTGGCCGCCTCCGCTCCGGCCTCGGGCAGCTCGAGGCCGGGCGGCGGGTCCGCCTGCGGGATCTCGGTGGTGTCGTCGAGGCGCAGCCACTGGGCGGCGCGCGGCCGGTCGGCCGGCGGCTCCCAGCCGTGGTCGGCCCAGGCGCGGAAGAACGGCGTGAAGACTTTGTAGGGCTGGCCGGTGCCGGAGCGGATGCTCCCCGGCGCCACGGCGTACGGCGACCCCGTGCGCACCAGTTCGACGCCCACCTCGGCCAGGGCCTCCTCGACGGCCGCGTCGCGGGACCGGCCGTAGGGCCCGAAGTCCTCGGCCACGTGCACCCGATCGGCGCCGACCTCCTGCGCCGCCCGCACCACCCGGCGTACCGGATCACCGCGGACCACGGAGAGCGGCAGTTCGCCGGCCAGCGCCCTCAGCGAACGGGCGAGGTAGGCGCGCCGGACCGGTCCTGAGGGGCCCCAGAGCGCCGGGTCGAGCACGAACAGCGGCAGCACCGCTCCGTCGGCGCACGCCTCGAGGAGGGCCGGGTTGTCCTGCAGCCGCAGGTCACGCCGAAACCACATCACCGAGGCCATCGCGGTCCACTCTGCCAGGGCCACCCCACATGGGTGAGAATGGACGAGTGAGCGATCTGATCGACACCACCGAGATGTACCTCCGCACCATTTACGAGCTGGTCGAGGAGGGCATCACCCCGCTGCGCGCCCGGATTGCCGAGCGACTGCACCAGAGCGGTCCGACGGTGTCGCAAACCGTGGCTCGGATGGAGCGCGACGGTCTGCTCACCGTGGAGGGCGACCGGCACCTCGAGTTCACCGAGGAGGGTCGCCGGCTCGCGACCCGGGTGATGCGCAAGCACCGGCTGGCCGAGCGGCTGCTCACCGATGTGATCGGCCTGGAGTGGGAGCTCGTCCACGAGGAGGCCTGCCGCTGGGAGCACGTGATGTCCGAGACGGTCGAGCGTCGGCTGGTCGAGCTGCTCAACCACCCGACCGAGTCGCCGTACGGCAACCCGATCCCGGGGCTCAACGAGCTCGGCGAGACCGAGGTCGGCGAGGAGTTCATGGCCGGCGTCGAGCCGCTGTCGAAGGCGGTCGGCGAGGAGGAGGGTCGGGTCCTGGTCCGTCGGATCTCCGAGGAGATGCAGAAGGACGAGCTGTTGATGAGCGCGCTGCGCCGCGTGGGCGCCCTGCCCGACAAGACGATCAACGCCGTGGCGACCGAAGAGGGCGTGCTGGTCGGCTCCGGCGGGGAGACCGCCGAGATCGTGTTCGAGGCGGCGGAGCACATCTTCGTACGGAAGCTTTAGTCGGAGTCGGCGCTTCGCGCCGTTGGTCGGGATACCTGGCTACCCAGGTATCCCGAGGTTCCAGGCTGTTGCAACACCCCTGAACCTTCGCGATACCTGGCTACCCAGGTATCCCGACCCGCCCCGCCACCAGCTCGGCGAGGAACTCTGAGCACCCCACCTCCACTTTGTACGTCGCCAGGTCGTCGCCGCGGGTGGTGCCGCGGTTGACGATCACCACGGGCGCCCCGGCGCGGGCGGCGCGGCGGACGAAACGGAAGCCGCTCATCACGGTCAGCGACGAGCCGGCGACGAGCAGCGCGCCGGCCGAGGCCGCCAGGTCGTCGACGGCCGCGTAGCAGCGCTCGACGCGGGCCGTCGGGACGTTCTCGCCGAAGAACACCACGTCGGGCTTCAGCACGCCGCCGCAGTCGGTGCAGGTCGGTACGGCGAAGCCCGTGGTGTCGTCCAGATCGACGTCGCCGTCCGGACGGACCTCGGCCGCAGCGTGCCGCGCGGCGAAGCCGGGGTTGAGTGAGTCGAGCCGGGCCTGAAGGGCCGCCCGGGACGAGGTCGTGCGGCAGTCCAGGCAGATGACGTCGGCGATCCGGCCGTGCAGCGCGACCAGCCGCCGCGAGCCGGCCGCCTCGTGCAGGCCGTCGACGTTCTGGGTGATCAGCAGCGCCGGGTCGAGCGCAGCCAGCGCCCGGTGCCCGGCGTTCGGCTCGGCGTGCCGCATCCGCGACCAGCCGAGATGGCTGCGGGCCCAGTACCGCTGCCGCGCGGGCGGGCCCGACACGAACTCCTGGTACGTCATCGGGGTTCGGTTAGCGGACCCCGGGCCGCGGTAGTCGGGGATCCCGGAGTCGGTGGACAGCCCGGCGCCGGTCAGCACCACCAGCGGCCGGCCGGTGAGGAGCTCGAGCGCCGGCCTCACGTGCCGTAGCGGAGCTCGGCCCGGGCGCGCGCCTTCTGGGCCTCGACCTCGCGGTCCTTCGGCGGCGCGTTGGTCACGAGAGCCTCGAGCAGGTGACGAGTGACATGGGCAACCTCGTGGACGGCGTGGTCGAACGCCGCCTGGTTGGCCTGCGAGGGTTTCGTCGACCCGCTCACCTTGCGGACGTACTGCAGCGCGGCGGCGTAGACCTCGTCCTGCGTGGCCGGCGGCTCGAAGTTGTGGAGCTGGCGGATGTTCCTGCACATGCCAACGAGCGTACGCCGCGCGCGACAACTCCCACCGGGCTGGCGCCCAGCGTTCAGGCGCTGATCTCGAGCTGGGCTCCGCGACCACTGCGCACGTTGTGGCGGTCGGCCACCGCCCGGAAGTACTCGTCCCTTCGGCGTACGACGCACGGGGTCGGGCGCTCGTTGCGTGGCACGAGGTGCGGGTCGAGGGCGGTGTGGAGTGCGCCTCGCAGCAGCACCAGCGCTTCCGCCCGCATCTGGGAGACCCGCGGCTCACCGACGCCCAGCGTCCGCGCGATCTCGGCCATCGGCCGCTCCAACAGGAAGAACTCGGTGATCACGGTGCGCAGGCGCTCGGGGAGCTCCTCGATGGCGGCGATCAGGTAGTTGAGCTGCTCCTTGCGCAGCAGGGTCGCCTCCGGCATCGGGTCCCCGCTGACGAGCAGGTCGTCCGGGTCGCCGTCGTCGCAGGGCGAGAGGCTCAGCGACAGCACCCGGGATCGTTCCAGGTCCTGTGCGGTGGTGGCGGAGCTCGTTCGGGTGGATTCCGAGCTCGGCTGCGATCTCCACGTCGGTGGGGGTCCGTCCGAGGGTGGCGGTGAGCTCACCGCGCGCGGCCTCCACTGCCCGGCCCCGCCGGCGCACCGCCCGGGATGCCCAGTCGATGCTGCGCAGCTCGTCGACGATCCCGCCCCGGATCCGAGTGGCCGCGTAGCGCGCGAACGGCACGCCCCGATCCGGGTCGAAGGATCGTGCGGCCTGGACCAGCGCGGCCATGCCCGCCGAGGTGAGGTCATCCCGATCCACGTGGGACGGAATCCGCCGGACCACCTCGCGGACGATGGTTGAGACGAGGCTCAGGTGGGCCTGGGCCAGGTCGTCGAGCTGCGCGGTCGTGATCACGTGAAGGAGTTAAGCAATCGTTACCCGGTGGGGCATCGACCTCTCGTCGGCACCCGACATGGCCCGAAGTGACTAGCCACGCCGTCCACCGGCCATTGGCGCGGCCAGCAGCGGCCGGCAAATGCGCCTGCGCCTCGCGCCCGGCGTCTTGAATGTTCCCCCGGCGAGAGGCATCGTGGAACGTGACATCACGCGACGCCAGGAGTCCGTGGTGAGCTGCGAAGGCCCAGCGCAACAGCAGCCAGACGGGACGTCATGGAGCTGATCGAGCTGACCGGACCGGGCGTCGAGCACGGCGAGGTGCACACCGTCCGTCACTCCACCACGCACCTGGTGCGCGGGCTGGACTTCGGCGAGGGGGTCGTCACCCGCACCCCCGACGGTGAGTACCACGCGGCCGAGGTCATCGAGCTCGACTTCGAGCCGGAGGACACGATCTACGTGCTGCGCGTGGGCGCGCGCCTCCCTCCGGAGCTGGCCGCCGAGCGGCTCGCCGACGCCCATCTCGATGCGGACACCGCTGGTGTGCACGCGGTGGTCGATCTCCTCGTGCAGTTGCAGCTGCGCCCCGGTGGCTGACCCTTACCGGGTGTCTCCCTATTCGCCGACCGAGGCTGCGAGCCGGATCTATCGATCTCCGGACGGGCCGTCGCTGTGACGAGAGCTGGGGAGGTGCGGCCCGGGTGGGGTCGCTCACGGACTCCGCGGACCAGCCGTGGTGCCGGCGCCGGCGCCGCGCGCCGCGCTGAGTCGGAGGCGGTTGGACAGGGCGAGGACCTCATCGCGCAGGGCGGCGGGGGTGATCACCTCGAAGTCCCAGCCGAGCCCGGCCAGCATGCAGGCCATGCCGTCGAGGCGCTCGACGCGCGTCTCGAGGAGCACGCCGTCAAGGTGCTCGTTCAGCCTTCCCACGCTCGGGGGTAGTCGCTCGCCCGCATCGGCGAGGGTGGTCCGAAGTACGACGGCGACCTCGTGCGCCCACCCAACCGCCGCGATGCCGGACACGACCTGCGTCGTCGCGTCGAAGTCGGCGGGCACGACGTATGAGCCGTCGCCCTGCCTGACTGAGGCGATGCGGTCCAAACGGAAGGTCCGCATGTCATCGCGGCCGTGATCGTGTCCGGTGGCGTACCACCGGCCGGAGTGGAAGACCAGGCCATAGACGTCGAGCTCACGCTGCGACTCCTGTCCGTCCCACGCGGTGTAGGCGATCACGACGGTGCGCTGCGCCTGCGCTGCCCAGGCGAGATCAAGCAGCGTGTCGGCGCCGGCGGGAGCGCTGGCGCGCGCCGGGGTCGTGAAGTGCGCGGTCGAGAGCAGGCTGTCGAGCCGCTGGCGCAGGGCCTGCGGCAGCACACGCGACACCTTGGCCAGCGCGCTAGCCGTCGCCGCGTGCTCGGTGGTGGCGAGCCCCGCACGTTCCGCGGCCCGCAGGCCCAGGGCGACGGCGACGGCCTCGTCGTCGGTGAGCATCAGCGGGGGCAACTTGTAGCCAGGTAAGAGCCGGTAGCCGCCGTACCTGCCCCGCTGCGCCTGGACTGGGATCCCGAGGTCGGCAAGATGCTCGGCGTAGCGCCGGACGGTCCGTTCGTCGACCCCGAGCTGCGCCGCGAGATCGCCGACGGTGCGCTGCCCGCCCGCCTGGAGCAGTTCCAGCATCGCCAGCACGCGTGCGGTGGGGCGGGTCACGGCTCTCCCCTGCTGCCTGGAAGGAATTTGGGTCAGAATACCGGGCGGAAACTGTCCACAAAGCACCGTAGCGTCATGGTCATGAATACCGCCACCTACGTCCTCGTCCCCGGCTTCTGGCTCGGCGCCTCGATCTGGCGCGCCGTCGCAGACTCGCTCAGCGAGCGCGGCCACGTCGTACACACCCTCGACCTTTCCGGCATGGGCGAGCGCGCCCACCTCGCCTCGCCGGAGACCAACCTGACGACCCACATCAACGACGTCGTGCATCTGCTCGAGCAACACGACCTGCACGACGTCGTGCTCGTCGGCCACAGCTACGGCGCCCTGGTGACCACCGGTGCGGCCGACCGCGCGCCTGAGCGGGTGGCCCGCCTGGTCTACATCGACTCGGGCCCCCTGCCGGACGGCATGGCGCAGGCCGACTTCGAGGGACCCGACGCGCGGGCGGCCAACCAGGACCTGGTCATGACACACGGCGAGGGCTGGAAGCTCCCGCCGCCGCCCTGGGCCGCGCTCGCCGCCGAAGCGCCCGAGGTCGACGACGACGCCGTGGCCGCGCTGGTCGCAGGCTCGCAGCCGCAGCCGTGGCGCACCGCCACCGAACCGGTCGCGCTCACCGGCGCCTGGGAGCGGCTGCCGCGGACGGGCGTGCTGTGCAGCTTCAGCCGTGAGCAACTGCAGCAGATGGCGCCCCACGCGCCCGCGTTCGCGCACATGGTCGCCGGCGACTGGACCTACATCGAGCTGCCGACGTGGCACTGGCCGATGGTGAGCCGACCGGCGGAACTCGCCCAGATGCTGGAGTCGGTCAGCTGCTAGGCGCTCGCGCCCGGTTGGTTGCTTCGAGCGCAGGACGCGCGCTCATGCGAGGTCGAAGAACGCGACGTCGTCTCCGGTCACCAGCACCACCCGGCCGTCGGGCAGCGGGACGGTCCGGATCTCGGCGACATCGTTGCCGTAGTCGGCCTCCACCATCCGGTTCGTCAGCCGCCCGCGATCCAGGGTCACCACCGAGACCCAGCCCGTGCGGCCGTTCCAGCCCTGCGAGATCACGGTCAGCAGGGTGCGCTCGTCCGGCAGCCAGGTGAACTGCCGCGGGTCCGCGCCGGCCAGTGCCTGCGTGCCGGGCGCGTAGCTCAGCGTGGCGATCCGCTCCGGATCGGTCAGGTCGGTCACGTCGAACAGCCCGACCTGCGCGCCCCAGGCGCCGCGCTTGCCGGTTGGCCCCTGGCCGACGCCGACCAGCCGCCGCGCGCCGAGCGGGTGCAGGTACTCCGAGAAGCCCGGGATCTTCAGCTGGCCCATCAGCGTCGGGTCGGCCTGGTCGCTCAGGTCGATCGCGTACAGCGGGTCGATCTGCCGGAACGTCACCACGATCGCCAGTGCGTCGAACCAACGCACCGACTCGATCTGCTCGTTGACCCCGAGCTTGTCGACCCGGCCGATCTCGACCAGTTCGTCGTCGCGGCGCTCCAGGGTGACCACCGCGTTGAAGTTGCCGGTGGCCTGGGTCGGTCCGAGCGCGAGCCGGAGCACGCCGTCGTACTCATCCATCGCCCACCGGTCGGCGACGCTGCCCTCGACCTCGCCGGATCCGACGTACGTCGCCTCGGTGCCGGTGATCTCGAAGTCGAACACCATCGTGGTGCCGGACTCCTCGAGGTCCCGCGAGAACGTGAACGGGCAGAGGTCGAAGCACCCGCCCCACGAGGCCCACGGGCTGGCCGCGAGGTAGAGGTGGTCGGGCGACTCGTAGGCGAGCGATGCGCTGCCGGCCAGCCCGATCGCGTTCAGCTCGGCGGGGTCGGCGGCCTCGAAGCCGACCACGTTCATCGTGTCCAGGCCCAGCTTGCGCTTCGGGATCGCCATGTCGGAGCAGTCGGCCAGCTGCTCGGGGTCGCCGCCGTCGACGGTGTAGCTCGGGATCCAGTCCTCGATATCGGTCTCTTGGACGACCCGCTCGTTGGCCAGCCGCGCGGTCCGCACTCCCTTGCGGCCGGTGGGCTGGACGAAGTCCAGTTCGGGCAGGCCCGCCGCGGTGACCAGGCGGACGGCCGAGCCGTGCTGGCGGGCGGAGACCAGCGCGGTGTCCAGGTCGAGGGACTCGGTGACCTCGGGAGTGCCGGGGTCACCGATGTCGATGCTCACCACGCGGGTGGTGGCCAGCTGCGGGCTCACGTCGTGGGGATGCTGGGGGCGACGAGGGAGGGTGCCGTCGTCGCCGAGCGCGACCACGGTGTCGCCGGAGAGCAGGATCTCGCCGTGACCGAAGTCGTCGAGCTCGATCTGGGAGAGCTGCTCGGTCTCCTCGCCGGTCACGTCGTACGTCGTCAGCGTGGCGTCCTGGATCCGGACCAGTAGCTCACCGTTGGTCTTGACGACGTCGGGCTCGTCGACGCCGGCCTCCTGGACGTTGGTGCCGGTGTCGCTGCTGACCGAGGTGGAGGTCTGGGGGGACTTGGCCAGCTCGGCTGACGTGTCGGCCGATCGATTGGCGGCCCGGGCGTCCGGAGAACATGACGCCGTCGCTCAGTTGGTGGATGCCGTACCCGAACTCCCAGCCGTAGGGCCCGACCAGCTGCAGCGCCTCGTCCTGGTAGTGCTCGAGCAGCTCGTCGCAGGACGCCACCGGCTGCAGCTCACCGTGGAACGCCGCCGGCGACGCGTCACTCCCGGCGTCCCCGGGCCGAGCGGCCCCCGGGCCGTCGCTCGGCGGCTGGCTGACCACGGTGCCCGCGATGAAGGCCCCGCCGACCGCGGTGAGCACGCCGGCGGTGAGCAGCGGTCGGAGCGGCCGGCGCCGCGGCGTGCGGGTCCTCTTGCGTCCGGCGCGCAGGATGTCGTCGATCGGCGGCCCGCCGACGGGTAGGTCGTCCCAGAGTCGTTCGAGGTCGCTCATGAGGGGGTTCCTTCGGTGAGGTCCGCCAGGTGGTGGTCGGCGGCGAGCAGGGCGAGCGCCCGAGAGAGCCGGCTCTTGACGGTCCCGGTGGGGACCTCGAGAACGTCGGCGGTCTGCTGCTCGGTGAGCTGGACGAAGTAGCGAAGGACGACGACCTCCCGGTTGATCCGGGAGAGCCCGTCCAAGGCGCGGTGGACGGCGTCGGCGGTGTCGACGTGGTGCGTGCGATCGGGGGAGGCGGTGTCCGGGAGGTGCTCGGTCGGACGTTCGCCCCACCAGCGGCGCCGTTTGCTGTCGCGCAGGCAGTTGCGCAGCATCCGGTAGATGTAGGCCTCGCGGTTGTCGGCGGTCGACACCTTGTCCCACGACGTGTAGCAGCGGACCAGCGTCGTCTGCGCCAGGTCCTCTGCCTCGCTCACCGAGCAGCCCAGGAACACCGCGGCGCGCACCAGCGTGCCCCAGTTGTCGCGGGCGTACTCCGCGAACTCAGCCTCGTCGTCCAAGGGACCTCTCCTGTATGCCCGTCTTCCAGTACGACGGGC
The DNA here is from genome assembly GCA_963827185.1 of uncultured Actinomycetota bacterium. Classification (GTDB taxonomy): domain Bacteria; phylum Actinomycetota; class Actinomycetes; order Propionibacteriales; family Nocardioidaceae; genus Nocardioides. The sequence continues at coordinate 808,831 of CAWGZQ010000006.1, forward strand.
CCGCACCCGGCGGAGGTTCCATCGTCCCTCGGGATGGACCGGATAGGCGGCCGGTCGGGCGGGGTGCGAGCATGACCGGATGGCTGCCTCTGCTGAACGTGACTTCGACGTCGTTGTCTTCGGCGCCACCGGCTTCACCGGCGCCCTGACCGCCGAGTACCTCGCCCGCAACGGTCCCGACGGTCTGCGGTGGGCGCTGGCCGGGCGCAACCAGAGCAAGCTCGAGAAGGTGCGCGACGACCTCGCCGGGATCGACCCCGCGCTGGCCGAGCTGCCGCTGCTGATCGCCGATGTCGGCGACCCGGCCTCGCTCGCCGACGTCGCCGCGCGCGCCAAGGTCGTCATCACGACCGTCGGTCCCTACCTCCAGTTCGGTGAGCCGCTGGTCGCGGCCTGCGCCGAGGCCGGCACCGACTACGTCGACCTGACCGGTGAGCCCGAGTTCGTCGACCGGATGTACCTCGCCCACAACGCGGCCGCCGAACGCAGCGGCGCCCGGATCGTGCACTCGTGCGGGTTCGACTCGATTCCCCATGACCTCGGCGCCTACTTCGCCGTCCAGCACCTGGGAGCGAAGGGCCCGGTGACCATGCGTGGCGTGGTCCGGGCCGCGGGGCAGTTCTCAGGCGGCACGTTCCACTCGGCGATGACCCAGTTCTCCCGGGCTCGCAAGATGAAGGAGGCCTACGCCAGCAGGCGACGGGCCGAGCCGAAGCCCCAGGCCGGACGCTCCTCGCGAGCCATCAGTGGCAAGCCGCACCGCGACAAGGACCTGGGCTACTGGTTGCTGCCGCTCCCGACGATCGATCCGATCATCGTGGCTCGCAGCGGAGCCGCGTTGCCGGTCTACGGGTCGACGTTCCGCTACTCCCACTTCGCCGGCACCAAGACCCTCGTGATGGCCGCGGGCGGTGTGGCGGGGGTCTCGGCGATCGCGGTGTCGGCGCAGATCAAGCCGTTGCGCAACTTCCTGCTCGGCCGGATCAAGCAGGGCGACGGCCCGAGCCCCGAGCGCCGGGAGAAGTCGTGGTTCCGGGTCGACCACATCGGCGAGGGCGACGGACGCACCGTCCACACTCGGGTCTCCGGCGGCGACCCCGGCTACACCGAGACCGCGAAGATGCTTGCCGAGTCCGCGCTCTGCCTGGCCTTCGACGACAACCCGAAGACCGCCGGCTCGGTCACCACCGCCCAGGCGATGGGTGACCACCTGATGGCCCGGCTCGAGAAGGCCGGCATCACCTTCGAAGTGCTGGCCTGACCGGCGGAGTACGCCCTATCCTCGAGGCGTGAGCTTCGATGTCGCCGGGTCGGCGTACGGCGCCTTCATGGGCAGGTTCTCCGAACCTCTCGCCCAGGAGTTCGTCGGCGTCGCTGACCTGGAGCCGGGGCAGCGCGTCCTCGACGTCGGCTGCGGGCCGGGCGCGCTGACCGCGGTGCTGGTCGACCGGCTCGGAGCGGACCAGGTGGCCGGGATCGACCCATCGCACCCGTTCGTCGACGCCGTGCGGACTCGGCTTCCCGGTGTGGACGTCCGGATCGCTCCGGCCGAGGAGTTGCCGTTCGAGGACGCCTCGTTCGACGCCGTGCTGGCGCAGCTCGTCGTGCACTTCATGGCCGATCCGGTGGCGGGTCTCCGGGAGATGGTCCGGGTGACCCGTTCCGGTGGTCGGGTCGCCGCGTGCGTGTGGGACCACGCGGGCGACCGCGGTCCGCTGTCGACGTTCTGGAACGCGGTGCGCGACCTCGACCCTGGCGCACACGACGAGTCGGGGCTGGCCGGAACTCGCGAGGGGCACCTCGCGGAGCTGGCCCGGGAGGCAGGCCTCAGCGACGTGGCGGAGTCCGAGCTGCGGGTGGAAGTGCCGTTCGAGAGCGTGGATGACTGGTGGGCGCCGTACACACTGGGCGTCGGGCCAGCCGGGGTGTACGTCGCGGCCCTGGACGAGCCGCACCGGGAGGCGCTGCGCGGCCGGTGCGCCGAACTGCTGCCCGCCGCCCCCTTCACGATCCCCGCGGTTGCGTGGTGCGTGCGCGGCCGGGCCTGACCGGCGCCGGGTGACTTCACCCACCCGCCGCCCCTTCGTGGGGATCGCCCGGCTACCGTTTCGCCGGTCCGCCCCGCACCCATGAAGGGATCCACCGTGATGTTGTCCGAGCGCGAGCGCACCCTGCTCGACCTCGAGACCGGCTGGTGGCGGCACGCGGGCGACAAGGAGTCCGCGATCGCGGAGACGCTCGGCTGCCCGGTGGGGGACTACTACGCCGAGCTCAACCGGCTGATCGACCGCCCCGAGGCCGAGTCGGCGTACCCGCTCGTCGTCCGCCGGTTGCGGCGGCTCAGGGCTCGCCGCCGGTCCGCACGCTCCGCCCGTCGTTCGGGCTAGGCCACGGCGCCACGGCGCCGCCGGCAGCCGCGCTTCGGGGTGCGCCCAGCGGCTCGCGCGAGATGGGTGCCCCAGGCAGGAGTCGAACCTGCGACCTTTCGCTTAGGAGGCGGCTGCTCTATCCGCTGAGCTACTGGGGCGCGTCGGCGCACATCCTGTCACGCGGAGGCGACGGTGTGCCTGTCGCGGGTCTCGGCTCGCGCGTGGGCTACCGACCCGGCCGGTCGGCGCGATTTGTCTGCCTGCTAGGGGCGCGAGACTATTTGGGACTTACGGCTAGGTTCGCAGAGGTGTGTGGGGCCGCCCCTCGACCCATCGACCGATCCCGAGCACCCAGGTGAGGCATGTCCGACGACGCTGAGCACGCGCCGGCTGAGGCCGACTCGCCCTCGGCGACCCCGGAGCGGGGTAGCCGTCGCAAGGGCAAGCGCCGGGCTCGGACGAAGGCGCGGCACACCGTCGCGAAAGTGGTCGTGGCGAGTCTGGTCGCGGTCGGGATGGCGTCCGGTCTCGGCGTCATCTACATCTACCGCCACCTCAACGACAACCTCGACGTGGTCAACGTCGACGACCAACTCAAGGGTCGGCCCGACAAGAAGAAGGTCGACACCGGTCCCCAGGAGCCGCTCAACATCTTGGTGATGGGGTCCGACAGCCGCGACGGCGAGGGCAACAACATCGACAACCTCACCGGCGGCGGTGAGCGCTCCGACACCACGATCATGTTCCACCTGTCGGCCAATCGAGAGTTCGCCTACGGCATCAGCATCCCGCGGGACACGCTGGTGGACCGGCCCGACTGCTACGACACGAAGGGCGACGTGATCCCCGGCGCCACCAACGCGATGTGGAACGAAGCGTTCTCCGTCGGCGGGCCGGCCTGCACCATGCAGCAGTTCGAGCAGCTCAGCGACATCCGGCTCGATCACTACGTCGTCCTTGACTTCGCCGGCTTCCAGGACATGGTCGACGCGATCGACGGCGTTGAGGTGTGCATCCCCGAGGACATCGCCGACCCCGCCCACGGGATCAACATTCCGGCCGGCACCCGCGAGATCGAGGGCAAGGAAGCGCTCAACTACGTGCGCGCCCGCTACACCCTCGGCGACGGCTCGGACATCGGCCGGATCAAGCGCCAGCAGGCGTTCATCGCGGCGATGGCCGGCAAGGTGGTCGACCGCGGCACGCTGGCCCGGGTCGACCGGTTGGTCGGCTTCCTCGACGCGGCGACCAGCTCACTGCAAACCGACATCGAGTCGATCCTCCAGATGGGGCGGATCGGCGTCGGGTTCAAGAACATCGGCCTGGACAACATCAAGTTCGTCACCGTGCCGTTCCAGTACTCCACCGCCCAACCGGGCCGGGTCGAGATCCTGCCCGAGGCCGATGAGCTGTGGCAGCGGGTGATCGACGACCAGCCGCTGACTCGCAGGCTCCAGGACGGTGTGATCACCGCGGGAGACGACGTCGGCGGCGCTTCCGGAGCGGAATCCCCGAGCGGGACCGAGGCGCCGACCGAATCCCCGACTGAATCCCCGAGCGAATCCCCGGGCGCCAGCTCCGCGGAGCGCGAAGCAGCGGGGCTGTGCGCATGATCGGACCCGCATGACCAAGCCGACCACCGAGACCGACGAGGAACGCCGGCGCCGGCTGGCCGCGGTGTTCGGCGACGTACTCCCGGACACCACCGCCGACGAGCGGGAGCCCGGCGAGGCCCTCGACACCTCAGACGACTGGCTGAAGTCCCAGGTGCCGCCGCACCACGGCGACTAGCGAGGCTGCGCCGACAGCAGGTCGCGGATCTCCTGCAACAGCTTGATGTCCTCGGGCGTCCCCGGCTCCGGGCTCGGGAAGAACTTCTCCTTCGCGGTCGTGTAGGGGACCACGACCAGGAAATAGACGACCGCGGCCAGGAAGACGAACGCGATCACCGCGTTCATGAAGATGCCGAACGGCTCGGTCTTGCTGAACACCTTGTCGACGCCGTCGGGTAGTAGGTACGTCAGCCACTCCGTGAAGGCGGTGACCACGGCCGCGAACGCAGTAGCGATCACGAAGGCCACCGCGATCTCAACCAGGTTGCCGCGCAGGACGAAGTTCTTGAACCCGCTCATGTGCTCTCCCTCGATCCGAGTTGGTGCTTTGCACGCTAGCTGCCAGGCCAGGTGTACGTCACGAACGAGGCCACGGCGGCGGCCGCCAGCGGCGCCACCTGGCTGCTCTCGGCACCGACCACCACCAGCCGGCCGGGAAGCCCCGAAGCCCCCACCTGGTCGTCGGCCGCCGGGATCGCGAGCACCGGGACGCCGTCGGCCACCACGCTCGCGCCGCCCTTCTGTGGATCGGTGGCGACCAGGTCGATCCGGTCGCCCACGTCGAGCAGGGCGACCATGCCCGGATCCGGGAGCCGCACGGGTACGGCGACCAGCCCGGGCTGGCCCGAGGTCAGCGCCGGCCCGACAAGTCGGACGTCGGTGATCGGCTCCCCGGTGCGCAGCGGCCCGGCGAGCACCTGCCCGACCGGGTCGGCGGCCACGCCGTCGGGAGTGGACCCGGGCGCGAACCGCGCCGTCCGGACGTCGCCCTGGCCGATCGCCGCACCCGCCGGCAGATCCCGTGCGGCGACGAGGACGGGCACCGTGTCCGGCGCCGGCCCGGCCACGGCCTGCAGCCCTGCGGCCACCGCCACCGCGGTAAGCAGCGCCGCGATCGTGCGGCGGCGGCGCAGGACGACGCGGCGTAAGGACCGCCAGCGGTCAGCGAGAGCAGGGGGAGCCGAGAGCTGCATCCCCCGACGCTAGGCGAGCGCGACCCGGGCGGAACCCGCTCTCCACAGGGGTGCGGTCAGGCCGGGGTGGCGGCCGGCTTGGAGTCGGACTTGGTCTCGGTCTTCTTCTCCGACGTGGACGCCGGCGTGGCGGCCGGCGCGGAGTCGGCCTTCTTGTCCCCGTTCGCCGAGGCGGCCGACTTGTCCGCGGAGCGGCTATCGGTGCGGTAGAAACCCGAGCCCTTGAAGACGACGCCGACCGCGTTGAAGAGCTTGCGCAGCTTGCCGGTGCACTCCGGGCACTCGCTCAGCGAGTCCTCGGAGAAGCTCTGGAACTGCTCGAAGGCGTGCTCGCACTCGGTGCACGCGTACTGATAGGTCGGCATGACGCTCCTGGCACTCTCCTGTAACGACTGCTAAAGGATACGCGACGTGCACAATGGCGGCACCATGACTGCGGACACGTCGGAGGGCGCGCTCGGGCCGAGGCGTCTCGACGGTTTCCGGACCCTGCCGAAGCCGCTCCGGGTGACGACGTACATCGCCATCGGTCTGGTCCTGGTGCTCGTGGCCGTGCTGCTGGTGGGAGTGGTGCTGGCCAGGCGGTCCTTCCCCCAGACGAGCGGCACGATCGAGGTCGCCGCGCTCGACGGCGAGGTCGAGGTGGCCCGCGACGAGCACGGCATCCCGCAGATCTACGCCGACTCCGCCCACGACCTGATGGTGGCGCAGGGCTTCGTGTCGGCCCAGGAGCGCTTCTACGAGATGGACGTGCGCCGGCATGCCACCGCCGGCCGGCTCGCCGAGCTGTTCGGCGAGGACGCCCTCGAGAGCGACAAGTACGTGCGCACCATGGGCTGGCGGCGCGTTGCCGAGCGTGAGCTCGCGCTGCTCCAGCCCGACACCCGGGCCGCCCTCGATGCCTACGCCGACGGGGTCAACGCCTACCTCGCGGACCGCTCGCCGTCGGAGGTCTCGCTGGAGTACGCGATCCTCAACGCCGGCGGGCTCGACTACCACCCGGAGGACTGGACCGCCGTCGACTCCCTGGCCTGGCTGAAGGCGATGGCGTGGGACCTGCGCGGGAACATGCAGGAGGAGATCGAGCGGGTGCTGACCGCCGACCTGGTCGGCAAGCGTCGCGCCGCGTCTCTGTACCCGCCCTACTCCTACTCCGACCGGGCGCCAATCGTGAGCCAGGGCGCCGTGGTCGACGGGGTCTTCGAGCAGGACGCCACGATGGCCGGCACCCGCAACCCGCGGCGACCGCCGTTCGGTCCAGACGTGATGGCCGAGCTCGCCGACCTCCGGGACGGCCTGAACCGGATGCCCGCCTGGCTCGGCCGGGGCGACGGGTTGGGCAGCAACTCCTGGGTCGTGGACGGCGCGCACTCCACGACCGGCGCGCCCATCCTCGCCAACGACCCGCACCTCGGGGTGTCCCTCCCGGGCGTGTGGATGCAGGTCGGGCTGCACTGTCGCACCGTCTCCGACGCGTGCCCGTACGACGTGTCGGGGTTCAGCTTCTCCGGGGTTCCCGGCGTGATCATCGGACACAACGCCGATATCGCCTGGGGGTTCACGAACCTCGGGCCCGACGTGACCGACCTCTACGTCGAGCGGATCGAGGGCGACACCTGGAAGTACGGCGGCGAGAGTCGGCCGCTGCGCACCCGGAGCGAGACGATCAAGGTGGCCGACGGCGACGACGTCGAGATCACCGTGCGCTCGACCGGTCACGGACCGGTGGTGTCCGATGTCGACGACGACATCGCCGAGGTCGCCGAGGACACCACGTTGCCCCGGCCCCGCCGGGAGGGCGTCGAGTTCGCCGTGTCCCTCGCCTGGACCGCACTCAAGCCGCGTCCCACCGCCGACGCCATCCTCGAGCTCAATCGCGCGCGGAACTGGGATGACTTCAGGGGCGCCCTCGCCGACTTCGCGGCACCCGCGCAGAACGCCGTGTACGCCGACCGCGAGGGCCACATCGGCTACCAGGCGCCCGGCCTGATCCCGATCCGCAAGTCCGGCAGCGACGGCAGTGTGCCGGCGGCCGGCTGGCGACCGGAGACGGACTGGACCGGCGAGTACGTGCCCTACGACGGCCTCCCGAACGTGCTCGACCCGGACGAGGGCTTCATCGTCACGGCCAACCAGGCGGTGACCGATCAGGACTACCCCTACCTGCTCGCCTCGGACTGGGACCGGGGCTACCGCTCCCAGCGGATCCGCGATGTGCTCGAAGCCGACGACGAGCTGTCGGTGACCGAGATGGCCGACCTGCAATTGGACACGCTCAGCCCGATGGCGCCGATCCTGGTCCCGCACCTGCTTCGGATCCGGCTGCCTCGTGGCTACTACTCCGCCGGTCAGCGACTCATGGCCGAGTGGGACTTCCGGATGGACGCGGGCAGCGCGGCCGCGGCGTACTACAACGTCCTGTGGCGCAACCTGCTCGACCTGACGTTCAACGACGAGCTGACCGGCGATCTGCGCCCCGACGGCGGGCAGCGCTGGTTCGCCGTGATGACGGATCTCCTGGACCGACCCGAGGACCAGTTCTGGGACGACCAGGAGACCGAGGAGGACGTCGAGCGCCGCGACGACATCCTGCGACAGGCACTGGCCGACGCCCGCGACGACCTCACCTCGCTGCAGTCACCCAACCCCGACGAGTGGACCTGGGGCGGTCTGCACGAGCTCGACCTGCGCTCCTCGACGCTGGGGGAGTCGGGGATCGACGCCATCGAGCGGCTGTTCAACCGGGGTGGCTGGGAGGTGGGCGGTGGCGGCGCGATCGTCGACGCCACCACGTGGGACGCGCGCGAGGGCTTCGAGGTCACCGCCGCCGCGTCGATGCGGATGGTGGTGTCCCTGGCCGACCTCGACGACTCCCGCTGGATCAACCTCACCGGCGTCTCCGGGCATGCGTTCAACGACCACTACACCGACCAGACCGACCTGTGGGCCGCTGGCGAAACGTTGCCGTGGGCGTTCGGCCGGGATGCGGTGGTGAAGGCGACGGAGGACACGCTGAAGCTGGCACCGGCGGACGCCGCCTCGCCGTAGCGGTCAGTCGGCGGAGAACCGCCGTCGGCGACCGCCCGCCGGCTCGCTCAGCTCCGCACGCATCCGGTCGATGAGCTCGTCGATCTCATCGTGATAGCGCTGGTGCTTGATGCCGTTCGCGTAGGCGGCGCCGCAGATGGCGCACTCCCTGAGCTCCCCCATACTTCCCCCGAGTCGAAGATCCAACGACCCACCTTACCCCGCTAGCACCGGCCAGCGCGCCCCGAGAATCTGACGATCCCCCGTGGGGTAACGGCCGCGGTCACCGGTCGGTCGTGGGGCTCGCGGGGCACGTCGAGCCCCACCTCGCCGTCGTACAGCAGCACACAGGTGAACGTGCCCAACGGCACCCGCCCCAGAGCCCGGTCGTAGGACCCGCCGCCCCGGCCGAGCCGCATTCCGTCGTCGGCCACCGCAAGCCCGGGGAGCAGCACCGCGTCGGGGGTGCCGACGGCGTCAGGACCCAGGCGCGGGCCGGCCGGCTCCAGCAGCCCCAGGCCGGCCCGGACCAGGTCGCCCGCGCCGGTGTAGACGCCCCAGTCGAGATCCCGGTCGGGCAGCAGCACCGGCAGGATCACCCGCTTGCCGGCAGCGACCAGGCCATCGAGGAGCGGGCCGGTGCCGGGCTCGGTGCCGATCGACACGTACGCCGCCACGCTCGCCGCGCGGCGTATCTCGGGAGCGGCCAGGAGGACGTCGGCAAGGGCGCGGGCGGCGGTGCCCACCTCGGCCACGTCGAGCCGGTTCCGGACGGTGCTGAGCTGGTCGCGCAGGGCTAGTTTGGCGCCAGTTTGGGTGGAGGCCACCAGGCGAGCCTACGATCAGTGGCATGGGTAGTGCTGGCCTGAACCAGGCGCGCAACAAGATGCTCGACGCTGGGGTCGACGAGGTGGCGGTCGAGACCTTCGCCCACTACTACCGACTGCTCGAGCACGGCGAGACCGGGATGATCCCGGAGTCCGCGATCGAGCCGGTCGACATCGAGCGGCTCGCCGATGTGACGGTCGACGACGAGGTAGCGGCCGAGGCCCTTCGGCATACCGTCGTGATCAAGCTCAACGGCGGCCTGGGCACCTCGATGGGCATGGACCGGGCCAAGTCGTTGCTGTGTGTGCGCCGGGGCTTGTCGTTCCTCGACATCATCGCCCGACAGACGCTCCACCTCCGCCAGGAGTACGACGCCCCGCTGCCGCTGCTCTTCATGAACTCCTTCCGCACCTCCAGCGACACGATGGACGCGGTCGCGCGCTACGAGGATCTGCCGGTGGAGGGACTGCCGTTGGAGTTCCTGCAGAACAAGGAGCCCAAGCTCCTCGAGAAGGACCTGTCTCCGGTCTCCTACCCCAAGGACCCCGACCTCGAGTGGTGCCCGCCCGGGCACGGCGATGTCTACACCGCACTGCGTGGCACCGGGCTGCTCGACCGGCTGATCGAGCTCGGCTACCGGCACGTGTTCCTCTCCAACTCCGACAACCTCGGCGCGGTCCCCGACCCCCGGGTGGCCGGGTGGTTCGCCGGATCGGGAGCGCCGTTCGCGATCGAGGCGGCCCGGCGGATCGCCTCCGACCGCAAGGGGGGGTTCTTCGCCCGGCGCAAGCTCGACGGTCGGCTGGTGCTGCGCGAGACCGCACAGACCCCGCCCGAGGACGCCGAGGCCGCCGCCGACCTCAACCGGCACAAGTACTGCTCCACCAACAACGTCTGGTTCGACCTGGCCGCGATGAAGCAGGCGCTCGACGTCCGCCAGGGTGTCCTCGGGTTGCCGCTGATCCGCAACGTCAAGAACGTCGACCCCAACGACCCGGACTCCCCGAAGGTGATCCAGGTCGAGACCGCGATGGGCGCGGCGATCGAGATCTTCGAGAACTCCCAGCTGATCGAGGTCGGCCGCGACCGGTTCGTCCCGGTGAAGACCACCAACGACCTGCTGGTGCTGCGCTCCGACGTCTACGACATCGGCGGCGACTTCGTGCTCGACCAGGTCGCCGACCAGCTGCCGTACGTCGATCTGGACGACGACTTCTACAAGGCGGTCGGCGAGTTCGACAAGCGCTTCCCCGAGGGGGCGCCGTCGATGCGGCAGGCCACCTCGCTGCGGATCGAGGGCGACTGGACGTTCGGGAAGGGCGTGCAGATCGTGGGCGAGGTCGAGTTGGATGCCTCGTCCGCGGAGCGGGTGCCCGCGGACGCTGTCTTGACCTCTGATGCCTGAGGAACTGGTCTCCGTCGAGGAGCACCTGACCAGGATCCTCGACGAGCTGGCGGCGCTGCCGGTTGCCGAGGTGCCGCTGATGGAGGCGCTCGGGTTGCGGCTGGCCGACGACGTGAGCGCTCGGGTGTCGCTGCCCGGCTTCGACAACTCCGGGATGGACGGGTACGCCGTCCGCACCGCCGATCTCGACGAGACACCGGTGACGCTCCCGGTGATCGGCGCGATCGGGGCCGGCCAGGCCGGGGTCGACGTCCTCGAGCCGGGCGCCGTCGCCAAGATCATGACCGGTGCCCCGATGCCGAAGGGCGCCGACGCGGTGGTGCCTTACGAGTGGACCGATCGCGGCGCCGACCGGGTGCTGATCGAGCGGGCGCCGTCGGTGGCCCAGCACGTCCGGTTCGCCGGGGAGGACGTCCGCGAGGGAGACGTGGTGCTCACCGCCGGCACCGTCCTCGAGCCGCGGCACCTCGGGCTGCTCGCTTCGATCGGGCTCCCGACCGTGCCCGCGGGTCGCCGACCTCGCGTGGTCGTCGTCTCCACCGGGTCCGAGCTGCGCGCGCCCGGCACCGAGCTGGCCGCCGACTCCATCTACGAGAGCAACTCGTTCCTGTTGGCCGGTGCGGCGCTCCGTGCGGGGGTCGAGGTCCGCCGGCTGGAGAGCATTCCCGACGAGCCGGAGGCGTTCCTCGCCGCGCTGCGAGCAGCCCTGCCCGACGCCGACCTGGTGATCACCAGCGGCGGCGTCTCCCAGGGTGATTTCGATGTCGTCAAGGCCGCACTGCGGCCGCTGGACACGGTGTGGTTCGGCGGCGTCGCGATGCAGCCGGGCAAGCCGCAGGGCTTCGGCCGGGTCGACGGCGTACCCATCTTCACGCTGCCGGGCAACCCGGTCTCGAGCTACATCTCCTTCCAGGTCTTCGTGCTGCCGGCGCTGCGCCGGATGCTCGGCCACGAGCCGGCCGCGCTGCCCTGGCCGACCGCCCGGCTGGGCGAACCGGTCGACTCCTCGCCCGCCGGGAAGCGGCAGTTCTTGCGGGGGGTGCTCCGCGATGGTGAACTGCACCGCGTGGGCGGGCCCGGCTCTCACCTGGTCGCCGCGCTGGCCGCCTCCGACGCGCTGATCGTGGTGCCGGAGGAGGTCACCTCGCTCGCCGCCGGCGACGAGGTGCAGATGCTCAGCCTGGGAGGGGCGCGATGACCGATCGGCTGACACACGTCGACGAGTCCGGCGCCGCCCGGATGGTCGACGTATCGGGCAAGGAGGTGACCGCCCGCACCGCCACGGCATCCGGTCGGGTGCTGGTCTCGCCGGAGGTCGTCGCGCTACTTCGGGGGGCCGGGGTGCCGAAGGGCGACACCCTCGCGGTCGCTCGGCTGGCCGGGATCATGGGTGCCAAGCAGACCCCGTCGTTGATCCCGCTCTGTCATCCGCTGGCGCTGTCGGCGGTGTCCGTCGACCTGGTGGTCGGCGATGGCTCGGTCGACCTCACGGCCTCGGTCAGCACCACCGACCGGACGGGCGTGGAGATGGAGGCGCTGACCGCGGTCTCGGTCGCCGCGTTGACGGTCGTCGACATGGTCAAGGCCGTCGACAAGCGCACCGTCATCACCGACATTCGGGTCGAGTCCAAGACCGGCGGTAAGTCCGGGGACTTCCAGCGGTGACCACTCCATGACCGGGCTGCGGGCCGACGTCGTCGTCGCCTCCAACCGGGCTGCGGCGGGGGTCTACCAGGACGAGACCGGGCCGCTGATCGTCGCGCAGCTGACCGAGCTCGGCTTCGAGGTGGGCGATCCGGTCGTCGTACCCGACGGTGGGCCGGTGGGCGCGGCGATCCGGGCGGCCGTCGACGACGGCTCGCGGCTCGTCATCACCACCGGGGGCACCGGCATCACGCCCACCGACCGGACCCCCGAGGTCACCCTCGAGCTGCTCGACTTCCAGATCCCCGGGATCCCGGAGGCGCTGCGGGCCTACGGCCTCAGCCGGAACGTCCCCACGGCCGCGCTGTCGCGCGGGCTGGCCGGCGTGGCCGGGAGCTGCCTCGTCATCAACCTCCCCGGGTCACGCGGGGGAGTCCGCGATGCGTTCGCGGTTCTCCGGGACCTGCTGGTGCACGCGGTCGAGCAGGCTGTCGGGAGCGACCACTGAACCCGCAGGCCCGCGGGGGCGGGTGGCCGGCCCGGCTGAGCTCCGGCACGGATCCCCTCGTGACGCTGCGGCCGCTGCGGATGTCCGACGTCCGCGCCTGGCGCTCCGCCCGACGGCGCAACGCGTCCTGGCTGGTGCAGTGGGACGCGACCGTGCCGCCGGGGACGCAGCCGCGGGCCACCACGTTCCGCTCGTTGGTACGCCGGCTGCGGACCGCGGCCCGCCACGGCACGACGTACCCGTTCGCGGTGGAGGTCGACCGCACGTTCGCGGGTCAGCTGACGATCAACAACATCGTGCGCGGGTCCGCGCAGTTCGCGTCCGTGGGCTATTGGCTCGACCGTGAGTACGCCGGGCGCGGAGTGATGCCGCGGGCGGTCGCAATGGCGATCGACCACTGCTTCACCACCGGTGGGTTGCACCGGATCGAGGTCTGCATCCGCCCCGAGAACTCCAACTCGCTGCGGGTCGTCGAGAAACTCGGCATCCGCGAGGTCGGCTTCGCGCCACGGTTCCTGCACATCGACGGGGACTGGCGCGACCACCGGATCTACGCGATCACCAAGGAGGAGGTCCCGGGGGGCCTGCTGCGGCGGTACGAGCAGTCCCTGGGCACGCGGGAAAACATGTAACGCACCGTTACTTCGTCCATCACACCCATTTACGGGGTCGATGGACGAAGTAACGGTGCGTTACATGAGCGGCCGAGTCCCATCAGTCACATCTGCAATTTGCGACACACGGCACCACCTCCGAGCCCGCCCGCGTTCGCGAACCTAACCTCTGAGTCGTGGACCTGAGCGCACTGATCTTCGTCGCACTGGCGGTGGCGTGGGCCGTCTATCTGATTCCCAAGGCGCTCAAGCACCACGAGGACGCCCAGCAGCGCCGGTCGGTGGACGGGTTCTCCGACTCGATGCGGGTCCTGGCCACTCGCGAGCCGGTCAGCGCCAAGGCGGCCACGCTCGTGGTCCCGAGTCGTCCGACGGCCGCGACGGCCCCGCCGGCCGAGGCGACGCCGGTGGTAGCGCGGGCAGCGGCCGCGCACGCCGCCAAGCGCCGGCTGCGCGTGGTGCTGCTGATCCTCGTGGCCAATGTCGCGGTCGCTGCGCTCGCCTACTTCGGCTACCTCGGGTGGACCTCGCAGGCCATCCCGGCGGGCGTGCTCGTCGCGTGGCTGGTCGCGTGCCGGCTGATGGTGAAGAAGGAGCGCGCCGTCGCCCCTGCCCGCACCGCGCCCACGCCGGCCGCCGAGGTCGAGGACGCCGGTCCCGCGACCGAGGAGATGGCGGCGGTCCCCGCCGCCGAGCGCGATCCGAACAGCTGGGACCCGGTGCCCGTCACGCTGCCGACGTACGTCGACAAGGCGGAGGCGACCCGCTCGGTCCGCACCATCGACCTGGACTCCACGGGCGTGTGGAGCTCGGGCCGCAGCGAGTCCGACAGTCGGCTGGCCCGCGAGGCCGACGAGGCTGCCCGCGAAGCGAAGACCGTTGAGGCCGAGGAGCGTCGAGCAGTCAACGACGGCTGATTGGGAGCCGCCCCGATCCCGGTGCTAACGTTTCCCCTCGCGTCGATCGGACGCATCCGGGGCTGTGGCGCAGTTGGTAGCGCGTCTCGTTCGCAATGAGAAGGTCAGGGGTTCGAATCCCCTCAGCTCCACCAATAATTCTGGTCCGTCTGGTCCGCTCGGCCAGCCCCATCGAGCCGGCCGGCCGCGAGCGGCCGGCCGCGAGCGGCCGGACTGACGAGCTCGTCCGCCTGCTCACCAAGGACGCCATCTCCGTCGGCGACGGCGGAGGCAAGGTTCCGGCCCGCACCCAGGCGTTCGAGGGAGCGGTCGCCGTCGCGAAGTTCCTGTGGGCGATGTTCCAGCCGGCTGAGGCCAAGCGCGCCATCGTCGGCGGTCCACCCGAGATCTTCGCCTGGGCCGCCACTGGCGAGCCCGCCGTCGTGGCGGTTGTGGAGGGCCGGGTCGTCGCGATCATGTGCCTGGAGGTCACCCCCGAGGGCATCGCTGCCTGCCGTACCCAGGCAAACCCCGACAAGCTCGGACGGGCCACCGGCCGCTGGGCCGAGGCCGATCACGGCGGGCCCCTTCTCGTCCTGTGACGAGCGTTACGCACGCGTCCTGTCACGAAACGGCGGGCTGTCTGGTTCAGGTGACATGTCCGAAACCGAACCGAACAGGAGCTGACGATGAGAGTGCTGGTTGCAGGCGCGACGGGAGTGATGGGTAAGGAGCTGGTGCCACGTCTGGTCGATGCGGGGCACGAAGTGTGTGCCATGATCCGCCGGCAGTCTGACCGGCCCTTGGCAGCACGGCTGGGCGCGGTCCCGGTCTTCGCCGATGCGCTCAATGGCGCTGAGGTCGAAGCGGCCGTTCGCCAGGCGGCGCCGGAGGTGGTCGTTCACCAGCTGACCGCGATCGGCACGATCGACCCCCGCCGCTTCGAGCGCAGCTTCGCCGCGACCAACCGGCTGCGACGGGAGGGGACCGATCACCTGCTCGCTGCCGCCCGGGCCGTGGGAGTACGACGGTTCGTCGCCCAGAGCAACGGCGCCTTCAGCTACACCCGGACCGGCGGACCGATCAAGACCGAACAGGACCCCTTGGATCCCTCGCCCATCCCGCCGATGGCCCCGACGATCGGTGCACTCCAGTACTTGGAAAACGCCGTGCTCGGGGCCGACTGGACCGAGGGAATCGTGCTGCGCTACGGCGCGTTCTACGGACCCGGCACCTCCATGGCGCCGGGGTCAGAGCAGCTGGAGCTGATCCACCAGCGCAAGTTCCCGGTCGTCGGCGACGGCGCCGGGGTGTGGTCGTTCGTGCACATCGCGGATGCCGCCGAGGCCACGGTCATCGCAGTGGAGAACGGTGGCCGCGGCGTCTACAACATCGTCGACGATGAGCCCGCCCCGGTCGCCGAATGGCTGCCGGCACTGGCCGAGATGCTGGGTGCCAAGAAGCCGATGCGCGTGCCGCGGTTCATCGGACGGCTGGCCGCCGGACCAGCCGGCGTCGTACTCATGACCGAACTGCGCGGCGCCTCCAACGCCAAGGCCAAGCGCGAACTCGGTTGGCAGCCCGCGCATCCCAGCTGGCGACAAGGCCTGGTGGCGTGAGCCCTGCGGTGATCGAGGTGAGGGGGAAGCCTCGTTTGCAGCGTGTCCGGAATGAGTCGCGATGACCAAGACCGAATCCGAGCCCGAAGCGCGGCACCAGCACCTCGAAGCGCCCGGTCGGGCCGTCGTCGCAGTCGGTGTTCTCGTGGCGTTGTGGTGCGCTGGCTTCGCCGCGATCAGCGTGTGGTTCGAGCTGACGGACTACTTCGGAACCGGGCGATACGCCGACGACGCAGCAGCCATCTCGGTGGTGAACTGGTTGGTCGCGGTGCTCAAGCTGGTGGGCGTCGGCGTGGCCCTCCTGGCCATCCATCCCCGACTCGTGGCACCTCGGGCGGTGGGTGTGTTGCTGTGGGCGGCCTTCGCCACCCTCGCTGTGTACGTCGCCGGCAGCATCACCCAGGCATTCGTCCTCCTCGCCGGCATCGCCGGTGACGCCGGCCAGATCGACGCCATGTCCGTCGCCTACGTGGTTGCCTTTCTGCTCGCGGCCACGGCGTTCGGCATCCTCGCGGTCTCCCACGCGCGCCGGACCGGGCTCGGCCTGCGCCTCAAGGTGATCGGCGCCTGCGGAGCGCCGGTCTTGTTGGGAGGCGTCCTCGTTGTCCTGCCGGCGATCCTGCGAGCGGTGGGCCTGCTCTCCGCGTAGTCGTCGGCGGACGGATGACCACTCCCGGCCCGACGGCGCAGGAGCGAGATTCGGTGCGCGGCCGCTGGCCGCGCGGGCCCGGAATGACCGGCGCACGCATCGACGTTGTGATCCACCGGACGGCGTATCGAATCCGAGTTCGCCTTCGACAGATCGGCGTCGGTGACCAGGAACCCGACACCCGAGTGGGGAGAGGAAGAGCTATGACATACCCAAACATCGACCAGGAATTCGCCGAGATCGTGCTCGAGACGGACCGGGGGAGGCTCACCGCCCTCAGCCGTTCCGGGACCGGAGTACCGATCGTCGTGGTCCATGGCGTCATGGCCGACGCCTTCTCGTGGCAAGAGGTGGTCAGAGCCGTGTCCCCCGAGCGCCCGGCCTTGGTCCTCAACCGCCGGGGAAGGGCGCCGAGCGCGCAGATCGGCGACGACTACGGGGTTGAGACAGAGGTCGCGGACCTGCTGCGCTGGCTCGACACGCTCCAGTCACCGGTCGACCTCGTCGGCCACAGCTACGGCGGGCTCATCGCGGTCGAAGCCGTGCGACGTGGGGCGCAGGTACGTTCGTTGGTTCTGTACGAGCCCGTGGCGCCCCCGTTCGGCGTTGAGGCGCAGCCGCTCCTGGACACTGCGGTCCGCTCGGGTGATCTCGATGCCGCGGTCGAGATCATCAACGTCGACCTCTCCGGCTACAGCCACGAACACGTCGCGGCGCTGCGCTCAGGCCCGGCCTGGCCGAAACTCATGGAGTTGGCTCATCCGGCCGGACCCGAGCTGACCGCGATCAACCGCTACGAGTGGGTGACTCCCGGCTCGTGGCTCACGCCAACAGAACTCATCGCGGGGGAGCTGAGTCGGCACCGGCCGCCGTATGGCCCCAGCACGGAGATCTACCGTCAGGCCTTGGGCATCGAGAAGGTCGCCATCCTCGAAGGCCAAGATCATCTGGCCCACGTGACCGCGCCGCTGGCGCTGGCAGGTGCCATCGAAAGTGGCCTCGGGGAGTAGCCCGCTCGAGCGTGCCGCAGGCGTGCGGCGCCCGAGGGCGGGACCCTTCAGCCGTGGGTCAGCCGTGGATGAGCCGGCGCAGGCCACGCAGGTCGCCGTCGTGGAACCACCCGCTGATGTTGGCTCGAATGCTTCCGGGCGCCATCAGCTGCCCTGGCGCGTTCACGTGCGCGAGCCCGAGGACGTGGCCGATCTCGTGCAGCAGGGTGTCGCCGAGCTGAGAGCCGCGGAAACCGTGCCCGATCCCCCGGGTCGTTCGTACATCGATCGTGACCTGTCCGCCGGTGAACTCGCCCGATGTGCCGTCGGTGGTCAGGAACGGTCCACCGACGGCGTAGACGCCAGCACCGCGGTACGGCGTCAGCCGCGGATGGCTGCGCGAGGTGCCGAAGTCAACGACGACGACCGGCCGGTCGGCCGTGCCGACCGGCTTCGAGGTCGCGGCCCGGCCGCCGTACCTGAACCGGATCCCGGTCTGCACGCGGGCCCGGCGGAAGGCCTCCTTGATGGTGGCAAACATGCTCGGCCGGGCAGCGCGCCTCGCGATGAGGTAGGTGACGGGGAGGTCGCGGTCCCAGGTCACCGCGATCCGGTGGCGCCGGTTCGGTGGGAAGTAGGCGTAGCCGCCCCCGCCGGGCTGATCGGCGGCGTCCGCGACGGTGGCCTGATGGAGCACCGATCCGGGGCGGTGGGCGGCTGGTTGGCCGGCGGCAACCCCGAGGCCGACCGGGCTGGCAAGGATTGCGGTGGCGAGCGTGAGCGCCGCCGCCAGAGGCGTCGAGAAGCGCATGGAGGGAGTCCTTCGTCCGAGAGAGCGTGCCTCGACACCGTCTCGGCTCGGGAAGCCCGGTGGCCTTCGGAGAGCGCAAAACCACCATTTTCGGGTACGAGATGGGTGCCTGGTTCGTCCAGCCCCGCGGCCCTGCTGCCTAGAATCGGTGGCGATCACCAGCGTGAGTACCAAGGAGGGTGAGCGGTGGAGCGGGCTGCCGCGCTGACCGAGGCCGACTGGGCCGCACATCGCCCTGCGGTCTTCGGCGCGGCCTACCGCATCCTCGGCTCGGTGGCCGAAGCCGAGGACGTCACCCAAGACGTGTGGCTGCGCGCCGCCGCGGCCGACACCTCCGAGGTGCGGAACCTTCGGGCCTGGCTGGTCACCGTGACCGCACGCACTGCCTACAACGTGCTGAGGTCTGCCCGCGTCCGCCGCGAGTCGTACGTCGGACCGTGGCTGCCCGAACCGCTACTGACCACGCCCGACGCCGCCGCGGAGGTACTCGTCGACGAGTCAGTGAGCACCGCGATGCTGATCGTGATGGAGCAGCTATCCCCCGCGGAGCGGGTCGCGCTGGTGCTGCACGACGTGTTCGACCTCCCGTTCGGGAAGATCGCGTCGGTGCTGGACCGCACGCCCGTCGCGACCCGCAAGCTGGCCTCCCGCGCACGCGCGCGGGTCGCCGCGGTCGGGGAGGCCCCCCGGGCGTCCAAGGCCGAGACCGAGCGCGTGCTGAGGGCCTTCAAGGCCGCGGCCGACGCCGGGGACATCGCGGGACTCGTCGGGCTGTTGCACCCCGACGCCGTCTATGTCGGCGACGGCGGAGGCCGGGTGTCGGCCGCTCGGAAGCCGGTTCGGGGCGCCGAGGTCATCGCCCGGCTGGCGGTCAGGTTGATCGAGCTGCGGCGACCCGATTCCTCGCGGATCCTCGAGGTGAACGGACATCCCGCGCTGGCGACCTACGCCGGCGACGAGCTCGTGTGGCTCGACACCATCGACATCGTCGACGGCCGGGTCACGGCGTACCGAAGGCTCGCCAATCCCGACAAGCTCGCTCAGCTCGGTCACACCTGAGCCCGCCGCCTTGTCTCCTTGCCGACCCTCCGATCGGAGGGCGGAGAAGGAAGGACATCAGATGGCACACGTCGTCATTGTCGGCGGCGGCTTCGCGGGCGTGTGGGCCGCGGCCGGAGCCGCGCTGGCCCGCCGGGACGCGGACCTGCGGATCACGCTGATCGCACCCAGCACCCGGATGGTGCTCCGACCGCGCCTGTACGAGGCCGAGCCCGAGCTGGCCACCGTCGAGCTGCGCAGGATCCTCGAGCCGATCGGCGTGGAGCAGGTACTCGGCACGGTCAGCACCATCGACACCGAGCGTCGCGTCGTGGTGGCCGACGGGCGGGAGATCGGCTACGACCGACTGGTGCTGGCGGCCGGCAGCAAGCTGGTCCCACCCCGTGGCCTGCCCGGCGCGGAGCTCCTGTTCGACATCGACACGCTCGACGGCGCCCGACGGCTCACCGAGCACCTGCGCGACAGGGAGGGGTACTCCGTCGTCGTCGTCGGAGCCGGCTTCGTCGGCCTGGAGGCCGCCACCGCGCTGGCCGCCCGCGGCGACGTACTGCTGGTCGACCAGTCGGACGTGGTCGGAGACCAGCTCGGCCCCGGGCCGCGGCCGGAGATCGAGAAGGCGTTGGACCTGCTCGGCATCGAACGCCGCCTCAAGACGACGGTGACCCGGGTCGGTGACGGATCCGCCGTCCTCTCCGACGGCACCCGCGTGGCCGCCGACGCCGTGGTCTGGTCGGTGGGGATGAGGGCCAGCGAGCTCACTCGTCAGATCACCGAGGACCTCGACCACCTCGGCCGGGTTCCGGTTGATAAGCACCTGCGGGCCCTCAGCGGGGTCTTCGTCGCCGGCGACACGGCAGCGGCGGCCTTCGATGCCGAGCACCCCGTGATGCAGGCCTGCCAACATGCCACCCCGCTCGGCAAGGTTGCCGGTTACAACGCAGCCGCTGAGCTGCTCGGCACACCGCTGCGCGAGTTCACCCCCGGCCCCTACGTCACGTGCCTGGACCTCGGCGGCGCCGGTGCGATCTTCACCCGGGGTTGGGAACGTCAGGTGATGGCCACCGGGGCCGAGGGCGCCCAGGTCAAGCAGTGGATCAACCGGGCCATTCACCCGCCGGTCGACGATCCGGCGGAGATCCTCGCGGCCGCTGACTGGGTCCACCTCGAGCTGCCGTTCTTCCCTCGTGTCGAGGACGAGGGGAGCACGGCGGCGTGAGCACCGTCGTGGGGAATTCGCTCCGCCGCGGGCGCGCTGATGACCAAAGATCACCCATCGGCCCCGATGGGGCCACCAAGCAAGGAGAGTTGCACATGCGCATCGCCGTAGCCGGCGCGACCGGCAACATCGGAACCCTGACCGTGGCGGCGCTCGAGGAGGCCGGACACGACGTCGTGCGAATGAGCCGCTCCCTCGGTGTGGACCTGAGCACGGGCGAGGGTCTCGACGTGGCGCTCGCCGGCGTCGAGGCGGTCGTCGACGCCACCAACAGCACCGTCGCGGATCCGGAGGAGTCGGTCAGGTACTTCGGCGACCTGACCCGCAACCTGCTCGCTGGTGAGCTGCGGGCGGGCGTTCGCCACCACGTACTGCTCTCCATCGTCGGCCTCGACCGGGTCGCCGGGAACGCGCACTACGCGGGCAAGCGGGAGCAGGAACGCTTGGTCACCGAAGGCCCGGTGCCCTGGACGATCGTGCCGGCGACGCAGTTCCACGACTTCGCCGAGATGGTGGCCGGCTGGTCCGAGACGGACGGGGTAGCGGCCGTCCCACCGTTGCTCCTCCAACCCATCGCGCCGTCGGACGTGGCGGAGGTGCTGGCCGAGCTCGCCGCAGGACCACCGCACGGGCACTACCCCGACGTCGCCGGCCCGGACCCGCAAGACCTGGTCGACATGGCCCGCCGCACCCTCGAGGCACGCGGACGGCAGGTGACCCTGAACTCCCACCTGGGCGGGCCTGTTCGGTCCCGAGATGGCCGGCGACGTACTCCTGCCCGGACCGGACGCCCGGACCCTGCCGACGACCTTCGAGGCCTGGCTGGACGACCTCACCAAGGGGGCGGTCGGCTCCTCGGCACCCGAGCAGGCTGCCTCCTAGCCGACAGCGGGCGGGAGACCGGGCGCGCTCCGGGCCACGTCACCCCGGCGTTGACTCATCGGGCTTCGACCTCTGGAGCACGGCGGTATCGCCGGTGTCGACCAACTCCAGGGCCGTCAGCACCGCAATCAGGACGGCCACGGCGGCGCCGGCGATGAGCAGCCCTCCGGCGATGAACGCGGCCGCCGAACCAAACGCGGTTTCCCGCAGCGCCGAGATCGCGGTCAGCACCAGCCCCACCGCGACGCCGAGTCCCAGGCACGCTACGGCGGCCGCCTCCAGCTTGCGGCGGACCGGCGATCCGGTCGTTGGTGCGGCGTCTTCCGGTGTGGCGTCGGTGCCGAGCATCAGGAACGCCGCGGCCGCCATGCTCCACACCCCCACCACCAGGAACGCGGCGATCGCGTCGCCCGCCCGATGCCAGCCGGCGGACATGGTGGCCAACGCCGTCACCGTCGCGTAGGCCGCGCCCAGCGTGACCACCGTCAGCCGCCACTTGCGGGGGAGCACGAACAGCAGCGCCGCCACCGCGGAGAACGCGGCCGTGGCATGCCCGCTGGGCAGGCTGTTCAAAGTCGCCGGGGTGACCTCCACGACGCCGAAGTCGGGTCGGATCAGCAGGAAGTCCTTCAGCAGCAGGGTGGTGACGTTCGACCCGGCCAGGACCCCGATCGCGGCCAGCCCCGGCAGCCGGGCCAACCGGATCAGCGCGACGACGGCCACGACGGCGACGACCCCGAGCAGCGAAGCAACGGAGATCGCATTCAGGACCCCCTCGACGGGGCCGATCAGGCGGGACTGGGTCAGCAAGGCACCGCGTAGCGAGGCATCGCCGAGGAGCCGACCCTCGACGGTCCGCACGGTCAGCACATAGACCAAGACGAACACGCAGCCGAAGACGATGGCGATGAGCGCGACCAGGGTCAACCGTCGCCGGGCACCGATCAGCCGCGCCATCCTCATCTGCCCATGGTGCACCCGCCGGGGCCAGGATGCCCGCCGACGGCCCGCACGGTTGCCGCCGCACCGCTCAGGCGAGCCCCGCCCGACACGAGACGTCCGCGCAGCACGAGGTCCTCCCGGGGGTGCTGTCCGCTGGCGCGGTGGGTCAGTACTTCTCCGCCACGATCCGCCAGTTGAGGTCGGCGATCTTGGCCCGCTCCGCATCGGTCCAGGCCTGACCGCCCTTCTGCAGCAGGTCGAGGGATTCCTCGATCCACGCCGGGGCAACCCCGATCTTCTCCAGCCCGCGCACCAGCCGTCGTCCGCGCAGGATCAGGTCCCGCTTCTGCTCGCACAAGGGCCAGGCCTCGCTGCGCGAGGGCGCCGACAGGATGATCTTGAATCCCGCCCGCTCGAGCGCTGCGCACACGTCGGCGGGGTACATCGACTGGGTCGCGGCGAGCGTCGGGAGGAAGAGCCGGTGCAGCGCGACATGCTCCTCGTTGTGCCAGTCGAAGTGCGGCGTCAGGAGGTACTCCGAGCAGGCGTACCGCGCACCGGGCTTGAGCACCCGGGACATCTCCTGGGCGTGCGCGTCGAGCTCCTCCTTCTTGAAGAACGGCCACACCGCCTGGAAGGAGAAGCACCCGTCGAAGGTTTCGTCGGGGTAGTCGAGGGGGTCGTGGTGGTTGCCCACCTTGAAGTGCAGGCGGTCGCTCATCTTGCTGCGGGCGGCCCAGTCGATGGCGTTCTCGATCTGGTCGGGGTCGATGTTGTAGCCGGACACCTGACCACCGGTCAGGGTTGCGAGGTGGTAGGCGATCCGGCCGCGGCCACACCCCATGTCCAGGAGGTGCGAGGTGGCCGGGCTCTTCAGCGCCAGGTCGTCGACCAGTGCCCGCTCGGTGAGGATCTGGTTGTCGTAGAGCCCCTTGGTCTCGTCCAGCATCGGCGGGATGTAGAGCTTCTCGAGGTCGAAGACCGAGAGCATGTTGTTGAGGACCTTGTAGTAGTCGGCCACCGCGCGGGTCTCGTCGGCCGTTTCGGTCGGCTCGCCGGCCTGCATCCGCTGGAAGAACTTGTAGGCGTCGATGCAGGCCTGCTTGTCCTCCTCGGGAAGCGTCGCCAGCCGCTTCAAGCCGACCGCCGCGGTCTTGATCCGGTACCAGTCCATGCTGCTGAGGGTAAGGCAAACGCCTGAGTTTGTCTCTCGCTGCTGACGGACTAGCCGGGTTCTAGGCCGCTATATGCTCAGGCGTATGACTCAAGGTTCGGCGCCCACCCGTTCCGCCGTGCTCCGTGCTGCCGAGCAGCTCTTCGCCGTCGGAGGGATCGAGGGCCCCTCGGACCGCGAGATCATCGCCCGCGCCGGGGTCGGCAACAAGTCGGCGATCGGCTACCACTTCGGGTCCAGGCGAGGGCTGGTGGACGCCATCCTCGCTGAGCACGGAGAGGTACTCCGCGTGCGCCGGGCGCTGGCCTACGAGGAGCTCGTCGTCGGTCCGGGTGCGGGAGACGTGCACGGCCTGTGCCGCGTCATCGTGGAGCCCTATGCCACCTTCCTGACCGAGGGGCCGAGCCAGTGGGCCTTCCTCGCCGTGGCCCAGTTCGTCCTCGAGGACCCCCGCGAGGAGCCGATGGAGCTGCCCGAGCGGTTCCACGACCCGCTGCTCACCGCCCTGGCCGTGCAGCTGCTCGACCAGCTCTCGTTGCCCGAGGCGCTCGGCGCCGAACGCGCCCGGGTCGGAGTCGGGCACGTGATCGCCTCCCTCGGAGCCCGCGCCCGCCAACAGATCGCTGGCGTCGGGGGCTGGACCCTGGCCCCGCATCACCTGTTCACCGCCAACCTGGTCGACATGCTGCACGGATCCTTGGTCGTGCCGCCATCGGCGGCGGCCCTGGCGGCGACCGAGTCGGGGACGGCGCCGCCCGGCTGATCGCCGGGACCCGGGGCACTCCGAACCGGTGGTCAGCTCATCATGCTGCTGGCCATCGCGATCCCGCCGACCAGCAGCGCCAGCGCCGCGACCGAGACGATCACGATGTAGATCGCGTGGACCCGGAGGCCGTTGCCCTCGCGGTGGCCCTGGATCAGGTCATCGGCGGTGGCGCCGGCGTGCGAGCCGAGCTGCTCGGCGGTCAGCAGGTGCTTCGGCCTGACGTTCTCGTTCCTTGTCATGGGAGTTGTTCGTTGCCGAACCTGCATCGGACGGGTGGCATCGCTGCCCGAGTAGCGCCGGACGGGCGACCGGCCCAGGATGTCCCCATGACCGTGGACGTCACCGTCGAGACGGTGATCGAGCGATCGCCCGAAGCCGTCGCCGCGATCGCCGCCGACCCCACGAACGCTCCGCGGTGGTACGCCAACATCCGGTCGGTGGACTGGCAGACGCCTCCGCCGGTCGCCGTCGGTTCCCGGATGGACTTCGTGGCGCACTTCCTCGGCCGGAGGCTGGCCTACACCTACGAGGTGGTCGAGCTCGAACCCGCACGACGGCTGGTGATGCGCACCGCCGACGGGCCGTTCCCGATGGAGACGACGTACACCTGGGAGCCGGTCGGCGCGGATCGCACTCGGATGACGCTGCGCAACCGGGGCAACCCGACGGGGTTCTCCCGACTCGCCGCCCCGGTGATGGAGCGGGCGATGCGGCGGGCGACCACCAAGGACCTGGTCCGATTGAAGGCGTTGGTCGAGCGAGGGCCAGCCGATGCGTGAGGCTGGGATCGCTAGTCCGCGCTGATCCCGATCCGGTTGTGCAAACGGCGCAGGAACGGCGGCGCCCACCAGTTCGCGCCGCCCAGCAGCCGCATCAGCGACGGCACGAGCAGCGCGCGGACGATCGTGGCGTCGATGATCACGCCGAGCGCCATACCGACCGCGATCTGCTTCATGAAGAAGACCGGGCTGACCGCGAACGCCGCGAACACCACGGCGATCATCAGGGCGGCCGCGCTGATGATCCGGCCGGTGCTGGCGACGCCCTGGGCGACCGCCTCGTCGTTCGACAGGCCGGCGTCGCGGAACTCCTTGATCCTGGCCATCACGAGCACGGCGTAGTCGGTGGCCAGCGCGAAGGTCACCGCGAACAGGAAGACCAGGCTGGTGACCTCGACGGCGTACGGACCCGGATAGTCCAGCGCTCCGGCCAGGAACTTGTGCTCGAAGATGATCACCAGGATCCCGAGGCAGGCCGACAGGGTCAGGACGTTCATCAGCAGCGTCTTGAGCGGTAGCAGCACCGACCCGGTCAGGAGGAAGAGCAGCGCGACCGTCAGCAGCACGATCAGGCCGATGGTCAGGGGCGCGTTGTCGACCAGGCTGGTCTTCTCGTCCATGAAGCGGGCGGTGTTGCCGGAAACTAGGAGCTCGCCGTCGTCGGGCGGGGACAGGTCGCGGATCTCCCGCACGGCGTCCTGGGAGTCGCCGCCGAGCGCCGTGCCGTCGAGCGAGGCGGTCGTGAACGCGACGTCCTGGCTCGCCCGGGCGAACGGCGCCACCCCGGCGACATGCGGAACCGCGCCGATCTCCGCGGCCAGGTCGGCCAGCTGCTCGTCGCTGAGCCCGCCGGTCACGGTGAGCGAGACGCCTTCGGTGATCTCCCGCGGGTAGTGGTCGCAGCAGGTACTCGTTGGTCTCGTAGGACTGCTGGCCCGGCGGCACCGCCTGGGCGCTCGGCCCGGTCAGGGTGGTCCCGAACAGGGGGGCGGCGAGAGCGAGCAGCAGCGCCGTCGTCCCCACCGCCACCAGCACCGGCCGGCGCATCACTCCGCGGGCCACGCGCAGCCA
This sequence comes from uncultured Actinomycetota bacterium, assembly GCA_963827185.1. Lineage (GTDB taxonomy): Bacteria > Actinomycetota > Actinomycetes > Propionibacteriales > Nocardioidaceae > Nocardioides. Next base: position 834,885 of record CAWGZQ010000006.1, read on the forward strand.
TCGGTTGGAGGCGTCCGATACGGCCGGACCGCGGCGGATCGCCAGCGCGTTGATCCGCGGGCCCAGCAACGCGAGCATCGCGGGCACGACGAAGATGGCCATCAGCGCGCTGAGCACGCCGACCGCGGCGCCAGCGACGCCGACGGAGTACAGGAAGCGCTGGGGCATCACCGCGAGCGCCGCCATCGCGCCGGCCACGGTCAGGCCGGAGAAGAGCGCGGCCCGACCGGCGGTGGCGACCGTGCGTCGGTGCGCCTCCTCCGTGGGACCGTGCTTCTCCAGCTCCTCGCGATAGCGCGAGACCAGGAGCAGGGCGTAGTCGACGGCTAGTCCGAGGCTGAGCGCGGTGGCGATGTTGAGCGCGAACAGCGAGGTGTCCACGAACACGGCCATCACCCGGAGGACCAGCAGGGTGCCGAGGATCGACAGCACGCCGATGATCAACGGCACCGACGGCGGCCGACCACGCTCCGGAAGACGATCAGCAGCAGGATGGTGAGGATCGGGAAGGCGATCAGCTCGGCGTTCGTCAGGTCCTTGCGCGTCTGGTCGTTCACCTCGTTGAAGCTGGGCGCGAACCCGCCGTAGCTCACGTCGAGCTCGTCGGAGGTCACCCGTTCGCGCACGGACTCGTCGGCCAGGCCGCCGGCATCCTCGAGGTCGGTGCTGGCCAGCTGCGCGGCGAGCACGACCGAGGCGCCGTCCTCGGCGGGGATGGCGGTGACGTTGCCGACGTACCTAGCGCCGCGCAGGTCATCGGCGAGCCGGGCGACCTCGGGATCGCTGGGGTCGACCGCGCCGCCGTCGGGGTCTCGCAGGAGGACGACGAGGCCGGGTTCGGCGGCGAAGCCGAGTTCCTCGGCGAGGGTGTCGTTGGCGCGCTCGCTCTCCGACGATGGATCCGTGAAGCCCGCTGCCTTGAGGTGGTGCTCGACGTCGTGACCGAAGAAGGCGGCGGCCGCCGCGAACAGGAAGGCGGCGGCGAGCACCTTGCGGGGATGGTGCCAGGTCAGGTTCCCCACGCGTTCGAGCATGGCGGTCAACGTAGCAGAGTGAGTTCCCTTTGGGAACGCATGGGTTTAAGGTGGCCGCATGCCTCGGTCGTCCTTCTCGGAAATGCAGTGCTCGGTAGCCCGCACCCTCGACATCATCGGCGACGCTTGGACCCCGCTGGTGCTGCGCGACATCGCGCTCGGCATCTCCCGCTTCGACGCGATCCAGCACAACCTGGGTCTCTCCCGCAAGGTGCTCGCGCAACGGCTGAGGTCGCTCGCCGACCACGAGGTGATCAGCCGGGCGGCGTACCAGGACGCGCCCGTGCGCTACGACTACCGCCTCACCGACAAGGGCAAGGACCTCGCGATGGTGCTGATTGCGATGCAGCGCTTCGGCGACAAGTGGGTCTTCGGTCCCGACCGCGCCCCACTCGTCTGGCGCCACCTCGGCTGCGGTCACGTCAGCGAGCCGGTGCTCCGCTGTGACCAGTGTGGTGAGCAGGTCGGCCCCGACGACGCGCTGCCCCTACCGGGGCCGGGTTTCGACGCGGACCAGTACCCCGAGCTGACCGCTCAGCTCGGCGCCCTCGGCTGATCGACTAGGAGGGCTTGGCGTACGCCGCCACCCCGGTGTCCAGCAGCACGCAAGGCTGGTCGCCCACCGTCCACGCATCGTGTCCGGGCTCGAGCACGACGACGTCGCCGGCACTGATCGTGATCTCGTCACCACCATCGAACTTGACGAGCATCTCGCCGGACACGCAGAAGCCGGTGTGCCGCACCTGGCACGAGTCGGTGCCGGCGATCGGCTTCACGTCTTCCGACCAGCGCCAGCCCGGCTCGAAGACGCCGCGGCCGATGGTGAAGTCGCCGAGAGTGATCACGTCCATGTGTCCGTGAGCCTGGAACGGGCGGGTTTCATGCGGGCTGTCGATGTTCTGTTTCTGAGGCATAGCCCCTCCTTGGATGACCTTCAAACTTTCCTCCCGATCCGGAGCGTTGGCAATGGTCCGCTGGGCTCACGTGCCGACACCCAGGTCCGGGCGGGGACGGCTCGGCGTATCGCCCGGGCTCGCGGAGGTTGGGGTTCGAGCGGGCTACCTGGGCAGTTTCACCGGTTAACCGGTGAAACTGACGCTTCTGTCACGAAACTTCGTACAAGAACGGTCAGATTCACCGGTTAACCGGTGAATTGCCACCGGCTACACCCAGCGCGAGAACCAGATCCGGTCGAGCCACTGGTCGCGGGTGAGGATCTCGTTGCTGAGGATCGGGTAGAACCAGGCGAAGTTGAGCAGGGCGAGCACGAAGAACGAACCCGCCACGATGACGCCCACCGTCCGTCTCGTCGACGGATGTCGGGAGGGGCCGATCAGGACGCCCATCGCGAGCGTGATCGCCAGCACCAGGAACGGCAAGGTCGCGATCGCGTAGAAGAAGAAGATCGGCCGGTCGTCGTAGAACAGCCACGGCAGCCAGGTGGACAGCGCGCCGACCAGGATCACCCCGAAGCGCCAGTCGCGGGTCCCGACCCACATCGCTCCCGCGAACAGGAGGGCGAGCACCCCACCCCACCAGATGACCGGCGTCCCGATCAGCAACACCTGGCGGTAGCAGACGCTGCCCTCCGCCGCGTCGCAATCGGGCTCGTCCGGCTGGATCTTGGTGTCCGCGGCGACGCCGACCGGGCGGTTGATGAACAGCCACCCGGCAGGCGATGACGCGTAGTGGTGATCGCTGCAGTTCAGGAAGTGGGTGTGGAAGGTGTAGACGTCCTGGTGGTAGTACCAGAGCGACCTCAGCGACTGGACCACCTCGCCGACCCCGCTGGCATCGGGTTCGGTGGCGGTGGGCCAGCGCGCCTCCGAGTCGGGGTTGTCGGAGACGAAGCGGTCGTCGTCGCAGTGGCCTTCCCCGCTGAACTGGGTGTACTGCGACTGGGAGTAGGCCTTCTCGTAGTCATCCGCATGGATCAGCCAGCCGGTCCAGGTGGCGACGTAGACGAAGCCGGCGACCAGCACGAGCTGCACGAAGGCGGGTACGCCGTCAGCCGCGACGGCGCGCAGCCGCGCCCAGCGCACTCCGAACGACTTGCGTGCGCCGCCGCTCCAGAAGAAGACGAGCAGCCCGAACGCGGCGAGCGGATAGATCGCCGTCCACTTGGTGCCGAGGGCCAGCCCGAAGCACACCCCGCCCGCCAGGAGCCACGGCCGCACCAGCACTCCCCGGATCGGGCCCCAGCCGTCCGTCGGTACGGGGCCGTCGACGAGCGTGGCGAGCCGATCGCGGTGCCAGTCCCGGTCGTTGACGACACACGCCACCCCGCACAGGAGGAAGAACGCGAGGAAGATGTCGAGCAGCGCCAGCCGGGACAACACGAAGTGCAGGCCGTCGAAGCTCAGCAGCAGGCCGGCCACGCAACCGAGGGCGGTGGAGCCGGTGAGCCGCCGAGCCAGCCGAACCATCACCAGCACCATCAGCGCCCCGACGACAGCCGCGGCGATCCGCCAGCCGAACGGGTCCATCCCGAACGCCTTCTCGCCCAGCGCGATCAGCCACTTGCCGACCTCCGGGTGCACGATCATCGACGGGTCGGAGTCCCACACGCCGGTCGTCTGGCCGTTGAGGATGTCGGCGTTGATGTCCGTCTTGGGTGTGCCGTCGGCGTCGTCCAGGTACTCCTTGACGTAGCCGAAGTGCAGCAGTGACCAGGCGTCCTTGGCGTAGTAGGTCTCGTCGAACGCCAGGACGTTCGGGCTGCCGAGCCGGTAGACCCTCATCAGGAACGCGAAGATCGCCACGCCGAACGCCGCGGCCCAACCGACCCGTGGGTCGGAGCCGGCCAGCCGACTGCGGGCGCGCCCCGCGGCGGTGGGCACCGGGTGTCCGGTGGCGGTGGTGGAGAGGCCCTCGCTGTTCTCCGTGTCGAGGGCAGTCACGAACCCGAACAATACGTCGATGCCATGATGCGCAGGTGCTGGTCCTCGCGGGTACGCCGATCGGTCGGGTCGCCGACGCGTCGTCGCGCCTGACCGAGGAGCTCGGCAGCGCCGACGTGATCGCGGCCGAGGACACCCGCAGGCTGCGCCGCCTCACCTCGGAGCTCGGCGTCACGATCAGCGGTCGGGTGGTGTCCTACTTCGACGGCAACGAGGCCGCGCGAACCCCGATGCTGGTCGAGGCGCTGCTCGCGGGCGAGCGGGTGCTGCTGGTGACCGATGCCGGGATGCCGAGCGTCTCGGACCCCGGCTACCGCCTGGTCGCCGCGGCGGTCGAGGCCGGCGTCGAGGTGACCGCCGTACCGGGGCCGTCGGCGGTGCTCACCGCGCTCGCCGTCTCCGGGCTGCCGGTGGACCGCTTCTGCTTCGAGGGGTTCCCGCCCCGCAAGGCCGGCGAACGGGCCCGGCGGCTGGCGGCACTCGCCCGGGAGCAGCGGACGATGGTGTTCTTCGAGGCTCCGCATCGCACCGAGGCGACGCTGGGCGCGATGGCCGAGGCCTGGGGCGCAGACCGCGCGGCGGCCGTGTGCCGCGAGCTCACCAAGACCCACGAAGAGGTACGCCGCGGCCCGTTGGCCGATCTCGCATCGTGGGCGGCCGACGGGGTGCGCGGTGAGGTGACCATCGTGGTGGCAGGGGCCGACGAGTCGGCCGCGGTCGCCGGGGACGCCGGAAGTCTTCGGGCCGCGGTGGCGGAGCACGAGGCCGACGGAATGAGTCGCAAGGAGGCGATCGTGGAGGTGGCCAGGTTGGCCGGAGTGCCCAAGCGCGAGGTGTACCAGGCGGTGCATGTCGGTGAATGAGCCCGCCCGGATCACGTCGATGGAGCGGCAGGGACTCACCTTCGACGTGTTCGACGAGGGCCCGCTCGACGGCGAGGTGGTCGTCCTCCTGCACGGCTTCCCCGAGCGCAGCACGAGCTGGCACCGGGTCGCCCCGCTCCTGCACGAGCGCGGCTATCGCACCCTGGCCATGGACCAACGCGGCTACTCGCCCGGCGCCCGCCCGAAGCGTCGCTGGTCCTACCGGGTCAGCAACCTGATGGACGACGTGGGAGCGCTGATCGAGCTGACCGGCGGCCCGGCCCACGTCGTCGGACACGACTGGGGTGCGGTGCCGGCGTGGGCGCTCGCCATCGATCGTCCGGAGCTGGTGCGCACCCTGACCGCCATCTCGGTACCGCATCCGATGGCCTACCTGCGAGCCACCGTCACTTCGTCGCAGTTCAAGAAGTCGTACTACATCGCCCTGTTCCAGCTGCCGTTCCTCCCCGAGTGGCTGGCCGGCAAGCCCGGCGGCAGGTTCGACACCGCGCTCCGCAAGGGCGGCATGACCGCCGACGAGGTCGCCACCTACCGACGCGAGATCGTCGAGGACGGCGCGCTGCACTACGCGCTGATGTGGTACCGCGCGGCGGTCCTGGTCGACCCGCGGCTGTCGCCCGCGCGCAAGGTGCGGGTGCCGACGACGTTCGTGTGGAGCACCGACGACGTCGCCTGCGACCGGGCCGGCGCCGAGCTGACCGAGCGGTACGTCGACGGGCCGTACGAGTTCGTGGTGCTCGAGGGCGTCACCCACTGGATCCCGACCCAGGCGCCCGCGGCGCTCGCGGAAGCGATCGTCAAGCGGATCGAGTCTGTGTGAGCGAACGCCCCCCGGCGCCCGATCCGCTCCCGCACCCCGTCGTCGACAACCACTGTCACCTCGACATCTCCCGTGACGGCGAGCCCGTCGACGTACCGGCCGCGCTGGCCGCGGCCGCCGCGGTCGGCGTTCCCCGGATCGTGCAGATCGGCTGCGACCTGCCCGGCGCCCGCTGGGCGGTCGAGGCGGCGACGACGTACGAGGCCCTGGTCGCGGGCGTCGCCCTGCACCCCAACGAGGCGCCGCGCCTCGGCGATCGGCTGGCGGAGGCGCTCGCGGAGATCGAGGCGTTGGCGTCGTCCAGCGAGCGGGTCCGCGCGGTGGGTGAGACCGGCCTCGACCATTTCCGGACCGGCGAGGAGGGCCGGGCGGCGCAGGTGGACTCGTTCCGGTGGCACATCGACCTCGCGAAGCGGCTCGACAAGACGTTGGTCATCCATGACCGCGACGCGCACCAGGAGATCCTCGAGGTCCTCGACGGCGAAGGCGCTCCCGACCGTTGGGTGATGCACTGCTTCTCCGGCGACGCCGACTTCGCCCGCCGCTGCCTCGACCGCGGCGCCTACCTTTCCTTCGCCGGCACGGTCACGTTCAAGAACGCCGCGCCGCTCCGCGAGGCGCTGCTCATCGCGCCGCAGGATCGGATCCTGGTGGAGACCGATGCGCCGTACCTCACCCCGACGCCGTACCGAGGGCGCACCAACGCGTCGTACCTGGTGCCGCTGACGATGCGGACCATGGCCGAGGTGCGCGGCGACGACCTGGCGGCGCTCTGTGCGGCGGTCGATGCCAATACCGAGTCGGCGTTCGGTGGCGCGTGGTGACACGGCGAGGAGCGGCCGGGCCGCGCACGGTTAAAAGCGCGTGGTTCCGCTCACACACCCCCGCCTGAAGGCCGCCCAGGGTTTGCATTCGCCCCCACGGCCTGTTCTGGTGGAGTCGATGGCCGGGATCGGGAACGATCCGCCAGGGCAGCGACCGCCCGTATGAGTGCAGTCGTAGCAGCACCCCATTCCCCACGTGAGAGCCGCAGGCTGGCTGGCGCGCGGGAACGCCCAGGCACCCGAGGACCGGAACGTACGACGTTCGGAGAATCGTGCCCTTCATTGGACACAACGGCAGGCTCACCCAACTCTTCCTCAGCAAGACGGCCCTGATCGCGCTCGCCGCGGTCACCGTGCTGGCCGTGGCCGGCACCACCGTCGGCTACGCCGCGCTGAGCACCAGCGTCACCCTCTCGCTCGACGGCAAGGACCAGCAGGTCCGGACCATGGGCGACACCGTGGCCGAGGTGCTGGCGGCCGAGAACATCGAGATCACCGAGCACGACATCGTTGGCCCGGACCTCGACGAGCGCGTCTCGGACGGCGACAAGATCAGCGTCCGGTTCGGCCGCGAGGTCGAGCTGACCGTCGACGGTCAGACCACCACGCATTGGGTGAACAGCACCGAGGTGACCGCCGCCCTGGCCGAGATCGGCAACACGTTCGGTCGGTCCGAGCTCTCGACGAGTCGCAGCATGACCATCGGTCGCGACGGCGCCGAGATCGAGGTGGTCACCCCCAAGGACCTCACCCTGAAGCTGGCCGGCCGCAAGCCGGTCCACCGCGAGCTGACCGCGCTCACGGTCAAGGACGCCCTCAAGGCGATGGACGTCGACCTCGACAAGCACGACCGGACCAAGCCCGCCCGCAACGTCCGCCTCGAGGATGGCGACCGGATCGTCTACACCGACGTCGAGGTCAAGAAGAAGCGGATCAAGCGCGAGGTCATCGACCCCCGCACCATCGAGCAGGACGACGACTCGATGACGGAGGGCACCACCGAGGTGGTCCGCGACGGCCGCGAGGGGGTGCGCAACGTCCTCTACAAGATCTTCTTCGTCAACGGGAAGGTCGAGGTCCGCAAGGTGCTGCGCCAGCACGTGCTGCGCGAGCCCGTGCCCACGATCGTCAAGGTCGGCACCGCCTCGGCGTACGCCACCGGCAACACCGTCTGGGACTCCCTCGCTCAGTGCGAGTCCGGCGGCAACTGGGCCATCAACACCGGCAACGGCTACTACGGCGGCCTCCAGTTCAACCTCGGCACCTGGCAGTCCTACGGCGGCACCGGACTGCCCAGCAACGCCTCCCGCGAGACCCAGATCGCGATCGCGACCAAGCTCCGCGACGCGTCGGGTGGGTACGGCGCCTGGCCGGGCTGCGCGGCCAAGCTCGGGTTGCCGAGGTAGCGCGCACTAACCTCAACCGCATGACACCCACCGCCGGTCCGAGACTTCTCGGGCCGGCGGAGGTGCGTCTGTTGGCGGAGCGCCTCGACCTGCGTCCGACCAAGCAGCGCGGGCAGAACTTCGTCATCGACCCCAACACGGTGCGGCGGATCGTCCGCGACTCGGGCATCACGGGCACCGATGTCGTCCTCGAGGTCGGTCCGGGGCTCGGCTCGCTGACCCTGGCGCTGCTGGACATCGCCGACCGGGTGGTGGCGATCGAGATCGACGACCAGCTGGCCGGGCTGCTGCCGGAGACGGTCGCGGCGTACGCCCCCGACCGGGCCGGCCGGTTCGAGATGGTCCACGCCGACGCGCTACGGGTCACCGACCTGCCCGGGCCGGCGCCCACTGCGCTGGTCGCGAACCTGCCCTACAACGTGTCCGTGCCGGTGCTCCTGCACCTGCTGGCGCTGCTGCCCTCCCTCGAGCGCGGCCTGGTGATGGTGCAGGCCGAGGTCGCCGACCGGCTGGCCGCGCCCCCGGGCTCGAAGACCTACGGCATCCCGTCGGTCAAGGCGGCCTGGTACGCCGACGTACGACGGGCGGGCTCGGTCGGCCGCAACGTCTTCTGGCCGGCGCCGAACGTCGACTCCGGTTTGGTCGCGTGGACCCGCCGCGAGCCGCCCGCCACCACCGCCAGCCGCGAGCGGGTGTTCGCGGTCATCGACGCGGCCTTCGCGCATCGCCGCAAGGTGCTGCGGGGTGCGCTGCGCGACCTCGCGGGCTCCGCCGAGGCGGCGTCGGCGGCGCTCGAGGCCGCCGGGGTCGATCAGCTGGCGCGCGGCGAGTCGCTGACCGTCGAGCAGTTCGCGCGGATCGCCGAGGCGCTGCCGTGACCGCCGGGAAGAGCATCACCGTGCGCGCGCCGGCGAAGATCAACCTGGTGCTGTCGGTGGGCTCCCTGCGGCCCGACGGCTACCACCCGCTGGACACGATCTACCAGGCGGTGAGCCTCTACGACGACGTCACCGCCACCGAGGCCGACACCTGGTCGGTGACCGCCGCCTCCGACGACGTCGATCTCGCCGGCGTACCCCTCGACGACCGCAACATCGCCATGCGCGCCGGCCGACTGCTCGCCGGGCACCATGGGATCGATCGCGCCGCGCACCTGCACATCGCCAAGGGCATCCCGGTCGCCGGTGGGATGGCCGGTGGCAGCGCGGACGCGGCGGCGACCCTGATCGCCCTCGACCGGCTCTGGTCGCTCGACACCCGGGACGACGACCTGCTCGCGCTGGCGGCGGAACTGGGCAGCGACGTGCCGTTCGCGCTGGTCGGCGGCACCGCTCGCGGCACCGGCCGCGGCGAGGTGGTCACCCCGCTGCCCGACGACTCGTCGCTGTGGTGGGTGGTGGTCCCGAACCACGCTGGGCTGTCGACGCCGTTGGTGTATGCCGAGTTCGACGCGGCACCCGGCATCGGCTCCGGACGCCCGGCGCCGGACTGGACCGACGTCGAGTACCCCGACATCGGCCGGGCGCTCCGCAATGACCTCCAGGACCCCGCCCACCGGCTGTGCCCCGACCTCGCCGCGACCCATACCGCGCTCATCGACGCGGGCGCCGAGGCCGCCGTACTGTCCGGGTCCGGGCCGACGTACCTCGGTCTGGTCCGCGACCGCGATGCGGCGCGCGACGTCGTCGAGCGGCTCACCGAAGCCGGCCGCACCGGCGTCCGGATAGCCACCGGGCCGGTCGCGGGGGCGCACGTGGTGGAGTACGTCTAGTGAGCAACCTGGTCAACCTGGAGCGCGTCTCCAAGTCCTACGGCGTGCGCCCGCTGCTCACCGACGTATCCCTCGGGATCTCGGTGGGGGAGCGGATCGGGATCGTCGGGCGCAACGGCGACGGCAAGACGACGCTGCTCGAGATCATGACCGGGCTCGAGCCCCCGGACTCCGGGCGGGTCTCGCAGTCCCGCGGCCTGCACATCGGCTACCTGCACCAGGGCGACGAGCTCGTCGACACCCACTCCGTTCGAGAGGCGGTGCTCGGCGGCCGGTCCGACCACGAGTGGGCCGCCGACCCTCAGCTGCGCGAGATCGTGGAGACCCTGCTCGCCGGCGTGGAGCTGGACCGGGCGGTGCTCGGGCTCTCCGGCGGGGAGCGCCGGCGCTGCTCGTTGGCCGCGCTGCTGCTGGGCGACCACGACCTCGTCGTACTCGACGAGCCGACCAACCACCTCGACGTCGAGGCGGTCGCCTGGCTCGCCGACCACCTCGTGCGCCGTACGTCGGCGCTGGCCGTGGTGACCCACGACCGATGGTTCCTCGACGCGGTGTGCCAGTGGACCTGGGAGGTGCACGACGGCGTCGTCGACGCCTACGAGGGCGGGTACGCCGCGTTCGTCCTCGCCAAGGCCGAGCGCCAGCGGCAGGCGGTCTCGATCGAGGGTCGCCGGCAGAACCTGGTGCGCAAGGAGCTGGCCTGGCTGCGGCGCGGGCCGCCGGCGCGCACGTCGAAGCCGAAGTTCCGCATCGACGCGGCCAACCTGCTGATCGAGGACGTCCCGCCGCCCCGAGACCGGCTGGAACTGCAGCGGTTCGCGACCCAGCGCCTCGGCAAGGACGTCATCGACATCGAGGACGCGGACCTGACCCGCGGGCCGCGGCAGCTGCTCTCCCACGCGACCTGGCGGCTCGGACCGGGCGACCGGGTGGGCATCGTCGGCGTGAACGGCGCCGGCAAGTCGTCGGTGCTGGCGTTGCTCTCCGGAGAGCTGGCGCCGGACGTGGTCGCGTTCGACACGGCCGGACGATCGCGATCCAGCACCTCACCCAGGCGCTGGACGACCTGGACCCGGAGGCGCGGGTGCTGGCGACGGTCGAGTCGATCCGGCGGATCACCAAGACCGCCGACGGGGAGATTTCGGCGAGCGCGATGCTGGAGCGGTTCGGCTTCACCGGTGACCGGCTGACCGCGCGCTTGGGCGACCTGTCGGGTGGCGAGCGGCGTCGCTTCCAGCTGCTGCGGCTGCTGCTCGACGAACCCAACGTGCTGCTGCTCGACGAACCCACCAACGACCTCGACATCGAGACCCTCAACGTCCTCGAGGACTTCCTCGACGGCTGGCCCGGCACCCTCGTGGTGGTCTCGCACGACCGGTACTTCCTCGAGCGGGTCACCGACTCGGTGTGGGCGCTGCTCGGCGACGGGCAGATCTCGATGCTGCCGCGGGGGGTGGACGAGTACCTCGAGCGCCGTCGGACTCAGCTCGCCGCCGCTGTGGCAGCCGTGGAGCAGGATTCCGCTGCCGCGGTCCGTCGTTCGGCCGCGACTGCGCCGGATGCGCACCCCCAGAAGGCCGCTCCGGGCAGCGCGGAGGAGCGCACCGCCCGCAAGACCCTGGCCCGGCTGGACAAGCAGCTGAGCCGGGTCGCCGCGGAGGAGCAGAGGCTGAACGCCGCGATCGCTGAGCACGCAGGCGACTACACCCGCCTGGCCCAGCTCAGCGCCGAGCTCGTCACCCTCGCTGCCGAGCGAGACGCGATCGAGCTCGACTGGCTGGAGACGTCGGAGCTGCTGGAGGGCTAGCCGGAGGGGTAGTCCGCCTTCCCCGGCACCCCGGGTGGGTCGAAAAGGGGTGCCGAGCGCGGCGGACTATCCCGGAAACAGCCTCACGAGAACGGCGACAACAGGGTGCGGAGCAGCCCGGCCAGACGCTTCTGCTCCCGCGCGGGCAGGTCGGCGAGCAGCTCCCGCTCGGCCTCGAGCAGCGCTTCGAACGCTCCGTCGACCGCGGTCTTGCCCTCGGGGGTGAGCCGGACGATGACGCCGCGCCGGTCGGCGGGGTCGGGGGAGCGCTCCACGAGGCCGCGCCCGGCCAGCCGGTCGACCCGGTTGGTCATGGTTCCGCTGGTCACCAGGGTCTCCCGCAGCAACCGCCCCGGCGAGAGCTCGTACGGCGGCCCGGAGCGCCGCAGCGCGGAGAGCACGTCGAACTCCCATGACTCGATGCTGTGCTCGGTGAACGCCTGCCGACGAGCGAGGTCGAGGTGTCGGGCCAGGCGCGAGATCCGGCTGAAGACGGCGACCGGGCCCAGGTCGAGGTCGTCGCGCTCGCGCTCCCACGCCTCGACCAGCTCGTCGACCTCGTCCCGCATGGAGCGATGGTACCCCAGCAGTCGAGAATCTTGACATCAAGATAAACCTCGGCGATCATAGGCACATGCCGCACACCTGGGATCCCGACCGCTACCTCATCTACGCCGACCAGCGCGGCCGGCCGTTTGTCGAGCTGCTGGCCCGGGTTGATGCCGAGGCGCCGGCCACGGTCGTGGACCTCGGCTGCGGACCGGGCAACCTCACCGCGCTGCTGGCCGACCGCTGGCCCGGCGCCGAGGTGCGCGGTGTCGACAGCAGCCCCGAGATGATTGCCCAGGCTCGCGTCGCGCAGACCGAGCTCGAGTTCCGGGTCGGGGACCTGCGCGATTGGCAGCCGGCCGAGCCCGTCGACGTACTGATCTCCAACGCCACCCTGCAGTGGATCCCCGACCACCTCGACCTGTTGCCCGCTCTGGTCGCGGCGGTCCGCCCGGGCGGGTGGCTCGCGTTCCAGGTTCCGCACAACGTCGACCAGCCGAGCCACGCCATCCGCGCCGAGCTCGCCGCCACACCGCCGTACGACGCCCACGCCGGAGGCGTCGCGGCACCCTCCGCCCACGACCCGCGCACCTACCTCGACGCGCTCGTCGACCTGGGCTGCGAGGTCGACGCCTGGGAGACGACCTACCTGCATGTCCTCACCGGCGAGGATCCGGTGTTCACCTGGGTCAGCGGCACCGGGGCCCGACCCACCCTCCAAGCGCTGCCCGAGGACCTCCGCCCCGAGTTCGAGCGGGAGTTCCGGGCTCGGTTGCGGGCGGCGTACCCCGAGCGCGACGGAGCGGTGATCCTCCCGTTCCGCCGGGTGTTCGTGGTGGCGCGACGGTCGCAATAGCCCTCAACCACGCGGATTTGGCGCCGGCGTCGTCGTCAGGCTCCTTCCCGCCTGGCTGTCAATCTGCTCGCAACATGTGCGTAACCCGGGGAATCCCCGGGCGTTGTGTGGGCAACATCGCCCGGCAGGAGGTACCGCCATGTCGCACGTGGTTACAGCCTCACCGGCCGTGGTCAACCGGCTCAAGCGAGCTCAAGGCCAGCTCTCGGGCGTGCTGCGGATGATCGAGGAAGGCCGCGAGGTCGAGCAGATCGTCCATCAATTGAAGGCTGTTTCGTCGGCTATTGATCGAGCAGGGTTCGCCATCCTTGTCGTCCAGATGAAGTCCGCGATGGACGACGTGGGTGACGACGCCGAGGAACACATCGCGCAACTCGAGAAGCTGTTTCTGTCCCTGGCCTGAGCGCGGCCCCGCCAGGTGGCCACGTGACGCGGGCAACATGTGCGTGCCAAGGAAAGTTACCCGCAGGTAGCATGGCGGGATGCCCCAGTCCCCGGTTCTCTCCATGTGGAAGCGCCTCAACGGAATCCCCGTGCTCGGACCCGTCGTCGGGAGTCGCGCGTTCTCGTTCGCCTTCAGCCAGCGGGCGCCGTACTTCGGGTCGATCCACCCCCGGTTCACCGAGATCCGGCCCAACCACGCCGAGCTGGTGATCCCCAAGCGCCGCGGCGTGAAGAACCACCTCGGCACCGTGCACGCCATCGCGCTGTGCAACGGCCTGGAGGCCGCGATGGGTGCGCTCGCCGAGGCGACCATCCCGAGCGACAAGCGGTGGATCCCCAAGGGCATGGAGGTCAGCTACACCGCCAAGGCCACCAGCGACATCACCTGCTCCGCCGAGACCGACCCCGAGCAGTGGACCTCCGACAACCCCGACCTGCCGGTCCGCGTCAAGGGTGTCCGCGACGACGGCACCGTGGTCATCGAGGGCGTCATCAAGCTCTGGGTGACGCCGAAGAAGTAGCGGCTACCCGCCGCCAACGAAGATCGGGTTGGTCATCGCGACCATCTCCAGTGCCGGCACGCCTTCGAGCGGGTTGATGGCCGGTGGGGTGTCGAGCCGTCGTACCTCGGCCCGCACGAACTTCGCCAACCCGGCCGGCACCTTGGCCGTCACCGTCGTCTCGCCGCCGGCTCCGATCAGGGCCCCGCCGATCGGCAGCAGCGGACCGATGATCTGGGCGATGCAGTTCGGTGCTCCGGACACTTCGAGGCGTACGTCGACCAGGTCGACGCCCCGGGCCGGGAGCCGCTCGCCGATCCCGACCGTGGTGCCGCGCCGCCTGGCCTCGAACCGGAGGTCGATGGCCGAGGACTCGGCCAGCCACGCGCGGCCGCGCCGGATGCCGTCCATGACCGCGGAGGTCGAGAGGGTCTTGGCGTACACGACGGTCTGGGCCTGGCCGACGGTCTGACCGGAGTGGTGGCTGTCGGAGTTGGCGATGACCGGCTTGAACTTCCCGCGCACCAACATCGCGTGCCAGGCCGCGACGCCGACCTGGTCGTCGAGGGTCCACGGGCCGTTCCAGATCTCGATCGCGTCGACCGTTGCGAACCCGAAGCCGAAACCCCACAGGCTGCCGGGCAGGGGCGCCCAGGGGTGGTTGGCGATCACGGTGCCGCCAAGCGAGCGCACCAGGTGGGCCTGCTGCCCCATCGTGGCCCGGGACCGGTAGCGCCAGTCGACCCAGGCGCCGGCGGGGAGCCCCATCGCCTGCCAGTGCCCGACCCGCGTGGTGACCTCCTCACCGACGATGACCAGGAAGTCGGCGGGGGTGTGCGCGCCCCAGGTGAGGCCGGCGGAACTGGTGTTGTGCTCCGAGGAGCCGATGAAGTCGAGCCCCGCCGCCCGGGCCGCGGCGACCAGGCCGGCCTGGGTGTGGCTCCCGTCGGAGTGCACGGTGTGGGTGTGCAGGTCGCCGCGATACCACCCGGCGCCGGTCCCGGCCACCCGCCGGGGCGCGATGTTCGGCACGAACGCCGGGCCCTGGGGGGCGCCGTACTCGAGAGTGACCGTGACGGTCCACGAGACGCCGGGCGGGACGATCGCTACCGGTCCGAGGATCACTCGCCAGGTGCCCGGATCGATCGGGCCGGCGAGGTAGCCGGGGGTGGCGGAGTCGGTGGCGACCCGGAAGTCCTTGCGGGCGCCGCCGGACCAGCCTCGAAAGCCCGCGGCGTTGCCGAGCTCGTGGCCGGACGGGTCAAACAGCCCGATGTCGATCACGTTGACGCTGAAGCCGAGCCCGGTGCTGGTCGACGCGTAGTCGTAGGCCACCGAGATCGCGCGCACACCTGAGGGCACCTCGAACGGCAGGTAGTGCCAGTCGGGAGTCCCGATCCCGGTGAAGGTGCCGGCGAACTCGATGGTCGCGGTGCCCGCGGCGTTCGCCGGCGCTGTCACGGTGGCGAGCGCCGCGGTCGTCGTGATGCCTGCTCCGGCGAGCAGTACGGCGCGTCGGTCCAGGGCGTGGTGCTCGCACATGCCACCTCAACGAGGGGTGGCCCCCGTGGCTACGAGTCAGGTAGCCGGCACGACGTTGTCGACCGCCTGGACGTTGGCGCCGGACTGGCCACGGCTGACTCGTCCTTCCACCCAGACCGCGAGCCGGGAGAGCGCGTAGTTGATGATGATGAACATCGCGCCGACCATGAACAGCGACTGGATCCGGTTGTCGAGGACCTGGCCGATCTGGTTGCCCCGCCGGAGCAGCTCGATATAGAAGCCCAGGAGCGCGACCAGCGAGGTGTCCTTGAGGATGACCACGAGCTGGCTGATCAGCGCGGGCAGCATGATCCGGAAGGCCTGCGGCAGCAGCACGCCCCGCATCACCTGCCCCTCCCTCATCCCGATCGCCCGGGCGGCCTCGCCCTGCCCCGCAGGAAGGGAGGCGACGCCCGCGCGGAGGATCTCGGCGATGATCACCGAGTTGTAGAGGGTCAGCCCCACCACGAGGTACCACAGACCGTTGACCCCGGGCAGCGGCCCCACGTCGATGCCGAGCTCGATGGTGGCCCGCCAGACGATGACGATCGTGATGATCACCGGCAGGCCACGGAACAGCTCGATGAACACGATGACCGGGATCCGCGCCAGCCGGCCCAGCATCATCCTGGCCATGCCGAGCAGGACCCCGACGAACAGGGAGGCCGCGATCGCCAGAGCCGCCGCGGTCAAGGTCGCGATGGCGCCCTTGCGGACCAGGTCCCACACCAGCGGGAACTCCTCGAAGGAGGGGTCCAGCCACGGCCCCCACAGCTCCCAGTCGAACTGCCCCTGATCGTAGAGCCGACGCACCACGACGTAGGCCATGGCGGCCATCACCAGGGTGGCGATGATGGTGCCGATCAGCGCGCGCCGTCGGGCCTTGGGCCCCGGCTCGTCGTAGAGGACGTTGGTCATCGCGCGATCGCCACCTTCCGCTCGATCAGGCCGAGCAGGAACCCGGCGCTGAGCGTGATGATGAGGTAGCCGATCGCGACGCCGGTGAGCACCGGGATGTAGCTGTAGCCCTGGGCGCTGGTGAGGTCCTTGCCCACGCTGTAGAGGTCACGGCCCACTCCGAAGGCGCCCAGGACGGCCGAGTTCTTGAACATCGCGATGATCACGCTGCCGACCGGGGGCACCGAGCTGCGCAAGGCCTGCGGCAGGATCACCGAGCCCAGCGACTGCCGGAACGTCAGGCCGATGGCCCGCGCCGCCTCGGCCTGCCCGGCCGAGACGGAGTTGATGCCCGAACGCACGGCCTCACAGACGAAGGCCGACGTGTACAGGATCAGACCGGTCACGCCGAAGACGTAGTAGTCGGCGTTGATGCCGATCTCCGGCAGCCCGAACGCCATGAAGAACAGCACGATGGTCAGCGGGCAGTTGCGCAGGATGTTGACCCAAGCGGTGCCGAACGCACGCAGTGCCGGAGTCGGTGAGACGCGGAAGGCCGCGATCAAGGTGCCGAGCGCCAGGGAACCGACCAGTCCCCACAGGCACAAGCCGAGGGAGCGTAGGAACCCGGACCAGTAGAGGTCCAGGTTGTCGAAGACGGGTTCCACCGCGCTCCCTTCAGGTCAGGCGGTCGCGGTGGCGCGGGTGCGCCACCGCGACCGGTGTCGACAACGGGTCAGGCGCAGGGCGCCGGCTCAGGGAGCTCCGGCGTCTCGCTGCCTTCGACCTGTCCAGCGGTCTGCTCCCAGGCCGCGGTGTACTGGTCCTCGTTGGCCGCCAGCGTCTCGTTGATGAACTCGCAGAACGCGACGTCGCCCTTCTCGATGCCGATGCCGTAGGGCTCCTCGGTGAACTGCTCGCCGACCAGCTTGAAGTCGCCGTCGGACTCGCTCACGAAGCCGGCGAGGATGACGTTGTCGGTGGTGACCACGTCGACCTGCCCGGTGCGCAGCGCGTCGGCACACTTGTCGTAGACGTCGAACAGCACCAGCTGGTCAGTGTCGGCGAGGTACTCCTTGATGTTCTCCGAGGGGGTCGAGCCGGTGACCGAGCAGACCTTGCTGTCCGGGTTGGATGCGATGTCGTCGGGTCCGGAGATGGCGTCGTTGTCGGAGGACACCATCAGCATCTGGCCGGCTTCGTAGTAGGGGCCGGCGAACGTGATCCGCTGGGCGCGCTCCTCGTTGATGGTGTACGTCGCCACCACCATGTCGACCTCGCCGTCCTCGATCACCTGCTCGCGAATGTCGGAAGGCGTCTCCGTCCACTCGATCTCCTCCTCGGAGATGCCCATGGCGCCGGCGATGATCTTGGCGACCTCGACGTCGAAGCCCTCCGGGACGTCCTCGAGGCCGAGCAGACCGAAGCCCGGCTGGTCGAACTTGGTGCCGATCGTCATGGTCCCGGCCGCCTGGATCTCGGCCATGGTGGTGCCGGCCGCGAACTCAGCGTCTTCGACCACCTCCGGCTCGGAGTCGTCGTCGCCGCAGGCCGCCAACGCACCGGCAAGTACGAGAGCGGCCGCAGCCGCCGTGAACCTTCTCAAGCGCATTCTGAATCTCCTTAGTGTTTGAGGATCTTGCCGAGGAAGTCCTTGGCACGATCACTCTGGGGGTTGGTGAAGAACTCCTCCGGGGTGTTCTCCTCGACGATCGCGCCCTCGGACATGAAGACCACCCGGTCAGCGGCGGTGCGGGCGAAGCCCATCTCGTGGGTGACCACGACCATCGTCATGCCGCCCTTGGCGAGGTCGACCATGACGTCGAGGACTTCCTTGATCATCTCCGGGTCGAGCGCGGAGGTGGGCTCGTCGAAGAGCATCACCTTCGGCTCCATCGCCAGCGCCCGCGCGATCGCCACGCGTTGCTGCTGGCCTCCGGAGAGCTGCGCGGGGTACTTGTCCGCCTGCTGCTCGATGCCGACCCGAGCGAGCAGCTCCCGGCCGCGCTTCTGCGCGTCGGCCTTGCTCTGACCGCGCACCTTGATCGGCCCGAGCGTGACGTTCTCCAAGATGGTCTTGTGCGCGAACAGGTTGAAGCTCTGGAAGACCATGCCGACCTCGGCCCGCAGCTGCGCGAGGGCCTTGCCCTCCTCGGGGAGGTCCTTGCCGTCGAGCTTGATGGTGCCCTTGTCGATGGTCTCCAGCCGATTGATGGCTCGGCACAGCGTCGACTTCCCGGATCCCGACGGCCCGATCACCACGACCACCTCGCCGGTCTGGACCGAGAGGTTGATCTCCTGCAGCACGTGCAGGTCGCCGTACCACTTGTTCACCGCGTCGAGTACGACAAGCGGCGCACCGGTCTCAGGGGTCGGCCGGCCCTCCTCCAGCAGCGTCATGCTTCGCGACCCTAGCCGCACCTGGTCCGTTCGGGCTATGTCCGTCACTCGACTGTGACTAGGCCTTTACCCGGATCGTTCCTTTCGTCTCGGCGGCTTCTCGGACGTAGCCTGTTCCGGTCATGACGCGAACGTACGAGGTGCGCACCTACGGGTGTCAGATGAATGTCCACGACTCCGAGCGGCTCACCGGGCTGCTGGAGGACGCGGGATACACCCCGGTCGAGGCGCCCTCCGAGGGCGAGCGGGCCGCCGTCCCCGACGTGGTGGTGTTCAACACCTGCGCGGTGCGGGAGAACGCCGACAACAAGCTCTACGGCAACCTCAGCCACCTGGCCCCCATCAAGGCCGCGAACCCCGGGATGCAGATCGCGGTGGGCGGCTGCCTGGCTCAGAAGGACCGTTCCACGATCACCGCCAAGGCGCCGTACGTCGACGTCGTGTTCGGCACTCACAACATCGGCTCGCTGCCGGTGCTGCTCGAGCGGGCCCGCGTTCAGGAGGAGGCGCAGGTCGAGATCCTCGAGTCGCTCGAGGTGTTCCCGTCGACGCTGCCGACCAAGCGCGAATCGGCGTACGCCGCGTGGGTCTCGATCTCGGTCGGCTGCAACAACACCTGCACGTTCTGCATCGTCCCGTCGCTGCGCGGCACGGAGAAGGACCGCCGACCCGGCGACATCCTCGCCGAGATCCGTGCGCTGGTCGCCGACGGCGTCAGCGAGGTCACGCTGCTGGGCCAGAACGTCAACAGCTACGGCGTGGAGTTCGGCGACCGCGGGGCGTTCTCGAAACTGCTCCGGGCGTGCGGGGAGATCGAGGGCCTCGAGCGCGTACGGTTCACCTCGCCGCACCCCGCCGAGTTCACCGACGACGTGATCGCAGCCATGGCCGAGACCCCCAACGTGATGCCCCAGCTGCACATGCCGCTGCAGTCCGGGTCCGATCGGCTGCTGCGGGCGATGCGTCGGTCCTACCGGCAGGCGAAGTACCTCGGCATCATCGAGCGAGTCCGTGCCGCGATGCCCCAGGCGGCGATCACCACCGACATCATCGTCGGCTTCCCGGGCGAGACCGAGGACGACTTCCAGGCGACCCTCGACGTGGTCCGCCGGGCCCGGTTCGCGGGGGCCTTCACGTTCCAGTACTCCAAGCGACCCGGCACCCCCGCGGTCGATCTTCCCGACCAGGTACCGGCCGACGTGGTGAAGGACCGCTACGAGCGGCTGGCCGCGTTGGTCAACGACGTCGCCTGGGAGGAGAACCAGGGGCTTGTCGGCAACCGGGTCGAGTTGCTGGTCAGCGAGGGTGAGGGTCGCAAGGACGCCGCCTCGCACCGGCTCTCGGGCCGTGGCCCCGACAACCGGCTCGTGCACTTCACGCCCGGCGACGAGCAGATCCGCCCGGGCGACCTGGTCACCGTCGAGATCACCTATGCCGCCCCGCACCACCTGGTCGCCGACGGCCCGGTGATCGACGTACGACCGACCCGGTCCGGCGATGCGTGGGAGGCCCGCCAGGCTCAGCCGCCGGGCGTCTCGCTCGGGATGCCGACCCTCAGGCAGCCGGCGTAGCCGAGGCCGGGACGGCGACGTCGCACTCGGTGCAGACCCAGGCCTCGACCTCGACCGGGAGGAACAGCGTTTCGGTCCCGCAGTCGGGACAGAGCCGCTCCTCGCCCAGCAGCATGAGCTCGTCCATGAATCGAGGGTGACACGGGCGGTCACCGGGCCGGGCTAACGTTCCCGGCATGTCGCGTTCGTTCCTCGACCTGCACGTGCCCGGCGCCCCGCTGCTGCTCCCCAACGCCTGGGATGCGGGTTCCGCCAAGATCCTCGCCTCGCTCGGCTACTCCGCGGTGGCGACCACCAGCAGTGGGTACGCCGCCACGTTGGGTCGCTTCGACGGCGACGTCCATCGTGCGGAGGCGATCACGCACTCGAGCGAGCTGGTTCAGGCGGTCTCGATCCCGGTGTCGGCCGATCTGGAGAACGGGTTCTCCGACCTGCCGAGGCGGGTCGCCGAGACCGTCCAGGACGCGGTTGACGTCGGGCTGGCCGGCTGCTCGATCGAGGACCATCGCCCCGGCGGCGACGAGCCGATCTATGCCGCCGACCTGGCGAAGGAGCGCATTGAAGCCGCCGTCGAGGCGTCGGGCGACCTGGTGCTGACCGCGCGCTGCGAGAACTACCTGCACGGCCGCCGCGACCTCGCCGACACGATCGCCCGGCTGCAGGCCTACCAGGAGGCGGGCGCCGATGTGCTCTTCGCGCCCGGCCTCACCGACCTCGACGAGATCAAGACGCTGTGCGCCGAGGTCGACCGACCGGTCAACATCCTGCTGTTGAAGGGCGGCCCGACTCCAGCCGAGCTCGCCGAGGCGGGCGTCGCTCGGATCTCGGTCGGCGGCGCCTTCGCGTGGAACGCGCTCACCGGACTGGTCGACGCGGCCCGTGAGCTGCTCGCCGGCGACACGGCGTTCCTCGATCGCACCCGGACCGGCCGGGAGACCATCGACGACGCGTTCCGCTGATGGTCTGCGCTCGCCCGGCCTCAGTCGGTGACGTCGTACTCAATCCTCATCATGCCGGCGACTCGTCCTCGCCTGGGGTGTCGCTCTCGCCCTCGTCGTCTTCGGTGGCCTCGGTCGAGGTGTCTTCCATCTGCTTCATCTCGTCGGGCAGCGCGTCCTCGACCGCCGGGTTGTTGTCCGGATCCAGGTCTCGAGGTTCCGGGTCCGGCTGGGCGTGCTCACCGTCGACCCCGTCCGTGGCGTCGACGGCGTCGGCTCCACCCGGGTTGGGCTCACCGGGCTCGATCTGTGGCTCGGGTTGTGGGCCGAGGTCCTTGCCTGTCATCTGCTGCCTCTCAGAAGCCGTAGGTGGAGTACGCCGTGGTGGTACCCGATCGGAGTCCGCGCAGCACGTCCAGCTCGTGCGGCACCACCGGTTCCGGCAGCGCGTCCAGCGGGCACCAGCGCAGCTCGGCGCACTTCTCCGGTTCGACGATGCGCGGTTCGCCCGACCAGTGCCGGGCGGTGAAGAAGAAGTCGATCCGCTCGTCGATCGGCTCGGCGTGCTGGGTGCGCTGCATCGCCGTGACGAACTCCAGGTCGAGGGCGGTCACCGCGATCTCCTCGGCCGCCTCCCGGTGGGCGGCGTCGAACGCGGTCTCCCCGCGCTCCACATGACCGGCCGCGGCGGCGGCCCAGTGATCGTCCATGTAGCCGGTGTGCTGCCGCAGCTGCAGCAGCACCTCCGTGCCGGACGTCCCGTCGCGCAGCAGGAACACGTACGACGCCGGCACGACCACGAAGCGACTGATCACCGGGTTACTTGAGGTCGTCGCCCTTGCCGTCGAGTTTGTCGAGCGCGTCCTTGGCCTTGTCGACTCCCGAGTCGATCTTGTCGCTGTGCTTGCCGCCAGTCTTCTTGTCGGCCACGTCGGCGGCCTTGTCGATCCCGTCGGCGATCTTGTCGCCGTGCTTGTCGACCGCATCGGCCGCCTTGCCCTTGAGCTTGTCCAGGAATCCCATCGCAACCTCCATCGGTCGGGTCATGCTCCCTTCCCGCCACACTAGACCCGTGGTTGAGTCCGTGCCGATCGTCGCCGTCGTGGGGTTCACCGCGTCCGGCAAGACCGAGCTCTCCCTCGATCTCGCGGAGCGGCTGGGCGGCGAGATCGTCAACACCGACGCGATGCAGGTCTACCGCGGCATGGACGTCGGTACGGCGAAGCTCGCACTCGAGGAGCGGCGCGGCATCCCGCACCATCTGCTCGACCGACTCGACGTACGCGAACCGGCGACGGTGGCGCAGTTCCAGGGCTGGGCGCGGGTCATTGCGGCGCAACTGCGCGAAAATGGCAGCATCCCGGTGCTCGTCGGCGGCTCGGCGCTCTACACCCGCGCGATCCTCGACCGGTTCGAGTTCCCGGGCACCGACCCGTCGACCCGGGCCCGCTGGGAGGCGGAGCTCGACCGCGTCGGCGCCCCAGCGCTGCATCAGCGACTGGCCGCCGTCGACCCGGAGGCGGCCGAACGGATCCAGCCCGACAACGGCCGCCGGATCGTCCGCGCGCTGGAGGTCGTCGAGATCACCGGCCGGCCGTACAGTGCCGCACTGCCCCGCCTCGAGTACGTCGACCCGCTGACCATCCAGGTCGGCCTGGCGATCGATCGCGCCACCCTGGATCGCCGCATCATCCGAGCGAGTGGAGGCGATGTTCGAGGCCGGGCTCGTCGCCGAGGTCGAGCGGCTCCTCGGGGAGGGCCTGGCCGAAGGCCGCACCGCAGCAAGGGCGATCGGCTACCGCGAGGTGATGTCCCACCTTGCCGGTGAGCTGTCGCTCGACGAGGCCAAGGAGCGCACCGTTATCGCCACCCGTCAGTTCGCCCGCCGTCAGGAGTCGTGGTTCAAGAAGGACCCGCGCATCCTCTGGATCCCCTGGGATGCCGACGACCGCGCCCAGCGTGCCGAGGACTTGGTGCGCAAGATCGGTCGGGCGCATCCGGGGTAGGTCGGTCCAGACTGAGTCCATGACCGAGCCAGGCCGCGACCGGCTCCGAGAGCTGCTCGACGCGGTGCTCGACGAGGAGCATCGGAACCTCACCGAGATGGCGGGCGGCGCCTACTCCTCGCCGTACCACTTCACCCGGAGGCTGACCCGCGATGCGGGCGAGCCACCGGTCGCGATGCGGCGACGGGTGATGCTCGAGCGCGCCGCCTGGCAGATCCGGCGCGGGATGTCGGTGACCGACGCGGCGTTCGCGGCCGGATACGAGTCCGTCGAGGGCTTCGGTCGCGCCTTCTCGCGAGCCTTCGGACACGCGCCCAGCGCGCTGCCGGACGACACGAGCCACTGGCTCCCCGCCCCGAACGGGATCCACTTCCATCCACCCCTGTCGCTGTGGGTGCACAGCAAGGAGCAGCCGATGAGCCCGCTCACCGAACAGCTCGTCCAGCACGACCTCGACGACACGCGAGAGCTGCTCGACCTGGCCAAGCAGCTGCCCGAGGACCACTACCGCGCGTCCCGGATGCCCGGCCATCAGGTGACCAGCTGGGACGGTGAGGAGGCGTCGGTCGGCGCGGTGCTGGAGCGACTGATCTTCACCAAGGAGGTCTGGCTGGCGGCCGTCGAGGGCGAGGACTTCCCGACCCCCACCGGCGACGACCCCGCGGCGCTCATCGAGCGGCACGACACGGTGGCGCCGCGGTGGCTCGCGTTCGTCCGCGACATCGAGCGTCGCGGCGGCTGGGACGACCGGCTGATCGACGCGCTCTGCGACCCGCCCGAGAGCTTCCAGATGAGTGGCGTCATCGCGCACGTCCTCGAGTACGCCGCCCACCGCCGGCAGCTGGCCCGGCACCTGATCCGCGCCGGCGGCCATGAGGTGGGCGACGGCGACCCGATCAGCTGGCTGCGCCGACGACGAGGAGAGGACACGAGCCCGCAATGACCAAGGCGACCTTCTACACAGCGACCACCCTGGACGGCTACATCGCCGACGAGAACGACTCCCTGGAGTGGCTGTTCGTTCAGCAGAACGACGAGGACGGCCCGCTCAACTACGACAGCTTCATCCACACGGTCGGCGCGATCGTGATGGGCCGGACGACCTACGAGTGGGTCCTCGCCCACAACGAGCGGACCGGCGACACGTGGGGTTACACCCAGCCCACCTGGGTGTTCACTCACGCTGAGCTCGAGCCGGCCGCCGACAACATCACGTTCGTGGCCGGTACCCCGGCCGAGCACTACGCGGCGATCGCGGAGGCGGCCGGCGACCAGAACATCTGGATGGTCGGTGGGGGAGCCCTGGCCGCGGAGTGGGCGGAGGCGGGGCTGCTCCAGGAGCTGATCGTGTACGTCGCGCCGGTCACGCTCGGGGCGGGACGACCGCTGTTCCCGCGGCCGTTCGACCTGCGCCTGGTCGAGCTGGCGCAGAACCAGGCGTTCGCCTGTGCGAGATACGAGGTCGTGGGTCCGCGTAACTGAGTAGATTCACCGAGCATGCCCCTTCCCGCTCCCGCTCCCGACCGCACCGCCGTGGTCACCGGCGCCTCTTCCGGCATCGGGGCCGAGATCGCGCGTGACCTGGCCCGCCGCGGCCAACGGGTCACCCTGGTGGCCCGGTCCGTCGACAAGCTCGCCGCGCTGGCCGACGAGATCACCGCGGCCGGCGGCACCGCCGACGTCCTCGCCGCCGACCTGATGGACCGCGCGGTCCGGGCCGAGCTGCTCGACCGGGTCACCGCGCTCGGTGCCACCCCGGAGATCCTGGTCAACAACGCCGGCCTCTCGACGCTCGGCGCGGTCGCCAAGGCCGACCCCGAGGCCGAGATAGCGATGGTCGAGCTCGACGTGGTCGCGGTGGTCGATCTGTGTACGCGCTTCCTCCCGGGCATGGTCGCCCGCGGCCGCGGCGCCGTGCTCAACGTCGCGTCCACGGCGGCGTTCCAGCCGCTGCCCGGGCAGGCGGCGTACGGCGCCGGCAAGGTGTTCGTGCTCTCCTACACCCACAGCCTGATCGGCGAGCTCCGCGGCACCGGCGTCACCGCGACGACCCTGTGCCCGGGGCCGGTGAAGACCGGGTTCGGGCAGGCCGCCGGGTTCACCGAGGAGCAGGAGAACCTGTTGCCCTCGGTCATGTGGGTGAGCGCCGAGGACGTCGCCAAGGCCGCCGTAGCCGGCCTCGACAAGGGTCGCGCGGTCGTCGTTCCCGGCGTCGCCAACCGGATCGTCGCCCAGTTCGCGCAGGTGATGCCTCGCACGCTGCTGGTCCCGTACATGGCGAAGCAGCATCCCGGCCTGCCGTAAGGTGGCCCCACCAGCAACGTAAGGGCTCTTTCTCGGGAGGCCGACCATGCGTCGACGTACAACCCTGCTCGCCGTCAGCTGCTCGTTCGCACTCGCCGTTGCCGGCGCCGGCGTCACCGCCCCGGCCATCGGCGCTCCGCCGGGCGCACCGCCTGGCCCTGGCGGCCTGCGCCTGGCACTGCCTACGAACCCGGACCGCCCAAGACGCCCACGTCCGTGGGCAAGGGCGGCGCGGTCAGCTCCGTCGATCCGAACGCGTCGAGGATCGGGTTGCGCGTCCTCAAGCGCGGCGGCAACGCGGTCGACGCCGCGGTGGCCACGGCCGCCGCGCTCGGCGTGACCGAGCCCTACAGCGCCGGCGTCGGAGGCGGCGGCTACTTCGTCTACTACAACGCCAAGTCGGGTCGGGTGCACACGATCGACGGGCGCGAGACCGCGCCCGCCGCGATGCCCCAGGACGCCTTCATCGACCCGGAGACCGACGAGCCGTACCCGTTCTCACCGGAGCGGGTCACCAGCGGCGTCTCGGTGGGGGTGCCCGGAACGCCCGACACCTGGACCACCGCGCTGAACAAGTGGGGCACCCGGACGTTGCGAGCGGTCCTCGAGCCCGCGGTCTGGCTCGCCAAGCGCGGGTTCGTCGTCGACGAGACCTTCCGTGAGCAGACCGAGGACAACGCGGAGCGGTTCGCGGCGTTCACCTCGAGCAAGCGGCTGTTCCTCAAGGGCGGCCTGCCCGAGGTCGGCTCCCGCTTCCGCAACCCCGCCCTCGCCCGCACCTACCGCGCGTTCGGCCGGCACCCCGGGCTCTTCCACCGCGGCAAGGTGGTCCAGGACATCGTCGACGCGGTCCGGCGCCCACCGGTCACCGACGACACCACGCTGCCGGTGCCACCCGGCAAGATGACCCGCGCCGACCTGCGCACGTACGCCGTCCGGATCCAGCGGCCGACCGCGATCGGCTACCGCGGCTACCGGGTGTTCGGGATGGCGCCCTCGTCCAGCGGCGGCACCACGGTCGGGGAGGCGCTCAACATCCTCGAGGGCGCCGACCTCGCCGGCATGGATGACGCCGACGCCCTGCACCACTACCTCGAGGCGAGCGCGCTGGCGTTCGCCGACCGAGGCGCCTACCTCGGCGACCCGGCCTTTGTGAACGTGCCCGTCAGCGACCTGCTCTCCCAGAAGTTCGCCAACGAGCGGGCCTGCCAGCTCGACCCCGACCAGGCGGCGCCCAAGCCGGTCCCGCCCGGCGAAGTGATGGCCTACGACGGACAGTGCCCTGCACCGACCCGTACCGGCTCGGTCGAGACCGACACCGAGGGCGTCTCGACCACCCACCTCACCGTGACCGACCGCTGGGGCAACGTGGTGTCGTACACGCTCACGATCGAGCAGACCGGTGGTTCGGGGATCGTGGTGCCCCGGCGCGGCTTCCTGCTCAACAACGAGCTCACCGACTTCTCCACGATCTACGACGAGGCCGACCCCAACCGGATCCAGCCCGGCAAGCGGCCGCGCAGCTCGATGTCGCCGACGATCGTGCTGCGCAAGGGGAAGCCGTTCCTGGCGCTCGGCTCGCCCGGCGGCTCGACGATCATCACCACGGTGCTGCAGATCCTGCTCAACCGGATCGACCGTGGGATGACCATCCCCGAGGCGCTCGCCGCGCCGCGGGCCACCCAGCGCAACACCACCAACGTGACGGCCGAGCCCGAATTCATCGAGGCCTACGAGGATCTCCTGACGCCCTACGGGCACACGTTGGTGCCGGCCGGTGACGCGTTCACCAGCCAGGCGCAGATCGGGGCCGCAACCGGTATCGAGTTCCGCCGGAACGGGCGAGTGATCGCCGTCGCGGAGCCGGTACGCCGGGGCGGAGGGTCGGCACTCGTCGTGCGGCGGAGGTAGCCGACGCCGTACCGTGGAGGGGTGAGGCAGACCCCGACGCAGTACGCCGAGATCACCTCGGTCGACCAGTTGGTCGAGCTCCTCGGCGAGCCCACCCAGCGGGCGAAGGACAAGGACCGCGTCGAGCTGGTGGACCTCGACCGCGACTGGCTCGCGGCGTCGCCGTTCTGCCTGCTCGCCACCTCCGATGCGGACGGCAACTGCGACGCGTCGCCCAAGGGCGACCCTGCGGGCAGCCTCGTGCACGTCATCGACGACCGGACCATCGCGATCGCCGAGCGTCCCGGCAACCGGCGCGCCGACGGCTATCGCAACATCCTGGTCAACCCGCACGTCGGACTGAACTTCCTGATCCCCGGCCGCGGCGACACCCTCCGCATCAACGGCCGGGCCCGGCTGGTGAGCGATGCCCCGTTCTTCGACGAGATGGTCGTCAAGGGGCACCGGCCGGTGCTGGCCATCGTGGTCGACATCGAGCAGATCTTCTTCCACTGCGCGAAGGCGTTCCTCCGCTCCGGGCTGTGGCAGCCGGAGACCTGGGATCCCGAGGGCGTGGTGCCGAAGCGTGCTGTGATCGCGCGGACCGTCGAGCCGGACGACCGCTCGGAGGCGCGAGCTGGAGGAGTACTACCAGCCGGAGAACTACCGCCGGGGCCTCTATGGATGAGTACCCCTTCCTCAAGGGTCACGGCACCGAGAACGACTTCGTGCTGCTGCCCGACCACGACGGCTCTATCCATGGCGACCTGAGCCCGGAGCGCGTCCGCGCGCTGTGCGACCGGCGGGCCGGCATCGGCGGCGACGGCGTACTGCGAGTGATCCGGAGGGCGACCAGTGGTTCATGGACTACCGCAACTCCGACGGATCGCTCTCGGAGATGTGCGGCAACGGCATCCGGGTCTTTGCGCTGCACCTGGCCCAGGAGGGCCTGGTCGACCCCACCCAGCCGGTGCCGATCGGCACCCGCGACGGGGTCAAGGTGTTGACCTTCGACGGCGATCGGATCACCGCCGACATCGGCGCTGCCAAGGTCTTCGGCGAGACGAGCGTCTCCGTCGGCTCGCGGCGCTGGGCGGCGCGGCACGTCGATCTGGGCAACCCGCATGCGGTCGCGTTCGTGGACTCGCTCGATGACGTCGGACCGCTCCACGACCAGCCGGGCTACGACGCCGGGCTCTACCCCGAGGGCGTCAACATCGAGTTCGTGGTCCGGCGAGGTGCGGCGCACGTCGCGATGCGGGTGTTCGAGCGGGGCTCGGGCGAGACCCGTTCCTGCGGCACCGGCGCCGCCGCGGTGATGGTCGCCTCCGCGCTCGCCGACGACGCGCCGGGCGGGACGACGTACCGGGTCGACGTACCGGGCGGCACGCTCGCGGTGACCCGGACCGCCGACGACCGGGTGCTGCTCACCGGCCCCGCGGTGATCGTGGCGCGCGGGACGACCTCGCTCTGAGCCGGGGTCGACGGGGGAGCGGTGACCTAGGGTCGGTTCGCCGCCCTGGAACCGCTCCTCACTCACCGCTCGACCGCCCCAGCTCGACGAAGCGGCCGACCTACTACGCTCCGGCGCATGGAACTCACCGGATCATCTGCCATCGTGACCGGCGGCGCATCGGGCATCGGGGCCGCCGCTGCCCGCCGGCTCGCCGCGAGCGGAGCCACCGTCGTGGTGGCCGACCTTCAGGCCGACAAGGGCGAGGCGCTCGCCGAGGAGATCAAGGGCGTGTTCGCCCAGGTCGACGTGACCAACACCGAGCAGATCGGTGCCGCGGTCAAGGCGGCCGCCGACATCGCGCCGATCCGCGCGGTGGTCAACTCGGCCGGCATCGGCTGGGCCCAGCGGACCATCGGCCGCGACGGGACCGTCGAGTCGGCCCACGACCTCGGCGCGTTCACCAAGGTCATCCAGATCAACCTGATCGGTACCTTCGACATGGTCCGTCAGGCCGCGACCGCGATGAGCCTGAACGACCCGGACGAAGACGGCTGCCGTGGCGCGATCGTCAACCTGGCCAGCGTGGCCGCGTTCGACGGCCAGATCGGGCAGGCGTCGTACTCCGCTTCCAAGGGTGGCGTCGTCGGGATGACCCTGCCGGTCGCCCGCGATCTGTCCGCGGCCGGCATCCGGCTCAACACCGTGGCCCCCGGTCTGATCGACACCCCGATCTACGGCGAGGGCCCGGACTCCGAGGCGTTCAAGGCCAACCTCGGCCAGAGCGTGCTGTTCCCCAAGCGCCTCGGCACCGCGGATGAGCTGGCCAGCATGGTGATGGAGTGCCTGACCAACTCCTACATGAACGGCGAGGTGGTCCGCCTCGACGGCGGCATCAGGATGCCCCCCAAGTAACACGGGTCGGGCGAAACCTCGCCTTGTCAGCCAACGTGATGCCTGACAAGGCGAGGTTTCCCCGGTCGGCCGGGGAAATCTCAGCCCAGGTCGCGCCGCTCCTCTTCGGTGAACGCCGGCATCGGCGCAGCCAGGTCGCCGGCGGCCCGCGCGTTGCGGACGCTCGAGACCTTGTCGGAGATGTTGGCGAACACGTCGCGGCTCTTGCCGCGCCCGTAGGTCACCGAATTGGCGGGGGCGACTCCGATGTTGCGGCCGACCTCGATCGCGTCCTGGTCGGCGCCCATGTAGAGGAACTGCCAGCCCCACTGGCCGGTCTGCTGCTCGACCAGCGCCTTGATCGCGGGGTGGGTCCACTCTCGGCTGGCGTTCTCGTGGCCGTCGGTCATGATCGCGACGATCACCGTGCCAGGTCGGTCGGCCTCGGTCAGCGCGGCGAGCTGGGCACCGGCTTCGGTGATCAGTCGACCCATCGCGTCGAGCAGGGCGGTGCTGCCCCGCGGCTGCAGGTCGAGGGCGGGTACGTCGGCGATCGGCCGGTCGGCGTAGACGACCTCGTAGTGGTTGTCGAACTGCGCGAGCGTCACCCGGCAGGCACCGGGCGTGCGCCTCTGCTCCTCGACGAAAGCGGCGAACCCACCTTCGGTGTCGGTCTTGATCGACTGCATGGACCCGGACCGGTCGAGCAGGAGGTAGATGTGGGTGAGGTTCTGGTCGGTCATGTGTTGGCTCCTCGGCTCGTTGATCAGGTGGTGGGTCGGCGTGGCTTGAACCGCATCGGCTTGGCCGGCGGCGCGGGGGCGGGTCGTGGGGACCCGGACTCGTGGTCGTACTTGGCCCGCTCCACCGCGGCTGCGGTGACCCGGCCGTCGTCGTTGGCGTAGGCGCCGAGTGTCTGGGTGCGGGCCAGGCGTGGGCCGACGGCGTTCTCGGACAGCCCGGCCTGCACTCCGGCCGATCGCAGGCTCGCCTTGCCGGTGAGCACTGCCTGCGCCATCGACTCGTCGATCAGCTCGGTGAGCTGGTCGGCGGCCGCGCGCAGGTGGGGGAGCGCCGCGTCGGGCTCGAGGTCTTCGGCGGCCTCGAGCGAACGACGTACGGCGGCGAGCTGCTGCGGATCGGGCTTCATGGCCTCGAGTTTGCCGCAGAAAGTGCGGAGGCGCAAGTTATGCGGTTGCGCAGGTTGTGCGGATGGCGAATATGTAACGCACCGTTACTTTGTCCACCACACCCATTTACGGGGTCGATGGACGATGTAACGGTGCGTTACAACGGCGCGCCGCCGAGGGCGACGACCGCGTCCGCCCGGTACGCCGCCGCCTCGATCAGCCGGGCGTTCGCGTCGTCGACCCGAGCGACCCACGCCTCCGCCTCAGCGGCGCTCTTGCCGAACTCCACGTGCCGGGCCACCAGCCGCTCGCGGCGTACCGACTCGTCGCAGACCAGGTGCCAGACCTGGTCCAGCTGGGCCCGGACCGCCTCCCAGCGCGGCTCGTCGAGCAGCAGGTAGTTGCCCTCGGTGACGACCAGGCCCGCAGCCGCTGGCACCCGGATCGCGCCCGGCACCGGCTCCTCCACCACCCGGTCGAACGCCGGCGCCAGCACGTCCTCGCGCCGACGCACCCGCCCGAGCAGCGCGGCGTACCCCTCCGCGTCGAACGTGTCCGGCGCCCCCATCCGGTCCCGCATCCCGCGCCGCACCAGCTCGGCCTGCGGCAGGTGGAAGCCGTCCATCGGCACCACCACCGCGCCGTCCCGAGCCGCCAGCGCCGCGGCCATCGTCGACTTGCCCACTCCCGGCGCACCGCACAGGCCGAGCAGTCGTACGCCGGCCGGGATCGGGGGGAGTTGCACCCTCGAACGTTAAGCGTTCGCCGCCTTGAGCAAGCGAAACGTACGCTGGAGGCCGAATGACAAACGCACCTGACTTCAACCTCGACGACGAGCTCACCGCCACCGACACCTGGGAGGACGAGGAGTTCGAGTCGGGCTACGCCGACGGCCCGGACCCCGAGGAGCCCCCCGGGGCTCGGGTCGACCCCACGACCGGGGCGATGGACCTCGCCGAACGGCACCTGCTGCGCCGGGTGGCCGGGCTCCGCACCGAGCTCGAGGACATCACCGAGGTCGAGTACCGCCAGCTCCGCCTGGAGCGGGTGCTGCTCGTCGGGGTGTGGACCGAGGGCACCGTCACCGACACCGAGAACTCCATGGCCGAGCTCGCCCTGCTCGCCGAGACCGCCGGATCCGAGGTGCTGGAGGCGGTCTACCAGCGCCGGCAGAAGCCGGACCCGGCGACGTACGTCGGTCGCGGCAAGGTCGACGAGCTCCGTGACCTGGTGATCTCCACCGGCGCCGACACCGTGATCTGCGACGGCGAGCTCGCGCCCAGCCAGCTGCGCAACCTCGAGGACCGGCTCAAGGTCAAGGTCGTCGACCGGACCGCGCTGATCCTCGACATCTTCGCCCAGCACGCGAAGTCCAAGGAGGGCCAGGCGCAGGTCGAGCTGGCCCAGCTCAACTACATGAAGCAGCGGCTCCGCGGCTGGGGCGGCCAGCTGTCCCGGCAGGCCGGTGGCCGGGTCGGCGCCGACGGCGGCGGCATCGGTGGCCGTGGCCCCGGTGAGACCAAGATCGAGACCGACCGGCGCCGGATCAACGACAAGATCGCCAAGCTGCGCCGCGAGCTGAAGGCGATGCGCGGCACCCGCGAGACCAAGCGCAACGAGCGCCGCCGCAACCGGATCCCCTCGGTCGCGATCGCCGGCTACACCAACGCCGGCAAGTCCTCGCTGCTCAACCGGTTCGCCGGGGCCGGCGTGCTCGTCGACGACTCGCTGTTCGCGACGCTCGACCCGACCACGCGACGTACGACGACCGCCGACGGCCGGGTCTACACGATGAGCGACACCGTGGGGTTCGTGCGGCATCTGCCGCACCAGCTGGTCGAGGCGTTCCGCAGCACCCTGGAGGAGGTCGCCGAGTCCGACCTGATCCTGCACGTCGTCGACGGCTCCCACCCGGACCCCGAGGGTCAGCTCAATGCGGTCCGCGAGGTGCTCGCCGAGATCGGCGCCGCCAACGTCCCCGAGCTCGTCGTGATCAACAAGGCCGACATCGCCGACCCGATGGTGCTCGCCCGGCTGCGCCAGCGCGAGCCGCACTCCGTGGTGGTCAGCGCCCACTCCGGCGAGGGCATCGAGGAGGCGATCGCCACCGTCGAGCGTGAGCTGCCGCGGCCCGACGTCGAGTTCCACGCGCTGCTCCCCTACGAACGCGGCGACCTGATCAACCGCATTCACCAGCAGGGCGAGATCGCCTCGATGGAGCACACCGCCGACGGCACCGTCGTCAAGGGCCGGGCCAACGAAGCGCTGGCCGGCGAGCTGGCGGCGTACGCCGTCTGAGCCCAGCCCGGCAGTTCCGGTAATTCGCTACGCGGACCCGGATCGAGGTCGCACACTTTTACGGTGATCCATCGGGGGAGCGCGGCCCGGATGCCGCTCGTGGCGCTGCTGAGTGCCGTCCTGCTGGCGGGTTCGCTGCTGGTCTTCCACCTGTCAGCGGCGGCCGACGCGGCGCGGCACTGTGCCGGGTTCGCCCAGGGCTCCGCCGCGCGCGCGGTCGCGGACACCGGCTCCGGGCCCCGCGTCGTGGTCATCGGCGACTCCTACGCCGTGGGCCTCGGCCTGGACCGCCCGGCCGCCCGCTCGTGGACGACCCGGCTCGAGGGCCGGGTGCACGTCGCGGCGTACTCCGGCTCGGGCTTCAGCGCCGGAGCCAGCGACTGCGGTGAGGTGTCGTACGCCGACCGGGCGGCCGAGGCGCTCGGCGACGGCGCCGACCTCGTCGTGGTCGAGGGCGGCCTGAACGACTTCGACCAGCCCGCCGCCGACATCTCCGCGGGGTTCGCCCGGCTGATGCAGGTGCTCGACGGCCGGAAGGTGGTCGTCGTGGGCCCGGTGCTCGCACCCTCGCGGGCGGCCGAGGTGCCGCGCGTCGACCGACTGCTGGCCGGGCTCGCGCGGACGGCCGGCGTGACGTACATCCGCACCAGCGGGCTCGACCTCGACTATCTCGACGACCGGCTGCACCTCAGCGAGGCCGGTCACCGCGAGCTCGGGGAGTACGTCGCGTCGGCGCTGGGTGGACTCGGCCGCTAGACCCCGATCCGCCCCCACGGCCCCCAGATCGCGAACGTCATCCCGGCCGAGGCCTGGATGTTGACGAACAGGGTGCGTCCGGTCGGGTCGAAGGTCGAGCCGGCGAACTCGTCGTTGTAGCGGGTGCGTGCCGGTGCTGCTGGTCAGCCGGTTGAGGGCGATGTCGAAGAGCTGTCCGCGACGGGTGAGCCCTCGGATGAAGTTGTCGTTGCTGCTGTCCTCGCACACCACGAGGGTGCCGCGCTTGGAGGTGGTGACGTTGTCGGGCAGGTCGAGCACCAGCGGTCCCGGCGACTGGAACACGCAGGTCAGGGTGCGCCGCTTCACGTCGTAGGCCCACACCTGGCCGGATCCGTTGCCGTATCCGGTGGCCGAGTCCGGGCCGCTCTCGGCGGCGCCGCCGCCCTGGGTCGAGGTGAAGTAGACGACGCCGCGGTCGTAGGCCTGCCCCTCGAGCCGGGAGAAGCCCGCGGCCCCCTGGGCCCGGCCCTGGTCGCCGACGTGGACCAGCGCGGTGTCGTTGGGTGTGGGCGCCGGCTGTCCGGGAACGTAGGCGTACTCGACGTCGGGCTCGGGGATGTCCACCCACTCGACGTCGTAGGTGGTGCCGGGGGTCTGCTCCGCCTCCAGGTGGGCGTTGTCGTGGCCCTTGACCCGGAGCATCTGCAGGGTCCCGCCGTCGAGCAGGCGGCGCGCTCGCATCGGGTGCCGCGGCGGCCGGTAGCGGTAGAACCCCGACGGGAACGCGAAGTTGTCCTCGGTCAGGTACAGGTGGCCGCCCCGCGGGTCGAAGGACACCGCCTCGTGGGCGAACCGGCCGGCGCTGCGAATGGGCTGCCGGTTCGACTGCCCCCGCCCCGGCTGATCGCTGACCGGCACCTCGAAGACGTAGCCGTGCGGCTTGGTGAGGGTCACGTTGGGGGCGCCGGTGAAGTCCGCACCGACGTCGGGGCCGTTGACGGTCTCCTCGCAGGTGACCCAGGAGCCCCACGGCATCGGCCCGCCCGAGCAGTTCATCATGGTGCCGTTCAGGCTGGTGAAGGCGCGGATCACTTGGCCGGTCGGGGTGACCTGGATGGTCGTGGTGCCGCCCCGGGCCTGCGCGTCGTACGGCGTGCCGGGGCCGAACGCGGGACCCGGGTTGTTGACCTCGTGGTTGCGGACCAGCAGCACGCTGCGTCCCGGGCCGCGGAAGGCGCCCATGCCGTCGTGGCGACCGGGCAGCGCGGTCCCATCGGTGAGCGTGACCGGCATCTCGGTGTCGTGGAAGGACCGGTAGCGGAACCCCTTCGGCAGGTGCAGTCGCACCGTGCCGTCGCGCTCGTCGGCGACCGGGAACAGCCCGGCGCGTGCTGGTGGCACGTGGGCGCCGGCGGAGCGGGCGACCAGCCCCGCGAACGGTCCGCCGACGGCGGCTCCGGCGGTGGTCTTGAGCAAGGTGCGTCGTTCGACAGCGGACATGACAACTCTCCCGAGAGTCCGAGGATTTCTCCCCAACCTAGAACTCTGGGGCCGGGTTGTAACCCCCTATCGTGAGTACGTGGTCAAGCCGACGCGATGGGTGACCGACACCAAGCCGGGGCACTCGCAGTGGTACGTCGACCGGTTCCGCACGATGGCCGCCGAGGGCGAGGATCTCGGCGGCGAGGCCCGGCTGATCGACGCGATGCTGCCGCCGCGATCACGCGTCCTCGATGCCGGCTGCGGGCCCGGGCGGGTCGGTGCGGTGCTGCACGAGCGCGGCCACACGGTGGTCGGGGTCGACGCCGACCCGGTGCTGATCGAGGCCGCCGAGGCCGACCATCCCGGACCGCGTTGGCTGGTCGCCGACCTCGCGGAGCTCGACCTGGCCGATGAGGAGCCGTTCGCCGGCGCCGTACTGGCCGGCAACGTGATGGTCTTCCTCGCGCCCGACTCCGAGGTCGACGTACTCCGCCGGGTGGCGGCGCACGTTCAGCCGGACGGCTTCGTGGTCACCGGCTTCCACGTCGACCGCGAACTCTCGCTGGACGGCTTCGACCGGGCGGTGGCGGAGGCGGGGCTTGCCCTCGAGCACCGCTTCGCCACCTGGGACCTGCGGGCCTGGCACGACGGCGCCGACTTCGCGGTCACCGTGCTGCGCCTGCCGTCGGGCGGCCCTGTCGCCACGCCCGACTAGGGTGCTCGGGTGCCAGCGCCCGACCACGCCCAGCTCCGCAAGGTGCTGGCCGCTGCGGTCGAGGCACTCGGCGGTAGTGAGCGACCGGGCCAGGTGCAGATGGCGGAGGCCGTCGCGGACGCGATGAGCAAGGGGCGGCACCTGCTCGTCCAGGCCGGCACCGGCACCGGCAAGTCGCTGGCCTACCTGGTGCCGAGCCTGCTCAACGACCGCCGCGTCGTGGTCGCGACGGCGACGCTGGCGCTTCAGCACCAGCTGGTCGAACGCGACATCCCGCGGCTGGTCGAGGCGGTGGGCGACGACCTCGATGTCTCGTACGCCGTGCTCAAGGGCCGCTCCAACTACGCCTGCCTCCACCGGATCCGCGAGGGCGTGCCCGACGACCAGGGCGTGCTGGTCGACGTACCCGAGGGGTCGATGGCCAAGAAGGTCCTCGAGCTGCGCACGTGGGCCGAGCAGGAGACCAAGGACAAGGGCACCGGCGAGCGGGACACCGCGCCCCGACACACCGACAAGGAGTGGCGGCAGGTCTCGGTCAGCCATCGCGAGTGCCTGGGCGCCGCCAAGTGCCCCTACGGCGCCGAGTGCTTCGCCGAGCTGGCCCGCGAGAAGGCGCACCGATCGCACCTCGTCGTCACCAACCACTCGCTGCTCGCGATCGACGCGATCGAGGGCGTGCCGATGATCCCCGACTACGACGTGGTGGTGATCGACGAGGCTCACGAGCTCACGGCCCGGGTGACCCAGGCCGCCACCGACGAGCTGTTCGCGGCCGAGGTCGAGCGGGCGGCCAAGCGCTCGCAGCGGCACGTCGACGGCGAGGAGGCCGACGATCTCGCCGATGCCGCCGACGCGCTCCGGGCCGCGATCAACGAGGCCGACCCGGGCCGGTTCGACACGGTGCCGGCGGAGCTCGCCGATGCGTTGGTGCTGGTTCGGGACGCGGCGCGCTCGTGCATCTCGGCGTACCCCAAGAGCGAGGACGGCGAGGTCGACGCCGGCCGCGCCCAGGCCCGCGGCGCGGTGCAGGAGGTGTTCGCCACCACCGAGCGGATGGCCGCCAACGCCGAGTCCGACGTGCTCTGGCTGACCGAGGGGAGCGACCGGCTGCCGCCGCGGCTGTGCATCGCGCCGCTGCAGGTGTGGGCGCCGATGCGCGAGAAGCTGCTCACCGACAAGACCGTGGTGCTGACCTCGGCGACGCTGATGCTCGGCGGCGACTTCTCGGCGCTGGCCACCAGCGTGGGCCTCAAGCCGGCCGAGCGGGTCGAGGTCGGCATCGAGCCCGACGACGACGCGCTGCCCTGGTCCGGCCTCGACGTCGGCAGCCCGTTCGACTACGGCCAGCAGGCGATCCTCTACGTCGCCCGGCACCTGCCGCCTCCGGGCCGCGACGGCCTGGTGGACAAGGTGCTCGACGAGATCGCCGAGCTGGTCGACGCCGCCGGCGGCCGGACGCTCGGGCTGTTCTCGAGCCGGCGCGCCGCCGAGACCGCGGCCGAGGCGATCCGCGAACGCCTCCCGCACCTCACCACGCTCGCCCAGGGCGACGCGCAGCTGCCCGAGCTGGCCAAACAGTTCGTGGAGGACCCGCACACCTGCCTGTTCGGCACCCTGTCGCTGTGGCAGGGGCTGGACGTGCCGGGGGAGACCTGTCAGCTGGTGCTGATCGACCGGATCCCGTTCCCGCGGCCCGACGACCCGCTGATGAGCGCCCGGCAGCGCGCGGTCGAGCGGGCCGGCGGCAACGGCTTCATGCAGGTCGCCGCGACCCATGCCGCGCTGCTGCTCGCCCAGGGCTCCGGGCGGCTGATCCGGACCACCAGCGACCGCGGCGTGGTCGCCGTACTCGACCCGCGGCTGGCGACGGCGAGGTACGGCGGCTTCCTCAAGGCCAGCCTGCCCCCGATGTGGCCGACCACCGACCCGCAGGTGGCCCGCGCCGCACTCAAGCGACTGGCGACATCGCGGGTCGAGTAGCCCGGATCACCCTCAGGGGCGGAACGCCCGCGCCCTGATCTGCTGCACGGAGCCGTCGAACTTCGGTCGGCCCGCGCAGGAGAAGTTCGTGCCGCGGTCGCACTGGAAGTCGTCGCTGGCGTTGACCAGCGTGACCTCGATGAACTTCACCCGGTTGCTGGAGAAGCCGAATCGTGGGTTGGCATCGCCGAACTTGTCGAGGCTGACCCGCTTGGTGCGGGGTGCGCCGTTGCGCGGCTTGATGGTGACCACCGCAGCGGTGCCCTTCCAGCGTCGGTCCAGGTCGAGGATCACCCGGAGCTTCCAGTCGGCGGCGGCCAGCCTCCTGCCGGGCCGGTAGCGCAGGGTGCCGGCCGCGAGGTGATCGAGCGCGAGCCGGGTGCGGTCGGTGCTTCGCCTGGAGGGGGTGAGCCAGGTCGTGGAGACCAGGGGCGCGTGCGGGTAGTTGTTGGCCCGGCTCTCGTCGTAGTGGCGGTCCGGCATCCGGTTGGCGGCCGCGTAGCCGGCGAACGCGTCGGTCAGCGATAGCCCGCGCCGGCGCAGCAGCTGGGTCACCCCTTGGAGCGAGTAGTCGTTGGGTGCACCGGTCGCGCTGTCGAGTCGCCGCCACAGGTCCCGGACCACGATCGGCAGCCCGCCCTGGGCGTAGGGGAACTGCTCGGTGAGGTACCGGAAGAAGCTCCAGGTGCCGTAGTGGAAGAGCCCGGTGAACTGGTCCATCGACTCCTCGGAGCGGCGCATCGGTCCGTAGCGCAGGTACTGGACGTTGTCGTCGACGGCGTCGTACAGCTCGTCCTCGGCCCAGGTCGCGGTGGCCTCCATGACCCAGCCGTCCTCGCTGATGTCGTAGCCGAACTGCACGGCGTGGAAGTACTCGTGCGCGGCGGTCACCTGGAGGTTCTGGGTCGGCGTGTTCGACGGGAACTGGCCGCGCCGGTAGTCGTTGTCGAGCACGCAGAAACCCCAGGTGGTCTGGGGCTGGTTGGGCCGGAGGTCCTCGTCGCTGGCGCAGTAGCCGTAGTACCCGTTGCGGCCGACGTCGGCGAGGTAGATGTCCGGCCTCGCGTCGCCGCCGTTGTTGTCGGCCGCGAGGTCCGACTCGGGTGCCCGGTAGCCGGCGGCGACGTAGGCGCCGTGGACGTGCGTCATCGTCTCCAGGGTGAGGTCGACGAAGTCGGGTACGCCGTTGTCGTCGCCGTCGCCCGCCGGCACCTGGTCGCCGGTCGTCGTCACGTAGTGCACGCAGACGACCTCGGAGCAGGCCGGCTCCTCCTCCGGCACGGCGTATCCGTCGCCGTAGGGGTCGCCGTCCCCGTCGGTCGGCCGGGCCAGGTAGCCGGTGGCCCGCGGCTGCAGGGACCGCGGGAGCTCGGCCTTGAGCAGCGCGAGGTCGCGCAGCGCCAGCGTCAGGTCGGCCGCGGGTTCGGCGCCCGGGGGGAGTGCGGTGGCGCCGTCGACCAGGTCGCGCACCTCGGCCAGCGCCTCGATCGCGGCCGAGCCGGGATCGTCGACGGAACCCGGCTCAGGCTCGGTGGCGGTGCCCGGGGCCGAGAGGACCGAGAGCGTGAGGGCGGCGCTGGCGAGCGCGGAAGCGAACACCCCGCGACCCTACGTGGCGGGTCAGAGGCTGCGGAGTACGGCCGTCACCTTGCCGAGGATGGTCGCGTGCGTCCCGTCGATCGGGTCGTACGCCGCGTTGTGCGGCAGCAGCCAGACCTGGCCGCTCTTCTTCTGGAAGGTCTTGACCGTGGCCTCGCCGTCGATCAGCGCGGCCACGATGTCGCCGTTGTCGGCGGTGGGCTGCTGGCGGATCACGACGTAGTCGCCGTTGCAGATCGCCGCGTCGATCATCGAGTCACCGGCGACCTCGAGCAGGAACAGCTGGCCGTCGCCGACGAGCTGCTTGGGCAGCGCGAAGACGTCCTCGATCCGCTCCTCGGCGAGGATCGGGCCACCGGCCGCGATCCGGCCGACCAGCGGCACGTGGGTGGGGACCGGGCGGGCGTCGCCGATCCCGGTCTCGTCGTAGGTCGACTCGTCGGCGCCGGAGATCGAACGCCGGGCCGCCATCACCTCGGGCAGGAACACCTCGAGGGCGCGCGGCCGGTTGGGGTCGCGCTTGAGGTAGCCCTTCTGCTCGAGCACCTTCAGCTGGTGGGCGACGCTCGAGGAGCTGGTCAGCCCGACGGCCTGGCCGATCTCGCGCATGCTCGGGGGATAGCCGCGCTTCTCGATGCTGTCCTTGATGTGTTGCAGGACGCGCTGCTGTCGCGGCGTCAGCCCGGTGGCGTCGGGCGGACCGTCGGGGAGCTCGGTGACGGAGTCGGAAGCGCGCTTGTCGGCCATGCAGGAAGGGTGCCATCACTCGCGGCCAAGTTCAAACACCTGTTCGAATTGGGCGTGTCGGGCCCAGGGGTTGAATTCGTTCGAACATATGCTCTACTCTCGAACACCTGCTCGATCGAACCTCTGATCGACTGGCCACCAGCAGCACTGTCGGTGGTCCCCACTAGAACTACAGGCACCGACTTCCCCAGGAGCCCCAGATGAGCACCATCTCGATCCCGCAGCACCAGCCCAGCTACCGCCTGACCCGTCGTGGTCGGCTGGCGGTCCTGACCGTCGCGCTGCTGGCGGTGCTGGCGTTCGGCGTCGTGCTCGCCTCCGGTGCGGTCGGCACCCAGGAGTCCGGCACCCCCACCCCGACCGAGACGATCATGGTCGGCACCGGCGACACGCTGTGGGACATCGCCGCGGAGGCCGCCGACGGCGGCGACACCCGCACGATGGTGGAGCGGATCAAGAGCCTCAACGCCCTCGAGACCGGCATGGTCACCGCCGGCCAGCGCCTCCGCGTCCCGACCGAGTAGGGCCACCAAGACATCGTCAGCCGCTTCGACCCCGGCTGACGAGCAGGGGAAGACGAGGGGCGAGGCTCGAGCAGCCTCGCCCCTCGACGCCTTTGCGCACGCTGGGTCGAGCGGCGCACCCGGCAGCAGACAGCAACTACGCTCCCCGGATGGCCGGCTACTCAGGCACGCCGTTGGCGACGAAGATCGGCATCAAGCCGGGCCTCGCGCTGTTCCTCGACGACGCCCCGGACGACCTCGACCTCGGCGACCTGGCCGCGGTCCACGTCGTACGCCGCCTCCCGCGTCGGGTCGACATCACGCTGACCTTCCACACGACGATGGCTAGCCTCGAACGCCGACTGCCGCAGCTGTTCGAGCGCACCGAGACCGCCGGCATGGTCTGGGTGTGCTGGCCGAAGAAGTCGGCCCAGAAGGCCCTCGGCCTCGCCTCGGACCTGGACGAGAACAAGGTCCGCGACCTCGGCCTCGAGCTCGGCTTCGTCGACGTAAAGGTGGCCGCCGTCGACGACACCTGGTCGGGCCTGAAGTTCGTACGA
Organism: uncultured Actinomycetota bacterium; assembly: GCA_963827185.1. Lineage (GTDB taxonomy): Bacteria > Actinomycetota > Actinomycetes > Propionibacteriales > Nocardioidaceae > Nocardioides. The sequence continues at coordinate 876,306 of CAWGZQ010000006.1, forward strand.
CGCCTCGCCGACCGGTAGCGGCGGTCGAGCGGTGACTTGGGTCGGTTTCCCGGGCCGGAACCGTCCCTAACTCACCGCCCGCGGGCCCAGGCTCAGCGGGCGGTGACTTGTGGCCGGTTTCCCGGGCCGGAACCGTCCCTAACTCACCGCCCGCGGGCCAACCCGAGGCTCAGCGAGCGGCGCGGTGCCCACCCGGCGTGGGGCCGGACGACCCCCGGGCCGGGGTGGGCGCCGGCGGGTCCGGTTCCGCTGGGCTCGTGGGCGTTTTCGGCTCCGGCGGGTCGGTGATCCCGAGCGCTCGGGTCAGTCGCGCGATCAGCATCAGGCCGACGAACAGGCACGCTGCCGCACCCACCGCGGCGACCGCCAGCCACCACCAGGCCGCGGATCTGCCGTCGCGGGCCTCGCCGCCGAACTCGATGGCGGCGTACACCAGAAAACCCCAGGCCACGACGCTCAGCGTGATGCCTCCCGCGAGCCAGAGCAGGGCAGGGCGGAAGTGGCGTTTCGGCTTCGCGCCGGCCCGCTTGCCCTGTGCCATGCGGGCAATTGTCGCCGATGGTCCTAGGGGCTGGTGCGCGAACCCGCGACACGCCGGGTGCCGGCCCCGCAAAAGGGCGCTGACCTGCGCAAACTCGGCTGGTCCAG